>CAWEHA010000015.1:0-8336 GCA_963808855.1 uncultured Actinomycetota bacterium | reverse complement strand
TCTCCGGTGAGGGCCGCGGCGCGGGCCAGCGCCTGCACCGGGTAGATGCTGTCGGCGAAGCTGCCGACGTGACGGCGCCACCACGGCTGCACCAGGGCCGGGGCCAGGTGGGGGAACAGGCCGCGGAGTCCCTCGTGGGCACACAGCCGGCGGGCCGACCGGTCACGAGGTCGGCGGTGTCGGCGAGTGGGTGTGCGGCCACGGCGGCGCACACCAGCCAGGACAGGGAGACCGTCGGGAGCGGCACCCCGGAGTCGAGGACGGAGCGGCAGCGCGCCACCAGGTCGAGGTCGACATCGCCGGTGACCTCCGCCATCGCCCACGTGGCGAGGGCCACGGCTCCGGCGTCGTCGGAGGAGATGGCGCGGCCCGCGGCCCGCCAGGCCAGGTCGGAGGCGGCGTCGCCGTCCAGCACCCGCCGCTGCACGGCGAGCGGTACCCGGGCGAGCCCGAGCGCCGCCATCGCGGTGTAGCGGAGGCTGGTGCCCTCGGCCCGCAGGGTGACGCCACGACGCCCGGCAACTCCCCGCACGGTGCGGGCCATCTCCTCCCGCTCCGGCAGGTAGGCGGCGCCGACGGCGTCGGGCGCCCGCTCGAGGAGGGTGACCAGGCGCGCGGCCGCCACCGGGTCGATGCCGGCCAGGGCGGCGACGCGGTGGGGGAGCGCACCGGCGTCCGGCCCAGCAGGCACGGAGCGGAGGTCGGCGGTCATGGGCGCACCACCGCCGGCGACCACGCCTCGGCCACGAGCAACTGCGGCCGGGAGCCGGCGGCCACGTCGAGCGCCCAGACGTCGGTGACGCCGGGCTCCTCGGTGCGCGGCAGGCCGTAGAGCACGGTGTCGTCGTCGAGCCACTCCACCTGGTCGTCGACACTGGCCGGCTCGCCGTCCAGCAGCTGCTCGACGCCGGTGGCGAGGTCGAGCACCCCGAGGGTCCAGCGGGGAAGCGCACCGCGGCCGGTGTCGACCTTGTAGGCGACCCGCGTGGCGTCGGGCGAGAGGGACGGGCACGCGGCGTTGTCGCGCACCGCCGTCAGCGTGCGCGCCTCGAGGTCCCCGCGGACGAGGTAGGTGTGGCCGCCGGTGGCGGCCGTGGCGTAGAAGGTCCGGGCGTCGACGAACGAGACGCCCCACATGTTGCGGTCACGGGCGCTGACGGTCTCGCCGTCGACACGCAGGGTGAACTCCTCGAGGTTGCCGTGGTCCTTGCCCGCGACCGATCGGATCTCGGTGGCGGTGGAGAAGCCGGCCTGCAGGTAGGAGTGTCCGGAGACGAAGCTCGTGGTGGCGACCAGCGTGCCGTCGGGCGAGAGCCGGGTCCGGCTGGGAATGCCGCGCAGTGCCACCGAGTCGGTGACCGACCAGCCGGCGTCCATCGTGACCTGGCGGAAGTGCGGCAGCAGCCCGCGCTCGGTGCGCAGGCAGGTGGCCTCGGAGCCGGTGGCGTCCACCCGGTCGCAGGCCACGTCGGTGAAGGCGCGCGGTCCGCTCGGGTCGTCGAGGGCGACGACGGCGACGAGGCCGTAGTGGTCGTCGATGCCGGTGTGCCGGAAGACCAGGCGGGGGCCGTCCGCGACGGCGGGGAGGTCGGTGGTGGCGGCCGACGGCGCGGCGCCGAAACGGGCCCGCCTGCTCGCGGCCTCGCTCACGACGTAGCCGACGAGGCTCCCGACGACGACCATCGTGACCACGGCGAAGGCCAGCCGGCGCATGCGGCGGCTCATGCCGCACTCGCCGCCGGTGAGCCGAGCCCGCGCAGCGCCACCAGGGCGGCGGGCAGGGCGAGCAGCAGCACGACCGCCATCACCTGCAGGGCCACGACGGGTCCGACGGCGAACCACAGCAACCCGAACGACACCGACGACACGGTGCGGGCAAGGGCCACGGTGGTCTGCGCCGAGGCGATGCCGCTGGCCCGCATCGACGCCGGCACCTGCTGTCCGGCGAGGGCGGCGAGGACGCCGTCGGTGGCCGCGTAGAACGCGCCGAGCAGCACCAGGGAGACGACGGTCGCGAGCGCGCCGGACAGCGGAGCCGAGGCGCACAGGTACGCGGCCACGAGGGCGGCGTGTCCGAGCACCACCACGCGAGCCCGCCCGGCGCGGTCGGCCAGGCGGCCGAACGGCACCGCGAGCGCGAGGTAGGCGACGTTGGTGCCGACGTACAGCAGCGGGAACCAGTGGACGGCGAACTGGCCGCGGTCGAGCAGCGCGAGGTAGATGAACCCGTCGCCGACCGTGAGCAGGCCCAGCCCGCCGCAGACCACCAGCAGCCGCCGCAGCCGGGGGTTCAGCAGGGTGCGCCAGCGGAACGGCTCCGGTGGGTCGGCCGTCGGGGACGGCTCGGGCGGCCGCGGCTCGGAGACGAGCAGCCCCAGGAGGGCGAGGCCGAGGACGGCGAAGCCCAGGGACACCGCCATCACGACGTCGTACCCGTCGGGGATCCACCACAGGATGGCGAACGCGAGCACCGGACCGATCACGGCGCCGGTCGTGTCGAGCGCGCGGTGCACGCCGAAGGCCCGGCCGAGGTCCGCGGGACTCGAGGCGGCCGCGATCATGGCGTCCCGCGGTGCTGTGCGAAGGCCCTTGCCGACCCGGTCGACCGCCACCACCGCCGCGACCGCGGCCAGGCCGGTGCTCACCAGCAGCGCCGCCCGCGCCGCGCACGAGGTCGCATAGCCGGCCGCGGCGACCCACTTCGGGTGCCCGCTGCGATCGGCGGCCCAGCCGCCCCCGACCCGCACCAGTGAGCTCACGCCCTGGTACAGCCCGTCCACGACGCCGTAGCCGACGGTCGACAGTCCGACCACCGCGGTCAGGTAGAGAGGAAGGACGGCGGCCACCGACTCCGACGAGATGTCGGTCAGCAGGCTGACCAGACCGAGCGTGACCACCACCGGGGCGACCCGGCGCCGGCCCCTCGCCGGCTCGAGTGCCGAGGCGGCGTCGTCCTGAGGCCGGTCGCGCAGAGTGACGTACACGTCACCACGCACCGGGTCCGGCGACCCGCGCATGGCGCCATGCACGTGCGAACGACATCAGGTCCCCCAGGGGCTGCTCCGACCCGCGGACGAGGACGTGCCTCTCCTCGCAGGTGACGACCTCCGGAATGTAGGGAGCGACCCGCGGCGGCAGCGGGGCCCGGCGCGCTCCAATACCCAAGAATGGGCACGGGAGGCACCGCTCCGGCTGGGTGCCACCGAGACCTACGCGCGGCACTAGGATCGAGCACGCTGCCAGTCCCGGGAGGTCTCGTGCGGCTCCGAGTCCTGCCGGTCACCACCGCGCTCACCGTGCTCGCCCTGCTGACCTCCTGCAGCGCGGACGGTGACGAGCCGACCGACCGGGCAGAACGCTCGCGGATCGAGGGGCCCGACGTGCGCGCGCCGGTGCGGCCGCAGGTGATCCGGTCCGACAACAAGCTCCTGGCATGCGCCAACGGCGAGGAGGGCGCGGCGGCCCGCGTGGCCAGCATCCTGGTGCCGAAGGACTACGACTCCTACACCGGGTTCACCGTCACCGACATGTACCGGGAGGACCACGGCCCCGAGGCCGGGTCCGTCGTCTGCTTCTTCGGGCGGACCGTGCCCATGGGGTTCCGGCGGCCCCGGCACTCCTCGTTCTCGATCACCATGCCGACGCAGGAGCCGCTGCGGGCTGCCGTGGAGCGGTTCGCCCTGCGGCGTGGTCCGCGTCCCGTCGTCGAGCAGGTCGCGGTGCTCGGTTCCCCGAACGGCGAGCGCGCGAAGTACCGCGCGCGGGAGTCGGGGTCCGGGCGCGTCTACGACGCCGTGGCCGTCCAGGCGGGCGGCATCCGCCTCACGTGGATCGGCCCGACCAGGTCCAGGGTGCCGCGGGGGAGCGAGCGCCGGGACCGCCGGCTGTGGCGGCAGGTCCAGGACAGCCTCGCGGTGCGCGCCCCGGCGGCGTCCGACGGTGACGCCGACGCCGATTCCGATCCGGACGCGCCGGAGGAGGCGACCAACGTGCTCGCGGAGCTCGCACCGGTCGGCGCCACGCGGCACCCCCGATTCCGCACGGCGCGCTGTGCCGCCAGGAAAGGCACGGTCACGCTCCTACTGCCCGACCGGATCCCGGACTACCGACACTGCTCCTGGGTCCGCCCGCTGCCCTCACCGTGGGAGGGCGAGCAGGTCGACGTCGTGCTCGGCCCGCGGGCGTCGCTGCGCGAGGAGTACGAGCTCCAGCACGAGCTGGAGGACGACGGGGGCGACGCGGACACCGATGACGTCGAGTACGACAACGACGTGCCCGGGCCGGGCGACCTGCGCACCGAGTCGCTCGTCTACACCTCCGCCGACGACGGCGCGCCGCGCGAGCACCACCTGGTGCAGGTGGGTGGGGTCAGGCTGGACTGGTCTGTCCTGCCCGGCACCTGGGGTCCCCAGGCCGGGGAGCTGGCTGTCGTGCTGGCCTCGCTCGGGGTGACACCGCGCTGACCAGCCATTCTTGACTCGTTCCAGAAAGTGCGCCAAGGTCGGGGTGTGCGTTCGACCGATCCCCAGCAGCGGCTTCGGGACGCCGGGCTCCGCGTCACGCGGCCCCGCCTCGCCGTCCTGGCCGCGGTCGAGGCCCACCCGCACGCCGACACCGACACGGTGCTGGGCGCCGTCCGCGCCGACGTCGGGCAGGTGTCGCACCAGGCCGTCTACGACGTGCTGCGGGTGCTCGCCGACACCGGCCTCGTCCGGCGGATCCAGCCCACCGGCTCGGTGGCGCGCTACGAGGCCCGGGTGGGTGACAACCACCACCACGTCGTGTGCCGCTCGTGCGGCTCGATCGCCGACGTCGACTGCGCGGTGGGGGAGACCCCCTGCCTGACGGCGTCCGACGACCACGGCTTCACGCTCGACGAGGCCGAGGTCGTCTACTGGGGCACCTGCCCCGCCTGCCGCGCCCCGGCCTGAACCGACATCTCTCATCCACCCGACACGGAAGGACACCGATGAGCCAGAGCTCCGACGGCCCGACGCCCACCGAGGGCAGCCCGCAGGGCGTGGACGAGAAGGCGGCCAGCGGCTGCCCGGTCGCCCACGACGGCGTCACCTCGCACGGCAGCGAGAGTGAGAACCCGGCGATCGACTCGCCGCAGCCGACCTCGCACCGCCCGCGCTCCAACAAGGACTGGTGGCCGAACCAGCTCGACCTCTCCGTGCTGCACCCGCACCACCCGGCGGGCAACCCGCTGGGCACGGAGTTCAGCTACCGCGAGGCCTTCTCCGGGCTCGACGTCGACGCGGTCAAGCGCGACATCACCGAGGTGCTGACCACCTCCCAGGACTGGTGGCCCGCCGACTTCGGCCACTACGGCGGCCTGATGATCCGGATGAGCTGGCACGCTGCCGGCACCTACCGCGTGCACGACGGTCGCGGTGGCGCCGGTGACGGCGGGCAGCGGTTCGCGCCGCTCAACAGCTGGCCCGACAACGCCAACCTCGACAAGGCCCGCCGTCTGCTCTGGCCGGTCAAGCAGAAGTACGGGCAGGCGCTCTCGTGGGCCGACCTGCTGGTCCTCGCCGGCAACGTGTCGCTGGAGTCGATGGGCTTCGAGACGTTCGGCTTCGCGTTCGGGCGCGAGGACGTGTGGGAGCCCGAGGAGATCATCTGGGGCCCGGAGGACACCTGGCTGGGCGACGAGCGCTACTCCGGTGACCGCGAGCTCGCCGACAACCTCGGCGCCGTCCAGATGGGCCTCATCTACGTCAACCCCGAGGGCCCCAACGGCAACCCCGACCCGCTCGCCTCGGCGCGCGACATCCGGGACACGTTCGGCCGGATGGCGATGAACGACGAGGAGACCGTGGCGCTGATCGCCGGCGGCCACACCTTCGGCAAGACCCACGGTGCCGGTGACCCCGACCTGGTCGGTGCCGAGCCCGAGGGTGCGGCGCTGGAGGAGCAGGGCCTCGGCTGGCGGAGCGGCTACGGCTCCGGCAAGGCCGGCGACACGATCACCTCCGGCCTCGAGGTCACCTGGACCGACGTGCCGACGCAGTGGAGCAACCGGTTCTTCGAGATCCTGTTCGGCTACGAGTGGGAGCTCACCGAGAGCCCGGCCGGCGCGAAGCAGTGGGTCGCCACGACCGACGACGCGATCATCCCCGACGCGCACGACCCGCAGAAGAAGCACCGCCCGACGATGCTGACCTCTGACCTCGCGCTGCGTTTCGACCCGGCCTACGAGAAGATCTCGCGCCGGTTCCTCGAGAACCCCGACGAGTTCTCGCTGGCCTTCGCCAAGGCCTGGTACAAGCTCCTGCACCGCGACATGGGTCCGGTCGGGCCCCACCTGCTCGGCCCCTGGGTGCCCGAGCCCCAGCTGTGGCAGGACCCGGTGCCGGCCGTCGACCACGAGCTGGTCGACGACGCCGACGTCGCCGACCTCAAGGCGCAGCTGCTCGACAGCGGACTGTCGGTCGCCGACCTGGTGGCCACTGCCTGGGCCTCGGCCGCCACCTTCCGCCGCACCGACAAGCGCGGCGGCGCCAACGGTGCGCGGATCCGCCTGGAGCCCCAGCGCGGCTGGGCGGTCAACGACCCGGAGAACCTGGAGCGCGCGCTGGAAGCCCTCGAGGGCGTGCAGCAGCGGTTCAACGAGGCGCAGTCCGGCGGCAAGGCCGTCTCGCTGGCCGACCTGATCGTGCTCGGCGGCACCGCCGCGGTGGAGAAGGCGGCGCGCGACGCCGGCGTCGACGTCACCGTGCCGTTCCGGCCCGGTCGCACCGACGCCACCGAGGACCAGACCGACGTCGAGTCGGTCGGCTACCTCGAGCCGCGCGCTGACGGGTTCCGCAACTACGTGCGCCCCGGCGAGAAGCTGCAGCCCGAGACGCTCTTGGTCGACCGGTCCTACCTGCTGGGTCTGTCGGCTCCCGAGATGACGGCCCTCGTCGGCGGCCTGCGGTCGCTGGGGATCACCGCCCCGGGCACGCAGCACGGCGTCCTCACCGACCGTCCCGGCCAGCTCACCAACGACTTCTTCGTGAACCTGCTGTCGCCGGGCACCCGGTGGGTCACCTCGCAGTCGGAGGAGAACGTCTACGAGATCCGCGACGTCAGCACCGACGAGGTGCGGGCCACCGCCACCGCCGTCGACCTGGTGTTCGGCTCGAACTCCCAGCTCCGCGCGCTGTCGGAGGTCTACGCCAGCGGTGATGGTGAGGCGAGGTTCGTCGCCGACTTCGTCGCCGCGTGGGTCAAGGTCATGGAGAACGACCGCTTCGACCTGCGCGCCTGATCCTCGTCCGGCCCGCCCCGTCGTCCGCTCCGGACGGCGGGGCGGGTCGGGTCTTGGCCGTGTGGGTCCGGTCCGCATGGCTGCGGGTGATCCGGGTACCGCGCGGCATGACCCAACCCGAGCAGCAGCAGCAACCCCCCGGCGTCCAGCGCGAGATGACGCCCGTGCCCGACTGCGGGGAGGAGTCGTACCGCGGCTCGGGCCGGCTGACCGACAAGGTCGCGGTGATCACCGGCGGAGACAGCGGCATCGGCCGCGCGGTGGCGATCGCCTACGCCCGGGAGGGCGCCGACGTGCTCATCTCCTATCTGAACGAGCACGACGACGCCGCGGACACCGCCCGCCACGTGGAGGAGGCGGGCCGGCGCGCGGTGGTGCTGTCCGGTGACCTCGCCGACCCCGCGCACTGCCGCGAGGTGGTCGACAGCGCGGTCGAGGAGTTCGGC
The DNA here is from genome assembly GCA_963808855.1 of uncultured Actinomycetota bacterium. Taxonomy (GTDB): domain Bacteria; phylum Actinomycetota; class Actinomycetes; order Propionibacteriales; family Nocardioidaceae; genus Nocardioides. The sequence continues at coordinate 629 of CAWEHA010000015.1, read as the reverse complement.
CGGATCGACGTGCTGGTGAGCAATGCGGCCTTCCAGATGACCCGCGAGTCGTTGGAAGAGATCCCCGACGAGGAGTGGGACCACACCTTCGCCACCAACGTCTCCGCGATGTTCCACCTCTGCAAGGCGGCGTTGCCGCACATGGGCGAGGGCTCGTCCATCATCGGCAGCTCCTCGGTGAACTCCGACCAGCCCGTGCCCACCCTCGCGCCGTACGCCGCCACCAAGGCCGCGATCGCCAACTTCTGCGCGAGCCTCGCGCAGCTGCTCGGGCCGCGGGGGATCCGCGTGAACAGCGTGGCTCCCGGCCCGGTCTGGACGCCGCTCATCCCGGCGACGATGCCCCCGGAGAAGGTGGCGGAGTTCGGTGACGACACCCCGCTCGGCCGCCCCGGGCAGCCCGCCGAGCTCGCCCCGGTCTACGTGATGCTCGCCTCCGACGAGGCCAGCTACGTCTCCGGTGCCCGCGTCGCCGTCACCGGGGGCAAGCCGATCCTCTGACGGAGCACCCGAGAGCAAATGGCTACCGGTGTCGCCGCACGCCGCGGTAGATGAGGCGGTTCGTGACCCACGGCTGCATCACCCGCACCCAGGGGAGCCGGGGCACGCGGAACGGCCGGCCGTCGGGC
>CAWEHA010000014.1:0-382125 GCA_963808855.1 uncultured Actinomycetota bacterium | reverse complement strand
GATCAGGAGGAGACGGGTTGCCATCTGCTCAGTGAACAGGGCGGTTTCGCCCGTCACGCCCGCGGATAGGTGCGATTGACCCGGTCTCCGTCGAACTCGAGCGAGGTCGTCGGCTGGACCTCGAGGCACTCGATGTCTGGATGGTCGAGCAGGGCCGCTGCCAGGTCGGCGCTGCACCCGACCAGCGTGCTCTCGAGGTCGGTGTCGGAGTGCACGACCCACGCGCGGTCTTCGGGCCACCACCACGTCGGTGACTGGACCAGCCCGCCCTCACGCTTCCACCGGGCCGCCTCGGCTCCGAGCTGTCGGTCGTCGGGTCGCCGGTCGGACGACGAGCCGACGTGGAGCCAGCTGGTGCCGTCGGAGCGGCCGTCCTCCTCGTACCCGGCGACCTCGAGCGTCGCCGACATGGCTGGCACCGCACGCACCGGGATCGGCGCGAACATCCAGTGCCTCCGGCCGGGGAGCTCGAGCTTCGGGTAGGCGTTCCAGGATCGGGGGGTCGCGCCACCCCCTTCCCACAGCGCGGCATGACAGCGCTCGGGCGTCCGGGTGTGTCGGGCCAGGAGGTCGCAGAGCAGCGGCAGCACGTTCTGGTCGAGCGACCCGTAGAGCGGTTGGTCGGACGGCGCCCCCGGGCCATCGTGGTGCGGCGAGTCGTCACGTCCGCCGGTGAGCGAGATCCACTGGGCCGCCGGGTGGAGCGTGATCCCGTGCCGGGCAGCGACCTCGGCCCAGGACCGGGCCGCGTCGTCGTCGGGATCTCCCTGATCCGGGCGGTGGAAGATCCGGATGCACCTGGCGTAGCCGGCGGGCACGAGCTGCTCGACGTGCCCTCCGAAGTCCGTGACGGCGTCACGCAGCCACTGCCCCGCCTCCACGCTGGTCGTCGGTACGACCTCGAGGTTGGCCACCGGCCGAGGCTAGCCCGCCCTCCCTTGCTCCGCGCCGATCACGGACGCGCCCACGTCGCCCTTGGACTCGTGTTCGTGAGCGTCCAGCTCTCAGCCCGGCTAGGCAGCACTTGCTCTGAGCATCCATCGAGTCATCCAACTCTTGGCTGGCCGTGAGGACAACCGAGTGGGCGGCTGCTCTGCCGCGCCCGCAGCGCGGCATGGTCGGGCGGAGCCCGCAGCGCGGCGTGGTCGGGCGGAGCCCGCAGCGCGGCGTGGTCGGGCGGAGCCCGCAGCGGCAGATGTGGTCACTCGTCCACGAGTAATCTCTGAATGGCGGGAGGCTAGTCTTGGTTGCCCACGTCGAGGACATCTCGATAGGCGACGACGGCGGCCACTCGGCGGTGAACCTCGGGGCCCTCCGGGATATCGAGTTTCCGGAAGATCGACGTCGCGTGCTTCTCGACCGACGACAGCGAGAGATGCATCGTCCGGGCAATCACCGGGTTAGCCATGCCCTCCGCCATCGCCGCGAGGACCGTCAGTTCGCGCGGCGTGAGCCGAGCCAGAACGCCCCGCGGCACAGGGGGTCGGGTCCGACGGGCAAGCCGGTCGCGGACCTCGGCTAGGTCGGATGACAATGCGTCGAGGCGCCGTACGACGGGGCCGAACGCCAGCGCCAGGGGGAATACCGGAGCGGCGAGCAAGAACAGAGCGGTGACCGTGCCCTGCTGGTCGGGGCCGAGCAGCGTCCCGGCGACCACGAGTGCCGAGATGAGGGCAAGCCCGGCGATCGGCCACCGCATCGCAGCACGATCGTCCCTATCGGCGCGCCGGTAGCGCGCCACGAACGTGACCACCGCGAGCATTGGAAGCAGCAACAAGGGCGCCGCTGCGACGCCAGCGAGGGCTTCGGGGAGGACGTGGACCAGCGGGCCGAGCTCGCGCTCGTCGTCGACCAACACGGGTGTGGGGCCGGACAAGGCGGCCAGCAGGGGGCCGGCGACGCCGAGTGCCCCAGCGGCGGCGACCAGCGTGGTCGAGGGGCGCTGGGTCGGGTAGCTCGCCGCGAGCCAGACCAGGGCGACGAAGCCGCCCAGGAACAGCCACTGCGAGACCAGGTGGATCCAGTCAGCGGCCGCGCCGCCGGTGGTCAGCGCCTGGTTCGCGCCGAGGAACGCCAGCAGGTGCGAGCAGCCGACAGCGACCAGCCCGCCCACCACACGCGGTGGCGTACCGAGGCGATGGCCGATCAGGCCCGCCCCAAGGAAGCACGCCGGCACAACGAGGATCTCCAGCACGCCTCCATTCTCGCTCCGGCAGCGGCTCACCGCCTTGCGGTCGACCGTAATGCTCAGTACTTACGGTCGACCACGTAGTCGCGGGCGGTGGAGGTCCCTAGCGTCGACGGCGTCCCATACCCAACGTTCGAAAGGCAACTGTCATGACCGGAATCCAGCGAACATCCCAGGGACTCATGGTGGTCTTCGGCCTGCTCATGATCGTCTTCCTCGCCTCCGTCTACGCCGACACCAGTGAGCCGCAATTCCCCGACGACGCCAAGGCCCTCATCGCCAGCGCAGGCGTGGCACTCGGAATCCTCGTGATCGCACTCGCCACCGTCGGGATCAACTCCGGTGAGCGCTGGGCCTGGCTCGCGCTGTGGGTGCTGCCAGCGTTCTTCCTCGCCCATTGCATCCTGCTGGGCACGTGGATCCCTGACGGTGTCTTCGCAGTGCTCAGCATTGTGGCGCTCGTCGTGACGCGCCCCCGCTATGGGACGAGCTAGCCGAATGCGCACCCGCGGATCAAGACCGCCGCCGTGACCGGGTACCCCTCAAGTGTTGAGCCACTCACCCGCCCGACCATCGGCATCATCGGGCGGATCCGATCGCCGAGGTTCCCCTTGCCGGCCAGGCGGTGCACCCGGGTCGATGCTCGTGCGGGCTCACCACGAACCCCGCCGTGGCGGCGGGGTGTGGGGCGGGGTGGTCAGGGTCTCGGGTGGAGCGGGCGAGCCGTGCTGGTCGACCCGGAACCGGTCGCCGGTGGGGCTGGTCCAGGTGAAGGCGGTCGGGACGCCGGTGCTCGGTGGTGGCGGCGGGCTCGTAGGTCCAGCCGGAGAAGGTCTTCATGCGGTGGTGGGTTCGACACAGCGGCGCGAGGTTCGAGGTGCGAGGTCGGGCCGTCGGGCCGTACGGGACGCGGTGGTCGAGGTCGCAGCGTCTGGCTCGTCTGGTGCAGAACGGGAACACGCACTGCGGCCAGGTCGAGCCGGACGCGCTCGGCGACCGGGTCGGTGGGGACGTAGCCGTGCGACCGATCGGGCTTCGTTGAGGTCGATGACCGGCTTGATCGTGACCTCGGCGCCGCCGCACCAGTCCGCGACCTGGTCGACCAGCACCGGGGTGTCGGTTTGGCGAGCTCGCGACGTCGGCGTCGGACGAGGTGCACGTACAGCGTCACCGCCGCGGCCGGTCGCGTGGTCGTCGAGGTCGAGGGCGAGCTGGGCGCGGGCGATCTCGCCGACCGCCATCGAGCGGCGGACGTCGAGCGGCTCCTCGCAGCCGAGGTCGGCCAGCTGCGCGGCGCCGGCGGCGACGGCGGCGTCGAGGTCGAGGGCGTCGGCGGGGTCGAGGAGCCCGTCGACGTAGACGTAGCCGTCGATGCCGGCCTGGTCGGTGCGGACGTCGAAGTGGCGCGGGTCCGCGTCCGGCGCCGCTCGACCTCGTCGGGGTCGAACTCCGCCCGGGCCGCCTCGACGGTGCGCTCGAGCTGGGCCCACGACAGCGAGTGCGCGAACGCCGCGAGCCGCGCGGTCGACGAACGCGGCACCGTCCAGCGGCAGCGACCGGGTGGCCTCGGCGACCCGGAACGCCCGCCACGGCGCGACCTCGAGGTCCAGCACCCGGCGCCACAGCCGCGGCAGCCGGTACTTGAGCTCCAGGCGCCTTGCCGAGCCAGTGGCGCCCGGCGCCGTCGGAGAGCCCGAGGGTGGTGACGAGCTCGACCACCGCCGCCTCCGACACCGCCGGCGCGCCGTCGCCGGCGAGCGGCAGCTCGCCGTCGCCGTAGCCGGCGAGCGCGACGTCGTCGCTGGTGCGGGGGTCGACCAGGTGCTGCTCGAGCCAGTCCAGGACCGCGACGACGTCGTCGACCTCGGCCCGGTCGCGGGCCACCTTCGCGCGCGCACGTCGGCCAGCGACGTCGGCTGCGCGGTGGTGGTCATGGCTCTACCCAAGCACTCGCCACCGACACCCCCTCGGCTGGTATCTGGCTTCGTTGACAGGGTTCCGGTTACGAGGCGGTAACGATCTCAGCTCACTGAAGTGCCTGCGTTTCCCGGGTTGCTCTCTCCTGCTTTCGCGTGCCGAACCTGGTCAAGTCGACCTGCTCCTCAGTTCGGATCCGGCCCCGGGGCGTTGCCCTTGACCTTGCGTTGGCATCGGCGTTGATCGACCCGTCACAAACTGCAGAGCCGTCCCTTGAACGGTGCTGTCCCGGCCAGTTTGTGACGCGTCGATGCGGTGCGCTCGATGTCGCCGGGGTAGTTGGCGATCAGGCGTTCGAGGTTTCGAGGCTCGTCGCTGGCGCGCCTCGCACCTCAACCACGAGGTTGCCAGCTAGGCCAGCACCACGAGCCGCTGCGTCGCTCGTGTCATCGCGACGTAGCGGTCGACGGCGCCCTCGATGCCGTCGCCGAACGAGTCCGGATCGACGAGGACGACGAGGTCGAACTCGAGGCCCTTGGCCAGCTCGGGGGTGAGGAGGCGGGCTCGGGCTGGCAGGTCGGGGATGGCACCGGTCGCGATGACGCAGGCGGTGCCTTCGGTGTGCTCCTCGAGCCAGGAGTCGAGCAGCGGTCGCAGTTCCGACACCGAGCCGTGGTGGACGGGGATGCCGGTCTCGCGGATCGACGTGGGGACGTTGGCGTCGGGGAGGGCGGCTCGGATGACCGGCTCGGCCTCGGCCATCACCTCGGCCGGCGTCCGGTAGTTCACCGACAGCGTCGGCGATGTCGATCTGGTCGAGGCCGATGCGAGACAGCCGTTCGTGCCAGGTCTCGGTGAAGCCGTGGCGGGCTTGGGCGCGGTCACCCACGACGGTGAGGCTGCGAGACGGGCAGCGGGTGAGGAGCATCTGCCACTCGGCGTCGGTGAGCTCCTGGGCCTCGTCGACGACGATGTGGGCGAAGGGGCCGGCGAGGTGATCCGGGTCAGCGGTGGGGAGTGCGGCGTCGTCGACAAGTGCGGCTTGGAGGTCGTCGCCGCGCAGCATCGACATGATCTTGAGGTCGGACTGGTCGGTCTCGATCAGGTGCTCCACCACCCGGTTCTTCTCCTCCAGCTCGGCCGCAGCAAGGGCCTCGGCGCGCCGGCGGCGGCGGGAGGAGTCGGGGTCGCCGACGCGGAGGCGGGCGGCGTCGAGGAGCGGGAGGTCGGACGTCGTCCAGGCGCGCGGGTCGGGGCGCTGGATCAGGCGCACCTCGTCGGCCGAGAGCCAGGGCGCGCAGCGGCGGAGGTAGGCGGGCACCGACCAGAGGTCCTCGACGACGTCGGTGGGGTCGATGAGGGGCCAGGCCCGGCCGAAGGTGGTGACGAGGTCGGCGTTCGCCCGCAGCGCCCGGCGCAGCTGGTCGGGGGGCACCACCTCGTCGTCCACCTGGTCGGTGAGGATCGTGAGCAACGCCTCCCACACCTGGTCGCGCGCCTCGTTGTGCGGGGTGCCGGGGTCGGCGGCGTCGAAGGCCTCGGCCCAGTCGTCGACGCCGAGCCGGAGGTCGGCCCAGGGCGTCTCGACCGTCATCGGCGTGGTGGGCGGCTCCTCGAACAACGCGACGGCGGGCTCGACGGCGCGCACCATCGCCGCGGAGGCCTTCAGCGCGGCGACCCGAGGCGAGGTCTCCGGGACCGCGGACGCACCCTCGGGCACGAGGTCGCGCACCGTGCAGGTCTGCACGCCCTCCTCCCCCAGGCTGGGCAGCACGTCGGCCACGTAGGCGAGGTAGGGGCGGCTCGGCCCGACGAACAGCACGCCGCCGCGGCGATGCCCGAGCCGGGGGTCGGAGTAGAGCAGGTACGCGGTGCGGTGCAGCGCGACGACGGTCTTGCCGGTGCCCGGCCCGCCGTCGACGACGAGCGTGCCGCGCGAGCCGGCGCGGATGATCGCGTTCTGGTCGGCCTGGATGGTGCCGAGCACGTCGCGCATCTGCGCCGACCGGCTGGCACCGAGGCTGGCGATGAACGCGGACTGGTCGTCGAGCGAGGCGGCGTGGCCGTCGAGCCCGTCGGCGGTGAACACCTCGTCCCAGTAGTCGACGATCCGGCCGTTCGTCCACCGGTAGCGACGCCGGCTTGCCAGACCCATCGGGTCGGCGTGGGTGGCGCCGAAGAACGGCTCGGCCGCGGGTGAGCGCCAGTCGAGCAGCAGCCTCGCGCCGTCGCGATCGGTGACGCCGGCCCGCCCGACGTAGACCGGCGCGCCGCCGTCGGCGGGCACCAGGTGCCCGAGGCACAGGTCGAGCCCGTAGCGGCGCAGGGTGCGCAGCCGCGCGGCGAGGCGGCGCACCTCCTGGTCGCGCTCGAGCGACTCGGTGGTGCTCTCGAAGGTCTGCCGGCGGGCGTCGGCGAGGCGGTCGGTGAGGTCGGCGACGGCGTGCTCGAGGGAGGCGGCGAGCGCGGCGAAGTGCGCCTCGTCGGCGGCGACGAGGGCGGGCTCGGCCTTGGCGGCGAGGCGGTCGGGGAGGGCGAAGACTTCAGTGGTGAGAGACGACACGATGGGCGATTCTCAGCCCTCCCCGGGGCCTTGCGGCAAGCCCCCGGTACCGCTATAAGTTGAAACTGAGGGAGCAGGCACACTGGCGCGGCATGGACGCCGTGCTCGACCTCGTAGTCGGGCTGATGCGGACGCTGGGCGCCCCCGGGGTCGGGATGGCCACCGCGCTCGAGACGGTGTTCCCGCCGGTGCCGAGCGAAGTGGTGCTGCCGCTCGCCGGCTACACCGCGAGCGAGGGCCACTACGGCCTGGTGGCCGCGATCGTCTGGGCGACGGCGGGGTCCCTGCTCGGCGCACTCGTGCTCTACGCGCTCGGGGCGGCGTGGGGGCAGGAGCGTGTCTGCGCCACCGCCGAGCGCATCCCGCTCCTCCACGCCCGCGACGTCGAGCGGGCGGTCGACTGGTTCGGCCGGCACGGTCGGTCCGCGATCTTCCTCGGCCGGCTGGTGCCGGGCGTGCGCAGCTTCATCTCCATCCCGGCCGGCATCGACCGCATGCCGCTGGTGAGGTTCACCGTCTACACGGCCGCCGGCAGCCTGCTCTGGAACTCCGCGCTCATCGTCGCGGGCTACGAGCTCGGAGCGCAGTGGCACCGCGTGGAGAAGTACGTCGGCGACGTCGCCAATGTGGTCTACGTCGTGCTCGGCCTCGCCGTTGCCTACTTCGTGGTGCGGCGACTGCGCCGTCGGCGGAAGGAACGACGAGCGGACTAGACCCTCGGCGCGTGTCTCAGCCGGACCAGCAGATGGACTCCCAGAACATGCCCGCGAGCCGGGCGACGCCGTTGCCGCCGACCACGAAGTCCAGGTCGGCGTAGCACTCCTCCCAGAGCGGGTCACCGGACCGGCACTGGAGGTAGGAGCGTGAGAAGTCCCGAGGGTTGCGCCGGATGCCGGGCTCCCCCTCGTTCTCGAAGATCCGGTGGACGCGCCACTTCGGCATCCCCACCTCGACGCGACGCCACTCGCCCGGAGTGACGCACGCGGGAGTCGAGACCTGGGTCCAGACCCGGTCGCAGCGCCGGAGCCGGTCGGCCGGATCCTTCCGACCCGCGTACATCGCGAGGTCGGTCCCGGTCCCGCAGTCCACGCGGTCGGACCGGCCGTCGACTCGCAGGAAGATCTGGTCCGGAGCGCCCCCGCCACGGGCTCGATCGGCCCCGGGCCCCGGCCAGATGAGGTCACGACCCTGCTGGCCGAGCAGGCGGTCGTTGCCTGGGCCGCCGCGGAGCCGATCGTTTCCGGCTCGACCCTCGATCCAGTTGGGGCCCTGGCCCGCCTCTGATCGAGTCATCGCCACCGGTACCGATGTCACCCATCGCTGGTGCGGCGGTGACGACGACGATCGCCAGCGCTACCCCTCCAGCCGCCAGACGCAACGCGTGCATAGCCGCTCCTTCCTCGTCGGTGACGGCAGCATCCACCGCGCGCACACCCGGCACATGAGTCTCGAGTCCCGAGTGACCGGGAAGAACCGGAAGCCTCAGCAGGGCTGCGGCACTGAAAGACTGGGCGGGTGACTGCGATCAAGATCAACGCCATCACCGTGCCGCCCGGCTCCGGCGACGAGCTCGCCCACCGGTTTGCCGCGCGCGCCGGTGCGGTGGACGACGCCGACGGGTTCGAGGGCTTCGAGCTGCTGCGGCCCACGGACGACCGCGACCAGTGGCTGGTGATCACGCGGTGGCGTGACGAGGCGGCGTTCGAGGCGTGGGTGAGCTCGCCTGGGTTCGCCGAGGGTCACCGGTCCGCGGTGGAGCGGGCCGGCGGCGAGGCGCCGAAGCCCGTCTCCTCCCACAGCGAGGTGTGGAGCTACGAGGTGGCCGGCGGCTCGACGCCGACCTGAGTACCCTCGTCCGTGTGCTCACCCACCGACCACGGCGACGGCCGCGGCCAGCGCCCCGACTACCGCGGCGGCACAGCGCGCACGGTCGGCGAGGAGGAGCCGGGCCACCAGGCGGTCGTCGTGCGAGCCGAGCCGGCCGTGGAGCGGGGCGGCCACGGCGGCAGTGAGGGTCAGGGCGACGGCGGTGCTCCCGAGGGCGACCCACCCCAGTGAACCCGGGCCTCGCAGGACGAGCAGCGCGCCCGCGACGACCAGGACGCCGTAGACCGCGGCCACGAGCGGGGTGATCGCCCGGGAGTGATGGGCGTGGGCGGTGCGCCACTCCTCGGCGCCCCGCGACGCGAGCGACGGGTACACCAACAGGGTCACGGTGAGCTGGAAGCCCGCGTGGAGCGCCGCCGCCAGCGCGAAGGCGACCGCGGGTGTCACGGCCGACCGGGCCTCAGTTGAGGAGCCGCAGGTTCTCCGGGACGCCGCCGCCCCGCTGCACGACGTCCTCGGTGAGCTCCTGGAGCGCGGTGAGCGCGACGTTCTGGGAGAGCGGGCCGAAGGAGATGCGGGCGACGCCGTTGGCCTCCTGCCACTGCGACGCCGGCGTGCCGGGGACACCGATGGTGGTGAGCCGGCGCTGCCCGAAGGCGTCGACGAGCGTGGTGATCTGCTCCTCGGTGAGCCGGGCCGGCACGAAGACGACGGGGGCGCCGGCGTCGAGGAACGCCTTCCCGCGCTCGACGGCGGTGGCGAGGTTCTCGGCCGGGTCGCCCTTGCGGTTGAGCGCGAAGGCGTCGGTGCGGGCGTTGAGCACGAAGTCGACGCCCTCCTCCTCGGCCACCTTCATGATCGCCTCCACCTGCGCGGGCGGCGTCGGCCACCGGCTTCAGCTGGTCCTCGATGTTGGCGCCGACGACGCCGACGCCGATCGCCCGCCGGATCGTCTCCGCCGCGTCGCCGTAGCCGCCCTCGAGGTCGGCGGTCACCGGCAGGTCGGTGGCGGCCACGATCCGCCCGACCTGCTCGAGCATCAGGTCGACCGGGATGTTCTCGCCGTCCTGGTAGCCGAAGGAGGCCGCGATCGAGTGGCTCGCGGTCGCCAGCGCGGCCGTGCCCTCGACGGCGGCGACGGTGCGGGCGCTGACCACGTCCCACACGTTCACCACCGACAGCAGCTTCGCGTCCTGGTGGAGCCGCAGCAGCTCGGCGGCCTTGGCTGCGCGTGCTCTCGTCGGCTGTCATGACGCCACGCTAGCCCGGCGATGATCACCCCTTGGGGGCTGAGACGACGGGCCGGGGCGAGCGACAGTGGACCGATGGCCTCCGACCTCTCCGCCCTCGTCCTCGCCTGCTCGCTCAGGAAGTCGCCGGCGCCGTCCAGCTCGCAGAAGCTCGGCACCGAGGTGCTCGACCAGCTGCGCTCGCTCGGCGTCGACGGTGAGGTGGTGCGCGTGGTCGACCACGACGTCCGCTTCGGCGTCACCGGCGACGAGGGTGACGGCGACGCGTGGCCGGCGCTGCGGGAGAAGGTGCTTGCCGCCGACGTGCTCGTGCTCGCCACCCCGATCTGGATGGGTCAGCCCGGCTCGGTGTCCAAGATGGTGCTGGAGCGGCTCGACAACGAGCTGGCCGTCACCGACGACGACGGCCGGCCCGTGCTGTTCGGGAAGGTGGCCGTGGTCGCGGTCGTCGGCAACGAGGACGGCGCGCACCACGTCTCCGCCGAGCTCTTCCAGGCCCTGAGCGACGTCGGCTTCACGATCCCCGCACAGGCGGTCACCTACTGGGTGGGCGAGGCGATGGGGTCGGTCGACTACCACGACCTCCCCGAGGTCCCGGAGAAGACCGCCGGCACCACCCAGACAGCGGCGCGCAACGCCGCGCACCTCGCCCGGCTGCTGCGTGCCGAGACCTACCCGGCTTAGGCCGCGTCCAGCCCCGGGTCGGCGAACCCGCCCAGGCGCCGGGCCTCGCGCGAGACCAGCGCGGCGAGCGCGGTGGTGATCGGCACGGCGGCGATGAGGCCCAGGGTGGCCACGATGCTGCGGACGATCTCCTGCGCGATGATCTGGTCGGTCACGACGTCGCCGGGTGAGTCGCGCTGCGAGACGATGATGATCATGAGCGGCAGCGCCGAGCCCGCGTAGGCCAGCACGATCGTGTTGATCACCGAGGCGATGTGGGAGCGGCCCACCCGGCTGGCGGCGCGGTAGAGGTCGAGCGCCCCGGAGCCCGGGTTCGCGCGCGCCAGCTCGTCGACGGTCGCGGCCTGGGTGACCGTGACGTCGTCGAGGACGCCGAGCGACCCGATCACGATGCCGGCCAGCAGCAGCCCCTCGGTGCTGAGGCCCGAGGTCGTGACGAGGTAGGCCGAGACGTCGTCGGTGACGCCGGTGAGGTGCAGCGCGCCCACGCTGAGGAAGGCGAGCACCCCGGTGAGCGCGAGGCTCGCCGAGCGTGCCGACCACCGCCACGGTGGTGAGCAGGGAGAAGCCGTGGGTGAGGTAGAGGACGGTGAGCGCGATCGCCGCCGACCCGACGATCGCCACCAGCAGCGGCGGCTCACCGGTGAGGATCGCCGGCACCACGAAGAACAGGAGCAGCACGAAGGTGACCGCGAGGCCGAACAACGCGCTCAGCCCTCGCAACCGGCCGAACACGACCACGGTCACGGCGAACACGATCGCCAGCACCCACAGCCCGCCGAGGCGCTGGTGGTCGACGATCGAGTACACGAGCCCGTCCGGCGTCTCCGAGCGGATCAGCACCACCTCGTCGCCCTCGTCGACCTCCGGCGCCCCGGGGCCGTTGGGCAGCAAGGTCTCGACCGTCTCGTCGCTCCCCGTCGAGAGCTGGACGACGGCGCGCCCGCAGCCGTTCGTCTCCGTGGCCTGGCCGGCGCCCTCAGGGTCCTCTGCGCCCTCCGGGCACTCCTCCCTCACCACCCGCTCGACGACGCCCTCGAACTGCTCGACGCCCTCACCCTCGTCCGCGGCCGGCAGGTCGCCCGGCCACAGCCACACCATCGCGGCCAGGGTGGCGACGACGAGCGGCGCGACGACGACGAGCGCCGCGATGCGCAGCGGCCGAGGGGCGCGCGACGCGTGCGCGCGGTGCGACCCGCTCACCGGCCGAGCACCCGGCGCAGGAAGTCGTTGCCGAACCGCCCCTCGGGGTCCCGGCGGGCGACGACGCCCGCGAAGTCGTCGAGCCGGGGGTAGGCGCGTCGCAGCTCGTCCGGGCCGCAGGTGAACACCTTGCCCCAGTGCGGGCGGGCGCCGAGCGGCAGCAGCGCGGCCTCCAGGTCGGGCACGACGGCGTGCACGGCGTCGACGTCGAGCTGCCAGGTGAAGTGGAGCGCGACGCTGTCGCGACCGCCGGACGGGCTCAACCACGCGGAATCCGCGGCCACCCGGCGGATCTCGGCGCAGTGCAGGAGCGAGCCCACCTTCGGGCCGAGCGCGCGCACCGCCTCGATCGCCTCCACCGCCGCGGCGGCGTCGAGCAGGTACTCGGACTGGATCTCGTCGCCCCGTCCGGGCCGGAACTCGCTGCGGAAGTGCGGCAGCCGCTCGTGCGAGGGTCCGCGCTCCCCCAGCTGCGCGGTCACGTGGTCGGCCGCCACGCCGGGCAGCATGTGCAGGGCCTCCGCGGCCTCGTGCGCGCCGAGGTCGTGCAGCATCGCGGAGGGCCGGTCGACGTCGAGCTCGGCGTCGGGCACCCGCTTCACCCACACCTGCTCGGTGCCGTGCGGCTCGAAGTTGGTGAAGACGCTGACGCTGTAGGCGCAGCCCATCACCTGCTCGAAGCGCGGCAGGAACGCCTCCCAGCCGAGTCCCTGGTAGACCCGCTGCTCGAGGTCGAAGGCCGGCACCGTGTGCAGGTCGATCCGGTGCACGACCCCGAACGCCCCGAGCCCGACGACGACGGCGTCGAAGTCGGCCTCGCCCTCCCGCACCACCCGCTCCTCGCCGGCGGCGTCGACCAGGTGCACCGCGGCCACGTCGCCCGCCAGTGCCGGGTTGCCGACGCCGGAGCCGTGAGTGCCGGTCTGCACGGCGCCGGCCAGCGAGATGTGCGGTAGCGACGCGAGGTTGCGCAGCGCCCGCCCCCGCTCGTGCAGGAAGGCCGACACCCGCGCGTAGGTGGCGCCACCCGGCGCGCTCACCACGCCGGTGGCGTCGTCGAGGTGCAGCTCGTCGGGCATCCGCTCGAGCGACACCTGGACGTCATCGGAGTCGGCGGAGTCGTTGAACGAGTGACCGGTGCCTGCCGCCTTGACCCGGTCGTGCGAGACCACGATGTCGCGCAGCTCGGCCAGCGAGGAGGGCGTGAACCGGGACGACGCGCGGTAGTGGACGTTGCCCGCCCAGTTGCGGGCGGGCGTCGTCGGGTCCGTCACCCGTCCACTCTCGCACCCGCGCGGTCACCGGGGCCGTGCCGGCGTCTACTCCCACCTCTACGGCACGGTCACGCGATGCGGTGGCTGGTGGAGGCGAACCCCAGCCACGTGTGGCGGTTGCCGGCCCAGCACCAGCCGACCTTGGGTGCGTTCCTGCGGGAGCCTCCGTCGCGACCGGTCCCGTTGCTGAGCCAGATCGCCGGCGTCCGGGCATCGAGCCCCTTGTCCTTCGGCTTGCGCGAGCCGATGGTCATGAAGCAGTGGTTGCGCTCCAGGACCTTCGGGTCCTGGAGCAGCCAGCTGATCCCCTCGTTGACCGTCATCGGGCTGCGGCCGACGCCGAGGATCGCCGGCAGCGCCTCGTCCGGGGACCAGTTGCTCATGCCGTCGCCTCGCGCCGGTTCGTGGAGGAGGTAGAGCGGAGCGTCGGGAAGGTGCACCTCCTTGATGGGCACGAACTCGTCGAGGTCCGGCATGTCGGTGACGACGAAGCCGGGCTTGCCCTCGTGGCGCAGGAGCGTCGCCAGCCGGCGCGGTGCGGCCAGCGACGGGTGCACGGCGAGCACCGTCCCGGGCTCGTCGGGCAGGCGGGCGGCGTGCGCCACGAGCACGTCGGCCGTCACGCCGGCGACGTCGGGCAGGCCGGCGTCGATGAGGCGGTCGAGCTGTTCGGCTGTGGTCATGGGGGTCGTCCTCCCGTATCTTCGTACACCCTACGGTGAACCATAGCACGCTTCTCCGTATGCCGTACGGGATAGTTCGATAGGCTCTCGCCCATGACGACCGACAGCAGCGGACGCGGTGACCCCGCCCGGACCGTCGCGTTGCTCTGGGGCACCTCGGAGCGGCCGCGGCGCGGCCCCAAGCAGGCGCTCAGCACCGCCGAGGTGGTCGACGCGGCGATCGAGCTCGCCGACGCCGACCTCGACCTGGCCACGCTCTCGATGCGGCGGGTGGCCGAGCGGCTCGAGGTGGGCACGATGTCGCTGTACACCTACGTGGCCTCCCGGGCCGAGCTGATCGAGGCGATGCTCGACCGGGCCTACGCCGAGACCCTCCCCGCCCTCGACGACGCCGACGGCAGCTGGGCGGCGGGGCTGCGCCGGGTCGCCGAGGTGAGCTGGCAGCTCTACGAGCGCCATCCGTGGATCCTGCAGGTGTTCACCGGCCGCCCCCCGCTCGGTCCGAACGCCATCGCCAAGTACGACCTCGAGCTGCGGGTGCTCGACGGCTGCCGCCTCACCGACGTCGAGATGGACGCCGTGCTGACCCTGGTGCACACGCACGTCGAGGGGCTGGCTCGCCGCCGGGTCGAGGCGGCGAGCACCGAGCGCCGCACCGGCCTCACCGACGCCCAGTGGTGGGCGGTCGCGGGGCCCGCTCTCGCCGCCGTCATGGGTCCCGACCGGTTCCCCGTCGCGTCGCGGGTGGGCCAGGCCGCCGGCGAGGAGCACCAGGCGGCACACGACCCGGTGCACGCCTACCGGTTCGGCCTGGAACGCCTGACCGACGGTGTGGCGGCCCTCATCGAGTCGCGCACCTAGGCCTAAGTGGCAGGGGGGTGGGAAGGCCCGGGGTATCGCACCCTGCCCCGAGGGAGGGATCGTCTGTGATCGATGTCGTCGTCGTCGGCGCCGGACCGACCGGCTTGATGCTGGCGAGCGAGCTGCGCCTGCACGGCCGGCACGTGCTCGTGCTGGAGCGCGACGCCGAGCCCGCCCCGCAGGTGCGGTCGCTGGGGCTCCACGTCCGCAGCATCGAGGTGATGGACCAGCGCGGTCTGCTGGATCGGTTCCTGTCGCTCGGCACGACGTTCCAGCTCGGCGGCTACTTCGCCGGCATCGCCAAGCCGTGGCCGGACGGGATGGACACGGCGCACTCCTACATCCTCGGCATCCCGCAGACCCTCACCGACCGGCTCCTCGAGGAGCGTGCCGTCGAGCTCGGCACAGACCTCCGCCGCGGCGTCGCCGTGGTCGGGATCGACCAGGACGACGACGGCGTCACGACCACGCTGGCCGACGGCACCGAGCTGCGGGCCCGCTACCTGGTCGGGTGTGACGGCGGCCGGAGCACCGTGCGCAAGCTGCTCGGCGTCGGCTTCCCCGGAGAGCCGTCGCGGAACGAGTGGCTCTCGGGCGAGATGCGGGTCGACGTGCCGACCGACACCGTGACCGAGGTCGTCGCCGAGGTCCGCAAGACCCACCGGGGGTTCGGCGTCGGACCGATCGGCGACGACGTGTTCCGCGTGGTCGTGCCCGCCGCGGCCGTGGCCGAGGACCCCACGGTTCCCCCGACCCTCGAGGACGTGAGGCAACGGCTCCGAGCGTTCGCCGGCACCGACTTCGGCGTGCACTCACCACGCTGGCTGTCGCGCTTCGGCGACGCCACCCGCCTGGCAGACCGTTACCGGGTCGGCCGCGTGATGCTGGCCGGGGACGCGGCCCACATCCATCCCCCGTTGGGCGGCCAAGGGATGAACCTCGGCATCCAGGACGCGTTCAACCTCGGCTGGAAGCTGGCGGCCGCGCTGGCCGGCTGGGCACCGGAGGACCTGCTCGACAGCTACGAGACCGAGCGGCGTCCGGTGGCGGAGGACGTGCTGGTCAACACCCGCGCCCAGAACGAGCTCCTGTCCGTCGAGCCGGGGCCCCAGGCGGTGCGGCGGCTGCTGTCGGAGCTGATGGACATCGACGAGGTGAACCGGTACCTGATCGAGAAGGTCACCGCGATCGGGATCCGCTACGACTTCGGGTCCGAGCACCGGCTTGTCGGGCGCCGGCAGCGCGACGTGGAGCTACGGCGCGGTCGCCTCTACGGCCTCATGCACGACGGCCGCGGCCTGCTCCTCGACCAGACCGGGCGCCTCTCGGTGGCGGGATGGGCCGACCGGGTCGACCACGTGGTCGACTCCAGCGAGGAGCTCGAGGCGCCGGCACTGCTGCTCCGGCCGGACGGCTACGTGGTGTGGGCGGGCGACGACCCCGACGACCTGCACGCGCAGCTGTCGCGCTGGTTCGGGGCGGCGACCGGGTGACGTCGTCCTGACGGCGGACGCTGCGCTGTAACACGCCGTCCGAGTACCTAGGGACCCGTTCGAACGGGTCCCTAGGCCACTGGACGACGTGTTACAGCGTGGGCTCAGCGGCGGACCCGGGCGCTGCCGCCGCTGGCGAGGGCGAGCACCTCGGCGCGGGAGGCCATCGAGGTGTCGCCGGGTGTGGTCATGGCCAGCGCGCCGTGGGCGGCGCCGTACTCCAGGCAGGTCTGCAGGTGCTCGCCCGTGAGCAGGCCGTACACCAGCCCGGAGGCGAAGCCGTCGCCGCCGCCGACGCGATCGTGGATGGCGAGGTGGTCGCGGGCCGCCGAGGCGAGCACGCCGGTCTCGCGCGACCACGCGATGGCCTGCCAGTCGTTGTCGCTGGCGTTGTGCACGGTGCGCAGGGTGGTGGCGATCACCTGGAGCCACGGCATCTTGTCGGCCACCGTGCCGACCATCGCGGCGAAGCTGTCCATCGGCAGCTCGCGCAGGTGCTCGTCGACGTGCTCGACGTCGAACCCGAGCGCCGCGGTGAAGTCCTCCTCGTTGCCGATCATCACGTCGACGTGGGCGGCGAGGCGGGTGTTGACGTCGCGGGCCCGCTCCGGGCCGCCGATGCCGGCCCACAGGCTCGGCCGGTAGTTGAGGTCGAACGACACCACGGTGCCGTGACGGCGGGCCGCGGCCATGGCCTCCTCGGCCACGGCGGCGGAGGCCTCCGACAGGGCGGCGTAGATGCCGCCGGTGTGGAGCCAGCGCACGCCCCGGCGTCCGAAGAGGTCGTCCCAGTCCACGGTGCCGGGCGCCATCTGGGCGATGGCGGTGCCGGCACGGTCGGAGACGCCGACGGCGCCGCGCACGCCGAACCCGCGCTCGGTGAAGTTGAGCCCGTTGCGCACGGTGCGCCCGATGCCGTCGTACTCGGCCCAGCGGATCAGCGAGGTGTCGACGCCGCCCTGCATGATCAGGTTCTCCACCAGCCGGCCGACCTCGTTGTCGGCGAACGCGGTGACCACGCCGGCGCGCAGTCCGAACACCTTGCGCAGCCCGCGGGCCACGTTGTACTCACCGCCGCCCTCCCACGCCTCGAACCGGCGCGCGGTGCGCACCCGGCCCTCGCCCGGGTCGAGCCGCAGCATCACCTCGCCGAGCGCGACGACGTCGAGCTCGCACTCCTCGGCCGGCCGGGTCTCGATCATGCGGGGGCTCCCTGGGCGTCTCGTGACCGGTCTGCGGGGCCGGTCGGCCGCACGAATCGTTCGATCGAACGGTTGGTGCGCGGTTTCTGGGCTCTTTCGGTGTCGTTCCCGTTCGATCGAACGATTCGTGTCGGGGCGGGGAGACTCGATCGGCTACGCGCGCGGCCGCCCGGCAGTCAGCCCGGGGCACAGTCACGCCGACGCTCCCTGCAACCCGACGGTGGCGGCGCACCGGGCGGCGACCTCGTCCCACTGCCCGGCGGCCAGCAGGTCGGGGGCCACCATCCAGCTGCCGCCGACGGCGGCGACGGCGCGGTGGGAGAGGTAGGACGGGGCCGTGTCGGCGGTGATGCCGCCGGTGGGCACGAACCGCACGTCGGGGAAGGCCGCGGCGAGCGCCTTCACCGTGGCCAGCCCGCCGTTGGCCTCGGCCGGGAAGAACTTGAGCACGTCGAGCCCGAGGTCGAGCGCGGCGATGATCTCGGTGGGCGTGCTGACCCCGGGGAACACCGGCAGGCCGAGGGCCTGGCAGCGGCGGACGACGGCGGCGCTCAGCCCCGGCGACACCACGAACCGGGCGCCGGCGTCGTGGGCCTGGTCGACCTGCTCGGCCCGGATCACGGTGCCGGCCCCCACCAGCAGGTCGTCCCGCTCGGCCAGCCGGCGCAGCACGGCGGCCGCCTGCGGCGTGCGGAACGTCGCCTCGGCGACGGGCAGGCCACCCGCCACCAGGGCCGCGCCGAGGTCGTCCGCGCGTCCCGGGTCGTCGAGCACGACCACCGGGACGACGCGGTGGCCGCCCAGCACTCCGTCCATCAGCGGAGCTCGGCGATGACGGTCTTGAGCTCGGTGTAGTCGTCGAGGCCGAACGACCCGAGCTCCCGGCCCCAGCCGGACTGCTTGAAGCCACCTCGCGGCAGCACGACGTCGTCGGCGTGCCAGGTGTTGAGCCAGACCGTGCCCGCCTTGAGCTTGCTGCCGACCCGGTGGGCGGTGCCGAGGTCGCGCGACCACACACCCGCGGCGAGGCCGTACACGGTGTTGTTGGCGGCGGCGACCACCTCGTCCTCGGTGTCGAACGGGATCGCGGTGATCACCGGACCGAAGATCTCGTCGGTCTGCACGGCCATCTGCTCGGTGACGTCGGTGATGAGCGTCGGCGAGAAGAAGTAGCCGCGGTCGGCGGCGGGGTCGGGGCTGCCGGCGGTGATCGTGGCGCCGTCGGAGACCGCGCCCCGCACGTAGCCCATGACCTTCTCGTGCTGCTCCTGGGAGACCAGCGGGCCCATCGTGGTGGCCGGGTCGAACGCGTCGCCCACCGTGATGGCCCGGGCCGCGGCGGCGACGCCGTCGATCACCTGGTCGAACACGGCGCGCTGCACGTAGAGCCGCGAGCCGTTGACACAGCACTGGCCCTCGTTGAAGTAGCCGGCCAGCGCGGCGCCGGCGATCGCGGCGTCGAGGTCGGCGTCGGCGAACACGATGTTGGGCGCCTTGCCGCCGAGCTCGAGCGAGACCTTCTTGAGGTTCTTCGACGCACCGGCGGCGATCTTCTTGCCCACCTCGGTGCTGCCGGTGAACGCCACCTTGTCGACGCCGTCGTGGTCGACCAGCGCCGCGCCCGCGTCGCCGAAGCCGGGCAGCACGTTGACGACGCCGGCGGGCACGCCGGCCTCGAGCAGCAGCTCGCCGAGCCGCAGCGCGGTGAGCGGCGTCTGCTCGGCGGGCTTGAGCACCACGGTGTTGCCGGCGGTGATGGCCGGGATGACCTTGAACGCGGCCATGGTGAGCGGGAAGTTCCACGGCACGATGCCGGCGACGACGCCGATGGCCTCGCGCCGGGTGTAGGCGTGGAACTCCCGGCCGGGCACCGACATCGGGATGGTGGTGCCCTCCATCTTCGTGGCCCAGCCGGCGAAGTAGCGGAACAGCTCGGCGGCCACGCCGACGTCGCCGCGTGCCGACGCGAGGCTCTTGCCGTTGTCGAGCGACTCGAGCTGGGCGAACTCCTCGGCGCGCTCGTCGATCAGGTCGCCGATGCGCCACAGCAGGTGCGAGCGCTCGCGCGGGGTCATCCGTGACCACGGCGAGCCCGACTCGAAGGCGTTGCGGGCCGCCACCACGGCACGGTCGGCGTCGACGGCGGAGGCCTGCGCGACCTGGACCAGCACCTCCTCGGTGGCGGGGTTGACGGTGTCGAACGTCTGGCCGTCCTTCGCGTCGACCCACTCGCCGTCGATCAGCAGCTGCTTGGGCGAGGAGAGGAACGAGGAGACGGCGGGCAGGAGGTCGGGGCGGTCGTGGGACATGGGGGCCTTCCTGGTGGTGGGGTATCGCGATGGAGACAGGGACGGCGCTACTTGATGATCAGCACCTTCGAGCGGTCGAGGGTCAGCGCGACGGCGACGACGATGATCGCGCCGTAGAGGATCTGCTCCCACGCCGACGGCACGCCGACGATCGGGAGGCCGACCCGCAGCAGCGTGATCACGAGGGCGCCGGCGAGGCTGCGCCACAGGCTGCCGTGGCCGCCGGTGATCGCGGTGCCGCCGACGACGATCGCCGCGACGGCAGGCAGCAGCAGGTTGTCGGCCATGGTGGGGCTGCCGCTGAAGTTGCGGGCCACGAGCATCACGGCCGCCAGGCCGGCGCAGGCACCGGAGACGGCGAACGCCCCGACCTTGACGAGGTCGACCGGCGTGCCGGCCAGCCGCGCTGCCGACTCGGAGTAGCCGGTGGCGCTGACCCAGGTCTGCAGCGGCGTCAGCTTCAGCACCAGTGCGATCGCCGCCACCACGAGCACGGCGACGGCGAACGCCATCGGCACGTAGCCGGCCACGTAGAGCTTGAGCCAGGCGGTGGCCTCGCGGTCGACGATGCGCACCGGCCCGGCGTCGGAGATCACCAGCGCCACGGCGGAGAAGATGCTCATGCCGCCGAGGGTCACGATGAACGACGGGATGCGGAGCAGCACGTGGGCGATGCCCTGCACCGCGCCGATGCCCGCGGCCACGGCGATCACCGCCGGGGTGGTGAGGCCGCCGAGGTCGGGCAGCCAGAGCGCGAAGAACACCGTCGACAGCGACGCCATCGCCGCGATCGACAAGTCGATGCCGCCGCACAGCACCACGAGGGTGGCGCCGGCCGCCAGCACGATGAGCGGTGACGACGTCCGGGCCGCCGCGGTGAGGCTGCGCTGGGTGAGGAAGTCGGGGTCGGCGATGGTGAGTGCCGCGAGCAGTCCCACCAGCGCGATCACCGGCATGAACGAGGTGAGCCGCTGCGAGACGCCGGGCCCCTTGACGGCGACGGCGTCCGACGCCGGCTTGGCGATCACGGGCGTCGACATCTCAGACCATCTCCTTCACGAGGTCGAGCGGCGTCGGCTTGTCGCCGGACGGGCAGCCGATCTCGGTGGTGACCCGGCCGTCGCTCATCACCACGACCCGGTCGGCCATCCCGATCGCCTCCTCGAGGCTGTCGGCGAGCAGCACCGTCGCCACCCCGTTGCCGGCGAGCTCGCGCATCAGCCGGTACACCTCCGAGCGGGCGCCGATGTCGAGGCCGCGGGTCGGGTGGTCGAGCAGCAGCAACCCGACGTCGCCCGACACCAGCCAGCGAGCCAGCACGACCTTCTGCTGGTTGCCGCCCGAGAGCCGCTGGATCGCGGTGCCCCGGTGCGGGGTGCGGATCGAGAGCCGCTCGATCCAGCTGTCCACCAGCGAGCTCTGCTTGCGCCGCGACACCAGCGGGCCGGTGCAGCGCGACTTCTGCTTGGTGAGCGTCATGTTCTCGGCCACCGACATCGGGCCGACCATGCCCTCGACCTTGCGCTCGGCCGGCACGTAGCCGACGCCGGCGGCGCAAGCGGCGCGGGTGCTGGAGAGGTCGAGCCGCTTGCCGTCGAGGTTCACCTCGCCGGCACTGGTGGGCTCGGCCCCGAACAGCGCGCGGCAGACGTCCTCGCGGCCCGAGCCGTGCACGCCGACGATGGCCACGATCTCGCCCGCATGCACGTCGAGGTCGACGTCGCGGAAGGTGCGGCCCGAGAGGCCGCGCACCCGGAGCCGCGGCTCGGCCGTCTCCTCGGCGCGCTGGACGGCGCCGCCGTGGTAGTGGTCGTCGGAGCCGGTGGAGCCGATCATCATCCGGTGCAGCTCGGCGGGCTCGGCGCCGGCGGTGGCCACCTCGCCGACCGACTCGCCGCTGCGCAGCACGCTCACCCGGTCGCACACGTCGAGCACCTCGTCGAGCCGGTGCGACACGAACACCACCGAGGCGAACTCGCGCAGCCGCCGCACCTGGGTGAAGAGGGTCTCGATCTCCTTCGACTCGAGCACCGACGTCGGCTCGTCGAGGATGATCACCGGCGGGTGCTGGCTGCGCTGCTCGATGCGCAGCACCTTGGCGATCTCCACCATCTGCCGGTCGGCGAAGGTGAGGGAGTCGGTGCGGGCCAGCGGGTCGATGCTCGACCCGATCTTGTCGAGCTGCTCCTGCGCCAGGGCACGCATCGTGTCCCACCGGTAGAACCCGCGACGCACGCCGCGCACCCTCCGAGCCGAGCACGATGTTCTCCGCGGCGGTGAGGTTCGGCACCAGCGACTGCTCCTGGAACACCATCCCGATGCCGTGGTTCGCGGCGTCGACCACGCTGCGCAGCCGCACCTTCTCGCCACGCACGTAGATCTCGCCGGCGTCGGGCCGGACCAGGCCGACCAGCGCCTTCAGCAGCGTCGACTTGCCGGCGCCGTTCTCACCGGCGAGGCCGAGCACCTCGTGCTGCCGCACGACGAGGTCGACGCCGTCGAGCGCCTTCACCCCGGGGTAGTGCTTGACCAGCCCGCGCACCTCGAGGGCGGGCACGGCCGCCGTCGGAGGCGTGCCGATCTCGGGCTCGGCGTCGACGCTCACTTGGTCACCTGGTTCCTGCGCCGCTGCGGGATCACCGCGGCGGCCACCGCGGCGACGACGATGAGGCCCTGCACGCCGCCCTGCCAGTAGGGGCTCACGCCCACCTGCACGAGGCCGTTGGTGAGGACCATGATGAGCAGCACCCCGACGGCGGAGTGGAGGATGCCGCCCCGGCCGCCGGTGAGGAGCGTGCCGCCGACGACGGCGGCGGTGATGGCGGAGAAGTCGTAGCCCTTGCCGGCCTGCACGAGCCCGGCCCCGAGCTGGCTGGTCACCATCACGCCGCCCAGCCCGTAGAACGCGCCTGCCAGCGTGAACACCGCGACCTTGTAGGGCTTCACCCGCACGCCGGAGAGCGAGAGCACCTCCTCGGCACCGCCGATCGCGAACGCGTAGCGGCCGAGCCGGGTGTAGCGCTGGATGCCGTAGCCCAGGAGCACGCAACCGAGCGCGATCCATGCCAGGTAGCTGAAGCCGAGGAACCGCTCGACGGCCCAGCTCTCGAGCATCCCGTCGGTGATGTTGGGCTGCACACCGTTGAACATCAGCGTCGCCAGGCCCAGGCCCACGGCGGACACCCCGAGCGTCGTCATGAACGACGGCACCTTCAGCAGCACCAGTGCCAGCCCGCTCAGCGCGCCGAGGGCCGCGGCCAGCAGCACGGCGGTCAGCACGCCGATCAGCCCGAGGTCGGAGTCGTTGCGGTTGTTGGCCACCAGCAGCGCCACCGCGATGGCGGCGGCGCCCATCACCCCGGGGGCCGAGAGGTCGATCGACCCCATCATCAGCACGAAGGTGATGCCGCAGGTGACGACGGCGAGCACCGCCGCGGCGTCCACGATGTTCTGGACGTTCCCGACGGTGCGGAAGGCCGGGCTCAGGATCGCGAAGGCCGCGGTGATCACGACGAGCGCGACCGGTGGCCCGGCGTCCCGGAACGACATCCCCCGCCGAGGCTGGGGACGCGCTGCGACCACCTCGACGTCCTCGGCAGGGGATGTCATGGTCATTACAGGGAGCCGGCCACGCGGTTGAAGACGTTCCCGCACTCGAAGTCGGCCGGGTCGGTCTCCGGGGACGTGAACTCCGCGACGTTCTCCTCGGTGATGAGGAACTGCTCGGCGAAGAACGCGCGGTTCTCGGTGTCGATGTCGTCGACGGCGAGCTCACCGGTGGCGACGCAGTAGCCGATCGCCAGGCCGATGCCGCCCTGCCACGGGCCGTCGCTCGAGACGGTCGCGGTCATGCTGCCGTCCTCGATCGCGGTGAGCGCGTCCGGCACGGCGTCGATGCCGACGACGGCCACCTCGCCCTCCTTGCCGGCCTGCTGCAGCGCCTCGAGAGCGCCGAGCGCCATGTCGTCGTTGGCGGCCCAGATGCCCTTGATGTCGTCGCCGTGCTTGGTGAGCAGTGTCTTGGTGACGTCGAGCGCCTCGGAGCGCGAGAAGTTCGCGGTCTGGTCGTCGAGCAGCTGCATCTCCGGGTTCGCCTCCAGCGACGCCTGCAGGCCCGCGAACCGGTCCTTCGCCGCGGCCGTGTCGAGGATGCCCTGCAGGGCGATGATGCCACCGGAGCCGCCGATCGCCTCGGCCAGCGCGTCGCCGATCTGCTGGCCGGACTCCACGCCGTCGTAGGTGATGTGGCTGAGCCAGTAGTCGTACTCGGTGACGTCCATGTCGGCGGGCTTGTTCCACTGCGTGACGAGGTAGGCGCCGGCCTCCTCCGCGCCCTCGACGATCGGCGGGGTGTCGGAGTCGCCGTTCGGCAGGATGTTCATGACGAGGCACTCGGTGTCGCCGGCGAGCCGCTGGGAGATCTGGTCCTGCTGCTTGGTGGAGTCGCCGTCGTAGGTGAGGCGCTCCTGCTCGAGGCCGACCGACTCGGCGAACGCGTCGCCGCCGTCGAGCCACGAGGCCTCGTACGGGTTCGACTCGTTGCGCACCTGGCCGACGAACTTCACGTCTTCGGGGGCACAGCCCCCGGCCTCGCCGCCCTCGCCGCCGCCACCGGCGGCGTCCTCACTGCAGCCGGCGAGAGCGAACGCGGTCAGCGCGATGCTGAGCGCGGCCGCCGCCGGACGGGACTTCAAGTTCATCGTTGCTCCTCGGGTGGTGATGCTTCGCGTGGTGTTGCTGTGGGTGTGGAGTTGTGGAACTTCGGAGAGTCCGAGAGGGAGGGTGCGGCCCCTAGCGGGCCATCCATCCGCCGTCGACGACGAGCACGTGACCGTTCACGTAGTCGGCGGCAGAGGAGCTGAGGAACACCGCGGCGCCGGCGATGTCGTCGAGGGAGCCCCAGCGCCCGGCCGGGATCCGCTCGAGGATCGCCCGGGCGCGCGCGGGGTCCTCGCGCAGCGCGGTGGTGTTGTCGGTGGCCATGTAGCCGGGGGCGATCGCGTTGACCTGCACGCCGTGCGGGCCCCACTCGTTGGCGAGCGCCTTGGTGAGCCCGGCGACGGCGTGCTTGCTGGCGGTGTACGACGCCACCCGGATGCCGCCCTGGAACGACAGCAGGCTCGCGATGCTCACGACCTTGCCGCTCCCGCGCTCGACCAGCTGCCGTCCGACCTGCTGGGTGAGGAGGAACAGGCCGGTCAGGTTGGTGTCGACGACCCGCTGCCATGACGCCGGCGTCACGTCGACGGCGTCCTCGCGCTCGATGATGCCGGCGTTGTTGACCAGCACGTCGATCTGCGAGCCGGCGGCGAGCTGCGCGCCGACGGCGGTGACGGCGTCGTGGTCGGCGAGGTCGAGGTCGACCACCCGCACGTCGCGGCCGAGCTCGGCCACCAGCTGCTCGGTCTCGCCCTGGTTGCCGGGCCGGCCGACGAGCACCAGGTCGGCACCGGCGCGCGCCAGGCCGAGGGCGACGCCCCGGCCGAGGCCGCGGCCGGCGCCCGTGACCACCGCGCGTCGACCGTGCAGGTCGAACGGCGAGCGGGACCGGCTCACCTGGGGCTGGGTCACCTGGGTCTGGGTCACAGGTCCTCCACGGCCACCGCTGCGAGGTCGGTGTAGCAGTTGTTCTCGCCGGTCATGGCCCACACGAACGCGTAGGAGCCCGTGCCGGCACCGCTGTGGATCGACCAGGGCGGGGAGATGACGGCCTGGCGGTTCTCCATCACGAGGTGACGGGTGGCGCCGGGCTGGCCGAGGAAGTGGAAGACGCGGTCGTCGTCGGCGAGGTCGACGTAGAGGTACACCTCGGTGCGCCGGTCGTGCAGGTGCGGGGGGAAGGTGTTCCACACCGACCCGCCCGCGACCACGGTGACGCCGAACTGGAGGGCGGCGGTCTGCAGGTCCTGGCCCCACGCGTAGCGGTACAGGCTGCGCTCGTTGGCGGTGGCCGGCGAACCGAGCGCGACCGGCTCCACCTCCTGGTGGCTGAGCGCGGTGGTGGGGTAGGTGGCGTGGGCGGGCACCGACACGAAGTAGAAGGCGGCGTCGGCACCGGCGAAGGCGACTTCGCTGCCGCGCCCGACGTAGAGGCCGTCGAGGTGCTCGAGCTCGAACTTGTCGCCGTCGACGAGCACGTGGCCCTCGCCGCCCACGTTGACGACGCCGAGCTCGCGGCGCTCGAGGTGCGCCGAGGCGCCCAGGACGTCCCACGCGGGGAGGTCGAGCTGGCCGGTGCCCGGCACCGCGCCGCCGATCACCATGCGGTCGTCGTGGGTGTAGACCCCACGAACCTCACCTTCGGCGAACAGGTCGTCGACCAGGAACTGGTCACGCAGCTGCGCGGCGTGGGCTGTCTCCACGCTCGACGGCGAGCTGGAGTATCGCACTGGGATCACGGGGGGCCGCTCCTCGGTCATGTGAACTACGTTCCGCTATGTGAATCGGGAACGTACACGTGGCACTCGTCACGGTCAAGGACGAGAAACTAGTCCATATATGTGAAACACCGCTACGATGTGCCGGACCCGGGCCCGCCCGCCGCGGGACCACACACCAGGAGGCTCGGCGATGCCGGTTCAGAGTTCCCCCCACGGCACCACCCCCGCCGTCATCAGCACCACCGCGAGCAACGGCAACGGCGCCGCCGGACCGGTGAAGTCCGCCGCGCGAGCCCTCGACCTGCTCGATGAGATCGCGGCCCACGGCCCCGGCACCCAGCTCCAGCTCTCGCAGCGGCTGCGCATCCCGAAGAGCAGCCTGCACGCGCTGCTGCGCACGATGCTCGACCGCGGCTGGCTCGAGACCGACCCCACCGGCAGCGTCTACCAGCTGGGCATCCACTCCCTCGTGGTGAGCTCGGCCTACCTCGACGGCGACCCGGTGCTTGCCCGCGGGTCCGTCGTGCTCGACGAGGTGGCGGCTGCCACCGAGGAGACCGTGCACCTCGGCCGGCTCGACGGCGCCGACGTGATCTACACGGCCAAGCGCGAGTCGGTGCACCCGCTGCGGATGCACTCGGCGGTCGGACGCCGGCTGCCGGCGTACGCCACCTCACTAGGGCGGGCGATCCTCTCCCAGCAGCCCGAGGAGCGCCGTCGCGCGCTGGTGCCGGAGTCGATCGCCCCGATCACCCCCCACACCACCACCGACCGCGACGCCGTGCTGGCGATCATCGACCGCGCCGCCGAGCAGGGGTACTCGGTGGAGAGCGAGGAGTCGTGCCTCGGCGTGCGCTGCTTCGGCGTCTCCCTGCCGTTCTCCCGCGCCAACGTCGACGCGCTCAGCGTGGCCGTGCCCATCAGCCGCCTCGGCGGCGGCCGCGAGGACTTCATCGTGGAGACCCTGCTCAGCGTCCGGGCCCGACTGCTCGCCGGAGCCCGCTCATAGTTCAGATACATGAACGCCTGAGCATTTCTGTTCACAAATCTGGAATCAGTTCTTGACTCTGGAACCACGACGTCCCTAGTGTCCTGCGTCACATGGGGTGCGGACGCACCTGTTCGCTCCCCGGGTGCCGAGATGGCCGAGCCAAGGGATGCCAGATGACGCGCAGCTTCAGGTCTGTCCGCTCACGAGCCGCCACACGTCTGCGACGTGGGTTCCGGCAGCTCGCCGTCCTGCTGATCGGCCTGGCGGTCACCCTCCCGGTGCTCGGCACCATGGGCGCGGCGCCGGCGTCGGCCGCTGCGCCCGACGACGGCACGCTGCGCGTCCTGCTCTTCTACAAGCCGAACTTCCACGCCTCCCACGTGCAGGCACGCCAGGCGGTCCGAGAGCTCGCCGGTGAGCTGTCCACCCAGTACAGCCAGCCGCTGGAGATCGAGGAGACCGACGACGCGGCCGCGTTCACCACCGCCAACCTGGCCACCAAGGACGCCGTCGTGTTCGCGCAGACCGGCGGCGTGCTGTTCAACACCGAGCAGCGGGCGGCCCTCGAGGGCTACATCCGCGGCGGCGGTGGCTACCTCGGCCTGCACTACGCCGGCTGGTCGGTCGGCCAGAGCGAGCACGACGTCAACCCGTTCTACAACCGCCTCGTCGGCGCCGTCTCCGAGGGCCATCCCGAGGCCCCTGCCGTCCGGCCGGGCCGGGTGGTCGTGAAGGACACGAGCCACCCCCTCACCCAGAACCTTCCGGCCGAGTTCACACGCAGCGACGAGTGGTACGACTGGGTGGTCAACCCGGCGCCGAACGTGCGCACCCTGCTCGAGGCCGACGAGGCCTCCTACGCCGACGACAACAGCGGCGGCCGGCAGGGCACGACCCACCCGATCACCTGGTGCCAGGAGATCGACGCCGGCCGCTCCTGGTACAGCGGCATGGGCCACGAGGGCACCGCGTACTCCGAGCCGGTGATGCGCACCCAGATCCGCAACGGCCTCGCCTACGCCGCCGGCCTGCTGCCCGCGGACTGCTCCCCGCCGGCCAAGGACGAGCAGGGCGGCTGGAGCGGCGTCACGCCGTGGCCGCTGGTGGCGATCAACGCCTCGCTCACCCCCGAGGGCAAGGTGCAGACCTTCGGCAGCGTGCCGACCGGCGGTACCGACGCCAACCCGTACGACTGGACGGGCAACAACCCCGTCACGCAGGGCGGCCAGTTCGAGATCGACGTGTGGGACCCCGCGGAGCCGCGGACGCTCGCCAACGTGCGCGACGGCGTGCTCGCCAACAACACCTACACCGACCTGTTCTGCGCGATGCAGGTGCAGCAGCCGCACGCCCGCTCCACGATGACGGTCGGCGGTGACGACAGCCTGGGCGGCAACGCACCCAACGACGCCGCGATCGGCGTCACCAGCTACTCCAGCCGGGCCGGGCTGCACAACGAGGCACCGATGAACTACCCGCGCTGGTACCCGACGGGCACCACGATGCCGAACGGCGACATCGTCGTGCAGGGCGGCAGCCTCCGCGGCGGGCCGGGCGGACCCGGGGTGCAGACCCCCGAGATCTACACGCCCGACGCCGGCTCCGGCTGGAAGCTGCTCGACGGCGCCACCAGCTCGGTCGCGTACGGCGACGGCGGCGGCGACCACCCGGGCCAGGACGAGAACCGCTGGTGGTACCCGCGGGCCTTCGTCGCACCCGGCAGCGGGAACCTGTTCAACATCACCGGCACGCAGATGTACGAGCTCGACCCGGCCGGCAACGAGGGCGACGGCGAGCTGACTCTGCGCGGCACGCTGCCGTCGTCGGTGGCGAACCAGGGCTCGCTCGGCAACCCGGTGGGCGCGACGTCAACCGCCACGATGTACCGGCCCGGCAAGATCCTGCAGGTCGGCGGCGGGTGGTGGGCCAACGGCGGCGGCCCGAGCGGCGCCCGCGCCGGCTTCACCGTCGACATCACCGGCGGCACCGACGCGCCGGTCATCGCCCCGACCCAGCCGATGAAGTGGCAGCGGCACTGGGCGACGTCGACGGTGCTGCCCGACGGCGACGTGCTCGTGAGCGGCGGCGGCCGGGAGAACAACGGCCGCGACGACACCGTGACCAACCCGGAGATCTGGGACCCCGACACCGGCGAGTGGACGACGGTCGAGATCCCCCACGAGCACGCCCGGCTCTACCACTCCACGGCCCTGCTCCTGCCCGACGGCCGGGTGATGCTCGGCGGCGGCGGCGCCCCCGGGCCGCGCAACTACACCGACGTCGAGTACTACTCCCCGTCCTACCTGTTCGACGGCGACGTGCCGGCCGCGCGGCCGGAGATCACCGACGCTCCGAGCGAGATCGGCTACGACGGCACCTTCGACATCGCGACCTCCGGTGACGTGTCCCGCGTGACGCTCGTGCGCAACGGGTCGGTGACCCACGGCTTCAACAACGACCAGAGCTTCCAGGACCTGGAGTTCAGCCAGACGCCGGGCTCGGGCGAGGTCACGATCACCGCGCCGGAGGACGGCACCTACGCACCGCCGGGTGCGTACATGCTCTTCGTCTTCGACGAGTCCGGCACCCCGTCGGTCGCGTCGATGGTGAACATCGACCCGACGACGCCGATGGACGTGCGGACGCCGCAGGTCGTCGACCAGTTCGAGTACCCGCGGGTGCCCACCGAGTGGCAGGGCGCCAACCCGCCGCAGACGATCGACGTCGCCCCCGGCAACGGGCGGATGGCCCCGTGGGCGGTCGACAGCCAGGTGCAGCTGCTCCGCGGCACGGCCCCGAGCAACGGCGGCCTCGGCCTCACCGGCTACCAGCTCGCGCTCGGACAGAACGGCAGCCTCGAGCGCACGCTCCCGGGCCTCGACCCGGGCAAGGAGTACCGCGTCTCGCTGCGCTACGCCCGTGACAGCAGGGCTCCGGCCGGCGACGGCCCCGGCACCGGCGACCTGAGCGTCGGGTCGCTGGACGCCACACTCAGCTCCACCGCCCCGTCGCAGAGCGGAAGGGCGATCACCTACGAGACGTTCGTCGGCACGTTCACGGCCGACCAGCGCGCCGAGACCCTGACCCTGTCGGGACCCGGCACCGGTGCGGGCCTGATGATCGACGACCTCGTGGTCATCAGCGCCGAGCCCGGCGCGAGCGACGTGCCGATCCACTACGAGTTCGAGGAGGGCGAGGGCACCACGGCGGCCAACACCGGCACCGACACCTCCGTCGGCCCGGCCACCCTCACCGGCACCACCGGCTGGTCGGAGGACGGCGTCTTCGGCTCGGCGCTCGACCTGCCGGGCGGCACCAACGCGAACACCGTCGACCTGCCCGACAACCTGCTCCAGGGCGAGGCCGACTTCACGACGTCGTTCTGGGTGCGCCCCGACACCAAGGGCAACTGGATCAACCTGTTCCACATCGGTGACGGTCTGCTCGGCGGCGACACAGCCAGCTTCTTCCAGATCCAGATGCAGACCCAGGCCCAGGGCAACACCGGCCTGGCGGCCACCTTCAAGGCCAAGGGCAACGCGCTGCAGGAACGCGTGTACGCCACGCCGACGAGGGACGTGGCGGCGAACGAGTGGAACCACGTCGTCTTCACCCGCCAGGGCGCCACCGGCACGCTCTACCTCAACGGCGAGGAGATCGCGAGCCGCGACGACCTGACGATCGACATGACCGATATCGGCCCGACCGCCAACAACTGGCTGGGTCGCAACGGGTTCCCCGACCCCGCCTTCGACGGCCGCATGGACGACGTCCGGCTCTACACCTCGACCCTCGGCGCCGCCGACGTGGCGGGGCTGTACGCCGACGGCTCGGCGCTGCGCACCACCACGACGGTGACGGTCGACCCCGCGTCGCCCTCGCCGTTCGGTGAGCCGCTCGACATCACCGCCGAGGTCGAGGACGAGGACGGCGGCGCGGCCGAGGGCAGCGCCACGCTCTGGGTCGACGGCGTCAGCGTCGGCTCGTCCGCGGAGCTCACCGACGGGTCGGCCACGTTCTCCGACGTCGCGCTGGCTCCCGGCGAGCACGAGATCGAGGTGCGCTACCTCGCCGACGAGGGCTGGCGCGACTCGACGGCGACGATCACCCACGTCGTCGAGCGCCCGCCGCCCGGCGAGGGGGTGCCGATCCACTACACCTTCGACGAGGGCACCGGTACGACGGCCGCCAACTCCGGCAGCGACCCGTCGGTGGGCGCGGCCACGCTCAGCGGCGCGACCGGCTGGACCCAGAGCGGGCAGTTCGGGCCGGCGGTGTCACTACCGGGCGGTGCCTCGGGCACGCAGAACCAGGTCGACCTGCCCGACAACATCTCCGACGGCATGGACACCGAGTTCTCGGTGTCGTTGTGGCTGCGCCCCGACGCGCTGCCCAACTGGGTGCCGCACCTGCAGATCGGCAAGGACACCACGGAGTTCTTCCTGATGCAGTCGTCGACCGAGAACGGCGTGCGCGGCTTCGCCGCCACGTTCCGCGCCGACAACGGCGAGCAGCAACGCCTGCAGCTGCCGGGTGACACCGACATCCCGCTCAACGAGTGGACCCACGTGGTGTTCACCATGTTCGGCTCCACCGGCAAGCTCTACTTCGACGGCGAGCTCGTCGGCGAGCGCACCGACTTCTCGATCGACATCGGGGACGTCGGCGCCGGTGGCACCACCACCAACCTGCTCGGCGGCACGAGCTGGCCCGACCCGCGCTACGACGGCCTGCTCGACGACTTCCGGATGTACGGCTACGAGCTGACCGAGGAGCAGGTCGACGAGCTGTTCGAGGGCCCGCCCGCGAACACCGCGCCGGTCGCCGTCGACGACGCCTACGTGACCGACGAGGACGAGGCCCTCACGGTCGACGCCCCCGGCGTGCTCGCGAACGACACCGACGCCGACGACGACGACCTCACGGCCGCCGACGTCACCCAGCCGGCGAACGGCGAGGTGACCCTCGAGGACGACGGGTCGTTCACCTACACGCCCGACACCGGCTTCACCGGCGCCGACACCTTCACCTACCGGGCCAACGACGGCAGCGCCGACTCGGCTCCGGCCACGGTGCAGGTCACCGTGGAGGAGGGCGAGGACCCGCCGGGCAACGACGCGCCGACGGCGGTGGCCGACATCTACGCCACCGGCGAGGACGAGCCCCTGACGGTCGACGCTCCCGGGGTGCTGGCCAACGACACCGACCCCGACGACGACCCGCTCACGGCCGTCGCGGTGGGGCGGCCGGGCCACGGCGAGGTGACGCTGAACCCCGACGGCTCGTTCACCTACACCCCCGACCGGGACTTCAGCGGCGAGGACTCCTTCGTCTACAAGGCCAACGACGGCACGGACGACTCCAACCTCACCACCGTGACCATCGCGGTGGACGAGGCCCCGCCCGCGGTCACCGCGGTGGCCGGCGCGTCGGCCCCGTTCCACTACGGCCAGCGCGGCGTGGTCAACGTGTCGGTGTCGCCGTCGACCGCGACCGGCGAGGTCGAGGTGATGCGCGGGTCGCGCGTGCTCGCCACCGGCACCGTGACGAACGGCAAGGCTCGCGTGGTGCTGCCCGTGCGGTCGCTGCCGCCCGGCCGGCACGACCTCACCGTCAGCTACACCGGCGACGCCCGCCACGCGGCGTCCTCCTCCACCGTGGAGGTGGTCGTCAAGAAGGCCGTGCCCACGATGCGGGTCATCGCGCCACGGGCGGTCGACCGCGGCGACCGCTACACCGTGTCGGTGCTCCTGTCGGCACCCGGTGCGCCGGTCACCGGCACCGTCCGGGTGACCGCCCGGGGCCGCACGCTCGTCGGCACGGTGCGCAACGGCCGGGCCGTGTTCCAGATGCCCCGGGCCACCGGGCGGGGCGCGATGCAGGTCCGAGCGGTCTACGGCGGCAGCCCCACCGTGGCCGCCACGACGAAGTCCGTCACCGTCCGCGTGCGGCGCTAGGGCCGTCCGCTAGCGTGTCGTTCACAACACCGAACCAAGATCACCCCCATGGACAGACAGGTAGACACCTCATGCCCAACATCACCGTCGAGCTGCTGAAGGGGCGCACGGTCGAGCAGCGCCGTGCCTTCGCCGCGGCCGTCGCCGACCAGGCTGTCGAGATCCTCGGGGCCCGCCGGCAGGACGTCCGGATGGTCTTCACCGAGATCACGGCCGACATCGTCGCCAACGGCGGGGTGCTCGCCAGCGAGGACGACAGCCGCGCGGGAGTGGTCGCCGCCCTGGCCGACGACTAGGACTGTGGTCGGCCGCCGCCGGCTGCTCGCGCCGGCGCTGCTCGCGCTAGCCGCGCTCGCCACCCTGCTGGTGGTGGGCGCGGCGGCGCCGGCGTCCGCCCACGCCACGCTGGTGAGCACCGACCCCGCGGAGGGGGCGGTGCTCCCGGACGCGCCCGACGACGTCACGTTCACCTTCGACGAGACGGTGCGCGGCGTCCCCGGCGGCGTCCAGGTCTTCGACGCCGCCGGCGCCGAGGTCGCCTCCTCGAGCAAGGTCAGCGGCCCCGAGCTCACCGCCACCCTCGACGAGCAGGTGGGCGAGGGCACGCTCGTGGTCGTGTGGCGGGTGGTGTCGCAGGACGGCCACGCGATCACGGGGTCGCTCAGCTTCTCCGTGGGCGCCCCGAGCACCAGCGTGGTGCGGCCACCGGTCTCCGCCGACGGCGCTGGTGCCACCGACGCTCCGTGGGCGCTGAGCCTGTCGCGCTGGATCGGATACCTGGGGCTGCTGCTCGCCGCCGGCCTGGTCGCGTTCGCCGCCCTCTTCCTGCCGGGAACACAGCATGGGCGACCGGCCCCGGGCCCGGCTGGTCCGGCACCGCGCGGGTCGCGGCCGGCGCCGCCGCGGTCGCCTGGCTGGCCGCGCTCCCGATCACCGCCACCTATCTGGTCGGCGACGCCGGCGGCCTGGGTCGGGGCAGCACGTGGTCGGCGCTTCCCGCCACCGAGTACGCCGTCGCCGGGTCGGTGGTCGTCGGGGTGCTGGCCGCCGTCGTGCTGCTCGGGTCGGGCTCCCCCACGCGACCGCGCGCGATCGCCGCCACGGCGGCCGCCGCGGTGGCCGTGTGCGCGCCGTCGTTCACCGGCCACACCCGCGCCGCCGCCCCCGAGGCGCTGGCGGTCGCGGCCGACGCGCTCCACCTGGTGGTGGGCAGCGTGTGGCTCGGCGGCCTGGTGGCGCTGGCCCTGGTTCTCCCCGACCTCGCCGCCCGCGGCACGGTGGGTGCCGAGGTGCTGGCCCGCTTCTCCGGCGTGGCCGCGGGGCTGCTCGCCGTGCTCGTGGGCACCGGGGCCCTGCTCACCTGGCGGATCGTCGGGTCGTGGGCCGCCCTGGTCGACACCGGCTACGGCCGGCTGCTGCTCGTGAAGGGCGGCATCGCGGCCGTGGCGATGGGCGTGGCGGCGTGGAACCGGTTCTCCCTCCTGCCCCGGCTGCGCGACGCCACCAAGCGACGCGACCGCCGCTCCGGCGCCGGTCTCGTCGCCCGCGCCACCGCGGCCGAGGCCGGCGTGCTCGTGGCGGTGCTCCTCGTGACCGGGCTGCTCGTCGACCGCAGCCCGGAGCAGGCGGCGCCGGTCGCGGCGGGCGACCCCAGCCAGTCGGTCGCCCGCACCGCCGCGCTCGGCGAGATCGACGTCCGCGCCACCCTCGCCACCCAGGTGGTGGGCCCCAACACCGTGACCCTCGAGTTGCTCGACGACCAGGGGGAGCCCACCGAGGGCTTCGAGGCCCCGCGTCCCAGCCTCAGCGGCGACGACGTCGACCTGGGCGCCGTCGAGGTCGTCTCGGTCGCCCCCGGCACCTACGAGGCCGAGGTGGTGATCCCCTCCCCCGGTAGCTGGGAGCTCCAGGTGTCGCTGCGCACCAGCGAGTTCGACAACCCCGTGGCGAAGATGGACTTCACCGTCAGCGGAGGCTGACGGGCCGCCGCCGGCCCAGCCACCAGACGACCACCGCGCCGGCGAGGGTCAGCAGGGCTGTCAGCAGCGCCGCATGGTTCCATCCGCTCAGCTGAGCGGATCTGGACGCGTCGGGTGCCGCCGCCACGAGCCCGACGACGGTGACGCCGGCCGAGGCCGCGAGGTAGCGGGCGGTGTTGTTGACGCCGGTGCCGAGCGCGGCGCGCTCGGGCGGCACGGTCGACGGCGCCTGGCGGCCGAGCCCGCCGTTGAGCACGCCCGTGGCGATCCCGGCCACCGCCATGCCCGGAAGCAACCGGGCGGCGCCGTCGGACTCGTGCAGCCCGCACAGGAGCCCCAGCCCGGCCGCGGTGCCGAACAGCCCGACGACGAGCTGCGTGCCGCCCGTGACCCGTGCCGCCAGGCGCCGCACCGCGGCCGCGCTCACCGCACTGCCCGCCGACCACACCGCGAGGAGGTAGGCCGTCTCGAGGGTGGTGAGGCCGAGCGCGCCGACGGTGAAGCTGCCTGCGAACGACATCAGGGCGATCACGCCGACCCCCGTGGCGACGGCGGCCACGGTGGCGGCGACGAAGTCGGGGCGGCCGAACAGCTCCGGCGGCACCATCGGGTGCTTTCCGCGCACCTGCGAGACGACGAAGCCGGCGAGCGCCACGACGGCGACCGCGGTCGCGGCGGCCACCGCGACGCCGCTTCCGGCCCGCACCTCGACCAGCGCCACCATCGCCGCCGCGGTGCCGATCGTCAGCAGCGCCGCGCCGCGCAGGTCGAGCCGGCGGCCCCGGATCCGCGGGGTCTCCCGGAAGCAGGCCCGAGCCGCCAGGGCGGTCGCCACGCCCGCGACGGCGAGGAGCGCGTAGGGGATCCGCCAGCCGTCGACGAGGTCGAGGGCACCGCTGAGCACCGGGCCCGCCGCGATGCCGAGCCCGAGGCTCGCGCCCCACCAGCTGCCCGCCGTCCCCGCGGTCTGCACCCCCTCGCCGGAGGAGACCGCCACGACCAGCCCGAGGCCGGTGGCGATCAGCCCGGCCGCGCCGACGCCCTCGACCACGCGGCCGGCGACGAACACCACGGTGCCCGGGGCGGCCGCGCACAACGCCGAGCCCGCCGCGAACACCCAGGCCCCGAGCACGAAGACCCGGCGCCGGCCCACCAGGTCGGCCAGCGCACCGGCGGTGAGCATCACGACGGCGAGCCCGAGGCTCATCGATGCCAGGATCCAGGTCCGCCCGGACGCCGAGGCCGGCAGCACCTCGGCCAGTGTCGCGACATTCCCCAGCGGGGCGGAGTAGGCCACCATCCCGACGAAGGTGCTCACGCAGGTCAGCACCAGAGCGCTGCCGAAGCTCGCGGCACGCGGTTCGGTCACGGGAGCCGACCGTACGTGGCGGTCAGCCCTCCCGGCCGCTCGGCTCGTCCCGCAGCCGCCGCATCACCGGCGTCGCGGCCACGCCGTGGAGGATCACGGACGCCGCGATCGTGAAGCCCACCGTCGACCACAACCAGGGTGCGTCCGGCACCTCGGTCTCCCCCGTCGCCCAGGCCAGGTAGTAGATGCTGCCCACCCCGCGGATGCCGAAGAACGCCACCGCCACCCGGCCGCGCCGGTTGAGCCCGCCGGCGAGCGGATCCTGGCGCGCACGCACGGCGAGGCTGCCCCAGGCCGCCAGCGGCCGGACCACCACCAGGAGCAGTACCGCGACGAGCACCCCGCGCCAGTCGAGCGCGTTCAACAGGCCGGATGCCAGCGCCACCCCCAGCAGGAGCAGGACGAACAGGGTGAGCAGCCGCTCCAGGCGGCGCACGACGTCGTGCATCGCCCGGTGGTACTCGTGCCGATGCTCGGCGGCGCGCAGCGCCATCGCACAGGCGAAGACGGCGAGGAAGCCGTAGCCGTGCAGCAGCTGGGCGGCGCCATAGGACGTCAACAGCGCGGCCAGCGCCAGCAGGGGCTCGCTCTGCGCAGCGACCCGCAGCGGCTCC
The DNA here is from genome assembly GCA_963808855.1 of uncultured Actinomycetota bacterium. Classification (GTDB taxonomy): domain Bacteria; phylum Actinomycetota; class Actinomycetes; order Propionibacteriales; family Nocardioidaceae; genus Nocardioides. The sequence continues at coordinate 345,381 of CAWEHA010000014.1, read as the reverse complement.
GGCCGGGCCCGGAACGCCACGTGGCCGAGCAGCCGGCCCAGCGCCACACCGACCGCCACCCCGATGACGATCTCGGCGAGCACGTACCAGGAGATCCAGGTGGCGACGCCGCCGAGCAGCGAGCCGCCCGCGAGCACCAGCAGCCCGGCGTGCACGAACGGGAAGGCGAGCCCGTCGTTGAGGCCGGCCTCCGAGGTGAGGGCGAACCGCACCTCGCCGGCCTCGGTCACGGTCGTCGCGTCCTCGGCGTACGGCACCTCCTCGGAGGCGTCCTCGGCGATGGCCTCGCCCGGACCGCCGACCTGCACGTCGGAGGCCAGCACGGGGTCGGTGGGCGAGAGCACCGCGCCCAGCAGCAGCGCGACGCCGGGCGCCAGGCCGAGCGCCGCCCAACCGAACAGGGCCACGCAGCCGACGGTGAGCGGCATCGCCAGGCCCAGCAGCCGCCACGTGGGCGACCAACGGCGCCACGTCGAGGGCCGCAGCAGGTCCAGCGGCCGGTCGATCGACAGCCCGACGCCCATCAGCGCCGCGAGGATCGTCACCTCGGTGACGTGCTCGACGGTGGTCAGCGTGGCCGGGTCGGCGACGTCGAGCACCAGCCCGTCGGCGAGCGGCGTGTAGCCGATCACGACCCCGAGGAACAGCAGCACCATGGCAGGCGAGACCGCGTAGCGGTGCAGGAGCCTGGGCAGTGCGACGGCGAGCAGGAGGCACACCCCGGCCAGCAGGTACGTGCGGTCGGGATCCACGTGGCCAAGCCTGACGGGTACGTCACCACCGCGGATCACCCGGGAGGCCGTGCCACCGCCCGACCCGGGAGCCCGGGTCGGGCGGCGACGGTGCCCGCGGTGGTCAGCGCACGACGCGGACCGTGCGGAGGACGGCGCGGGGAGCGACGTAGCGGTTGCCCAGGTAGGTCACCCGCACCCGCTTCTCACCCAGCGACGCGCTCGGCGCCACCCGGACCCGCAGCGTCACCCGGCCGTTGCCGCGCAGGATCCCGGTCACCGGGTCCGCACCGATCCCAGCCACCCCCAGCCGCACCTTCCCGGTCGGCTGCACCCCGGTGGCCGCGACCCCGACCCGCACCACGTACCACCGAGCACGCTCCACCGTGCGGAACGCCGCCGTCACCACCCGCGACCGCGCCCGGGACACCGAGACCCGCGCCACCGTCGAGGACGGCGCGAACTCCTCGGTGCCCAGGAACCGCACCCGCACCGGGTGCGACCCCGGCCGCAGCGAGCGCGCCGGCAACCGCAACGTCGCCCGACCCGAGGAGTCGAGACGCCGCTGGACCGTGCGACCACCCACCACCGCGGACACCACACCCTCATCGGCACCACGCACCCGCACCGGCATCGACCCCGCCCGGCCATAGGTCATCCGCACCCGCGGCACCACCACCGACGTCTCCGCCGGCGGCCCCGGCTCGTCGACACCCTCCGTGAAGGTCCAGGTCTCGACGTCGAAGAGCTCCTCGTCGCCCTCGCCCGCGTAGCGGAAGAAGACGTCGTGCTCGCCGGACAGCGCGCCGGGCGCGAGGTCGGTGGACACGCTGGTCCACTCGTCACCCTCGCCGGCCGGAACGGTGAGCTCGCCGACGACGGACGCCGCGTCGGCGGGGTCGGGTGACGTGCTGACCGTGATCGTGCCGCCCGCCTTGGGCAGCACCTTCGCGGTGATGCTCCCGGCGCCGGTGCCGAAGTCGGCGCCGGCCAGCGAGGTCCAGTCGCCGTCGTGGACGCTGGTGAGCTTCGGAGTGGGCGTCTGGCCCTCCCAGTCGGACGAGCCGACGAAGCCCTGCCGCGTGCCTGCCTGCCAGGCGATGGTCTCGGCCGAGACCGGCCCGCCGTAGGGGTCGAAGGCGGACTGCTGCCCGGGTCCGGCGTACGTGCCGACGACGTCGGTGATGGTGCCGTCCTCGGCGATCTCGACCGGGTCGATGTGGGCGTTGCGGAAGCCGGCGGTGTTGCCCTGGCCCTGGAGCGCGAGGTCGAGCGTCTGCGCGTGGTAGGTCAGGTACCACTGGTCCTGGAAGGTGAAGAAGGCGTGGTGGTTGTTGCCACCCACGCCGAAGAACCGGTTCTGGTTCGGGAACACGAGCTCCGGCTCCGACCAGGGCCCGAGCGGGCTGTCGGACTCCATCACCACGATGTCGCCGCGGCCGAACTCCCGGCCCTCGGTGCTGTCGAGGTTGTGGCTGAAGTTCGTGCAGTACGTGTAGTAGTACTTGTCGCCGAACTTGTGGATCCCGGAGTCCTCGAAGATCCCCGGGGCGTCGATCATCTGCGCCTCGTCGACGGTGCCGTCCTCGTCGTCGTCGGCCAGGCTGATCATGTCGTCGCCGAGCTTGGCCATGCGTGCCGTGTTCGGGTAGTTGGCCTCGCCCTCGGGCAGGCCGCCGCCGAAGTAGATGTAGGCCTGGCCGTCGTCGTCGACGAGCACGGCGGGGTCGAACAACCACACCACGTCGTTGGCCTCGGGGTTGGAGTTGTTCCGCACGCCCGGGGTGTCGAAGCCGATGAGCGAGCGGTCCAGCGGCGAGGTGAACGGGCCGGTCGGCGAGTCACCCTGGAGCACCCAGATGCCGCCGGCGCTGTTGGCGAAGTAGAGGAAGAACTCGTCCTCGCCGTCACCGTCGACGTCCTTGGCGGCCGCCGCCGGCGCCCACGAGTTGTTGGGCCGGTTCTGGGCCTCGCTCGTGATGCCGTCGGGCCCTGCGGCGTTGATGGGGCCGTGGTTCGTCCAGTTCATCAGGTCGGCGCTCGACCAGACGTTGATCTGGTTGATCGCGCCGTAGTTGTTGTCCTGGCCGGTCTGCAGGTACTCCGGCCACTCCTGGGTGTCGTTGGTGGAGTAGACGTAGACGCGGCCGTCGACCTCCATGGCCCACGGGTCGGCCCCGAAGTTCTGGGTGACGAGTGGGTTGCCGCGCCGCGACTGGGCGTCGGTGCCCGGGGTCTTCGCGAAGGCACCGTACGACCCGGCAGCCGTGTTGTCGTTGCGCTCCAGCGGGTCGGCCACCGGCTCGGGGTCGGTGCCGTCGCCCTCGGCCGTCATCACGAACGAGACGTCGTCGACGTAGAACGACGTCGGGTAGGCGCCGGCCGCCAGGCCGTAGTTGTTCTCGATGTAGAACTGGTAGTTGGCAAGGCTGCGCCCGGTGGGCACGACCACCTCACCCGACACCTCGGTCCACTCGCCGCGCGGCACCGAGCCGCTCACCAGGATCACGTACTGGGAGCCACCCTCGGACGACCCGTAGTCGACGGTGCCGTTGAACGTGACCGGCGAGGACGACGCGGTGTCGGTGTACTTCACCTTGAACGAGACGTCGTAGGTGGCGCCCGCCTCGACCGGGAGCCGCTGGATGGTGCCGCTCACCGACGAGGTGCGCTCCGAGACCAGCAGGCTGCCGGTGCCGGTGGCCGCCTCGTCCTCGGTGCGCTCCACCGAGGCACCGGCCCGCCCCTGCCACGGTGCGCTCTCGGTCTCGAAGGTGCCGTTGGTGACGATGTCCTCGCCGACGTCGGCCGCCCGGGCCGGGCCGGGCGAGCCGACGGCGAGCACCAGGGCGCCCCCTGTCGCCAAGGCCACGACCGAGGCCGTCAGCCGCTTGCTGCTCCACCACTTCATGATGTGCCCTTCTGTTCCTGGTTGGAAATACCTGTGGTTGACCGCGATCGGGCAGCGGTCATCGCGTCACGCGGACGGTGCGGAGGACGGCGCGGGGAGCGACGTAGCGGTTGCCCAGGTAGGTCACCCGCACCCGCTTCTCACCCAGCGACGCGCTCGGCGCCACCCGGACCCGCAGCGTCACCCGGCCGTTGCCGCGCAGGATCCCGGTCACCGGGTCCGCACCGATCCCAGCCACCCCCAGCCGCACCTTCCCGGTCGGCTGCACCCCGGTGGCCGCGACCCCGACCCGCACCACGTACCACCGAGCACGCTCCACCGTGCGGAACGCCGCCGTCACCACCCGCGACCGCGCCCGGGACACCGAGACCCGCGCCACCGTCGAGGACGGCGCGAACTCCTCGGTGCCCAGGAACCGCACCCGCACCGGGTGCGACCCCGGCCGCAGCGAGCGCGCCGGCAACCGCAACGTCGCCCGACCCGAGGAGTCGAGACGCCGCTGGACCGTGCGACCACCCACCACCGCGGACACCACACCCTCATCGGCACCACGCACCCGCACCGGCATCGACCCCGCCCGGCCATAGGTCATCCGCACCCGCGGCACCACCACCGACGTCTCCGCCGGCGGCCCCGGCTCGTCGAGCTCCTCGAGGGCCGCGACCGCACGGTTGAGCGCCTGTGCGGGCGCGTCCACCTGGTTCTGGGTCGACGGCGACTCGACGGCCTGCGCGTCGGCCAGCGCCTTCTCGACGTCGGCCCACGACTCCGGCGTGTAACCGGTGGCGTCGAGACCCTCGGCCTCCTCGACCAGCCAGTCGAGGTCGCTGGTGTCGACCGGCAGGTTCTCCGAGCTCAGCGTGTCGGAGAGCGCGTAGTAGTCGACGTCGACGATGCCGCCGGTGGTCTCGGTGGCGTAGTTGAAGATGCCGAAGCGCTGGCCCTTGAAGTGGGAGCCCTCCCACGAGGCCATCTTGGGGTACGGGCCACCGAGGGTCTCCCAGGTCTCGCCGTCGGTGCTGTAGAGGAACTGCACCGTGTTGCGAGTCGGGCTGGCGGGCTTGCGCAGGTCGAGGTCGGCCTTGAGCCAGACCTCGTCGGTGCCGGCCGGCAGCGGAACCGAGGCGAGGAAGTCCTCGACGCCCGCGATCGGCGTCGTGCGCTGGAAGCCGCCCTGCGGCACCGTGCGGTTGACGGTGCCGAGCGTGCGGACGCCGTCGACGTCACGCACCCCGACGTAGCTGAGCTGCCGGTTGTAGACCGCCAGGCCGGTGGTGTCGCCGTCCTTCATCTGCGAGATGTCGAGCTTGATCTCCGCCGAGGACTTCGGGGCCCAGGTGCGCTGGCTCAGGGTGTTGCGGGCCTCCTCGAACCGGGTCAGGTTGAACTGCGCGGCGGCCTGACCCGTGGTGACGTGGCCGGTCTCGAGGCGCAGCCAGCCCTCGCGGTCGGTGAGCGACCAGTACCGGTTGTCGGGGTTGTGGTTCCACTGCCACGGCAGGGCGAGGTCGGAGCCGTTGTAGGCGTCCTCCGGCGACGTGGTGGCCGGCGGGTCGGGGTAGTTCCACTCCCGGTGCTCGGCGTCGTTGGCGAAGTCGTCGGAGGTGACGACGCTGCTCGTCATCGCGAGCCTGCGGTCCGGGGCCGGCAGGTCGACGGGCATCGCGAGATCGCCGGGGAACTCGACCTGGGTGCTCTCGCCCGCGACGCCGTCGCCGAAGCTCGGCCACGCGTCGGGGCCCGACCAACCGACCGGCACCAGCACGGGGATGCGACCGGTCGGGAAGTCGTCCGCGAAGACCAGCGCCCAGTCGGGCCGTTCGCCTTCCTCGGTGCTCACCAGGTTGCCCTGCGCGATGGCCTTGGTGCCGACGGCGATCTTGCCGGCATAGGGGTCGCCGACGGCGGCGCCGAGCAGGCTCCTGGACCGGAAGACGTTCGTTTGGCGGCCGAACTTCCCGAACGAGATGGCGAGGGCGTAGTACCAGTCGCCGACCTTGGTGAGCTGGAAGCCCTCCCACCCGTTCGGAGCGACCTCGTCGCGGGTGTAGCCCGACTCGTTGACGAAGTTCTCCTTCGTGATGACGTTCGGGATGCGCTCCTCGACCGTCGTCAGATCGGGACTGAGACGCACGGCGTCGGTCTTGTTGGAGCCGTAGAAGACGTAGGGGGTGTCGCCGTCGAAGTAGAGGTTCGGGTCGTGGAACCGGTCGGCGGCCGGGTAGACGTGGCGCGTCCACTCGCCGTCCTCGATGTCGTCGGTGGTGAACAGGTACGACCGGCCGGTGTTGTTGCTGTTGTGGATGACGTAGTAGGTGCCGTCGTGGAAGGCGATGGTGCTCGCCCACTGGCCCTGGCCGTAGGAGCTGCGCCCGTTGCGCAGCGCGCTGTCGTCGGCCGTGGAGAGGATGCCCCAGGCATAGGTGGCGATCTCCCAGTTCACGAGGTCGTAGGACTTGAGGATCGGGGTGCCCGGCGTCAGCTCCATGGTCGTGCTGACCATGTAGTAGACGTCGCGCGGCTCACCCGCGTCCTCGGCCGACACCCGGATGGTGCTCACGTCCGGCACGTCCGAGCCGGTGATCGGGTTGGCGAAGGTGCCGTCGAGACGCTCGGTGGACGTGAAGCTCGCCCCCTGCCCCGACCAGGGCTCCGCGGCGGCGGGCTCCGCGACCGCCGGGCTGCTGAACAGGCTGGTCGTTCCGGCCACCACCGCCGTGACGGTCGCGCCGGCGATCCAGGTCTTCCACACCATGCGGGCACCTCGAGAGGGAGAGAAGGGGAGAGGCGGCGCTGTGACGGGCGCCACTGGTCTAGTCATTGTTAGCGCTAACATTCAGCCCGTCAAGGCTGACCGCCGCACTTCACCCTTCGGTGCCGGCGGGACGCCGTCCCTGGAGGGAGGGACGACGCCCCGCCGGCCCGACGGGGCCAACCGGCTCAGCGCCGGCAGAACCGGTCGAGCGGGTCGGGGCCGCGCTGCCGGAGCAGCCCCAGCCGGTAGGGCAGCAGCCCGTAGTCGCCGTCGGCTTCGGGGGCGACGCCCTGGTACAGGAACGTGTTGCGCGCGCACGGGTCGATCGACAGCACCTGGTCGTAGCTGTCGCGGACCATCTCGCCGTGGGAGATGTCGCGGGTCCACGCCCGCCCCTGGAAGCGGACGTTGTTGGCGCGGGCGAAGGCATCGCGCTCGCTGTCCGCCAGCGGGATCCAGGGACCCTCGATGTCACGTGAGGTCCAGCTGCGGAACCAGCGGCGCCCATCCCCGCCGATGGCCTCGTGGAGCAGGAGGTACTTGTTGGTCCCCGAGATCCGGTAGACGTTGACCGCCTCGAACAACCGCTCGCGCTGGTCCTCCAGCGCGATCACCGTCGAGTCGTCGAACCCCTCGGGGAAGTCCTCGATGTCGGTCTCCGAGCGGTACAGGTGGCCGTTGTCGTCGGAGGAGAACAGGTAGCAGTCGTCCTCATCGCAGATCGTCCAGAAGTCCAGCCAGTACCCGTTGCCGATGTTGTCCTCGACCACCTGGGGCATCTCGGAGTAGAAGTCCTGGGTCTCCGACCACGACGTCGGGTCGGTGATGTCGCTCGTGGTGGAGTAGGAGCCGCCGGCCCCGGTCTGGAAGACCAGGTACCACAGGCCCTGGGGCTCGAAGTAGAAGACCTGGGGAGCGGCCTTGTAGCCGGGACCCACGTCCGTCTGGTCGAGCATGACCTGCTCGGCGTCGTCGGCCTGCCCCCAGCGCTCGAAGGTCTTGTAGGCGAGGGTCCAGCCCACGTCGGCCTCGTACATCGTGAAGAAGACGTGCCACCGGCCGTCGACCCTCACCACCGACGGGTCCTTGGTCGACACCAGGTCGCGGCCCCCGACCCGTTGGGGCGTGAGGACCGGCTGGGTCGAGGTCCAGTCGAAGGTCCGGGCCGCCGGCCCGGCGGCCGGGGCGCCGGTCGACGATCCCGAGACCCCCACCAGGGCGGCCGCGGCGAGGGCCGCAGCGGCCATCACGCGGGTCAGTCGTGCTCTGTGCATGTCGTTCCTCTTTCCGAATCGAAGGGTTGTGAGCGCTCACAATCGTGAGCCGGCTACCGCCCGCGCCGACACCGACGACGGCGACGGCGCGGGCGGCCGGTATCAGTCGGGGCGGCCCTCCCGCAGGGTCCGCCGCAGGGCGCCGAAGGCGGGCTTGGGCTCGAACCGCTCGGTCAGGAGCGTGGCCGCACCTTCGCCCTCGAAGAAGACGGGCACCCACGAGTACTTGTCGGTGAAGCCCCAGACCGTGAACGAGCTGCAGTCGCGCACCGCCAGGCAGGCCTCGAGGAACCGCTGGTAGTAGTCGGCCTGCTGCCGCAGCTGGGCGCGGGTCGGCTCCCCGCTCTCGCCCGAGCGGCATCCGGACGTCGAGCTCGGTGACCGCGGTCTCGAGGCCGAGGTCGTCGAACCGCTGCAGGTTCTGCTGCAGGTCGCCGGGGAAGCCGTACTGCAGGCTCAGGTGACCCTGCACGGAGAAGCCGTCGACCGGGACGCCGTCGGCCTGCATCTCCTGGATCAGCTCGTAGTAGGCGTTGCTCTTCGCGTTGATGCTCTCCACGCCGTAGTCGTTGAAGAAGAGCTTGGCGTCGGGGTCGGCGCGGTGCGTCCATCGGAACGCGTCGGCGACGATGCCGGGGCCGAGCTCGCGGATCCAGATGTTCTCCTGGCGGTAGGTGCCGTCGTCGTTGAAGATCTCGTTGGCGACGTCCCACTGCTGGATGTCACCGGCGTAGCGGCCGACCACGGTCTGGATGTGGTCGCGCAGGATCCGGCGCAGCTGAGAGGGATTGAAGTCGCCGTTCTCCAGCCACGACGGGTTCTGGTTGTGCCAGAGCAGGGTGTGACCGCGCACCACCTGCCGGTGCTGCTTGGCGAACCGGACGATGTCGTCGGCCGGTCCGAACCGGTAGGTGTCCTGTGTCGGCCGCAGGAACTCCCACTTCATCTGGTTCTCCGGCGACAGGGAGCTGAACTGCTCGCCGAGGATCCGCCGGTAGGGGCGGTCGTTCGGGAACGGGTCGGGGTAGTCCTGCTCCTCGTGGTGGCCGCCGCCGGCGACGGCGCTGCCCACGACGAGGTCGCGGGGGGCGGCGCGGCGGAGCGGCTCTCCGGCGGGCCCGGGTGCCGACGCCGACGCCGCACCGGACGGGGCCGGCGCGGTCGAGACCGCGGCGGTGGCGGGCAGGGTGACGGCGAGGGTCGTCACGGCGACGACGGCGGTACGGACTGCGTGTCGAACGGTGCTGTGCATGGTTCCTCCCGAGAGTGAGGTGAGTGGCGCCGGTCGGAGGTTCAGTCGCACACCCCCAGCAGGTGGTCGACGGCGAGCTGCTGGAGCCGCACGTGGCCGTAGCCGCGCGCACCCGCGGCGTCGACGTCGTAGTCCTCGAACGCGGTGCGGTCGGCGAGCAGGTCGTCGTAGGTCTCGCCCTCACCGAGGGTCGGCGTGGCGAGGTCGGTGACGCCGGCCTCGGCGAGCGCCGCCTGCACGTCCGGGTCGGCGCGGAACGCCGCGGCGCGCTCGCGGAGCACGAGGTACATGCGCATGTTGGCGGCCGCGGACTCCCACACTCCGGCGATGTCCTCGGTGCGCAGCGGCTTGTAGTCGAAGTGGCGAGGACCGTCGTAGGCGGGGCCGCCGCCCGGGGTGCCGTGCTCGAGCAGGTCGACCGTGGCGAACGCACTGAGCAGGTTGCCGTGGCCGAACACCAGGTCCTGGTCGTACCTCGGGCCGTTCTGGCCGTTGAGGTCGACGTGGAAGAGCTTGCCCTGCCACAGCGCCTGCGCCAGCCCGTGGGTGTAGTTGAGACCGGCCATCTGCTCGTGCCCGGTCTCCGGGTTCACGCCCATCATCTCGGCGTGCTCGCAGCTCTCGACGAAGGCGAGCGCGTGGCCGAGCGTGGGCAGCAGGATGTCGCCGCGCGGTTCGTTGGGCTTGGGCTCGATGGCGAAGCGCAGGCCGTAGTCGTGGTCGACCACGTACTGCGCCAGCAGGTCCAGACCCTCGCGGTAGCGGTCCAGGGCGGCGTGCACGTCCTTGCCGACGTCGGTCTCCGAGCCCTCCCGGCCACCCCAGAACACGAAGGTGCGGGCGCCGAGCTCGGCGGCGAGGTCGAGGTTGCGCATGATCTTGCGCAGCGCGTAGCGGCGCACCCCGCGGTCGTTGCTGGTGAGCGCGCCGTCCTTGAACACCGGGTGGGTGAAGGTGTTCGTGGTGACCATCGGCACCTCGAGCCCGGTGTCGGCGAGCGCCTTGCGGAACTGCTCGATCGTGCGGTCGCGCTCGTCGTCGGCGGCGCCGAACGGCACGAGGTCGTCGTCGTGGAAGGTGACGCCGTAGGCGCCGAGGTCGCTGAGTCGGTGCACGGCCTCGACGGGGTCGAGCGGCGGGCGGGTGGCGTCGCCGAACGGGTCGCGCGCCGGCCACCCCACGGTCCACAGGCCGAAGGAGAACCGGTCCTCGCGGCGAGGTGTGTAGGCGTCGTCGGTGGGGGTCACTGCGGGTCTCCTGTCGTGGAAGGGATGTCGTCGACGACGACGGTGGGCTCGAGCACCCGCTCGGGGCCGACGGACCGCTCCGAGCCGACGAGCTCGAGCTCGAGCACCGCCTCGTAGTCGGCGCTCGAGCGGCCGACACGGAGCTCCACCGCTCCGGGCTCGACGAGTCGGGCCTGGTCGCGGCCGGTGAACGAGGTGAGGTCGGCGTGGAGACCGAGGCACACCCGCCGGCCGTGTCCTGGCGGCAGCTCGACGCGAGCCGAGGCCACCAGTCGCTGCACCGGCCGGACGACGGAGGCGACCGGGTCGTGGAGGTAGACCTGCACCACCTCGGTGACGGTGCGGTCGGTGTCGTTGGCGAGGTCGACCGCCACCTCGGCGACGCCGTCGGTGGCCCAGGTGGGTCCCGACGTGAGCGCGACGTCGCGCCAGGTGGCGGCGGCGTAGCCGAGCCCGTGCCCGAACGGGAACAGCGGGGTCGGGTCCACCGAGGAGACCTCGCTGCGCTGGGCCAGTGGCGAGGCGAGGTAGGTGGACGGCTGGGTCGAGCCCGCGCCCGGGAAGCTCACCGGCAGCCGGCCCGACGGGTCGACACGACCGGTGAGCACGTCGGCCACCGCGGTCGCGCCCTCCTCGCCGGGGAAGAAGCCGCACACCACGGCCGCGAGCCGGTCGACCTGGCGGCTGAGGTCGTAGGGGCGGCCGACGAGCAGGACGGCCACCACCGGGGTGCCGGTGGCGAGCAACCGCTCGAGCAGCTCCTCCTGCCGGCCGGGAAGACGCAGGTCGGGCACGTCGCAGCCCTCGCCCGAGGTGCCGCGGCCGAAGAGGCCGGCGCGGTCGCCGAGCACCGCGACGCAGACGTCCGCGGCGGCGGCCGCCTCGACGGCCGCGTCGAGGCCGCCCTCCGGCTCGGGGTCACCGGGCAGCGCCGCGCAGCCGACCGCGTGCACCACGTCGTAGGTGGCCGCGAGCGCTTCGCGCACCGTGGGGATCGCGACCTCCGCCTCGTGGCCGGGGTGATGCACGAGCACGTGCATCGGGAACGTGTAGCAGCCGAGCAGCGCCTGGGCCGCGTCGGCGTTCGGGCCGACGACGGCGAGCCGGCGACCCTCGGCGAGCGGCAGGACACCGTCGTTGGCGAGCAGCACGATCCCGCGCCGGGCCAGGTCGCGCGCGAGGTCGCGTGCCTCGGGTGGATCGAGGTCGACCGGACCGACCGCCGCGGGTGCCCAGTCGGGGTCGAGCAGGCCGAGCTCGCACTTCTGGCGCAGCACCCGCATCAGCGCACGGTCGACCAGCTTCTCGTCGACCCGGCCCGCGGTCACCGCCTCGAGCAGCGACTCCCCGTAGGCGTCGACGGAGGGGAGCTCGACGTCGATGCCGGCCGCGAGCGCGAGGTGCGCCGCCTCCCCCGGGTCGGCGGCGACGCCGTGCAGCGCGTGGAGGAACGCGACGGAGAAGTAGTCGGCGACGACGGTGCCCTCGAATCCGAGCTCGTCGCGCAGCAGCCCGGTGAGCAGCGCGGGATCCGCCGCGCTGGGGATGCCGTCGATGTCGGAGTAGGAGTTCATGACCGAGCGGGCTCCGGCGCGCAGCGCCATCTCGAAGGGCGGCAGGATCACGTCGGCCAGCTCACGGCTCCCCATCGAGACCGGCGCCAGGTTGCGACCGCCCCGGGAGGCGGAGTAGCCGAGGAAGTGCTTGAGGGTGGCGACGACGCCCTCGCTCTGCAGACCGCGCACGTACGCGGAGGCCATCGTCCCCACCAGATGGGGGTCCTCGCCGAGTGACTCCTCGACCCGGCCCCACCGCAGGTCGCGCACGACGTCGAGCACCGGCGCGAGCCCCTGGTGGATCCCGAGCCGGCCCATGACCTCGCCCACCTGACGCGCCATCCGCTCGACCAGGTCGGGGTCGAAGGTCGCCGCCCAGCCGAGCGGCGTGGGGTAGATCGTCGCCCGCCAGGCGTTGAGGCCGGTGAGGCACTCCTCGTGCACCTGGGCCGGGATGCCGAACCGGTTGGCGGCCCGCACCTCGGCCTGCTGGCGCTCCAGGTCGGCCAGCCCCTGCTCGACGTCCACCGGTGCGGTGCCGAACGGGCGGGTCAGCTGCCCCAGGCCGTCGGCGATCGCCTCCGGCCACGACGCCCCGGTGCCGGCCTGCTGCATCGGCGCCATCTCCCCGGCCTCCGAGGTGACCAGCCACACGCTCGCGAGCTGGCCCAGCTTCTCGGCCGTCGTCATGCGCGCGACCAGGTCGTCGACCCGCTCGGCAACGGTGGCGGAGGGGTCGCGCCAGGTCTCGTGGTCGGTCACGGGGCGTCTCCTCGGGGTGCCCGGGTCGACCGGCGTACCACCAGCCGGGTGCCCAGGGTGGGGTGGAGGTCGTCGGGCCGTCGTCCCTCGACGAGGTCGATGAGCATGGCGACGGCGGTGCGGCCCATCTCGCGCACGGGCTGCTCGACGGTGGTGAGCGGCGGCTCGGCGAGGGCCGACTCGGCGAGGTTGTCGAAGCCGACCACCGAGAGGTCGTGGGGGACGGCGATGCCCAGCTCGGCCGCGACGGCGAGCACCTCGATCGCCGAGGAGTCGTTGGCGGCGAAGACGGCGGTGGGCCGGTCGGCCCGCTCCAGCAGCTCGTGCGCCGCGGCGCGCGCGACGTCGGGCTCGAACCCGCCGCGACACCAGCATCGACTCGTCGACCTCGAGCCCGGCGTCGGCCATCGCGTCGCGGAACCCCTGCTCGCGGCGCTGGGCCGAGACCAGGTCGGACCGGCCGAGGATCATGCCGATCCGGGTGTGCCCGAGCCCGAGCAGGTGCTCCACCCCGGCGCGGGCTCCCTGCAGGTTGTGGGCGGTGATCGTGGGCATCGAGGTGCTGCCGGTGTGCGGGTCGATCGCGACCAGGGGGCCGTCGCTGTCGACCTCGGTGACCGTGGGGGTCACGAGCACGGCGCCGTCGACGAGCGTGCCCATCACCCGCGACACGTAGCGCCGCTCCCAGCCGACCCGCTCGTCGACGTGACCGCCGGCGGAGTAGGCGACGAGCTCGTACTCGGTCTCGCGGATGGCGTCGGCGGCGCCCTTGAGCACCTCGGTGCTGAACGGCTCGAAGTCGGCGACCAGCACGCCCACCACGCCCGTGCGCTGGTTGCGCAGGCTGCGCGCCACCAGGCTGGTCTCGTAGCCGAGCCGCTCGATGACCGCGGTGACGTGGGAGGAGGTCTCCTCGGAGATCCCGTAGCGGCCGTTGATCACCTTGGACACCGTCGAGACCGACACACCGGCCTCGACCGCGACCTGGTGCATGGTCACCCGTCGGCCACTGGTCATCGTCATCCCTTCACCGCCCCCTGGAGTCCGTCGACGATGCGGCGCTGCAGGGCCAAGAACAGGACGAGTGCCGGGATCATCGCCATCGTGGTGAAGGCCAGCACTCCTGCGGTGTCGGCGGAGTACTCGGTGGAGTAGTCGGCGACCCCGAGCGGCAGGGTACGCATGTCGTCCTGCAGCAGCAGGAGCGGAAGCAGGTAGGAGTTCCACGAGGTCACGAAGGCCAGCACGCTGACGGTCACCAGCGCCGGCATGGAGAGCGGGAGCGCGACGCGCCAGAAGAAGGTGATGCGGGACGCCCCGTCGATGAGGGCGGCGTCCTCGAGCTCCTGCGGGACCGCAGCGAGGAAGGGCCGGAGGATGACGACGGTGACCGGCAGGGCGAAGGCCGCCTGCGGCAAGGCCACGCCCCACCACGTGTTGGAGAGCTGCAGGTCGCGGGTCACGAGGATGAACAGCGGGATGATCGCGGTGGCCAGCGGGAACAGCAGCCCCAGCACGAAGACCATGAAGAGCGGCTCGCGGAGCCGGAACCGGTAGCGCGCCAGCGGGTAGGCGGCCATCACCCCTGCACCGACGGCGACGACCGTCGTGAGGAGGGCGATGCCCATCGAGTTGAGGGCGTAGCGCCAGAACGCGGGGTTGACGATCACCTCCGAGTAGTTCGCCCAGATCCAGGGGGCCGGCAGCCCGGCGGGGTCGCGGGCGAGCTGCTCGTTGGAGCGGAATCCGCCGAGCGCGCCGTACAGCACCGGGCCGACGCTGACGGCGACGACCAGGAGCGCGAGGGCGTAGACGAGCGGGTTGGCCCGGCCGGCCGTGGGGCCGCGTCGGCGGGAGGGCTCGGCCGGCGCCGTCTCGGTGGGCTGGGGGTCGACAGTGACAGTCACGGCGTCCTCACCTCTCCACCCGCGTGTCGCGGCGGAGCACCAGCAGCTGGTAGAGGCTCGCCATCACCACGCCGATGACGAACAGCAGCACCGACGCCGCACCGGCGATGCCGAAGTTGCCACGCTGGGTGCCCTGGGTGACCAGGTAGGTGGCCATCGTGGTGGTGGCGTTGGCCGGGCCGCCACCGGTGAGCACCCAGACCAGGTCGAACTGCTGCAGGGATCCGATCATGGACAGGAAGCACCAGATGCGGATGGTCGGGCCGAGCAACGGGATGACGACGCGCCACTGCGTCTGCCACCATGACGCGCCGTCGAGCTGTGCCGCCTCGTAGATCTCCTGCGGCACCGACTGCAGGCCGGCGAGGAAGAGCAGGATGGCCAGGCCGAGGTACTTCCAGGTGAGGACGACGAACAGCGTCCACAGGGCCAGGCTCGGGGTTCCGAGGAATCCCTGGTCGGGCGGGCTGCCGCCGGCCCCGGTGATCACACCGTCGACCACGCCGGTCTCGGGCAACAGCAGCTGGAACCAGACGACGCCGGCGATCACCTCGGCCACGACGTACGGCACGAAGATCAACGTGCGCACCACGCCGCGGCCGCGCATCCGCCGGTTCAGCAGCAGCGCGACCGCGAGGCCGAGCGGCAGCTGGATGAGGATGCTCAGCACCACGATCGTGAAGTTGTGGCTCACCGCCTGCCGGAACACGTCGTCGGTGAGCACCCGCTCGTAGTTGCGCCACCCGACGAAGTCGTCCATCGGCCCGAATCCGCGCCAGCTGTAGAACGACATTCGCGCCGCCGAGAACACCGGCCACCCCAGGAACAGAGCCATCAACGCCAGCGCGGGCGTGACGAAGACCAGGATCTCCAGACGCTCGCGCCAGGTGGTGCGGCGCCTCGGCCGGGGACGACGACGGACGGGCGTCGTCCCCGGCACCGTGGGTTCCTCGGCCTGGAGGGCCGGGGGGGCGGTGGGGAGGGTCACGTGGGCTCTCTCGGTCAGGAGTCGTCGGCGGCCTGCTGCATCGCGTCGACGACGTCTTGGGGTGTGGCCTCGCCGGCGAACAGCAGAGCGATCTCGTCGTTCATCGCGCCGCCGATGGCCTCCCCGAAGGCGGTGTCGAAGTAGAGCTGCACGTACGGCGCCTCGTCGCGCACCTTGATGAGGTCGGCGAGCACCGGGTCGCTGACCGAGTCGGTCGCGTTCGGGTTGGTCGGCAGCCCCATGTCGTTCTCCGCGAAGCCCTGCTGCACCTCGTCGCTGAGCAGGTACTTCACCAGGTCGACGGCCTCGTCGGACGCACGCGCGGAGACCGCCCAGGCGTCGCCGCCGCCGAGCGCGGCCGTCGGGTCGCCGGCGCCGCCCTCGACCTCCGGGAAGGGATACCAGCCGGTGTTCTCACCCAGCCCCTTGCCGTCGTCGGTCAGGCCCTGCATGACGCCGGGCTCCCAGTGGCCCTGCATCTCGGCGGAGACCTTGCCGGTGGCGAGCAGTCCGGAGGCCGACGTCGCGCCCTCCTGGGCCGGCGTGGCGAGGAAGCCCTTGTTGAACGGCTCGGTGCCGATGAAGTCCTGCACCACCTCGCCCGCCTCGACGAAGCACGGGTCGGAGAAGTCGAGATCGGCGACCGCCTGGTTCAACACGTCCTCGGAGCAGGTGCGCACCGCGGCGTAGTACCAGTAGTGCGCGGCCGGCCACTTGTCGCCGGCGCCGACCGAGAGGGGGGTGAGGCCGTCGGCCTTGAGCTGGTCGTTGACCTGCTCCCACTCCGCCATCGTGGTGGGCGGGGTGACGCCTGCCTGCTCGTACTGCGCCGTGTTGTACCAGACGCCCACGACGCCGATGGAGAACGGCAGCGCGTAGGTCTTGCCGTCGACCTGCCAGCCCGCGGCCGAGCCACCGATCGCCTCGATCTCCTCGGCGGCGTCGTCGCTCAGGTCGCGCACCAGCTCGGCGTCGACATGATCGGCGAGCTCACCACCACCGCGCTCCATGTAGATGTCGGGGAGGTCGCCGCTCTGGAAGGCCGCCGCCAGCTTGTCGACCATGTCCTCGTGGGCCAGGGCGGTCACCTCGACGTTGACGCCGGGGTTGTCCTCCTCGAAGTCCTTCGCCACCTGTTCGTAGTAGCCCTTGCCCGGCTCGTTGTTCGAGTTGTGCCACCAGGTGATGGTGTCGTCGCCGCCCCCGGCGGAGTCGCCCCCTCCGCCGCACGCTGCCGTCAACGACATCCCCGCGCACAGCAGGGCGACCGCCGCGGCCCGTGTCTGCTTCCGCATCACAGCCCCGTCCTCTCCGCCCCGTCGCCTATGACGTGGCTCACAGTCGCCGAGTCTGCGCACGACTCCCGCGGGGTGTCAATCGTTATCGATAACGATTTCCAAGGAGCGAGACAGCCCGGCTCGCACCCGGGCGTCCGACGCCGGCGCCGGCGCTGCGCCACCTACCCTGAGCCGGTGATCGTGTCCCACCGGCACCGGTTCGTGTTCCTCAAACCCCGCAAGGTGGCCGGCACCAGCGTGGAGATCGCCCTCTCGCGGGTGTGCGGGCCCGACGACGTCGTCACGCCACTGTGGCCGCCGGACGAGGAGCTGCGCCGGGCCGAGGGGGGCGGCGGGCCGCGCAACTACCAGAGCCCGCCGCTCGCCCGCGACACCCGATCCCACACTCCCGCGCGCGTGGCCCGGGACGCGATCGGCGCGGAGGCCTGGGGCGACTACACGAAGGTCAGCATCGTCCGCGACCCGTGGGACACCGTCGCCTCCCTCTACTTCTGGCGTTCCGGGCGGTACCGCCGGTGGTCGTTCGACCGGTTCGTCGCCCACGACGTGGTGGCGACGCTCGCCCGGCGCAACCAGCGCACGTTCCGGATCCGCGGCCGGATCGTCGCCGACCGGGTGCTGCGCTACGAGCGGCTCACCGAGGAGGTCGCCGACCTGTGGGTCGAGCTGAGCCTCCCCGGCGAGCCGTCCCTCCCCCGGGCGAAGTCGCAGTTCCGCCCGGAGAAGGTCGAGCCACGGTCGTTGTACGTCGACGAGACCCGCGACCGGGTGGCTGCACTGTTCGCCAAGACGATCCGCGACTTCGGCTACACCTTCTGACGAGTGCCGGCGGCGAGGCTGGGTACCGCTCGGTACGTAGTCGAGGAGGAGACGAGATGAGCACCGACGCCATGCGGGTCGCGGTCACCGGTGCCACCGGCAACATCGGCACGGCGGTGCTGCGACGGCTCACGGCCATGCCGGACATGGAGGTCGTCGGCGTCGCCCGGCGACGACCGGACGACTCGCTCGGGGCCGCGCGGTGGGTGGAGGCCGACCTCAGCGTGGACGCCTGCGCGGCCGACCTGCACGACGCGTTCACGGACGCCGACGCCGTCGTGCACCTCGCCTGGGGATTCCAGCCGTCACACCGCCTCGACTACCTGGAGGAGCTGGGGGTGGGCGGCACCCGCCGCGTCCTGCGTGCCACCGCTCAGGTCGGCACCCCCCACCTGGTGCACATGTCGTCGGTGGGGGCGTACTCGCCGAGGCGCGATGACCACCCGGTCGACGAGACCTGGCCGACCGACGGAGTCCCGTCCTCGCCCTACAGCAGGCACAAGGCCGCCGCCGAACGGCTCCTCGACGACCACGAGGCCACCGGCGGCGCCCCCCGCGTCGCGAGACTGCGGCCCGGGATCGTCGGTCAGCGCGCCGCTGGCAGCGCACTGCTGCGGTACGGCGTTCCCGGATACATCCCGGCGCGCGCCCTCGCCCTGCTGCCCGTGCTCCCTCTCGACCGCCGGTTGCGGGTCCCCGTGGTCCACGCCGACGACGTCGCCGACGCCGTCGTCCGCGTCGTGCGGAGCCGTGCCGTCGGGGCATTCAACCTCGCCGCGGCGCCGCCGGTGGGCCCAGAGCTCATCGCCGAGGCGCTGGGCACCCGTCACGTGCACCTCCCGGCCGCCGCGCTGCGGGGCGCGGCCACCGCCAGCTGGAGGATGCACCTGCAGCAGGTCGACCCGGGATGGCTCGATCTCGCGATGCAGGTTCCACTCCTCGACTGCGCCCGGGCGCGGCGCGAGCTGGGCTGGTCCCCGGCCCGGCACGCCGACGACGTGCTGCGGGAGACGGTGAGGGGCATGCGGGACGCTGCTCACGCACCCACGCCGGTCCTGCGGCCCAGAACCGCGCGGGGCCGCCTGCGTGACCTGGTGCGCCACGGCCCGGTGTCGACGCGTCCCCGGCCCTGACGGTCCGCCCGCAGATGGCGGTCCGCAACGGTGCATCCTTCGCGCTGGGTGAGGTACCGGGGGAAAGGATTTCCTTTCTCTGGAGGACGACATGAGCACCCACGACACCACCCGTTCGGCGAGGACACCGGTCCAGCTCGCCGCCGCCGCCGTCGGCGTCACGTTCCTGCTGGTCGGGATCCTCGGGTTCGTCCCTGGGATCGTCACCGACTACGACGACCTGATGTTCGCCGGCCACGAGTCCCGAGCCGAGCTGCTCGGACTGTTCCAGGTCTCGATCCTGCACAACATCGTGCATCTGCTGTTCGGCGTGGCCGGTCTGGCCCTGGCGCGCACGAGCGAGCTCGCCCGTGCCTACCTGATCGGAGGCGGCGTCGTCTACGCCGCGCTCTGGGTCTACGGCCTCGTCGTCGACCACGACTCCGACGCCAACTTCGTCCCGCTCAACGACGCCGACAACTGGCTGCACCTCCTGCTCGCCGTCGGCATGCTGGCGCTGGGCCTGGTGCTGCCGCCGCGGCGGACGCGTCGAGCCACGACCGCCGACGCCGCGCCCTACTGAGGCCACTGCCGACGGGATGACCGACAACCCCTCGCCGCCGAGCGGACCACGGGCGGCGGACCGCCTGGGCTCGGCCGGCGGCCAAGTGCTCGCCCGCGCCGTGGACGTGCTCGCAGCGGTCCGTCCCGCCCGCAAGCCCATGCACCCGGTCGGCCACACGACGTCTGGCACGCTGCACCGCCACGGGGTCACGCCCGCCCTCGGCGTGGACTGGCTCGACGGGACCGGCAGTGACGCCGTCCTCGTGCGCCTCTCGCGGGCGGTCGGGCTGCCCCCGTCGTGGCCGGACGTCGTCGGTCTGGCCCTGCGGATCCGACCGGACGGCGAACGCCCCGCGGACCTGCTGCTGGCCAGCACCGGGTGGGGGCCGGCGACCCGCTTCGTGCTCGTGCCCACCCGCGACCCCGGCCACGCCATGACCACCCTGCTCCCGTACCGGACGGCGGCCGGGCCCGTGGTCATCGGCGCCCGGCGGTCGGGGCTCGACACCTTCGAGCTCAGCTGTGCGATCGGGATCGGGCGATGGCGACCGTTCGGGTCCCTGGTGGTGGACGCGGCGGACCTCCGGTACGACCGACCGGACGAGCCCGTCTCGTTCGACCCGGTGGTCCACCAGCTCCCGGGCCTGGCGGTGCCGGAGTGGGCCCGCCGGCTGCGGGCGCCGGCCTACGCCACCGCCCGCCGGCACCGCAGCGCCGCCGCTCGGTGACCGGCTACCGCGCGGCGGGGGCCGGGGAGGGGGAGCCGGGGACGTTCTGCGCCGGGACGGTCGCGGCCGGCGGCACGTCCCTCCCACCCTCGAGGGAGACGACGGGCAGCGCCCGGTCGAGCCACGCAGGCAGCCACCAGTTGGCCTTGCCGAGGAGCGCCATCGCGGCGGGCACGAGCATCATCCGCACGATGGTGGCGTCGATGAGGATCGCGGTGGCGAGCCCGAGCCCGAGCATCTTCAGCGACGGCACCGGGCTGGCGACGAAGCTGAGGAACACCGCGATCATGATCAGCGCGGCGGAGGTGACCACCCGGCCGGTGCCCGCGAGGCCGCGGGCCACGGACTCGGCGTTGTCGCCGGTGCGGTCGTACTCCTCGCGGATCCGGGAGAGCAGGAACACCTCGTAGTCCATCGAGAGCCCGAACAGGATCGGGAACATGATCACGACGATCACCGACGTGATCGGCGTCGGACCGTCCAGGCCGAGCAGCTCGGCCCCGTAGCCCCACTGGAACACCACGACGAGCACGCCGTAGGCGCCCCCGATCGACAGCAGGTTCATCACCGCCGCCTTGAGCGGCACCGCGATCGAGCGGAACACCAGCATCAGTAGCAGGAACGACACGGCGATCACGACCCCGATGAACAGCGGCAGGGTCTCGCTGAGCTGGGCGGTGAGGTCGTCGGTGACCGCGGTGATGCCGGTGACGTAGACGTTGTCGGGCACGACCTCGCGCACCCCGTCGATCGTCGCGGAGGTGTCGGCGTCGGCCGGCCCGGTGGTCGGCACGGCGACGAGCACGACGGTGGCGCCGTCCTCGGAGACGATCGGCTCGCCCACCGACGCGATGCCGGGCACCGCGGCGATGTCGCGGGCCAGTCCGTCGACGCCGGCGGCGTCGACTCCGGACTCGTCCAGGTCGGCGATCACGGTCAGTGGGCCGTTGATGCCGGTGCCGAAGCCGTCGGCGAGCAGGTCGTAGGCCTGCCGGTGCGTGGTCTCGGCGGGCGCGTCGCCGGCGGCCGGGAACGCGGTCTGCAACCACAGCGCAGGCGCGGCGACGGCGAGCAGGGCCACCACCGCACCGGCGAGGTACGGCCACGGGCGGGCCGAGACCCGGTGACCGAAGCGCCACCAGGCGGTGTCCTCGGCGCGCTTCGCCGGCCGGCGGCGTGCCAGCCGGCCCTTGTCGATCTTGTCGCCGAGCAGCCCGAGCAGCGCGGGGAGCAGGGTGACGGCGGCAGCCACGGCGAACACCACCATGAGGGCGGTGGCCAGGCCGATCGTGGTGAGCACGCCGAGGCCGACGATCGCCAGCGCGGCGGTGGCGATCACCACGGTGCCGCCGGCGAACACGACGGCCGCGCCGGCGGTGCCCATCGCAGCGGCGAGCGCGGTCTGGTTGTCCTGGCCGGCGAGGCGGTTCTCGCGGTAGCGCGACACGACGAACAGCGCGTAGTCGACGCCGACGCCGAGGCCCACGAGGCCCGCGACCGGGATGGCAGAGGCGGACACGTCCAGGCCGCCGGCCATCAGGGTGATGGCGCCGATGCCGGCGCCGACTGCGACCAGCGAGATGCCGATCGGCAGCACGGCCGCCACCAGCGTCCCGAACACCACCAGCAGCACCACCAGCGCGACCAGCAGGCCGATGCCGACGTGGCCCGAGCTGTCGTCCTCGGCGTTGAGGAACACGGCGTCGCCGCCGAGCTCGACGCGGAGCCCCTCCTCGCCCATGCCGGACACGGCATCCGAGAGCGCGGTGAAGGCAGGCTTGCCCATCTCGCGCTCGGGCACGTCGAGGGTGATCTCGGCGTACCCGACGGTGCCGTCGGCCGACACGGTGCCGGCCGCGAACGGGTCGGAGACCGCTGCGACGTGGTCGAGGCCGGCGACGTCGCCGGTGACGGCGGCGATCTCGTCGCGGCGCGCGTCGAGGGTCTCGCCCTCGTCGGCCGCGAAGACGACGAGGGCCCGGCCCTTCGCCGCCTCGGGGAAGCTCTCGGTGAGCAGTGTCATCGCGCGGGCGCTCTCGCTGCCCTTCGCGGAGAAGTCCTCGTCGAAGGTGCCGCCGCCGGCGGCGGCGAGGGCGAAGAGAGCGCCGACGACGAGCATCCAGCTCGCCATCGTGCGCCACGGGTGCCTCGCGCTCGCCATGGCGGTGGCCCGGGTGAACCTGTTCATGGTGGTGGCCTCTCGGTGGTGGGTCCGGTCGAGGGCGAAGCTAGGAACGGATGTGGTGAGCGGTCGTCACCACACCTGATGAGAGGGCGGGTGAACCCGCCCGCGGCCTAGACCGCAGCGCGGGTGAGGAGGCGGGCGCGCAGCCGGTGGAGGCGCGGCATGACGCCGTAGATCACGATCGGCACGGCCACGGTGACGAGCACGAACGTCCGGAACACACTCGGCAGGTCGGCCAGGAGGCCGCCGAGCCCGAGGTTGAGCACGGTGAGGGTCGGGAACACCGCGACCCAGATCATCAGCGCGAGCTGGTGCTTGGTGGGCGGCGGGACGGCGGGGGTGGTGCCGGTCGTGGTCATGAGATCTCCTTCTGGTGGTCGACGGCGGTACGCACGTCCTCCTCGACGAGGTCGGCGTTGAGGGCGATCGCAGCGGCGGAGCCCTGCCCCGCGGCGGTGATCACCTGGGCGCGGGGGTCGGCGGCGTTGCCGGCCACCCACACACCCGGGACGCTGGTGCGGCCGGTGTGGTCGGCGACCACCCAGCCGGAGTCGTGGGTGGCACAACCGAGTGCGGTCAGCAGGTCGTCGTGCGGCACGAGGCGTGGCCGGACGAACACGGCGTCGCGGGTCACGACCCGCCCGTCCGCGAGCTCGACGCCTTGCAGCCGGTCGTTGGTCACGACGAGGCGTGCCACCGGGCCGTCGACGACGTCGACGCCGCGTGCCCGCAGCCGCGTGCGATCGGCGTCGGTCGGAGCCGTGGTGTGGGCGAAGTACACGACGTCGTCGGACCACTGCCGCAGGAGCAGGGCGTGCTCAACGGCGTCGGGGGTGCCGCCGAGGACGCCGATCGGCCGGTCGCGGACCTCGTAGCCGTGGCAGTAGGGACAGTGCAGCAGGTCACGGCCCCAGCGCTCACGGACGCCGGGGACGTCGGGCACCTCGTCTCGCAGGCCGGTGGTGACGAGCACCCGTCGCGCCCGGACGACGTGGCCGCCGGCGGTCGTCACAACGAAACCGGCTTGGTTGAGCCGGATCGTCTCGACTCGGCCGTCGACCAGGTGCCCGCCGTAGCCGGCGACCTCCTTGCGGCCGGCGGCGAGCAGCTCGGTGGGCGGCATGCCGTCGCGGGAGAGGAAGCCCTGCATGTGGGAGGCGGGGGCGTTGCGGGGCTCGCCGGCGTCGATGACGACCACCCGGCGGCGTGCCCGGGTGAGCACCAGGGCTGCGGAGAGGCCGGCGGCTCCGCCGCCGATGACTGCCACGTCGTACTCGTTCATGTTCCGAGGATCCGGCCGGTGTGGACCACCGACAACGGATGTTGCTGTTTCCGGGAACCGCGCGTGCAATGAGCGGGTGCCCGAGGCGTTGGACGACGTCGTGGACCTCGTCGGTCCGCGGCTCCGGGCCGTGCGGACGCAGCGGGGCCTGCGGTTGACCGAGGTGGCCGACCGCACCGGGATCTCGAAGAGCACCCTCTCCCGCCTGGAGACCGGACAGCGGCGTCCCACGCTCGAGCTCCTCCTCCCCCTCGCTCGCCTCTACCGGGTGCCGCTGGACGACCTCGTGGGGGCGCCCGACGTCGGCGACCCGCGGATCCGGCTGAAGCCCCGCCGCGTCAACGGGCGAACGGTGCTGCCGCTGACCCGGCATCCCGACGGCGTCCAGGCCTGGAAGATCGTCATCCCGGCCTCGCAGTCGACGCCCCAGCCACGCACCCACGACGGCTACGAGTGGCTGTACGTGCTCACCGGTCGCATGCGCCTCGTGCTCGGTGATCAGGACCTCGTGCTCGAGGTCGGGGAGGCCGTGGACTTCGACACCCACGTGCCCCACTGGTTCGGCAGCACCGGCGAAGGTCCGGCCGAGGTGCTCAGCATCTTCGGCCGGCCCGGGGAGCGCATGCACGCCCGGGCGACGCACCGACCCGACGAGCCGGCGCCGTGACGTCGTCCGCCCTGGTCGAGACCAAGCTCTTCGTCCCGTCCCCGCGCGACGGGCTCGTCGCCCGCCCCCGGCTCGAGGAGCCGCTCGGCGCCGGGACCAGGCTCACGCTGATGTCGGCGCCGGCCGGCTTCGGCAAGACCACGCTGCTCACCGCCTGGCTGGCAGCCTCGGGTGACGGACGCGCGGTGGCCTGGGTGTCGCTCGATTCCGCCGACCGCGACCCCGACACGTTCTGGACCTACGTGCTCACGGCGCTGGAGCGGGCGGCACCCGGCACGGGGTCGGCGGGGCTGGCGCTGCTCGGCAGCGGCCGGCCGGTCGAGGCCGTGCTGACGGTGGTGCTCAACGAGCTGAGCGTGCTCCCCGACGACGTCGTGCTGGTGCTGGACGACTACCACCTCGCCGAGAGTCCGGCGGTCCAGCCGGGGGTGGCGTTCCTGCTCGAGCGGCTGCCGCCGCAGGTGCGGCTGGTCATCAGCACCCGGGCCGACCCGGCGCTGCCCCTCGCCCGGCTGCGGGCCCGCGGCGATCTCACCGAGGTCCGTGCCGCCGACCTCCGCTTCACGCACACCGAGACCTCCACGTTCCTCACCGCGGCCACCGGCCTCGACCTCGACACCGCCGACGTCGCCGCCCTCGGCAGCCGCACCGAGGGATGGATCGCCTCCCTGCAGCTGGCCGCGCTCTCGCTGCGGGACCGCACCGACCCGTCCGGGTTCATCGCCGGGTTCGCCGGCGACGACCGCTACGTCGTCGACTACCTGGTGGCGGAGGTGCTGGACGAGCAGCCGGCCGACGTCCGCGACTTCCTGCTCGGCACCGCCGTGCTCGAACGCCTCACCGGCGCGCTGTGCGACGCGGTGACCGCGAACTCCGGCGGCGCGCAGATGCTGGAGTCGCTGGAGCGGCGCAACCTGTTCGTGGTGCCGCTCGACGACCAGCGGCGGTGGTACCGCTACCACCACCTGTTCGCCGACGTGCTCACCGCGCACCTCCAACGGGAGCGGCCGACGGCGGTGCCGGAGCTGCATCGCCGCGCCAGTGCGTGGTTCGCGGACGCCGGGCAGCCCGAGCCGGCGGTGCGGCACGCGCTCGCCGCGGGCGACCTCGACCGCGCGGCCGAGCTCGTCGAGCTCGCGATCCCCGCGATGCGCCGGGAACGACGCGAGGCGGTGCTCCTGCGCTGGTCCGCCGAGTTCCCGGACGCCGTGGTGCGCGACCGTCCGGCGCTCGCCATCGGGCTCGTCGGCGGGCTCATGGCCAGCAACGCCTTCGACGGCGTCGCCGAGCGGCTGCGGGAGGTGGAGCGGACGATGCAGCGGCCCGCCGCGGAGATCGTCGTCGTCGACCGCGACGAGCTCGCCCGGCTTCCCGCCTCCGTCGAGACCTACTGGGCCGGCCTCGCGCTGGTCGCCGGCGACCCGCGCGGGGCCATCACCCACGCCCACGCCGCGATGGACTCTCGCCGCCGAGGGCGACGACCTCTCCACCTCCGCCGCCGCGGGCCTGGCGGGCCTCGCGTCGTGGGCGATGGGCGACGTCGTCGCGGCCCACGACTCCTACCTCGCGTGCGCCGCCGGGCTGACCCGGGCGGGGCACATCGCCGACGTGCTCGGGTGCTCGCTCGCGCTCGCCGACATGGAGCTCGCGCTCGGGCGGCTGAGCGACGCCGAGCACACTCTCGGCGACGCGCTCGCCCTGGCCGGGCGGCACGGCTCGGACGGGCCGACGCCGATGCGCGGCACGGCCGACATGCTGGTCGCCCTCAGCCGCGCGGCCTGGCACCGCGACGACCTCGGCGCGGCCACGGAGCTGCTGCGGCGCGCCGACGAGCTCGGCGAGGCGGCCGGCCTGCTGCAGCACCCGTACCGGTGGCGGGTGGCGATGGCGCGGCTCCGGGTTGCGGACGGCGACCACGCGACCGCGCTGGCGCTGCTCGACGAGGCGGAGCGCGTCTACGTCGGCGACTACTCGCCGCCGGTGCACCCGATCCACGCCACCCGCGCCCGGGTGCTCGTGGCGTCGGGCGACCTCGCCGGCGCGGAGGCCTGGGCGCACCACCACGACGTCGCCGTCGACGACGAGCTGTCCTACCTGCGCGAGTACGAGCACCTCACGCTGGCGCGGCTCCTGCTCGCCCAGCGCCGGTCGCCGGGGCCGCTGCTCGACCGGCTGCTCGCCGCCGCGGAGGCGGGTGGCCGGCTCGGCACCGTGCTCGAGGTCGAGATCCTCCGCGCCCTCGCCCACCAGGCGCGCGCCGACGGCCGGGCCGCCGTCGCGGCGATCCAGCACGCCGTCGACCTGGCCGAGCCGGACCGGTGGGTCCGGATGTTCGTCGACGCCGGGCCGCCCCTCGCCGTCGTGCTCCGCGCGCTCGCCGAGCGCCGTCCCCGCTCGGAGTTCGTGCGCGCGCTCCTCGCGGCGTCCTCGGGCGCCGTCGCGCCGACCGCCACCGCATCCCAGCCGCTCGTCGACCCGCTGAGCGACCGCGAGCTCGACGTGCTGCGGCTGCTCGGCTCAGAGCTCGACGGCCCCGCGATCGCCCGCGAGCTCGTGGTGTCGCTGAACACGGTGCGCACCCACACCAAGCACATCTACACCAAGCTCGGCGTCAACAACCGGCGCTCCGCGGTCAGCCGGGCGCACCAGCTGGGTCTGCTGTCGCGCCGGTGAGGATCACCACGTCGGTCACCAGGTGATGTGACGACCGGTCACCCCGGGCGCTCCTAGCGTGCGGATCGTGACCACCGACAACGCCCCCACCCGGACGAGCCCGGGTGGTACGAGATCGAGCTCCAGGCGCGGCTCGACGAGCACTGGTCGGCGTGGTTCGACGGCCTCGCGCTGCACACGGACGCCGCCGGCAACACCGTGCTCGTCGGCCGCCTCGTCGACCAGGCGGCGCTGCACGGTGTGCTCGCCCGGCTCCGCGACCTGGGCCTCCCCCTGCTCTCGGTCCGCCGGCTGCCGACCGAGCCGGACCATTGAGCCGGCGCGTCAGAAGCTGCTGGGACCTCCGAGACCGCCGGTGCCGCCACCGGTGCCGAGGTCGTACTGGTAGGCCTGGCCCGTGTCCTTGGCGATGGCTTTGTCCTTCGGGCCACCTCGCCCTGGAGCGACGTGGGCTCCGTCGGCGATCCGGCTCTTGAGCCGACCGGCCCGGAACCAGGAGACGCCGAAGGCGGCGACGATGACGACGAGTGCGACGACGATGAGCAACCAGGGAGTCATGTCGGGCCCCTTTCTCGGGTGTGCGGCGGATCGTTCCCCCGTTCCCGGCCCGCGCAACCCTCGCCAGGTCGATTCAACCGCGCCGTCTAGACAGCCGGAGACTGGTGCACCTCATGCCCCTGGCGACAGCGTTCAGGGCCGGAAGTAGGTGGCGGCCATCAGCGCGAGCAGGAGGAAGAACCCGGGGAACGGCAGGCTGTAGAGCACCCGCGCGCGCAGGTGGGCGGCCACGGCGACCACGAAGAAGACAGCGAGACCCAGAGCGCCGGCCAAGCCGATCCACTCCAGACCGGCGAGCCCGAGCACGAGGCCGACCACGCCGGCGCCCTCCAGAACCGCCAGCAACGGCACGAGCCGCTCGGGCACGCCGACCTCACGCACGTTGCGGGTCACGAAGTCGGCCCGCAGCACCTTGCCTCCCACCACCACGGCGTTGGCGACGACGCAGCCGACGGTGCCGATCAGCAGCACGGTGTCCCCGGCGCCGGTCACGTCGCCGCCTCGGTGGACGGGTACAGCTCGGCGTCGGGGAGGCCACTCTCGTAGTGGCTCCGGACGGCGTCGAGCGGCTGGTCGGAGCGCCAGAGCGCGTGGGCGATCTCGGCGTAGGGCCGCACGCTCTCCGGCCGCCACCGCGCCGGACGCCACGCGCCGGACCTCACGAATGCCTTCGGGCAGTGGAAGAACACCTCCTCGACCCGCACCAGGACGGCGAGCCGCGGGCGATGGCGCTTCACCACCAGGTCGTCGAAGAACGGCCCGTCGGTGACGAGGCGGGCCGACCCGTTGACCCGCAACGTCTCGGGGCGTCCCGGCACCACGAAGAGCAGGCCGGCGTGCGGGTTCTCGAGGATGTTGCGGAAGCCGTCCATCCGCAGGTTGCCCGCTCGCTCGGGCACGACCAGCGTGCGCTCGTCGAGCACCAGCACCGCACCCGGCGGGTCGCCCTTCGGCGAGACGTCGCACTGCCCGGACGCCGACGCGGTACTCACGAACACCAGCGGCGAGGCGCGGATCCACTCGACGTGCACCGGGTCGAGGGTGGTGAGCGCCTTCGCGCGCACCGCCGCCGTGGGCTCTCCCACGGCCGCGAGCTCCCCCACGTCCCGGACCTGGGGCAGGCCCTCCCACGGGTCACGTTCTGCGGCGGTGGTGTGAAGGTCCATGGTGGTCGGACGCCGCGACGACGGACGCTGTGACATCAGCCGAGGAGGTCGATCTCGTAGCGCACGGTGTCCACCGGCTCGCCGTTCACCGCGTGGTCCGGAGCCGGGCCGTGCTGTCGCCACCCCTGGCGCTCGTAGAAGCGCCGGGCGGTCAGGTTGACCTCGAGCACGGACAGCTGCGCCCCGGCGCAGCCGCGATCCGCGGCGGCGGCGAGCAGGGCGGTGAGCAGCTCCCGCCCGATGCCCTGACCCTGCGACGCGCGCTCGACGTGCAGCGAGGTGATGGTCGCCCACCCGGGCGGCTCGCAGGTGACCGCACCGACGCCGACGACCCGCCTGGAGCCCGACTCGGCCACGACCACGGCGCCGTCGCGGCGCCGGAGCCTGCGCTCCCAGGTGCCGAGCCTCGAGGTCCGATCGATCCCCTCGGTCACCCTCGCCCCGAGCAGCGGGCCGTAGGTGTCGCGCTGCGATCGGGCGTGGAGCTCGGCGATCGTGTCGACGTCGGCTGTGGTGGCAAGCCGCAACGGTCGACGTCCGCCACTCAGGCGGGCCATCGTGCCCAGGCCACGACGAGGCAGAGGGCGAGGAGAACCCAGTTCCCGGCCGCCGTGGCCGGTTCGCGCAGCCGCAGGTGCACGACCGAGGCCGGCACCATGATGGCGCCGAGCCCGAGGGCCGCGAGCGGCGTCAGCAGCGGGAGGACGCCGGTCAGGTAGGGCACGAACAGCCCGACCACGCCGACGATCTCGAGTGCTGCGACCAGTCGCATCAGCGGCAGCGGCAGATCGACCACCCCGGTCATCCCGAGCTCCACCGCGCGCTCCACCGACTGGGTTCCCTTGACCGCCGCACTGGCGGTGAAGACGGCGGCCAGCAGGATCGAGGCCGCCCATGCGACGACGTCCACCACGTCTGCTCCTCGTCCCTCGTGCTCTAGATCGCGGTGTGCATCGCGGGGCAGCCGGCCGGTGGGACAGCAGTGAGCAGGTGGTCGAGGAGGCCGTCGACCTGACCGGTCTGACGCGAGTGCCACAGCCGACGCGACAGCTGGTCGACCTCGGCGGGAGCCGGCACGAACCGGACGCCGGGGTCGGCGAGGTGCGGGGTGGCCCGGTGCCGGAGCTGTCGCACCGCGACCTCCGAGCGTCCGAGGAGGGACGCGAGCTCCTCGTAGCTGAGCGCGCAGAACTCGCGGCCCACCAGCACGATGCGCTCCAGGGGCGAGAGGCGGGTCAGGAGGCGGTGGGCCGCCTCGGCGACCCGCTCCTGTCGCACCATGACGTCGTCGGGCCCCGGAGCCTCGAGCTCGGGCAGCTCGACCGGGTCGCGGGGCAGCTCCTGCCGGACGGCCCGGCGGCGGAGGCAGTCGATCGCCGCCCTGCTGGTGACGGTGCGCAGCCAGGCACCGGGGTTGACGACGTCGTGCCGGTGCGTGTCGAAGCGCACCCAGACGTCCTGCACGACGTCGTCGGCGTCCTGGCCGCTCCGGGTGATCCGGCGCGCCAGCCGGTGGAGCTGGGGGCGCTCGCCGAGGAAGACGGTGACGGTGTCGTCGGCCGGTGCGGCCGCCTCTCCGGTTCTCACCATCTCATTCTAGAACGTTTGCTCTATATCGCCATGAGACGTCGATCACCCCGCTACGGTGCTCGCCATGGCCCGGCCTCGACAGCACAGCGACGAGGCGATCCTCAGCGCGGTGCGCGACCTGCTGCTGAGCGAGGGACCCCGGGGGGTCACGGTCGCCGCCGTGAGCGACCGGAGCGGGGCGCCCACCGGGACGATCTACCACCGC
The DNA here is from genome assembly GCA_963808855.1 of uncultured Actinomycetota bacterium. Taxonomy (GTDB): domain Bacteria; phylum Actinomycetota; class Actinomycetes; order Propionibacteriales; family Nocardioidaceae; genus Nocardioides. Next base: position 315,151 of record CAWEHA010000014.1, on the reverse strand, counting down.
TTCGGGTCGCGGGCCGACATGATCGCCGAGCTGTGGATCGGCGCCATCCGCCGGCTCCAGGAGGCGGCGCTCGACGCCGCCACCCACGCACCCGCGGGCGTGGAGCAGGTCGTGGCGGTGGCGCTGGCGACGGTGGACTTCTGCGCGGAGCATCCCGACGACGCCCGCTTGCTGACCCTGGCCAGCCGCAAGGAGCTGCGCACGTCCGAGGGGTTGTCGGCACACCGGCGTGCCGAGCTCGACCAGCTGAACACCGCCATCGTGCGGCGGCTCGACCAGATCGCCGACGGCCTCGACCTCCCCGGAACGGGAAGCGCGAAGCAACGGGTGGCGTTCGCCGCCGTCTCCCTGCCCTACGTCGCCGTGCGCCAGGTGCTGAGCACACGCGCCAGCATGGACGAGGCCCGCGCCATGGTGGAGGTGGCCGCTCGGGCGGTGCTGGCCGGATGAGGGGCGGTCGCCCGAGATCGAGTGACCGTTCCGCGGCTCAGGATCCGCGGCGCTCCTGCGCCCGCCAGTCCGCGGCCACGCGGCGCATCAGTGCGGGGTACACCACGAGCCGGCGGATCGGCTTGATGCCCGCCATGTACAACCGGCCGAGGAGGCCGTTCGGCTTCGTCAGGACGGCCATCTGCCCGCGATAGGTGCCCTCGGCCGTCCGCACCCACCCGTAGTGACCGAGAGCGTGCACGGTGTTGTTGGCGAGCTCGTCGACGAACTCGCGGTCGGTCAGGTAGACCGGCCGGAACGGGGCGCGCGGGGTCTCGGGCCCGGTCGGTCCGTCCCGCAGGTCGTCGGGGAGCCGGGTCCGCAGCGACTCGACGCGTTGATCGAGACCCGCGCTGCCGTCGTCCCACCCCAGGAGCGCACCCAACCGCCACCGCACGGCCATCAGCACGCGGATCACCGGCGACGGGTTGTCGTAGGCGTCCGCGGCCGCGCACAGCTCGACGATGCGCGGGAAGTCGTCCGGCCCCCCGGGCGTCGGCAGCGCCCAGACGTCCTCGAGCTCGAAGTCCGGCGCGATCTCGTGGAGACGCCACGGCTGCTCGAGGTGGGCCGACGCCGGCAGCCGGCGCCCGGTGCGTCGCAGGTTCCTGGTCACGTCACGATCGACGTCGGACGCCCGTCGGCTGTGACATGCCGGGGACGCCCACCACGGCGAGGCTCCGCTCCCCGACCAGCTCGGCGGCGAGCCGGAGCTCGGGCCCGAGCACGTGGTCGGGGCCGATGTCGGGCAGCACCGCGTCGGCCGCTCGGTACAGCTCGAGTGCGCGGCACTCCACCAGCCGCGTCGGATCGGTGCGCAACGCCCGCACGGCCGCCACGAGCTCGCCCGCGACCAGCTCTGGCACCAGGGCCACCAGGTTGCGGCAGGCCCAGGCGGCCTGGGTGGAGAACGAGGCGTGCTCCTCGAGGCCGAGCGAGACGACCGCTCCCGCCGCGGTGACCGGCACCATCACCGATCGCACCCGGGCGAGCACGTCCTGGACGACGTACTCGACGATCATCAGACCCGAGCTGCCGGGGGTGGCCTCGGCCAGGAATGCCGGTAGCCCGGTCAGGGCCGGGTCCATCAGGGCGCTCGTGCGAGCGGACGACAGGGCCAGCACCGGATAGGCCGCGGCCCGCAGCGCATCCAGGCTCGCCGCGAGCCGCTGGGTGAGGAACTGGCCGTGGTGCAGGACGTCGCCAGCGACCGCGAGCGGGTTCTCCGCGGCGGCGCCCACCTCGGCCCGGAGGGTCCGGCGGGCGGCGTCGAGTGCCTCCGAGAATGGCCCGTGCACCTGGGGCAGGGTGCGCAGCGAGAACGGGTCCTGCAGGCGCGCCGACTCGCGCTCCAGCGCCCCGGGTGCGTCGAGGGCCAGCAGCCCGCGCATCCGGGCGGCGGCCGCGGCGGCGCCGGCGTCGTCCTTGGCGGCATACACACGCTCGTCGTAGGCCTGGCCCGCTCCTCGCAGGGCCAGGTGGGTCAGCGCGGCGACCTCCTCGGTGACGGCGACCAGGCCCTCGAGGTCGGTGAGGGCGAGGCATCCCACGGCGGCGGTCAGGGCGTTGCTGCTGATGAACGGCAGGGCGTCGCCCTCGCCCGGCGCCACGGGCGCGACGTTCCCGGGAGGTCGGCGCCAGGCGAGCTCTCCGCTGAGGGTGAGCCCGAGCTCGGAGAGCACCGTGAGGTCACCGGTGCCGATCCCGCCGTAGGCGTGCAGACGGGGCACGCCGCCGGCGTCGAGGGCGTCGGCGAGCGCGCGGACCAGCCCGACGCCCACGCCCGAGCCGCCCTGCAGCAGCTGGTGCAGGCGCACCAGCATCGTCGCGCGTGCCGTGGCGTCGTCGAGCTCGGGGCCCACGCCTGCCGCGTGGCTGCGCCACAGCCGCCGGGCATGACCGGGGTCGTCGGTGGCGGCGCGCAGTGCCTCGTCGACCGCCTCCGAGCTCACCCCCTCGACCTCGTCCGCCGCCGCGACAGCGACGTGGCGCAGCGCGCCGACCCCGGTGGTGAGGCCGTACACCGCACCCCGACGACGCGCGTCGTGGAGCCCGGACCGGCCGGCCTCGACCCGCGCCAGCGAGACGTCGTCGACGGCCAGCACCGACCGAGCCGTGACCGATCCCCGGGCGAACGCGGTGACCGCGGCCGGCGACAACCCGCCCGGGCCCCGGTCGCCCGGATCGGTCTCGGCGGTGCCCACCTCCGTAGTCAACCGCAGAGGTTGTACCGGTACATCTGCACCGTCCAGGTCGGCTCCTCGGTCGGCTTCGCCGCGTACCACCGGGCACCCATGGCCTCGTAGAACGGCGCCGCGTTCGGGTCGGCGCCGATCACGAACTCGGACACCCCGAGCTCGCGCGCCGTCTGGACGGCGTGCTCCCAGAGCACCCGCCCGAGCCCGCGTCCGATCTGGTCGACGTCGAGGAACATCTTGTCCAGCAGCAGGCCCTCGTCGCCCTCGGTGAAGCCGTAGAAGCCCAGCGTGCGGTCGCCGTCGACGAGGACCAGGACCGTGTTCTCGCGGACGTAGGACTCGCTGATCCTCGGGGCGTCGCCGGCCCAGTCGAAGTAGCCGTCGGGGTAGTTCCAGTGCGACGCCGACCGGCTCTGGAGCTCCTCCAGCTCGGCGGCCTCGTGGGGCTCGGCGCGGCGGAAGCGATGGTGGCCGTACTCGTCGTGCCGGCGCCACCACTCGTAGGGCTCACCCTGCGGCCGGCCGGCCGGGGAGTCCTCCCAGTGCTCCTGGCGGCCGAGCGGCGTGAGGTCGAGGAACGTCATCGCGGATCCGATGACCTCGACACCGCGCCCGTTCACGAAGTAGGTGCGGTAGACCGCGTCGTCGTCGCGGAGGAACACGTTGAGGCCGAAGTACTCCTCGACGTCGAAGTCGCGGGAGAAGTCGTCGCCGACCAGCGTGTACCAGGGCACGCTCCATCCCATGCGGTCGCGGTAGGTCGCGATGCGGTCCTGGGGTGCGGCCGACACGAAGGCGAGGGTGGTGTCGCGGGCGTTCAGGTGCGCGGGATGCGTGACGCTGTCGGCGAACATCGAGCAGCCGGAGCACGCCCCCTCCGGCCAGCCCTCGACGTCGGGTGCGTAGAAGAAGCGGTAGACGATCAGCTGCCGGCGGCCCTCGAAGAGGTCCAGCAGACCCACCTCGCCGTCCGGACCCAGGAACCGGTAGTCGGTGTCGACCCGCATCATCGGCATGCGCCGCCGCGCCGCGGACATCTCGTCGCGCGCAGCGGTGACCGCCCGCTCCTGGGCCTTCAGCGCCTCGAACGCTGCACGCCACTCAGCCGGCGAGACCACCTCCGGGAGCCCGACGTCCGGTGTGGTCGAAGGAGCATCCGTCATAGGAGAGGACGACCGCCGGGCACGCCCGTACTCATCGCTCGCGTGTTCATGCTGCTCGCGCCGTCGTGCGTCGCCACAGGGCCAGCGCGACCACCCCGAGCGATGCCGGGCCGGCGAGCGTGACGACGCGCCAGACGATCAGCCCGGCCACCGCCGTCGCCTCCACGTCGAGACCGCCCGACTCCACCACCGCGGCGAGGATCAGGGCGTCGACCACGCCGACGCCCATGAACGGGAAGATCGTGAACGGGAAGGCGAACAGGTACGCCACCGCGACCTCGGCGGCGGAGACGTCGGCCGCGTCGACACCGACGAACCGCAGACAGAGCAGCAGCAGGGCGAAGTCGGCCGCGACCATCCCCGCCTGGCTCAGCAGCCCCCGCGGGAACCCGCTGCGGAAGCGGTCGTCGACGTCGGACCGGAACCGCTGACAGGCACTCCCCCACGCACCGGGGTCGATGCTCGGGCGCACGCGACCCGCGGCACGTCCGGCCCTCGTGCCGACGCTCCGTGCCAGGCGATCGCTGCGCACCACCGCCAGCAGGGCGACCAGCAGAGCCGCCGCGAGCGCCAGGCTCAACAGCTCGAGCCAGCGGATCCCGGGAGACTGGCCGAGCACCGCGAGCAGGACGAATCCGGCCAACGGCGTGGCGAACCGCACGATGTAGAAGGTCATCGTGTTCAGCACCAGCCCGGCCAGGCCCTTCGCGGCCGGCACCGCCCAGGACGAGAACATCGCCATCCGCAACGCGAAGTCGCTCGGCGGCGGTGCCACCAGGGCCATCAGGTGGGCGGCCAGGTCGTTGAGGGTCGCTCGGTACGGCGACACGTTCGGGATGTAGAGCGTGAGCGGCATCGCGTTCAGGACCTGCCGCACCATCAGCATCGCGAGCAGCACCATCGGCTGCCACCACGTGAGCCGGCTCAACGCGTCCCCCACCGCCGCCCAGTCGATCCGCCCCACCAGACGCACCACGACGACGGTGACCGCCGCCGCCAGCGCGAGCAACAGCACCCGGACGGCCCAGGACCGGGGACCGGCGTGGAGCTCGGGGACGTCGCCGGTGTCGTCGCCCGTGCCGTCGCCGGCTCGCTCCGGAACAGTCGTCATGTGCTCCATCGTCTCGTCATCTGACGGTGAAGGCATCGATTCCCGGCGCGACCGCCTCAGAGATCGGCCAGGCCGGATCCCACGACGCTCGTTCCGATGACCAGGAACAGCAGCGACATCACCATCGCGTTGTTGAGAGTCAGCCAGCCGCGCAGTGCCTCCAGTGGCGCCCTCACCCGGCGCGGCGCGACCAGGCAGCCCAGGACGGGTGCGGCCACCGGAGCCGACGCCACGGCGACGAAGACGGCCACCGCGAGCGCACCGGCCTCGAACGACAGTGGCCGCCCACCGATCGCGAACCCGCCGGCGAGGAACAAGGGCAGGTGCTTGGGGTTCAGCGCGGCCAGCGCCGCTCCGAGGGTCGCGGCCCGGCGCGGCGTCGCACGTTCGATCGACGTCATCCAGGAGGGCACGGTCGGATCGATGCCCGGGGCCGGCCGCTTCCGCCACTCGCGGAACGCCAGCGCCAGGATCGCGGCCCCGATGACGAGCTTGCCGAGCGCGACCCAGAGGCGGGGATCCTCCGCGGTCCCTTCCTCCGGTACTTCGACGACGGCCGCCACCGCCAAGACGACGACGGCGATCGCGAGCGACCACCCCAGCAGGAACGCGGCACCGGACGCGAGCGACCGCGGCGTGTTCAGCAGGAGGAGCACAGCCATGACGGGGATCGGCGACAGCCCCACCACCAGCGCGACGGGAAGGATCTCGCCGATGACCTCACTCACGGGAACCGGCGCAGCTCGAGCCGGAGCCGCTCGGTCAGCTCGTCGGTCCACCCCTCCGGCTCCACGAGGGTGACCCAGGCAGCGGCGTGCTCCCCGGAGAAGTTGTGGCCGTGGGCCGGCTGGGTGGAGAAGGCGGAGGCGAGGTCGGCGGACACCTGGAAGAAGCTGACGATCGGGAACCACTGCATGGTGCCGGGCACGTCGTCCCCCCGATCCTCCTCGAGCCAGTCCGGACGAGTGAGGAGGAGGTCGGGGCTCCACCAGGTCACCGGGTCCGACGCGTGCTGGAGGTAGAGCACCCTGCTCCCCGACCACGAGGGGTCGTCGAGAGTCGCAGGGTCGGCGTACGTGGTGAACCTGACGGTCCGTCCGTCGCGGTACTCCGGCTCGATCTCCGGCGACCCGTCGTCGCGGTCGTCGACGAACTCGCGGTACAGGTGGTTGAAGTTCGGCGGGCCCACGAACAGTGCACCCGACGTGCGGTTCGCCAGGTCGAGCTCACCGCTGAACGCCTCCTCGCCGCCGAAGGAACCGAGGCTCTCGCCGAACACGTAGAGCTCGGGGCGCTCGTCGGACGGCAGCGTGGACCAGTGGCCGTAGACGGCATCGAACAGCGCGCGACCCGCCTCCCGCGCGCGGGCGGCGTCGACGAGGAACGAGAGCCAGGACGGGAGGTGCGAGTACTGCATGGCGACGATCGCCGAGTCGCCGTCGGCGACGTACTCGAATCCGCTGGCGGCACTGGGCTCGACCCATCCGGTGCCGGTCGTGGTGACGACCAGGAGGTGATCCCGGTCGAATCCTCCCGCTCGATCGAGGTCAGCGACGGCGAGCGCGGCGCGGTCCTCGGCGGTGTCGGCGTTGCCCAGTCCGGCGTACACCCGGACCGGCTCCAGCGCCGATCGGCCGGTGAGGTCCTCGATCTGCTCCGCCGACGGACCGCGGCCGACGAACGTCCTCCCCTCCCGGCCGAGGTCGTCCCACTCGACGAGGGAGTCCGCGCTTCCGGACCGCGTGGCCGCCGTCGGGCGTTCGACGTCGCCGGGAGAGGTCTGGTCGTTCAGGGCGTACGTGGCGTCGAGCGACCGGAGCGCCGCGTCGCCGACCACACCGCTGACGAGGCCCCACGCGACGAGCCCGACCACCAGGACGCCGAGCACCCGGGCTGCCGCGGGCTCGAGGCGGCGCTCCAGGAGGCTCACGACGCGGCGGGTCCCGGCGCGGATGCCTCGCGCGAGGGCGAGCAGCAGAGCGGCCACCACCAGGGCGATGGGCGGGGAGAGCAGCACGAATGCCACCGGCGTCGACTCCGTGTCGGCGAGCCGGTGCGCCTCCTGCTGCCAGCGCGTGCCGAGGATCAGGCTCACGAGGCCGGCCACCGTGCCGCCGACGACGAGCAGCCAGCGCGCCCAGGACGGCCACCGCCGCCGCGGTCGTCCCCGCAACCCTCGCCAGCACCACGCGAGGAGCACCCCGAGCCCGTACCCGGCCGCCGCTGAGACGCCGCTCACGATCCCCTGGAAGAGCGGGGGTCGCGGCAGGAGCGACGGGGTCAGGGAGCAGCAGACGAACACCACCGCGAACGCCACACCAGCAGGTCGCAGCCCCATCCAGCGAAGGAGCGTGTCGGTCCGGTCACGCCACTCCTGGGCCTGCACCACTGCAGGCTAGTGCGACACATGCGGCGGCGGGCGCCTCACCTGAACTGGTGAGACCGGGTGCCGGAGACTCGGCGCGTGTCACTACCGAACCCCGCCCCGTTGCGCGGCCTGGCACTCGTCTGCGTCGCGGGCGTGATCTGGGGGACCATCGGCCCCGGCGTGGACCTCGTGGACGACCGCTCGGGACTGTCGGTCTGGGTGGTCGGCGCCTACCGGGCGGTCGCGGCCGTGGCGGTGCTGCTCCTGGCGGTGGTTCTGACCGGTCGGGTGGCCCGGTGCCGCGCGCTGCTGGCCGCGCACCCCGGCCGGGCCGTCGCCGTCGGCGTCCTCTCGGCGACGTTCATGGTGCTGTTCTTCGTCTCGGTGACGTCGGTGGGCGTGAGCGTCGCCGTCGTCGTCGCGCTCGGCTGGGCACCGGTGCTGCTCCAGCTGGTGCGGGTCGCCCGCGAGCGGCGACCGCCGCCCCTGACCGAGGCGCTCACCGTGGGCGTCGCGCTCGTGGGCCTGCTGCTGATCAGCCTGGCCGGCCTCGGCGACGCGGCGGCCTCGCGCCCTGTGCTGGGAGTGGTGACCGCCCTGGCGTCGGGCACGGCGTACGCCCTGTCGACCGACCTGGTCGGGCCGCTGGACGAGCACGACGGTCTGACGCTCGCGACGGTGACGATGACGGTCGCGGCGGTCGTGCTCGTGGTGAGCGGAGCAGCCGTCGCGGCCGTGCGGGTTGAGCCGGTGACCACCTCCGACCCGGTGTCGTGGCTGGTCGTGGTCTACCTCGGGGTCGGCACGATGGCGCTTGCCTACGTGCTGCTCTACGCCGGCCTGCGCACCACGCCCAGCCGCACGGCGGTGGTGGCCACGCTGCTCGAGCCCGTGACGGCCGTCGCCATCGCCGTCGTCCTGCTCGGCGAGCACCTGACGCTCACGGGAGCCCTCGGCGCCGTCCTCATCGTGGCGGCGATCGCCTCGCTCGGGCTCCGGCCGGCCGAGCCGGCGCCGCAGTGATGTCCGACATCGGGGCCGGAATCCAACGCTGTATGCGCCGGCGAACTGGCGCGGCTCTCGGACGCTGAAGGGAAGCTCCCGGTGACCGACGACGCCCCGGATCATGGACCTGAGCAGGGAGCAGCGGTTGGCCACTTGACGGGGATGGGGGCGTCGGGAAGACACCGCTGGCCCTGGCGGCTGCGACGGCGTCGCAGGACCGGTTGCCCGACTCGACCTCCCCGACGCTGAATCGCGCCGTGGCCGATGCCTCGGTGTCCTCGCGGCTAGTCTCTCGGCGGAATGCTGGCGAGAGCCTCGACCACCTGGTTGACGTGGTTGGTGAACGCGCGGCCCGTGGGGAGTAGGTCGGGTGTCGCGTGCGCGAGCTGGGCGTGCCCGAGGAACGACGTGTACGCGAGCAGGCCGCGGTCGCGAGCGCCGGCGGGGGTGAGTCCCAGCTCGGCGTAGAGGTCGGTGAGCGCGGCGAGACGACGCGAGGTCACGCGCGCCAGGGTCGGGGCGACGAGGGGGTGCGACGCGCTTGCCTGCAGGGCGAGCTCGACCGTGCCTGCCCTGCCGATCGACCCCGGCCGGACCGAGGAGAAGGCCAGGCGCAGGAGGTTGCGCAGTCGCGTGGTCACGTCCTGCCCCTCATCGATGGCTGCGATGACGCGGTCGGTGTCACGGCGCTCCCATAGCTCGAGAGTCGCCGCCAGCAGCGTCTGTCGGTCGGCGAAGTGCCAGTAGAAGCTGCCCTTGGTGGCTCCGAGCGCCTTCGCGAGTGGTTCGACGGCAACCGCCGGCAGACCGCCCCGGGCCAGGGCGTCCAGTGCGGCGTGCGTCCAGTCTCCAGCGGTCAGTGGTTCGCGCTTCCCAGATGGCATGTCCATACGCTACCGTACGGTTCAACCTCCATACGGGGGCGTATGGAGGAGGCAGCATGACCGCACAGCTCCAATCGGTCCGGCACCTGGCCGGCAACGACCACCACCACCACCACCACCGTCGCTCCGTGCGCCCGGCTCGGAGCGCGCGGGTCTACGCGACCGACCTGCCGAGCACCCGACTGTTGGCGCATCCCCTGGGGTCCGTCGACTGGTCCGATGCGTACGCCGTGGGTCTCGCGAGATCCCAGCCGAGGCGCGACCCCCAGGAGTGGGCGGACGCGATCTTCAGAGGCCCACCCCCGCTCGCGACTCGGGCGCTCTTCGGCGCTCGGGAGGTGCTGGTGCGGGCGGTGGGCATCGAGCGGGGCAGCAGCCGCGTCTTCCGGACGCTCTCCCGCACCGAGCACGAGGTGCTCCTCGGAGCCGACCAGGCTCACCTCGGCTTCCGCGCCTCGGTCCTCGTCGAGCCCAACCGCGTCGTCCTCAGCACCGTCGTCGAGCTGCACAACCGTCGTGGCCGCGCCTACTTCGCGCTGGTCCGCCGGGTGCACCCCCTGGTCGTGCGCGGCATGCTCGCGCGGGCCGCACGCACGATGGCGGCCTCGTCATGACCGGGCACGGCCTGGGCCGCCCGGCGGGTCCGATCGGGATCGTCCGCCGCTTCCCGATCCTCAGCTTCGTCGTCCTGGCCTGCGTCTTCGGGTGGAGCCCGTTCCTCATCACCTACCTGACGGGCGGCTCCGGGGCCGAGAACTTCCCCGTCGGTCCCCTGCTCGCCACGCTCGTCGTGGTCTCGTGCCAGGGCCGCGACGAGCTGAGGTCCTGGGGCCGGCGGTTCAGGCGCTGGGGCGCGGCGCCGAGGTGGTACGTGCTCGCCCTCCTCGCACCGGTCGGGCTGCAGCTGCTGATCGTGGCCGTCAACCACGTCCTCGGCGCTCCGCTGCCGACGTCCGAACAGCTCGCCGACTGGCCGCAGGTGCTGGTCACGTTCGTGACCATGATGGTCCTCGTCGGCATCGGCGAGGAGACCGGCTGGATGGGCTTCGCCGCGCTGGCGCTGCTGAGCCGTCACGGTGTCCTGGTCGTCTGGGTGCTCGCATCCGCCATGCGGATCTTCTGGCACCTGCCGCTCATGCTCAGCGGCAACCTCGGCTGGGTCCTCGGCACGGTCGGCAACGCCGGCTTCACCATGGTGATGCTCCTGCTGCTCCTGGCCGCCGACGGGCGCTGGCAGCTGGTGGCCGTCTGGCACGCGGCACTCAACGCCACCGGCGGCCTCTTCTTCTTCACGATGGTGGACGGCGCCGACAAGGCGCGGCTCGGCTATCTGCTCGCCGCTGTCTACGCGGCCACTGCGGTGGCGGCGTACCTCGCCGGCGGACGGCACCTGACCCTGCGCGACCACCCCACCACGGCCGGTCTCGCGCCCAGCGGCACCGCCACCACGGGCGACGTACGGCAGCCCTCGACCGCAGGAGGACGACATGGAGCTTGACACCCGAGAGCGCACCTACAGCTGGGAGGACCAGGAGGCCACCCTGCTGGCGAGCCTCACCCAGGACGGCCTCGCCGTCCTCCACGCCATCGGTGCCGGCACGCTGCCACTCCCTCCTGCGGTGCGGACCCTCGGCATCGAGCCGGTCGCGGCGGAACCTGGCCGGGTCTCGTTCTCCCTCGAGCTGGAGGAGTTCCTGCTCAACCCGTTCGGCATCGTGCACGGCGGCGTCCTCGCCGCCCTGCTCGACACCGCCATGGGCTGCGCCGTCCACTCCCTGCTCCCGGCCGCCGTCGGCTACGTCACCGCCGAGCTGAACGTCCGTTTCCTCCGCCCCGCCCTGCTGGCCGGCGGCCCGCTCGAGTGCGTGGGCGAGGTCGTCAACCAGGGCAGGACCACCATGGTGACCTCCGCTCGAGTGCTCGACCGCGACGGCCGCGCGATCGCGGTCGCGGGCGCCACCTGCCTGGTCCGGACGCCGTGATGTCGCGGATCGGCGTCGGGGCGTCCGAGCGGCACGACGAGCCGGGCACGGTGATGATCACCGGTCCGACCCCGCGGCATCGGGCCGCCCTCGACGGCACTCTGATTCTCGGCGGCGGCTTCGGCGGGGCGCACGCCGCCCGTCTGTTGCGGACGGCCACCATCGTCAGCCCCGAGAGCTCCCTGCTCTTCACACCGCTCCTGCCCGAGGTCGCGGCCGGCGCCCTCGAGCCGCGACACGCGTTCGTGCCGCTGCGCCAGATGTGCCCTCGCGCCGAGCTGCTGCGCGGCCGCGCCACCCGCGTGGACGCCACCGCCCGCACGGTCACCGTCGAGACCGAGCTGGGCCCGGTGGTGGTGTCGTACCGGCGATTGCTGATCGCGCTGGGGTCGGTCCCGCGGCTGCTGCCCATCCCGGGGCTGGCCGAGCACGCGTTGGCCTTCAAGGATCTCGCCGACGCCATCCATCTCCGCAACCACGTGCTCCGTCGGCTCGACCTGGCGGAGGCGGACCCGGCCGACGCGGCCGTTCACCTCACCTTCGTCTTCGTCGGGGCGGGCTACGCGGGCGTCGAGGCGCTGGCCGAGATGAGACAGCTCGTCGCGGACGCGCTGCCGAGCCGTCCGAGCCTGCGAGGGGTGCCCCAGCGGTGGGTCCTCCTGGACGCCGCACCCGCCATCCTCTCCGAGGTGCCCCGTCCCCTCGCAGAGCACGCGACCGCGCAGCTGCGCCGTGGCGGTGTCGAGATCCTGACCTCCGCATCAGTCGCCTCGGTGGAGGCTCGCGCCGTGACCCTGAGCGACGGCAGCCGACTCGCCACCTCGACGGTGGTGTGGACCGCAGGGGCCGTCCCGAACCCCGTCATCAAGTCCTGGGGAATCCCACTCGACGCGCGCGGACGGATCCTCGTCGACTCCTCGCTGCGGGTGCCCTCCCTCCTGGACGTCTGGGCCCTCGGCGACTGTGCCGCCGTGCCGAACGCGGCCACGCCCGGGCGCCTCGACCCGCCCACCTCCCAGCACGCCGTGCGTCAGGCCCGCACCGTGGCCGCATCCGTCGCAGGCGCGACCATGCCGTACGGCTACCGCAGCATCGGCGAAGGAGCCACGCTGGGCCGCGGTCAGGGAGTGGCCCGGGTCCTCGGCGTGCACGTGCGGGGACGGTGGGGCTCCCTGATCACCCGGGCCTACCACATCAGCGCCGTCCCGCTACTCTCCCGACGGCTGCGGATCCTCACCGACGGGCTCCTCTCCACCGTCTTCGGACGTGACACCGTCGAGCTCGGCTCGGTCGAGGTACGGCGAGCCCACCGGTGATGACGATCCGGGCGATGGTTCCGGCGGGATTGCGCCACGCCCCGTGACACCGACGAAGCCGTCCCGCAGGCGCGCAGCGCGCCTGAACGGTGCCACGATGGGGGATGGCCCCGAAGCGCGATGCCGCACGCCTCGTGGGCCGCGACCAGGAGCTGTCGACCCTGGACGAACAGCTCGACACGGCGGTGACCGGCGGTCGCCGGATCGTCCTGCTCGCGGGCGAGGCCGGACTGGGGAAGACCTCGCTCGTCGAGGCGTTCGCCTCCTCGCTGGCCGGACGACGGACGCGGGTGGACGTCGTCCGGGGGCTGTGCGTCCCGATGGGCGAGGCCGGGCTGCCCTTCACCCCCGTGCTGGACCTGCTGCGGGCCATCGACGAGCTGCACGGGACCGAACGCCTGGTCGAGTGGGCCGGCGGCGGGCGGCGGGCGCTCGGCTCGCTGCTACCCGACCTGCTGCAGCCGGCCGAGCCGGCCGACGACCTTCAGCTGCAACTCTTCGAGGCGGTCACTCGGGTCGTCCAGGGCGCCGCCGGCGTGGCGCCGCTGGTCGTGCTCGCCGAGGACGTGCACTGGGCAGACGAGTCGAGCCGGGCGCTGCTCCAGTTCCTCGCGCGCCGCCTCGGCGAGGCACCGGTGCTTCTCGTGTGCACGTTCCGGCCCGACGAGGTCACCGGTCCTCGCCTGCTGCGGCCGTTCCTCGCCGACCTGGTCCGGCTCCCGTGGACCGTGCGCATCGATCTCGCGCGGCTCGGTCGTGCCGAGGTGGCCAGCATGCTCTCCGCCCTGGGCGTTCCTCGGCCGACGGCGGAGCTGGTCGACCACATCCACCGCCGCAGCGAGGGCGTGCCGTTCTACGTCGAGGAGCTGGCCATGCTGGACCGCGTCGGCTCCGGCGTACCGGAATCTCTGCGCGGTGCACTGGAGGCTCGCACCAGCCTGCTCGACGTACCTGCTCGCCGGCTCCTGGGCCTGATGGCGGTCGGCGGGATCCGGGTGCACCACGAGCTGCTGATCGAGGCCTCCGGCACGGACTCGGCGGAGGTCGACGGGTTGCTTCGAGAGGCCGTGGACGCCGGAGTGGTGCGCGTCGACGGCGACGAGCTGGCGTTCCGGCACGCACTGTTCGGAGAGGCGTTGTATGCCGACCTGCTCCCGGGGGAGCGCGTCCGGCACCACGCCGCGGTCGCCCAGACCCTCGAGCGGCGTCCGGGACTGGCCCCGGGACCGCCCGACCACGTGATCGCGCTGCACTGGTCGCGCACCCGTGAGCACGAGCGCACCTTTGCGGCAGCGGCACGTGCGGTGCGCGGTGGGTCGGTCGCCCACGCCGAGTCGTTGGCGATGTACGAGCGGATGCTCGAGCTCTGGGACCTGGTCGCGGATCCCGAGGCGGTGGCCGGGCCGCGCGCCGAGCTCCTGACCGACGCTGCCCGGGCGGCTCGCGACGCGGGTGGGTTCGACCGGGCGATCGAGCTCGTCAGCGCGGCGCTCGAGGAGTCGGACGAACGTGACCTCGCGGGTCGGGTCGAGCGGCTGATGCTCCGCAGCCAGCTGGTCACCGACGACCTCCAGGCCGGCGCTCATGCCGACGCGCAGCTCGCCGAGAGCCTGCTCGCGGGCGTCGACGGCGCGGCGTTCCGGGCGCGGATGCTCGGCCTGGTCGCCGTCTTCCGTCTCAACGCGGGACTCGACGCGCTGCCTCAGGCCGACGAGGCTGTGGCCGCCAGTCTCGAGGCTGCCGACGACGACGGAGTTGCAGGTGCGCGTACGACGTACGGCACCGTCCTCGTCTCGGTCGGCCGGGAGGAGGAGGGGCTCGAGGAGCTCGTGCGGGCCGGCCGCGCCTCCGGGATCCGCCCCCGGACCCTGTTGCGCAACCGGCTCAACCACTCCGACGCGCTCCACCTGATGGGGCGGTACGACGACGCCGTGGCGGTGGCGCTCGACGGGCTGCGGGCCGCGCAGGAGTACGGGATGGAGCGCTCCTTCGGCACGTACCTGGAGGGAAACGCGGCCGAGTCGATGTTGGCCACGGGCCAGTGGTCCGACGCGGCCGACCTGATCGCAGATGCGGTCATGCTCGACCCGCCGTCCAGCCACCGCACGCACGTGGACCTGCTCCTCGCGTGGCTGCACCTGTGGCGGGACGAGCTCGAGCTCGCCGATGCCGTGCTGCGCGATCACCGCGGTCTGGCCACGAGCGGACCGGACCAGCCGATGCCCCAGTTCGTGGCCCAGCTGATGCGGATCGACGGTGAGTTCGCGGTCCTGACGGGCGAGCCCCAGCGCGCCTGGAACCACTTCCGTGCCTTCCTCGAGCATCAGTCGCTGGTCGACCGGCAGCGCGCGTGGCCCCTGGTGGCCATGGGTGCGGCGGCCGCAGCGCCGCTCGACGCCGGGTCTCCCGAAGGCCGGTCCACCGTGGTCCGCGAGGTGATGTCGGAGCTGGGCCCGACCACCATGTCGCCCGTGTGGCTCGGACTGGCGGAGGCAGAGCTCGCGGACACGCGCGCGGACTGGGAGGCGTTGCTGGGCATGCTGCAGGCGACGTCGTGCCCCGTGCACCTCGTCCCGTACGTCCAGGTGCGGCTGGCCGGGCACCTGGCCGAGGCTCGGGACCGCAGCGGACTGAAGGCACTGCTGGACGAGGCCTTGCCGGCCAGCCGGCGAGTCGGGGCCAGGCTGTTCACCAATCGGCTCTCGGTCCTCGCCCAGCGGATGGGGGTCGCCCAGCTCCAGTCCGGGGCGACCGTCACGCCGCTCGCGTCCCTGACCGCCCGGGAGCTCGAGGTGCTGCGGCTCGTGGGCGCCGGCCGCAGCAACAAGGAGATCGGCGCGGAGCTCTTCATCAGCACCAAGACCGCGAGCGTGCACGTCTCCAACATCCTGGCCAAGCTGGGCGTATCCGGTCGCGGTGAGGCCGGGGCTCTGGCTCATCGCCACGGTGCGGCCGACTAAGGCACGGCGGCGCAGATCTCGGTCACCTTCCCCATGCGGGGCGGGCCACCTTAGGGCGACCGTGACTCCCGAGTGAACCGGACCCGCCGGCTCGCGAAGGACTGGAGATCACCATGACCATCTCGTTGGACGAACGGCTCGTGGAGAGCGTCACCGCTGCGCTCGAGGTGTACGGCGTGCACCTGGGCCGCGCCCTCGGGCTCTACGCCGCGCTCGCCGACCGGGGCGCCCTCACCGCCGCCGAGCTGGCCGACGCGGCCGGGATCGACGACCGCTACGCCCGCGAGTGGCTGGAGCAGCAGGCGGTGGCCGGCTACCTCGTGGTCGGCGACCCGAGCCAGTCCGCTGGGCAGCGCCGCTACGTGCTGCCTGCCGAGCACCTCGGGGCCCTGGTCGACGTCGACGATGCCGCCCACGTGTCTCCGCTCGCGGACATGGTGGCCGGGATCGGGCAGGTGCTGCCCGAGGTCGCCGAGGCCTACCGGACCGGAGCCGGCGTTCCCTATCGCAGGTACGGCGAGGTCTTCCGCCGCGGCCAGGCCGGTGTGAACCGGCCCGCGTTCTCGCGCGACCTGACGGAGGCGTGGCTTCCCGCTCTGCCGGACCTGCATGCGGCGCTGGGCCGCCCGGACGCCCGGATCGCCGACCTCGGCTGCGGCCTCGGGTTCTCCACCCTCGCGTTGGCGAGGGCCTACCCGGAGGCGGACGTCGTCGGCATCGACAACGACCCGCCGTCGATCGACGAGGCGCGCGAGCTGGCCAGGCAGGCCGGGGTGCGGGTGCAGTACATCGCCGCCGACGCCGCCGAGGTCGGCGCGCACGGCCCGTTCGACGCCATCGTGGTCCTCGAGGCCCTGCACGACATGGCGCGTCCGGTCGAGGCGCTCCGCGCGGCGCACAAGTCGCTCGCCGAGGGCGGCTGCGTCGTCGTCGTGGACGAACGTGTCCAGGCCGAGTTCACCGCGCCGGGCGACCTCCTCGAACGGACGATGTACGGCTGGAGCATCAGCCACTGCCTGCCCACGCAGCTGGCGGAGGAGCCGTCCGCGGCGATCGGCACGGTCCTCCGCGCATCCCAGGTCGCCTCCCTCGCTGAGGAGGCCGGCTTCGCGCGCTGCGAGGAGACCGACATCGACGCGGGCTTCTTCCGGGTCTACCGGCTCCTGCCATGACCACCGAGCAGCACACCTCTACCCCCGCAACCAGGAGTGAGCACATGACCACCACCACGATGACCACGCAGGCCCACGACCTCTGGGTCGTCCACCAGGGCACCGGACCCGACGTCCTGCTGATCGGAGGACTCGGCGATCCCGTCGAGTCCTGGCAGCCCCAGCTCGAGGGGCTCGCCGACAGCGTCCGGATGACGGCCTTCGACAACCGGGGGGCGGGACGCTCCCCTCTGCCCGACGGGCCGTTGACGGTCGAGTCGATGGCCGATGACGCCGCGAACGTCCTGCGCGCTGCCGGGATCGACTCCGCGCACGTGGCCGGGTTCTCCGGCGGGAGCGTCATCGCCCAGGAACTCGCGATCCGCCATCCCGACCTCGTGCGCAGCCTGGTGCTCGTCAGCACCTGGGCCCGGGTCGACGCCTACTTCCGGGCGATGGCCGACGCCTGGCGCTGGATGGCGACGAACGCGCCCAGCGAACGCGCCTTCCTCGAGGCGTTCTTCGTCTGGATCTACACGCGGCGGGCACACGCGGACGGCACTGTGGGCCAGATCGTCGACGAGAGCCTGGCGTTCCCGCACGCCGCCAGCACCGACGCGATCCAACGCACGATCGACGCCTTCCTGGTGCACGAGACGGCCGACCGGCTGCCGGAGATCGGCGTGCCGGCGCTCGTGATCGCGGGCGCGGAGGACGTGGCCACACCGCCGCAGTACAGCCAGGTGGTGGCCGACCTGATCCCGGGAGCGCAGTTCGAGGTGTGGGAAGGCGAAGCCCACCAACCGATGCAGGAGGCACCCGATCGGTTCAACCGACGGGTCACGGACTTCTGGCGGGAGGTCGACTCGACCAGCCGGCCGTCCGTCACGTGAGGTCTCACGAGGTCGCGGGCAGCAGGACCCGCGGACCGTGGCGTCTGCTGAGCCGGTTCAGCGACTGGGTCGTGTCACACCCCGTGTTGTGGGGTTCGGGCTCAGGAATCGCGCTGGTGCTGCTCGGCTTCGCTCTCGACCTGGCACCGGTCGCGGTCATTGCTGCCGGCGCAGCCATCGGCGCGCTGAACATCGTTCACGCGAGGCGACGGGGCTACTGCCCGCGCCACTGACCAGCATCGCTGCAGGTCAGGGGGCTTCTCGGGGAGCCGCCTGTCGGAATCGAACCGACGACCTATTCATTACGAGTGAATCGCTCTACCGACTGAGCTAAGGCGGCGGGCTCAGCCGGGGCTGAGGGCGGCGGGAACGATACCCGACCGCCCTCCTCCGCTTCCAACCGTGGGAGGGGTGCCTCAGGCGGCGACGCGCTCCACGACGGTGGTGTGCGGAGCGGCCTTGCCGGTGACCATCGTCTGCTCGCTGCCGCACCAGCAGGTGAAGGCGAGCTCGATGCCGTGGTCGGTGTTCGCGAGGCCGGTGATCATGCTCGGAAAGATGAGCTGACGGCGGGCGCACTGCGGGCAGTGGTAGGTGAACATGAGGACCTCCTCGAGCGACTCGGGCGATCGCGGACACGATCGTCTCGATAGTCATTCTGCGGGATCGCAACCCATAGGGGTAGCCTGACTTTCCTCTGCCAGGCATAGGAGAATCCTTGTGCTCAGTGTGCACCAGCTCACATGCTTCCTCACCACCTACGAGCAGGGGTCGCTCACCCGCGCGGCCGAGGTGCTCGGGTACGCGCAGCCGAGCGTGTCGGAGCAGATCCGGGCGCTGGAGAAGTCGCTCGGCGTGCAGCTCTTCCGCCGCGTCGGGCGCGGGGTGGTGCCGACGACGGTGGCGGACACCCTGCGCCCGTACGCCGAGCAGGTGATCGCCGCCGTCGACCAGGCGCAGGAGGCGGTGCGGCGCACCAAGTCCTTCGAGACGGGCACCATCCGGTTCGGGATGTTCGGGGTGGCGCGTCTCTATGCCGGCGCCGGGCTCATCGCCGACGTGCTCGAGCGCTACCCAGGCGTCCGGGTCGAGCTGGTGGGCCAGAACTCCACCGAGATCGCCGAGGACCTGCGCCGCGGCCGGCTCGAGGCGGCGATGCTCGCGGTGTCGGGGGTGGAGAGCGAGGGCCTCGCGATCACGCCGGTGGCCCGCGAGGAGCTCGTGTACATCAGCGCCGATCCCGCGAACCTCGAGTCGCCGGTGACCGCGCACCGGCTCGCCCGCGCCCAGCTGGTGATGCCGGAGACGACGTGGCGCTCCGAGGACTCCACCAGGATCATCCTGCGCCGGATGCTCCACGACACCGGGCGTAACCCGCAGACCCGCATCGAGGTCGAGGACATCGAGACCGCGGTCGAGCTGGTCGGTCGCGGTCTCGCCGATTCGGTGGTGCCGAAGAGTGCCGCCGAGCAGCTGCTGCCGCGCCTCGCACCCGGCGCAGGCTGGGCGCCGCTGCGGCCACGGCAGTGGGACACCTTCGCGATCGTGCACCGCACCGGCGCCGTGCTCTCCCCCGCCGCCCAGCTGATGATCGAGCTCGCCACCAAGCGGCTGCGCGACTTCGCGGAGCCGGTCACGCCGCGCTGAGCCCGCGGGGCGGAGCGGGTCACTCCCGGGAGCGCTCGGGGAGGTCGGGACGCCGGTAGTAGTCGCTCGCCTCCGAGACCCACCACGCCTCGACGGTGCGGAGACCGGTCGGCCGGTCGAGCGTCCCGGCGCACACGGACGTCCGCTCCGGCGTGCTCGCACCGCGCCAGAACAGCGACGAGCCGCATCGGGCGCAGAAGGCGTAGACGGCCTCCGCGACCGGGGCGAACCAGGTCAGGAGGCCGGCGTCGTCGTCGACGTGCAGATTGTCGGTGGCGGCACTGGTGGCGGCGAGGTGGTGCCCGGTGAAGCGACGGCACCGGTGACAGTGACAGTCGATGACGTCGCGCAGCGGACCGCTCAACCGGAAGGTGACGCCGCCGCACAGGCACCGTCCCGTGGCATTCCCGCTCATGCGCCGAGTGTGCACGGCAGCGCACTGCCCCTGGCCGCCTCGGGGGAAGACCGCACGAACAGCCGTCTGCCAACCTTGGGGGCATGTCGCAGGTGCAGCAGGAGCGCGAGCACGAGGTGGCGGACGCGTCCGCCGCGCTGGAGAAGGCGCTCATCGAGGTCAAGCGTGTCGTCGTCGGGCAGGACGCGATGGTCGAGCGGATGCTCGTCGGGCTGCTGGCCCGGGGCCACCTGCTCATCGAGGGCGTGCCCGGCGTCGCCAAGACGCTGGCGGTGCGCACGCTGGCCGACGTCGTCGGCGGCACCTTCGCGCGGCTCCAGTTCACCCCCGACCTGATGCCGAGTGACATCACCGGCACCCGCGTATGGCGCACCGGCAGCGAGCGCTTCGACGTCGAGCTCGGGCCGGTGTTCGCCAACCTGGTGCTCACCGACGAGATCAACCGGGCGCCGGCCAAGGTGCAGTCGGCGCTGCTGGAGGCGATGGCCGAGAAGCAGGTGTCGATCGCCGGCGTCAGCCACCCGCTGCCCGACCCGTTCCTGGTGCTCGCCACCCAGAACCCGGTGGAGTCCGAGGGCGTCTACCGACTGCCCGAGGCTCAGCGCGACCGGTTCCTGCTGAAGATCGACGTGCCGTACCCCACCGGCCAGGAGGAGTTCACGATCCTGCACCGGATGTCGGTGGACCCGCCGCGGGCCGAACAGGTGTTGACGCCGGCCGAGGTGATCCGGCTGCAGCGCGTGGCCGACACGATGTTCGTGCACCACTCGGTGATGAGCTACCTGGTGAACCTCACCGTCGCCACCCGCTCCCCCGATCGCTACGGCCTGGCACACCTGAGCGACGTCATCGAGCTCGGCGTGAGCCCGCGAGCCTCCCTCGGCATGCTCGCCGCAGGCCGGGCCCTGGCGCTGCTGCGCGGCCGCTCCTACGTGCTGCCCGGCGACATCGCCGAGATCGCCTCCGACGTGATGAGCCACCGGATGCTGCTCTCGTTCGACGCCGTGGCCGACGGCGCCGACCCGCGGCGCATCGTGCAGGAGATCCTCACCAAGGTCCCGCAGCCGTCGCTGGCCAGCCGCGAAGAGCAGGACGGCAGCCGGCCGCCGCGCCCGACCGAGCCCCCGCCGTCGTTCCAGCCGCAAGCGCCGCCGCCGACACCGGAGCAGACCGCGGGCCCGGCCGCGTTGGGCGAGCCGACCCGGCCGTGACCGACCACCACGACCTCCCGCCGCTCACCGGGGCCAGCTCCCCGGAGGCGGTGTTCGCCGCGCTCGAGCTCGCGGTGCGCCGTCGGTTGCCCGGGCGGCTGCACGGCGACCACCACGGCCTGCGGTTGGGATCGGGCTCGGACCCCGAGGAGGTCGTGAAGTACACCCCGGGTGAGGACGACGTCCGCCGCATCGACTGGAACGTCACCGCCCGCGCCGCCGGCGAGCCGCACGTGTGGCGGCCGCTGGCCGAGCACGAGCTCGAGACCTGGGTGCTGGTGGACGCGACGCCGAGCATGGAGTTCGGCACGGTGGCGCTCGAGAAGCGCCACCTCGCCGCCGGCGCCACCGCCGCCGTCGCGCTGCTCACCCAGGGTCCCGGCAACCGCATGGGCACGGTGCACCTCACGGGCGCGGGTCTGCGCTGGACGGCCCCGGTGCCGTCACGGGTGGCGGCGCACCGCGCGCTGCGTCGTCCCGTGCGCCACGACCCCGTCGCGGCCACCGACCCCGCCGACCTCGCCGCCGCGATCGCCGCCCTCACTGCCCGCCACCGGCGCCCGGGCGTGCGCGTGGTGGTCTCTGACTTCGTCGAGCCTGACGGCCGCACCGATCGCCCGTTCCCGTGGGAGAAGCCGCTGCGCCGGATGGCCGCCGTGCACGAGACCCTCGTGGTGGAGGTCGTCGACCCGCGCGAGCTCGAGCTGCCCGACGTCGGCGCAGTCACGCTGGTCGACCCCGAGAGCGGCCACCGGCGGGAGGTGTGGACCTCCGACCGCCGGCTGCGCCGCGCCTACGCCGAGGCGATGACGAGCCACCGCGACGCCGTCGCGGCCGCCGTCCGCTCCGCCCGCGCCGGCCACGTGCTGCTGCGCACCGACCGCGACTGGGTGCGCGACCTCGCCCGCCACGTCGTCGGCCCGCTGCGGCACGGCCGCGCCCGCGACGCCGTCCGCCAGCCGCCGGTGGGACGCGGATGAGCCTCGCCTCCCCGATCTGGCTGCTGCTGCTCCTGCCGGTGGCGCTGCTGCTGGTCGGCTACGTGTGGCAGCAGGCGCGGCGCAGCCGTTACGCGATCCGCTTCGCCACGCTGCCGATGCTCGAGCGGCTGGCCCCCACCCGGCCCGGCTGGCGGCGCCATGTGCCGGCGGTCTTCCTGCTGCTCACCTTCGTGGCGCTCTGTGTGGCCGCGGCCCGGCCGCAGGTGGAGGAGGAGGTGCCGCGGGAGCGCGCCACCGTGATGGTGGTGGTGGACGTGTCGCTCTCCATGGAGGCCACCGACGTCGACCCCGACCGGCTCACCGCCGCCCGTGAGGCCGCCATCGGCTTCGTGCAGGGCCTCCCCGAGGGGTTCAACGTCGGCGTCGTGTCGTTCTCCGGCGTCGCCACCGTGCTCAGCTCACCGGCCCCCGACCAGGCCGCCGCGATCAAGGCGCTCCAAGGCCTGAGCCTCGACGAGGGCACCGCCATCGGCGACGGCGTGCTCACCTCGCTCAAGCAGCTCGAGACGGTGCCCGAGGACGGCGAGGGCGACGTGCCGTCGCACATCGTGCTGCTGAGCGACGGCACCAACACCGTCGGCAGCTCGGTCGAAGACGCGGCCGACGCCGCGGCCGAGGCCGAGGTGCCGGTGTCGACCATCGCCTACGGCACCGCCGAGGGCACGGTGATGGTCGACGGCCAGCTCGTGCCGGTGCCGGTGGACCAGGCCGCGCTCGGCGCCCTCGCCGACGCCACCGACGGCGAGGCCTACGAGGCGGAGAGCGCCGAGCAGCTCACCGAGGTGTACGACGACATCCAGTCCTCGATCGGCTTCACCACCGAGCAGCGCGACGTCACCCGCTGGGCCGTGATCACCGCGCTCCTGCTCGGCTTCGTGGCCGCCGGGTTCTCGCTGATCTGGTTCGCGCGGCTCCCCTAGGGCCTCAGACGCCGATCCGGCTCCACGGTCCCCAGATCGCGAACGACATCCCGGCCGAGGCCTGGATGTTGACGAACAGCGTGCGGCCGTCCGGGCTGAAGGTCGAGCCGGCGAACTCGTCGTTCGACCGGTCCGCGCCCGCCCCACTCCGAAGCCGGTTGAGCGCGATGTCGAACAGGTCACCCCGCCGGGTCAGCCCACGGATGAAGTTGTCTTTGACGTTGTCCTCGCAGACGACCAGCGTCCCGGACTTCGAGGTCGTGACGTTGTCCGGGAGGTCCAGCACCAGCGGGCCGGGTGACTGGAAGACACAGGTGAGCTCGCTGCGCTTGATGTCGTAGGCCCACACCTGGCCCGACCCGTTGCCGTAGCCGTCCGCCACCGGCGGCGGGGTGGCCGACTCGGCCGGCCCGCCGCCCTGGGTCGAGGTGAAGTAGACGACGCCGCGGTCGTAGGCCTGGCCCTCCAGCCGGGAGAAGAAGGCCGCGCCCTTGGCCCAGCCCTGACTGCTCACATGGACCAGCGCGGTGTCGTTGCGGGTCGGCGCTGTCTGGCCGGGGACGTAGTCGTACTCGACATCCGGTTCGGCGATGTCGACCCACGCGACGTCGTAGGTCGCACCGGTCTGCTGCTGGGCGGCCAGCTGGGCGTTGTCGACGCCCTTGACCTTGAGCATCTGCAGCCTGCCGCCGTCGAGCAGCCGGCCTCCGGCGTGCCGTGGGTGTCGAGGTGGGCGGTAGCGGTAGAAGCCCGAGGGGAAGCCGAAGTTGTCCTCGGTGAGGTAGAGGTGACCGCGGTGCGGGTCGAAGGACACCGCCTCGTGGGCGAACCTCCCGGCGTGCCGGATCGGCCGACGAGTCGACTGTCCGCGGCCGGGCACATGGCTCGCCGGCACCTCGAAGACGTAGCCGTGCGGCTTGGTGAGCGGGACGTTGGAGGCGCCGGTGAAGTCAGGCCCGACGTCCGGACCGTTGACGGTCTCCTCGCACGTCACCCAGGAGCCCCACGGCATCGGGCCGCCGGAGCAGTTCATCATCGTGCCGTTGAGGCTGGTGAAGGCGCGGATCACGTGGCCGTCGGGCGTGACCTGGATGGTCGTGGTGCCGCCCCGAGCCTGCGGGTCGTAGGGCGTGCCAGGACCGAAGGCGGCACCGGGATTGTTGACCTCGTGGTTTCGCACCAGGACGTAGCTGCGCCGCGGACCCGCGAACGCGCCCATGCCGTCGTGGCGGCCGGGCAGGGCGGTGCCGTCGGTGAGGACGACAGGTTGCTCGGTGTCGTGGAAGGAGCGGTAGCTGGAACCCCTTCGGGAGGTGCAGGCGGACGACGCCGTCGCGTTCGTCAGGGACGGGGCCGAGCGCGCCGGGGTTCGGCGGCTTGTGCTTCCGAGCCTGCGCCTCCATCGCGACCAGGCCGGCGAACGGTCCGCCGGCCGCGGCACCGGCGGCGGTCGTCTTGAGCAGGGTTCGGCGTTCCAAGGACATGTTCCCTCCCAGCAGGACCCCCGGAGACAGACGCCTCCAACCTAGACCGGTCTCGCACCGGCGCAAGGGGTATGAGGACGGTCAGCACTCGGTGCCGTCGTCGGGCGGGGTGCCGTCGAGGAGGAAGCCCTCGATCGCCTCGTCGATGCAGGAGTTGCCCTTGTTGTACGCCGTGTGGCCGTCGCCGTCGCGGGTGAGGAGCCGGCCGCTCTCCAGCTGGTCCGCCAGTGCTACCGCCTCCTCGTACGGCGTCGCGGGGTCGCGGGTGGTGCCGACGACGACGATCGGCGCCGCTCCGTTCGCGTCGATCGTCGGCGTCGGCTCGCTCGGCTCGACCTGCAGCCCGTGGCAGCCGATGAGGCCCCAGGCGAACACCTCGCCGAACGTGGGCGAGGCCTTCTCGAAGGCGGGGATCTCGCCGGCCACCTGCTCCGGCTCGATGAAGGCCGGGTCGTCGAGGCAGTTGATCGCGTAGATGGCCTCGAGGCTGTTGTCGGCGTAGCCGCCGCCGGGCTGCCGGGAGCCGTAGCTGTCGGACAGGAACAGCATCGTGGCGCCGTTGCCGTCGAGCGCCTCCTGGAGCCCGTCGTCGAGCAGCGGCCAGGCGCTCTGGCTGTAGAGCGGGTACACCAGGCCGTAGAAGGCGTTGCCGATCTCGAGGTCGCGCTCGTCGCCGGTGGGCAGCGGCTCCTGCTCGATGTCGTCGAGCAAGCCGGTGATCGTGGCGAGGCTCTCGGCCATCGAGTCGCCGAGAAAGCAGTCGCCGCCGTCGAGGCAGTTCTGCACGTAGGAGCGCAGCGCCCGCTCGAAGCCCGCCGCCTGGCTGAGCGCGTTCTGGCGGAAGTCGAGGGTCTGGTCGATGGCGCCGTCGAGCACGAAGGGGCCGACCTTGCCGGGGAACAGCTCCGCGTAGGTGGCGCCGAGCGTGGTGCCGTAGGAGAACCCGAGGTAGCGCAGCTTCTCCTCGCCGAGTGCGGCGCGCAGCACGTCCATGTCGCGGGCGGCCTCGACCGTGGACACGTGGCCGACCAGGGAGTCGGAGTTCTCGACGCACCCCTGGAAGAACGCGTCCTGCTCGACGGTGTACTCCCGGCCCTCGGCCGCGTCGTCGGGGGTGGGGTCCTGGGCGATGTAGGCGTCGAGCTCCTCGTCGGAGAGGCAGTCGACGGGGTCGGAGTCGCCGGTGCCGCGCGGGTCGAAGGCGACGACGTCGACCCGGTCGAGCAGCTCGGGACGGAAGTAGCCCTCGGCGTTGGTGGCCATGTCGGTGCCCGGAGCGCCCGGGCCGCCGGGGTTGACCACCAGCGAGGTGCCCCGGTTGTCCTGGTTGCGGGCCGGCGCCCGCTCCAGGGCGAGCTCGACGGTCTCGCCGACGGGGTCGGCGTAGTCGACCGGCACCGTGAGCGTGGCGCACTCGTTGCTGCCGCAGCTGGTCCAGTCGAGCTCCTGCTCGTAGAACTGCGCGAGCTCCTCCGAGGGTGGTTCCTGCGCCCCGGGGTCGGGGCCTGGGGACGGCGACTGCGAGGGCGACGGACTGGTGCGCCCGGCGCGGCGCTCGGGCTCGTCGTCGCCACCGGTGCGCTGCACGACGAGGGCGACCACCAGACCGGCCAGCACCAGCGACAGCGCGGCGACCACGGCCACCATCGCCTTGACCGGTGCGGTCATCGGTGGGTCATCCTCTGCTCCCCTCGGGCACCTTCAGCGCCACCATCATGGACTCCAGTGCCAACTGCGGGGTCACGTTGAACTCGAGCATCTGCTCGCGGGCGTCGAAGATCCACCCGATCCGCCGCAGGTTGAGCTCGGCCGAGGAGTCGCGCGCCACCTGGGCCACCTCGCCGCGGATCTCCTCGTTCACCAGCGCGCCGGGCGCACCCAGCGCGAGGGCGACGGCGTCGCGGTACACCGACGCGAGATCCATGAGGCTGCGGTCGACGACGTCGAGGACCATCCGCTTGCGCCGCCGCGCCTGGTCGTCCTGCAGCGACCGCAGTGCGGGGGCGTACTCCCGCGGCCGCCGGCCGCGCTCCTCGACCCCGTAGGCGGCGTCGAGCTCAACCTTCTCGCGCGCGTCGAGGTCGTCGCTGAGGGCGGAGGCCTCCTCCTTGGCGACCTCCACCAGGTGGGTGGCGGCGGTGAGGCAGTCGCCGAGCGTGGCGAGGGCGGCCGGGTAGCGAACCACCTCGCGCCGCCGGTTGCGGGTGGCCTCGTCGCGCGCCAGCGCGCGGGCGCGCCCGATGTGGCCCTGGCTGGCGCGGGCGGCGTAGGCGGCGAGGGCCGGCTCGACGTCGTCGGCGCGCACCAGGAAGTCGGCCACCTCGGTGGCGGTCGGCGTGCTCAGGGTGACCAGCCGGCACCGCGAGCGGATCGTGGGCATGACGTCCTCGACGGTGGGGGCGCAGAGCATCCAGACCGTGCGTGACACGGGCTCCTCGATCGCCTTGAGCAGCGCGTTGGACGCGTGGTCGGTGAGCCGATCGGCGTCCTCGACGATGACGATCTGCCAGCGCCGTCCCGCGGGCGAGAGGGCCGAGCGCCGCACCAGGTGGCGCACCTCGTCGACGCCGATCGAGAGCTTCTGCGTGCGCACCACCGCGACGTCGGCGTGGCTGCGACCGAGCACCGTGCGGCACTCGTGGCACTGCCCGCAACCCGGCTCCGCCTCGGTGCACTGCAGCGCCGCGGCGAACGCGACCGCCGCGTTGGAGCGGCCCGATCCGGGTGGGCCGGTGAACAGCCAGGCGTGGCTCATGCCGTGGCCGCCGGCGGCGGTGCGCAGCGCCTTCACCACCCGCCCCTGGCCCACCAGGTCGGTCCACACGGTCATGCCGGCAGCGCCTTCTCCACCCGGCCGAGGATCTCCGCGGCGAGATCGTCGGCGGGGCGGGTGGCGTCGAGCACGAGGTAGCGCTCGGGGTCGCGGGCGGCCAGGTCGAGGAAGGCCTGCCGGGCACGGACGAAGAAGTCGCGCGACTCCCCCTCGATCCGGTCGCGCTCCTCGAACCGGCCGTGCCCGACGGCGGGGTCGAGGTCGAGCAGCACGGTGAGGTGCGGGCGCAGGTCGCCGGTGGCCCAGCGGGCCACCTCCTCGACCTCCGCCATCGGCAGCGCGCGGCCCGCCCCCTGGTAGGCGAGGGTCGTGTCGACGTAGCGGTCGGTGATCACCACCGCCCCGCGGGCCAGCGCCGGCCGCACCAGCCGCTCGACGTGCTCGGCCTTGTCGGCCGCGTAGAGCAGCACCTCGGTGCGGTCGGCGAGCTCGCCGGTCTCCGGGCTCAGCACGATCCGCCGCATCTCGGCGCCCACCGGGGTGTCGCCGGGCTCGAACGTGAGCACCACCTCGTGGCCGGCCGCCGCCAGCGCGTCACGCAGCCGCCGCGCCTGCGTGGACTTCCCCGACCCCTCGCCGCCCTCGAAGCACACGAACAGCCCGGTGTCGGCGTAGACGGCCCCGGAACTCACGGGCCGGACGCTACCCGGCGGCGTCGACGGCGCTCAGCCAAGGCTGGCGAGCAGGGCGTCGGCGGCGCGGTCGGCGCTGCCGGGCACGTGGTCGAGGAAGAGCGAGGGCTCGGCGAGCTCGACCTCGAGCACCACCGGGCCGGCGGCGGTGGGGAGCAGGTCGATGCGGGCGTACGTCGTCCGGCCGGGCACCGCGGCGGCCACCGCCGCCATCGCCTGCTCGGTGACGCGCAGCTCGGCCGCCGACGGGTCGCGGGGGGTCATCTCCTCCTGGGCGTACAGCCCCTCCACGAGGCCGGCGCCGCGCTCGAGCAGCGGGCCCTTCCGCATCGCGTGGGAGAACCCGCCGCCGAGCAGCACCACCGCGGTCTCGCCGTCGGTGTCGATGTCGGCGAGGTAGGGCTGCACGAGCACGCTGCGGCCGGCGTCGAGGAGCGCGGCGGTGTGGGCGCGGGAGGCGTCGGCCTCCTCGGGCCCGAGCCGCAGCGTGCCGCGCGAGCCCGCGGACACGGCCGGCTTCACCACGTGCTCCTGATCGAGGTAGGGGTGGTCGGGCGGCGCGCCCGGCTCCACGAACACCGAGGGCACCACCGGCACCCCGGCGTCGGCCAGCACCTGCAGGTAGTGCTTGTCGGTGGTGAACCGCAGGTGGGGCAGCGAGTTCTCCAGCCGGGTGACGGCGGCGACGCGCTCGGCCCAGGCGAGGAACTCCGCGAGCCGTTCCGCGTAGTCCCAGGTGCAGCGGACGACGATGAGGTCGTACCCGGCCCAGTCGACGCCGTCGTCGTCCCACACCGCGGCCTCGCACTCGGCGCCACGGGCCCGGATCGCGTCGCGGAGCAGCCGCGCCTCGGCATCGAGGTCGGGCACCTCGCGTGCGGTGGCCAGCGCGATCGTGGGGGTCGGCACGGCCCGACCCTAGGGCGCCCGGTGCGCGCTCAGGCCCGGGGGTCGAGCACGCGGCCGAGGAACAGCGGCGTGCCGTGCGCGACGTCGTGGATGACGAACAGGAAGGGTCGGTCGACGACGAAGGTGAGGTCGACGCTCGGCGCACTCTCGACCATGATCACCACGGCGGTGGCGGCCGCCGCCTCGGTGCCGTTCTCGTCGACGGCGATGAACACCTCGTGGAACACCTCGCCGACGTGGAGGTCGAGGTCGTCCTCAGTCATCAGCGTGAGGTCGGCGTCTTCGGTGAAGGGCAGCTCGACGTCGAGCTCTTCCAGCGCCGTCTTCAGCGAGCCCCCGGTGCGGAAGGTCCAGCGCGGCAGGGTCACGTCGACCATCAGCGGGGCGTCGCGCTCCGGCACCTCGAGGTAGTCACCGAGCCGACCCGCGACGACGTCGGCCTCCACGTCGCCGTACTGGCCGGCGTCGGGCAGGACGATGGTCATGGCCAGCTCGCGTCCGGCGTAGGGCAGCTGCACCGCCTGCCAGCCAGGTCCGGACGCGGCGTCGAGGGCGAGTGGCTTGTGCGAGTGCATCATCGGGACGGCGACGGTGGTGCTGTCAGGGAGGTGGAAGTCGACCTCGTCGGTGAGTCCCTTCTCGAACGGCGCGTCCCACTGCGCCTTGAGATGGAGCGCGTTGACAAGGACGAGTCGCGTCAGCTCGTTGACGGAGCCCGGCGGGAGGATCTCGGGGATGCGCTCGCGGGTCCGCTTCGAGGTCCAGGAGTTGACGGCGCCGCGGGCCGCTTCGGCGGCGCGGGCGTAGTCGACGGTGTTCACGCCAGCGCCGTAGTGCTCGGCGAGGGTCGCGAGGAACGGCCGCTCCCAGGCGACACCGCGCTGCCCGAACAATGCGTTCGCGGCATTGAGCACCACCTCGGTCTCCTTGCCGTCGGCGCCGGTGCGAACACCGGTGAGCGAGTGGAGGTCTCCACCGAGGGCGTTGAGGCCGCCGTTGGCCCGCTCGATGTCGAGGCCGCCGATCGCCTGCTCCAGCTGGCGTCTCGTCTCCCCGGCCGCGCCGTTGGCGGTCATCGCGAGCGCGATCGCGATGGAGTACGGCGACAGCGTCAGGTTGCCATGCCCCCCGGCGAGGCGCCCGAAGAGCGCGCCACCGCTGCGGTGGAGCGCATCGACGACCTGCGCAACGGCGCCTCGATCGCCCGGTGAGCGCTCGACGTCGGCCTGGACGGCGGTGACGTCCGCGCCGGCGCTGCGACCCGGCTCACGATCCGCACACCCGGTGAGCAGTGGGCCGCCCGCGACGGCGAGCGCGGAGAGCGAGAGCAGGCTGAGGACGTCCCGGCGGTGCACGCCTGTGAGACGTGCCGCGGGGCCGAACGGTTCCGCCTACTTCTTCGCGGTCTTCTTCGCCGCCGACTTCTTGGCCGTCGACTTCTTCGCGGTCTTCTTGGCGGTCGACTTCTTGGCGGTCTTCTTGCCGCCCTTCTTGGCCGGGCCGCGGGCGCGGCGCTCGGCGAGCAGCTCGGCGGCGCGCTCCAGGGTGATCGCCTCCACCGAGTCGTCCTTGCGGAGGGTGGCGTTGTACTCGCCGTCGGTGACGTACTCGCCGAACCGGCCGGACTTCACCACCACGGGCTGGCCGGACACGGGGTCGTTGCCCAGCTCCTTGAGCGGCGGCGCGGCGGCGGCGCGGCCGCGCTGCTTGGGCTGGGAGTAGATCTTCAGCGCCTCGTCGAGGGTGATCGAGAAGAGCTGCTCCTCGGAGGTGAGGGAGCGCGAGTCGCTGCCCTTCTTCAGGTACGGCCCGTAGCGGCCGTTCTGCGCGGTGATCTCGACGCCCTCGGCGTCCTCGCCCACCACCCGCGGCAGCGACAGCAGCTTGACGGCGTCGTCGAGGGTGACCGTGTCGAGCGACATCGACTCGAACAGCGAGCCGGTGCGGGGCCGGGCGCTCTTCGGTGCGTCCTCGGGCAGCTGCTCGGTGACGTAGGGCCCGTAGCGGCCGTTCTTCGCGACGACCTCGAGCCCGGTCTCGGGGTGCTTGCCGAGCTGGATCTCCTCGCCCGCCGGGTTGGCGAACAGCTCGGTGGCCTTCTCCATCGTGAGCTCGTCGGGCGGCAGGTCCTCCGGCACGTTGGCGCGCTTGCCGGCTGGGTTGCCGTCGTCGTCCGGGCCCTCGAGGTAGGGGCCGTAGCGGCCGACCCGCAGGTTGATGCCGGAGTCCGGGCCGCCGATGGGGAACGTCGCCAGCTCGCGGGCGTCGATGTCACCGAGCTCGGTGACCAGCGCGTGCAGGCCCTGCACGGAGTCGGAGCCGTAGTAGAACTCGCCGAGCTCGGAGACCCGGTCCTTGCGGCCCGCGGCGATCTCGTCGAGCACGTCCTCCATGACGGCGGTGAACTCGTAGGACACCTGCCGCGGGAAGTGCTCCTCCAGCAGCCGGGTGACCGAGAACGCCAGCCAGGCGGGCACCAGCGCGTTGCCCTTCTTGTACACGTAGCCGCGGTTGAGGATGGTGCCGATGATCGAGGCGTAGGTGGACGGCCGGCCGATCTCGCGGTCCTCGAGCTCCTTGATGAGGGTGGCCTCGGTGTAGCGCGCCGGCGGCTTGGTCTCGTGGCCGTTCGCCGTCAACGACGCGGCGGAGACGGCGTCGCCCTCGCTCAGCGCGGGCAGCCGGGTCTCGGCGTCGTCCTTGGCGCCGCCGTCGTCGGTGCCCTCCACGTAGGCCTTGAGGAAGCCGTGGAAGGTGATGACGCGGCCGGAGGCGGCGAAGACGACGTCCTCGCCGCTGCTCGCCGCGCCGCCGACGCGCACCGAGACGCTCTGGCCGGTGGCGTCCTTCATCTGCGAGGCGACGGTGCGCATCCAGATCAGCTCGTAGAGCCGGAACTGCTCGCCGGTGAGGCCGGTCTGCGCCGGCGTGCGGAACGTCTCGCCCGCCGGGCGGATCGCCTCGTGCGCCTCCTGGGCGTTCTTCACCTTGGAGGCGTAGGTGCGGGGCGCGTCCGGCAGGTACTCGCGGCCGTAGAGCTCGGCGGCCTGCGAGCGCGCCGCCGCCACCGCGCCACCCGACAGCGTGGTGGAGTCGGTGCGCATGTAGGTGATGAAGCCGTTCTCGTAGAGCCGCTGGGCCACTGACATCGTGACGCTCGCGCTCATGCCGAGCTTGCGGCTCGCCTCCTGCTGCAGCGTGGTGGTGCGGAACGGCGCGTACGGCGAGCGGCGGTAGGGCTTCGACTCCACCGAGCGGACGTCGTAGGTGGTGTCGGCCAGGCCGGACACCAGTGCCTCCGCGCGGGCCCGGTCGAGGTGCACGACGTCGGCGTTCGCCTTGAGCTGCCCGTCCTGGCCGAAGCTCGAGCCCTGCGCGACGCGGGTGCCGTCGACCGAGTGCAGCCGGGCGGGGAACATCCGCTGGTCGTGGGCGCTGCCGGCGTCGAAGGTGCCCTCGAGGTCCCAGTAGGAGGCGACCCGGAACCGCATCCGGTCCTTCTCGCGGTCGACGACGAGCCGGGTGGCCACCGACTGCACGCGGCCCGCGGACAGGCCGGACATGACCTTCTTCCACAGCACCGGGCTGACCTCGTAGCCGTAGAGGCGGTCGAGGATGCGGCGTGCCTCCTGGGCCTCGACGAGGTCCATGTCGAGCTCGCGCGGGTTGTCGGCGGCGGCGAGGATCGCCTGCTTGGTGATCTCGTGGAACACCATCCGCTTCACCGACACCGACTGCTTCGGCTTCAGCTCGTCGAGCAGGTGCCAGGCGATGGCCTCGCCCTCGCGGTCCTCGTCGGTGGCGAGGTAGAGCTCGTCGGCGTCCTTGAGCAGCTTCTTCAGCTTCGCGATGTGCGCCTTCTTGTCGCGCGGCACCACGTAGTACGGCGTGAACTCGTTGTCGACGTCGACGGCGAGCCGGCCCCACGGCTTGTCCTTGATCGAGGCCGGGGTGTCGGCCGCGTTGTTCGGCAGGTCGCGGATGTGACCGATCGAGGACTCGACGACGTACCCGTCACCGAGGTACCCGCCGATGGTGCGGGCCTTGGCGGGCGACTCGACGATGACCAGCTTGTGGGGCACGGACAGGTGCTTCCTTCGGGACTGAGGCGGGGGGACGACCCACGCGGGCCGGACGACGGACAGACAGGAGTGGCCCCGGACGGGGCTCACGGCCGATCACGGTAGCGCGCCGTGTCTACACCCTCGGCCCGTCGTCAGTTCACACGCAGGGTCTCCGTCACCGCCGCCTGGGTGCGGAGGAGGTCGTTGTAGCCCAGCGGCACGTAGTTGATGTAGAAGCCGAAAGGCTTGTCGTCGCCCAGGTCGACGACGGTGATGACCACCCGGTCGCCGGGGATTCCCCCCGGCGCCGTGGCCAGGATGTCGCTGGTGATGCTGTAGCCGGTCGTGGGCCCGAGGTCGACCTCGCCCTCCTCGAGGTTGTCGCGCCGGGTGACGTCCTCGTAGTTGGCCGACTGCTCCAGGCAGCTCATCGCCGTCTCCGCCGCCTGCTTCGGGTTCTCGTAGCCGCGGTCGCGTGCGAGCGACCCGACGCCGTACCCCGCGACCCAGCCGTCGGTGACGAGCCGCGAGACCGTCGTCATGCCGTCGGCGAAGTCGAACGCGCCGTTCTGGTTGTAGCTCTCGCCCTCGATGGTGAACTCCGGCTCGTAGCCCGCCACCTGGTCGACCCCGATGCCGCCGCCGGTGAGCGCGCCGCCGCTGACGCCGTCGCCGCCCTGCTCGGGCGTGCCGCCGGAGCAGGCCAGGCCGGTGGGGTCGGCCGGGGTGGACTCCGTGGGCGTCTCGGTCTCGGTCTCGGTGCCCGACTCGGTCTGCGAGGACTCGTCACCGCCGGCCTGGTCGTCGTCGTCGCCGCGGAGACCGCTCACCAGGAGGAAGGTGCCGACGCCGAGCGCGATCACCAGCACCACCACCCCGATCACGATGGCGACGGTCTTGCCCGAGCCACCCCCGGACGACCCTGGGGGCGGCGCGCCCCAGCCGGGGCCGCCGGGCTGCTGGGGCCCGGGCGGATAGCCGCCGTAGCCGCCGGGGCCGCCGTAGCCGGGCTGGGGAGGCGCCGGCTGGTGCTGTGGGTAGCCAGGTGCCACGTTGGTCGGCGGGGAGCCACCGAACCCGCCGGCACCGGCGCCCCCTCCGCTCCCGCCGGGGTACTGGGTGGGGGCCTCGTGCGCGCCGGGGCCGGCTCCGGGCGGCGGGCCGGTGGGGTGGGCGGCCGTCTCGGCGGACCAGCCGCTGCCGTCCCAGTAGCGGAACTGGCCGGGCTGCCCGGAGGGATCGGGGTACC
Source organism: uncultured Actinomycetota bacterium (assembly GCA_963808855.1). Lineage (GTDB taxonomy): Bacteria > Actinomycetota > Actinomycetes > Propionibacteriales > Nocardioidaceae > Nocardioides. The sequence goes on along the minus strand of CAWEHA010000014.1, from coordinate 281,266 downwards.
ACCCTGCGTTGCTCACGCGCCGAGGGTAATGGGCCGCGAGCCCTCAGGGAGCAGGCACGAGGTAGCCCTCGGCGACCAGCTCACGGACGATCGGCAGGTACCTGGCCCGGTTCTCCGCGGGGTCGGCGCCGAGCAGCGAGGCGAGGGCGTCGAGGATCGCGCCGACCGGCAGGTCGCCGTCGCAGGCGCCCACCAGGCCGGCCACCACGGTGTCGCCCGCGCGGGCCCGCCGGAAACCGCTGTGCTGACGGAAGCTGAAGACCTCCGGGTCCTCGGCGCCCGGCTCACCCACCGTCTCCTGCCGCACGTCGGAGCGCACGAGCAACCGGGAGCCGATCGTCACCTCGGTGTGGACGTCGACCGCCCAGTCGCGCACCCACGGGGCGATCGGCTGGTCGACGTCGTAGGGCCAGTCCACCAGCTCGTGGACGGCGTCTCCGGTCTGCTCGGCGTCGGGGCGATGCAGGTTCACCCACCCGAAGCCGATCGCCTCGACCCCGCGGTGGTCGAACCAGGCGAGCCAGGTGTCGTAGCGGTGGCGGTAGCTGGGTCCGCCGTGGTGGCCGGAGTCCTTGAGCCACAGCTCGACGTAGGCCGCGGGGTCGAGCAGCTCGCGCTGCACGACGAGCGCGTCGACGCCGGGGTCGAGCCACTCGGCGAGCCGCTCGTCCCACGGCCGGTCGCGCTCGACCGCCCAGTTCGCGAGCACCTGGCCCCAGCCGCCCGGCGCGAGGTGCTGGGGAAGCCGGCGGACGACGTGCTCCACCACCCGGTCGCCCGGCAGCCCGGAGTCGCGGTACACCAGGCGGCCCCCACCGCCCGGCGAGATCACGAACGGCGGGTTGCTGGTCACCAGGTCGAAGGCCTCCCCCGGCACGGGGTCGAACAAGGAGCCGTCGCGCACGTCGAGCTCGACCTCGTTGAGGGCGGCGTTGAAGCGGGTGAGGTCGAGCGCCCGCGCGTTCACGTCGGTGGCCACGACCTCGCCGGCGTGCCGGGCCAGGTGCAGCGCCTGGACGCCGCAGCCGGTGCCGAGGTCGAGCGCACGGCCGACGTCCTCGCGGATCGTCAGCTGCGCCAGGGAGGTGGAGGCACCGCTGATGCCGAGCACGTGGTCGGCGGTGACCCGCTGGGGCGCGCCGTCGAGACCCGGCGTGAGGTCGCTGACGACCCACAGGTGCTCGTCGTCGGCCGCGTAGGGGCGGCAGTCGAGCCGGGCGGTCACCTCCCCCACGCTCCCGTCGAGCAACCCGGTCGCCGCGAGCGGCTCGACCAGCTCCGGCAGCGCGCGCTCCGCGTGCGCGGCCGGTACCGGGTCCTGCAGCAGGAACAGCCGCACCAGCGTCTCCAGCGGGCTGCCGCCGCCGGTGAGGCGACGGGCCGGCGTCGTCTCGTTGCGCGCCAGCGCCTCGTGGGCGCGCGGCCCGAGGAGACCTGCGACGCCGTCGTAGGTGTAGTCCGCAGCCTGCAGCGCGTCACGCAGCCGTGGTGCCAGGTCGACGTCCATGCCCCCATCCCACCCGAACCGCACCGCTCTGCACCACAACGACGCCGACCCGCCCGAAAGTTTCCGGGCGGGTCGGCGTCGGTGGTGGCCTGCTTGCTAGGCGGTCGGCGGCGGCGTGGTGGTGGTAGCCGCGGCCGGGGCGTCGTCGCCCATCACCGTCTCGCGCTGCTTGGAGATGTAGACGGCGACGACGATGATCGCCGCGGCCACGAGGGCGATGGCGATCCGCAGGACGTCGTTCTGGTCGTCACCGACGCTCATCGACACCACGGCGCCCGCGATCAGCAGCGACACCAGGTTCATCACCTTGATGAGCGGGTTGATGGCCGGGCCGGCGGTGTCCTTGAACGGGTCACCGACGGTGTCACCGATGATCGTGGCCTCGTGGGCGGGCGATCCCTTGCCGCCGTGGTGGCCGTCCTCGACGATCTTCTTGGCGTTGTCCCAGGCACCGCCGGAGTTGGCCAGGAACACCGCCATCAGGGTGCCCGTGCCGATGGCGCCGGCGAGGAAGCCCGCGAGCGCGGTGAAGCCGAGACCGAAGCCGACGGACACCGGCGCGAGGACGGCGAGCACGCCGGGCGTGATCAGCTCGCGCAGCGAGTCGCGGGTGACGATGTCGACGACCTTGCCGTACTCGGGGCGGCCGGTGCCCTCCATGATCCCGGGGATGTCGCGGAACTGGCGACGCACCTCGTAGACCACCGCGCCGGCGGCGCGGGCGACCGCGTTGATCGCGAGCCCGGAGAACAGGAACACCACGGCCGAGCCGAGGAGCACGCCCACCAGCACCGACGGGTCGAAGACGAACAGGCTGAACAGCTCGTCGGCCGCGGCGTCGGCATCGCGGAGCTCCTCGATGACCGTCGTGGCGTAGGAGCCGAACAGCGCGGTGGCGGCGAGCACCGCCGTCGCGATCGCGATGCCCTTGGTGATCGCCTTCGTGGTGTTGCCGACGGCGTCGAGGTCGGTGAGGATCTGCGCGCCCTCGGGGCTGACGTCGCCCGACATCTCGGCCACGCCCTGGGCGTTGTCGGAGACCGGGCCGAAGGTGTCCATCGCCACGATCGAGCCGACCGTGGTGAGCAGGCCACAGCCCGCGAGCGCCACTGCGAACAGCGAGATGGTGAGCGAGCCGGTGCCGAGCAGGAAGGCCCCGAACACCGCGGCGCCGAGCACGAGGGTCGTGTAGACCGCCGACTCGAAGCCGACCGAGAGGCCGGAGAGGATCACGGTGGCCGCGCCGGTGAGCGAGGTCTTGCCGACGTCCTTGACCGGGCGGTACTCGGTGCCGGTGAAGTAGCCGGTGAGCGCGAGGATCCCGGCGGCGAGCACGATGCCGATGACCACCGCGACCGAGGCGATGAGGGCCGGGTTGCCGTCGGGCGTGTCGGCCGAGATCAGGTCGAGCGAGCTGCCGAGCTCACCGAAGTCGGCGAAGCTGGTGGGCAGGTAGACGAACGACAGGACCACCGAGGCGACGGCCGCGATGCCGGCCGAGAGGTAGAAGGCCCGGTTGATCGTGGAGAGGCCGCTGACGCCGGCCTTCGGCTTGGTGAGGTACACGCCGGCGACGGCGGTGAGCGCACCGATGGCGGGGATGAGGAGCGGGTAGACGAGGCCCTTGTCGCCGAAGGCCTGCGACCCGAGGATCAGCGCGGCCACCAGGGTCACGGCGTAGGACTCGAACAGGTCGGCGGCCATGCCGGCGCAGTCGCCCACGTTGTCGCCCACGTTGTCGGCGATCGTGGCGGCGTTGCGCGGGTCGTCCTCGGGGATGTTCTGCTCCACCTTGCCCACGAGGTCGGCACCGACGTCGGCCGCCTTGGTGAAGATGCCGCCGCCGACACGCATGAACATGGCGAGCAGCGCGGCACCGAAGCCGAAGCCCTCCAGCACGTCGGGGGCGTTGTCCTGGAACACGAGCACGACGACGCTCGCACCGAGCAGGCCGAGGCCGACGGTGAGCATGCCGACCGTGGCGCCCGTGCGCAGGCCGATCGTCATCGCCGGCTCGCGGCCCACGGTGTTGGCCGCGGCGGCGACGCGCAGGTTGGCGCGCACCGCGAGCGACATGCCGAAGTAGCCGACGGCGGCGGAGAAGCCCGCGCCGACGAGGAAGAAGACCGAGCGGAAGATCCGCACGGTCATGTCGTCAGCCGGCAACGCCAGCAGGGCGAAGAAGGCCAGCCCGGCGAAGATCGCAAGGGTGCGGAACTGCCGCTGCAGGTAGGCGTCGGCACCCTCCCTGATCGCCAGCGCGATGGTCTTCATGTTCTCGGAGCCTTCGTCGGCAGCGAGAACCTCCTTGCGGAACATCACCCCCATGGCGAGCGCACCGAGCGCGATCAGGGCGACGACGACCACCAGCACGAGGTTGCCGCCGGTGACCTCCACGCCCTCGGCAGTGGTGGCGGGAACGATCCCCGTCATGTGGTTCCTCCTGGTTCACGGGGCCTGTGACCCCTCAGTGTCCGAGGGTCCGAGCGCGCGTGAACGACCCCCTACGCGTGCGGACCGAGGCGGAGTTTACGCACGGGTAGCGGGGGTTCCGGCACCGGGTGATTCCGCGCACACTTCGCGCAGAGGTCGGGTTTGTGGTCCGGTACGCCAGTCAGGCGAGCGCTGCGTCCGCCGACTCGTGGATGGTGAAGACCTTGGCCAGGCCGGTGATCCGAAAGATCTTGAGCAGCCGGTCCTGGTTGCAGATGAGATGCAGGGAGCCGTCGTGGGCGCGGACCTTCTTCAGGCCGCCCACCAGCACGCCGAGGCCGGTGGAGTCGAGGAACTCCACGGCCTCCATGTCGATCACGATGTCGAAGGTGCCGGCAGCCACCAGCTCGGTGATCTTGTCGCGCAGCTTGGGGGCCGTGTAGACGTCGATCTCGCCGCCGACGGACACGATGGTGCGCCCGTCGACATCGCGGGTCTCCAGCGTCAGGTCCACGTACTCTCCCCAAGGAAACGGTCCGGCTTCGAACCGGCGACCAGCCGTGCTCGACGCCCGCGGAGTGAGAGGCGGACGACGGACGCGGCCGGGAGTATCAAACCACGCCGGGTGGGCGCCATGCACGGCTACGTAAAGACATCGGCCGCGGGGGGCGGGACTTGAGCCCTGGGGCCGCTCGAGTTCCCCGTGCGTCGGCGGCCGCTGCGAGAATCGCGTCATGGGTTCGGGACCGCGTGCGACGGTCGCCGCCCGGCGTCCCGCAGTGGCCGACCTGGTGGCGCGGCTGGCCGCCGTCCCGGGGCGCGAGGGTCGACTCACCCACCTCGAGGTGCTGCCGGCGCGGGCACCACGCACCGAGCCGTGGCCGCACTGGGCGCACCCCGACGTCGTCCGCGCGTTCACCGACGCGGGCATCGAGCGACCGTGGGCGCACCAGGTGGCGGCGGCCACCTCGGCCCACGAGGCGCGCCACGTGGTGCTGGCCACCGGCACGGCATCGGGCAAGTCGCTGGCCTACCAGCTCCCGGCCCTGGGGGCGGCGCTCACTGCTCGCGGCGACCGCGGCCGGCGCGGCGCCGCCACGCTCTACCTCGCGCCCACCAAGGCGCTCGCGCACGACCAGCTCTCGGCGCTGCAGGGCCTGCGGCTCGACGTGCGCGCCACAACCTGCGACGGCGACAGCAGCCGCGACGAGCGCGACTGGGCGCAGGCGCACGCCGAGTACGTGCTCACCAACCCCGACATGCTGCACCGCTCGATCCTGCCGGGGCACGCGCGCTGGGCGGCGCTGCTCGGCTCGCTGCGCTTCGTGGTGGTCGACGAGTGCCACCACTACCGCGGCGTGTTCGGCGCCCACGTGGCCCACGTGCTGCGGCGGCTGCGGCGGGTCTGCGCCTCCTACGGCGCGCACCCCACGTTCGTGCTCGCCTCCGCCACCGCGGCCGAGCCGGCGCTCACGGCCCAGCGGCTCACCGGGCTGGAGGTCGGGGCGGTCACCGACGACGCCTCCCCGCGCGGCGAGGTGACGCTCGGCCTGTGGGAGCCACCGTTGACGACGTTCGAGGGTGAGAACGGCGCCCCGGTGCGCCGCGCGGCGTCCTCGGAGACCGCCGACCTGCTCGCCGACCTGGTGGCCGAGGACGTGCACACCCTCGCCTTCGTGCGCTCGCGCCGCGGCGTGGAGCAGGTGGCGCTCGCCGCCGCCGACCTGCTCGCCGAGGTCGACCCCTCGCTGCCGGGCCGGGTGGCGGCCTACCGGGGCGGCTACCTGCCCGAGGAGCGGCGCGAGCTCGAGGCGGCGCTGCGCGACGGCCGGCTGCTCGGCCTCGCCGCCACCAGCGCCCTCGAGCTCGGCATCGACGTCAGCGGGCTGGACGCCGTGCTGGTGGCCGGGTTCCCCGGCACCCGCGCGGCGTTCTGGCAGCAGGTGGGCCGGGCCGGCCGCGGCGCCCAGGACGCGCTCGGCATCCTGGTGGCCCGCGACGACCCGCTCGACACGTACCTCGTGCACCACCCGGACACGCTGTTCGGCCAGCCGGTCGAGGCGAACGTGTTCGACCCCGGCAACCCGTACGTGCTCGGCCCGCACCTGTGCGCCGCCGCCCAGGAGATCCCGCTGACCCGCGACGACCTGCCGCTGTTCGGGCCGGGCGCGGCCGAGGTGGTCGACGGCCTCACCGACGCCGGCATGCTGCGGCGCCGCGCCCAGGGCTGGTTCTGGACCGACCGCCGCCGCGCGGCCGACCTCACCGACATCCGCTCCGCCGGCGGGTCGCCCGTGCAGCTGGTGGAGCACGGCACCGGCCGCGTCGTCGGCACTGTCGACGGCGGCCGGGTCACCAGCACCGCCCACCGCGACGCCGTCTACGTGCACCGCGGCGACACCTGGGTGGTCGAGTCGCTCGACCTCGACGAGCGGGTCGCCGTCCTGCGGCGCGACGACCCCGGGCACACCACCACTGCCCGGGAGATCACCGACATCGCGGTGGTGCGCGAGCGCGCGCACCGCGCCTGGGGCGGGTGCCAGCTGTCGTTCGGCGACGTCGAGGTGTCGCAGCAGGTGGTCTCCTTCCTCAAGCGCCGCCAGCCCGGCGGCGAGGTGATCGGCGAGGAGCCGCTCGACCTGCCGCGGCGCACCCTCGCCACCACCGCGGTGTGGTGGACGGTGCCGGCCGACTCGCTCGAGGCGGCGGGGCTGACCGGCGACCTCGGTGGCGCCGCCCACGCCGCCGAGCACTGCTCCATCGGGCTGCTGCCGCTGTTCGCCACCTGCGACCGCTGGGACATCGGCGGCGTCTCGACCGCGCTCCACCCCGACACCGGCCGACTCACGGTGTTCGTGCACGACGGTCACCCCGGCGGCGCCGGTTTCGCCGAGCGCGGGTTCCGGGCCGCCCGCGCGTGGTTGACCGCCACCCGCGACACCGTCTCGTCCTGCGGGTGCGACGACGGCTGCCCGTCGTGCATCCAGTCGCCCAAGTGCGGCAACCAGAACCACCCGCTCGACAAGCCCGGCGCGAAGGCCCTGCTCGACGTCCTGCTCGCCCACGCCGATCCCGACCCGGAGGGCGTGCCGAAGCAGTAGCGTGCGGCCATGCTGATCCTGGGCGTCCTCCTGCTGCTCCTCGGCGCGGCGGTCATCCTCGCCGGCCTGTTCACCGCCGAGGTGACCGACGGCAACGTCGAGATGCTCGGGGTCGAGGTCGGCGCGCCGGCGCTGTTCCTGCTCGGCGTGGGCGCCGCCGTCGCCGTGCTGCTCGGGTTGTGGATCCTCAAGTTCGGCGTCAAGAGCGAGTGGCGGCAGCGACGCGAGCAGAAGCACTACGAGGAGCTCGGCGAGAAGCTCGGCCACGCCGACCGCAACCGTCGTCGCGACATCGACGAGGACGACCCCGACCGCCGTCCCTACAGCTGATCCGATGACACGACGCGCCCTCGTCCGCCGTCCTGGCCCCCGGCTCGCCGACGGTCTGCTGACCCACCTCGACCGGGTGCCGGTGGATCTCGACCTCGCCCACGCGCAGTGGGAGGGCTACGTCGACGCGCTCCGCGCCGAGGGCTGGGACTGCGTGGAGGTGGCCCCGGCCGACGACTGCCCCGACGCCGTGTTCGTGGAGGACACCGTGGTGGTGCTCGGCGACCTGGCCGTGATCAGCCGGCCCGGCGCGCCCGAGCGGCGGCCCGAGACCCCCGCCGCCGAGGCCGCGCTGCGCGACCTCGGCTACCGGATCGCCCACATCGAGGAACCCGGCACCCTCGACGGCGGCGACGTGCTGAAGCACGACGGCACCGTGTGGGTCGGCCTCGGCGGTCGCACGAACCAGGCCGGAGTCGACCAGCTCGCCGCGCACCTCGCGCCGCTGGGCGCCCGGGTGGTGGCGGTGCCGGTGAGCAAGGTGCTGCACCTGAAGTCGGCGGTGACCGCGCTGCCCGACGGCACCGTGATCGGCTACCCGCCCCTGGTGGACGACGAGGCCGCCTTCGACTCCTTCCTCCCCGTGCCCGAGGAGCCCGGGTCGCACGTCGTGCTGCTCGACGGCGACACCGTGCTCCTGGCCACCTCGGCGCCCCGCACCCGGGCGCTGCTCGAGGACCGCGGCCTGCGGGTCGTGGCCGTCGACATGTCCGAGTTCGAGAAGCTCGAGGGCTGCGTGACCTGCCTGTCGGTGCGGCTGCGCGGCTAGCTAGCCGACCGTCACCCCGACGGTCCGGCCCGCGCCTCGGCCGTGAGGTCGGCGGTCTGCCCCAGCCAGCGCGGCCCGGTGACCTCGACGGCGACCCGCACGTCGCGGTCGTCGACCGCGCACGAGGTGAGCCGCGCGTCGTTCGCCGCGGCGACCGCGGTGGCCTCGGCGCAGGCGTCGCCGCCGTCGGCGAGCCGGGTGGCCCCCGAGAGCGCCGCCAGGTCGGCGGCCGCCTGCGCCGTGCGGTGCGCGGCGACCATCGCCGCCACCACCCCCAGGGCGGCCCCGACCCACAGCAGGAGCCCGGCGATCGAGACCACCAGCACGGTGGACGCACCGCGCTCCCCTCGCCTCCTCACCCCGGGTCCTCCTCAGCCAGCGCCGTGGCCTCGGCGTCGACCGTGACCGCGGGCAGGAACCCGAGCAGGCCGCCCGGCCCCTCGACGACGGCGCTGGCCGTGGCGACCACCCGGTCACCGTCGCGCCCGACCGCCACCGCGGCGCCGTCGGGTGCCACCTGCCGGCCCACCGCGAGCGAGGCGCCCTCGTCGTCACCCCGGGCCATCGCGCGCGCCGACTCCCGGGCGGCGTCGGTGACCCGCAGCTGGGCGGCGCCCACCGACAGCAGCCACACCAGGCCGACGGTGAGCGACAGCAGCAGCGGGAGCGCCATCGCGAGCTCGGCGGTGACGGCGCCCCGCTCGCGGCGGGCCCTGCTCACCCGATGCCCAGCAGGCCGAGCACGTGGTCGAACAGGGTGGTGAGCAGGCCCTTGCCGAACCCGCCGCTGAGCATCGTGTAGAGCAGCCCGGCCAGGCCGGCCCCGGCGGCGGTGCCCACGGCGTACTCGGCGGTGGTGATGCCGCGCTCGGGGCGGGTGCGGCGGGCGTGCAGACGGTGACGGATCGTGCGCATGGGTTCCTCCTGTCGCGGGCCGCCCGATGCGGCCCTCGGGCGCACACCCTGCGCTCCCCCGCCGACCGGACCGGCCCGTCGCGGACCCCGGCTGTGGAGAACTCAGCAGAGCTGCCGCTGTGGACGGTTCGTGGCTGCGGTGCGCCTGCCGCCCTGCGTCAAGACGCCGAGTCGGCGCGTCATGACAAGCCGACCCGGCGCTCTTGACGTGAAATCAAGCGCCGACTCGGGATCACCTCGTCAGGCCGCCGACGAGTCCCGCCACCAGCGGCACGATGCCGAGCAGCACGAAGGCCGGCAGCAGGCAGATCCCCAGCGGCACCGCGGCCTTGACGCCGACGGCGCGGGCCTTGTCCTCGACGGCGGCGCGGGCGGCGCCGGTGAGGTCGTCGGCCAGTCGCTCGACCGCCTCCACGACCGAGGCGCCGGTGCGGTGGGCGCGGCCGAGGGTGCGGCCGAGCGGGGCCAGGCCGGGCACCGTGGCGAGGTCGGCCCACACGTCGGCCGGGTCGCCGCCGAGGCCGAGCCGGGCGGACACCGGCCCGAGCAGGTCGGCGGCCGGACCGGGCAGCGCCCGGGCCACCACCCCGAGGGCCTCGGCCGGCGCGGCGCCCGAGCGCAGCGCACAGCCGAGGAGCGTGACGACGTGCGGCAGGTCGGCGGCCACCCGGGCGCGACGGCGGCGCACCTCCGGCGACTCCGCCCGGGCGACGACCACCCAGACGCCGACGCCGGCGGCCGCCGCGAGCGGGAGCCGCAGCGGTCCGTCGAGGAACGAGAGCGCGGCGACGGCCGCCAGGGCCGCCCACAGCACGCGGAACCGCCGCACCATCCCCTCGCCGGTCGGCGCCGGACCGTCGCGACGACCCGGCAGCAGGCGCGTGCGCGGTGGGACGGCGAGGGCGGCGGCCAGTGCCGCCAGCCCCGACAGCACCGCCGCCGTCATCCGGACCTCCGGACGTCGCGTGCCAGCAGCTCGATCCACCACAGGCCGGCCAGCCCGCAGGCCAGCCCGGCGGCGAGGCACGCGAGCCCGGCCGGGTGACCGAACAGGAACGACCACGGGTCGCCACCGGACCCGGTGCCCATGAGCAGCGCCAGGAGCGGCAGCACCGCGATGAGCCGGGCGGTGGCGCGGGCGGAGGCCAGCTCACCGTCGACGACCCGGCCGGTGGCACGGTCGGCCCGCAGGTCGCGCCCGACCCGCGCAACGGCGTCGGCCAGCCCCGAGCCGGTGCGCTGCCCCACCTGCCAGGCGGCGCCCACGAGCCGGAGGTCGTCGGCCCCGGGCCGGGTGGCCACCGACCGCCACGCCGTGGGCACGTCGGCCCCGACCCGGGCCGCCTCGGCCACCGGACCCAGTGGCGGCCAGTCGGTGGCGGCCCGGTGGAGCGCCGCGCCCGGCGGGCTGCCCGAGGCCAGCTCGGCGGCCAGCTGCTCGCAGACCTCGAGCACCCGACCCGCGGTGACGGCAGCGGCCGCGCGCTCCCGCCGGGCCAGCAGCAGCCGCAGCCCCACCAGCGCCGACGCGGACCCGATGACGGCCAGCGTGACCACCTGGCCGGCGCCGGTGACCACGAGCACGGCGACCAGGCTCACCACCACCGCGACGAGCACCGGGCGGGACACCCGCAGGTCGCGCGGCGGCGCCGGGGCCCGGGCCCGCGGCCGGCCCAGCAGGAGCAGCGCGGCGCCGGCGCACCCGGCGGCGAGGACGGCGGTCACCGGTGGCGGTCCAGCCGGTCGAGCAGCCGGTCGAGGCCGGGCCCCTCGTGCAGCGCGCCGTCGGCGTCGACCGCCACCGCGACGTCGGTGGCGACGTGTCCGGACGGGGTGCGCGCCGGCACCGCGAGCTGGCCGACCCGCCGCCGGCCGGCGCGGTCGCGGGTGAGGTGGACGACGACGTCGACCGCCGAGGCGAGCTGGCTGTGCGCGGCGTCGCGGCCGAGCCCGGCGGCCAGCGCCAGCGCCTCGACCCGGGCCGGCACGTCGACTGCCGAGTTGGCATGCAGCGTGCCGCACCCGCCCTCGTGACCGGTGTTGAGCGCCGCCAGCAGCTCGACCACCTCGGCGCCGCGGACCTCGCCCACGACCACCCGGTCGGGCCGCATCCGCAGTGCCTGCCGCACCAGCGTGCGCAGGTCGATCGCGCCGGCGCCCTCGATGTTCGGCGGGCGGCCCTCCAGGCCGACCACGTGCGGATGGTCGGGCCGCAGCTCGGAGGAGTCCTCCACCACCACGATCCGCTCCCGCGGCGGCACCAGCGTGAGCAGCGCGGCGAGCAAGGTGGTCTTGCCGCTGCCGGTGCCGCCGCTGACCAGGAACGCCAGCCGCGCCGCCACGATCCGCTCGAGCAGCCGCACCACCTCCGGCGGCGCCAGCCCCGCGGCCGCCAGCTCGGCGAGGGTGAAGCCGCGCCGGTGCGGCACCCGCAACGAGATCACGGTGCCGGGCCGGGCCACCGGCGCCAGCACGGCGTGGAACCGGGTGCCGTCGGGCAGCCGCAGGTCGGCGTACGGCGTGGCGTCGTCGAGCCGCCGCCCGGCCGCCGAGGCCAGTCGCTGCGCCAGTCGCCGGACGGCGGCGTCGTCGGCGAACCGCACGTCGCTGGCCTCGAGCCCGTCGCCGCGGTCGAGGAAGACCTGGCCCGAGCCGTTGACGAGCACGTCGGTGACGCCGGGCAGCCGCAGCAAGGGCTCCAGCGGCCCGGCGCCGACGACGTCGCGCAGCAGGGCGTCGTGCACGGCGAGCACGGTGGCGTCGCCGACCGGACGACCGGCGCCCCGCAGCGCCTCGGCCACCCGGTGTGGCGTGAGCTCCCCCGGGGCCCGCGCCAGCCGGTCGCGGACGACCTCGACCAGTGCGTCGAGCCCGGCCTCCGGCGTCGTGATCACGCGGCGTCCCGCAGTCCGTGAGCCACCACGGCGCACGCGTCGAGCAGCCGCGAGCAGGTGCGGCCGAGGGAGCCGCGACGCGAGCGCACCGGGCCGAGCCCGAGGTCGACCGACTCGGCCAGCGCCCGCTGGTGCGGCACGACGTCGAGCACGGCCAGCCGGGTGGCCCGCGCGACCTCGCGCTCGTCGAGGCCCTGGCCGCGCAGCACGACCCGCGCCGAGGCCCGGTCGGCCAGCCGCTCGGCGAGCCGCACCGCCGACGCGACCCCGGCCACCGTGGGCACGACCACCACCAGGAGCACGTCGCAGCGTGCGGCGACCTCCTCGACGAGGAGGTCGGTGGCTCGCGGCAGGTCGACGACCACGGTGGCGTGGCCACGGCGAGCGGCCGACAGCGCCTCCCGCACCGCGAAGGCCTGGAGGCCCACCGCCGAGCCCGGGTGCCAGGTGAGCACGCCGAGCGAGTCGCGCCGCGGCAGCGCCTCCCGCAGCGCCCGCGCCGAGAACCGGCCGGTGGTCTGGCAGAGCGCGTCCCACCGGAAGCCGTCGACGCCGTCGAGCCCGAGCACGGTGTCGGCGCCCGGCCCGAGCGGGTCGCAGTCGAGGACGACGGCGTCACCCCGCCGGGCCGCCGTCTGCCCGAGCGCGCACGCGAGCGTGGTGGCGCCGGCGCCCCCCGACCCGCCCACCACCCCGACCACGAGGCCCGGCGCGCGGGCCCGGTCGCCGACGTCGGTGAGCGCCTCGACCACCCACGCCTCGGCCCGCGGCAGCTCGGTGACGTCCTGCGCGCCGAGCGCGAGCGCGACCCGGAACAGGTCGTCGGCCGCGCGGCCCCAGCACACGAGGTGGACGGCGTCGCGGCGGCCCGGCGCGAGCTCGGCCAGCGGCCCGGCCAGGTCGGCGCCCACCAGCACCAGCGGTGCGGAGGCCCAGTGGCGCAGCGCGTCGGCCGGCGTGGCGGCGACGTCGGGCGTGACGCCGGCCGCTGCGGCCAGGCGCAGCAGGTCGTCGCGGAAGGCGGGATCGGCGGTGACGAGCAGAGGTGCGGACATGGCACGGACGCTGCCCGCCCGCGCCGACGTCGTCCGCCCGTCGCGCGCGACCCTGTGGAGAACCGGGGGTCGGTTGCGCCTGTGGACGGTTCGTGGCTCCTACGATGAACCCGTGGCGCGCCAGGCGGCCTTCTTCGACCTCGACAAGACGATCATCGCCAAGTCGAGCACCCTGGCGTTCTCCAAGCCGTTCCAGGCCGGCGGCCTCATCTCCCGTCGCGGGGTGCTGCGCTCGGCCTACGCCCAGTTCGTCTACCTCGTCGGCGGCGCCGACCACGACCAGATGGAGAAGCTGCGCCAGTTCATGTCGCAGCTCGTCGCCGGGTGGGATGTCGCCACCGTGCGCGAGATCGTCGCCGAGACCCTCCACCACATCGTCGACCCGCTGGTCTACGACGAGGCGGTCACCCTCATCGCCGAGCACCAGCTCGCCGGGCGCGACGTCGTGATCGTGTCGGCGTCGGGAACCGAGGTGGTCGAGCCGATCGGCGCGCTGCTCGGCGCCGACCACGTGGTGGCCTCGCTGCTCGAGGTCGTCGACGGCCGCTACACCGGCGAGATCGACCACTACGTGTACGCCGAGGAGAAGGCCCGCGCCATCCGCGACCTCGCCGACACCCACGGCTACGACCTCGCCGAGTGCTACGCCTACAGCGACTCGGTCACCGACGTCCCGATGCTCGAGGCGGTCGGGCACGCCTTCGCGGTGAACCCCGACAAGGAGCTGCGCAAGGCGGCGGCCGCCCATGAGTGGCCGGTGCTGGTGTTCACCAAGCCGGTGGCGCTCCGCACCCGCGTTCCGCTGCCGCCCGCCAAGCCCACCCTCGCGGCGCTCGCCGTCGGTGGCGCCGTCGCCGTCGGCGGCGTGCTCTGGGCGAACGCGCGCAAGCGCCGCAGCGTCTGACAAGAAGGAACCTTCCACCTGCCGCTCGCGCGCGTGCGCTCCTAGCGTTCGGCCATGAGCATCCCCACCGAGCCCTCGGAGGCTCCGCCCACGGTCGGGCTGCGCCTCGTCACGAAGCACGACGACCACACCCGGCGGGTCGACATCGCGCTCGTGGGAAACCAGGCGGTGCTGGTGGAGGACGGCGTCGAGACGTCATTCGAGACGGCGCAGCTGTGGCTGGTGCTGCGCGACCTGCTGCCCGCGTTCGACCACCTGCGCGCGAACCCTCGCGGCCGGCCGGTGCCGCCGCGGCGCGACGCGCCGCCGGGCTTCGCCGAGTCGTGCCGCGCGTTCGTGTCGATCGCCACGATGACCTCCGAGGCCGAGCAGGTCGCCGTGCGGTCGTGGCTGGCCACCGACGACGAGCTGTGGGCGGTCGGGCCCGACGGTGCCGGGGTGCGGCCGGCCGCCGAGGGTGAGCTCGCCGACCTGCTCGTGTGGGACGTCACCGCCGCCTTCGAGGCGCTGCTCGCCGTCCGGCACGACCGGAGGGCGTCGTGACCGTCACGCACGGGATGGACACCGACGCCGGCCGCGCGGCCGGCGACGAGATCGACCAGGGATCCCAGCGCATCACCGAGCTGGCGCAGCAGATCGACACCGTGATGCACGGCTTCGAGTGGGTCGGCATCGACGCCGACCGCTCCCGCGACACCTGGGCCAGCACGGGCCGCCCCGGCCTGGAGACCACCGCGCAGCACCTCGCCGCGCTCGCGGTGCTGCTGCGGCGCGAGGCCGACTCGCAGGACGAGGTGTCCGGCAACGGCGCGGCCGCGGGCGGCGGCACCACGACGCCGACCACGCAGCCCGGCTCCGGCGGCCTGTTCGGGTTCCTCGGCGGCGTCGCGAACTTCGTCGGCGACCGGATCTCGGCCGCCGCCGCGGGCCTCGGCCGGATGGCCGGCCACCTCGGCGACGCGGCCGGCAAGATCGTCGACGTCCTCACCGGGCAGGAGGACCACTCGGTGTCGGAGATCGCCGCGAGCGTGATCGCCGCCGGTGGCGCCGGCGTCGGCGGGGTCGTCGGCCTGGTCACCGGGGAGGACTCCCGCTGGTTCGGGGAGGGTCCCGGGATGGCGGGCGCACCGGTCGCGGTGCCGCCGCCGGGCTCGCAGGGGGGCCAGTTCCAGCCGGCGCTCGCCGAGCCGCGCGACCTGCCCTCGCTCATGCAGAGCGTCACCGACGGCTACCAGGTCGGCTCGGGGCCCGGCAGCAACGGCGACGTGCGGATCACCCAGGTCGACAACGGCACCGGCACGCCGTCCTACGTCGTCTCGATCCCCGGAACCGAGCGGTGGGGCCCGGACGCCGGGTCGCATGCCGCGCGACCTGTCGGGCAACCTCAACCTGGTCGCGGGCAACCCGACAGCCGCCGCCGAGTCGGTCACCCGGGCGATGGAGAACGCCGGGATCCCGCAGGGGTCGCCGGTGATGCTCGTCGGCCACAGCCAGGGCGGCATCATCGCCGCGCAGCTCGCCTCCGACCCGGCGTTCGTGGAGCGCTACGGCGTCTCCCACGTGATGACCTACGGCGCCCCGATCGACCACATGCAGCTGGCGCCCGGCGTCCAGGGGCTCCAGGTGCAGCACCACAACGACGTCGTGCCCCGGCTCGACCTCGGCGGCGTCGACCTGTTCGGCGGCCATCCGAACGACCGGGTGCCCACCGTCACCCTCGACAGCCCGGGCGGTCTCGACCCGGTCGCGAACCACGATCACACCGCCTACATCGACTCCGTGCGGGAGGCACGACTGGCGCAGGACGAGAACGGCCGTATCCTGCGGGCATACGAGGCCACGCTCGCGCCGTACCTCGTCGGCCCCGGCGGTTCCGCCAGCGCCGTCGACGTACCCGTGCGACGCGGGCCGTGACGAGACTAAGAAAGTCCGTGGTTGAGGGGGATTCGTGGGCCTGTTGTCGCGAGTGCTGGGTGGCAGGCCGACGGCGACGGCCGTTGACGAGACCATCGCGGACGCCGTCCGGGTCGTGCCCGGCGTCACCGGGCTGAGTCTGGCCTTCAACCACCAGCCCCACGCGTCGAGCGCCCTGTCCGGCGAGGTCGAGGTGGCCGACAGCACCGTCTTCGTCGAGGTGCTGCGCACGATCCGGCTGGTCCTCGGCGGCATCCTCGGCGGCGACGCCGACCGTGTCGTCCTCTACTGCACGGGCCGGCTTCCCGACGGTTCCACGGTGACGCCGAGCGAGCTCGGGCTGTCGCAGCGGCCCACCGGCCGCGAGGTCGCGCAGCGGCTTCTCGACCGCTGACCGGTCGCCGATCCGACCCCGCCCGTCGGGGCCCGAAAAGTCAACCCTTGCGGGTGCGCCCCGACCGGCGTAGACAGGGCTCACGAACTCCATAAAAAGCAGCACGTGAGCCAGGTACCCACGCGGCGATCCACCCTTCGTAGAGGGCGCCTGTACTCGGAACACATCCGGGGCAGCAAGGCCAAGAGATGCACGCCTGGTAGCCACGGTTCACGTGTCAGCGGTGGCACCCGGCGTCCCATGAGACCCGGGTGCCACCTGCACGTGGGGGGTGCACGTTTCACTGGTTCACCAGTGATTTGGCACTCACCGAGGTTCCTGCGAGTGCGAATTCACTGGTCACCAGTGATTGCTCCGCCGCGTCACGCCGGAGCGGGCTCGCCTCGGCACCGGCGGCGAAGGCCTCGGCGGCGTAGATGGCCCAGGCGTGGAGGGCGGGGGCGCCGCCGCGGGCGTAGGCGCGCAGGTTCGACTCGTAGGGGCCGCGGAGCGCGAGGTGGCCGGCCTCGGGGACGACGAGCGACTTCTCGTCGACGCCGCGCGCCACGAGCACCAGCCGCTCGAGGGCGCGGGCCACGATCCCGTTGTGGCTCGCGAACGGCGCCGCCGTCGCCACCTCCGCGTGCACCAATGCCGCCACCAGCAGCGCGGGCGCCGTGGTGTCGGCGGTGAGGAGCGCGGCGACGTCGCGCAGCCGGGCGGCCGCCTCGGGGTCGCGGGGCCGGCCGCGCACGTCGGGGTCGAGCGAGGCCGCCGCGACGGCGTGGATCCGGGCAAGCGCCTGGAGCGGGGAGTGCGTGAGCACCGGCGCCAGTCCGAGCAGCTCGGTGGACACCCGGACGGCGTCGGCCGCCACCTCGTCACCCTCGCCGGCGCGCACGACGTCCAGCGACGACCCCGATCCCTCCAGCACCGCGCTGGCGTGGGCGCCGCGCAGCAGTGACTCGGCCGTGGTCTCCGGCGAGGTGCGCCGCAGGCCCCGGTCGCGCAGCATCACGTCGATGCCGTCGCGGGTGGCGGCGTAGGCCGACGGCACGCCCTCCAGGGCGAGCACGGACGACAGGGGGTCGGTCGGCACGTGTCGCACGCTATAGAGACGGGTCGGGCGGCTTACGATCGGCTCGATGAACGAGGACGTCGAGCGGCGGGCCCGCTCCTTCGGCGGCGTGGCCGAGTCCTACCACCGCGGTCGGCCGGGCTACGGCGCCGACGCGGCGGCCTGGCTCACCGGACCGGCACCGCTGAGCGTGCTGGAGCTCGGCGCCGGCACGGGCAAGCTCACCGCCGACCTGGTGGCGCTGGGCCACGACGTCCACGCCACCGACCCCGACCGCGCGATGCTCGACATCCTCGCCCGCGAGGTGCTCGTCGGCCGCACCTCCTGCACCGACGCCGAGGAGATCCCGGCCGCCGACGCCTCCTACGACGTGGTGGTGGCGGCGCAGTGCTTCCACTGGTTCGACGCCGACGCCGCCCTGGCCGAGATCGCGCGGGTGCTCAAGCCCGGCGGGCACCTCGCGCTGGTGTGGAACCTGCGCGACGAGCGGATCCCGTGGGTGCGCAAGCTCGGCCGGATCATCGGCAGCGAGGAGAACGTCGACGCGACGCAGTGGCTGCGCGACTCCGACCTGTTCGAGGACGTCGAGGAGGACACGTTCACGCAGTGGCAGGTCGTCGACCGACGCTCGATCCAGGACCTCATGCTGTCGCGCTCCCACATCGCGGTGATGGACGAAGCCGGAGCGGCAGCGGTGGCTCGCGGACGTCCTGGCCCTCTACGACGACTACGGCCGCGGATCCGACGGCATGCAGCTGCCCTACCGCACCGCCTGCTTCCGAGCCCGGGTCGCGCAGAAGTCCGTCGAGCCCGAGCCGCGCCCGCCCGATCGACGTCGACCCGCTCACCGACTCCGCCTCCACCCTGCCGCGGGTGGTGCTCGGCGACGTCACCGACGACGACGCCGTCCTGCTCATCGACTTCCGGTAGGTCGGCACCCGCGCCGACCCCACGAATCGTTCGATCGAACGATTCGTGCGGGGTTTTGCGGCCCCTGGGTGTCGTTGCCGTTCGATCGAACGATTCGTGCGGCCCCGACGATCCCGAGATGGGCCATCATGCGGGGCATGTGGCGGCGCCAGCACCTCGGCTCCGAGGCCGACCGCGCCACCTTCCGCACCCTCCACCGGGCCTCGCTGGCCTCGCCGGCGCTGCGCGAGGGACTGACCCGCGACAGCGCCGAACGGTCGGTGCGCCACCTGCGGGTGCTGCTCGGCACCCCGGCGCTGGCCCTCACCGACACCGCGGCCTGCCTGGCGTGGGACGGCACCGGCGACCACCACGAGCCGCAGGTGACGGCGATGGTGGCGGAGACCATCGAGCGGGGCCGTACCCGCAGCTTCGACCGCGGCAGCCTCGCCTGTGACGAGCCCGGCTGCCCGGTGCGGACGGCGGTGGTGAGCCCGCTGGTGGTGGAGGATCGGGTGGTCGGCGCCCTCGCCGCCTTCGCCGTGACGCCGACCGCGGGACTCGCCCGCGCCGCCGACGAGGTGGCGCAGTGGGTGTCGGGGCAGCTCGCGCTCGCCGACCTCGAGACCCAGCGCGCCCGGCTCGCCGAGGCCGAGGTGCGGGCGCTGCGCGCCCAGATCAGCCCGCACTTCGTCTACAACTCGCTCGGCGCCATCGCCAGCTTCGTGCGCACCGACCCCGAGCGCGCCCGCGACCTGCTGCTCGAGTTCGCCGACTTCACCCGCTACTCCTTCCGCCGCCACGGCGAGTACACGACGCTGGCCGAGGAGCTGCGCTCGATCGAGCGCTACCTGCTGCTGGAGCAGGCCCGGTTCGGCGACCGGCTGCAGGTGCGGCTCAGCATCGCGCCGGAGGTGCTGCCGGTCGCCGTCCCCTTCCTGTGCCTGCAGCCGCTCGTGGAGAACGCGGTGCGGCACGGCCTCGACGGCGCGGGCGGCCGGGGCGGGGCCGGGAAGATCTCGATCGTGGCCCGCGACCGCGACCAGGAGTGCGTGATCGAGGTGGAGGACGACGGCGCCGGCGAGGACCCGGAGAAGGTCCGCCGGGCGCTGGCGGGCGACGACTCGGTGGACTCGGTGGGGCTCGGCAACGTCGACTCCCGGCTGCGCGCCACCTTCGGCGACGAGTACGGCGTCGTGGTGGAGACCGCCCCCGGGGCCGGCACCAAGGTGATCGTGCGGGTGCCCAAGTTCGCGCCCGGGGTGCAGCGCGTGAAGGGCCTGCGGGTCGTCGTCGTGGACGACGAGCGCCCGGCCCTCGACGAGCTCGCGTTCCTCCTCGGCCGCGACGAGCGGGTGGCCGACGTGCTCACCTGCGACTCCGCCACCGACGCGCTCCGGCTGCTGCGGGGGCTGCGCGAGGACGACGTCCACGCGGTGTTCCTCGACATCCACATGCCGGGGCTCACCGGGCTCGAGCTCGCCGAGGTGCTGAGCCGGTTCCGCACGCCGCCGCCCGTGGTGTTCGTGACCGCCCACGACGAGCACGCCGTGGAGGCCTTCGACCTCAACGCCGTCGACTACGTGCTGAAGCCGGTGCGCGCCGACCGGCTCGCCGAGGCCGTGCGCCGGGTGGTCGAGAGCACCGAGCGAGCGGTGGCGGGCGAGTCCGAGGAGCAGGTGGCCGTCGAGCGCGGCGGCGTCACCCGGTTCCTCGACCGCTCGAGCATCAGCCACGTGGAGGCCCAGGGCGACTACGCGCGGCTGCACACCGCCGAGGGCTCCCACCTGCTGCGGGTGCCGCTGTCGACGCTCGAGTCCGACTGGGGCGCCTCCGGGTTCGTCCGCATCCACCGCTCGGTGCTGGTGGCGCTCGCCCACGTCACCGAGGTGCGCATGGACGGCGGCCGGTGCACGGTGCTCGTGCAGGGCGACGTCGAGCTGCCGGTGAGCCGGCGCCACACCCGCGAGCTGCGCGACCTGCTGGGCCGGCGATGACCGAGCGGACGCAGCAGCAGCCGCCGCAGCGGGTCCGGGTCACCGGACCCGCCGCGCCGCACCGCTCCCCCGGCCCGCCGCCGCACCGAGGACATCGACGAGGAGACGGCCCTCGGCGCCGTGTACCTCGGCTCGCTGCTCCGCGCGCAGCTCGGGCTGGCGGCGCGGGTGCTCGCCGTCCTCGCCGTCACGGTCGGCAGCCTGCCGCTGCTCTTCCACGTGTTCCCGGGGCTCGACGACGTCGGCGTGCTCGGGATGCCGCTGCCGTGGCTGCTGCTCGCGGTGCTCGTGTACCCGTGGCTGGTGGTGCTCGGCTGGCGGTTCGTGCGGGCCGCCGAGCACTACGAGCGCGACTTCGTCGACCTGCTGGCCGAGGCCGAGGCGCGACGAGTGAGCGGCGTCGCGGGCGTCGTCGGCGTCGTGCTCGTCACCGTGGCGACGCTGGCGATCGGCAGCTGGGGGCTGCGGATCTCGCGCACCACGAGCGACTTCTTCGTCGCCTCCCGCACCGTCCGGCCGGGCCTCAACGCCTCGGCGATCGGCGGGGAGTACCTCTCGGCGGCGTCCTTCCTCGGCGTCGCCGGGCTGGTGCTGGTGTTCGGCGCCGAGATGCTCTGGTACCCCATCGGCTGGACCGCCGGCTACCTCGTGCTGCTGGTGCTGGTGGCCGCCCCGCTGCGCCGCTCGGGCGCCTACACGCTGCCGGACTTCGCCGAGGCGCGGCTCGACTCCTCCCGGGTGCGCGCGGTGTGCTCGGTGTTCGTCGTCGCCGTCGGCTGGCTCTACCTGCTGCCGCAGTTCCAGGGCGCCGGGCTCACGCTGGCGGCCGCCGTCGACGCACCGCGCTGGGTCGGCCCGGTGATCGTCGCCGTGGTGGTGCTCGTGAGCGTCGGGTCCGGCGGCATGCGCTCGATCACCTTCGTGCAGGCCTTCCAGTACTGGCTCAAGCTCACCGCGCTGCTCGTGCCCGCGGCGATCCTGCTCGTGGTGTGGGCCGGCGACGGCCGGCCGTCGGTCGGCGCCACCGACGGCTCGTGGTCGCTGCCGCTCGGGGACGGCGGCGGGCAGGGCCTCTACACGACGTACTCGCTCATCGTGGCGACGTTCCTCGGCACGATGGGGCTCCCCCACGTGGTGGTGCGCTTCTACACCAACCACGACGGGCGGGCGGCCCGCCGCACCACGCTCGTGGTGCTCGGGCTGCTGGGCGCGTTCTACCTGCTGCCGCCGGTCTACGCCGCGCTCGGCCGCGCCTACGGCGCCGACCCCTCGCGCAGCGACGCGCTCGTGCTCGAGCTGCCGCAGCTGATCACCCCCGGCACCGTCGGCGACCTGCTCACCGGCCTGCTCACCGCCGGCGCCTTCGCGGCGTTCCTCTCGACGTCCTCGGGCCTCGCGGTGGCGGTGGCGGGAGTGCTCACCCAGGACGTCGTGGGGAGGCTCGGACGACGGCGCCTCCCGGAGATCACGGCCTTCCGGCTCTCGGTGGTCGCAGCGGTCGGCGTCCCGCTGGTCGCCGCCCTGGCCTCCCCCGACGTCGGCGTCGCGCGGGCGGTGGGTCTCGCGTTCGCCGTCGCCGCCTCGACGTTCTGCCCGCTGCTGCTGCTCGGCATCTGGTGGCGCGGCCTCACCGCCGCCGGCGCCGTGGCCGGGCTCCTCGTCGGCGGCACCGGCTCGGTCGTGGCCGTGGTGTGGACCCTCGCCGACGGCGACCCCTCCGGCTGGACCGACATCCTGCTCGAGCAGCCCGCGGCGTGGAGCGTGCCGGCCGCCTTCGCCGCGATGCTGGTGGTCTCGCGCCTCACCGCCGCCAGCGCACCGGCCCACGCCCGCCGGTTCATGGTGCGCCTGCACACGCCGGAGAGCGTCGAGCTCGAACGGGGTTGAGGGGTGTCCCCCGGGGGGTGTCGGGACCCTCCCCCGCCGGGATGGGCCCGTCGACCGCGCCTCGTCACTAGCGTCGAAGGCTCCGCCCACGAGGAGGACCACCATGGCTCGCCACAAGCAGAACCAGCCCGTTCCGCCCGCCAACCAGCCCCCGACGCCGGCCGCACCCGCCGCCGGCCCGCCGCCCCCGGGCACCCCCACGTCGCCCCCGACCCCGCCCGCCCCCGCGGCCGCACCGCCGGCGACTCCTGCCGCGACTCCGGCCGCCACCCCGGCCGCCACCCCGGCCGCCGGCGCCGCACGGGCGGAAGGTCGTGCCGAGGGACGCGCCGAGGAGCGCCACGACGAGCGCGTCCGCGAGGAGCGCGAGGCCGAGGCCACCCGGGCCGACCCGGTGCACGACAAGTTCGGCGGCATCAACATCGGCGCCAGCTTCTTCGGCTGGCTCGTCGCCGTCGCCGTCGCGATCCTGCTCACCGGCATCGTCGGCGCCATCGCCGCCGCCGTGGGCGACGACCAGAACATCACCCAGTCCGACGTCGACCGCCAGGCCGGCACGATCGGCCTCACCGCCGCGATCGTGCTGCTCGCCGTGCTGATGATCGGCTACTACGCCGGCGGCTACGTCGCGGGCCGGATGTCGCGCTTCGACGGCGGCCGCCAGGGTCTCGCCGTGTGGGTGATCGGCCTGCTGGTCACGCTGGTCGCCGTCGGCGTCGGCGCGATCTTCGGGTCGCAGTACAACGCCCTCGACCGGGTCGACCTGCCCGGCGTCAACCTCTCCGACGACGAGCTCGGGCTCGGCGTGGTCATCACGCTCGCCGCGATCCTGGTCGGCACCCTGGTCGCGGCCTGGGTCGGCGGCGCCGCCGGCCGCCACTACCACTCGCGGGTCGACAAGGCGATCGCGCGCGACGCCGAGCGCAAGGGCCGGCTCGGTCGGCGCACGCACTGACCGTCCGCTACCGCAGCGCTCCGACTCGCTCGACCACGAGGTCGACGACGCGCTCGTGCGCACCGATGACGTCGGCCACGAGCGCGCCGTCGGGGGCCTCGCGTCGCACCCGGTCGTGGAAGTGCCCGGGGGCGAGCAGGTAGGGCGACACCGCGTCGTCGGGCCGCACCACGTCGGCCGGGCGGCGACCGCGGCCGGAGAGCGTGGCGAGCTCGACCGGTCCGTCCCAGGCCCGGGCGAGCAGCGCGACCGCGGCCATCTGGTCGCAGGTGGCGCCCTCGTCGCTCGACCCCGCGGCCACCAGCACCACGCGCTGGCCCGGCTGGGCGCCCGCCGCGAGCAGCCGCGCCACCTGCGCCTCGGCGAGCAACGGGTCGGGGCCGAGCGGCGGGCCGAGCGTCACGGGCACCGGCGCCGCGTCCGCGGCGGCCGGCAGGTCGTGCTTCACGTGGTACCCGGTCGACAGCAGCAGCGGGACGGCGTGCACCGGCTCGGTGGCCTCGCGCACGACGTCGGCGAACAGCGGCTCGCACAGCTCCACGTACGACGTGACGGCCGCGACGCCGAGCCGCGCCGCCGCCTGCTCGGTGAGCTCGCGGGCCACGACGTTGCCCGCCGGGTTGCGGGTGCCGTGAGCGACCGAGACGAGCACCCGGCGCACCCTACGCTCCTCGGGCTCGGTCCGACCGTTCGTCGCGCCGGACCGACCGCTCGGCGCACCACCGCCGTCGTCCACCGCACGCCTGCCGCCGACCCTCTGCCGCGTGACGGGCATCACGTCCCTACGGTGACCTGTGATCGACACCACCGTCCAGCCCGCGGAAGGCGCACCGATGTCACCGAGCCGACGCCGAAGGACATGGCGTGCCCGCCATCGATCACCCGATCTACGTCCGAGCTGCACGAGACCGCCCGAGTTCACCGAGCTGCGACGCCGGTTCCGCCGCGTTCGTCTTCCCGGCCACCGTCGCGTTCCTGGTGCTGGTACCTGCTCTACGTGGTGATGTCGAACTGGGCCACCGACTTCATGAGCACGCAGGTGGTCGGCAACGTCAACGTCGCCCTGGTCTTCGGCCTGCTCCAGTTCGCGACGACGTTCCTGCTCGCCGTATGTACAGCGCGGTACTCGAACCGCCCGCCTCGACCCGCTGGCGCGCCCAGCTCGAGAAGCGTCGACGAGTACCGGGGCACGGGGGTGGCCCGATGAGCCGACACCTGCTCACCACCGTCCTGTTCCTCGCGATCGTCGCGGTCACCGTCGGCATCACCTTCTGGGCCAGCCGGGCAGACCAGCGGCACCAGCGACTTCTTCGCCGGCGGCCGCTCAGTTCTCGCGGCATCCAGAACGGCCTGGCCATCGGCGGCGACTACATGTGCGCCGCGTCGTTCCTCGGCATCTCCGGCGCCATCGCGCTCTACGGCTACGACGGCTTCCTCTACTCGATCGGGTTCCTCGTGGCCTGGCTGGTGGCGCTGCTGCTCGTCGCCGAGATGCTGCGCAACTCGGGCCAGTTACACGATGGCCGACCAGCTGGCCTACCGGATGAGGCAGCGCCCGGTGCGCACCGCGGCGGCGACCTCCACCGTGGCCGTGTCGATCTTCTACCTGCTCGCGCAGATGGTCGGCGCCGGGGCTGCTGGTGCACGCTGCTCCTCGGCATCGAGCCCGAGTGACACGCTTCGGCGTCAGCCTCGTCATCGCTGGCCGTCGGCGCCCTGATGGTCTTCTACGTCACCGTCGGCGGCATGAAGGGCACCACCTGGGTGCAGATCGTCAAGGCCGTGCTGCTGATGAGCGGCTCGGCGCTGATCATGGTGCTGGTGCTGTCGAGTTCAACTTCAACCTCTGCGAGATGCTCGGCGCCGCCGACGACAACTCCGGCAAGGCGCGTGCTCGACCCGGGCCTGAAGTACGGCCACACCGAGACCACCAAGATCGACTTCCTGAGCCTCGGCGCTGGCGCTCGTGCTCGGCACCGCCGGCCTCCCGCACATCCTGGTCCGCTTCTACACCGCGCCGACGGCGCGCGACGCCCGCACGTCGGTGATCTGGGCCATCGCGCATGATCGGCGCCTTCTACCTGTTCACCCTCGTGCTCGGCTTCGGTGCCGCGGCGCTGCTCGACACCGGGCCGGAGTCGCGGCGTCGCCACCAGCAAGGGCAACCTCGCCTCGCCGCTGCTGGCCGAGGAGGTCGGCGGCGGCGCCGGCTCCACCGGCGGCGCCATCATGATCGCCTTCATCTCGGCGGTGGCGTTCGCGACGATCCTCGCCGTGGTCGCCGGACTGACGCTGACGTCGTCCACGTCGGTGGCGCACGACATCTACGACAGCGTGCATCAAGAAGGGCGAGGCCACCGAGCAGGAGGAGATCCGGATGACGCGGTTCGCCGCCGCCGGCATCGGCATCGTCGCCGATCGCGCTCGCCGATCCTCGCCCAGCAACCTCAACATCGCGTTCCTGGTGGCGCTGGCGTTCGCCGTCGCCGCCTCGGCCAACCTGCCGTCGCTCGTCTACAACCTGTTCTGGAGGCGCTTCAACACCCGCGGCGCGGTGTGGAGCATCTACGGCGGCCTGATCTCGTGCCTCGGCCTGGTGTTCTTCTCGCCGATCGTGTCGGGCAAGGGCGAGATCCGACCGGCGTCAACCAGTCGCTGCTGCCGGCCAGCATCGACTTCTCCTGGTTCCCGCTGGAGAACCCCGGCATCATCTCGATCCCGCTCGGCTTCCTGTGCGGCTTCCTCGGCACCATCACCAGCAAGGAGCCCGACGCGGAGGAGCGCTACACCGAGCTCGAGGTGCGCGCCCTCACCGGCGCCGGCTCGGAGAAGGCGGTCGTCCACTGACCCGCCAGGCCGACCGCGAGGGCAACCGCGGGGCAACCTCGCTGCGGCAGGGTGGCACTACCGTGACCAGCGTCTGACCGACCCCGCCACGACCCCAGGAGACGACCGTGAGCGAAGAGACCCTGTCGAACCTGCTCCAGGAGGACCGCCGCTTCGAGCCGCCGGACGACCTGGCGGCCGACGCGAACGTCCAGGAGGAGGCCTACGAGCGGGCCGCCGGCGACCGGGAGGCGTTCTGGGCCGAGGCGGCCGAGCGGCTGTCGTGGGACCAGAAGTGGGACCAGGTGCTCGACTGGTCCGACCCCCCGTTCGCCAAGTGGTTCGTGGGCGGCCGGATCAACGCGGCCTACAACTGCGTCGACCGGCACGTCGAGGCCGGCCACGGCGACAAGGTCGCGTTCCACTTCGTGGGCGAGCCGGTCGACGACGAGCGGGAGATCACCTACGCCGACCTCAAGGACCTCGTGTCCCAGGCGGCGAACGCGCTCACCGACCTCGGCGTCGAGACCGGCGACCGGGTGGCCATCTACATGCCGATGATCCCCGAGGCGATCGTGGCGATGCTGGCCTGCGCCCGCATCGGCGCACCCCACACGGTGGTGTTCGGCGGCTTCTCCTCCGACGCGCTCGCCACCCGGCTCGTGGACTGCCAGGCCGCGGTGGTCGTCACCTCCGACGGCGGCTACCGCCGCGGTGCCCCGTCCGCGCTCAAGCCGGCCGTCGACGAGGCCCGCGCCAAGGCCGCCGAGCAGGGCCAGGAGGTGCGCAAGGTGCTGGTGGTCAAGCGCACCGGCCAGGACGTCGAGTGGGACGACGACGTCGACGTCTGGTGGGACGACACCGTCGGCCAGGCCTCCACCGAGCACGAGTGCGAGTTCTTCGACGCCGAGCACCCGCTCTACGTCATGTACACCTCGGGCTCCACCGGCAAGCCGAAGGGCATCCTCCACACCACCGGCGGCTACCTCACCGGCGCCGCCTACACCCACTGGGCCGTCTTCGACCTCAAGGACGACGACGTCTACTGGTGCACGGCCGACATCGGCTGGGTCACCGGCCACTCCTACATCGTGTACGGACCGCTGGCCAACGGCGCCACGCAGGTGCTCTACGAGGGCACCCCCGACTCGCCCGAGCGCGGCCGGTGGTGGCAGATCGTGGCCGACAAGAAGGTCACGCTCTTCTACACCGCGCCCACCGCGATCCGCTCGTTCATGAAGCAGGGACGGGAGATCCCGGACAAGCACGACATGAGCAGCTTGCGGATCCTCGGGTCGGTGGGCGAGCCGATCAACCCGGAGGCCTACGTCTGGTACCGGCACGTGATCGGCGGCGACCGCACCCCGGTCGTCGACACCTGGTGGCAGACCGAGACCGGCGCGATCATGATCAGCCCGCTGCCCGGCGTCACCCACGGCAAGCCCGGCTCGGCGATGATCCCGATCCCCGGCGTCGCGGCCGACGTCGTCACCGAGGAGGGCGAGTCCGTGCCGGACGGCTCCGGCGGCTACCTCGTGCTCACCGAGCCGTGGCCCTCGATGCTCCGCACGATCTGGGGCGACGACGAGCGGTTCAAGGAGACCTACTGGTCGAAGTACGAGAAGCAGGGCTGGTACTTCGCCGGCGACGGCGCCAAGAAGGACAGCGACGGCGACCTGTGGGTGCTCGGCCGGGTCGACGACGTCATGAACATCTCGGGGCACCGGCTGTCCACCACCGAGATCGAGTCGGCGCTCGTGTCGCACCCGAAGGTCGCCGAGGCCGCGGTGGTCGGCGCCAAGGACGAGGACACCGGCCAGGCCGTGTGCGCGTTCGTGATCCTCAAGGACGAGGCCGGCGACGGCGGCGAGGACATCGTCGAGGAGCTGCGCAACCACGTCCGCAAGCAGATCGGCCCGATCGCCAAGCCGCGTCAGATCATGGTCGTGCCCGAGCTGCCCAAGACCCGCTCAGGCAAGATCATGCGCCGGCTGCTCCGCGACGTCGCCGAGCACCGCGAGGTCGGCGACGTCACCACGCTCGCCGACTCCTCGGTGATGGACCTCATCTCCGAGGGGATCGACAGCGGCAAGGCCGACTGAGGCGACGACGGCGCGCGGCCGGCGGAGGGCCACGAGCACGCCCACCACGAGCAGCGCGCCGCCGCCGGCCTCGGCGAGGTTGGGCACCTGGTCGAGCAGCAGCCACGCCGACGTCATCGCCACCACCGGCGCCAGCAGCACCCACGGCACCACCGCGGCGGACGCGTTGCGCGACAGCAGGGTGTTGAAGATCCCGTAGCCGACGAGCGAGGCGAGCCCCGCGGTGTAGAGCGTCGACAACGCGGCCTCCCACCCGAACGCGGCGAGGCCGTCGGCCACGGCGGCCGGGCCGTCGACCATCAGCGAGAGCGCGAGCAGCGGCACGGGCACCACGACCGCCGACCACACGGTGAGGCCGAGGCCGCCGGGCACCTTCGCGGCGCGGGAGACCACGTTGCCGATGCCCCACGACAGCGCGCCGAGCAGGCACAGCCCGAGCGCGGTCAGCGTCACGTGCCCGCCGCGGCCGACCGCCACCACCAGCAGGCCGGCCGACCCGAGCGCCACGCCCAGGGTCTGCGCGGCGGTGGGGCGCTCGCGCAGCACGCCGGCGGCGAGGACGATCGTGAACACCACCTGGGCCTGCAGCACGAGCGCGGCCAGGCCCGGCGGTAGGCCCGCGGCCATCGCCACGTAGAGGAAGCCGAACTGGCCCAGCGACATGAAGACGCCGACGGCGGCGAGGGTGCGCCACGGCACGGCCGGGCGGCGCACGAGGAACAGCGCCGGCACGAGCACGGCGAGGAACCGGATCGCGCAGAACAGCAGGGGCGGGACGCCGTCCATGCCCCAGTCGATGACCACGAAGTTGAAGCCCCACACCGACGCCACGAGGGCGGCGAGGAGGCTGTCTCGGCGGTTCACGCGACCAGCGTCGCGCGGGCGACCCGTTAGCACCAGCAATGATTCGACCGCCGGACTCGGTAGCATCGCTGCATGATCGACCTCCCGGCCCTCCAGGCGCTGCAGGCGGTGGCCAGCCACGGATCGGTGGCGGGCGCCGCCGAGGCGCTGGGCTTCACGCCGAGCGCCGTCTCCCAGCAGGTGAAGCGCCTGGAGCGCCGCACCGGGGTGCCGCTCCTGGAGCGGGTGGGCCGCGGGGTCGTGCTCACCCGCCACGGCCGCCACCTCGTCGAGGAGGGCGGGCGGCTCATCGCCGACCTCGAGCGGCTCGAGTCCGGGCTGCACCAGCAGGCCGACGCCGTGGCCGGGCACCTGCGCCTGACGGCGTTCTCGACCGCCGTGCGCGGCCTCGTGGCGCCCTGCGTGCGGGCGGTGCTCGACGAGCACCCGGCGCTCACGGTCACCCTCCACGAGTGCGAGCCGTGGGACACCGTCGACCTCGTCGCCTCCGGCCGGGCCGACCTCGGCGTGGTGCACCGGTGGGGCGACGTACCGCTGCGGGTCCCCGACCACCTCGCGATCGCTCCGGTCGGCGACGACGTCGCTGACGTGGTGGTGCACCGCGACCACCCGCTCGCCGCCCGCGACGTCGTCACCCCGCCCGACCTGGTGGACGAGCCGTGGGTGGCCACGCCCGAGAGCACCATCTGTCGTCAGTGGCTCCACCGGATGTTCGACGGCACCGGCCGACTGCCGCGGGTGGCCCACGAGTCGTGGGAGTTCGACTCGCACCTCGCGCTGGTGCGCGCTCGCCTCGCCATCGCGCTCGTGCCCCGGCTGGGGCGGCCAGCGCTCGGCGACGAGCTCGTGGCGGTGCCGGCGACCGACCCCGTGCCGGCGCGCGCGATCCTCGCCGTGCATCGCCGCAGCATGGGCTCCTCGCCGGCGATCGAGGTGGTGCTCGCCGCTCTCAGGGATGCATCCGGGCGCCCTTGAGCACCTTGTCGACCGCGTTACGTGGGCCGTGCAGCCCGATCCCCCAGGCGCACCTCACCCGCCACTTCCGGCTGCTGCTCGGCACCTCTTCCGGCGCCTACGTCCGCTCGTCCCGGGATTGAGGGAGCCGACCGCGTCGTCGGTAGGGTGGGACGTGGTGCGCCGGGAAGTCTGGTCGGCAGTCCTGCCGTCGAGTCCCGAGGAGCTTCATGAGCTCGCCCCCTCCTGCCCCCACGAGCGACCTTCGCCTGTTCGCGCGCGGGTCGTTCCTGGAGAGCTCCCGCACCGCGGGCATCCTGCGCGCCGAGACCACCGGCGGCCTGCTGCTGATGCTGGCCGCCGCCGCGGCGCTGGTCTGGGCGAACACGCCCTGGCGGGGCGCGTACTTCGACCTGGCTGACACGGTCGTGGGGCCGGAGGCCCTGCACCTCGACCTCTCGCTCGGCACATGGGCAGCCGACGGGCTACTGGCGATCTTCTTCTTCGTCGCGGGTCTGGAGCTCAAGCGCGAGTTCGTCGCCGGTGACCTGCGCGACCCCCGCCGGGCCGCGCTGCCGGTGGTGGCCGCGGTGGGCGGCATGGCCGTGCCCGCACTCGTCTACGTGCTGTGGAACCTCGGCACCGACCGACTCGGCGGCTGGGCGATCCCCACGGCCACCGACATCGCCTTCGCGGTCGCGGTGCTCGCCGTGATCAGCACCCACCTGCCGTCGGGCCTCCGAACGTTCCTGCTCACGCTGGCAGTCGTGGACGACCTGCTCGCGATCACCGTCATCGCCGTCTTCTACACCGACGACCTCAGGCTGTTGTACCTCGCGCTCGCGCTGGTGCCGGTCGCCGCCTTCGGCCTCCTCGTGCAGCGTCACCGGCACCCGTGGTGGCTGCTGGTCCCGCTCGCCCTCGTGGCGTGGGTCCTGGTCCACGAGTCGGGGGTGCACGCCACCGTCGCCGGGGTGCTGCTCGCCTTCACCGTGCCGGTGCGGCGTCGCGACGGCGAAGAGGGCCCGGGTCTGGCCGAACACCTCGAGCACCTGGTGCGTCCGGTCTCCGCCGGCCTCGCGGTGCCGATGTTCGCGTTCTTCGCGGCCGGTGTGCACGTCGGCGGCTGGACCGGCCTCACCGACTCCCTGGGCGACCGGGTCGCGCTGGGCATCGTCTGCGGCCTGCTGATCGGCAAGCCGGTCGGGATCGTCGGCAGCACCTGGCTGCTGCACACCTTCACGCATGCCGACCTCGACGACGAGCTCTCGTGGCTCGACGTGCTCGGGATGGCGATGCTCGCCGGCATCGGCTTCACCGTCTCGCTCCTGATCGGCGGACTGGCCTTCGACGACCAGTCCCAGACCGGCGAGAGGGTCAAGGTCGCGGTGCTGGTCGGGTCACTCCTCGCCGCGACCCTCGCCGCGGGCCTCCTCCGGGTCCGGAACCGGGTCTACCGGCGGCTGTGCGCCTACGAGGAGATCGACAGCGATCACGACGGCGTCCCCGACGCCTTCGAGGTCGCTAAGAACCGGTGATCCGCTCGGGCAGCAGCTCCGCGAGCACGACCGGCAGGGTGATCGCGCCGATCAGGGCGCCTCGGGCGCCGGGGCCCTCGACCACCGCCACGATGGGACTGCGCTCGGCGGCCATCACCGCTGCCACCTCGAGCAGCGACTCGTCGGGTCCGATCACCGGGAGCGTCTTCCGGTCCTTCGGGAGCAGCTCGGCGACCGTCTTGCCCTCGAGGGCGTCGCACATGTGCTCCACGAAGTCGTCGTCGACCACGCCGGCGAGCGTCCGGTCCTCGCGGATGTAGTTCGGGATCAGGAGCCGCAGCACCTGCGACCCCGGCAGCACCGCAACCGGGTGGCGGTCGTCGTCCACCACGATCAGGCCGGGACGGCCCTCCTCGGTGAGCACTCGGGCGGCGTCCACCGCTCCACTTCCCTCGGCCAGGGCCGGGTAGGCATGGGCGAGATCGCGCGACTTCACACCCGTGACGCTAGTGCACGCGCCGGGCGATAGCCTCGGCCGCAGGTGCGCCGGGAAGTCTGGTCGGCATCAACGACCAGACCCCTCAGGAGCCCGCCTGTGGCCATCGCCGCCATCGTCATCTTCGTCGGCGTCTACGTCCTGCTCGTGACGGACAAGATCCACCGGACCGCCGTCGCGCTCGGCGGGGCCTCCCTCATGCTGCTGCTGCAGATCTCGGACCCCGAGATCGCGTTCTTCTCCGAGGACACCGGCATCGAGTGGAACGTCATCTTCCTGCTGCTCGGGATGATGATGATCGTCTCGGTGCTCCGGCCCACCGGCGTGTTCGAGTTCGTCGCCATCTGGTGCGCCAAGCGGGCCCGCGGCCGGCCGTACGCCCTGATGGTCATGCTGTGCGTCCTGACCGCCGTTGCGTCCGCGCTGCTGGACAACGTGACGACGATCCTGCTCGTCGCCCCCGTGACGTTCCTGGTCTGCGACCGGCTCGGGCTCCGGCCCACGCCGTACCTGATGGCGGAGGTGTTCGCCTCCAACATCGGCGGCGCCGCCACCCTCGTCGGCGACCCGCCGAACATCATCATCGCCGCGCGTGCCGATCTCACCTTCAACGACTTCCTCCTCAACATGGCGCCGATCGTCGTGGTGCTGATGGTGGTGTTCTGCCTGCTCTGCCGCTGGCTGTTCCGCCACGAGTTCCACTACGACGCCGAGCGTGCGGAGTCGGTCATGCGACTCAACGAGCGGGAGGCGATCACCGACCCGCGCCTGCTCGTGCGGTCGATGCTCGTGCTCGTCGTGGTCGTGGTGGCGTTCGTGCTGCACCCGGTGCTGCACTACGAGCCCTCGATCGTCGCGATGCTCGGGGCCGGGCTGTTGCTCCTCGTCACCGACGTCGACGTCACCGACGCGCTCCGCGACGTCGAGTGGCCGACCCTGGCGTTCTTCGCCGGGCTGTTCATCATGGTCGGGGGCCTGGTCGAGACCGGCGTGATCGGGAACATCGCCGAGGCAACCGCGGAGTCGACGGAGGGTCGGCTGGCGTTCGCGACGATGTTGCTGCTCGGTGGTTCGGCCGGGCTCTCCGCGATCGTCGACAACATCCCCTACGTGGCCACGATGAGCCCGATCGTCTCCGAGCTCGTCGCGGGGCAGGACGGTGACGGACAGGTGCTCTGGTGGGCGCTCGCCCTCGGCGCCGACCTCGGCGGCAACGCGACCGCGATCGGCGCCTCGGCGAACGTGGTGGCGCTCGGCATCGCCGACCGCGAGGGCCACCACATCGGGTTCTGGGAGTTCACCAAGTACGGCCTCGTCGTCACCGTGGTGACGGTCGCGCTGTGCGTGCCGTACCTGGCTCTCCGCTACCTCTGACGGACGGCTCGTGGGGGCTCGGTAACGTTCCGTCCCAGCACCCGACCTACCAGAGGACCGGCATGGCCCAGCAGGTGAACGACGAGGAGCCGACCATCGGCCGGCTCGTCCACGACGCGAGCCGCGACATCTCCCTGCTGGTCAACAAGGAGATCCAGCTCGCGAAGTCCGAGCTCAAGATCAGCATCAAGGCCGGCGGGCTGGGCGCGGCGATGTTCGCGGCCGCCGGCTTCCTCGCCGTGCTCGGCGTGATCATGCTGTCGGTCGCGATCGCCTACTTCATCAACTGGAACGGCAGCGGCCTCTCGCTGCACTGGGCGTTCCTCATCGTCACCGGCTTCTGGTTCGGCGTCGCCGGGCTGTTGGTCTTCATCGGCATCAAGAAGTTCAAGCAGGTCGGCCCGCCGGAGAAGACCATCGAGCAGGGCAAGCAGATCCCGGCCGCCCTGAAGGGGAAGAGCTGACGATCGCGCCGAGCGGAGCGAGGCGCGGTCGTCACTAGCTCGCAGGTTGAGCAAGCCCGCGACTGAGGCACAGAGTCGCTACGGCGCGTCGAGACCACGCAAGCGATCTCGTCAACGCAAGGACTAGCCCGCGCAGCTCTGGGTGGACACCTCGCCGCCCGCGGACCGGCCGTCGTCGGCCGCCTCCGCCACCTGCTCCCAGGTGAGCGCGTAGCCGGTGTCGTCGTCGGTGACCGACGCGGCGAACACCACGCCCGCCACGTGACCCTGCGTGGTGACGATGGGGCCGCCGGAGTTGCCGGGGCGGATCAGGCCGCGCAGCGAGTAGACCTCGCGGATCACCGTGCCCTTGCCGTAGATGTCCGGGGAGCGAAGCCGCTGCTCGTCGCGCACCCGGCCCCGCTGCACGTCGTACGGGCCGTCCTCCGGGTAGCCGATGATCGCGACGCCCGCGTTGGCCTCCGTGACGTACTCCTCCTCCTCGCCGCCGTCGGCGACGAACGGCAGCGCCTCGGTGTCGCGGTCGTCGAAGGCGAGCACCGCGATGTCGAGGTCGGGGTTGTAGTAGACGACCTCGGCGTCGACCTTGTCGTCCTCGCTGAACTCGATCTCCGGGTCGTCGACGCCGGCGACGACGTGCGCGTTGGTCATGAGGCGGTCGTCGGCGTAGAGGAAGCCGGTGCCCTCGACGCCGCGGCCGCAGTCGTTGGTGCCGCGGACCTTGAGGATGTGCCTCGCGCGACCGCTCGATGTCGGGGTCGGCGAGCAGCCGCCGGTCACCGGCCGGGACGTCCTTGATGCGCTCGGGCGCGAACGGCTCGAGGTAGCGCGGGAAGAAGGTGGTGCCGACCACCTCGTTGAACGCGCCGAGCACGTTGCCGGCGGCCTGCGGCAGCACCGCGTTGACCCGGGCCAGCACAGCAGAATCGCGCACCAGCGGCGTGAGGGCGCCGATCCGGGTGCCGGACACGGCGACGCCCAGCGCCCACGCGACGATGAGCACCGCGACGGCGCTCAGCGCCGCCCCGCCGACGGCGTCGACCGCGCGGGCCGGCTGCCAGGTGATCTTGTCGCGGATCTTGGCGCCCAGGAACTGCATCAGCGCCTGCCCGAGCGAGGCGCACAGGATCACGATGAACAGCGCGCCCAGCGAGACGCCCAGCGACGGGTCGGCGTCGCCGAGGATCAGCGGGGCCAGCCAGATGCCGAGGAGCCCGCCCAGCAGCAGCCCGGAGGTCGCGAAGGCGCCGGTGACGAAGCCCTGCCAGTAGCCGGAGAGGGCGTAGGCGACGACGAGCAGCAGGAGAAGCCAGTCGAGCAGGTTCACTTATCTCCTGTCCTCGAACTCGGTGTTCGGGCGGAACTCCCGGCGGACGACGGATCCGGCGAGCATGTAGTCGGGCAGATCATGCACCGGTGCGTCGTCCAGCTCGGTGGTCCAGCCGAGGAACTCGAAGAGCCGGGCGACGATGCCGCCGGTGAACCCCCACAGGATGACGTCTTTCTCGTCCCCGATCAGGAAACCCGGGCCGATCCACCCGCTCGGGTGTCGCACCGAGATGCGGTGCCGCTCGTCGGTGAGCTCGGTGAGCGGCACCCGGTAGACCGCGTGCACCTCCTCCGGCGACCGCACGCTCACCGGGCTCGACTCCCGCCACCAGGCGAGCACGGGGGTGACCGCGAAGTGGCTCGGCGGCAGGTAGAGCTCGGGCAGCTCCGCGAACACCTCGACGCCGGACGGGTCGAGGCCGGTCTCCTCCTCGGCCTCACGCAGCGCGGCGTCGTGCGGGGTCTCGCCGGGGTCGATGGTGCCGCCGGGGAACGACACCTGGCCGGGGTGAGACCGCATGGTGCGGTTGCGCTCGGTGAGCAGCAGGTCGGGGCCGTGCTCGCCCTCGCCGAACAGCATGAGCACGGCGCCGCGCCGCAGGTCGGGCTCGTCGGGCGGCATGAACCGGGTGAGGTCGTGCACCGTGATGCCTCGGGCCGCGGCCTCGACCGGGCGCAGCCACTCCGGCAGCGCGGCTTCGCTGGTCACAGCACCACCCCGAGCTGGTCCTCGACGAGAGCGACGACCTCGGCCACCGACTCCAGCCCGCCCGCCGCCCGGCCGGCCACCTCGCCGTCGGCGTCGAGCAGCAGGAACTGCGGCAGCCCCTGACCGAGCTCGAGGTCGCGTTCGTCGTAGAGCGTGCCGCCGGGGTCGGCGAGCGAGGGGTAGGTGGCGCCCGTGCGCGCCATCAGCGCCAGCGCCGCCTCGGGCTGGGTGTCGACGAAGTCGATGCCGAGCACCCCCACCCGGTCGCCGTACCGCTCGTGGAACTGCTGGAGGGCCGGCATCTCCTTGACGCACGGGCCGCAGTTGGAGGCCCAGAGGTTGATGACCAGGGGGCCGCGCAGCGTGGAGAGGTCGACGTCGTCGCCGCCGCCGAGGCACGGCAGGGTGACCGCCGGCAGCCCGCCGTCGCCGGGGCCCGCCTCGCAGGGCTCGACGCCGGCGTCGGCCTTCATCTCACGCAGCGCGGGGGTGTCGACGTCGACGTCGGAGCTGCTGGACGGCGCCGCGTCGTCGCAACCGGCGCCCGCGAGTAGCGTGGCGGCCGCGAGGGCCGCCAGGGCCCGCCTCACGCGGGGCCCTGGGTGGTGACGAGCTTCTCGGCCTCGACGGGGTCGGTGGGGCCGGTGCCGTACGACGGGCACCAGCGGGCGACCGGGCAGGCGCCGCAGGCCGGCTTCTTGGCGTGGCAGCGGCGGCGGCCGTGCCAGATGAGGTGGTGGCTGAGCATCGTCCAGTCGCTCTTCGGGAACAGCGCGCCGATCGCGTG
This sequence comes from uncultured Actinomycetota bacterium, assembly GCA_963808855.1. GTDB lineage: Bacteria > Actinomycetota > Actinomycetes > Propionibacteriales > Nocardioidaceae > Nocardioides. The sequence continues at coordinate 244,841 of CAWEHA010000014.1, read as the reverse complement.
CTCGGTCTTCACCGGGTCGGTCTCCTCGGTCCAGCCGAGCCGGCGCACCAGGCGGCCGAAGTGGGTGTCGACGGTGATGCCCGGCACCCCGAACCCGTTGCCCAGCACCACGTTCGCGGTCTTGCGGCCGACGCCGGGCAGCGACACCAGGTCGTCGAGCCGGCCCGGCACCTCGCCGTCGAACCGCTCCACGAGCGCCGCGCTCAGCTTGAGCACGCTCTCGGTCTTGGCCCGGAAGAAGCCCAGCGGGCCGAGGATGCGCTCGAGGTCGTCGCGCTCGGCCGCCGCCATGGCCGCGGGGTCGGGGTAGGCGGCGAACAGGGTGGGCCGGACGGCGTTGACCCGCCGGTCGGTGGTCTGGGCGCTCAGGACCGTGACGACGAGCAGCTGGAACGGGTCGTCGAAGTCGAGCTCGATGTGGGCGTCCGGGTAGGTGTCGGCCAGGACCCGGTTGATCTTGCGTGCGCGCCGCACCAGCCCGGTGTGGGTCTCGACGCTGGTGTCGAGCGGCGCGTTCGGCACGCCGTCAGCCTACGGGCGGGCGCCGACGCCCCTCCCGTCGTCCCGCTGGTTGCTCCCAGCAAGCACGACTGCCCTAGGATTCAGGCGATCGCCTCGTCACCCGATGAAGGAGCCCCGCTGTGGACAGGGACGTGCTGCGCCAAGCCCCGCTCTTCAGCGCGCTGGACGACGAGGCGGCGGGAGCGCTCCGCTCCTCCATGACCGAGTCCCGGCTGCGCCGCGGCGAGGTGCTGTTCCGCGAGGGCGACTCCGGCGACAAGCTCTACATCGTGCTCGACGGCAAGGTGAAGCTCGGGCGCACCTCCTCCGACGGCCGCGAGAACCTGCTCGCCATCCTCGGCCCCGGCTCGATGTTCGGTGAGCTGTCGCTGTTCGACCCCGGCCCGCGCTCGGCCACCGTCACCGCCGTCACCGACTCCGACTTCGCCTCGCTGTCCCACGAGGACCTCCTCCGCTGGCTCGAGGGCCGCCCGGTCGTGGCCCGCGGCCTCCTCGCCCAGCTCGCCGGCCGGCTCCGCAAGGCCAACGACGTCGTCGCCGACCTGGTGTTCTCCGACGTCCCCGGCCGCGTCGCCAAGGCCCTCCTCGACCTCGCCGACCGGTTCGGCCGCACCGCCGACGACGGCGTCCACGTGCACCACGACCTCACCCAGGAGGAGCTCGCCCAGCTCGTCGGCGCCTCCCGGGAGACGGTCAACAAGGCGCTGGCCGACTTCGCCTCCCGCGGCTGGCTCCGCCTCGAGCCCCGCTCCGTCGTCCTCATGGACGTCGAGCGCCTCGCCCGCCGCGCCCGCTGACCTCGACCGCATCCGGCGCGCCTCACTCCGGGGCCGCACGATTCGTTCGATCGAACGATTGGTGCGCGGATTCGGCCGCTCCGACTGTCGTTCCCGTTCGATCGAACGATTGGTGCGCGGATTCAGCCGCTCCGACTGTCGTTGCCGTTCGATCGAACGATTGGTGCGCGGATTCGGCCGCTTCAAGTGTCGTTACCGTTCGATCGAACGATCGGTGCGCACCGCTCACCACTCGCGCCCGACTCACGCAGCGAAGTGGTCGCGCCAGCCGTTGCCGATCGGCGGCAGGTTGGGCCAGCCGCGCAGCTCCAGCTGCCGGTGGACCCGCCGGAGGGTCTGCTCAGGCACCTTGAAGATTCCGCGCGCTGTCACGACGAGCATCCGCCGGCCCTCGTCGTCCAGCTCCTCGCGCCGCTCGAGATCGGACTCCCACTGCGCAGGGTCCTCGGCGTGCTGGCGACCGTCGTACTCGATGACGAGCCTGATCGAGGGGTAGTAGAGGTCGAACCGGCGGCGCCAGGTGCCGTCGTCGTTGTAGATGCGGTGTCCGACCTCCGGCTCCGGCAGACCCGCGAGCACGATGAGCATCCGGACCCTGGTCTCCATCGGCGAGTCGACGCGGTCGCGGACGTAGGCTGCGCCGGCCCGCGCCAGACCGGCGTAGTAGTCGGTGCTCAGATCGCACGCCGTGCGCAGCTGCGCCGCGGTGATCGAGTACTTGCGGACCATCGCATCGCCCAGGATGACGAGGTCGACGAGCGACAGCATCCCGGCGCACGCAATGAAGGTGTCGACGAGGTCGGTGGTGCGGATGCCCCGCTTGAGCACGATCCTCAGCACACGCTTCGTCACGTGGCACTTGATCTCCGGCCGGAACCGGCGGTCCTTCTCCCGCAGCACGGTCACGTGGACGAAGGGGCGGTCGGGTACCGGGAGGCCGTGCACGGCGGCCGCGCTCAGGTGGCTCGCGTACGCCGACGGCGGGTGGATGCACAACGCTGCTCTGAGCATCGTGTCCTGGTCCAGCCCGGCCTGGTGCACCCAGACGCCCTTCATCACCTGGTGGTAGTCCGTGGTGCGCAGAAGGTGCGTGTTCTTCCCGGCCGACGCCAGCTGACGTCGGGTGAAGGGTCGCCTCTGGTCGATCGACTGCATTCCGAGATCGTGGTCGAATCCGGTCCGGCGCCGCAGAGTTCATCCACAGGCTGCTTGGGGGCCGGCGTCCTTCGGGTGCACGAATCGTTCGATCGAACGACAACGACATCTGAGACGACCGAAATCGCGCACGAATCGTTCGATCGAACGAATCGTGCGCGGCCTCCTGACTCAACCCAGCTCGGCCAGGTAGGCCAGCTGGGCGCGGACGGACCACTCGGCGGCGTCCCAGAGCACGGGGTCGACGTCGGCGTAGACGATCTCGACCACCCGACGCGGCAGCTCGTCCGAGGCCAGGCCCTCGGGATGCGGGGCGTCCCGCAGCTCGGCCACCGCGTCGCGCACCTGGTCGAGGCGTTCGCGGCGGTGGGCGGCGTAGAAGTCGAGGACGGCGCCGGCGTCGGGGAGCACCGGGCCGTGGGCCGGCCAGGCAGCGGTCACCTCGCCCGACGACACCAGGGCGCGCATGCGCGCGAGCGAGTCGAAGTACGGCCCGAGCTGGCCGTCCGGGTAGGCCACGACGGTCGTGCCGCGGCCGAGCACCATGTCGCCGGTGAGCAGCGCGTGTTCGGCGGGCACGACGAACGACACCGAGTCGGCGGTGTGACCGGGGGTGTGGACGACGCGCAGCCGCAGCCCGTCGACGTCGAGCTCCTCGTCGTCGGTGAGAGGGTCGGCGCCGTGGCACCACTCCGGGTCGAACGCGCGGACGGCGCACCCCTTGCGGTCGGCGAGCGCCACCGCCACCTCGGAGTGGTCGTAGTGGTGGTGGGTGAGCAGCACGACGGCGACGTCGCCGGAGGCTTCGTCGACGACGTCGAGGTGCCCGTCCTCCACCGGCCCGGGGTCGACCACCACCGAGCGCGCGGCACCCGGCTCCCGCAGCACCCACGTGTTGGTGCCGTCCAGCGTCATGTGCCCCGGGTTCGGCGCGAGCAGGCATCGCCCACGCGACCCGAAGGAGCCACCCGACCAGGTCATCGCCGCCGCCCCGCGAGCAGGGGACGCAGCGTGTCCGGCATCGACAGCGTCCAGCCGTCGCCCAGCGGCTCCACCGCCGGCGTGAACATCTCCACCGCGCGCCCCTCGGCGGCAGCGAGGACGCCGTCGACGGTGCCGTGCCCCGACACCTCGAGACACGTGAGGTAGGTCGGCGGCAGCATCGCCAGCTCGCCCGCCTCCACCGCCTCCACGGCGGAACCCGCCGCCAGCCAGGTCACCGAGGACGACTCCGACGACACGTCGCGGGTGCGCTGGCCCTCGGGCAGCCTGGCCACGAAGAACCAGGTGCGGTAGCGCCGCGACTCGAAGATCGGCGTCAACCACGCGGCCCACACCCCGAGCAGGTCGGCCCGCAGCACCAGCCCGCGGCGGTTGAGGAACTCGGTGAGCGAGAGGTCGCGCGACTCCAGCGCCACCCGGTCGGCCTCCCAGTCGTCGCCGGTGGTGTCGCCGACGACGACGTCGCCCGACTCCCCCGCGAGCAGCACCCCGGACTCCTCGAACGTCTCGCGCACCGCGGCGCACACCAGCGCCCGCGCCAGATCGTCGGCGCACCCGAGCCGCGCGGCCCAGTCCGACGGCGGCGGTCCGGCCCAGCCCACCGTGGCGTCGAAGTCGCGGCGGTCGACGCCGCCGCCGGGGAACACCGCCATGCCGCCCGCGAACTCCATCGAGACCTGCCGTCGCAGCAGGTAGGCCTCGGGTCCGGCTGCAGAGTCGCGCAGCAGGACGACGGTCGCGGCGTCGCGCGGCTCCACCGGCTCCCGCCGGCCGTCGAGGTACTCCTGGTTGAGTGCGACGAGCTCCTCGGGGAGCGGGACCGGCGGCAGTGGGATCGACGTCACGAGACGACGTCGACCAGCAGCTCGACCTCCACCGGCGCGTCGAGCGGCAACGAGGGGACGCCGACCGCGGACCGAGCGTGCACGCCGGCGTCGCCGAACACGTTGCCGAGCAGCTCGGAGGCGCCGTTGGCGACCTGCGGCTGGCCGGTGAAGTCCGGGGTCGAGGCCACGAACACGGTGACCTTCACGATCCGCGCCACCTGCGACAGGTCGCCGAGCTCGGCGCGCACCGCGGCGATCGCGTTGAGGGCGCACTGCTGGGCGCAGGCAAAGCCCTCCTCCGCGGTCACCTCGCCGCCGACCTTGCCGGTGGCGAGCATCTCGCCCTTGCGCATCGGCAGCTGACCGGACGTGTAGACCTTGTCGCCCGAGCGCACGGCGGGCACGTAGACGGCGACCGGCTTCGCGACCTCGGGCACCTCGAGCCCGAGCTCCGCCAAGCGCTCCTCCGGGGTCGGCATCAGGCTGCCTTCGGGCGCTTGAGGAAGGCGACCAGACCGCCCTGGTCGCTGCGGTGGATCGCCACGAGCTCCCACCCGTCCTCACCGAAGTTGTTGAGCATGAGGGCTTCGTTGTGGAGCGGGATCGGCGCCACCTGGTACTCCCATTTCTGCATGCTCGGCACCCTACTCAGGGGCCGTTCAACGCACGACGTCGTACCAGACGTGGGTGGCGAGAGGTGAGGTGAAGGTGCGGGCGATCCGCAGGTCGACGTCGTGCTCGAAGCCGTCGAAGAGGCGCTTGCCGCCGCCGAGCACCACCGGCGCGATGCTGACGGCGAGCAGGTCGACGACGCCGGCCGCGAGCGCCTGCCGGATGATCGCGGCGCCGCCGCCGATCGCGACTCCGCCGTCCCCGGCCTCGCGGGCCGCGGCGAGCGCGGCGTCGAAGCCGTCGACGAACGTGAACCCGGACTCGGGCGCGGGCTGGTCGGCGACGCGGTGGGTGAGCACGAACGTCGGGCCCGCGAACGGGTTCGTACCGCCCCAGGCGCCGGCCGCCTCGTACATGCCACGGCCGACCAGGCAGGCCCCCTGCCCGATCTCGCCCATGAGCGCGTCGAAGTGCTCCTTGTCGGCGCCGGAGGCCGACCCCATGTCGCGCGTGGAGTCGTAGGTCCACGGACCGCCGAAGACCCAGTAGTGCAGGCGCTCCCCGCCGACGCCGAGACCCTGGCCGGGGCCGTCGTCGGGGCCGGTGACGTAGCCGTCGACGGAGGTGGTGATGGACGCGATGACCTTGCTCATGCCCTACCGACCCGGGCAGCACCCCGGACTCATCGCGGCTACAGGAACGGCACGTGAGGCGACAGCACGTTGCGGAGCTCGTTGGCCCCCACGGCCAGGAAGAGCAGCGCGCACAGGCCCATCAGCGCGTTGGAGAGCCAGCCGTTGCGCCACTCCTCGGGCACGTCGGAATGGGGCAGCGCGCCCTCGCGTCGCTTGTTGAGCAGCACCAGCAGGGTGACCGCGAGGAAGGGCAGGAACAGCGCCCCGAGCGTGCCGTAGGCCAGGATCAGGCCGATCGGCTCGTCGAGGAGCAGCAGCAACATCGGCGGGAACGTCAGCCACAGCAGGTAGGCGCGGAAGTACCGGCCGCCGGTGCGGGTCTCCGGGTCACCGGCCGGCAGGGCTCGCAGGTTGCCCACGAAGTCGGCGAACATCAGGCTGACGCCGCTCCACACGCCGATGAGCGAGGTGAAGGACGCCGCGAAGAAGCCGACGAGGAACACGACGCCGAACACCTCGCCGTAGCGTTCTTCGAGCACGTCGGAGAGCTGCACGAGCCCCTGGTCGCCCTCGGTGAGCGCGATGTTGGCCGAGTAGAAGAGCTCGGCGCCGACCACGAGCATGGCGACGACGAAGACGCCGGTGACCGCGTAGGCGACACCGTTGTCGAGGCGCATCACGCGCATGAACCGCGGAGTGGACCAGCCCTTCTCGCGCAACCAGTAGCCGTAGGCGGCCAGGGTGATCGTGCCGCCGACGCCGCCCGCGATGCTCAGCGCGTTCAGCACCGAGCCCTCCGGCAGGATCGGCCGCAGCCCGAGCACGATCTCGCCCAGGTTCGGCACGGTGAGGACGGCGGCCCCGACCACGGCCACGAACATCACGCCCACCAGCGCCGCCATCACCTTCTCCAGTGCGGCGTAGGTGCCCAGCCACACCATCGCGAGGCCGACCACCCCCAGGACCACCGCGGTCCAGCGCAGCGAGAGGTCGGGGAACAGCGCCACGATCGGCAGCGCCGACGACGACATCGCCGTCGCGCCGTACACGAGCCCCCACACCACGATGTACGGCGCGAAGTACCACGTGGTCCAGCGGCCCAGGCTGCGCCACCCCTCGAAGATGGTGCGGCCGGTGGCGAGGGAGTAGCGCCCGGCGCCCTCCACCAGCACCACCTTGATCACCGCGCCCAGCACGGCCACCCACAGCAGCGCGTATCCGAACTTCGCGCCGGCCACGAGGGTGGCCACGAGGTCGGCCGCCCCCACGCCGGTCGCGGCCACCACCAGCCCCGGCCCGACCACCCGCCATCGCGGGGTCGTCGTGTCCTCGACAGGCGTGCCGGTCACCGGATCGTCCCGAGAGTCATCCCGTCATCCTCGCCAGGATCGGGGCGACGGGCCAGCGCCGTCTCAGAGAAGGGCGGGCTCGGTCTTCTCCCGCACCTCGTCCTCGGTGACGTCGGGGGCGAGCTCCACGAGCCGCAGCCCGCCGTCCTCGACGTCGATCACGCACAGGTCGGTGATGATCCGGTGCACCACCGCGCGGCCGGTGTAGGGCAGCGAGCAGTCGTTGACGATCTTGTACGACCCGTCGCGCGCGACGTGCTCCATCAGCACGATGACGCGCTTGGCGCCGTGCACGAGGTCCATCGCGCCGCCCATCCCCTTGACCATCTTCCCGGGGATCATCCAGTTGGCGATGTCGCCGTCCTTCGACACCTGCATCGCGCCGAGGATGGCGGCGTCGATCTTGCCGCCGCGGATCATCCCGAACGAGGTGGCGGAGTCGAAGAACGACGCCCCGCGCCGCACGGTGACCGTCTCCTTGCCGGCGTTGATGAGGTCGGCGTCCTCCTCGCCGTCGACCGGGTAGGCCCCGACGCCGAGGATCCCGTTCTCCGACTGCAGCACCAGCTCGACGTCGTCGGCCACGTAGTTGGGCACGAGCGTCGGCAGCCCGATGCCCAGGTTCACGTACGAGCCGTCGGTCAGCTCGGACGCCGCCCGGGCGGCCATCTGCTCGCGGGTCCAGCTCATCGGACGGTCCTCCGCTCGATCCGCTTGTCGGCCGCCTGCTCGGGGGTGAGCGCCACGACGCGCTGCACGAACACCCCCGGCGTGTGCACGTGGTTGGGGTCGAGCTCGCCCGGCTCGACGAGCTCCTCGACCTCGGCCACCGTCACCCGGCCGCACATCGCCGCGAGCGGGTTGAAGTTGCGCGCCGAGTCGCGGTACACGAGGTTGCCGTGCCGGTCGCCCTTCCAGGCCCGCACCAGGCCGAAGTCGGCGACGATCGCCTCCTCGAGCACGTACTCGCGCGCGCCGTCCTTCGTCTCGAAGGTGCGGGTGTCCTTCGGCGGCGAGGAGACGACGACGTTGCCCCCGCTGTCGTAGCGCCACGGCAGCCCGCCCTCCGCGACCTGGGTGCCGCCGCCGGTGGCGGTGTAGAACGCCGGGATCCCGGACCCGCCGGCCCGCATCCGCTCGGCGAGCGTGCCCTGCGGCGTCAGCTCCACCTCGAGCTCGCCGGCGAGGTACTGCCGCGCGAACTCCTTGTTCTCGCCCACGTAGGAGGCCACCATCCGGCGCAGCCGCCCGGCGGCCAGCAGCCGGCCGAGGCCCCAGTCGTCGACGCCGGCGTTGTTCGAGACCGCCTCCAGGTCGTCGACGCCGGCGGCGAGCAGCGCCTCGATGAGCACCGACGGGATGCCGCAGAGCCCGAAGCCACCCACCGAGATCGTCGACCCGGAGGGGATGTCGGCCACGGCATCGGCGGCCGAGGAGACCACTTTGTCCATGGGTGAAACCTAACGGTTTCGCCGACCCCTACATTTGCGGGTCATGAGCGACTGGCCGCGGGTGCGCCTGCACGTCGTGACCGGCAAGGGCGGCACCGGCAAGTCCACCGTCGCCGCCGCCCTCGCGCTGGCCCTCGCCACCCGCGGCAAGCGGGTGCTGCTGTGCGAGGTGGAGGGCCGCCAGGGCATCGCCCGGATGTTCGACGTCGACCCGCTCCCCTACGAGGAGCGCAAGCTGGCCACCGGGCTCGCGGGCCCCGACGGCCGGCCCGGCCAGGTGCACGCGCTGCACATCGACCCGGAGTCGGCGCTGCTGGAGTACCTCGCCATGTACTACCGGCTCGGCCGCGCCGGCCGGGCACTCGACAAGTTCGGCGTGGTCGAGTTCGCCACCACCATCGCGCCGGGCGTGCGCGACGTGCTGCTCACCGGCAAGGTCTACGAGGCGGTGCAGCGCAACAGCCGCAACAAGGGCGCGATCGAGTACGACGCCGTGGTGCTCGACGGCCCGCCCACCGGCCGCATCACCCAGTTCCTCAACGTCAGCAACGAGCTCGCCGGCCTGGCCAAGGTGGGGCCGGTGAAGACGCAGGCCGACACGATGATGACGCTGTTCCGCTCGCCCCGCACCGCCGTCCACCTGGTCACCGTGCTCGAGGAGATGCCGGTGCAGGAGACGGCCGACGGCATCGCCGACCTCCGGGCCGCCGACCTGCCCGTCGGCGGGGTCGTGGTCAACCTGACCCGGCCGCAGGACCTCTCGGCCGCCCAGCTCGACGGCGTCGACGCCGACGAGGTGGCCCGCGAGCTGGCGGAGGTCGGCGTGAAGCCCGAGCCGACGCTGGTCGACGGGCTGGTCGCCCAGGGCCACGAGCACGCCGAGCGGCGCGCGCTCGAGGACGCGCAGCGCGCACTGGTCACCGCCCTCGACGTGCCCACCTACGAGCTGCCCCGGCTGCCCCAGGGCGTCGACCTCGGCGCGCTGTACGAGCTCGCCGGGCTGCTCCGCGAGCAGGGGCTCGCCTGATGCCGCCCCGCACAAGGGTGGGCCCGCAGGGCCGCACGGCGCCGCCGCTCGACGTCGACGCGCTGCTCGACGACCGCGCCACCCGGATCATCGTCTGCTGCGGCTCCGGCGGCGTGGGCAAGACCACGACGTCGGCGGCCCTCGCGCTGCGAGCCGCCGAGCGCGGGCGCAAGGTCGTCGTGCTCACCATCGACCCGGCGCGGCGGCTGGCGCAGTCGATGGGCATCGCGGAGCTGGACAACACCCCGCGCCCTGTCGACGGCGTCGACGGCGCCTCCGGCGGATCGCTCGACGCGATGATGCTCGACATGAAGCGCACCTTCGACGAGCTGGTGGAGAGCCAGGCCTCGCCGGCGAAGGCGAAGCAGATCCTGGAGAACCCGTTCTACGTCGTGCTGTCGAGCTCGTTCGCGGGCACGCAGGAGTACATGGCGATGGAGAAGCTCGGCCAGATCCACGCCGAGGCGATGGCCGACGGCACCTACGACCTGGTCGTCGTCGACACCCCGCCCTCGCGCTCGGCGCTCGACTTCCTCGACGCGCCGGAGCGGCTCTCCAGCTTCCTCGACGGGCGGTTCATCAAGCTGATGGTGGCGCCGGCCCGCGGCCCGGCGAAGCTGCTCGGGGCGGGCTTCGGCCTGGTCACGAACGCGCTCACCAAGATCATCGGCGGGCAGGTGCTACGTGACCTGCAGCTGTTCGTGACGGCGATCGACACCGTGTTCGGCGGGTTCCGGCAGCGGGCCACCCGCACCTACCGGCTGCTCCAGGACCCGAGCACGGCGTTCCTCGTGGTCGCCGCACCCGAGCCGGACGCGCTGCGCGAGGCGGCGTACTTCGTGGAGCGGCTCACCGAGGACCGGATGCCCTTGGCGGGCCTCGTCGTCAACCGCGCGGGCCCTCCCCCGGCGGGCGAGCTCAGCGCCGAGGAGGCGACGGCGGCAGCCGGCCGGCTCCGGGACGACGGACCTGACGGGGCAGCCGGGCCGGCCGGGGCCTCGGTGACGGCGGGCCTGCTGCGGCTGCACGCCGACCAGAGTCGACTCGTGGAGCGCGAGGCCCGGCTGCGCGCCGGCTTCACCTCCGCGCACCCGCAGGTGGCCACCGTGGTGGTGCCGGCGCTCGCCACCGACGTGCACGACCTCGACGGCCTGCGCCGGATCGGCGACCTACTCGGTGCCAGCTCGGGCTAGATCAGACGCCGACCTTGACCGGCAGCGCCGGACGGGTGGCCTCGGTGCGCGCGGCCTCGAGCACGGCACGCCAGGTGCCGGTCGGCCGCCGCTTGATGAGGGCCCGGCGCTCGCGCTCGGTCATCCCTCCCCAGACCCCCCACTCGATCTGGTTGTCGAGCGCCTCCGCGAGGCACTCGGTCCGCACCGGGCACCCGGTGCACAGCTGCTTCGCCTTGTTCTGCTCTGCTCCCCGAACGAACAGCTGGTCCGGCGATCCCTGCTTGCAGGCAGCGCGCGGCGCCCAGTCTTCAACCCACTGTGTCATTACTGATGTCCCCACATCGTCCCCGCGACCCGGGGCTGCGTCCCCATGACGCCCCTCCGAATTCCCCGAGGTCGCGGGCTCCAACGTAAAGACATAGCCCGACCAGCGACAGGGCACGTTCTACCCAACTTGTCTAGTCCATTGTGACTAGTTCAGCGGGATAGTCACCCCGATCGGGTGGCCGTGGTAGTCGCGCGGAATCGGTCAGGAAACGTCGCTCACGTACGATCTCAGGCGTGTCCCGGCCCCGTTCCGAACGCCCCAGCGCCGGCAAGGTGGTCTCGCACCTGTCCGTGATGGTCGTCGTCTCCGCGGTGCTCGGCGTCGTCGCCTCCGGCCTCGCGATCCCGTTCGCCGGCCTGCTCGGCTTCGCCGCCGACAAGTCCGCCAAGACGATGGACGACCTCCCGCAGGAGCTCGAGACCGAGGACCTGCCGCAGAAGACGCGGATCCTCGACCGCAAGGGCCGGGTCATCGCCACGATCTACGACGAGAACCGGCTGAACGTGCGGCTGAAGGACGTCTCGGAGATCATGCGCAAGGCCATCGTGTCGATCGAGGACTCCCGCTTCTACCAGCACGGTGCCCTCGACATCCGCGGCACCTTCCGGGCCTTCGTGACCAACCAGGCCGCCGGCGGCACGGCGCAGGGCGGCTCCACGATCACCCAGCAGCTGGTGAAGCTGACCCTGGTGAACGCGGCCGACACCGCCGAGGAGGTCGCGGCCGCCACCGACAACAGCTACGCACGCAAGGTGCGCGAGCTGCGGTTCGCGATCGCCCTGGAGAAGGAGCACTCGAAGGACTGGATCCTCGAGCGCTACCTGAACACCGCCTACTTCGGCGACGGCGCCTACGGCATCCAGGCCGCGGCCAAGCACTTCTTCAGCGTCAACGCACGCAAGCTCAACCTCAACCAGGCCGCCACGCTGGCCGGGCTCGTGAAGAACCCGACGAAGTTCGACCCGACCAACAGCAACAACCTGGCGATCCAGCGGCGCGACGTCGTGCTGGACCGGATGGCCCAGCTCGGCGCGATCACCCAGGAGCAGGCAGACCGCACCAAGAACCGGCCGCTCGGGTTGAAGCCGAAGAAGGCCAACAACGGCTGCGTCAACAGTCAGGTGCCCCTGTTCTGCAGCTACGCGCTCAACTACCTCTACACGGACCCCTCGCTCGGCCGCACCGCGGACCAGCGCCGGTACCTGGTGCGCAACGGCGGCCTCACCATCCAGACCACCGTCGACCTGCGCTACCAGAAGGCGGCCGACAAGTCCGTGTGGGACCACGTGGGCAAGAAGGACCCCGCGATCGGCTCGCTGGCCATGGTCGAGCCCGGCACCGGCGAGGTGCGGGCGATCTCGCAGTCACGCCGGGTGGGCCGCAAGAAGAACCAGGGCGAGACGTTCGTCAACTTCGCCGTGCCCAAGCAGTACGGCAACTCCAACGGGTTCCAGGCCGGCTCGACCTTCAAGGCGTTCGTGCTGGCCGACGCCATCGGCGACGGCGTCCCGTTGAACCGCACCTACAGCTCCCCGAACGAGACGACCTTCAACTTCTCCGACTACGAGAACTGCCCGGGCGCACCCACCTTCGGAACCGCTGCACTTCCCGATGCGCAACTCCACCGAAGGCGGCCTCGAGAACCTCTACACCGGCACCCGCGACTCGGTGAACACGTTCTACCTGCGGCTCGAGCAGGACACCGGGGTGTGCGACCCCTACAACCTGGCCAAGGCGATGGGCGTGCGGCTCACGAACCCGACGGGCGACAGGCAGGGCCGCGGCGCGGAGCGCATCCCGCTGTTCACCCTCGGCGTCGCCGACGTGAGCCCGCTGGAGATGGCCGAGGCGTACGCCACCTTCGCCGCCCGCGGCATCCACTGCGACTCCCGGCCGATCCAGCAGATCCGCGACTCCGAGGGCCGGGTGCTCAAGGACTACCAGCCCCAGTGCCAGCGGGTGATGGCGAAGAACACCGCCGACGCCGTCAACGACATCCTCGAGGGTGTCATCGACGGCGGCTTCGCCGTCAACCAGCGGCTGTCGGTGCCGGCCGCCGGCAAGACCGGCACCACCGGCACGGTGGCGCAGTCGCCGTCGGTGTGGTTCGTCGGCTACACCCCCGACCTCGCCACGTCGGCCATGGTGGCCGGCGCCAACAAGTTCGGCACGCCGCTGGGCCTCGACGGCCTCGTCATCGACGGCCAGTACGTCACGGCGTCCGGCTCCGGCCTGGCCGCGCCGATCTGGGGCGACGCGATGAAGGCGATCGACGGCACCTTCTCGGGCGAGGACTTCCACTTCCCCGAGGACATCCAAGGCGTGGGGTCGGAGTCGGTGCCGATCCCCGAGCCCGATCCGCCCCCCGGCCGAGGCAACGGCGGCGGCCGCGGTGGCGGTGGCGGCAACGGTGGTGGCGGTGGCCGCGGCGGCGGTCGCGGCTAACCGAGCTGGCGCCGCACCTCCGCGGCGACGGCACCGCCGTCGGCGCGGCCCTTCACCTGGGGCTGCACGACGCCCATGACCTTGCCCATCGCGCGCATGCCCTCGCCGGCGGCGCCGGTGCGCTCGACCGCCTCGGTGACGATCGCGGCGATCTCCTCGGCGGTGAGCTGCTCGGGCAGGTAGTCGGCGATCACCTCGGCCTCGGCCCGCTCCTTGGCGGCGCTCTCGGCCCGGCCGCCGTCCTCGAACGCGGTGGCCGCCTCGCGCCGCTTCTTCGCCTCGGTCGACAGCACGCCGACCACGTCGTCGTCGGAGAGCGTGCGGGCCTCCTTGCCCGCCACCTCGGCGTTGGTGATCGCCGTGAGCACCATTCGCAGGGTGGAGGAGCGCACCTCGTCGCGCGCCTTCATCGCGGTGGTGAGGTCGGCGCGCAGCCGCTCCTTGAGGGTGGTCGCTTCAGCCATGCCGGCATTGTGGCAGCCTGACTCGGTGCCGATCGCCCGCATTCTCTCCGGTCTCGTCGGGGCGGGCACGCTCGCCGGCGTCGGCCTGACGGCGTACGCGATGCACGAGGCGCGGCTCTACACCGTGCGCCGCGTCGAGGTGCCGCTGCTGCCGGCCGGCGCCCGGCCGCTGCGGGTCCTGCACGTGAGCGACCTCCACCTGACGCCGGGCCAGACCCGCAAGCAGGAGTGGGTGCGGGGTCTGGCCGACCTGCACCCGCACCTCGTCGTCGACACCGGCGACAACCTCTCCCACCGCGACGCCGTGCCGTACGTGCTCGACGCGCTGGGCGGGCTGCTCGACGTGCCGGGCGTGTTCGTGCACGGCTCCAACGACTACTTCGAGCCGACCCTGCGCAACCCGCTGCGCTACCTGCTCCCCGACGACGGCACCCGCGCCGTGCACTCCCCGCCGCTGCCCTGGCGCGACCTCTCCGCGGCGTTCGTCGACGCCGGCTGGCGCGACCTCACCAACCGGCGCGACTCGCTCACCGTCGGCGACGTCTCGTTCGGCTTCGCCGGGGTCGACGACCCCCACCTCGGCTACGACCGGCTCGACGACGTCCGCGGTCCGGCCGACCCCGAGGCCGACGTCCGGCTCGGCGTCACGCACGCGCCGTACCTGCGGGTGCTCGACCAGTACGCCGCCGACGGCTACGACGCCGTGCTCGCCGGCCACACCCACGGCGGCCAGGTGTGCTGGCCCACCCGGCAGGGCGGCCGTGCCCTCACCACCAACTGCGACCTCGAGCCCGAGCGCGCCCGCGGCCTGCACCGCCACCCGGCCGACTCGCGGCCCGGCGACCCCGGCTCGTCGTGGCTCCACGTGTCGGCCGGCCTGGGCACGAGTCCCTACGCCCGGATCCGGGTCGCCTGCCGCCCCGAGGCGACCCTGCTGACCCTCGTTCCCGCGGCCGTCCTGACACCGATACCGATTGCCGGACGCGGCGCCCGCTCCGGTATGCTCCCGTGCTTGTGAGCCGGCCCGCTCGGCACACATCGGGCTGTGGCGCAGCTTGGTAGCGCGCCTCGTTCGGGACGAGGAGGCCGCAGGTTCAAATCCTGTCAGCCCGACCGCCAGACGGCGGTGTCTCTCGGTTGCTCCGCACCGTGAGGCACCGCCGTCGTCGTCCCTGGCAGGATGCACCGCGACCGGGAGCGATGAGCGGGAGGAGCCCACATGGCCGACGAGCCGGAGCAGGACCAGGAGTCCTCACCCAGCCTCGAGCCGCCGCGGCTGTTCGGGCGCCGCAAGCGCAAGCCCAAGCCGGCGCCGGCTCCCCCGCGACCACCACCGAGCCCGGCCCACGCCGGAACCACCGGAGCCCGACGCACCGAGCCGGAGCCCGACGCCGGAGCCGGAGCCTGCCCCGAGCCGGAGCCCGAGCCGGAGCCCGTGCCCGAGCCGGTGGCTGTCGAGGAGGCTCCCACCGAGCCCTTCGAGACGCCTCGTTCCTCGGCTCCTCAGGAACCAGCCGGTGCCCCTGGTCGAGCCCGTGGTCGAGGAGCAGCCGACGGCGGTCTACGACGCCACCGACCCGACCCCCGACGTCACGCCCGTGGCCACGACCACGGCGCCAGCGTCCGAGGCCACGTCGAGGACGCCCGCCGCGAAGCCCGCCGAAGCGGAGCGCACCCCGCGCGAGCCCCGCGAGCCGGTGGCCTCGCCCCGCACCGGCGCGCTGGCCACCGGCGTCGTGGCGGGCGCGCTGCTCATCGGCCTGGTGTTCCTCGGGTTCCAGGCCTGCGAGGCCGCCCGCGGCTCCAACTCCTGCGGCACCGCGCCCGGCATGGGGCTGCTCCTGGTCGTCCTGGCCCTCACCGTCGTCGTGAGCGGGTTCCTCCTGCGCTACTTCCGGGTGCCCGACCCCGTGAGCACCAGCTTCCTCGCCGTCGCCCTGGTGGCCGTGGTGGCGCTGCTGTTCCTCGTCGACGTCCTCGACTCCTGGCCGATGCTCGTCGTCATCCCCGTCCTCAGCGCCGCCGCCTTCCTCGCCTCCTGGTGGTAATCACCACCACCTTACGTCGAGCCGCAGTCCTGACCGCGTCGCCGGAGCGGATCGTCGACCGTCAGGCCGGTCAGCGAGCGAGCAGCTCGGCGATCTGGACGGTGTTGAGGGCGGCGCCCTTGCGGAGGTTGTCGTTGCTGACGAAGAGGGCGAGGCCGCGGTCGCCGTCGACGCCGGGGTCGTGGCGGATCCGGCCGACGTAGGACGGGTCGCGGCCGGCGGCCTGCAGCGGCGTGGGGACGTCGGTGAGCTCGACGCCGGGCGCGCGCGGCGAGCAGCTCGTGGGCCCGCTCGACGGTGAGCGCCGAGGCGAACTCGGCGTTGATCGCCAGCGAGTGACCGGTGAAGACCGGCACGCGCACGCAGATGCCCGGAGACGCGCAGGTCGGGGATGCCGAGGATCTTGCGCGACTCGTTGCGCAGCTTCTGCTCCTCGTCGGTCTCGCGCGGAGCCGTCGTCGACGATGCGAGCCGGCCAGCGGCAGCACGTTGTAGGCGATGGTGCGCGCGTACTTCTGCGGCTCCGGGAACGCCACCGCCGCGCCGTCGTAGGCGAGCTCGCGGGCCTTGTCGCCGGCCGCGGCCACCTGCACCTCGAGCTCCTCGACGCCGGCCACGCCGGAGCCGGAGACGGCCTGGTAGGTGGCGGCCACCAGCCGCACCAGGCCGGCTGCGTCGTGCAGCGGCTTGAGCACCGGCATCGCGGCCATCGTGGTGCAGTTCGGGTTGGCGATGATGCCCTTGCGGGCCTCGTTCACCGCCTCGCGGGTTCACCTCGGAGACGACGAGCGGCACGTCGGGGTCCATCCGGAACGCCGAGGAGTTGTCGACGACGGTGACGCCCTTCTCGGCGAACGCCGGGGCGAGCACCCGCGAGGTGGACGCGCCGGCCGAGAACAGCGCGATGTCGAGGCCCGGACGGGTCGGCGGTGGCGGCGTCCTCGACCACGATCTCGCGCACCGCGCGAACGGCAGCACCGTGCCGGCCGAGCGGGCGGAGGCGAAGAACCGCACCTCGCTCGGCCGGGAACGCGCGCTCCTCGAGGATCTGGCGCATCGCGACGCCGACCTGGCCCGTGGCACCGACGATCCCGATCCTGGTCATCGCCCGGTCCCTCCGTAGACGACGGCCTCGACCTCGGTGGCGTCGAGGTCGAAGGCGGTGTGGGTGGCGGCGACGGCGGCGTCGACGTCGACCTCGTCGACGATCACCGAGATCCGGATCTCGGAGGTGGAGATCATGCCGATGTTGACGCCGGCCTCGGCGAGCGCGCCGAAGAACTTGGCGGTGACGCCCGGGTGCGAGCGCATGCCCGCGCCGATCAGCGAGACCTTGCCGATCGTGTCGTCGTAGAGCAGGGTCTCGAACCCGATCTCGGGCTGCAGCGCGGCCAGCGCGGTCATCGCGGCCTGGCCGTCGGTGCGCGGCAGCGTGAAGGAGATGTCGGTGAGGTTGGTGGCCGCGGCCGACACGTTCTGCACGATCATGTCGAGGTTGATCTGCGCGGCGGCGAGCGCCGTGAAGATGCGCGCCGCCTCGCCGACCTTGTCGGGCACCCCGACGACGGTGATCTTGGCCTCGCTGCGGTCGTGCGCGACGCCGGCGATGATCGCGGCTTCCATGGTCTCCTCCTGCTGCTGGTGCTCCGTCGTCGATGCTGCCGCTGACGACGGTGCCGTCGAGCTGGCTGAACGACGACCGGACGTGGATCGGGATGTCGTAGCGGCGGGCGTACTCGACGCAGCGCAGGTGCAGGATCTTCGCCCCGCACGCCGCGAGCTCGAGCATCTCCTCGTAGGTGACGTGCGCCAGCTTGCGGGCCGCCGGCACGATGCGCGGGTCGGCGGTGAACACGCCGTCGACGTCGGTGTAGATCTCGCAGACGTCGGCCTGACAGCGCCGCGGCCAGCGCGACGGCGGTGGTGTCGGTGCCGCCGCGGCCGAGCGTGGTGATCTCCTTGGTGTCCTGCGAGACGCCCTGGAACCCGGCCACGATCACGATGTGGCCCTCCGCGATCGCCGACTCGATGCGGCCCGGCGTGACGTCGATGATCTTGGCCTTGCCGTGCACCGAGTCGGTGATCACGCCGGCCTGCGACCCGGTGAAGGAGCGGGCGCTGAAGCCGAGGTCGGAGATCGCCATCGCGAGCACCGCCATCGAGATCCGCTCGCCGGCGGTGAGCAGCATGTCGAGCTCGCGGGCCGGCGGCAGCGGGCTCACCTCGTTGGCGAGGTCGAGCAGCTCGTCGGTGGTGTCGCCCATCGCCGAGACCGCGACGACGACGTCGTGGCCCTGCTTCTTGACCTGCACGATCCGGCGGGCGACGCGCTTGACCGCGGCCGCGTCGGAGACCGACGAGCCGCCGTACTTCTGCACCACGATGCCCACCGCTCGAGGGTACCGAGGGTGTCGCCGCCGGCCCGGACCGGCGACGGAGCGTGGACGGCTGCTGCTGCGGGCCGACTCCAGCACCTGCTCGGCGACCTCGATGCGCTCGATCTCCTCGGGGTCGAGCGCGTCGGAGTCGAGGCGGTCGTGGGCGACGATCGAGAGCAGCGCCTTGAGGACGGCGCCCGCCGAGGTTGCCCCACGAGGAGACGTAGGAGAACTGCCACCACCACAGCGCCTCGGCGACGTCGCCCGCGCGGTAGTGGCGCAGCCCGTTCTCGAGGTCGGTGGCGATGCTGGTGAGGTCGTCGGAGATCTGGCCCTCCACCACCTCGGGCACGTACGGGTCGAAGATGTAGGCGTAGGTGTCGACGCCGCCGAGCATCTCGGCCAGGCGCAGCCGCATCTCCTCGACGTCGGCCTCCGGGCCGACGTCGGGCTGGAACTCACCGGCCGGCTGGAAGTCCTGCTGGACGCCGAGCCGGGCGCCGGCGAGCATCACCTGGCTGATCTCGAGCAGCAGCAGCGAGATCGCCGCGCCCGCCGTCCGCCTCGCGGGCGATGGCCCGCAGCGCGAGCAGGAAGCTCGACACCGAGTCGGCGATCTGCTGCGCGAAGTCCTCGGTCTCGCCGTCGATGGGGGCTCGCTTCTGGTTCGGATCGGTCACTGCGCACTCTGCCTTCCTAGGAACGCACGCCCCAGTGTTACCTCGTCGGCGTACTCGAGGTCACCACCCACCGGGAGGCCACTTGCCAGTCTGGTGACGCGTAGACCCAGCGGCCGCAGCTGCCGGGTCAGGTAGGTGGCGGTGGCCTCGCCCTCCAGGTTGGGGTCGGTGGCGAGGATCACCTCCTCCAGCGCCTCGTCGGCGAGCCGGGCCATCAGCTCGGTGATGCGCAGCTGCTCGGGCCCGATGCCGTCGATCGGCGAGATCGCCCCGCCGAGCACGTGGTAGCGCCCCCGGAACTCCCGGGTGCGCTCGATGGCGACGACGTCCTTGTACTCCTCGACGACGCACAGCACCGACGGGTCGCGCCGCGGGTCACGGCAGATCCGGCACTGCTCGTCCTCGGACACGTTGAAGCACGTGGTGCAGAACCTCACCTTCGCCTTCACCTCGAGCAGCACCTCGGACGAGCCGGCGCACGTCGGCCGGGTCGGCCTGCAGCAGGTGGAACGCGATCCGCTGCGCGCCCTTGGGACCGACGCCCGGCAGTCGGCCGAGCTCGTCGATGAGGTCCTGGACGACGCCTTCGTACACGCGAGTGGGCTCCCTCAGCCGAGCCCGGGCATGCCGGGCAGGCCGTCGCCGCCGGCCAGCGGGCCCCAGCGCCTGGGAGGCGAGGTCGTCGGTCTGCCGCTTGGCGTCGCGGAAGGCGGCGACGACGAGGTCGCCCAGGTCGGCCAGGTCGTCGGGCTCGGTGCCGGCGACCGCGCCGGGCGCGAACTCGACGCCCACCAGGTCGCCGACGCCGCTCACCTTGACCGTCACTCCCGCCGGCGGTGCCGTCGACGACGGTGTCGGCGAGCCGGCGCTGCGCCTCCTCGAGGTTGGCCTGCATCTCCTGGGCCTGCTGGAGCAGGGCGTTCATGTCGAGGCCACCGGCACCGCCGGCGTCGAACGGGTTCTGGGTCATCGGTACTTCCTCACTGAGTGGCTCACTGGGTGGTCATTGATGGGGGATCTCGTCGATCACCTCGGCGCCGAGCTCGCGAGCGAGCAGGTCGGCGCCGGTGACGTCGTCGGCCTCGGCGTCGAGGTCGTCGCGGCTGGCGGAGGCGTCGGCCTCGGCCAGGTCGGGGGCGACGGGCGGCGGCTCGCCGCCGTTGCGGGTGGGCCGGATCGCCTCGCGCGCGGGATGCGGGTCGGGCGGCGGGTCGGGCTGCGGGTCGGGCTCCGCCGGCGCGGCAGGCTCCGGCTCGGGTTCCGCGGCCGGGGGCGGCGGCGTGGCGGCGTCGGCGCCGGGGTCGATGATCGACTCGACCCGCCAGTCGTGGCCGATCACCTCGATGCACGCCTGCCGCACGATCTCCGCGCTGCCGCCGGCGTCGAAGGAGTCGCGCGCGCCGGCGTTGCTGAAGCCGAGGGTGAGCGTCGCGGCATCGACCGCCACCACCTGGCAGTTGTCGCGCAGGTGCATCCAGGTGACCCGGCGCCGGTGCATCGACGGCGGTGATGACGTCGGGCCACAGCCGCCGCACGTCGACCAGCGTGAGCCCGCCGGTCGCCGGAGGCGGCTCGGGCGCGGGCGCCGGCTCGGCGGCCGGCTCGGGCTCGGCGGGCTCGGGCGTCGGCTCGGGCTCGGGCTCGGCGCCGCCGGCTCGGGCGCGGGCTCGGGCGCCGCGGGCTCGTCGTCGACGACGGGGCGGCTCGGGCTCGGGCACCGGCTGCGGGTGGGCGGGGCGGGCCGGTCGACGCCGGGCGGCGGCGTGGGCGCGGGGTCGGTGGGTGGTGCGGGCGTGCCGGTGATCTGGGCGCGCCGCTCGATCCGGTCGAGCCGGGCCATCACGCCCTGGCTGGAGTGGTCGGAGCCGGGCAGCAGCACCCGGGCGCAGATGAGCTCGAGCAGCAGCCGGGGCGCCGTGGCGCCGCGCATCTCGGTGAGCCCGGCGGCCACCAGGTCGGCGGCGCGGCTGAGGTCGTGGCGGCCGAACCGCGCGGCCTGGGCGACCAGCCGCTCCCCCTGGTCCTGCGAGACGTCGATGAGGCCCGGTGGTGGGCGCGTCGGGGACGGCCGCGACGATCACGAGGTCGCGCAGCCGGCGCAGCAGGTCCTCGGTGAACCGGCGCGGGTCCTGCCCGGTCTCGATCACCTTGTCGACGACCGCGAACACCGCCGAGCCGTCGCCCGCGGCGAAGGCGTCGACCACCTCGTCGAGCAGGGTGTCGGGGGTGTAGCCGAGCAGGCCGCTGGCGAGGGCGTAGGTGACGCCGTCCGGCCCGGCACCGCCGAGCAGCTGGTCGAGCACCGAGAGCGAGTCGCGGGCCGAGCCGGCGCCGGCGCGGACGACGAGCGGCAGCGCGGCCGGCTCGATCGTGACCCCCTCCTTCTCGCACAGCTCGGCGAGGTAGGTGGAGAGCAGCCGCGGCGGGATCAGCCGGAACGGGTAGTGGTGGGTGCGCGAGCGGATGGTGCGGGATGACCTTCTCCGGCTCGGTGGTGGCGAAGATGAACCGCAGGTGCGGCGGCGGCTCCTCCACCAGCTTGAGCAGCGCGTTGAAGCCCTGGGTGGTGACCATGTGGGCCTCGTCGATGACGTAGACCTTGTAGCGGTCGCGCACCGGGGCGAAGAACGCCTTCTCGCGCAGGTCGCGGGCGTCGTCGACGCCACCGTGGGAGGCGGCGTCGATCTCGATGACGTCGATCGACCCCGGCCCGCCCCGGGCGAGGTCGCGGCAGCTGTCGCACTCACCGCACGGGTCGGCCACCGGCGCCAGCGCGCAGTTGAGGGCGCGGGCGAGGATGCGGGCCGACGTCGTCTTGCCGCACCCGCGCGGACCGGAGAACAGGTAGGCGTGGTTGACCCGGTTGTTGCCCAGCGCGGCCCGCAGCGGCTCGGTGACGTGCTCCTGGCCGATGACCTCCGCGAAGGTCTCCGGCCGGTAGCGGCGGTAGAGCGCCAGCGGGGAGTCCACGCAGGAACAGTAACCAGCGGCGGGGACAGCCGGAACGGCGGCGACGTCCGGGGAAAAGAGAGGCCCCCCATGCACCCGACAGAGCCCACTGACCCTTGCTGCCTTCCGGCCCTGGGGGATTGGGTGAGATGCCGCCGCACGGGGGGTTGACCCAGGATAGGCGATTGGCTCACGCCCGATCGGCACGGGTAACCTCCCCCGCGGAGGATTCGCCTAGTGGCCTATGGCGCTCGCTTGGAAAGCGGGTTGGGTTAACGCCCTCAGGGGTTCGAATCCCCTATCCTCCGCCACTCGCCGGCCGTCGGCGGCCGCCACAGCAGGCTGCTGAGGCCGAGCACGAGCACCACGTTCGCCGCGACGGCCAGCAGCGCGATGTTGCCGATGTGGGAGACCGGCCAGCGCAGTCCGCTCGACGAGCACGAGGGCCGCCTGCCAGCGAGCGCCGAGCCGGGCCAGCGCTGGCGGACGCCAGCACGAGGGCGAGCGGGAAGAACAGCCCGAGCGGCTTGATGAGGATCGCGGCGCCCGTCCGGTCGACGAGCGAGGGTCGCCGAGCGACTGGTGGAT
This sequence comes from uncultured Actinomycetota bacterium, assembly GCA_963808855.1. Lineage (GTDB taxonomy): Bacteria > Actinomycetota > Actinomycetes > Propionibacteriales > Nocardioidaceae > Nocardioides. The sequence continues at coordinate 222,409 of CAWEHA010000014.1, read as the reverse complement.
CGTGTCGAAGCCGTAGGCCACCGCGCCCGCCGTCCCGATCGACGCCGACCACGCACGAGCGCGGCCCGCAGTACGGCGTCCGGGCGCAAGCCAGCCGGCGACCCGCAGGAAGACCAGCCGTAGGCGATCGAGGCCAGCACCTGGAGGACGCCAGCGGTGGCGTCGTCCCAGCCGCGGGCGGCGTACGTGGTGTCGGCGGCGAGGTAGGCCACGGGGCGACCACGAGGAAGGCTCCGGTGAGCAGACGCTGCTCGGGGGTGGCGTGGGGTGGCCGTCGGCGCGGCGGTGGTGACGGAGTGGTCATGCCCGGCAGCCTGCGGACGACACCGCGGTCCGGCACCACGGGGCGATCCCTGGATCCGGCGCGCAGGGTTTTCCCTGCTGACCCGCTGGCGTCGGCGATGCCACGATGTCCGCCATGACCCGAGCGCCCGCTCCCCGTGGCCTCGACGCCGCTGCTGACGCTGAGCGCGGTGCTCGTTCTGGTCGTCGTCGGGCTCGCGCAGGGGCTGTGGCTGCCGAACCTCCACAACGGCTTGCTCGCCCTCGCCTTCACCGGCGTGGGCGCCTACGTGCTGCACCAGCGGCCCGGTCACCTCGTGGGTCGGCTCATGATGGCGATCGGCCCGGTCGAGGCCGTGATGTTCCTCGGCCGCCAGGTCGGCCACGCCGGCACCTCGACGCGGTGGACTGGTGGGCCTGGGTCGGCACCTGGCCGGTCCCGCTGTCGCTCGTGCCTGGTGACCATCTGGGTCGTCTGCTTCCCCGACGGCCGGCTGCCGGCACCGCGGTGGCGCCCGGTCGTGGCCGTGGCGGTGCTGGTCTCGCTCTTCTCGGCCGCGCTGTCCGCCGGCTGGCCGGTGGGCTACGTGGCCTCGGGTGTCGGCTCGACCACCCGCTCGCAGGACGCGCGCCCCGCGGTGGTCTCGACGCTGTGGGACGTCATCGCGGTCCCCACCGTTCACCGTGCTCCAGCTGCTCTGGGTGGTCGTGCTCGTGGTCCGCTGGCGCGGCGGCGACGCTCGCCGGCCGCTCGCCTGGCTGCTCGGCGCGGCCGCGGTGTCGGGGGTCGCGCCTGGTGGCGGGCATCGCCGTCGCCGGACTCGCCGCGGGCCGGGCTGCTCACCACGGCCCTGGTGCCGCTCGCCGCCGGGATCGCGGTCGTGCACGGTCAGCAGTCGGCGGCGTACTCCGCGCTCACCTGGCTCTCCCGCAGCGACGCCGATGCCCACCGACCTGCCCGCCGAGCTCGCCCGAGCCACCGCCGAGGCGCTGCATGCCGACCGCGCCACGCTCTGGCTCGGGTCGGACGACGGGCTGCACGTGGTCGGTCTTTGGCCCGAGACGGCCGACGAGCCGCCCCCGACCACCTGGCCGGCGCTGGCCGGTGACGTGCCGCGAGGTTCGGCCCGTCCGGCGCGACAACGCGCTCACCGGCGCGCTCGCCGTCGAACGGAGCGACCCGCTCTCGCGGGCCGAGGCGACGCTTCTCGACGACCTCGCCGCGTCAGGCCCGGCTCGTGCTCGACCATCTCGGCCTCATCGAGACGATTGCCGCCGAGCAGCGGGCGGGCCATCTCGACGGGCTCACCGATCGGGAGCGCGCGGTGCTCGAACTCGTGGCGCGCGGGCTCTCCAACGCCGCCATCTGCGACGAACTGCACCTCAGCATCAAGACCGTCGAGCCCGTCGTCGGCAGCATCTTCGCCAAGCTCGGCCTCCACGCCGACTCCGCCAGCAACCGCCGGGTGCTCGCGGCGCTCGCCTATATGCGGTCGGCCACCTAGTCGGGTCGAGGACCCGTCGGCACGACGGAGCCCCCGTCGGCGACGGGCTCCTCGCGCTCCGCCACCGGTCGTGCTGCCTCTGCCGCCCAGTCCCGACTATCCTCGGCCTCCCAGGTCTCGGGAAGGAGTCGGGTTGCTTGAGATCCGGCGCGCTCCCCGGCAGTGGCTGGTCGCGGGCATCGGTGCCCTCGCGATCATCGGCCACCTGCTGGCCCCGACGGACAGTCCGGTCCAGGTCGGTCTGTGGTTCGTGCCGCTCGTGCTCGCGGTCGCCCTGGTGGGGACTCGGTGGCGGCAGAGCCCGGCCCCGGAGCGCCAGCCGCTGAGCTGGCTGCTGGCGGGAACGGCGGCGTACCTGGTGGCCTCGCTGCCGTGGTACCTGGCCCCGATCGTCTTCGACACCCCGCTGCCCTTTCCGTCCGTCGTCGATGTCGCGTACTTCGTCTCCTACACGCTCTTCGGCGTCTTCCTGCTCCTGGTCGTCCGTCGTCATCGCGACGCCGAACCGGTGGAGTCCCGGCTGGCTGCGGTCGACGCACTGATCCTCACCGTGGCCGCGACGACCGGCATCTGGGAGTACGTGATCGAGCCGAACGTCGAGGTCGGCGCCCGCGACCTGGCGAGCGCGACCGCGATCGCCTACCCGCTCTTCACGCTGGCTCTGTCCGGCCTTGCGCTGCGGATCCTCACGAGCGGCAACGCGTGGCGGGGACCGGCCGGGTCCCTCCTGATGCTCTGGATCGTGCTCGAGGTCGTCGCGGACCTGGAGTACGGACGGGAGAGCGTGAACGGGACCTTCGCCTACGGCGGCACCCTGTCGACGCTCTGGATGGCGTCGTACGTCGCCCTCGCGGCGCTGATGGTGCACCCGGGCCTGAGGTCGCTGCTGCACGGGGCCTCGCACACCACCGACACCAGCCGCTCCGTCCCGGCCCGCACGATGCGGGGGACGAAGCTGCTCCTGCTGTACGTCGCCGCCATCGTGCCGGTGGCGCTCCTCGGCACCCACGAGAGCTACGCGTTGGTCCTGCTCGCCTCCATGGTGAGCTTCGGGCTGGTCGTCGCCCGGCTGGCGATCGTCGCCTTCGACCGCCGCGAGCAGCAGCGGTTGGCCCAGGATCTGGAGAGCGCCAACGCGGCGAAGTCCGACTTCCTCGCGACCATGAGCCACGAGATCCGGACGCCGATGAACGCCGTGATCGGCATGACCGGACTGCTGCTCGACACCGACCTCGACGCCGAGCAGCGCGAGTTCGCCGAGACCATCCGCGCGCAGCGGCGACGCGCTGCTGGCGGTCATCAACGACATCCTCGACTTCTCCAAGATCGAGGCCGGGCGAGCTCGAGCTCGAGCCCAGCGCCGTTCGATGCTGCGCGACTGCGTCGAGGCGCGCGCTCGACCTGCTGGCGCCGCAGGCCGCCGAGAAGGGCCTCGACCTCGCCTGCCATCGTGGACGACGACGTGCCCGCGCGTGGTCCTCGGCGACGTCGACCCGGCTGCGGCAGTGCTGGTCAACCTGCTCAGCAACGCCGTCAAGTTCACCGACGCAGGCGAGGTGGTCGCTGCGCGTCGGCCGCCGAGCCGGGCCGACGACGAGACGCGTCGCGGTTCGCCGTGCGCGACACCGGCATCGGGATCGCCGCCGAACGGATCGACCGGCTGTTCCAGTCGTTCAGCCAGGTCGACGCCTCGACCACCCGCGGTTACGGCGGCACCGGGCTCGGGCTCGCCATCAGCCAGCGGCTCGCCGAGCGCATGGGCGGGACGATCGCGCGTCGAGAGCGAGTCCGGGCGAGGGCGCGACCTTCGAGGTGACGGTGTCGCTGCCCGAGACGGCGCCCCGGTCGCGCGACGCACCGCGCTCTGCCCGGCGGACCTGCTCGGCAAGCGCATCCTGGTGGTGGACGACAACGCCGACCAACCGGCGCATCCTCGGACGCCAGCTGCCAGACCTGGGGCATGACGCGCCGCGGAGCACGGCCGACCCCGAGCAGGCGCTGACACTGGGTGCGGACGCGGGAGCCCGCCTTCGACGTCGTGCATCGCTCGACATGCACATGCCCGGGACGGACGGCGTCGCAGCTGGCCGCGCGTGCTGCGCGAGGCCGGGCGGCCACGATGCCGCTCCTGCTGTCAGCTCGCTCGGTGGCGCCTGAGGCGACGTCGACGGCGGAGTTCGCCTCGGTCCTCACCAAGCCCGTCAAGCGTCCGCACTGTTCGATGCGTTGGCTCGGGGCTCGGAGCGTCGGTCGAGGCCGACGCACGCGGCCGCTCGAGCCGCGGCCGACCCGACGGTCAGCGGCCTGCGGATCCTCCTGGCCGAGGACAACCTGGTCAACCAGAAGGTCGCGCTGCGACTGCTCGAGCAGCTGGGCTACCGGGTCGACGTCGTCGGCCGACGGGCGCGAGGCGGTGGAGGCGCGTGCGCGCGGCGCCGCTACGACGTCGTCCTCATGGACGTGCAGATGCCGGTATGGACGGGCTCGAGGCCACGCCGCAGCATCCGCGCGCACGAGCCCGCGCGGAGCGAGCAGCCGTGGATCGTCGCGATGACGGCCAACGCCTTGCCGAGGACCGCGAGCGCGTGCCTCGCGGCCGGCATGGACGACTACCTGAGCAAGCCGGTCCGCTCCGAGGCACTCGCCGCCGCGCTCGCCGCGACCGGCTCGGTGAACGGCCAGGACGAGCCCGGGGGGCCCCGTGAGCAATGACCAGCAGTCCGCCCCGGGGCCGTGGCTCGACCCGTCGGTCCTGGAGGAACTCCGCGAGTCACTCGTGGACGACCAGCTCCTGACCGAGGTGATCCAGACGTTCCTCGAGGAGACCCCGGCCCACCTGACGTCGCTCGTTGCGGCGACCGCGGCCGGTGACGCCGCTGCAGCCGCCGCCGTGGCCCACCACGTCAAGGGGAGCGCCTGACGCTCGGAGCCGTCAGGCTGGCCCGCACCTGCGCCGCGATCGAGGCCTCTCCGTCCGGACAGCTCGCCGAGAAGTCCGTCGCGGAGTTCGACGAGGTGGCGCGTCGTCTGGGCGAGTTCACGGCCCTGCTCAGCCGACACCCCGGAACGCCCCCGTGAAGGGGTCGTCCGGCACCGCGGCCGCCCGACCGGCTCGCCGTCGCCCGTGTCAGGTCGCAGCCGGCTCCTCGTGCACCGACGACGAGCCGGCGGATGGCGAAGCCGGCCACGAGGGCCAGCGGGAACATCAGCACGCCGTAGACGGCGGCCGGGACGGCGAGCTCGTCGTTGTCCAGCACGCTGACGGCGACGGCGATGGCGAGGGTGCTGTTGTGGATGCCGACCTCGAAGGCCGACGACAGCGCCTGCCGGTCCTCGACGCCGAAGACCCGCGGGACGGCGAAGCCGACGGCGAGGCTGATCGCGCAGAAGAGGACCGCGACGACGCCGATGTCGAGCAAGTAGTCACTGAGGTTCTCCCGCTCGGCGATCAGCGCGCCGGCGATCACCAGCGTCAGGACGACCGCCGAGGCGATGCGCACCGGCTTGTCGGCGCGGGCCGCGAAGGCCGGCGAGCTGCGGCGCACGATCATGCCGATCGCCACGGGCACGAGCACGATCGCGAACACCTGCAGCGTCTTGCCGACCTGGAGCCCGATGTCGTCGCCGCCAGGGGGATCGAAGTAGCCCAGCGCCAGGTTCACCACCAGCGGGAGCGTGAGCACGGCGAGCACCGAGTTCACCGCGGTGAGGGTGATGTTGAGCGCGACGTCGCCCCGGAACAGGTGGCTGAACAGGTTGGCCGTGGTGCCGCCGGGCGAGGCGGCCAGCAGCATCATGCCGACGGCGAGGATCGGGTCGAGGTCGAAGGCCAGCACCAGCCCGAAGCACACCAGGGGCAGCACGACGATCTGCAGCGCCAGCGCGATCGCCACCGGCTTGGGCTCGCGACCCACCCGCCGGAAGTCGTCGATCGTGAGCGCGAGGCCCAGCCCGAACATGATGATCGCGAGCGCGATCGGCAGCCCCACCGACGTCAACGCTGAGTCCATGGGGCGTCACTCTGGCAGAGCCGGGCCCCTCACAGGGCGGGGTTCGGACGACCCGTGGCGCGGCTGCGGCCGCGGAACTCCGCGATCACCACGTCGTCGGCGGCGCGGCGCACGGTGACGTCGTAGACCCCGGAGCGGCCGCGCAGCGCGACCTCGCGGGCGCTGGCGACGAGCTCGTCGCCCAGGCGGGCCGGCTCGAGGAACGTGACGTCGAAGCCGGCGGCCACGGTGACCTGACCGTGGGAGTTGCACGCCACGGCGAACGCGCTGTCGGCCAGCGAGGCGACCAGTCCGCCGTGGGCGAGGTCCCAGCCGTTGACCATGTCGGCGCGCACCGCCATCGCCACCTCGGCGGTGCCGGGGCCGACGGCGAGGATCCGCATGCCGAGCATCCGGCTCGCGGCGTCACCCGCCCACATCTCGTCCGCACAACGGCGGGCGAGGTCGTCGCGTGATCAGGCATCGAAGTCCACGTGCACCTCGTCGCTCACGGGATGGGTCTGGCAGGTGAGCACGAAGCCGCGGGCGAGCTCGTCGTCGTCGAGGGCGTAGTTGCGGCGCAGGTCGACCTCGCCGCTCACCACCTTCGCCCGGCAGGTGCCGCACACGCCGCCCTTGCAGGCGAACGGGAGGTCGCCGCGGACGGCGGCCGCGGCGTCGAGGATGCTCTGCGCGCGCGGCATCGGGGACGTCGTGCTGCGGCCGTCGAGCGACACGGTGACGCTGCTGATGTCGCCCTCGACCAACGGCCTCCTCGCGCACCACCTCCGGCGGCGGCTCGTCGACGTGGAACAGCTCCACGTGCACCTTCTCCGCGGGCAGGCCGAGCTCGGTGAACAGCTCCCGGGTGGCGGTGACCATCGGGAACGGCCCGCACAGCCAGACGTGGTCGACGTCGGCCAGCGGCACCAGCACCTCCACCAGGCGGCGCAGCCGCTCGACGTCGAGCCGCCCGGAGAACAGGTCGACACCGCGGGGCTCGCGCGACAGCACGTGCACCAGGTTGAACCGCGCATGGTGGCGGTCCTTCAGGTCGGCGAGCTCCTCGGCGAACATCACCGAGCCGGTGGTGCGGTTGCCGTAGAGCAGGGTCACCGACGCGTCGGGGTGGGCGAGCACCGAGCCCGCGATCGACAGCATCGGCGTGATGCCCGACCCCGCGGCGATGCACAGGTGCCGCCCGCCCTCGGCGCGGATCGACTCGTCGGCGCGGAACCGGCCGGACGGCGTCTGCACCTCCACCCGGTCGCCGGGCCGCACGTCGCGCACCAGCCACCGGGAGAACAGCCCGTCGGGGATCTCGCGGACGCCGACCCGCGGCGCCGCACCCGACCGGCGCGCAGATCGAGTACGACCGCCGCTCCTCCCGCCCGTCGACCATCCGGCGCAGCGTCAGAGACTGGCCCGCCTCGAAGGCGTAGTCGTCGCGCAGCTCGGGCGGTACCGCGAAGGTGACCGCGGCGGCGTCGTCGGTGAGCGGCTCGACGTCGGCCACCACCAGCTCGTGGAAGGTGACGGCCACGTCAGAGCTCCTTCACGTGCTGGAAGGGCTCCCCGCAGGCGGTACAGCGGTAGAGCGCGGTGCAGGCCGTGGGGCCGAACTCCGAGGTGAGCGCGGGGGCCGGGTCGCCGCACCGCGGGCACGCGACCGCGCGCTGCGTCGGCCCGAGGTTGAGCGGGATCGGGCCTGCGTGCGACGGCGCCGCGCCGGGCGGCGACACCCCGGCCTCGGCCAGAGCGGCGCGGCCGCGGTCGGTGATCCAGTCGGTCGACCACGCCGGGTGCAGGCTCACCTTCACCTCGACGTCGTGGTAGCCGTGGTCGTGCAGCCGGTGCACGAGGTCGTCGCGCATCGCCGCCATGGCCGGGCAGCCGGAGTAGGTGGGCGTGATCGTGACGACGACCCGGCCGTCCTGCTCGTCGACGTCGCGCAGCACGCCGAGGTCAGCGAGCGTGAGCATCGGCATCTCCGGGTCGAGCACCTCGCTGGCGACGGCGAGCGCGGTCACGGTCACCACCGCCCCGTCGGGTGCGCCCGCGCCACCGACTGCATCTCGGCCAGCAGCCGCGAGAGCGCCTCGGTGTGCCGGCCGTCTCGGCCCATCCCGCCGGCCACTCTGCCCACCTGCGCCGTCGACGGCCGCTCGACGCCGGCGGTCGCGAACACGTGGTCGAGCACGGCGTCGACGTCGGCGGCCACGCGGGCGGGGTCGACGCCCACGCCCTGGGCGGCGGCGTCGCCCTCGACCTCGTGGGTGGCGACCAGCTCGTCGTGGAACGGCCAGACGACGTCGAGCGCGGCGAGCAGCCGGCGCCGGGACTCCTCGGTGCCCTGCGCCAGCGTGACGAACCAGCGGCCGGCGTGGTCGCGGTGGTAGGTGACCTCCTTGACCGCCTTGGCCGCGATCGCCGCCAGCACCGGGTCGCGGCTGCCGGCCAGCCGCTGCACCAGCGCGAGCCGCCACACCGAGAACACCAGCAGCCGCACGATCGTCACCGCGAAGTCGCCGTTGTCGGGCTCCACGAGGCGCACGTTGCGGAAGGCGGCGTCGTCGCGGAAGAACGCCAGCGCGTCCTCGGGCGGCACCGGTGAGCCCTCGGGCAGCGGCGGGACGACGGCCGGGTCGGCCGCCGCCGCGCGGGCCAGCAGCAGCCGCGCCTGACCCAGCAGGTCGAGCGCGATGTTGGCCAGCGCGATGTCCTCCTCGAGGTCGGGCGCGTTGCTGCACCACTCCGAGAGCCGGTGGCTGTACACGAGCGCGTCGTCGCCGAGCATCAGGCAGTACGCCGCCAGCACGGCCGGATCGACGCCGTCCGGGATGGTCGTGTCGACGCCGGCGAGCGGGTCCTCGAAGTCGGTGCCGAACGCCCACTGCGAGGGGTCGCTGCCGACCAGGCCGTCGTAGACGGAGTCGTGGTCCTTGTCGGTCTCGTGCATCGCGCCCTCACATATGAGGGACGTTGTCGGGGATGTCGTAGAACGTCGGGTGCCGGTAGACCTTGTCGCCGGCCGGCGCGAACAGCGGGTCCTTCTCGTCGGGGCTGGAGGCGGCGATGTCGTCGGAGCGCACCACCCAGATCGAGACGCCCTCGTTGCGGCGGGTGTACACGTCGCGGGCGTTGCGCAGCGCCATGTCGTCGTCCGCGGCGTGCAACGAGCCGACGTGCACGTGGTTGAGGCCGCGCTTGCCGCGCACGAACACCTCGTAGAGCGGCCAGTCGCCTCGCGGGCGCTCGCCGATGCCGGTCGGCACCCCCTCGAGCGGGACGGCGCCGTGGCCGCCCTCGGCGGTGAAGTCCTGCGGGCCGCTCACCCCGCGGCCCGCTTCCGGCTGTAGGCCGTGGCGGCGTCCCTGACCCAGGCGCCGTCCTCGTCGGCGCGACGACGGTGAGCGAGCCGCTGGAGGTTGCACGGCCCGTTGCCGGAGACGACCTCCTTGAACTCCACCCAGTCGGGCTGGCCGAAGTCGTGGTGGCCGCGCTCCTCGTTCCACCGCAGGTCGGGGTCGGGCAGCGTGACGCCGAGGGCCTCGGCCTGCGGCACCGACATGTCGACGAACTTCTGCCGCAGGTCGTCGTTGGTGTCGCGCTTGATGCCCCACGCCATCGACTGCGCCGTGTTGGGCGAGTCGGCGTCGGGCGGGCCGAACATCATCAGCGAGGGCCACCAGAACCGGTCGACCGACTCCTGCACCATCGCCCGCTGCTCGTCGGTGCCGCGCATCATCGTCATCAGCAGCTCGTAGCCCTGCCGCTGGTGGAACGACTCCTCCTTGCAGATGCGGATCATCGCCCGGCCGTACGGCCCGTACGAGGTGCGGCACAGCGGCACCTGGTTGCAGATCGCGGCGCCGTCGACGAGCCAGCCGATGGTGCCGACGTCGGCGTAGGAGAGCGTCGGGTAGTTGAAGATCGAGGAGTACTTCTGCTGCCCGGAGATGAGCTTGTCGGTGAGCTCGCGGCGGGCGACGCCGAGCGTCTCGCAGGCGGAGTAGAGGTAGAGCCCGTGGCCGGCCTCGTCCTGCACCTTGGCCAGCAGGATCGCCTTGCGGCGCAGCGACGGCGCCCGGCCGATCCAGTTGCCCTCGGGCTGCATCCCGATGATCTCGGAATGGGCGTGCTGCGCGATCTGCCGCACGAGCGTGGCGCGGTACTTGTCCGGCATCCAGTCGCGCGGTTCGATCCGGTCGTGGCGCGCGACGGTCTCCTCGAAGCGCTCCTCGAGCCCGACATCCGACACCGTCATCGTGGCCTCCAGCCCTTTCCTGACCGATCGGTCTGTAATACGGTGACACGGCACGCCGCCTCACGCAAGGAGCCACCGTGACCCGACTTCTCGAGAGCTACGCCGCCGGCCGCTGGTACCGCGCCGACGACGAGGGGGCGCCCGTGCTGGACGCCGCCACCGGGGCGGAGGTGGCGCGGGTCTCGTCGTCCGGGCTCGACGTCGGCGCGATGGTGGCGCACGGCCGCCGAGGTCGGCGGCCCGGCGCTGCGGGCGCTGTCGTTCCACGAGCGCGCCGCCCTGCTGAAGGACATGGCCAAGCACCTGCTGAGCGTGAAGGACGAGCTCTACGAGAGCTCCTACGCCACCGGCGCCACCGCCCGCGACAACGCCGTCGACATCGACGGCGGCATCGGCACCGTGTTCTCGATCGCCTCCAAGAGCACCCGGGAGATGCCGAACGACACGGTGTACCTCGACGGCGCGCCCGAGGCGCTCAGCAAGGGCGGCACCTTCGTGGGGCAGCACGTCTACACCTCGCGTCCCGGCGTCGCCGTGCAGATCAACGCCTTCAACTTCCCGGTGTGGGGGATGCTCGAGAAGCTCGCGCCCGCCCTCGTGGCCGGCCTGCCCACGATCGTCAAGCCCGCGAGCCAGACGGCCTACCTCACCGAGCTGACCGTCCGCCGCATCATCGAGTCCGGCATCCTTCCCGAGGGCTCGCTCCAGCTGCTGGCCGGCAGCCCCGCCGGCCTGCTCGACGAGCTCGGCGTGCACGACCTCGTCGGCTTCACCGGCTCGGCCCACACCGCGGGCCTGATCCGCAACCACCCGCAGGTGCTCAACGGCGGCGTCACCCTCAACGTCGAGGCCGACTCGCTCAACTGCTCGGTGCTCGGGCCCGACGTCACCACCGACGACCCCGAGTTCGACCTCTTCGTCAAGGGCGTCGCCACCGAGATGACGGTGAAGGCCGGCCAGAAGTGCACGGCCATCCGGCGCGTGCTGGTGCCGCGCCGCTCCGCCGACGCCGTCGTCGAGGCGCTGGCGGCCCGGCTCGCGAAGACCACCGTCGGCAACCCGCGCGACGAGACCGTGCGCATGGGCGCCCTGGTGAGCCTCGACCAGCGCGAGGAGGTGCGGAAGGCCGTCCAGTCGCTGCGGGCCTCGGCCGACCTCGTGTTCGGCGACCCCGACCACGTCGACGTCGTCGACGCCGACCACGACCGCGGCGCGTTCATGTCGCCGGTGCTGCTGCGGGCGCAGGACGGCGCCGTCGAGCCCCACCACGTGGAGCCGTTCGGCCCGGTGAGCACCGTGATCGCCTACGACTCGCTCGACGAGGCGGTCGACCTCGCCGCCCACGGCCGCGGCAGCCTCGTCGCCTCGGTGGTCACCCACGACCCCGACGTCGCCCGCACCGTGGTGCTAGGGCTAGCACCGTGGCACGGCCGCGTCCTCGTGCTCGACCGCGACGACGCGGGCGAGTCCACCGGCCACGGCTCGCCGCTGCCGGTGCTCGTGCACGGCGGCCCCGGCCGGGCCGGCGGCGGCGAGGAGCTCGGCGGCGTGCGCGGCGTCCTGCACCACATGCAGCGCACGGCGCTGCAGGGCTCGCCCGACATGCTCACCGCCGTCACCGGTGTGTGGACGGCCGGCTCGCGGCGCTCCGACGACGACGTGCACCCGTTCCGCAAGAGCCTCGCCGACCTGCGGATCGGCGACACCATCGCCTCCGAGAGCCGCGAGGTCACCCTCGCCGACATCGACCACTTCGCGGAGTTCACCGGCGACACGTTCTACGCCCACACCGATCCCGAGGCGGCCGCCGAGAACCCGCTGTTCGGCGGCATCGTGGCCCACGGCTACCTGGTGGTCTCGCTCGCGGCCGGCCTGTTCGTGCAGCCCGACCCGGGCCCGGTGCTCGCCAACTTCGGCGTCGACCGGCTGCGGTTCCTCACCCCGGTGAAGGCCGGCGACTCGATCGCCGTCACCCTCACCGTCAAGCAGATCACCCCGCGCCGCAGCGCCGACTACGGCGAGGTGCGCTGGGATGCCGTCGTCAGCAACGCCGACGGCGACCCGGTCGCCACCTACGACGTGCTCACCCTGGTCGCGAAGTCGTAGCGAGGGCGCGAGGAACGAGCGCGCTCGCGTGACGACTGAAGGTTGAGCAAGCCCTTCGGCTGAGGAACGAAGCCCAAACGGGCGCGTCGAAACCACGCAAGGTCAACGGCTACGTCCGGGGGTCCGTCTCTCGCCGCCGCCGCCCGATCACCGGCCGCAGCAGCAGCAGGACGGCGATGAGGCCGCCGGCGCCGAGCGCCCACCACACGGCGTCCTCGCGCGCCGTGGCGAGCAGGTCGGGGTCGGGCGGGTCCATCGCCGCCGGCTCGTTGATCGGATCGGGCTGGTCGAGTCGCGGCACGTCGCCGTCCGGCTTCGGGTCGACCACCCGATCGAGCGCCTCCAGCGGCTGCACCACGCCATGGCCGAGGAAGCGGTTCGCGACCGGGCCGGGATCGACGGCCGATCCCGCTGCGGTCTCGACGAGGCGGGCGACCAGCTGCTCAGGCGTCTCGCTCGGATACACGGTCGCCAGCAGCGCGAGCACGCCGCTCACGGTGGCGGCCGCGTACACGGAGGTGGGCTCCGGGATGGAGCAGCGCGTGTCGTCGACCGCGTAGCTGACTCCCCCCGCGCTCGGAGCGATCACCGTGGTCGCGGAGTTGGGCAGCAGGAACTCGCGGGGGTCGACGTCGTCCGGGACGGTGCTCGACACGGCGACCACGCCCGGGATGCGTCCGGCGTACCCGGCGGGGAAGATCTCCTGAGCGCCGTCCTCACCGGGTCCACCCTCGGCGATCGCGGCGAACGGGCCGTCCTCCTCGAGGGGGACGTCGCCGCTCGCGGCCACCAGCACTGCACCCGACCTGACCACCGCGCGAACCGCCCGCTCCAGCTCGTCCGAGGGTCCGACCGTGAGCGACACGTTGACGACGTCGACGCGTTCTCGAGCGGCGGCTTCCAAGCCGCTCACCAGATTCGGGATGGTGAGGCCGACGAGGTCGTCGGACTCGCCCGCCGGACTCGTAGACCCGGACGTCGACGATCTCCGCGTCGGGCGCGACCCCCACGACGTCGCCCTCGGCCTCGTCCCCGCCGATGAGTCCGGCGACGGCGGTGCCCTGGTGGTACAGGAACTCCGCGTCGGTGTTGCCCGGGGTGAAGACCGGCGGCAGCGGGTTCACGAGGCCCAGGCCTCGCGGGTCGACCCCGGAGTCGACGACGGCGACCTGCACCCCCTCGCCGGGGGCCTTGCCGGTGCGTTTCGTCACGACCTGCTGCGCCGCCTCGATCTGGAGATCGTCGATGGTCTGGCCCTGCTCCTCGACAGGATCCGGATCCGGCTCGCTCGGCACCATGTCGTCGACGGCGATGCACTCATCCGCGGCGGCGGGCGTGGTGATTCCCGGTGCGACGACGACCAGCGCGCCCCCCACGACGCGCGGCGGCGAGAGCGCGGGTCAGGAGTCCACGCACGAGTTCTCACGCCTCGAGGTCGTCGGCGGACACCGGGCCGCGTCGACGGAGAGCTCCACGCCCGGCTGGAACAGCTCGGTCCAGACGTCCGGGACGACGACGTCCTCCACGCCGCCGTATCCGAGCCGGTGCTGGGCCTCGCCGATCAACGGGTAACAGCTGGCCTCGGTCGTCCAGCAGCACCGGCGGGGCGTCGCCCTCCTGGTCCCAGTCGCCCACCCGCACCACTGCGCCGCGAGCCCGGCTCCACGAACCGGTCGATGCTGCCCGCGGGCACCTCCGCGGCCGAGGCGACGCTGTCGGGGGTGGTGCTCGCGATGCGTGAGCCGGGGATGCCCCCGGCGCACCGTGTCGAGCCGGGCGCAGTACTCACCGGAGGTCTTCTCGTCGAGGGTCCGCGTCGGCCAGTCGATGCCGAGGTCACCGGTGTTCTGGATCGTGGTGGGCGGCGTGTCGATCGGCGTGGGCTCGCGGTCGACGCTCCGTGGCACCGGAAGTCCTTGGTAGGTGGCCAGCGCGAACGGGTCGAGCTCGGTGACGGCCGCGGTGTCGTTGACCAGGTAGGTGCGGTCGTCGGACGCGAGGAGCTCGACCGACCACCACGTCCTCGTCGACCCCGTCGGGCCTCTCCCGCGGCGGCTGGCCGATGCGGCCCCGTTCCAGACCCAGCGACTGCAGCGACAGCGGTGCTCCGGGCGTGAAGAGGTCCAGCCACTGCTGGTCCACGTCGAGGGCATCGGTGCGGTTGGTGCCGCCGGCCACCCGCGTCAGGACGGGGTCGGCGTCCGCCTCGTCGATCTCGTGGTAGTAGCCGCGGGGCGCGTCCCGGTCACCCTCGACGAGGGACTCGGCCACCAGGTACAGCGTGCCCTTCGATCGCACCACGAGACCGTCGTTCGGCCGCACCTCGACGCCGTCGTCCTCGTCGGTGACCGACACCTTCACACCGAACGGCTCGCCGTCGACACTGTCGCGCGCCGGTGCACGCCGTCCACCCCGTGGGAAGGAGCTCGTCCGCGTCGGGCGGGGTGACCGGGGCCTGGAAGATGCCCGAGCGGTCGCGCCGCGGTCGGCCTTCGGCGATGAGCGTCGCGGCTCACCTCGGTGGTCTTCAGGTCCGGCCCGAGCAGCAGCATGGCCGAGGTGATGTTGATGACCGGTCGCAGCGGCCCGTCCTCGGTGAGGATCACGTAGTCGGCACTGGTCTCCTTCGCGCTCACCAGGCCCGACCTTCTGCCAGTCGCCGGGGTCGCGGTCGGTGAGGATGCCGAGCACGGCGGCGCCGGCGATCATCAGGACGGCGAGCGCGATGCCGCCGACGATGGTGCGGCCCGGCCGGCTCGGCTCGACCTCCCGGCCGCCGGGCGCGCCCGACACGAACGCCGTGATCAGCCGGCGCCGGCTGAACGAGTAGGCCTCGACGAGGTCCTTCTTGGTGGCCATCCGCGGCTACCCCGGGGTGGGGATCGCGTCGAAGAGGCCGCTGGCGAGCACGAGCAGCGGCAGGAGCGACAGCAGCGCGATCGTCTCGACGACGTCGCCGAACCGGCCGCGCCGCACCGACGGGCCGCTCGGCAGCAGCGTGGCCACCAGCAGCAGGGCACCGGTGACGGCCAGGACCACGGCGACCGTCGGACGCCAGTCCTCCCAGCGCACGAGCACCGAGCCGGCGGTGACGAGCAGGCCGAGCACGCCCGACACCAGCCCGACGAGCACGCCGGAGCCGGTGCGGTACTGCCGGGTGCGCAGCATGACCACGAGCGAGGCCATGACGGCGAGCAGGGTGCCGTACAGGCCGCGGTCGACGGCCAGCGGCGCGGTGAGCACGAGCAGCAGCCCCACCGTGGCCGAGATCGCGACCAGCACCTCGTGCGCGGTGCGCGCGTCGAGCGAGACGCGGCCGGCGTCGACGTGCTTCGGGTCGGCGGTGATGTCTTCGGGGGCGTAGAGCTGGTCGACGGTGGTGCTGGTGGTGCCGAGCGCCAGCCACGGGAACACGCTGCCGGCGAGCACGACCACGGTGAGCACGACCACCAGCACGACCCCGGCGTCGACGTCGACCTCCTGCACGAGCAGGCCGGTGCCGAGGTGCACCGCCCCGACCACGCCCGCGGGCACGAGCAGGGCGCGCCCCTGCCCGAGGCCCACCAGACACACCAGGGACGACGGCGAGCGCCGCGCCACCCGCGGCCGCCACCGGGTAGCCGTAGAACGGCTCGTTCTCGGGAGCGAGCAGCAACGCGGCGAGCACGGCGTAGCCCACGCCCGTCCAGGCCACCGTGACCGCGGCCTCCGCCTCGTCCTGGGCGCGAGACAGCACGATGCCGCCGGCGACCATCACGACGGCGACCACGGCAGCGGCGGCGGCGGCGAGGTCGGTGTCGAGCAGCCAGCAGCGTGACGGCGCCGAGCGCCAGCAGGAGCACGGCGGCCGCGAGCGCGGTGCGACGTCCGGAGGCGGGATCCCAGGGCTTGAGCTCCTGCTCCACCACGTCGGTCATCGCCTCGACGACGTCGTCGTAGACGGGCGGCACCGGCTCGTCGATGCCGGCGGTGACGGTGATGACGGTGCCGTCCTCGACGCCCTGCAGCGTGAGCCCGCTGTCGGCGGCGAGCGGGCGGCCGTCGGACGTGACGACGCGATAGCCGCCGTAGACGGTGCCGCTGTCGAGCAGGCCGACGCTGCGGGCGAGCTCGGGCACGAGCTCGGCCACGGGCACCGCGCCGGGGAGCACGAGGTCGACCCGGCGGGTGCCGGACGCGACCGTCACGCGCACCAGCCCCGAGGTGCTCACCGAGCTCTGGCTCATCGTTCGTCCTCCTGCTTCACGAGACCCTGGATCGTAGGACACCCGCCCCCGCAAGGTGACGTGGCGAAGGGCCGACACCCATGACTGGGTGCCGGCCCTTCCCCGGGTCCTGACGTGGTGAGGCTCAGCCGCCGAACAGGGCAGCGCCCTGGCGGTCGGCGGCGCGGTAGTCGTCGTTCGACGTGGTGACCTGCAGGTGCGTGTCGTTGAGGAGGTCACGCATCTCGAGGATCGCCTGGTCCCACTTGGCCTTGGCCACGTGGTAGGCCTGCTGGGCGTTACCGGCCCAGCTGCTCTTCAGCGGCTCCAGCTCGCCCTCGAGCTGGTTCATCCGCTCGTCGATGCGGGCGACCATCTGTCGCATGTCGTCGACCGCGACCTCCAGAGCGCCGTGGTTGACCTTGATGCCGTCGAGGCTCATCTCATTGTCTCCTTGCTGTCCGTGGTGTCAGTGGGTTCGAGGGATCAGCCGAGGCGGCTGGTCAGGTTGCCGAGGCGGCCGGACTGGTCGTCGTCGTTGCTGGTGTTGACCCGCTCGGTCTGACCCAGCGACTGGCTGAAGTCGTCCAGCGCCTTCACGATCGTGGCCTGCTTCTCGGTCCAGGCCTGCTCGAGGACGAAGAACGCGTTCGCGCCCTGGCCGCCCCACTGCCCGCGCAGCGAGCTGAGCTTGCCGGTGAGCTGCTGGCTGTAGCCGGTGAAGTCCTGCCGAGCGGCGTCCACCAGGCCGGCGGCGCGGGTCAGAGTTCCCTGTCCCTGTCCGTACTCTGCGGAGTGCGACATGTGCCTTGCTCCTTCTGTGTGGCGGCCTGTCGCCGCCCGTTGGGGGTGTGGCCGAGATCTGTTCCCAGCCCCTCCGCTCGGGCCTTCCGGCTCGTCGCGGTGACAACAAGGCGGGTACCCGGGCCCCTGGGCGCTAAACCTCAGCCGATCGATTCCCACAGGAACCGGAACAGCCCCGTGGCCACCACGACGGCCCCGATGGCGAACGCACCGCACATGGCCTCGCCCACCTCCGCGCGCCGCGACCACCAGGCCGAGCGCCAGCCGCGGCCGAGGGCCACACCCACCACCACGAGCAGTGCGGCGAGCCCGATCGCCGAGGCCGCGACGGCGGTGCGGGCGTCGGCGCCGGCCAGCCGCAGCAGCACGACGGCGAGGGGCACCCAGCACGCGAGTCCGGCGAGCCGGAGCAGGGCGCGCGCGGTGGCGTTGCGGAAGCTCCGCGCGGTCAGCAGGAAGGAGGCTCCGGTGAAGAAGACGACGCGCACGGGCGCCCCACCGGTCGACCTCGAGGTCGGCGTCGCGCAGCAGCATGGGCGCCGCGACGGCGGTGACCACGAGGATCGCGACGCACGCGGCCGTCGTGGTGCGGGTGCCGGAGGACGCCACGGCGGCGACGGCCCGGCGCGGCACGATGATCCGGCCCCGGCGTCCGACCGGCCGGTCGCGGGCCGACCACGCGGTGACCGCGAGCCGTTCCAGGTCGAGGAGGTACTGGTCGGGCACGTCGACGGCGAGCCCGGGCACGAACCGGGCGGCCAGCATCGCGACCACGAGCATCGCCGACCACACCAGCGGGGTCGATGCGTCGAAGACGGCGGCCAGGGCGGTGACGGCGAAGACCACGCCCCCGACGAAGATCCAGATCCGCAGCCCCTCGTCGTCCTGCTGGTCGAGGCCGCGGCAGACCGCGGCCGTGGCCGCGCCGGCGAGCGCGGTGACACCGAGCACGAGCGGCAGCCGTTCGGGGGCCGGGTTCCACACCACGCCGAACGCCGCGGCCGCGGCGAACGCAGGGGCCGCGTGCACGCGCTGGCCCGAGAGCGGACCGACCGGCACCGCGCTCAGCGCCGCGGCGGCCACCAGCGCGACCAGCACGGCCGTGCGGGCGGAGGAGGAGTCGGGCAAGGAGGCGGCCAGCGCCCCCGCCACCACCGCGGCGGCCGCGGCCACGCACAACCACAGTCCGGACAGCGACCCCCGGGTGAGCGCACGCCCGCTGCCGGCCATCCCGCGTCGCCGCGAGCGTCCGCCCGCGAGCGGTGCGACGGCCACCAGCACCGCACCGCTGCGCAGCCCCACCTCGGCGAGGGTGGTGGACTCCGCGAGCCGCCGGCCGAGCCGGGTGGCGAGCTCGAACGGCTCGGCGAAGCCGGCCAGCCGGGCGTACTCGGCCGCCACGTCGGCGCCCGACGCGCCCGAGGGCACCACGAGGTCGACGACGCCGGCCGGACCGTGGACGCTCAGCGTCACCACGTCGGCGGAGGCTGCTGCCCCTCCCGTGGTGGTCATCGGTCCTCCCCTGTTGGGTCCATGACCCAGGTGTGCCCCGGTCCGCGGCAGGGTAGTCCGGGGTCGGGAGGGTGCCTATCATCGTGGTTCCTCCTGACCGGGTCGGGCGGGACGCGCTTCGACCAGCCGAGAGGGACCGGGTGACGACGCAACAGAGCGGGAGCCGCAGCGGGACGCCGGCCGGGCGACCCCAGCCGGCCGCTCCCGTCGCCCCGCCGGCCACCGGCCCCAGCAGCCGGTCGGCCCCGCCCCCCGTCGCGCCGCCGTCGGGCAGCCAGACCCTGCGCGGCACGCGGGTGGAGGAGCCGCAGATGCCGTCGGGCCAGCTCGTGCTGCAGCCGCCACCGCAGATCCAGCAGGGCGAGGGCGCGGCCGGCGTCGCGATGAACGCGATCCCGATGCTCGGCAGCCTCGGCTCGATCGTGCTGGTGGCCACCATCAGCACCGGGTCGGGCAACAGCAGCCGGGCCTTCCTGGCCGCGGGCATGTTCCTCTTCGCCACCCTCGGCTTCATCGTCGTGCAGATCGACCGGCAGCGGAAGCAGCGCACCCAGCAGGTCACCGGCTCGCGCACCGAGTACCTGCGCTACCTCGCCAACGTGCGCAAGGTCGCCCGCGACGCCGCCGTGCAGCAGCGCCGGGCGCTCACCTGGCACCACCCCGCGCCCTCGTCGCTGCCCGCCCTCGCCGAGGAGCGCACCCGGGTGTGGGAGCACTCCGCCGGCGACGCCCAGTTCCTGCACGTGCGGTACGGCGTGTGCGCCCAGCCGCTGGCGCTGGAGCTGGTGCCGCCGGAGAGCGCGCCGATCGACCAGGTCGACCCCGCGGCGGCGTCCGCGCTGCATCGGCTGCTCGTGGTGCACCGGCTGCAGCCCGACCTGCCCGCCTCGGTCGACCTGCGGGCGTTCGACCGGATCGAGGTGTGCGGCGAGGAACAGCAGGCGCGTGCGCTGGCGCGGGCGCTGATCTGCTCGGCCACCGCGTTCCAGTCCCCCGAGAACCTCGCCGTGGCGGTGCTGTGCTCCGAGGAGCACCTGGCCGAGTGGGACTGGCTGAAGTGGCTGCCCCACGGCCAGAGCCAGGAGCTCACCGACGCCGTCGGCCCGATGCGGATGGTCTCCACCTCGCTCAGCGACCTCGCCGCCCTGCTGCCCCCCGACCTCGCCGACCGGCCCCGGTTCGGTGCCGACGAGCGGCCGCCGACGCCGCACATCCTGCTCGTCACCGACGGCGTCGACCTGCCGCCCGGCAACCACGTGGTGCCGCCCGACGGGCTGCACGGCGTCACCGTGCTCGACCTCCCGGTGCGGTGGGTCGAGATGGAGACCCAGTCGAGCCTGCGGCTGCTGCTCGAGGCCGGCCCCGCCGAGGGCGCCACCGAGGCCTCGCTCGGCGTCGAGAGCTCCGACCGCATGGTGCCGGTGCAGGCGCTGCGGCTGCGCGAGGAGCCGATCCGGGCCAAGGGCGACCAGTGCGACCTCGCCACCGCCGAGGCGTTCGCCCGCCGGCTGACGCCGTTGCACAGTGCCGCCGTCGTCGGCCCGGCCGACGCCACGCCCGGCGAGATCCGTGGCCCGTCGGACTTCATGGACCTGCTCGGCCTCGGCGACGTCCGCGAGTTCGAGCCGTCGTCGGCCTGGGTGACCCGGCCTGCCCGCGACCGGCTGCGAGTGCCGATCGGCCTCGGCGAGGGCGGCGGCATGGTGCACCTCGACATCAAGGAGTCCGCCCAGCAGGGCATGGGGCCGCACGGACTCGCCATCGGCGCCACCGGCTCCGGCAAGTCGGAGTTCCTGCGCACGCTGGTGCTCGGCCTCACGCTGACGCACTCGCCTGAGCAGCTGAACCTCGTGCTCGTCGACTTCAAGGGCGGCGCGACCTTCGCCGGCATGACGGAGATGCCGCACGTGTCGGCGGTCATCACCAACCTCGCCCAGGAGCTCACCCTGGTCGACCGCATGCAGGACGCGCTGTCGGGCGAGATGGTGCGCCGCCAGGAGCTGCTGCGCGACGCCGGCAACTTCGCCTCGATCCGTGACTACGAGAAGGCGCGCACCGGGGGCGAGGACCTCGTGCCGATGCCGTCGCTGTTCATCGTCGTCGACGAGTTCTCCGAGATGCTGTCGGCCAAGCCGGAGTTCATCGACCTGTTCGTGGCGATCGGCCGGCTGGGTCGCTCGCTCGGGCTGCACCTGCTGCTCGCCTCGCAGCGGCTCGAGGAGGGCCGGCTGCGGGGCCTCGAGTCGCACCTGTCGTACCGGATCGGCCTGCGCACGTTCAGCGCCCAGGAGTCGCGGGCCGTGCTCGGCGTCCCGGACGCCTACGAGCTGCCCGCCTCCCCCGGCCTCGGCTACCTCAAGCCCGACCCCACGGCGCTCACCCGGTTCAAGGCCGCCTACGTGTCAGGGCCGCCGGCGGCGACCCGGCAGCGAGTGCGCCGCGACGAGGGTGGG
Source organism: uncultured Actinomycetota bacterium (assembly GCA_963808855.1). Classification (GTDB taxonomy): domain Bacteria; phylum Actinomycetota; class Actinomycetes; order Propionibacteriales; family Nocardioidaceae; genus Nocardioides. Next base: position 201,286 of record CAWEHA010000014.1, on the reverse strand, counting down.
CACGTGCGCGGCATCCTGCCGTTCACGATCGCGCGGGTGCGCGAGCTCGAGCCCCTGGAGCCGCAGGCTCCCGAGCCCGAGGTCGTGCCCGCCGAGGAGAACCAGGCCTCGCTCCTCGACGTCGCCGTCCAGCGCATGATCGGGCACGGCCCGGAGGCCCACCAGGTGTGGCTGCCGCCGCTCGACGTCCCCGACACCCTCGACGACCTCATGCCCGACCTCACCGAGGACGCCGAGCTCGGGCTGGTGTCGCCGCAGTGGCGCCAGCTCGGCGGGCTCACCGTGCCGCTCGGCACCGTCGACCGGCCGCGCGAGCAGCGGCGCGACACCCTCAGCGTCAACCTCAGCGGCGCGGCCGGCCACGTCGCGGTGGTGGGTGGTCCGCGCAGCGGCAAGAGCACCCTGCTGCGCACGATCGTCACCAGCATGTCGCTCACCACCACTCCCCTGGAGTCGCAGTTCTTCGTGCTCGACTTCGGCGGCGGCACCTTCGCACCGCTCGCGAACCTCCCGCACGTCGCCGGCGTCGGCACCCGCTCCGAGCCCGACGTCGTCCGGCGCGTCGTGGCCGAGGTCGCGGGCGTCGTCGACCGGCGCGAGGCGTACTTCCGCGCCAACGGCATCGACTCGATCGAGACCTACCGGCGCCGTCGCACCGCCGGCCAGGCCGACGACGGCTGGGGCGACGTGTTCTTGGTCATCGACGGCTGGAGCACGCTGCGCGCCGACTTCGACGACCTCGAGCAGCAGATCCAGCAGCTGGCCTCGCGCGGCCTCACCTTCGGCCTGCACATCGTCACCGGCACCGCCCGCTGGGCCGACTTCCGTGCCGCGATGCGCGACCTCATCGGCACCCGGCTCGAGCTGAAGCTCGGTGACGCGATGGACTCCGAGATCGACCGGAAGGTCGCGCAGCTGGTGCCGTCGGGCCGGCCGGGGCGCGGTCTGGTGAAGGGCAAGTTCCACTTCCTCGGGGCCCTGCCGCGGATCGACGGCGACGCCGACGCCGACGCCCTCGGCGAGGGCGTCGACGACCTGATCGCGCGGGTGACGGCCGCCTGGACCGGGCCGACCGGGCCGAAGCTGCGGCTCCTCCCGGAGAAGATCGAGCTCGACACCGTCCGCGAGCAGGCCGGCGTCGCCGACAGCAGCGGCGAGGGCGGCCGGCTCATCCTCGGCATCAACGAGAAGGAGCTGGCGCCGGTCGGGCTCGACCCCGACACCGAGCCGCACCTGCTGATCCTCGGCGACGGCGGATCGGGCAAGAGCGCCGTCCTGCGCACGCTCGCCCGGGAGATCATGCGCACCCGCAGCCCCAAGCAGGCGCAGCTCGTGGTGGTCGACTACCGCCGCTCGCTCCTCGGCGAGGTGCCGGAGGAGTACCTGCTCAACTACCTCACCTCGGGCACCCAGGCGCAGCCGGCGATCCGTGACCTCGCCACCTACCTCGAGAGCCGGATCCCCGGCCCCGACATCACCCCCGAGCAGCTCCGCAACCGCAACTGGTGGACCGGCGCCGAGGTGTACGTGCTCGTCGACGACTACGACCTCGTGGCCACCCAGCAGAGCTCGCCCGTCGCGCTGCTCCAGCCGATGATCGCCCAGGCCCGCGACGTCGGCCTGCACCTCGTCGTCGCCCGCCGCTCCGGCGGCGCCTCCCGCGCCCTCTACGAGCCCGTCATCCAGTCGCTGCGCGACCTCGCCATGCCCGGCATGATGCTCTCCGGCAGCCCCGAGGAGGGTCCGCTCCTCGGCAACATCAAGCCGCAGAAGATGCCCCCCGGCCGGGCCAGCCTCATCACCCGCGAGCGCGGTGTCGAGGTCATCCAGACCGCCTGGACCGACCTCTCCCTCTGACCCGTCACAAATGCGCTGACCCGTCAGTTGTACGAGTGACGGGTCAGCGCACGAGTGACGGGTCAGCGGTGGAGGTGCTGGCCCGGGCCGGTGATCTTGAGGCCGGGCGTGTCGTTGAGGTCGTGGTGGAGCTCCCAGGTGCGGCGGTAGCCGGTGTGGGCGACCCGCCAGCCGTCGGGGGTGCGCACGTAGCGGTCCTCGTAGAACGCGCCGCCCTCGAGCATGAACCGGAACGCCTCGACGATCACCCGGTCCTCGAGGTACCAGCGGCCGGTGGCGGCGTCGCCGTCGACGTCGATCTCCGGGTGGTGCACCTGGTGCATCGTCAGCATCCCCTCGCCGAGGTTCTCCCGCATGTAGGAGACGAGGGCGGCGCGGTCGTCGAAGACCAGCCCGTTGTAGTCGCCCGTGGCCTCGGGCACGAAGCACTCCTCGAACTCGTCCCACTGCTTGGTGTCGAGCGAGCGCAGGTAGCGGTACTTCAGGCGGGCGATGTCGTCGACGTCGGTCACCCGGATTACTGAAACACGTTCTAGTACGAGTTGTCAGGGGAGGGAGACGGAGATGTAACCCGGCGTCAATCTGCCTGCGACCTAGGACCCCCATGGTTGAGGCATGAACCAGCACGACACCACCGACCTCGACCGCCGTCGCGACCAGCGCGACGCCCTGAAGTCCCGCCACGCCGAGCAGCTGGCCCGGCTCATGGCCGACCGCGACGACCTGCGCGGCGTCCACGCCCTCGCCGACCTCGTCGACGACGGCATCCGCTGGACGGCGTGAGCCTCAGCGCCGGCCGGTCTTGAACATCCCGCGGACGATCTCCCGGGTCGCCGTGCGCAGGAGGTCCTTGAAGGCGCTGGACCCGACGACGTCCTGCACCACGCCGCCGTCCTTCTTCGGCTGCTTCGGCTGCTGGCGGGGCTTCGGGGCGGTCGGCGCCTCGGGCTCGGCGTCGGCCTTGGCGGCACCCTCCGCGAGCCGGGCGGCGAGGATCTCGCGGGCCGACTCCCGGTCGACCGTCGCGCCGTAGGTGGCCTGCCGCGGGCTCGCCTGCACGGTCGCGGCCATGGCCGCCGGGTCGGTCGGGCCCATCAGCGACTGCGGGGCGCGCAGCCGGGTCCAGGCCACCGGCGTCGGCGCACCACGCTCGTCCATCACGGTCACCACCGCCTCGCCGATGCCGAGGGTGGTGATCACCTCGCCGAGGTCGTCGTAGGAGCTGGTCGGGTAGGTGTCGACGGTGGCCTTGAGCGCCTTGGCGTCGTTCGGCGTGTGGGCGCGCAGCTGGTGCTGGACCCGGGAGCCGAGCTGCGCGAGCACCTCGTCGGGCACGTCGGTGGGGCTCTGGGTCACGAAGAAGACGCCCGACGCCCTTGGAGCGGATCAGCCGCACCGTCTGGGCGATCTGGTCGAGGAAGTCCTCGGAGGCGTCGTCGAACAGCAGGTGCGCCTCGTCGAAGAAGAACACCAGCTTGGGCTTGTCGATGTCGCCGACCTCGGGCAGGTCGTGGAACAGGTCGGCGAGCAGCCACATCAGGAACGTCGAGAAGACGGCGGGCCGGTCGGCGAGCTCGGGGAGCTCCACCAGCGAGATCAGGCCGCGGCCGTCCGGCGCCAGCTGCACGAGGTCGGCGGAGGCGAACTCCGGCTCGCCGAAGAACGCGTCGGCGCCCTGGTCCTGGAACACGATCAGCTCGCGCAGGATGACGCCGGCCGTGGCGCTCGAGAGCCCGCCGAGCTCCTTGAGCTCGGGCTTGCCCTCGTCGCTGGTGAGGTGCGAGACGACGGCCCGCAGGTCGGCGAGGTCGAGCAGCGGGAGCCCGGCCCGGTCGGCGTAGTGGAACACCAGGCCCAGGCTCGACTCCTGGGTGTCGTTGAGCCCGAGCACCTTGCTGAGCAGCGTGGGTCCGAACGCCGACATCGTGACGCGCAGCGGGACGCCGGTGCCGCGTCCACCGATCGCGTAGAACTCGACCGGGTAGCCGGTGGCGACCCACTCCTGCCCCACCGAGGCCGCGCGGGCGCTGATCTTGTCGCCGGGCTCGCCCGGCGTGGCCAGCCCGGACAGGTCGCCCTTCACGTCGGCGGCGAACACCGGCACCCCGGCCGCGCTCAGCTGCTCGGCGAGCAGCTGCAGCGTCTTGGTCTTGCCGGTGCCGGTGGCGCCGGCGATGAGGCCGTGCCGGTTCAGCATCGCGAGCGGGATCCGGATGTGGGTGTCGACCAGCTGATCGGGGCCGACCATGAGCCCGCCGAGCTCGAGGGCGGTGCCCTCGAACGCGTAGCCAGCCGCGACGACGTCCTCGATCTCCGCCATGGCCGGAACTCTAGAGCCTGCCTTTGCTTAGACTCCCCGCGTGATCTTCAAGCGCGTGGGCGAGGGGCGTCCCTATCCCGCGCACGGCATGTCGTCGGGCGGGTGGGCCACCATCCCGCCCCGCCAGGTGCGCCTCGACGAGCTGGTCACCACCAAGGACACCCTGCAGCTGGCGGCGCTGCTCGACGAGGACTCGACGTTCTTCGGCGACCTGTTCGCCCATGTCGTCGAGTGGCGGGGCGACCTCTACCTCGAGGACGGCCTGCACCGAGCGCTGCGTGCCGCGCTTCAGCAGCGGATGGTGCTGCACGCCCGCGTGGTCAGGGTCGAGGGCTGATGAGCCCGCGGGCGATCGCCCGGATCAAGGCCGTGGCGACGCTCGTCGCGCTCGGCCTGGTGCTCGTGATCGCGGTGTCGTGGGCCTGGGCGGCGATCACCGAGCCGTTCCCGGAGCGAGAGCCGACCCCCGCGTGCGTCGACACCGTGGTGCGCGAGGGCGAGCCGCTGCGGCCGGGAGCGATCACGGTGAGCGTGCTCAACGCCGGGGGCGAGGAGGGCCTCGCCCGGAAGACGATGGACGACCTCACCAGCGCGGGCTTCGACGAGGGCGAGCTCGGCAACGCCCCCGACGGCACCAACGTCCGGCGGGTCGAGGTGTGGACGACGGACCGCTCCGACCCTGCCTCCCGGCTGGTGCGCAGCTACCTCGGCAAGGGCGTGCGGCTGGTGGAGCGCGACGGCGGCGAGCCCGGCGTCGACGTCGTCGTCGGCCCGCGCTTCGTCGGCGTCGGGAAGGGCATCAGCCGCATCGTGCTCAAGGACGAGGCCACCGTCTGCGGCCCCGCCGTCGTCGAGTAGAGCGCTACTCGTCCAGCCACTGCGCGAGCCGGCCGCGCAGGCTCACCTCGCGCAGCCGACGCTCGGTCTGGTCGCGCAGCCGCCGCGGCGTGACGACGAGCAGCTCGTCGCCGTGGCGCAGGACGGTGCGCCGCTCGGGCACCAACGCCTCGCCGTCCCGGATCACCAGCGACACCGAGGCGCCGCGCGGCATCCGCAGCTCCCCCACCTCGACGCCGTGCATCCGGGAGGCGGGACTGATCGTCACCTGCAGCAGGTCGGCGGCCACCCGTTCCAGTGGTGCGGCCTCGACGTCGAGGTCGCGCGGCTCGGAGCGGCGGGCGACCCGCAGCACCTTGGCCACCAGCGGCAGCGTGGGGCCGGTGAGCAGGGTGTAGATGATCACCATCACGAACACCAGGTCGAAGAGCCGCTCGGCGCCGTCGACGCCCTCGGCGAGCGGGATGGTGGTGAGCACGATCGGCACCGCGCCACGCAGCCCGGCCCACGACAGGAAGCCGAGCTCGCGCCAGGGCATCGGTTGCACCACCGAGCTGATCGCCACCGAGACCGGTCTCGCCACGAAGGTGAGCAGCAGCCCGGCCACCAGCGCGTACCCCACCGTCTCGAGGCCGATCCGGCTGGGCGACAGCAGCAGTCCGAGCATCACGAACAGCCCGATCTGGGCGAGCCACGCGAAGCCCTCGGCGAACGAGCGGGTGGCCGCACCGTGCGGGAGCTCGGCGTTGCCCAGCACGAGCGCGGCCACGTACACGGCGGCGAACCCGCTGGCGTGCACGAAGGTGGCGGCGCCGTATCCGAAGAACGCCAGGCAGAGCACGGCCAGCGGGTAGAGGCCGGACGCCGGCAGCGCCACCCGGCGCATCAGCCATGCGCCGGCGAAGCCCGCCGCCAGCCCGAGGGCGACACCGGCCACCAGCTCGAACACGATGATGCCGACCATGCCCGCGATCCCGTACTCGGTGACCGCGCCGGTGGAGATGAGGGTGACCAGCACGACCGTCGGCGCATCGTTGAGGCCGGACTCGGCCTCGAGGGTGCCGGTCATCCGGCGCGACAGCGGCACGATGCGCAGCACCGAGAACACCGCCGCGGCGTCGGTCGGGGAGGTGACCGCGCCGAGCAGCACGGCGAGCTCCCAGGGCAGACCGAGGACGTAGTGCGAGCCCACCGCCACGACGGTGACCGACACCGCCACCCCCACCGTGGCGAGCGAGAGGCCGAGCCGCATCGTCGGCCGGGCCTCGCGCCAGCTCGTCGTCAGGCCACCCTCGGCGAGGATCACGGCCAGGGCGGCGAACCCGAGGGCGTGGGCGAGCTCGGCGTCCTCGAACTCGATGCCCAGGCCGTTCTCGCCGAGCAGCACGCCCATCAGCAGGTAGATGAGGAGGCTGGGGAGGCCGGCGCGCGAGCTCAACCGGACCGCGAGGATCGCGAGGAGCGTGACTCCCGAGCCGACGAGCACGAACATGTCGAACTCGTGCACGTCGAAGGTCACGGACACACCTCGGCTGTCGTCGGGGCGGCGAGGCCGCAGTCTAGCGGCGTGCGGGGGTCACCCCGGGGCCCGGAAGGACTACGCGAAAACTGGAACGTGTTCTAGATTGCGGGGGTGCGCAACGGAACCCGGCTGCCCGAGGTGCTGCCCGCCGCGCGGCTCGACGGCGCCGAGGCGTTCGACGTCGTGGTGGTCGGCTTCGGCATCGCCGGTGGCTGCGCCGCACTCGAAGCCGCCCGCGCCGGAGCCCGGGTGCTGCTGCTGGAGCGGGCGGCGGTGCACGGCGGCACGTCGAGCATGTCCGGCGGGCACTTCTACCTCGGCGGCGGCACCGCGGTGCAGCGGGCGACCGGCCACGACGACTCGCCCGAGGAGATGGAGAAGTACCTCCTCGCGACGTCGAAGGACCCGGAGCCCGAGAAGATCCGCGCCTACTGCCAGGGCTCGGTGGAGCACTTCGACTGGCTGGAGGCGTTGGGGTTCGAGTTCGAGCGCAGCTACTACCCCGAGAAGGCCGTGATCCAGCCCGGCACCGAGGGCCTGATGTTCACCGGCAACGAGAAGGTGTGGCCCTTCCTCGAGCAGGCGGTGCCCGCACCGCGCGGCCACAAGGTGCCCGTGCCCGGTGACACGGAGGGCACCAAGCTGGTGATGGACCTGCTGCGCGCGCGGGTCGAGGAGGCCGGCGTCGAGGTGCGCTACGAGACCGGCGCCACCCACCTCGTGGCCGACGACGACGGCGCCGTGGCCGGTGTCGCGTGGCGGAGCTTCGACGACACGGGCGTCGTCGCCGCACCCGCGGTGGTGCTGGCCGCCGGCGGGTTCGTGATGAACCCCGACATGGTGGCCGAGCACACCCCGGCGCTCGGCTCGAAGCTCTTCACGCTCGGCTCCACCTACGACGACGGCCTCGGCATCCGGCTCGGGGCCTCGGCAGGCGGCGACCTCAAGCACATGGACGAGCCGTTCATCACCGCGCCGATCTACCCGCCCGCCACGCTCCTCACCGGCATCCTCGTCAACAACCGCGGCGAGCGGTTCGTGGCCGAGGACAGCTACCACTCGCGCACCTCGCAGCAGGTGATGGAGCAGCCCGATTCCGCCGCCTATCTCGTGGTCGACAGCGAGCACGGCGAGCTCACGAGCTACGGGATGCTCGTGCCGATGATCGACGTCTACGACTCGATCGCCGAGCTCGAGCAGGCGCTCGACCTCCCCGACGGCTCCGTGGCCGCCACCCTCGACCGCTACAACGAGCACGCCGCCCGCGGCGAGGACCCGGACTTCCACAAGCAGCCCGACTACCTCGCCGCGCAGGACACCGGGCCGTGGGCCGCCTTCGACCTCCGGCTCGGCAAGGCGCTCTATGCCGGCTTCACCCTCGGCGGCCTGCGCACCTCGGTCGACGCCGAGGTGCTCCGCGCCGACGGCGCCGCCGTCCCCGGCCTCTACGCCGCCGGCGCCTGCGCCTCCAACCTCGCCCAGGACGGCGCCGGCTACTGCTCCGGCACCCAGCTCGGCGAGGGCTCGTTCTTCGGCCGCCGGGCCGGCCTCGGCGGCCGCCGCCCGCGCCGAGCTCGGCGCGTCATGAGCGCGCCGACTCGAGCCCTCCTGACGTGAACATCACGCGCCGACTCGGCCCTAGGGTCGGTGACGTGACGACTGCCGAGCGCTGGGCCGCGGCGAGCCGGGCGGACGTGCCGCCGTTCCACGTGATGGACCTGCTGGCCGCGGCCGCGGAGCGGCGGCGGACCCATGGCGACGTGCTCGACATGCTGGCCGGCCAGCCCAGCACCGGTGCGCCGGGGCCGGTGGCCGACGAGGCGGTGCGGCTGCTGCGCAGCGGCGACCCGCTCGGCTACACGCCGGCCACCGGGATCCGCGAGCTGCGGGAGGCGATCGCCGCCCACCACGGCCGCACCCACGGCGTCGCGGTCGACCCCGAGGAGGTCGTCGTCACCACCGGCAGCAGCGGCGGGTTCCTGCTGGCGTTCCTGGCGGCGTTCGACGTCGGCGACCGGGTGGCGATCGCGCGGCCCGGTTACCCCTGCTACCGCAACGTGCTCGCCGCCCTGGGCTGCGAGGTGGTCGAGATCGCGACCGGTCCGGCGACCCGGTTCCAGCCGACCGTCGACCAGGTGGCGGCGATCGACGACCTGCGCGGCCTGGTGGTGGCGAGCCCCGCCAACCCGACCGGCACCATGCTGCTGCCCAGCGAGCTCGCGGCGCTGGCGGCGTGGTGCGAGGAGTCCGGCGTCCAGCTGATCTCCGACGAGATCTACCACGGCATCGAGTACGCGCCGCTGGACGGCGGCGAGGCGCTCGCCCGGTGCGCCTGGGAGACCAGCCGCGAGGCGGTGGTGTTCGCCAGCTTCTCCAAGTACTTCTCGATGACCGGTTGGCGGATCGGCTGGATGCTCGTGCCCGAGCGGCTACGGCGCGCCGTCGACGTGCTCGCCGGCAACTTCACGATCTGCCCGCCGGTGCTCGCGCAACGGGCGTGCCTGGCCGCCTTCGACGACGCCACCTACGCGGAGCTGGACGGCCATGTGCGGCGCTACGCCGACAACCGGCGCACGCTGCTCGACGGGCTGGCCCGGCTCGGCGTCCGCGACCTCGCCCCGGCCGACGGCGCCTTCTACGCCTACGCCGACGTCGGGCACCTCACCGACGACTCGATGGCCTTCGCCCACGAGCTGCTGCGCACCACCGGCGTCGCCGTGGCCACCGGCGTCGACTTCGACACCGTGGACGGCGGCCGCTACCTGCGGTTCAGCTTCGCGGGCCCGGGGGCTGAGATCGAGGCGGCCCTCGGCCGGCTGGCGACCGTCTTCCGCTGACCGCAGCGCCGCGGCTCAGCCGACCCGCAGGGGAAGTCGGTCACGGTGCAGCCGGAAGTCCGCGACCTGCTCCGAGGGAACCGCCAGCGCCAGCCGGGGCAGGCGCTCGGCCACCTGCTCGAGCAGCACTCGCGCCTCGAGCCTGCCGAGGGCCGCACCGAGGCAGAAGTGGGCGCCGTGACCGAAGGCGAGGTGGCGTCCGACGTCGGTGCGGTACGGGTCGAAGACGTGCGGGCGCTCGAAGACCGCGGGGTCGCGGTTCGCGCCCCACAACGAGAGTCCCACCCGGTCGAGGGCCGGGATCGTCCCGCCACCCAGGGTGACGTCGCGGAAGGCGTACCTCGGCGGGGCGATCTCGACCGGGCCACGGAACCGCAGGGTCTCCTCCACGACCGCCGCCGTCCGCCAGGGGGCCGCGACGAGCGCCTCCCAGTGCTGGGGGTGGGACAGCAGCAGCCGCAGGGCGTTGGCCACGAGGTCGACCGTGGTCTCCTGCCCGGCCACGAGGAGGAGCTGCACCATCGCCAGCAGCTCGTCGCGGTCCAGGCCGTCCTCGGCACCCGCGCCCTCGGTGGCGACCAGGCGCGAGAGGAGGTCGTCGGCGGGGGCACCACGGCGATGGTCGGCGAGGGCATCGATGTAGTCGAGGAACGCCTCGGAGGCCGCGCCGTGCGGGTCGTCGTCGGAGACGATGTGGGACGACCAGGCGCGGAAGCGGGCCCGGTCCTCGCGTGGCACCCCCACCAGCTCGGCGATGACGGCGACCGGCAGCGGATCGGCGAGCTCACCCACGGCGTCGAAGGTGCCGGGGGTCCGGATGCGGTCGATGGTCCCGCCCACGACCTCGCGCACCACCGGCTCCAGCGCCGCCACCGCCCGCGCGGTGAAGTCCGGGCCGACCAGGCGGCGCAGTCGAGTGTGGTCGGGCGGGTCGATGCTGATGAGCTGGCGGGCAGCGACCCGAGCGGCGCGCTCGGTCGGCGGCGGGGCGGCGCCCCCGGGCCGATGCCGGTGCACCTCATGGCCGAGGTCGGGGTGCTGCAGGCCGGCCAGGACGTCGTCGTAGCCGGCCACCACCCACATCCGGTCTCCGGCCGGATCGACCTGGACGACGGGCCGGCCGGCCTCACGGACGCGGTCGTAGAACGGGTGCGGGTCCCGGCGCGTGGCCGGGTCCCACAGCTCGGAGGGGCCGGGCACCCCCGCACCGCTCAGACGGCCAGCTCCCGCCTCGAGTCGACCGCGGCCGCGATCACGCGATCCCGCTCGGTCCTGCTCATCTGGCGCGCCTGGACGAAGCGGTCGGCGGTGCGCGCCACCCTCGAGACGAACTCGCCGTGACTGCGGAAGGGCGCCTCGTCCCACACGAGGTCGAGGAACGTCAGCCCGTCGTCACCGGGTGACTCGATCCCCTCGACCGGGACGTCGTAGCGCGGCAGGTCGTCGTCGCGCTTGTAGTTCGGCACGCCCGTGTCGGCGCGGCCGAACACGATCGTCGGCTCCACGCGCCGGAAGTACGCCGAGTGCGCCTGGGTGTCGCCGACGTACCAGGGCCGCAGCTGCAGACCGTGCGTGGTGAGCAGCGGGTCGCCGGCCGGGGAGCGTCCGGCCCCGATGATGGCCGCGCGGCCGTAGTCGCCGTCGAGCTTGAGGTGCCGGTAGAGGCTGAGCTCGCGGAAGGCGCCGGCATCCCCGGGGTCGCCGAGGATCGGCATGAGCAGCGGGCCCCAGAACACGGCCTGGGTGTCGGGCCGGTCGGACGCGCGCTCGATCCGCACGCTGAAGGGCATCGAGATCTCGACGGTGTCGCCATGGCGCCAGGAGCGCCGCAGCGTCACGTAGCTGCTCGGCCGGGGTCGCTCCGGTCCGGTCCGGCGGCCGTTGACCCGGACCCGGAACCCCTTGGTGGCCCACTCGGGCACCCGGAGCTTCAGGTCGAACCGGCCCCTCCCCTGGATCACCAGCCGCGACGACCCGACCCGTGGGAAGGAGGTGACCTGACGGACGACGACGTCCTCCTCGTCCCAGGCCAGGGTGGCCGGGATGTACTGGTTCACCCACAGCGTCCTGCCGTCGGCCGACCGCGCGAACGCCGTCTCCTGGTACTTCGTGTGGCTCTCGAGACCGCTGCCGCCGCAGCAGGTACCGGTGTTGCCGTAGGACTTGCCGACGCCGGGCGTCAGCGGCTGGAAGTAGGTGAGCTGCGGGTTGGAGACCGAGTCGGTGTCGGCGCGGGTGCCGGCGACGTGGTTGAAGATGGCTCGCTCGACGTACTCCATGTAGGCGGGGTCGGGCTGGTGGTAGAAGAGGTTGCTCGCGAGCTTCACCAGGTTGTAGGTGGTGCAGCTCTCGGCACCCCCGGCGGCGATCGCGTTGGCGATGTTGCCCCGGTTCTGGAACATCTCGATGTTGTTGTTCGACCCCGGGTAGTTGCCGCTCGTACCGGCATTGGCGAACATCCGGTGCGGCACCACCATGCCGTAGAAGTTGCGGGCCACCCGGTGGTACTCCCGCTCGCCGGACTGCTCGAAGACCCGCAGGTAGCCGGTGAAGTTGGGCACGTGCTGGTTGGCGTGCAGCCGGGCCGGACGTCGGCGCCCGTACTCCGAGGGGTCCGTCACGACGAGGATGTCGCGGTTCTCCTTGCAGGCGCCGAAGAGCGACTCCCGGTTGTCGAAGCAGCTTGGCGGTGTCCAGGTGCTTCTCGTCGCCGGTGAGCGCGTAGATCTCGGGGAACACCTCGTTGGCGCCGCCGTACTCGCCGGCGATGTAGGTGTCCCACATGAAGTTGAGGTCGTCGCGGGTGATCGGCCCCTCGTAGTCGGGGTGGTTCTTGTCGCCCACCGTGAGCGCGAGGTGCGCCCAGTCCGCCATCTTCACCACGACGTTGCGCGCGGTCCGGTTGCCGGTCAGCACGTAGGCGTCGATGAGCCCGCGCATGATCTTGTGCTGGGTGTACCAGGGCGCCCACACGTTGGCGTCGAGGTTGCCGCCGTAGACGGCGAAGCGCGGCGGGCCGAGGCGGATGACGGCGTCCTCCGGGAAGAGCGCCGAGGTAGCCGGGGTGCGTGGGCTCCCACGCGGCCTCGTCCTCCTCGACGGCGGCCACGATGCCGGCGTCACGCCCGTTGGGCGAGGAGTCCTCGGCGCTCGCGCCGCCCTGCTCGTCGAAGCGGTAGGCGGCGATGTTCCCGCTGCCGGTCGAGCCCTGGAGCGAGGTGATCTCGGCCGGGGTGAGGGCGCGGTCGTAGATGTGGAACTCGTCGATGGCGGCGTCGAGGAGCGCGTCGCCGTACTGCGAGCGTCCGATCCACACGTTGCCGGGAACGCCGAGGTCGGTCGGCTTCAGCGTCATGCTCGGGTTGGTGCCGGCCGGCGCTCCGTTGACGTACAGCGTGCCGGTGCCGCCCGCGAGCGTGACGGCGAGGTGCACCCAGCTGCCCACCGGGACAGCGGTGGTGCCGTTCACCTGCTGCTCGCCACCGGAGCCGGAGGTGGTGATCGCGAAGCGCGGCATGCCGGAGCCCGACCGGGCGGTGAGGAACATGTTGACCGCGGAGCCCGAGCCGAAGTCGAAGATCCGCGACCAGCTCTGGGTCGAGCCGAGGTTCACCCAGGTGGCGATCGTGAAGTTCTGGAGCTGCGAGACCGCCTCCTGCGGAAGCCGCAGGTACTCGGCGTCGCTGGGGCCGTTGAGGCGCAGTGCCTGGCCGAACTTCCCGGGCACACGCACGATCACCGGCTCCGGCGGGGGCTCCTGCGGGCCGCCGCCGCCCATCCGCTCCGTGATGGCCTGCTGACACGCCGCCAGCTCCTCGACCATGAAGTCGAGCTTGTCCTTGAACACCTGCTCGCCGCCGTCGGCGTGGGCCTGCGCGAGCGCGGTGAGGTAGTGACCCGCCCAGTGGCCGCTCAGCAGCCCGCCGTTCTCCCAGCCGCCCGGCACCGAGACGCCCGGCGGGTTGGGACGGCCGGCCTGGTTGTTGAAGAGCACCAGGAACCGGCGCTCGTCGAACTGGCGCAGCCAGGCCTTCATCCGGTCGCGCTTCTCCTGCAACAGCCCCTGGCCGAGCGCGACGTCGGTGAGGCGGAACGGCCGCACCGCGGCGGTGCTCCCCGCGCCGACGTACGGGATGGCGCGCGGCTTCACGGCGGCGGAGGCCACCCCGGGGTGGAGGGCGAGCGCGCCGCCGGCGATCCCGGCGGCGCCGATGGCCGAGCCCTGCACGAAGCGGCGACGGGACACCGCGGGCCGAGGGGTGACGTGCTCCAGCTGGGTCATGGGGTTGCCTCCTGCGGCCCGAGAGGGCAGGCCGGTTGTGAACGCTCACAACGTGATGCCGGAAGGAACAACCTGCGAAATGGGGGGAGCCGGCACGGCCGGTGGAACGCACGACGGTGTGGGGTTCGACCGCCATTGTTAGCGTTCACGAAACGTGCTGGCAATGGTTTTCGGTCTTTTTCGACACCCTCAGCCGGTGGGCCGCTCCCACGCCGTCCGCCCGCTGGTGCGCGCCGGCGCGGAGGCCTGGTGGAAGCCGAGCGGCAGGAACGCGCGCCGGATGACGCCGTTGCGGATCCGCTGCGGGTGGTCGCCCACGCGCACGCTGCCGGAGATGCGGCCGGTGCGGTAGGAGATCCGGGAGATCCGGTCGGAGCCCGACCACGAGATGTAGCAGTAGCGCCCGTCCCGGCTCGGCGTCACCCAGTACGGCTTCAGCCCGCCCTTGAGCAGCTTGCCGCGCCGGAAGTTCCGAGCGTTCACCACGGTGGCGTAGTCGGACATGGTGCCGGCGACGCAGATCTTCGTGCCGGCGGGGTTCATCGCGATCCCGTGGTGCGCCGAGTCGAGCAGGTACGCCTCCCGCGGGGTGTCCTTGATGAGGTTCGGCAGCCGCTTCACGCGCGTGATGCGCCCGGTGCGCCGGTCGAGCTCGACGAAGCCGTGGAAGAACGAGAGCTGGAAGTAGAACTTCCGCTCGTTCGGCGAGAGCGTCATCGGGCGGACGGCGATCGACACGTTGTCCATCCCGCGGCGGTCGAGGGCCTTGCGCAGGTTGTAGCGGCGCTCGATCTTCATGGTGCGGGCGTTGACGATCTGCAGCACCCGCTCCTGCTTCGTCGGGTCGGCCACGGGGCGGTCGAACGGGCTGTAGACCATGCCGATGCTGGCGTGCAGGATCCTCCGGCCGCCGTCGATGAACACGCTCTCGTGTGGCGACCCGCCGGACTTGAACCGCCCGACCTGCCTGCCGTCGCGCATCCGGAGCACGTGCACGACGTTGCCGGTGGAGGCGCTCACGATGACGCGGGTGCCGTCGGGCGAGACCGCCATGTGGTCGGAGCGGACGCCGGCCACCTGGAATCGCCAGACGATCCGGTGGGTGCGCAGGTTGATCGCCACCACGTCGGCGAAGGAGGGCCGGGAGACGACGACCAGCCGCCCGTCGTTGGAGGTGTACATGTCGTCGACGAACTGGTCGTTGCCCTCGCCGATGAGCTCGCGGATGCCGAGGAAGTACGCCAGCCGGTAGGGGTTGGTGGCGATCTCCTGCATCCGCGCCTCGTAGTCGGGGATCACGTTGATCCGCCCCATCCGCCGGAAGGAGGTGGGCTCGACGACGTCGGCGGTGCCGGCCCAGTTGTTGCCGACGAACACCACCCGCTTCATCCCGGGCCGGGCCGGCCGGTCGGTTCCCTCCTGACCCGATGCGGACCGCGCGGGCGCCGCCGCCTCGGCACCGCCGGACAGCGGCGCGAGTGCGACGGCCAGCGTGGTGAGGAGGACGGCGAGGATGCGGGCCGGCCGGATCATGGGCTCTCCTTCGGGCGGCGTGACCCCCGAGGGTTTGACGGGGGAGGATAGCGGGAACGCGCGGAGCGTGGGGGCCGCTGTGGGACGGTCCTGTTCTGTCCAACGAACCGGGGTACGGGGAGGTGACGGGTCGTGGCCGACACGAACTCGCCCTACGGCGACGTGGACGTGCTGCGCCGCCGCGTCGACCAACTACGCGAGCAGGCCTCCGGCGTCCGGGTTCTCGCCGACCAGGTGGTCGGCCGCACCGACGCCGTGGGCTGGACCGGTCGGGCCGCCGACACTCTCCGGCTGCGGGTCGCCGAGCGCGCGAGCGACCTGCGAGCCGCCGCGGAGCGGCACGAGACCGCCGCCGACTCGCTGGAGAAGCATCTGGTCGAGGTCGACCGGCTCCAGGAGCAGATCGCGAACGTCGAGCGCGACGCGGCCGACCTGGTCGCCGAGGCCCGCACCCGCGTCGCCCGAGCCCGCGACGCCGGCGACGACTCCGGGGTCCGGGTCGACCCCGACCCCGACGACGTGACGCTGGCGGGATTCGAGCCGCCCGAGCCCGGCCACCGCGACTGGCTCGAGGTCGACCTGCCCGGCCTGCGCAGCGGGGACGACACATGAGCACCATCGACCTCGGCACCCCGCCACCGTCGCCGGCCGGCGTGCTCGACGCACTCCCCCGCCGGGTCACGCTCACCCTCCCGGAGCTCCAGCTCGTCGCCCGCAGCGCCGGCGACGCCCCGCTGCCCTTCGTGCTCGCCGAGCCGTCCGAGGCGCCGACGCTCGAGGGCCGGCTCGGCGCCTCGCCCGCCACCACCGAGCACCAGGCGTACGCCGCGGCCGTCGCCGCCCTGCATGAGCCGGACGTCAGCCTGGCGCGGCGCGGCCTGCTCGTCGGCGGTGCTGTCGACGACGGCCTGCTCGGCGCGGTCGGACTGCTCGCCACCCCCGAGGTGGCGGTCGACCTCGACGTCGCGGTCGACGGCCCGGGCGGCGTCCAGGTGAAGGCCTGGCACCGCCAGGCCGGCGAGGCGGTGGCCGCGCTCGCCACCTGCGACGGCGTCGTCTTCGAGCTCGCCTGGTACCCCACCTCCGCCTGGCCCGCCGAGCTGGGCCGGGTGGCCGTGCTGCCCGAGGACCTCGCGGTACGCGGGTCGGCGGTGCCGGCCGGCGTCGACCTCCCCTACGAGCTGCTCGACGCGGCCGCCGAGGCCGTCACCAGCGGCCGGGCCGACCTCGTGCCCGTGCTGGCGGCCCGCCACGACGGCGAGGTGCTCGACGCCGAGCGCCGGCCCCTCGGGCACGCCGAGGTGGTCACGATCCTCGGCGCCCTGAGCTCGGAGTCCCGCGGCCGGCTGCGGGCGCTCGTGGCCGACGTCACCGGCGACACCACCGACGTCGTCGGCGTCCGGTCGTGGGTGCTGCTGTCCGACGGCTGGCGCTCGCTGCGTCCGCACCTGTCCACCGGCTCGTCGCGGGTCACCCTCGTCACGGCCACGCCGGCGGAGCTGGCCACCGACCTGGCCCCGGTGCTCGCCCAGGTCGGGAGGGTGGCGCGATGACCGAGCAGCCCGACCAGCCAGACAGCCGAGCAGCCCGACGTCGTGGCAGCGGCGGCGGCGGAGCGTCGCCCGGTGCCGCGCACCGAGGCCGAGGCCGCTGACCTCCAGGACAAGTACGACCGGATGATGCGGCTCGCCGCCCTCTTCGACGACGTCGGCGAGGAGATGCGGCAGCGCTCGCGGCTCGGAGCCGAGATCGTCGCCGACCCCGCCTTCGCCGACTCCGAGCCGCTCTCGCCGGCCACCCACGCGCAGGCCGAGGAGGACGTGCTCGCGGCCACGACCGGCCGGCGCGGCCTGCTCACCCGCTCCGTCGAGCTGGACGCCGACGCCCTCGTGGTGCGGGCCACCGTGCTCACCTACCGGTGGATCGACGAGCTCCAGGAAGCGGCCTACCAGACCCTCGGCTCCATCGCCGGACGCGCCATCGGCTACCTCGCGCCCGAGGTCGCGCTGGGCGGTGCCATCGTCTCCGCCGGGCTCATCGAGACCGATGTGCTCGACCGCGACGGCGTCGCCGCCTACCTCGACGAGCTCGCCGACTCCAACCCGGAGCTCATGGAGCACGTCGCGAGTGGCGGTGGCGGGCTGCTCGACGGCCTCCAGATGCGCTCGCTGCTCACCTCCGGCGTGCTGGCCGGTGAGTCCGGCCGGGCCGCCGCGCCCGGCGGGCTGCGGGCGCTCGGGGTGGCCCCGCTCCCCGGCTCCATCGACGCCGCGGTGCGCGACGTGGCCGGCGACGTGGTGGCCGAGGCCGACCCCGCCGCCACGGTCGAGACCACCGAGGGCACCGCGCCCGCCACCCTCGCCGACCTGCTCGGCGAGGTGGGCCGGACGACGGCCGCCGTCGTCGTGCGCCAGGTGGCCCCGCACCGCTTCGTCTGCCTCCTGCCCGGTCCCGGCCGGGGCGCCGACGGCCGCCGGCTGCGCCTCGTCGGCGGCGACACGTCGTCCTACGGCGACGACGTGGTGCGCGCCATCGAGCAGGCGGTCGACGACGACCGGACGTCCGGCGAGCAGCCGCACGTGATGCTCGTCGGCACCAGCTACGGCGGCGTCGCCGCCGCGGAGATCGCGGCCACGGTCAGCGCATCCACGACGTTCGTGGTCGACCAGGTGGTCATCGCCGGCGCGCCGTCCGCGCACGTGCCCCGGATCCCCGAGACCACCCGGGTGCTGGCGCTCGAGGACCGCTCCGACCCCGTCGCCCTGCTCGGCTCGCTCGTCAACGCCGGCGCCGGCAACCGGGTCACTGTCGTGTACGACGCCGCCGCCGTCACCGACGGCGAGAGCCCCTACGTCGCCGGCGGCCGCGCCGCCGACCAGGCCACCCACCCCGAGCTCCGCGCCGAGCTCGACCGGCTGCGCGAGCTCGGGTATCTCGGGGCTGAGCGATCGGTCCGGCCACGCTCGACCCGTCGGTTGGATCCCGGCCCGGAGCGCTCTCGTCCAAGCCCGTTCGCGTCGCGCCTGGCGTGGGCCGACACGTCGCTTGTGTCATCGAGCCGCTTCGAGGCGGCGACCACCAGCGAGCGGGTCGCGCGTCGGTTCAGTCGTGCTACACGCGAGGTCGTGCACGAACTCGCCCAGCTGAGCCAGGTTGCGGCACTCGACCATCGGCACGATGTCGCCGTAGGTGGGGGCGGCGGAGTCGCCGGTGCCCCAGTGCCGTCGGTGCTCGGGGTTGAGCCACCAGGAGTGGCGGGCGGTGCCGGCGAGGTCGCGGAGCACGCCCTCGGCGAGGTCGCTGTAGTTGGAGCGGGCGTCGCCGAGCACCAGCAGCGACGTCTTCGGGCCGACGGCGTCGGCGTGCTCCTCGGCGAACTTCGTGAAGGCCCGGCCGTAGTTGGTGCGGCCCCACAGCGCGGCGTGCGCGGTGCTGGCGGCGAGGTCGGCCATCACCTCTCCGACGTCGGCGCCGGGCTTGAAGTGGCCGGTGACCTCGTGCACGTGGTCGATGAACGTGAAGGCGCGCACCTTCTGGAACTGGTCGCGCAGCGCGAAGACGAGGAGCAGCGTGAACGACGCGAAGTGCGCCACCGACCCGCTGACGTCGCAGAGCACCACCAGCTCGGTGCGGTGCGGCCGCTTCGGGCGGTGGTGGGTGGTGAGCGGCACTCCCCCGGTGGACATCGAGGCGCGGACGGTGCGGCGGAAGTCCAGCGGCCCGCGGCGGCGGGCGTGGTGCTCCTTGGTGAGGCGCGTGGCCAGCCGCCGCGCCAGGGGTTGGATCTCGCGGCGCATCTGCTCGAGGTCGGTGCGGCGGGCGGAGGTGAAGTCGATCCGGTCGAGGGTGGGCCGGACGGCGACGTCGGCCACGTGGTCGGCGCCCTTCTCCTCCGCGATCCGGCGGCGGGCGTCGGCCTCGACGCTGGCCGTGAACGCCGCGATCCGGCGCCCGGCTCCCCGCTCCGCCTCGTCGGCGGAGAGCCCGGAGTCCAGCAGCGCCCGGGTGATCCGGTCGGTGAGCTCCTGGGGCGAGACCCGTTGCAGCGCGGTGTAGGCCGACCACGACGAGAGCCCGGGGCCGCGGCCCGGCATCGCGCCGAACCGGCCGACCATCTCCGCGGCGAGCCGCGCCAGCGCACGCTCGTCGCCGGCCTCCAGCGCCTCGGCGAGCCGGTCGCGGAAGTCGGTGAGCGCCTCCGGGTTGTCGCGCACCGGCGGCTCGTCGGCGGCCTCCGGCTCGGTGCTCGCGACGCCGCCACCCACCATCCGCGGGTAGTAGACGTCGAAGAGGCTGTCGAAGGTGGGGCGCTGCGCCTGCCGCTTCACCAGCGTGGCCGCGTACGCGTCGCGCACGACCGCCCGGTCGTGCCAGGGCACGGCGGTCAGAGCCGCGACGGCGTCGAGGTCCTCGGCCAGGGACACCGCCAGCCCGGCCCGGCGCAGCGCCTCGAGGAAGGCGATGTGGCGGTCGACGAGACCGCTCGTCGGTTTCGAGGCTCGCTGCGCTCGCACCTCAACCACCGCTGGCGCGCAGCTTGAGCTCGGTGACCGCCTTGCGGTGGTCGGACTCGTGCTTGAGCACCACGCCCAGGGTCTCGGCCACCGCCTGCTCGTCGAGGTCGCGGATCTCCAGCGCGACCAGCGTGCGGGCCCAGTCGACCGACTCCGCGATCGACGGCGCCTTCTTGAGCTCCAGCTCGCGCAGCCGAGCCACGGTGGCCACCAGCTGCTCGGTCACCCGGTCGTCCAGGTCGGGCACCTGCGAGCCGACGATCGCGCGCTCGCGCTCGGCGTCCGGGTAGTCGAGGTGAAGGTAGAGGCAGCGCCGCTTGAGGGCCTCGGAGAGCTCCCGGCTCGCGTTCGAGGTGAGGACGACGAACGGCCGCCGGCTGGCGCTCATGGTGCCGAGCTCGGGCACGGTGACCTGGAAGTCCGAGAGCACCTCGAGCAGCAGGCCCTCGACCTCGATGTCGGTCTTGTCGACCTCGTCGATCAGCAGCACGGTGGGCTCATCGCGCCGGATCGCTGTCAACAGTGGGCGAGTGAGGAGGAACTCCTCGGTGAAGATGTCGTCGTGGGTCTCGCTCCACGCCTGGTCGGTGCCGGTGGCCTGGATGCGCAGGAGCTGCTTCTTGTAGTTCCACTCGTACAGCGCCCGCGCCTCGTCGAGCCCCTCGTAGCACTGCAGCCGCACCAGGTCGGCGCCGGTGGCGCGGGCGACGGCCTTGGCCAGCTCGGTCTTGCCGACTCCGGCCGGTCCCTCGACCAGCAGCGGCTTCTCCAGCCGGCCGGCGAGATAGGCCGTGGTGGCGGTGGCGCCGTCGGCGAGGTAGCCGGTGTCGTGCAGCCGGGTGCCGGCGTCGGCGGGGCTCGCGAACCAGGAGACCTCGTCGTTCGGCATGCGCCGAGCATGCCACCGGCCCTCGACGCAGGAGTCGAGGGCCGGTGGCGGTTGCCGTCAGGCGCGCCCGATCAGGGGCGACCGTGCTTCAGCGTGAACGAGCCGGAGCCGGAGTAGGCGTAGACGACCCAGCGGTACTGGCCCGACGACGCGTTGTAGGTGACGTTCTCGGTCGACGTCGCGCCCTCGCCGGCGGCCACCTCGACCCAGCTCGACCCGTTCCAGCGGTCGAGGAAGAGGTCGAAGTCGGTGCCGGACGGTCCGGTCAGGCAGCCGGTGAGCGTGCCGCCGGTGGTGGTGAAGGAGACGGCGGAGACCTCGGTGCGCGCGCTGACCGAGCCGGACACGGTCTCGTCGCAGGCCGGGTTCGTCGGCGGGTTGGTGCCGCCGCCGGTGAGCAGCGAGTAGAGCAGCCGGTTCGGCGAGCCGGAGCCGGCGTTGGTGACCTTGCCGGTGGTGGCGGTGCCGGTGATGGCGCTGGTCACAGCCGCCGGGGAGGCCGACGGGTTGCCCTGCAGGTACAGCGCGGCGACGCCCGCCACGTGCGGCGAGGCCATCGAGGTGCCCGAGATGGTGTTGGTGGCCGACGTCGAGGTGTACCAGGCCGAGGTGATGTTGCTGCCCGGCGCGAACACGTCGACGCAGGAGCCGTAGTTGGAGAACGAGGAACGGGCGTCGGTGTTGGTGGTGGAGCCGGTGGTGATCGCGCTGGCCGCGCGGGCCGGCGACACGTTGCACGCGTTCTGGTTCTCGTTGCCCGCGGCCACGGCGACGGTGACGCCGGCCGAGGTCATCCGGGCGACGGCGTCGTCGACGGCCTGGGAGGCACCGCCGCCGAGGCTCATGTTGGCGACCGCCGGCCGGGTGGCGTTGTTGGCCACCCAGTCCATGCCGGCGATGACGCCGGAGTTGGTGCCGGAGCCGGCGCAGTCGAGCACGCGCACCGGGATCAGGGTGACCGCCTTGGCGACGCCGTAGGTCGAGCCGCCGACGGTGCCGGCGACGTGGGTGCCGTGGCCGTTGCAGTCGGTGGTGCCGCGGCCGTCGTTGATGGCGGAGTAGCCCGCCGCCGTCCGGCCGCTGAACTGGCTGTGGGTGGTGAGGATGCCCGTGTCGATGATGTACGCCCGCACGCCGGAGCCGGTGGCGTTGTAGGTGTAGGAGTTGTTGAGTGGGAGGTCACGCTGGTCGACCCGGTCCAGGCCCCAGGTGGCGGGCGATTGGGTGTCGGAGGCCCGCACGACGGCGTCCTGCTCGACGTACGCGACGGCCGGGTCCTGCCGGACCGCGGTGAGCTCGCTCGCCGAGAGCTTGGCGACGTAGCCGCCGAACGTGTCGAGCTCCCGGACGACGGTCGCACCGTCGTCGCGGGCGCGGTCGGCCGCTGCGTCGGTGCCGGCGGACGGGTTGAGGACGACGATGTAGCGGCCGTCGACGGCTGCGGCGCCGTCGGTCTTCTTCAGGGGTGCCAGTCCGGGGTCTCCGGTGGCGGTGGCGGTGGTGGCGGTCGCGAGGCCGGTCAGGGTGAGACCGGCCATCGTGGTGAGGGCCGCCGCGCCGATGCGGATCGATCGGGTCAACGTGTGCTCCTAGGGGGATACCGGGTGTGATCCGAGGCCCCGTGGCCCCGGCCCGGCGCGCTCAACCTAGGAGCGGCCCGGCACTCGCTACCCCCTCAGAAACGAGCACTGCACCTGTTGGCAAGTCCGGGCGCACCACCGGCCCCCGAGCGAGTGCTCGGAGGCCGGTGGGTGGTTCGCCGTCTGGCCGCTTCAGATCAGCGAGTAGAGCAGCAGGTTGGGCGACCCGCTGCCCGGGCCGGACACGACGCCCGGCGTGGCGCCGCTGGTGATCGCGGACGTCACGGCGGCCGGCGAGGCCGACGGGTTCCCCTGCAGGTACAGCGCGGCCACGCCCGCCACGTGCGGCGAGGCCATCGAGGTGCCCGAGATGGTGTTGGTGGAGGAGTTCGTCGTCCACCACGCCGAGGTGATGTTGCTCCCCGGGGCGAACACGTCGACGCACGAGCCGAAGTTCGAGTACGAGGCCTTGGCGTCGGTGTTGGTGGTGGCGCCCGTCGTGATGGCGCTGGGCGCGCGGGCCGGCGACACGTTGCACGCGTTCTGGCTCTCGTTGCCCGCGGCGACCGCGACGGTGACGCCGGCCGAGGTCATGCGCGCGACCGCGTCGTCCGTGGCCTGGGAGGCGCCGCCACCGAGGCTCATGTTGGCGACCGACGGACCGCTGGCGTTCTGGGCCACCCAGTCCATGCCGGCGATGACGCCGGAGTTGGTGCCGGAACCGGCGCAGTTGAGCACCTTCACCGGCACGAGGGTGACGGCCTTCGCGACGCCGTAGGTCGATCCGCCGACGGTGCCGGCGACGTGCGTGCCGTGCCCGTTGCAGTCGATGGTGCCGAGGCCGTCGGAGGAGAAGCCGGGGGCGGTGCGGCCGCCGAACTCGTTGTGGGCGGTGTTCATGCCCGTGTCGATGATGTAGGCGGTGACGCCGGCGCCGGTGGCGTTGTAGGTGTAGGAGTTGTTCAGCGGCAGGTTGCGCTGGTCGATCCGGTCGAGGCCCCAGGTGGCGGGCGACTGGGTGTCGGAGGCCTGCACGACGGCGTCCTGCTCGACGTAGGCGACGGCGGGGTCCTGCCGGACCTCGGCCAGCTCGCTCGCCGAGAGCGCCACGACGTAACCGCCGACGGCGTCGAGCTCGCGCACGACCTGGCCGCCGTCGTCACGGGCGCGGTCGGCGGCGGCGTCGGTGGCCTTCGCCGTCGCGGCGGCGCCTCCGGTGTCGTCGAGCACCACGATGTAGCGGCCGATGATGGCCGAGTCGGGCTCGGCCTTGACGAGGGGTGCGAGCCCGGGGTCACCGGACGCGGTGGCGGGGCCGGACGTCGCGTAGCCGGTCAGGGTGAGACCGGAGACGACGGCCAGGGCCATCGCACCGTTGCGGATGGATCGAGTCACGTGCGCTCCTTCGGATGTGGGCGTCCGTCCAACGTAGGAGCGGTCGACGGCACCCGAACCCCTCAGGAAACGGCACTGCAGAAGGCTGAAGCCGGGCTACGCCCGGCCGTGGCGTCCCTCGCCGGCGACGAACCGCGCGGCGCCGTCCAGTGCCCCGGCATGCAGCGACGCCAGCCCGTGCTCGAGCTCGATCCGCAGCCCGTCGTCCTCCGGACGGCCCTCGGCGTCGAGCAGCGCCGCCCGGTCGCCGCGCAGGCACGCCTGAGGCAACGCCGCGATGTCGCGCGCGAGCGCCTCCGCAGCCGCGCGGGCCGTTCCCGGCTCGACCACCCGGTCGGCCAGACCGATGCGCATCGCCTCGTCGGCGTCGACGGCGCGACCGGTGAGCACCAGGTCGAGCGCCCGGCCGGTGCCGACCAGCCGCGGCAGCCGCACCGTGCCTCCGTCGATCAGGGGCACTCCCCACCGGCGGCAGAACACCCCGAAGGTCGCGTCGCGGGCCGCCACCCGCAGGTCGGCCCAGAGAGCGAGCTCGAGGCCGCCGGCGACGGCGTAGCCCTCGACGGCAGCGATCACCGGCTTGCCGAGCCGCATCCGGGTCGGACCCATCGGCCCGTCGCCGTCCGGCTCGACCCGGTTGTCCATGGCGGCCAGGTCGGCGCCGGCGCAGAAGGTGCCGCCGGCGCCGGTGATGACCGCGACGTGCTGGTCATCGTCGGCGTCGAAGGCGCGGAACGCCTCCGCCAGTGCCTCGGCGGTCGCCCGGTCGACGGCGTTGCGCACCTCCGGCCGGTCGAGGACGACGGTGGTGACCGGCCCTGCGGTCTCGACGCGGACGTTCATCCCAGGCGACCGAGGAACTCCAGCGCCCGACTGGTCAGCAGCGCGGCTGCCTCGGGGTCGTGGGCGGGCAGGGACCGGTCGACCCACAGGTGCTGCTCGCCGGGGTAGACGAACAGCTCGGCGTCGGCCACCGCCTCGACAAGGGCCCGGGCGGCGTCGATGTCACCTTCGTGCGCGAAGAACGGGTCGTCGTCCTTGCCGTGGATCTGCGCGGCGACGCCGTCCGGCCAGGGCCCGAACGCCCACTCGCCGGTGATCGGGACGCAGGAGTCGATGAGCAGTGCGCCGCGGGCGCCGTCGCGGGTCTGGGCCATCCGCTGCGCCTGCATCACCCCCGAGGAGATCCCGGCGAACACCAGTCCCGACGGCAGGTCGTCGGCCGCGACGTCGGCCAGGGCGTCGAGGTCGGGGGCGTCGGCACCCTGGCAGAACGCAGCACCCTCCTCGATCGTGGCGAAGGTCCGTCCCCCGTACAGGTCGGGGGTGTGCACGGTGTGGCCGCCGGCCCGCAGGTCGTCGGCGAACGCCTGCACCCCGGGCGTCAGGCCCTGGATGTGATGGAACAGCAGGACCTCGGCCATGGGTGACACGCTCCTCGTGATCGATGCTCGGTGCTCGGCGACACCACTATTCACCGCGAACCGGACGATCCCCGACCGGGTCGACCAACGGACCGTCTTGCCACCACTCGTAGGTTGACGACATGACAAAGGAAGACCGCGACGTCGAGCGCATCTACGCCACCGACGACATCGTCGCCAAGCTGCGCCGGCTGGCCGACGCTCTGGAGACCGGTAAGTCGTTCCGCATCCAGATCGCCGGCGAGCGGTTCCGGGTGCCGGCGCGGGCGGAGTTCTCGGTCGAGCACGAGCGCGGCGACGGCGAGGAGGAGGTCGAGTTCCAGCTGAAGTGGAGCGTCGACGAGGCCGACGACTCGCCGGACGAGAGCGACGACGTCGTCTGAGAGCCGCTCGCGCGGCTCAGGTCACCCTGACGTCACCCGGAGCGCACGGACGCCCGGCGCGTAACCGGACTTGGTCGCGCGCGCAATGAGCCGGGCCGGCCGGGCCCGCGGCGGGAAGGCGATCCGGCACGTGCCTCGGGCGGTGGTACGGCAGCTACCGGACCCGGCCCGGACCAGGGCGCCGGCGACCCTCACACCGGCATCGGCGACGGTGAACGTCACCGTCCGGCGCTGGGTGCGCGGCCACCGTGCGGGCGAGGCCGTCAACGTCAGCCCTGCCAACACCTGGGTGTGCCAGAACGCGTCACCCACGTTGATGACGACGTCACCGCGGCCACGCGAGCCCTCGAGCGCGAGGGCGTGGACGGCATTGCGGCCGCGCGGGACGCCGACGTCGCGTAGCACCCCGAAGCGGGTGGCAGCCGGGTTGGTGCGGACCGCCTTCACCCGCGGGATGTTGTTGCTCCAGGCCAGCCAGAGCCGACCGCCGGGGGCCGCGGACAGCGCGATGCGGTCGGCGTAGCGGCTGCCGGGCACGGGCCGCGCGCTGGAGGCGCCCACGCGCCACAACCGGACGCCGCTGCAGTTCGGGGGTCCCGAGCAGTAGGCCACGTAGACCCCGCCGCCCGCGCGAGCGGCGAGCGCCACCCGCTCCGTCGGCACGGAGGAGGTTCCCACGCTCGACCCGGGCGCCTTCAGGATCGGGCCGAGGGTGGGCGCGATCTGCCGCACGAAGGTGCCGTTGGTGGCCGTGCTGGCGCCGTTGGCGTACCAGCCGACCCAGACCTGGTTTCCCGAGCGGACCATCGCCATGTCGTAGGCGCAGCACGAGGCCACGGTGAACGACTGGTCGGGATCGGGCCCGGTGCCGGTGTGCCAGGTGATGCTGGAGTTGAGCGGGAACGCCGCCACCGGAGTGCCGTCGGCCAGTGTGGTGCCGCCGGTGCCGAAGCTGCCGAAGGCCGCGCCGCTGTTGCCGACCGCCTCCGCCGGCAGGGTCCAGGTGGCGCCGGACGCCGGGGCCGTGAGGGTGTACATCCGCCCGTTGGACCAGAACCCGGGCGACGTCGTCTGCGCGCCACCGAACACGACCCGCAGGCCTCCCGACGGGCCGGCCATGACGATCGGCGACGTCTCCACGTTCGTCCACGGACTCGGGAGGATCGTGCTCTGCGACGCCGTGCTGCCGCTGGGACGGATGGCCGTGTGACCGAGCTGCCCGGCCGCCCCGACGCTGCGCGGGTAGACGACATGGAGCATGCCGTCGGCCGTGCGGTAGAGGCTCGACGCGAACGTGATGCTGCCCGTGCCCGACGACACCTTGGTCCACGACCCCGGGGCACCGCGCTCGGACGGCGCCTCGCCGCGGCTGTCGAGGGTGGCGTCGACGGTGGCGCCGCCCGGCGGCGCGGACAGGGTGGCGGCGACGAGAGCCGCGGCGGCCAGGGCGGTGACGAGTCGGAGCACGCCCCAATGTGCACCCCCCGATCCGGTCGGGGCCATGGTCATTCCGGGTCAGAATCCGCGGTCGAGCACGAGCGCGGAGACGTCGCCTGAACCCGCGCGGGTCAGCCCGAGGTGCGGCCGTCGAGCAGGGCCACCACCCGGTCGGACGCCTCCAGCACCACGGGGTCGTGGGTGGCCACCAGGACGGCGGTGCCCGCGTCGGCGCCGCGACGCAGGGCCTCGAGCACCTGCGCGACGTGCGCCTCGTCCTGGTGCGCGGTGGGCTCGTCGAGCACCACGACGCGCGGGTCGAGCACCAGCGACCGGGCGATGGCGGTGCGCTGCTGCTCACCGAGCGAGGTCTCCTCCACCCGTCGCCGAGCGAGCGCCTCCAGGTCGAGGGCCTCGAGCAGGTCGGGCCGGGCGGCGCGCGGGTCGCGTCGCAGAGCGGGGAGCAGCACGTTGTCCTCGACGCAGCAGCGTCCGGCGGTCGTCGTTGGTGGGCGAGCGCAGGTCTCAGCGCCCGGACACGCGGTTCGCGACACGGGCAAGGTACGAAGTCTCTGAGCCTCCGGCGTACTCGGACCGGTCTGCTGCTCGATAGGCGGCATAGAGGCCTCGGACAGCCAGCCAGCGGAGCGGTTCGACCTCCCACCGGCGTGTCCGGTGTCCGACCCACGGCAGTGTGGTGAGTTCGGTGTCGCGTTGCAGGACGAGGTCGGCGAGGGTGCGGCCCGCCACGTTCGCCGCCGTCACTCCGGTGCCGACGTAGCCGCCGGCCCACCCCAGGCCGGTGGAGGAGTCCAGGCCGACCGTGGCGGACCAGTCGCGAGGGACTCCCAGAACGCCGGACCAGGCGTGCTCGACGGGGTGATCGGCGAGGGTCGGGAAGAAGTCGCGCAGGAGACCGCCCAAGGTCGCGATCGTCGTGGCTTGGGTCCGCCCGTGGGTGTCGACCCTCGATCCGAACCGGTAGGGGACGCCGCGTCCACCGAAGGCGATCCGATCGTCGGCGGTGCGCTGGGCGTACATGTAGACGTGCGCGAAGTCGCCCAGTGTCTCTAGCCCCGACCAGCCGATCTGCGACCACCCCGACGCCGGGATCGGTGCCGTCGCGATGAGAGACGAGTTCATCGGCAGCCAGGTGCGGCGCTCGCCACGCAGGTCCGCGGTGAAGCCCTCGGTGGCGCGGATGACGTGGTCGGCGCGGACGGTGCCGTGTGCTGTGCGGGCCCGCCCCGGGGCGATCTCCTCAACGCGGGTCTGCTCGTAGATGGTGACGCCATGCCGTTCGACGGATCGAGCCAGACCGTTCGCCAGCGCCGCTGGGTGGAGACGGGCGCAGTGGGGATGCCACAGGGCGCCCCGGGCACCTGCGACGTCGACGCGATCGGCCGCTTCCCGGACGTCGAGGACGACGACGTCCGTGTCGGGCCAGCGCGCCTCGGCCTCGGCCGACTCCTGGAGTCGGGCGAGCTGTGCCGCCGAGCGCGCCACCACGAGCTCGCCGCCCTTGCGGATGTCGGCGTCGATGCCCTCGCGGTCGGCGACAGCGATCACTTCGTCGACTCCGGCGTTCATCGCTCGCTGTTGAGCGATTGCGGCCTCACGTCCGTGGGTCCTCACGTACTGCTCGCGACCGCCCGTGACACTGTTGGTGAGCCACCCGCCGTTGCGTCCGGACGCGCCGAACCCGGCGAACTGGTCTTCGAGGACGGCGATCCTGAGGTCGGGTTGCAAGGTCGCGAGGTAGTAGGCGGTCCACAGGCCGGTGTAGCCGGCACCGACGATGGCGACGTCCACCGTGGTGTCACCGGGCAGCGACGGGCGGGTGTCGGCCGGGATCCCGATCTGCTGCCACCAGAAGGAGACCCCGCCGTTGCGGACTCCCTCGCTGGTCGGGACGGCCTCGACCAGGGGATCGCCTCGACGGCCGCGCCGTCGGGTCCCCCGACCGGGTGGACTTGCACCGAACATCGCATCCACCTGGTGACGCGACTCAGCTGAAGAGCTCGTCGAGAAGGTTCCAGGTGAGGGGCTCGAGCTCAGCGAGGATGATCGCCCGCACCATCCCGGGATGGACCGCGGTCTCGACGTCCTGGCCCCACCGGTGCAGATTCTGCAGGCCCTCGTTGTCCGCTGGGGCGACGCCGTCCAGCTCGGCCCGTTGCGCGTCAACGACGGCGGCGAAGGCGCGCTCGGCCACAGGCTGGCGGGCGTTGATGAGGGCGAGCCGGTTGAGTCCGCAGGTGCGGATCGTCTCGCGGCCGTGAATGCTGCCGTTGCGCGGACTCACGAACCCGTTGATGTCGAACCGGAGGTGCCGCGCGGGGTCCCGGGAGCCGAACGGGTTGAGCAGCAAGATGGACTCGGCGTCGGTCTCCAGGGGCGCGCCCGCACGCGGCGGCGGGTGCTTGACCGGGAAGAGCGAGTTCTTCCAGGTCTGATTGCAGATCATGCAGGACAGCAAGTAGTTGTCCCACTCGTAGGCGAGCCACCAGTAGCCCGGGTTGATCTTGAGCGACGGGCTACGGCCCTTGAGGCTGGCGAGGTGCTCGACCTCCGAGCCCTCGTTGTCGCCCACGTGGAACTCCGCGACCTCGTTCTTGGGAGCGAAGTGCTCGACGTCGCCGAAGTGGCCGACCATGACGTTGATCTCGCAGTAGCCGCACCTCCCGTGCTGCTGTGCGCTGAAGTCGTCCTTGAAATCCTGCCAGAGCGCTTTCTCGATCTTCGGGACCTGTCCGGCCGTGATGGCGGCCCGGACCTTGGCCCGCTCCGCCTGGACTCGCGCCTCGAAGGTCGAGGCCGGCAGTGGTCGCGCGTAGCGCATCATCGTGGGGCCGCCCGCTTCTGCGCCACTGCTTCGCGGACCGAGTCGGCCAGCCGACGCCGCACCTGCTCGCCGGCGTGCTCGGGGTCGACACCGTCGTCCTTGACGGCCCGCGCCGCGATCTCTTGGGCCATCCGCTCGACGGGCGTCTCGGCGAACGAGCCGACCCGCGACCGTATCGAGCCCTCGAGGGCAGCGCGTTCGGCGCGCACCGGGGCGGTCTGGTCCCGCACGAGCAGTTGGCCGTGCCGCTCGAGCAGTGTGGCCGTGTCGGCGTCGGTGGTCGTGGTGAGCCCGAACCAGTCGCCGGTGAGGAGCTGGTCGGCGCGCAGGCCGGGAGGCACGTCGAGCGGCAGCGCTCGCACACCCTCGACCGGATCCCGCCGCAGCAACATGACCTCGCCTGGTCCCGTCTGCTGCAGGCACAACGGGTCATGCGTGGTCGCGATCACGCGCAGCCGTGGGAACACGGTCCGCAACATGGAGACGATGCTCCATCGCCATTGCGGGTGCAGGTGCACCTCGATCTCGTCGAGCAACAGGAGGCCCTCCGCGGACGAGAGGCTCTCCCACGCCGAGGTGAGCTGCATGGTGATGTCGGTCGCCATGGCGATCACGGACCGGAAACCGTCGCTCATCTCCGCCAACGGTGCGGGGGTGCCATGCGACGTCGCGTAGAGCCGGCCGCTCTGCCGATACAGCCTGTCCTCGGGCGTCATCGGGAGCAGCTTCTTGAGGGAGGTCGCGTGCAGGTTGAACTGCCGGGTGGGGACGGCGTCCACGTCGGCCAGCCACGTCTCGGCGTCGCTGAGCGGAGTGAACGGGTCGAAGAGATTGTCGACGTCGACCCGGGCGGCGTCCTGCGGGGTGTAGCCCGGCGGCGGGGGCAGGCGCGTAGGACCGTAACCGAGGACGACGATCTCGGGCGTCGTACCGACGAGCTCGAACTCACTCCTGTCCTTGTGGAACCGCATCTCCACCACCGCGCCGTCGGTGAACTCCAACCGCACCTGGCCGCGGCGGGCGTCGCGTCGTACGCATGTCGATGCGTCGGGAACGAGCCGACGCCGGGTCTCGTCGTCGACCAGTGCGAGTGCCACAGCCTTCAACAGGGTGCTCTTGCCGACCCCGTTCTCCCCCAGCAGGAGCAGCCACGGCTCCTCCTCGGACCGGGGCTCCGCGAACTCGACGGCGGTGTGGCGGATCGCCCTGAAGTTGGTGATCGTCACCGCTCGGAGACGGGCGCGCGACAGTGCGGGCGGCAAGACCACAGGCTGGGCAGCCGCGCGCCCATCGACGGGCCGGACACCCTCCCGGTCGTGGTTCTCCAGTGCCCACCGCCGGATCCCGAGGAAGGGTTGGCGATCCGCCACCAGCTTGGTGACCGCGGCTGGCAGCGTTCCCTCCCGCCTGCTCACGGGCACGCGGTCGATGGCCGCCCACACCTCCCTGGCGGCAGCCGCGCGCTGATCGACCAGGTCCGGCCGGTTGAGCCCGAGGACGTCGATCGTGGTCGCACCGCGCGGCGTCAGACCCAGCAGCGTGCCGTCGTGCTGATATCCGAGGTCGTCGCTCGGGTCCTGGGCACAGGGATCGACCAGGAGGGGCTGTTCCAGGATGAGGTCGATCGACCCACGGTCCTCGGGCTTCACGCGCGACGAGTTCGTGGGAAACAGCCGACCCTTGTTGCTGCGGCAGGTCGGGCAGATCAGGTAGAGATTCTCCCAGTCGTAGGCCAGCCACCAGTAGTGGTCCCGCGAGACGGTCCCGTCGAGCTGGACCGCCTCGTCCGGTGGCCGGTGCCGCGACGCCACCCGGTCGACCCGGCCCACGGGACTCTCGCAGTAGGCGCACTTGTCGAAGAACAGGTCGCGCAAGGCGGCGACGACGTCGTTGCCCTCGATGACCGACGGATCGATCGGCCACCTGCGCTGGGTCTTCATCACGGTGCGGAGAGCGTCATGCCTCCGCAGCTCTCCGAGCGCCGGCTCCCGCCTTTCCTCCAGGCTCGGCGGCACGGCCGCGGGGCGCACTCGGCGAATCACAATGCCTCCAGTCGGTCCAGGGCGAGCACCGGACCCACCACGAGGAGCAGCCAGCCGACCACCAGATACACCAAGACGAACTTTGTCCTGGCCGCCCGCCGGGCCAGCCGCGCCTCCGGGCCGAGCGCGAAGCCCGCGCCGAGGCCCCGTCCGTTCATCAGAGCCTCGGCGTGACGCGCAGGTCGGGCACCGGGCGCGGGACGGAGCCCCCCGTGTGTGGGTGCCCCGTGTCCGCGAGGGCGCGAGCGGTGGCGATCACCGCCCCGGTAGCCTCCGCGTCCCTGGCTGTCGGCCTGTAGCGGGTCGTCACTGGCCGGTAGGCCTCGAGATAGTCGCCGAATCCGCCGTCGTGCGCCGTGCAGAGCGTCGCGAGCAGCTCGTCAGTTGCGGCCATGGAGACGCGGTACCGCACCCACTTGTGCAGGTCGAGGTCGAAGTCATCGAAGAGCGCGGCCGCCTCGGCGCCGCGTTCGGCGAGCGCCTTGATGACCTCGGGCGGCATGGCGAGGTTGAGGCCGCCCTCGCCGTCCTTCTGGCGGATGATCGCGACCCGGTCGCGGAAGCCGGGCATGGTGATCCGGGTGTTGTCCCCCCAGTTCTGCATCGCGTTGAGGACGCTGCGGAGGAAGTTCGGGACAGAGGCGATCTCCTGACTCCGGGGGAGAAGGCCGGAGCGGCCCTGCTCGCGGGGCGCCCAGACCAGGTCGGGGTAGTCCGGGTGCGCAGGGCCGAGGTTGAACCCGAAGGTGGGCCGGCTGGGCAGCGGCGAGTCGAAGAGGTGCATGGGGAAGTTGCTTGAGATGCCGCCGTCGGAGAACCAGGTCTTGATCAGCCCCTGCTTGCCCGGGCCGCGAGCCCAGTCGACGCAGTACAGCGGGAGGGCACTGAGCAAGATCGGGAAGCTGAGACTGATCCGGGCCGCCACGACCACGGGGATGTCCTGCGGCTCGGGGAGGCAGCGCACCTGCTGGTGGTGCCGCGGGCACGTCATCGCGATCACGACCGGTCGGCCGTTCTCGTCATCGCGGGTCTGGTCCTCGGCCTCCTCCGACGTGGCGACCATGTGGTCGATGACGGCACTCGGGAAATAGGACCTCAGATCCTCCGCGCAGAAGTAGAAGATCCGTTCACGGAACGGGAAGAGATAAGGCCGACCCAGCGTGAGGTTGGTGGTCATCACCTCGAGGTCGATACGACGGAGCGCAGCCACCTCGCGCCACTGCCGCGGCAGCACGCCGTCCTTCCCGCGTAACTCCTGATACGCCTTCACGGCACTGTCGCCCCACAGATCGCCGAAGGTCAGCGGCGCGGCGTCCGGCGCCCGGCTGGCGAGGTCCTGGAACTGGTCGTGCATCCAGTCCGTCAACGGAGGTACGGCAGCGCCCTTGTCGCGGGTGTGACCGTCGCAGATCCCGAATCCCTGCGTGGGCATGGTCCTCAGCGTTCGGAACAGCATCCGCGCGCCCGCCACGCCCAGTGCGAGCACGAGCGAGATGAGCACCCAGGTCGCCGCCCCGAGGACGAACAACACCCAGCGACCGGGACCATCGGGCAGTTCTCCGGGCGCCCACACGAGGAAGCCGCCGAGGACCAACAAGACCACGAGCACCCCGGTGAACAGGACCGGTGCCCCAGCCGCCAGTCGTCGAACCGTGCTGAGCAGCTTGGTCGGCAGGCCCCATTTCGGGTGAAGCCAGTCGAGCCCGAGTCGGAAGACCGCCCTGGTCGGGGGCGTCGGCTGGAACAGGTCGGCCATCGCCGCGCCGAGCTTGTCCGGGAGCCCGTCGAGCTTGGCGAAACCGCCATGGTCCCGGCCGTGCTCGGCGGCTGCGGCCGCAACCGCCGCGATGGCCCCGGCCGAGGTGCCGCCGAGCCTGCGAAAGCGGTACCGGCCGGACAGGTGAACCACCGCTCGGGGGTAGACGATCCCCGAACTGATCCCGCCCTTCATGACGACGTCGCATTCGGAGAGTTGCTCGCTGGTGTGCGGGTCTGACATGGGGGCCTCCGCGCCGCTCCTCGGGCTCGGGTACAGGTTGCTCCTCGTCTCGGGCGAGCGGAGGCAATTGGCGAAAGTGGTCGCCGACGATCTGCAGCGGTACGCGAGATTCAGAACGGCCCTCGTTCTGCGTTTCCGCAGGTAGAGGGCCGTTCCGATGGCGGTGGCGGAGGGATTTGAACCCTCGGTGGACTTGCGCCCACAAACGCTTTCGAGGCGTTCTCCTTAGGCCGCTCGGACACGCCACCGCCGGGAAGGCTACCGGAGCGGTCGGGCCGCTCCGAAACCCGCGATGATGGGCGTCGTGGCATACGACGAGGTGCTCGCCGAGCGGCTGCGCGAGGCGCTGGCCGGCCTGGCGGGCGTGACCGAACGACGGATGTTCGGTGGGCTGGGGTTCATGCTCGACGGGCGGATGGCGGTCGCCGCGGGCGGCGGCGGCGGGCTGCTGCTGAGGTGCGACCCGGCAGACACCGAGGAGCACGCGTCCCAGGACGGCGTCGAGCCGTTCGTGATGCGGGGCAAGCCCATGACGGGCTGGCTGTACGTCGCGCCCACGGCCGTCGCCGACGACGACGCCCTGGCCCGCTGGGTCGAGGTCGGCACGGCGTACGCGGCGACGCTGCCGCCGTCCTGAGCGGGATGTCGGCGGTCTGCCCTAGCGTGCCGTCATGGCACTCACCCTCGGCATGGTCACCACCGACACCACCGATGCCCGCAGCCTCGCCGGCTGGTGGGCGGAGCAGACGGGAGCGGAGGTGTCCGACCAGTTCGGCGGCGGCTTCATCGTCCTGAGCGGCGGTTCGCTCCCGATCATCTTGGCCTTCCAGCAGGTCGACGACCCTGCGCCCGGCAAGAACCGCCTCCACCTCGACCTCACGGCGGCCGACCTCGACGGCGAGGTCGACCGGCTCGTCGCCGCGGGCGCCACGCTGGTCGAGAAGCGCGGCGACGAGAACTTCCGGTGGACGACGCTCAAGGACCCGGCCGGCAACGAGTTCTGCGTCGCCTCCCAGGCCGAGGCCGGCGCCTCCTTCTAGCGCGTCCAGCCGGGGTCGCGGCCGGTGGCGCCGAGCAGCCGGTGCAGCACCGGCGCGTCGTCGGGCACCGGTACCGGCGGGTCGAACAGCTTCGCGTCGTCGTCGGGGGCGTCGTCCGGCGCCTCGAACGACGTCGCGAACTCCAGGCACACCGCCACCGCGGCCGGGTCGGCGTCGTAGGGGCGGCCGGTGGCCACCGCGACGTCCCAGCCGTGCACGACCACCTCGTTGAGCGCCACCTGGGCGGCCACGAACCCGGGCAGCTCGATCGGGCCGGCGTAGGTCATCCCCTCATAGGCGGCGGGTTCCGCCCACCCGGAGGCCATGTCGTCGAGCTGGGCGACCACCTGGTCGC
Organism: uncultured Actinomycetota bacterium; assembly: GCA_963808855.1. Lineage (GTDB taxonomy): Bacteria > Actinomycetota > Actinomycetes > Propionibacteriales > Nocardioidaceae > Nocardioides. The sequence goes on along the minus strand of CAWEHA010000014.1, from coordinate 166,195 downwards.
GCCAGCCCGCCTCCAGCTGCGAGCCGTCCGCGGTCGGCTGCCCGCCGCCCGGCGGCTTCTCCTTGCGGGCCGCCATCGAGAACGCGAGCGTCAGACCCACCAGGTGGTGGCACAGGTCGCCCACCGTCAGGCCCTCGCACGGCGTGGGGTCGGCCAGCCGGTCGTCGGGGAGGTCGCGCACCAGGTCGGAGACGAGGCGGCAGGAGGGTCCGAAGTCGATGGTGTCCATGGTCGTGCGGACCGCCGCCGGCAGGCCGACTCATCGGCCCCGCGCTCCCGGCCTCACCTCTGCCCGCGCTACGTCGTCAGACTCGTGGACGACGACCGAGGAGGTGGGCGGTGACGACGCCCCGCGAGGAACCCGACGCCGAGGCGCTGCTGGCCGAGCGCCGCCACCTGCTCAACGTCGGCTACCGGATGCTCGGCTCGGTGGCCGAGGCGGAGGACGCCGTCCAGGCCACCTACGCGCGCTGGTACGCCCTCTCCGCCGAGCAGCGGGCCGAGGTCGACTCCGTGGGGGCCTGGCTCACCACCGTCGCCAGCCGGATCTGCCTCGACGTGCTGCGCTCGGCGCGGGTGCGACGCGAGGTCTACGTGGGCGAGTGGGTGCCCGAGCCACTGCCCGAGGGATCGGACGCCACCGCCGACCCCAGCGACCGGGTGACCCTCGACGAGTCGGTCGGCATGGCCTTCCTGGTGGTGCTCGAGGCGATGACGCCGGCCGAGCGCGTGGTGTTCATCCTCCACGACGTCTACCGCTACCCCTTCACCGAGATCGCCGAGATCGTCGGCCGGTCCTCGGGAGCCTGCCGCCAGCTGGCGTCGTCCGCGCGACGCCGGATCGACGAGTCCCGCACCCCCGAGGCGCCCGCCGCCGAGCGCGCCGACCTCGTGCGCCGGTTCCAGACGGCCTGGGAGACCCACGACATCGACGCGCTGCTCGCGCTCCTCGACCCCGAGGCCATCGTGGTCGCCGACGGCGGCGGCCGGGTCAAGGCCGCCCTGCTCCCCATCGAGGGCAGCGACCGAGTGGCGCGCTACCTGGTCGGCATCCTCAAGGCGGCTCCGGGCCTCACCATCCGGCCGAGCACCGTCAACGGCGCGCCCGGCCTGGTGGCCGAGCGCGCCGGCACCGAGCTGACGGTCTTTGCCTTCCAGGTCGCCGCCGGCCGGATCCAGCGGATCTGGGCGGTGCGCAACCCCGACAAGCTCCGGTTGTGGACGTGATCAGCCGAACTGGCCCGGCTGGTAGTCACCCGCGGGCTGCTGGGTGATCACGTTCAGCCGGTTCCAGGCGTTGATGTTGGCGATCTGCGCCACGAGGGCGGTGAGCTGCTCCTCGTCGTAGTGCTCGGCAGCCTGTGCCCACACCTCGTCCGACACCCCGCCGCCGTCGGCCAGGCGGGTGCCGGCCTCGGCCAGCGCGAGGGCGGCCCGCTCGGCGTCGGTGAACACCGTCGCCTCACGCCAGGTGGCGACGAGGTTGAGCCGCAGCGCGGTCTCGCCGGCGGCGGCGGCGTCCTTGGTGTGCATGTCGAGGCACATTCCGCATCCGTTGATCTGGCTGGCCCGGATCTTCACCAGCTCCTGGGTGGCCACGGGCAGGGCGTCGTGGGTGGCGGCATTCGCGGACACCAGGTGCTTGAAGACCTTGCCGGCGAGCGGGTTGGAGAAGAGGTCGAGTCGTTGGGTCATGCCTCTACGACGGCATGGCCCCCGCGGATGTGAGGTCGTCGACCTCGTCGGCGTCCGGACGGCGCTCGAGCCGCCGGACGTCGGGTGAGAACAGGGCCGCAGCCACCGAGACGACGATCACGGCGCCGACGACGGTGAGCCACGCCTCGAAGCCGACGGCCAGGGCGATCGGCCCGGTGAGGGCGAGCCCGACCGGGCGGGCGACGAACGAGCCGATGAGGTCGAAGGCGTAGACACGCGCCAGTTTGTCGGGCGCGACGTTCTCCTGGATGGAGAGGTCCCAGCCCACGCTGAAGATCTCGAGGCCGAAGCCGTGCACGAACGCACCGGCGAGCAGCACGACGAGCAGATCGGACCACGCCATCGCGAACGGGAAGGCGGCAGTGAGGGCGAGGAACCAGGTGCCGACGAAGAGGGCACGCTTCGGCTTCCACCGCACCGTCACCAGGCCACCGACCACGAAGCCCGCCATCATCGCCGCGAGCGCGTAGCCCCAGGCGGCGCGACCGAGCCCGTCGCCCACCACGATCGGCCCGAGCACGCTCTGCGCACCGCCGTAGAACAGGTGGTAGAGCAGCGCCTGGAGGATGAGGAGCCACAGCCAGGTGTGGCTCATCACCTCGCGGAACCCGGCGGCGACGTCGCCCCACATGCTCTGCCGCTCCTCCGTGGCCACCAGCGGCGCGACGTCGATCCGGCTGAACGCGACCGCGGCAACGGCGAAGGTGGCTGCGTCGACGGCGAGCGCCCAGCCGCTTCCGAAGCCGACGACCACGAGCCCGGCCGCCCCCGAGCCGATGATGACGGCGGTGTTCTGGGCGAGCCGCCGCCACACCACCGCCTGCCGCAGCAGCAGGACGGGCACGGTCTGCTGGGTCATCGCCGACGAACTCGGGCCGGCGAGTGCGCCGAGCGCACCGATGGCGATGCCGACGCCGGCCAGCAGCACGAGCGAGGCCCGGTCGGTGATGAGCGCGAACGCCGCCACGCCCTGCGCCAGGGTGGCCCCGGCCATGGCGGTCACCATCAGGGTGCGACGCGAGAACCGGTCTCCCAGCACTCCGCCGAACATCACGGCCAGCACGTCGGCGAGGGCGTACAGCCCCACGACGATGCCGAGGTCGGAGGCGTCGCCGCCGAGGTCGAGCACGGCGAACGCCAGTGCCACCGGGGCGATGCCGTTGCCGAGCGAGTTCACCGAGACGCCGGCCAGCAGCCAGCGGAACGGGGTGTGGTGGAGGGCGTGCGCGGTCACGTCAAGCAGATTACTTCAGGTATCGAACTATTCGCTACCCTAAATATTCGATGATCGTAGGATGTGGCCATGCCACGGGACTTCGCCGACCGTCATGTCGAGCGGTGGCGCGACCACTGGATCGACATCCCCTTCGAGGACGACGTCGAGGCCATGACCGTGCGGGTCGGCACGCTCAGCAAGGCGTTCCGCAAGGCCACCGAGCGGGCCGTGCTCGAGGTGGGCCTGCAGAAGGCCGAGTACGAGACCCTGCACCAGCTGATGATCCGAGACACGCCCGGGCTCGCCTCCCCCGGCGCCCTGGCCCGCGAGCTCGACGTCTCCGCCGCGGGCATGACCGCCCGGCTCGACGGGCTGGAGAAGCGGGGGCTGGTCAAGCGCATGCCGGGCTCGGGCGACCGCCGGCGGGTCGAGGTCGAGGTCACCAAGCAGGGCACGGCCGTGTGGCGCAAGGCCATGCACCTGCGCGGCGACTACGAGGACGACCTCGCGACGGCCCTCACGAAGGCGGAGCTTCGCTCGCTGAACCGGCTGCTCAAGAAGCTGACGCTCAAGGCCGAGGCGGACGGCGTCACGCCTTACTAGTGGTCACGGTGACCGGCGAAGAACCCGTCGAGCAGGTCGGTCGACTCGCCCGCCCGCACCCCGGGCACCACCTCGGGCCGGTGGTTGAGGCGGCGGTCGCGGACGACGTCCCACAGCGACCCCGCGGCCCCCGCCTTCTCGTCCCAGGCGCCGAACACCAGCCGCCCGACCCGGGCGAGCACGAGCGCGCCGGCGCACATCGTGCAGGGCTCGAGCGTGACCACGAGGGTGCAGCCGTCGAGCCGCCAGCCGCCGCGCGCGGCCGCCGCTGCCCGGAGCGCCACCACCTCGGCGTGGGCGGTCGGGTCGTGGTCGGCCTCGCGGGCGTTGCGGCCCCGGCCGAGCACCTCGCCGGCGGGTCCCAGCACCACGGCCCCCACCGGCACGTCGTCGGTGGCGAGGGCAGCGCGGGCCTCGTCGAGGGCCAGCCCCATGGCGGCCTCGAGATCGAGGGTCACGCCGACGTGAGATCGACGGCGTCGTCGAAGAGCTCCCCGAAGCCGAGCTGCCGTGCCACGTCGGAGAGCAGCTCGTCGGGGTAGCTGTCGGCGTCGTCGAGCAGCGCGCCCAGGTCGGTGGCGCTGACGCCGAGATCGCTGAGCAGGTCGAGGTCACCGGCGGGCACCTGGTCCTCGTCGTCGTCGGGTTGCGGGAGACCCAGGAAGTCGACCGCGGAGCTCGCGAGCTCCCACTCCTCGGCAGCGGTCACGTCCGAGAGCAGCAGCCGCGCCGGGCCGCCCCCGACCCGCAGGAGCAGGAAGAAGTCCTCGTCCATGCCGACCAGACCGACGGCGTCGCCGGGGAAGCGGCGCAGCGCGTGGGTGAGCGTCGGCACGTCGGCGAGCAGGTCGTGGGCGAGCTCGTGCACCCGCCACTCGCCGTCATGGCGGATGGCGGCGAGCGCGAAGTCGACGACGTCGAGCTGCTCGGCCATGCGGCAAGAGTCGCACGAAGAATAGGGTTTCGGCCATGCGTATCCAGGCCGTCGACCATCCGCTCGTCGCGCACAAGCTCACCGTGCTGCGCGACGAGACCACCGACTCCCCCACGTTCCGGCGGCTCGCCGACGAGCTGGTCACGCTGCTGGCCTACGAGGCGACCCGCGACGTGCGGGTCGCCGACCACGAGGTCGTCACCCCGGTGGCGCCGATGACCGGCGTCAAGCTGGCTCAGCCGAAGCCGCTCGTGGTGCCGATCCTGCGGGCCGGGCTGGGGATGCTCGACGGGATGATGCGGCTGCTCCCGACCGCTGAGGTGGGCTTCCTCGGCATGGTGCGCAACGAGGAGACGCTGCTGGCCTCCACCTACGCGGAGCGGCTGCCCGACGACCTCTCGGGCCGGCAGTGCTACGTGCTCGACCCGATGCTCGCCACCGGCGGCACCCTGGCCGCCGCCGTCCGGTTCCTCGTCGACCGCGGCGCCGACGACATCACGTGCATCTGCCTGCTGTCGGCGCCTGAGGGCTGCGCCAACCTGGAGCGCGACCTCGCCGGGCTCGACGTGCCGGTCACCGTGGTCACCGCGGCGATGGACGAACGGCTCAACGACAAGGGCTACATCGTCCCGGGCCTCGGCGACGCCGGGGACCGGCTCTACGGGGTGGTCTAGGTACCGCGGTCGACGTCTCACGTTCCGCCCGTGCCGGGCGCCCCGGATGTGTAGGTTGACGGGCGCCCCGACCCGGAGGAGGCAGCAGATGCGGATCGGCATCCCGCGGGAGTCGAAGCCCGGCGAGACGCTCGTGGCCGCGACCGCGAAGACCACTGGCCAGCTCGTCGGCCTGGGCTACGACGTCGTCGTCGAGTCGGGTTCCGGTGCGGCCGCCGACCAGACCGACGAGTCCTACCAGGAGGCCGGCGCGACGGTCGGCACCGCCGACGACGTGTGGGCGTGCGAGGTCGTCGTCAAGGTCAACCCGCCCAGCGACGACGAGGTGGGCGCGGATGCAGTACGGCTCCACGCTGGTCTCGCTGATGGCGCCGGCGCGCAGCCCGGAGCTGGTGGAGCGGCTGGTGGCGGGCGGCGTCACCGGGCTCGCGATGGACGCCGTGCCGCGGATCTCGCGGGCGCAGTCACTGGACGTGCTCTCGTCGATGGCGAACGTGGCCGGCTACCGCGCGGTGATCGAGGCAGCGCACGAGTTCGGCCGCCAGTTCACCGGCCAGGTCACCGCGGCCGGCAAGGTGCCGCCGGCCCGGGTGTTCGTCGTCGGCGCCGGGGTCGCCGGACTCGCGGCGGTCGGCACCGCCGGCTCGATGGGCGCCGTCGTCCGCGCCTTCGACGTCCGGCCGGAGGTAGCCGAGCAGGTCGAGTCGATGGGCGCGCAGTTCGTGGCGGTCGACATCGAGCAGGAGGTCAGCTCCGACGGCTACGCCAAGGAGATGACCGCCGAGCAGGTGGAGGCGACGGCGGCGATGTACGACGAGGAGGCGCGCGCCGCCGACATCGTGATCACCACGGCGCTCATCCCCGGCCGCCCGGCGCCTGAGCTCGTGACCGCCGAGACCGTCGCGGCGATGCGCCCCGGCAGCGTGGTGGTCGACATGGCCGCCGCCAACGGCGGCAACGTCGCCGTCACCGAGACCGACCAGCGGGTCGTCACCGCCAACGGCGTCACCGTGCTCGGCTACACCGACCTGCCCGGTCGGCTCGCGGCGCAGACCTCGCAGCTGTACGGCACCAACGTCGTCAACCTGTTCAAGCTGCTCACCCCCGAGAAGGACGGCGTGGTCGTGCTCGACCTCGACGACGTCGTACAGCGCGGCATGACGGTGTCACGCGACGGCGAGTCGATGTGGCCGCCGCCGCCGGTGCAGGTGTCGGCGGCACCGGCCAAGCCGGCAGCCATGCCGGTGAAGGAGGAGAAGCCGCCCCCCGACCCGCGTCGCAAGTACGTCGCGGCCGGGCTGGCCGCCGTGCTGTTCGCGCTGGCGGCGGCGTACTCGCCGAGCGAGTTCCTCTCGCACTTCACCGTGTTCGTGCTGGCGGTGTTCGTGGGCTACTACGTGATCTCCAACGTGGCCCACGCTCTTCACACACCGCTGATGGCCGAGACCAACGCGATCTCCGGGATCATCCTGGTCGGCGGCATCCTGCAGGTGGGCAGTGACAACCCGGCGATCGTGACGCTGGCGGTGGTGGCGGTGCTCGTGGCCAGCATCAACATCTTCGGCGGGTTCCTCGTGACGCTCCGCATGCTCCAGATGTTCAGGAGGGACTGACCGATGGACGCCTTCCTCAGCTCCGACGAGCTGCCCGGCCTGGTGCAGGCCGCCTACATCATCGCCGGCGTCCTGTTCATCGCCGCCCTCGCCGGCCTGTCGAAGCACGAGACCGCCAAGCGCGGCAACATCTGCGGCATGGTCGGCATGGCGCTGGCCCTGGTGGCGACGCTGCTGCTCGCGCTCCGCATCTCCGAGAACTCGCGGGCGGTGACGCTGCTCCTGATCGCGCTGCCGATGACGGTGGGTGCGGTGATCGGCGCCTGGCGCGCGCGCACGGTGCAGATGACCGGCATGCCGCAGCTGGTGGCGCTGCTGCACAGCTTCGTCGGCATCGCCGCCGTGCTCGTGGGCTACAACTCCTACCTCGAGCGCAGCGGCTCGGCGTCCGACACCATCCACGACGTCGAGGTCTTCGTCGGCGTCTTCATCGGCGCCATCACCTTCACCGGCTCGATCGTCGCCAACCTGAAGCTCAGCGCGCGGATGAAGTCCTCGCCGTTGGTGCTGCCGGGCCGGCACCTGCTCAACCTCGGCATCATCGTCGCGTCAGTGGTGCTGCTCGTCGTGTTCGTGATCGTGAACGACGGGCTCGGCGCCGGCGAGCGCGGGGCGTTGGTGTTCCTGGTCGTGATGACGATCCTGGCTCTGCTGCTGGGGTTCCACCTCGTGGCGGCGATCGGCGGCGGCGACATGCCCGTCGTCGTCTCGATGCTCAACAGCTACTCGGGTTGGGCCGCGGCGGCCGCCGGCTTCCTGCTCAGCAACGACCTGCTCATCATCACCGGCTCCCTGGTGGGGTCGTCCGGTGCGATCCTCAGCTACATCATGTGCCAGGCGATGAACCGCTCGTTCGTCTCGGTGATCGCCGGCGGCTTCGGGTCCGACGGCGGCGTCACGGGCGAGGCGAAGGACTACGGCGAGCACCGCGAGATCCACGTCGAGGAGGCCGCCGAGCTGCTCGCCGACGCGTCGTCGGTGGTCATCACGCCGGGCTACGGCATGGCCGTGGCGCAGGCGCAGTACCCGGTGGCCGACCTCACCGCCCGGCTCCGCGCCCGCGGGGTCGACGTGCGCTTCGGCATCCACCCGGTGGCCGGGCGGCTCCCGGGCCACATGAACGTGCTGCTGGCCGAGGCCAAGGTGCCCTACGACATCGTGCTCGAGATGGACGAGATCAACGCCGACTTCCCCGAGACCGACGTCGTGCTCGTCATCGGCGCGAACGACACGGTCAACCCGGCCGCCGTCGAGGAGCCCGGCAGCCCCATATCCGGCATGCCGGTGCTCGAGGTCTGGAACGCCCGCCACGTCATCGTCTTCAAGCGCTCCATGGCCACCGGCTACGCCGGCGTCCAGAACCCCCTCTTCTTCCGCGAGAACTCCCGCATGCTCTTCGGCGACGCCAAGGACAAGGTCAGCGAGATCGTCGCGGCCCTGCCCCACGAGGCCGCCGTCGGCCGGTAGTCCCTGACATTTCGGTTGTCGTTCGGCCGATTTCACAACGGAAACGTCAGGGACTACCCCAGCGGGAGCTCCTCGACGACGGCGTAGCGGGGCCGGCGGTTCGGGCCCTGGCCGAGGTGGGACTGGACGAGGGTGAGGCGGTCGACGGTCCAGGTGGGGCCGGCGTAGGCGTCGAGGAGCCGGACCCACCGGGTGAGCTCGGCGGGGCGGCCGGTGCGCGCCACCGTGACGTGCGGCCGGAACCGCTGCCCGTCGACGGCGACGCCGGCTCGGCCGCAGCCGGCGCGGGCGCCGGTGGCGAGCCGATCGAGCTCGGTGTGGGCGTCGAGGGTGAGCTCGAGCCCGGCGTAGAGCACCTTGGCGTGCGCGACGTCGGGGAAGGCGCCGCCGCCGGCGAGGCGGGCCGAGAACGGCGTCCGGCGGGCCGCCGCTCGGCCGAGGTTCTCGACCAGGTCGTCCAGCGCCCGCTCCGGCACCGAGGCCAGGAACGCGAGGGTCAGGTGGAGGTGCTCGGCCAGGGACCACCGGAACCGGCCGTGCTCACGGCGCGGCTCGAGGAACGCGTCGAGGTCGTCCTGCACCTCGGCCGGCGGCACCACCGCCACGAACATCCGCATCACAGGGCGGTGCCGAGCAGCGAGCCGATGGCGTAGGTCACCCCCATCGCGAACAACCCGCCGACCATGTTGCGGACGACGGCGCGACCGGCCGGCCCGTAGCCGAGCCGGGCGCTGGCCCACCCGGTGAGCGCCAGGGCGAGGGTCACGGCGATCACGGTGCCGAGCACCCGGGCGTCCGCGGGCAGGAACAGGATCGTGAGCAGCGGGAGCAGCGCGCCGACCGTGAAGGAGATCATCGAGGCGAACGCGGCGTTCCAGGCGCTGGTGAGGTCGTCGGGGTCGATCCCGAGCTCGACCTCGGCGTGCGCCGCGAGCGCGTCGTGCTCGGTGAGCTGCTGGGCCACCCGGAGCGCGAGGTCCTCGTCGAGGCCCTTCTCGACGTACAGGCCGGCGAGCTCGCCGAGCTCCTCCTCCGGCTCCTCGCGCAGCTCCCGCTTCTCCTTCGCGAGCAGCGCCCGCTCGGAGTCGCGCTGGGTCGACACCGAGACGTACTCCCCCGCCGCCATACTCATCGCACCGGCCACGAGTCCAGCCACGCCGGCGACGAGGAGGGCGCTGCGGTCGGCGGTGGCCCCAGCGACGCCGACCACGATGCCCGCCGTCGAGACGATCCCGTCGTTCGCGCCGAGCACGCCGGCGCGCAGCCAGTTGAGCCGGTTGCCGATGCCGCCCTCGTGCGGCTCGTCGGCGTGCGGCCCGACCTCCACGTCGGAGATGTCGGCACTCATGCGCTCGATGGTCCTCAGTCCCGGTCGCTGCTTCAAGCAAGGAGAGGCTGGGCTGCTCACTCCACGTCGTCGAAGTTGACGACCTCGTCGGCGCCCGGCGCCTCGACCTCGAGGGGCTCGTCGAACTCGGTGAGGTCGAACCCGCCCTGACCGACCTCCTCGAGCCGCAGGATGTAGTGCGGGTCGTCGAGGCTGACGTACGACGCCGACTCGCCCTCGCTGGTCGTGCTCGTGATCTTCACCACCGGCTGGCCGTCGATCTCCTCGGTGCCGTCCTTGCTGAGCTCGGGGTCGCCGCTCTCCAGGGAGTCGTCCTCGAGCAGCTCGTCGAGGTCGCAGAAGTCGGCGAACTCGGTCGCGTCCTCGGGCGGCAGCACCACCCAGTTGTCGCCCTGGAGGGCGAGGATCTGGTCGATCACCGCGTCGTCCGGGTTCTCGGCGACCTCCTCCCAGAAGGCACGGTCGGGCTTGAACCAGGTGTCGCCGCCGACGCTCAGCAGCTCGGCGGAGCCGTCGCCCACCCCCATCGTGCCGGCGCAGTCGCCACGGGAGCTCACGGTCATGTCGATGTCGAAGGCCTGTCCGTCGTCGCCGGTGACGTCGCCCGCGATGCTCACCGTGTCGAGCACCTTCATCTCCTTCTCCGCCTCGCGGACGATGTCCTCGGCGGACATCTCGGCGAAGGCGGCGCCGGTGGGCTCCGGCTCGGGGTCGTCGCCGCCGCCCATGCCGGTGAGCAGCCCGGCGGTGACGCCGCCGACCACGGCCACCGCCGCGGCGGCCCCGGCGACGATCCACCAGGTGCGCTTCGGCTTCGCCGGGCCGCTCTGCGGTCCCCAGGTCGGAGGCGCGGCGGTGGGGCTGCGGTGGGGCGGGAGCGGAGGCGTGGGCGGCGGGCCGCTGGCCACCGGCACCGGGCCGCTCGGCGTCGGCGTCGGCGTCCGGCGCGGCGGGGGCGAGGGTGACGGGGCCGGGCCGTGCTCCACGCTGCCCGCGGCGAACACGGCCGGCTGCATGAAGGCGGGGTCGTGGACGAGCCGCGCGGCGGCACCCAGCTCGTCGCGCAGGGTGCCGGCGGAGGCGAACCGGTGCGTCGGGTCCTTGGCCATCGAGTGACGCAGGATCCGGTTGGTGGCCTCGACGAGCGGCCCGCTCCCCTGCACCTGCGGCACGGCGCCCCGCACGTGGCCGGCGATGATCTCGAACTCGCTCTTGCCCCGGTAGGGCGCCTGGCCGGTGAGCGTCACCCAGAGCACGCAGCCGAGCGCGTAGATGTCGGTGGTGGGGCCGGCGCTGGCCCCGCCGTGCAGCTCGGGCGCCATGTACGACGGCGTCCCGATCACCGCGGTGCCGACCCGGGTGGCCTCGGCGTCCACCCGCCGGGCGATCCCGAAGTCGCCGAGGTAGGCCTCGACGGAGCTGCCGCGGCGGCGCACCAGCACGTTGGCCGGCTTGATGTCGCGGTGCACGAGTCCGGCCGCGTGCGCGTCGGTGAGGCCGCTGGCCACCTGCGCGACGAGCTCGACGGCCTTGCCGACCGGGGCGGGTCCCCACTTCGCGACCATCTGGCCGAGGTCGCCGTCCGGGATCAGCTGGGTGGCGATGTAGAGGAAGCCGTCCTCCTCGCCGTGGGCGTAGACCTGGACGACGTGCGGGGAGTCCAGCGAGGCCAGCGCCCGGGCCTCGCGGCTGAACCGGTGCCGGAACGAGGCGTCGTCGGCGAACATCGGGGCGATGACCTTGAGCGCCACGCGCCGGTCGAGCGTCTCCTCGACCGCGCTGTAGACGACCCCCATCCCGCCGGCCCCGAGCTGGGACACGACGCGGAAGCGACCGATGCGGTCGCCGGCGGCGGGGAAGGCTAGGGGCACAGGCATGTTCTACCTGACGTGCGACGGCGCAAACCGGCTCCCAGAGCATCTCGTCGCTGCGGGTGGGGTTTGTGACCGCCTGCTGTGCTTGGATCGATCCAAATCCGTCCGAGGGAGAACCGTTGACCGAGCACCACCCCGTCCCCGCCTGGCCCGGCGAGGCCTATCCGCTGGGCGCGACGTTCGACGGCACCGGCACCAACTTCGCGCTCTTCAGCGAGGTGGCCGAGCGGGTCGAGCTCTGCCTCTTCGACGACGACGGCGCGGGTGGGCTCACCGAGACCCGGGTGGAGGTCGCCGAGGTCGACGCCTACGTGTGGCACTGCTACCTGCCGCAGGCGCAGCCCGGGCAGCGCTACGGCTATCGCGTGCACGGCCCGTACGAGCCGGCGCAGGGCCTGCGCTGCAACCCGAACAAGCTCCTGCTCGACCCCTACGCCAAGGCCACCACCCGCGAGATCGACTGGGACCAGAGCCTGTTCGGCTACACGTTCGGCGACGAGGACCTCGCGCAACGACGACGACTCCGCGGCGCACATGACGCTCGGCGTCGTCGTGAACCCGTACTTCGACTGGGAGGGCGACCGCCGGCCCGGCTATCCGTACAACGAGAGCGTCATCTACGAGGCGCACGTCAAGGGGCTCACCTACCTGCACCCGGACGTGCCCGAGGAGCTGCGCGGCACCTACGCCGGTCTCGCGCACCCGGCGGTGGTCGAGCACCTCCAGCACCTCGGCATCACGGCGATCGAGCTCATGCCCGTGCACCAGTTCGTGCAGGACTCCACGCTGCTCGACCAGGGGCTGCGCAACTACTGGGGCTACAACACCCTCGCGTTCTTCGCCCCGCACGCCTCCTACGCCGGCACCGGAGAGCTCGGCCAGCAGGTGCAGGAGTTCAAGGCGATGGTGAAGGCGCTGCATGTGGCCGGCATCGAGGTGATCCTCGACGTCGTCTACAACCACACCGCCGAGGGCAACCACCTCGGCCCCACGCTCAGCTTCAAGGGCATCGACAACCCGGCGTACTACCGCCTCGTCGAGGACGACCAGCAGCTACTACATGGACTACACGGGCACCGGGAACTCGCTCAACGTCCGGCATCCCCACTCCCTGCAGCTGATCATGGACTCGCTGCGCTACTGGGTCACCGAGATGCACGTCGACGGGTTCCGGTTCGACCTCGCCTCCGCGCTGGCGCGCGAGTTCTACGACGTCGACCGGCTGGCCACGTTCTTCGAGCTCGTGCAGCAGGACCCCGTCGTCTCGCAGGTGAAGCTGATCGCCGAGCCGTGGGACGTCGGCCCCGGCGGCTACCAGGTGGGCGGCTTCCCGCCGCAGTGGACCGAGTGGAACGGCGCCTACCGCGACACCGTGCGCGACTTCTGGCGCGGCGAGCCGTCGCTGGGTGAGTTCGCCTCGCGACTGGCCGGCTCCTCGGACCTCTACGAGAACTCGGGGCGGCGCCCGTTCGCCTCCATCAACTTCGTCACCGCCCACGACGGCTTCACGATGCGCGACCTCGTGTCCTACAACGAGAAGCACAACGAGGCCAACGGCGAGGACAACAACGACGGCGAGAGCCACAACCGGTCGTGGAACCACGGCGTCGAGGGCGACACCGACGACCCCGCGATCCTCTCGGCGCGCGCGAAGGCCCAGCGCAACCTGCTCACCACCCTGCTGCTGAGCCAGGGCGTGCCGATGCTGCTGCACGGCGACGAGCTCGGCCGCACCCAGGGCGGCAACAACAACACCTACGCCCAGGACTCCGAGATCGCGTGGATGGACTGGGAGCGGATCGACGGTCCGCTCCTCGAGTTCACCGCCGAGCTGGTGCGGCTGCGCCGGGAGCACCCCACCTTCCAGCGGCGTCGCTTCTTCACCGGCACCACCGTCCGCACCCCGGTGGCCGGTGGCGAGGGCGACCGGCTCAACGACATCGTCTGGCTGCACCTCGACGGCCGGCCGATGGAGGGCGACGAGTGGGACGACAGCGCTCCGGCGGTGGGGATGTACCTCAACGGCCAGGGCATCGGCGGCCGCGACGCCCGCGGCGAGCCGATCGTCGACGACCACTTCCTGCTCTACTTCAACGCCGACGGCCCGGCGCAGGTGACCCTGCCGCCGGAGGAGTTCTCGCAGGGCTGGGACGTCGTCATCGACACCGCCGGCTCCGGCGAGGCGCCCGTCCGCGCCGCCGGCGAGACGTTCGAGATGGCCGAGCGCAGCGTCGTGGTGCTCCGCGAGCAGCACCCGCCGGAGGCCGAGCCCGACAGCTCGGTGGCCGCGTCGGTGGCCGCGCAGACCGGCGGCTCGTCGTGACCCGTATGCCGGTGAGCACCTATCGCCTGCAGATCAGCCCGGACTTCGACCTGGCTGCCGCCACCGCCGTGCTGCCCTACCTGCGCGACCTCGGCGTCGACTGGGTCTACCTGTCCCCGCTGCTCGAGGCCGAGCCCGGCTCGGCTCACGGCTACGACGTCGTCGCGCACGACCGGGTCGACGCCGCCCGCGGCGGTCCCGAGGCCCTGGCCGCGCTGTCGGCCGAGGCGCGGCGGCTGGAGCTCGGCGTGCTGGTCGACATCGTGCCCAACCACGTCGGCGTCGCAACGCCGAAGGTCAACGCGTGGTGGTGGGACCTGCTCAGCCACGGGCTTTCCTCTCAGTACGCCGACGCCTTCGACGTCGACTGGGAGCTCGGCGGCGGCAAGGTGCTGCTGCCGGTGCTCGACGACCGTGGGCGCGAGGCACTCGCGATGGAGCTGCCCGACGACGACACGCACTACGAGCCCGTGCACTGGAAGGTCGCCGACCACGGCCTCAACTACCGGCGGTTCTTCGCCGTCAACACCCTCGCCGGCATCCGGGTCGAGGAGCCGTGGGTCTTCGACGCCTCGCACGCCGAGATCCGGCGCTGGTTCGCCGAGGGTCTCGTCGACGGCCTGCGCGTCGACCACCCCGACGGCCTGCGCGACCCCGGCGGCTACCTGCGCGACCTCGCCGCGCTCACCGACGGCGCCTACGTGCTGGTCGAGAAGATCCTCGAGCCCGGCGAGCAGCTCCTGTCGTCGTGGGCCACCGCCGGCACCACCGGCTACGACGCCCTCGGAATGGTCGACCGGGTGCTCACCGACCCGGCCGGTGCCGACCGGCTGCCGTTCGCCGACCTCGACTGGCAGGCCATGACCCACGGCACCAAGCGCGCCGTCGCCGACGGCATCCTCGGCTCCGAGACCCGCCGCATCGTCCGCGACCTCTCGCCGGAGCGCACCGACGACCCGACCCTCGTCGACGCCGTCGCCGAGCTGCTCGCCTGCTTCCCGGTCTATCGCTCCTACCTGCCGGAGGGGCGCGAGCACTTCGACCACGCGTTCGGGGCCGCCCGGGCCGCCCGGCCCGACCTGGCCGAGGCCTTCGACCGGCTCGAGCCCGTGCTGGCCGATCCAGCCCACCCGGCGGCGCTGCGGTTCCAGCAGACCAGCGGCATGGTGATGGCCAAGGGCGTCGAGGACTGCGCGTTCTACCGCTACCCGCGGCTCACCTCGCTCACCGAAGTGGGCGGCGACCCGTCGGAGTTCTCGCTCTCGGTCGCGGAGTTCCACGAGGCGATGACGACGCGGCAGCGGGACTGGCCGCACGCGATGACCTGCACCTCCACCCACGACACCAAGCGTGGCGAGGACGTGCGCGCCCGGATCGCCGTGCTCGCCGAGGTGCCCGAGGTGTGGGCCGCGGCGCTCGACCGGCTGCAGACTCTCGCCCCGGTGCCCGACCCCGCCTTCGGCTGCCTGCTCTGGCAGGCGGTGCTCGGCGCCTGGGACGGCGACGATCCCGACCTGCGGCCACGGCTGCACGGCTACGCCGAGAAGGCGATGCGCGAGGCCGGCGACCGCACCACCTGGACCGCGCCCGATACCGACTACGAGCGCGCCGTGCACGCCGCGGTGGACGCCGCCTTCGACGACGCCGGGGTGCACGAGGTGCTCGACGAGCTGCTCGCCGTCGTCGCCGGACCCGGCCGGTCGAACGCGCTGGCGGCGAAGCTGGTCGCGCTGACGATCCCGGGCGTCCCGGACGTCTACCAGGGCTCGGAGCTGTGGGAGCAGTCGCTGGTCGACCCCGACAACCGGCGTCCGGTCGACTTCGACCTGCGCCGCGCCGTCCTCGCGGGTGAGGACCACCCGGCGGCGGCGAAGCTGCGACTGGTGCGCGAGGTGCTGCGCCTGCGGCGCGACCGGAGCGAGCTGTTCTCGGGCTACACCCCGGTCGGCGCCGAGGGGCCGTCCGCCGACCACGTGCTCGCCTTCGACCGGGGCGGTGTGCTCGCCGTCGCCACCCGGCTCCCCGTCGGGCTCGCCGGTGGTGGGGGCTGGGGCGACACCCGGCTCGACCTGCCCGCCGGCTCGTGGCGCGACGTGCTCACCGGCCGGCCGGCGGATGCGTCGCTCGCTGCCCTGCTCGACACGCAGCCGGTCGCTCTCCTGGTGAAGGAGGAGGCGTGACGACCCGCGGACCCTTCGACGTGTGGGCTCCCTGTGCACAACGCCTCCGGTTGTCGGTGGCGGATGCCACGGTCGAGATGCACGAGACCGACGGCGGTTGGTGGACCCCGTCGGAGCCCACCCCGGACCCCACGAAGGGAGACGTCGACTACGGCTACCTGATCGACGACGCGGACGCGCCCCGACCCGACCCGCGGTCGCGGCGCCAGCCGGCGGGCGTCCACCAGCGCTCGCGAACCCACCGGTCCGACGACTTCGCCTGGACCGACGACAGCTGGACCGGTCGCCCGCTGGCGGGCGCGGTGGTCTACGAGCTCCACATCGGCACCTTCACTCCGGAGGGCACCTTCGACGCGGCGCTCGGGCGCCTGGACCACCTGCGCTCGATCGGCGTCGACTTCGTCGAGGTGATGCCGGTCAACGCCGTCAACGGCACCCACAACTGGGGCTACGACGGCGTGCTGTGGTCGGCCGTGCACGAGCCGTACGGCGGCCCCGACGGCTACCAACGCTTCGTCGACGGCTGCCACGCGGCCGGTCTCGGCGTCATCCAGGACGTCGTCTACAACCACCTCGGGCCGTCCGGCAACTACCTGCCGGAGTTCGGCCCGTACCTCAAG
This sequence comes from uncultured Actinomycetota bacterium, assembly GCA_963808855.1. Classification (GTDB taxonomy): domain Bacteria; phylum Actinomycetota; class Actinomycetes; order Propionibacteriales; family Nocardioidaceae; genus Nocardioides. The sequence goes on along the minus strand of CAWEHA010000014.1, from coordinate 149,627 downwards.
CAGGGCCGCAACACCTGGGGCGACCTGGTGAACCTCGACGGCGAGGGCTCGGCCGAGGTGCGCCGACTGATCCTCGACAACGTGCGGATGTGGCTCGCCGACTACCACGTCGACGGGCTGCGCCTCGACGCCGTGCACGCCCTGCACGACGAGTCCGAGCTGCACCTGCTCGAGGAGATGGCGATCGAGGTCGCGGCGCTCGCGGCGCACCAGCGCCGGCCGCTGACGCTGATCGCGGAGTCCGACCTCAACGACCCGCGCCTGGTCACCCCGCGCGAGGCGGGCGGCTTCGGGCTGGACGCGCAGTGGAGCGACGACTTCCACCACGCGGTGCACGTCGCGCTCACCGGCGAGACCTCGGGCTACTACGCCGACTTCGCGCCGCTCGGCGCGCTGGCCAAGGTGTGCGAGCGCGGCTTCTTCCACGACGGCACGTTCAGCTCGTTCCGCGACCGGGACCACGGCGTGCCGATCGACACCGCGGCCATGCCGACCTGGCGGTTGGTGGTGTGCAGCCAGAACCACGACCAGGTGGGCAACCGCGCGGTGGGCGACCGGATCACCGAGGCGCTCGACGACGACCAGCTGGCCTGTGCCGCACTGCTGACGCTGTGCGGTCCGTTCACGCCGATGCTGTTCCAGGGCGAGGAGTGGGGGGCGTCGACGCCGTTCCAGTTCTTCACCTCCCACCCCGAGCCCGAGCTCGGCCGGCTGACGGCGGAGGGCCGGATCGCGGAGTTCGAGCAGATGGGCTGGGACCCCGCGGTGGTGCCCGACCCGCAGGACCCGGCGTCCTTCGAGCGGTCGAAGCTCGACTGGTCCGAGCTCGACGGTGAGCGCGGGCGCCGGCTGCTCGACGTCTACCGACGTCTCGCCGCCCTGCGGCGTGACGAGTCCGACCTCACCGACCCGGCGTTCCCGCGCACGTCGTGCCGGGTCGACGAGGACGCCCGGTTCTTCTCGATGCGGCGCGGCTCGTTGCAGGTGCTGGTCAACTTCGGTGAGGTCGACGTGACGGCGCGGGTCGGCGAGGTGGAGGTGCTGTTCGAGACCGAGTCGGGCGTGCAGCTGGCCGACGGCGCGATCACGCTGCCGCCGCACGCCGGAGCGCTGCTGCGCCGGCCCCACGACTGACCCGGCGCCTCTTGCCGATCTCGCTCGGATGGTCCTAGGTTGTCGGACAAACCCGGCGAGCCGGGAGGGCTGGCCGGTGGATCTCGGGAGACCACATGAGCGCTGCGCGCCGCCGTCTGTCCACCCTTCGTCTCGTCGTCGTCGTGCTCGTCGTCGCCGCGAGCGTGGTCGTCCTCGGGCAGACCGCCGGGGCGAGATCGGGGCCGGCCGACGACCCGCTCCGGGCCGCCGGCGACCAGGAGGGCAAGGTCCAGGTCGTCAAGGTGCTGGCCCGTACTCCGGAGCAGCGCACCCGGGTGATCGAGCTGGGCCTGGACGCGACCGAGCACGCCGACGCCACCGGCGTCGAGGTGGTGCTCCACGGCGCGGACGACGCCCGTGTGCTCCGCGAAGCGGGTTTCCGGTGGACCGTCAGCATCGCCGACCTCGAGCAGCGGGTCGCCCGGAACGCGGCCAAGGACCGGGCGTACGCCGCGAGCACCGCACAGTCGCCCTTGCCGAGCGGGCGCACGTCCTACCGAGACCTCGCTGACTTCAACGCCGAGATGGACCGGCTCGCCCGCCGCTACCCGCGGCTCGTCGAGCCGCTGACGCTCGAGAACCGGTCGGTCGAGGGCCGCCGGGTCCGCGGCATCGAGATCACCCGCGACGCCGCCGACCTCACCGACGGCAAGCCGGTCTTCCTGATGCTCGGTGCGCACCACGCCCGCGAGTGGCCCTCGGCCGAGCACGCGATGGAGTTCGCCTACGACCTGCTCGAGAACTACCGCACCGACGATCGCGCCCGCCGGACGATGTCGCGCGTGCGCACGATCGTGGTGCCGGTGGTGAACGTCGACGGTTACGTCGTCAGCCGTGAGGCGGAGCCGCTGGGGGACTTCAGCCAGTTCGACTACGAGATGAAGCGCAAGAACTGCAGCATCTCGGCAGCGACGCCGCCCCAGTACCGCGGTGGCACCTGCGCTGACAACCCCGCGGGCCGGCTCCGCGGCACCGACCTGAACCGCAACTACCCCGGCTTCTGGGGCGGCGGCGGCGCGTCGTTCAACTGGAGCAGCGACACCTACCGCGGCGACGGGCCGGGGTCCGAGCCCGAGGTCGACAACATCCGCACGCTCATCTCCGAGCGTCAGGTGACCAACATGATCACCAACCACACCTACAGCAACCTCGTGCTCCGGCCGCCGGCGATCGCGGCCACCGGGCTCAGCCCCGATGAGCCGCGGCTGCGCGCGCTCGGTGACCAGATGACCGAGGCCAACGGGTACGCCAACTGGGCGTCGTACCAGCTGTACGACACCTCCGGATCGGTGGAGGACTGGAGCTACTGGAACACCGGCGGATTCGGCTACACCTTCGAGATCGGCCCGGACGAGTTCCACCCGCCGTTCGAGACCGGCGTGGTGGCGGAGTACCTGGGGCTGCCGCCCGCCGCCGGCGCCGGGTTCGGAGGAAACCGGGAGGCGTACTACGCGATGGCGGAGTCGGCGGCCAACCCCGACGACCACGCGACCATCGTGGGGTCCACGAGCAAGAACCGCGTCCTGACGATCAGCAAGCGGTTCATCTCGGCCACCTCGCCGGTGCAGGGCCCGGGCGGGACGGTCGGTCCCCCGCGCTACTACGAGGACATCCTGACCTCCACCCTCGACCCTGAGGGCGGCACCTTCCGCTGGTCGGTCAACCCCTCGACGCGACCCCTCGTCGTCGGCCGCTACGGCCGCGACCCGCAGGGTCCCCCCGAGCCCACCACCACCCTGACGAACCCGCCCGGCGTCCCGGCCGTCGGGGCCACGGAGACGGCGACGTTCGACATCGTGGGCCCGCCGACCTACGACAACGGCACGGCCACCGTGGTGGTGGACTGGCCCGGCGGCACCGCCGTCGACTGGGACCTCACCGTCTACGACTCGCGGGGCCGGCCGGTCTCGCAGGCAGCGACGGCCGGCAACCCGGAGCGGGCCGTGCTCATCGACCCAGCGCCCGGCACCTACACCGTCGAGTTCGTGAACTACGACGGCGGCACGCCCACCACCGACTGGACGGGCAGCGTCGAGTTCGCCTCGCCGACCCCCGGCAACTACTCGGGGCTCAAGGAGGCGTGGAACCTCACCTGCACGAACCGGAACGGTCGCGTGCTCGGCACCCGCGAGGTCATCGTCGACCGCGGCGGGCTCGCCCGCATCGGCGACCCCTGCACCCGGATCCCGCGGGCCGCGAAGCGCGCACCCTGAGCCGGCGCCCGGGCCCCGTCACACGAGCGCGGGGTCCGGGGCCGGGCTCGGCACCTCGTCGCCCTCGCGGAACCCGTGGCGCTCCCACCAGCGGCGCAGTGGGCCGGGCGCCCACCAGTTCCAGGAGCCGAGGAGCTTCATCGTGGCCGGCACCAGCAGGGCCCGCACGATGGTGGCGTCGATGAGCAGCGCGACCAGCATGCCGATGCCGAGCATCTTCATGAACACGATGCCGCTCGTGCCGAAGGCGCCGATCACGATGGCCAGCAGCAGCGCTGCGCTGGTGATGATCCGGCCGGTCTTCTGCACGCCGGTGGCGACGGCCACGTCGTTGTCGCCGGTGCGGTCGTACTGCTCGCGGACCCGCGACAGCAGGAACACCTCGTAGTCCATCGAGAGTCCGAACAGGATCGCGAGCATGAGGATCGGGTTGGTCGCGTCGAGGAATCCCTGCGGCTGGAACCCGAGCAGGTCGGAGAGGTTCCCGTCGCTGAAGATCCAGGTGACGACGCCGAACGACGCTGTGATCGAGAGCAGGTTCATCACGATCGCCTTGAGTGGCAGCACCAGCGAGCCGAAGGCCACGAACAGCAGCACGAACATGACCACGACGACGATCAGCCCCATCCACGGCAGGTGGGAGCTCACCGAATCCAGCAGGTCCACGGTGTCGGCGGTCACCCCGCCGACGAGCACCTCACCGCTGGCCGGGTCGACCGCGCGGATGTCGGCGAGCCGCTCCTGCGACGCCTCGGTCTGGCTGTTGCCCTCCCAGGCGGCGCGCAGCAGCGTGTAGCCGTCCCCGGTCGCGACCTCCTCCACGCCGACGACGCCCTCGACGTCGAGCACGGCCTCGCGGTAGGAGGCGACGTCGCCCGGCGCGGTGCCGTCGAGCAACAGCGACGCGGTCGAGGTCTCGGGACCGAACTCGAGCAGCTTGTCCGCCGCCACGTGGGCCGGCGCGTCCTCGGGAAGCACCCGGTGGTCGACGCTGCCCCACTTCGCGCCGAGGAACGGCGAGGCCACGAGCAGCAGCAGGGTCACGGTGCCGACGATCACCAGCACCGGACGTCGCATCACGGCGCGGGCGAGGCGGGCCCAGCGGCCGTGGGCGTCCTCCGCGGCGACCGCGCGGCCGCGCCGCCAGGGCAGCCGGCCGGCGTCGACCCTCCTGCCCAGGAGCCGCAGCACGGCCGGCAGCACGGTGAGCGCCGCCAGCATCGCGACCAGGACGGCGGCCACGCCGCCGTAGCCCATGCTGCGCAGGAAGGCCTGCGGGAAGATGACCAGGCTCGACATCGCCGCGGCGACGGTGAGACCCGAGAACAGGACGGTGCGGCCGGCGGTGCCCATGGTGCGGCGCACGGCGATCGCCGCGGCGTCCGGATGGTCCGGCGGCAGCAGCGCCAGCTCCTCGCGGAACCGGGAGATGATGAAGAGCGCGTAGTCGATCGCCAGGCCGATGCCGATCAGCGACACCACGTTCACCGCGAAGATCGACACCTCGGTGAACATCGTGATCAGCCGGACGACGGCGAGGGCGCCGATCATCGCGAGCAGCCCGACCATCGCCGGCATGCTGGCGGCCACCAGGCTGCCGAAGATCAGCAGCGCGAGCAGGATGACGATCGGCATCGAGATCAGCTCGGCGCGCTCGAGGTCCTCCGAGGTGATCTCGTTGACGTCGCTGTAGACGGCGAAGGAACCGGCGACGTCGACCTCGAGCCCCTCGGCGTCGAGCGAGTGCTCGAGGTCGGCGTAGTGGTCGAGGTACTCGTCCTGGCTGTCGCCGGCCAGCGAGATCAGCACCTGGGCGCTGTGCCCGTCCGGGGTCACCAGCCCGCTCTCCGGCGGCGCCTCGTAGTAGGGCACGACCTTCGCCGTCGTGCCGTCGGGCAGCCCGGCCACCACCTCGGCGACCGCGGCGCGGAACTCCGGCTCGTCGGCCGTGAGCTCGTCGTCGGAGTAGATGGCGACGACGTCGACCGACTGGTTGCCGAACACCTCGCGCTCCAGCGCGAGCTCGCGGCTGGACTCGGTGTCGGGGTCGTCGAACCCACCCTGGCTGAGGGTGTCGAAGACCCCCAGCCCGTAGACCGCGGCGGCCACGGCCACCAGCAGTCCCAGCGTCAGCACGGCGCGTGCCCGGCGGGCCACCACGCCTCCCCAGCGGTCCAACATCGCGCGCCTCCCGGTAACATCAGTGATGCATGATCAGGTTGGTTAACACTATTCACCGTAAACGGTGTAAACTGTTGTCGTCAACCCCCAGATCGGAGCCGTCGACCGCATGACCCAGGTGGAGCCCCTGACCCGGCGCGAGCGCCAGCGCGAGGCCACGTTCGCCGAGATCGTCGAGGTCTCCCGCGCGCTTCTGGCCGACAACGGCGCCGATCTGTCGCTGCGCGCGGTGGCCACGCGGATGGGCATGACGGCGCCGGCGCTCTACCGCTACGTGTCCAGCTACCAGGACCTCGTCGACCTCGTCGCCTTCGAGATCGACAAGGCCGCCACGCTGGACTTCCGCGCCGCCGTCGACGAGCTGCCGGACGACGACCTCGCCGGCCGGCTGACGATCGCGGCGGCGGCCTTCCGCCAGTGGGCGGTGCGCAACCCGCGCGAGTTCACGCTCGCCTTCCTCAACCCGATCGCCTCGGTCGACTGCGCGCGCCGCGAGATGATCACCACCTCGACGTCGGGGATCTTCTTCACCGACCTGATGTTCGCGCTGTGGGAGCGCGACCGGTTCCCGATCCCGGCGCTCGACGACCTGACGCCCACGGTCCTCGAGAGCGTGCTCGACCCGCTCATGCCGGCCAAGGTGGAGAAGATCCCCCACGAGCACCGGGGCCTGGTGTGGGTCTACCTGCAGGGCTGGTCGGTGCTCCACGGCGTCGTCGCCCTCGAGGTCAGCGGCAACATGGACCCCCGCCTCATCGAGAGCGGCGACATGTTCGTCCACGCGCTCTCCACGTTCCTGCCCGTCATGGGCCTCGACGCCGAGCGTCCCCGCCTCGAGGGGATGCTGCGCGAGTTCCTCAGCCGCGGGTGAGCAGCAGCTCCTCCACCCACGCCGGCACGATCTCGCCGGCGGGACCGTGCCGGGCCTCGTGGAAGAAGAACGAGCCCTCGCTCGGCACCAGGTTGAGCTCGAGGGTGCGGGCTCCCTGCCGGATCGCGTACTGCACGAAGCCGGCCGCAGGGTAGACGGCGCCCGAGGTGCCGACCGAGACGAACAGGTCGACCGACTCGAGCGCGGCGAAGATCCGGTCGAGGTCGTAGGGGATCTCGCCGAACCACACGACGTCGGGCCGCAGCTCGGCCGCGCCGCAGGCCGGGCACGGCGGGGCGTCGATCAGGTCACCGGTCCACGCGGTGCGGGCGTCGCAGCCCAGGCACCACGCCGAGCGCAGCTCGCCGTGCATGTGCACCACGCGCCGCGAGCCGCCGCGCTCGTGCAGGTCGTCGATGTTCTGCGTGACGAGCAACAGGTCGTCGCCGAGGGCCTCCTCCAGGCGCGCGAGCGCGCGGTGCGCGGGGTTGGGCTCGACGCCGGCCAGGGCCGCCCGCCGGGCGTCGTAGAACCGCTGCACCACCAATGGCTGCGCCTCGAACGCCTCGGGCGTGGCGACGTCCTCGACCCGGTGTCCCTCCCACAGCCCGTCGGCGTCGCGGAACGTGGGGACGCCGCTCTCGGCGGAGATCCCGGCACCGGTCAGCACGACGACCTTCACGCCCCGCGATGTTACGGCGGCCACATCGCCGGGTAGGACTCCTGGTCATGGGCTACGAAGTGGTCGTCGAGGAGCTGCGTACGGCAGCGGGCCAGTACGAGCGCACCGTCAGCGACATGGCGGGCTACGACTTCGAGGCCACGAACGTCGCCGCCGACACCTTCGGGCATGTCGAGCTCGCCGCCTGGTACTCCGCGGTGGCCGACCAGTGCGACAACGCCGGGAAGGCGCTGCACGACGGCGCCACCGGTCTTGCCACCAGCCTGCGCGGGCAGGCCCGCACGTACGAGGGCACCGACGAGAACGTCGGCGCGGCGTTCCAGCCGGGCCTGCCGCCCCTGCTGGGTGGTCCCCAGTGACCGCGCCGCCGAGCAAGGAGCTCGGCCAGACCGAGGACAAGACCGAGCTGGTGCCGGGCGAGGTCTCCGCCGTCCGGGCCAACGTCGACAACCTCAGCGACGAGGCCACCAGCATCCAGGGCAAGCTCCAGTCGTTCCGCGCCGTCCAGGTGCCGAGCTGGCAGGGCGGCACCAGCGGCGTGTTCCGCCTCAACGTCTCCGACGAGACCAAGAAGTGGGAGACCTACCTCGGCCTGCTCAACCAGGCCAAGGGCGCGCTGTCGGGCTACGCCGACGCGCTCGGCACCGCACAGGACAAGGCCCAGGACGCGATCGACAAGTGGAACGAGGGCGAGCGCGCCACCCGCGCCGCCGTCACCGAGCACAACGCCGCGGTCACCAAGTACAACAACAGCCTGCTGATGCCGAGTGGGTCGCCGTTCGGCCCGATCTCGCCGGTGCACGCGCCCGGCCCGTTCGTCGACCCGGGCGAGGCGATGCGCGAGGAGGCCAAGCGGATCCTGGAGGACGCGCGCGACAGCCTCGACCAGGCCGGCACCGCAGCGCTCGACGCGCTCGGGGCCCCCGAGCAGGCCGGCGGGTCGAAGAACTCCAGCTCCGGCGACGTCGACGTGTTCGGCGCCGACGGCAACGTCGAGGGTCCGGAGATCTCCTGGACCGGCTGGCAGAAGACCTTCGGCACCGAGGAGGGCGACGACTCGCCGTTCAAGATCACCCTCGGCAAGGCGGAGGGCGAGATCTACGTGTTCAACGCCGAGGGCGAGTTCACCAACTACTACGGCAACGTGAAGGTCAACGGCGACGGCTCGGTCACCGTGCTCGGCGCCGACGGGTCGGCCGAGGCCACCATCGACAAGGACGGCGTGCGCGTCGGCGCCGACGGCCGGGTCACGATCATCGGCGCCGAGGGCACCATCCACGGCAGCCTCGGCCCGGCCGACGTCGAGCTCGGTGGCGAGGCGTTCGTCGGTGCCGAGGGCAGCGGTGGCCTCACCTTCGGCAAGGAGGGCGTGCACGCCGAGGGCGAGCTGTTCGCCGGCGCGCGCGCTCGGGCAGAGGCCGCGGGCGACTTCGCCGGTGTCGGCGGCGAGGCCGCCGTCGAGGGTCACGCCGGCCTCAGCGCCTCGGCCGGTGGTGGGGTCGACATCGACAAGGGCAAGATCACCATCGACGCCGAGCTCGGCCTGGCGCTCGGCCTCGGCGGCAAGGTGGAGGGCGGCGTCACCGTCGACGTGCCCGAGGTGTACGAGAGCGGCAAGGACGCCGTCGAGTGGGTCGGAGGACTGTTCTGATGGCGACGTCGACACTGCCGCTCCCGATCCGGGTCCGGCTGCCCAACGAGAGCTGGGAGACCGTCGAGCCCGCCTCGCTCGGCGTCCAGAACGCCGCACTGCTGGCCGTCCGCGACGGGCTCGACGACGACTACAGCCCCACCATCACCGTGTCCGGCGACTGGCGCACCGACGGCGCCAGCATGGTCGACATCGCCGCCGAGAGCCTGGCGAAGACCGAGGCGGAGGCCGAGGAGGTCGAGCTGCTCGACCGCCACGAGGTGGTCTCCGACACCGCGCCGGTGGTCACGCAGGTCGTCGGCGCCGTGATCGAGGTCGACGGGAAGCGCCACGACCTGCGCCAGCTGCAGCAGCTGCGCGGCTACGTCGACCTCGACGACCCCGCCCGCCGGGCGATCGTCATCCACACGCTCACCTGCACCTACGCCCAGTTCGACGACATGGGCCGGGAGTTCACCGACTACCTGGCCTCGATCGAGCTGGCGCTCCCGCAGGAGGACTGACCGGCTCCACCCGGTCTGGCGGTGTCGGTCCGGATGTTCGTCCGTCAGACTGCCCGGCATGGTGGACTTCGTCTACGACTTCGCCGACGGCAGCAAGGACCAGCGCGACCTGCTCGGCGGCAAGGGAGCCAACCTCGCGGAGATGACGAACCTGGGGCTCCCCGTGCCCCCGGGCTTCACCATCACCACCGAGGCCTGCCGCGCCTACCTGCGCGACGGCGGCGAGCCGGAGGGGCTGGCCGAGGAGGTGAGTGAGCACCTGGCCACGCTCGAGGCCACGATGGAGCGCTGGCTGGGGGACGCCGACGACCCGCTGCTGGTGAGCGTCCGGTCCGGCGCGAAGTTCTCGATGCCCGGGATGATGGAGACCGTCCTCAACATCGGGCTCAACGACGACTCGGTCGCGGGCCTCGCCCGGCAGAGCCAGGACGAGCGGTTCGCGCTGGACTCCTACCGGCGGCTGCTCCAGATGTTCGGCGCCACCGTGCTCGACATCGACGCCGAGCACTTCTCGACGGCACTCGAGGCGGCCAAGGAGGCCAAGGACACCGAGAACGACCTCGACCTCGACGCCGACGACCTGCGCACGCTGGTCGACACCTTCAAGGGCATCGTCAAGGAGCACTCGGGGCGCGACTTCCCGCAGGACCCGCGCGAGCAGATGGACCTGGCCGTGCGCGCGGTCTTCGAGTCGTGGAACACCGACCGCGCCCGGCTCTACCGGCGCCGCGAGCGCATCCCCGACGACCTGGGCACCGCGGTGAACGTGCAGGCGATGGTGTTCGGCAACTTCGGCATGGACTCCGGCTCCGGCGTCGCGTTCACCCGTGACCCGGCCACCGGCAACCAGGGCGAGTACGGCGACTACCTCCAGAACGCCCAGGGCGAGGACGTCGTGGCGGGCATCCGCAACACGGTCAGCCTGGTCGAGATGAAGGAGGTCGACCGCGAGTCCCACGACGACCTGATGGCGATCATGGCGCGGCTCGAGCGGCACTACCGCGACATGTGCGACATCGAGTTCACCGTCGAGCGCGGCAAGCTGTGGATGCTGCAGACCCGGGTCGGGAAGCGGACGCCCGAGGCGGCGTTCCGGATCGCGATCCACATGGTCGACGAGGGCCTGATCCAGATGGACGAGGCGGTCACCCGGGTCACCGGCGACCAGCTCGCCCAGCTCATGTTCCCGCGCTTCGACGCGACCGCCGAGCGCACCCAGCTGGCCACCGGCATGGCCGCCTCCCCGGGCGCCGCCGTCGGCAAGGCCGTCTTCGACGCCGACGTCGCAGTCGAGTGGGCCGAGCGCGGGGAGGACGTGATCCTCGTGCGCAAGGAGACCAACCCCGACGACCTGCGTGGCATGGTCGCGGCCCAGGGCATCCTCACCAGCCGGGGCGGCAAGACCTCGCACGCCGCCGTCGTCGCCCGCGGGATGGGCCGCACCTGCGTGTGCGGTGCCGAGTCGCTCGACGTCGACGTGGCCGCCAAGGAGTTCCGGGTTCGCGACGGCGACGTCGTCCGCGAGGGCGACGTCATCTCCATCGACGGCTCCACCGGGGAGATCTTCGCCGGGGCCGTGCCGGTCTCCGACGCTCTCGTGGTGCGGCACTTCGAGGGCGACAAGGTCGAGGACGACCTGGTGGCCGCGGTCACCCGCGTCATGGCGCACGCCGACGGCGCCCGCCGGCTCCGGGTGCGGGCCAACGCCGACACGCCCGACGACGTCGCCCGCGCCCGCCGCTTCGGCGCGCAGGGCATCGGCCTGTGCCGCACCGAGCACATGTTCCTGGGCGACCGGCGCGAGCTCGTCGAGCGCCTCATCGTCGCCGAGGCGGACGACGAGCGGCAGGCCGCACTCGACGCGCTGCTGCCCCTGCAGCGGCAGGACTTCCTCGAGATCTTCGAGGCCATGGACGGCCTGCCCGTCACCATCCGGCTCATCGACCCGCCGCTTCACGAGTTCTTGCCCGACCTCACCGAGCTGTCGGTGAAGGTGGCGCTGGCCGAGGCGGCCGACGAGGTCGACGAGCACGACCGCGTGCTGCTGCAGCACGTGCGCCGGCTGCACGAGCAGAACCCGATGCTCGGGATGCGCGGGGTCCGGCTCGGCATCCAGATCCCCGGACTCGTCGAGATGCAGGCCCGCGCGATCCTCGAGGCGGCCGCCGACCGGGTCGAGGCCGGGATGCTGCCGCTGCCGGAGATCATGGTCCCGCTCGTCGCCAGCGTCCGTGAGTTCGAGATCGTGAAGGCGCTCATCACCACGGTGGCCGACGACGTCCAGGAGCAGCGCGGCGTCACCGTCGACTTCACGGTCGGCACGATGATCGAGCTCCCGCGCGCCGCCTTCCTCGCCGACCGCATCGCCGGCGAGGCCGAGTTCTTCTCCTTCGGCACGAACGACCTGACCCAGATGGCGTGGGGGTTCTCGCGCGACGACGTGGAGTCGTCGTTCTTCTCCCGCTACTTCGAGCACGCGATCTTCGACGTCTCCCCCTTCGAGTCGCTCGACCAGCTCGGCGTCGGGGGCATGGTCGAGATGGGTACCCAGAAGGGCCGGGACACCCGGCCCGACCTCAAGGTCGGGGTGTGCGGGGAGCACGGTGGCGACCCGCGATCCATCCACTTCTTCGACTCGGTGGGGCTGGACTACGTCTCCTGCTCGCCGTTCAGGGTGCCGATCGCCCGCCTCGAGGCCGGTCGGTCGGTCCTGGCCCAGCGGGCCGAGAGCTGAGCGCCACCACGCACGACAGCGCCCCCACCAGCACGAGCACCACGACCGCGATCGCGAGCGCCGCCGGCACCAGGTGTCGCAGCCGCACCGCGACCGCCACCACCGCGGCCAGGTGCAGCGTCACCACTCCCACCCACCACCACGGCCGACGTCGCGCCAGCGCGGCGAGCACGAGCGGCACCGGCGCCACCACCGCCCATCCCAGCGCGGCAGCGTAGCCGTGCGCACCGCTGCGCCACAGGAACCGAAGCCACGGCACCGGGTCGCCGAGTGTCCACAGCAGCAGTGCGGACGTCGCGGCGGCCACCGCCACGACGACCCACTTCACTGCGACTCGGCGCCCTCGACACAGGAGCGGTCGCCGTCCTGCCCGACCTCGACCTCGAGCACCAGGTCGCGGTCCTCCAACCCGTCCTCGTCGCTGGTGACCGTCACGGTGAACGACCCGGTCGCGTCGCCCTCGACGTCGGAGACCTCGTAGTCGACCTCGGGATCGTCGGTGCCGGCCTCGTCCTGGGCCTCGGCGATCAGGTCCTCGAGCTCCTCACGCTCCCCGTCACTCGGCGCCTCGCACAGCAGGTCGACGCCCTTCTCGACGTCGAGCTCCTCGGCCGCATCGACGGCGAGGTCGGCGACGTCCTGCACCGACCGCGCGTCCGACGCCTCGCCCGGACCACTCAGCAGCAGCACGGCCCCGGCGGCCACCGCCACCACCACGATCACCGCAACTCCGACCAGCCACGGCCACACCGGACGGCGTCGCGGCGGCTGCGGCGGCGGCTGCGGCGTCCAACCCGGCGGCGAGCCGGATTGGGGTGGGCCGGACGGTGGGCTCGGTGACATGCGCCCAGTAGTACCAGAGTGGATCGGCAGGCTGCGTGGTCACGTTCGGCGCTCCGCGGGGGGCAGGGACCGAGGTCTCCCGCCTCGTCGTCAGCATTCAGTTCCGTGCTGCGCGGAACATGACCGCCGAGAACGCAGCAAGCGCGACGGACATGATGGCGCCGCCCCACCACGCCGGTCCGGATCCGAAGTAGCCGGCGAATCCGACGACTGGAAGGAGGAAGCCCCACCAGCGGAGCACGCCGGCGCGCCACAGGGCAGCCGCGGCGACGATGGGGCTGAGAATTGCGGCCGGCATGCCCGAGACGATGAATGCAGTCACACCCCAGATCGCGTCAGTGTGGTCGCTGGCAGCCACGGATCCGGATGCGCCGAATTCTTGGGTGATGCCGACCACGACGAAGTCGCTGAACACCAGGCCAGGCAGTGTGATGATCCCGAGAAAGCCCAGGAATGCCGCCACATTGGCGAGCCAAGCCCCACGCCCTCGTACAAGGACAGGCACGAGGAGTGCGAACAGCACCCAGAGCCCGTAGCCGAAGTGGAGTGCGAGTGTGTGGACCGAGAGCGCATCGGTGTTGGCCGCGTAGAGGGTGTACATCTCTTCACCGTCGAGGCCAGAGGCAGGATCGGTGATTGCCCCGATCAGGCAGGAGACTCCCGCGAGTGCAGGGACCAGGATCGGTACCCATCGGCGGATGGCCAACGCGGAACTGGCTCCGGCGCGGGTGCCGGTCGGGTTCAGAGTGGTTGTCATCGGTTCTCCTCGGTGTCGGTGGTGACACGTCGAGGTTGGCCGCCCTCGGCCTCAACTGGATCAGTCGAGAGCCTGATCCTCGGATCAGCCGTGCGACGGAGCGCCGGGGACGACGAGCGCGCACTCGTAGGCGACGATCACGGCCTGCACCCGGTCGCTGATGTGCAGCTTTGAGAGAATGTTTGACACATGCGTCTTCGTCGTGGCCTCGGAGACGAACAGCTTCTGGGAGATCTCCAGGTTCGACAGGCCGCGGGCGAGGAGGCCGAGCACCTCGAGCTCACGGGGTGTGAGCCGCGCCAACCGTCCTTCTGACGGGTTGCATGGCACCGCGGCTTTCGACACGAATGCGTCGATCACTCGTCGGGTGACCTCGGGCGCGAGCAGCGAGTCCCCGCGGGCTACCACACGAATGAAGTCGGATAGCTGCTCCGCAGGGGAGTCCTTGAGCAGGAAGCCCGATGCGCCGGCGCGGAGTGATTCGAAGACGTACTCATCGAGGTCGAACGTCGTCAGCATCAGAACGCGAGTCCGCGCGCCTGACTCCATCAAGTGCCGGGTGGCCGCCAGGCCGTCGAGTACCGGCATACGGATGTCCATCAGCGTCACGTCGGGATCAATCGCCTTGACCTGCTCGATGGCCTCTTGTCCATTGGCTGCCAGTCCCACGACTTCGATGTCGGTCTCGGACTCGAGAAGCGAATTGAACCCGGCTCGCACCATCGCCTGGTCGTCCACGATCAGCACGCGAATCATGGCGATGCTCCGATGGGGAGTCGTGCAGCGATGCGAACGCCGCCGCGAGAGGACTGCGCGACGTCCAACGTTCCGCCGTAGAGTTCGGCGCGCTCCCGTATCCCGCGCAATCCATGGCCGCCAGACGAGCGCGTGATACCGCGACCATCGTCGTCGATACTGATGTCGAGGCTGTCGCCCTCCCGGTCGACTCTGACGGTCACGCTGGTGGCTGCCGCGTGCTTCATGACGTTGGTGAGGGCTTCCTGGACGATGCGGTAAGCGGCAAGGGAGAGGCCCGGAGTCAAAGCTTCGCCGTCGACAGCACCTCCCAATTGGACATCGAGACCCGTTGAGCGAACGTGCCCGACGAGTTGCTCGAGTTGGTCAAGTCCCGGTTGAGGCGCCAGCAGCAAGCCGTCATCGGCGGATCGCAAGACGCCGAAAAGCCGCCGCAACTCCGCATTGGCTTCGCGAGCCATGGACTCCACCATGAGCAAGTCGTCGCTCTCGCGATTCTGGTCAAGGGGGAGACGGCGCCGGACAGCTTGGGTCTGTACTGCAATGACGCTGATGGAGTGCGACACGACGTCGTGTAGTTCCCGGGCAAGCCGGACCCGCTCCTCAGCCGCGGCCGCCACTGCGAGCGCATGCTGCTCCCGTTCGAGCAGCTCTGCCCGTTCGATTGCCTCACTGGCGGTGCGGTCCCGCGAGGCAACGAATCGGCCGACTGCCCACGGCGCCCCCAGGAACACGAGGCCCGCTGCGACATCGCTCGGTACCAGGGCGCTGTCTGCTGCCCATTGGAGGAAGAACAGCGTCAGGACGGCACCGAGCCCGACCTGAGGCTTCTTGCTGTGTGCACCGATCGAATACGTGGCGATCACCACGGCCAGAACTGTCGACGCCTTTCCGTCCGCGTTGAGAACGAAGTTGGCTGCGATCACCACGACAGCCACGGAGGTGGGGAACTGGCGCCGCACGGCCAAGGACGCCATTGCTGGCAGGGCCAGCGCGAGATACACGACCGGAGAGTTGATCCGGGGACCGTCGCCGATCCTGATCCACGTGTCCGTTGCCAAGCCCTCGGCCGCAACCAGCGCCATGAAGCCGACAGCAATGAGCAGGTCGGTCCGTTCGGGGAGCCACGACGGTCGAGTCACGGCCTCACGCTAGGACGGTTGTCCCCGGCTCGTATCGGTCTTACGACGGATTCTCACGCGCTATCGGCGGCCTCCCATCAGTAGTACCAGGGGTAGGGGCTCCAGTCGGGGTCGCGCTTCTCGAGGAACTGGTCGCGGCCCTCCTGGGCCTCGTCGGTCATGTAGGCGAGGCGGGTGGTCTCGCCGGCGAAGAGCTGCTGGCCGACCAGGCCGTCGTCAGGGAGGTTGAAGGCGTACTTGAGCATGCGGACGGCGGTGGGTGACTTGCCGTTGACGATCCGGCCCCATTCCAGGGCGGTGGCCTCGAGCTCGGCGTGGGGGACGGCGCGGTTGACGGTGCCCATGCGGACGCCGTCGTCGGCGGAGTACTCCTGGCCGAGGAAGAAGATCTCGCGGGCGTGCTTCTGGCCGACCTGGCGGGCGAGGTAGGCCGAGCCGTAGCCGCCGTCGAAGGAGCCGACGTCGGCGTCGGTCTGCTTGAAGCGGGCCTCCTCGCGGCTGGCGAGGGTGAGGTCGCAGACGACGTGGAGGCTGTGGCCGCCGCCGGCGGTCCAGCCGGGGACGACGCAGATCACGACCTTCGGCATGAACCGGATCAGCCGCTGGCACTCGAGGATGTGGAGCCGGCCGAGCCGCGCCTTGTCCACCGTGTCGGCCGTCTCCCCCTCCGCGTACTGATAGCCGGTGCGGCCGCGGATCCGCTGGTCGCCGCCGGTGCAGAACGCCCACTTGCCGTTCGCGGCGCTCGGCCCGTTGCCGGTGAGGAGCACGCAGCCGACGTCGGAGGAGGTGCGGGCGTGCTCGAGCACCCGCAGCAGCTCGTCGACGGTGTGCGGGCGGAACGCGTTGAGCACGTCGGGGCGGTCGAAGGCGATGCGCACGGTGCCGTGGGCCCTCGCGCGGTGGTAGGTCAGGTCGACCAGGTCGTCGAAGCCGGCGACGTCGTCCCAGGCCTCGGGGTCGAAGGTGTCCGACACCCCGTCGATCGCACTCATGGCACCGGACCCTAGACGGCAGTTTGTGAGGCGGTCGGAGCGGGCAGCAACGGTGGGTGCTCCGATGCCGTGCCGCCTTCGTCTCGCTGGCCTGCCTCGCTCCGCTCGTCCTGGCGGGCTGCGGCGACGACGTCGAGGCGGGCGACGAGCCCGGGGGCTCGACCGTCGAGCTGCCGGTCGGCGACATCGATCTCGACACGGACGCTCCGGCCTACTCGACCGGCCGCGAGGTCCGGGTCGGGGACGTGACCATCCCGGTCGACCCGACGCCCGAGGAGTGGGTCGTGGGGCCGCACGGCATCTACTACCTGACCGACGAGACGCTCTGGTTCGCCGACGAGGACGGCTCCGAGGAGGTCGCGACCGTCGGCTACAGCGAGCTGGTGCTCTCGCCGGACCGTTCGCTGATCGGGCTGGCGGACCTGGCGAGCGGGCCCCCTGACCAGTTCGACACCCCGATCGCCGTGCCGGTGGTGTTCGACCTGGAGACCGGCGAGGAGGTGCTCCGAGGCGAACCCGGCGACGCCACCGACGAGGACCTCTCGGTGCTGTACGGCGAGATCGAGCCCACCGTGCTCGGGTTCGACGACGACGCGGTGTACGCCGTCGACCCCCTGCGGGGCGGGGAGAACCGGTTCCCGCTCGACGGCGGCGAGCCCACGGAGCTCTCCGACACCGAGGAGGAGCAGCTCGACTCGGTGCTCGACGACGCGCTCCCCGGCAGCCGGGTGGGGCTGGACCCGCGCCCCGACGGTCGGATGCTCCTCGCACCCGAGGACGACTACGCGCCGTACTCCGGAGACCTCTCCCCGGAAGGGTCGTGGTTCTACGGCGCGGGGTCGCAGCAACCGGCCGGCATCTACGACGCCCGCACCGGTCGGCGGACGACGCTCACGGACGGGATCGAGGGCTTCGGCGGATGGTTGGCCGACGGGTCGTTCTATGCCGTCGCGGTCCCACCCGGAGGACGGCCTCCGGAGCAGGTCGGGTCGAGCTACTACCCCGAGCAGCTGGGTCCCTACGACGCCCAGGTCGTCGTCTGCCCCGTCGACGGGACCGGGTGCGAGCCCGTCGACGAGCCGTTCGAGCTGCCCCACCCCCTCGCCGAGGACGCCGTGACGGTCTTCCCCGAGTCCTAGGACACCCTGGAATCGCACCGTGCCGCGTGCTGTTGTGGGGGTATGACGCTAGAAGGCGAGTACGAGCCGAGCCCGGCCGCGTGGGTGCGCGAGCAGGTGGCCACCTACGAGGCGAGCGGCGGCACCGAGGCGAACACCCTCATGGGCAAGCCCGAGTGGCCGATCGTGGTGATCACCTCCCGCGGCGCGAAGTCGGGGAAGCTGAGGAAGAACCCGGTGATGAAGGTGGAGAAGGACGGCGTGTACGCCGCCGTGGCCTCCCAGGGCGGGGCGCCGGAGCACCCGACCTGGTACCACAACTTCCTCGCCCATCCCGAGGTCGACCTCCAGGACGGGCCCGAGCCGCACACCTACCGCGCCCGGCTCGCCGAGGGCGAGGAGCGGGCCGAGTGGTGGGAGCGCGCCGTGGCCGCCTACTCCCCCTACGCGGAGTACCAGGAGAAGACTGACCGCGAGATCCCGGTCTTCCTGCTCGAGCGCGTCTAGCGTCACCCGACCGGCGGGCGGTCGTTGTACGGACGTGCACCGACTGCTCGCCGTCCTGACGACGCTCGCCGCCACCGCCGTCCTCGCTCCCGGCGCGTCGGCGGCCCCGGGCGACCCGTCCGACCCCGCGTATACGCAGCGGGACACGCAGAACATCGCCGACGCCTACGGCCGGATCACCGGCCCGGGCGGGCAGCTGCAGAACCCGGCGTACCTTCCGGCGCTGGTCAGCGAGTCGACGCAAACCGGGGTCGACCAGCTGCTCCAGCAGGTGGCCTCGCCCACCCGGCCCGCGGTCACGCCCGGCAACGTGGTGCCCGGCTGGAACGTGGGCAACCCGCTGCGCGCCGGCTGGGAGCAGAGCCGCGGCCGGGTGACGAAGGTGGCGTTCACGAACAAGTACGGCGCGCTGCTGCGCGGCCGGGTGTTCACGCCGAAGCCAGGCGCGCGCGACCCCTACACCGGCGCGGTTCTCCGAGCCCCGTTCCCGGGCGTGGTTCTCACCGAGGGCTCCGTGCAGGGCTCCTCGGCGATGTACGAGTGGCTGGCACAGGACCTCGCCGAGCGCGGGTACGTCGTGCTCACCTACGACGTGCAGGGGCAGGGTGAAAGCGAGACCTTCCCGCACGACGGCCCGCTGCCGACGTGCTGCGCCGGCGTGCCCTCCCAGCAGGAGGAGAACTTCGTCGTCGGCACCCGCAACGCCCTCTCGTTCTTCACCTCCACCCCGCGCCGGCCGTACGCCAACCCGGGGGCGGACGGCGCAGCGGTCACCCGGTTCAACCCCGCCTGGCGCCTGTTCGACCGCTCCCCCGACCGGCGGACGGCGACACCGGGCCGCACCACCCGTATCGCGGTGATCGGGCACTCGCTCGGCGCGTTCGCGATCTCCGGGGTGCAGGCGATCGACAAGCGGATCGCCACCGTGGTGGCGCTCGACAAGCTGCAGAAGGGCGCGAAGCCCGTGGTGCCGGCGTTGGCCGTGCAGTCGGAGTACGGCTTCACGGTGAGCCCGTGGTGGCTGAGCGGCGGGTCGTCGCTGACGCCCGAGCCCTCGCCCGACGGACCCGACCCGCGGCGCGAGCGCGCGAGCGGGTTCGACGCCTGGGCGAAGGAGGGCGTCGACTCGATGCTCGTCGTCCCGCGCGCCTCCACCCACCTCGACTACACCGACATCCCACTCGTGCTGCCGGCCAGTCGCTGGGGCCAGGCGCTCACGAGCGTCTACGTGCAGCGGTGGCTGGGCCACTACCTCCAGCACCGCACCGGCAAGCGCGCGCTGCTCGCCCGCTCGTTCCGCTACCTCGAGCCCGTCGGGGGCGGGACGTGGAAGCCGGTCACCCTCCGGCGCGACCGGCTGCTCAGCTTCTACTACTGCTCCGCCTACGCCCTCGGCTCCGCCCGCAACGGCGACGTCACCGGCGTCGGCTGCTGACCCGTCGCGAACCGCGCCGACCCGTCACTTGTACAACTGACGGGTCAGCGCATTACTGACGGGTCGGCGTCAGTTGCGGGAGATGGAGGCGGCGAGGCCGGCGAGGTGGCCGAGCCGCGCCAGCTCGGAGTCGAGGAACTCCGGGCCGCCGCGGCGGGCGACGACGACCACCTCGTTGCCGTCCACACGGGCGGCGGCGTAGAGGGTGTCGCCGTCCTCGGGCTGGGCGAGGTCGGCCCCGTCGAGCCGCCCGGGCCGCTCGACCTCCACGAACCCGACGGTGGCGGGCGCGGCGCCGGTGGCGTGGCCGAGGCCGTGGGCCCGATGCACCCGGGCCGCCCAGTCGACGCGGAACACGGTAGGCAGCTGGTCGACGAGCCGGTCGAGGGCGCGGGCCGGGTCGCCGGTGAGCTCCTCGACCGCCTCCAGGTCGAGGATCAGCCCGCCCGCGGCGTACCGGCTGATCCACACCACCGAGACGCCGTCGAGCTTCGTGCAGGCCGAGACGATGGAGTCCGGCATGACGCCCGCCTCGATCTCGAGCAGGACGTCGTCGAGGGCGGTGCCGTCGTGCCGCTTCTCGACGATCTCGATCGCCTCGATGTCGCCGCCCGCCTCACCGATCGCGGTGGCCAGCCGGCCCAGCGAACCGGGCACGTCGGGCAGCTCGACGCGGAGGAGGTACGGCACCGGCCGAGGGTATCCGCCAGGGGTGTCAGGCCTGTTTCAGGCGGGCACCGAGTCCGGACGCACGGTTCGCGCGCCGCACGACGGCCTCGCGGACGGCGGCCTCGGACCCCACGACCCGCACGTGGTGCTCCGCCCGGGTGATCGCGGTGTAGAACAGCTCGCGGGTGAGCAGCGGCGAGCCGGGCTCCGGCAGCAGCACTGACACCCGCGCTGCCTGACTGCCCTGGCTCTTGTGGATGGTCATCGCGTGCATCGTCTCGACGGCGTCCAGCCGGCCGGGGGCGAGGTCGCGACGGCGGCCGGATCCGTCGATCCAGGCCCGTAGCCGCCCGTCGGGGGCGCGCACCGCCACGCCGGTCTCGCCGTTGTAGACGTCGAGCGTGTAGTCGTTGCTGGTGACGAGCAGCGGCCGGCCGACGTACCACTCCCCCGGCACCGGCTGACCGGACTCCTCGGCGAGCCAGCGCTCGACCTGCCGGTTCCAGTGGCGGACGCCGAACGGACCCTCACGATGCGCGCACAGCAGCCGGTGCTCGTCGAGCACCGCGAGCGCGCCCGCGGCATCGCCGTCGAGAGCGAGGTCGCGCAGCCGGCGGGCGGTGCTCAGCAGCTGGGGCCGCAGCACGCCCTCCGGGTCGTGCTCGACGTACTCCACGTCGGACCCCGATCCGCGCAGCACCTCGACGACGGCGTCGGCGTCGCCTCGGTCGAGCGCCTCGGCGAGCGCCTTGATCTCACCGCGGAACCGGTGGTTGCGGTGCAGCGGCGCCACGGGCGCGACGCGTGAGAAGCCGGCGACGACGTCGGCGAGCACCGCGCCGGCGCCGACCGAGGTGAGCTGGTCGGGGTCGCCGACGAGCACCAGCCGCGACTCCGGCCGGACCGCCTCGAGCAGCCGGCCCATCATCGTGAGGTCGACCATCGAGCACTCGTCGACGACCACGACGTCGTACTTGAGCCGGTTGCCACGGTGGTGACGGAACCGGGTGGCGTTGTCGAACCGCCAGCCGAGCAGCCGGTGCAGGGTGGTCGCGTCCGGCCGGCCCACCCGCTCGCCGTCGGCGCCGAGCCCGGCCAGCTCGCCGGCCACCGCCTGCTGGAGACGGGTGGCGGCCTTGCCCGTGGGAGCCGCGAGGGCGATGGAGATCGTCCCGTCGCTCTGGTCGGCGAGCAGCACCAGGAGGCGCGCCACCGACGTGGTCTTGCCGGTGCCGGGGCCGCCGGTGAGCACCGTGAGGTGCTGCCGCACGGCCAGCACCGCGGCCGCCTCCTGCTCGTCGCTGAAGTGGTCGCCCCGCACCCGGGCCAGGGCGGCCTCCAGCCGCTGCTCGTCGACCTCGGGCGGGGCGGCCGCCTGGCGGGCCAGCAGGTCGGCGGCCACCTGGCTCTCGAGGCGGTGGTAGCGGTCGAGGTAGACGAGCGACCCCTCCACCCGCAGCACGCCCGCCTCGGCCAGCGCCGAGCCGGCGACGGCGTCGACCCAGCCGGCGGCGTCCGGCCACGGGAGGTCGGGGGCGTCGGCGTCGACGGTGCCGGCGACCGTGGCGAGGTCGACGCACACCGAGCCGGAGCGCAGTGCCCGCACCGCGAACGCCACGGCGAGCGTGGCGCGCTCGTCGGTGTCGCCGGCGAGGTCGGCGCAGCGGACGGCGACGTGCACGTCGGCCGCCTCCAGCACCTCGGCGGCGTTGAAGGTGGCCAGCGCACCGCCCGCCCGGAGCGCGAGCCGGCGGTCGACGTCGGAGTCGATGCTCATGCCGCCACCTCCCCGTCGAGCAGGTCGGAGATCGCCTCGACCAGCGCCACCGGCGGCTGCCACGCGAACACACCGCACGGGGCGCCGTCGACGCGCGGGGTGTCGGGCCCGCACATCCCGCGCAGGTAGAGGTAGAGCACGCCACCGAGGTGCTGCTCCGGCTGGTAGCGGGGCAGCCGCCACCGCAGGAACCGGTGCAGCACGACCGCGTACAGCAGCGCCTGCAGCGGGTAGTCGGAGTGGCCCATCGCGGCGTCGAGCGCGGCGGGCCGGTACGCGGCGGCGGTGTGCGGCTCCTCGCGCGGGCCGAGCCAGTTGGTCTTGTAGTCGACGACGAGGTAGCGGCACCCCTCACCGGCACCGACCCTGAGCACGACGTCGACCGAGCCGGTGAGGTAGCCGAGCAGCGGCTGGTCGCCGAGGGCGGGCTGGTCGAGGGCGTCGGCGTACTGGCGCACCGGGTCGCCGTCGGGCAGGTGGCGTCGCAGCAGCGGCGCGAGGTCGCCGAGCCGGGTGCCGCCGGCCAGCGGCAGCTCGAAGTCGAGCTCGCGCAGCCGGTCGCGCAGGCCGAGGCTGCGCAGGGTGCGGTCACCGGCGAGCGGGCCGAGCGGGCTGTCGCAGACGGCGACCAGCGCGTCGGCGAGCTCGTCGCTGTCGAGCTCGACCGGCCACCAGGAGCGCTGCTCCTCGATGTGGCCGAGCAGCTCGGCGCGCAGGTCGGGGGCCTCGGGGTCGGTGTGCTCGAGCACCGCGTGCACCAGCGAGCCGAAGGTGGCGCCGACCGGGAGGTCGGCCATCGGTGAGGGCACGTCGCCCGCGACGGTCTCGACCTCCATCGGCACGGCGTCGGCCGGCTCGTCGTCCTTGGCGGTGACCTCGGGCTCGCTGGCGACACCCGACGTAGGGACAGCAATCTCCACCGAGCTCAGCGCGGAGTAGGACGTGCGGCGCCAGGTGGTGTCGACCTCGCGGCCGAAGGTGCGGACGGCGAGCGGCCCGACGGCATCCGGACCCGCCGGCGGACCCGGCTCGGCATGACGCGCCGCCTCGGGGACCGGGCCGCCCCGCGCCGCCCACGACGAGAACAGGCCGACGACGTCGTCGTCGCTCGGCACCGCCGGGTTCTCGGGCACGGCGGCCTCGCCCGCGGGGCGCGAGAGCAGGCGGTGCAGCGGCGAGGCCATCGCGTTCTTGGTGGGCGCCCACCAGCACACCACCTGCGACTGGGCGCGGGTGATCGCGACGTAGAGCAGCCGCAGCCACTCACCGGCCTCCTCGCGGGTCCAGCGGTCGACGTGGTCGGGCCACGCCTCGCCCCCGCCGCCGCCGACGTCGAGGCAGCGCCGGCCGTCGGCGTCGTGGAAGAGCGGGCGGGTGGGCTTCGGCACGAACCGGTCGGCAAGGGCGGGCAGGTAGACCACCGGGTACTGGAGGCCCTTGCTGGCGTGGATCGTGACGAGCTGGACGGCGGCGGCGTCGGAGTCGAGCCGCCGGGTGCGCTCGCTGCCGCGGCCGGCGCGGCCCTCGCGCACCTGGTCGCGCAGCCAGGCGAGCAACGAGACGACGCCCATCCGCTCCACCGTGGCCATCTCGTGCAGCGCCTCGCCGATGTGGCGCAGGTCGGTGAGCCGCCGGTCGCCGCCCACCTCGCGCAGCACCCGGGCCGGCAGCCCGGACGCCGAGGCGGCCTCGAGCACGGCCGCCACGCCGCGCCGGGCGACGACGTCGACCCAGCGCCGCAGCGTCTCGGCCACGTCGTCGGTGAGGTCGTCGCCGCCGGCGTCGAGGTCGGCCGCGGTGTGGCCGAAGAAGCAGGTGAGCGCCGCCGCGCGCACCCGCGGGCTGCGGTGCGGCTGCTCCAGCGCCTCGAGGAGCGTGAGCCACTCGACGGCGGCCGGGGTGGCGAACACGCTGCCGCCGCCCGCGATCACGGCCGGCACGCCCACCTCGTGCAGCGCCTGCTGCGCGGCCGCGAGGTCGGCGTGGCGGTAGCAGATGACGGCGACGTCGCGCCGCTCCAGCGGGCGACCCTCGAAGGTGGGCCGCGCGTCGAGCAGCCGCCGGACGTCGAGCGCGAGGTCGCGCGCGACGAACGGCCGCACCTGGCCGACCGTGAGCGAGGCCCGCGCCGACCGGTTGAACTCGTCGCGGCGCACCGCCCGCAGCCGCAGCGGCGCCGGGCTCGGTGCGCCCTGCAGCCGGGCGCTCGGTGTGGTGCGCGGTGACCGGGCGGACGACGATCCGCGGGTCACCGAGCTCGGCGCCGTCGAGCAGCTGCTGGAAGGCGTCGAGCAGGCCGGCGTCGCTGCGGTGGTTGACGGCGAGCGTCTGCCGGTCGGCCTGCTCGGTGGCGCCGAGGTAGGTGGTGACGTCGCCGCCGCGGAAGGCGTAGATGGCCTGCTTCGGGTCGCCGATCAGCACCATGCGGGCGACGCCGGTGAAGGCGCGGTCGAGCACCTGCCACTGCACGGGGTCGGTGTCCTGGAACTCGTCGACGAGCACGATCGACCACCGGTCGCGCATCCGGGTGCGGGCCGCGGAGTCGTCGGGCTCGAGCGCGTCGGCCAGCTGGGAGAGCAGGTCGTCGTAGGACAGGATGCCGAGCCGCCGCTTGCGCACCTCGATCTCCTCGCGCACCTTCTCGGCGAACGCGACCCGGCGCCCCTGCGGCGTGGTGCGGTCGGCGCCGGCCGGCTCCAGCCGCGCCTGCGGGTCGCCGACGGCGGCGCGGGCGATCGCCATCGCCTCGCCGTGGCTGAACGCGGGATCGCCGTCGGCGAACGCGAACGCGCGCAGGTAGAGGTCGTCGACCACCTCGCGCACCACCTCGTCGAGGTCCTCCACCAGCCGGGCCCGCGCGTCGGTGTCGCCGGCGACGCCCAGCGACTCGAGCACCAGCGAGCAGAACTGGTGGGTGGTGGCGATGGTGGCGCCGTCGAACCCGGCCAGCGCGTCGACCACGCGGGCGTGCCGCCGCACCCGCTCCTCGGGGTCGACGTCGAGCAGGAGCGTGAGCAGCTCGGACGACGTCGGGTCGACCGTCGGCTCCCCGCTGAGCGCACCCTCGGCCTCCACCAGCTGGGCGCGCACCCGCTCGCGCAGCTCCTGGCTGGCGGCGCGGCCGAAGGTGACCACGAGCATCTCGTCGAGGGCCGCGACGCCCTCGGCGACGTAGCGGGTGACGAGCGCTCCGATGGTCCACGTCTTGCCGGTGCCGGCGCTGGCCTCGAGGAGCGTGGTGCCGATCTCGGGCAGCGGCCCGGTGACGTCGAACGCGGTCAGGTCGCTCATAGGGGTGCCACCCGTTCGGCACCGGTGAGCAGCGGCTCCCAGACCCGCCACGCCAGGTCGGCGAGCCCGGCATCGAGCAGGACGCCGATCGGGGCGCCGTCGCCGAAGGCCCGTACGTGGTAGGGATCCTGGTCCTCGTTGGTGATCCCCCACTCGTTGTAGGGATCGGTGACCCACTCCCGCTCGGCCCGGGCCTCGGCCGAGACGTCCTCGCCGAGCAGCGACCGAGCGTGGGCCTCCGCCCAGGCGTGGGCCGTGGCGATCGGGAGCGGCAGCGGGCGGCGCAGCCCCTCGTCGCGGACGGCGACCAAGGTGCGCAGCCACTGGTGCGCGCGGTGGTCGAGCGGCCCGGAGAGCGCCCGCCGGGGCCCGGCCTTCTCGCGGCCGACGGCGTGGCCGGTCCAGCTCTCGTCGGGGCGGCCCGCGCTCAGCGCGAGCAGGTCGACCCACACCGCCAGCCGCTGCTTGGCCTTGAGCCGCGAGTAGCCGATCGACACCACCCGGTTGCCGAACACGCTCGGCACGGTGCCGGTGAGCCGACGGCCGCCACCGAGGTCGACGTCGACGTCGACCGAGCGGGGCTCGCCCTCGCGCAGCTCGGCGGTGCGGTCGAAGAGCCGCTGGGTCTCCTCACACACCTTGCGGAGCGAGTGACCACCGAGCTGACCCGGAGGCACCCGGCCGCGCAGCAGCTCGGCCGTGATCACCGCCTCGGCCTCGGCGCCCGCCATCATCTCCCGCAGCAGGTGGTCGCCGACCTGCCACTGGTCGAGGGCGTCGAGCTCGATCGGGATGGCGTCACCGATCTCGTCGGGCTCCCACGGGGTGGCGACGTCGAGCCGCTGCCGCAGGAACGACCGCACCGGGTGCAGCAGGAACGCCTTGAGGTCGGCCAGCGAGACGTCGGCCGGCTCCCGCTCGGGCAGCGCGCCGGCGAGCAGCCGGGGCGGCGGCACTCGCACGCCCGCGGCCGCTCTCGCCCCTGCGAGCGCGGCGGCGTCGAAGCTGAACGGCCGTCGGTCGGACCGGACCAGCGCCTCCGGCAGCAGGTTGCGCGGGTCATAGGGCTGGAGCGGGTGGCGGGTGAGCACGTGGTGGCGCACCGGCTCCGCGAGGGTGCGGTCGGCAGCGTCGAGGATCTCGCCGAGCGGCACGGCAGGCGGCCGGACGGCGCCGGAGTGCTCGTTGGCGCCGGTGTAGGTGACGACGACCCGCTCGGTGGCCGCGAGCAGGGCGTCGAGGAGCAGCTGCCGGTCCTCGCTGCGCAGGTCGCGCTCACCGGTGAGCGGGTGCCGGGCCAGCACGTCGTCGCCGTCGACGGTGGTGGCGCGCGGGAAGACGCCGTCGTCGAGCCCGACCAGGCACACCACTCGGTGCGGCACCGACCGCATCGGCACCATCGTGCACACGGTCAGCGTGCCGGTGCGGAAGTTGGCGCGGGTTGGTCGGCCGGCCAGCCGCGAGGCGAGCAGCGCGCGCACGTCGGCCAGCCGCAGCGCCACCCCCGACCCGTCGCCGGCCGCCGACGCCGCGCGGGCGAGCTCGCGCTCGAGCTGCGGCAGCTGCCAGGCATCATCCGGGCCGACGTCGGTGAGCGCGCGGACGCCGTCGCGCAGCGCCCCCATCCACGCGCCGACGTCGGCGGCGGCGTCGAGCGCGGCGACGCACGCCGCGAGCCGGTCGACGAGCTCGGCGAGCCGGCCGACGAGGTCGGTGTCGGAGCTGCCGACGTCGTCGACCGGCAGGCCGCGGCCGACGTGGCGGTGGTCGTCGCCGCTCATCGCGACGCCGAGGAGCACCCGGTCGAGGCCGGAGCGCCAGGTGTTGTGCTCGAAGCGCTGCATCTCGAACCGGGCGCGCTGGGCGGCGTCGAGACCCCACCGCACCCCCGACTCCTGCACCCAGCGAGCGACGCGGTCGAGGTCGTCGTCGGAGAGGTCGAAGCGGAGCCGGACCGCCGGCGTGGCGGCGAGGTCGAGCACGTCGGACGCGGTGGCCCGGCCGCCCGCCAGCTCCACCAGCGAGGCGGCGACGGCGAGCAGCGGGTTGGTGCTGGTGAGCGCCCGGTCGGCGAGCCGGACCCGCAGGCCGTGGGCCGGATGCCCGCCGTCCCCCTCCACGACGTCGGCCAGCCCGAACCCGGCCGAGACCAGCGGTGCGTAGGTCTCGATGTCGGGGCACATCACGAGGATGTCGCGCGGCTGCAGCGTCGGGTCGTCGTCGAGCAGGCCGACGAGCACCTCACGCAGCACGTCGACCTGGCGGGCCGGGCCGTGGCAGGCGTGCACCTGGAGACTGCGGTCGGCGGCGTCGACCGGGCGGGCGGCGCGCTCCTCCGGCGTGGGTGCGTGGTTGGCGCGCAGGTCGTGCTGGAGCCAGCCGAGCAGCGTCGCGGGCTCGGCCACGGCCGCGGCCACCTCCTCGTCGACGGCCGGCACGGCGAGGGTGCGGCGCAGCTCGCGGGTGTCGCGGCCGAGCGAGGCGAGCAGCGGGTGGTGCACCCGCTCGGCCGAGCGGTCGTCGTCGCGCAGCACGACTCCGCCGAGGTCGGCGAGCTCGTCCCACAGCGCCGGCGACGGCGTCGGCAGCCAGAGGTGGACGTCGCGGGTGGCGGCGAGCGCTTCGAGCAGCCGCACCTCGGTGACCGGCATCCGGGTGTGGCCGAACAGCGAGAGCCGGCCGGGCAGGTCGAGCCCGTCGCCACCGCTCTCGAGCATCGACATCACCCGCGCGTGCCGGACGTCGGGGGGCTCGGCGTCGACGTGCTGCAGCAGCACCGGCCACAGGCGCGCCTGCCACGTCAGGTCGTCGGGCAGGTCGCGGCCGGCGCCGTCGGTGAGCCGGCCCTCGCGCCAGTCGGTGACCAGCTGCGGGCGCTGCACCGCGTAGGCCGCGAACAGCCGGGCCAGCCGGTGCGCCACCGACCAGCGGCGGTCGCGCCGCAGGTCGCCGTCGGGCCCGACCTGGCCGTGGCCGAGGTGCTCGGCCAGGGTGCGGCACCACGGCTCGTCGAGCGAGGCGTCGATCGCGCCGAGCAGCGGCCACACCAGCCGCTCGGGGTCCCACACGTCGTCGCGGTCGCGACCGAGCACGAGCGACACCAGCGACGGCGGGGTGAGGAACCGGACGCCGGCGCACACGCCGTCACCCCCGCGCGGCCCGACCCCGAGCCGGTGCGAGAGCCGCTGGGTGAGCCACCGCTCCACCCCCTTCGCCGGCACCACCACGACCTCCTCGGCGAACGGGTCGTCGAGCGGCGACGACAACAGCTCGCCGAGGGCGTCGGCGAGCTGGTCGGTGCGCGGGGCGCGGTGCAGGTGGAGAGCCATCGGTCCCCGACCCTAAAGCCGGGGACCGACGCTTCAGGCGTCCCTGCGCCGCAGGGCGTACCAGGCGAGGCCCATCAGGACCGCGATCTCGGCGGCGAAGACGGCGAGGCCGGGCCACGCGTCGAGCAGGTTCGGGTTGAACGGCGTGGGGCTCGCGATCACGGACCCGGCGTTGCCGGGCATGAGCTTGACCAGCCACTCCCCCACCTCGCCCGGCACCAGGTTGACCATGTTGCCGACCACGAGGAACAGCGCGAGCACGATCGAGACCGCGGCGGCGGTGTGCCGCACCAGGAACCCGACGGCGAGGGTGAAGACGCCGACGCCCGCGAGGTAGAGGCCGGAGCCGTACATCGCCCGCAGCACGTCGCCTTCCAGCGCCATCCCCACGCCCTCGCGGTCGAGGAACCAGTTGCCACCGAGGTAGCCGAGCAGGGCGCTTCCCGTACCGACGACGAACAGCAGGGCGCTCACCAGTAGGGCCTTGGCGGCCAGCACCGCGCCACGGTGCGGCATCGCCGCGAACGTGCTGCGGATCATCCCGGTGGAGTACTCGGTGGTGGCCACCAGCGCACCGAGCACGACGGCGGCGATGGGCGCCAGCATCATGCCCCAGGTGATGAACGAGCCGGGCGACTCGTCGGCGTCGCCGCTGGCCAGCCACTCGGCGTTCAGCGCGCAGATCAGCACCGTGAGGCCGACACCCAGGACGACGAGCGCCGTCATGGTCCAACCGGTGGAGCGAACGGTGCGGAGCTTGATCCCCTCGGCGCGGAGCACGGCGCCGAACCCGGGGCGGGCCTCCACCCTGGTCTCGGTCGTCGGCGGTGCGGTCAGCGTGGTCATGCCACGGCTCCTTCCGGGGCGGCCGTGCGCGCGTGGTACTCCACGGCGTCGGCGGTGAGGGTCATGAAGGCGTCCTCGAGCGAGGAGCGCACCAGGGTGAGCTCGTGCAGCACCCGGCCGTCGCGGGCGGCGGCCTCGCCGACGTCGGCGGCGGAGATGCCGGTGACGCGCAGCTCGTCGTCCTCGCGCACGACGTCGCCGCCGTAGCGCTGCAGCAGCCGGCCGAGCTCGGTGAGCCCGGGCCCGCGCACCTTCACGTACGACGCGGCGTGCTCGGCCAGGAACTCGGGCATCGAGCAGTCGGCGAGGATCCGGCCGCGGCCGATGACGATGAGGTGGTCGGCCATGAGCGCCATCTCCGACATCAGGTGGCTGGAGACGAAGACGGTGCGGCCCTCGTCGGCGAGCCGGCGCGCCAGTGCCCGCACCCACCGGATGCCCTCGGGGTCGAGGCCGTTCACCGGCTCGTCGAGCACGACGACGGGCGGGTCGCCGAGCAGCGCGGCGGCGATGCCGAGCCGCTGGCCCATGCCGAGGCTGAACTTGCCGGCCCTCTTGTGGGCGACGCTGTCGAGCCCCACCAGGTCGAGCACCTCGGGGACCCGGCTCTGCGGGATCCGGTTGCTGGCGGCGAGCCAGCGCAGGTGGTCGGCGGCCGTGCGGCCGGGGTGGATCGAGTGCGCCTCGAGCAGCGCGCCGATCTCGCGCAGCGGCGCGGGCGCGTCGACGTAGCGGTGGCCGTTGACCGTCACCTCGCCCGACGTCGGCGCGTCGAGTCCGAGGATCAGCCGCATCGTCGTGGACTTGCCGGCGCCGTTGGGCCCGAGGAAGCCGGTGACGCGGCCGGGCTCGACGGTGAAGTCGATGCCGTCGACGGCGGCCACGTCGCCGTAGCGCTTGGTGAGGTGGGTGGCTCTGATCGTCATGGCTCCCAGGCTGCTGCCCGACCGACCCTCGGCACATCGGGGAGCGACCCTGATCCGTCCCCGGGGTCGGGGTCAGGGGCGGCATCCGACCTACGGTGGGCGGGTGCTGCCCACCGCCACGCCCCGGGTTCGGTTCCGGGAGATGACCGAGGCGGACGTCCCCGACATCGCCACCCTGGACACCGGTGGGTCTCGTAGTCCCGCCGAGTGGGTCGAGTGGAATCGCCGCAACTACCTCGAGCACGGCTTCGGGCTGTGGGTGGTGGAGACCCATGCCGGGCAGTTCGTCGGCGACTGCGGTCTGACGATGCAGGAGGTCAAGGGCCAGTGGTTCGTCGAGTGCGGCTGGCACGTGCACCAGTCGCTGCGTCGTCAGGGGTACGCGTCCGAGGCGGCCACACGCAGTGCGGGAGGCCGCCCGTGCAGCGGGGGTACCGCACCTGATCGCGATCATCCGGCCCCACAACCTCGCCTCCATCGCCGTGGCGAGAAGCATCGGGATGACGCTCGAGCGTGAGGTCGAGAAGAACGGCGGGCCGGCACTCGTCTTCGGCATCGACCTCGTCTGACTCCACCGGCGCGTCACCTCTGGGGAAGTACCCTGCGCGCTCAAGATCTCGAGCACCCACCACCTTGGGAGCAAGCGTGACGGCGCAGAACACGCCCCAGTTGGCTGGTTACGTCCAGGCCGACCTGTTCCTGAACAGCGACAGGTGGGATGTGGTGGGCCAACCCCTGTCAATGCCCGGGACCGACGACCCGCCCACAGTTCTCTGGTCCGAGTGGTCGGTCGAGGACCGTTGGCTCTGGCTCACCGCCGGCGACGTCGACCACACGGAGACCGCCGAGGTCGCCGCCAGCGAGGGCCTGCTCTCTCTTCCTGTCACTCCGGGACAACCCGAACCGCCGCTTCCGGTTCCGCTGTGGGCGTGCACCGGCTTCGTGCTCACTGCGGACCGCACCGGACCGGATCTGAGGTATCCCTCGCAGGCGGCCTACGTCGCCAGCCACGCTGGGCGCTTCATCTTCCCGGCCGACGGGCTGCTCGAACGCGACATGGTCGTGACGGGTACCGCTTTCGAGCTGCGGGACGGATCAGCCATCTATCTGGACGATCCCCGACTGCTCAGCGGCGTGGCGGTCGACGGCTTCGGGTCGAACAGGCACCACCTGACGTGGGCCGGGGCCGACGACGTCGTGGTTCAACCATTTCCGGACGCCCGACCACAGGCATGGGCTTGGCGGGATCTGGGCCCCATCGACAGGGTTCGCTCCAGGTCGGGGTATTCGGGTGTCGGCGGCTCTGCTTGGGAGCTGGTGCCCGCCCCGGACGGGCCCGGGATGTGGCCGGTCGAGGAGATGCGGATCGTACGGACCCGTCATCGCCGCCACAGTGTGGCGGAACGTTTCGGACACGCGCTTCCGCTGCGCGCCGACTGGTTCTCCGGGGTCCTGCGGATCGGCAGGGGGCCCTCGAAGCCTGCGGCACCCGGCAGCCGAGACTTCGTCTGGCAGGAGGAGCGCCTCGTGGAAGTCAGATCCGGACGGGTGCTGAAGGTTCGACGCCGCTGACCACGGACTCGCGCCACCGTCAGGCATCGAAACGAGAGGCGCCGCCCCAGCTCCCATCGGTACCTTCTCGACCATGCCTCGGCCCGATTCGCTACCCGGCGATCCGGCCGAGGCGCGCTCGGTCGAGGACCTGGTGAGGGCGGACCGCGAGGGTGCCCGCCGCTCGTTCCTGTTCTTCTGGAGCCATCGCCCTCAGCACCCCGACCGCGTCGACTCCGCGTGCCTGAGCCAGTGGTGGCCAGCCGCCTTCGTCGCCGATGGCCATCGATTCCCCACCGCTGAGCACTACCTGATGTGGCGCAAGGCGCTCTTGTTCAACGACGACGCCACGGCGGCGAACATCCTCGCGGCAGACGGACCCGGCGCGGCCAAGGCACTTGGCCGCGCGGTCCGTGGGTTCGATGACGAGACCTGGGCCACGCACCGGTGGGAGATCGCGGTGTCGGGGTCGCTCGCCAAGTTCGACAGCGACGACGTCCTGCGCTCGTTCCTCCTCGGCACGATCGGACGGGTGCTGGTGGAAGCTTCGCCGGCCGACCCGATCTGGGGCATCGGACTTCCCGCGAAGGATCCTGCCGCGCACCGGCCCGAGTCCTGGCAGGGGCTGAACCTGCTGGGCTTCGCCCTGATGGAGGCTCGCGCCCGACTGCTGTCTCAGTGGGTCATGAGCAACAGTTGCGCATGTGGGCGCCCGTTCGAGAAGCACGTGATCTCGGTGGGTTCGTAGGCCACCGGTGCGTCCGTCGTCCGAGAGACCAAGGGCGCGAGAAATGCGGTCGGTGACGAGCTCCCGCCGGCATGGTCAGCTGCCGTCGCTCCCGACGAGCCGGGCCGGCAACGAGTGGACCGCAACCCGTGACGCGCCGTGGTCGGGCGTTCTCTCCTGAGAGGATTGTTCCCATGGCAGGTGGCGCGACTGGGGGTGATCAGGTCGTGCTTGAAACGGAGCGCCTGCTGCTGAGGCCATGGCGGATGGATGAGGCCTCCCTACAGCGGGAGATGTGGATCCAACGCGATCCACGCGTGCCGCCCCACCGCCGCATCGCCGCGGACGGACACCCCACGGTCGAAGAATTTCGAGGAGGCGATCCGCGCCGACAAGCCGTCGTCGGTCCGACTGCTGGCGGTAGAGCGGAAGGTCCTTGGCGACACCATCGGCTACTGCGGCCTGGTCGACAGTGGTCAAGGTGCGCAAGGCGTGCACGGACGGGAACTGGCCTTCGAGTTCCTGCGTCAGTTCTGGGGGCAGGGATACGCGACCGAGGCGTCGTGGGCGGTGTTGGACTGGGCGAGATCGTCCGGGCACGAGCGGCTGTGGGCCTCTGTCTGGGACTGGAACACCGCTTCTCGCCGTGTGCTGGCGAAGGTCGGATTCATCGAGACGGCCCGTGAGGAAGCCATCTACGGGACCAACCTCGTCACCACGAGACCGCTCTGACCCACGTCCGCTCTTCGGCAGGACCGAGCCCGCTACGCGGCATGAGAGTGCACTTGCTGGCGCAACATCCATACTCGATCCGTGAGCGACGCCCTCCCGATCCCAGCCGCGCTCAGCAGCCTCATCGGGGCCGGTGCGTGGCCAACGACTGAGTCGGCGAACTCTCAGAAC
This sequence comes from uncultured Actinomycetota bacterium, assembly GCA_963808855.1. Classification (GTDB taxonomy): domain Bacteria; phylum Actinomycetota; class Actinomycetes; order Propionibacteriales; family Nocardioidaceae; genus Nocardioides. The sequence continues at coordinate 116,065 of CAWEHA010000014.1, read as the reverse complement.
CTTCGCCCGCTGGCAACTCCCGAGGACGTTGACCGCCTGGCCCCGGGCGAACGCTCTATCTTTCTGAACCCGCCACCGTTCTCCACGCTTGCCAGCGAGATCGCCGCAAACCCGCAGTTCTGGGATGAGCACGGGGCCCTGATTGAGATCGACCCCCAACTCGCGCTGGTCATCGGTGACTTCGGGTCGGGATCAGACGCCGCCATCGTGCTCGACTATCGACGTACTTCCGAAGAGCCGTCGGTCATGCGGCTGGCTTGGGGCAGCCAGGGCAACAGCTGGGTCGAAATCGCGCCGACATTCGAGGCGTTCGCACGTTTGCTGCGGTTGGGCTGACTGCACGCTCATCGGGATGTGAGGGCGCATGGTCTGGTGCGCGCACGCCTGTGACCCCGCCTGGTGCGGCGGGGTGTGGGGCTCGGTGGTCACGGCTCGGGTGGGAGTGGGATCGAGCCGTCGTGGTCGACGCGGAACTGGTCGCCGGACGGGCTGGTCCAGGTGAAGGCCGACCGGGATGCCGTGCTCGGTGGTCTCGGCGGGTTCGTAGGTCCAGCCGGAGAAGGTCTTCATGCGGTGGTGGGTGCGGCACAGGGGTGCCAGGTTGCACGGGCAGGTGGCGCCGCCGTCGGCATGGTTGACGCGGTGGTCGAGGTCGCAGCGCCGTGCACGACGGGTGCAGAAGGGGAAGACGCAGCGGGGCCAGGTGAGGACCACCTGCTCCCTGATCGGGTCGGTCGGTACGTAGCCGTCGACGCGGTGATGGGTGTCGAGGTCACGGACGGGCTTGACGGTGACGGTCGTGGCGGCGCCGCACCAGGTGGCGACCTGGTCGAGCAGGACGTGGGTATCGGTGTTGTCGAGGGTCGCGACCACGGACTCCGACAGGTGCACGTACAGCGTCACTGCGCGGCCGGGCTTCTCGGTGTCGAGGTCGAGGGCCAGCTGGGCGCGGGCGATCTCCCCGACCGCCATCGCCCGTCGCACGTCGAGCGACTCCTCGCAACCGAGGTCGGTGAGCTGGGCCGCCGTGGCCGAGACCGCGGCGTCGAGGTCGAGGGCATCGGCGACGTCGAGGAGGCCGTCGACGTAGACGTAGCCGTCGATCCCGGCCCGGTCGATGCGGACGTCGAAGTGGCGCGGGTCCGCCGCGCGCCGGCGCTCGACCTCCTCGGGGTCGAACTCGACTCGGGCCGCCTCGACGGTGCGCTCCAGCTGCGCCCACGACAGCGAGTGGGCGAAGCCATCGAGCTTGACGTCGACGGAGGCGGCGCCCTCCAGCGGCAGCGACCGGGTGGACTCGGCCACCCGCCGTGCCCGCCACGGAGCGACCTCGAGGTCGAGCACGCGCTGCCACAGCCGGGGAAGCCGGTACCTCACCTCCAGCCAGATGCCGAGGAAGTGCCGACCGGCGCCGTCGGACAGACCCAGGTTGGTGACCAGCTCCACCACCGCCGCCTCGCTGACCGCCGGGGCGCCGTCACCGGCCAGCAGCAGCTCGCCGTCGCCGTAGTCGGGGAACGCGACGTCGTCGCTCGTGCGGGGATCGACCAGGTGTTGCTCGAGCCACGCCAGGACCGCGACCAACCGCTCGACCTCGGCGAACCGAGCCGCCTGGTCGGTGGCGCGCACGTCGGCCAGAGACGTGCGGTGCGCGGTGGTGGTCATGGCCACTACCCAAGCACTCGCCACCGACAGTCCTGAGGCCGTATCTGGCTTTGTTGACAGGGTTTCGGTCACGAGACGGTAACGATCTCGCCGGCTCGAAGTGCCTCGCCTGTCCCAGGCTGCCCGCCTGTCGCCTGGCTTGCTGCACGTCGTCCGTTCGCCGGGCTCCTTGGGTTGGGATCCGACCCCGGGCGTCCTCGTTGACCTTGCCTTCTCGTGGGGTTGCATCGACAACGTCGATGCGGGTGCGTCCTGCCGTCGTCGGCCCGGCTCGCGAACATGGGTCGCTCGCTGCGCTCGCTTGCTAATCCCGAGTGACGACGACCTTCTCGGGGTCCTCCGGGTCGACCTTGACGACGACGGGGGTGCCGGGCTTGTAGCGCTTGGCCATGCGCTGGTGGAGGGGGATCTCGACGGCGACGACGCGGGGCTCGGGGTCGGCGATGCGGATGGACATTCGCCGCACCGGGAGGCCGACCATGATCCGGCCGGTGTCGGTGAGGTCGACGAGCACGCCCTCGACGCGGCGGCCGACGGCGTCGATCCGGTTCAGCTCGGCGGCGAAGTTGTCGAAGGCGGCCTTCTCGGCCGGGTCGACGCCGGCCCAGGTGGCGGCCTCCGTGGCCTTGCGCGCCTCCTCCCATTTCTGCTCCTGCTCGACCTTCTCCGCCGCGAGCTGGGCGTCGACCGCCTCCTGGTCCTCCGGGCCGAGCTTGTCGGCGAACGGGTCGGTGACGCGGTTGACGATCCGGTCGAACGGGTTGCTGCGCTCGGCCCGGGCGCGGTCGACGGCGCTCTTGTGGCGCCACGCGTCCTCGTGGATGGCGTAGCCGGCGTCCCAGTCGACCCAGATCGCCCGCGGGTCGGCCGGGTCGACGTAGCAGGGGATCTCGACGCCCTTCAGCAGGCCGTGGGACTTGCGGAGCTTCACCGAGTACCACCGCTTGCCCTGGCCGCCGAGCTCGTGCGACGCCACCCAGACCGGGCAGGAGCGCTCGTCGTCGACGAGGTAGGGCTCCCGGCCCGGCACCCGCACCTGCCAGGTGACCCGCAGGTGGTAGCTCGTCTCGAGGGTGGCCGCGCCGCTGCCGGGGTCGGTGTGCGAGGCGTACCCGTGGTCGACCGACGCCACCGTGCCCGGCAGCCAGCCGCGCGGCGGCTTCCGCAGCAGGCCCAGGTCGCCCATGGGGGTGAGTATGGAGTCAGCGGTGAGGGGACGTCGAGCGATGAGTTCGTGGCCCGCGCCCGGTCTCAGCTCGTGACCCGAGGAAAGGACACCGCCATGTCAGAGCTTCTCGTCGACTTCATCACCTCCCTCGACGGCAACGCGTCGGGAGAGGGCTGGCCCGGGTTCTGGGGCCTCGAGGGCCCGGAGTACCTCGCGTGGCTCGGCGAGCAGCCCGAGGTCACCTACCTGATGGGAACGAACACCTACCGCCAGATGTCGGGCTTCGCTGCCGGCGAGGTCCCCGATGGTCAAGACGAGTTCAGGGCCGAGGAGGAAGCGTCCGTCGACGAGCTCACGAAGACGCCCAAGGTGGTGTTCTCCTCCTCGCTCGAGGAGCCACTGACCTGGGCCAACTCCACGCTCGTCCGCGACGACGCCGTCGAGACGGTCCGCGCCATGAAGGAGACCGGCTCAGGGCTCCTCAGCACGATCGGCAGCCTCAAGCTGTGCCGGTCCCTGCTCCAGGCCGGACTCGTCGACCGGTTCCGGGTCGTGATGTTCCCGGTGATCACCGGCGCCACGGGCGCAGAACGCATCTACGACGGTTACCCGGACGTCGCCCTCGACATGATCGAGCACCGGACCTTCGACGGCCGCATCCAGCTGGTCGAGTACCAGCCACGCGTGCTCGAGCACCCGCCGCTCGGCGCCCCTGCGTGACGTCGCCCCGGAACGGTCAGCGCAGCGGGACGTCGAGGCGCTGCTCGAGCTCCTCGCGGGTGAGTGCCGTGGGTCTCGACCAGGGCGACGCCGTCCGGGCCGACCTCGAAGACCGCGAGGTCGGTGTAGATGCGGGAGACGCAGCCGACGCCGGTGAGCGGGTAGGTGCAGGACGGCACCAGCTTCGGGGTGCCGTCCTTGGCGAAGAGCGTCATCAGCACGAACACCTGCTTGGCGCCGATGGCGAGGTCCATCGCGCCGCCGACTGCGGGGATGGCGTCGGGGGCGCCGGTGTGCCAGTTGGCGAGGTCGCCGGCCGCCGAGACCTGGTAGGCGCCGAGCACGCAGACGTCGAGGTGGCCGCCGCGCATCATCGCGAAGGAGTCGGCGTGGTGGAAGTAGGAGGCCCCGGGCAGCTCGGTGACCGGCTGCTTGCCGGCGTTGGTGAGGTCCGGGTCGACGGCGTCGCCCTCGGCCAGCGGACCCATCCCGAGCATCCCGTTCTCGGTGTGCAGCACCACGCCCTGCTCGGGGCGCAGGTGCTCGGCCACCATCGTGGGCTGGCCGATGCCGAGGTTCACGAACGCGCCGTCGGGGATGTCCTGGGCCACCCGTGCGGCCATCTCGCTCTTGTCGAGGCTCATACCGCCACCACCCGGTCGACGTAGATGGACGGCGTCACGACGGTCTCGGGGTCGATCGCGCCGATGTCGACCACCTCACTCACCTCGGCCACGGTGAGCGCGGCCGCGGTGGCCATCACCGGCCCGAAGTTGCGGGCGGTCTTGCGGTAGACGAGATTGCCGGCCCGATCCGCGCGGTGGGCACCGACGAGGGCGACGTCGCCGCGGATCGGGTACTCGAGCACGTAGGTGCGGCCCTCGATCTCACGGGTCTCGCGGCCCTCGGCGAGCGGAGTCCCGACGCCCGTGGGCCCGAAGAACGCGCCGAGCCCGGCGCCGGCGGCGCGCATCCGCTCGGCGAGGTTGCCCTGCGGCACGAGCTCGAGCTCCACCTTGCCGTCGCGGTAGAGCCCGTCGAACACGTAGGAGTCGTGCTGCCGCGGGAACGAGCACACCACCTTCCGCACCCGGCCCTTCGCCAGCAACGCGGCCAGGCCGGTGTCGCCGTTGCCCGCGTTGTTGGACACCACGGTGAGGTCGCTCGCGCCCTGCCGGATCAGCGCGTCGATGAGGTGCACCGGCATGCCGGCCATGCCGAATCCGCCCACTAGCACGGTGGCGCCGTCCTCGATGCCGGCGACGGCCTCGTCGGCGGTCTCGCACACCAGCGTCACGACACGTTCTCCAGCACCACGGCCAGCCCCTGGCCGACGCCGATGCAGATCGCGGCAACGCCCCACCGGTCGCCGGACTCGCGCAGCCGGTGCGCGAGCGTGCCGACGACGCGCGCCCCGGAGGCGCCGAGCGGGTGGCCGAGGGCGATCGCGCCACCCTTGGCGTTGACGATCTCCGGGTCCACCTTCCAGGCGTCGAGGCACGCCAGCGACTGCACCGCGAAGGCCTCGTTGAGCTCGACGGCGGCCACGTCGTCCCACCCGATGCCGGCGCGGGCCAGCGCCCGCTCGGCTGCCTCCACCGGCGCGATGCCGAAGTCCTGGGGGTCGAGGGCGTGGACGCCGCGTCCGGCGATCCGCGCCAGCGGGTCGACGCCGAGGTCCGTGCTCTCGGCCGCGAGCACGAGCGCGGACGCCCCGTCGTTGAGCGGGGATGCGTTGCCGGCCGTGATGGTGCCGTCGCGCCGGAACGACGGCTTGAGGCCGGCAAGCTTCTCCACCGAGGTGTCGGGTCGAACGCCTTCGTCACGGGCCAGGTCGGCGCCGTCGACCGGCACCACGAGGTCGTCGTAGAAGCCCTCCTCCCACGCGGCGTGCGCCGTGCGGTGGGAGCGGACGGCGAACTCGTCCTGCCGGTCGCGGGAGATGCCGAACCGGTCGGCCAGCCCCTCGTTGGCCTCGCCCAGCGACGACGTCCACTCCTCCGGCATCCGGTCGTTGACCAGCCGCCACCCCAGCGTGGTGGAGACGGCTGTGACGTCACCGGCCGGGAACGCCCGCGACGGCTTCGGCAGCACCCACGGCGCGCGGGTCATCGACTCCACGCCGCCGGCCACCACCACGGTGGCGTCGCCGGTCTCGATCGCCCGCGACGCCTGGATGGTGGCGTCCAGCGACGAGCCACAGAGTCGGTTGATCGTGGTGGCCGGCACCGAGGTCGGCAGCCCGGCGAGCAGCACCGCCATCCGGCCGACGTTGCGGTTGTCCTCGCCGGCCTGGTTGCCGCAGCCCCACACGACGTCGTCGATGTCGGCCGGGTCGAGGCCCGGGGTCTTCGCCAGCACGCCGGTCAGCGCCGCGGCGGCGAGGTCGTCGGGGCGGACGGCGGCTAGCGCGCCGCCGAATCGGCCGAACGGCGTGCGGGCGGCGGCGTACAGATGAGCCGAGCTGGTCACGAGTCTCCTTCGTCTTCACCCAGCACCTGCTGGGCGATGCGGAACGCGGTGTTGGCGGCGGGGACGCCGCAGTAGACGGCGGTCTGGAGCAGGCACTCCTGGATCTCCTCGACCGTGAGCCCGTTGCGCAGCGCCGCGCGTACGTGCATCGCGAGCTCCTCGTGGTGGCCGCCGGCCACCAGGGCGGTGAGGGTGACGAGCGAGCGGCTGCGGCGGTCGAGGCCGGGCCGGGTCCACACGGACCCCCACGCGTACTCGGTGATGAGCTCCTGGAACGGCCGCGTGAGGTCGGTGGTTCCGGCGAGCGCGCGGTCGACGTGGTCGTCGCCGAGCACCTCGCGGCGGACGGCGAGTCCGGCGTCGTATCGGCTCTGTTGAGCGGGATCCGGCGCCGGCTCGTCGAGCAGATGGGTGCGGATCAGTCGCGCCACCTCGGCCGGCGCCTCGGCCGGTGCGAGGTGGGAGGCGTCGGGGAGGACGACGAGCCGTCCGTCGCAGACGCCGTCCGCCACCTCCGACAGCAGGTCGGGCGGCGTCACGGGGTCGTGGGCGCCGGCGACGGCGAGCACGGGCGCCCGCACCTCGCCGAGCCGGTCGCGGACGTCGAAGCCGGCGAGCGCGCCGCACACCTGGGCGTAGCCGGCGTCGTCGGCCTGGTGCAGCGCGTGCAGCAGGGCGGAGGCGGTGTCGGGGTCGCGGTCGAGGAACCCGGGGGCGAACCAGCGGGCGATCGCGCCGTCGGTGAGCGACGCCGTACCGCCCGAGCGAACCTGCGCGATGCGCTCGTCCCACGTCTCCTGGGTGCCGATCCTGGCGCCGGTGCAGAGCAGAACCGCGCCGTTGACCCGGCCCGGGGCGTCGAGCAGCAGCTGGAGCCCCACGGCGCCGCCCACCGAGTCGCCGGCGTAGTCGAAGGAGCCGCCGTGCTCGCCGCGGTGCTCGAGCACGTCGTCGACCACCCGGAGCACGCCCGCGGCGAGGCCCGCCAGGTCGAACGGCTCCTCCGCGACGGCTCGGTTGTGTCCGTGGCCGGGGAGGTCCCAGGCCAGCACGTCGAAGGCGTCGGTGAGGTGGCCCGCGCAGGCGCGCCACAGCGTGGCGGCCGAGGTGCCGAGCGACGGCCCGAGCACCAGCAGCGGAAGCTCGGCGCGGTCGACCGGCGCCGCTGAGCCGGACGGCGGTGACGGTGGGGATCACGCTCAACGGAGCCTCAATTCGGCGCGGAGGACGGCGTCGTCGATCAACGACTGCGCCTCGCCCAGGTAGTCGGAGAGCGCGCCGGTCTCGCCGGTGAGCGAGTCACGCTCGGCCAGCAGCGCGCCGCGGGCGGCCGCCGCGTTGGCCGCCATCCGCTCGGTGTGCACGACCAGCCCAGTCACCAGGTCGGCGGTCTGGGAGGTGGCCACCAGCACCCGCGCGAGCAGGTCGCGCAGCGTCGTCCACTCGGCGTGCCAGGCGCCGTCGGCCCGCTCGTCGACCTGCTCGGCGGCGGCGGCGTGGAGCGTGGCTGCCAGGTGCGGCGCGGTGAGCGCCGCACGCCGCACCAGGACGGCGAGCACCGGGTTCTGCTTGTGGGGCATGGCCGAGGAGCCGCCGGGCGATCCCTCGGACAGCTCCCCGATCTCCGGCCGCGAGAGCACGAGCACGTCGTTCGCGATCCGTCCGCACGCGTCGGCGAGTGCGGTCACGGTGTCGCCGACGCGGGTGACCGGGCGGCGGGCGGTGTGCCACGGCAGCGCGCTCCCCAACCCGAGGGCGGTGGCCAGACGGCCCCGCTCGTCGTCCGGGTTGCGACCGAGCGCCACCAGGGCGGCGTTGGTGCCGCCGGCGCCGCCCAGCTGCACCGGGAAGGTGAGCTGGTCGAGCTCGTCCCAGGCGTCGAGAACGCCGCGCAGCCAGGTGGCGGCCTTGAGACCGAAGGTGGTGGGCACGGCGTGCTGGGTGAGGGTGCGGCCGGCCATCGGGCTGGCAGCGTGCTCTGCGCGCCAGCCCGACCAGGGCCTCGGTCAGCGCGCGCAGGTGGGTGGTCGAGCTCGTCGACCGCGTCGCGGGCCAGCAGCACCAGCGCCGTGTCGACGACGTCCTGGCTGGTGAGCCCGCGGTGAATGCTCGGGTCGCCGGTGCGCTCGCGCAGCAGCGCGACCAGCGGGATCACCGGGTTGCCGCCGGCCTCGACGTCGGCGTGGCGCAGGTCGGACAGCGCCACCACCGGAAGGTCGCGGCCGAGCCAGGCCGACTCGACCCGCACCAGCGCGTCGAGGAACGCCTGCTCGGACAGCAGCCCGCCTGCGCGGTGGTAGCCCGGCCAGAAGAGGTCCACGCCCGCAGTCTGGCGGTCACTCATCGCCGAAGGACAGGAAGGCGGTCTCGCCGTCGCCCTGGAGCCGGACGTCGAAGCGCAGGTCGTCGCCGTCGGCGTGCGCGAGCAGCGTGGCGCGGCGGTCGTCCGGCACGGTGGCGAGGAACGGGTCGTCGTGGTGGCCCGGGAGGTAGGCGCGGGTGAAGAGCCGGTGCATCAGGCCGCGCGCGAACACCGTGAGCGACAGGAACGGGGCGTCCGGGCGCAGCGTCGTGAACGCGTAGCGGCCCTCGGTGTCGGTGGCGGCGCGGCCGAAGCCGGTGAAGGTGCCGTCGCGGCGCAGCGAGCCCGCCACCTGGGGCGCGCGACCGCCTGCGTCGGCCTGCCAGAGCTCGAGCAGCGCGTCGGGCACGGGCTCGCCGTCGCCGTCGAACACCCGTCCGGTGAGCCGGATCGCGTCCGGGTGTCCGGCGGGCACGAGGTCGGGGCCGCCGTCGTAGGGCAGCGCCTGGTGGAAGAAGGGACCGACGGTCTGGCCGGGAGTGGCGGTCATCGGTCGTCGTCCTCCATCGGGGTGCGGCGGCCGCCGGTGAGCACGATGTCCCAGCGGTAGCCGGTGGCCCACTCGGGTTCGGTGAGGTCGTGGTCGTAGGTGGCGACGAGCCGCTCGCGGGCCTGGGGGTCGCGGATCGACTGGTAGATCGGGTCGAGCGCGAACAGCGGGTCGCCCGGGAAGTACATCTGGGTGACGAGGCGCTGGGTGAGGTCGGTGCCGAACAGCGAGAAGTGCACGTGGGCGGGCCGCCAGGCGTTGTCGTGGTTGCGCCACGGGTACGGCCCCGGCTTGATCGTGGTGAACCGGTAGCGGCCCTCGTCGTCGGTGAGGCACCGGCCGCGGCCGGTGAAGTGCGGGTCGAGCGGCGCGGGGTGCTGGTCGCCGGCGTGCGTGTAGCGGCCGGCGGCGTTGGCCTGCCATACCTCCACCAGCTGCCGGCGCACCGGCCGGCCCTCGCCGTCGAGCACGCGCCCCGCCACGACCATCCGCTCCCCCAGCGGCTCGCCGGTGGGGTGGGCGGTGAGGTCGGCCTCGACGGCGTCGAGCTCGCGCTCGCCGAACACCGGCGCCCAGAGCTCGACGCCCTCGGGGTCGGCCCGCAGCAGGCCCTTGGTGGGGTGGCGCAGCAGGCTGCTGCGGTACGGCGGGTAGTCGCGCCGCGGCTGGGTCTCGACCTCGGACCCGTCGGCGTAGGCGCGGGCCGCCGCCGCGATCTCGGCGCTCACCTCCGCCTGGCTGCTCAGCCGGCTCGCTGTCGTCGTCACGGATGCGAATCTACGGGCGTCGCCGGTGACGCCGTCCGTGCTCGCTTCCGCTCAGCGGAAGCACTGCAGCGATGGGCGCACCGCCGGTCCCTAGCCTGAGCCCATGAGTGCGGAGCGCGCCCGGGTCGGCATCGTCGGCGCCGGGCCGGCGGGCCTGATGCTGTCGCACCTGCTGTCGCGGGCCGGGATCGACGCGGTGAACGTCGACCACCGCACCCGCCGCGAGATCGAGGAGACCCACCGCGCCGGCATCCTCGAGCGCGACAGCGTGCGGCTGCTCGTCGACGCCGGCGTCTCCGACCGGGTGCTGCGCGAGGGCCACGAGCACCAGGGCGTCAACCTGCGGTTCGGCGGCGCCAGCCACCGCATCGACTTCCAGGGCCTGGTGGGCGCCTCCACCTGGCTCTACCCGCAGACCGACGTGTTCGTCGATCTCGCCGACGCCCGCGAGCGCGACGGCGGCGACGTGCGGTTCGGCGTGAGCGACGTGACGGTCGACGACGTCACCGGCGACGAGCCGGCGCTCCGGTTCACCGACGCCGACGGCGTCGCCCGGGAGGTGCGGTGCGAGGTGCTCGTGGGCGCCGACGGCTCGCGCAGCATGTGCCGCGACCAGGTGCCCGAGGCCCGCCGTCGGCGGTTCCACCGGGAGTACCCGTTCGCGTGGTTCGGCATCCTCTGCGAGGCCCCGCGCAGTGCCGAGGAGCTGATCTACGCCCGCTCCGAGCGCGGCTTCGCGCTCATCAGCTCGCGCACCGACACCGTGCAGCGGATGTACTTCCAGTGCGATCCCGGCACCGACCCCGCCGACTGGCCGGAGCAGCGGATCTGGGAGGAGCTCCAGGCCCGGCTCGCCGGCGACGACGGGTTCCGGCTCGAGGAGGGGCGCATCTTCGACACCAGCGTGCTGCCCTTCCGCAGCTTCGTGCAGGAGCCGATGCGGCACGGCCGGCTGCTGCTGGCCGGCGACGCCGCGCACACCGTGCCGCCCACCGGCGCGAAGGGCCTCAACCTCGCGCTGGCCGACGTCCGGGTGCTGGCGGAGGTGCTGGAGACGGCGCTGTCCGGCGGGCGCGTGGACGACGACGCGCTCGACGGCTACACGGCCCGCGCGCTCCAACGGGTCTGGCGCTGCCAGCACTTCTCCTACTGGATGACCACGCTGCTCCACCGGCTGCCCGACGACAGCGACTTCGACGAGCGCCGCCAGCTCGGCGAGCTCGACGCGCTGGTCGGCTCGGAGGCCGGCTCGCGCTACCTCGCGGAGTGCTACACCGGCTGGCCGTCGTAGGTCGTGACCTAGACCTTTACCTCGCAGATTTCCACTCAGCGGAAGATCGGGGTGGGAGGCGAGCTGTGACGGCTGCCACGGTCGAACCATGCCCTCGACCCTCTCCTCCTCCACCACTACGGGCGCCCGCGACCGATCCGGCACCTGGGCGGTCTGGCTGTGCTGGCTCGCCGTGGCCCTCGACGGCTTCGACCTCGTGGTGCTCGGCGCCGTGATCCCGGTGCTGTCGAAGACCGGCGACCTCGGCTTCACCGACGCCAGCCTGACGACGGCCTCCACGATCGGGCTGGTCGGCGTCGGCATCGGCGCCGTGCTGGTCGGGCCGGTGACCGACCGCGTCGGCCGCCGGGTCACGCTCATCACCTGCATCGCCGTGTTCTCGGCGCTCACCCTCGCCATCCCGCTCGCCACCAACACCACGCAGTTCACCGTGCTGCGGTTCCTGGCCGGCCTCGGCCTCGGCGCCTGCCTCCCCACCGCGCTGGCCTTCATGTCGGAGCACGCGACGTCCGGCCGCGGCGGCACCGCCGTCACCCGGATGATGACCGGCTACCACGTGGGCGCCGTGCTCACGGCCCTGCTCGGGCTGTGGCTGATCGACGCCTACGGATGGGAGGCGATGTTCGTCGTCGGCGGCGTGGTCGGCCTGCTGAGCCTGCCCGTGCTGTGGCTCAAGCTCCCGGAGTCGGAGGCGTACCTGGCCGCCGTCGCCGCGCGGGGCGAGGGCGGAGGCGAGCGCACCGTCACCAGCAAGGACGTCGTGGCCGGCCGCTACCTGCGCATCAGCATCGGGCTGTGGGTGGCCTCGTTCATGGGGCTGCTGCTCGTCTACGGCCTCAACACCTGGCTGCCGAAGATCATGGGCGAGGCCGGGTACTCCATCAAGGCAGGCACCGCGCTGCTGCTCGTGCTCAACGCCGGTGCCGTGGCCGGGCTGCTGATCGCGGGCCGGATCTCCGACTCGCAGGGCAACAAGAAGACGGTGCTCGCCTGGTTCGGGATCGCCGCCGTCGTGCTGGCCGCGCTGTCGATCAAGCTCGAGGTGACGGCGGCCGTGTACGTCGCGGTGTTCGTGGCGGGCGTGTTCGTGTTCAGCGCCCAGGTGCTGGTGTACGCGTTCGTCGGCCACCTCTACCCGCCGGAGATCCGCGGCACCGCGCTCGGCATGGCGGCCGGCGTCGGCCGGGTCGGCGCCATCGTCGGCCCGTCGCTCGGCGGCGCGCTGGTCACCGCCGGCGTCGCCTACCCGTGGGGCTTCTACGCCTTCGCCGCCGCGGCAGCCCTCGCCGTCGTCGCCCTTGCGTTCGTCCCGGCCCACGCCCGCGAGGTGGTGCCAGGATGACCGCGTGGCTGGAGGCAGCGCGAAGCCGGGGACGACGGTCACCAGCCGCGCCCTCGCGGTGCTGGGCGCCTTCGACGACGAGCACCGCCGGCTCGCGCTGACCGAGCTCGCCGCCCGCGCCGACGTCCCGCTCTCGACCGCGCACCGCTTGGTCGGCGAGCTCACGGCGTGGGGCGCGTTGGCGCGCGCGTCCGACGGCCGCTACGTCGTCGGCCGCCGGCTGTGGGACCTCGGCCTGCTGGCGCCGGTGCAGGCCAGGCCTCGTGGAGACGGCGTCGCCGTACCTGCACGACCTCTACGCGACGACGCTCGCCACCGTGCATCTCGCGGTCCGCGACGGCACCGAGGTGCTCTACCTGGAGCGGCTGCGCGGCAGCGCGTCGGTGCCGATCCTGAGCACGGTCGGCTCGCGGCTGCCGATGCACGCGACCGGCGTGGGCAAGGTGCTGCTCGCCTACGCACCGGAGGAGGTGCAGATGCAGGTGCTCGAGCACCTGCCGCGGATCACGGCCTACACCGTCACCCAGCCGGGGCGGCTGCGCCGGCAGCTCGAGCGGGTGGTGCGCGACGGCTACGCCACCACGTCGGAGGAGATGAGCCTCGGCGCCTGCTCGGCCGCGGTGCCGGTGCGGCGCGACGAGCAGGTCGTGGCCGCGCTCGGCCTCGTCGTCCCCTCGCTCCGCTCCGGCCGGCAGCGGCTGCTGGCCGCCCTCGAGGTCGCGGCGCGCGGGATCGGGCGGGAGCTGGCGCGGGGGCGCTAGCCCCGGTGGAACTCCTCGTCGGCCTCCTCGATCTCCTCCTCGAGCTCGGCGACGGCGTCCGGCTTCCCGTGGAAGCGGCGGTAGCTGTAGACGATGAGGACGAGCGCGATGACCGCGGAGACGAACTGCGTGATCGCGGTGCCCAGCCCACCCGGCAGCCACAACCACTCCGGGAGGAACCACCACGACGGCACCGGCGGCGAGACGGTCCACAGCACCCCGGCCGCCACCAGGAGGGCGACGCCGGTCACCGACATCACGATCCGGGGCACGGTCTCGACGCTCTCGGCTGCGCCCTTGAGCGCGCGGTACTTCACCGGCGCCAGCCGCCGCTCGGCCCAGTCGTACTGCTGGGAGAGCACGGCCAGACCGCCGAACAGCATCAGCAGCCCGGGCCCGGGCAGCACCAGGGCCGCGATGCCGCCCACCACCAGCGCCCAGCCGACGACTTCGAGCCCGATCCGCTTCGCCGCCTTCATGGGGAGAGTGTGCCCGCGTACTGGTCGAGGTACGCCCGTCCCTCGTCGGAGAGGGTGCCGTGGGCCTCGGCGACCTTCGCCCACCGCACCGTCATCCGCAGGAAGCGCAGCGGGTTGTAGACGTCCTCCTCGCGGGAGAACAGGCCGTCGCCGGCGTAGGTCATGATCGTGAGGTTCGACTGCTCGTGCACCGACCCGTCGCCGGGGTCGGGCATCAGGTTGCGGATCTCGCACACCAGGCGCGACGTCGCCTCGTCGACCACCTGCCACGCAACAGGGAAGCCGGTCATCTCGACGCCGGGGAACGTCGTCATCGTGGCCACCGACCACTCCCGGATCGCGTCCCGGCCGCGGAAGGTGCCGTAGGCGTGCTCGACGTACTCGGCGTCCTCGGTGAAGTTGAGGCAGAAGTCGTCCCACCGCTTCGTGGTGGCGTGCTCCTGCACGCGGGTGTGCAGCGCGGCGTAGGCCTCGGTGATCTCGGCCGCGGAGAACCGTCCCGACATGCTGCTCATCCAATCACGCCGCGTAATTGGCTTATCTCGCCTATTTCAGTACAGTTGACTGGTCACATCGACTGAGTCGGGTCCAGGTGCGTGGGCCCGAAGAGCCGAAAGGTCACCATGCGCAAGCTCATCGTCCTCGGATTCGTAGGACTCCTCGCCCAGCTCATCGACGGCTCGCTCGGCATGGCGTACGGCGTCACGTCGACCACGCTGCTGCTCGCCGTGAGCGTCTCTCCGGCCGCCGCCTCGGCAGCGGTGCACTTCTCCGAGATCGGCACCTCGCTGGTCTCCGGCATCAGCCACCACAAGCTGGGCAACGTCGACTGGCGCACGGTGGGCATCCTCGCCGGCCCCGGCTTCGTCGGCGCCTTCGCCGGCGCCACGCTGCTCTCGAACCTCTCCACCGACACCGCCAAGCCGATCGTGTCGTTCATCCTGCTGAGCCTCGGCACCTACGTGATCTTCCGCTTCCTCGTGCTCGGCGGCCGTCGTCCCACCTTCAAGGCCCGCCCGGGCGTGAAGTTCCTCGTGCCGATGGGCCTGGCCGGCGGCACCCTCGACGCCGTCGGCGGTGGCGGCTGGGGCCCGGTGGGCACCACCACGCTGCTCTCCTCGGGCCGGCTCGAGCCCCGCAAGGTCGTCGGCTCCATCGACACCTCCGAGTTCGTGGTCGCCGTCGGCGGCTCGCTCGGCTTCATCCTCGCGCTCAGCTCGCAGGGCATCCCGTGGGACTACGCGCTCGCGCTGCTCGCCGGTGGCGTGATCGCCGCGCCGGTGGCCGCCTGGCTGGTGCGCAAGCTCGCGGCCCGCGTGCTCGGCGTCGCGGCCGGCGGCCTCATCGTGCTCACCAACACCAAGACGATCCTCGAGGCCTTCGGCGCTTCCACGTTCGTGGTGGCCTCGGCCTGCCTCGCGCTCGCGATCACCTGGATCGGCGGCATCGTGTGGGCCGTCCGCCAGGAGGGTCGGGTCACCGTCGACGAGCCCGGCGAGGACGTGCTCGTCGAGGCGTGACGTCGGCCGGGGTCGCTACCGTGCGGCCGTGACCGACCGCCAGCGACGCCGGGTGCGGCGGAGCCCGTTCGGCTCGATCCTGCTCGGCCCGGCCGACCAGAGCCCGCGCGCGCTCCGGGTGCGCGTGCAGCTGCTGCTCACCGCTTTGCTCGTCACCACGAACCTGGTGGGCGCCGCGGTCGTGTTCCTGGTGTCGACGTTCCTCGTGCCCACCGCCGACGCCACCGACGCCACCCGCCTCTCGCTGGCCATCGCCGTGCCGGTCTACGTGGGCGTCGCGGTGATCGTGGGCGCCGTGGTGGGCACCTCGCTGTCGTTGCGGGCGCTGCGGTGGGCCACCCAGGCCACTGAGCCCGACGCCGACGAGCGCACGGCGGCGCTGCAGGTGCCGACCCGGCTCACGCTGCTGCAGTCGCTGCTGTGGCTCGGCGGCGCCGTGCTGTTCACGGTGCTGGCGGTGCTGTTCCAGCCCGACCGGGCGCTCAGCACCGGCCTCACCGTGTCGATCGCCGGCATGGTCGTGAGCGCGGTGGCGTACCTGCTGTCGCAGTTCGCGCTGCGGCCGGTGGCCGCCCGGGCGCTCGCCGACCAGCCGGTCGGACGCCGACCCCGCGGCGCCGGCGTGGGAGCCCAGATGGTGATCTTCTGGTCGCTCGGCACCGGCATGCCGATCCTGGGTCTCGTGGTCGCGGCGATCCTCGCCCTGGCCGGCGACGAGGTGGGCCGCACCCGGCTGGCCGTGATCGCGCTCGTGATCGCCGGCACGGTGCTGGTGTTCGGCTCGTTCATCACCGTGCTCAACGCCCGCGCCGTGGTGGCACCGGTGCTGTCGGTGAGCGACGCGCTGCTCGACGTCGAGCACGGCGACCTCGACACCGTGGTGCAGGTCTACGACGGCACCGAGCTCGGGCTGCTCCAGGCGGGGTTCAACCGGATGGCGGCCGGGCTGCGCGAGCGCGAGCACCTGCGCGACCTGTTCGGCCGGCACGTCGGCCACGAGGTGGCGCAGGCCGCCGCCGAGGGCTCGGCCGAGGTCCAGCTCGGCGGCGAGACCCGCGAGGTGTCGGTGCTGTTCGTCGACCTCGTCGGGTCGACGACCTTCGCCACCGAGCGCTCGCCGGAGGAGGTCGTCGAGATGCTGAACCGGTTCTTCGGTGTCGTCGTCGACGAGGTCGACCGGCGCCGCGGGCTGGTGAACAAGTTCATCGGCGACGCCGTGCTGGCCGTGTTCGGCGCGCCGGTGGAGTCCGACGACCACGCCGGCGACGCCCTCGCCGCCGCCCGCGCGATGGCCGCCCGGCTCGCCGAGGAGGTGCCCGAGGTCGAGGCCGGCATCGGCGTCGCCACCGGCCCGGTGGTGGCCGGCAACGTCGGACACGCCTCCCGCTTCGAGTACACCGTCGTCGGCGACGCCGTGAACTCCGCCGCCCGCCTCACCGACCTCGCCAAGGACACCGACGCCAAGCTGCTCGCCACCTGGGCCGCGGTGGAGGCGGCCGGCGCGGACGAGGCCGAGCACTGGGAGCGCCACGGCGCCGAGACCCTCCGCGGCCGCGCGGAGGAGACCGAGCTCGCCGTGCCCCGCCGCAAAGGCTGACAGGGCAGGTCGATCGGAGCATGCTGACGAACAAGGTCGAGCGTGCGGGAGGCCCGATGGGAAAACTGCCACGTCCGGCGGTTCCGCCGGGTGCACAGCGAGATCTCGTGCACGCGCTCCATACACTGCACCACGGGGCGGGATGGCCGAGCCTGCGGAGCCTCGCTCGCGAGGCGGGGTGCTCGCCGAGCACCGTGTCTGCCGCGTTCTCGTCGACCCGACTCCCGTCCTGGGGGCTGCTGGAGATCCTCGTCGAGGAGATGAAGGGAGATGTCGGGGCGTTCCACCGGTTGTGGCTGGCCGCGACCAGTTCCACCGATCGGGCGGCGCTTGCGTCGCCGATCGCCGGCCGTCGGAGCGAGCTGGCGGCCGTGGGTCGCCACCTGGACTCGGGGACGGGGCTGCTGGTGGTGACCGGCGAGGCGGGCATCGGCAAGACGCGGCTGGTCGACACGGCTACCTCGGCGACCGACACCTTCGTGGCCCGGGGCGCCGGTCTCCCGCTGTCGACCCAGGTTCCCCTGATGCCCGTGACGGACGCGTTGCGCTCGGTGTACCGACGCGACGGAGGTCGCTGGTTCAGGCGCGCCCTCGCCGACTGCGCGCCGTACGTCGTGCCGTCGCTGAGCCGGCTGCTGCCCGAGCTCGACGAGGACCTGGGGTCGGCACCGCTTCCCGAGGACGACTGGTGGCGACAGCGGCTGTTCGCGGCGGTCGAGACGACGATCTCGGCGCTGGCTGCGGCGAGTCCTCTCGCCGTGCTGGTCGAGGACCTGCACTGGGCCGACTCGACGACCCTGGACCTGGTGGAGCACCTGCTCAGTCGCCCTCCCGACGTGCCGCTGCTGGCCACCTACCGCCTGGAGGATCCGGCCACCACCGCGACCACCGCGGACTGGCTCACGCGGGTCCGACGGCAGCCGTCGGTCGCCACGCTCGAGCTGGGTCCCCTGACCCGCGACGAGAGCGCCGAGCTCCTCGACCTCATCGGCGCCGTCACCAGCGCCGACGACGTCGACCGGATCCACCAGCGGTCCGCGGGCGTGCCGCTGTTCGTCGAGCAGCTGGCCGCACAGGCACCGGAGGAGGACACGCTGCCGGGGCGACTGGCCGACCTGCTCGACCGCCGACTGGCCGGCGTCGCCGGGGACGAGTGGGCCGTCGTCCGCGCGCTGGGCGTGGGAGACAGGACACTCACCACTGCCCAGCTGAGTGCGGTCTCCGGCCTCACGCCGGCAGCGTTGACTCCGGCACTGCACGCACTGGACGAGCAGTGGCTGATCACGGCAACCGCGGACCACCTGCGGCTCCGCCACCCGCTGTTGGCCGAAGCGGTACGTCGACGCCTGGTTCTCGGCGAGGCACGCGAGGAGCACCGGCGTCTGGCCCTCGTGCTCGCCGACTCACTGCAGGCCTCGGCCGCCGAGGTGGCCGAGCACTGGCGGCGCGCCGACGATCCGGAGAAGGAGGTCGCGTGGCGGATCAGGGCCGCGCAGGAGGCCGGCTCCCGCTTCGCGCACACAGAGGAGGCCGAGCAGTGGCGCCGCGCCCTCGACCTCTGGCCGGATGACGCCGAGTTCGCCGGGTCGTCCGAGGTGAGGAAGGTCGAGGCCTACTTCGCTGCGATCGACGCGCTGAACAACGTCGACTGGCCGGCGGCGGACCGGATGGCCGACGAGGCGCTGCGGTCGCCTGCCGGACTCCCACGACGGCATGGGAACCATCTACCGCCGCGCCGGGGACATCCGCGGCGCCCTGGGCGACCCGGAGGCGGGCCTGGAACTCGGAGAACGCGCGCTGCAGCTCCTCGACGCCGACCGGGAACCGGCCGGGTACGTCATGGCCATCCACAGCCGCAGCTACCTGCTCCACGCGCTCGGCCGCTTCGAGGAGGGCTTGACCGCGAGCGCGCTCGCCGCCGATCTCGCTGCCCGGCTCGGTGATCCGGCGATCCACCGGATCGTCCTGGCCGGACGCGCCCAAGGCGAGGCCGAGGCCGGCCGAGTCGAACTTGCGCTCGAGCACATCCGCGAAGCAGCCGGCATCGAGGTCGAGCAACCTCAGCCGTGGGGCGACCTGGCGGTCGCGGCGAGCCACAGCTACATCCTGCTGGTCACCTGCCAGGGTGCCGACGAGGTCGCGGCCGCGGGCCGGCGCAGCCTGGAGACCGCGGCTCGGTGGGGGATCGACAACTACCTGGCTGCCGTCGTCCTGGCCAACATCTCCGAGGCGCTGCGTCGTGCCGGCCGAGTAGGCGAGGCGGCCGAGCTCATCGACCCCGTGAGCGAGGGCCAGCCGGTCCCGCATCGAGCCCCGGTGTACAGCGAGCGCGGCCAGCTCGACCTGCTCCGCGGACGGTGTGACGAGGCCACCGCGCTCCTGGAGGCGGTGGCGGAGCTGTTCGTCGGCGAACTCGTCAATCGAGTCCAGGGCGCCCAGGACCTCCCGACCGCCGAGCTGTGGTGCGGCCGCCCCCAGCAAGCCTACGAGCGGCTGGCCGCGGCGCTCCGGGACGTCGTGGCAGTCGACCATCCGGGAGCCGACGTCGCCGGCCTGCTGGTGCTCGCCGCGCGCGCCGCGGCCGACCTCACCGATCCGCCGACCGCGGCCCCGGCGGTGCCCGCCGGCCTCCTCGCCGAGCTCGAGGAGCTACGCGCGCGCATGGCGGTCGACCCCTTCGGCCCCTCAACATTCGTCGCGGCGCGCCCCGCCCTGCATGCGGCCTGGGCCGCCGAGACCGCCCGACTGTCCGGCGCACCCTCCCTCGACCTCTGCGCCGCGGCGGCGGCACGCTTCGACCGGATCGGGCGCCCCCACGACGCCGCCTACCACCGCTGGCGCGGTGCCGAGCTCGCGCTCGCGACCGGACAGGCGACTCTCGCGACCCGGCTGCTGCGCCGGGCGGAGCGGGACGCGCATGAGCACGTCCCGCTGGTGACGGCGATTCGCGCCACCGTTCGCGCCGGGTCGAGGGCGTGACACACGGTCAGAACAGGTGGTGCTCGGTGCGGTGCGCAGCCCACGCGGCCTTGCGCTGCGCGATGTGGTCGTCGAGGCCGAGCGTCACGACGTCGACCGAGGCGGATCGGGCCGGGGCCGGCATCGCCGCGGGCCGCGATCCGGCCGCCTGAGCGGTGCCCCCCTGCGGCACCAGCAGCAGGGTGGCTGTGCACAGGGCGATGGTGGTGAGGCGAACGGTCGAGGTGAGCAGTCGGGTGGTGGTCATGATCGTCACTCCTTCGAGTAGTTGTGTGACGACCACGCTCGGCCCGCCCGGACCCGGGTGGACGGCGTTGGACAGTTCTGGACAGCACGAGGTCGACCACGGCTCGGGGGCTGTCTGCGCGGCCCGCGCAACCTAGGGTCGGAGCGTGCCCACCGATCCCGTCGCCGTCGTGCGGACCTGCCTCGAGCTGATGCAGGACGGCAACGCCGTGGCGGCGCTCGACCTGCTCGACCCCGACCTCGAGTGGCGCAACTCGGGCTACCCCACCCTGCGCGGCCCGCGCGCGCACGCGGCGTTCCGCGCGCTCGAGGAGCGCGGCATCGACTTCGCGGTGACGTTCCACCACATCGGCGTCGACGTCGACGACCCCGAGGTGGTGCTCACCGACCGCACCGACGTGCTCGGCCTCGGCCGGTTCCGCACCGAGTTCTGGGTGTGCGGCACCTTCCGGGTGCACGAGGGGCGGATCGTGCTGTGGGACGACCGGTTCAGCACCGGCAACCTGGTGGTCGGCGCGCTGCGGGGGTTGGTGCGCGCCGTGACGCCGTAGGCCACCGTGGGGAGATGAGCGGGCCGAGATGAGCGGCGCCCGCTAGCCGTCAGCCGAGGACGGCGAGGACGGCGTCGTAGTCGGGCTCGGTGCCGATGTCGGGCACGACCTGGGTGTGCACGACCTTGCCGTCGGCGTCGACCACGACGACCGCGCGGGCCAGCAGGCCCTCCCACTTCGAGTCGACGAGCGTGACGCCGTAGTCGGTGCCGAAGCCGGACCGGAACGCGGACGCGGCCACGACGTTCTCGATGCCCTCGGCGCCGCAGAAGCTGGCGAGGGCGAACGGGAGGTCCGCCGACACGCAGATCACGGTGGTGTCGTCGTGCTCGGCGGCGATCTCGTTGAAGCGGCGGACGCTCGCCGCGCAGACGCCGGTGGCGACGCTCGGGAAGATGTTGAGCACGGTGCGGGTGCCGGCCGGGAGGGTGACCTCGCCGAAGTCGGAGCCGGTCAGGGTGAACGCCGGCGCGTCCGATCCGAGTGCGGGGAGCTCGCCGACGGTGTGGGCGGGCGTGCCGCCGAGTGCAGTGGTGGCCATGCCAGATTCCTACCAGCGGAGCCCGGGACGCCGACCGGCGGTCCGGGGCTCAGGACCAGGGCATGCCGGGGTACGGGGCACCCGACGTGCCCGGCACGACGTAGTGGGCCACACAGGTGGCGAAGTCGAGCGTGCCGGGAGCGAAGCCCTCGTCGGAGCAACGCGCCTCGGCGTCCGCCAGGGCGAGCGTGCCGACCTGCTCCGGCTTCGCCGGCAGCCCACGGGGCCTCGGGGGCACCCGGCCAGTTCGGGTCGGAGGAGTCGCTCGGGATCACCACCGCGCAGGCCGCGCCCGAGTCGGCGGCCGGGCCGTAGTCGTGGGTGTTCGCCATCGTGGTGGCGTCGAACACGGACTTGTCGGTGAGGCTGACGATCAGGCTGCCGCCGGCCTGGGACCACGCGTAGGGCTTGACGTTGGCGGGCTGCACCCAGGTGGCGTTGCCGGCACCGCACGGGTCGTCGACGGCGGGGATGCCTGGCACCACGCGGACGACGAGCGGCGGCGGCTGCACCGGAGGCGTCGTCGGCTCCTCGGGCTCGGTGGGACCCTCGGGCTCGGTGGGGGGCTCGAGGTCGGTGCCGTTGTCCCGCGGCGGCGGCGAGTCGGGACGCCCGTCCAGACCCGTGTTCGGCTGCGAGGGCGGACCGAACGATCCCTCCGGGTCGTCGTGCAGGCCGTCGATCCGGCCGGCGGCGACGGTGGTGGGGGCCACCGGCGGCAGGCTGCCCGCCGGGCCCGCGGTGTAGCCCCCGGCGAGGTACTGCTGCATGAGGCTGAGCACCCGCTCGACGTAGGCGGCGCTGTGGTTGTAGCGGTTGACCGCCACCACCTGGCCGGACGACGTGGACAGGTCCTCCTCGCCGGAGCAGAGGTAGACGGCGGCGCCCAGCGCGGCGTCGTCGATGTCCTGCGGGTTGCGCTCGCCGTCGTCGTCGGAGTCGACGCCGACCACCGACCAGGTGGACGGGATGAACTGCATCGGGCCGACGGCGCGGTCGAACTTCTGGTCGCCGTCGAGCACGCCGGCGTCGGTGTCGCGCACCAGCGCGGTGCCGCCGGACCCGGTGAGCGGGATGCCGATGATCGGCGGCGTGGCGACACCCTCGCTGCTCAGGTCGGACACACCGAACCGGCCGTGGTGAGACTCCACCTCGCCGATCGCGGCGAGCAGCTGCCAGCTGAGGTGGCACCCCTCGTCGGCGGCGTTGATGACGGTCTCCGCGCGCTGGTAGGCCGCGAGCGCGGTGGCCGGGATGCCCTGGACGTCACCGTTCGCGACCGTGGGGACCACGCCGGTGGGCGAGGCCTCGCTGGCCAGGTGGGTGGAGACGCTGGCCGGGGTCATCGGCGGCGTGGCGAGGAGCGGGGTGCCGGGCAGCGGGTTGGCGGGTGCCGTCGGCGCAGCGGTGACCGCAGCCGGGCCGGGCGCGGCCAGGTGCACGGTCACGGCGCTCGACAGCAGGGCCAGGGGTAGCAAAGTGAGGACACGCTGCCGCCGGCCCGCCGACGACGCCCGAGAGTACGGCGTCCTGCTCACCCGACCCATTAGACCAGGGGTCGCGAAGTCGCACACGGGTAATGCCCAAGTCTTCGCTCAACATCGGGTATGCCTGCCACCGCCGCCAGGACCCCACTGGTCACAGCGGCCACACGACTCCCGTGCGTTCCTCCGACACGTCCCAGAGCCGACGCGCGGCGGCCTCGTCCCGCGCCTCCTGCGACCTGCCGACAGTCCCGGGGGCTCCGCGCGACTGCCCCAGCCGGGTCGGACCCACGTAGGAGTCACCGGGAAGGTCGGCGACGACGGCGTGCACCGTGGGGCGGGCGCCCACAGCGGCGCTGGTGGCGACCACCTTGTTGCCGATCCACATCCCTGCCCGCGCGATCCGGCTGGCGTGGTGGCTCTGCAGGTTGGTGGCGGAGTAGCCAGGGTGGGCGGCGATCGCGGTGACCGCCGACCCGGCGGCGGTGAGCCGGCGCTGCAGCTCACTGGTGAACAGCAGGTTGGCGAGCTTGGACTGCTGGTAGGCACGGGTGGGCTGATAGCGGTGCTCGAGGTCGAGGTCGTCGAAGTCGAGCTGCGGCCCGCGGTGCAGCGTCGACGACACCGTGACCACCCGTCCGGTGACCTGGGGCAGCAGCAGGTTGGTGAGCGCGAAGTGCCCGAGGTGGTTGGTGCCGAGCTGGCGCTCGAAGCCGTCAACGGTGCGGCCCTGGGGGACCATCATGATCCCGGCGTTGTTCACCAGCGCGTGCACCGGCGCGTCCCAGCCGGCGGCGAAGGCGCGCACCGAGGTCAGGTCGGCCAGGTCGAGCTCGCGCACCTCGGTGGTGCCGGCGCCGGCCACCTCCGCGGCGGCGTCCTCGCCGCGGGCCGGGTCGCGCACCGCCAGGACGACGTGCCCGCCGGCGGCGACGAGGGCGCGGGCGGTCTCCAGGCCGAGCCCGGAGTTGGCGCCGGTGACGACGAAGGTGCGACCGCTCTGGTCGGGGATGTCCATCCCCTCACGCTAGGCGCGGGTAGGTTGAGGAACACCGGACCCCAGAGGACGTGGTGAACGACCAGAGCACCGACCAGGCCGCCCCGCCGGCGCGCTCGACGCGCCAGAAGCGGGCGGTCGAGGCCGCCTTGAACGCCTCGGAGGACTTCCGCACCGCGCAGGAGATCCACGAGGCGCTGCGCAGCGACGGCCAGTCGGTCGGGCTCGCCACCGTGTACCGGACCCTCCAGTCGCTCGCCACGGCCGGTGCCGTCGACGTCGTGAAGACCGACGCCGGGGAGGCCGTCTACCGGCGGTGCAGCCCGTCGCACCACCACCACCTGGTGTGCCGCGGCTGCGGGTTCACCGTCGAGATCGAGGGCCCGGCCGTGGAGCGGTGGGCAAGCGCTCAGGCGGCCGACCACGGCTTCGCCGACGTGCAGCACACGATCGAGCTGTTCGGGGTCTGCCCCGACTGTCAGCGCCGTCGCGACTGACCTCGGCCGCCGCCCTTCTGGGGTGGCTTCGGCCCGGGCCTCGTCCCGGACCTGGGCCCGGGCCGCTTCGCGCTCGGCGAGCGGACCTCGGAGCGGCCGCCCAGGAACAGGTCCGCAGCGCCGGTGACGAGGGGTCCGGCCAGGGCCGAGGTGGGCAGCCACAGCTGCACGAACTGGTCGTCGTCGACCACCGGCACCGCAACCGGCACGGTGGACGTCGTCACCTGGTCGCCGTAGAGCTCCAGCACCGTGGGGTCGACCGCGCGCAGCGAGGCGCACACCTCGGCCACGGTGCGCTCGCGGGCGGCGGCCAGCCGCTCCGCGACGGCGTCGGCGATGCCCGTGGCGCGGCCGCGCGGGGTGCCGCCGAGGTCGACGCGCTGCATCGCGGCACCCACGCCCGCGAGGGCGGCGTCGAACACGTCGTGCCAGCCACCGCCGCTCAGCGAAACCTCGGTGCCACCGGGGCGTGGCCCGAACCCACCGTGGCCGCGGGTGACGGCGAGCGGGACCTTCAGCCAGGAACTGCCTTCGTCGCGAGACCGCGAAACCGCGTGGTTGACCGAGATCGGGGTGGTGCGGCCGCCGGCCTGCACCAGCGCGTCGGCACGGGTGAGGTGGCTGCGGTCGAGCTTGCTCACGTCATGCGTGCCCGCGCCGGCGGTGAGGGCGTCGAGCGCCGCGGTGACGCCGACAGCGCCGCGCGCCGCCTTCCAGAACTCCTGCCGCGCGCGCGACGGCACCCGGTCGAGACCGAGCAGCAGCGCGCGCATCGGGTCGCGGCCGGTCACCCCGACCCGGCGCAGCCCTTCACGGAGCGGGTCGGCGACGGCAGGAACCCCACCGTTGACGGCGTCCACGACTCCTACCTGGAACGCCTGCTGCACGAGGTCGACGTGCGGGCGGAACGCGGCGGCCAGCCGGCCGACCGTCACCTCCGCGGGGTCGGCGGGCAGCGGCGTGCGACCGGACTGCTCCACCGCCGCCTGCGCCAGCCGCGCCTCCAGCAGCGCGGCGACGGCGAGCCGCACCACCTGGGCGCTCGTCCACTCGGCCGCGCTCGACGTCCACTCGTCCGCGCTGCGCTCGGCGAGCACCGCGAGGTGCTCGCGGGTCGGGCGCGGCGGCACATCCAGCCGCAGCGCCGGCAGCACCAGCTCCCGCGCGATCGTCCCTGCCATGGCGGCAACCCTAGGATCCCCGGCATGACCGCCGACGACGGCCCGGGTCCGGTCCGGCGGGGTCGGCCCGGCCACGACCGCGAGACCGTGCTGCGTCGCGCCACCGAGCTGTTCAACCAGCAGGGCTACGACGCCACGAGCATCGGCGACATCGCCCGCGACCTCGGCGTCACCAAGTCGGCGGTCTACCACCACGTGGCGAGCAAGGAGGAGCTGCTCGCCGCAGCGCTCGACGAGGCCCTCGACGGCCTCACCCGCGCCATCGACACCGCCCACGCCCACCCGGCCACCAGTCCGCTCGCCCGGCTGCGGGCCACCGTCGAGGAGTCGGTGCGGATCCTCACCGCACACCTCCCCGCCGTCACGCTCCTGCTGCGGGTGCGCGGCAACAGCCCCGTCGAGCAGGACGCGCTGCGCCGCCGTCGCGAGATCGACGACCGGCTCGCCGCCCTGGTGCGCCAGGCCGTCGACGCCGGCGAGCTCCGCTCGGACATCCCGCCCGACGTCGTGAGCCGGCTGCTCTTCGGCATGGTGAACTCGCTCGTCGAGTGGTACCGACCCGGCGGCCCCCTCGACCCCGACACCCTCGCCCACGACCTCGCCAGCCTGGCCTTCGACGGCCTGCTGTCGTGACGGTCAGCTCGCCCTGAGCCGGAACTCGTTGCCGTCGGGGTCGGTGAGGAGCGCGACGCCGGCGTCGACGCGGAGCCGGGTCGCGCCGAGGGCGACCAGCCGGTCGAGCTCGGCGGTGAGGTCGCCGTCGGCGACGAGCTCGAGCCACTGGCGGGGCGGGACGAGGAGCGGCTCGAGGGGCGGGCCGCCCCAAGCGACCTTGGTGCCGCCGTCGGGCGACTGGATGGCGGTCTCCTCGTCCTGGTCCCACACCAGCGGCCAGCCGAGGGCCTCGCTCCAGAAGACGCCGACCGCGCGGGTGCCGTCACCGGCCAGCTCGCCGAGGAGGCCGGTGCCGGCGAGGTAGCGGTTGCCGCGCTCGATGACGCACAGTGCGTTGCCGTCGGGGTCGGCGCAGACGACGTGGTCCTCCTCGGGCAGCTGACCGACGTCGAGGTGGCGGCCGCCGCCCCGCACCACGCTCTCGACGACGGTGGCCTGGTCGGCGTGGTCGGAGGTGAGGTGCAGATGCCACCGCTCGGGTCTCGCCTGGCTCGCCGACGACGAACCGCAGCCCCACCTGGGTGTCGCTGCCCGGCAGCAGCAGCCCGCCGTCGTCGTCGGCCACCTCCCGGCCGAGCAGGTCGCCCCAGAACTGCGCGGGCACGGCGGGGTCGGGCGAGAGGTAGGTGAGGGCGAGCAGACGGAGCGCCACCCCCGTGACGCTAGGTGTTCAGCCCGAGTAGGGCACCTCGGTTTCCCAGTCGTCCTCCGGCTGCCGGGCGGCGGCGACCAGTGCCTCGGCCACCCGGTCGGGGTGGAACGGCCCCTCGTCGGAGAGCGTGCCGCGCACGGTGACCGAGACGGCGCGGATGCCGTCGTCGCGCAGGGTGGCGTCGATGCTGTGCACCAGGTTGCGCACCCCGGCCTTCTGGACGCCGAGCGAGGCCGCCTGGTTCCAGGGCTTGTCGGCGGCCATGCTGCCGGTGACGGTGACCCGCGACCCGGCGGTGAGGAACGGCCGGGCGGCCTGGACGGCGGTGAGCAGCGCGCCGACGCCGAGGGCGACGTCGGCGAGCAGGTGGTCGACGGTGAGGGTGAGCGGGTCCTCCTGCCGGAACGCGCTGGGATTGAAGTGCAGGACGTCGACCCGGCCCCACCGCTCGGCCACCGCGGTGACCGCGCCGCTCGCGCCCGCGACGTCGGTGAGGTCGGCGGTGCGGGACTCCACCGCCGCGTCGGGCGCGACCGCCCGGACCCGTTCCGCCAGCTCGTCGAGCACGTCCTGGCGCAGGCCCACCAGCCCGACGTCGTACCCCTCCGCTGCCCAGGCACAGGCCAGCGAGCCGCTGACTCCAGGCCCGGCTCCGACGACGAGGACGACCGGCCGGCTCATGGCGCCAGGCTAGTCAGCGGCGGGGAACGAACACCCGCGCGATCGCCGGGGTGGCGTCGGTGTTGCGGAAGCGGTCGGTGGCCACGACGGCGATCGTGTGCCGGCCCGGCGCGAGGCGCCGCACCAACGGCGAGCGGCACGATCGGTAGCTGGGCGAGTCGACCGCGCAGCGGAAGGTCGCCCGCTCGCTGGCGCGGAAGGCCACGCGCACGGTGCCGTTGCGTGCCACCGAGATCCCCCGGATCGAGGTACGCGGACGGCTGGTCGCGCAGGCGCGCTGGGTCGTCGGGTCGGTCGGACAGGTGTCCTGGGTGCGGTCGCCGTACCGGTCGCGGTCTGCGTCCGGTTCCCACGTGCCCTCGATGGGGATCTGGTAGCCCGGGATCGGGCTCATCGGGGTGTCGGTGCCCGGCAGGTCTCCTGACGTCTGTGTCATCTCGTGGTCGGTCGAGGCGGGGCGGTAACAGGTGCTGCCGCCGACGTAGATCCCGAGGACATCGCCGGCACGGGTCGGGATGCGCAGGTTCCGCTGGACGACGGTGTTCTCGCTCACCGGGATCGCGGCACTACTGCCGACGGCCCGCCACGTGTTGGCCGCCGCGCCCGCCCGGGCGACCTTGAACCTGATGGTCGTGGGCGACCCGCCGGGGCCGATCACGGTCCGCATGGAGGTGATCACACCGGTCCCGGGGATGCGGTGCCGATCACCGGGCATCGCCGTCTGCAGCTCGGTGACGGAGAAGCACCCCCCGGTCGGCACGAACAGCTCCCCGACGAGCCGCGGTGGCGCGGCCGCACCGGATCCGCTGGACGGCAGCAGCGCGAGCAGCACGACACCTGCTACCGCGACCACGACGCCACGAGTTCTCGTTGTCGACATGACGGCTCCCACCTCTCGACCCCGAGTCGCCCTCGACGTTAGGACCGACGACGCCACGGCACGCCGGAACGTCGAAACCTTTACCGCGCGACGGTCCGGGCGCCCGGACCCGGCCCGTGATCCGTGCGCGGGGTCCGGCCGAGTGGTTCAATGATGTGAACTTCGACCGGGCTCCTCCGCCCGGCGCATCGTGGGGGCTGGCTCGGAGCCGATGGCGAGGGGGCTGGCAAGAAGATCGTGACGGGCAACGTCGTGCGGCACGAGTCGCTTCCCGCGGACGCGCGCAGCGTCCGGGCGGCCCGCTCCGTCGTCCGCACGGTGATCGCCGAGTCCGACCACGTCGACCGCGAGGAGTGGGCCGAGCGGGCCGCGCTCGCGGTCTCCGAGCTGGTCACCAACGCCGTGGTGCACGCCGGCAGCAACATCGAGCTGCACGTCCATCTCTCCGCGACCTCGTTGCGGGTCGAGATCGCCGACCACAGCACGCATTCGCCCTCCACTCGCAGCCACGCCGTGACGGCGGTGACCGGTCGCGGCCTGCACCTGGTCGAGAGCAGCGTCGACCGGTGGGACATCGAGACCGACGCCGACGGCAAGACGGTGTGGTTCGAGATCGGCGAGCCGCTGCGACTGGTGACCGGCGACGCCGGCGGCGCAGCGGCCGACGAGACCGACGTCGAGGTCGTGCTGCGGCAGATGCCGTTGCTGATCCACAAGGCCTGGCAGGA
The DNA here is from genome assembly GCA_963808855.1 of uncultured Actinomycetota bacterium. Taxonomy (GTDB): domain Bacteria; phylum Actinomycetota; class Actinomycetes; order Propionibacteriales; family Nocardioidaceae; genus Nocardioides. Next base: position 87,339 of record CAWEHA010000014.1, on the reverse strand, counting down.
GCAGATCTCGGCGCTGCTGCGCGAGTACCTGCTGGCGCGACTCGAGGACGACCCCGGCGTCCTCGAGCGGCACGCCCGGGCCAGCTCGGTGCTGTCACTGCTCTTCGCGCAGGTGCCGAAGCCGCGGCTCGACGACGACCCGTCGGTGATCATGGTGGGCGCGGTGGAGCCGCAGGTGTCGGCCGCGGAGGTGGTGCTGCGGATCCCCCGCGCCGCGGTGCCCGACTTCGAGGCGCTCGAGGCGCTCATCGAGGACGCCGTCACGCTGGCGCGTGCCGGCGGGCTGCTGGCCAACCCCACCCAGCCCGAGATCTCGGCGATGCGGCAGTGGCTGTGCCGGCAGGTGCGGTTGCAGGCGGCCGGGCCCACCGAGCCGACGCCGTACACGGTGCAGGCCGACACCTCCGCCCTGGCCCACGAGATCCCGCCCGAGCTCCGCGCGTTCGCCGACTCCGCCGAGGCGCTGATCGTGGCCGACGAGGACAACCGGATCGTGGCGGTGACGCGGTCGATGCTGGACGCCCTCGGCTACGCGAGCGAGGCCGACCTGCTGCGACGGCGCGTCGTCGTGGTGATCCCGCCCCGCTTCCACCAGGCCCACATCGCCGGCACCGCCCTCCACCAGACCAACGGCCGCAGCGTGCTGCTCGGCGTCGACCTCACGGTGCCGGTGCTCCGCGCCGACGGCGTCGAGGTGCCCATGCGGGTGCGGATCGAGCCGCAGGTGCTCGACACCGGCCTGCGCGCCTACGTCGCGCGCTTCGGCTGAGCCGTCAGCTCAGCACGTCCTTGCGCTGGAACAGCACGAACGCTGCCGCGGTGAGCACCACGGCGTAGAGCAGCGACCACACCGCGCCGGTGGCCATGCCCGACCAGTCGACGTCGCGCTGCAGCGCGCCGGCCCACGCGAACTGCTGGTGGGTGGGCAGCGCCTCGCGCAGGTCGCCGAGCGCGTCGATGGTGTCGAGGATGCTCGACACGATCACCACGATCACGGCGCTGCCGACGGCGCCGAGCGGCGCGTCGGTGAGCACGCCGACCAGCAGCGCCAGCGCAGCCACGAACAGCAGGCTGAGGAACAGGTAGCCGACGACGACGCCGAGCCGGGTCGCGAACTGCGGCCACGACAGCTGCTCGCCGGTGGGGCCCTGGTACGACTCGGTGCCGTAGGCCACCACCCCGACGAGCATGCGTCCACGCCGGCAGCACCACCAGCGCCGCGAGCGCCGTCATCAGCGCCACCACGGCCTTCACCCCGAGCAGTCGCGCCCGTGGCACCGGCGCGGCGAGCAGGTAGCGCAGCGACGACCAGCTCGCCTCGGCCGGCACCGTGTCGCCCGCGAACAGCGCGACGAGCACGACGAGCAGGAAGCCCGCGGAGGCGAAGAGCGTGAACACGGTGAGGTTGGCCGGCCCCACCTGCGCCAGGTCGACGAACGACGGTGCGCCGTCGTCGCGCTCGCCGTCGCCGAGCGCGAAGGCGCCGACGATGATCAGGGGCAGCAGGATCAGGAACCCGAACGACACCTGGGTGCGGCGGCGTCCGAGCTGACGGCGGATCTCGGCCCGCACCGGCAGCGGGGCGCTCACGTCGCTCCCCCGACCGGCGCGGGTCCGCCCTCGCCGACGTAGCCCATGAAGACCTCCTCGAGGTGGCGGCGGTCGTCGACGAGCTCGGCGACGGCGCCCTCGAGCACCACCCGGCCGCGGTGCATCACCACCACGTGGCTGCAGGTCTGCTCCACCTCGGCCAGCAGGTGGCTGGAGATCACGACGGTGCGGCCGCCGGCCGCGTATCGCGCCAGGACGCCGCGCATCGCCCGGATCTGCGGCGGGTCGAGGCCGTTGGTCGGCTCGTCGAGCAGCAGCAGGTCGGGCTGGCCGAGCATGGCCTGGGCGATGCCGAGCCGCTGCTTCATGCCGTGGCTGTAGGTGCGCACGCGCCGGTCGGCCGCGGTGCCGAGGCCGGCGATGTCGAGCGCGTCGTCGTAGCCCGCCTCCGCCTCGGGCCGGCCGGTGGCTGCCCAGAAGGCGTGCAGGTTCTCCCGCCCGCTCAGGTGCGGCAGGAAGCCGGGGCCCTCGATGAGCGTGCCGACGCGGGCCAGCACCGGGGCGCCGGGAGTGACCCGCTCGCCGAGCACATGCACGTCGCCGGCGTCGGCGCGGATCAGCCCGACGAGCATCCGCATCGTGGTGGTCTTGCCGGCGCCGTTGGGCCCGAGCAGCCCGACCACCTGCCCGCGCTCGGCGCGCCAGCTGACGTCGTCGACGGCCCGGATGCCGCCGGCGTACTCCTTCACCAGCCCGGCGACGACGAGCGGCACGTCCCGCAACGTCTCGTCGGTGGCGGGTGGCCGGTGCCGCCACCGGGCGGCCACCGCCAGCGCCAGCGCGCCCAGCACCGCCAGCCCGAGCACCACCAGCAGCGGCGTCGGCACCAGCGACGCCGGTGCCGGGCACCCGGGTCGCCTCGACGGTGGGCAGCACGATCGCCGGCTCGGCCAGACCCACCTGGTACAGGCGCGGGTCGTCGGGCACGGCGTAGGCCGCGTCGGTGCTCGACACCACCACCCGCAGCCGCTGGTCGGCCTCGACGCGGTAGGCCGAGGTGGGCAGCGCGACGTCGACCTCGCGCGGCCTCGCCGGGCCGCAACCCGCTCAACCGCAGGGGTGTCACGAGCTGGCGGGGCAGCGTGGCCGTGCCGTCCGAGCTCACCACCCAGGCCGACACGAACAGCGTCGCGTCGCGCGCCGAGGAGGTGACCGACAGCCGGATGCGGGGCGCGCCGGCGACGGTGAGCGTGGTGGCGGACGACGCCGTCTCGAACACCGCCGACTGGCCCGGCAGCGCCGCCAGGTCGTATCCGGCACCCGTGGCACCGAGCGCTCCGAGCACCGGCCCGGTGCCGGGCAGCGAGGTGACCGCGCTGGGCTCGCCACCCGGCGGGGCGACGATGGGCTGCGGCTCTCCGTTGAGGGCGATCTGGCGTTCGTCGGCGTCGCCGTACTCGGAGGTCCGAAGCCGCTCACCCCCCTCGTCCTGCTCCAGCGCGGACGGCGGCAGCGCGAACTCGAAGTCGTCACCGGCGTCGGGGCCGTCGCGCAGGTGCTGGTCGAACCAGGCCAGCGCGGGGTCGACGATCTCGTCACCGGCGTCCGCTCCCCCGGCGTCGTGGCCGCCGTCCAGCCAGTGCACCGCCACCTCGGTGCCGGCGGCCGCGATGCCGCGGGCGTTGGCGTCGGCCTGGTCGAGCGGGAACAGCGAGTCCTGCTCGCCCTGGAGCAGCAGGGTGGGCGCGGTGATCCGGCTCAGCACCGGCGCCGGCGAGGAGCGGCGCAGCAGCCGCAGCACGGCCGGGGTGGCGCGGCCGGTGGTGGCGGCCTCGGAGTAGAGCGCGCAGACCCGAGGGTCGAACCGGCCGCACGGTCCGGCGGCCTCCTCACGTGCCCCGTCGTCGCCGCCGCCGAACGCGCCGGTAGCGAAGAAGATCGACGACCACCGCTGCTTGAACACCCCGCCCGGGAACAGGCTCTCGCCGAGGTCGTTCCAGGTGATCGCCGGCACGATCGCGTCCACCCGGTCGTCGTAGCCCGCCGCCATCAGCGCCACGGCGCCGCCGTAGGAACCGCCGGCGATGCCGACCCGCGGGTCGCCGTCGGCGTCGAGCCGCACGTCGTCGCGCTCGGCCAGCAGGTCGAGCAGCACCGACACGTCGGCGATCTCGTAGTCGGGCGAGTCCAGGTGGATCCGGCCGCCGGATCGCCCGAACCCGCGGGCGGTGTAGGTGAGGACGACGTAGCCATCCGCCGCGAGCTCGCGCGCCTGCCCGGTCAGCTGCGCCTTGCTGCCGCCGAACCCGTGCGCCAGCACCACCGCGGCGCGCCGCCCGTCGCCGTCGGCGCCGGGGGCGTCGTCGGCCGGGGTGAACACCGAGACGTCGAGGGCGACGTCCTCGCCGTCGGGCTCCGGCCCGACCGGCACCGACGACTCCTCCTCGCGCACGGCGACGTCGTCGTCACCGGAGACCGCGACGCCCACCACGACGCCGACGACCAGCAGCGCGGCGGCCACCACCAGCGCCACCACGCCACGGCGTCGGAGGCGCTTCACACCCCGAGTGTGTCGGGTGCCGACAACCGCCACTCCAGCCGCGACTCGTACCGCTCACCCGGCCGGAGCGTCGCCGAGGGCCACTCGGGACGGTTCGGGGAGTCGGGATGGAGCTGGGGCTCCAGCGCGATGCCGTCGCCCTGCCGGTAGGCCACACCCTCGGTGGAGCGGTGGGCGCCGTCGAGGAAGTTGCCGGTGTAGACCTGCAGCCCGGGCTGGTCGGCCCACAGCTCGAGGCGGGTGCTCGTGCGCGGCGACTCCAGCACCGCGGCCCGGCGCAGGCCGGCGCCGTGCACCACCAGGTCGTGGTCGATGCCGCCGGCCGCGGCCAGCTGCGGGTGGTCGGCGCGCGCGGCGCCGCCGAGCCGGGTCGGGGTGCGGAAGTCGAACGGCGTGCCGGTCACCGCGGCCGCGCCACCGAGCGGGACGCCGGTGTCGTCGACCGGCACGTACTCCTCGGCGGCGAGGGTGAGCAGGTGGTCGTCGACGGTGCCCGCGCCGTCGCCGTCGAGGTTCCAGTAGGTGTGGTTGGTGAGGTTCACGACGGTGGGCGCCTCGGTGGTGGCGGTGTGGGTCACCCGCACGGTGTCGCCGGCCACCTCGAACCGCACCTCGGCGGTGAGCTCGCCGGGGAACCCCTGGTCGCCGTCCGGGCTCACCAGCGCGAGCACGGCGGCGTCGACGGTGTGCTCGCGCACCTCCCACAGCCGCTGGTCGAACCCGTCGGCTCCCCCGTGCAGGGAGTTGCCGCGGTCGTTCACGTTCACCTCGACCGTGCGGCCCTCCAGCGGGAACCGGCCGCCGGCGATCCGGTTGGCGTAGCGGCCGATCGTCGCCCCGAGGAAGAGCGGCGAGGCGAGCCGGTCGGCCACCGACCCGTGCCCGAGCACCACGTTGCGGCGCACGCCGTCGCCGCAGCCGACCACGAGCCGGTGCACCGCAGCGCCGAGCGTGAGCAGCTCCAGCTCGACGCCGGGCGCGGAGCCGAGCCGCAGCAGGTGCACCTCGCGGCCGTCGGGCAGGTCACCGAAGATCTCCACGGCGACGACGCTAGTAGCCCGCCGGAGCGAAGAGCTCCAGCGGCTCCTCCCGGCCGGGCAGCGCGATGGTGCCGCGGGACACCAGCGCCTGCGGCCAGGTGAGCAGGTCGCGGGTCGCCGCCGTCACCAGCACGTCGTCGCCGGTGCTGCGGGTCGCGGCCTCCACCCGGGCGGCCACGTTGACGGCGTCGCCGATCACGCTGAAGTCGAGGCGGCCGGCGCCGCCCAGCGGACCGGCCACCACCACGCCGGAGTTCACGCCGGCACCGACCCGCAGCCCGGTGTCGCCGAGGGCCACGACGTCGACGATCATCCGAGCCGCGGCCAGCGCACGGTCGGCGTGGTCGGGCTGTGCCTCGGGTGCACCGAAGAACGCCATCAGGCCGTCGCCGAGGAACTTGTCGACGTGGCCGCCGTACGCCTGCACCACCGGCACCACGTCGGTGAACAGCTGGTTGAGGGTCTCCACCACCTCCGCGGCACCGGCCCGCTCGGCGTACGCGGTGAAGCCGCGCACGTCGCAGAACAGCACCGACACCTCCACCTCCTCGCCGCCGGCCAGCTCGCCGGAGAGGATCAGCCGCGCGACGTCGCGGTCGAGGTAGGTGCCGAACGTGTCGCGGATCGCCTCCCGCTCGGCGAGCCCGGCGGCCATCAGGTTGAAGTCGTGCGCGAGCTCGCCGAGCTCGTCGCTGGTGGTCACCAGCGCCCGGGTGTCGAGGTCGCCCTCGCGCACCCGGGCCAGCCGGTCGCGCACGTCGGCGAGCGGCCCGACGATGCTGACGCCGAACAGCGAGGCGAGCTCGAGGGAGAAGAACAGCCCGACGGCGAGCGAGACGCCGACCGCCACGACCAGCGCCCGGGTGCCGTCGCCCCCACCGAGCAGGCCGACGGCGATCGCGCCGCTGATCGTCGTGTACACCGGCAGCGAGAGGTAGAGCCGGGTGACCAGCGGGATCCCGCGGGCGCGGAACTCGAAGGACGCCGGCAGCTCGGCGGCGATCTCCTGCACCACCGGCCGCATCAGCGCCTCGCCGACGGAGTAGCTGAGCACCGTGGCGTACCCGACCGGCACCACGCTGGCGAGCAGCAGCGCGCCCAGCCCACCCCACCCGAGGCCCCACACCTCGGCGGCCACCACGGTGGCGGGCACGCTCGAGGCCAGCCCCACCAGCGCGGAGGTGCGGCGGAACTGGCCGAGGGTCAGGCTGGTCGCCACCTCCCAGGCCCGCACCGTCTCCTGCGGCGTGCGCAGTCGGCTCTCCCGCCACCGCCGCACGAGCCGGAAGCCGGGCGCCACCCGCCACGACGCGAAGCTGATCGTGGCCGCGGTGAACGCGCCGGCCACGGCCATCACCAGCAGGACGTCGCGCACCGGCGGGTCGTAGTACGTCGACACCACCGCCACCGAGCCGAGCGCCACCACGAGCGACGTCCAGGCCTCGCCGGCGAGCACGAGCAGGCGCAACCGGCGCCCCACGACACGGTGGAGCCACCGGACCACACGGTCGACCACGCCCCGGAGTCTGCCGGGTCAGTCGCTCCCCGGCTCGGACCGCAGCCGCACGGCCACCAGAGCGACGTCGTCCTCGGGGCGGTCCGGGAGCATCCGCCGCAGCAGCTCCTCGCACGACTCCTCGAGCTCGAGCCCCTCGCGGGCGAGGTCGTCGAGCACCTCGCGCAGCTTGGCGAGCCCCTCGTCGAGCGACTGCCCGCGCCGCTCGACCAGTCCGTCGGTGTAGAGCCACACGGTGGCGTTCGCCGGCAGCGTCACCACGGTCTCGCTGCGGGGGGTCTCGGGGTCCAGCCCCAGCAGCAGGTCGGAGCGGTCGCCCCACAGCGCGTCGATCGCCTCGTCCGGCCGGCCGCCGAGCCGCCAGTCGCGGTCGACGGTTCCCTCCGGCGTCACCACGATCATCGGCGGCGGGTGGCCGGCGTTCGACCACCGCACCCGGATCACCCCGGCCTCGCGCTCCTCGGCGGTCTGCTCGAACCGGGCGACCACGGCGGTGGCGGTGGTGTCGGGCTGGAGCCGGGCCATCGCGCGGTCGACGCCGCGCAGGACGTCGGCCGGTCCGTCGCCGGTGTGCACGGCGATGCCGCGCAGCAGGCTGCGCACCTGGCTCATCGCGGCCGCCGCCTCGGTGTCGTGGCCGACGACGTCGCCGATCGCGACCATCGTGATGCCGCTGTCCTGCTGGAACGCGTCGTACCAGTCACCGCCCACCTGGGCCGCCTCGGCCGCCGACTCGTAGCGCACCGCCACGGCCACCTGGTCGGGCTGGGGCGGCGCGGTGAGCATGCTGCGCTGCAGCACCTCGGCGAGGTCGCGCTGGCCGGCGTAGAGCCGGGCGTTGTCGAGGGCGAGGCCGGCTCGGCCCGCGACCTCGATCAGGGTGTCGAGCTCGCCCGGGCTGAGCGGCGCCTGGCCCCGGTCGCGGAAGAGCGACAGCAGGCCGACGGTGCGCCCCCGCCCGAGCAGCGGCACGACGGCGACCGAGCCCGCGTCGAGCTGCACGGCGAGGTCGCGCGCCTCCCCCGGCTCCAGCACCGAGGCCACCTGGGCGGCGGCGTTCTCGGCCACCACCTGCGGCTCGCGGCCGTGGAACGCCCGGACCAGGAAGGACTCGTCGAGCAGCGCCCCGATCCGCAGCTCGCTGTAGCGGGCGACGAGGGGCCGCAGCTCCGGGTCGACGTGCCACGAGGCGACGTCGCGCAGCTGCCGGCGCCAGCCCCAGCCCCGGGCGTCGTCGGGTGTGTCGGCGAGCGTGACCACGCACCAGTCGCCGAGCTCCGGCACCACCGCCCGCGCCAGCCGGGCCACGGCCTCGTCGAGGTCGAGGGTGCCGATCAGCGCGTCGGTGACGTCGGCGAGCAGCGCCGTGCGCTCCGCCGCCCGCTGGAGCGTCTGGGCGTCGCGCTTCTGCGCCTCCTGCTCGGCCGTCGTGTCGTAGGCGGCGCCCACGAGTCGCGAGGCGGTGCCGTCGGGCCCGGGGAGCGAGCGACCCCGCGCCCGCACCCACCGGATCTCGCCGTCCGGGCGCACGATGCGGTAGTCGGCGGCGTAGGGGCCGACCTCGGCGATCGACCGGTCGAGCGCCCGGTTCACCGACGCCCGGTCGGCCGGGTGCACGAAGTCGCCGAACGCCTCGATGGTGCCGCCGAACGTGTCGACGTCCGTGCCGAAGATCACGAGCAGCCGCTCGTCCCACCGCAGCTCGCCGGTGCTCAGGTTCCAGTCCCAGGCACCCACCTCGGCGGCGTCGACCGCGAGCTGCCAGAGCAGCCGGTCGTCGTCGTACTCCCGGGTGAGCGCCGCCAGCTCGAGCTCGGCCACCACCGGGCTGGCGAGGTCGGCGAGCAGGTCGACGTCCTCGCGGGACCACGACCGCGAGGCACCGTCGTAGACGCACAGGGCGCCGACGACCTCGTTGCCCGAGCGCAGCGGGACGCCGAGGAAGGCGCCGACGACGCCGCTGGCGACCGGCGGGAGATGGCGGACCCGCTCGTCGGACGCGGCGTCCTCGACGAGCAGCGGCGCCGCCAGGTCGGTGGTGACCGTGCACAGCGAGTCGGCCCTGGGTGATTCCGTGCCCGTCGAGCCCGCAGCGCGGCCCGCCGAACCCGCGACGATCTGCACGTCCGCGATCAGCGACACCTGGGCGGAGTCGGCCCGCAGCAGTCCCCTGGCGAGCTCGACCAGGCGGTCGACGGCCTCCCCTGTCCGTCCCGCGGCGAGCCGGCGCGCGCGGGCGGCGCGGTCGCCGTTTGCCGGCGGTTCCGCCGCGGAGGTCCAGGTCACACCGGAGCCTTTCACGCGCCCGCACCCGTCGCGGCGGTTCAGCCACTTCCGCCGGGTGCAGTCCCGACGGCGCGCTGCGATCATGGCGAGGATGCGCGACCTCGCCCCACGACCCGGTGACCTCGAGCCGATCGAGACGGCCTCGGTCGACGAGCTGCGTGCCCTCCAGACCGAGCGGCTGCGCTGGTCGGTGCGCCACGCGTACGACCGAGTGCCGTTCTACCGGGAGTCGCTGGACGCGGCCGGCGTGCACCCCGACGACGTGCGCGGGCTCGACGACCTCGCCCGGCTGCCGTTCACCACGAAGGCCGACCTGCGCGAGCACTACCCGTTCGGCATGTTCGCGGTGCCGCGGGAGCAGGTGGTGCGCGTGCACGCGTCGTCCGGCACCACCGGACGGCCGACCGTGGTCGGCTACACCGCCGACGACGTCGCGATGTGGGGCGACGTGGTGGCCCGCAGCATCCGCGCCGCCGGCGGTCGCGCCGGGCACGTGCTGCACAACGCCTACGGCTACGGGCTGTTCACCGGCGGCCTGGGCGCGCACTACGGCGCCGAGCGGCTCGGCTGCACCGTCGTGCCGGTGTCGGGCGGCATGACCGAGCGGCAGGTGCAGCTCATCGTCGACTTCGAGCCCGACCTCATCATGGTCACGCCGTCCTACATGCTCGCGATCGTCGACGAGATGGAGCGGCAGGGCGTCGACCCGCGGGCCACGTCGCTGCAGGTCGGCATCTTCGGCGCCGAGCCGTGGACCGACGACATGCGCCGCGAGCTCGAGCAGCGGCTCGACATGCACGCCGTCGACATCTACGGCCTCTCGGAGGTGATCGGCCCCGGCGTCGCCCAGGAGTGCGTGGAGACCAAGGACGGGCTGCACGTGTGGGAGGACCACTTCTACCCCGAGGTGATCGACCCCGTGACCGGCGAGGTGCTGCCGGACGGCGAGGAGGGCGAGCTGGTGTTCACCTCGCTCACCAAGCAGGCGATGCCGGTGCTGCGCTACCGCACCCGCGACCTCACCCGGCTGCTCCCCGGCACCGCCCGCACCATGCGGCGGATGGAGAAGGTGACCGGCCGCACCGACGACATGATCATCCTGCGCGGCGTGAACCTGTTCCCCACCCAGATCGAGGAGCTGATCCTCGGCCTCCCCGAGCTGTCCCCCCACTTCCAGTGCCATCTGCGGCGCGACGGCGCCCTCGACGCGATGACCGTGGTGGTCGAGCGGCGCGAGGGCGTCGCGGCCGAGGCCGGCTCCGCGCGCCGGAGCACAGCTGCGGGAGCGGGTGAAGAACCGGATCGGCGTCAGCGTCGACGTCGACGTCGTCGCACCGGCGTCGGTGGAGCGCTCGCTCGGCAAGATGCGCCGCATCGTCGACGAGCGGTCCTAGATCATCGGCGGGCGGCCCGCCAGAGACCGACAGCGGCGACCACGGTCCACACCATGGCCAGCAGGCGGCCCAGGGGCAGGAACAGGTTGGCGACGTAGATGGCCAGCGACAGCACGGAGAGTGCGCACAGCACCCCGACGATCGTGCCGAGCACCTTGGTCTTGCGCCCCACGAGGTGGTGTCCGGCGAGCTCCCGCGAGGCGAGCCAGGCGAAGATCCCGAGCGTGACCACGTTCGCGACACCACCGGCGTAGAAGCTGGCGTCGCGCAGGGCCCCGACCGTGTCGGGCTCCACGTCGGCCACCACCAGCGGGAGCGCGGTGGTGAGCGCGGACGACACCAACATGGCGATCACCGACACGACGGCGATCACCGACAACCGGCGGCCGACCACGGTGCCGGCGGACCGCAGGGCGCGGACCACCGCGAACGCGAACGCCGCGAAGCCGAGCACGGAGAGGGCCTGCAGCCAGGCGCCGGCGTAGGCCGCGGCGGCGTTGTCCGAGTAGTAGGCGACGAGCACCGAGGCGGCGTCGTCCGGCTGCGGGATGTCGGCGTTCGAGAACGCGCCGGCGACGGGCGCCACCAGCAGGTACGCCACGAGGAACGTCAACGAGCCGACCAGGGCGACGGCGCGCCCGCGGACGGCCGCGACCACGGCGGTGTTCTCGGATGTAGTGGCACTCATGGGGGAGATCTCCTCGCTCCGGACTCCGCGTGAGTCCTCGTGGCGAGGACGATGCCGCCGCTCCAGGCCCACCGCGTCGGCCCGGGAGCGGCTTCGTGGGTACGTCGTGGTGCGTATCTACCGGCGCCGGGCGCTCAGCCGAGCCCCAACCGCTCGGCCGACTCCTCGCGCATCGCGACCTTGCGCACCTTGCCGGTGACGGTCATCGGGAAGTCCTCGACCACCAGCACGTACCGCGGCACCTTGTAGTGCGCCAGCCGGCCGCGGCAGAACTCACGGACGGCGTCGGCGTCCAGCGGCTCGGCGTCGGCCCGCATCCGCACCCAGGCGCACAGCTCCTCGCCGTACTTGTCGTCCGGGACGCCGACCACCTGCACGTCCTCGACGTCGGGGTGGCCGTAGAGGAACTCCTCGATCTCGCGCGGGTAGATGTTCTCGCCGCCGCGGATCACCATGTCCTTGATGCGGCCGACGATGTTGCAGTAGCCGTCGTCGCGCATCTCGGCGAGGTCGCCGGTGTGCATCCAGCCCTCGTCGTCGATGGCCTCCCCGGTCTTCTCGTCGTCGTGCCAGTAGCCGAGCATCACCGAGTAGCCGCGCGTGCAGAACTCCCCTGGTTGACCGCGTTCCACGGTCTCGCCGGTGGCGGGGTCGACGATCTTGATCTCCAGGTGCGGGTGCACCCGGCCGATCGACGCCGTGCGCCGCTCGAGGTCGTCGTCCGCACGCGTCTGGCAGGAGACCGGCGAGGTCTCGGTCATGCCGTAGGCGATCGACACCTCGGGCATGTGCATGTCGTCGACGCAGCGCTTCATCACCTCGACCGGGCAGATCGAGCCGGCCATGATCCCGGTGCGCAGCGACGACAGGTCGTGCTCGGGGAAGCTCGGGTGGTTCTGCATCGCGATGAACATCGTCGGCACGCCGTACAGGCCGGTGCACCGCTCCTCGGCGACGCAGCGCAGCGTGACCTCGGGGTCGAACGCCGGCGCCGGGATCACCATCGTGGCGCCGTGGCTGGTGCAGCCGAGGTTGCCCATCACCATCCCGAAGCAGTGGTAGAAGGGCACCGGGATGCAGAGCCGGTCGGCCTCGGTGAACCCGAGCAGCTCGGTGGTGAGGAACCCGTTGTTGAGGATGTTGCGGTGGCTCAGCGTCGCGCCCTTGGGGTAGCCGGTGGTGCCCGACGTGTACTGGATGTTGATCGGGTCGCCGGGCGCGAGCGTCGCCATCCGCTCGGCCACGGCGTGCTCGGGCACCGCCGCGCCCGCGGCGACGAGGTCGTCCCAGTCGTCGGTGTCGAGGTGCACGACGCGCTCCAGGGTCGGGCACTCACCGCGGGTCTCCTCGACCATGGCGCGGTAGTCGCTGGTCTTGAACTCGGTGGCCGCCACCAGCAGCCGCAGCCCGGACTGGTTCACCGCGTAGGCGAACTCGTGGGTGCGGTAGGCCGGGTTGACGTTGACCAGCACCGCGCCGACCTTCGCCGCCGCGTACTGGGTGAGCGTCCACTCCGACCGGTTCGGCGACCAGATCCCCACCCGGTCGCCCTTCTCGATCCCGGCCGCGAGCAGGCCCCGCGCGACGGCGTCGACGTCGCGGTCGAGCTCGGCCCAGGTCCACCGCCGGCCCGTGGCGTACTCCACCAGCGCCTCGCCGTCGGGATGCCTCGCGACCGTGGCCTCGAGATCCGCCCCGATGGTCCGCTCCAGGAGCGGCGGCTCCTGCTCGCCTCGCGCGTAGGACTCCATCGCCCGCATTCTCGGCGATTCCCCGCCCGGCGGGAAGGGTGTGGGCTCGGGTCGCCCTAGTGGAAGCCGCCGAGGCGGGGGGCGGGTCCTTCGGACGGCGCGGGCCACGCGGCTCGTCGCGGTCGGCGTTGCGGCGGGCGTTGCGGGTGCGCGGCGCGTCGGCCGGCTCGGTGTCCGGCGGGGGCAGCTCGATGACGACGGGCTCGGTCTCGGCGAGCTCCTGGAGCTCGGTCGCGTACTCGCCGGCCGCCGTGGTGACGGCGCGGGGATAGCCGTCGGCGGGGTTGAGGTTGCGCAGCGCCGCGGTGAGCGCCGAGGACTTCGCCAGGTCGTGGCCCTGGCCGCACAGCACGACGGCGGCGGCGAGCGCGGCGTCGTCGATGTCCTGCGGGTCGCGGCGGCCGTCGCTGTCGGCGTCCACGCCCATGACCGTCCAGGTGGTGGGCAGCAGGTTGAACGGACCCATCGTCCGGTCCCAGCGTCGCTTGCCGTCCAGCGCGCCGGCGTCGGTGTCACGCACCTCGGGCTGCCCGCGCTTGCCGTTCAGCGTGGCGCCGTACCGGGCGGGTTCGACCGTGCCGCTCGGAGCTGAGCGTGCCGCCGTCGACCTGGCCGTGGTCGGACTCGACCCGGCCCACCGCCGCCAGCACCGGCCACTCGAGGTGGCAGCTGCGGCCGGGCCTCGGCCATGACGGAGGCCGCGCGCTGGTAGGCCGCGGCCGCCTCGTCCGGGATGTCCTCGACCGACTGCTCCTCGAGCGGCTCCACCTGACGCGGCACCGAGCCGTCGCCGGGGCCCTCGCCGAGGGTCACCGGCGCTTCGAAGCCGGCCACCGGCCGCACCTCCACCGGCACCTCCGCCGGCGGTGGCACCACCACCGGCTGGGTCACGGTGTCGAGAGCCACCACGTCGGTGGGGGTCTCTGTCGGTGGCGTCACCGCCACGCCCACCACGACCGCGGCCCCGGTCACGACCACGCACGCCAAGCCCGCCGTCGCCAGGCGGCCCAATCCGGCAGGCAGACTCGGCCGGCTGCGCTTCACCCGAGGCGCGCGGTGGTGGGACATGGAGGCTCAATCCGGGGGTCGTCGTTCGGCCGACGGCGGATGCCGTCCCCCGGGGGTATCGGGCGGGCGACCCGAGCGCTGTACGCGGAATCCGAACCGTGGCCGAACCGTGGACCGACTGTGGATCTCGCCTGTCCGTGGGGCCGGTGAGGTCAGTTCTCGACGGGAAGCGCCGAGGCGTCGGCGGGCAGGCCGGCGCAGTCCTCGACCGGCTGCGCGGGCACGCCGGGCTCACCGGTGCAGTCCTCGACCGGGTTCTCGACCGGCGGCTCGACCGGCTCCACGACCGGCGGCTCCGGCTGCTCGACGGGCACCTCGACGGGCTCGACGGGCTCCTCGACCGGCTCGACGACGGGCTCCTCGACCGGGGTGACCGGCGGGGCGACGGGCGGGGTGACCGGCGGTGCGTCCAGGTGGCGCGGCGGCTGCGAGGTGCGCACCGGCGCGAGCTCGAGCGTCGCGGCGTGCTGCGGGCGGCGGTGGCGACCCCGGTACTCGGCCTGCCGAGTCACTCGGGCGACCGCCGCGGTCAACCCGGGCTCGGTCTTCGTCGTGGGCAGTCCGACCGGGACGACCTGCGGGACGGTCTCGAGGTCGGAGGTGTAGGACTCGGCGAGAGTCATCACTGCGCGGGCGTAGCCGTCGGCCGGGTTGAGGTCGCGCAGGGCGCGGGTCAGACCGTCGGGCTTCGCGAGGTCGTGGCCCTGGCCGCACAGCACGACGGCGGCGGCGAGCGCGGCGTCGTCGATGTCCTGCGGGTTGCGGCGGCCGTCGCCGTCGGAGTCGACGCCCACGACCGTCCACGTCGTCGGGAGGAAGTTCAGCGGACCCATGGTCCGATCCCAGCGGCCCACGCCGTCCAGCGCGCCGGCGTCGGTGTCACGCACCTTCTGCCGGCCGGCCTTGCCGTCCAGCGTCACGCCGTACAGCGCGGGCCGGGCGGTGCCGCCAGTACCGAGCGCGCCGCCGCCGTCGCGACCGTGGTCGGACTCGACCCGGCCCACCGCCGCCAGCACCGACCAGTCGAGGTGGCACTGCGGGCGCGCCGCGTTGATCACGGTCTCCGCGCGCTGGTAGGCCATCAGGGCCGCCGCCGGGATCTCGTCGATCGCCTGCCTGCGAACAGTTCCCACTCGCGGCGGCACGTACTGGGCCGCGCCCGAGCTGTCCTCGAGCGTCGCGGGGTCCTCGAAGCCCGCCACCGGCTGCACCTCCACCGGCACCGCGGCCGGCGGGTCGAGCACCACGGGCTGGGTCGGGGGGTCCATGCGCGTCGGCGCCTCGGCCTGCGACGTCTCCACCGTCGTGGCCGACACCACCCCGGCACCGGTCACGGCAACGCACACCGAGCCGGCCATCGCGCGGCGGGCGAACCCGTCGGGCAGGTTCGGCCCGCGCTTCCGGCGCTGCGCGCGGTGCTTCGACATGGGCTACCGATCCTGGGGAAGGGGGCGCCCCAGCTGGGCGCCGTCACACTGGTATCGGCAGTCACCTTCCGCGACTGAACTACCCTCGCCCGAGTGAGCAGGATCTTTACCGTCCCGGTCGCCTCGGTCTATCCCCACTACGTGACGAAGGTGGAGAAGAAGGGCCGCACCAAGGACGAGCTCGACCACGTCATCGAGTGGCTCACCGGCTACGACGACGCCGCCCTGAGCAAGCACCTGGCCGACGAGACGACCTTCGAGGACTTCTTCGCCGCCGCCACCCTCAACCCCCACGCCTCCGCGATCACCGGCGTCGTCTGCGGCATCCGCGTCGAGAACGTCGACGACCCCCTGATGCAGAAGATCCGCTACCTCGACAAGCTCGTCGACGACCTCGCCAAGGGCAAGCCGATGGAGAAGGTCCTCCGCGACTGACTGTGCTTCCCCAACCGGTCGAACTGTGCCGGCGACGGTAAGACGCACCCGCATCGACCCGTCACAAACTGGCCGGGACAGCACCGTTCAAGGGGCAGCTCTGCAGTTTGTGACGTGTCGATGCCACCCCACGAGAACGCAAGGACGACGGAGACGCTCGGGGTCGGATCCGACCGCAAGATCGACGACAAGATGACGGCGCTCGGCTCACCAGACGACGGCGAGGCAACCCGGGACGGAGAGGCAATTCGAGCAGCCGAGATCGCCACCACCTCGTGGCGGAAGTCCCTGTGGTTGAGCCAGATACGAGCCCAGAACTGTCGGTGGCGCGCCCACAGGGACCTGACACCGCCCCGTCGGACATGCGTTGGAGCCGTTCTCGATCCGCGCGGTTGTGACGCGAGCGCACCGCTCGGTTCAGCGCGCCCGCTCGTAGACGGCGAGCGCCGAGTCGTCGGCCACCAGCACGAGGTCGTCATCGGGCGTCAGCCGCATCTGCTCGGCGTCCTCAGCGCCGAAGCCGCTCGGGTGGGTGCAGGACTCGTAGGTGCCGTCGGATCCCTCGCAGCCGATCAACGTGCCGATCACCTCGGAGTCGTCGATGCTGCCGTCGCCGTCGAGCCGAAACTGCACGTTGATCTGGTTCACGCCGTCGGTGTAGAAGAACGTGACGCCGTTGTCCCTCCCGCGGGGAGGGTCGGCGAGGATGCTCAGCTCACGGATGGCGCCGGCCGGGACCGGTGCTCCCTCGTACTCGACGGCCGACCACTCCCCGACCACGTCGTCGCGGTCGGTGACGAGCCGGCTCTCTGGCACTGGAACGTGAGGATGCGTGGACTTCCTCAGGATCTCGAGCTCGACATACGGAGCCGCGATCGCGACGGCGAGGACCGCGACCGCCAGCGCGGCGATCGGGACCAGCAGCCGGTCGCGCAGGCTCAGCCCGGTGTCGCTCGTCATGAGCGAAGACTGCCTCGATGCCGATCTACGTCGTGCCGGAACCCGAAGATCCGGTGACGCGCGGCGTCGACCTACTTCCGCGGCGCGGCGTCGAGCAGCCTTCGCAACTCGTAGGCGCGGTCCGTGGTCGGCCTGAGGCTGCTCAGCAGGTCCTCCAGGTCGCGCTGCGAGTTGAAGTCCAGGCATTCGGGATCGCGGTGGACGGCGCGCGAGAGAGCCCTGATCCCCCAGTACTGCCCGAATCGGGTGGGATCGGCGAGGATCGCCTGCACCAGAGCCGTGGCCAGGGCCGGCATCGGGTTCGCGTAGAGGTAGGCGTAGGCGGCAACTCGGTGGCCGTCGTTGTCGCCGTCCTCGAGGAGGTCCCGGATCGGGACGCGTTCCGCGGCAACGCCGGACAGCTCGGCGAGCATCCTGGAGACCACGCCGGTGAGGCTCCTGCTCCGCGCGGGGCTGGTCGGCCCCGCGGCCCGAATCTCGTTGTAGGCAGAGGCCAACTGCTCGATGCGAGCCACGAGGTCGTCGTCGCTGACCCGGGTCGTGCCGCGCAGCGTTGCGTTCTGCAGAGCCACGTCCTCCGCCACCGCCGACGAGGTCTGCGCCGCACTGGCTTTCGAGTCGGCGGCTTCGGACTTCTTCCGGAGGGCACGCACCTCTCGCTTGAGGGAGATGCCGAACCCCGCGATCTCGGTGAAGAACGCCGTCAACGCGACGAGTGCGACCACCCCCAGCGCGATCATCGGAGGATCGGAGGCCGTCATCTGCCGGCAGACGTCGACGACCTCCCCGTCCGTCGCGACCTTCTCGCTGCAGACCCGGGAGCTGTAGAAGAGCATCAGCACCGCGGCCAGGGCGACGCAGATGACCGCGCCGGCTGTCACCCGGACCCAGAGCGGCGACAGGCTCGCCTCGACCTCGGGCTCCTCGGAGTCGTTCGACGGGTCCATGACGACTACGACGCCAGGACGACCAGCAGCACCTGCGTGTCGTCGCCGGCGTCGACATAGGGCGAGGGATCGAGGGGGCGGGGCCGGTCGTTGCCGCCGAGCAGCCGGATCAACAGGGCCGAGGTCTCCTCGGCGTAGTTGCGCTCCTCGGTGGTGTCGATCGACGCGGCGACGACGAACCGGGAGGCCTTGACCGCCGCACCGCCCCACCAGCTCTCGATCTCCTCCTGGTTCACCAGCGTCGTGTCGTCCCACTCCGCGACGATCAGCTCGAGGCTGTCGCCGAACGTCTCGCGCAGCCGCTCGACGGTGATGTCCTCGCCGTCCCCCTCCTCGAGGTACGACGTGAGGTCGCGCACCTTGGCAACCATCGTGCGCAACGACCGGGTCGGCCGGTCGATGCCGATGGTGAAGAAGACGCCGTCGAGGCCGGCCTCCTGGAACTCCGGCGGGATGTCGGAGATCGCCGAGGTCTGCAGCCCGCTCGTGTCGACGAGGTCGGACACCACCGAGGTGGTGGCGGTGAGCCGGGCCAGGTCGACGTGGGTGCCGTCACCGGTGGGCGGCGAGGCGACGACGCCGCGCAGCAGGTGCGAGCCGCGCCGGGTGGCGCTCCACGCGTTGCGCACCTGGACGGCGGGCGTGGCGAGGTCGGAGGTGCCCTGCGCGAACTCCACGACGGTGACCGGCTCGAAGCCGAGCCCGTCCACCCGCGGCCGCACCCGCACGGCGTCGATGTCGCCGCGGGCGCGCGACATCTTCACGTAGCGGCCGGCCAGGTCGGCGAACGAGGCGAGCCCGCCGTCGTCGCCCACCTCCGCGTGGTACCAGCGGAACCGGCGGGTGCCGACGGGCGCCTGCTGCCCGGCGTCACCGCAGTCCTTGGTGCGGCGGCGGTGGAACATCACCCAGTCGGTGTCGGCGGTGAGGGTGCGGCCGCCGCCGGCGTTCTCGAACATGCGGCGCCGCGCGGGCGCGGCGAACGAGGGGTCGACGCCGCGGACGGCGAACTCGGCCCCGATCACGTCGATCACCGCCTCCGCGATGTCGCGGCCCTGCGAGCCGGGGTCGAGCGCGTGCTCGGACTCGTCCATCTCGAGCGTGGCGAGCTGGACGTCGGTGACGGCGGCCGCCGCCGCGCGCGGCTCCCACTCGCCGACGTCGACCCGCGAGCGCTGGGTGGGTCCGGTGAGGACGACGCTGACGTGCCGCGGCATCCCGGTCTCCTCCCCCAGGACGCGGTAGCGGGCGTGCGGCGGCTCCAGCTCGACGGCCAGGATGCGGGCGCCCTGCGGGCCGAGCCCGACCCGCCACCGCAGCTTCACCCCGCGCACCGTCCGCGGCGGCGGGTCCTCCTCGCGGCCCTGGAACAGCACGTACACGTCGGCGACGCCGCTCAGCTCGGTGCGGATGTCCATGATCTGCGTGCCGCCGACCGGCGTGGTCTGCCGGGAGGTGACGACCAGGCCGCCGGAGACCCGAGCGTCGTAGAGCAGCGGCTCGGTGCTCGCGCGCGAGTAGACCGAGAGCCGGAGCCGGGCGTTGGTCTGCGCGCCGACGGCGACCTCCCGCAGGTCGGCGTCGGTCTCGACGTCGAGCCACAGCGCGACCGGCCGCTTCTCGTCACGCGGCAGCGGCCGGTCCGGTGCGATGTCCTCGGCCGCCTCGGCGAAGCCACCGCGGACGGCGCGGTCGAGCCGCTCGCGGGCGAGCACCCCCTCACGCACCAGCCGCTGCCGGAACGCCGCCTTCTCCCGCAGGTCGTCGTGCACCTCGTCGTGCTCGATGTAGACCTCGGCGGGCGGCTCCTCCTCACCGCCCTCGCGGTCGGTGACGTGGCCGGCCAGGTTCGCCAGGTTGCCGACCGCGAGCCGCTGCGGCGCCTCGCCGAACGCGGCCGCCGACCACGACCAGCCGGCCTGCACCTGGTCGCGCGCCACCGCGCTCAGCGTGAGCGCGGAGCCCTCCTGGTCGGGCTGGTCGACCTGACGGCGCAGCGCGGGGAGGATCCGCAACGTTCCCTGGAACCCGCCGACGGGGCGGGCGTCGGTGAACGTGCCGCCGGGCACGAGCACGTCGACCTGCTCGAGGTCGGTGGGGTCGTCGATGCCGCGGCTGAGGGAGATCCGCTCCATGTGCTGGGCCTCCTGCAGGGCCTCCGGCACGAAGTCGGCGCGAACGGCGCAGAACCGCAGGTCGACGCCGGGCCCGAACAGGGCCCGCACCTGCTCCTCCACCGGACGGGTGCGCGCGACGGGCAGGTACCCGCCCGACGGCACGGTGACGAAGCCGCGGTCGACGAGGAGCGAGCCACTGGGGCTGGCGAGGTTGCCCGCGAGCACACCGGTGATCCGCAGCCGCAGCTGGTCGAGCCGCTCGGCCGCTGCCGGGATCCGGGACCGCGCGTCGAGCAGGGCGGTGAGCACGCGGTCGGTCTCGGCGAGCGCGGCCCGCTCGTCGGCGCACGGGCCGCCGCCGTCGCCGCCGCCGTCGACCGGCAGGTCGGTGAGCTGGCACTGGAACTGGAGCAGGTGGGCGAGGAACACCGGCCAGGGCCGCATCGCGAGCCGGCCCGCCCAGTAGCGGTGCGCATTGGTCTCGATCAGCTCGCGCCGCGCCGTCCACATGTCCAGCCACACCGCGCCAGACCCGGAGCGTCCGAGGACGGCGAGCGGCACCTCCTCGCCGGCCACCGCGTCGGCGCCGTCGCACCAGACGCCGCTGCGCAGGCCGGCGCCGGAGATCGCCGAGCCGGGCGTGCGGGCCTCGCGGGCGAAGTACGCCGTGGCCACCTGCGAACGCAGGTGGCGCTCGTCGAACGGCACCCGGGTGCTCACGGGCAGCTGGAGGTCGAGCTCGCGCAGCCGGAACCGCACCCCCTCGACGACGAGCTCGCGGTCGGTCTCGGTGGCGCACGCGCCCTCACACAGCTGGCCGAACCGCTCCTCCTCCCCGCACAGCGCCTCGGCCGAGGCCACGGTGAGCACGTACACCGGCCGCGGCGGCACCACGGTCACGTCGTCGTCGGCGGTGTCGGGCGGGCACAGCCCGAACTCGGCGGAGCCGTGCCCGTCCGACGCCGGGCCGGCGAGGTCGCCGAACGACCGCGCGATGAGGTCGGCGACCGACAGCGGCACGAGGGACGGGAGGTGCACGACCCGTCCGGACGGCGCGATCGCGAGTCCGCCGTCGACGACGATCCGGTCGCCGTCACCACGCCGCACGTCGAAGCCGTGCACGACGCCGTGCCCGTTGGCCTGGTTCGAGAGGGCCACGAGCGAGCGCACGTACTGCTGGTCGCGCCGGAACCCCTCCGCCCGCAGGAACTTGCCGTCGAAGTACCACAGCCGGGTGAGCACGGTGGCCGGGTCGACGACGGTGATGCCGGGCTGCACGCCGAGGAGCTCGAGCGGCTCACCGTGGTTGATCGTGGTGGTCATGACGAGCTCCTCAGGACGTGGCGGAGCCGTGGCACAGCAGCTCCTGGACGGTGCGGGTGGGCACGTGGGTGGGTCGCACCCGGTTGTCGACCGTGCTGTCGTCGACGACGGCGGTGCGGTCGGCGGAGAGGTGGACCCGCAGCTGGGCCAGCGGCACCCCGCCGTCGCCGGCGGCCGGCGACCAGGGCGGGGCATCCTCGGCGGGCGCGAGGTCCATCGAGTCCTCGGCGGCGAGCCGCCGGAACCAGGTGAGGGTCGTGGCGGCCTGGTCGGCAGGGTCGGCGGCGGCGATCTCGTCGAGCGCCGTGGTCACGTCGGCGTCGGTGACCGGCACCTGCCCGAACAGCTGCCGCAGCCGCGGATGGCTCGGTGGCGGGTCGTCGGGCACCGGCCCGGCCACCAGCCGGGGCAGCCCGCGCTCCACCGAGCGGGAGTAGGCGGTGTCGCGGTCGGCGCCGTCGCACGGCTGCGCGATGGAGGGCACCGGCCGGTCGAGGCAGCTGTCGTGGCACAGCTCGACGTAGAGGTCGAACGACACGCTGCCGTCGGCCTCGTCGGTGACCTCGAGGTCGTCGGGACGGCGTTCGTCGAACCACCGCACCAGGTCGACGCACATGGGGTCGGCCACCGACAGCTCGCGGCCGTGGGCGTCGACGGCGAGGCCGGGCTGCACGACCACCTCGCCATGGTCGGCGCGGATCTCCACGCGCAACCCCCACACGGCGCCGAGGCCGTGCAGCCAGGCGTTGTGGAGCCACGACTTGCCGCGGTGGTAGGCCTGCTCGGCCTCCAGGTCGGCGACGCCGAGCAGCATCCCGAAGTGGTAGCGGTTGGAGACGAACGGGTTGACCGGCAGCGCGACGTCGCCGCACTGCTCGGCGAGCACGAGATCGGGACTGGACATCGGGGGTCTCCTCTGGTGGCTCAGAGCTCGGAGGGCAGCCGGCCGCCGGGACCGTCGCCCTGGACGTACTGACGGCGCCGGCTGGCCGCCGCCTGGTCGGCCGCGGCGAGCCGGCCCGCGCGCCGCGCCTGCTCGCGTGCCACCGCCCAGTAGCGGCGGGTCTGCTCGTCGCGGGCGTCGAGGGCGGCGGCGAGGATGTCCTCGGCGTCGCCGAGGGCGTCGCGCAGCGCGGTGGCGTGGCCGGCGGCGCCCAGCGCCATGAGGGTGCGCCGGGCCTCGGTGAAGTCCTCGACGCCGGCCCACAGCCCGGGCGGCACCTCCACCTCCCACCGGTCGAGCTCGTCGCGGGCGGCCTGGTCGTAGGCGTCGCGCGCGTCGGCGAGCGGGCTGCCGGGGGCCTCGGCGTCGGTGAGGTCGGTGCGGGCGTCGATCACCGCCTGCTCGGTCTCGGGGTCGGCGTCCGGGTCGGTCACGACCGCGGCGAGGACGGCGTCGGCCACCGCCTCCTGGGCCGCGAGCAGCACGATCCGGGCGTTGGCGAGATCGGCCTCGGCCGTGGCGGCGGCGGTGCGCGCGGCGGTGGCGTCGAGGGCGTCGGCCTGGCTCTGCGACAGGTCGGGCAGCGCCGTCACCCGGGCCAGCGCGGCGGCGGCGGCCTGCACCCGGCCGGCCGCCGAGGCGACGTACCCCGCGAGGTCGCGCTCGGCGTCGGCCAGGGCCCGGTAGCCGAGCTCGAGCCCCGCGTCGGCCGGGTGGTCGGTGCCGTGCAACGCCTCGCGCTCGTCGGTGGCGGTCCGCGCCGCGTCGCCGGCCCTCACGACGACGTCGACCGCCTCCTCGGCCCGGTCCTCGGCCCGTGACCGCAGCTCGTTCGGCAGCAGGTCGTCGAGCCGGTCGTCGGCGTCGGAGAAGGCGACGCCGCCGAGCAACGCGGCTGCGTCCGCGGTCACCGAGGCCGCGGGCGGGGCCTGCACCGCCGCCCGCAGGTCGGTACCGAGGGTGGTGTGCTCGGTGGCCCAGGCCACCCGGGCCTCGGCCGCCCGCAGCTCGGCGGTCACGGTGGTGAGCAGCTCGGCCAGCCGCTCGCCCGCGGTCGAGGCTTCGGCGAGCCGCTCCTCGGCCAGCCGCAGCTCGAGCCGGAGCGCGGCCTCCTCGACCAGCTGGTCGCGCAGCTGGTCCTCGAAGGTCTGGGCGTCGGCGGGGTTGGCCACCGCCGCGATCCGCCGTCGCGTCTCCTCCTGCGCGGCCCGCACCGCCGCGAGGGCGTCGCGCGCCACCTGCACGTGCTGGGTGGCGCCGAGGTCGCTCGCCCAGTCGGCGCGGGCGACGGATCCGGGGTCGGGATGGCGGCGCCCGAGCTCGTCGGTGGTGGCCGCCACGTCGTCGGTGACCGGCTGGGCGGCGGTGCGGAGCAGCGTGAGCTGGGACTCGGCCCGGTTCTGCAGGTTGGTGGACACCTCAGGTACCTCCATGTGCGATCGGTGCGACGTGCGCGATCGGTGCCGGACGCCGTGCGCGCCCCGGGAAGGAGCGCCCGGCCTTCTGGTACTCCCGCGCGACGGCGTCGAGCAGGGAGTCGTGGTCGATGGAGCGGCCGGCCGCGGCGGCCTGGAAGGCGGCGGCCACCGCGGCGTTGCGGATCAGGCCGCCGGTGATCTCGTAGATGCCGGCGAGTCCGGCGACGTCGACGTCGGGTGCCACCGGGGCCGCGTCGGGCAGGTGGGCCTCCCACAGCCGGCGCCGGTCGTCGGGGCCGGGCTCGTCGAACTCGACGACGATGTCGAGCCGGCGCACGAAGGCGTCGTCGAGGTGGCCTCGCAGGTTGGTGGCGAGCACGACCAGCCCCTCGAAGGCGTCGACCTTCGCCAGCAGGTGCGCGGTCTCGATGTTGGCCCACCGGGCCTGCGCGTCGCCGCCGTCGGTGCGGCGTCCGAACACGGCGTCGGCCTCGTCGAAGAACAGCACCGCCTGCGCGTGCTCGGCGGCCTCGAACACCGCGCTGATGTTCTTCTCGGTCTCCCCGAGCCACTTGCTCACCAGCGCCGAGAGGTCGACGACGAGCAGGTCGAGCCCGAGCGTGGCGGCGATGATGTGCGCCGAGAGGGTCTTGCCGGTGCCGGGCGGGCCGGCGAACAGGGCGCGGACGCCGGAGTCGGAGCGGCCGCCGAACCCCCACTCGTGCAGCACCTGCACCTTGCCGCGCACCCGGTCGACCAGCGACCTCAGCAGCATCTCGTTGTCGGCGGTGGTGACCAGAGCCTCCCAGGCGGCCGCCGGCCGCACCAGCCGCGCGCTCGGGGGCAGCCGGCTGCCGGTGCGCCGCCGGGCGTGCGCCACGACGTCGTCGACCGTGACGTCGATCCCCAACCCGGCCGCGGTGGCGCGGGCGTCCTCCACCGCGCGCGCCGCCTGCACCTGGTCGAGCCGCAGCACCGATGCGAGGTGGTGCGCGCCGCCGTTGAGCTCGGGCAGCAGCACCTCCCACATCGACACCGACTCCCCCAGCCGGCGCGGCCCCAGGTCGACGGTCACCACCGGCCGGTCGTCGAGCGGCAGGCCACCGGCGTCTTCGACACAGAGCACGACCGGGCCGGGGTGCCGTGGCAGGGGCGCGGCGGCGGGCTTGCCCACGAGCACCGGGCACGCGCCGCGGGCCAGCGCGTGCAGCGACAGCAGCGGCTCCTCGTCGGCACCGACGGCGCCGGCGTCGACCGTCACCACCGGCACCCGGGCGGCGCGGGCGGCGGCGACGACGAAGCCGGCGAGCTCGTGGGGGTCGCGCGCGCCCGCGCCGTCGACGACGACCACCCGGCGCGGGCCGCCGAGTGCCCGGGCGAGCTCCTCGGCCACGCCGGCCGGGCAGGCCGCCGGCCGCAGCTCGAGCGGCGCCGGGCGGGCGGGCCAGCGGTCGTGTCCGCGGAGCACGCTCCACAGCCCGGGCGCCAGCCGGATGCTGCTCTCGGGCAGCGGCAGCAGGCCGTCGACCGTGATCACGCCGTGCCGGTGCAGCGGCCCGACCTCCAGCGCGTCGCGCAGGTGCCGGCGTCCGCCCGCGTCGAGCCGGAGCAACCGCACGGCCAGCGCGGGGTGCAGCCACGGCTCCCCGCGCGGGTGCAGCTGGCGCACCGCCGCGGCGAGCAGCTCGTGCTCCTCGGGCAGTCCGGCCAGCACCAGCAGGTCGCGCTCGAAGGGAGTCAGCGCCAGCGCGGTGCCGAGCCGGTCGAGCGGGGCTGCCGGGCCGGGGTCGGCGCGCAGCTCGGCCGCGAGCTCGGCGAGCGGCCCCGGCTCCGCGCTGATCGCGGCGAGCTGGTCGACGTGCTCGGCGAGCTCACGCATGGCGGAACCTCACGACGCTCCCCAGCCACCACACGAAGCCCGGGTCGAGATCGAGCCCGGCCCGCCGGATCCGCACGTCGACGTCGGCGAGCCGGAACTCGGCCTCGGTCCAGCCGCGCCGCACGTCCAGCACCGCGGGCCGCCGCCACACCCAGGTCAGGTCGGCGTCGTCCTCCTCCTCGAGCCGGGCGAGCGTCCACGCGCGCAGCGCGTCGGCGTGTGCGGACGCCTGCTCCGCCTCGGACTCGGCGAGCCGGCGCGGGCGGGGCTCGCGCAGGCCTGCGGTGACAGCGACCACCGGGTCGTCGTCCGGCGCCCCGGTGGCCTCGGCCAGGGCCCACGCCAGCACGTCGGGGTCGTCGGCCGGCAGGTCGAGGGCGGTGACGGCGTGCACGAGGTAGAGCACGCCGCCCCAGGCGGTGGTGAGCGGCTCCGTCTCCTCGGTGGCCGTGGGAGCCTCGGGCGGGATCGGCTCCGGCTCGGGCTGGTCGGTCACGGCGGGAGCGGCAGCCGGCGGGGCCTCGGGGGCGGCGACGGCCGCGACCAGGGCGGCGTCGCGGGCCGCGGCGGGCTCGACCAGCAGCAGCGCGAGCTCCGCGAGCGCCGCCCGGTCCGCGTCGGTGACGCCGGGACCGCCCGCCCCGACGACATCCCACGCGGGACGCGGGAGGGCACGCCGGGCTCGCCGCACGAGCGGCGCGAGCCGGTCGGCCCGGCCGTTGTCGACCCGGTCGAACCGGGCGCCGGTGCCGGATCGCGACGTCGCCCCCGCGGTCGCCGACCCGGGCACCGGCGAGTCCAGCAGCGCGGCCACCCGGCGGGCGACGTGCACCCAGCCGGCGCCGTCGAGCGCGGCCGCCCGGTCCGCCACCGACACGGCGGCCAGCACGGCGAGCACCAGCGCGGGCCGCTCGCCCAGGGCCACGGCCACCTCGGCCCTGCCCGGGGTGGTGCGGCTGCTCACCAGCCCCACCTGCCGCCAGGCCCACGCCCGGCGGGTGTCACCGGCGGCGACACCGCGCACCAGGTCGGCGAGCGCCTCGACCTCGCTGCGGTAGACCACCACGGCGTCGCCGTCCACCGCACCGTCCGACGCTTCCACCTGCGTGCGGAGCGCCGCGAGGATGAGCGAGGCCCAGGTGCGGGCGAGCGAGCCGAGCGGAGCGCGTGGGTCGTCGAGGTGCACGGGCACCCGCAGCTCCCGCACGCACACCGCCCACGCCGCGGGGAGCGGCTCGCGCTGCAGCGCGTCGGCCAGCCCGGTGGTGGCGACCCGGTGCAGCACCGGGTCGAGCGCGGCCGGGTCGGCGCCCGCGCCGTACGTGGCGTGGAGCCGGCCGATCCGCACGGCTTGTCCTGAGGTGCGAGCCTGCGAGCCTCGAAGGGTCATGGCACTCACCCGACCCTCGCGGTGCCGACGCGGCCGGCCTCGACCGGCACGCCGGTGGTGGGCCGGCCGAGCACGCCGTCGGTGCCGAGAACCCCGCGGTTGAGCACGATCGGCGCGAACGCGCCGGTGGGCCCGACCATCGAGGAGATGCCGATGTGCAGGCCGGAGCCGACGCGCATGCCGGCGGCCACGGTGCACATCTCGTAGGTCGTGTGCGCCGGCCGCTCGGTGTCGAGGATGTGCCGGATCACCGCCTCCTGCTCGGCGGAGAGCGGCTGCGGCACCAGCACGGTGAACCGGTGGGCGTGGGTGGCGAATGAGGAGCCGTCGTCGTCGGCGACGCCCGCCGGGTCGTCGTCGGTGCCGACCGCGCCGCCCACCCGGAACCCGTGGCCCACCACCGAGCGCGACGACGTCGCGGGGTCGTCGCCGAGCAGCGGCCCGCCGATGCCGCGCAGCCGGAAGTGCTCGATGATCACCGGCTCGACCATCCGGCGGCCGGGCACCAGCGCCTGGTCGGCCGCGAGGTAGATCGCGATGTAGGTGGTGAGGGCGCCGAGGGTGCCGCGACGCCGGTAGAGCGGCACGATCTCGCGCACCAGCCGACGGCGGGCCGCGGCGGCCCAGCGGTCGTCGAGCACCAGGCCGACGAACGAGGCGAGCCAGTCGAGTGCCTCGACGGGCGTGGCCTCGGGGTCGACCAGCAGGTCGCGCGAGCGCGAGCGAAGCTCGAGGTCGGAGGTGAGCGCATCGAGCACGGCGAGGTAGCGGTGCAGGAACCCGGCCTGCCGCTCGTCGGCGGCGAACACCGCCGGCAGCCGCCGCATCAGCGCGTGCCCACGCTGCTCCACTCGCACCTCGCGCACCCGCGGCGTGTGGCGGCGGTTGCCGCGCAGCCGCAGCACCACCCACAGGTAGCGGCCGGGCGGCGCGTGCACCGGCGCCTCGAGGGTGGCGTAGCCGTCGGGGTCGGTCCACCACGGCGTCACGGGGGCAGGACGGCGGTGCAGGCCGCCGTCGGTTCCGGCCGGGTCGGGCGCCAGCCGGGCCGGCGGCAACGGCGGGGTGGCCGGGGTGGCCGGCTCGCACGCGGCGGGCTCCGGCGGCAGGTGCGGCACGGCGGTCTCGAACTCGTCGTCGGTGCTCACCGTGCCCACCAGGCAGGCGGTGCCCTCGGGCACGCACGCCTCGAGCAGCACCCGGCCCCACTCGTTGCGGGGTCGGCCGCTGTCGAGGCGGTAGGTGAGGCAGGCGCCGTCGGTCTCGTAGTCGACCCGGCCGGCCACCGCGAGCCGGAAGCCGGCGTCAGTGAAGTAGCCGACGCGGTCGTCGCGGGTGAGCACCAGCCCGGACCCGTCGTAGCCGCCGGCGTCGAGCGGGTGGGCGCGGCTCCACCCGTCAGCGATCGGCACGAACCGGCGCAGCCAGGTGGCGCCGCCGGTCGGGCAGGGCGCCACCACCACGGCTCCCTCGGCGTCCACCACCACGTCGGAGGCGGCGCCGACGTCGAACGCGTCGCGGCCGCCGGCCTGGAGCCAGCCGCGGCCGGTGCCGTCGAGCCAGAGCAGCACCGGCTCGCCGTCGGGCAGCACGGTGACCCGCGCCGGCACGGCGTCCGCCGGGAGCCCGGTCGGGCGGTCGAGCGGCAGCTCCTCGGGCCCGCGGGTGGCGGTCATCCGCAGCATCCCCGCCGGCTCCTGCACGACGGCGAACACCACACCGCCGTGCGCCGCCAGCCCGGCCGGCCGCCGCTGCGGATGGGCCGGGGTGGCCACCGCCACCGTGCGCAGCAGCCGCCGGCTCCACAGGTCGAGCACGGCGATCGAGCGGGTGCCTGCGTCGGCGAGGAACAGCCGGTCGTCGTCGTCGACCGCGATGCCGACGGGGTCGACGTCGTCGACCACGACCACCGGGTCGGGCAGGGCGTGGTAGTCGAGACCGTGGGCTGTGGGCCCCACCACGAGCCGCTCCACCGCCGTGGGCAACAGCCGGTAGACGCGGCAGAGCCGGTCGGTGGCGAGACCCCGCGCCGGGCACGGACCGCCCACCTCGGCCTCGCCGGCGTCCGGCTCCCGCCACGACAGCACCAGCTCGCCGCGCGCGCCCTCGACGGCGGTGCGCTCGTGTCGGGCGCGCACCCACTGGTCGCAGGTGGCGACCAGCGACTCCGGGCGACCCGCTCGGACAGCTGGCAGCGCGCTCATCAGCACACCTCCGGCGGTTCGCGCACGGGCACCGGCGGCCGCGCGGGGGGCTCGGGGCGCACGGCGTCGGCGGGGTCGAGGGCGGGGCCCTCCACCACGGTCACGGCGGCGAGGTCCGGCACCTCCCACCGCTCGAGCTCGACGGCGCGCGAGGCCGGCTCGACCCACTCGCCGGCGTCGTCGAGCTCGGCGAGCCGCAGCCCGAGCAGGCACGGCGACCCGTCCACCGGCCCCGGCACGAGGAACTCCACGCCGTCGACCTGGAGCGCCGCGGCCTCGAGCTCGGGGGCGAACACCCGCCGGCCGAGCGGCCAGCCGCGACCCTCGGGACCGTACGGCGGCAGCGGCGCCAGGTACTGCCGCAGCACCTGCTCGACCCAGCGGCGCACGCTCTCGACGCCGAACCCCGGCTTCACCGTGATGCCCACCGAGACCGCGATCTGCCGGTAGGTCGGCGGGATCACGTGCAGCTCGGTGGTGATGAGCCGCCGCTCGTCGAGGTAGCGGCACACGGCGTCGAGGGTGGAGCGGTCGGGCCGCGGCGCGTTGGGGTGCTCGCGGTCGCGCTCGGGCCAGACCACCACCGACACCACGCCGGGCGCCTCCACCCGGGGCGTGCCCGGGTGGAAGAGCCGCAGCGTCTCGGCGCGGGCCACGCCGGCGCCGGGCGTGGCCTCGGCGAGCTGACGGAAGTCGCCGACGGTGACGCACCGGTCGTGGCTGCGGAACTCCTCGGGGATCCGCGCGACGGCGTCGGGCAGCGGCTCGGCATCCGCGCCGCCGCGGGTCGGCAGCACGTTGCTCACGGTGACCCCGGCGACGTCGGGAACGGCGGCCACCGCGCCGGGCGCGACGTTGCCGGCCGTGCCACCGCCGTAGCGGTAGCGGCGCACCCGCACCCGCTCGCCGATCTGCCACACCCGGCCGCGCCGGCCGTCGCCCACCGACACCGTGCCCGACTCGCGGTCGACGAGGAAGTGCCGGTCGTCGACGGTCGAGGCCCGCAGGTCGTCGACCTGGGTCCACGGCACCCACCGGCCGGTGCCGTGCTCCTCGACGTCGAGCTCCACGGTGCCGAGCACGTCGCGGTGCACCAGCGAGCGCACCTGGCCCGGGTCGCCGGTGCCGGAGCCGAGGAACTCGGCGCGCGCGGTGGACGCCTGCTCGATGCGGGCGACGTTGGTGTCGAGCCACGCCAACGCCGGCAGCGAGCCGCCGGTGGGCCGGAACGCCCTCAACCACGCCACGAGCAGCGGTCGCAGCTCCGGGTCCTCCACCAGCGGTGGCTGGTCGCCGGCGCCGAGCGCGTCGAGCGACGCCGGCTCGTAGACGCCGATGTCGGAGAGGTCGGCGGGCAGCCGCACCCGCACCACGCCCGGTCCGGTGAGGCCACCGGTGGTGTCGCCGACGACGTCGAGGTCGCGCCACACCGGGTCGGCGGCGTCCGGGTCCTCGGCGTCGGCCACCGGGTTCGTGGTGCACACCTGCCACTGCATCGCCGGAGTGGGTGGCGACGCGCCGGCGCCCGGGCACGGCGTCTCGGCCCGCACCGCCATCGACGGCACCTCCTCCACCGGCACCACACCGATCGAGAGCAGCCCGCCGGCCATGCCGGTGAGGTCGAGCCCGGGCTCGGGCGCCACCAGCGCGACGTACAGGTTGTCGTCGATGGCGGCGGCCGGGTCGAGCACGTCGCCGCCGGGCTTGAGCGGCTCGTGGGCGCCGAACGAGGTCTGGTAGGTCGCCACGTCGTCGCGCGATGCCCCGAGCGCGGCGGCGGTGCGGGCCACGTACTCGTCCTGCTCGTCGCCGGCCTCCACCGCCTGGCGGATCGCCGCCCGGCCGCTCACCGGCCACACCACCGTCTCGTCGAGGGTCTGGAACGGCACCGCACCGGCCAGCAGCCGCGACGACGTCGGCACCAGCGTGCCGCCGGGCGGCGCGGCCTCGAACCGCACGTGGCCGGTCGAGGGCACGGCGGGCCGGAGCGGGATGTGCAGCAGGTCGAGGAAGGCGAGCTTGGTGGCGTCGGGGATCTGGTTGAACCGGTAGAGCAGGTTCTCGCCGAGGAACGCGAACAGCTCGATG
The DNA here is from genome assembly GCA_963808855.1 of uncultured Actinomycetota bacterium. Taxonomy (GTDB): domain Bacteria; phylum Actinomycetota; class Actinomycetes; order Propionibacteriales; family Nocardioidaceae; genus Nocardioides. The sequence continues at coordinate 56,354 of CAWEHA010000014.1, read as the reverse complement.
AGCGTGATGCCCGGGTCGCTCGGGTGGTGGTCGGTCCACTCCGGCGCGTAGACGGGGATCCGCGCGATCAGCTCGTCGCGCAGCTGCGCGTAGGAGCGGTCGTCCAGCACCGGTGTCCGCAGCGGCATGGCTCAGCGCTCCAGGTAGAACGGGTAGACGAGCACGCCCTCGACGGCGTCGAACAGGTGCCGGTAGCGGATCGTGAGCACGACCATCGCCGGGTCGTCGCCGGGCAGCGCGGTGAGCTCGGTGACGGCGATCCGCGGCTCCCAGGCATCCAGCGCTGCCGCCACCACCCGCTCCAGCCGGGCGCGGGTGGCCACGCTGTTGGGCTCCATGAGGAACTGCCGCAGCCCGCACCCGAAGGTCGGCCGCATCACCCGCTCCCCCGGCTCGGTGCGCAGGATCAGCTCGATCGACTCCCGCACCTTCTCGGCGCCGGAGCGGTGCACGAGGGCGCCGCGCACGACGTCCGGCGCCACCGGGAACCCGACGCCGCGGCCGAGCCGGGTCAGGGCGGTCACGGGTGCACCACCTCCTCGCGCCGCACCCGCGAGGTCCACACCACGGGCAGCGAGAACGACGGCGCCGGGTCGGCCGAGGAGCCGTAGCTGTTGCGCACCGCGAGCTTCACGAGGGGGTCGTTGGTGAAGGTGTCGCCGAGCACCTGGCCGAGCTGCCAGTCGGCCGGCACCGGGTCGAGGTCGGGGTCGGCGGGCGGATCGAAGATGTTCTTCAGCACGGCGCCCAGTGCGGCCTGGTTCACGCCGGGCAGCACGTCGATGTCGAGCTGCGCCGTCACCTCCAGCTCGGGCGGGGTGACGTCGAGCTCGGCGGCCAGGTCGGCCTCGAACTCGATCGACGGCGGGATGCAGAACTTGAGCTTGAGCATCCACCAGAGCTGGAAGACGAACATGACGATCGGCAGGGCGAGGTTGAGCACGAACATCGCGATGATCGTGATGAGCGGGATCGAGAAGAAGCAGATCTGCTCGGGTCCCCCGGTCTTGCCCTTCGTGGGGAACTCGCCGAACTTGGAGAAGTCGAGGCTCGAGCCGGGCGGCTGGGTCATCCGCACCGAGGGCAGCGCGTCGGAGGCCTCGAGCTCCCCGAAGCTCGGCAGCCGCACCTCCGTCGGCCGCAGCGCACAGCCGGCCGGGTCGTAGAACGAGGCCATCCGGAACAGCCGGGTCGGCTCCGACCACACCAGCTCGCCCGGGCAGTGGTCGCAGGACTTCCGGCGCACGAACACCCGGATCTCGTAGGTGTCGAGCTCGGAGAACCGGCGGGCGCCGCGCTCGGTGATCTCGCTGCTTCCGGTCGGCACCGCCGCGAAGTAGATGGTGCCGTCGCTCGCCGCGTGGTCGGGGTCGTCGGGGTTCGGGGTGAGCAGCCGCATCGGGTAGGTGCGCTCGACGAGCTCCTCGGGCTCGTCACCCATCGGCACCCACGCGCCGAGGTCGCCCTCGCCGGTGGGCACCCAGGCCTCGCGTCGCAGGTCGACGCCCTCGGTGCCGGCCCACACCCGCAGCCGCCGCTGCGCGAGCTCGGCCTCGCGGTAGGCGGCCTTGGTGGCCGTGCTCGGCGACAGCACCCGCTCCCGGCTGGCGGAGGTGAACGGGTGCAGCACCCGGGCGCGCGACTTGGCGACGTCGAGCTCGAGCCGCGAGCCCGCCACCGCCCGGGCCTGGGTGAGCTGGGCCAGCAGCGCGGCGCCATGGGCCCGCTTGCGCGACGGCACGTTCACCTTGTGGCGGCGGATCACGAAGCCCACCTCCTCGATCGAGGCGGGGTCGACCTTCGGGAAGCCGGGAGCGTCGCAGTGCACGCCGACCGCCACCAGGTAGAAGCGCTGGTGGGCCGGGAGGAACAGCTTGCGGGTTCCGGTGGCCACCAGCCGCCGGCTCGCCAGCTTGCGGAGCCGGCCGTCAGCGCCGTGGAGCTCCGCGGCCGGGATGCTCTCGACCCGCTGCACGACGTCGAGCGCCTCGTCGAACACCACCGAGCGCTGCGGGTCGCGCAGGAAGTCGGCCACGAACGACGTCGACACGAACTTGTGCAGCGCCGGGGAGGCCGCCTCGGCGGCCCGGCCCGGCTCGGCGCCGTCGACCCGCGGCCACCGGTACCAGGGCGCGACTACCCGCCAGGGGTGATGGCGGGGGGCCGTCGCCGCCGGTCGGGGGGCCAGGGTCGTCGTGGTCACCAGACGTTCCCCGCTCCCGGGGTGTACATCGGCGAGATGATCCCGCCGCCGGTGGCGATGAGGGTGTCGCAGGTGACGGTGCCGTTGAACTGGCTGATCGGAGCGTCGACGGTGACCATCGCGGCCGACACGTCCACCGTGGAGGCGGCCTCGATCCTCACCCCGCCCGCAGCCGTGAGCTCGATCGTCGCACCGGACGACGCCGTCACGGTGACGTTCATCGAGCCGTCGTCGAGCACCACCTCGTGGCCGCCGGGGGTGGTGACCCGCACCGCCACCGACCCGGTGGTGTCGTCGAACTCGAGCCGGCTGCCGGTGCGGGAGACGATCACCCGCTTGTCGTTGGCATCGGCGAACGCCTCGGGCGCCTGGGCGTTCCCGTTCCAGGTGGCGCCGACGACGTAGGGGTGGTCGAGGTGGCCGGCCTGGAAGCCCACCACCACCGTCGAGTCGACCTCGGGGAGCATCTGGAACCCCTGGTCGGCGTCGGCGTACGGCGTCACCATCACCGCCCAGGCCTCGGCCGGCGAGCCGCCCGCGGTGTCGGCGAGCCAGTCGAAGCGCACCTTCACCCGCTGCCGCTGCTGCGGATCGCCCTCGAGCGCGACGACGGTGGCCGGGTACAGCCCGAGGTAGAGGGAGGAGTCGTTGCGATCGGGACCGCAGGCGTGCACGGGATTCACGACGCCACCACCGGCCGCTCGGCGGTGAACCGGGTGCGGTGGCCCGACACCAGGTCGTAGCTGTGGTGGGCGTGGCAGACGCGGTAGTCGCCGCCCTCGAACGGCCGGCCCACCCGGCGCAGGTCGAGGTGGGCGCCCGGCACCAGGTCCGGCGTCGAGGCGGTGACGCCCTCGACCCTCACGAACCCGCGCGCCCGGCGCAGCAGCTCGGCCCGGGCGTAGGCCTGGCCGGTCCGGCTGCTGAGCACGTCGCGCCGCGACCGGGTCAGCACGGTGTTCGAGAAGACGCCGGCCACGACGTCCGGACCGCTCCGGCCCGTCGCGACCTCGGCGGTGACCAGCTCGCCGGCGGCCTTCTCGACGATGGGCTTCACCTCGAGGTCGTCCCAGCCGCGCATCTCGACCTCGCTGCGCTGCGACGACACGTCGGCCCGGGCGTCGAGGGAGATGAGCTCGTTGCCCTGCACCAGCCGGAGCTCGGGGCCGCGGCGCCGGCTGCGGTCGGCGAAGTGCAGCACGTCGTCGCCGTCGAGCCAGATCTCGGCGTTGAGCCGCAGCGCCCGGCTGCGCAGGAACGACAGGTCGGACTCCTCCCACTGCTGCACCAGCGGGTACTCCGGGCCGTCGGCGTCGGCCGACACCCCGAGGCCGTGGTCGCGCGCGACCTCCTCGACCATCGCGGCGTCGGTCTTGTCCACGTAGGTGGCGGTGCGCTCGCGCATCCGCAGGCCCATCAGCGCGTCCTCGGCGAACACCGCCACGTACGGCGTGCGGCCCTCGGCGAAGGACACCTCGAGGGCGGAGACCGTGCCTCGGAACAGCCGCCGCTCGCCGCCGGGCGGGCCCAGGCTCACCTCGAGCGCGCTGCCGAGGTCGAGCACCCGGCCGTCGAGGTACGACAGGTCGTCGGTGGAGCCGTCGCTCTCCGGGCCGACGGCCTGCAACCGCATCACCAGCGTGCGTAGCCCGAGACATCCCTCCTCGACGTCGAGCCGCAGCAGGTCGCGGCCGAGCGCGCCGACGGTCTGCCCGTCGACGGTGAACACCGGCGCGTGGCTCGCGTACGGGTGCGGGTCAGTCATCGCCGAAGCCCGTCCCCGTGCGTCGGCGGTCGCGCGCGGCACGATCGAGGACGGCGGCCATGCGGGCCTGCTCCTCCCACGGGTCCTCGGACTCCCCGCCGGGCATCTGCGCTGCCGCGGCGCTGACCTCGGAGGTGACCTCCCCGACGTGCACGGTCACCGGCCACCTCCGCACCCGCACCCGCAGTCACCGGCCGCTGTGGTGGTCGCCGATGGCGCGCTGAGGGCGGGCGCCACCGCCGGGTGGCCCACCACCACGTAGGCCGCGGTCTCCGCTCCCGGGACGCCGCGTCGCTCACGCAGCGGCACCCCGCGGCCGAACGTGGTGCTCCGCGGGTCGGCCCGGGGCGGCAACGGCGCCGGCGGCGCGGGCTGGGCCGGCGTGCCGCCCACCGGGCTCGCCGCCACCAGCGGCGTCCGCATCGGCGCGGCCGGGCTCGGCGTCGACGTCGCCGGGAGCGCACCGCCGAAGCCGGCCCGCGCCGAGGCGGCCGCCGCGCCGGCCTCGGTGGCGCGGGCCGACTCGGTGGCGGCGGTGAGCCCGCCGGCCGCGCTGAGCGCGAAGCCCTGCTGCAGACCGGCGCCCGCCGACGCCGTCGCCGAGCCCTCGAGCCCGAACTGCACGTCCACCGAGGCGTCGACGCCGGCCTCGAACCCGACGGCCACGCCCACGCCGAGGCCGACCTCGAGCGAGGCACTGAACTCCACCCCGAACCCCGCCTCGAGCTCGATGCCCTCGCCGAGCACGTCGAGGGCGCCGCCGAGCGCCCGCCAGGCCTCGGGGTCGAGGCCGGCCCGGGCCAGGAAGTCGGCCGCGGTCTCGCCGGCGAGGGCGAGGAGGCTGCTGTCGGCGGGTCCGCCGCCGCTGGTGCCGGGACCGTTGCCGCCCGAGGGCTCCCCGGCGGCCGGAGCGCCGCTGTCCGGGTTGGCGCCGGGGCCACGCTCGAGGGCGTCGAACTTGGAGTCCTGCTCCTTGATCTGGATCGTGAGCTTCGAGCGCAGCGGCACGCCGGACGACGCGAACAGCGACAGCTCCTCGTTGAGGCTGTTCATCACACCGCTGAGCTCGAACGTGCCCCACCGGAACTTCACCCGCGGCGGCGCCTGCTTCGACTCCTTGCCGCCCGGCAGCACGAACTGCGCCACCTTCGCGGTCTTCGTGCGGACGTCGACCGGCCGCTCGGTGGTGCCCTCGTCGGCGGTGTCGTACTCGAGGTCGAAGCTGAGCACGGTGCTGGCCGAGCCGTTGTACTGCTGGGTCTGCCGGCCGCGGGAGCTGCCGCCGTCGTTGCTGTTGGACCGCTGCAGCGACATCGTCGCCGGGTTGAACTGCACGGGCACCGACTCGGTGACCTTGCCCTTCTTGTCCAGCACCTCGAGGTGGGCCTTCTCCAGGGCGGTCACGTCGTGCCCTCCAGCGTGAGTCCCTCGTGGGCGAGGTGCAGCTCCTCGACCGCGACCTCGCCGGTCTTGGCGTTGAGGGTGGGCCCGACGATCTTGGTGGGAACGGCGCGCGCGAACCGCCAGACCGCCATGGTTGAGCCGGCCTGGTCGCGCACCTGCACCGTGCCGTCGTAGCGGCGCACCGGCCGGACGCCGGAGACGACGTCCTGGAACCACTGCCACAGCTCCGGCTCGGCCTCACCCTCGGCCGGCCCGAGCATCCCCCGCTTGCACACCAGCGGCTGGAACTTCGCCCGCCCGATCCGGCGGGTCACGGCATCGTTGCGGCCGCCCTCCTCGTAGTCGACGACCTCCATCTCCACCTCGAGGCCACTCACCTCGGAGAAGCCGCCGTCGCCGAGCCGCTGCGGACCCTGCCCGGTGACCCGGTCGAACCCGACCTCGAAGCGGAACGTCGTCAGCAACACGTCCGTCACGCCGTCCAGGCTCGGGCGGCTTCGTCACCTGCCCGTCACCGCGCCGGTCGCGTCGCGGCCCGGTGACACCCGGGTGACGCCCGGTGCCGAGGGTGAAGCGGTGTCGGTGCGCCCGGACCAGGAGACAGGGCCGGTCACCGGCCCGGCGATCGTGTCGGACGGGTCGGTGGCCGGACCCGACCAGATGACCCAGGCCGCGTTCCTCAACGAGCTCGAGATCACGGTGCGCGACGTCGTCGACCGCGAGCTCGCCGTGGCCGGGACGTCGACCCGCTCGTGCCCCTACTTCGAGACCGCGATGGCGCGGTACCGCGGCAAGAGTCCCGCGGAGGTCGAGCAGGTCGCGCGGCGCTACGCCGGGATCGGCGCCGGCGGGCCGCGGGAGCTGGTCGCCGGAGTGGCGGAGCGGGGCCGGCTCTCGGCACGGCGGTGGGTGACCGACGGCAGTGTCGACGACCTCGCGACCGCACTCGGTGTCACCCAGACCACGGCCGAAGCGACCGGGGCCGGCTCGGCATTGCAGGGGTTCGAGGGTCCCGGTCCGCACGACCCCGACCCCACCTGGGTGCGGAGCCGGCTCGGGCGGGGCGCCCCCCTGTGGGGCCCGCACCGGCACGCGATGGAGAACGCCCTCGGCGTCGACCTCGGGCAGGTGCGGGTGCATCGCGGCGGGTCGGACGCCGCGCTGGCCCGGCGGCTCGGTCACGTCGGCTTCACGGTCGACCACCACGTGGTGGTCGACGACTCGAGCCTGGGCAGCGATCCGCTCACGACGTCGGCGGTGATGGCCCACGAGCTCGCCCACACCGTCCAGCAGCGCGAGCCTGGCCCCGCCGTCGGCGCGCAGCGGACCGGCGAGCTCGAGAGTCGGGCCGACCGAGCGGTGAGCGAGGCAGCATCGGTGCTCGCCGGCGACGCCACCGCAGGCACCGCCGGCCGCGGTGTCGGGCGTGCCCGCGGGCTCCAGCTCCAGCGCTGCGAGGACTGCGGGGGCGGGGGCAGCAGCTCGGGCTCGGGCAGCGCCGCTCCGACCAAGGCGGCGAGCACGTTCCGCGAGGTTCAGCTGGCCGTTCGGGCTGCGCCCGACCAGACGACCCGCGACACCGCGCTCAATGGCGGGATCGCCGCCGCCCGCACCCGCGCCGACCGGTTGCGCAGCACGGCAGGCGTGTCGTCCGGACCGGTGGCGACGCGGCGCGCGGAGATCATCGCGCAGACGGGCGTCGGGAGTGCTGGCTCGACGTTCCGGCACCTGGACGAGAACCCCTTCTACGGCGTGTCGGGCGACCGGGTCGCTCAGGCCTATCGCGCCTGGGCGGAGAACCCAGCCGCATCCTCGCCGCCGTGGGTGCTGCTCGCGGTGTGGGTGAAGGAGGGCGCCACACATCCCCAGGTGGCCAACACCGTGCCCGCCTCGTCGGCTGCCGACGCCCGGGCGATCTGGCGGAGCAACTACTACTTCCTCAACATGGGCACCGACCACTACGTGCACTACACGCCGGGCACCGGGGACAACGCGATGGACAGCCCGCCGGGCTCCGGCGCCGCCCACGACACCGCGTTCCGGGCCGCCGTCGCACAACAGGTCACCGCGGGCAGGCTGCCCCGCGACGTCTCCGGCGACATCGACGCCGCGCTGACGGTCGCGCCCGCAGGGAGCGGCACCTTCACGGTGACTCCGTCCGAGAGGTTCTTCGTGCTGTCGCTCATGCTGATCGACGCCTACTGGCGTGAGAACCGCGCCGCCGTCACGGGCCCCACCGGACCGCCCGGGACCAACGCCGCCGACGTCGACACGCTCACCTACATGAGGTGGAACATGGGCTCGTCGCGGTTCGCCACCTTCGCCGCCCGTGACATGAGCGGCAACCGGGATCCCGACGGGTCCACCCCGTCGCTGGCCACCTGGGCGTTCCACCGGGAGGTCCGCTCGAATGAGTGGGGCCAGCCGCGCGCCAACGCCCTCCGCTTCCAGTTCGCCGCCGACGTGTACCGAATGGCCTACGAGGGCTGGGCAGGGTCGCCGTGAGAGCGACGCGGGCCCGGTGCGACTCCTGCACCGAGCACAGCACCTGCTCCGAGTGCGGGGAGGGCCCCGGTGCGCAGCTGCCCGGCTCCCTGCGCAGCCGGATGGAGCAGGCGTTCGGAGCCCCGGTCCCGTCCGGTGTGCGGGTGCACGACGACGCCGCGGCGCACGCCCTGGCGGCCGAGTCCGGCGCCCGGGCGGTCACGATCGGCCACGACGTCGGCGTCGCGCCCGGCACCTTCCCGCCGTCGTCCCCGGTCGACGAGGCCGTGCTGGCGCACGAGCTCGCCCACACGATGCAGTACGCCGGCCCCGAGGGTCCGGCCGGCGGCGGCGCCGGCCACGAGGCCGAGGCCGACCGGATGGCCGGCACCGTGCTCGCCCGGCTGGCCGGGGTGGCGACGCCGGCACCGGCGCGACCGCGGGCCACCAGCGGTCTGGCGCTCCACCGCTGCGACCTGCGGCCGGGCATGGGCCTCGACACCGGGCTGTGGCCGTGGCAGGACTCCGAGAGCTACACGCTCGACGAGTACATCGAGCTCTGGGAGAAGCAGATGGGTCGCCCGATGACCAAGGAGGAACGCAAGACGCTCGCCGCCGGCTGCATCGGGATCACCGCCAAGAACCTCGGCGGTGCCCCGCCGACCGACGACTGCTTCCAGACCTTCGCCCAGGCCGAGGACCGGGCCGACGAGCTGGAGAGCCAGAACGGCATCCGCCCGTTCATCTTCTCCAAGCGGTTCTGGAGGATGGGTCGCTCCTTCCCGGTCGACGCCGACGGCAAGGTCGACATGACCAACGACACCGGCCAGGGCGAGGTGGGCAAGGTGAACTTCGACTACGGCTGGTGGGACGAGAAGGAGCGCACCTGGTGGCACGCGAACCACTGCGACCCGGTCACCGGGTCCGCCGAGTGCCGAAGCGACCCCTCCATCAACGGGGAGCGGATGAAGGTCTACCAGAGCACGCTGCAGCACTTCTCGGCCAGGGACCGGTTCGACGCCGACATGCAGGTCTTCTGCGTCGCGTACACCAAGCTCACGGAGTGACGCCCTGGTGACGTCGGCGCGCCAGCCTGCACGGGTGAAGGCCGAGCGCGACGAGGGCCGTGAGCTGCCCGCTGCGCTGCGCCGCCGGATGGAGGAGGGGTTCGGCAGCCCGGTCCCGGACGGCGTCCGGGTGCACGACGACGCCGCCGCGCACGAGATGGCCGCCCGCTCCGGCGTGCGGGCCTTCGCGGTCGGCCACGACATCGGGGTCGCGCCCGGCACCTACCCGCCGCGGTCGCTGGCGGACGAGGCGGTGCTCTCGCACGAGCTCGCCCACACGATGCAGTTCTCGGGCGACCGGGTCGCGGACTCCGGCGGCCACGAGCACGAGGCGGACGCCGACCGTTCGTCGACCGCCGTCGTCGCCCGGCTGGCGGGCCTCGGCACCGCCGCGCCCGACCGGCCGCGCGCGAGCAGCGGGCTGGCGCTCCACGGGTGCAACGGCGACAAGAAGGCGCCGCCGGGACGACCGGGCCAGGGTCTGGACGCCGGCCTCGCCGCCGGCCAGGACACCAAGGGCTACACGCTCGACCGCTACATCGAGCTCTGGGAGAAGCAGCAGGGCCGTGCGATGACTCCGGAGGAGCGCAAGCGGCTGGCGGCCGGCTGCGTCGGCGTCACCCGCACCAACCTCGGCCTGGACTCGGCGTCCACCAGCGACTGCTACGAGACCTTCGCGCAGGCCAAGAAGCGCGCCGACGACCTCGAGGCCCAGGTGGGAGTGCGGCCCTACATCTTCTCCAAGCGCTTCTGGTCGATGGGCCGTCCGTTCCCGTCCGACCCGAGCGGCAAGGTGGACATGACCAACGACCGCGGCGACAGCCCGCCGGACGAGGTGAACTTCGACTACGGCTGGTACGACGAGAAGAACGACTCCTGGTGGCACGCCAACCACTGCGACCCGCTCACCGGGTCGGCCCGGTGCCGGCAGAGCTACGGCGCATCGGAGCGGATGGAGGTCTACCAGAGCACACTGACCCACTACTCCGACCCCAACTACTTCGGCGCGGACAAGCAGGTGTTCTGCGTCGCCTGGAGCCGACTATGAGCGACCCGATCCGCACCGCCAACCGGCTCGCCGCCGCCGAGGGCAACGACGTCGTGCTCGTCGGGCTCGCCGCCGACCTCGCCGGCCGCCGGTGCGTGCACCTCGACCGCTCGGACGCCGTCGTCCCGGTCGTGGGCGCCGACTCCTGGGCCGACCTGGCCGGCCGGGTGGTCACCGTCGCGGGGCGGCTGGTGCGGCACGCCTTCGAGAACGACCCCGAGACCGGGCTCTCCTCCCTCGAGCTCCACCCCACCACCATCGAGCCCGTCGACCTCCCCGACGACGACGTCGTCCGCACCGCGCCGGAGCTCTGGGCCGCCGACGGCACCGACGCCACCGTCGAAGGCATGGCCTACCGCTCCTCCAACGGCAACATCGTCGTCCTCCCCGGCGGCCTCGCCTACGTCCACGGCCTCCCCGACTGGACCAAGGACGAGGTCACCACCACCGTCCGCGTGACTGGCCGGGTGAGCCACGACGAGCTGCCGCCGGAGGCACCGCCGGCGGGAGGGTCGTGGACGGTGACCGTAGCGAGCGTATGAACTGGGCCAGCGACGGCGAGACGCACCCGCATCGACCCGTCACATACTGCGCAGGCAGAGCACCGTTCATCGGGCGTTCCGCAGTATGTGACGTGTCGATGCCACCCCAAGAGAAGGCAAGGTCAACGAGAACGCTCGGGGTCGTATCCGAACGCGCGGAGCAGGACGGGCTGGACAACGCTCGGCGAGACGGGCGACAGGCAGTGCGGCCGGGACGAGCAGGCACTCCATGCGGTGCCGAGATCGTTACCGTCTCGTGACCGGAACCCTGTCAACAAAGCCAGATACGAGCCCAGGACTGTCGGTGGCGAGTGCTTGAGTAGAGCCATGACCACCACCGCGCAGGCAACGTCGCTCGCCGACGTGCGCGCGCTGGACCTGGCGTCGCGCCAGGCCGAAGTGGAGCGGCTGGTCGGCACCCTGGACTGGTTGGAGCAGCACCTGGTCGACCCGGCCACCAGCGACGACGTCGCGTTCCCCGACTACGGCGACGGCGAGCTCCTGCTCGCCGGTGACGGCGCCCCGGCGGTCAGTGAGGCTGCGGTGGTGGACCTGATCACCACCCTGGGGCTCTCCGACGGCGCGGGCCGGGTGTTCGTGGGCCGCTGCCTGGAGCTGAAGTACCGCCTGCCCCGGGTGTGGGCCCGGGTGCTCGACCTGGAGGTCGCACCGTGGCGGGCGTTCCGCATCGCCGACGCCACGATGAGCCTGCCGCTGGACGGCGCCGCCTTCGTCGACCAGAAGCTCGCTGCCTTTGCTCACTCGCTGTCCTGGGCGCAGCTCGACCGCACCGTCGAGGCGGCCCGCGCCGAGTACGACCCCGCCGAGGTCGAGCGCCGCCGAGCCGCCGACCCCCGCCACTTCGACGTCCGCACCGACCGCGCCGACGTCGACGGCTACGCCTACGTCGACGGCCTGCTCGACCTGGCCGACGCCCTCGACCTGGACGCCGCGGTGACCGCGACAGCAGCACAGCTCGGCGAGCTCTGTGAGGAGCCACTGGACGTCCGCCGCGCGATGGCGGTCGGCGAGATCGCCCGCGCCCAGCCCGCCCTCGACCTCACCGACACCGACGAGCCGGGTCGGGCGGTCACCCTCTATGTCCACCTCACCGACGCCGACGTTGCCCGGCTCGACAACACCGACACCCCGGTCCTGGTCGACCAGGTCGCAGGCTGGTGCGCCGGCGCGAACGTCACCATCAAACCCGTCATCGACCTCAACCAGGCCGCCGAGAGCTCCGGCTACACCCCGTCCCCTTCGGTGGCCGAGCGGGTCCGGCTGGCCTGGCCACAGTGCGCCTTCCCCTTCTGCACCAGACGCGCACGCACCGATCTCGACCACCGGATGCCCTACCCCCACGGACCCACCAGCACGGTCAACCTCGCGCCGCTGTGCCGCACCCACCACCGCATGAAGACCTTCGCCGGCTGGACCTACCAACCAGCCGAGGCCACCGAGCACGGCGTCCCGGTCGCCTTCACCTGGACCAGCCCCACCGGCAACCACTTCCGCGTCGACCAGCACGGGTCAGTACCCGAACCCTGACCACCCCGCCCCACACCCCGCCCCAGGCGGGGCCATCGGCGCGCGCCGACGTTGCTCCGCCCGGAGCCTGCTGGATCGTCGGGTGGTCTGCACGTGGGTGGACGGCGGCCGCGAGGTCCGCCTCTTCGTGCGGTACGACAGACCGTTGACCTGGCCGGATTCTCGCTACCGTCGGCGGATGACGAACGGCGTGGTCGTGGTGACAGGGGCGTCGACGGGGATCGGCGCTGCGACGTGCCGCCACCTCGCCGATCTCGGCTTCGGCGTCGTGGCCGGGGTGCGTCGCGACGAGGACGCCGAGCTCGTGGAGTCGTGGTCGCACCGGATCCGCGCGCAGCGCCTCGACGTCACCGATCCCGACCAGGTGGCGGCGCTCGAGACGGCAGTGGCGGCCGGCCCCGGGGCACTGCGCGGCCTCGTCAACAACGCGGGGGTGGCCGTGGTCGGGCCCGTCGAGGCGCTCCCGGTGGCGGACTGGCGCGCGCAGCTCGAGGTCAACGTGCTGGGCCAGGTCGCGGTCACCCGGGCCCTGCTGCCACACCTGATCGACACCTGCGGCCGGATCGTGATGATGAGCTCGATCGGGGGACGGGTGGCCGGGCCGTTGTTCGGGCCGTACTCAGCCTCCAAGTTCGCGGTCGAGGCCCTCACCGACGTGCTCCGCCAGGAGGTCGGCCCGCTCGGCGTCCGGGTGGTCGCCGTCGAGCCAGGCGCCATCGCCACCCCGATCTGGGGGCGGGGACGGCAGGCTGGCGACGAACGCTGGGCCGAGGTCGGACCGGACGTGCAGCGCCGCTACGCGCGGCTCGTCGACGCCGCGTACGCGCTCGCGGAGCGGGGAGAGCGCGACGGGCTGCCGCCCGAGGCCGTCGCCGAGGTGGTCGGTCGGGCGCTCACCTCACGCCGCCCCCGCACCCGCTACCTGGTCGGCAAGGACGCAGTCGCCCAGGCGTGGCTGAGCTGGTTGCTGCCGGACCGGGCGATGGACGCACTGATCCGCCGCGCGATGCGGGACGCCTGAGTGGCGGTGGCTACCTGCGCGGCACCACCGTGGTGCCGCCCCACTCCTTCGGATCGACGTCGCGCAGGGTCTGGTTGAGCACCCAGGCGTGGCCGAACGGATCGATGAACTCAGCCTGGCGCTCGCCGTACTCCCAGTCGGTGGAGGAGTCGTCCGCGTCGGCCCCGGCGGAGCGGACGGCGGCGAGCACGGGGACGACGCGCGCCCACGGCGTCGACCGATTGGTAGGCATGCTCGACGGTCTCACGCCTCGCGCTTGACCTTGTCACGCTGACAGGCCCCAGGCTGGCCCCGTGGAGAAGATGACGGTCGGAGAGCTGGCGCAGGCCAGCGGGCTCTCGCCCGCGTCGATCCGCCGCTACGGCGCCGCCGGTCTGCTCGAACCGGTCCACGTCGAGCCCGACACCGGGTACCGGTGGTACTCGGCCGACCAGGTGGAGACGGCGGTGCTCGCGCGGACGCTGCGCCAGCTCGAGGTCCCGTTGCCGGAGGTGAAGGCGATCCTCGACGCACCGGACGCCACCTCACGGCTGGCACGGCTCGAACAGCACTGGGGGCGACTGCACCAGCGGGTCGAGCGCGGTCGGGAGGAGCGGGACCACCTGGCCCGGCTGTTCAGCGGCTACCAGGAGCAGATCGACTCGTTCGCCGTCGTGACCGACGAGATGTCCGAGTCGGGGGCGTTGCTGCGCCGCCGCATCGTCCAGCTCTTCGACGTCCCCGACCTCACCCGCACCGCGCTGACGGCGCTGCGGGCACGGGCGCGCGACGACGGGCGCACCGTCGTCGGCGACCCGGTGCTGCGCTACGGGTGGCCCCCCGAGCGCCACGACGTGGACAACGCCGAGGCGCTCCGCGAGGTCGAGGTGTGCCTCCCTGTGGACGGCGAGCCCGACGTCATCCTCCCGGGCGGACCGATCGCGACCACCGAGGTGCAGGGGGACGACGTCGGCTACCCGCAGCGGCTCGCCGCGTACGGCGCGGTCTCGCAGTGGGCGCGCGCTCACCGGCAACGCCTCGTCGGCCCGGCACTCGAGTGGTTCCGGGGCGAGCAGCACGTCACGGTCGGCTGGATCATCGCGCCCCGGCCGGACCCGGGCGCGGCGTCGCGTGACTGAGCGCCACCGGGTCGGTCTCATCGCGGTGCTGGCCGGCGTCCAGCTGCTGGCCGTCCTCGACGGGCTGGCCGCGGCGCTGGCGCTCCCCGCCATCGCTGCCGACCTGGGTTTGAGCACCGCGGGCCGGGCGTGGGTCCTCAACGCGACGTCCGTGGCGCTGGCCGGTGGTCTGCTGGTGGCCGGCCGCCTCGGCGACGTGTGGGGACGCCGCCGGGTCTTCCTGGCCGGAATACTCCTTCTGCTCCTCGGATCGGTGGTGTGCGGGGTGGCGCCGACGACGGAGGTCCTGCTGGCCGGGCGGGTGGTGCTCGGCCTGGGCGCGGCGGTGGCCTACCCGTCCGCCCTCTCCTTGACGAGCTCGTCGTTCCGGGACGAGCCGTGGCGCGGCCGCGCGTTCACCGCCGCCGCGGTGGCCGGCGCGCTGGGCTCGTTGAGCGGAGCGGTGTACGGCGGCGCCGTCACCGGGCTGCTGGGATGGCGCTGGGTGTTCTGGCTGACGGTGCCGCTGGCCCTGGCGCTGTACGTGGGCGGTCGTCGCCTGGTTCCGGCCGACGCCGTGCCGCAGACCCGGCGCCCGCTGGATCTGCTCGGCGCAGTGCTGGCCACCTGCGCGGTGACCGCCGTGGTGGCCGCGGCCATCGGCGCGGGCACCGGGTCGCTGCCACCCGTTCCGGCGGCCGCGCTCGTCGTCGTCGCGGGCGCCGCCGTCGTCCTGCTCGTCGCGCACGAGCGCCGCTCTGCGGATCCGCTGCTACCCGGGGTGGTCGTCCGACAGCGTCGCCTGTGGGGTGGGTGCTGCGGCAACGCCGCGAACTCCGCGCTCTGGTCGGTCGTGGTGTTCGTGCTGGCCCAGGAGCTCCAGGCGGACGGGTGGTCGGCCACTCGCGCCGGCCTCGCCACCCTGCCCGCCAGTGTCGGCATCGTCGCTTCCGGGCTGCTCGTCGTGCCGCCGCTACGCCGTCGCCTCGGGTCCGTCCGGACGGCCGCCGGCGGGCTGGTTCTCAGTGCCTGCTGCGTCGCCGCGCTGACGCTGTCCACCGCCCAACCGTCGTTCCTGACCCATCTCGCGGTGCCACTCCTGCTTCTCGGCGCGGGCCTCAACGCCACGCACACCGGACTCACCGAGCACACGCTCAAGGACGGCATCGATGGTGCCGAGACGGTCTCGGCCGCCGTGTTCGAGGCGAGCACCCACGTCGGTGGCGCCGTGGCCGTCTCGCTCTTCGCCGCCGTCCTGGCGGCCGGTCCCGCCGGTCCCGCCTACCTGATCGCGGCCGCCGCCGGCGTGATCGGCGCCGTCGCGGTCTCCGTGTGGTCTACGACCCCGGCCCCTGGGCCGCCCGGGTCGTCGTCCACGCGTCGCGCCAGGCGATCCACCCGGAACGCAGCCGGGGTGACGTGACGGCCTCGCCGCGGCGGCGGGCCCGGAGCTGGTCGACGAGCCAGTCGGGTGCGTGGGCCTCGTCGAGGGCCCGCGTCTTCGTGAGCAGCTGCCCGGTGCGGCACGCGTGCCGGCCGCGAGCCATGGACGTCAGGCCGAGGTCGGTCATCACCGGGTTCAGCCACATCCGGGGCCGGCGCGCCGCCCAGGCCCAGTAGCCGGTGAGCTCGGCGTGCGCGGCCGCGCGGACGTCGTCGTCGGACACGGCCGGGAACACCTCGCTCGGCGCGCGGCCGTGGACGGCGAACCCGTGGCGCACCAGCTCGGCGCGGGTGATGCCCGACAGGATCCGGTCGACCAGCTCGCCGTGGGTCCAGGTGGGGTGCCGCACGGCGTGGTCGGTCCGCCGATCCTCCTCGACGTAGACGCAGCCCAGGTCGGCGCCCGCCGCCGGCCCGCGGTCGAGCTCCTCGTGGAGCAGCGTGAGCCGACGGACGCGCGCGTCGTCGACCCGGCCGTCCACGATCGCCACCAGGTCGAGGTCGCTGACGCCGGGCACGTAGTCACCGGTCGCCAGTGACCCGGCCACCATGACGTCGCGCACCCACCCGAGCTCGGACAGCGCGAGGGACAGGGCGGTCACGCTGTCCGGAACACTGGGCACGCGCCGACGCTACGACCCCCGCCGGTGGTCCGGGTCGCTGAACGGCGAGACCGCGCGGTCGAGCCGGACGCCGTCGACGGTGAGGTCGACGAGCTCGTTGTAGAACGCGACCAGGCCGCCGATCTTCTCGACGGCGGGGAGCGGCGACCAGTACGACCACGCGAGATTCGGCACCTCGGGCTGCCCGACGGCGCTCCAGTACTCATGTGTGTCGCCCTTGTACGGGCAGAGGCTGTAGTAGTCCGAGGGCGTGAGCACGTCGAAGTTCACGTCGCCCCGCGGCAGGTAGTAGCGGGTAGGTAGGCCGGTCTCGAGGAGGAGGACCGGCCGGTCACTGTCGGCCAGGACGACGCCGTCGAGCTCGACGACGACGTGGCGCCGGCTCGTGAGGGTCTCGACCCGCTTGTGCGGATCCCGCGGGTGGCCGCGGACCTCCTCGTCCTCCTCGAGCCACCGGTCGAGCCGGCCGGGCTGCCAGCTGAGGATCAGCAGGTCCTTCAGCGCCGGGTCGTCACGGACCCACGCGGCGTGCGAGACGACGCGGTCGCCGACGCGGAGGTCGAACCATTGCGACACCGCGCCCTTCGGCCCGTAGAAGGAGAACTCGCGGGACACGGGCTCCTCAGCGGACGCCACGAGCAGATCGGAGCGGACGTCGGCGCGGTCGAACGCGTAGTTCGGAACGGGGAAGTCTTCCTCCCAGAACAGCAGCGGACGACGGCTGTCCACGACGACCGTCGAGCCGACGTACGCGCGGACCCACTTGTCGATCGGCTCGGTGCGGATGCCGCCCATGCCCTGACGGTCCGCCGCCCCGGAGGCGACTGTCAAGAAGCGTCCGCCTTGACGCAGCACAACCCGGGCTCGGGGTCGAGCCGGGCGGTCGCCGTGCAGCCGATCCCCTCGGCCACCCCCTGCACGAAGCATCGGTTGATGCCGCACACGAGCTCGGTGTGGCTCCTCGCCAGGGCGTCGAACGGGCAGTTCGCCAAGACGACGGTGTCGTCCTGCACTCGGGCCTCGTACCCCAGCTCGGCCAGGGCGTCGGCGAGCTCGGGCAGGTCGCCCGGCGCGGCCGCCTCGCCCACGGCACGCCCGGCGACGGCTGCGGCCTCGTCGATCGCCTCCGTCAGTGAGGCGGAGCCGGCACGTGCGGCCTCGACACCGTCGGCGAGGATCCGCCCGACCAGGTCGTACTGACGCTCGGGCAGGGAGACCGCCCACTGCCGGTCGGCGCGGCGGTACAGCTTGCTCGGTCGGCCCGCGCCGGGGCCGGTGCGCCCGGTGAGCCGCCGGTACTCCGTGGTGAGCAGGCCGACGTCCACCAGACGGTCGAGGTGGAAGCTCGCCGTGTGGTGAGGGAGGTCGAGGGCCGTCGCCGCCTCCTCACGCCCGACCGCGGTCGAGCGGGACGCGACGTACTCGTAGAGCGCCCGGCGAGTGGGGTCGCCGAGGGCGCCGACGGCGACCGCCCGTTCTGCCAGGTCCACGCGAGTCCTCTCTAAAACAGAGAAATCATTGACTGAATGGTGGCACAGATTCTAACGTACAGATCATTCTACGTTAGAAAGGTGCAGCCATGATCGCCACACCCGCCGACCGGGCCTTCCTCCTGCTGCGCGCGGGCTTCACGCTGGCGCCGATCCTGTTCGGGCTCGACAAGTTCCTCGAGGTGCTCACCGACGACTGGGAGGCGTACCTCGCACCGTGGGTTGACGACCTGGTGCCGGGCAGCGCCGGCGACGCGATGCTCGCCGTCGGCGTCGTCGAGATCGTCGCCGGCGTGATGGTCGCCGTGACGCCGCGCTGGGGTGGCCTGGTCGTCGCTGCTTGGCTCGCCGGGATCATCGTCAACCTGGTCTCGACGGGCGGGTACCTCGACATCGCGCTGCGCGACTTCGGCCTGCTGCTCGCCGCAGTCGCGCTGAGCCTGCTGGCCACCGGCCGGGTGCGGGCCGATCGGACCACCTCGTGAGCGGGGCGCCCGGCATGGTGGTCGTGGGTGGCGGACTGGCCGGTGCCACGGCGGTCGAGGAGCTGCGGGACCGTGGGTACGACGGCGAGGTGACGCTGCTCGGCGCCGAACCGCATCTGCCCTACGAGCGGCCGCCGCTGTCCAAGAGCGTGCTGCTGGGAGAGAAGGAGCCCGACACCACCGTCGTGCGCGACACCGGCTGGTACGCCGACCACGACGTGCGCGTGCGGACGTCGGCGGACGTGGCGGGCATCGACCTGGCTCGACGGGTGGTGACGACGGGCGACGCCGAGGTCCCGTACGACAAGCTCCTCCTGGCCACCGGATCCGCGCCACGTCGCTTCGGCCCGGCCGACGGGAGCGACGCACGGGTGGCCTACCTGCGCACCCTCGACGAGGGCATCGCCCTGCGCACCGCCCTGCGACAGCGGCCGCGGGTCGCGATCGTCGGCGCCGGCTGGATCGGGCTCGAGGTGGCGGCCGCCGCGCGCATCCTCGGGTGCGACGTGACCGTCGTGGAGCCGCAGGCGCAGCCGCTCCGAGGCGTGATGGGTGAACGGGTCGGGGCGTACTTCGCCGACCTCCATCGGTCGCACGGCGTGGATCTGCGGCTGGGCACGTCGGTCGACGCCGTACAGAAGGGACGGGTGCTCGTGTCAGACGGCGCGGAGATCCCGGCGGACCTGGTGGTCGTGGCGATCGGTGCCGCGCCGCGCACGGCACTTGCCGACGCCGCCGGCCTGGCCACACACAACGGCGTGCTGGTCGACGCGCGCCTGCAGACCTCAGACCCACACGTGTACGCGGCAGGTGACGTCGCCAACCACGACCACCCGGTGCTGGGGCACCGGGTCCGGGTGGAGCACTGGGACAACGCCATCGAGCAGGGGAAGGCGGCAGCCCGCAACATGGTGAGCGACGGCGGCCCGTACGCGCGGCTGCCGTACTTCTTCACCGACCAGTACGACCTCGGGATGGAGTACGTCGGGTTCGCGCCCACACCGCACACCGACAGCGTGGTCGTGCGCGGCGATCTGTCGGAGCTCGAGGCGGTCGTGCTGTGGCACGACGAGGGCAGGGTGCTCGCGGCGATGCACGTGAACGTGTGGGACGCCACCGACCACCTGCGGGCACTGGTCGGGCAGACCCTCGACCTGGCCCGCCTGGACGACACCTCGGTGTCGCTGGCCGACCTCGCCGGATCCCGCGGCTGAGGCGAGCGCCCTCAGCCGCGCACCTCGACCCGCACACCCGTGGTGGCGGCGAGCGCCATCTCCAGCACGATGTACTCCACCGGCTCGGCCGGAGCGACGCCGACCAGGCAGACGAGACGGCCGCGGTCGAGGTCGTTCTGGGTCATCGTGGTGCGGTCGCAGGTGACGAAGAACGACTCCTTCGTAGTGGCGCCTGTGAACGCGCCGGCCTCGAAGAGCCGGGTCAGCAGGCCGTGCACGAGCCGCCGCACCTCCGCCCACAGGGCGGGGCCGTTCGGCTCGAAGACCGCCCAGCGCATCTCCCGCTCCAGCGTGAGCCGCAGCACGGTGAGCAGGCGAGCGACGCTGAGCTGCCGCAGCGGCGCGCGGCGGGACAGGGTGCGGGCTCCGCTGAGCCGGATGCCGGCGGCGTCCTGTGCGAACACGTTGATGCCGTCGGGGTGCAGCTCGTCGTGTGCGGCCGGGGTGACGACGTCGGCGAGACGCAGCGCGCCGACCGCCACCTCGCCGGCCGGGCCGTGCTGGACGCCGAGCCGGCGCTCCCGCTCGGCGATGATCCCGGCCGCGAACGCCGCCGGGTTGACCCGGATCAGGGTGTCGCGCTGGTCGTCCGGCCTCGCGACGTCGAGCCACGGGTGATAGGCCGCCACCTGGGGCGAGTCGAAGGCGGCGCGCCAGGCGAGGATCTCGCGGTGGGTGAGCCCGAGCGGCACGTCGAGCAGCAGTGTGTGGTCGCGGCGCTGGTCGGCGAAAGCGACGAGGGCCGCCTGGTTGAGCATGATTCGCGCCAACTCGGCCGGCACCCGGGGGTCGAGTGCGAGCCCGTCGAGCCCCGGGGCCGGCGGCGCCTCGGGCGGCGGCGGGTCCGGCTGCTCGACGTGCACCTCGAAGTCCGGACCGCAGAACGTCGGCAGGTCGGTCACGTCGTCCACCGGCGCGAGCGGCTCGGGCTCGTAGAGGTCGGGGGCCACCACCAGACCGACGTCGTCGACCTCGCCCAAGCACTGCACGCCGTCGCCGGGATCCTCGTCGCCGGGCACCCAGCCGGCGTCCCAGAAGTCCTCGGGTGTGATCGTCGACCACAGGTCGCGTCCGCCGCCGAGGTGGTCGCCGTCATCGGAGCGCAGCACCAGCGAGGGCAGGGCGGGGTCGGGCAGCACGACGGTGCCGGCGGCCCAGGAGAGATCGGGCCACAGCAGCTCGGACTCGGTGACCAAGACTCGGGCCAGCCAGCGCGGGTGGTCGGCCCGCAGCCCGACGGCGTCGAGCGTCTCGCGCCGCGCGAACGACCGGTCGTGGTCGACCACCTCCACCCGGGCCTCCACCACCTCGACGACGTCGGGCACCACCCCGGCCGGCGCGCCCAGCGTGAGCACCCGTCGAGATCCGGGCCCGGCGGGCTCCGGCTCCACCACCGAGCTGTCGACGTACTGCAGCTCCTGCACGTCCCCGGGCCCCGACAGCCGCAGCAGCGTCCCGCCCGGCACCCAGTCGCGCGACGCGACGACGAGGTGGCTCGGATCGTCGACCACCACCGGCAGCGGGCGGCTCGTGAACCGCACCGCGACCCGCAGTGCGTCGCCCCACCGTCCCTCCGTCCGGGCGTGCAGCAGCAGCGGATCGCCGCCGGTGGTGGCGACCTCCGCGGCCCCCGCGAACAACGTGCCGGACGAACGGCCGGCGGCGTCGGCCACCCGGTCGGCGTGCTCGTGCACCACGCGCACGACGTACGCCCGGACCCCGCCGGCCGCGAAGAACGCCGACACGGCATAGGGCAGCCGCCCCGGCCCCTCGAAGCCCCCGAAGAGACGGCGGTACTCGTCCCAGCTCGACACCGCCACCGCCACCGAGCGCCGGCGGCGGGTGGTGGCGAGCCAGCCGGCCACGTCGTCGTCCGGGGCCAGCGTCGCCGGCGGCAGCCAGGCCGGGCCCCGCGGCGCGACCCCGAGGAACGCGGCGACGTCGCGGCGCACGCCGGTGAGCTCGCGCACCGGCTCCGGCGGCACGACGAGGATGCCGGGCGCACCCAGGGCTGGCGCCAGGGTCATGTCAGCTGTACTCGATGCCCTCGTGCACCAAGGTCAGCTCCTCCATCGCCACCTCGGTGCCGCCCTTCGCGGCCAGCGTCGGGCCGGACCACTTCTTGGGCTGCGCCTTCTGGAGCTTCCAGGAGCTGACGGCGTTGCGGGCCTCGTCGAGCAGGGTGACGGTGACGACGCGCGGGTCGATGTCACCCTCGCGCACGTCCTTGAGCCAGGTGAAGAGGTCGAGGGAGCCGATCAGGCCGCGCTTGAGGACGACGTCCTCGACGGTGAAGGTGTTCTGCACCTTGCGGACCGTGTTCACCTTCTCGTTGCCGTTGCGGTAGTCGGCGTACTGGACCTCGAACCCGAGGCCGCTGACGTCGCTGAAGCCGCCGACGATCTGGCCTTCGTCACCCGAGCCCTGGTCGCCGCCGAGGGAGACCAGGAAGTTGAAGGCGGAGTACGGGTTGTCCCGCTGGGTGGGCATGGCAGTCTCCTAGCGATGGGTGGGGTCAGGCCCGCGCGTCCGCGGTCCACTGGCCGATCCGGAAGATCACGAACTCGGCGGGCTTCACCGGCGCCACCCCGATGAGGCAGATGAGCCGGCCGTTGTCGAGGTCGTTCTGGGTCATGGTGGTGCGGTCGCAGCGCACGAAGAACGCCTCGTCCGGCTTCGCTCCCAGCAGCGCACCGCCGAGCCACTGCACGTAGAGGAAGTCCTCCACGGTCTGCCGGATGTTGCGCCACAGCCGCTCGTTGTTGGGCTCGAACACCGCCCACTGCATGGCCTTGTCGATCGAGTGCTCGAGGAACACGAAGAGCCGTCGCACGTTCACGTAGGTCCACTCCGGGTCGGAGCTCATCGTGCGCGCGCCCCACACCCGGTTGCCGCGACCCTCGAAGAACCGCAGGGCGTTGATGCCCTCCGGGTTGAGCACGTCGTTGCGCGGGGTGTTGATGTTGGCCTCGAACCGGGTCAGCCCCAGCACCACCTCGTTGGCCGGCGCCTTGAACACGCCGCGGGTGATGTCGTTGCGGGCGTAGATGCCGGTGACGAAGCCTGACGGCGGCAGCAGCACCCGCCGCGGTGGCGCGCCCTGGGCGGCCCGCTCCAACGGGTCGAGCACCTCGATCCAGGGGTGGTAGAGCGCGGCCCGGGTGGAGTCGAACTTGCCGCGGAACTCGCGCACCTCGTTCATCGAGGAGCCGACCGGCGCGTCGACGACGGCCACCCGGTAGCGCAGCAGCTCGGCGTGCGCGATCAGGCGGTCGGCGGCCTGCTCGCAGCGCAGCGAGTCCGGGTAGGCGCCGCCGTCGGGCACGGCCACGATCGCGATGTCGTCGACCTCCCCGAGCGCGGCGAGGCCGGTGGCCTTCTGCCGGGCGACGTCGGGGTGCGCGGGCGCGCCGAACAGGCCGTCCGGGCTCACCAGCGCGCCGTCGCGCCCGCCCGAGAGACGCAGCCCCTCCGGCGGCGTCTCGAGGGCCAGCATGAGGGCGATCGCGCGCTCCGGGAGGTCGTCGGCGTCGGTGTCGACGTAGACGACGGCGTTCTCGTCCTCGGGGTCGTCGGCCTGCAGGATCTTGCCGATCCAGCGCCGTTGAGCGGGATGCGTCGCGAGGGCGTCGTGCACGTCGGGGATTCCGCTGGTGCCGGCGGCGACCGTGACCCGGAGTGCCACCTCGCGGATCGTGGCGCCGGGCGCCACCGCCACCGGTGCCCCGGCCTGGTCGAGGAACGTCTGCTCGGCGAGGCCGAACGGGTCGACCACGGTGGGATCGACGTCGACGACGGCGAGGATCGTGCCGTCGAGGTCGTCGTCGGCCTCGGGCAGGGTGCCACCGGACGGCACGATCTCCACCACGGCGCCACGGGAGAGCCCGC
The DNA here is from genome assembly GCA_963808855.1 of uncultured Actinomycetota bacterium. Lineage (GTDB taxonomy): Bacteria > Actinomycetota > Actinomycetes > Propionibacteriales > Nocardioidaceae > Nocardioides. The sequence continues at coordinate 33,011 of CAWEHA010000014.1, read as the reverse complement.
GTGCCTGCACGCCGAAGCTGGGGCCGGGACCGCCGAGGGGGTTGTGGTCGAAGGCCACGTTGTTGCGGCGCACCGCCCGCACCACGAGCAGCGCGTTGCCGTACGAGCCGGGCCAGCGGGCGTACCAGGTGGCGTTGTCGGCGCCACCGAACGGCAGGTCGCGGCGCGCGATGCCCCAGTCGTCCGGTGCCCCGCCCCCGCCGCCGAGCGGCGTGAACACCCGGGACACGTACAGCCGCTTGCCGCCGTTGAGGAAGAACGCCCGGGCCGCGTGCGCGAGGTACGACTCGCGGGTGACCGCCACGCCCCCGTCGTCGACGATCAGTTGCTCGAGGCCGCCGTAGATGCGTTCGAACTCGGTGAAGCTGGTGATCAGCCGGGGCTCGGTGGTGATCGGGCCCAGCCGGTTGTTGTCGTTGTACTGCACCGGGCCGAACCGGGTCATCCCGGCGTAGCCCGTGGTGCTGGTCGGGACGCCCTCGATGCTCTTGGAGCGGAAGCTGACCTCCTCGACGTAGACGCCGGGTGACAGGTACTCGGGCATGCTCTGCTCCTCTTCTAGGCCTTCAGTCGGAGATCCGGATGACGATCGAGGTCTCCCGGCCGAGCGGGAGCGCGACCGGGAGCGGGGGGTCGAGCGGGACGCGCTGCGCCTGCGCCGGCAGGAACCGGCGCCCGGTGAGCGAGGTCTGCGCGGCCGGGTCGGCGCCGAGGGCGAGGGTCTCCAGCGGCAGGTCCCACAGCGGGTCGACGACGGCGCGGGCCGGGTCGGCGACGTCCGGCGCCGGCGGCGGCAGCACGGCGCCGACGGTGAGGTCAACCGCCACCGGGTCGGTCGGCACCACGACGTCGCCGTCGGCGGCGTGCACCACGAGCACGAACTCGCCGCGGTCGTCGCCGTGCGCCCACCCGACGTCGGCGCCGGCGCTGTTGCGGGCCCGGACCCTCGCCCAGCGCACCGGCAACAGCGGCGTGCCGGCGCCGCCGGGCTGTCGCACCACCAGGCCCCGGAGCACGGTGGAGCGCGAGGGCAGCGGCGCGTCGGCCCCGGGGAAGCACCACAGCGGGAAGGTGCGCCGCCACTGCGGGTGCGGGGGCAGCGCCGGGTCGGCCTCGGCGGCGAGCACCGTGGCCTCGCTGCTGATCGTCACCCGGACCCGCCGCGGCACGATCCGCCGGCCCTCGCCAGGGCGATGCGGCGCCGTGGCGTCGTCGACGACCCGCAGGTCGTTCCCCGTGGTGGCGCCCTCGTCGTAGCGGATCGCGAACCGGCCGCCGCGGTGACGCGGCATCCGCGGCAGGTGCCGGGTGAGGGTGTCGCCCGGCCGCCAGGCACGCCAGTCACCGACGGGCTCCGGGAACACCTCGCGACGCACGTCGACACCGCCCGGCAGCCGGAGGCCGGTGAGCGCGTCGCGCGGTTCGATGCCGAGCGCGAGGTGCCACACCCGCTCGTCGTAGCGCTCGGGCGTGTAGACGTTGAGCGTGTTCATGGGCTCGGCACCGGGGAGGGCACCAGGCCCCGGACGGCAGTGAGGACGTCGGGGTGGTCGGGCTCGTCGGGGGCATCGAGCCGGATCACGCGGGCCACGTAGCTGACGCTGAGCCGGAAGTCGGTGGGCAGCGTGTCGAAGGTGCGCAGCACGTCCTCGGTCACGAGATCCTCGTTGACGAGCTGGATGGCGTCGCCGCTCTCCCACTGCCCGAGCGGGTGCAGCCGCACGCCGGTGAGGATCGGGTGCCGCTCCAGGCACTGCATGGTCGCGCCCATGATCCGCAGCTCGGCCTCGGCGTCGGAGTCGAACGGCGTGAGCAGGAAGTGGAGGTCGAGCGGCAGGTGGATGGTGCCGTCCGCGTGGGCCACCGCCGACCACGGCGCCCGCATCGTCCGGTTGATGTCGGTGCGGTAGCAGAAGATCGCCAGCGACGGGTACCGGATCACGCTGCCCGCCGTGCTGCCCACCTGGCTGAAGTCCTCGGTGCTCACGATCCGCGCCGTCGGCAGCGCCCGGAACGTGGTCACGTCGGCGGCGGCCAGCTCCGCGAAGTAGCGGTTGAGGAGCTCGCGGAGGCTGAGCGCGACCGCTGCGATGGCCATGGATTTCGCCACGGCCCGACTCTCGGAACACCGCGTCACCGGGCCGTCACCACACGACGAGCGACCGGCGGTGACGGCTGCGTGACGTGACGCCGCCAGCGTGCGGGCCGTGGACCTCAACCGGGTGCTCGAGGGGCTGCCCCGGCTCACCGTCGACGTCGGTCACCGCCGGCTGCCGGTGTTCCGCTCGCTCGGCGTGCTGGGCTTCCAGGTGGCCGTCGTCGTGGTGGTGCTGGGGTCGCTGCGGACGGCGGTGCCGCTGGCCGTGGCCCTCGGCATCTGCGCGACGGCGGGCGCGTCGTTCTTCGCGTGGGGACTGCTGCGCCGCGCCGTGACCCGCCGCGAGCGGCTGGTGCTGATCGAGTACGTGTGGGTGGGCGTGGCCTCCGTGGCGGGGTTCGTGGTGGTGGCCGGCGTGCCACTCGCCGAGGGGCTCGACCTGATGGCGGTGGCGCTGTGCCCGTTCCTCGCCGCCGGCCGGGTGGGGTGTGCGCTGGCGGGCTGCTGTCACGGCGTGCCCGCGGGAGTCGGGCTCGTCTACGGTCACGCGCACGGCCTCTCCGCGCGGTTGACCGGCGTCCGGCTGCTGCCGGTGCAGCTGGTCGAGGCCGCCGGGCTGCTCGGTATCGGAGCCGTCGGGTTCGGTCTCCTCGGCGGCACACCGGGCCGCGCCACCGTGTGGTTCCTCGCCGCCTACGCCGCGCTCCGGTTCGGGTGCGAGGCACTGCGCGGCGACCGGCGACCGACCCTGCTGCGGCTGCCGGTGCCGCGGCTGATGTGCGTCGCCCAGGCCGGGCTCGCCGTCGCGCTCGCCGAGTGGTGGCTGGTGCCGGGCCCGCCCGGCCGGGGACTGGTGGCGGCCGGCGTCGCCCTCGGCGTGGTGAGCCTGGCCGGAGCGGCGCTCACGATCCGGCGCAACGCCAACCCCCTCGTGCACACCGACCACCTCGACGAGACCTGGGACCTGGTGACCACGCTGGCCCGCCGGGCCGGTCCCGCGGAGCCGATGGCGACGGCGACGTCCCGTGGGATGCGCGTGGCCGTCACCGTGGCGGGCGAGGCGATGCACGTGTCGTTCTCGCACCCCACGCACCCGACCGCGCCGGTGGCCGTGGCCCTCCACCTCGACCACGTGCTCGAGCGGCCGGGCGTGACCCACCTGACCGGTCCTCTCCCCCACACCGCCGACTCGGGCGACGGCTACTTCGGACGGCGCCCAGCCGCGCCCGCGCTGGCGGGCGTTCCGTGACGACGCGCGAGAGCTTCCTGGTGCTGCGCCTCTGGGCGGAGGATGACGACGACGTCCGGGGCTCGGTGCGAGGCCGGCTGCTCGTGCAGGCCGCCGACGAACCCGGCACGCCGCTGCTCGGCGTCGACCAGGTGCTGGCGGCCGTCGAGCAGGCCGTGCTCGGCTTCGCGCGCGGCGACCTGCCACCGTGGCGCGACGGCCCGGAGACTCCCCAGCGACGCGCGCGGTGACGCCGCCGAGCCGCGGCACCGCCAGAGTGCTGCCATGGTGCACCTGCGACTCCACGTCATCGGCGGCTTCGAGCTCACTGTCGACGGCCATCGGATCGGGAACCTCCAGCCGGCCGCCCAGCGGCTGGTCGCGTTCGTCGCCCTCGCCCCGCACGGCGTCGAGCGCGACTTCGCCGCGTTCCAGCTGTGGCCCGGCACCACCGAGGAGAAGGCCCGCGCCAACCTGCGGTCGTCGCTGTGGCGGATCCGCCGGGTGGCGGACGGGCTCGTGGAGACCTGCACGAGCCGGCTGTGCCTGGGCCGCGAGGTGTGGGTGGACGCCCGCGACGGCCTCGAGCGGATGCTGCTGGCGAGCGACGGCGCCGACCTCGACGCACCGCTGCCCTTCCACACGCTGATGTCCGACCTCCTGCCCGACTGGTACGACGACTGGCTCGAGATCGAGCGTGAGCGGCTGCGCCAGCTCACGCTGCGGGTGCTGGACGCGCGGGCCCGCCGCGCGATCGACGACCACCAGCCGGGCGAGGCGATCCAGCTCGCGCTCACCGCCATGGCGATCGACCCGCTGCGCGCGGCGTCCTACCGGCTGCTCATGGAGGCGCACCTCGCGGAGGGCAACGAGCACGACGCCCGCCGCACCCTCGACGGCTACCGGTTGCGGCTGGGCTCCGACCCGTGCGCGAGCGTGCCGCCCGACCTCGAGGCGATGTTGACGGCGGGGATCAGCCGGCCGGTCGCCGCCGTCGGCTGAGCCGGGCTCCCGGCCACCAGCTCGAAGATCGACCGCGACGGCAGGACACCGAGGTCGTCGCGCAGGAGGGTCTGGAAGGTCTCCAGCTGCCGCCAGGCCTGGGCGGTGTTGCCCTCGGCCAGGTGGGCCTCGATCAGCACCCGCTGCGCGCTCTCGCGCAGCGGGTCGGCCGCCACTGCCGAGAGGGCCGCCTCCACCGCCTCACCCAGCCGGCCGGCCTCGCGCAGCTGCGCGGAGAGAGCCTCCATCGCGTGGATGCGCAGCTGGCGCACCCGCTCCCGTTCGAAGACGATCCAGTCTTCGTCCCAGTCGGGAAGCACGTCGCGCGAGAGCCGGTCGACCAGCTCCGGAGGGTGCGTGGTGGCCTCGTCCTGTGGTCGGCCGGCGAGCAGCCGCCGGGCGTCGCGCACCAGCTCGGCGACGTCGATCGCCACCTCCTGCCGCAGGCTCAGCCGGTCGGACTGCGCCGCGACGAGCCGGTCGCGGACGTCGTGCAGCTTCCACAGCGCTCCGCGCAGGTTGGCCGCCGCCCGCTTCTCCGCGACGCCCTGCCACAGGCTCGTCGCGACCGCCGTCCGCGCCTGCGACCGGCCGCCCAGACCGAGGTAGGCCACCACGCGCTGCGCGCTCGTGGGCACGTCGACCCGGACGCCGTCGACGACGAGCTCGAAGCCGCTGAGCAGGCTCAACCGGACGGCAGGCGTCATGGTCCGGGCCAGGCGATCATGGGGGGCTCCTCCCGGACCGCGGCACGATCGGTGGAGGGCGAGCCCGGCTGCTCCGCGGTCTGGGGCAAGTCATCGGCTGAAGCCCCGAGTCTGCCGCCGGGTGCGGACCCCCGCAATGGCACCTTCGCACTAGTCACCGGGAACCACGCGGCGCGTCGGCCCGTCGGAGAGCACATGAAGCTCCTGATCGTCGCCGTGCTCGGGATCGGCGCCCTCACGGCCTGCGGGTCGTCGTCCGACGACGGCCCGGCCCTCTCAGGCGAGCTCACGGTCGTGGCGACCACCTGGAACGGGTGGGATCCCGACTTCCGGCCGACCCCTGTGACCAGCACGATCCCGACCCGCGAGGGCGAGTCGACGACGTTCCAGTGCCTCGGTGACACCATCGAGCTGCGCGTCTCGGAGGTCGGCGACGGGTCGGTGACCCTGGACCTGAGCCAGGAGCTGGCCCCGCAGACCGAGTCGGGCGGCAGCAACCACAACGAGCTGACCGACGAGTTCGAGATCGAGGTCGACGAGTCCGTGTCCTTCTCGACGCCGACCCTCGACGCCGGTTGCAACTACACCGTCGAGCTCGCCTCCGCCTGACCCCGCGCGGCGCGGATCCGGTCGAGCTCGTCGCGCTGCTCCGGGGTGAGCGGCCGGAGCACGCAGAACTCGTTGCCCTCCGGGTCGGCCATCACGATCCACCCGACGTCGTCTCCCTGGCCGACGTCGACCCGCCGGGCGCCGAGCCCCTCGAGCCGCGCCACCTCCGCCTCCTGGTCGTCGGGCCGCAGGTCGAGGTGCAATCGATTCTTCCCCGCCTTCGCGTCCGCCACCCGGAGGAACAGCAGGTCGGGCACGACGCCGTCCTCGAGTGACCGCTCGGGCGGCTCGAGCGCCACCTCGTCGTCGGTGTCATGAGTACGCCGCCACCCCAACGCCTCCTCCCAGAACGCGGCAAGGGCGCTCGGGTCGGCGGCGTCGAAGTCGAGACACTGGATGCTGAGACTCATCCCGCCACGATCGCGCGAGCGCAGAGGGTGCGCCACCGAGAATTGCCGAGTGACAGCAAGACGCACCCGCATCGACCCGTCACAAACTGGAAGACACAGCACCGTTCAAGGAACGGCTTTGCAGTTTGTGACGTGTCGATGCCACCCCACGACAACGCAAGGACGACGAGAACGCCCGGGGTCGGATCCGAACGCAAGGGAGGCCGTCGAGTGGACCACGTTCGGCGAAGCGAGGACGTGTGGGGCACCCGGGACGAGCAGGCACTTCGAACAGCCGAGATCGCTCCCGCCGCCTGACCGAAGCCGGAGGTCGAGCCGACCGAGCGCCAGCACCTACCGCGTGGCGACGACGCCGATGATGAGCAACCCGACGACCGTGCCCACGCTCGCCAGGTTACGGCCGCCGGTGCTGCTCTTCGCGCGATCCGACCGCCGCTGATCGGCCCAGCCGCTTGAATGTCCCGCGTGACCAGCGCGAGCCACCCCGTCCTGCCCGCCGGCTTCGTGTTCGGCACGAGCACCGCGTCGTACCAGATCGAGGGGGCGTGGGACGAGGACGGCAAGGGGCCGAGCATCTGGGACACGTTCACGGCGGAACCGGGCCACATCAAGGAGGGCGACGACGGCACGGTGGCGTGCGATCACTACCACCGCTACCGCGAGGACGTCGCCCTGATGCGCGACCTCGGCGCCGACGCCTACCGGTTCTCGATCTCGTGGCCGCGGGTGCAGCCGCGGGGCTCAGGGCCGGTCAACGAAGCCGGTCTGGACTTCTACGACCGGCTCGTCGACGAGCTGTCGGCCGCCGGGGTGGCGCCGATGGCGACGCTCTACCACTGGGACCTTCCGCAGGCACTCCAGGACGCCGGCGGCTGGCAGGCGCGGGAGACGGCGGAGCGGTTCGGGGAGTACGCCGCCCTCTGCGTCGACCGGCTGGGCGACCGGGTCGCGCAGTGGGTGCCGGTGAACGAGCCGAACGTGGTGACGCTCCTGGGCCATGGGCTGGGCTGGCACGCGCCGGGCCTGCAGCTGGGCTTCGACGCGCTGCCGGTGGCCCACCACGTGAACCTCGCCCACGGGCTCGCGGTGCAGGCGCTGCGGGCGGGCGGCGCCCGCGCGGTCGGTTCGGCCACCAGCCACCACACGGTGCGGGCGGCGTCCGACAGCGACGCCGACCGCGGCGCCGCCGAGCTCTTCGACGCGCTCTGGAACCGGCTGTTCGCCGACCCCATGCTGCTCGGCGTCTACCCCGAGCTGTTGGTGGGAGCGCTCCCGGTCGAGGTCGGCGACCTGACGGCGATCAGCGCCCCGCTCGACTTCTACGGCTTCAACTACTACAACCCGATGGTGATCGGCGCCGCGCCCGAGAACACCGAGGTGCCGTTCGCGATGCACCAGCTCACGGGCTACCCCACCACCGACTTCGGCTGGCCAGTCGTGCCCGAGGGGCTGCGTGAGGTGATCGCGGAGCTCCGCAAGCGCTACCCGGAGATCCCACCCCTGTACGTCACCGAGAACGGCTGCTCCTACGACACGGGCCCCGACGCCGACGGCGTGGTCGACGACCAGCCGCGCATCGACTACCTCGACGCCCATCTGCGCGCGGTGGCGGACGCCGTCGCTGACGGCGCCGACGTGCGCGGCTACTACTGCTGGTCGCTGCTCGACAACTTCGAGTGGGCCGAGGGCTACTCCCAGCGGTTCGGCCTCGTGCACGTCGACTACGACACCCAGGCGCGGACGCCGAAGCGCTCGTTCCACTGGTACGCCGACACCATCGCCGCGCAGCCCGGACGCGGCTGACCGTGACCGCCGGCGCCCTCGCCGAGCCCACCACGACGCCGCCGGCGCGGTGGGTGCTGTGGATCTCGCTGCTGTCGGTGGGCATCTGGTCCGGGTTCTTCGGGCCGATCCAGGTGCTGCTCGCCCAGCAGGCCGAGGCGATCGCGCCCGCCGACAAGGAGGCCGTGCTCTCCCTGGTCACCGGCGTCGGCGCGCTCGTGTCGGTGGTGTGCAACCCCGCGTGGGGCGCGTTCTCCGACCGCACCACGCTGCGGGTCGGGCGACGGGTGCCGTGGGTGGCGGGCGGCCTGGTCGGCGGCGTGGTGGCGATGCTGCTGCTCGCCGCCGCCGACTCGGTGCTCGGCATGGTGCTCGCCTGGGCGCTGGCCCAGGCGGCGCTCAACGCGATGCTCGCCGCCGTCACCGCCACCGTGCCCGACCAGGTGCCCCGCGCGCGGCGCGGTGCCATCGGCGGGTGGCTCGCGCTGGCGCAGACCTTCGGCGTCGTGGTCGGCACCGGACTGGCGGCCGCCACCGGCAGCATCGCCGCCGGCTACCTCGCCACCGCCGTGCTCCTGGTGCTCACCGCCGTGCCCTACCTCCTCGGCAGCCGCGACCTCCGGCTCGACCCGGAGCTGCGCGAGCCGTTCCGCACGCGCCGGTTCGTGCGCTCGTTCTGGGTGTCGCCGCGCCAGCACCCCGACTTCGGATGGGCGTGGTTGACCCGGTTCCTCGTCAATCTCGGCAACGCGCTCGTGGTGCTCTACCTCCTCTACTACCTGCAGGACGCCGTCGGCCTCAGCGACGACGAGGCCGAGTCCGGCGTGTTCGTGCTCACCGCGCTGTACGGCGCGTGCACGATCGTCACGGCCGTCGTCGCCGGGTTCTGGTCCGACCGGGTGGGTCGCCGCAAGGTCTTCGTGATCGCCTCCGGCCTGCTCATCGCGCTGGCGCAGGTGACTCTGGCCGGCGTGCAGACCTGGACCGGTGCCGTGATCGGCGCGGTGGTGCTCGGCGTCGGGTTCGGTGCCTACGCGTCCGTCGACTTCGCGCTCATCACCGAGGTGCTGCCGTCGGCCGACGACCGGGCCAAGGACCTCGGCGTCATCAACATCGCCGCCGCCCTACCCCAGGTGCTCGCCCCCGTCGTCGCCGGTGTGCTACTCGCCCTCGGCGGCGGCTACGCCTCCCTCTACCTGCTCGCCGCCGTGGTCACCGTCGCCGGCTCGCTCGGGGTGCGACGCATCCGCGCTGTGCAGTGAGCCGGACCACGAGCAGTGGGCCAGCAGCTTGCGGGTGACCTCACGCCCGAGGACCCGGTAGGCCTCGAGGTCGAACTCGCCGTAGAGCTGGTCGCCCGTGCTGGTGAGCGGGAACCGGGCGTTCTGGCCGGAGTAGCTCTCGACGTCCCACGGCAGCCCGTCGACCATCACCACCTTCACCATCCGGATCTCGCCCTCGGTGCCGTCGGGGTATCGGTAGCGCCCGACACCCCAGGCGGCGGCGGACCGCTCGGCCTTCAGCCGCCGCATCGACCGGGGATCGAAGTCGACCTCGCAGTCGAGGTCCATCCGCGCCGTGGCGATCGCTCTCCCCAGGGCGCGGAACGTGTCCTCGGGATCCGCCGAGGCGTCGAGGACGTAGATGACGTCCGCCCGGCGCCGCAGCGCCTCGACGAGGCCGAGGTTGTCGTAGTGCCCGCCGTCGGTCACGTACAGCCGGCGGTCGAGCAGCGACGTACGCCCCACCGCCTCCTTGAGCAGTCGGAACGGGCCCGGCTTCGACTGAGCGCCCACGACGGCGTTGACGATCTTGTAACCCCGCACCCGCCAACCTTCCCTGCCCTCGGCACCCGAGCTCGAGCCGCTGCCGTCGAGTCCAGCAAGCCACGCCTTGTCAGAGTCGTTGAGGTAGCGGTCCTCGAGCTCCGAACGCTGCTCGTCCGAGAGCACCGTCAGTGCCGACCTCGTCTCGTCGACGTTCCGCGACTTGACCAGGCGTCGCGCGACCGCGATCTCGTCGACCCACAACGGGTTGGGGAGCCACACGCCGAGCCGGGCGTTGGCGAGCGCGAGCACCATGCGGAACGGGCTCACCCGCGCGTTCTCACGCCCGGCGAGCGGGGAGAAGGCCGCTCCGCTCATCGCGATTGCGGCGGGGATCGTGGCGTCCCGGAACCGGCGGTCCGCGGCGTACTCGTACACCGCGCTCGGGGTCATCGCCGCGCCCGAGGGAAGTCGTTGATCGGTGAGGCCGATGACGCGATCGTCGAACGCGAAGGGGGCGCAGCCGCGGCCGACCGGAACGATCCCCGGGTCGTTGACGTTGGCCACGGCACAGGACACCAGGCGCGGGCCGGCACCCTCGCGCGGCCCCGACTGCGAGAACCGGACGGCGTCGCCGTACGGCAACGGTCCCACCCGCCCGGCCGCGCGCCTCACCATGAACGCGTACGACAGCCGCTCCCGGTAGAAGTGGTGCAACGAGGTCCGGTTGGCGTCGGTGAGGAGCCGGATCCCCAACACCGCCCCTCCGACCGCGGCCGCGAGGTCCCACGAGGCGAGCCCGTCCGGGTCCGCGACGAGGGCCGCGATCCATCTCAGCAGGAGCATGGCAAGCACGACGACGATCAGCACGGCCGCGAGCCAGGGCAGCACCGTCCTCTTCAGGAACGGCCAGACCTTGGCGGCGAAGCGGGCGAGCCCACTCCGCGCGGGCTTCGCGTCGTCGTCCGACTCCAGCAGGCCACCCGCAGCCTTCACCACCGCGAGCACGGCTGCGAGCACGGCGCCCAGTCCGCCGGCCAGGAGCGCCGCACTGTTCGCCGTCGCGGGCACCGCGTCCTCCGCGTCGCCGGCATCGACGGCCTCGCCATTCACGCCGCACGCGTCGAGCTGGTCGTCCAGTCGGTCCATGCACACGCCGTCGGGCACGAAGCCCAGGGCGTGCAGCAGCTGCGCCCACGGCGAGTCGCTCCCGGCGGCGTAGTCGTGGATCGCCGCCAACAGCACCGGCACGCCGAGCAGGAGCGCGACGAGCACGGCGCCCCCCGTGATGAGCAGGGTCTGGACCGGCCGCACCCAGATCATCACCACGTAGCTGGACTCGATGAGCTTGTCGGCCACCTTGACCAGGACGAACAGACCGACGCCGAGCAGCGGAAGGGCGGCCACCTTCGTCACCCAGGTCCAGTCGCTCGCGAAGGCCAGGCTCGTGGCGTCGGCGGTGTCCCACCCCGACAGCGCGCCGGAGGCCAGGACGTACCACCCGAGGAACCAGGCCGCGGTGCCGAGCACGGCCGTGACGAGGACGAGGTTCACCGCGATCCCGAACAGCAGCGACTGGAGTCCCTGGAGCGCGCTCTGCGCGGAGTCCAGGAGGTAGCGGCTGTTCCGGCGCAGCCAGTGGAGCTCGGGACTCGACGGTGAGAACGCCGGCGGGTCCAGGTCCGGCCACGTCCCGTCCGGGCTCTCCGAGTGCCAGCGGACACTGTGGTACCCCGCTGCCATGTAGCCGCCTCCGCTGACCCCGATCACGACGTCGGCCCCCTGGTAGATGCGGCGCTCGGTCAGCTCCTGCAGACCACCCAGGCAGAAGGACGCCGACCGCATGCCACCCCCCGAGCAGCAGATCGCCGTCTTCGCGCGCGGCGGCTCGACGCACACCGGGGGCGTCTCGCGGAGCTGCGGCAGCCGGCCGGCGCCGATCTGGGCGATCAGGACAAGAGCGGCGAGGCCCACCGCCACCGCCCAGAACATCACGCGTGACCACGGGAGGCTCAGGTCGGCGGTCGAGGACTCCCCCTCGACCTGCATCCAGAGCAGGACGTTCTCGACCAGGTCGGCGATACCGCCGACGGCGAGGAGGGCGGCGGCGAGGTACGCCACGAGCTTCACGTGCCGGCCCGGCCACCACGCCCAGACGAGCTCGAGTGCCCGGTAGCCCACCATCCAGTACGCGCCCACCATGGCGACGTCGACGATCAGGCTCAGCCGCGCGGGCACCTCGGCGTCGATGCCACCAGCCGACTCCCAGGCTCCCGTCGCGACGTAGCGGAGCGGCTGCTGGAGCAGGAGCAGCACCACGAACACGCCCGTCGCGCGGTACAGCGACCGGCGACGACCTCGCCGCTCGAGCTCGGCCCTGCTCACCCGTGCCACGACCGGCGGCTGCTTCCTCCTGCCGTCGGCGGTCGGCCGCGACTCCGCCTCGTACTCGAACTCGTACATGGGGGGCTCCGATCGTCGGCGCGGCCAGCATCCCGCAGCCGTCCCGCGGACGTGAGCGATTCGACGCAACTCACGAGCAGACGCCCGTAGGCTTCCGCTGCCGGTCGGCGGACACGAGAGGACGGGACGATGGCGCACATCCTGCGTGGCGTCCTGCTCGTGGAGGACGACGAGGGCGACGCCATCCTCGTGCAGGAATGCCTGCGCGAGGCGGGGGTGCCCGAGAGCGACGTCGTGTGGCGACGCACCGTCCGCGACGGCGTCGCCGCGCTCGGCGTGGTCGACCTGTCGTGCGTGCTGCTCGATCTCGGCCTGCCCGACGCGCAGGGTCTCGAGGCGCTGCACACGGTGGTGGCCGCCAACAGCGAGATCCCGGTGATCGTGCTGACCGGCCGCCACGACCGCATCGGCACCGAGGCGGTGGGCGCCGGCGCGCAGGACTACCTGGTCAAGGACGACATCACCCCCGAGCTGCTCGACCGCACCATCCGCTACGCCGTCGAGCGGCGACAGACCCAGGTGACCGCGCTCCAGCTCCGCGAGGAGCGGCTGCTGGCCGCCGAGAACTCCCGGCTGGAGCGCGGCCTGTTGCCACGGCCGCTGCTGCGCACCGACGCCGTGAGCTGCGTCAGCCACTACCGTCCCGGCCGGGCCCGCGCGGTGCTCGGCGGCGACTTCTTCGACGTCGTCGAGACCGCCGACGGCCGGGTCCGCGCCGTGATCGGCGACGTGATGGGGCACGGTCCCGACGAGGCCGCCCTCGGGGTCCACCTGCGCGTGGCGTGGCGGGCGATGGTGCTCGCCGACGTGCCCGACAGCAAGATCCTCGGCACCCTCGCCCAGCTCCTGGAGGCCGAGCGCACCGGCGACGTCTTCGTGACCCTGTGCGACGCCACCCTCGACCACGACCTCGGGCTCACGATCCGGGTGGCCGGTCACCCGCCGCCACTGCTCTGCCAGCGAGGCGGGGCGCGCTACGCCGAGGTCGCCGTGGAGCCGCCGCTGGGGATCCGCGATCAGCCGGCCGGCCTGGCTTGGCCCGTCACCCGCACCCAGCTCGAGCCCGGCGCCGAGGTGATGCTCTACACCGACGGGCTCCTGGACGCCCACCGGCAGGTGGACGACCCCGGAAGCATCGGCACCGACGAGCTGCTGGCGGAGGTCGATGCCGCGCTGCGCGCCGGCCAACCCGCCGCCGGGATGGTCACCCGGCTCGTCGCGGCCGCGCCCGCCCAGGCGGCCGACGACACCGCGCTCGTCGTCCTCACCGTCGGGGACCCGTCACGATGACCGAGCCCGGCGGGGGCCGGTGGAGCCTGCGGCGGCGGGTCACCCGGGCCATCGCGGGCGTCATGGTGCTGCTGATCGCCCTCATCGCGCTCGTCGTCTACTCCCTGGTCGCCACCAAGGAGACCGGTGACGAGGTGGTCGACCGGTGGGATCCGGCGTCCATGGCCGCCCAGGAGGCGCTCGCGGCGACGGTGAACCAGGAGACCGGCGTGCGCGGGTTCGCGCTGGGGAGGGACGAGGCGTTCCTCGAACCGTACGACCGCTACCTCGAGCTCGAGGAGGAGGCGCAGGACGACCTGCGCCGGCTGCTCCACGGCGACGACGAGCTGGTCGGCCTCCTCGACGACTTCGAGGACGCTGCCGACGACTGGCACGACACCATCGCCGACCCGGTGATCCAACAGGTGCGGGCCGGCGAGCCGGGCGGAGCCGAGGCACTCGGGACGCCCGAGGCGCTGGAGTCCTTCGACCGGATCCGCGCGGCCGCGTCGGTGCTCATCGACGAGATCGACCAGCGCCGCGAGGACAACACCGACGCCCGCGAGCGGGCGTTCAACCGGGTGTGGGCAGCGGTGGGGTTCGGCACCGTCGTGCTCGGCGGCGCGGCGCTGCTGCTGTGGCGCGGGCTGCGCCGTTCGGTGCTCGGTCCGATCGACGATCTCGCGGCCCAGACCCGGGTGATCGCCGAGGGCGACCTGAACCGCCACATCGTCCCGGACGGGCCCGCCGAGATCGTCGACCTCGGCCGCGACGTCGACGTGATGCGCGCCCAGCTCGCCGCCGAGATCGCGCGGGTCGAGCAGGCGCGGGTCCGGCTCGAACGGCGTGGCACCGACCTCGCCCGTTCCAACGCCGACCTCGAGCAGTTCGCCTACGTCGCCTCGCACGACCTGTCCGAGCCGTTGCGCAAGGTGACCAACTTCTGCCAGCTCCTCGAGCGCCAGTACGGCGACCAGCTCGACGACAAGGCGCGGCAGTACATCGGGTTCATGGTCGACGGCGCCAAACGCATGCAGGTCCTGATCAACGACCTCCTCGCCTTCTCGCGCGTCGGCCGCTCCACCGAGGGCTTCGTCGACGTCGACCTCGACCAGGCGCTCGACCAGGCGCTGGCCACTCTCGACGACCCGATCCAGCAGGGCGCGGTCGAGGTCGTCCGCGAGCCGCTTCCCACCGTGCCCGGCGACCCGACACTGCTCGCCGCGCTGATGCAGAACCTGCTGGGCAACGCCGTGAAGTACCGCAGCGACGACCGCCCGCAGCGGATCACCGTGAGCAGCGAGCGGGTCGGCGACATGGTGCGCGTCACCGTCGACGACGAGGGCATCGGCATCGACCACCAGTACGCCGAGCGGATCTTCGCGATCTTCCAGCGGCTCCACCTGCGCGACCAGTACGGTGGCACGGGTATCGGCCTGGCTCTGTGTCGCAAGATCGTCGACTTCCACCGGGGGCGGATCTGGCTGGTCGAGAAGGCAGGACCCGGTGCCCGGTTCCAGTTCACGCTCCCCCTGACCCACACCCCCACAGAGATGGACGTCGATGAACCCGCGCCACTCGCTGCAACCTGACCAGCCGCTGTCGGTGCTCCTCGTCGAGGACGACCCGGGCGACGTCGTCATCGCGCAGGAGGCCCTGGCGGCCGGCCGGCTCAACACCGACCTGCACGTCGTCACCGACGGCGTCGAGGCGATGTCGTACCTGCGGAAGGCGGCGCCCTACGGCGACGCCGCGCGGCCCGACTTGATCCTTCTCGACCTCAACCTGCCCCGGAAGTCGGGCCACGAGGTGCTCGCCGAGGTCAAGCAGGATCCCGCGCTGCGCCGCATCCCCGTCGTGGTGCTCACCACCTCGCAGGCGGAGGAGGACGTCGCCAAGAGCTACGACCTCCACGCCTCCGTGCACGTGTCCAAGCCGGTCGACTTCGACCAGTTCACCGAGGTCGTCCGGCAGATCGACGAGTTCTTCGGCGGCGTCGCCGAGCTGCCTCAGTAGGGCTCAGCGCCCGGCGTGCGCGTCGTCGACCACGCGGTCGTGGCGCAGCGAGCTGCTGCGGGTCTCCTTGGCGAAGGCCACCGCGATCACGGTGAGCACCGAGGTGACCACGATGTACCAGGCGACGGCGGTGGTGTTGCTGCCGTCGCCGGTCTTGAGCAGGGCGACCGCGATGAGCGGAGCCACGGCGCCGGCGCCGATCGAGGCGAGCTGGTAACCGACCGACGCTCCGGTGTAGCGCACCGAGGTGCCGAACAGCTCGGTGAAGAACGCCGCCTGCGGGCTGTACATCAGCGCGTGCAGCATCAGGCCGACGACGACGGCGAGGATGATCGCGCCCTGGTTGCCCGAGTCCAGCAGCGGGAAGAAGGCGAACGCCCAGACCGCCACGCCGACGGCGCCCGCGAAGTAGAGCGGACGGCGTCCGATGCGGTCGGAGATCGCGCCGACGATCGGGATCCAGACGAAGTGCACGGTCGATCCGATGACCAGCGCGGTGAGCACCGGGCCCTTGTCGGCGTCGGCGAACTCCACGACGTAGGTGATCACGATGACGGTGAAGATGTAGTACGAGGTGTTCTCGGCCAGCCGCATGCCCATGGCGACGAAGACCTCGCGCGGGTACTTGCGAATCACCTCGAGGATCGGGACGTGGTTCTGCTCGCTCTTCTTGTCCTGGATCTTGGCGTGCGCCTCCTGGAAGACGGGCGACTCCTCGATCGCGAGCCGCACCCACAGGCCGACGCCGACCAGCACGGCGCTGAGCAGGAACGGGATCCGCCAGCCCCAGGCCTCGAACGTGGCGTCGGACTGGACGAGTGCGAGCAGCCAGAGGACGCCGGTGGCCAGCAGGTTGCCCAGCGCGACGCCGGCCTGCGGCCAGGATGACCAGAAGCCCCGCTGGTCGTCGCGGCCGTGCTCGGCGGCCATGAGGACCGCGCCACCCCACTCACCGCCGACGGCGAAGCCCTGCAGCAGCCGGCAGACCAGCAGCAGGATCGGGGCCGCGACGCCGATCGCGGCGTAGGTGGGCAGCAGGCCGATGGCGAAGGTCGCGATGCCCATGAGCAGCAGCGAGTAGACCAGCATCTTCTTGCGCCCCAGCCGGTCGCCGAAGTGGCCGAACACCACGCCGCCGAGCGGGCGGGCGAGGAAGCCCAGCGCGTAGGTGCCGAACGCCAGCAGCGTGCCGGTCACCGGGTCCTCCGACGGGAAGAACAGCGTGCCGAACACCAGCGCCGCGGCGGAGCCGTAGAGGAAGAAGTCGTACCACTCGGTCGCGGTGCCGATGAGGCTGGCGAACACGACCTTGACGATCGAGCGGCTGCCGCCGGCGGGACCGGCCGACGCCGTGGTGTCGGGGTTCGACGTTGTCGTCATCTCGGGTGCTCTCTCTCGGTGGGTCGGGTTCATGCTCAGGCGGCGGTCCAGCCGCCGTCCAGGAAGTGCGAGGTGCCGGTCACCGAGGCGGTGTCCGGACCGCAGAGGTAGGCGACCAGGGCGGCCACCTCCGCGGGTTCGACGAGCCGCTTCACCGGCGTCCGGGTGAGGAGGACGTCCTCGAGCACGTCGTCCTCGGCGATGCCGTGGTGCGCGGCCTGGTCGGCGACCTGCTGCTCCACGAGCGGGGTGCGCACGTAGCCGGGGCACACGGTGTTGCTCGTGACGCCGGTGCCCGCAGCCTCGAGCGCGATCACCTTCGACAGCCCCTCGAGGCCGTGCTTGGCGCTCACGTAGGCCGACTTGTACGCCGAGGCCCGATGGCCATGCACCGAGGAGACGTGCACGATCCGGCCCCAGCCGGCGGCGTACATGCCGGGCAGCAGCGCGCGGGCCAGCAGGAACGGCGCGTGCAGCATCACGCGGTGCACGAGGTCGAAGGTCGCGGGGTCGAGCTCCTCGACCGGCGCCACCCGCTGCATGCCGGCGTTGTTGACCAGGATGTCGACGCCGCGGTCGGCGAGGCGCAGGTCGGCGATGTCGTCGGCGTCGGCGAGGTCGGCGACCAGGTGCTCGCCCCCGATCTCGACGGCGGCCTCCTTCACGCCCCGCTCGTCGCGGTCGAGCAACAGCACCTCGGCGCCGTCGGCGGCCAGGCGAGCGGCCACGGCGCGGCCGATGCCGCTGGCGGCACCGGTGACCAGGGCCGTCCGGCCACGCAGAGGCGTCTCCATGTCGTCCGACGCTAGGCAGCGGGACCGGGCCGCCGCCATGTGTGGGCGACCATGTTCCGTCTTTACCTATGTGTGACAGTCACACCTCTCGGCGGAGCCGCAGCATCTGCAGCGCCAGGTGGACGTCGAGCCGGCGCTGCGGCTGGCGCCAGTCGGCGCCCAGCAGCCGGCCGACCCGGTCGAGGCGCTGGGTCACCGTGTTCGCGTGCACGTGCAGCGTCTCGGCGGCCTCGCGCACCCCGCCGCCCGCGTCGAGCCAGGCCTCCAGCGTCTCGACCAGGCGGGTGTCGCGCTCGGCGTCGTAGTCGAGCACCGGACCGAGGGCGCGGCGCACGAAGGCGTCGAGCTCCGCCTCGCCGTGGTCGCCCAGGAGCAGCCGGGCGAAACCGAGCCCGGCCGGGTCGCTCACCTCGCCCCGGCGGCCCAGCCGCACGAGCGCGTCGAGGCTGGTGGTGGCCTCCCGCCACGCGGCCCTCAGGCTCTCTGGCTCGCCACCGGCCGACACCCCGACCGTCACCTCGCGGGCGAGGACGGCCAACCGGTCGTGCAACCGCCCGCCCACGGCGGGCGCGTCGCCGTCCGGCTCGACGAGCACCACCCGGTCCCCCACCATGCCGCCGATCCCCTGCTGCTCGGTGGCCAGCGCAGCCACCGCCCGTCCCGCGCGGTGGCGGTCGGCGTCGTCCACCTCGGCGACGGCGACGCTGAGCTCGCCGTCGAGCCGCAGCCCGCGCAGCCGGGCGCGCTCCATGGCCCGGTCGGGGTCGCGCCCGCCGAGCAGGTCGGCCAGCAGCTCCCCGCGCACCCGGCTCTCGGCCTCGGCCTCGGTGCGCCCGAACAGCAGCACCAGTGCCGCCACCAGCGCGCCACGCTCCAGGGTGCGGCGCCCGGGCAGGTCCATCGGGCCGTCGGTGCCGAGCACCAGGGTGCCGAGGTGGTCCTCGCCCGCGGCGGCGACGGCCACCCAGGCGCCGTCGTCGGTGCGCACGCACCGGCCGGAGGCCCGGGCCTGCCTGACGACGTCGTCGTCCACCGGCACCTCGGCGCCGGCCAGCAGCCGGTGCTCCTCGTCGAAGATCGACAGCCGGCCGCCGAGCACCCGCGCGAGCACGTCGGCCACCTCCACGACGTCGCCGCCGTGCAGCAGCACGTCGGTGAGCGCGTCGTGCGCCGCGGCCGCGCGCTCGGTGGCCTCGCTGCGCTCCCGCAGCTCGTCGTTGGCCGCCGCCACCCGCTCGAACAGCCGGGCGTTCTCGAGCGCCACCGCCGCGTGCGCGGCGAAGCTGGTGAGCAGCGCGACCTCGCCGGGCGGGAACGGGCGCACCGTGCGGTGCACGGCGAGCAGCGCGCCGATCACGGTGTCCTCGACGATGAGCGGGACGCCGAGGATCGCGCGGATGTGCTCCCCGGCGACCGCCTCGTCGATGAAGTCGCGGTGCACGAACCGCTGGTCGGCCTGGTAGTCGTCGGTGAAGTACGGCTCCCCCGACTGCGCCACGAGCCCCAGCAGCCCGGTGCCGAGCGGCAGCCGGAGCCTGCGGAACGCCGGAGTCAGTGCGCCGTCGGTGACCTTCATGAACGACGCGCCGTCCGCCGCGTCGTTGAGGGAGAGGTAGGTCATGTCGGCGTGCAGCAGCGTCCGTGCCCGGCGCACGATCGCCGCCAGCACCTGGTCGAGGTCGCGGATCGCGCTGAGGTCGCGCGCGGTCTCGTACAGCGCGCTCAGCTCTGCCTCGCGGCTGCGCAGCCGCGCCATCTGCTCGTGGATCCGCAGCGCGGTGGCGTGCTGGTCGCGGAGCTCCGCGTCGCCCGGGTCGTCACTGCCCTCGACGACGGCGTCCAGCTCCTCGCGGCTCGCCCCGGCGAGCAGCATCTCGAGGAACCGGGCCTCCATGCCCCGATCCTGCCGCAGCACGGGGCGGGACCTAGTGGCCCCGCCCCGGCAGCGGCGCGGTCACCTGCTGTCCGCGGTCAGAGCAGGAAGATGAGCAGGAGGATCACGGCAATGACGAGTGCGGCGATGGCGATCGCACGAGTGTTCATGGAGTCTCCTCTGTTGGGAATGCAGGCCCGATCATGTCGGGGACGGGAGCGCCCCGATCCACCCCTCCGGGGGACGAGGACCAGTGTCGCCTACCCGCGAGGAGGACGCGCCGGTGGCGGTGGGGGCAGTGGCACCTGGCCCGCGGGGATGAACCCCGCGACGTAGGCCCACACCGCCGCAGCCCACACGGCGCAGTCGGCGTCCACGGGTGCCGCCGATGGGTTCCGCGCGACCCGGTGCCCGAGCTCGGCGACGTACCCGGGGTCCTTGCGCGCGACCTTCGCGCGCCGGAACAGGTCGACCGCACCGGCGCCCCAGGTGTCCGCCAGCTCGACGAGGTAGGGACGCAGCTCCGATCGCTCGAGCCTGCCCATCACGATCGCGGTGGCCAGCTCGTCGCTCAGGTCGACCCCGGGACGGTCGAGCTCGAGCCGCTTGATCGCCTCGACGATCCGGAGGTCGACGAAGGTCATGAGCCGCTCGTGGAAGGCCAGCAGGTGCTCGTTCATCCGAGGCACACCAGGTACGAGTAGCCGGTCGTCCAGGCACCTTCGGCGACCGGGTAGTACCACTCCGCCTGCGCCGGGCACTGGCCCTGCAGCGCGTTGACGATCGACTGCTTCGGGAAGGGCAGCGGGTCTTCCTGGGTCGGGGGCGCCTGACCACCGGCCTCGGTGAACTCGGCATGCGACACGAACGGGACCCTGACGACCTCGAACGCGTGCCGTTCGGTGCACACCACGGTGGTGCCGTCCGCCCGCGCGCACTCGGCCGCGGCCGTCTCCACCTCTCCCCCACCGAACCCGAGGGCCTGCACGCTGTCCGGCAGCTGGAAGACCCGGCCGTTGAGGTAGATGACGACGTCGCACCGCACCCAGGACGCCCCGTCGAGGCGCTCTGCCTGCGTGGGGAGGAAGTACACGATCGAGAGCGCCGAGCGCATGAACGCCTCCGGGCCACCACCGAGGTACCGGATTGCCGAGTCCCAGCAGTCCCTGGCACGGTCGTCGAACCGGCTCGGCGCACCGGTCGAGGCCACCTCAAGCACGTCGACGGTCACCGAGGTGTGCTCGATACCGCACGGCACCCCGAGCCCCGGGTCCGAGTTCTCCTGCAGCTGGTCCGCGGTCAGCGCGTGGCAGGTCCCGACGAACGGAGCGGTCGTCAGCGGGCCCAGGTCCGGCTCGGCGCTCGTGCTGGGAGGGGTACTGGCGGGGCTGAGCTGGCGCTGGGGTCTCACCCGTCTCCGTCGTCGAGTCGGTACCGGGATCGGCCGCCCGCTGCGGGTCGTCCTCGCGGTTCACCAGCACCACGATCAGGGTGGCCACCAACGCGACGGCGAGGGCGGCGAGCGCCGTACCCACGGCCGCCTTCCTGCTCGAGCCGGACGAGCCGGACGACGTCTCCGGACCCCGCTCGATGTGGTCGGGCATGTCGCCCTTCACCGTGGTGTCAGCGTGCCGGTTCCGGTCGGCGGCGGGCCCCGGGTCAGGGTCCCGGGGTCGTTCGGGCTCCTCCTCCGGCTCGCGGCGCGGGCCGGGCATCGTGCGGCGGGCGTGCAGGTCCCACCGGGCCGGCTCCGGCCACGGTCCCTGGAACGGGCGTCGTGACGCTTCGTCCGCGAGCGCGACCCGCAGCTCGCCGGCGTCCGCGTACCGGTCGCGGGGGTCCGTCGCCAGGCACCGCTCGAGCACGGCGTTCACAGGCCCCGCCAGCGGGCCGATGTAGGCAGCCTGGGCGCCCGCGATCAGGTCGGGGATGTTCAGCCGCCCGCTCGCGTCGACGTGAGGTGGCCGTCGATGCAGCATCGCCCACAGGACACACCCCAACGCGTACACGTCTCCGGCCGGTGTGGCCGGGGCGCCGAAGTGCCGCTCCGGGGGCATGTACGGCAGGGTGCCGACGACCCCGCTGCCGGTGAGGGTGGAGTCGAGCTGGTGGTTCCGTGCGATGCCGAAGTCGGCAAGCAGCACCCGGAGCCCGTCGGCCTCCTCGGCGAGCAGGATGTTCGACGGCTTGATGTCGCGGTGCACGATCCCCTGCTGGTGCGCAGCGGCCAATCCGGTGGCCAGCTGACCGAGCAGCCGGAGGGCGTCGGTCGACTCGAGCGGCGCCGACTGGATCCGGCGGTGCAGGTCGCCCGCTTCCAGATAGGGGTTGGTCAGGTACAGCCACCCGTCGTGCTCGCCGTACTCGAGCACGGTCACGATGTAGGCCGACTGGAGCTGGCCGAGGATGCGTGCCTCGCGCTCGAACCGCTTGCGGAACGCGGGGTCGTCCAGGGTCGGGCTCATCACCTTCAGCGCGACCGGCCGCGGTGGGCGCTGCTGGTGGGCGAGGTAGACGACCCCCATGGCGCCGCGGCCGATCTCGCGCTCGATCAGGTAGTCGCCGAACACTTGGCCGGCCATGGGGAAGCCGCGCATCGTCGGCCCCCCGTCCGATCACGCACCGTGGATGCGGGCCACGGTAGGGGCCGAGGACGGCATCGCGGGCCGGATCGGAGGAATCCGGTCACCGTCGCGAGCCACACGCGGCCCACCACCCCTCGAGGTGGACCGCGTGGCAGCTCGAGTGCGCGGCGGCTCAGGCGTCGGGATCGTCGAGTGAGATGACCGCCAGGTCCGGGTAGCCGCTCGTCGACACCGCGTTCACGTAGTTCGCGATGTTGGAGCCACGCAGGTAGTAGAACTTGTTGTTGTCGAGCGGGATGTAGGCGACGTCCTCGGCGAGCTTGGCGTCGACCTCGGCCCACTTCTGCGCGCTGGCGTCGAGGTCGGTCTCGGCGGCGGCCTCGTCCATGAGGGCGTTGGCCTCGTCGCTGTTGTAGTTGCCGTAGTCGTTTCCGTTGTTGGTGGGCGTGAGGTTGATGCGTCCGTCGAACAGGATCGGGATCACCGTGGAGATCGACGGCCAGTCGGCGCCCCAGCCGCCCCAGATGAGGTCGCTGTCCGACCCCGGGTTCTGGATGGTGTCGTAGTACGGACCGGAGGGGTCGAGGCCCTCCAGCTCCACGACGAAGCCCGCTTCGTCGTAGGTGTCCTTCAGGGCCGAGAACGCCTTGTCATTCTCCTCCGAGCCGATCGGGTAGGTGAGCTTGATCGGGTAGGGCACCGGCTCGCCCGACTCCTCGAGCAGCTTCTTCGCCGCCTCGACGTCGCCGCCCTCGGCGGAGCCGAACGCCTCGTTCGGCGTGTGGCCCGGCACGTCGGGGCTCACGACCGTCAGGGCCGGCGCGGAGGCCAGCTCGCCGCCGAGCGCGCCGACGTACGCGGCCCGGTTGGTGGCCAGCGCCAGCGCCTGGCGCACCTTCAGGTTGGTGACCCGGTTGAAGTTGGGCACCAGGTAGTTGGTGAACGGCGACTCGATGTTGATCGCCCGGTCGGCCACGTCCCCCGTGACCTGCGCGTAGCGGGAGGCCGGGATCGTGGTCGCCGCGATCGTGTTGGCGTCGTCGCCGTCCGCGATGAGCCGGTCGATCTGCACCTCGGGCTCGATGCCGAGCTCGAAGGTCAGCGTCTCGAAGTTCGCCTCGCGGTTCGTGTCCTCGTCCGCGCTCCACTCCGGGTTGCGGACGAACGTGCCCCCGGAGTCCTCGTTCCACGTGCCGTCGAGCATGTAGGGGCCGTTGGAGAACACCTCGTAGTCGTCCTTGTCGCCCTGGTCCTGGTCCGCGCGGAACGGCGCGAAGGCATGCAGGGCCGCGACGGCCAACGGGAAGTCGGGGAACGGCTTGCGGAACCGGTAGGTGATCGTGCTGCCGTCGCAGGTCACGGCCTTGTCGAACTCCGCCTGTCCCTCGCCCGTGTACGGGCCCTTGTAGACCGACGTGCCGGGCTCCTCCTCGGGGATGTCGAGGTAGTCGCGGGGGTACTGGTTCGGTCCGCCGTCGATGACGTCGGTGGCGAAGTTGCGCGACACCCCGTACTTGAAGTCCTCACACGTGACGGGCTCCCCGTTCTGCCATGCGGCCCCGTCCTTGACGGTGAACTGCCACTCGGTCGCGTCCTCGTTGGAGGTGCCGGTGTCGGTGGCGAGGTCGGGGATCGGCGTGGTGCCCTCGGCCGGGTCGGTCTCGCCGGGCGGGAACATCACGAGCCCCCGATAGGCCAGCCGACCCAGGTTCGAGATGTCGCGGCCGCTGTAGACGCGCTGCGGGTCGAGGTGCTCGGTCACCGCCGTCTGCAGGTACGTGATGTCGCCCCCCTGCTCGGCCTTCGTGCGCTCCTGCTCACCACTTGACTCACCGCCGTCCCCGCCGCCACCACAGGCAGCGAGGGTCACCGCGAGCCCGGTCGCCACCGCGACCGCGAGCATCTTGTTCCGACGTCTGGACATGGCTCTCCTCCGACAGGCGCGCGGCAGCACGACGGGCCTGCCGCAGGCGCAGGAAACCGGCCCGGTTGACAGGGATCGGGCCGACGGGACGGCTTCTCGGGGCCGGTCCCTCATGACCGACGCAACCACCTGGGCCGCCGCCGCCGGGCATTCCATAACCGCGGGTGATCTTGCTGCGCGGACCGTTGTCGGACCGTGATCGCTCCGTGACCCGTCGTCACCCCGGGCGGGCAAGCATCCCCTTCATGTCCGTCAGGCCTCCCACCCGGCCGGGCGACCGGCCGCCCGGCCTGACGGTGCGGCTCGACCCCCGGCTGCTCACGCTCGCCGTGTGTGACCTCGCCGCGTTCGTGGCCCTGGAGGAGTACGGGAGCTTCACCGCGGCGGCCACCGCGCTGCACCTCTCCCAGCCCGGGCTGAGCGCCCGGGTGCGGCGTCTGGAGCGCGGCCTGGACATCGTCCTGGTGGACCGGTCCGTGCGCACCCTGCGGTTCACGCCGACGGGCCGGCAGTTCCTGACCGAGGCGCGGGCCCTGCTGACGGCACTCGTCGAGTTCCAGAAGCGCGCCCGTAGGGATTCGAACCCCAAACCTTCTGATCCGTAGTCAGATGCTCTATCCGTTGAGCTACGGGCGCTCGCCCTCGCGAGCGAGGACCGGTCGAGGATAGCCGAGCGCGCCGGTCAGGCCCCAATCGGTTCGGCGCGGTCCGGGCGTCGTCTCGAGCGGGTGGCGGCGGCGACGCCGATGACGGCGATCACCAGCCCGATGCCCTCGCGCAGGTCGAGCACGTCGCCGAACACCAGGAAGGCGAGGATCGCCGTCACCGGTGGGCTCAGGAAGAGCACGCTCGACGACGACGCCGCGCCGCTCGTGCGCACCATCGCGACGATGAGCAGCAGCCCGATCACGGAGTTCACCACGGCGAGGAACAGCACCGACCCCACCGCGGGCCAGGGGTTCTCGACCGGTGGTGCCCCCTCGAGCAGGATCCCGAGTGCCAACGTCGGCGGCACCGAGACGGCGAACTGGACCGTCGCCGACCACTCCGCGGGGAGCTCCGGCCCGGTCCACCGCTGGCCGAGCCAGCCCAGCGCCAGCGCGAGCGCCGCCAGGGAGCCCAGCAGGACGCCGGCCGGGCCTCCGGCCTCGTCGACCTCGGGCCCGAGCACGACGCCGACGCCGGCCACGCCGACGACGAATCCGGCGACCTGGATCGGCCGCACCCGCTCGTGCAGCAGCAGCCCGGCGAGCAGCACCGTGATCACCGGAGACAACGAGTGGAACAGCGCCGCCAGCGTCGGCGGGAGTCCGGCGTCGAACGCCACGTACATCAGCCCGAACTGCACGGCGTTGAGCAGCAGGCCGACGACGGCGTGGCGGCCGACCCCGGTCCACGCGGCCGGGACGCCGTGCCACCGCCATGCCAGCGCGCCGGCCACGAGCGCGGCGATCCCGAACCGGAAGGCGAGCGAGGTGAACGGCCCGAGCGCGTCGACGGCGATCGGTCCGGCGATGTAGCCGGTGCACCACACCAGCACGAACGCGCCCGCGAGGAGCGCCGGCCGCCCGCGCGCGGCGAGCCGTGCGTCGGTCAGTCTGCGTCCTCGAGCGCCTGAGCGACGCGACGGTGCGCGGTCCAGATCGCCTCGGGGAGGTCGTCGAACTGGTTCAGGTGCTCCTCGCGGAAGCCCATCTCCTGGCGCCAGCGCGGGACGTCGATGGTGAGGATCCGGTCGAGGTCCTCGTCCGGGAGGTCGAGGCCGGTGAGGTCGAGCTCCTCCTCGGTGGGCACCACGCCCACCGGCGTCTCGACGCCGGTGACGTCGCCGTCATGGAAACGGCACAGCCACAGCAGGGCGCGGAGGTTCTCGCGGTAGCCGGGCCACAGGAAGTGGCCGTCGCCGCCCTCGGAGAGGTCCTTCTGGAACCAGTTGACGTGGGCGAAGGTCGGCTGCTGGGTGGCGGAGCCGATGATCTTCAGCCAGTGCGCGGCGTAGTCGGCCTCGTGGTAGGCGAGGAACGGCCGCATCGACATCGGGTCGTAGCGCAGCTGCCCGTCGAGTCCGTCGGCGGCGAAGGTGGCCTCGGCGCCCAGCGTGAGGCCGTCGTAGACGCCCTCGGCGAGGTCGGTGATCGCGCGCACCAGCGGCTCGCGGTCGCTGGTGCGGCCGCCGAAGATGATCGCGTCGATCGGCACGCCGGCCGGGTCCTCGAAGTCGGCGGCGACGTTCGGCACGTTGGCGAGCGTGGTGGTGAACCGGCTGTTGGGGTGCGCCCACGGCGAGTCGTCGCGTCCGGAGCGGTCGGAGATCGGCTCGCCCTTCCAGTCGAGCCAGCCCTCGTCGGTGGGGTACTCCTTGGTCTTGCCCTCCCACCAGACGTCCTGGGTGCGGGGGTTGTAGGCCACGTTGGTGAAGATCACGCCGGTGCCGTCGCCGATCGAGTCGAGCGCGGTGGGGTTGGTCTTCTCGTTGGTGTCCTTGGCGACGCCGAACACGCCGTTCTCCGGGTTCATGCCGCGGAGCTGGCCCTCGTCGTCGACCCACAACCAGGCGATGTCGTCGCCGTAGAACTCCACGGTGTAGCGGTCGCCGAGGGCCTCCGGCGACAGCGTCATCGCGAGGTTGGTCTTGCCGGAGGCGCTCGGGAAGCCGCCGCACACGTGCCAGCGCTTGCCGGTCTCCTTGTCGCTGATGCCCAGCAGCATGAACTGCTCGGCGAGGAAGATGCCCGACGCGCGGCCGTCGTAGCAGGCCTGCCGCAGGCCGTGCGCGATCTTGCCGAGCAGGGCGTTGCCGCCGTACGACGACCCGAAGTGCAGGATCGTGCGCTGGTCGGCCACGGTGACGAAGTACCGCTCGTCCTCGTCGGTGCCCTGGCCGAGGTTCTCCAGGTCGCCGGTGACGTGCACGGCGCGCACGAACGTCGCCGGGTCGGCCAGGTTGTCGAGGTGCTCGACGCCCACCCGGGCCATCCGGATCATGTGCAGCACCACCGGGCGGTTGTCGGTGAGCTCGACGCCGGCGGCGTAGGCCTCGAGCGGCGATCCGGGCGGCGCCATGAGGTAGGGGACGACGTACATCGTCTTGCCGCGCGACTGCCCGCGCATCCGCTCGACCTGGGCCTCGGTCATCTCCTCGGCCGGGTGCCAGTTGTTGTAGACGCCGCGGTCGGACTCCTGCGAGGTGGCCACGATCGTGCGCTCCTCCGAGCGCGCGGTGTCCTTGTGGTAGCTGCGGGAGTAGTAGCGGCCCTCGCCGGCCGGGAACAGCTCCTCGGCCTCGAGTGCCTCGGCGACGAGCCGGGCGTCGTCCTCGGTGTTGACGACCTCGATCCGGTCGGGCTCGGTGATGGCGGCCCAGTGGGCGACGTACTCGCGTACGTGGGGGTTCTTGAGTCCCGCCTCGTCGAGCACCTGGTCCACGTCGAGCCCGTCGGTCATGCCGCCACCCTTCCGCGTCTGGTGGCGGGCACGGTACCCACTCCTGAGTGGCCTGCGTCACCCCGGGTGGATGCAGAGGCCCACCGCTGAGCGGGTCTGCGCGCATTGGCACGTTCCAATATGAGTCCGGCCGCGCCCCCGGTACCGTCCGCGACCACTGGATCGCCGCGTCGAGGGAGCCGCGCGACAACGTTCATCCGCCGCGAGAGGAACCCATGACCGCCATCCAGGAACGATCGGCCGACACCGAGCAGCCCACGACCCACCAGGGCATCCTCGACTTCGTCGCCGAGGTCGCTGCCATGACCACCCCGGACCGCATCCACTGGTGCACCGGCTCGGACGAGGAGTGGACCGAGCTCACCGACGCCCTGGTGTCCACCGGCACCTTCACCCGGCTCAACCCGGACCTGAAGCCGAACTCGTTCCACGCGGCCTCCGACCCGATCGACGTGGCGCGCGTCGAGGACCGCACCTACATCTGCTCGCTCGCCGAGAAGGATGCCGGCCCCACCAACAACTGGATGGACCCGGGCGAGATGAAGGACCTCATGCGCGGGCTGTACGCCGGCTGCATGAAGGGCCGCACGATGTACGTCATCCCGTTCGTCATGGGCCACCCGGAGGCCGAGAAGCCGATGTTCGGCATCGAGGTCACCGACTCCGCCTACGTCACCGCCTCGATGCGCGTGATGGCCCGCATGGGCACCGCGATCCTCGACCGGATGACCGAGCTCGACGCCGAGTTCGTCCCGTGCATCCACTCCGTCGGGCACCCGCTCGCCGAGGGCGAGGCCGACGTCGCGTGGCCGTGCAACGACACCAAGTACATCGTGCAGTTCCCCGAGGAGCGGGCGATCTGGTCGTACGGCTCCGGCTACGGCGGCAACGCGCTGCTCGGCAAGAAGTGCTACGCGCTGCGCATCGCCAGCGTGATGGCCCGCGACGAGGGCTGGCTGGCCGAGCACATGCTGATCCTCAAGCTCACCAGCCCGCAGGGCTCGAAGAAGTACGTCGCCGCCGCCTTCCCCAGCGCCTGCGGCAAGACCAACCTCGCCATGCTCGAGCCGACCATCCCCGGCTGGAAGGTCGAGACGCTCGGCGACGACATCGCCTGGATGCGGATCGGCGAGGACGGCCGACTGTGGGCGGTGAACCCCGAGTACGGCTTCTTCGGCGTCGCGCCCGGCACCAACGAGCACACCAACCCCAACGCGATGCGCACCATCAACAAGGGCAACTCGGTCTTCACCAACGTCGCGCTCACCGAGGACGGCGACATCTGGTGGGAGGGCCTGGAGAACCCGCCGGCCAAGGCCACCTCGTGGAAGGGCGAGCCGTGGGGCCCGGAGTCCGAGGAGCTCTCCAGCCACCCCAACAGCCGCTACTGCACGCCGATCAAGCAGTGCGACATCCTCGCGGCCGAGTACGACGACCCCCGCGGCGTCCCGATCGACGCGATCCTCTTCGGCGGCCGCCGCCGCACCACGGTGCCGCTGGTGTTCGAGGCCCGCGACTGGACCCACGGCACCTTCCTCGGCGCCACGCTCTCCAGCGAGACCACCGCGGCCGCCACCGGCCAGGTCGGCGTGGTGCGCCGCGACCCGATGGCCATGCTGCCGTTCATCGGCTACAACGCCGGCGACTACTTCAGCCACTGGATCAACATCGGCAAGGACAACGACGCCGCGAAGCTGCCGCGGATCTTCTACGTCAACTGGTTCCGCCGCGACGACGAGGGCGGCTTCCTGTGGCCCGGCTTCGGCGAGAACAGCCGGGTGCTGAAGTGGGTCGTCGAGCGCATCGACGGCCAGGCCGCCGCCGTCGAGACGCCGGTCGGTTACGTCCCGACGCCGGGGGCGCTCGACACCGACGGCCTCGACATGACTCCCGAGGCGCTGGAGCGGGCACTCGAGGTGGACGTCGACGAGTGGCGCGCCGAGCTGCCCCAGATCCAGGAGTGGTTCGAGAAGTTCGGCGACGACCTCCCGGCCGTGCTCTGGACCGAGCTCGACGGGTTGCGCGAGCGCCTGGGCTAGCGCCCGGCCGTCACGTGACGTCGGCCTCGATCACGAGGTCGACCACCTCGGCGATGTCGCCACCCACGATGTCGGGCTGCGGGCCCAGCGGGCTCGGCACCATGCCGGGTCGAGCCACGAACGCCGCCCGGCACCCGGCGGCCAGCGCCCCCGCGACGTCCCACGCGTGGGCCGCCACCAGCCGGACCTCGCCCACCTCCACCCCGCACTCGCGGGCGACATGGCGGTAGGGCTCGGGCGCCGGCTTGAGAGCCTGCACCGTGTCAGCCGACAGGGCGCGGCTCACCAGCCCGTCGAGGCCCGCGTGGCGCAGCTGCGCCTCGGCCACGGCTTGCGTGGAGTTGGTCAGGGCCACCACGTGGAGCGGCGTCCCGGCCAGCCGTTCGAGCGCGCCTACCACCTCCGGGTGTGGGGGCAGGGAGCTCATCCTCGCCACCACCGACTCGGCGGTCCCCGGCTCCAGGGTGAGGCCGGCCCGGGCGGCCAGCATCTCCAGCGCGGCCAGCTGCGCGGTGCCGAAATCGACGTACCGCCCGGTGAGGCCGCCGACGAAGGACAGCTGCAGCATCTGGGCGAACCACTGCGGGCGCAGGCCGGCGTCGCCGAAGAGCTCCTCGAACGGCTCGTCGAGCGCGCGAAGGTCGAGCAGCGTCTCGTTCACGTCGAAGGCGACGACCTTCACGGCCAATCCACCCACCTCGCCTCTCGTCGGTGCAATCCAGGTCTACACCCGTGTGGCACCATGCAGTCACTCGGGGATTGCAGGAAGTTGCAAACGGCTCCGGAACGAGGAGGGGCGGAATGTCGGCCTACGGCCCCGAGGACCGTGCGCTCTTCGAGTCCGAGGCGGCGCTCCTCTACGACGAGGTGCTCACCGCCGGCTCGATCGCCGTCGACGACCCACGGATCGCCGATGACGGCGAGCGGCGCCCCGCCTTCGAGCAGCTGCGTGACCTCGGCCTGCTCCAGCGCAGCCAGGACGGCGACGACTGGGTGCCCGAGGACCCCGCCACCGTCCAGTCGCGCGTGGTCTCACCGCTCAGCCAGGAGGGCGCGCGGCTGCTGGAGGAGTCGACGCACTGGGCGCGCGCCTTCTCGGGGCTGAGCCACGCCTGGCGCCGTTCCCCGCTCGCGGAGTCCCGCGGCCCCTTCACCTACCTGCAGGGCCCGTCGATCAACACCTTCCTCGAAGGTCTGGTGGCCGAGTCCGAGGAGGAGGTGCTCACCGCGCAGCCGCAGACCGGCCGGGGCGCCTCCGCGCTCGCCGACGCCGCGCTGCGCGACACCGCGATGCTGGAGCGCGGCGTCAAGATGCGCACGCTCTACCAGCACAGCGCCCGCCGTAGCTCAGTGACGCACACCTACGTGGCGGCGGTGAGCGCCCGCGGCGCCGAGGTGCGCACGCTCGACGAGTTCTTCCGCCGCGTCATCATCGCCGACCGGCGTACGGCGGTGATCCCGGCGAGCGACGACTACTCGAGCGCGGTAGCGGTGCGCGAGCCGTCGGTGGTGGCGTTCCTCATCGACATCTTCGAGCGGTCGTGGGAGCGGGCGCGGCCGTTCACCAACCGTGAGAGCGGCACGCTCAAGGACATCGCCGCCGAGCAGCGGGCGATGACGATCCGGATGCTGATCGAGGGCCACTCCGACCCGGTCAGCGCGAAGCGGCTCGGCGTCAGCCCGCGCACGTACGCGGGGTACGTCGCCGACCTCAAGGCCGAGCACGAGGCCGAGACGCGGTTCCAGCTCGGCTACACGATGGGCCGGCTGGGCGTCTGGGCGAGGAGGAGACGGGCGACTAGCCCGTCTCAGCCCGTCTCAGCCCGTGTCAGAGAGGCGAGGTCAGGGGGCCTTGACCTTGCAGCCGGGGCACGCCCAGCTGGTGTCAGCGTTCGCAGCCGGAGCGGCGGTCGCGACGATGCCGAGGCTCAGGACGGCGGCCACACTGGCCACGATGAACTTGCGAGCGATGTTCATGGGGAGCTTCACACCTCTTCTCGGACCCACGGAAAGGCCCGTTACTGGCCAGTCTGGTTCACACCGGGGGTGGACGCATCAGATCAGCCGATACCAATTCCTGCATTGCACATCAGTGCAGCCCGACCTGCAACCAGTTCTACCCTCACACAGGACGCCTTCCGGCGCCACCGTGCCGGCGCGCGAGCGCGAGCGAGCCGCCACCGAGGGGTGGCGGGCTCTCGACGCGGAGGCGGCGGGATTTGAACCGCGAGAGAAGGAACACTCCTCAACCCGCTTAGCAGGCGGGCGCCATAACCAGGCTAGGCGACGCCTCCCTGCCGCCCCGGAGGACGGCGGCCACAGGCTACTAGGCCGCGTTGACAAAACCGAAGGCGGCGCCAGCGCCGCCCAGGCGGCACGCTGGCGGCGTTGCCGTCGCTCGAAAGGCGCCCAGCCTGCCAGCGCTCCGGCGCCTTGCCATCGCACCACCTGGACGACGCTGGCATCCACCTTGGTTTGCCACCACGGCCTAGGGGGCAGCCGAGGGCCACGAATTAGTCGTGCGGTGGGACGGCCCTTGCCCCCAGCGGTGACGACGATCACAGTAGGGGCACGACGGGGCGAGGAGGTGGGCCGTGGGCACGGCGACGCGAGCATGACCACCGGACTGCAGGCCCTCGGCGTGGCGACGAGATGCCGCGCCGCGAGGGCGCCTCTCTGGGCAGCTCGCGGTGGACCGTGCGGCATCATGGCGGCGGTCGCGACGCCCTGCTCGAGGAGACCGGCGACGCGGCGGACGGCTGGCTGGCCGCGCGCGGCGGGGTCGCCTTCCGCGAGCGCAACACCCTGCTCACCCGGCTCGGCGATCTCGGCGGCCGGGTGCTGGCCGAGGCCGACGTCGCCGCCGTGCGCACCGAGATCGCGCGGCTCGTCGGCGACATCACCTGCCACGTGCAGCGGGTCAACGACCTCGCCTACGACGAGGTCGAGCTGGAACTGGAGGTACGAGTAGCCGACGGCGAGGACGAACCGTCGGCGTGGACGAGCCAGGTTGAGCGAGCCCGCGACCCAGGAACGAGGTCGCGACAGGCGAGTCGAAACGACGCAGCGACGTATCCAACGTGAGCAGAGGGGGCGGGATTCGAACCCCGGCTGACACTTGCCAGCGACCGCTTTCAAGGCGGTTCCGATAGGCCACTCCGCACCCCTCCGGGTGCCGCCGAGTTAGAAGCCCGCTCACCCCAGTTCGATGAGGATGTCGCCCTCCTGGACGACGTCACCCGGCGTCACCTTGACCGCCGTGACCACGCCGGCGTCGGCGGAGAACACCGGGACCTCCATCTTCATCGACTCCAGCACCACCTCGTCGCCGACGGCGACCCGGTCGCCGACCTCGACTGCCACCTCGAGGATGCGGCGACCATCTCGGCGACGACGAGGACCGGCTTGGTGGGCATGGCGTGGCGCTAGTACCTACCCGCGCGTAAGCCGTATCAGAACAGGGCCTGGGTGCGGCCGGGCTCGGGTCGCACGGCGGCGGCCGCCTCGGCGGCACGGCTGCGGCGGCCTCGGGAGCCCCGGGGCCGGCGGCCGCCGGTGAGGGCGAGGTCGAGGCGGATGATCACGTAGCCGAGCACCAGCCCGACCACCAGCCCGTAGGCCA
>CAWEHA010000013.1:0-5716 GCA_963808855.1 uncultured Actinomycetota bacterium | reverse complement strand
TTCGCTGAGCAGGCGGGCGACGTCGACCTCGCCGTCCTGCTTCTCGATGGCCTCGGTGAGGGTGGTGACGTCGGAGTCGTCGAGCTCGACGCCGGCCTCGCCGAGGCCGGAGCGCAGCTCCTTCTCCACCGTGCCCTCGGGCGCACCGTCCTGGTAGGAGCCCACGCGGTCGACGACGTTCTGCACCGCTGCTGCCTTGTCCGGATCCATGCGGTCATGCTCGGGCGAGGGAGCGTCGCCCCGGCACACCCCGACGGTGGGTCGCCCCGACCAGCCACCCGAAGACGGCCGGGCCGGTGGGGTCGAGCTCGGGATGCCACTGGACGCCGACGGCCGGCCAGGCGTGCTGGTGGTGCCACTCCAGCGCTTCGAGGACGCCGTCGGGGGCGGTGGCCGTCGCCACCCAGCGGGGGTCGTGGGTGGCGACGGACTGGTGGTGAAGCGAGCCGACCCGACCTGCGGGCACGAGCCCGGCCACCACGGAGCCGGCGACGGCGAGAAGGTCGTGGCTGCCGGGCGGCGGCAGCACGTGGGAGTCGCCGAGCTCGGCGACGAGCGTGCCGCCTGTCGCGACGGCCATCAGCTGCAGGCCGCGGCAGAGCCCGAGGGTGGGCAGGCCGACGGCGCGGGCGGCGTCGAGGAGCGCGATCTCCTCGCGGTCGCGCACCGGGTGGACGCCGACGTCGGGCCCGCCGGTCAGGACGAGCGCGTCGAGCGAGGCGACGACCTCGGGCTCCGAGCCGGGCGGGACCACCACGGGGAGACCGCCCGCGGCCCGCACGCCCGCGACGACGAGTCGTGGGCACGCCACGACCGGCTGGTCGCCGAAGTGCTTGCGGACCACGGCGTCCTCGCCGGCGATGCCGACGAGCGGGCACCGGGCCATCTCACAACGCCACCAGGGCCGTGACGCCGAGGGCGACGCCGGTGAGGTAGGTGCCCATCGCGCCGATGTCGCGCACCGGGCCGTGCGTGGCGAGCGTCCGGCTCGTGAGCATGCCGACCGCGTGCAGCGCGCGGGCCGCGAGCGCCGCGATCGCGAGCGCGTCGACCCACCACCCCGGGGTCAGCACCGCACACACCACGATGAGGACGGCGAGCGTGGGCACGTACTCGGTGGCGTTGCCGTGTGCGCGCTGCGCGATGAGCATCCGGTCGGCCGGGTCGGTCGGCATCTGGTTGCCGGTGGCGCCGCGCTGGGCGCGGTGGCGGGTGACGTTGGCGCCGAGGAGGGTCAGCAGGATGCCCATGAGCGCGATGCTGACGACGGGAACGGTGGTCATGTCGTGACTTCCTCTCGGGTGGGGCTGGGTTGGAGCAGGCGGCGGACGATCTCGCCGCTGAGGTCGGTGCCGAGCAGGGCGTCGGCCTTGTGCATGCCGCCGGGGCAGGTGACGTTGACCTCGATCAAGCGCCCGTCGATCACGTCGAGCCCGGCGAGCGCGACGCCGTGCGCCACCAGCTGCGGGGCCAGCGCGGCGACGATCCGCCGGTCGGAGTCGTCGACCTCGGCGGGTGCGCAGGGAGCGCCGATGCGGAAGTCCTCGGCCGAGGGCCGGCGCAGCACGGCGCCGACCACCTCGCCGTCCACCACGAAGAGCCGCTTGTTGCCGGCGGCGACGGCGGGCAGGTACTCCTGCGCGATCACGTGCCGGGTGCCGTGCCCGGTGGCCGACTCGACGAGCGCCCGGCAGCCCGGTCCGCGCTCGACCAGCCAGACGTCGGCACCGGCGAACCCGTCGACGGGCTTCACCACTGCCGCGCCGTGCGCCGTGACGAAGCCCTCCACCTGGGCGGGCTCGGTGGTCACCACCGTGGCCGGGCACAGGTCCGGCAGGTGGAGCGCGAGCAGCTTCTCGTGCAGCGCCCGGACGCCGGCCGGGTGGTTGACGACCCGCACCCCGGCGGTGACAGCGACGTCGAGCAGGTAGGTGGTGTGCAGGTAGCGGGCGTCGACGGGCGGGTCGATGCGGAGCCACACGACGTCCACCTCGCCGACCACGTCGAGCACGCTGCGCGCGACCACGTCGTACCACGGCGCCTCCACCCGCCAGCGGTGGTCGCCGCCGCGCCGTCGAGGCCGCAGCCGCACCCGCCGGGCGCGCGCGACCAGCCGGCCGCCCGCGACCGCGAGGTCCTCCGGCCCGCACACCCACACCGCCAGGTCCGCGGCCTGCGCCGCCGCCATGAGGCCCACCGAGGCGTCGATGTCGGCGAGCAGCCCGTCGATCGGGTCGATGACGAACAGCGCGCTCACGCGACGGCCCTGCCGTGCAGTGCGCACGCCGCGAGCTCGCGGCCCCGGCCCCGCACGTCGTCGTCACCGGCCGCGGCGGCCTCCCAGAGCTCGCCGAGTCGCGGCGCCCACGGGTCGAGCGAGGCGAGGGTGCGGCGCCGCAGGTCGTCGTCGTAGAGCAGGGCGGAGCAGACGTCGAGCACCTCGCCCACCCGCCACTCCGGCTGCACGTCGAGCGCCCGCAGCTCCAGGTAGCGGCCGCGCGGGCGCACCGGCGGGAACAGCGTCGTGAGGTGCTCGGCGAGCCCGCCGTCGGTGAACGCCGTGGCGCCGCGGACGAAGTCGGCGTAGGCGACGACGGGGTCGGTGCCGTGGAGGAGCCGGTCGTCGAAGCCGGTGCGGTCGGGATCGACGTCGAGCCAGACGGCGAGCCGCGCCGAGCGGGACCAGGCCGCCGCGAGGAACGGTGCCGCCAGGTTCAGCACCCGCCACTGCTCGAGGCCGGCCGCGCCCGGCCACCAGTCGAGGCACACCTGGGTGGAGGCGGTGCAGCGCATCATCCGCCGGCCTGCGGGCCCGATCGCGTCGAAGTGCCGCTGCATCGCGAGGTAGCGCGGCGAGGTGAGCCGCAGCGGCACCTCCGCAGGCGACCGGGAGTCGAGCGGGGCGTCGTCGAGGGCGACGCCGACGAGCGCGCAGTCGGTGCGCAGCCGGGAGACCGACGACGCGAGCCGTCGTGCCGCCGCTCCGGCCGACGGCGAGCACGCCAGGTTCAGCTCCACCTGCCCACCCGGCTCGAAGGTGACGGGGAGCGACGACGCCGCGACCACGCGTCGTGGGTCGACGACGACGCCGGTGACGTCGTCGCGCGTGAGCAGCTCGTGCTCGACGCCGACTCGGGTGGTGCGGGGGCCGCGGGCGGGCGGGAAGTGGGCCGCGATCTCGGGTGCGACGGAGGTGCTCATGACCGGCTCCTGATAACGTAAGGTAACCTGTCGAATAATGTAAGGAAACCTTACGGATGTCAAGAGCTTGGGACCGGAAGCCGTTGATCGCCCTCGTGCACAACGCCGACCGCGCCTTCCAGTCGCACATGGTGCGGGAGGCGCACGCCCGCGGACGCCCGGACATCAAGCCGGCGCACAACCACGTGTTCGGAATCCTCGGCGGGGAGGGGGGCCGCGCGGCCGACCTCGCCGCCCGGGCGGGGATCACGCGCCAGGCGATGGGCGAGGTGATCCGCGACATGGTCGACCTCGGGATCCTCGAGATGGTGCCCGACCCGGCCGACCGGCGCGCCAAGATCGTCCGCTACACCGCCGAGGGCAAGGCATTCGCCAGCTCCGGCTTCCGGCACCTCACGGAGCTCGAGGACCGGTTCGCGGCAGAGTTCGGCGTCGAGGGCTACGACGCGGTCCGGGCCGCGTTGACGCGCGTGGTGGAGATCCTCGCCGAGCTCGGCGAGGCGTCCGAGTAGCTCAGCCCAGCCGGGCGGCCACCACCTCGGCGACGGCGGCGAGCGGGGCGTCGGTGGTGGGAGCGCCGACCACCTCGGCGCGGGTGAGGCAGCTGATCAGGACGGGCACCCCCGCCGGCGTCCACACGACGCCGACGTCGTTGCGGGTGCCGTAGTCGCCCGACCCGGTCTTCTCGGCCGCGGTCCAGCCCTCCGGGAGGCCCCGGCGCAGCGCGTGGTCGCCGGTGCGATTGCCCCGCATCCAGGTGGCGAGCCGGCGCCGAGCCCGTGGGTGCAGCGCGTCGCCGACCAGCAGTGCGGCCGAGCTCCGCCCGATCGCCCGCGGCGTGGTCGTGTCGGCCATCTGCCCGGGCACCCACGAGTTGAGGTCGGGCTCCCAGCGGGTCAGGGTGGTCACCTGGTCGCCGAGCGAGCGCACCAGCGCGGTGACGGCGGCCGGGCCGCCGACGGCCTGGAGCAGCCAGTTGCCGCCGGCGTTGTCGCTGTCGGCCAGGGTCACCTCGCACACCTCGGCCACCGTCGGCACGTAGCCGGCGTCCTGCCACGCCTGCAGCCGCGGGGCGTAGCCCGCGCCGGCCACCAGGGACGGCGGCCAGTGCGCCGGCCGGCCCAGGATCCGGTGGTCGGGCGAGACGAGCCGGCCGTCGAGCACCGCGGCCACCACGAGGGTCTTGAACGTCGAGCACATCGCGAATCTCTCGTCGGGCCGGTGCGCGACCTCCCGGCCGGTGCGCAGGTTGCGGGCGTAGACGCCGACGCGGCGCTCGAAGCGTCGCTCGAGGTCGGCGATCGCGTCGTCGGTGGTGGCGGCGAAGGCCGGCCGGGCGGCGGTGACGGCGGCCGTGGCGGCGGCCCCGGCGAGGACGGTGCGGCGGGTGATCGGTTCATGGTCGCGAGCCTCGTCCGCCCGAGGGCGGCGGGCACCAAGACGTCCGGCAGTCCATCCATGCCGGATTCCGTATTGTTCTCGGGCATGGACCTCGTCGAAGGGCTGCGCAGCTTCGCCGCCGTGGCCGCCGAGCGCAGCTTCACCCGCGGCGCCGAGCGGTGCGGCCAGCCGCAACCGGTGGCGAGCCGCCGGATCGCGGCGCTGGAGGAGCGGCTCGGCGCCACCCTGCTCGTGCGCACCTCGCGCAGGGTCGCCCTCAGCCCGGACGGCGAACGGCTGCTGCCGCTGGCCCAGGAGCTCGTCGCCCGTGCTGACCGGGTCGACCGGCTGTTCGCCGCGGCGACGCCCGGCCTCGTGATCGGCGTGCCGGCGACGCTGACTGCGGCAGCGTGCGGCACCGTGCGACGCGGTCTGCCCGACCTGGCGGTGTCGTTCGCGGTGGACGACCCGGCCGTCACGCGCCGACGGTCTGCGCGCCGGCGCTGCCCAGCTCGCCCTGCTCCCGGTCGCCGCCGACGAGGCCGAGGTCGTGGTGCCGCTCGGGCTCGCCCACCACGACCATCGGCCCGCCGCGCGGCTCCACCTGGACCAGCTGCGCCGCCCGGTGCGGGAGCGCGACGTGCCGGCCCGCGCGGTGCACGTGCTCGCCGAGGACGACGTCCCCGCCGTGCGCGACCCGCTCCGCCACGCCTGCCATGCGGCCGGACTGCGTGCCGACCAGGTGGCGGTCGGCACGTCCGAGCGGGAGGCGTGGATCCGGGTGCACGAGCGTGGTGACGTCGTGCTGGCGTCGGCCGCCGAGGCCGGCCGGGAGGGCCTGGCCTGGTCGGAGCTGGCCCGCCCCGTCCTCGCCCGCGGCTACCGGCTCGAGGGCGACCGCGGGTCTCACCGCCGACGCCCGACGCGCCCTCGTCGGACGGCTGGCCGACGGTCTCGGCGGCACGGTGACCGCGCGTGCGGCCTGAGCACGCCGGCCTGCTCGCCGAGATCGAGCGCGACTGGGCCGCCACCGGCCTCCACGGCTCCCTGCTCGTGCGCGACCTGGACACCGGCGGCCGAGATCGGCTTCGGCGCCGGACTGGCCTGGCCGCTGGCCTCGGTGGTGAAGCTGCCC
>CAWEHA010000012.1:0-35334 GCA_963808855.1 uncultured Actinomycetota bacterium | reverse complement strand
CGCGCCCCGTGGATTGCCGAACCCCAGACCTTTGCTGATCTCCGTAACGATGCTCTATCCGTTGAGCTACGGGCGCTCGCCCTCGCGAGCGAGGACCGGTCGAGGATAGCCGAGCGCGCCGGTCAGGCCCCAATGGTTCGGCGCGGTCCGGGCGTCGTCTCGAGCGGGTGGCGGCGGCGACGCCGATGACGGCGATCACCAGCCCGATGCCCTCGCGCAGGTCGAGCACGTCGCCGAACACCAGGAAGGCGAGGATCGCCGTCACCGGTGGGCTCAGGAAGAGCACGCTCGACGACGACGCCGCGCCGCTCGTGCGCACCATCGCGACGATGAGCAGCAGCCCGATCACGGAGTTCACCACGGCGAGGAACAGCACCGACCCCACCGCGGGCCAGGGGTTCTCGACCGGTGGTGCCCCCT
Source organism: uncultured Actinomycetota bacterium (assembly GCA_963808855.1). Taxonomy (GTDB): domain Bacteria; phylum Actinomycetota; class Actinomycetes; order Propionibacteriales; family Nocardioidaceae; genus Nocardioides. The sequence continues at coordinate 34,914 of CAWEHA010000012.1, read as the reverse complement.
CGAGCAGGATCCCGAGCGCCAACGTCGGCGGCACCGAGACGGCGAACTGGACCGTCGCCGACCACTCCGCGGGAGCTCCGGCCCGGTCCACCGCTGGCCGAGCCAGCCCAGCGCCAGCGCGAGCGCCGCCAGGGAGCCCAGCAGGACGCCGGCCGGGCCTCCGGCCTCGTCGACCTCGGGCCCGAGCACGACGCCGACGCCGGCCACGCCGACGACGAATCCGGCGACCTGGATCGGCCGCACCCGCTCGTGCAGCAGCAGCCCGGCGAGCAGCACCGTGATCACCGGAGACAACGAGTGGAACAGCGCCGCCAGCGTCGGCGGGAGTCCGGCGTCGAACGCCACGTACATCAGCCCGAACTGCACGGCGTTGAGCAGCAGGCCGACGACGGCGTGACGGCCGACCCCGTCCACGCGGCCGGGACGCCGTGCCACCGCCATGCCAGCGCGCCGGCCACGAGCGCGGCGATCCCGAACCGGAAGGCGAGCGAGGTGAACGGCCCGAGCGCGTCGACGGCGATCGGCCCGGCGATGTAGCCGGTGCACCACACCAGCACGAACGCGCCCGCGAGGAGCGCCGGCCGCCCGCGCGCGGCGAGCCGTGCGTCGGTCAGTCTGCGTCCTCGAGCGCCTGGGCGACGCGACGGTGCGCGGTCCAGATCGCCTCGGGGAGGTCGTCGAACTGGTTCAGGTGCTCCTCGCGGAAGCCCATCTCCTGGCGCCAGCGCGGGACGTCGATGGTGAGGATCCGGTCGAGGTCCTCGTCCGGGAGGTCGAGGCCGGTGAGGTCGAGCTCCTCCTCGGTGGGCACCACGCCCACCGGCGTCTGCGACGCCGGTGACGTCGCCGTCATGGAAACGGCACAGCCACAGCAGGGCGCGGAGGTTCTCGCGGTAGCCGGGCCACAGGAAGTGGCCGTCCCCCCCCTCGGAGAGGTCCTTCTGGAACCAGTTGACGTGGGCGAAGGTCGGCTGCTGGGTGGCGGAGCCGATGATCTTCAGCCAGTGCGCGGCGTAGTCGGCCTCGTGGTAGGCGAGGAACGGCCGCATCGACATCGGGTCGTAGCGCAGCTGCCCGTCGAGTCCGTCGGCGGCGAAGGTGGCCTCGGCGCCCAGCGTGAGGCCGTCGTAGACGCCCTCGGCGAGGTCGGTGATCGCGCGCACCAGCGGCTCGCGGTCGCTGGTGCGGCCGCCGAAGATGATCGCGTCGATCGGCACGCCGGCCGGGTCCTCGAAGTCGGCGGCGACGTTCGGCACGTTGGCGAGCGTGGTGGTGAACCGGCTGTTGGGGTGCGCCCACGGCGAGTCGTCGCGTCCGGAGCGGTCGGAGATCGGCTCGCCCTTCCAGTCGAGCCAGCCCTCGTCGGTGGGGTACTCCTTGGTCTTGCCCTCCCACCAGACGTCCTGGGTGCGGGGGTTGTAGGCCACGTTGGTGAAGATCACGCCGGTGCCGTCGCCGATCGAGTCGAGCGCGGTGGGGTTGGTCTTCTCGTTGGTGTCTTTGGCGACGCCGAACACGCCGTTCTCCGGGTTCATGCCGCGGAGCTGGCCCTCGTCGTCGACCCACAGCCAGGCGATGTCGTCGCCGTAGAACTCCACGGTGTAGCGGTCGCCGAGGGCCTCCGGCGACAGCGTCATCGCGAGGTTGGTCTTGCCGGAGGCGCTCGGGAAGCCGCCGCACACGTGCCAGCGCTTGCCGGTCTCCTTGTCGCTGATGCCCAGCAGCATGAACTGCTCGGCGAGGAAGATGCCCGACGCGCGGCCGTCGTAGCAGGCCTGCCGCAGGCCGTGCGCGATCTTGCCGAGCAGGGCGTTGCCGCCGTACGACGACCCGAAGTGCAGGATCGTGCGCTGGTCGGCCACGGTGACGAAGTACCGCTCGTCCTCGTCGGTGCCCTGGCCGAGGTTCTCCAGGTCGCCGGTGACGTGCACGGCGCGCACGAACGTCGCCGGGTCGGCCAGGTTGTCGAGGTGCTCGACGCCCACCCGGGCCATCCGGATCATGTGCAGCACCACCGGGCGGTTGTCGGTGAGCTCGACGCCGGCGGCGTAGGCCTCGAGCGGCGATCCGGGCGGCGCCATGAGGTAGGGGACGACGTACATCGTCTTGCCGCGCGACTGCCCGCGCATCCGCTCGACCTGGGCCTCGGTCATCTCCTCGGCCGGGTGCCAGTTGTTGTAGACGCCGCGGTCGGACTCCTGCGAGGTGGCCACGATCGTGCGCTCCTCCGAGCGCGCGGTGTCCTTGTGGTAGCTGCGGGAGTAGTAGCGGCCCTCGCCGGCCGGGAACAGCTCCTCGGCCTCGAGTGCCTCGGCGACGAGCCGGGCGTCGTCCTCGGTGTTGACGACCTCGATCCGGTCGGGCTCGGTGATGGCGGCCCAGTGGGCGACGTACTCGCGTACGTGGGGGTTCTTGAGTCCCGCCTCGTCGAGCACCTGGTCCACGTCGAGCCCGTCGGTCATGCCGCCACCCTTCCGCGTCTGGTGGCGGGCACGGTACCCACTCCTGAGTGGCCTGCGTCACCCCGGGTCGATGCAGAGGCCCACCGCTGAGCGGGTCTGCGCGCATTGGCACGTTCCAATATGAGTCCGGCCGCGCCCCCGGTACCGTCCGCGACCACTGGATCGCCGCGTCGAGGGAGCCGCGCGACAACGTTCATCCGCCGCGAGAGGACCCCATGACCGCCATCCAGGAACGATCGGCCGACACCGAGCAGCCCACGACCCACCAGGGCATCCTCGACTTCGTCGCCGAGGTCGCTGCCATGACCACCCCGGACCGCATCCACTGGTGCACCGGCTCGGACGAGGAGTGGACCGAGCTCACCGACGCCCTGGTGTCCACCGGCACCTTCACCCGGCTCAACCCGGACCTGAAGCCGAACTCGTTCCACGCGGCCTCCGACCCGATCGACGTGGCGCGCGTCGAGGACCGCACCTACATCTGCTCGCTCGCCGAGAAGGATGCCGGCCCCACCAACAACTGGATGGACCCGGGCGAGATGAAGGACCTCATGCGCGGGCTGTACGCCGGCTGCATGAAGGGCCGCACGATGTACGTCATCCCGTTCGTCATGGGCCACCCGGAGGCCGAGAAGCCGATGTTCGGCATCGAGGTCACCGACTCCGCCTACGTCACCGCCTCGATGCGCGTGATGGCCCGCATGGGCACCGCGATCCTCGACCGGATGACCGAGCTCGACGCCGAGTTCGTCCCGTGCATCCACTCCGTCGGGCACCCGCTCGCCGAGGGCGAGGCCGACGTCGCGTGGCCGTGCAACGACACCAAGTACATCGTGCAGTTCCCCGAGGAGCGGGCGATCTGGTCGTACGGCTCCGGCTACGGCGGCAACGCGCTGCTCGGCAAGAAGTGCTACGCGCTGCGCATCGCCAGCGTGATGGCCCGCGACGAGGGCTGGCTGGCCGAGCACATGCTGATCCTCAAGCTCACCAGCCCGCAGGGCTCGAAGAAGTACGTCGCCGCCGCCTTCCCCAGCGCCTGCGGCAAGACCAACCTCGCCATGCTCGAGCCGACCATCCCCGGCTGGAAGGTCGAGACGCTCGGCGACGACATCGCCTGGATGCGGATCGGCGAGGACGGCCGACTGTGGGCGGTGAACCCCGAGTACGGCTTCTTCGGCGTCGCGCCCGGCACCAACGAGCACACCAACCCCAACGCGATGCGCACCATCAACAAGGGCAACTCGGTCTTCACCAACGTCGCGCTCACCGAGGACGGCGACATCTGGTGGGAGGGCCTGGAGAACCCGCCGGCCAAGGCCACCTCGTGGAAGGGCGAGCCGTGGGGCCCGGAGTCCGAGGAGCTCTCCAGCCACCCCAACAGCCGCTACTGCACGCCGATCAAGCAGTGCGACATCCTCGCGGCCGAGTACGACGACCCCCGCGGCGTCCCGATCGACGCGATCCTCTTCGGCGGCCGCCGCCGCACCACGGTGCCGCTGGTGTTCGAGGCCCGCGACTGGACCCACGGCACCTTCCTCGGCGCCACGCTCTCCAGCGAGACCACCGCGGCCGCCACCGGCCAGGTCGGCGTGGTGCGCCGCGACCCGATGGCCATGCTGCCGTTCATCGGCTACAACGCCGGCGACTACTTCAGCCACTGGATCAACATCGGCAAGGACAACGACGCCGCGAAGCTGCCGCGGATCTTCTACGTCAACTGGTTCCGCCGCGACGACGAGGGCGGCTTCCTGTGGCCCGGCTTCGGCGAGAACAGCCGGGTGCTGAAGTGGGTCGTCGAGCGCATCGACGGCCAGGCCGCCGCCGTCGAGACGCCGGTCGGTTACGTCCCGACGCCGGAGGCGCTCGACACCGACGGCCTCGACATGACTCCCGAGGCGCTGGAGCGGGCACTCGAGGTGGACGTCGACGAGTGGCGCGCCGAGCTGCCCCAGATCCAGGAGTGGTTCGAGAAGTTCGGCGACGACCTCCCGGCCGTGCTCTGGACCGAGCTCGACGGGTTGCGCGAGCGCCTGGGCTAGCGCCCGGCCGTCACGTGACGTCGGCCTCGATCACGAGGTCGACCACCTCGGCGATGTCGCCACCCACGATGTCGGGCTGCGGGCCCAGCGGGCTCGGCACCATGCCGGGTCGAGCCACGAACGCCGCCCGGCACCCGGCGGCCAGCGCCCCCGCGACGTCCCACGCGTGGGCCGCCACCAGCCGGACCTCGCCCACCTCCACCCCGCACTCGCGGGCGACATGGCGGTAGGGCTCGGGCGCCGGCTTGAGAGCCTGCACCGTGTCAGCCGACAGGGCGCGGCTCACCAGCCCGTCGAGGCCCGCGTGGCGCAGCTGCGCCTCGGCCACGGCTTGCGTGGAGTTGGTCAGGGCCACCACGTGGAGCGGCGTCCCGGCCAGCCGTTCGAGCGCGCCGACCACCTCCGGGTGTGGGGGCAGGGAGCTCATCCTCGCCACCACCGACTCGGCGGTCCCCGGCTCCAGGGTGAGGCCGGCCCGGGCGGCCAGCATCTCCAGCGCGGCCAGCTGCGCGGTGCCGAAATCGACGTACCGCCCGGTGAGGCCGCCGACGAAGGACAGCTGCAGCATCTGGGCGAACCACTGCGGGCGCAGGCCGGCGTCGCCGAAGAGCTCCTCGAACGGCTCGTCGAGCGCGCGAAGGTCGAGCAGCGTCTCGTTCACGTCGAAGGCGACGACCTTCACGGCCAATCCACCCACCTCGCCTCTCGTCGGTGCAATCCAGGTCTACACCCGTGTGGCACCATGCAGTCACTCGGGGATTGCAGGAAGTTGCAAACGGCTCCGGAACGAGGAGGGGCGGAATGTCGGCCTACGGCCCCGAGGACCGTGCGCTCTTCGAGTCCGAGGCGGCGCTCCTCTACGACGAGGTGCTCACCGCCGGCTCGATCGCCGTCGACGACCCACGGATCGCCGATGACGGCGAGCGGCGCCCCGCCTTCGAGCAGCTGCGTGACCTCGGCCTGCTCCAGCGCAGCCAGGACGGCGACGACTGGGTGCCCGAGGACCCCGCCACCGTCCAGTCGCGCGTGGTCTCACCGCTCAGCCAGGAGGGCGCGCGGCTGCTGGAGGAGTCGACGCACTGGGCGCGCGCCTTCTCGGGGCTGAGCCACGCCTGGCGCCGCTCCCCGCTCGCGGAGTCCCGCGGCCCCTTCACCTACCTGCAGGGCCCGTCGATCAACACCTTCCTCGAAGGTCTGGTGGCCGAGTCCGAGGAGGAGGTGCTCACCGCGCAGCCGCAGACCGGCCGGGGCGCCTCCGCGCTCGCCGACGCCGCGCTGCGCGACACCGCGATGCTGGAGCGCGGCGTCAAGATGCGCACGCTCTACCAGCACAGCGCCCGCCGTAGCTCGGTGACGCACACCTACGTGGCGGCGGTGAGCGCCCGCGGCGCCGAGGTGCGCACGCTCGACGAGTTCTTCCGCCGCGTCATCATCGCCGACCGGCGTACGGCGGTGATCCCGGCGAGCGACGACTACTCGAGCGCGGTAGCGGTGCGCGAGCCGTCGGTGGTGGCGTTCCTCATCGACATCTTCGAGCGGTCGTGGGAGCGGGCGCGGCCGTTCACCAACCGCGAGAGCGGCACGCTCAAGGACATCGCCGCCGAGCAGCGGGCGATGACGATCCGGATGCTGATCGAGGGCCACTCCGACCCGGTCAGCGCGAAGCGGCTCGGCGTCAGCCCGCGCACGTACGCGGGGTACGTCGCCGACCTCAAGGCCGAGCACGAGGCCGAGACGCGGTTCCAGCTCGGCTACACGATGGGCCGGCTGGGCGTCTCGGGCGAGGAGGAGACGGGCGACTAGCCCGTCTCAGCCCGTCTCAGCCCGTGTCAGAGAGGCGAGGTCAGGGGGCCTTGACCTTGCAGCCGGGGCACGCCCAGCTGGTGTCAGCGTTCGCAGCCGGAGCGGCGGTCGCGACGATGCCGAGGCTCAGGACGGCGGCCACACTGGCCACGATGAACTTGCGAGCGATGTTCATGGGGAGCTTCACACCTCTTCTCGGACCCACGGAAAGGCCCGTTACTGGCCAGTCTGGTTCACACCGGGGGTGGACGCATCAGATCAGCCGATACCAATTCCTGCATTGCACATCAGTGCAGCCCGACCTGCAACCAGTTCTACCCTCACACAGGACGCCTTCCGGCGCCACCGTGCCGGCGCGCGAGCGCGAGCGAGCCCGCCACCGAGGGGTGGCGGGCTCTCGACGCGGAGGCGGCGGGATTTGAACCCGCGAGAGAAGGAACACTCCTCAACCCGCTTAGCAGGCGGGCGCCATAAACCAGGCTAGGCGACGCCTCCCTGCCGCCCCGGAGGACGGCGGCCACAGGCTACTAGGCCGCGTTGACAAAACCGAAGGCGGCGCCAGCGCCGCCCAGGCGGCACGCTGGCGGCGTTGCCGTCGCTCGAAAGGCGCCCAGCCTGCCAGCGCTCCGGCGCCTTGCCATCGCACCACCTGGACGACGCTGGCATCCACCTCGGTTTGCCACCACGGCCTAGGGGGCAGCCGAGGGCCACGAATCAGTCGTGCGGTGGGACGGCCCTTGCCCCCAGCGGTGACGACGATCACAGTAGGGGCACGACGGGGGCGAGGAGGTGGGCCGTGGGCACGGCGAGCGCGAGCATGACCACCGCACTGCAGGCCCTCGGCGCGGCGATCGAGATGCCGCGCCGCGAGGGCGCCTCTCTGGGCAGCTGGCGGTGGACCGTGCGGCAGCGGATGGCCGCCGTCCGCGACGCCCTGCTCGAGGAGACCGGCGACGCGGCGGACGGCTGGCTGGCCGCGCGCGGCGGGGTCGCCTTCCGCGAGCGCAACACCCTGCTCACCCGGCTCGGCGATCTCGGCGGCCGGGTGCTGGCCGAGGCCGACGTCGCCGCCGTGCGCACCGAGATCGCGCGGCTCGTCGGCGACATCACCCGCCACGTGCAGCGGGTCAACGACCTCGCCTACGACGAGGTCGAGCTGGAGCTCGGGGGAAGCGAGTAGCCGACGGTGAGGAACGAACCGTCGGCGTGGACGAGCGCAGGTTGAGCGAGCCCGCGACCGAGGAACGAGGTCGCGACAGGCGAGTCGAAACCACGCAAGCGACGTACCCAACGTGAGCAGAGGGGGCGGGATTCGAACCCGCGGCTGACACTTCTGCCAGCGACCGCTTTCAAGGCGGTTCCGATAGGCCACTCCGGCACCCCTCCGGGTGCCGCCGAGTGTAGAAGCCCGCTCACCCCAGTTCGATGAGGATGTCGCCCTCCTGGACGACGTCACCCGGCGTCACCTTGACCGCCGTGACCACGCCGGCGTCGGCGGAGAACACCGGGATCTCCATCTTCATCGACTCCAGGAGCACCACCTCGTCGCCGACGGCGACCCGGTCGCCGACGTCGACCGCCACCTCGAGGATGTTGGCGACCATCTCGGCGACGACGAGGACCGGCTTGGTGGGCATGGCGTGACGCTAGTACCTACCCGCGCGTAAGCCGTATCAGAACAGGGCCTGGGTGCGGCCGGGCTCGGGTCGCACGGCGGCGGCCGCCTCGGCGGCACGGCTGCGGCGGCCTCGGGAGCCGCGGGGCCGGCGGCCGCCGGTGAGGGCGAGGTCGAGGCGGATGATCACGTAGCCGAGCACCAGCCCGACCACCAGCCCGTAGGCCACCGACAGCGCGCTCTCCTCGAAGGTGATGGCCGGGTTGGCCAGCGAGTTGGCCACGGCCGAGGTGCCGGCCGCGCCGAACGCGCACACCCACCAGCCCTGGCGGCGCCGGGCGCGCATGTGGCAGCCGTAGGCGAGCGCGGGGATGCCGAGCACCGACTCGATGGGTCGCGGGAACGCGCCGAGCTCGCGCCGGCTCCAGCGGACGCCGTCGAGCAGCTGCTCCACGAGGTCGGTGCTGGCGTAGCGGCGCAGCAGCTCGGCGTAGAGGAGGGTGACGGCGAGCAGCACCGCCCCGACGAGCACGACCACGAGCCCGCGCCGGCCGAGGCCGTGCAGACCGGCGCCGAGCCGGTACACGACCCCGAAGGCGCCGGCCAGCGCGAGACCGAAGGTGACGTACTCGAACCGGGTGACCTCGATGGTGGGCTCGAAGCCCACCGTGGCGAGCGCGCCGACGCCCGCGATCGCCACCGCGACCGTGCACTCCCGGGCCGCCCGGAGGAAGGTGCGGGCCGGCACGGTGGCCATCACGGCGAGCACTGCTGCCACCACGCAGGTCATCACCGCCGCGCCGGTGTGCAGGAAGTCCTCGTCGGTGAGCACGGCGACCAGGCCGATCGCGAGCGCGACGGTGCCGAAGATCACCGGACGGCCGCCGGTGCGGGCGGCCAGCGCCCACGAGTACGCCGACGCCACCGCGACGGCGCCGGCCCCACCCAGCCAGTCGGGCCCGACCGGGATCGCCGAGGCCACCAGCGCCGCCAGCCCGGCCAGCACCAGCAGCAGCCCGGCCAGCACCGGGGTGCGGCTCTCCCCGATCCGCTCGACGAGCCGGGGGCGTCGCATCGGGCCGCGCGGCGGCGGCGTCGGCGCGGGCGCCACCGTCACCGGGGCGACGGGCGGCACGGCCTCCGACGTGCGCCCCCGGCGCCGGGACCGGCCGGTCTCGGCGCGACGGCGACCGGCGGTACGTGACACGGCGCGAAAGGCTACAGACGCCGGTTGGAGAGGGACGGGTTGGTGCGGCGGGCGTCGTCGAGCCGCGCTCGGGAGAGCTCGGCGGTGATCACCGCGGGGCCGTCGTGGGCCTCGGCGAGCACGTCGCCGAGCGGGTCGACGACGAGCGAGTGGCCGGTGTAGCGGGGGGCGGGCTGACCGGCCGCGGCGACGTAGACGGTGTTCTCGATGGCGCGGGCGCGGGCCAGGGTGCGCCAGTGGTCGACCTTGCGCTCGCCGGCCACCCAGGCGGCCGGGACGACGAGCACCTCGGCGCCGGCGTCGACGAGCAGCCGGGCGTACTCGGGGAACCGGAGGTCGTAGCAGGTGAGGAGCCCCACCCGCCAGCCGTTGAGCTCGACGACGGTGGGGGTCACGTCGCCCGCCGTCAGCCGGTCGGACTCGCGGTAACCGAAGGAGTCGTAGAGGTGCACCTTGCGGTAGTCGGCCGTGACGGCGCCGCGCACGACGAGCGTGTTGTAGGGCCGCTCGGGGTCGGGGCCGGACTCGAACATGCCGGCCACCACGGTGGTGCCGACCCGCTCCGCCGTCTCCGCGACAGCGGTGGCGAACGGGCCGTCCACCGCCTCCGCGTAGGCGCTCACGTCGCTGCCCGCGTCGCCGAAGTCGCGGGCGAACGCCTCGGGCCACACCACCAGGTCGGCGCCGGGCGGGGTGTGGTCGCGCAGCCGCTCGCGGTTGGCGGCGGGGTCGAGGCCGGAGGCCTCCTGCACCAGCGCGACGCGCATCACGTCCGGGGAGTCCACCCGCCCAGGGTGCCAGCCCGCGGTGCGACGATCACGCCATGGCCATCGACGACGCCTTCGCCGCGGTGGTGCTCGCGGGCGGCCGTGCGAGCCGCCTGGGTGGCGCCGACAAGGCCGGTATCGAGGTCGGCGGTCGCACGCTGCTCGCCGTCACGCTGGACGCCGTCGTCGACGCCGGCGAGGTGGTGGTGGTCGGCGAGCCGGTGCCCACCGACCGGCCGGTCACCTTCACGCTGGAGAACCCGCGGCACGGCGGGCCGGCGGCCGCCCTGCTCACCGGCGTCGACGCGCTGCTGCGCCCGACCCGGCTGGTCGCGGTCACCGCCGTCGACATGCCGCGGCTGACCGCGGGCACCTTCGCCCGGCTGCGCGACGCCGCCACCGGACGCGACGGCGCCGCCCTGGTCGGCCCGGACGGGCGGCGGCAGCTCGTGCTCGTGCTCGATCGGGAGCGGCTGCAGCAGGTGCGGCCGTCCTACGAGGACCAGCACGACCTCCCGGTGCACCGGCTGCTCGCGCCGCTCGACCTCGCCGGGGTGCCGGCGGTCGGCGGCGAACAGCGCGACGTCGACACGTGGGAAGACCTGCGCGACGCGTGAACGACGAGTGACGGCGGCCGCAGGAGGGTTGCCATCGCCAGCCCGCGTCGCCAATCTGGACACTGTGAATCTGCACGACTGGATCGACGAGCTGTCCGACGTGCTCGACCTCGAGACCGAGGTCGACGAGGGACTGGTGCGCGACCTGGTGCAGATGGCGTACGAGAACGTCGACCAGCACGCCGGACCGGTCACCGCCTACCTCGTCGGCTTCGCGGCAGGGGCGGCCGACGCGAGCCCGGACGCCGTCGAGAGCCTGGCCGCCCGCACGCAGCGACTGGCCGAGGGCTGGGACCGCCCCGCGGACGCCGCCGACCCCGACGACATCGACGACGAGATCCCCGACGACGCCTCGATCGACCACTCGGCCGACCAGTACGAAGAGGTCTGACCGCAGGTCTGCCAGGCTCGTCACCATGAGAGCCGTCACGACCGACGGGGCCGGTGGCCCCGAGGTGCTGCAGGTCGCCGAGGTGCCCGACCCCGAGCCCGGCGCGGGCGAGGTGCTGGTGAAGGTCGCCGCTACCGCGGTGAACCGCGCCGACACCCTGCAGCGGCAGGGCGTCTACCCGCCGCCGCCCGGCGCCAGCGACATCATCGGGCTCGAGTGCAGCGGCACGATCGCGGCGGTCGGCTCCGACGTCGCGGGCTGGTCGGTGGGCGACGAGGTGTGCGCGCTGCTCGCCGGCGGCGGGTACGCCGAGCTGGTCGCCGTCCCGGCCGGACAGCTGATGCCGGTGCCGGACGGCGTCGACCTCGTCACCGCGGGCGCGCTGCCCGAGGTGGTGTGCACGGTGTGGTCGAACGTGTTCATGGTGGCGGGCCTGCAGCGCGGCGAGCGCCTGCTCGTGCACGGCGGCGCCGGCGGCATCGGCACCGTGGCGATCCAGCTCGCGGCGGCCCTCGGCGCCCAGGTGTTCACCACCGCGGGCACCGAGGAGAAGCGGGCCCTGTGCCGCGAGCTCGGTGCCGACGTGGCGATCGACTACCGCGAGGAGGACTTCGTCGAGGTGGTCCGCGAGCACACCGACGGCGCCGGCGTCGATGTCGTGCTCGACAACATGGGCGGCAAGTACCTCGGCCGCAACGTCGACGCCCTCGCCACCGAGGGCCGGCTCGTGGTGATCGGGCTGCAGGGCGGCGCCACCGGCGAGCTCGATCTCGGCGCCCTGCTCCGCAAGCGCGGCGCCGTGATCGCGACGTCGCTGCGTGGCCGCCCGGTCGCTGGCAAGGCCGCCATCTGTGCCGCGGTCGTCGAGCACGTGTGGCCGCTGGTCGCCGACGGCACCCTCCGCACGATCGTCGACTCCGTGCTGCCGCTGGACCAGGTGGCCGACGCCCACCGCCGGATGGACGAGGGCGCCCACACCGGCAAGATCGTCCTCACCGTCTGACGGATAGGTTCGACGCCATGACCGAGCAGGAGCAGGACGCCCCGCAGACCCCAGCCGACGACGAGGCTGCCGGCCAGCAGCGGGTGGTGATCGTGGGGCCGGACGGCAGCCCGATCGGGGAGATCCCGGCGTCCGCGCTGACCGTGACCGAGGAGGGCGAGGGTGGGTCCGCGGAGCGCTCGCTCACCGACCTGGTGGAGCAGCCGGCGAAGGTGATGCGGATCGGCAGCATGATCCGGCAGCTGCTCGAGGAGGTGAAGGCGGCACCGCTCGACGAGGCCAGTCGCAACCGGCTCAAGGAGATCCACGAGTCCTCCATCAAGGAGCTCGAGCAGGGCCTCGCCCCCGAGCTCGTCGAGGAGCTGGAGCGGCTGTCGCTGCCGTTCGCCGAGGAGACGACGCCCTCGGAGAGCGAGCTGCGGATCGCCCAGGCCCAGCTCGTCGGCTGGCTGGAGGGGCTGTTCCACGGCATCCAGACCGCGATCTACGCCCAGCAGATGGCCGCCCGCGCCCAGTTCGAGCAGATCCGGCGCGCCCTGCCGCAGGGCATGCCGCCCGGCATGAGCGGCCCGCCCCAGCCCGGCCAGGGTGATCAGCAGGACGGCGACCAGCAGCCCGGCTCCGGGGGGATGTACCTGTAGGACGGTCGTCGGGGTGCCGCCGTCAGCGGCGGCGCCCCAGCCGGCCGGTGAGGAGCAGGCCGAGGAAGCCGACGATCACGATGGCGAGACCGGGGGCCGCCGCGCGGGCGAACGGGCGCGGCTCGTCGACGGTGAGGTCGCGGAGCACCACGGGCTCCAGCTCCGGGGGCTCGGGCGGGGGGTTCTGCTGCTCCTCCTCGGCCTGCACCTGCTGCCGGATCTCGCGCAGCAGGATCGGGGTGGCGAGGCGGACGTCGCCGCAGCGGATGGCCACCAGGGCCGAACCGTCGGCGGTGAGCTGGAACAAGTACTGGTTCGTCCGGTTCGGCTGCAGCCGCGCGCCGTCGCAGGTCGCGAACGACGACCGGCGGATCACGGTGGCGGTGGCGTCCGGCTGGAGGTCGCCCTTGATGATCTCCTGCACGCGCACCCGGTACAGCGGCGTCTGCTCGCCCCGCCGCTGCGGCGCCCGGCTCAGCACGATGCCGGTGAAGATGTCGGTGGGGCCGGTGTCGACCGCCCCGGCGGAGCCCGATCGCACGCTCTGCGGCGTCGACGCCAGGGCCGACGCCGGGGCGCAGACGAGCGCCACCAGCACCAGCACGGCGGCTCGTCGGAGGATCGCGGTCACCCCTCCATGACACCAGACTCCCGGTGGGGCGGACCATTCGAGGGCCCTCACCAGTACCGCTCCAGCTCGAGCGCGACGCCGTCGTCGTACACCTCGGCGGTGACGTCGTCGGCCGCCGCACGCACCTCCTCGATCGCCTGCCCCATGGCCACGCCGCGGCCGGCCCACTGCGAGCATCTCGACGTCGTTGCGGCCGTCGCCCACCGCCAGCACGTCGGCAGCGGTGAGGCCCAGCCGGCGGCACACGTGCTCGAGGCCGGAGGCCTTGGAGACGCCGACCGGGGTGAGGTCGAGCCAGGCCGTCCAGCCGACGACGTAGTCGGTGCCGTGCAGCCCGAGGCCCGCGGCGAGCGCGACGAAGTCGTCGGCGGTGGCGTCGGGCTCGCGGATGATGACCCGGCTCACCGGCCGCGAGACCAGGTCGGCGACGTCGGCAGGGATCAGCTCGCCGACCAGCTCGCCCTCCGGGAACGGACCGCTCACCCGGTAGCCCACGCCGCGCTCCTCGACCGCCACCAGCGCACCGGGTCGCTGCTCGAGCACCGCCTTCACCGCGGGCGCGGCGTCGAAGGTCTCCTCATGCACGACCTCCATCGCCCCGCCGGTGCGGTAGCGGAAGATCACGGCGCCGTTGCTGGCGACGACCCAGAGCCGGTCGGGGTCGGGGACGCCGTCGAGGGGCTGGCCGCGCAGCTCGAGCAGATCGGCGATGCCGACCATGCTGTGCGGCGAGCGGCCCGAGGCGAGCACGACGTGCACCCCGGCGTCGAGCGCACGGTGCACGACGGCGTGCACCCGCGGCGCGATCTGCTCGTAGTCGACCCGGCCGCCGTCGACCCACTTGAGCAGCGTGCCGTCGATGTCGAGGGCGACCAGCCGCGGCGTCCAGCCCTCGGGTGGCTCCGTCATCCGGCGATCGGCTTCAGGACCTCGAGCCCGCCGAGGTACGGGCGCAGCGCCTGTGGCACCCGCACCGAGCCGTCCTCCTGCTGGTGGGTCTCGAGCAGGGCGATGATCGGCCGGTTGGTGGAGCAGAGCGTGCCGTTGAGGGTGGCGACGGGCGTGGTGTCGCCGTCGACCCTGGTGCGGATGTCGAGCCGGCGGCTCTGGAAGTCGGTGCAGTTCGACGTCGAGGTGAGCTCGCGGAACCGGCCCTGCGAGGCGATCCAGGCCTCGCAGTCGAACTTGCGCTGCGCCGAGGTGCCGAGGTCGCCGGCGGCGACGTCGATCACGCGGTAGTGGAGCTCGAGCTTGTCCATGAACTCCTTCTCCCACCCGAGCAGCCGCTGATGCTCGGCGAAGGACTCCTCGACGGTGGTGTAGACGAACATCTCGACCTTGTCGAACCAGTGCACCCGGAAGATGCCGCGGGTGTCCTTGCCGTGCGAGCCGGCCTCCTTGCGGAAGCAGGGGCTGAACGCGGCGTAGCGCAGCGGCAGCGTGGCGCCGTCGAGGATCTCGTCGGCGTGGAAGGCCGCCATCGGCACCTCGGAGGTGCCCACCAGGTAGAGGTCCTGACCCTCGATCCGGTAGACGTCGTCGGCCGCCTGGCCGAGGAACCCGGTGCCCTCCATCGCGCGGGGCTTCACCAGCGACGGCGGCACCGCCTCGATGAACCCGTCCGACGCCGCCTGGTCGAGGGCCATGTTGATGAGCGCGCGGTGCAGCCGGGCACCGACGCCGGTGAAGAAGTAGAAGCGCGACCCGGACACCTTCGCGCCGCGCTCGAGGTCGATGGCGCCGAGCATCCGGCCGAGCTCGACGTGGTCGCGCGGCTCGAAGTCGAACTCAGGGGCCGTGCCCACGGTCTCGAGCACGACGTAGTCGTCCTCTCCCCCGGCCGGCGCCTCGTCGGCCGCGAGGTTGGGGATCGACATCACCGCCGCCGTCCACTCCTCCTCGGCGGTGGCCTGGGCGGCCTCGGCGTCCTTGACCTCCGCGGCGAGCGCCTTGGTCTGCGCGAGCAGCGCCTGCCGCTCCTCGCCCTGGGCCTGCGGGATCTGCTTGCCGAGCTGCTTCTGCTCGGCCCGCTTGGTCTCGAACGCGGCGATCGCGGCGCGGCGGGCGGCGTCGGCGGCGAGCGCCCGGTCGACCGACTCGCCGGACAGCCCGCGCTTGGTCTGGGCGGCACGCACCCGGTCGGGGTCGTCGCGGAGCACACGCGGGTCGATCATGCGGCCGAGGCTATCGGGGGACGTCGACACCGCTCACCCGAGTTCCCGCGCCTATCCTGGCTCCCGCCACCGTCACCGGAAGGAACGCGCTTGCTCGACCGATCCCGGACCGTCCAGGTCTCCCTGGCAGTGGCGTGTCTGGCCATGGTGGGGCTGCTCGCCGTGGCCGTCGACCAGCGGTGGGAGTGGCTCGTCGACTTCGACCAGCGCGGCGACGGCGCCCAGGAGTGGGCGGTCGACGACTCCGGCCTCCGCGACGTCCTCCGCGTGATCGAGGACCTGTTCAACACGATCGGCATGATCATCTGGACCTCGATCCTGGCGATCGCGATGCTGGTGAAGAACCATCGGCGGGCCGCGATGTTCGCCGCCGTGGTGATGCTGGCGTGCTGGGGCGCCACGACGGCGCTGAAGGCGGTCGTCGGCCGTGACCGCCCGGAGTGGCAGACGCCGGTCGACCTGCTCGACAGCGGGTCGTACCCGTCCGGCCACACCTCGTCGATCGTCGCGTTCACCGGCATCGTGCTGGTGCTGCTGTCGATGTTCGTGCGGCGCCGCGGCGTCCGGCAGCTGCTCGGCAACGCCATGCTCCTGGTGGCCGTCGTCGTGGCACTGGACCGGCTCTTCCTCGGCCGCCACTACCCCAGCGACATCATCGGCGGCGCGCTGCTGGGCACGGCGTTCGTGCTGCTCGGGCTCGCGTTCGTCAACCCCCAACCTCGCAGCCACGCGGAGAAGGCGGTGCCGCTGCCCGAGGTGGTGCCGTCGAGCAAGCGGCTCGCGGTGATCCTCAACCCCGTGAAGGTGGAGGACGTCGAGACCTTCCAGGCCACCGTCACCTCGATGGCCCGCGAGGCCGGCTGGCAGGACCCCGTCTGGCACCTCACCACCGTCGAGGACTCCGGCACCGGTCAGGCCGAGCAGGCCTCCGTCGACGGCGCCGACCTGGTGATCGTGTGCGGCGGCGACGGCACCGTGCGGGAGGTGTGCGCCGAGCTCGCCGGCACCGGAATCCCGGTCGGGATCGTCCCCGCCGGAACCGGCAACCTGCTGGCCCGCAATCTCGACATCCCGCTCTACCTGCGGGCCGCGATCGACATCGCCCTCACCGGCCAGGACCGCGCGATCGACATGGTGGCGGTGCGCGGCGATCGCGCGAAGGCCGACGAGCACGGCGAGGAGATCCCGGCGGAGGACGAGTTCCGCAGCCACTTCATGGTGATGGCCGGGCTCGGCTTCGACGCGGCGATCATGGACGGCGTCAACCCGGCCATCAAGGAGAAGGTGGGCTGGCTGGCCTACGTGCTGTCGGCGCTGAAGTCGCTGATGTTCCCCGAGACCAAGGTGGAGATCTCCATCGACGGCGGCGAGTACACCAAGCACCGGGCCCGCACCATCGTCGTCGGCAACGTGGGCTACCTGCAGGCCGGCATGCCGCTGCTGCCCGACGCCGCCATCGACGACGGCCAGCTCGACGTCGTCCTGCTCTTCCCACGACGGTTCCTCTCGTGGATCCCGCTCGCGTTCCGGGTGCTCGCCAAGCGGTCGCGCACCGACGACACCATCAACCGGATGACCGGCCGCACCGTCTCGATCCGCGCCTCGGCCGAGACCCCGCGCCAGCTCGACGGCGACTCGATCGGCCCGGGCAAGGAGCTGCACATGGAGTGCATCCACGGCCGCCTGCTGGTGCGGGTGGCGCGATGACCGGTGCGGGAGTCCACCGGCTGACCCGGGACTCCTGCTCTTGTCGGCCGAAGTTTCGGCTGGCAAGACCAGGAGTCGGCTGGCCGATGTGACGGGTGAGGCGGTGGTTGACTCGCGGCCATGACCGTCCCCGCCCCCGTCGCCGCGTGGCACCGGATCGCCGAGTCCCGCGACCCGGCCGGCCTCGCCGACCTGCTGCACGACGACTGCGTGTTCCGCTCCCCTGCCGTGCACGCGCCGCAGGAGGGCAAGGCCCTCACCACCGCCTACCTCTCGGCGGCGATCGTGGTGCTCGGCCCGACGCTGCGCTACGTCGAGGAGTGGCACGGCGAGAGCTCCGCGGTGCTCGAGTTCGAGGCGGAGGTCGGCGGCCGCACCGTGCACGGCGTCGACATGCTGCGGTGGGACGACGACGGCCGGCTCACCTCGTTCACCGTGATGGTGCGGCCGCTGCGGGGGCTGGAGGCGCTCATCGAGGCGATGGCCGCGCAGCTGACCGGCTAGCAGCTCTTCATTCAGGCGCCGAAGGCGGCGGCCAGCTGGACGCTGCCGATGCCCAGCGCCACGGCGGCCATCACCAACAGCGCGAGAGACACCGAGCGGCGGCGGAAGAGCGTGGCGACCCCGCCGAAGAACAGAGTGAGGGCGAAGAGCACCGTGGAGAGCTCGAACTGGTCGCCGACCTCGTCGGCCTCGGCGCCCTCGTCGTAGAGCTTCTCCGCCTCCTTCTGCTTCGCCTCCGCCTCGGCGAAGTCCGCGATCACGTAGGGGTTGGTCTCGTCCTCGTCGAACGGCGTGACGGCGTCCTCGTCGTTGATCCACCAGTCCACGGCCTCGACGAGCTCGGGACGCATGAGCTGGTGCGCAGGTACTCCGACAGGTCGACCTTGTTCTCCTGGGTCGCTGTGGCGTACTGGATGAAGATCTGCTGGTCCTGCGCGAGGGTCTGGTTGCCCTGGTTGTAGAAGAAGTTCGCGTCGCCCAGGGCGGCGTTGGAGTTGCTGTAGCCCTGCAGCGCGTCACCGTCGGTGAGCGCGGCCTGGTAGGCCGACAGGGCGGTGAGCGTCGCTGCGATGCCCAGCAGCACGGCGGCGAGGATGGTGAGCCGGCCCTCGGCGGGCTCGGCGGGCATCTCGACGAAGGTCTCGGTCACGACCGGAGGCTAGTGCTCCCGGACTACCTACCGCCGGTCGTTGAGCGGACATGACCCGAACGGGCCATCACGGCTGTGGGGTCGAGGTGTTGACTGGTTGCCGTGGAGTACCGACGACTCGGAACCAGCGGCCTGGAGGTCTCGGCCGTCACCCTCGGCTGCATGAGCTGGGGCGACCCGTCCCGCGGCGGGCATCCGTGGGTGCTCGAGCGAGGACGACGCGCGGCCGATCATCGCGCCGCCCTCGAGGCCGGGCGTCGACGACCTTCGACACCGCGAACGTCTACTCGGCCGGCAGCAGCGAGGAGATCACCGGGCGGCTGCTGCGAGGACCTCGCCGACCGCGACGACGTCGTCATCGCCACCAAGGTGCACGGCCGGATGCGGCCGGGGCCCGAACGGCGGCGGGCTGTCCCGCAAGGCGATCCTGCGCGAGATCGACGACAGCCTGCGCCGGCTCGGCACCGACTACGTCGACCTCTACCAGATCCACCGCTGGGACCACGACACGCCGATCGAGGAGACGATGGAGGCGCTGCACGACGTGGTGCAGGCCGGGCAAGGTGCGCTACCTCGGCGCGTCCTCGATGTGGGCCTGGCAGTTCGCCAAGGCCCAGCACGTCGCCGAGCTGAACGGCTGGACGCCGTTCGTGTCGATGCAGAACCACTACAACCTGCTCTACCGCGAGGAGGAGCGGGAGATGCTGCCGCTCTGCGTCGACCAGGGCGTCGGCGTGATCCCGTGGAGCCCGCTGGCCCGCGGCCGGCTCACCCGCGACTGGGACGCCGAGACCAGCCGCAGCCGAGACCGACGAGTTCGGCGCGCAAGCTCTACCGCGACGGGGACCGGGCCGGTCGTCGACACGCGTCGCCCAGGTGGCCGAGCGGCGCGGCGTGCCGCGGGCGCAGGTGGCCCTCGCCTGGCTGCTCGCACCAGGCCGGCCGTCACCTCACCGATCGTCGGCGTCACCAAGCCGCACCACCTCGACGACGCCGTGGCCGCCGTCGACCTCGAGCTCTCCGACGACGAGCTCGAGGAGCTGGGCGCCGCTACGAACCGCACGCGGTGGCCGGCCACCGCTAGCAGGTCAGGTGCCGTCCTCGGTCCGGCTCATCCTCGTCCAGCCGGAGTAGCCCCGCTCCTCGAGCAGCTCGGCGAGCCGCGCCAGCGGCGGGAACACGGCGACGGCCTGCCGGTCGAGCAGGTCGGCGAGCTTGTCGCTCATCACGTCCACCTCGGGGTCGACGGCGGCCCAGGCGTCCTCCATCACCTCGAAGATCTCGACGAGCCGGTCGGCGACGCCGACCAGGCGCGGGTCGTCGGGTGCCCAGTCGGCTGCGCCCTGCAGCAGGAGGTACAGCTCGCGGAACTCGGGGACGTCGAGGTCGCGCTGCTTCTGCGCGATCCAGACCGGCACCCGGTCGGGCATCTGGGCGGCGACGACGACCCAGGCGTCGCCCTCGAGCCGCACCGCCTCCTCGGTGAGGCCGATCGCACGAAGCCGGTCGAGGTACTCGATCACCTCCGCAGGCAGCGCCAGCTCGGCGCCCCGGGGCAGCGCGGCCACCGCGGCGCGGTGCCGCTGCAACCGCCGGATCTCCTTGCGGAGCTGGGCGTCGACGTCCTCGAGGGCAGCCGCGAAGGTGGCGTCGTCGGCCCGGAGCAGCTCCTTGACCCGGGCCAGCGGGACGCCGGCCTCACCGAGGGTCCGGATGCGCAGCAGCTCACGACGTCGTCGGCGTCGTAGCGGCGGTAGCCGGAGGCGTCGCGCTCCGGCTCGGCGAGCAGGCCGCGCTGGTGGTAGTGCCGGACCGCCCGCACCGTCACCCCGGCGTACCGGGCCGCCTCGCCGATGGTGAGCATGCCCCCGATCATCGCCGCACCTCAGGCGAGCTTGCGACGATAGGTCGCCATCGCGAGCGCGTAGGCGACGACGAGGATGCCGACGCACCAGGCGAGCGCGATCCAGACCTCGGTGCCGACCGGCTGCTGGGCGAACAGCTTGCGGAGCGTGTCGACGATCGACGTCACCGGTTGGTGCTCGGCGAAGGCACGCACCGGCCCGGGCATCGTCTCGGTGGGGACGAAGGCCGAGCTGAGGAACGGCAGGAAGATCAGCGGGTAGGAGAACCCGCTCGCGCCGTCCGGCGGACTTCGCGGTGAGCCCGGGGATGACGGCCAGCCAGGTCAGCGCGAGCGTGAACAGCACGAGGATCGCGGCGACCGCGAGCCACGCCAGCAGCCCGGCACCCGTGCGGAATCCCATGACCAGGGCGACCAGCACGACCACCACGAGCGAGACCAGGTTCGCCACCACGGAGGTCAGCACGTGGCCCACAGCACAGACGAGCGGGCGATCGGCATCGACTGGAACCGCTCGAAGATGCCGCCCTTCATGTCGAGGTACAGCCGGAACGCGGTGTAGGAGATGCCGGTGGCCACGGTCATCAGGAGGATCCCGGGCAGCAGGTAGTCGACGTAGGAGCCCGTGCCCGCGCCGGTGTCGATCGCCCCGCCGAACACGTAGACGAACAGCAGCAGGAAGGCGATCGGCATGAGCGTCGTGGTGATGATGGTGTCGACGCTGCGGGTGATGTGACGCAGCGAGCGCTTGAGCAGGGTCGAGGTGTCGTGGACGGCGTACGCGGTCGCGGCGGTCATGCGTGGTCCTTCTCTCCGACGATGGCGAGGAAGATCTCCTCGAGGGTGGGCTGCTTCTCGACGTACTCGATCTGCGCCGGCGGCAGCAGCGCCTTGAGCTCGGCGAGCGTGCCGTCGGCGATGATGCGGCCGCGGTGGAGGATCGCGATCCGGTCGGCGAGGTGCTCGGCCTCGTCGAGGTACTGGGTCGTGAGCAGCACCGTGGTGCCCCGGCCGGCCAGCTCCTGGACGACCTCCACACCTCGAGGCGGCGCCTGCGGGTCGAGACCGGTGGTCGGCTCGTCGAGGAAGATGACCGGCGGGTCGCCGATGAGGCTCATCGCGATGTCGAGCCGGCGGCGCATGCCGCCGGAGTAGGTCGAGGCCCGCCGTCGGCGGCGTCGATGAGGACGAACCGCTCGAGCAGCTCGTCGGCGATCGCGCCCGGATCCGGCAGATGCCGCAGCTGGGCGACGAGCACCAGGTTCTCCCGGCCGGTGAGGATCTCGTCGACGGCGGCGAACTGCCCGGTGAGGCTGATCGACTCCCGCACCTGCGCGCCCTCGGTGGCGACGTCGAAGCCGTTGACGTGGGCGGTGCCGCCGTCAGAACGCATCAGGGTGGACGAGGATCTTGACGACGGTCGTCTTGCCGGCGCCGTTCGAGCCGAGGAGGGCGTAGATGCTGCCCGGGGGGACCGCCGAGGTCGACCCCCTTCAGCACCTCGTGGTCGCCGTAGGACTTGGTGAGCCCGGCGATCCGGATGGTGTGCGTCGTGGTCATGTCGACCAGGGTGAAACCCTGACGCAGGGTCAAGGTCAAGCCCGCGTCGTCATGAACCGTCCGGTGCCCGGCGCGGAAGCGGCCCACAGCAGAGCCGGTCCCGAGGTGCGGCTGACGCGACCGAGTGGGCCATCCTCGAGTTGCTCGCCCGCGATCGCCCTAGGCCGCGGCGCCCTTGCGGCCCCGGGCGCGGTCGATGGCGTCGCGCTCCTCGGGCGAGAGCTGCTGGTCGCAGGTCCAGCCGGCCACGAACTTGGCGTAGCTGCGGGCCTCGCTGCGGCCGTGGATCGAGCTGAGCACCACGCCGTTGCCGCCGTCGTCGAGGAGCGCCAGCGACCAGGAGAGGTGGCCGCCCATGTCGCCGAACGCGTCGTAGCGGACGACGGCGAGGTGGCGCAGGACGTCGCCCGCCTCGACCCGCAACGCGGCGACCTCGCGCCGCAGGCCCACCAGGTCGGCGGGCAGGTCGGAGCCGTCGGCGCGCCGCCGCCGCGGGCGTCGCGCGGAGAGCGCGAGCCCCAGGGCGCAGAGCGCGACGAGCAGCGCGAGCGCCGCCAGGACCAAGGCCATGTGACCACCGTAGGCGCGCTCCACGGACGCAACCGACAGGCGCGCTGGTCCGCGACTTCTCGGCCGATTCCTGCACTTGTCAGCCGAAGTTTCGGCTGACAAGAGCAGGAGTCCCCGGCTACCCGGGGACTCCTGCTCCGGCCCGACCCCGGAGGATGGTGCGGTGGACGTCGCCGCGCTGGTGCTCACCTTCGGCGCCATCTTCGTGGTCGAGCTGCCCGACAAGACGTTCCTCGCCACGCTGGTGCTGTCGACGCGCTACCGGCCGCTGCTGGTGTGGATCGGCGTCGGGCTCGCGTTCACCGTCCAGACCACGGTGGCGGTGGCGCTCGGCCACGCGGCGTCGTACCTGCCGGCCGAGGTGGTGCAGGGCGTGGCGGCCGTGATGTTCCTGGTCGGGGCGATCGTGCTGATGCGGGAGGGGCTCAAGCACCAGGCGGCCGACGACGGCGAGGAGTTCGCCGAGCGGGCCAAGCCGGCCACCGGCTGGCGCGCGGTGCTCGCCTCGTTCCTCGTGCTCTTCGCCGCCGAGTGGGGCGACCTCTCCCAGCTGCTCACGCTCTCGCTCGTGGCGCGCTACGAGGCGCCGCTCGAGGTGTTCATCGGCGCGCTCGCCGCGCTGCTCACCGTGAGCGCGCTCGCCGTGGTCGTGGGCCGCGGGCTGCTGCGGGTGGTGCCGATCCACGTGCTCCACTTCGTCGGCGCCGCGGTGTGCCTGGTCCTGGCCGGACTCACCGTCTACGAGCTGCTCTCCTAGGCTGCGCCCCATGCCGACGAGGGGTGCCGACAGCGAGGTGGGACGGCTGCGCACGGTGATGCTGCACCGGCCGGGCCCGGAGCTGAAGCGGCTGACGCCGCGCAACAACGACCAGCTGCTGTTCGACGGCATCCCGTGGGTGGCGCGCGCGCAGGAGGAGCACGACGCGTTCGCCGAGGCGCTGCGCACCCGCGACGTCGAGGTGCTCTACCTGACCGACCTGCTCACCGAGACCCTCGCGAACGCGGAGGCGCGCGCCTCCGCGATCGAGACCGCGCTCGCCGACCTCGACCTCGGCGTCACGATGCGCGACCACCTCGAGGGCGTGCTCGGCGACGCCGCGCCCGACGAGCTCACGACCCTGCTCACCGCCGGCATCCGCAACGACGAGGTGCGCGGCGGGTTCGGGCTGGTCACCTCGCTGCTCCCCCACGACGCGTTCCTCATCGACCCGCTGCCCAACCTGCTCTTCACCCGCGACTCCTCGGTGTGGGTGCGCGACCACGTCGCGGTCACCTCGCTCGCCATGCCCGCCCGCAAGCGGGAGACCCAGCTCACCGAGCTCATCTACTCGCTGCACCCGCGGTTCGCCGACTCGCCGCGGATCCACGGCCACCACTACGAGCACGTCGAGGGCGGCGACGTGCTGCTGCTCGGACCCGGCGTCATCGCGGTCGGCGTCGGCGAGCGCACCACCCCCGCCGGCGTCGAGCGGCTGGCCCGGCAGGTCTTCGACGACGACCTCGCCCACACCGTGCTCGCCGTCCCGATCGCCCAGGAGCGGGCGACGATGCACCTCGACACGATCTGCACGATGGTCGACGCCGACCTGATGGTGGTCTACGAGAACGTCGCCGACTCCCTGGTCGCCTACACCGTCAAGCCGGACGGCACCGACGACCACGGCAACCTGCAGCTCGACGTCTCGGGCTCCCGGCCGTTCCTCGAGGCGGCCGCCGACGCGCTCGGCATCGACCGGATGCGGCGCATCGAGACCGGCCTCGACCCGGTGACCGCCGAGCGCGAGCAGTGGGACGACGGCAACAACACCCTCGCGCTCGCCCCCCGCGTCGCCGTCGCCTACGAGCGCAACCTCGAGACCAACAGCCGGCTGGAGGAGGCCGGCATCGAGGTGGTGCCGATCGCCGGCTCCGAGCTCGGCTCCGGCCGCGGCGGCCCGCGCTGCATGAGCTGCCCGGTCGAGCGCGACCCGCTGCCCACCTAGGTCACCCGGGCACCACCGCGGGGCCGTCCGGACCGCCGCCGACGCGCTCGCAGGTCAGGCGGGGCACGGCGCAGCGCACCAGGGTGCGGCCGAGGAACCCCGGGCCGGCGACGGCGACCACGACGCTGGGGCGACTCCCAGCCGACGACCTGCCAGGACCGGTCGCGCGGCGGGGGCAGCGGCAGCCGGGTGGGCGCGAAGCCGCCGTCGAACGGGCTCAGCACGTAGGGCACGGTGGCGTACACCTGCGCCATCACCCGGCCCTCGGCGTCCCACGCCCCACCGCCGTAGCCGAGCTCGCCCACCGGCTCCACGGACCCGTCCTCGGCCACCCGGCTCAGCACGATTCCCGCGCCCGGGTCGAGCCAGCTGATGCCGCCCGGCCACGGCACGGGGTCGAAGTCGAGCAGGACGCCGTCCGGCAGCCGCACCTCGACCGGCTCCTCCCCCGGCGTCCACACGACCGCCCGCCCGGACGACCCGGTGCCGAGCTCGTTGCCCACCGGCGTCTCGGCCACCTGCACCACGATCCGGCCGTCGGCCAGCACGGACTGGATCCGCACGACCTCGTCCGGGTCGGCCAGGTCGGAGGCGTCGAGGGTGACCGGGGCGCCGAGGACGCCGTCGTCGCCGATCTCGGTGGCCACCACCTCCTGGGCCACGACCCACGCCACCAGCCGGCCGTCGGGCGCGAGCTGCACCGAGGTGATGCCGCCGGGCAGGCCGGCGATGGCGTTGCGGGTGACCACCTGGTAGCGACCGGTGCCGGCGACCACCGTGGTGCCGCCCGCCCACGACAGGGTCCGCGGCGCGACGGTGCGGTACGCGCGACCCTCGACCTGGAGGATGCCGTCGGACCAGTACGGCAGGGCGGTGGCGGCGCCCACCGGCAGGTCGGCGATGGCCGTCACCCCGCGTTCCGGCGTCAGTGGCGAGAGATCGAGGGACGGCGCCCCGGGCGGCTCCGGCGGGTCGGCGGTCAGGGCCACCACGCCGATCCCCGCGGTCACCGCGAGCACGGCCGCCAGTCCCACCGCGCTCCCCAGCTCGCGGCGCTTGCGGTGCGGCCGCGCCGTCCAGGCCTGGGCGACCGCGTCGACCGCGACCGCCGGCAGCTGGCCGGTCACCGCCGCCAGCGCGGTGGACAGGTCCGCGACGCCGTCCCCGAACGCCGCCTCGGCCCGGCGCTCCCGCTCGGGCTGGTCCCGACGACGGCCGCCGAGCGCGCGCGCCACGTCCAGCCCCTGCACGGCGGGGAGGTGCCGCATCACCAGCGGCGCCCGGTGCTCGCGCGCGAGCGCCTGCAGCCGCCGCCAGGCCGGCAGCCGCTGCTCGAGGTCGGGGTCGTGGCCGGCCGGCGGCGGCTGGGTGACCACGAGCCGGGAGCCGAGCACGCCGGGCTGCACCTCGTCGCGCTCGAACGCCGCCACCAGCGCCCGCACCGCCTCGGTGACCAGCCACGGCTCGTCGAGGTCCTCGGGGTCCCACCTGACGGCGGCCTCGGCGAGCCCCACCTGCACCAGGACCTCCGCGTCGTCCAGCGAGCCGCTCAGCGCGTACGCGACCGCGTGCAGGACCGGCGCCTGGTCCCGGACGAACGCGGTCCATCCGGCCCGGGCGTCGGCCTCGCGGAGTGTGCCGCCCACGCGGCCATTGTCCCTTGCCTGGACACCTGGGGAGCAGGTCCGCGACCATGAGCGCCATGCCGACCTTCTTCGACTCGTTCACCCCGCGCGAGGTCGCGGAGATCAGCGCGCACGGGCGGCGGGTCACGCTGCCGGAGGGATGGTCGCCGATCTGGGAGAAGACGCCGTCCGACAAGGCCTACATCCTGCTCGACGGCACCGTCTCGGTGCGGCGTGACGGCGCCGAGATCGCCCAGCTCGGGGCCGGCGACATCGTGGGCGAGGCCGGCATCGTCGGGCACTCGCTGCGCACCGCCACGGTGGTGGCCCTCACGCCGCTCAAGGCGATCCACTTCACCGACGACGACATCACCGCCCTCATGGAGGAGCTGCCGTCGTTCAAGGAGCAGGTGACCGCCCTCGTCGAGTCCCGGCTTGGCTGACCAGCCGGTCGACGGCCTCGAGGAGCTCGTCCTCGGCGAGGCGCCGCGGCTGACCCGGGTCGAGGTCTGCGAGCAGGCCGGCGTGCCGCTGCCGGTGGCCGAGGAGCTGTGGCGGCTGCTCGGCTTCGCGCGCACGGGCGACGACGAGGTGGCGTTCACCGAGGCCGACGTGACCGCCCTGCGGCAGGCCCACGAGCTCGTCGAGCTCGGGATCCTCAGCCCGGAGCGGCAGTCGGCGCTGGTGCGCACCTGGGGCCGCAGCTTCGCCCGGCTGGCCGAGTGGCAGAGCGACCTGCTGGTCGACGTCGCCCGCGACGGCGGTGCCGACCCGACCGAGACGCTGGCCGCGCTCGCGGCCGACGTGCTGCCCCGGGTGGAGGCGCTGCAGGCGTACGCGTGGCGTCGGCACCTCGTGAGCGCCGGGTCGCGGCTGCTCGCCGACCCCGACGACCCCGGCGAGGGGACGGCGACCGTCTGCTTCGTCGACATCGTGGGCTACACCTCCCGCAGCAAGGCGCTCGACGAGCCCGACCTGGTGGCGTGGCTGGAGCGCTTCGAGAGCACCGCGCTCGACCTGGTCACCGAGGCCGGCGGGCGGATCATCAAGAACATCGGCGACGAGGTGCTCTACGTCGCCGACGACCTCCCGGCCGCCGCCGAGGTGGCGCTGCGGATGACCGAGCGCGGCGCCGACGACGCCGACGAGTTCCCCGAGGTGCGCGCCGGGCTCGCCCACGGCCCCGTGGTGAACCGGCTCGGCGACGTCTACGGCGGCACCGTGAACCTGGCGGCCCGCCTCACCTCCGCCGCGCGGCCCGGCACCGTGCTCGTCGACGAGGGAGCCCACGACGCCCTCGGTGACGACGACCCGTTCACGCTGCGCCGGGTGCACCGGCTGTCGGCGAAGGGCTACTCCCGGCTGCCCGCCTGGGCGTTGCGTCGGGCGTGACGGCCGGTGGTTTCGAGGCTCGGCCGCTAGCCGGCCTCGCAGCTCAACCACCGGCAGCTCCGGTGGTCGAGGTGCGAGGAGCGCCAGCGACGAGCCTCGAAACCACTCACCGTCACCGGATGCTCACCTGGCGGGAGGCGAGGCCGGAGCGGGCGGAGCGCTCCTCGGGGGTGAGCGGGCTGTCGTCGGCCATCGCCTTCTCCAGGGCGGCGCCGAACTCGGCGGCCGGGTCCTCGACGGCCTCGGCGCCGGTGCCGACGGGCAGGTCCCACACCGGCGTGAGCAGTCCGTGGGCGCGGAACATCCCGACCAGCCGGGCGTCGGGCACGATCACGTCGGCGCCGGAGACGTGCAGCCGCGCCAGCGCGTCGAGGACGGCGTCCTCGGGCTCGGGCCGCACCCAGCGCAGGTGCTCCTTGGTGGTGACGTCGGTCCAGTAGGCCGCCTCGACGCTCGCGAGCCGGGAGCTGGGCGCGATGGCGCCGTTGGCCTGCTCCAGCGCCGCGGCGAGCGCCTCCTTCTCCTCCTCGTCGACGTCCTCGACCCAGTAGTCGAAGCCGTCGTGCACGGTGATGTCGAGGGCGTCGGAGACCACGAGGTCCTGCATCCGCGGACCGGACCCGGGCGCGGCGGTGAGCCCGACCACGCCCGACTCGCCGGCCGCCGCGTGCTCCAACGCCCGCACCAGCACGGCCGCGAGGTCGCGGGACGGGTCGCCGAACTGGTGCTGCACCTGCAGCCCGAGCGACACCTGGCCGGACTCGTGCACGAGCGCCGGGGACGCGGCCGGCAGCAGGGTGGTCAGCCGCACCGTGTGCTCGGTGCCGTCGACCGACACCGTGAGCGGCGTCGTCGCCGCCGGCACCAGCTCGCGCAGCGCCACCAGGTCGCACTCGCCCGGCAGGCCCTCGAACGGGCGCGCCACCCAGACGTCGCCGCCGCCGGGCGCGCCGTGGCACGCCTTGTAGCGCTTGCCCGAGCCGCAGGGGCAGGGCTGGCGGGGGCCCACCTCGCCGGGTGCGGTGTCCTCGTTCGACGGCTTGCGGTTGCGCGACTTCTTGGCCACGCCCGGACGCTACCGGCCGAGTTCGCCGAGCACCCAGGCCGGGCGGTCGGTGATGACGCCGTCGACGTCGAGGTCGAGGCAGACGTCGAGGTCGGCGCGGGTGTTGACGGTCCACACGTGCACGCCGGGCGCGCGCCGGCGGATGCTCTGCGAGGTGCGCGGGTGCTCGTGCAGCAGCTCGACCCCCGGCCCCACCCACCAGTGCGGGCCCACCACCCGCTTGAGCATCGCCCAGCTCTGCGGCTTGTCGACGAGCTGCACCAGCTGGATGTCCGGCGCCGCCCGCTCCACCCGCTGCAAGGCGGTGAACGAGAAGCTCATCACCCGCACCGGCGAACCGGCCTGGTCCCAGCCGAAGTCGGCGAGCAGCTCCACCAGCCGCCGTTCCACCAGCCCGCCGAACCGGGTCGGGTGCTTGGTCTCGATCGCCAGCTCGACCCGCCGGTCGTAGTCGGCGGCGGTCTCGAGCAGCTTGCGCAGCGTGAGCACCCGGTCGAGGGTCTCGTCGCGGTCCGGCGCCTCGTCGTCGAGGTCGGCCCACGGGTGCTTCCAGGCGGCGAAGTCGAGCTCGTTGAGCTCGGCGAGGTCCATCGTCGACACCAGGCCGGGCGAGCCCCCGGTGCGCCGCAGGGTGCGGTCGTGCACGCAGACGAGGTGGCCGTCGGCGGTGAGCCGGACGTCGCACTCCAGGCCGTCCGCGCCGGCGTCGAGCGCGGCCAGGTAGGCCCCGAGGGTGTGCTCGGCCTCGTCGTGGCTGGCACCGCGGTGGGCGACCACCTGCGTGGGCATCGGCGGCTCCTGCGCTCGGCTCGGTCGGTCCGGTCAGCCCTGGTCGCCCACGGTGCCGCGCAGCACGTTGGGCACGCACTGGGTGGCGCCGTCCACGACCTCGGCCTCGAGCGACCAGTCTGCCGACTCGCCGGCCCCGACGTCGTCCACCACGACGAAGCCGCGTCCGAGCACGTCGGAGGTGTCGTTGATCCAGTTGAACGTGATCACGTAGTCGAGGCTGCGCCGCGTCGGGTTGGTCACCGTGCCCGACAGCGGCTGCGCCCCCGGGTCGGTGCCGCACTCGGCCCGCCGCGGGTGTCTCCGGCGGTGCCCAGGACACGTGCGGCGGTCATGCTCGCCATCCTGCCCGACGGCTGCCCGGCGTCGGCGTCTGGTGCGACACTGGCGGGGTGCCTGAGCTGCCCGAGGTGGAGGCGCTCGCTCTCGACCTGGGCGGGCGGTTGGCCGGCCGTGCCGTCACCACCGTGCACCTGGTGGCCTTCAGCGCGCTCAAGACCTTCGACCCGCCGGTCACCGCGCTCCACGGCACCCTCGTCGACGGCGTCGGCCGGCACGGCAAGTTCCTCGACATCGAGGTGTCCGGGCTCCACCTGATCCTGCACCTGGCCCGCGCCGGCTGGGTGCGCTGGCGCGAGGAGGTGCCGCCCGTGCCGCCGCGCCCGAGCAACAAGTCGCCGCTCGCCGTCCGCGTGGTGCTCGACTCCGGCGCCGGGCTCGACATCACCGAGGCCGGCACCCGCAAGAGCCTCGCCATGTACGTCGTGCGCGACCCGCTCGAGGTGCCCGGCATCGCCTCGCTCGGGCCCGACCCGCTCACCGACGACTTCACGATCGAGTCGCTGCGCGCGATCCTCGAGCGCGAGGGCCGCAAGCAGATCAAGGGCGTGCTGCGGCACCAGGGCACGATCGCCGGCATCGGCAACGCCTACTCCGACGAGATCCTGCACGCCGCGCGGATGTCGCCGTTCAAGCCCGCCTCCAGCCTCGACGACGACGACCTCGCGGTGCTCTACGACGCCGTCCGCACCACCCTCGGCGACGCCGTCGACCGCTCCCGCGGCCTGGCCGCCAGCGAGCTCAAGGGCGAGAAGAAGTCCCACCTCGCCGTCCACGGCCGCACCGGCCAGGCCTGCCCGGTGTGCGGCGACACCGTGCACGAGGTGTCCTTCGCCGACTCCAGCCTCCAGTACTGCCCCACCTGCCAGACCGGCGGCAAGCCGCTCGCCGACCGCCGGATGAGTCGGCTGCTCAAGTGAGCGAGCAGTGACCGAGCGAGGGACGAGCTCGGTCACGTCGCGAGCGAAGGTCGAGCAAGCCCCGCGGCTGAGGAACGAAGCCGCGACGGACGCGTCGAGACCACCGGGGCGATCTCGGTAACGTGACCCCGATGAACGTCCCCACCGTCGCCGTCTCCGGCGTGCCCGACCCGATGCCGGACGGGCTGGTCGTGCTCGACGTGCGCGAGCAGCTGGAGTTCGACCACGGCCACATCGACGGCGCCGTCCACGTGCCGCTCGGCGAGCTGGCCGCCCGGGTCGGCGAGCTGCCGGAGGGGCAGACCCTCGTGGTGTGCAAGGTCGGCGGCCGCTCGGCGCGCGCGGTGGGCTGGCTGGTGCAGCAGGGCCGCGACGCCGTCAACCTCGACGGCGGCATGGTCGACTGGGCCGACGCCGGCCGGCCGATGGTGAGCGAGACCGACCGCCCACCGCAGGTCGTCTGACCACGCTCGGACAGCACGAGGGCCGGCCACCCCACGGGTGACCGGCCCTCGTCATCGCTGCGTCAGGCGGTCACTCCTCGGAGCCGTCGCCGCAGTACTCGTTCGCCCACTCGTTGTAGGCCTCCGTCTTCTCCTTCTCGTCGTCGCTCAGGTCGTCCTCGAACGGGTCCTTCTCGTCCTCGATGGCCTTCTCGATGTCGTCCTCGCTGAGGTCCTTCGCCTTCTCGAGGGTGATCTCGAAGCCCTCGCGAGCGTCGTCCGGGATGTCCTCGGGGGTGCCGACCTCCTCGGCGCGCTCGGTGATCTTGTCGAACTCCTCCTTGAACTGCTTCGCGATCTCCGCGTTCGACGAGTTCTCGTCGAGGCCCTCCAGGTCCGGCTCGGCGTTGTGGACGTCGTTGCAGAAGTCCTCCTTGCTGGCGTCGGTCGGCGCACCGCCACAGGCGGTGAGCGTGCCGGCGAGCAGCACCGAGGCCGCTACCGCGGCCAGCGTGCGCACGAGGCTCATCCCTCACCACCGCCGAGCTCGGCCGGCAGACCTCGAGGGTCTTCTCGATGAACGCGTCGACCTTGTCGGAGTCGTCGCCGTCGAAGACATCGGAGCTGTCCTCGGCGTCCGAGAAGTCCTTGATGTCGTCACCGTCGATGTCGGTGAGGAAGTCGACGAAGATCTCGAAGCCCTCGCGGGCGTCGCCGTCGAGGTCCTCGGGCGTGCCGACCTCCTGGAGCTTCTCGGCGTAGTCGTGGATGGAGTCGGCGGCCTTGTCGGTGTCCTTGCTGTCGGCGTCCTTCGGCTCCTCGGTGAAGGCGTTGCAGAAGTCCTTGTTGCTGGCGTCGTCGGGGGCGCCGGAGGCCCACCGCCGCAGGCGGTGAGGGCGGCGGCGAGGAGGATAGCGGCGCCGACGGCGCCGATGGTGCGCTTGATGGTCGTCATAGCGATGTCCTTTCGGGGACCTGGGTGTCGCGCGAACCCTCCCCCACCGGACCGGTTTCATGCCAGTGGGAAACGCCGGATCGCGCGAGTCGGTCTGGACCGGCGGCTACAGCCTGCTGAAGTCCGGTGGCGGGGCGGTGACCAGCGCGGGAAGCCGGGACAGATAGTGGGTGCGGTCGACCTCGACGACGCCCAGGCTCGCCAGGTGCGGCGTGACCCACTGGACGTCGACCAGGCGCCGGTCGGCGTGCTCGTCGCGCAGCCGCTCGACCAGCGCCACCAGCGCCACCTTCGAGGCGTCGCGCTCGCGGTGGAACATCGACTCGCCCGCGAACAGGCCGCCGACGGCGACGCCGTACAGCCCGCCGACCAGCCGGTCCTCGCGCCACGACTCCACCGAGTGCGCCCACCCCAGCGCGTGCAGCCGCAGGTAGGCCTCGCGGATCCGGCGGTCGATCCAGGCCCCCGGACGGCGCGGGTCGGCGCAGGCCTCGACCACCTCGGCGAAGGCGGTGTCGACCCGGATCTCGACGTCGCGGCACGAGCGCCGCAGCGAGCGCGAGACCCGCAGCGCGTCGAGCGGCAGCACGCCGCGGCGCACCGGCGACCACCAGGCCATCGGCTGCCGCCGGCCGCCCACCGGCATCGGGAACAGCCCGCGCCGGTAGGCGGCGAGCACGGTGCCGGGCTCGAGGTCGGCGCCGACGGCCACCAGGTCGTCGTCGGGGTCGAACGCGGCCGGGTCGGGGAACGCCCACGGCGTCGGCGGCGGCTCGACCGGATCCACGCGGCGACCCTAGGTGCGCTCTCTAGGATTTGGTCATGGCCGTCCCGCGCTCCGCCGTGCAGAAGCTGGGCACCCGCCTGGCTCCGGTGCTCGCGCCCAAGCTCGCCGAGGCGGCGCCGGGGCTGTCGGCCTCCTTCGTGCGCGAGGCGCTCGCCCGCGCGCTGGACGGCGTCGGGCCGCTGCCGCCCGCCGCGGCGGCCGCCGAGAAGCAGCTCGCCGAGCAGCGCGGCGACGTCGACCGCGCGATCCACGAGGTGATCGAGAACCACGTGCGGTGGGCCGGCGTGCAGGGCTTCGCCACCAACCTCGGCGGCCTGGTGACGATGGCGATCACCGTGCCCGCCAACATCGCCGGCGTCACGCTGCTGCAGTGCCGGATGGTCGCCGGTATCGCGCACCTGCGCGGCTACGACCTCGCCGACCCGCGGGTGCGCAACGCCATCCTCGTGACGATCCTCGGCGAGGACGAGGTGAAGAAGCTGGTGCGCAAGCGCAAGCTGCCCGCCCCGCCGATGGCGATCGCCACCGCGCCGGTGCACGACCTGAGCCTCGACCCGCTGGTGTCGGCGCAGGTGGCCTCCGACCTGCTCGAGCGGATCACCGGCAAGCGGGCGGCCGCCTTCGTCGGCAAGAAGGTGCCGTTCGTCGGCGGGCTCGTCGGCATGGGCACCGACGCCTACGCCACCTGGCGGGTCGGCCGCTACGCCGACCGCGAGTTCCTGCCCCGCACCACCCGATAGCCGCGGAGCAGCACCCGGCCGACGCCGCTGGACTGCAGCCGGCGCACCACCTTCTCGCGCAGCCGGTAGGTGGGCCGCAGGTAGGACCGCTCGAGCGCGCGGCGGCTCTCGTCGAGCTCGCCCTGCAGCCGGCCCTCGGCGTCGCGCAGCCGGGCGTTGTCGAGCAGCAGCGCCCGGATGGCGTCGACGGCGGCGCCGGCCACCTCCTGCTCGTCGGGCTGGTCGGGGTCGCTCCAGGACTCCGGGGCGGGGCCCAGCAGCTCGCCGAGGTCGCCGACGACGTCGTAGCCGCCGTCGCGGACGGCGTCCACCCAGGTCTGCTCCACCTCGGCCACCCACGGGTAGTGGTCGGGCGGGAGCCCCAGCCGCGGCGAGGAGCGCCGCTGCGACAGCGTCTGGTGGGCGAGCAGCTCGCGCACCAGCGGGCGGTAGTGGGCGGGCGGGAGGTCGCGGTTGGCGGACCGGTTGATGCGGCGGATGAGCGCCGTCTCCGGGGCGCCGAGCGAGGGGTTCGACCGGCCGCCGTCGTGGTCGAGGTCGATGCCGTCGAGGTCGAGGGCCTGGCTGAACCGCTTCCACAGCACCTCGGGCGCGCCGCCGGGCGGAGGCACGGTGACGAGGTGCACCCGCTCCGGCGGGAGGTCGTGCGCCCACCGCTGGAGGATCTCGGGCACCTCCTGCACGCCCCAGAACCAGCTGGCGATCCGGCTCGACCGCTCGGGGTCGCGGATCTGCTCGAGGAACGACTGGTAGGTGATCGAGGCGCGGTGCTTGACGTTCTCCTGCCACTCCGCGGGGATCTGCCGCACCAGGTCGCGCGCCGAGAGCACCAGGTGCACCTCGGCGTCGCCGAGCGAGGCCAGCGCCCGGCCCACCTGCGAGCGGGACGCCGTCGCGAGGATCTCGTGGCTGACGATCGCCGTGCCGTCGGGGTGGCGCACCCGCTCGGCGAGCACGTCCCAGCGCCGATCGCCTCCTTCTCCAGGCCGCCCCACGGCATCCGCATCAGGTCGAGGCCGGCGAGGAACTGGGCGTCGTGCCGGTCGGCCGGGTAGAGGATGCCGTGGCGCAGCAGGGTGCGCTGGTTGCGGAACAGCACGTCCTGCACGTAGGAGGTGCCGGTCTTGGGGGTGCCGACGTGGAGGACCACCTTGCGGCTCATCGTTCCTCCCCTCCGGCGAGCAGCAGCCGCAGCGCGAGCGCGAGGACGGCGGCGTCGGACTCCGCGCTCCCGCCGTCCGAGGCCCCGGCCGTCGCGCGGGCCGGAGCCCGTCCGGGCTGCCCACCACAGGGTAGTCAGCGGACACCACGGCCTCACGCAGCCGCTCGGCGCGGTCGGTGAGCCATTCGGCGTGCTGGGCGGGCACGACGAGCGCTGCGCCGTCCGGGTCGGCGTCGAGCAGCCGGGGCAGCAGCGTGCGGCGCAGCAGCGCGGCCCGCCGGTCGGGCAGCACGAGCAGCCCGAGTGGGGCGGCGACCCGGCGGGCCAGGTCGACGGCGGCCGCCGAGGGCTCGGGCGGCGCAGGCAGCGCGCGGCGGGTGCCGAGCAGCCGCGGCAGCGCGGCGTCGTCGAGCACGACCCGCACCCGGCTCCGGCCGGCCCGCGACGCCCAGCGCGACGCGATGCCGCGAGGTCGGCGCGCGCCGGCAGAGTGTTGTTCGCCGCGGCGCG
>CAWEHA010000011.1:0-14323 GCA_963808855.1 uncultured Actinomycetota bacterium | reverse complement strand
GGCTTAACGACGTCCGATTCACTGGTGAACCAGTGAATTGCGCGCTTCCCACAGGAAGTTCGCTGTTCGAAGCGCGGGAAT
Source organism: uncultured Actinomycetota bacterium (assembly GCA_963808855.1). Classification (GTDB taxonomy): domain Bacteria; phylum Actinomycetota; class Actinomycetes; order Propionibacteriales; family Nocardioidaceae; genus Nocardioides. Next base: position 14,242 of record CAWEHA010000011.1, on the reverse strand, counting down.
TCCTGTTCGAGGTCGGGTCAGCCCAGCGTGTAGCCGACCCCGGGGGTCGTGACGAGCCAGCGGGGATGGGCGGGGTCGTCTTCGAGCTTGCGGCGCAGCTGGGCGGCGTAGACGCGCAGGTAGTGGTACTCGCGCTCGTAGGCGGGTCCCCACACCTCCTGCAGGATCTGGTCACGCCCCACCAGCCGGCCGACGTTGCGGGCGAGGAGCTCGAGGAAGGCCCACTCGGTCGGCGTCAGCCGCACCTCGGAACCGGCTCTGCTGACCCGCTTCCGTGCCAGGTCGACGGCGAGGTCGCCGACCTCCACCACGGTGTCGGCCTCCGGTCCCGCGGCCTCGCCCCGGCGCACCGCGGCGCGCAGCCGGGCCATCAGCTCGTTCATCGCGAACGGCTTGGTCACGTAGTCGTCGGCGCCGAGGTCGAGCGCCTCCACCTTGTCCTCGCCGTGCTGGCGCGCCGAGAGCACGACGATCGGCACCGACGTCCAGCCCCGCAGCCCCGCGATCACCTCGGTGCCGTCGAGGTCGGGCAGGCCGAGGTCGAGCACGATGACGTCGGGCCGCACCTCGGCCGCCGCCTCGAGGGCCGCGCGACCGTCGGCCGCGGTGACGACCTGCCAGCCGTGGGCGCGCAGGTTGATCGCGAGGGCCCGGGCCAGGGCGGGCTCGTCGTCCACCACCAGCACGGTGTGCCCCAGCCCGACGTTCACGCCGCGGCCCGCCGCGGCAGCGTGACGACCATCGTGAGCCCGCCGCCCGGGGTGTCCTCTGCCTCGAGCGTGCCGCCGAGGGCGGTCGTCAGGCCCTGCGCGACGGCCAGCCCGAGCCCGAGCCCGCCGGGCGAGCCGTCGGAGAGCCGCTGGAACGGCTCGAACATCCGCTCCCGCTCGGCGGGGGGCACCCCAGGCCCCCGGTCGACGACGAGCACCGACACCGACGCCGGCTCGGCGTGGGCGTGCACCTGCACCGGCGTGCCGGCGGAGACCCGCACCGCGTTGGCCACCAGGTTCGCCACCACCCGCTCGAGGAAGCCGGCGTCGGTGCACACCAGCGGCATGTCCTCGGCCAGGTGCAGCTCGACGGCGCCGCGCGGGTGGCCCGCGACGGCCAACGGAAGCACCTCGTCCAGGCTCCGCTCCCGCAGCACGGGCTTGAGCAGCCCGGTCTGGAGCCGCGACAGGTCGAGCAGGTTGTCGATGAGCTCCTCGAGCCGGTCGGTCGAGATGTCCAGGGCCTCCACCAGCGTGGCGCGGTCGTCGTCGCCGAGGGCGTCGCCACCGCTCACGAGCCCGTCGACGGCGGCCCGCATCGTGGCGAGCGGCGTGCGCAGGTCGTGGGACACCGCGCGCAGCAGCGCCGTCGACGTCGCCTCGGCACCCTCGAGCGCGGCGGCCCGCTCCTCGCGCTCGCGCAGCCGCCGATACTCCAGCACCAGGCTGGTCTGCAGTGCGTACGCCTCCAGCACCCGCTGGTCGGTGGCGCGCAGCGGGTCGCCGCACAGCGAGAGCACGTGGTCGTCGTCCACCTTCACCCGGGTGTTGCCCTCGTCGGGGTGCGAGCACGGGTCGGGTCCCGCCGACGCCAACCGCACCCAGCCCCCCGGCCTCGCCTCGAGCAGGGCCACCGACCGCTGGCCGAACATCTCCAGCACCCGCTCCACGATCGCCTCGGCGGTGTCCTGGCCGGTGAGCACCGAGCGCGACAGCGAGCCCATCGTGGCCGCCTCGGTGCGGGCCTGCACGGCCTCCGCCGAGCGCCGCGACGCGCGGTCGACGACGGTCGCGACCCCCGCGGCCACCGCCACGTAGACCACCAGGGATGCCAGGTTGGCCGGGTCGGCGATGGTGAGCGTGCCGACCGGTGGCGTGAAGAACCAGTTCAGGGCGAGGAAGCTGACGACGGCCGCGAGCAGCGCGGGCAGCAGGCCGCCGACGAGCGCGACGAGCACGGTGCCCGCCAGCAGCGCCATCTCGGCCAGCGGCAGCTGGTCGGTGTCGTCGAAGGCGCGCAACCCGACGGTGAGCAGCACGGGCAGCAGCACCGCCAGGGTCCAGCCCGCCACCTGACGGCGCAGGCTCAGCGGCGACAGCACCGCGACCGGCCGTCGTCCGGTGCTGCGCGACACCTCGTCGTGCGTCACCAGGTGCACGTCGATCGCGCCGGCGAGCGACGCGATGCGGTCGCCGGTGGTGCCTGCCACGAGCCGCCGCAGCCGGCCGTGCCGGGAGACGCCGACCACGACCATGGTGGCGTTGGACGCCACCGCGAAGTCGACCACCGCCTGCGCGACGTCCTCGCCGCTCACCGAGTGGAACGTGCCGCCCAGCGCGCTCACCAGCTGGTGCGCCCGGGCCAGGCGGCTGTCGGCGACGCCGGCGAGCCCGTCGCTGGCGATCACGTGGACGGCGAGCAGCTCCGACCCGGCCGCCCGTTGCGCGAGGCGGGCGCCCCGACGCAGCAGGGTCTCGGACTCCGTGCCGCCGGTGACGGCCACGACGATCCGCTCCTTGGTCGGCCAGGTGTGCTCGATCGCGTGTGCCTTGCGGTAGTCGCCGAGGGCGTCGTCCACGCGGTCGGCCAGCCACAGCAGCGCGAGCTCGCGCAGCGCGGTGAGGTTCCCGATCCGGAAGTACGACGTCAGCGACGCGTCGACCCGGTCCGCCCGGTAGATGTTGCCGTGCGCCATCCGGCGCCGCAGCGCGTCCGGGGCCATGTCGACGAGCTGGATCTGGTCGGCGGTGCGCACCGCCTCGTCCGGCACGGTCTCGCGCTGGCGCACACCGGTGATGCGGAACACCTCGTCGTTGAGCGACTCCAGGTGCTGGATGTTCACCGTGGTGATCACGTCGATGCCGGCGTCGCGGAGCTCCTCGATGTCGCCGGCGCGCTTCTCGTGCCGGCTGGCACCCGGCACGTTGGTGTGGGCGAGCTCGTCGACGAGCACCACGGCCGGCTGCCGGGCCAGGACCGCATCGGTGTCCATCTCGGTGAACGTCGAGCCGCGGTGCTCGACGGTGCGGCGCGGCACGATCTCCAACCCGTCCAGCATGGCCGCCGTCTTCGTGCGGTCGTGGGTCTCGACCAGTCCCACCACGACGTCGGTGCCGCGGTCGACCCGGCGTCGCGCCTCGCTGAGCATGGCGTAGGTCTTGCCGACGCCCGGCGCGGCGCCCAGGTAGACCGTCAACCGGCCCCGCCGTCCTGCCATGGTCCTATCCTCCCGCAGCGTCCAGCACCGCGAGGTTGAGCAGCAGCACGTTCACCCGCGGCTCGCCCAGCACGCCGGCGGTGCGGCCGTCGGTGTGCTCGGCCACCAGGTCGCGGACGTCGTCCTCGGAGAGGCCCTGGGCTGCGGCGACCCGCGGCACCTGGATCGCGGCGTACGCCTCGGAGATGTGCGGGTCGAGGCCGGAGCCCGACGCGGTGACGGCGTCCGGCGGCACCGCGGATTCCGGCACCCCCTCGCGCTCGGCCACCTCGGCCTTGAGGGTCTTGATCGAGTCGATCAGCTCCGGCGCCTCGGGCCCGTAGTTGGAGCCGTAGGTGCCGAGCGTGTCGTAGCCGTCGCCGGCGGCCGAGGGTCGCGGTAGGAACAGCCCGTCGTCGTCGACCGCCTGTCCGAGCAATGCCGAGCCGACGGCGTCGCCGGGGTCGGTGGTGTGGGCACCGGACTCCGTGACCAGCGACCCGTTGGCCTGCCACGGGAACGCCACCTGAGCGATGCCGGTGACGAGCAGCGGGTAGCCGATGCCGAGCACGAGGACGAACGCCACGAGCACACGCAGGCCCGCGAGGCTGAAGCGGAGGAGGGAGTAGAGGTCCTTCATGGTCAGAGTCCTGGGATCAGAGAGACGACGAGGTCGATGAGCTTGATGCCGACGAACGGCGCCACCAGGCCGCCGACGCCGTAGATGAGCAGGTTGCGCTGCAACAGGTCGGCCGCCGACGCCGGCCGGTAGGCCACCCCGCGAAGCGCCAGCGGGATCAGCGCCACGATCACCAGGGCGTTGAACACGACGGCCGAGACGATCGCCGACTGGGGCGACGACAGCCGCATGATGTTGAGCACGTCGAGGTCGGGGAACGCGACCACGAACATCGCGGGCAGGATCGCGAAGTACTTCGCCACGTCGTTGGCCACCGAGAACGTGGTGAGCGCACCGCGGGTGATGAGCAGCTGCTTGCCGATCTCCACGATGTCGATGAGCTTCGTGGGGTCGGAGTCGAGGTCGACCATGTTGCCGGCCTCCTTGGCCGCGGTCGTGCCCGTGTTCATCGCGACGCCGACGTCGGCCTGGGCGAGCGCGGGGGCGTCGTTGGTGCCGTCGCCGCACATCGCGACCATCCGGCCGCCCTGCTGCTCCTGGCGGATCAGCTCCATCTTGTCCTCGGGCGTGGCCTCGGCCAGCACGTCGTCGACGCCGGCCTCCTCGCCGATCACCCGCGCCGTGACCTGGTTGTCGCCGGTGATCATCACGGTGCGGATCCCCATCGCGCGCAGGTCCTCGAAGCGCTCTCGGATGCCGTCCTTGACGACGTCCTTGAGGTGGATCACGCCGAGCAGGCGGCCGCGCTCGGCCACCACCAGCGGCGTACCGCCGCTCTCGCTGACCCGGCTCACCAGCTCGTCCAACCGCGGGTCGGTGGCGCCCACCCAGGCCGTGACGGCGGACGCGGCGCCCTTACGGATCTCCCGTCCGTCGAGGTCGATGCCGCTCATCCGGGTGGTGGCCGAGAACTCCACCAGGCTGCTCTCGGCCGGCACCTCGCGACCGCCGCCGACGAGCTCGACGATGCTGCGACCCTCCGGCGTCTCGTCTGCGAGCGACGACAGCAGGGCGGCCTCGGCGAGCTCGTCGGCAGTGACGCCGTCGAGCGCGAGCAGCTCGGTGGCGTGGCGGTTGCCGAGGGTGACGGTGCCGGTCTTGTCGAGCAGCAGCACGTCGACGTCGCCGGCGGCCTCCACCGCGCGGCCGGACATGGCGAGCACGTTGCGGCGCACCAGGCGGTCCATGCCGGCGATGCCGATCGCGGACAGGAGCGCGCCGATGGTGGTGGGGATCAGGCACACCAGGAGTGCCACCAGCACGATCACGTCCTGCCGGGCACCGCTGTAGTCGGCGAAGAAGTAGAGCGTCGCCGTCACCACGACGAACACCACGGTGAGCGACGAGAGCAGCACGTTGAGTGCGATCTCGTTCGGCGTCCGCTGCCGCTCCGAGCCCTCGACCAGGGCGATCATCCGGTCGACGAACGACTGGCCGGGGTCGGAGGTGATCCGCACGACGATCCGGTCCGAGAGCACGACGGTGCCGCCGGTGACGGCGCTGCGGTCGCCGCCGGACTCCCGGATCACGGGCGCCGACTCGCCGGTCACCGCCGACTCGTCCACCGAGGCCACGCCCTCGATCACGTCGCCGTCGCCGGGGATCCGCTCGCCGGCCTCGACCACCACGACGTCGCCGGCCCGCAGCGAGGTGCTCGGCACCGACTCCTCCTCGCCCGACGGCAGCCGCCGCCGCGCGTTGGTCTCGGTCTGCAACGCCCGCAGGCTGGCGGCCTGCGCCTTGCCGCGACCCTCGGCCACCGACTCGGCGAGGGTCCCGAACACCACCGTGAGCCAGAGCCACACGGTGACCATCCAGCCGAGCACGCTCGGGTCGACCACCGACAGCACGGTGGTGGCGACGGCGCCGATCTCCACCACGAGCATCACGGGGGTGGCGAGCAGCGCCCGCGGGTCGAGCTTGCGCAGCGCGCCGGGCAGGGCCGCGGTCACCTGGTCGGGGGTGAGGGCACTCATGACAGCGACTCCACGATCGGGCCGAGCGCGAGCACCGGCACGTAGGTCAGACCGACCACGACCAGCGCCACGCCGGAGAGCAGGACGACGAACAGCGGCCGGTGCGTCGGCAGCGTGCCGGCACTCGGCGGCAGGCTTCGCGAGGACGCGAACCGGCCGGCGAGCGCCAGCACGAACACCATCGGCAGGAACCGGCCGAAGAGCATGCACAGGCCGAGCAGGGTGTTCCAGAACGGCGTGCCCGACGTCAGCCCGCCGAAGGCGGAGCCGTTGTTGTTGGACGCCGAGGTGACGGCGTACACAGCCTCGGACAACCCGTGCGGCCCGCTCTCCTGCAGCCCGGCCAGGCCGTCGCCGGCCGTGAGCGCCACGGCGCTGCCGACCAGCACCAGGATCGGGGTGGTGAGCACGTAGAGCGCCACCAGCACGATCTCGCGCTGCCCGATCTTCTTGCCGAGGTACTCCGGCGTGCGGCCGACCATCAGCCCGCTGAGGAACACGGTGACGACGGCCAGCATGAGCATGCCGTAGAGGCCGGAGCCGACACCGCCGGGCGCGATCTCGCCGAGCATCATGTTGAACATCGCCACGCCGCCGCCCGGTGCCGTCAGCGAGTCGTGCATGGCGTTCACGGCTCCGGTGGAGGTGCCGGTGGTGGCGGCCGCGAACAGCGCCGAGCCCGCCGTCCCGAAGCGCACCTCCTTGCCCTCCATCGCCCCGCCGGCGAGGCCGGGCGCGGTGCCGGGGCCGGCCAGCTCCGCCCAGGTGAGGAGGGCCGCCGAGACGCCGAGCAGCAGCGCCATCACCGTGAGGATCGCCGCGCCCTGGCGCCGGTCCTTGACGATCAGGCCGAACGCCCACGCCATCGCGAACGGCAGCAGCAGGATCAGGAAGATCTCGAGCAGGTTGCTCACCGGCGTCGGGTTCTCGAACGGGTGGGCCGCGTTGACGTTGAAGAACCCGCCGCCGTTCGTGCCGAGCTCCTTGATCGACTCCATGCTCGCCACCGGGCCGGTGGTGGAGGTCTGCTCGCCGCCGGTCAGTGTCGTGATCGGGCTCTGCTGAGCCAGGTTCTGCACCACGCCGAGCGCGACGAGAAGCACGGCCGAGACGAAGGCGAACGGCAGGAGTACCCGCACCACCGTGCGCACCAGGTCGGCCCAGAAGTTGCCGACCCGCCCGCGCACGTCGTCCTCGCCGCGCCGCGCCAGGCTGCGCGCGAACGCGGCGGCGACCGCCATGCCCACGCCTGCCGACACGAACTGCTGCACGGTGAGGCCGGTGGCCTGCACCAGGTGACCCATGGTGACTTCGCCGGAGTACCACTGCCAGTTCGTGTTCGTCACGAAGCTGACAGCGGTGTTCCAGGCGCCGTCGGCCGGCACGGCCGCGAAGCCCAGCGAGTACGGCAGGTGGTCCTGGAGCCGCTGCAGCCCGTAGAGCAGCAGGATCCCGGCCAGCGAGAACCCCAGCGCCGACATCGCGTACGCACGCCAGTGCTGGTCGGCGTCGGGGTCGACCCGCAGCACCCGATAGGCACCTCGCTCCACCGCCAGGTGCCTCTCGGAGGTGTAGAGGTGGGCGAGGAGCCGGCCGGTGTACGGGACCGCTGCCGCGAGCAGCGCCACCAGCACCGCGATCTGCCCGAGTGCCGGCAGGGTCTCGCTCATCGGGTGCTCACCGGTCGAGGACGCCGACCAGCACCGCGAGCAGCGCGAACGCCACCACGGTGGTCAGCAGGTAGACAACATCCATCACGCGGCCCATCGCACCCGCCTCCGACGGCGGATCCGGCACGTCTTGACGCTTCCTTGACGGCGATCGCCCGGTTCCTGACGGTGGTGACGGGTCGGCCCGCCCTAACCTGAGTCGCATGCTCCTGCACCTACGTCTCACGGCTCCGGCCGATCTGACGGAGTCGGTGCTGTCCGTCCTTCGCGACAACGACTGCCTCACCAATCTCACCGTCCAGCGCGGTGCGGTCGTGGCTCCCGTCGGTGATCTGGTGGAGTGCGACGTGGCGCGGGAGGCGGCCGGCGACCTGCTGTCGCAGCTCGACCTGGTCGGCCTCGCGCACCAGGGCAGCATCGTGGTGACGAGCCCCGTGAGCACGCCGTTCGCGGGCGCGAAGCTCCTGGAGGACCGAGTACCCGGTCACCCTGACGACGCCGTCATCTGGGAGTCGGTGGAGGCTCAGGCCGAAGCCGGCGCGGTGCCGACCCTCTCGTTCCACATCTTCTTGTTCCTGGCGGTGATCCTGGCCGCGATCGCCGTGGTCACCGACTCCGCGATCCTGGTGATCGGCGCGATGGTCGTCGGTCCCGAGTTCTCCGCCATCGCTGCCGCCTGCGCGGGCATCGCGTTGTCACGATGGGGCCTGGTCGGTCGTAGTCTCCTGCTGCTCGCCCTCGCGTTCCTGTTCGCCGTGGCGGTGACGACCGTGCTAGCGGTCGTCGCGGTGCAGACCGAGTTCCTGACTGCCGACCAGGTCACCCGACCCCGACCCAACACCCAGTTCATCTGGCATCCGGACCGTTGGTCGTTCATCGTGGCGCTGGTCGCGGGAGCCGCGGGGGCGCTCGCCCTGGCGATCTCGAAGACGAACACGATGGTGGGCGTCTTCATCAGCGTGACCACCGTGCCGGCCGCCGGCAACCTGGCCCTGGGCGTCGCCGTGCTCGATCGTGACGAGATATGGGGCTCGGCGGCGCAGCTCGCGGTCAACGTCACGGGCATGCTCGTCGCCGGCACCGCGGTCATGTTGTTCGTCAAGGCGTGCTGGCCGTGGCTGACGCTGCGCACCGAGAGGCTGTTCGCCCTCGGCGGTGCGCCGCCGAACGGCTGACGAACCGGCTTGACCCTGACCCAGCGTCAGGGTTGCACCCTGGTCTGCATGACCACCACGCACACCATCCAGATCGCCGGGCTCACCAAGTCCTACGGCGACAACAAGGTGCTGAAGGGCGTCGACCTGACGGTCCCCCCGGGCAGCATCTACGCACTCCTGGGCTCGAACGGCGCCGGCAAGACCACCGTCGTCAAGATCCTCTCCACCCTCCTGCGGGCCGACGGCGGCACCGCCCACGTCAACGGCTTCGACGTCGCCGCCGAGGGCGCGCAGGTGCGGGAGTCGATCAGCCTCACCGGGCAGTTCGCCGCCGTCGACGAGATCCTCACCGGGCGGGAGAACCTGGTGCTCGTGGCCCAGCTGCGGCACCTGCCGAAGGCCGGCGCGATCGCCGAGGAGCTGCTCGAGCGGTTCGACCTCGTCGACGCCGCCGACCGGCCCGCCGCCACCTACTCCGGCGGGATGCGCCGCCGTCTCGACATCGCGATGAGCCTCATCGGCGACCCGCCGGTGATCTTCCTCGACGAGCCGACCACCGGGCTCGACCCGCAGGCGCGGCTGGACGTGTGGAGCGTCGTCCAGGAGCTCGCCGGCCGGGGCACCACGGTGCTCCTCACCACCCAGTACCTCGACGAGGCCGAGCACCTCGCCGACCGGATCGCCATCCTCCACCGCGGCCGCATCATCGCCGACGGCACGCTCGCCGAGCTCAAGGCGCTGCTGCCGCCGGCGCGGATCGAGTACGTGGAGAAGCAGCCCACCCTCGAGGAGATCTTCCTCGCGATCATCGGAGAGAAGGACCACGCATGACCGCCACGACCGCATACGCCGCCCAGGACACCCTGACCCTGCTCAAGCGCTCGCTGCGCCACATCACCCGCAGCGTCGACACCATCATCACCACGACGCTCATGCCCATCGCCTTCCTGCTGCTGTTCGTCTACGTGTTCGGCGGCGCCATCGACACCGGCGCGGGCACGGGCTCCTACGTCGACTACCTGCTGCCCGGGATCCTCCTGATGACCGTGGCCACCGGCATCTCCTACACCGCGTTCCGGCTGTACCTCGACATGAAGGACGGCATCTTCGAGCGGTTCCAGTCGATGCCGATCGCCCGCTCGTCGGTGCTGTGGGCCCACGTGCTGACCTCCGTGGTGGCGAACGTGGTCTCGCTCGTGGTGGTGGTGCTGGTCGCCCTGCTCATGGGCTTCCGCACGGGAGCGGGCGTGCTGGCGTGGTTCGCGGTCGCCGCGATCCTCGTGCTGTTCACGCTTGCGCTGACCTGGCTGGCCGTCGTCCCCGGCCTCACCGCGAAGTCCCCGGACGGCGCGACCGGGTTCTCCTACCCCCTGATCTTCCTGCCGTTCCTCAGCTCGGCGTTCGTCCCCACCGAGACCATGCCCGGGCCGGTGCGTGCCTTCGCGGAGCACCAGCCGGTGACGTCGATCGTCGACACGCTCCGCAACCTGTTCGCCCAGCAGCCGGTCGGCGCCGAGGTCTGGGTCGCGCTCGCCTGGTGCGTCGGCATCCTCGTGGTCGCCTACGCCCTCGCGATGACGACCTACCGTCGCAAGCTCGCCTGAGGTGCGGCGATGATCGGAGGCGTGCTCACCATCGGCGAGGCGGCCCGGCTCGCGGGTGTGACGGTGCGGGCCGTCCGGCACTACCACCAGCGCGGCCTGCTCGCCGAGCCGGAGCGCGACGCCTCCGGCTACCGCCGCTACGACGCCGAGGACGTCGTGACTCTGCTGCGCATCCGGACCCTCGGTGAGGCCGGCGTCCCGTTGGCCCGGGTCAAGGAGCTGCTCCGGGCCGACGACGCCACCTTCGCGGCCGCCCTCGAGGAGGTCGACGCCCAGCTCCGCAAGGAGATCCGGCGGTTGCAGCGGCACCGGGCGGCGGTGGCCGCGCTGCCGCGGGCGGCCGAGCTGGCGCTGCCCGCGGAGGTGGTCGAGTACCTCGACCGGCTCCGCGCCATCGGCGTGAGTGAGGAGGGCGTGCGGCTCGAAGGCGACGCCTGGATGATCCTCGCCGCCCAGATGCCCGACCGGGTGCCGCTCTGGATCGCGCAGAAGCAGCGCGACCTCGACGTCCCGGAGTTCCGCGAGATGTACCTCCTGCTCCAGGACGCCGCGGACTGGAGCGTCGACGACCCACGGCTGGTGGGGGTCGCCGACCGGTTGGTCGCGATCTTCGAGCAGATGGAGGACGCCTGGGCCGAGGTCGACCCCGAGGCGGACGCGATGAACGGACAGCTCGCCCAGCTGCTCGACCGGCAGGTCGTCGCCTCGTTCCCATCGCTGGCGCGCGTCGCCGAGCTGCTGGAGGAGCGGGGGTACTCGGGGTGGACCGACATGAAGCGGGTCGACGGCTGATGAGGAGACCGTGGACCTACCGGTGGCCGGCCACCGCGTGCGGTTCGTAGTCCGCGCCCAGCTCCGCGAGCTCGTCGTCGGTCAGCTCGAGGTCGACGGCGGCCACGGCGTCGTCGAGGTGGTGCGGCTTGGTGACGCCGACGATGGGTGAGGTGACGGCGTCCTGGTGCAGGAGCCAGGCGAGGGCCACCTGCGCCCGCGGCACGCCGCGCCGCTCGGCCACCCGGGCGACGGTGTCGACGACGGCCCGGTCGCCGTCGCGGTACAGCGTGGCGCCGAACTCGTCGGTCTCGCTCCGGCTGGTCTCGGCGTCCCAGTCGCGGGTGAGCCGGCCGCGGGCCAGCGGGCTCCACGGCAGCACGCCGACACCGAGGTCGTCGCAGAGCGGCAGCATCTCCCGCTCCTCCTCGCGGTAGAGCAGGTTGTAGTGGTTCTGCATCGACACGAACGGCGTCCAGCCGTTCAGCTCGGCGACGTGCTGGGCACGTGCGAACTGCCACGCCCACATCGAGGACGCCCCGAGGTAGCGCACCTTCCCGGCCCGCACCACGTCGTGCAGTGCCTCCATCGTCTCCTCGATCGGCACGTCGTAGTCCCAGCGGTGGATCTGGTAGAGGTCGACGTGGTCGACACCGAGCCGGCGCAGGCTCTCGTCGATCTCGCGCAGGATCGCCACCCGCGACAGACCAGCCCCGTTGGGCCCCGGCCGCATCCGGCCGTGCACCTTGGTGGCGATCACGACGTCGTCACGGTCGGCGAGCTCCTTCAGCAGCCGCCCGGTGATCACCTCGCTGCTGCCGCCCGAGTAGACGTTCGCCGTGTCGAAGGTCGTCACCCCCGCCTCGAGGGCGGCGCGCACGATCGGCCGGGCGTCGTCCTCGCTCAGCACCCATGGATGCCCGCCGCGCGACGGGTCGCCCCAGCTCATGCAGCCGAGGGTGACGGCCGAGACCTCCAGACCGCTGGCTCCGAGTCGTCGATACTCCATGCCACCAGTCAACACCTCGACCCCACAGCCGCGATGGCCCGTTCGGGTCATGTCCGCTCAACCACCGGCCGCAGGCGCTCCGGGGGCACTAGCCTCCGGTCGTGACCGAGACCTTCGTCGAGATGCCCGCCGAGCCCGCCGAGGGCCGGCTCACCATTCTTGCTGCCGTCCTGCTGGGCATCGCGGCGACCCTCACGGCCCTGTCGGCCTACCAGGCCGCGCTCACCGACGGTGACGCGCTGCAGGGCTACAGCAACTCGAACGCGTCGCTGGGCGACGCCAACTTCTTCTACAACCAGGGCAACCAGGTTCTCGCGCAGGACCAGCAGATCTTCGTCCAGTACGCCACGGCGCTCCAGAGCGACGAGCCCGAGCTCGCCGAGTACCTGCGCACCGAGCTCATGCGCGAGGAGCTCGTCACGGCCGTCGACTGGTGGCTGGAGGACGAGGACGCCGCCACGCCGTTCGAGGATGACGAGACCAACCCGTACGTCATCGCCGACTTCGCCGAGGCCGAGGCGAAGCAGAAGGAGGCCGAGAAGCTGTACGACGACGGCGCCAAGGCCGACGAGGTCGGCGACCAGTTCGAGCTCGCCACCGTGCTGTTCGCCCTCACCCTGTTCTTCGGCGGTGTCGCCACCCTCTTCCGCCGTCGCTCGGTCGCGCTCGCGCTGCTCGTGATGGCCGCCGTCGCACTCGGCATCGGCAGCGTCCAGCTCGCCGGCGCCTTCGGCGCCTGAGAAAGTCGCGCCGCGGGAGCAACCTGCGTCACGCTCGGACGTCTTGAGGGTGTGATCACCGAGACGGCGGGAGGCGCGGCCGTGGCCGACCTGGCCGAGCTCTTCGCGGCGCACCGCCTCGCGCTGGTGCGCCTGGCGATCCTGCTGGTCGACGACCTCGCGTCCGCCGAGGACGTCGTGCAGGACGCGTTCGCCTCGCTCGCGGGACGCACCCACCGGCTGCGCGACGACAACGCCGCGCTCGCCTACCTGCGCACCTCGGTGGTGAACGGCGCGCGCTCGGCGCTGCGCCGTCGCCGCACCCAGCGGGCTCACGTGCCACCCCGCGATCCCGGCTCGGCGGGACCCGACGACCTCACCGTGCTGGCCGAGGAGCACCGCGAGGTGCTCGCCGCCCTCGGCCGGCTCGCGCCGCGGCAGCGGGAGGTGCTCGTCCTGCGCTACTGGTCGGGGCTGTCGGAGGCCGAGATAGCCGAGACCTGCGGGATCTCCCGCGGCGCCGTGAAGTCCACCGCCAGCCGCGCCCTCGACGCCCTCGAGAAGAGCCTGGGAGAGCACCGATGACCACCCTCGAGGAACGCCTCACCGAGGCCCTCCACGTCCGCGCCGACCAGGTGCGTGCCGAGCACCTGGAGCCCGCCGCGACGCCCGCCGAGGCGACGCCGCTACGACGCCGCGCCCTGCTCCCCGCGCTGGCCGCCGGGGTGGCGGCCGCCCTGGTAATCGTGATCGCGGTCGTGGTCGTGGCCGGTCAGGACGACGGCGCCGACCAGCAGCCGGCCGACCGCCCGACCGCCACCGAGCGACCGACCGCCACCGACTCGACGTCCTCGACGCCGGGCCCCCGGCCGCTCCCGAAGCTGCTTCCCGAGGACGACCCGGGCTGGATGGCCGAGGGACGCGACGTGACATTCCCCGACGGGTCCATCGCGACGCTGGGACGGACCGAGCTCTCGGTCACCTTCGAGGGCAGCGGCGCCGGCGTCAGCCTCCCCGACTACTCCGGCGCGCCGGGCTCGCTCTCCCGGGTGCAGCTCACGTTCGCTGCCAGGCCCCTGGAGGTCCCCTACGGACACGGCTACCTCGTGCGCCACACCTCCGGCGGGTTCGACGCACTCGACGTCGTGGTCGGGAGCGCAGGGGGTGGCCTCGTGGTCGTGACGCCGAACCTGAACAGCGTGCCGTTCGGGATCTCGCCACCGCTCTACGACACCTGGACCAGCGAGAACGGCGCCGGCCTGTACACCCGCGTGCGGGCGGGCTCGGCGAGCCGGAGGTTCGAGGTGTACCGGTGGGTGACGGTCGAGGAGGGCGGGGACGTGAACCTCAGGCCGCGTTCCCTCGGGACCGTCTGCCTCGACCTCGAGGCAGACACCTACGAGCGCTGCTGAGCGGAGGCGAGCTGCGCGGCCATCGCCTCGATGAGCGCCTCCAGCCCCCGCAGCGGCCGCACCATCACGGTGAACGACGTGAGCCGGCCGTCGTCGC
>CAWEHA010000010.1:0-9205 GCA_963808855.1 uncultured Actinomycetota bacterium | reverse complement strand
TGCCCAGGGCGTGACTCCTTGTCCGAGGCGGATGTCAGCGTCGTCCAGGTGGTGCGATGGCAAGGCGCCGGAGCGCTGGCAGGCTGGGCGCCTTCCAAGCGACGGCAACGCCGCCAGCGTGCCGCCTGGGCGGCGCTGGCGCCGTCTGGGGCAAGGGGTCGCGCCCTTGCAGCGCTCGTCGCGCTGGCTCTCATCGCGCCGTTGCTCACCGCCTGCCAGCTGCTGGGTGACGGCTCCTCGCTCGACGACGCTCTCGAGGTCGTGCCGGGTGACGCCACGGAGGTCTACTTCGTCGACCGCGCCGCGATGGCCGAGCGGCTCGGGGTCGACGACCTCGCAACCGGCGCCGACGACGGCGAGCTCGACGACTACGTGGAGGCGACCCGGGAGGACGCCGTGGGCGGTACGTCGCTGCTGCCCTATCTCGACGCGATGCAGGACGCTGCGTTCAGCGAGCTCGACGTCCAGTGGGCCGTCGAGGCCGCGGGCGACGACGGCCCGAGGACCGCCGTCTACAAGGTGGACGACGTCGACTTCGACGAGCTCGTCGAGGACCTGGAGGATGCCGGCTTCGCCAGCGAGGAGGTCGACGGCCGCACGATGCTCACGGTCGACGACCCGACCGACGTCACCGACTTGGACTCGTCATTGATCGACGGCCGCTACCCGTTCGAGTTCGGCTTCGGGATCCTCGTCGACCCGGACGAGGACCTGATCGTCCGTGGTGGTGACCTCGACCGGGTGGTCGAGGTGCTCGAGGACGACGAGGACTCGCTCACCGACTCGGGCCGGTTCGATGATCTCGCCGCCGACGACGACGTCGAGGCCGCGGTCATGCTCAGCGATCCGGCCTGCGGCGGCGAGCGGGCCAGTGAGGAGCTCATCGCGGACTCGGGCGTCGGGGAGCTCGGCACACCGAACGGGATCGGCATGTTCGTGCGGACCGACGACGACGACGTCGCGGTCTCGGGCCGGCTGCAGTTCGAGGACGACGGGGCCGCCGAGGCGGACCTCGACGCGCGACAGGACTACGCCGAGAACGGCACGAGCCTGCTCACGGCCGAACCCGTCTCCGACCTGGGCTCGGCCGAGCTCGAGCAGGACGGCGACATCGTCCGCATGGAGCTCGACCTCGAGAACCCTCGGAGTGCTCTCGAGATGGTGTACCGATCGGACGCGTTCTTCGCCTGCGCTCCCTGACGAAGGTTGGTGCGGGCCTCGCGCAGAGGCGTCATGATGCTGCGATGAGGATGCGTCCGCCCCGACGCGCGTTGGTGCTACTCCTCCCAGTCCTCCTGCTCGCCACCTCCTCCCTCACCGCCTGCCAGCTCCTCGGCGGTGACGACGACACCCTCGCCGATGCGCTCGACCTGGTGCCCGCCACCGTCACCGAGGCGGAGTTCGTGAACCGGTCCGCGCTGGCCGAGCGGCTCGGGTTGGACGACCTCACGACGCCTGCTGACGCGGCCGGGGTCCGGAAGTACCGGCGCGCCACCGACCTGTACCTCGCGCCCCCCTCCGGGCTCCACCCGTACCTCGAGACCATGCAGGCGGTCGCGTTCAGCGAGTTGGACGTGGAGTGGGCGGTGCACGCGCCGGTGCCCGGCGGCCGCGGCTTCGGACCGACCGACATCTACAAGGTGGCCGACGACGTCGACCTCGACGAGGTCGTGACCGACCTGGTACGCGCCGGCTTCGATCACGAGGAGGTCGACGGGCGCTCGCAGCTCGAGTCGAAGGCGGTGCAGACCGGCACGGACGACGTCGGGTACATCGGTGAGGGCTACCCGGACGAGTTCGCCTACGGGCTCATCGTGGCGCCCGAGGAGCACCTCGTGATCACGACCAGCGCGTTCGACAGCGTCACCGCCGTCCTCGACGACGAGGCCGACTCGCTGGCCGATGCCGGCACCTTCGACGCCGTCGTCGATGACGTCGACGACGTGGAGTACGCCTTCCTGCAACGCGACGTGGGATGCGGGGGCCACAGCAAGGAGCAGCTGGAGCTCGGCGTCGCCGACCTGGGCGACGTGACCCGGAGGGGGCTCCTCGCGAGCACCGACGACGACACCGTCGCGCTGTCCGCTCGCCTCCAGTTCGACGACGACGACGCCGCCGAGGACGACCTGGAGGCCCGTACCGAGTACTTCGACACCGGGCGCAGCACGAGCACCGGCGACCCGGTCTCCGATCTGGGGCAGGCCGAGCTCGACCGAGACGGCGACGTCGTCATGATCGAGCTCGACCTCGAGCCGTCGTACCACGTGCTGGAGATGATGCTCGGGTACGACGCGTACTTCGCGTGCAACGCCTGAGGCCCCGCCGCGGTCAGCCCCGCAGCTCCCTGCTCAGCTGAGCCAGGAACGGCCGGTCGGCGGGCAGCCACGCGACGTCGTCCAGCTCGTCGGCGCGCAGCCAGCGGAGCCGGTCGTGCTCGACCGGACGCGGCGTCCAGCGGACGACCTCGGCGATGGCCACCGTGAGCTCGTGGGTGTCGCCGATCGGCGAGGACCCGTCGAGCCAGCCGGTGACCCGGACGGCGATGCCGAGCTCCTCGGCCACCTCGCGCACGAGTGCCGCCTCCGGTGACTCTCCGGGCTCGACCTTGCCGCCCGGCAGCTCCCAGCCGCCCGCGACCTCGGCGGGCGCGGTTCGGCGGCAGGCGAGCAGCCGGCCGTCGCGCAGCACCGCGGCCCCCACCACCGCCCGGCGCTCGCCCATGTCCGGCAGGCTAGTGACCGTGACCGTGCCCGGCTTCCACCTCGTCCGCACCGACGAGAACGTCGCCGAGGTGGACGCCCTCGCCGCGGCCGTCGGCGGTCGCGCCGGTCTGGGTGCCGTGCTCGCCGACCTGCCGCGGCGCGCGCGGCGGTCGTGGGTGCCGGCCCGCGCGGTGCGTCAGGCGTGGCGGTTCGACCGGGCCGACCGCCGCGACCTGCGCTGGTGGCCGCAGGGAGTGTCGTCGTCCGCCGACGCCTCGTTCGGAGGCGACCCGGACGGCGTCGCGGGGCGCCGGATCGCCGCCGTCGCCTGGTACGCCAAGAAGCTCCCCGGCGGCGGCCAGCAGGGCAGCCGGGTCACGTTCCTCGACCTCGACGCCCGCCGCTACCGCCACGTGCTGCTGGTGGTGCCGACGCTGCACGACGGAGTCGCCGGACTCGAGCCACTGCACGTGCACGCGGGCGGGATCGTGTGGACCGGCGGCCACCTGCACGTGGCGGCGACCGCGCGCGGCTTCTACACCTGCCGCACCGCCGACGTGCTCCGGCTGCCCGACAGCTCCGACCTCGACACGTTCGGCTACCGCTACGTGCTGCCGGTGCGGTTCCAGTACCAGGCCGTCACCGACGACGACGTCGAGCGGCTGCGCTACTCGTTCATGTCCCTCGACCGCGAGGCCGACCCGCCCGCGCTGGTCGTCGGCGAGTACGGCCGGGGCACGGGCCGGACCCGACGGCTCACCCGGTTCCCGCTCGACCCGGACACGCTGCTGCCCGCCACCGACGAGGACGGCACCGCCCGCCCGTTGAGCCTCGAGGACGGCGTCGGCCAGATGCAGGGGGCCGTGGTGGCGCGCGGGCGGCTGCACGTCACCACCTCGCACGGGCCGTGGACGTTCGGCTCGGTGCACGCCGGGCGGGCCGGGTCGGAGCTGCGACGGCACCGCTGGGCCACGCCGATGGGACCGGAGGACCTCGCCTACCTGCCGGACAGCGACGAGCTGCTCAGCGTCACCGAGCACCCCTGGCGCCGCTGGGTCTACACGATGCGCCTTTCTTCCTTCGACTGACGAGCCCGTGCCGAGTCGGCGCTTGATGTGACGTCTGGAGCGCCGAGTCGGCTCGAAAGACGAGCCGACTCGGCGCGGGACCTCAGCGCGGCAGCCTGGCGAGCTGGCGCGACTGCGCGACGAGCCGCCCGGCGGCGTCCCATACCTCGCAGTCCTCCTCGAACAGGCCGCCGGCCATGTTGCGCGTGGCGTGGCGCACCCGCAGCCAGCCCGGCGCCGGCTTGGCGCGCACGTGCGCGGTGAGCTCCAGCGTCGGCGCCCACCCCATGCGGCCGTGGGTGAAGGTGACCGGCGGCAGCGCGTCGACGACGGTGAGCAACGAGATCGGGTCGGGCTCGCGGCCGTCCTCGAGCCGGAACCAGGCCGCCAGCTCGCCGGAGCCGCTCGGCTCGCCGAGCGCCCAGCCCACGTGGTCGGGGTGGAACCGCAGGTCGAAGCGGTCCATCAGCGGCGCGATCCGCCGCAGCTCGTCCGGCGCGAGCGAGCCCGACACGCACTCCTCGGGCGGCGGCAGCTCGAGCTCGACAGCGGTGGTGCGCACGTCGTCGGCGTCGCGGTCGAGGTCGCCGAACGTCGCCAGCGCGGCGATCCGCGCGACGCCGTCCTGCACGAGGTCGGCGGCCACCGTGGCGACGCTGCCGCCCTCCCGCAGCGTGCGCACCTCGACCGACGCCGGGCCGGGCACCGACGCCGACAGGTAGTGCGCGCTGAGCGCGAGCGGGTCGGGCTTGCCCGGCACGGACTCGCGCACCGCGCGCCCGAGCACGGAGAGCAGGTAGCCGCCGTTGAGGCCGCCACCCACCACCCAGCGGGCATCGAGCTCGGCGGCGTACCGCCCGTCGCCGTCGGGGGTCACGGCGGTGGTGGTGTCGAAGACCGAGGTCACGAGAAGACGCTAGGACCCGGTGGCAGGCTGGACGGATGCGGGGCACGGACGAGGCGCTCGAGGACGCCATCCGCGACCTGCTCGCCCGGCGCAGAGACGGCGCCACCATCTGCCCCTCGGAGGCTGCCCGGGCGGTGGCCGGCGAGGGCGACTGGCGGGCGCTGATGGAGCCCGCCCGAGAGGCGGCCGGCCGGCTCGTCGCCGCCGGCGAGGTGGAGGTGACCCAGGGCGGGCGCGTCGTCGATGTCGCGACTGCGTCCGGACCGGTGCGGATCCGACGAGCCTGTTAACATCGCCACATGGCGATGCCAACGCTCTCAGACGATGTCGAGCCGCTCCACGCGGCCGCCTGCCTGTTCCACGGCTTCAGCGACCCGTCCCGGCTCGGGATCCTGCGCCACCTCGCCCTCGGCGAGCACCGGGTCGTCGACCTCACCGCTCATCTCGGGCTCGCACAGTCCACCGTGTCGAAGCACCTGGCGTGCCTGCGGGGCTGCGGCCTCGTGGAGTCGCGGGCCGTGGGCCGGGCGTCGGTGTTCTCGCTGCGCCACCCGGAGGCACTGACCGAGCTGTTGGCGGCGGCGGAGCGGCTGCTCGACCTCACCGGGGAGCGGGTGGCGCTGTGCCCCACCTACGGCGTCGAGGCGCTGCACCGGGACGAGCCGTGAGCACGCACACCCACGCGGTCGTGACCGACGCCGAGCAGCGCCAGCGGCTCGGACGCCGGGCGCGGCTGCTGGCCGGCACTTCGGTGGCCTACAACGTCGCCGAGGCCGTGGTGGCGATCACCGCCGGGCTGGTCGCCGGCTCGGTGGCGCTGCTGGGCTTCGGCCTCGACTCCGTGGTCGAGGTGTCGTCCGGCCTCGTGGTGCTCTGGCAGTTCCGGCACCCGCGGCCGGAGTCGCGCGAGGTCCGCGCGCAGCGCCTGATGGCGGGCGCGTTCCTCGCCCTCGCCGTCGTCGTCACGTTCGAGTCCACCCGCGCCTTGGTGACCGGACGCGAGCCGGAGTCATCGCCGGTCGGCATCGGCCTCGCCGCCCTGTCGCTCGTCGTCATGCCCGTGCTGTCGTGGGCACAGCGACGCACCGGGCGGGCGCTCGGCTCCGGAGCCGTCGTCGCCGACTCCACCCAAACGCTGCTGTGCACCTACCTCTCCGCCGTCGTGCTCGCCGGCCTGCTGCTCAACGCCGGCCTCGGCTGGGCGTGGGCCGACCCGCTCGCCGGCCTCGTGGTCGCCGGCATCGCGCTGCGGGAGGCCCGCGACACCTGGCGGGGCGAGGGGTGCTGCGGCCCCGCGCACGAGCACGAGCAGTCCCGCCCCACCCTCGACCTGCTCGTCGCCGACGCCTGCACGCTGCCCACCGCCGAGCGGCCGCTGCGCCTCGCGGAGTTCGACACCCTGTTCCGAGACCACCTCGGCTCGGTGACGCGCGACGACGACGTCGTCCGGCTGCACCTGTCGGGACCGCCCGGACTGCTCGAGCGCACGCGCGACCTCACCGCCCGCGAGAGCGCCTGCTGCTCGTTCTTCGACTTCCGCCTCAACGGCACCGACGCCGATGCCGTGCTGGAGGTGCGCGTGCCACCCGCGCGCCGCGACGTGCTCGCCGCACTGGCCGACCGCGCCCAGGAGGCCCAGGCCTAGGACTCCTCGAAGGAGTCCTCGCCGGGCCGCCACGCCGTCCACCGGGCATCGGCGAACCCGCTCAGCAGCGCGATCTCCGGCCCGTCGAGCTCCTCACGGGTCGGGTTGAGCACGAGCGTGGCGCCCTGGAGCTCGAGCACGATCCCCTCCCCCGCCGCCTCGGTGGTGCCCATCACCAGCTGGCCGACGAGCGCGCGCAGTGCGTCGGCGTACCCGAACCCCTCCTGCCGCAGGCTCACGCCGGGCTGACGCACCTCCGGCCACGCCTCGCAGGTGAGCACGGGGAGGTCGTCGTCGCTGTCGCCGTCGAAGTGCAGCTCGAGCCGGTCGAGGTGGAAGTCGACGCTCATCAGCCGCCGCATCACGAGCCGCGGCAGCAGCTCGTCGGGATGCTCGGCGGCCTCGGTCATGGCGTGAGCCTAGGGCCGAAGCGGGTACCGCCCGACATGACTGAGGCAACGACACCGGCGCGTCCGCCGTCGCGCTCGTTCGGACTCCTGTACGGCATCGGCTTCGGCGGCTTCGTCGACGGGATCGTGCTCCACCAGATCCTGCAGTGGCACCACATGGTGAGCGACGTCGCCGACTACCCGCCGACGACGCTCGCGGGCCTCGAGGCCAACACGCTCGCCGACGGCTTCTTCCACGTGGCCACCTGGATGTGCCTGCTGGCCGCCTCGTTGCTGGCGTTGCGGACCTGGCAGCAAGGGCGGCTCGCCCCGACCTGGCGCTTCCACCTCGGCCTGGTGATCGCCGGCTGGGGTCTGTTCAACCTGGTGGAGGGGCTGGTGAACCACCAGCTGCTCGGCGTCCACCACCTCCGCGACGACCTCGGCGCCCCGCTGTCGTGGGACCTGGGTTTCCTCGCGTTCGGGGCCCTCCTGATGGCCGTCGGCTGGACCGTGCACCGCCGCGGCGCACGGGCACTCGCCGACTCCGTCGCCGCCGGCTGAGCGGAACTGTCCGCAACCGCCGCTACGGTCCGGCCATGGCGACCCACTGGACCCTCGGCGGCGACGCGTCCGACCCGCACCGCCTGGCGGCGTTCTGGGCGGAGGCGTTGGGTTACGTGCCCGAGCCCGGCTACGACGACCCCGACGGCGCCTCGATCGTCGACCCCGACGGCCGCGGGCCGGCGATCGGGTTCCTACGGGTGCCGGAGCCGAAGACGGCGAAGAACCGGATCCACCTCGACCTCCGGGTCGCCGGCGAACCGCCGTGGGACTGGGCGGAGCGCGCCGACCTGATCCGCGCCAAGGTGGCCGACCTGCTCGCGGCCGGCGCCACCCAGGTGCGCGAGGAGCACTACACCGACGAGCGCGGCACGATCCTCGGCCACGTCGTCATGCTCGACCCCGAGGGCAACGAGTTCTGTGTGGCGTGACCGGTCACCACGGCGCGCCGACGCGGGGAGCCATCCACGTTCTCTCGACCTAGGGTGAAGCGGTGCATGTACTCCAACGCGGGGCGCCGGTGCCTGACGCGCTCGTCCCGTACCTGGAGGTGGATCGGTCCCGGGTCAGTCACGAGTGCTGGGTGACCGGGCACATGGTCGCGGGGCTGGACGGTACGGCGTCCGTGGATGGTCGAGTCGGTGCTCTGTCCACCCCTCCGGACCAGATGCTCTTTCGCCGGATGCGACAGATCGCCGACGTCGTGTTGGTGGGTGCCGAGACGGTACGCCGCGAGGGGTACGGGCCGGTGAGGCTCAGCGACGAAGCCCAGGCCGAGCGACGGCGGCGAGGTCTGTCGCCGAACCCGCCGCTCGCCGTGGTCAGCCGGTCACTGGCGTTCGACTGGACGGCTCGGGTTTTCACGGAGGCACCGAAAGATGCCCGCACGTACGTGATCACCTGCGGGGCGTCTGACCCTGAGCGACGGGCTCGGGCCGAGGAGGTCGCCGACGTCATCGTGGCCGGCGACGACCGCGTGGAACCGGCGGCCGCGATGCGTGCACTGGCCGACCTCGGGCGACAGGTGGTGCTCTGTGAGGGCGGGCCCACCTGGCTCGGAGAGCTGGTGGCGGCGGACCGGCTCGACGAGCTCTGCCTCTCCATCTCACCGCACATGGGTGGTGACGCCCTACCCGTCTCGGTGACCCCGGCGGGTGCGGCGCTCGCCTCGTTCGAGCTGAAGGGCACGATGGCGGAGGACCACACCGTGTTCCTCCGCTACGAGCGTCCAGCACAGGCGGGTGGCCCCGATGAGCGATGACGCCTTCGGCACCTTGGTCGCGTCGGCCGACCCACCCCTGATCGTGCTCACGACCGCCGCCGAGGACGAACGGGCCGGGTGCCTGGTCGGCTTTCATGCGCAGTCGAGCATCACACCGCAGCACTACTGCGTCTGGCTGTCCAAGGCCAACCACACCTATCGCGTCGGCCTGCGCGCCGCACATTTCGCCGTCCACTTCCTGACCGCGGGCGACATCGCACTCGCCGAGCGGTTCGGCACCCTTTCAGGTGACGACACCGACAAGTTCGCAGATCTCGATGTCGATCTGGATCAGCACGGCGTACCCCTGCTCGGATCAGCTCCCAATCGGATGCTGCTCGAACGCATCGCGGTGCTCGACGACGGCAGCGACCACGTCTGCCTCACCACTCGCGTCAGCTCGGCCGACACCGGGGGGAGCTTCGCGCCTCTCCGGGTGTCGGATGCCACCCACCTCGACCCCGGTCACGGCAACGAGGAGCGGGCCATCCAGCCTTAGCGGCTCGGCGGCGCCGGCTGCGGGTTCATCACGGTATGTCGGCGAACCGTCACTTCCCATGGTGAGCTCGGCAGGGGAAGCGCGGGTCCACCTACATACCGTGATGAACCCGCACCCGAACCGCCGTCACACGTTGAAGCGGAACTCCACCACGTCGCCGTCGGCCATGAC
>CAWEHA010000009.1:0-16699 GCA_963808855.1 uncultured Actinomycetota bacterium | reverse complement strand
GCCCCGCTGGTGGGCAGGTGGCCGACGCGCTGCGCGACGACGCCCTCATCGCCTACCCGACCGACTCCGGCTACGCGCTCGGCTCGCATGATCGGCAACCGCGACGGCCGGGACCGGATCCTGCGGATCCGCCAGCTCGACGAGCGGCACCACTTCACGCTGGTGTGCAAGGACTTCGCCCAGCTCGGGCAGCTGGTGAAGGTCGACAACGCGGCGTTCCGTGCGATCCGGGCGGCGACGCCGGGCCCCTACACGTTCATCCTCCCGGCGATGCCGGAGGTGCCGCGCCGGCTGATGCACCCGAAGAAGCGCACGGTGGGGGTGAGGATCCCCGACCACGTGTTCGTGCAGCTGCTGCTGGCCGAGCTGGGGGAGCCGCTGCTCAGCAGCTCGCTGATCCTCCCGGGCGAGAGCGAGCCGCGCACCCAGAGCTGGGAGATCAAGGAGGAGCTCGACCACGTCGTCGACGTCGTGGTGGAGGCCGGGGAGCCGACGGCCGAGCCGACGACGGTGTCGACTGGTCCTCCGGCGGGCCCCGGAGGTGACCCGGCGCGGGCCGGCTGACCCGCGACCGATTCTGAGAGCCGGCTTAGGACCGCGAGCTCCTCGCGCCACCGGGCGGCGAGCACCCGGCTGCGCACGAACAGGACGACGAGGCAGCCGACGTAGCCGCACGCGAGCGCGACGCTGTGGTGGGACAGCCCGCTGACGACGGCCTGGACGACGCCGTCGTCGGGCGCGGGCGATGGCCGCCGAGCGGGACGCCGCCAGCAGCAGGAAGGTGGCGAGCATCAGCAGCGGCGGCAGCACGCCGACGGTGAAGAAGTCGCGCGGCCGCACCGCGAGGGCGAGCGCCAGGCAGAGCACCACGAAGCCGAGGTCGAAGCAGCAGCCCGACCCGCTCGGTGGCCAGCAGGTCGAGCGCCGCGGCGGACAGCGCGAGCGCGACGCCGAGCGCCACCATCTCGCGCCCGGGCTCGCGGCCCTCCTCCCACAGCGTTCGGCGCGGCGCCGGCGGTGCCGCACCGGGAGGGTGGAGCCGACCTGACTCACAGCCCCACGGTACGAGCCCGGGGCGGTTCCTCGTCGTCGGCGCGCCGGTCCGTCCCTCGTCGATGACGCCGCCGATCGCGCGCAGCTCCACGGTGCGCGGGGCGGGCAGCTCGTCGTCGGTGACGGCGAGGTCGCGGAACCGGCGGCCCTGCACCAGCACCCGCGACTCCAGCGACCCGACCGCGCTGTTGTAGTGCCCCACGGCGGCGTTGAGCGAGCGCCCGACGTTGTCGAGGTGCCGGGTCCAGGTGCCGAGCCGCTCGTGGAGGTCGCGGCCGAGCCGGTGGATCTCCTGCGCCTGGGCGGCCACCGCCTCGTGCCGCCACCCGTGCGCCACCGTGCGCAGCAGCGCGATCAGTGTGGACGGCGTGGCCAGCACCACCTGGCGCGCCGCGGCGTGCTCGAGCAGCCCGGCGTCGGCGCCGAGCGCCGCGGCCAGGAAGGACTCGGCGGGCAGGAAGCAGACGACGAACTCCGGCGTGCCCTCCAGCGAGCGCCAGTAGGCCTTCGACGCCAGCCCGTCGACGTGGGTGCGCAGCTGCCGGGCGTGCCGGGCGAGGTGCGCCTCGTGCACCTCGTCGTCGTCGGCGTCGGTGGCGTCGAGGTAGGCGTCGAGCGGCACCTTGGCGTCGACCACCACGTGCCGTCCGCCGGCGAGGTGGACGACGAGGTCGGGACGGCGGGCGCCGTCGGCGAGCTGCGCCTGCTCGGTGAAGTCGCAGTGGTCGACCAGCCCGGCCAGCTCGACGGTGCGGCGCAGGTGCAGCTCGCCCCACCGGCCGCGCACCTGCGGCTTGCGCAGCGCCGTGGACAGCGCCCGGGTCTCGCGCCGCAGCTCCTCGGCGGTGAGCCGGACGTCGGCCACCTGCTGGTGCAGCTGCCCCTGCCAGGACACCCGGCTGTGCTCGAGGTCGCGCAGCTGGTCGTGGAGCCGGTCGAGCCGCTCCCGGACGACGACGTGCTCCTCGGCGCGCTCGGGGTCGCCGCTCCCGCGGATCACGCCGGCGGCCAGCCCCGCGGCGTACCCGCCGGCGCCGGCCAGCAGGGCGACGACCACGAGGGCGAGGAGGGTGGAGGTGTCCATGGCCGCCAGCATGGGGGCGACCACCGACAGTTCGGGCGGTACGCGCCGGTCAGCGGCGCAGGTGCGGGACCCGCAGCCCGTGCTCGGCCAGCGCGGCCCGGACGGCGGCGGCGGGCTGCGGCGGGGCGAGCCAGGTGCCCTGCGCGAGGTCGATGCCGAGCCCGCGCGCCAGCGCGGCCTGCTCGGCGGTCTCGAGGCCCTTCGCCACGACGACGAGGTTCGAGGTCGGCGAGCATCCGGGCCACGTGGGTGAGCAGCGTGCGGTCGCTGTTGCCGGTGCCGACGAACAGCGAGCGGTCGACCTTCACCCAGGTCCACGGGTAGCTGGTGAGCAGCCCGAGGTCGGTGTAGCCGACGCCGAAGTCGTCGACGGCGAGCCCGATCCCGGCGGCGCGCAGCTCGTCGGCCACCAGCCGCTGCTCGTCGGTCCACCGGCCGACCTGGCGCTCGGCCACCTCCAGCACCAGTCGGACGCCGGCGTCGGCGACCCGCCGCGGCAGCGAGTCGAGCAGCTTGCTCTCGCGCCGCAGCTGCTCGAACTCGACGTTGACGCTGAGCGTGACCTTGGTCGCGGGAGCGCGCGACGACCTCCCGCATCGCGGTGAGGGCGCCGTCGACCACCACCTCGGACACCTCGTCGAGCAGCCGCATCCGGCTGGCGGCGTCGACGAGCAGCAGCGGCGCGACGGTGCCCAGCTCCTCGTGGCGCGCGCGCACCAGCGCCTCGTAGCCCACGATCTCGCCGCTGGTGAGCCGTACGACGGGCTGGAAGGCGACGTCGACCAGGCCCTGGTCCATCATCTCGCGCAGCGCCTCGCGCTCGTCGTACCAGCGCAGCGACGGGCCGTCGCGGCGGCGAGCGCTTGCGGCGCCGCATGTCGCGCTCGGCCTCGCGGAGCAGGTCCTCGGGGTCGTCGGCGCCGGACACCGAGAGCGCGCTGCCGACGCTGACGCCGACGCTCAGCATGAGGTCGCCCACCGGCATCGGGGCGGCCGACGGCGGCCTGGAGGTCGGCCACGATCCGCTCGAGGTGGTCGGCGTCGTCGAGGTGGCGGACGAGGGCCGCGAACTCGTCGCCGCCCATCCGGGCCACGATCGCGTCCTCCGGGAGGGTCACCCGCATCCGGTGCCCGATCTCGCGGAGCACGTCGTCGGCCTCGAGGTGGCCGATCTCGTCGTTGACCTGCTTGAACCGGTCGACGTCGGCGAACAGCACGCCCATGGTCTCGCCGACCCGGGTCTCGACGGCGTTCTCGAACAGCTCGCGGAAGTAGCCGTGGTGCCACAGCCCGGTGAGGTCGTCGGTGACGGCCTGCCGCTTCAGCCGCGCCTCGCGGCGGGCGGAGTGGTTGGACGTGGTGGCCATCGTGACCAGCGCGACGAGCATCTGCTCGTCGCGGTAGGTGAACGGCGGGTCGGCCACCGAGCGGCTGCGCCACGAGGAACCGGCCGCCGAAGAGCACCAGGGTGAGGTCGGGCGGCGGCGCGGGCAGCCGCTGGATCGAGATGTCGCCGAGCACCGAGGAGCGGCACCAGTGCGAGCAGCCGGGCCTCGATCTGGTCGCCGGGCCACGGCATCGCGATCGCCGCCTCGGCCAGGACGTCGATCAGGTGTCCGGCGTGCGGCACCCACGGCTGGGACTCGTCGGACTCCGGCCAGAGCTCGCCGCCGTTGCTGCGGGCCGTTCATGAGAGGTCCACGATCACGGGGGCGTGGTCGGAGGCGCCGGTGCCGGCGCGCTCGTCGCGGTCGATGGACGCGCCGGTGACCCGCTCGGCCAGCGGCGGCGACGCGAGCACGAAGTCGATCCGCATGCCGCGGTTCCGCTCGAACCGCTGCCGGTAGTAGTCCCAGTACGTGTAGACGCCGGGCCCGGGCGCGTGCGGCCGCACGACGTCGGCGTAGCCGTCGTCGAGGAACGCGCCGAACGCCGCCCGCTCGGCCGGCGTCACGTGGGTGTCCTTCGCGAACGCCGCCATGTCGAACACGTCGTCGTCCTGCGGCGCGACGTTCCAGTCGCCGACGAGGGCGGTGGGGGTGGTGAGCCAGGCCGAGGCGGCTTCGCGCAGCCGGGCCAGCCAGTCCAGCTTGTACTCATAGTGGGGGTCGCCGATCTTGCGCCCGTTGGGGACGTAGAGCGACCACACTCGCACACCGTCGCAGGTCACTCCCAGGGCCCGCGACTCCGGCGCCGGCGGCTCGCCCCATTCCGGCATGCCGGGGAAGCCGACCTCGACGTCGTCGAGCCCGACCCGGCTCGCCACCGCCACGCCGTTCCACTGGTTGGTGCCGGCGACCGCGACCTCGTAGCCGAGGGCGTGCAGGCCCATCAGCGGCAGCTGGTCCTCGCGGGCCTTGGTCTCCTGGAGGGCCAGGACGTCGACGTCGTGGCGCTGCACGAACGCCTCGACGCGGTCGATGCGCGACCGCAGCGAGTTGACGTTCCAGGTGGCGAGACGCACACCACCCAGCCTAGGGGCAGACCACGACCGCCCGGCGCCTCGTGCCGTCCCCGGAGCCGGTCGTCACCGAGTGACCCGGCCGCAGCACGAGCGCGAGGTGCAGGGTGCCCGGGAAGTCCGTCGATCGTTAGCCGTCGACCGTCGCCGAACGCGGGTGGCCGCCGACCCGGCGGAGCCGGATCGCCTGCGAGGCTCATCCCGCGCGAGGGTAGCGGCCGCGGTGGAGGATCGCCGGTCAGCGGCTGGATCGGTGGGGTTCGTCGACGAGCTTGCGCGCCGGTAGAGCCGCACCTGCTTGGTAGGCCGTGACGAAGCGGCCGTTCGGCTGGATCACGACCTGCGGCCCGACGTGCTGACTTGGCCCAGAAGCGCGCCCGTGCCGAGCACCCGCGGTGCCGGCCGGGCAGTCGAGCGTCGCGACGCTGCCGGTGGCGCCGCTGGCGAACGACCTGCGAGCTTCTGCTTCACCACGTAGCCGCCGACCCGCTGCTCGAAGCGGTCCGAGCGCGGCGGAGGTGTCGGCGGGGCGCAGCGTGTAGCGCGCGACGTCGCCGCTGGTGAGGGTGCCGTCCTTGATGTCGGTGCCGGTGACGGAGCCGTTCTGGATCTGGGCGCCGGTGATCTGGCCGGCGGCGACGGCACCGGTGGTGCCGGAGAGCACGACGATGCCGGCGACGGCGAGCGCGGTGGGGAGGAGGCGGCGGGGGCGCTGGGCGCACTGGTGGCGCTGGGTCTCGGTCATGGCGGCACCCTCGCCCGCCGACCGTTCGGGTTCGGTTCGGGAATCCTTCAGGTGCCGGCGAGCAGCTCCTCCAGCGGCGTGGCCGGGGTGCCGATCTCCCGCATCCGGGCGGCGTAGGTGCGGTGGCAGCGGCGGGCCTCGCCGTGGCGGCGGCCCTCGGCGAGGGCCCGGATCAGGGCGTGGTGGGTGGGCTCGTCGTAGGGGTCGTCGGCGACGATGCCGACGAGCCACGGGATCGCGCGGCGGGGCTCGTCGCGCTCGATGAGGGCGAAGGCGAGCTCGCGGCGGACGTCGAGGACGAGGGAGAGCAGCTCGTCGCGGACGTCGACGGTCCAGTCGCTGTAGGGGTCGTCCTCGAGGTAGTCGCCGGTGTACATGGCGGCGGCGCGCTCGAGGTGCTCGACGGCGTCCGGGTCGCCCGCGCGGACGGCGGCGAGCGCGGCCTGGGCGGTGCGGGTGAAGTGCACGGTGTCGACCTCGACGTGGTCGACGTCGAGGCGCACCGACTCGCGGTCGGCGACGACGTAGTGGTCGGAGGGCTGCGACTTCTGCGGGGTCGAGCACCGAGCGGAGCGTGGAGAGGACCACGGAGAGCCGGTTGCCGGCGCCCTCCTGGTCGGGCCAGAGGTGCTCGGAGAGGGCGTCGCGGGTGAGCGGGCGGCCGCGGCGGCCGACGAGGATCTTCAGCGCGTCGCGGGACTTGCGGGACTGCCACGCGGAGGCGGCCACCGGCTCGCCGTCGCAGAGCACCGAGAACGCGCCGAGGGCGCGGATCGTGACCCGGGCGCCCTGCACCCGGCCGACGGCCTGGAGCGGGCCGGCGATCCGGGCGGCGTCGTCGCGGACGCCGAGGGCGCGGAGCCGCTGCCGGGCCGCCTGCTCGGCGACCCGGTCGCCGCCGGCCCGGGCGCGCAGCACCTCGTTGGTGGCGAGCCCGATGGCGTTGCCGGTGCCGTTCCACAAGGTGGCGGCCTCCTCGAGCAGGTCGGTGGACCGGGGCGGCTCGACGAGCATCGACTGCAGCTCGAGCCCCTCGGCCAGCCCGCGGGAGTCGTGACGGCGTCCGGCCTCGCGGACCGCGAGCCGCGAGAACTCGCCGGCGGCGACCTCGTCGCCGGTGGCCAGGCTGACCCAGCCCGCGGCGAGCAGCGGCTCCACCTGGCCGAGCGCCGCCGGCTGGTCGAGGGCCTCCTTCACCAGCCCCTTGGCCTCGTCGACGTCGTCGACCACGAGCGCCCGCGCCAGCCCGGAGATCGCGGGCACCAGCACCTGGGCGTCGCCGGCGCGCTCGCCGTAGCCGATCGCCTCGCGGTAGGCGGCCGCGGCCTGGCTGGCGTTGCCGCGCACCCGGCTGGCGTCGCCGACGCCGAGCACGGCGTAGCCGAGCAGCGGCGACTGCGAGCCGCGGGCGAGCGCCGTGGCCTGTCGAGCTCGGCCAGCGACTCCTCGACCCGCCCGAGCCCGAGCAGCGACTCGGCCCGGTTGATGAGGGTGAGGGCGCGGACGGCGGGCGGCGGACTCGTCGTCGAAGAGCGCGATGGCCCGGTCGAGGTGCTCGAGGGCGCCGGTGTAGCGGCCCTCCTCGTTCTCCAGCGACCCGATGTTGTTGTGCACCCGCACCTGGGTGACGGCGTCGCCGGCGCGGCGCGGCCGCCACCAGCGCCCTCTCGTAGGCGAGCAGGTTGGTGTGCCGGTCGCCCTCGAGCGCGCACACCAGCGCCTGGCTCACCCAGGCCGCCGCCAGCGCGCCGTCGTCACCGCTGGCCCGGGCCTCCGCGAGCGCCTGGTCGGCGACCCGGCGGCTGGCGGCGGCGTCGCCGCGGGCCCACAGCGAGGACGCCTCGCCGGCGTGCAGGTGACGCGATGTCGACGGGGTCGGCGCCGCTCACGTCGGCGCGGGCGTAGACCTCGAGCGCGTCGAGGAAGTGGGCGTCCTGGTGCAGCGCGTACCCGAGCCGCCACGCCACCGCCGCCGGGAGCGGCCCGTCGTCGGGGGCGACCACCGCGGCCGCGCGGCGCAGCAGGTCGACGTCGCCGCGCCGCAGGTGGGAGGCGGTGTCGGCCGCGAGCGCGGCCAGCACGGCCTCGGCGTCCGCGGCGGCCACGGCGGCCGCGAGCCGCTCGGTGCTGCCGTCGCTCATCCGTGCTCCCGGGATCAGGCGTCGCGTGCCAGCCTAGGCACCCGGGGGGCCGCCCGGGGCGGATTCCGGAGGTCAGCCGGCCAGCGCGGCGAGCAGCCGGTCGACGTCCTCGAGCGTTCGTGTAGGGCGCCAGACCGACCCGCACGCCGCCCTCGGGGGCCAGCCCGGCCTGGCCGGCGGGCTCGACGGCGTAGAAGGTGCCCGCGGGGGCGACCACGCCGGCCGCGGCCAGCCGGTCGCTGGTGGCCGCGGGCGCCTCGCCGTCCATGCGCAGGAGCACGGTGGGGGTGCGGTGCCGGGCCCGGCCGAAGGTGGTGACGCCGGGGAGCGCCTCGAGGCCGTCCAGCAGGTGCTGCAGCAGCGGCTGCTCGTGCTCGTCGACCGCCGCGGTGCCCCCGAGGCCCTCGAGGAAGCCGACGGCCGCCGTCGACGCCGGCGAGCAGCTCCCACGACAGCGTGCCCACCTCGAACTTGTCGGGTGCCGCCGTCGGGGCCGGCGCGAGCTTGTCGGGGTCGAGCGACTCGAGGAAGGCGGGATCGGCGGCGAGCACCCCGAGGTGCGGGCCGCAGAACTTGTAGGGCGAGCACGTGACGACGTCCGCGCCGAGCGCGGCCCGGTCGACCGGCGCGTGGGCGGCCAGGTGCACGGCGTCGACGAACACCAGCGCGCCCGCCTCGTGCGCCTGCGCGGCGATGCCGGCGACGTCGGGGCGGGTGCCGAGCAGGTTGGAGGCGCCGGTGACGGCGACGACCCGGGTGCGGTCCGACAGCAGCGGGCCGACGTCGTCGGGCTCGGTGGTCTCGACGTCGAACTCGAGCCAGCGCACCGTGGCGCCGGCCCGTTCGGCCGCGATCACCCAGGGCCGCACGTTGGCGTCGTGGTCGAGCCGGGAGACCACCACCTCGTCGCCGGGACCCCAGCCACGGCTCAGCGTGCGGGCGAGGTCGAAGGTGAGGGCGGTCGTCGAGCGGCCGAACACGACGCCGCCCGGGTCGGTGCCGAGGAACCGGCCCATCGCGGCGCGGGCGTCCTGCACGGTCTGCTCGGTGCGGCGGCCGGGCTCGGCGCTCGGGTCGCGCTGGCACATCCCCGCGACCAGGGCGTCGCGGACGGCGTCGGCCACGACGTCCGGCACCAGCGAGCCGCCGGGGCCGTCGAAGCGGGCCAGCCCGTCGGCGAGCGCGGGGAAGTGGGTGCGGACGGCATTGACGTCGTAGCTGGTGGGCATGCCGGCGATGCTGCCAGTCGGGCCTCGCCTTCGTAGACTCGCCCGCCGTGGCTCTCACCATCGGGATCGTCGGACTGCCCAACGCGGGCAAGTCCACGCTGTTCAACGCGCTGACCAAGAACGACGTCCTGGCGGCCAACTACCCGTTCGCCACGATCGAGCCGAACGTGGGTGTGGTCGGCGTCCCCGACCCGCGGCTGCCGGTGCTGGCCGAGCTGTTCTCCTCGGCGCGGGTGCTGCCCGCCACCGTGGAGTTCGTCGACATCGCGGGCATCGTGCGCGGCGCCTCGGAGGGGGAGGGGCTCGGCAACAAGTTCCTCTCGCACATCCGGGAGTCGGCCGCGATCTGCCAGGTCACGCGGGTGTTCCGCGACGAGGACGTCACCCACGTCGACGGCGAGGTGAACCCGGCCTCCGACATCTCCACGATCTCGACCGAGCTGATCCTGGCCGACCTCCAGACGCTGGAGAAGGCGCTCCCGCGGCTGGAGAAGGAGGCGAAGACTCGCAAGGAGCTCGCGCCCGTCGTCGCGGCGGCGAAGGAGGCCGTGGCGGCGCTCGAGGGCGGCACACCCGTCATCGCCACCGATCTCGATGCCGCGTTGCTCCGGGAGCTCTCGCTGCTCACCGCCAAGCCGTTCATCTACGTCTTCAACTGCGACGCCGACGAGCTCGCCGACGAGGAGCTGAAGGACCGGATGCGCGCCCTGGTGGCGCCGTCCGAGGCGATCTTCCTCGACGCCAAGTTCGAGGCCGAGCTGGTCGAGCTCGACGACGACGACGAGGCGCGCGAGATGCTCGCCGAGATGGGCGTCGACGAGCCCGGGCTCGAGGTGCTCGCCCGGGTCGGCTTCGACACCCTGGGCCTGCAGACCTACCTCACGGCCGGTCCCAAGGAGTCGCGCGCCTGGACCGTCCGCAAGGGCGCCACCGCCCCCGAGGCCGCCGGCGTCATCCACACCGACTTCCAGAAGGGCTTCATCAAGGCCGAGATCGTCTCCTTCGACGACCTCGTCGCCGCCGGCTCCATGGCCGACGCCAAGGCCGCCGGCCGGGTCCGCATGGAGGGCAAGGACTACGTCATGGCCGACGGCGACGTGGTGGAGTTCCGCTTCAACGTCTGACACGTAGCTGTTTGGCGCGAGCGACGACCCGAGTGCCGGTGACGGCCGAGCCTGCCACTGCCCCCGCCACCAGGAGCGCCATCGCCGCGGGATAGAGGCGGAAGGCGTCGGCCGCAGTTGCGGAGTTGTTCTGGAGGTTCGGTACGACCGCGAAGACCAGCACTGCGAGGGCGGGGACGATCAGCAGTGGGGTCAGCCGCAGTGCGAACCGTGGCAGTCCCCGGTCGCGTCGGCGATCCACCCATCGGGCCGCGCGTCGCACGCCGCGGGCTCCGAGGGCGAGGACCAGCAGCGTGAGGACCCCGAGGACGAGGTCGCTGATGATGGCGGTCGGCAAGCCGAGCTCGGGCTCGCCGCCTCTCATGATCGTGATGATCCCGGAACTGATCTCATACGCGTGCTCCAGCGTGGTCGTGAAGCTGTTCAGCATGACGAGGACGCCGAGGTCCATGCTGGGCACCAGGTCCTGCTGGGCGTTGAATCCGGAGATCACGCCGCTGTGAGACACCCGAGCCGGCGACACGTCGGAACCGCTGTGGATCCAGCCCAGTCCGTACCGGTCGGCGCCGGGCTGTCGGGTGTGGGACTCCCTGACGAGCTCGGCGGACAGCAGCCGCTCGCCGCTCGCGGTCACGCCTCCCCGCTGCTGCATCGCCAGCCAGCGACCCATGTCGGCGGCGGTGCTGACCACGCCTCCGGCGCCCGCGTCCACCGCCTCCAGCTCGGGCACAGGGAAGGCCCTGCCGTAGGCCGTCACGTGTCCGTCCACGACCCCCGCGGGGTGGGTCCGGCTGGTCACCGACGTCGCGGTGTCCTCCATGGCGAGTGGGAGGAGGACCTCGTGCCGCAGGTACTTGTCGAATGGATCACCGCTGACCACTTCGACCAGCCTCGCGGCCGTCCAGTAGTTGGCGTTGCTGTATGCGTAGTCGGTGCCCGGGTCCGAGCTCAGCTGCCAGTCCGCCAGACGGCTGACTGCCTGCTCGAGATCGGCCGCGGGAGGGACGATCACCGGGCTCGGAAGCCCCGAGGTGTGACTGAGCAGGTGCCGCACGGTGATGTCCTGGATGCGGGCATCGTCGAGGGCGAGCTCCGGCAGATAGCGGGTCAGCGGTTGGTCCAGGTCGACCTCGCCTGAGTCGACCAGCTGCAGCACGGCGAACGCGGTGAAGGTCTTCGACACCGACGCGATCCGCAGCGGCGTTTCGGCAGTGATGTCCTCACCGTCGGAGTCGTGACCGTACCCGGCCTCGTGCACCACTTCCGCGTCCTGGACCACCGTCACTGCCGCGCCGGGAAGTCCGTGCCGGTCCAGGTAGTCGGCGACGAAGGTGTCGATCCGTTCCTTGGCCGTCCCATCTGTCGATTTCCTCGGTCGCGCCAACTGCGGCAGGGCAGACGACGGCGGCCAGGAGGAGCAGAGCGGCCAGAAGGGCGGTCCACCGCCGGGTACGCAGGCGTGCAGAAGTCATGGCACCAGGTTCGCCACCGCAGTGGACACGGGCATCAGGCTTCGGTGTCGTTGCGGGTAGACCTTGGTATGCGCCGCTGATGCCCGCGGTTGAGGAACGGGCCGACCATCGTCAACGGCGTCGGGTGCCGGCTCGTCCATACGCTGGCGGCGCAACGAGAGCGAACCGACAGCGAGGCCGCCAGCCACCATCGGGCAGTCACGGCCCGAACGGGTCCACAGCGTGCCTGATGCGATCACTTGCGCCGTCCAGGACGGCCTCCCCGTGGCCGAATCCTGCGACTCCCGCATCTGTGGCGGCGAGCTTCTCCAGCGAGCGGTACGCCTCGCGGCGGTCGGTGTTGAAGACGCCCAGGATGACCTCACCGTTCACCTCGGCGACCGCGTCTCCGGTGAGCAGCGCGTCGGCCGCAGGTAGGTAGAGGGCGATGCTGCCTGGCGTGTGGCCCGGGACCGAGATGGCGGACGCGCCTCCCGCGAAGTCGAGTACGTCGCCGTCGTCGACCGCCCGATCTACTCGGCAGGGCGGCCCGCTCGGGGGGTCTTGGCTTCCTGGGTGGATCGCACGCTCGCGAGCAGTGAGGGCAGGGAGGGGACCTCGTCGAGCCCCGGTGATGAACGGCGCATCGGCCACGCCAGCGGTGATCTCGACAGACGACCATGCTGCGATCTCGGCTGCGCTGCCCGCGTGGTCTTCGTGGAAGTGGGTTAGCACGACTCGAACCACCTTGGCCGGTGTCGTGCCCAGCGCAGCCAGCGCCCGCTTGATCACCGGGGCACAGTGCGGCCAGCCGGTGTCCACCAGCGTGACGCCGTCTCGGCCCATCCAGATGTAGGAGTTGAGGAGATGGGCCACCTCGCCCGGCATCCGCAACCGGTACAGGGACGGCGCCATCTGGACGAGCCCCGGGTGCTCGATCACCCCAGGTGGGACGGGCCCGAGATCCACGATGTTGTTCCCTAACCAGTTGACGTTCATTTATCGGTTAGCATGGAACCATGTCCCAGCAAGCCACCGCAAGAAGCACTCGGGCCGTGGACTGGATCGAGCGAGACGGGCAGCGGCTGCCGCGTCAGCGAAGCGGACACCAGGCACTCGACTTCTGCAACACCCAGGACGGTTGGGATCCCCCGACCTCTCAGGGAGAGTGGCTGAGGGACTACGACACGTTCGTTGGCTGGGCCGGCTACGTCGACCTGCTCGACGCGGACGAGGAGCGCAGCCTCCGCGGCCGCTCGGGTGCGCAAGCGGACGACGTACTGACCCAGGCCCGGGAGCTCCGAAGCGCCGTGCGCACGGCAGCCCTGCAGCCATCCGACCAGCCCGCGATGGCACTGGTCTCCGGTTACGTGCGTCGCGCCTCCGTCGGTCTCCGGCTCGTCCCAGGTCCGGAGCCCAGCTGGCGCGTCGACGGCCCGCACGTGGTGGAGCTGCCCCTGCACAGGATCGCCTGGGCCGCCGGCGACCTGCTCACCTCCGGACGCCTCGACCGCGTGAAGCCCTGCCCCGGACGCAACTGCGGCTGGGTCTTCCTCGACGCTTCCGGCCGCCGCCGCTGGTGCAGCATGGCCAGCTGCGGCAACCGTGCCAAGGTCCGCGCACACGCCGAGCGCCAGCGCTGAAAATCGCATGCGACCACAGCAGCCGGATCTGTACTGTCCCCGTCGTGAGCTCTCCCGAAGCATCCAGAGTCGGGCTGCCGGCCTTCCGGTAGCCCACGATGCTGATGCGTTGAGACCGCTCGGTCGAGACGCCCCTAGAACGTCACCTGATCGTTCTGCCTACTCGCATCCGAAGTTCGGAAGTGCCGTTCGAGCACCCATTCCCGACTCTCACCTCGGAGCGCGATCTCATGCCCATCGTCGTCTACCTGCTCGCTGTCGCGACCTTCGCGCAGGGAACATCAGAGTTCCTGCTGGCCGGCCTTCTGCCAGGCATCTCAACCGATCTCGGCATCGCCATCCCGCAGGCCGGCCTACTCACCTCCGCCTTCGCAGTCGGCATGGTCGTGGGTGCACCGGTCATGGCCGCTCTCGGCCGCCAACACTCACCGCGCTGGACGCTGTCCGGCTTCCTCGTGGTGTTCGCCGTCATGCACGTGGTCGGTGCTGTGACCGACAGCTTCTCCGTGCTGCTGGCAACCCGCGTCATCTCCGCCCTCGCCAGCGCGGGCTTCCTCGCCGTGACGCTGTCAACGATCGTCGCGCTGGTTCCCCCGGAACGGCGGACCAGAGCTCTCGCCGTGATCCTCGGCGGGACCACAGGCTCCCTGGTCGTCGGAGTCCCCGCCGGCGCGCTGATCGGCTCACTCTGGAACTGGAGGGCCGCTCTCCTCTGCATCGCGGCCATCTCGCTGCCTGCAGTCGTTGCCGTGCTGGCAGCCACTCCCACCCAGCACCCCCGGACCGGCCACGCGCGACGGGCTCCCCTCCGTTCCGAGCTCCGCACCCTCGGCAGCACAGCCCTTCAGGCGACGATCCTGTTGGCAGTCCTGGTCAACGCCGCGACGTTCTGCGCGTTCACCTACCTGGCGCCGATCGTCACCGATCGAGCAGGGCTGGACGAGCGCGTGGTTCCCGGCGTGCTCGCCCTCTTCGGTGTGGGAGCCCTCGCCGGGGTGGCGACGACAGGACGAGTCGCAGACCGGTATGGGCGGCAGATCCTGACCTACGGCGGTGCCGCCCTGCTCGTGGGCTGGGTCCTGCTAGCTGCCACGGCTCTCCATCCCGCCGCGCTCCTCGGTCTCGTCTTCCTCCAAGGCGCCTTGTCGTTCGGCGTCGGCAGCGCACTGATCGGGCGGATCATCTCCGCGGCTCACGAAGCGCCGACGATGGGAGGTTCCTTCGCGACGGTTGCTCTCAACATCGGCGCCGTCATCGGCCCGATCCTCGGCGGCATCGCCTTCAGCGTGTCCGGCACGCGGGGTCCCGTGGGGGTGAGCGCCGGACTCATCGTCCTTGTGCTGCTCGTCCTGGTGTTCGTGCGTCGACGACTGCCTGCAGTGGTCGCCGCCCATCCGTGATTTCGATTGCCCTGACAACGAAAGGAACTGCACATGCACGCGAAGTTCTCGGGACGAGCAGCCGCCGCCCTCACGGCCGGGCTCCTCGTGCTCGGCGCCCCGTCGGCCCAGGCGGGCCCGCCCGCACCTGAACGCGAGGACCAGTCGACAAGCGCCGCGGACCGGAGCCTCCAGCACTGGCTCCACGCCAATCTGAAGAAGCTGCGCCGAGCGGGCGGCATCGAGGTGGTGGCCGAGCTGCGCACTCCGGCGGGCACCTGGCGCGACGCGGTCGGCCACCCGCCGGGCCGGCCAGGTGCTCCGACGCGCGACGAGGCGGAGCTCCGGGCAGCCAGCGTGAACAAGATGCTCACCTCGGTGCTCGCCCTCCAGCTCGTCGAGAGCGGCCGCTGGACCCTCGACACCACGATCGGCGACGTGCTCCCGCGGCTCTGGCCGACCAGGTCCGCCGTGACCCTGCGCCAGCTGCTCAGCCACACCAGCGGAATGCCCGACCACGTCGACCTCGTGGCGGCCAGCAATCCTGACTTCGAGGACTTCGTGCGCGTGGTGAGCACGGCGCATCGGGATCGTGACCTGGTGAAGATCGCGAAGGCGGCGCCCTGGCAGTTCGAGCCGGGCACCGACATGGCCTACTCCAACACCAACTACGTCGTGGTGGGGCTGATGCTGACGAGGGCAACCGGGCAGAGGATGCCGAAGCTGCTGCGCCAGCGGGTGCTGCGACCGGCCGGCATGACGGAGAGCAGGTTCGCGACGGGACGCCGGCTGCGCCACCCTCACCTGCACGAGTTCGCGCGGTACCACGGCGTGCGCGACCTCCGAACGTTCCACCCCTCGATCTTCTCCGCGGCCGGAGCGCTGATCTCGACCACGCGCGACCTCAACCGGTTCCACACCGCACTTTCCCGAGGCCGGTTGCTGGACCGCGACCTCGTCCGCGAGATGCGCAGCGTGGTCACGCCGGGGCCGGATCCCGGCACGGGTTACGGACTGGGCACCTTCCGGCTGCCCGACCCGTGCCGGCCGGGCAAGGTGCTGAACGGTCACGATGGCGCGACGTTCGGCACGTTGACGATGTCATTCACCACGCCCAACGGGGCAAAGCGCGTCACCGTCGCGATGACCGGTCGCACCCTCACCGCAGGCGGACGCGATGTCCCCGCGATGCAGAAGTTCGTGCTCGAGGCGATCGCCCGGACCTGCGCCGGACCCACGCCCGACGTACCGACGTACCGGCCGGACGACCAGTGGGCCACGACACCCGGTTCGGCGTTCGTCGGGCGGGCCGGCGACTCGCTGAAGGAGGGAGAGCCTGATGGTCAGCACCGATGAGGCCGAGCGCACCCAGCGCTACACGCGCGCGCTCATGGTGGCGTTGCGCGCGCGGCACGTGTCCAGCGAGCGGATCGGTGAGGTCGTGGCCGACGTCGAGAGCCACGTCGCCGAGACCGGCGAAGACCCGCGCGAAGCCTTCGGCCCCTCGCAGCGGTACGCGGCCGCCGTAGCCGGTCGCCGGGTTGCGGAAGACTCCAGCACCTGGGTCGCCATCGCTTTGGGCGGCGCCTCGGGGTGGATGCTCGCGCACGTGGCGTTCGCGATCGTGAACAGGGAACCCGAGGTCTACGACCAGTCCACGTGGCTTGCGCTGCTCGAGGCCCTCGCCTTGGCCGTGGGTGCCGCGATCGCCGCGCAACGCCTCTACCGTCCGGTCGTGGACCCACGCACGGGGTCCCGACGCCTCACCGGTGGAGGATGGCCGACTTCGGCGGTGCTGGTCGCCGGCACAGCACTCGTGGTCGTGCTCGCCGTCCTCGTGCGCGTCCTCACCTGAGGGCCAACCGGACCACGCAAGACCACCATGCCCCGCAGCAACTCACTGATCGGAGACACGATGTCCGCCTATGCAATCGCTCACCTGCAAGATGCCGCCGCGCACCCCGACATCGCCGAGTACATCGAGCGAATCGGTGGAACCTTCGAGCCCTACGGCGGCCGTTTCCTCGTGCACGCCACGCCACACGAGGTGAAGGAGGGCGCCTGGGCCGGAAACGTCGTCGTGATCGGCTTTCCAGGGATCGTCGAAGCCCGCGCCTGGTGGGATTCACCCGCTTATCAGGAGATCGCACCGCTGCGCTCCCGTCACATCGCCGGCGACATCATTCTCGTCGAAGGCGTGCCCCACGACTACGACCCGACGGCCTTTGCGAGCGCTGTGCGAGAGGCCGCGGCGGGCCCAAGTCTGCAGGAGCGCGCCGGCGGAAGGTGCTGACCGACCTCGCCCGCGACCACGCGTCCACCGTTCGAGCGAGCCCTCACCACCGCCGTGGCCGACCGGTAAGGCAGAGCGCGCGCCGCGCCGCTAGGG
>CAWEHA010000008.1:0-47156 GCA_963808855.1 uncultured Actinomycetota bacterium | reverse complement strand
CACCTGGCCGTCCTCGATGCCGGCCGTCCACCTCTTCCTCGGACGCCTCCATCACGTAGAGCGTGCCCGGCTCGCCGCCCTGGCGGCTCACGTCGATCAGCACGAGCGCGTCGTATCCGCGCATGACCTCGTAGGCCAGGTCGAGCCCACCGGTGCCGAAGTCGAACACGGCGGCCCCCTCGGGCAGCTCGCGCGCCTTCAGCTTCTTGACCACCTCGCCGCCGAACCCGTCGTCCTTGAGCCACGCGTTGCCGATGCCGGCCACCAAGATCCGCTTCATCGCACCACCTCCACTTCGGGTGGAAAGAACCACAGAAAGCGCCCGGTCTCGCGCATGATCTCCTGGCCGGGCTGGTCCACGCTCACGCCGAGGTGGACCTTGCCGTCGTAGTCGCGGTAGATCCGCTCCACCGTCACGGTGCGGCCCTCGAGCATCCGGGCCTGAAGGTCGGCCTCGAGGCCCGGGCGCACCATCACGTGGCCGCCACGGCGGAACATCACGCCGTCCACCTCCACCTCGGGCAGGCCCCGGGTGGGGTCGCGCACGTCGGCGGAGGGCTGCGGCGGCTCCCGCGTCACGGGGTCGCGCACCTCGACGCGCCCGTGCAGGCTTCAGGAGCTCGTCCGAGGTCACGGCCCAGCGCCCGCTCGATCATCTCCGCGCACCGCCGGGTCCGGCTCCTCGATCTCGGCGCGCTCCTCGTCGCTGAGCGCCTGAACGTGGAGCACCAGCGCCTCCTCGATCTCCGTGCCGTCGAAGAGGTTGCCGCGGCTCTCCGGAGCGATCTGCGGATGGTCGGGCAGCACGATGGCCGCGCCGATCATCACGTCGTCCTGCGGCGAGGCCAGGCACCGGCCACGTGTTGACGCTGTCGCAGGGCGCGTCGAGCTGCGAGAGAAACCGGCCCGCCGCGGATGCGCAGCACCGGATGGGTCGAGATCAGCGAGCGCTCGATCGCCGCCGCGCGGTCGAGATCGGCCGGGGCGTCGGTCAGGTTCTCCACGCGGTAGGACGACCCGCCGGCGACCGATTCGCCGAGGTCGCTCGGTCCGAGCGGCGTCCGCACACGGCGAGGCCGCCGACCTCGAACTCGCCGACCCCCTCGACCTTGCTCCGGCTCGGCCCGGTGACGCTCGCCGCTCGGAGCCAGGAAGCGGACCTCGGCGCGTGACCTCGCCGTCGCCCTCGACGATGCACTGGAGCTCGAGGTGGTCGTAGGTGCTCGGGAGCGCCGCGGCGTACGCGGGCGGGTAGACGATCCCGAACGGCGTGGGCGTGGCGTTCTTGGTCGCGCCCGGCGTGTAGGGGTAGAGCGCGTAGCCCTCGTAGAGCAGCGAGTCGACGATCACCTCGACGCTCACCGTCGGCCTCCTCGAGCAGCTCCGCGACGCACGCGTCCAGCGTGGGCAGCGCCGCGCCGCGCCTTCTCGCGCCATGCAGCAGCTCGAGCGTGTCGGCCTGCAGCGGGACCCAGCCGCGTCTGCGGGTAGTAGTGGTCGATCAGCTCGCGCCAGGTCGGCGACCGGGAGGCGGAACTCCGCCGAGCACGACCAAGGGATCGAGCGACATCTGGAGGCGCGCCGTCGTCGCCGCGGTAGTGGACGGTGCCGTTGAAGTTGAACGCCAGCGGCACCTCGCCGTCCGGCAGCGCCGTAGAGGTACTTGGACGAGGCCACCTCCATGTCGAAGCTCACCGGCACGGGCACCTGGAACGTGGTGGCCCCGGTGAAGGCCGGCACGAGCACGTCGGCCTGGTGCCAGACGAGGCTGCGCGTGGTGGTGGCCCAGCGCTCGGGCGGGCCGAACAGCTCCACCAGCTTGCTCGCGGGTCTCGGCGTCGTAGGCGCGCCGCGCGGGCTCGATCATGACCTGCGCGCTGAGCGCGATCGCGTAGACCTGGCGGCCGCCGGGCTCGGTCACGTGAACGTCGAACTCGAGCGCCGGCACGGCCGCGTGCCGGCGCGCCGCCGGCGCCGAGCACCTGGAACTCGGGCTCGGGCGCGACCGGGACCTGCAGCGTCTCCGAGGCTGGCTCACGCGGCCACGCGCTCGCAGCTCGCCGAAGTACTCCGCGATCGCCTCCTCCACGCCCGCGCCGCCGGAGATGCCCTCCCACGCCGCCTTGACCAGCCCGA
This sequence comes from uncultured Actinomycetota bacterium, assembly GCA_963808855.1. Taxonomy (GTDB): domain Bacteria; phylum Actinomycetota; class Actinomycetes; order Propionibacteriales; family Nocardioidaceae; genus Nocardioides. The sequence goes on along the minus strand of CAWEHA010000008.1, from coordinate 45,020 downwards.
CGAGCATGTAGCAGCGGTCGATCGGGGCGATCGCGTACTGCGGCGCGTCGGCCATCCGGTTGACGATCAGCGCCTCGGCGTCGGGCTCGAGGTCGCTGCAGCACCGGGTTCATCGCCGACCAGCCGGCTCCAGGTCTCGAAGTGCAGCTCGCTCTCGGTGGCCCCGGCCGGGCTCGGGTACATCGCGACGATGCAGCTCGGTCACGCTCGAGAACATGAAGAACGCGAGCCCGATCGGGATCCGGAACTGTGCCCAGATCTCCTCGGGCAGCTCGAAGTCGTCGAGCCACAGGGTCCGGCTGCCGACCGGCCGGAACTCGGGGTCGCCCGAGCGCAGCGCCCAGCACGCCTCGCACGTGCACACGATCTGGCGCTCGTAGAGGTTGAGCATGTGGCGGTGGTCGGCCGGCACGCGTGGTCTGGCAGAGGTCGCAGCGCTCCGCCGGATCGTCCGGTCGGCCGCCGGCTCGGGCGCGGCTCGGCGCCTGGGCTTCGCCAGCCCGCGCAGCCCGGACACCATCAGCGCGCGGCGACGGCTCGCCGACCGCCGATCCAGGTCGACCCGCTCGGTGCGTGCTCACAGCGCCACCCTGACCGCCTCCTGCTCGCGCAGCAGCGGCATCGGCTGGAGCTGGAGGTGGTCGTCGTCCATCGACCGGCCGGCCTGCGGCAGGAAGTAGTGCGCCCGCAGGCCGGGCACCCGAGCGCGCCGCTCGCCGAGCGCGCCGCCGTCGAGCGCGCCGCCGCAGCTCGGCGCAGCGGTTGCGGTAGGCGAGCAGCGTGCCGTCGACGTTGGCCACCACGAGCGGCACGCCGTCCACGTCGGTGCGCCACGCAGGCCCGGCCGACCCGTCGATCGCTCGAGCGTGTGCCACGACGGGTGCCGTTCACCTGCACGATCGGCAGCGGCATGCCCGTGACCGTCGGCCGCTCCGGCTCCTCGCCGATGCCCTCGACGTCCATGCCCTCGAGGTCGGGCGCCGCCGCCTCGAGCGCCTGCCGCACCGCCAGCTCGAGCGTCGACGACGACGCCCGGCACGACTTGCAGCTGCCCTCGAGCCGCAGCCTGGCGACGCCGTCCTCGATCCCGAGCAGCTCGACGTTGCCGCCGTGCGACTCCATGTAGGGCCGCACGGTGTCGAGCGCCTGCGCCGACCCGCTCCTCGATCGGCACCGGGTAAGGTCGTGGATCATCAGCAGGCCCGCCACGAGGTCGTCGCTCGGCCATCGCGTCGCGGGTCGTCCTCGTCGGCCAGCTCGACGATCCGCTCGAGCCCCGCGCCGTACATCTGGACGACCGCCGACGTCAGCTCCTCGGCCAGGTCCCGGCACGCGGACTCCTCGAGGTCCTCGAGCTGCCCCGTGAGCTCCTGCACACGGGCGATCGAGCTGCTCGGGGCTCCATGATCTAGGCGAACGCCGTCGGGGTGTGGACCACCTTCCGCACCGGGCCCTTCCCGCCGTACATGTGCACGCCGCACGGCAGGCACGGGTCGAACGAGCGGACCGCCCGCATGATGTCGATGCCCTTGAAGTTCTCCGGGCCGTTCTCCTCGAAGATCGGCGTGTTCTGCACCGCGTCCTCGTAGGGGCCGGGAGTCCCGTAGACGTCGCGCGGGCTCGCGTTCCACGGGGTCGGCGGGTAGGGCTGGTAGTTCGCGATCTTGCCGTCCTCGATCACCATGTGGTGGCGAGAGCACGCCGCGCGCCGCCTCGTGGAAGCCGCACGCTCACCGCGTCGTCCGGGCACCTTGAACTCGTTCCAGCTCTTGGTGCGGCCGGCCTGGACCTCCTTCATCGCCCGCTCCAGGTTGTGCAGCGCGATCAGCGCCGAGTAGGCCTGGTGGTAGGTGCGGGCGCGGTCGCGCTCGATCGCGTTCGACTTCTCCGGCACGTGCCACTCCATCTCCATCTCGGGCATGTTCGGCGAGCGCGGCAGCACCATCTGCAGGCTGTGCCCGGTGGCCTTGACGTAGCCGAAGTCCACGAGCCCGGCCTTCGCCGTGCACCACTGGCGGGCGAACGGGCCGCCGCCGGTGTCGCAGCACACGTGCGTGTCGGTGCGCTTGTCGTAGATGCGCGGCGACACGACCCACGTGTACTTGTCCGTGAAGTCGCGCTTCTGCGGCTTCGGCAGCGTGACCTTGTTCCACGGGTGGTTCTTGTCCACCGGGTTGCCGAGCGGGTCCTTCGTGACGAAGGTCCGCTCGTTCTCCCAGCCGTCGAAGTACGAGCTGCCGAGCAGGATCCGGATCGCCAGGTTGATCTCGACCAGGTCCGTGGTGATCAGCTCGCCGCCGATCGCGATGCCGGGGGTGATGTACGCGCTTGCGCCCCCACTCGGTCATGTTCTCGTAGCTGTAGTCGACGTAGTCCGGGTCGTCGAAGCAGCCCCAGTTCACGAGGTTCGTCTCCCGGTAGCCGACCATGTCGTACCCCGGCAGCTCCGTGAGGAAGAAGTCGTACAGGTCGTCGTGCATCGGCACGCTGCGCTTGACGTAGTCGAAGTACCTCATCAGGCGCACGTAGTAGTCCGTGCACGTCTGGTGCGTGATGTCCGCGCTGCAGCCGCCGGGCATGATCGTCGAGGGGTGCGTGTGCCGGCCTCCGAAGAGGCAGTACATCTCGCGCGTGTAGCGGGCCACGTGCAGGGTCTCCAGGTAGAACTCGCCCGTGAACGGGTTCAGCGCCCGCATGATGTCCGCGATCGTCTTGTAGCCGTGGATGTCGCGAGCCCGGCGCCGTGGTGTTCTCGGCCTTCGCCAGCAGCGTCGGGTTGGTCTCCTTGACCATCTGCTCGCAGAAGTCCACGTTCGCCATGCAGTCGTTGAAGATCGCGTGGTCGAAGATGTAGTCCGCGGCCTCGGCCATGTTGAACGCCATGTCGCCGAGCGGCGGCGGCTTGACGCCGTAGGCCATGTTCTGGTTGAGGCACGAGCACGTGCAGTGGTTGTCACCGCAGATGCCGCAGATCCGGCTGGTGATGAAGTGCGCGTCGCGCGGGTCGATCCCCTTCATGAAGATGTCGAAGCCCCGGAAGACCATCGACGTCGAGTAGCACTTGAGCACCTGCTGGTTGGAGAAGTCGATCTCCGTATGGATCCCGAGCGACCCGACGATGCGGGTGATCGGGTCCCACGACATCTCCTTGACGATGACCTTCTGTTCGCGGGGAGTCTCAACTGTTGACATGCGTTCTCCCTCTACCAGCGCTTGGAGTAACCGGTCGTGAGCTCGGACCTGTTGTGTCTCCACTCGGGCTCCTTGTCGTACTTGTTCTTGATGTTCCGCTTGCGGAAGTAGCGGACCATCGGCCCGTAGGCCAGCGAGATGAATCTTGACGCCCGGTTGCCCCACGGGTCCGGGTCCATGAAGGGCATGTACTTGTCGGGGAAGCCGGGCATCGTGCAGGCCATGCAGATCCCGCCCAGCGTGGGGGAGCAATTGGGGCTGCCCTGCTGCTCGACTTCGTCGTATTGCTGATGGTCGGAGCCTGACCCGGGGTCAGCCCGGGTTCACCGCCTCACCGCTGTCCCAGACGTTGCCGGACCACGCGTTGCCGGCTGCGTTCCGGTCGAACGACGTCACCGGCCCGTAGACGCCGCACTTGCGGTTGGCGCCGCGCTCGAAGACGTTGTTGGTGACCCGCACGTTGGTGGCGGTGTAGGGCTTCGAGTCGGAGTCACCGCCGTGAGGCAGTAGGAGATCGACGAGTTGTTGGCCCTCAGGAAGTTGTTCTCGATGACGACGTCGTCGATCGGGTCGAAGTCGCCGAAGAACGAGACGTCACCCGAGCAGCCGCCGTCGTTGGGGCCCGAGGATCGCCGTGCAGTGCAGCGTGTTGTGCCGCAGCACCATGTGGCTGCCGCCGTTGGAGATGAAGGCGTTGTTGTGGAAGCTCTGGCTGTCGGGGTTGTACTGGTCGTGCAGCCGGAGTCGGTGACCTCGCAGTTGTTGTTGCAGTGGAAGCTGTGCTGGCCGCCGGTGACGTCGACCCGGCGCGCGGTGATGTTGTAGCCCCACAGCGCTCCGGTGGACGTGGCGCCGGCGCGCACGTCGGAGTCGCTGATGCTCACCGAGCTGTTGCCGTCGCCGTAGATCGACTGCACCCGCGGCACCAGGGACTTCTCGATGATGACGCCGGTCGTGTTGATGACCAGCTCGCCGCAGCGAGCGGTGGCGTCCACGGCCGACAGCGTGCGCGGGGAGGTGATCGTGCACGGACCGGTGTAGGCCGTCAGCGTCGTGCCCGCCGGTACGCCGGTGTTGTGGGACCGGGCCACCCGCCGGGCGGCGTCCTCGACGGCACCCCCGGCACCGCGCGCCAGGTCGACGGGCTGCTGCAGGACCTCGAGCCCACGCTGCCGGTGCTGTTCAGCGACCTGATCGGGATCAACCAGACGGTTCTCACCCACATCGCAGGCATGGAGCAGCTGCTCGTCACCTTCCCGCGGGTGATCGCCGGTGGCTTCACCGGCTCGCCCCCGGACGGCTACGGCCACGTCAACCTGCAGTACGACGACTCGCCGCCGTGCACCAAGGGCTACAAGCCGAAGTCGCAGTGGCGCCAGGGCAACGACCTCACCGACGCGCCGATCTACCCCGCACGCTGCCTGAGCGGACCGCCGTACAACATGCGGGGCAACAACTACGTCCCCGGCACCCCCGCCAACCCGAGCTCGCCGCCCCGCAACTACTCGAGCGAGGTCGACCCCACCACCGGGCTGCTCACCGGCATGGTCGACGCGCGCGGCAAGCCGGTCCGGATGGGCCAGGCCGGTGACCTCTCCCTGTTCGGCGAGGAGTCCTGGAAGTGGCTGCTCGTCGGACCCACAGCGTCGTAAGGCAGGCTGGTTCGCGTGAAGCGACAGCACCTCGTGCTGCTCTCGGTTGCCCTCGTGCTGGCGTGCCTGGCCGTCGCCGGGGGCGTGCTGGCCTACCTGAGCCAGGACGACCGCGACGCGGTGGTGAAGGAGGAGGCGGAGCAGGACCGCTACGGCGTCGTGCTCGCCGCTGCCCGCGACTTCGGTGAGACCTACATGGACCTCGACTACCGCACGGGCCCGTCCTGGGTGGAGGCCGTCTCCGAGCTCTCGACCGGCACCTTCGGCAAGCAGTTCGGCGAGGCCGGGCAGAAGCTCACCGACCTCGCGACGCAGGGCCGGTCGGTGCGCGAGGGCGACGTCGAGAGCGCCGCGGTGTCGTCGTTCGACCAGGACAGCGCGATCGTGCTGGTGGCCACGAGCGGCGTCACGACGAGCACGGTCGAGGGCAAGCAGGAGCGGGTGCAGACCAACTTCCGGCTGCTCCTCACCCTGAACAAGGTCGACGACGACTGGCTCGTCGCGAACGTGGAGCCGGTCGGCTGATGGCGAACCCACGACGTCCCGCGGGCCCCCGCCGGCCGAAGAAGCTGGCCGGCCACGGCGCGCCGACGCCCGTCGAGCCTGTCGAGGCGCCGGTGGAGGACGTCGACGAGCCCGACCACGAGCCGCCGGAGCCGCCGGAGTCGCCGGAGGACGAGATCGACGAGGTCGACGAGGAGCCCGAGGAGCCCGACGGAGCCGGAGGAGCGGCCCGCCTGGGGGCGCCGCGCCACCGTCGTGCTGGCTGCGGTGGTCGCGCTGCTCGCGGCCGTCGTGCTGGCCGAGGGCATCTACCTCGCCACCGCGCCCGAGGCGCCCACCACCGTGGCGGCCGACCGCCCGGTGGTGGTGAACCCGCTGGACGCGCAGGGCGTCGTCGACCAGGCGGCGCGCGACGTCGTCCAGATCGTGTCGGGCTCCTACGAGACCTTCGACGAGGACCTCGAGCGCGCGGTCGGCCTGATGACCGCCGACTTCGCCGACAAGTTCCGCGAGACCAAGGAGGACGTGCGGGAGCGCTGGACGACCCAGAAGATCACGGTGACGGCGCAGGTGTCGGCGCAGGGCGTCGTCCAGGCCGACGCCGACCAGGTGAAGGCGCTGGTGTTCCTCACCCAGACGACCACCAAGGGGAACGGCGGTCCGACGCTCGTGCAGTTCCGGATCGAGGCGACGATGGTGGACACCGACGACGGGTGGCTGGTGGCGGGGCTGCGCACCTTCTGAGGTGGTAGCGTTCGACAGAACTAGAACACGTTCCACTTTGTCGATGCCGAGTGAGGAAGGATCGCCGTCGTGACCTCCCCGACGGTCGTCGAGACCGACCTCCTCATCATCGGCGCCGGCCCGACCGGCCTGTTCGCCGCCTACTACGCGGGCTTCCGCGGCCACCGGGTCGCCGTCGTCGACTCGCTGCCGGAGCTCGGCGGCCAGATCACCGCGATGTACCCGGAGAAGCAGATCTTCGACGTCGCCGGGTTCCCCTCCGTGAAGGGGCGCACCCTCGTGGAGGGGCTGGTGGAGCAGGCGGCGAGCGCCGACCCCGTCTACCTGCTCGAGCGCACCGCGAGCACCCTCACCACCCGTGACGACGGCGTCACCGTGGGCCTCGACGACGGCACCGAGGTGCGCGCCGGCGCCGTGCTCATCACCGCGGGCATCGGCAAGTTCAGCCCGCGCCCGCTGCCCGCGCAGGCCGACTGGCTCGGCCGGGGGCTCGAGTTCTTCGTGCCGAGCTTCCAGCCGTACGCCGGCAAGGACGTGGTGATCGTGGGGGGCGGCGACAGCGCCTTCGACTGGGCGCTGCACCTCGAGCCGGTGGCGCGGTCGGTGAAGCTGGTGCACCGGCGCGACGCGTTCCGCGCCCACGAGCGCACCGTGCAGCAGGTGCGGGACCTGCCGGTGGAGATCATCACCAAGGCCGAGGTGTCGGCGATCAACGGCAGCGCGCTGGTGGAGTCGGTCGACATCACCGTGGGTGGGGAGACCACCACCCACGAGGCCCAGGCCGTCGTGGCCGCGCTGGGCTTCATCGCCGACCTCGGACCCCTGCAGGAGTGGGGGATCGAGGTGCGCAAGCGGCACATCGTCGTCGGCCCCACGATGCAGACCAGCCTGCCGCGGGTGTTCGCGGCCGGCGACATCACCGAGTACGACGGCAAGGTGCGGCTGATCGCCGTCGGCTTCGGCGAGGCCGCCACCGCCGTCAACAACGCCACCGTGGCGATCGACCCCACCGCCCACGTGTTCCCCGGCCACAGCTCCGACGCGTAATCCGTCCATCTGTTGATGCCGAGGAGGCATGCGATGAAGATCAAGGTCGACTTCGACCTCTGCGAGTCCAACGCGCTGTGCGAGGCCCTGGCGCCCGAGGTGTTCGAGCTGGACGACGACGACTTCCTCCAGCTCAAGACCGAGGAGACCACCCCGGAGAACCTCGAGAACGTGAAGCGCGCCGTGGCGGCCTGCCCGCGCGCCGCGATCTCGCTCGAGGAGGACTGACCACATGGGCGATACCTCCCTGGACGGCCGGGTCGCGATCGTCACCGGCGCCGGGGCCGGCCTCGGGCGCGCCGAGGCGCTGGCGCTGGCCTCCGCCGGTGCCCGCATCGTGCTCAACGACCTGCCCGGTGCCGCCGACGACGCTGCCGACGAGATCAAGAACGCCGGCGCTGAGGTGGCCGTCGTCGAGGGCGACGTGGGGGAGCGGGCCACCGCCGACGCGATGCTCGCGGCCGCCGTCGAGGGCTTCGGGTCGCTCGACATCGTGGTCAACAACGCCGGGATGACTCGCGACCGGATGCTGTTCAACCTCTCCGACGAGGAGTGGGACGACGTGATCCGGGTGCACCTGCGCGGCCACTTCCTGCTCTCGCGCAACGCGGCGTCGTACTGGCGCTCGGCGTCGAAGTCGTCGGGGGCGCCCGTCTACGGACGGCTGGTGAACACCGCCTCCGAGGCGTTCCTCGGCGGCTCGCCCGGGCAGGCCAACTACGCCGCCGCCAAGGCCGGCATCGCGGCGCTGACGCTGTCGTCGGCCCGGGGGCTGGGCCGGGTCGGCGTCACCGCGAACGCGATCTGCCCGCGGGCGCGCACGGCGATGACGGCCGAGGTGTTCGGCGAGGACACGTCGGGTCGCGACGTCGATCCGTACTCGCCGTCGCACGTGGCGCCGCTGGTGGCGTGGCTGGCCTCGCCGGCCGCGGAGCGGGTGACCGGGCAGGTGTTCGTGGTCTACGGCGGGATGGTGGCCGTGGTGGCGGCGCCCGTGGTGGAGCAGCGGTTCGACGCCGTGGGGTCGTCGTGGACCGCCTCGGACCTGGACGCCCAGCTCGGTGGGTTCTTCGCCGACCGCGATCCCTCGGTGGGCTTCGCGGCGGACTCCGTGATGGGGCTGACGGTCTGATGGGGCGGCTGGACGGCAAGGTCGCGATCGTCACCGGCGGTGCGATGGGTCAGGGCGCCGGCATCTGCCAGGCGTTCGTGGCCGAGGGGGCGTCCGTCGTCGTCGCCGACGTGGCTGCCGACGAGGGCACTGCCCTGGCCGACTCGCTCGGCGACGCGGCGTGGTTCGCCCAGCACGACGTCTCCTCACCGGAGTCGTGGGCCTCGCTGATGTCCGTCGACCGAGGAGCGGTTCGGGCCGGTGTCGGTGCTGGCCAACAACGCGGGGATCCTGCGGTTCGGCACGGTGGAGGAGATGCCGATCGACGAGGTCGAGCTGCTGTGGCGGGTCAACCAGCTCGGCTGCTGGCTCGGCATGCAGGCCGTCGTCCCCGGCATGCGGGCGCTCGGCGGCGGCTCGATCATCAACGCGTCGTCCACCGAGGGCCTCGGCGGCATGGCCAACACCGTCGCCTACGGCGCCACGAAGTTCGCCATCCGCGGGATGACGAAGGGCGCGGCGCACGAGCTCGGCCGCTACAACATCCGCGTCAACTCCGTGCACCCCGGCATGATCGACACCCCGATGACCCGCGTGCACGGCGGCGACCTGGCGATGGAGTACGGCGCCTCGAAGATCCCGCTGCGCCGGGTCGGCCATCCCGAGGACGTCGCGCCGCTGTACGTCTACCTCGCCAGCGAGGAGTCGTCCTACGTCAACGGCGCCGAGATCGCCATCGACGGCGGCGTCACCGCGACCCACGCCTTCGGGGGCTGAGGCGTGGCCAACCAGCGCGCCGACATCGTCATGACGCCGGCCGAGGTGTCGTCCTTCCTCACCGAGCAGCGATCGGCAACGGTCGCCACCGTCGGCTCTGCTGGCGCTGTCCACCTCGTCGGGATGTGGTACGCGTGGTTCGACGGGCACGTGTGGCTGGAGACGAAGACGAAGTCGCAGAAGGTCGTCAACCTCCGCCGCGACCCGCGGATGTCGTTCCTCGTCGAGACCGGCCACACCTACGACCAGCTGCGCGGCGTCTCCATCGAGGGCACCGCCGCCGTCCTCGACGACCCCGCGTTGGTGTGGGACGTGTGCGTCCGTGTCTTCGAGCGCTACACCGGCCCCTACGACGAGTCGCTGCGCCCCTTCGTCGAGGTCATGGCGCGCAACCGCGTCGTCGTCCGCCTCGACGCCACCCGCACCCGCTCCTGGGACCACCGCAAGCTGGGTCTCGACCCCATGCCCCTCGGCGGCTCCACCGCCCCCTCCGTCGAGTAGGCCTGAACAGCAATTCACCGGCTGGCCGGTGAATTGTGTGGCAGGTGATGCGAGGCGGGGCCCCCCGGGCCGGACTCAGTCGCGCAGGAGGAGGCGGACGGCGGTCTCGAGGTGCTCGCCGGTCTCGGCGGCGGTGGAGCGGCCGGTGACCCAGGAGACCAGCGCCGAGAGCCAGACGTCGCCGATGACGCGGGCGATGGCGACGTCCTCCTCGGACGGCTCGGAGGTGGAGTCGGCGGAGTCGGGGTGCATGGCCCGGGTGAGCATCGAGGTGAGCAGCATGCCGACGGTGTGGATCTCGGTGGCCACGGAGGCGTCGGCGAACATGAAGGCGCGAGTGAGGGCCTCGGTCAGCCGCGGGTCGCCCTGGAGGCCTCGCGTCGTGTGCTTCATGACGTAGATGACCCGCTCGGCGGACGTGCCGTCGGGGAGCTCGGCGCCGCGCAGCGAGGCGTCGGTGCGCTCGAACTCGCGCGCCAGCGCGGAGACGAGCAGGTGCACCTTCGACGGGAAGTAGCGGTAGAGCGTGCCGAGGGCGACGTCGGCCTGGTCGGCCACGGCGCGCATCTGGACGGCGTCGTAGCCGCCCTCGCGGGCCAGGGCGTAGGTGGCGTCGAGGATGCGCTGACGGCGCTCGCGCTGGGCGGTCGAGCCCGAGGTCGTCGACCGTGAGCGAGTTGCCGGTGGTGGTCGTGGTCACGAGAGAACCCCCTTTGCGGGTTCGAAGCAGTCAGCACCCGCGACGTCAGGCGTGCTGGGGAGCCTCGTTAGGCTAGCGCGGCGTGCTCCATAATAGGAACACGTTCCAGTTTTCCGCGGCCCCGTGTCGCCGGCGCGAGAGAGAAGCCGCATGCGCATCGCGATGCTGTCGTACCGCAGCAAGCCCCACTGCGGGGGCCAGGGTGTCTACATCCGTCACCTGAGCCGCGAGCTCGTCGCGCTCGGCCACACCGTCGAGGTGTTCTCCGGGCAGCCCTACCCCGTGCTCGACGACGGCGTGGCGCTCACCGAGGTGCCGAGCCTCGACCTCTACCGCGAGCCCGACCCGTTCCGGGTGCCGAAGCTGCGCGAGTTCCGCGACCGGGTGGACGTCGAGGAGTTCGCCACCATGTGCGTCGGCGGCTTCCCCGAGCCCAAGACCTTCTCCACCCGGATCGCCAGGATCCTGAAGGAGCGCGCCGGCGACTTCGACATCGCCCACGACAACCAGGTGCTCGGCACCGGCATGCTCGACATCGAGCGACACGGCCTGCCGCTCATCACCTCGGTGCACCACCCCATCACCTTCGACCGCCGCATCGACCTCGCGGCCGCGACGCCGTGGCGCAAGGTCACGCTGCGCCGCTGGTACGGCTTCCTGCGCATGCAGGCCAAGGTCGCCCGCGCCGCGCGCCGGATCATCACGCCGTCGGAGGCCTCCAAGCGCGACACCGCCACCGACTTCGGCGTCGACCCGGCCCGCATGCACGTGATCCCGCTCGGGGTCGACCAGCGCTTCCGGCCGCCCACCACCCCGCGGGTGCCCGGCCGGATCATGGCGATGGCCAGCGCCGACGTCGCGGTGAAGGGCATCGCCACCCTCCTCGAGGCGTTCGCCAAGCTCCGCACCGAGCGGGAGGACGCCGAGCTCGTGCTGGTCACGAAGCCGGTGCCCGGCGGGCGCACCGAGCGGCTCATCGTCGAGCTCGGCATCGGTGCGCACGTGCGGTTCGTGCACGACGTCTCGGACGACGAGCTCGTGCGGCTGATGGGCTCCGCCGAGGTGGCCTGCGTGCCGAGCCTCTACGAGGGCTTCTCGCTGCCCACCGCCGAGCTCATGGCCTGCGCGACGCCGCTCGTGGTGTCGCGCGCCGGCGCCATCCCCGAGGTCGTGGGAACCGACGGCGAGTGCGCCGACCTGGTCACCCCGGGCGACGTCGACGAGCTCAAGCACGCCCTCGCGGCGCTGCTCGCCGACCCCGAGCGCCGGGCGCGGATGGGTGCCGCCGGACGCCGCCGGGTCGAGGAGACGTTCAGCTGGCACGCCGTCGCCGAGAAGGTGGCCGAGCACTACCAGCAGGTGATCGACGAGTACCACGAGGAGCGCGCGCGTGCTGACCGTTGACTTCGACCGGCTCGGGCTGCGCCCCGGCGACCGCGTGCTCGACATGGGCTGCGGTGCCGGCCGGCACGCGTTCGAGATGTACCGCCGTGGTGCGGACGTGATCGCCTTCGACATGGACGCCGACGAGCTGTCCGGCGTCCTGGACCTGTTCGGCGCGATGAAGGAGGCCGGCGAGGTGCCTGCCGGCGCCGAGGCCGACATCAAGCAGGGCGACGCCCTCGCCCTGCCCTTCGCGGACGGCGAGTTCGACCGCGTGGTCGCAGCCGAGGTGCTCGAGCACATCCCGGCCGACATCCAGGCGATCGAGGAGCTGGTGCGGGTGCTGCGGCCCGGCGGCACGCTGGCGGTGTCGGTGCCCCGGTGGTTCCCGGAGATCGTGAACTGGAAGCTCTCGGAGGAGTACCACAACAAGCCGTACGGCCACATCCGCATCTACACCGACGCCGAGCTGGTCGACAAGGTCACCAAGTCCGGCGGCGGCGTGATGGTGCCCGAGGGCAAGGACTACGCCCACGGCCTCCACGCGCCGTACTGGTGGATCAAGTGCGCGGTCGGCGTCGACAACGACGACCACCCGCTCGCCCGCGCCTACCACCGGCTGCTGGTCTGGGAGATCATGAAGCAGCCCAAGACGCTGCAGCTGGCGGGCAAGGTGCTCGACCCGCTCATCGGCAAGAGCATGGTGCTGTACTTCCGCAAGTCGCTGTCGAACCCGATCGACTCAGTGGACCTCGATGACTGAGCGGCTCCCGTACGTCCACGACGTCCTCAGCCCCGGCCAGGTCGCCGACAGCGCCGCCGCGATCGCGGCGATGCAGGAGCCGTGCGGCGCGGTGCCGTGGACGGTCGGCGAGCACGTCGACATCTGGAACCACGTCGAGGCGGCGATGGCGATGCTGGTGGGCGGCCAGGTCGAGGCCGCCGAGCGCGCCTACGCCTGGGTGCCCACGATGCAGCGCGCCGACGGCTCGTGGCCGATGAAGATCGTCGGCAACCAGGTCGACGACGCCCGCGGCGAGGTGAACATGTCGGCCTACCTGGCGGTCGGCGTGTGGCACCACTGGCTGGTGCGCCACGACCTCGGGTTCCTCGTGCGCTACTGGCCCTCGGTGCGCGCCGGGCTCGACTGGGTGGTCTCGCAGCAGGTCGGGTTCGGCGGCATCCGGTGGACGCCGACCGAGGACTTCTGCCTGCTCGCCGGCTGCTCGAGCATCTACCAGTCGCTGCGCGCCGGCGTCGCGCTCGCCGACCTGCTCGACGACCCGCAGCCGGAGTGGGAGCTCGCCGGCGGCCGGCTCGGCCACGCGATCCGCGAGCACCGCGACCGGTTCGCCGACAAGGCCACCTACTCCATGGACTGGTACTACCCGGTGCTCGGCGGCGCCGTGCGCGGTGAGGCGGGTGCCGACCTGCTCGCGTCGCGCTGGGACGACTTCGTCACGCCCGACCTCGGCATCCGCTGCGTCGACACCAACCCCTGGTACACCGGCGCCGAGACCTGCGAGCTCGCGATGGCGCTCGACGCCCTCGGCGACCACCGGCGCGCGCTACGCGTCCTTGCCGACATGCAGCACCTGCGGGAGGACGACGGCCGCTACTGGACCGGTTGGGTCACCGGCGAGGCCAACCCGGACTTCCCGGACGGCGTCCGCTGGCCGGTCGAGCACACCACCTACACCGCGGCCGCGGTGATCCTCGCGACGGACGCGCTCGGGGAGACCTACGGCCACGGCACGCCGGGCTCGGGGATCATGCGGGGCACGTCGCTGGCGCCGCACTTCGCGGAGATCGCCCTCGAGTGCGGGTGCGAGCCGTCGCGGGTCAGGTGACCGCGTCGCCCGCTGACCCGCGCACCCGCCGCAGCACCCGCATCGAACCCACTCGCTCGACGTCCTCGAAGTCGCCGGACTCCAACGCCCGCAGGTAGACGTCGTACGGCGGGCGGCCGCCGTCGGCGGGGTCGGGGAACACGTCGTGGATGACGAGGAACCCGCCGGTCATCACCCACGGCGCCCAGCCGGTGTAGTCGTTCTGGGCGTGCACCTCGGCGTGGCCGCCGTCGATGAAGAGCAGCGACAGCGGCGTGCGCCAGTGGGCGGAGACCACGGTGCTCGACCCCACGACCGCGACGACGTGTCGCTCCAGCCCGGCGTCGGCGATGGTGCGCCGGAACCGGGGCAGGGTGTCCATGACACCGAGGTCGGGGTCGACGAGCGAGGCGTCGTGGTGCTCCCAGCCGGCCTGGTTCTCCTCCGAGCCGCGGTGGTGGTCGACGGTGAACGCGACGTTCCCGTTGCCGACCGCGACCGCCGCGGCGCCCAGGTACACCGCGGACTTGCCGCAGTAGGTGCCGACCTCGAGCACGGGGCCGTGGGGGAGCCGGTCGAGCGCCACCCGGTGCAGCAGCAGGCCCTCGTCGTCGGGCATGAACCCATCGGCGGCGCGGGCGTGGGCGAGCAGGGCGTCGGGGTCGAGCGGGGAGGAGGGGTCGCGCGGCACGCCGCGGACGGTATCCTCTAGAACACGTTCTAGTTTGCGGTGGAGGGCCCATGTCGATCGGCATCAGCGAGGAGCACGTCGAGCTCGCCGCCAGCCTGCGCTCGTGGGCCGCCTCCCTCGAGGGCCGCGAGGTGGCCCGGACCTGCGAGGACGACGCCGGCGCCACCTTCGAGGACGTGTGGAAGGCCGTCGGCGAGATGGGGATCGCCACCATCGGGCTCCCCGAGGCCGCGGGCGGGGGCGGCGGCACCGTGCTCGACGTGGCGGTGGCGCTCGAGGCGTGCGCGCACGAGCTCGTGCCCGGCCCGCTGCTCTCGACGGCGGTGGCCGCTGTGCTGCTCGGCGAGGCGGCGGGGGCCGAGGCGCTGGCCGACGGCGCCCGGGTCGCGCTGGCGCTGACCCCGGACCTCGCCGTCGTGTGGGACCTGCCCGGCGCCACCCACCTGCTCTGCCCGGACGCCGAGGGCACCTGGTGGCTGGCGCCCGCCGACGCCGTCACTGGCACGCCCGCCGCGCCGGTGGACCTGTCCCGCCGGGTCGGCGCCGCCGAGGTCGACCTCGCCGCGGACGGCGTCGTGCGCACCGACCTCGACACCGACACCGTGCGCCGCGCCGCCGTCACCCTGGCCGCCGCCGAGGCCGCGGGCGTCGCGCGGTGGTGCCTGGCCACCGCCGTCGACTACGCCAAGGTGCGCGAGCAGTTCGGGCAGCCGATCGGGGCGTTCCAGGCGGTGAAGCACCTGTGCGCGGAGATGCTGGAGACCGCCGAGGCGGTCACCGCGGCGGCCTGGGACGTCGCGAGCGTCGCGGGCGCGGACGACGAGCAGTGGGCCTACGCCGCCGACGTCGCGGTGGTGACGGCGCTCGAGGGTGCGGTGGAGGTGGCCAAGGGCTGCATCCAGGTGCTCGGCGGGATCGGGTTCACCTACGAGCACGACGCGCACCTCTACCTGCGCCGGGCCACCGCGCTGCGGGCGCTCGTGGGCGGCGCCGACGCTGCTGCGGAGCGGCTCACGGCGCGGGCGGTCGACGGCGTGCGACGCCGGGTGGAGGTCGACCTCGAGGGCCGCGACGACGCCGTCCGCGACGACGTCCGCCGAACCGTCGACGAGATCGCCGCGGCCGACGACCGGCGCGCCGCCCTCGTCGAGACCGGCTACCTCACCCCGCACTGGCCCGAGCCGGCCGGCCTGGCCGCGGACGCCGTGACCCAGATCGTGATCGACCAGGAGCTCGCCCGGGCCGAGGTGACCCGCCCCGACATCGTGATCGCCGGCTGGGCGCTGCCCACGATCCTCGAGCACGGCACCGACGAGCAGCGCGAGCGGTTCGTGGCGCCGTCGCTGCGCGGCGAGCTGGTGTGGTGCCAGCTGTTCTCCGAGCCCGGCTCGGGCTCCGACCTCGCCTCGCTGCGCACCCGGGCCGAGCGGGTCGACGGCGGCTGGCGGCTCACCGGTCAGAAGGTGTGGACGTCGGTGGCCGAGCGCGCCGACTGGGGGATCTGCCTGGCCCGCACCGACCCGGACGCCCCGCCAGCACCAGGGCATCACCTACTTCCTCGTCGACATGACGCAGCGACGGGCATCGAGGTGCGGCCGCTGCGCGAGATCACCGGCGAGGCGCTGTTCAACGAGGTGTTCCTCGACGACGTGTTCGTGCCCGACGAGTGCGTGGTGGCCGAGCCCGGCGACGGCTGGAGGCTCGCGCGCACCACGCTGGCCAACGAGCGGGTGGCGATGGCGACGTCGAAGCTCGACAAGAGCACCGAGCGCGCGGTGGCGCTGGCGGCGTCGTCGGACCTCACGGCGGCGCAGCGGGTGGCGGTCGGCCGGTCGGTGGCGCTGTCGACGGTCTGCACGCTGCTCGGCCTGCGCACCACGCTGCGCTCGCTCGAGGGCCAGGGGCCGGGCGCGGAGTCCTCGGTGGCCAAGCTGCTCGGCGTCCGCAACCGGCAGGACGGCGCCGAGCTCGTCGTCGAGCTGTACGGCGAGCGCGCGCTGAGCGACGACGAGGACGCGCGCGCCGCCGTCTGGGAGATGCTCAACACCCGCTGCCTCTCCATCGCCGGCGGCACCACGCAGATCCTGCGCAACGTGGCCGGCGAGCGGATCCTGGGCCTGCCGCGCGGCTAGACCGAGCCGACTGGCGCTCCCGCGCCTTGCGCCAGCCGTTCCAGTGCCAGTGCAGGTAGCGGTCGATGGCGCGGACGACGTGGGCCGAGCGGATCGAGGGGAACACGTCGAAGGCGTGCTGGGCGCCGGGCAGCTCGGCGTAGACGACGGTGCTGCGGCTGGTGTCGCGCAACAGCGAGACCAGCTCGCGGGCCTGGGCGACAGGGACCAGCGTGTCGTAGGTGCCGTGCAGCACGAAGAAGTCGGGAGCGTCCTCGGTGACCCGCAGCAGCGGCGACGCGCTCCGGTACGTGTCGGGGTCGTCGTCGAACGGGGCCGGGAAGACGCGGCGGGCCAGGAAGTGGTCGCGCATCAGTGAGGCGCGACGGTCGCCGGTGGCGCCGGCCAGGTCGTAGACGCCGTAGTGCGGCACGCAGGCCTGCACGGTGGTGTCGGCGTCCTCGAAGCCGGGCTGCCAGGCGGGGTCGTTCGGCGTGAGCGCCGCCAGCGTGCAGAGGTGGCCGCCGGCCGAGCCGCCGGTGATGGCGATGTAGTCGGGGTCGCCGCCGTAGGAGGCGATGTGCTCGCGGATCCAGGCGATCGCCTCCTTGACGTCGACGATCTGCGCCGGCCAGCGGTCGCGGGGGGCGAGCCGGTAGTTGATCGCGACGCAGATCCACCCCTTCGCGGCCAGGTGCCTCATCAGGGGCAGGCCCTGCTGGTCCTTCGTGCCGATGGTCCACGCACCGCCGTGCACCTGCAGCAGCACCGGCGCGTTCTCGAGGTCCTCGGCGGCAGGCAGGTAGAGGTCGAGCAGCCCGCGCTTGCCGTGGTCGTTGTAGGCGATGTCGCGCTCGACCCGGACCCCCTCGGCCCGGTTGCGGAACGGGTTCACCAGCGACCGCCAGGGTGTGGCCAGGTCGGCCGGGGTGGTGGTGTCGTCGAGCTGCTCGCCGTACTCGAGGCCGAGGCCCTCGGTGAGCGAGTCCTCCGCCTGCTGCTGCACCCGCCGGGCCTGCGAGACCAGGTAGAGCAGGCCGGCGGCGTTGAGGCCGGCCAGCGCCAGCGCCCTCCGGTCGCGGCCACCGCGGGCCAGGTGGGCGGCGGCGTCGGCCACGGTCTCGGTGAGCACGTGGGGCGCCAGCTCGCCGGTGAGCCACCCCGCGAAGAACGCGGGGACGCCGGCGCGGTAGCCCGGAAGCGGGTGGATCGCGTTCGCGGTGAGCGCCGCGGTGACGGCCTGCCGGCGGAGGAAGCCCATAGCGCGAGAGTATCGACGTCGTTGACCAGATAGAACACGTTCTACCAACCTAGGATGCCCTCATGGACCGCCTGTCCGGACTCGACGCCAGCTTCCTCTACCTCGAGACGCCGGCCCAGCTCATGCACGTGTGCGCCGTCATCGTGCTCGACCCGTCGACGATGCCCACCGAGTACTCCTTCGAGCGGCTGCAGATCGAGATCGAGAGCCGCGTCACCGGCGTGCCGACCTTCACCCGCAAGCTGCGCCGGGTGCCGCTGGGACTCGACCACCCGATCTGGGTGGAGGACAAGCAGTTCGACATCGAGCGGCACCTGCACCGGCTCGCGCTGCCCTCGCCGGGCGGCTACCCGGAGCTGGTGAAGCTGCTCTCGCACCTGGCCGGGCTGCCGCTGGACCGGTCGCGCCCGCTGTGGGAGATGTGGGTGGTCGAGGGCTACGAGGACGACAAGGTCGTCGTGTTCTCCAAGATGCACCACGCCACGGTCGACGGCGTCTCCGGAGCGAGCCTGCTGTCGCACCTGTGCTCGCTGGAGCCGGACGCCGAGCCCATCGCCACCGGCGACGACGAGGGCCGGCCGCGGGCCCGCGAGGTCGGCGCGCGCGAGCTGCTCGGCCGGGCGGTGGTGAGCCGGCTGGCGATGCCGGTGCAGGCCGCGCGGATCGTGGCGCCCACGGTGGAGGGTGTGGTGAAGACCATCGGCCGCGCCCGCTCCGGCACGGCGATGGCGGCTCCGTTGCGAGCCCCGCGGACGTCGTTCAACGGCACCATCACCGGCCACCGCACGATGGCGCTCACCGACCTGGACCTCGCCGACATCAAGGCGGTCAAGAACGCCACCGGCACCACCGTGAACGACGTCGTGCTGGCCCTCTCGGGCGGCGCGCTGCGGGCCTACCTGGAGGAGCGCGGCGAGCTGCCGTCGTCCTCGCTTCTCGCCTCGGTGCCGGTGAGCGTGCGCGACGACTCCCGCCACGCCCACGGCGCCAACAAGGTGTCGTCGCTGTTCGCGCGGCTCGGCACCGACACCGACGACCCGCTCGAGCGGCTCCAGGACATGGCCGAGGCCAACCGCCACGCCAAGGACCACCACCAGGCGATCAGCGCCGACTCGCTGCAGGACTGGGCCCAGTTCGCGGCCCCGCGCACGTTCGGCCTCGCGGTGCGGGCCTACGCCGGCCTGCGGCTGGCCGAGAAGGGCCCGGTGGTGCACAACCTGGTGATCTCCAACGTGCCCGGGCCGCCGGTGCCGCTCTACTACTGCGGCGCGAAGATCGAGGCGATGTACCCGCTCGGGCCGGTGTTCCACGGCGCCGGCGTCAACATCACCGTGGCGTCGAACAACGGCACCGTGCACGTCGGCGTCATCGCGTGCCGTGAGTCGATGCCCGACGCCGAGGCGCTCGTGCAGCACTTCCCCAAGGAGCTCGCCCGGCTCCGCGAGGCCGTCGCCGCCCAGGAGGCCGGCGCCACCCCCATCTCCTCCGCCCGCGCCAAGGGCGGCAAGAAGGGATAGTCCCTGACGTTTCCGTTGTCATCTGGCCGATTTCACAACGGAAACGTCAGGGACTATCGGCCCGGGCGCGCGCGGGGAAGTCGCGGCGGCGGGCGTGCACGGTGGTGACGGCCTCGACGAGGGCGGGGACGAAGGTCTCGGTCTCGAGGGTGCAGGCGGCGTGGCCGGCGTCGATCTCGTGGAGGGTGGCGCCGGGGATGGCGTGGGCGAGGCCCCGTTGGCGGGCCGGCGGGATCGCGCGGTCGCGGGTGGTGACGACGACGGCGGTGGGGACGTCGATGCGCCCCAGCCACGGCCGGGAGTGGTGGCGGCCCAGCGCCGCGACCGCCTGCCCCACCGCCCACGGCGAGGTGGAGCGGAACTCGCGCAGCGCCCAGTCGCCGAGGTCGGAGGGGGTGAGGTCGAGCGAGTCGGCGGCCATCCGCGCCGCCCGCGACATCGTGCGGGAGCGCGACACCCCGCGGGCGCCGAGCATCGCGGTGCCCATGCCGGTGAAGAACGCCCGCTCGCCGAGGCCGTTCTGGAACCGGTCGGTGGTGGAGCAGAGCACCAGGCCGGCGACCCGCTGCGGATGCTGGCGCCACACCCGCTGCGCCACCACCCCGCCCATCGAGTAGCCGGCCACTACCGCCTCGGGGATCTCGAGCTCGTCGAGCAGCGCGGCGACGTCGTCGGCGCAGTCGTAGAGCGAGAACCGCTCGCTCTGGATGCCCTGGCCGTGCCAGCGCTGGTCGAGCGTCACCACCCGGTAGCGCCGCGCCAGCACCGGGATCGCGGGGAACCAGGTGAGCAGTCCGGTGCAGCCGAGCGCGTGCAGCAGCACGATCACGGGAGCCTGCGGCGAGGGCCCCGGGGTGTCGGTCACGTAGGTGGTGCCGCGGCCGGCCAGGTCGACGACGCGCCCCGCCGGGATCGGCACCCACGGGAGGTACACGCGGCGCTGCAGCATCCGCCGCGGAGACAGCACCACCATCACGACCCCTCCCGCCGGCTGACTAGAACACGTTACAGTTTCGCCCATGACGCACGTCGACGGGTACACCCTCCCCGACGTCGAGGAAGCGGAAGCGCTCGACGCCGTCCGCGCCGTCGTCACCGAGGCCCTCGACCGCGACGGCGACTGGGCGGCGTTCGCCGCCGCCGGCCTCACCTCCCTGCCGGTGCCCACCACGCACGGCGGTGAGGGCCTCGGGCTCCCGGAGGTCGGGGTGCTGCTCCGTGAGACCGGCGCCCGCGCGGTGCACCTGCCGGTGTGGGAGACGCTCTGCTGCGGAGTGCTCACCCTCGCCAGCCACGGCAGCGACGCCCAGCAGGAGGCATGGCTGCCGGGTGTCGCCGCCGGCGACGTGCTGCTCACGCCGGCGCTGCGCGAGGTGGGCCGGCGGATCGGGCAGGCGCCCGAGGTCACGTTCGACGCCGACGCCGGCACCGTCACCGGCCGCAAGATCGGCGTCAGCCACGCCGCCGACGCCGCCCGCCTGCTCGTCACCGCGCGACAGGGCGGTGACGACGGGGACGATGTCGTGGTGCTCGTCGACCCGGCCGGCCCCGGCGTCACGCTGGAGGAGTCCGGCTCCTCGGCCCGGATCACCACCCACACGGTCGTGCTCGATGGCGCGCCCGCCGAGCCGCTCGCCGACGGCGCCGCCCGCCGGCTCACCGACCTCGCCGTGGCCGGGCTGCTGCTCACCGCCGCCGGCCTGGTGTCCGGCGCCCGCGACCTCACCGCCGAGTACGTGAAGGGGCGCGAGCAGTTCGGCCGCGCGCTGGCGCAGTTCCAGGCCGTGGCGATGCAGGTGGCCGACGTCTACATCGCCTCCCGCACCCTCGACCTCGCCGCCGACAACGCCGCCTGGCGGGTGGCCCACGACCTCGACGCCGCCGACGACCTCGCCGTCGGCGCCTACTGGCTGGTGGCCGAGGGGCCGAAGGCGCTACGCGTCTGCCACCACCTGCACGGCGGCATGGGCGTCGACGAGACCTACCCGCTGCACCGCTACTTCTCGTGGGTCACCGACCTCGCACACGCGCTCGGCACCCTGCCCGGCGACGTGCCGATCGAGGACCCCGCCACCAAGAACCTCGAGCTCACCCAGGCGCAGCGCGACCTCAAGGACCGGCTGCGCACCTACTTCCACGGCCTGGCCTCCCGCGACGAGCACGCCGAGATGGGCCAGGACCGCCACGGCGACACCTACCAGCGCGTGATCCGGCAGATGGGCGAGGACGGCTGGATGGGCGTCGGCTGGCCGCAGGAGTACGGCGGCCACGGGCTCGGCGAGGTGGAGCAGACGATCTTCGCCAACGAGGCGCAGCACGCCGACGTGCACCTGCCCGCCGTCACGCTGCAGACCGTCGGCCCCACGCTGATCCGCTACGGCACCGACAAGCAGAAGAGCCTGTTCCTCGAGCGGATCCTCAAGGGCGACGTGCACTTCGCGATCGGCTACAGCGAGCCGGACGCCGGCACCGACCTCGCCTCGCTGCGCACCAGCGCGCGCCGCGACGGCGACCACTACGTCGTCAACGGCCAGAAGCTCTGGACGACGGGCGGGCACCAGGCCGACTACGTGTGGCTCGCCGTCCGCACCGACCCGGACGCGCCGAAGCACCAGGGCATCTCGATCCTCATCGTCGACACCACCGACCCCGGCTACTCGTGGACGCCGATCATCACCGCCGACGGCTCCCACCACGTGAACGCCACCTACTACAACGACGTGCGGGTGCCCGCCGACATGCTGGTGGGCGAGGAGAACCAGGGCTGGAAGCTCATCACCACCCAGCTCAACCACGAGCGGGTGATGCTCGGACCGGCCGGCCGGCTCGAGGGGCTGCGCGACCGCATCGTCGAGTGGGCCACCAAGGCCGGCGTCGTCGACCGGCAGGACGTGCGCGACGTGCTCGGCCGGGTGACAGCGGCCTTCCGCGTCAACGAGCTGCTCAACTGGGAAGTCGCCCGCGCTGAAGAGGCCGCGAAGTCGGTTCCTGAGGAGCTTGCGCAGCAAGCGTCTCGAAGGGCGGTGGGCGACGCGTCGTCGTCGAAGGTGTTCGCCGCCGACCAGGTGCAGCACCTCTCCGCCGACCTCGTCGCCGTGCTGCACCGCTACGGCGACCCCGCCGACGACGACACCCGGTGGCTGATGCGCTACCTCGACGAGCAGGCCAAGCGGAACCTGGTGCTCACCTTCGGCGGCGGTGTGCAGGAGGTGCAGCGCGAGCTGATCGGCATGTTCGGGCTGGGCCTGCCGAGGGTTCCGCGGTGACGGACGACCGCCACGAGCGCATCATGGCCGAGGCCGAGCGCATCAAGGCGCTGGGCGAGGCCTCGGAGTCGCGAGCGCCGTACCCGGTCAACCAGGCCACGATCGGCACCTGGCTCGACGCGATGGGCTACGAGAACGAGCGGTTCCGCAGCGGAGACGAGGCGCCGCCGTCGATGGCGCAGGTGTGGACGATGCCCGGCCTCGGCCGGCGCCGACCACCGGAGGACCCGCTCAGCCGGATGACCGAGTTCCTCACCGACGAGGGCTACACCGCCGTGCTCGGCACCAACTGCGAGCAGACCTACGAGCGCTACCTCAGGGTGGGCGAGCACGTGCGGGTCACCTCGGCGCTCGACTCCGTGGCCGGGCCGAAGAACACCGCGATGGGCGTCGGCTACTTCGTGACCTCCAAGAACACCTGGTACGTCGGCGACGAGGTGGTCGCCACCATGCTGTTCCGGGTGCTCAAGTTCGTTCCGAAGGAGACGACGTCGTGACGGTGCGGCCGATGGTGAACCGCGACTCGCAGTTCTTCTGGGACGGCACGCGGGCAGGCGAGCTGCGGATCCAGGTCTGCAACGCCTGCGGCGCCACGCGGTTCCCGCCCGGCCCGGCCTGCCAGAGCTGCGACGCCTACGACCGCGGCTACCAGGTGGCGTCCGGCGAGGGCACGGTCTTCTCGTACGTGGTGCACCGGCACCCGCCGATCCCGGGCAAGGAGCTGCCGGTCGTCATCGCGCTGATCGACCTCGACGAGGGCGTGCGCATGGTCGGCGAGGTGGCCGACGTCGACGACCTCGCCATCGGCGACCGGCTGCGGGTCGACTTCACCGAGGTCGACGACGAGCTCACCCTGCCCGTCTGGAGGCGCGCATGAGGACGCTCGAGCCCGGCCAGGTCATCCCCGAATGGAGCCTGCCGATGACGCCGACGACGATCGTGAGCACCGCGATCGCCACCCGCGACTGGCAGGACGTGCACCACGACCGCGACGTCGCGCAGGCGGCCGGATCGCGGGACATCTTCATGAACATCCTCACCACCAACGGCCTGGTGGAGAAGTTCGTCGTCGACTGGGCCGGCCACGACGCCGAGCTCACGGGCATCGCCATCCGCCTCGGCGCCCCCGCGCACCCCTACGACACGCTCACCTTCAGCGGCGAGGTCACCGAGGTGGCCGGCGGCGTCGCCACGATCGCGATCGTCGGCCGGGTGTCGCTGGGCGACCACGTCACCGGCACCGTGCAACTGAAACTCGGTGGTTGAGGTGCGAGCGGGACCTCGAAACCCATGACGCTGTCGGGCAAGGCCGCGATCGCCGGTATCGGTGCCACCGAGTTCTCCAAGCAGAGCGGTCGCTCCGAGCTCCAGCTGTCGGTGGAGGCGGTGCGGGCCGCGGTGGCCGACGCGGGGCTCGACGTCGGGGAGATCGACGGGCTCACCACCTTCACGATGGACACCTCCTCGGAGATCGCGGTGGCCCGCGAGCTCGGGCTGCCCGAGCTGCGGTTCTTCAGCCGCATCAACTTCGGTGGCGGCGGTGCCTGCGCCACGGTGCAGCAGGCCGCGATGGCGGTCGCCACCGGCGTCGCCGACGTCGTGGTCTGCTACCGCGGCTTCAACGAGCGCTCCGAGAGCCGGTTCGGGCAGTTCTCGCTGGCCGCGGCCGCCCAGGTGAACACCAACGGCCTCGACAACGCCTGGACCTACCCGATGGGCCTCGGCACGCCGGCGGCCACGGTGGCGATGCAGGCGCGGCGCTACATGCACGAGTACGGCGCCACCTCGGAGCACTTCGGCGCCGTCGCGGTGGCAGACCGCCGGCACGCCGCCGTCAACCCGCACGCCTTCTTCTACGAGAAGCCGATCACCCTGGCCGACCACCAGGACTCGCGGATGATCGTCGACCCGTTGCACCTGCTCGACTGCTGCCAGGAGTCCGACGGCGCGGTCGCGCTCGTGGTCGTCTCGGCCGAGCGGGCGCGCGACCTGGCGCAGAAGCCCGCCGTCGTCACCGCGGCGGCGCAGGGGAGCGGCCGCGACCAGTTCGTGATGACGTCGTACTACCGCGACGACATCGGCATCCCCGAGATGGGCGTCGTCGGCCGCGAGCTGTGGCGCCAGTCCGGCCTGGGTCCCGACGACATGCCGATGGCGATCCTCTACGACCACTTCACGCCCTACGTGCTCATGCAGCTCGAGGAGCTCGGGTTCTGCGGTCGCGGCGAGGCGCCCGGGTTCGTGGCGGACGGCGCGATCGAGGTCGGCGGCCGGCTGCCGCTCAACACCCACGGCGGCCAGCTCGGGGAGGCCTACATCCACGGCATGAACGGCATCGCCGAGGCGGTGCGGCAGATCCGCGGCACGTCGGTGAACCCGGTGCCCGCGGCCGCCGACTCCCACGTGCTCGTCACCGCCGGCACCGGGGTGCCGACGTCCGGGTTGGTGCTCTCGGCGCCGTGAGCTCCTAGGAGGCGAGCTTCTCCCGGAAGAACGAGAGCACCCGGTCGACCGCCTCCTGCTGGCGGTGGAGCGTGACGGTGCTGTGCTTGCGGCCCGGGAACTCGACGCGGAGGAAGGCGTCGCCGAGCTCGCGGTCGAGGGTCTCGAACCGGGTGCCGGTGGCGGGGTCCTTGTCGTACTGGAGCCCGAGCACCTGGCAGCCGCCGGCGGCGCGGGCCTTCACGGCGTCGAGGTCGGCGGGGGAGAGGTTGAGGTCGGCGGCGCGCTCCTTGCCGACGGGGAACGGCACCGAGGGCTGGCAGAGCACCGGCGCCGCGACGGCGTCGTCGACCATCATCGCCAGTGCGAACCCGCCGGTGAAGCACATGCCGAGCGCCCCGACGCCGGGGCCGCCGAGCTCGGCGTGCAGGGCGCGAGCCAGGCTGCGCAGCCAGCCGGCGATGGGAGAGGTCTCGCGCCGCGCCAGCTTGGTGAACTCCCTGCTCACGCACACCTGCCGCACCGCGTTCGCGGTGGTCAGCGGGTTGACGCCGGCGCCAGGCTTGCCGAACAGGTGCGGCAGCACGACGGTGAAGCCGGCGTCCACGACCTCCTCGGCGAACCCGACCACCTGCGGCGTCAGGCCGGGGATCTCGTGCACGATCACCACGCCCGGCCCGGAGCCCTTGCGGTAGGTGGGGAAGGTGCGGCCGTCGCCGGTGTGCTCGCCACGGGTCCAGGAGTCGAGGACGCTCATGGCGTCGACCCTAGAGCCGCCCTCGAGGTGAGTGCGCGGCGTCCACGCGTGGCTACCGTCGCCGGATGGCGTCCCGACACGTGCGGCTGGTGATGCCGCACCAGCTGTTCGAGTCGAGCACCTCGAGGCCGCGCGACGGCACCACGTTCGTGCTCGTCGAGCACGACCTGCTCTTCCGCCAGTACCGCTTCCACGCGCAGAAGCTGGTGCTGCACCGCGCGAGCATGCGGCGGTTCGCGCGAGCGGCTGCGCGAGGCCGGGCGTCGACGTCGAGGTGCGTCGAGACCGACGGCCGGCACGACCAGCCGCGACGGCGCTGCGCCGACGCTCGTCCGGCGGCTGCGACCCACCGAGGTCGACCGTCGTACGACGTCGTCGACGACTGGCTCGGTCAGCGACCTCTCCGCCGCGCTCGCCGACGCCGGCCACGAGCTGCGCCCGAGGAGGTGCTCGAGACCCCGAACTTCCTCACCACCCGCGCAGCAGGTCGCCGACGTGCTCGGCTCGGCGACCGGCAGCGCACGGATGCAGCACTTCTACGCCTGGCAGCGGCAGCGGCTCGACGTGCTCGTGGACGGACGGCGACCAGCCGGTCGGCGGGCAGTGGTCCTTCGACGAGGACGAACCGCAAGAAGCTGCCCGCGGGGCCACCCGGTGCCCGCAGCCGCCGTGGCCCGACCGGCACCGAGGACGTCGAGCGAGGCGATCGCCTGGGTCGCGCGAGCGCGTTCCCCGACAACCCCGGGCGACCCCGACGGCGTTCGCCTGGCCGACCAGCGCACGCCGAGGCCGACACCGGCCTACGACGCCGTTCCTCGCCGAGCGGTTCGCGCGAGTTCGGTCCCTACGAGGACGCGCTCGTCGACCGAGCACCCGTGGGTGTTCCACTCGCTGCTCACCCCGCCGCTCAACGTCGGGCTGCTCGACCCGCGCCACGTCGCTCGACGCGCGCGTCGACGTCGCCGCGGCGAACGACGTGCCGCTGGCCAGCGCTGGAGGGCTTCGTGCGGCAGGTGATCGGCTGGCGGGAGTACATGCGCGCGACCTACGTCCTGCTGCGGGCGGCGGCATGCGCATCGCGCAACCGGCTCGAGCACGACGCGCCCGCTCGACCGCGGCGTGGTGGACGGCGCGCACCGGTCTGGCGCCCGTCGACCACGTCATCGAGCGGGTGCTCGACCACGGCTGGGCCCACCACATCGAGCGGCTGATGGTGCTGGGCAACGCGATGTGCCTGCTGCGCACCGACCCCGACGCGGCCTACGAGTGGTTCATGGAGATGTTCGTCGACGCCTACGACTGGGTGATGGTGCCCAACGTCTATGCGATGAGCCAGTTCGCCGCCGGCGAGGCGATCACCACCAAGCCCTACGTGTCCGGCTCGCAACTACCTGCGCAAGATGAGCGACTCTGCCGGCGCGGGCGCGAGTGGCACGACGACTGGGACGCCCTCTACTGGACCGTTCGTGCGCGACCACCGCGAGGTCTTCGAGCGCAACGCCCGCTCCGGGTTCGTCACCTCGTCCTACGACCGGATGGACGCCGCCACCAAGGCCGCCCACACCCGCCGCGCGGCGAGGATCCTCGGCTGATGCCACGTCTCCACGCGCTCGAGCTCGCTGTCCGCTGTGGGGGTCGAACGATCAGCACAGAGCGCGACTCCGCTCGGGAAACCTGCGTGCAGCGCTGCGCGCGGGGCCCTACGGTCCGCTCATGACCACGGAGAGTTCGTGCCGGCCGACTTCGAGCCACCGACGTCGCTGGTGACGGACGAGTTCCGGCTCGAGCCGCTCGGGCCCCAGCACAACGAGTCCGACCTCGCCGCCTGGGCGTCGAGCGTCGAGCACATCCGCGCCACCCCGGGCTATCCCGATGGCAACTGGCCGCCGCCGGGTGGCTACACGCCGGAGCGGAACCTCCGCGACCTGGTCCGCCACGCCGAGGACTTCACGCAGCGCAAGGGCTTCACCTTCACCGTGCTCGACCCGGACGACGCCCACGTGATCGGGTGCGTCTACCTGTACCCGTCGAAGGACGACGAGTCGGACGTCGTCGCGCAGTCGTGGGTGACGGCGGACCGGGCCGAGCTGGACGCACCGCTCGCGGACGCCGTCGCGCGCTGGCTCGCCGCCGACTGGCCGTGGGAGCGCGTGGACCGCTGCGGCCGCTGAGCCCCGACCTAGGCTCACCGCATGACGTCGTTCCGCCGGGGCGCCGTCCCGGTGGGACTGGTGGTGCTGGCGATCACGGCGGCCTGCTCCGACCAGCAGGAGCCGGCCGAACCGTCCGGGACGCCGTCCAGCAGCGCGGTGCCGACGTCCCCGGCCGCACCGCCACCCGCGCCCAGCCCGAGCCCGCCGTCGGCGCCGCGGTCGCTGACGATCGCGGTGGCGGGTGACGTGCACTTCGAGGGGGCGCTGGAGAGCCGGCTGGACGACCCGGCCACCGCGCTGGCCCCGGTGACGGGCGCCCTGGCCGCGGCCGACGTCGCGATCGTGAACCTCGAGACCTCGGTGGGGAGTGGCGGACGGCCGGCGCCCGGCAAGCGGTACGTGTTCCAGGCACCCCCGCGCGCCTTCGCCGCGCTCGCCGCCGCGGGCATCGACGTGGCGACGATGGCGAACAACCACGCCCTCGACTTCGGCCGCGCGCCGCTGCGCGGCACCTTCCGCGCCATCGCGGCGGCGGCCGACGCCGACCCGCCGCTCGCCGTCGTCGGCCTCGGCCGCGACGCCGCCGAGGCGTTCCGCCCCGCGCGCACCGACGTCGACGGCACCACCGTGGCCACCCTCGGCGCCACGGTGGCCGGCACCGACCCCACCGCCGACCCCACCGGCCAGTGGGCGGCCACCGACGACTGCGCCCGGCACCGCCGACGCCATCGACCCCGCCCGGCTGCTCCGTGCCGTCGCGGAGGCCGACCGGACGGCCGACGTGGTCGTCGTCTACCTGCACTGGGGCGTCCAGGGCGAGCGGTGCCCGAGCGACGCCCAGCGCTCCCTGGCCGCCGACGTCGTCGGCGCGCGGCGCCGACGTGGTGGTGGGCAGCCACACCCACCGGCTGCAGGGCGACGGCCGGCTCGGCGGCGGCTACGTGGCCTACGGCCTCGGCAACTACGCCTGGTACACGCAGAGCGCCGAGACGGCCACCACCGGCGTCCTGACCCTCACCGTGCGCCCGCCGCGGCAGCCGGCCGGCCGGGCGAGGGTCACCGAGGCGGCGTGGGAGCCCGCCCGCATCGGCGCCGACGGCCTGCCGACGCCGCTGTCCCGGGCCGAGTCGGCGACCTTCCGGGCCGACCTCGCCGACCTCCGCGCGTGCGCCGGCCTCGTACGGTGAGCGATCCTCAGAGGCGCTCGTCCTTCCGCAGCGACCACAGCAGGGGGAGGGCACAGAGCAGCGCGGCGGAGCAGACGAGCCACATCGCGGCGTAGCCGTCGGTGGAGCCGAACACCGGCCGGAGCACGACGACGGCGACGCCGGTGACCACCGGACCGAGCGTCGCACCGAGGCCGTGGCTGAGGCCGAACAGGCCGGAGGCGGCGCCGTGGCGGTTGCGGGGGATCATCCTCATCATCACCGCGAACGGCTGGGTCATCACGACGGCGGCCCCGGCGGCGACCAGCGGGATGGTGGCGACCACCCACGGCGAGGTGGTGAAGGCGGGCACCGCCATCATCACGGCGTACACCGTGCCGGCCACGAGCAGCACGCGGATCGCGCCGAACCTGTCGGAGAACCAGCCCGCCGTCGGGGCGGCGACCGCGATGCCGACGGCGACGAGCGGGAAGATCACCGCCGACACGAACGACGAGCTGCGGTCCAGCCCCATCACGAAGAACAGCACGACGAACGTGCGCAGCGACGCCAGCGCGAAGTTCCAGAGCCCCTCGCAGACACACAGCTTCGCGATGCCCGGCACGCGCAGCAGGTCGCGGATGCCGTGGAACGTCCCGTGCCCGGAGTCGTCCGGCGTGAGCGCCACCCCGAGCCGGGAGCGCAGGGCCAGCACGAGCACCACCACGGTGCCGGCGGCGATGCCGGCGCTCACGATGAACGGCAGCCCCACCCAGACGTCGAGCAGCAGCCCGCCGGCCACCAGACCGAGCCCGACACCGGCCACCCGCCAGGTGCCCTCGGCGCTGCGGGAGCGACCGCTGCGGTCGTGCGGCACCAGGTCGGGGTAGAGCGACCAGTACGGCGCCAGGAACGCGTAATAGCCGGCGTAGGCGAACACCAGGATGCCGGCATAGATCGTGAAGCTCCGGGCTCCCGCGCCGGCCAGCACACCGATGGCGACCATCGCGAGGACGACGACCACGGCGAAGCCGACGAGCAGCGGCACCCGGTCGCGCACCCGGCGGGTGTGCCGGTCCGACCAGGCGCCCACCAGCGCGGGCATGAAGATCCCGAAGAACCCCTCGCCGCCGATGAGGACGCCCACCAGCACCGGCCCGGACGTCTCGGCCACGAGCACCGGCAGGTAGGTGGAGATGACCGTGACCACCAGGGCCATGCCCATCGCCGGCATCCCGAGCAGCACCAGGAACCGCGTGCCGGCCGGAGGTGCGTCGTGGGCGGTGTCACCGGACGTCACGGCCCCGTGTCTACCCGACCCTCCAGAAACCCGGGCGACGCGCGGACCTCACCATCGCTAGCGTCGGCGCCGATGCACGACGACGAGCAGGTCGCCACCGCCGTGCAGGTGGCCCGTCTGGTCGCCGCCCAGTTCCCCCAGTGGGCGCACCTCCCCGTCGCCGAGGTGGACGAGTTCGGCACCGACCATCTGCTGTTCCGGCTGGGCGGCGACCTGGTGGCCCGGATGCCGCGGGCGCCGTGGGCCACCGACCAGGCGGAGTCCGACGCCCGCTGGGCCGAGCGCGACCGGTTCCGCGACGCCGTCGGCTACGACGACGCCACCTGGCGACGCGCGGCGGGTTGGGCGCTGGCACCGGCGCTCACCGGCATCCCGTACTACCGCGAGACCGTGCCCGGCGTTCGCGGAGCGGGGACGCCGCACCATCGACCACGTACTAGCCTCCCTGCCGTGACGCTCCCGTCCTGACCGCCGAGGAGCAGCGCGTGCTCGGGAGCCTCCTGGAGAAGGAGGTGACGGTGCCGGGGTCGTACCCGATGACGGTGAACGCCGTGCGCACCGCCTGCAACCAGTCGAGCAGCCGCGAGCCCGTCGTCGACTACGACGAGCGGCTCGTGCACGACACGCTGCGTGAGCTCAAGGCCCGCGACCTGGTGGCCGTCACCTGGGAGGACCGCGGCCGGCGCACGCTGAAGTACGTGCAGACCGTCGCCGCGCGCCAGGGCTGGCCGGACGACGAGCGGGCGCTCCTCACCGTGCTGCTGCTGCGCGGCGCCCAGCCGCCGGGGGCGCTCAAGAGCCGCACCGAGCGGCTGCACCCGTTCGCCGACCGCGACGCCGTGGAGGCGACGCTGACCCGGATGGCCGCCGCCGACCCGCCGCTGGTGCGGCAGCTGCCCCGCGGCCCTCGCGAGCACGACGCCCGGTGGGTGCACCTGCTCGGACCGGTCGACGAGCCGGCCGCTCCGCCGCCGGCCTCCGGCCGCCGACCGTGACTCCGTGCTGGCCGGTGGAGCCGACGTCCGCGACGACAAGGTCCGCGCCACCTACGGCACCGTCGCCACCTCCTACGCCGACCACCTCACCGGCGAGCTCGCCCACCTGCCGTTCGAGCGCTGGCTGCTCGACCGGGTCGCCGCCGGGCCGGGCCCGGTGGTCGAGGTGGGCTGCGGGCCCGGCCACGTGACGGCGTACCTCGCGAGCCGCGGTGCCGACGCCACCGGCATCGACCTCACCCCCGCGATGGTGGAGGAGGCGCGGCGCCGGTTCCCCGAGGGCCGCTACGAGGTCGGCGACCTGCGCCGGCTGATGCGACCGCCGGGCGCCGAGGGCTGGGGCGCGGTGCTGGGCTGGTACTCGCTCATCCACCTCGCGGGATCGGAGCTCCCGGCGGCGCTCGACGCGCTGGTGCGCCCGCTGGTGGCGGGCGGCACCCTCGCGCTGGCGCTCCACGCCGGCGACGAGGTGTACCACCACACCGAGTGGTTCGAGCACGACGTCGACCTCGACTTCGTGTTCCACGAGCCCGCCGAGATCGTGCCGCTGCTCGAGCGGGCCGGGCTCACCGACGTCGAGTGGTACCGCCGCGGCCCGAACCGGGCCCGCAACGAGTCGACCGAGCGGCTCTACCTGCTCGCCCGCAAGCCGTAGCGCGCCAGCCGGGCTAGTCCACTGCAACGCGGTGGTTTCGGCCCGGGCGGGGTCGGGCAGGTGCCGGATACCTCACTCCCCCAGGAGGCGTCCCCCGTGATCACCCGTCTCGTCATGTTCGTCCTGCTGCTCGTCGCCGCCGTCATCTCGTTCCAGCCCTCCCCGAGCCAGGCGGACGAGTCGGAGCTCTGCGCGCAGCTGTCCCACGTCAGCAGCTCGGACTGCTGATTCCCGAGTCGGACCCGTCGGGTTCGGCGTCGGCGACGGGCGAGGACCTGTCGCCGGGTCAGCGCGTGGTGAGCACCACGTCCGACAGCACCGGCGAGCCGTCGCGCTCGCCGCCGGCCACCGTGGCCTCCGCCACGATGCGCCCGCCCTCGCGCCAGCCGCGGACCAGGATCGTGTCGCCGAGGAGCACCACGCCGGAGAACCGGCCGCCGAAGCCGGCCACGGCGGTGGCGTCGCGCCCGAGCAGGCCGTCGGTGAGCTCGCGCAGCACGATGCCGTAGGAGCACAGGCCGTGCAGGATCGGCTCGGGGAAGCCGGCCGCCTTCGCGAAGTCGGGGTCGGCGTGCAGCGGGTTGCGGTCGCCGCACAGCCGGTAGAGCAGCGCCTGCTGCGGCGTGACGACGTAGCCGGCCTCGAGGTCCGGCGCCCGGTCGGGGATCTCGACCGGCTCCGAGCTCCCGCGGTCGCCGCCGAAGCCGCCCTCGCCGCGCACGAAGATCGAGGAGCGGGTGCGCCACAGCTCCTCACCGGACGCCGTCGTGGCCACCGCCTCCTGCCAGATCACGGCCGCCTTGCCCTTGTCCCACACGTCGGTGAGCGTGGTGGTGAGCGTGGCCGAGCCCGACGTCGGCAGCGGACCCGCCACCGATGACGGCCTGCGAGCCGTGCACCACCTGGGAGAGGTTGATGTCGCAGCCCGGCAGGTCGAGCGGCGGCGGGTCGGTGGCGTGGAACGTGGGCGCCACCACGCCGAACGAGGGGAGCACCTGCAGCGACGGACCCTCCCGCGTGTAGGCGAGTGCCGCGGGGTCGAGGTGGTCGCCCGGGCGCGAGCCGGCGCCGATCGCGAGGTGGTAGAGCAGCACGTCGGACTCGGCCCACGAGAACTCGACCGTGCCCACCTCGGCGCCGATCGCTGCCTGCGGATCGATCGGCATCAGGCGCTCTCCTTCGCGACGTCCTGTGCGGCGATGTCCTCCGCGGCCAGGTATCCGAAGACCAGTGCCGGGCCTATCGTGGCGCCTGGCCCTGCGTAGGTGCGGCCCATGACAGCCGAGGAGCAGTTGCCCGCGGCGTACAGGCCCTCGACCACGCTGCCGTCGGCGCGCAGCACCCGCGACCGCTCGTCGGTGACGAGCCCGCCCTTGGTGCCGAGGTCGCCGGGCACGATCTTCACGGCGTAGTACGGCGCCTGGTCGATCACGTGCAGCGACGGGTTCGGCTTCACCCGCGGGTCGGAGTAGTACCGGTCGTAGCCGGACTCGCCGCGGTGGTAGTCCTCGTCGGAGCCGGAGCGTGCG
Source organism: uncultured Actinomycetota bacterium (assembly GCA_963808855.1). Taxonomy (GTDB): domain Bacteria; phylum Actinomycetota; class Actinomycetes; order Propionibacteriales; family Nocardioidaceae; genus Nocardioides. The sequence continues at coordinate 11,758 of CAWEHA010000008.1, read as the reverse complement.
AAGCCGTTGAACCGCTCGACGGTGGCCTCGAGCGCGTCGGCCGGCACCTCGATCTGCTCGGCGAGCCCGGCGAGCGTGTCGGCCCGCACCACGGTGCCGTTCTTGTACCAGCGCCCGGGAAACGGCTGGCGCGGGCCGAGCCCGGCGAACAGGTAGCGGTTGCGGTAGCGCTGGTCGATCACCAGCCACGCCGGCACGTGTCCGACGCCGGTGGCCTCGCCCGCGTAGATCTCGTGCACCGCCTCGACGTAGGGGAGCGCCTCGTTCATGAAGCGCTGACCCGCCTGGTTGACGATGATCGAGCCCGGCAGGTTGCGCTCGGCCAGGCAGAACCACGGGCCGTTCGGGAGCGGGATCGTGGGCCCCCACCAGGCGTCGTCCATGAGGTCGGTCTCGGCACCGGCCGCGACGCCGGCCAGGATGCCGCCGCCGGTGTTGAACTCGCTGCCCGTCGTCCAGTCCACCGAGGTGGGCCGCGGCTGGTGCTTCTCGCGCAGCTCGAGGTTCTTCTCGAACCCGCCGCTGCCGAGGATGACGCCCCTGCCGCGCGCGGACGACGTGTGCGACGCCGTCGCGCACGACCTTGACGCCGACCACCCGGCCGCCGTCGAGCACGAGCTCGGCGAGCTCGGTGTCGTAGTGCACCGGCACGCCGGCGTCGAGGAGGCCCTGCCGCAGCCCGATGGCGATCGCGTTGCCCATCGCGTACATGCGGCGCCGCAGCAGCAGGCTGACGGCGCGCCGCACCAACACCTTCACCATCGTGACCGGGCCGCGCAGGGTGCGCAGGCCGAGGCTGATCTTCCGGAAGTCGGCCTGCGTGACGATCATGTTCGCCGGCGCCTTGGTGTACTGCGGGTGCAGCCGCTTCAGCTCGTCCCCGAGCGACGAGGCGTCCATCGGCACCGGCTCGCAGGAGCGGCCGCGGAGCCGGCCGCCCGGACGCTCGGGGTGGTAGTCGGCGTACTCGGGCACCCACTGGAACCGCAGCGGCGTGTGGTCGCGCACGAAGTCGAGCACCTCGGGGCCGCGGTCGAGGTAGGTGTCGCGGCGCACCTTGGGCACGACGTCGCCGACGATGGCGTCGAGGTAGCGCTTGGCCTCCGCCGTGCCGTCGGCCTGGCCCGCGGCCCTGAGCGCGTAGTTGTCGGGGATCCAGACGCCACCTCCGCTGCGCGCGGTGGAGCCGCCGAAGTAGGCGCTCTTCTCCAGCAGCACGGTGTCGAGCCCCTGCGTGGCGGCGGCCAGCGCGGCGGTCATGCCGGCTCCGCCGGCCCCGACGACGACGACGTCCGCCTCGGCCGGCAGGGGGGCGCTCATGGCGGAAAACTGTAACAGGTTCTAGTATCGCCCGGTGGCCTCCCGTGACGCGATCGACGCTGCCGTGGAGCGGCTGGCGACGGCCCTGGAGACCCGCGTCCCGTGTGCCGCCGTGCGCGACCTGATCGGCACCGACGACCTGCCCGCCGCCTACGCGGTGCAGCAGGGTCTCGTGCAGAAGCGGCTCGCCGGCGGCGTCACCGTGGTGGGCCGCAAGATCGGCGCCACCTCGAAGGCGGTGCAGGACCAGCTCGGCGTCGACCAGCCCGACTTCGGCTACCTGCTGAGCGACATGGACGTCAGCGACCACGACCCGATCTCGATGCGCACGCTGCTGCAGCCGCGGGTGGAGGCGGAAGTGGCGTTCCGGATGGCGGTCGACGTCGACCCCGCCGACGAGGCCGAGATCACGATCGACGCCCTGCGCGCCGCCGTCGAGGTGGCGCTGCCCGCGCTGGAGATCGTCGACTCCCGCATCGGCGACTGGGACATCACCTTCACCGACACCGTGGCCGACAACGCCTCGAGCGGCCTCTACGTCGTGGGCGACGACGGCCGGCCGCTCGGCGACGTCGAGCCCGTGGACGTCGACATGGAGCTGCGCATCGGTGGCGAGGTGCGCTCCAGCGGCAACGGCGCCGCGTGCCTGGGCGACCCGCTGGAGGCGCTGCGCTGGCTGGCCGTGCAGTGCCACCGGTTCGGCGACCCGCTGCGGGCCGGCCAGGTGGTGCTCTCCGGGGCGCTCGGGCCGTTCGTGCCGTTCGCCGCCGGCGACGAGGTGGTCGCCACGATCTCCGGCTTCGAGCCCCTGACCGCGACCTTCGAGGAGTGACCATGAAGCGCACCGCCGCCATCGTCGGGCCGGGCAACATCGGCACCGACCTCATGTACAAGCTGTTGCGCAGCGACGTGATCGAGCCGCGCTGGATGATCGGCGTCGACCCGACGTCGGAGGGCCTCGAGCTGGCCGCCGACCGCGGGCTCGAGGCCTCGCACGAGGGCGTCGACTGGCTGCTCAAGCAGGACGAGCTGCCCGACCTGATCTTCGAGGCCACCTCCGCCTACGTGCACCGCGAGTACGCGCCGCGCTACGAGGAGGCGGGCATCCGCGCCGTCGACCTCACGCCGGCCGCGGTGGGTCCAGCCGTGATCCCGCCGGTGAACGGCGAGGAGCACGTGGCCGCGATGAACGTCAACATGATCACCTGCGGCGGCCAGGCCACGATCCCGATGGTGGCCGCCGTCTCGCGGGTGGTCGAGGTGTCCTACGCCGAGATCGTGGCGTCGGTGTCGTCGGTGAGCGCCGGCCCTGGCACCCGCGCCAACATCGACGAGTTCACGAGGACGACGGCGGCCGGCGTCGAGACCATCGGCGGCGCCCAGCGGGGCAAGGCGATCATCATCCTCAACCCGGCCGAGCCGCCGATGATCATGCGCGACACCATCTTCTGCGCGGTCCCTCCGGACGCCGATACAGACGCGATCGTGCGGTCGGTCGTCGAGATGGAGAAGGCGGTGCAGGAGTACGTGCCGGGCTACCGGCTGCTCCAGGAGCCGCAGGTCGACGAGCCGTCGGCCGCCACCCAGGGTCAGACCAAGATCTCGATCTTCGTCGAGGTGGAGGGCGCCGGCGACTACCTGCCGCCGTACTCCGGCAACCTCGACATCATGACCGCCGCCGCCGCGCAGGTCGGCGAGAACATCGCGAGGAGCATCCGATGACCGACGCGACCGACCGCGACACCCTGGCTCGCACCTGGTCCGGCACCCACGGCGACGAGCCGTGGGGCGAGCTCGACCTCCGCCTCACCGACACCTGCCTGCGCGACGGCTCGCACCACAAGCGGCACCAGTTCACCGCGCAAGAGGTGCACGACATCGTCGAGGCGCTCGACACCTCGGGCATCCCGGTGATCGAGGTGACCCACGGCGACGGCCTCGGCGGTTCCTCGTTCAACTACGGCTTCTCCAAGACACCGGAGCAGGAGCTCATCCGGATCGCCGCCGACACCGCGCAGCGCGCCAAGATCGCGTTCCTCATGCTGCCGGGCGTCGGCACCAAGGACGACATCCGCGCCGCCCAGGACAACGGCGGCCAGATCTGCCGGATCGCCACCCACTGCACCGAGGCCGACACCTCGATCCAGCACTTCGGCCTGGCCCGCGAGCTCGACCTGGAGACCGTCGGCTTCCTCATGATGAGCCACACCCAGCCGCCCGAGGTCCTGGCGAAGCAGGCGCGGATCATGGTCGACGCCGGCTGCCAGTGCGTCTACGTGGTCGACTCCGCCGGCGCGCTGATCATGGAGCAGACCGCCGACCGGGTGTCGGCGATCGTCGCCGAGATCGGCGACGTGGCCGACGTCGGCTTCCACGGCCACGAGAACCTCGGCCTCGGCGTCGCCAACACCGTGATCGCCGCTCGCGCGGGCGCCACCCAGATCGACGGGTCGGTGCGCCGGTTCGGCGCCGGTGCGGGCAACACGCCGCTCGAGGCGTTCATCGGCGTCTGCGACAAGCTCGGCTGGACCACCGGCGTCGACTTCCTCCAGATCGTCGACGCCTCCGAGGACGTCATCAAGCCCGCCATGCCCGAGGAGTGCCAGCTCGACCGGATGACGCTGATGATGGGCTACGCCGGCGTCTACTCCTCGTTCCTCAAGCACGCCGGCAACGCCGCCGACCGCTACGGCGTCCCGGGCGCGAAGATCCTGCTCGAGGCCGGCCGCCGCAAGCTCATCGGCGGCCAGGAGGACCAGCTCATCGACATCGCGTTGATGCTCAAGGCCGAGCACGACAAGCAGGCCGCGAACTCCTGACGCCGGCTACTCCACGGTGACGCGGGTCTCGGTCTGGAACGCCGCGTCGCGCACGAGGTACGTGCCGGGCTCGGCGAACCGATAGTTCAGCAGGTCGGTTCCGCCGATGTTCTGGTAGTCGAGGTCGCCAACGACCAGCGCATGGAGGTTGTCGTCCACGACCTCGAACTGGACGACCTCACCCGCCGCGACCGTGAAGCCGTCGGGGTCGAACCCGTCGGCGGTGATCTCGACGATCTGGACGACGTCACCGCCCTCCACGAGCGAGGCGCCGCCCGCGGGCCCGACATCCGGCTCCTCGTTGGCGCGGTACAGGAGGTAGCCCACCAGCCCGGCCACGACGAGGGCCATGACCAGGACCGAGGCGACGATGGCGATCGGCACCCTCCAGTCCCGCCGGCCCGAGAGCACCGGGTCGACCCCGACCTCGGGTGCTCCGGGTGTGGTGCGCTCAGGTGGCCGGCGGGGAGGCGGGTCCGGGACGTCGGTGGCACGGCCGGCCCGGCGGAGGCGGTCCATCTCCTCGACGACCGTGGCCATCGTGGGTCGGCGCGCCGGGTCGGTGGCGAGCATGGCGGAGGTCAGGGCGCCGAAGTCGCCTGCCCGAGCGGGGCGCGGTGCGTCCCGAGTGAGGATCCGCTGGAAGACCTCGCCGATGTGCTGGACGCCGGGCGGCATGTGGGGCGGGTGGCCCTCGGTGGCGGCGAAGAACGTGGCGCCGAGCGACCAGACGTCGCTGGCCGGGGAGGCCTCGCCGGTGCGGGCGATCTCGGGCGCCATGTAAGCGAAGGTGCCGGCCGGCCCACGACCGTGGGTGACCATGGTCTCGATGGCGCGGGCGATGCCGAAGTCGGCGAGCTTGGCGACGCCCTCCTGGTCGATGAGGATGTTGTGCGGCTTGACGTCACGGTGGACGACGCCGTGGCGGTGGGCGACGGCGAGGCCGGAGGCGACCTGGCCGACCAGGCGGGCGCTGTCGCGGGGGGATGGGGCAGGCGCGCGGCGCAGCCGGTCGGCCATGCTCTCGCCCTCGATGTACTCCATCACCAGATACGGGTGGCCGCCCACGTCGAGAAGGTCGTGGATCTTCACGATGTGGGGGTGGTTGAGCCTGGCGGAGATCACGGCCTCGCGGCGCATCAGCCGGAGCAGCTCCTGCTCGTCCGCCCCTCCCTCGAGCAGCACCCGCTTGATCGCCACATAGCGGTCGAGCCGCTCGTCGTGGGCGAGCCACACCTCACCCATCCCGCCGGCGCCCAGCCGGCGCTTCGGCCGGTACCGGCCGTCGAGGAGCGCGTCGTCCACCTCGACCCCTACTCGACCGCGACGCGGAGGTCGGGACCGGAGGAGAACAGGTTGCGGACGGTGTACTCGCCCGGCTTCGTGAAGCGGTAGGCCAGCGGGTCGTCGCTCTCCGCGTACTCGTAGTCGAGCCGGCCCACGGCGAGGTCGGCCGTCTCGCCGTCGGCCAGCTCGAACTGCACGACGTCGCCGACCTCGATCGAGACCGACTCCGGTTCGAAGCCGTCGTCGGTGACTTGCACCGTGACGGCGCCCTGAGCGAAACCCAGGTACGTGACGCCACCCGCGGGGCCGTAGTCGTCCGCGGGCGGATCGCCCGAGCCGTTGCGGAGCGCCACGACGAGCAGCACCGTGAGCGCAGCGACGGCCGCGACCATGACCGCCACCAGGAGAGGCGTGCGGCGGGGGACGGCGGCCTCCGGGACCCGGCGCTCGCCCGCCTCGTCCGGACGGGTGGGTTCCGGTGGTGGTGGTGGTGGTGGTGGTGGCGTGCGCCGCGCACCCGTCCGGCGCAGCTGCCGGATCTCCGCCAGCACGTCGGCCATCGCGGGTCGGGCAGCGGGGTCGGTGGCGAGCATCCGGGAGACCAGGTCGGTGAACTCGCCGGCCCGCTGCGGCCGCGGCGCGTCGCGGGTGAGGATGCGCTGGAACAGCTCGCCGAGGTGCTGCACCCCGGGCGGCATATGGGGCGGGTGGCCGTCGGTGGCGTCGAAGAACGTGGCGCCGAGCGACCAGACGTCGCTGGCCGGCGTGGCCTCGCCGGTGCGCGCCACCTCGGGGGCCATGTAGGAGAAGGTGCCCGCGGGACCACCGCCGCGGGTGAGCATGGTCTCGATGGCGCGGGCGATCCCGAAGTCGGCGAGCTTGGCGACGCCGTCCCGGTCGATCAGCACGTTGTGCGGCTTCACGTCGCGGTGGACGATCCGCTTGTCGTGCGCGGCCGACAGGGCGGACGCCATCTGGGCGACCAGGCCGGCGCTCTGGAACGGCGTGACGGGCGGACGGCGTCGCAGCCGGGCGTCCATGGTCTCGCCCTCCACGTACTCCATCACCAGGTACGGATGGCCACGCACCTCGAGCAGGTCGTGGACCGTGACGATGTGGCGGTGCTTCATGTTCGCCGCGAGCTGGGCCTCCCGGCGCATCATGCGGATCAGCTGCTCGTCCCCGTCGTGGCCGTCGAGGAGGACCCGCTTGATCGCCACGTACCGGTCGAGCCGTTCGTCGTGGGCGAGCCACACCTCGCCCATGCCTCCGGCCCCCAGCAGCCGGAGTCGCCGATAGCGGCCGTCGAGGAGCACGTCGTCCACCCCGGCCCCCTCCGACTGCGCCGCCCCATCGGTCGTCTCGCGGAGACTAGTGCGCTCGGTGCCGGTGGTCAGGGGATTCGACGTACGCGGGGCCGCGACCCCTCACTCGACGACGACGTCCAGCTCCTCGGTCTCGTCGAGCGTCACGAGGTAGTGGCCGGCCTTGGTGAACTCGTAGTAGAGGCTCTCGGCCTCGGTGATGATCCCGTACGGGAGGTCCGCGACGCGCAGCTGGAACGACCCGACGTCCGGCACCTGGAACATCACCGTGTCGCCCACCGCCACGGTGAGCTCGGTCGGGTCGAACCCGGCCTCGGACAGCCGGACGATCTCGTCCGGCGGCTTGAAGACGAGGTTGGTGACCCCGTCCGAGGGCGAGTCCGCGGCAGCGGGCGCGTCGTCGTCGTCGCCACCGTCGTCGTCAGCCGTGCTGACCACGACCGCGACGACCGCAACGAGAGCGACGAGCACGACGACCGCGAGGAGGATCGCCACTGTCCGGCGCCGATCGCCCGGTCGTTCCGTGTCGACCGGGGCACTCCGGTCGTCGTCGGGCGGCGGGCGCTCCGGGCGCTCCGGGCGCTCCGGGCGCTCCGGGCGCTCCGGGCGGTCCGGGGGGTCCGGGGGCGGTGGGCCGGCGGCGGCCTTCGCGGCCTGCCCACGTCGGATGCGGCCGATCTCCGCCGCCACCGCCGCCATGGGCGGCCGACGGCCCGGGTCGGTGGCGAGCATGGCGGTGATGAGCGGGGCGAACGGCCCGGCTCTCGCCGGTCGGGGTGCGTCGCGGTTGAGGATCCGCTGGAAGAGCTCGCCGAGGTGCTGGACTTCCGGCGGCAGGTGGGGCGGGTGGCCCTCGGTGGCGTCGAAGAACGTGGCGCCGAGCGACCAGACGTCGCTGGCCGGGCTGGCCCGGTCGCCGCGGGCCACCTCGGGGGCCATGTAGGCGAAGGTGCCGGTCGGTCCGCCGCCGCGGGTGACCATCGTCTCGATCGCTCGGGCGATCCCGAAGTCGGCGACCTTCGCGGCGCCCTCGTGGTCGATCAGGATGTTGTGCGGCTTGACGTCGCGGTGGACCACGCCGTTGTGGTGGGCGACGGTGAGCCCCGACGCCGCCTGGGCGACCAGGCGGGCGCTGTGGAGAGGTGTCATCGAGGGCGGGTGCCGCAACCGGTCCGACATCGACTCGCCGTCGATGTGCTCCATCACGAGATAGGGGTGCCCGCCGATCTCGAGCAGGTCGTGGACGGTGACGATATGGGGGTGGTTGAGGTTCCCGGCGATGATCGCTTCGCGGCGCATCAGCCGGATCATCGCCTCGTCCTCGGCGGTGCGCCCGTCGAGGAGAACCCGCTTGATGGCCACGTAGCGGTCGAGCCGCTCGTCGTGGGCGAGCCACACCTCGCCCATCCCTCCGGCGCCCAGCCGCCGCTGCGGCCGGTACCGACCGTCGAGCAGCACGTGCTCCACCTGGCCCCCCTCCGGTCGGTGCCCGCGGAGCCTAGTGGTGCGGCTCGACCCGCGTCAGGCGTTCGGGTCCTCGCCCTCCGGGGCGCCGGGGCCGGAGTAGGCCAGGCTGTTCTGCACGTCCTGGAGCGTGAAGCGCAGCCGGTTCCACTGCCGGGTGTGGGAGTACTTCGCGATGCTGCGCTGGTAGCAGTAGTTGATGCCGTCGACGTTCGTGGTGAAGTCGTAGTCGAGGATGATCACGCCGCGCTGGTTGACGCCGGGGTTGTGGTCGCCGCGGAGCACCTGCCGCCGGTACAGCGAGGAGAACCCGCTCGGACGCACGATCCGGCTGGCCTCGAAGGTCCAGCCACGGTTGCGCAGCGCGCGGCGCTGGCCGGTGAAGTAGTTGCGCACCGAGTCCGCCCATGTGGCCCCGGGAGCGCAGATGGTCGAGCTGAAGCCGAGGTCGAGGGTGGCGCCGTTCCCGCCGAGCACGGTGATGCCGTAGACGCCGTAGCCGGCGTTCCATGACGCCGGGCCGAACCACACCCAGTTCGGGCCCGAGTGCCTCACGGCGGCGGCCGGGGCCTGGGCAGCGAACCCCGCCGAGAACGCGAGGCCGAGCACGAGCAGGACGCGGAGCACCAGTCGCTTCATGTCAGGGACGGTGGCGCGGCGGGCCGCTCATCGTGGCCCGAACGGGTGAATCTTTACCGGCCGGTCTGGTCCGGAGAATCGGGTGGCCGGGTGTCGGCGGCGGGTGCCAGGGTCGGGGGATGCCCGACCCCAAGGAGACCCTGGTCACCTACCTGCAGTCCGGCCGCGACGCGATGCTCTGGAAGCTCGAGGGGCTGGGGGAGTACGACGTCCGAAGGCCGCTCACCCGCACCGGCACCAACCTGCTCGGGTTGGTGAAGCACCTCGCGAGCATCGAGCTCGGCTACTTCGGCGAGACGTTCGGCCGGCCGCACGGAGTCCCGCTGCCGTGGTTCGAGCCGGACGCCGAGATCAACGCCGACATGTGGGTGCCGCCGGAGGAGTCACGCGAGTCCGTCGTCGGGCTCTACCACCGGGCGTGGGAGCACGCCGCCGGCACCTTCGCCGTGAGTGAGCTCGACACTGAGGGCCGGGTGCCGTGGTGGCCGGCCGACGAGCCGCCGGTCACGCTCCACCGGATCCTCGTGCACGTCACCGCCGAGACCCACCGCCACGCGGGCCACGCCGACATCGTGCGCGAGCTCGTCGACGGCGCTGCCGGTCGGCGGGCCGACGACCCGAACCTCGACGACGGGTTCGACTGGCCGGGCTACGTCGCCCGGGTGGAGGAAGGGGCACGGCGAGCCGGTCAAGCGTCGGGGCCGGCACCCGGCGTCACCACGCCGGCCTCGTAGGCGAACACCACGGCCTGCACCCGGTCGCGCAGTTCGAGCTTGCGCAGGATCGCCGTCACGTGGGTCTTCACCGTGGCCTCGGTGACGAAGAGTGCGCCCGCGATCTCGGCGTTGCTCCGTCCGCGGGCGAGCTCGGCCAGCACGTCGCGCTCCCGGTCGGTGAGCAGGTCCAGCCGCCCACGGCCGACCGTCCCGACCCGGGCGAAGCGCGCGACCAGCCGGCGGGTCACGGTCTGGTCGACGAGGATGTCGCCGCGATCCACCTGCCGCACCGCCTCGACGAGCCGGCCGCGCGGCGCGTCCTTGAGCAGGAAGCCCGACGCCCCGGCGGCCACCGCGCGGAACACGTACTCGTCGAGGTCGAAGGTGGTGAGCACGAGGACCCGGGCCACGCTGTCCCGCGTCAGGATCCGGGTGGCCTCGATGCCGTCCATGCCGGGCATCCGCACGTCCATCACGACGACGTCCGGTGCGTGCTTCCGGACGGCGGCCACCGCTTCGGCCCCGTCGGAGGCGGTGGCGACCACCTCGAGGTCGGGCTCGACGCCGAGGATGGCGGCGAAGCCGTCGCGCACCATGGCCTGGTCGTCGGCGACCACCAGCCGGATCACGTGGCGGCCCCGGCAGTGGGGATGAAAGCGCGCACCCGGAACCCGCCGCCCGAGCGGGGTCCAGCCTCCAGGGCGCCGCCCAGGAACGACGCCCGCTCCGCCATCCCCGACAGGCCGTGCCCGGGCGCGGGCGCCTCGACCGGGGGGCCGTCGTTCTCCACGACCACCTCGACCTCGTGGTCGCCGTACACCAGGCACACCGTGGCGGCGGCGCCGTCGGCATGCCGGGCGACGTTGAACAGCGACTCCTGCACGATCCGCGACACGGCGAGGGCGACCACCGGCGCCACGGGACGGGTGGCGCCTCGGGTCTCCAGCGAGACCGTGACGCCGGCCCGGGTCGCGTCGTCCACGACGCTCGCGAGGTGGGAGAGATCGGCGGCCGCGGGTGGGGGAGCCTCGGACTCGTGCATGGCCCCGACCACCTGGCGCAGCTCCGTGAGGGCCTGGCGGGCGGCCTCCTCCACCGAGCGCAGTGCCCGGCGGGCACCCTCCGGGTCACCGTCCAGCAGGGCGTCGGCGGCCTGGCTCTGCACCACGATCATCGAGACCCGATGGGCCACCACGTCGTGTAGCTCCAGGGCGATCCGGTGACGTTCGTCGGCCGCTCCCTCCCGCGCGGCCACCAGGCGCTGCTGTTCGCTCTCGCGGTGGGCCTGGCGGAGTCCGACCACGTCGTCGCTGCGCTGACCGACCAGCACGCCGACACCCCAGGCCGCCGCCAGCAGCACCGCGACGAAGGACCGATCCGCCCAGTCCTCGCCCTGCGCCATCGCACACGCGAGCACCGGCACGACGCCGACGTACCCGACCGGCCGCCGCGCGTAGCGGCCGAGCGAGTAGGAGACCAGGAGCACGGCGGCGAGGTCGGCGAGCCCCTCTGGCGGGGTCTCGGCCTGCCCCATCAGCGACGAAGCGCCGAGGGAGGCGAGGCCCGCAGGCCAGGGAGCGACCCGGCGCGCCACCAGGGGAGCGGCGACGGCGACGCCGAGCAGGCTCAGCAGCGGTCGCTGGGTGAGGTGGGCGTCGGCGCCGAAGAGGCTGGGCACCCAGACCTGCGCCTGGAGCGCCAGCGCGAACGCCGCCGCGACCACGAGGTCGACCGGCTCCACCCTCCGCTCGCGCGAGCCCGCCATGGGGCCGACCGTAACGACCTGCGGGCAGGGGCGCCTCCGACCTGAGATGGAGACGGATCGCCGTCAGGCCCGATGCGCAAGCGGACGGTGCGGCCGAGGCTCGATGCCATGAGATACGTCCTCGCCATCGTCCTCGGTCAGCTTGTCGCCCAGCTCGGCTGGATCGACCCGATCTACCTCCCGCTCGTGCTCGTGGCGCCGCCGGTCAGCGCCGCGGTCGCGGCCGCACGCGGCGTCCCGCTGGCGCTCGTCGTGCTGTTCTGGGCGAGCGCCGGGGTGAACATGCTCTGGCTGGACTATGTCCTCTACCGGGAGGATGTCGTCTACCACGTGGCGCTGACGGTCGTGATGAGCGGGTTGGCGGCGCTCGGGTACGGCGTCGTGGCACTCGTGACGCGGCGTCGCACCATCTCGACCCAGACC
>CAWEHA010000007.1:0-19047 GCA_963808855.1 uncultured Actinomycetota bacterium | reverse complement strand
AGCAAAATACAGACACCGGAGCTCCCGACCCGGCGTGTCTCTCGGGGACGGGCCCTCAGATCCCGCCGCGGCTCCGGCGGACCAGGTCCCCGACCCAGCGTTCGTAGCGCCGGAAGGTCGGTCCCCGGTCGGCGTCGATCCGCAGGAGCAGCTCGGGCCGCTCGAGCGACGGGCCGGTGTAGTTGTCGGAGCCCGTGAGCACGTATCGGTGACGGCGGCCGGCGCCCAGGTAGGACACGAGCGTGAGCTTGTGGTGGATGTCGTCGCCGTCGGCGAAGACGCCCGGGTGCACCGGGATGCCCGCGTCGCGCAGGACGGCGAGCTGTGGCGCGGCGACGCTCTTGCCGGCCACCACCTCGACATCGGCGCCGGCGGCGTGCAGTACTGCGAGGTGGCGTGCGAGGGCGAGCCCGCGGTCGTCGAGCCAGGCGTACATGGCGACCCGGATCGTCGCGCCTGCCGGCGGCACCGCCTGCAGTGCGGTGAGCACGGGGTCGGGGGCGCTCGGGGCGAGGGGGTAGAACCACACCCGATCGCGGCCGACGCGCACCGGCGGCACCGGCCGCAGCCCGGGCAGCTCGCGGATCAGCTGGGCGAAGCGCCGGTCGAAGACCCGGCGCACGTCGCGGCGTCCGACCCAGGCCCAGACGTCGGTGTACTGGCCGGCCGAGCGGTAGGTGAGGTTCTCCGAGCCGACCAGCACGACGTCGCGCGAGGAGCCGGTGCGGGTGAACGACCAGGTCTTCTCGTGCATCTCGCCCGGCGTCAGGTACAGGAACGACTCGCGGGTGCGGTCGGTGCCGAGCGCGTCGCGGAGCCGGCCCGGCGCCTTCCAGTCCCCCGACACGCTCGCATCGGACAGCACCTGCACGTGCACGCCCCGCTCGTGCGCCGCCACCAGGGCGTCGGCCGCCGGCAGGAACGAGAACGAGTGTGCGACCACCCGGATCCGCTCGCCCGGCGGCGTGCGCTCGATCATCTCGACGAGCCTCCGCAGCGTCCGGTTCTCCTCCTCGCGGTCCGCCGGCGCGGGGGGCGCCAGGTAGAGCCCGGGGCGGACGACGAACGCCGGGGCCTCCGGTTGCGGCGGCGGGTCGCGCTCGTCGTCGGCCGGTGCGGCGGTGCAGCCCAGGAGCAGGGTCAGGGCCAGCAGGACGACGACGGGCCGGCACCGCTGTGCTGCGGTGCCGGCCCGTCGTGACATGCGGGAATGCTAGGAGTCGACTACGAACCGACCTCGATGCGCGCGAACCGCTTGAGGGTGGTGCCGGACTCGTCGAGCACCGCCTTGACGGTCTTCTTGTTCTCGGTGACCGACGGCTGCTCCAGCAGCACGACGTCCTTGAAGAAGCCGTTGAGCCGGCCCTCGGTGATCTTGGCGATCGCCTGCTCGGGCTTGCCCTCCTCGCGCGAGGTGGCCTCGGCGATCTCGCGCTCCTTGGCGACGATGTCGGCGGGCACCTCGTCGCGGGTGAGGTACTGCGGGCGCATCGCGGCGACCTGCATCGCCGCGCCGCGGGCCGCGGCGGAGTCGCCGTCGTACTCGACGAGAACGCCCACCGCCGGCGGCAGGTCGGCCGCCCGCTTGTGCATGTAGGCCACGACCTCGCCGTCGAAGTGCACGTACTTCCCGAGCTCGATCTTCTCGCCGATCGACACCGCCAGGGCGTCGACGACCTCGCCGACGTTCTGGTCGCCGAGGGCCACGGCGCGCAGGGCGTCGAGGTCGGCCGGGCGAGCGTCGGACGCGGCGTCGGCGATGCGCTGGGCGGCGGACACGAAGTCCTCACCCTTGGCCACGAAGTCGGTCTCGCACTTGAGCTCGACCAGCACGCCCGGCGCGTGGGCGACGAGGCCCGCCGAGGCCTCCCGCTCCGCGCCGCGCTTGGCGGCCTTGGCCGCGCCCTTGACGCGCAGGATCTCGGTGGCCTTGTCGAAGTCGCCGTCGGCCTCGTCCAGCGCCTTCTTGCTGTCCATCATCCCGGCGCCGGTCTGGTCGCGCAGCCGCTTCACGTCGGCAGCGGTGAATGCCATGGGTACTCCTTCGTCCTCGTGCGTGGGTCCTGAGGCGGGTCAGGACTCGGTGGTGGTCGCGGCCTTCGGCTCCTCGGCGGGAGCCTCCTCGGCGGGGGTCTCCTCGGCGGGAGCCTCCTCGGCGGGAGTCTCCTCGGCCTTCGGCTCGTCGGCAGGGGCCTCCTCGGCGGGGGTCTCCTCGGCCTTCGGCTCCTCGGCGGGGGTCTCCTCGGCCTTCGGCTCCTCGGCGGGGGTCTCCTCGGCCTTCGGCTCCTCGGCAGGGGCCTCCGCGGCAGGGGCCTCCTCGGCAGGGGCCTCCTCGGCGGCAGCCTCCTCGGCCTGCGGCTCCTCGGCAGGGGCCTCCGCGGCGGGAGTCACCTCGGCCTGCGGCTCCTCGGCGGCGGCCGCGGTCTCGGCGGCCTCGGCACCCTCGGACGACGCGCCGGTGGCCTCGGCGGCCGGGGCCTCGGCAGGCTCCGCGGCGGTGTCGCTGCCGGTGGCCGTCTCGGCGGCCTTCTCGGCGTCGCCGCCCAGCAGCTCGCGCTCCCACTCGGCCAGCGGCTCCTCGGCGCCCGGGGCGACCTCTCCCTCACCGGTCTTGGCGCCGGAGCGGGCCATCAGGCCCTCGGCCACGGCGTCGGCGACCACGCGGGTGAGCAGGCCGACGGCGCGGATCGCGTCGTCGTTGCCGGGGATCGGGAAGTCGACCAGGTCGGGGTCGCAGTTGGAGTCGAGGATGCCGATGATCGGGATCCGCAGCTTGCGCGCCTCCTCGACCGCCAGGTGCTCCTTGTTGGTGTCGACGATCCAGACGGCGGAGGGCACCCGGCCCATCTCGCGGATACCGCCGAGCGACTTGTTGAGCTTGTCGCGCTCGCGGCGCATCTGCAGCAGCTCCTTCTTGGTGCGGCTGCTGCCGGCGACGTCGTCGAAGTCGACCTCGTCGAGCTCCTTGAGGCGGTTGATCCGCTGGTGCACGGTCTGGAAGTTGGTGAGCATGCCGCCCAGCCAGCGCTGGTTCACGTAGGGCATGCCGACGCGGGTGGCCTGCTCGGCGATCGCCTCCTGGGCCTGCTTCTTGGTGCCCACGAACATCACGATGCCGCCCTTGGCGACGGTCTCCTTGATGAAGGCGTAGGAGCGGTCGATGTAGGCCAGCGACTGCTGCAGGTCGATGATGTAGATGCCGTTGCGCTCGGTCATGATGAAGCGCTTCATCTTGGGGTTCCAGCGACGGGTCTGGTGCCCGAAGTGGACGCCGCTCTCGAGGAGCTGGCGCATGGTCACGACTGCCATGAGGGGTTCTCTCCTGGGAGCCCGACGGCGACGCGCGTGCGCGCCCGACCGGGCTCGGTGTTGGTTTCCAGTTCTGTCGCGACCGACGGGTGTCGGTCGCCCTGACGCCTGCGAGGGACCTGACCCGCCCAGTACTCGGTGGAGTGCTCGGTGGGACCGGGGGTCCGCTCCCGCGGGCGGTCGGAGACCCGGAGGAACATGGGTCGCCGTCGCGGTCTGCGGGCGTGCGAATTTCACTCCGCGAGGAGTGATGAGCCCAGCGTAGTGCGCCTCGGCGCCCGGCTCCCAATCCGAGCAGACCGCCGCCGCCCGCCTTGTGCAGAACTATTGTGCACATCTATTGTGCACGCATGCCCGACGACGAACCGCGCAGCATCACCCACCTCGACGCGGCGGCGGTCAAGGTGCTGGCCCATCCGCTGCGCACCCGGCTGCTCTCGGCGCTGCGCCGAGGCGGCGCGGCGAGCGCCACGGCGCTGGCCGCCGACCTGCAGACGAACTCCGGGGCCACCAGCTACCACCTGCGGCGGCTGGCCTCGGTGGGGCTCGTCGTCGACACCGGCGAGGGCAAGGGCAAGGAACGGCTCTGGCGCGCCGCATCGGACCGGCACTCGTGGTCGATCAGCGACTTCGCCGCCGACGAGGACGCCGCGACGGCGCTCGGCTGGCTGGAGCGCTACTACGTCAGCCAGCTCCACGCCCGCGCCGACGCGTGGTTCGACCGGGCCGCGGAATGGCCCACGGCGTGGGCCGACCACCTCGGCGTGAGCGACCTCGTCGTGGTGGTGACCCCGGAGCAGCTCGTCGCCCTGCAGGAGGAGCAGCAGGCCCTCCTCGAGCGCTACCGCGATGCCGGCCGCGACGACCCGGCCGCGCGCAGCATCGCCGTCTACGCCTACGCGCTCCCCGTCGACCCGGAACCCGGTGACCCGGAGCCCGGCGACGGGGCAGTCCGCCCGTGACGAGCACCACCGCTCCGCTGGCCCCCGACGCCGCCCGTCGGGTCTTCTACGCCCTGACGGTCACCCGCTGGTTCCCGATCGGGCTGGTGGTCGGGGTGACGACGCTGTGGCCGCTGGAGCAGGGGCTCAGCGTGGCCCAGGCGCTGTCAGCGTCGTCCGTCGTCGGCGTCGTGGTGTTCGCCCTGGAGCTCCCGACGAGCGGCTTCGCCGATGCCTTCGGCCGCCGGGGCGTGTACGTGGCGGCGGCCGTCGCGTGCGTCGCGTCCGGCGTGCTGTTCTGGACCGCCACCTCGTGGTGGCAGTTCGCCGTCGCGGCCGTGCTCACCGGGGTGTTCCGCGCCCTGGACTCCGGCCCGCTCGAGGCCTGGTTCGTCGACACCGTGCACGCCAGCGAGCCGGGCGCGGACGTCGACCGGCCGCTGGCGGGCGCCGGCGTGCTGCTCGGCGCCGCGATGGCCACGGGCGCGCTCGTCTCCGGTGCTCTGGTGTGGTGGCATCCGTGGGAGTCGCGCAGCGCGCTGCTGCTCCCCGGCCTGTGCTACGTCGCGCTCGGCGTGGTGCACGCCGTCGCGATCCTCGCGCTGCTCCGCGAGCCGCCCCGTCCGGCCGCGCGCACCGGCTGGCGGCGGGCCCGCGACTCGGTGCGCGACACCCCGCGCGTCGTCCGCGACGGCCTGAGCCAGGTGCGGCGCTCACGGGTCCTGGCCGGACTGCTCGGGGTCGAGGTGTGCTGGGCGGCGGCGATGGTGGTGTTCGAGACCTTCCAGCCGATCCGGCTCGCCGAGCTCGTCGGCGGGGAGGAGCGGGCCGGCGCGATCATGGGCCCGGTCGCCGCCGCCGGCTGGGCCGTGTTCGGCCTGGGCGCGGCGCTCGCGGCGATCGCGAGCCGCCGTCTCGGCGTCACCCGCACCGCGATCCTCGCCCGCGTGCTCAACGGCCTCGGCGCCGTCGTGATGGGCCTGGTGCTGGGACCGGTGGCGCTCGTCACCGCCTACGCGGTGACCTACACACTGCACGGCGCGGCCGGCCCGATGCACGCCGCCCTCCTGCACCGGGAGGCGACCGCCGGCAACCGCGCGACTGTGCTGTCCATGAACTCGATGGTCGGGTTCCTCGCCTTCAGCGTGGTGGCGTCGATGGCGGGACTGATGGCGACCCACGTGTCCACGCAGGCGGCGATGGTGACCTTCGGCGCGGTGAGCGTCATCGGGGCGTGGTGCTACCGGCCGGCGCTCCGCGCCGAGCGGCACCGGGCGGCCCCTGCTACCCACCAGCCGTCCACAGTCTGAGCTCCGCCGCGTTCTCCACAGGGCAGCGCCGCGGCCGCGGCCCGAGGTCGGCCGCGTCGGCCATCCTCCTCCGCATGACCCGTCTCCTCCGCCTCGCCCTCGTCGGCCTGGGCGTGCCGTTGCTGGTGTCCTGGGGGGTTCCAGCAGCCGCGTCCGGTGGGGCGGAGGAGACGGATCCGGTCGGGGTGTGGCCGCTTGCCCCCGAGCCCGCCGTCGTGCGCGGCTTCGACCCGCCCGACTCCCCCTACGGCGCCGGCCACCGCGGCGTCGACCTCGCCGGCCGGCCCGGGCAGCCGGTGCGCGCAGCGCTGCCGGGCACGGTCAGCTACGCCGGGCCGCTCGCCGGGCGGGGCGTGGTGGTGGTCGTCCACGGCGACACCCGCACCACCTACGAGCCGGTCACCGCCGCGGTGTCGGTGGGCGACACCGTGCCCGCCGGCGGGCGGATCGGCGTGCTCCAGCTGCCCGGCTCCCACTGCTTCCCGCAGGCGTGCCTGCACTGGGGCTGGATCCGGGGCGACACCTACCTCGACCCGCTCCGCCTGGTCGGCGGTGGGCCGGTGCGGCTGCTGCCGCTGTGGCGCGACCGGCCGGTGGACTCCCCCGGGCTGCCGTCCGCCCGGGCGTCACCCGTCGTCTCGCTCCCCTGGTGGCCGCGGCTGACCTGGTAGGTCGGGAGCTCAGGCCCGGGGGTGCGCCTGCTGGTAGGCGCGACGCAGCCGGTCGGTCGTCACGTGCGTGTAGCGCTGGGTCGTGGCCAGCGACGCGTGGCCGAGCAGCTCCTGCACCGCCCGGAGGTCGGCGCCCCCCTCGAGCAGGTGGGTGGCGGCCGAGTGCCGCAGGCCGTGCGGGGAGAGGTCGGGGGCGCCCGGCACGTCGGCGATCCGGCGGTGCACCAGGGTGCGGACGGCGCGCTGGTCGATCCGCTTGCCGCGCACGCCGAGGAACAGCGCGCCGCCGGCGCCCTCGGCCATCAGCGCCGGCCGGCCGTGCTGGACCCAGAAGTCCAGGGCCCGGGCGGCGGGACGTCCGAACGGCACGGTCCGCTCCTTGCGGCCCTTGCCCAGCACCCGCACCACGTTGCGCTCGCGGTCGACGTCGTCGACGTCCAGCCCCACCAGCTCGCCGACCCGGATGCCGGTGGCGTAGAGCAGCTCCAGCATCGCGACGTCGCGCAGTCCCACCGGGCTGCCGTCGTCGGCGAGGTCGGTGGCCGCGGTGATCAGGTCGCGCGCCTGGTCGACCCGCAGCACGGCCGGGAGCGTGCGGAGTGCCTTCGGCGAGCCGAGGGCGGCGCCGGCGTCGGTGGGAGCGCGTCCGGTGCGACACAGCCACGCGGTGAACAACCGGGCCGCGGTCGCCCGCCGGGCGATCGTGGTGCGCGAGCGCCCCTGGCTCTGCTGCTTGGCCAGCCAGCTGCGCAGCGCCCGGAGGTCGACCTCGTCGACCGAGCTGAAACCCAGCCGCACCGCATGGTCGAGCGCGCCGGCCACGTCGGCGGTGTAGGCGCGCACGGTGTGCGGCGTCAGGTCGCGCTCGGAGACCAGGTGCCGCTCGTAGTCGGCCAGCACCCGCGCCGCCCACTCGGGCAGCACGGCGGGCTCCGGCGCCTCGGCCTCCTCGGTCACCTCCCGATCGTAGGAACGCGGCGACCTCCAGGCCCCGAGCGCGGTCGGCGCGTCACGGCTCGTTTGCGGTGGGCGTGAGTCGCCAGCCGGTGGGGGCGACGTCGACGAGCCCGGCGGCGTGGAGCCGGCCGAGGACGGCGCGGACCTCGAGCAGCCCGACGCCGGCGACCCGGGCGATGGAGTCGACCGGCGCTCGAGAGCTGACCGGGACGGCGTCGAGCACCTGGCGGCCGCGGGCGGTGAGGGTGTCGCGCCGGGTCTGGGGCGACTGTCGTGGCTCGGCGAGGTGCTCGCCGGCGGTGCCGACGAGCTCGAGCACGTCGGCGGCCGAGGTGACCAGCGTCATCGCGCCCTGACGGATCAGCTCGTGCACGCCCGCCGACGGCGCGCTGGTGACCGGCCCCGGCACGCCCATCAGCGGGCGGTTGAGCCGGCTTGCCCAGTTGGCGGTGTTGAGCGCCCCGCTGCGCAGCGCCGCCTCCGTGACCACGGTGCCACGAGTGAGGGCGGCGATCACCCGGTTGCGGGCGAGGAACCGGACGCGCAGCGGCGAGCAGCCGGGAGCGGCCTCGGAGACGACGACCCCGGACTCGGCGATCTCGTCGAGGAGCCGCGCGTGCGCCGCCGGGTAGGCACGGTCGGCGCCGCACGCGAGCACGGCCACGGTGGGCGCGCCCGCCGCGAGCGCGCCGCGGTGGGCGGCGGCGTCGATGCCGTAGGCGGCGCCGGAGACGACCGGCACCGAGGCGAAGCCGCAGCCTGCGCCGATCTCGCCGGCCACCGACTCGCCGTAGGCGGTGGCGGCGCGCGACCCGACGACGGCGACGGACGCCCCGAGTGCGTCGAGGCGCAGCGCTCCCTTCACCCACAGCCCCACCGGCACGCCACCGCGCTCGTGGAGGCCGGGCACGGCGTGGAGGTCGTCGAGCTGCGCCGGCCACTCGTCGTCGCCCGGCACGACGAACCGCAGTCCGGCCCGGGCGGCGCGCTCGAGCTCGGCGGCCGGGTCGACCTCGGCGAGCCGGACGGCGATGTCGGCGGGCAGACCCTCGGCCCGTTGCTGGGAGAGCAGGTCGTGCACCAGCTCGGCACCCAGCTCGGTGACCAGGCCGGTGAGCCGCAGGTCGCCCGGCTCGCCGAGCCGGCTCAGCGCCACCCGGGCGAGCCGCTCGGCGTCCGTGACGCTCATCCGGCGGCGCGCCGGTCGTAGGTGGCGACGAGCAGCGGCTCACCGGTGCGCAGCCGTAGTGCGGCGGCCACCTCGTCGGCTCCGGGCGCGACGTCGACGCCGGTGGCCACCGACGTGAGGTCGGCGACGGTCATCGCGAGCCGGTGCACCCGGACCGCGCCACGGCTGCTCAGCCGGCCGGCGTAGAGCGCCTCGTCGAGGGTGCGGCGGGCGTCGTCGGGCAGCGGCCACCGCTCCCGCAGCACCGGGCCGGGCACCTGGCCGTTGAGCCGCCAGCCGCAGCCGTCGTAGCGGGCGTGCTGCCGCGCGCGGGCCGCGGCGACCCGCGCCCGGACCTCGGCCGAGGACTCCGGCGGCGGTCCGTGACCGTCGGCAGCCTGGAGGCCGGCGACCGACCGGGTGATGTCGACCCGGTCGACCAGCGGGCCGGTGAGCTTGGTCTGGTAGTCGCGGATCTGCTGCGGCCGGCATGTGCACTGCACCCGGCCCGCCTTCACCGCGTAGTTGCCGCACGGGCACGGGTTGCAGGCGAGCACGAGCATGCCGCGGGCCGGCAGGGTGACCGACTCGTCGCGGCGGGCGACGGTGACGTCGCCGCTCTCCAGCGGCTGGCGCAGTGCCTCGATGATGTCGGTGCGGAAGAGCGGGAACTCGTCCAGGAAGAGGACCCCGGCGTGGGCGCGGCTCACCTCGCCGGGACGCACCTGGCCGCTGCCGCCGCCGATGATGCTGGTCTTGCTGGCGTCGTGGTGGGGCGCCGAGTACGGCGGCCGGGTGAGCAGCCCGTCGCCCGGCTCGAGCGCGCCGGCCAGCGAGTGCAGCGCGGTGAGCTCCAGCGACTCCTCGGCGGTGAGGTCGGGGAGGATCGACGGGATCCGCTCGGCGAGGCTGGTCTTGCCCGCTCCCTTGGGGCCGGTGAGCAGGATCGCGTGGCTGCCGGCTGCGGCCACCTCGGCGGCGTACTTCGCGTCGGCCATGCCGCGCAGGTCGGCGAGGTCGACGTCCTCGAGTCGTTCCTGGCCCCGCCAGCTGAGCAGGCGCGACCCCGACATGGGCGCCACCGGTGGCGCCTCCGGCACCTGCTCGCCGCGCAGCTCGGCCACCACCTGCTCCAGCGACCGGACGCCGATCACGGCCATGCCCGGCACCATCGCGGCCTCGGGTAACTGGGGCTCCGGCACGAACACGGTGCGGACGCCGCGGTCGGCCGCGGCCAGCACCATCGGCAGCACTCCGGGCACCGAGCGGAGCCCGCCGGTGAGCGTGAGCTCCCCGATGAACGCCGTCGCGACGAGGGAGCGGGCCGGCACCGTGGCGTCGGCGGCGAGGATCGCGACGGCGAGGGCGAGGTCGAAGTGGGGACCGCGCTTGGTGAGGTCGGCCGGCGAGAGCAGCACCGTGATCTTCTTGGTGGCCGGCCAGCCCAGCCCGCTGTTGACGATCGCCATCCGGGCCCGGTCGGCGCCCTCGCGCAACGACTGGTCGGGACGGCCCACCATCAGCAGCCCGACCTGCCCCGGCGAGACGTCGGCCTGCACGTCGATCAGGTGACCGAGCGCCCCGTGCAGCGACACGGTCTGGGCGGTGGCGTGCGCCATCAGCCGAGCCCCCGCACGTGCTCGACGTCGGCCGGCCCGCGCCGCGGCCGCATCACCGCCACCAGGTCGACCCGGGTGTGCTCGGGCCGGACGGCGTGGGCGACCGCCCACCGCTGCCCGAGCCGGTGCAGCCGCTCCAGCTTGGCGTCGGTGATCGCCTCGTGCGGCGTGCCGAACTGCGTGCTCGTGCGGGTCTTCACCTCGCACACCACGAGCACGTCGCCGTCGCGCAGCACCAGGTCGAGCTCACCCTCCTCGCAGCGCCAGTTGCGGTCGAGGACGACGAGCCCCTGCTCGGCCAGGTAACGGGCCGCCACCTGCTCGCCATACGCGCCGAGCGCCTGCTTGGCGGGGCCGGTCGTGCCGGGAGGGGACGCGGGAGTGGAGGTCATGCCGCCAGGGTGGGCGGCCGCGACGACGTCCGGGACTACGGGCGGACCCGGCCTGTGGAGAAGTCGGACGAGTTCCGCCTGTGGACGGTTCGTGGGTAGTTCAGGGGGTGTCGAGCTCGCGCTGGGTGAGCTCCTCGACGTACACGTCCTTGAACGTGAGCACCTTGACGCTCTTGGCGAACCGGGCCGGGCGGTACATGTCCCACACCCAGGCGTCCGACATCGACACCTCGAAGAACACGTCGCCGGACTCGGTGCGCGCCTTCACGTCGACCTGGTTGCACAGGTAGAAGCGCCGGTCGGTCTCGACGCCGTACTTGAAGATGCCGACGACGTCGCGGTACTCGCGGTAGAGCGTGAGCTCCTGCTCGGCCTCGTACTTCTCCAGCTCCTCGGCGCTCATGCAGTGGAGCCTAGGGCCGGGGGGTCTACCGGTTCGGGGAACGGCTCCATCCCGGCGGCGCGCCGGACGTTGACGAAGCGCCTCCGGTGGATGGGGCACGGGCCGTGCTCGAGGAGGGCGGCACTGTGCTCGTCGGTGATGTAGCCCTTGTGGGTGGCGAAGTCGTACTCGGGCCAGTCGTCGTGGAGCGAGGTCATGATCCGGTCGCGGGTGACCTTGGCGAGCACGGACGCCGCGGCCACGCAGGCCGCCACCCGGTCGCCCTTCCAGACGGCCAGGCCCGGCACGCCGAGCCCGTCGACCGGGAATCCGTCGGAGATCACGAACTCCGGCCGCACCTCGAGCCGCGCCACGGCCCTCCGCAGCGCCTCGACGTTGGCGACGTGCATGCCGAGCCGGTCGCACTCCTCGTGCCCGATCACGACCACCGACCACGCCAGCGCCCGCCGCACCACCTGGGCGTAACAGCGCTCCCGGGCCGCCTCGGTGAGCAGCTTGGAGTCGGCCAGTCCCGGCACGATCCCCGCCTTGCCGTCGGGCAGGATCGCGGCGCCGGCCACCAGCGGCCCGGCGCAGGCGCCCCGGCCGGCCTCGTCGACGCCGGCGATCACACCCACGCCGTGGCGGCGCAGCGCGCGCTCGTAGCCGTACAGGCCGGCGTCCCGCCGGACCGTCGCGCCCCGAGGAAGCTGGCTCATTGGAGAAGTGTTACTCGGGCTCGGCGACGTCGTCGAAGCTGTCGGGTCGGTGGACGAAACCCGCCCGGCGGAACGGCCAGACGATGCCGAGCACCTTGCCGACCACGAGGTCGACGTCGACGAACGGGTCGGACGTGCACTCGGTCTCGTCCTCGACGCACACGTAGGCGCTGGAGTCGGAGGACTGCTGGCGATTGTCGCCCATCACGAAGATGGTGCCGTCGGGCACCGGCCCGGCCTTCCACTCGCAGTTGCCGCGGGCGGGCCCGTCGCACGGCGACTGGGTGTCCTCGGTGACCTCCGCGAGGTAGCCGTCCTCGTCGAGCGGATCGCCGTTGACGCGGATCCGACCCTGTCGGTCGCAGCACACGATGCGGTCGCCCGGGACGCCGATGACGCGCTTCACGAGGTGGCCGCCCTCGGGGTAGAGGCCCACCGCGGCGAGCACGCCCTTGAACCCGCCGACCTTCTCCTCGGCGCCGGCGCCGAGCCAGCCGCCGGGGTCCTCGAAGACGACGACGTCACCGCGCTCCGGGGTGTCGCCGAACCAGTAGGACACCTTCTGGACGAGGATCCGGTCGTTCTCCTCCAGCCCCGGGCGCATCGAGTCCGACGGGATGTAGAACGCCTGCAGGACGAAGGTCTTGAGCAGGATGGCGAGCACGACGGCGCCGACGACCACCAGGATCGCCTCCTGCCACAACGGCAGGGTCGGGATCCGTGGGATCCCGCGGCGCCGGCGCTTGTGCCGCGCGTCGTCGTCCGCGGACTGCTCGGACGTGGCTGGTTCGGCGGTGCCGGTCGGGGCCGCGACGGTGGTGTCGTCGTCGGACCGGGTCACGCCTCGCGGCGCTCCTTGATCTTGGCGGCCTTGCCGCGCAGGTTGCGCAGGTAGTAGAGCTTCGCGCGGCGCACGTCGCCGCGGGTGACGACCTCGATCTGCTCGAAGATCGGGGAGTGGATCGGGAAGGTGCGCTCGACGCCGACGCCGAAGGACACCTTGCGCACCGTGAAGGTGCGGCCGATGCCGGAGCCGTGGATGCGGATCACCACGCCCTGGAAGATCTGGACGCGGGAGCGGCTGCCCTCGATGACCTTGACGTGGACCTTGACGGTGTCGCCGGCACGGAAGGCCGGGACGTCGTCGCGCTTGCGGGCGTTGCCGAGATCGGCAATCACGTTGCTCATGGTTCTCCTCGCGAGTGCCACAGGTCAGTCGCGGTATCGGACGGTCAGGGACCGGCGTGCATTCAGATGGCGGCCCGACCGTGCGTGGCCGGCGGCGCAAGGCGCCCCCTGTGGCAGGCACCCGACGCAGTCCCCCCGCGTGTTCCTCGGAGCGGACCTTCGGCCGGTCGGACCAAGGAGCGAGTCTGCCACAGAGCCGCTCACGCGGCTAAATACGCGGCTTGGTCATCACCACGGCCAGCGGCGGCGGGGCGAGGTCGGGTCGCACCCGGAAGCCGGCCTTGCGGTACATCCGGATGTTGTCGTCGCTGTGGTGTCCGGTGAACAGCGCGAACGACGTCGCGGCCGGCGGCGCCACGGCCTGGATGTGCTCGAGGAGAAGCCGTCCGAGGCCGCGGCCCTGGAGGTCGGGGGCCACCATGATCCGGCCGATGTCCCAGGCGTCGCCGTCCATCCGGCCGCGGACGGCGCCCACGAGGCGTCCGGTCGCGGCAGGGACGCGCACCACGAACGTGGTCCACGTGGTCATCCAGGCGCGCACGTCGTCCAGCGACTCGTGCAGGGCCGGGATGCCCTCGACGCTGCCGTTGGCGATCGCCTCCTGCAGCCAGCAGGCGCGCTGCAGGGTGAGCAGCTCGCCGGCGTCGGCGGGCCGGGCCGGCTCGATCACCCAATCGGACGACGCGTGGCTGGGCGGCAGCAGGTCGGGACGGCGCTCGGCGGTACGGCGCAGCGCCTGCTCGCGCCGCCAGGCGGCCACCCGGGCGTGGTCGCCGGAGCGCAGCACCTCGGGCACCTCGAGCCCGCGCCAGGTGCCCGGCTTGGTGTACACGGGGTACTCGAGCAACCCGTCCTCGTGGGACTCCTCCACCAGCGACTCGGCGTTGCCCATGAACCCCGGCAGCAGCCGCACCACGGCCTCGGTGATGGCGAGCGCGGCCACCTCGCCGCCGTTGAGCACGTAGTCCCCGAGGCTCACCTCGAGCACCTCGACGCCGGGCCGGGCGGCGGCGTCGTCGAGGACCCGCTGGTCGATGCCCTCGTAGCGGCCGCAGGCGAACAGGATCCGCTCGCGCCCGGCGAGATCGCGCGCGAGGCGCTGGGAGAACGGGACGCCGGAGGGGGTTGGCACGACGACGGTGGCGGGGCCGCCGTCCGCCAGCAGCTCGTCGAGCGCCTCGCCCCACGGCTCGGGGCGCATCACCATGCCGGCGCCGCCGCCGTAGGGGGTGTCGTCGACGGTGCGGTGGCGGTCGTGGGTCCAGAGCCGCAGGTCGTGCACGTGCACCTCGACCAGCCCGGACTCCCGCGCGCGGCCGGCCAGCGACAGGTCGAGCGGCGCGAACCAGTCGGGGAAGATCGAGACGAAGTCGAGGCGCATCTCAGTCGTCCAGGGGGGCGACGAGGCCCGGCCGGTCGGCGACGACGACCCGGCCGCCGGCGAGGTCGACCTCGGGCACCAGCGCGGTCACGAAGGGCACCAGGGTGTCGCGGCCATCGACGGCGCGGACGGCGAGCAGGTCCTGGGCGCCGCCGTGCACCAGGCCGGTCACCTCCCCCAGCAGGACGCCGTCGAGATCGTGCACGGACAGCCCGACGAGCTGGTGGTCGTAGTACTCGTCGGGGTCCTCGGGGACCTCGTCGGCGGCGACGTCGGCGTGCAGCACGACGCCGCGGGCCGACTCGGCCGCGGTGCGGTCGGCCAGCTCGGCGAACCGGGCGAGCAGCACCGACTGGTGCCAGCGGGTGCCGGTGACGGTGAGCGCGGGGTGGTCGAACGCCGAGCCGCGGGGCGGCTCGACCCGCAGCACCGCGCCGTCGGCGTAGCGGCGCTCGGGCTCGTCGGTGCGCACGTCGACGGTCACCTCGCCGCGCAGGCCGTGCGGCTTGCCGATCCGCCCGACCACCACGTCGATCGTCTCCACGACGTCAGGCTAGTGAGCCGCGAACAACGCTGACCCGTCGCCTACAGGCGACGGGTCAGCGAGGAAGCGACGGGTCAGCGGGTGCGGTCGACGTCGACGAAGTCGATGCGGGCGCCGCCGCGGCCGGCCAGGGCGCCGATCACGGTGCGGAAGGCGGACGCCGTGCGGCCGCCGCGGCCGATCACCTTGCCGAGGTCGTCGGGGTGGACCCGCACCTCGAGCAGCGAGCCGCGCCGCAGCTGCTTGTCGCGGACCCGGACGTCGTCGGGGTTGTCGACCACGCCGCGGACGAGGTGCTCGAGGGCGTCGGCCAGCATCAGTTGCCCGGCTCCGTCTTGGCCTCGGCGGCCTCGGCGTCGGTGGCGGCGTCCTCGGGGGACTGACCGGCGGTGGCCTCGGGCTCGCGCGGCTCCGGGGTCTCCTCGGCCTTCGGCTCGTCGGCCTTCGGCTCCTCAGCCTTCGGCTCCTCAGCCTTGGGCTCCTCAGCCTTGGGCTCGGCCTTCTTCTCGGCCTTCTTGCTCGCCGCCTTCTTGGTCGTCGCGGCGCCCTTGGACTCGCCGGAGACCTCCTTGAGGGCCTCGTTGAAGACCTCGAGCTTGTCGCGCTTGGGCTCGGCCGTGCGGAGGGTGCCCTCGGTGCCCGGCAGACCCTTGTAGGTCTGCCAGTCGCCGGTGAGCTTGAGGATCTTCGCGACGGCGTCGGACGGCTGCGCGCCGACACCGAGCCAGTACTGCGCCCGCTCGGAGGCGACCCTGATGTAGCTCGGGTCCTCCTTGGGGTGGTACAGGCCGATCTCCTCGATGACCTTGCCGTCGCGCTTCTTGCGCGAGTCGACGACGACGATGCGGTACTGCGGCACCCGGACCTTGCCCAGGCGCTTCAAACGGATCTTGACTGCCACGTCTGTGGTGTCTCCTCGGAACTCGTGTGGATGAGCACCGCCGCCCGGGGTGGGGAACACACCAGCGGGGCGCTCGCGGGCCTCGACACGGTCCGGATGAGAGGGTCCGGTCCGGGCGGGACTCAGCGGAGGAGTCTGCCACCCGGACCGGACCGGCGCTAATTCAGGTGTGCAGGTCAGGTGCGCAGGCCGAACCCGTACCGGAACAGCGGGTCGTAGCCGGGGTCGCCGACGTTGATCGGCTCCTGGGCGAGCGTGCGCGGCCAGCTCACCGGAAGCTTCCCGGTGAACGGGCGGCGTCCGAACACCACGTCGGCGACGCCGCGGCCCTCGCTGCCGGGCAGCCAGGACGCCACCAGCGCGTCGATCTGGGTGCGCAGGTTGGCCGGCAGCACCATCGGCCGGCCCGACACCACGAGCACGGTGCAGGTGGCCGCGCGGGCGCACACGGTACGGACGGCGGCGACGTCGGCCGTGCTCAGCCGCATCGTCTTCGGCGGCCGCGGCACGTTGTTGTCGCCCGGGTCGTAGGCCCACTGCGGTCCGCCGACGTCGCCGAAGCCCTCGGCGTACGGCGTCTCCCCGACCACGACGACGCCGTCGGCGCCGCGCGGCACCCGGGCCGTGGCGGTCTCGGAGAACACCACCCGCCGGTCGGTGGTGCCGCGGATGCCGTCGAGCACGGTCTCACCTGGCACGACGTTGGTGCTGCCGCCCTGCCAGGTGAGGGTCCAGCCGGCGGTCTGGTTGCCGATGTTGTCGGCGTTGCTGCCGGCGACGTAGACCGGCCGCGGCGCGCGGGCGGCCCGGGGCCGCAGCGGCAGGGTGCGCTGCCGGTTCAGCAGCAGCACCTGGCTCTCGGCGACGGCCCGCCGGGCCACGGCGCGGTGGGCGCGGCTGCCGATCGTGTCGAGGTGACGGCGGTCGGTGAGCGGCTTCTCGAACAGGCCCAGCTCGAACTTCTGGGTCAGGATCCGCGAGACGGCGTCGTCGACCCGCGCCTCGGAGACCCCGCCGGACTCGACGAGCCCGAGCAGCGTGGTGACGAACTCCTTCCAGCCCACGGGGTTGCCGCTGTAGGGCTCCATGAACAGGTCGACGCCGGCGTTGACCGAGATCCGCACCTGGTCCTCGTAGTCGCCGGGGATCTGGTGGATCGCGCGCCAGTCGGAGATGACGAGGCCCTCGAAGCCCATCCGGTTCTTGAGCAGGCCGGTGAGCAGCTGCCGGTTGGCGTGCATCTTGACCGGGTTGCCGAGACCGTCCTCACGCCAGTCGACGCTGCTGAACGAGGGCATCACCGTGCCGACGCCGTACTTCTGCACCGCCGGCCAGTACGGCGCCACCGCGAGCTGGTTGAACTCGCGGCGGGTGACGCGGTCGATGCCCTGGTCGAGCGTGTAGTCGCCCTCGCCGGTGTCCCACGCGGTGAGGCCGTCGCCGGCGAAGTGCTTGGCCGAGGCGAGCACCCGGTCGGGCCGGCTGAGCTGGCCGGCGCGGCCCTGGTAGCCGCGGATCGCGCGGGCGAAGGAGGTGACGAGCTGCGGCGTCTCACCGAAGCTCTCGTAGGTGCGGCCCCACCGGTCGTCGCGCGCGACGCACAGGCACGGCGAGAACGCCCAGTTGGGGCCGGAGGCGCGGGTCTCCTTCGCGGTGAGGTGGGCGATCCGCTCCACCAGGGCCGGGTCGCGAGTGGCGCCGAGGCCGATGTTGTGCGGGAAGACGGTGGCGCCGAGCAGGTTGCCGTGCCCGTGCACGGAGTCGACGCCGTAGAGCAGCGGGATGCCGAGCCTGGTGTCGAGGGCGGCCTCCTGGTAGCGGTCGACCATGTCGGCCCAGGCCTCGGGCGTGTTCGTCGTGGGCACCGACCCACCGCCGGACAGCACGCTGCCGAGGCCGTACTCGGTGATGAGCGTGGGGTCGGCGTCGACGTCGGCCCGCTCGGCCTGCGCCATCTGGCCGACCTTCTCCTCGATCGTCATCCGGCCGAGCAGGTCGGCGACGCGGGTGGCGGTCGGGAGGTCCGGGTCCTGGTACGGCAGCTCGTCGGCCGCGGCAGGTGCGGCGGACGGCGGGGTGGCGGACGCACCGCCCGGCGGCACGGCGCTGAGGAGGGTGAGCGACAGGGTCGTCGCCACGGCCGCCCCGAGAGCGGCCAGGCGGGGGTGGGAGGGACGAGACATGGGTGCTCCTTGCCCGAGATCGGACCCACCTCGTCGTGGGTCTCGCTCGGCAACCTAGGAACGCCCATTCCTCCCGGTCAACGATCAAAGGAGTGAGTAGGGCCGTTAATTCGTCCGATGCCGTGACTAATATGCGGCGCATGAGTCGGGACGGCGCCCTGGAGCGACTGCGGGTCGGCCATCGCCGCTCCCTCACCGGCGCGCTCGCCACGGAGGGGCCGATGAGCCGCGCCGACCTGGCTCGCGCCACCGGGCTGTCGCGCACCACGGTGTCGAGCCTGGTCGGCGACCTGCTGGCCGGCGGGCACGTCGTCGAGACCGCGGAGCGCGGCCGGCCGCACAAGGGCGGCAGCGGTCGGCCGTCGGTGCTGCTCGCCCTCAGCGCGCCGTCCGGCCACGTCGCCGGCGTCGACCTCGGGCACGGCCACGTGCGCGCCGCCGTCGCCGACCGCACCGGGGCCGTCCTCGCCGAGCAGGTGCGGCTCGTCGACGTCGACACCCGCGGCACCGCGGCGTTCGACGTCGCCGCCGACCTGCTGCGCGGCACCCTCGGCGACGCCGGCGTGGCCGTGGCCGACGTGCTCCACGTGGGGATGTGCGTGCCGGCGCCGCTGGACCGCTCCTCGGCCCGGGTGAGCACCCGGGTGATGCCCGGCTGGCTCGGCCTCGACCCCGCCGACGAGCTCAGCCGGCGGCTCGGCGTCGCGGTGGTGGCCGGCAACGACGCCGACCTCGGCGCGATCGCGGAGCTGCACCACGGCGCGGGGCGGGGCGCCACCGATCTCGTCTACGTGAAGGTCGCCACCGGTCTCGGCGCCGGGATCGTGCTCGGCGGCCGGCTGCACCGCGGCGCCAGCGGCAACGCCGGCGAGATCGGGCACGTGCAGGTCGACGAGCACGGGGCCGTGTGCCGGTGCGGCAGCCGCGGCTGCCTGGAGACCCTGGTGTCCGCGCCCCGGCTGCTCGGCCTGCTGCAGCCGGCCTACGACGACCCGCTCACGGTGGAGCGCGCCCTCGAGCTCGAGGCGGCCGGCGACGCCGGCGTGCGCCGGGTGCTCAGCGACGCCGGACGCACCGTCGGGCGCGCCCTGGCCGACCTGGCCAACTGCCTCAACCCCGGGAGGGTGGTCGTCGGCGGCTCGCTCGGCGCCTCGGTCGCGCTCGTGGCCGGCGTCCGCGGGGCGATCGACCGCTACGCCCAGCCGGACGCCGCCGAGGCGCTCGACGTCGTCTCCGGCGCGCTCGGTGACCGGGCCGAGATCGTCGGCGCGCTCGCGGTGGCGCTCGCGCAGGTCGCGGCGTCCTGACCCGGATCGACTCAGCCCCGCGAGCTCACCACGCGGCCGCGCAGCACGACGCACGCCGGGCGGGTCAGGGTGGTG
>CAWEHA010000006.1:0-19248 GCA_963808855.1 uncultured Actinomycetota bacterium | reverse complement strand
CTGAGCGCGTCCATCATGTAGTCGCGGGCGGCATTGGAGTGGGTGCCCAGCTCGACACCGGCCGGCAGCGTGCCGAAGACCTGACCGGGAAGCGGCTCGACGGCGCCCTCGCGCGGCATCAGGGCCTGCGCGTCGGTGAGGTGGGTCATGATCTCCCGCACGGTGGCGGCATCGACGTCGAGCAGGTTGGAGAGAAACGATCCGACGTCGTCGACGTAGCTCCCGAAAGCTGAAAAGACTGAGGCGGGCACGAGCTGATCTCCTCTGACGCGGTGGAGTGGCTATTGCTTCTCGTAAGTCCGTGTTCCCACGTTGGCACTGCCCAAACGACTCGATCTCACGGCGTCGGCACCGGACGTTTCGCGGAGGCCCCCGGGGGCATCGATCCGGTGCGGGCGCGCGACCCGCGGTTCCGGTGAACTCGGAAGGTGGGAGACGATGGGCGGCGTGAGACGCGTGGGATGGACGAGACCGCTCCGGCGGCGTACGGCCCCGACCGCCCTCGCCGCCCTCGCGCTCGTGGCGGCACTCGCGGCGTGCGGGGACGACGACCCGGACTCCCCCGGAGCCAGCGGGACGCCCGGCTCCTCGGAGTCGGACGAGCCGACGGAACCAACGGAGTCGACAGAGTCGACAGAGCCGACGGAGCCGACCGAGCCCGTCGAGCCGGAGACGCCCCTGGGCACCGGCGTCGCCCCCGCGACTGGGAAGAAGATCGTCACCGAGGGCCTGACCCTCCGGCTGCCGGTGGGCTGGCGCACCACCTCCCAGGACGAGGAGGGGTTCGTCGCGGTCCCACGCGACTACAACCTCGACGTCCTCGAGCTGATCACCATCCAGAACTCGGGCCTCACCTCCCCGCCGGCGGCGGCCTACCGCGACTACAAGCAGTACGGCGTGAGCCCCCCGAAGACCCTCCCCCCGATCGAGGTCGACGGCGTGCCGATGTTCCACGGCGCCGGGCAGACGCAGCCGGCCACGTGGGTGGAGGCGTTCGGGTCCAACAGCACGGAGTACTCGGTGTGGCTCACGTTCGAGTCATCACCCGACCTCACGACGCTCAAGGAGCGGCGCGAGCTCGCCGACTCGGTGCTCGCCACCGTCGACCTGGTGGAGTGACGGCCGCGGCTCGCGCGTTTCCGCCGTCGGCGTGCGGGCAACGTCGGAGGCATGACTGTTCAGATGGTCGAGGCCGACAATCGTGAGTCGGCCCGCGAGA
This sequence comes from uncultured Actinomycetota bacterium, assembly GCA_963808855.1. GTDB lineage: Bacteria > Actinomycetota > Actinomycetes > Propionibacteriales > Nocardioidaceae > Nocardioides. The sequence continues at coordinate 18,029 of CAWEHA010000006.1, read as the reverse complement.
TCGAGAGTGCCGCCAACCAGGCCGAGAACGTCACGCCCGGCGCACGGCTGTCCGCCGTGGCCGATGCCCTCCCCGGGAGTGAGAGCGCCGGCTCGGCGACCTCGACCGGCACCGAGTGGGACGCCGACGTCCGGTCGTGGGCGCGCGCTGCGCACCACCAGCACACCGCGCTCGACGCGGCGAGCCAGGGCCTCACGGCCAGCGACGTCCGCGCCGCCGGCGGCATGGGCCACCCGACACGAGGCCCGTTCTGATGGTCACGCTCGCCCAGCTCGAGTCCTGGCGGCCCGAACGGCTCGGACCCCTCGGTGACCAGCTGAACCAGGACCGCAAGCGGCTTCTCGACCTCCAGGACGAGATGGACACCGCCGCGCCGCCGCCCAGCTGGATCGGCGACGCCGCCGTCTCGGCGGGTGAGGGGCACGACGACCTGGTCGCCGACCTCAACGACGTGGTGGCCGGCATCTCTCCGGTGATCGAGGCGCTCGACACCGCCACCACCGCGTTGACCAGCGCTCGCGACCGGGCGCTGGAGGTGCGCGACACCGTCCGGGCCAACGGCTGGGAGCTCCAGGTGTCCGGCACGTCGGTGCGCATCACCGACCCGTCGCCGGCCGAGGACGAGGGTGACGCGGAGGACGACCAGGGCCGGATGGAGGCGCTCGCGAACGACCTGGCACAGGCGCTGGCGGACGCCGACGAGGCCGACGCCGCCCTCGCCGGTGCGCTGCGCGCCTCGCGCCGCGGCGACCACGACGGCGGCACCGGGTCGCTCGCCGACGCCGCGCTGCCCGAGGGTCTGCGGGGACTGAGCGACTCCGAGCTGATCCAGGCCTTCCTCGACGACCCCGGCGCCTACAACACCTACGTCGACGCGCTCTCCACCGAGCAGCAGCAGGCGCTGGGCCGCGAGGTGGCCACCCGGGCCGAGCCGCTGGCCAACCACGACCTGTGGCTGAACGCGGCCCAGGGCGACGCCGAGTGGCCCACCGACGACCAGCTGTCCGACCTGACCGAGCTGCTCGACGCCTACGGCGGCGACGCCACGGTGGCCACGTCGATCCTCGGCGAGCTGGGTCCGGAGAACCTGCTCGACATCCAGCAGACGCTGACCTCCTCGCCCTCCGGCGACACCGACGACGCGCCGTTCAGTCCGGCCGTCATCGGCGCCGCCCAGCGCGGCTGGGGCGGCGTGCTCGCGGCGGCGACCGCCGGCACCCACTCCGACGACGCCGCAGGCACCTCGGAGCACGTGTCGGGCGACTACGTGCAGCAGCTGCTCGAGCTCGGTGACGACGAGTACCAGCTCGACGGCTACGAGAACTTCGCCCAGGGCTACCAGATCCTCAGCCCGCTGCTTCACGACGCCGGCCACGGCTCGTACTTCCTCAACGAGGTCGGCGACCACATGGAGGCCTACGAGCGCGACTACCGCGAGGAGAACGACACCTCGCCGTGGCTCGGGAGCTCCGACAAGCAGATCGACTACACCGATGGCGCCTGGGACCGCCCCGAGGACCCGGAGGACGACGAGTACGCGCCCGGCCGCGACCCGTTCGCTCCGCTCATGGACGGCCTGTCGGACAGCCCGGAGGCGGCCCGGGTCTTCTTCTCCAACAACCCCAACGAGGTCGGGGACGGCGGGGACATGGACCGCATCGCCTACTACCTGCGCGAGCGGGAGTGGCCGATCCCGGAGTGGGCCGAGGGCACCTCGGTCGCCCAGGACACGCTCGGCGACGCCCTCGTCACCGCCACCACCCACGACCCCACGCCGCTGTCGGCGAACCTCGCCGAGGAGGCCGTGCGGGTCGGCGCGGCGGACGACCTGCCGCGCGACGGGTTGCGCCGCAGCTACGCCGAGATCGTCAGCGCCTACATGCCGGACGTCTACGAGGCGCTGTCCGGCGGCGAGCCGGTGTCGTCCGGGGACGCCCTGCCGTGGTTCGAGGGTGAGCAGGACCCCGACCTGCGCGCCGACTTCGACGACGCGGTGATCCGCTCGCTGCTCACCGACATCGGGGCCGACGAGGAGGCCCAGCAGGCGGTGACCGGCGCGGCCGCGGGCTACGCCGACTACGGCTACGACCACTACTTCTCCGGTGCCGCCGACGGGCCGGACGACCCGAACGAGTCACGCGACGACGTGTGGGAGCAGCGGCGCGAGGCCGCCCAGGCCAATGTCAGCAATCCGTATGCCGCCGTCGTCGGCAGCCTCGGCGAGGGCGCCTCGGAGGCGCTCCGTGAGGAGGGTTTCGCCAACGACGCCGCGACGAGCGCCGAGGGCGACACCAAGTACGAGGTCGGTGGCTACCTGGCCGGGCAGCTCGCGGGCCAGGTGCCGTTCGTCGGCGGGCCGCTCAGCGACGTCGTCGGAGCCGGCACCGACGCGATCACCGGCGCGAACGACGTCGACACCAGCGCCCAGGTGCGCGAGGACATCGCGTCGGGCATCGCCGACACCCGCGGCGCGGCGCAGGCGCTGGCCGAGGACGCCGTCTACCGGAACCTGCCCGACTCGGTGCTCGACACCTACACCGGGGAGGACGGGGACCCGGTCTTCACCGACGGGTCCGGCGAGCGGATCCCGATGTCGGAGTGGGGCCAGGAGCAGATCGACGCGTGGCAGCGGGCGCGCGAGGACACCGGTGCCGCCGGCACCGCCAGCCAGCTCTCGCAGGACCTGGTCGACCAGCTCAGCGGCAGTGGCGACGACGCCGAGGACAACGAGGGCGGATGACGGCGACGCGCGGCCTCGCCGCCGTCCTGGTCCTCACCGGGGCCGTGCTCGCCGGCTGCGACGACACCGCCGACTCCGGCGACCTCGCCGAGGAGCTGACCCGGGAGAACGCCACCGCACTGGTCACCGACGGCACGTCGCCCACCGGGGACGACGTCGGGGGCATGCCGGACGACACGGCGGGCCGGATCGGGTGGCTGCTCACCGCGGTCGACTGGGACGACGCGTCGGCCCGGGAGATCGCGGTCGGGCTCACGAACGCCACCGACGCCGATCCCGGGCTGGTCGCGGAGCTGGTGCGTGGCGTCTCCGACGCCGAGGCGCGGGTCGTCCCGGGGTTGCGCGACGCCGTCGGCGAGGTGCTCCGGTCGCAGTCTGAGTCGGTGCGCGCCACGCTGGCGGACGAGGAGCCGCGAGGCGACGTACGGCTCGACCGGGCGGCGCTGCTCGACACCTTCGCCTCGATCGGGTTCGGCCACGCGGTAGGGCTGGAGGACGACCTGCGCGAGGGGATGCGGGCCGGCATGCTCCGCGACCTCCCGATCCCGGTGCCGGACGGCCCGGCCGCGGTGCGAGCCTGGGAGCGCGCGTATCCCGAGACGTACCGGCGCTGGGCCGAGCCCCTGGTCGAGATGTACGCCGCCGCGGCTCGCTCGGAGTGCGACGACGAGGACGCATGCCGGGCGATGGTGGGTGAGGAGGCCGGCACCACGGCGCGCGTCTTCGCCGGAGTCGTCGACGGCCGGATCCCGCTCGGCCTGCTGCCCGGGCGCCTCGCCGAGGTGCTGGCCACCGAGCCCGACGGCACTCGCACCGGGCTCGTGGACGAGGAGCTGGCGGAGGTCTGGGACGACTTCCGGCTTCGGGAGGGCTACGACCTCACCGAGCTCGTGCTCGACGAGATCGGGTCGCGGTAGCGCTCGGGGTCGTCAGTTCAGGTCGGGGTCGACCGGGCGGGTCGAGTGCATCGCGAGGTCGCCGGGCTGGCGGCGCATGACGTCGCGCCACAGGTTGGTGGTGTCGCTGCGGAAGACGTCGGAGGCGCCGCCGGGGACGACGTACCAGTGACCCTCGGCGATCTCCTCCTGGAGCTGGCCCGCACCCCACCCCGCGTAGCCGGCGAAGATCCGCAGGCCCGCGAGGTCGTCGGTGACGAGCTCGGCCGGGGTGTCGAGGTCGAGCAGCGCGAGCCGGTCGACGACCTCGCGGAACCCGGGACCGATCTCGTCGTCGGTGGCTCGCAGGGCGACGGCGAGCGCGCCGTCGGTGGAGACCGGACCGCCCTCGAACAGCACCTCGGGCTCGGCGACGTGGTCGGCCCACGCCGCCAGCACCTCACCCACGGCCAGTCCGGTGGGGCGGTTGAGCACGACGCCGAGCGCGCCCTCGTCGTTGACGTCGAGCACCAGCACGACGCTGTCGGTGAAGTTCGGGTCGAGCAGCACAGGGGTGGCGAGCAGGAGCATCCCCGTCCGCACCTCGGTCACGGGTCCATCATGGCCCGGCGGGTACGAGTCAGGCCACGAGGGCGGCGCGCAGCCGGTCCAGCAACGACGGCCGCGTCGGCTCGTCGACCTCGCGGCGGTGGCGCCCGGCGCGGGCGCGCTCCTCGAGCGCCGCCCCGATCGGGGCGCCTCCCTCGTCGCCGACGCTGCACCGGCCGGCCATCATCGCCAGCATCATGTGCTCCTTGCGCGTGGCCTTGGCCATCGCGACGGCCATGACGTCGTCGAGCGGGTGCTCGCGGTAGTGGTCGAGCACGTCGCGGACGCCGGGCAGGTCGGTCGCCGTGGCGCGCCAGGCGGCGACGACGGCGTCGTCGAGGTCGAGGGGCTGACTCGTCAGGGCACGGTCGATCCGTCCGGCGAGCCGGGTGTGCCACTTGAGCTGGAGGGCGGCGAGCAGGGTGAGCTCGTCGCCGAAGGTCTCCGAGACGCCGTCGACGTCCATCGGGAGCAGGCCGTCGCGGCGGGTGTCGACGACGGCGATCACCGAGCGCAGGATGTCGCCTCGGCGGTGGAAGGTCTTCCAGGTCATGGGTGACTCCTCACTGTGACGCCTCACATACCGTGAGTACGTACTTCGAGTATGTCCCATGGCAGCCGGTCACCCACGCCATTCGGCCGTGATACCGACCACCCGGGGCGTGACCCTGGCCATACCCCTGGCCATACGCTGTCCGGATGCCCAAGGCGGTGACCAAGCTGGTGTCCGGCCGGCGCGCGGCGTACTCGGCCTCCACCAAGCGCGCGCTGGTCGACGTCGCCGAGCAGCTCTTCACCGAGCACGGCTACGCCACCACCTCGCTCGACAGCATCGTGGCGGGCGCCGAGGTGACCAAGGGCGCGCTCTACCACCACTTCTCGGGCAAGCAGGCCCTCTTCGAGGCGGTCTTCGAGCGGGTCGAGCAGGACTCGGCCAAGTTCATCCAGAACGCGCTGCGCGGCCACAAGGACCCGTGGGACAAGTCGCTCGCCGGGCTGCGGGCCTTCCTCGAGGTCGTCCGCGAGCCCCGCTACCGCCGGATCGTCATCTCCGAGGGGCCCGCGGTGCTCGGGTACGAGCGCTTCCGCGAGCGCGAGGAGCGGTCGACCTTCGCCAACGTGCTCGAGATCGTGCGGTCGGTGATCGCCGCCGGCACCTGGGAGCTCGACGCCGAGATGCAGCACACCTTCGCGCGGATCTTCTTCGGCGCGATGTCGTCGGCGGGCGAGTCGGTGGCGGTCGCCGACGACCCCGAGCTCGAGGCGCGCCGGGTGGAGGCCGCGATCGGGTTCATGGTGGCGGGCTTCCAGGTGCTCGTCGAGCAGGGCGTCGAGCTGCCCAACGCCCTCGCCGGCGAGCCCGAGGACGAGCCTATTTCGTGAAGGTGACGTCGCCGCCGTTCTTCGGCACCAGCTCGATCCAGGTGCGGCCGGTGGGGACGATGAGCTTGCCCGCCTTGGTGGTGAGCTGCAGCGGGGAGTCCGAGCCCGTCCTTCTTCCAGGTGCCTCGCACGAGCCGCCCGTTGCTGAACACCATCGCCTGACCCTGGCCCTCGAGCTTGGTCTCGGGCACCGGGTTGCCGGCCGGGTCGGTGTAGCCGGCGTCGCCGACCTTCACCCGCAGCACGAGCACGGTGTCGGCCGGGAACTCGTCGCCCTTCTTGGCGAAGGTGTTGTCGTTCGTGTAGCCCTCGCCGTCGAACTTCCAGCTGGTCACGTGGCCGCCGGAGAAGCGGGCGTCGATCGAGGTGGCGGGCTGGCCCTGCGGCAGGTCGGCCGCGGGGCCGAACGGCAGGTAGTCGACCGGACGCGCGGGCTTGCCGCCGGCCTCCCGGCCGACCGTGCCGACGTCGGCGAACAGGTTGTACGGCGCGCTGCGGCCGGGGTCGCGGGCCAGGCCCTTGGCGCCCTCGGAGAAGAACTCGATGCCGGCCTTCTTGAGGCGCTGGATCGTGACGCCCGCGGCACCGCTGGTGATCATCGAGCCGTTCACCGGCGCGACGATGCCGATGTCGGAGGCGCGCATCGAGCGCACCGGGCCGGCCACGTCGGGCAGCTTCGTGTAGTAGAAGACGGCGAGCCGGGTGAGGCCGCCCTCGACGAGCTCCTCCACCACCACGTCGGCGTCGCCGAGGCCGCGCTGAGGGGCGCTGGCCTCCGTGTTGTCCATCTTCAGCACGAGCACCGGGTGCTTCTTCACCGACGACTCGCTGCCCGCCACCTCGAGCCCGGTGAGAGGCCAGGTGTCGGGATCACCCTCGACGACGGCGGCCGCCGTCCCCTCCTCCTTGGGCTCCGACTTCTTGTCGTCGCCGCCGCAGCCCGCCAGGGCCAGCGCGACGGTGCCGGCCGTCAGCACGGCGGCAAGCCGGGTGCGGGTTCGCGTGGTGCTCATCGACCGCATGCTCCGTTCGTGGTGGGAGGTCCGAGGGGTCCGGGTCCCGCTCCAGTGTGGGGCGCGGACGCCGCCCGGAAGCGTAAGTGCAGTGGGTGTGTCGGGTATGCCCGGGGGCGGTACCTAGCCGAGCTTGGCGCCGCCGTCGACGTAGAGCGTCTGGCCGGTCACGTAGGAGGCCTCGTCGCTGCACAGGAACGCCGCGGCGGCGGCGATGTCCTCAGGGTGGCCGACCCGGCGCACCGGGTTGTTGTCGGCGTTCATCTGCTGCAGCTGCTCGGGCTCCATCTTGAGCCGCACGGCGGTGGCGTCGGTCATCTCGGTGACGATGAAGCCGGGCGCGATGGCGTTGGCGTTGATGCCGAACGGGCCGAGCTCGATGCCGAGGGTGCGGGTGAACCCCTGCACGCCCATCTTGGCGGCCGAGTAGTTCGCCTGGCCGCGATTGCCCAGGGCCGAGACGCTGGAGAGGTTGAGGATCTTCCCGTACTTCTGCTCCACGAAGACCTTCTGCGCCGCGCGGGTCATGAGGAACGGGCCGCGCAGGTGGACGCCGAGCACGAGGTCCCAGTCGTCGTCGGTCATCTTGAACAGCAGGTTGTCGCGGGTGATGCCGGCGTTGTTCACCAGCACGTGCAGGCCGCCGAGGGTCTCGACGGTGCGCGACACCGCGGCCTCGGCGGAGGCGGCGTCGCTGACGTCGCAGCCGATGCCGACATGCTGGGCCTCACCGGGCAGCCGGCCGGCCGCCTCGCTCGCGGCGCTCTCGTCGAGATCCACGACCGCGACGCTCGCGCCCTCCTCGGCGAACCGGGTGGCGATGCCGAACCCGATGCCACGTGCCGAACCGGTGACCAGGGCTACCCGCCCGTCGTAACGACCCATGCGTTTCACCGTAGTGCCCCGGCCGTGGCGTGCTCATGGGGTGGGCGTGTTCAGGGTGCGTGCATGGCAAGGCGGCGCGACGAAGGCATACCGGGGTTGTCTACCGAGGAGCGCCAACGCCGCCAGGTGCGTGCCATGGGCGCGCGCAGCGCGCGAGCACGTCACGGGCGGGGCACTAATGCGTGGCGGATCCGCTCCGCGTACTGGTCCGGCTCGCCCTCGGCGTACTTCGTGCGGGGCCAGAAGAAGCCCCGCAGCCCGTCGCCCTTGGTGCGCGGCACGACGTGCAGGTGGAGGTGCGGCACCGACTGGCTGACGGTGTTGTTCATCGCCACGAAGCTGCCCTGGGCGCCGAGTCCCTCGACCATCGCGGTCGCGAGCCGCTGCGCGTGGGCGAGGAACGGGTCGCGCAGCCCGGCCGGGAGGTCCGGCAGCGTGACGACGTGCTCGCGCGGCACGAGCAGCACGTGCCCCTTGAACACCGGGCGGGCGTCGAGGAACCCGACGAAGTCGTCGTCGTCGAGCACGACGGACGCGTCGGTGTCGCCGGCGACGATCGCGCAGAAGACGCAGTCCACGCAGCCGAAGTTACTGGTCCTCCACCCACCAGTCCCGTGCCGCCACGGCGCTGTCGGGGTAGTCGGCGAACAGACCGTCGACGCCGGCGTCGAGCAGGGCGGTGATCTCGCCGAAGACGTCGCCCTTGGCGTTGGGGTCGGTGCCGCGCCGGAAGTTGGTGGGCAGGAACTGGTTCTCGTCGCGCACCGTGTAGATCACGACCCGGAGGCCGGCGCGGTGGGCACGCGGCACCAGGCGGCTGGGCTCACCGGTGGCGCCGGCGGCGTCGCGCGGCAGCACCTGGCTCTTCTCGGGTCCGACCCAGTCGGCGTAGCGACGCATCGCCCGCAGGCCGGCGGCGGTGACCAGGTCGGCGTAGGTGACGCCCCGCTCCTTGAGGTCGAACGGGCCGCCGGTCGCGCCGGTGAGCTGCACCAGCGGCACGTCGGTGTCGTAGTTCAGCTCCTTGAGGTTGGTCACCTCGAACGACTGGATGACGACGTGGCTGCGCGCCTTGTCCTTGCCGAACCTCTTGAGCGTGCGCAGCAGCGGCTCCTCGAGCGAGAGGCCGATGGCGTCGAAATAGGTGGGGTGCTTGGTCTCGGGCGCGACGCCGATCTTGGTGCGCAGCCGCTTCTCCCACGTCCTCACGAGCTCCAGCACCTCGGCGAAGGTCGGGATCTCGAACCGGCCGTCGTAGCGGGTGTTGCCCGGCCGCACCTGCGGCAGCCGCTCCTTCGCCCGCAGCGTCTTGAGCTCCCGCAGCGTGAAGTCCTCGGTGAACCATCCGGTCACCGCCACGCCGTCGATCGTCTTCGTGGTGCGCCGGCCCGCGAACTCGGGGTGGTCGGCGACGTCGGTGGTGCCGCTGATCTCGTTCTCGTGGCGGGCCACCAGCACGCCGTCCTTGGTGGACACCAGGTCGGGCTCGATGTAGTCGGCGCCCATCCGGATCGCCAGCTCGTAGGAGGCGAGCGTGTGCTCGGGGCGGTGGCCCGAGGCGCCGCGGTGCCCGAAGACGAGCGGGACGTCGAGCTGCGCGACCGGCCGGGCCGCGCGCTCCGGCGGCGCCGCAGTGGCGGGCGCCGTGGTGGGGGCGAGGAGTCCGAGGGAGACGAGGAGAGCAGTGGGCGCGAGGAGGCACCGGATCCGAGGGGTCATGGCAGGACCCCACCGCCCGCCGTCGCCCGTGCGGTGTCGCGGTGGTGAACGCCGGATGGGGGCTTGGTGACTCCTCAGTCCCGGTGCGCGGGGAGCGCCACGGTGACGACCAGCCCGCCGCCGGACCGCGGTGCGATCGTCAGCGTGCCGTCGTGAGCGCGGGTGATGCTCTCGACGATGGCCAGGCCGAGCCCGACGCCGGCGGAGTCGGTGCGGATGCGCTCGGTGCCGCGCTGGAACGGCTCGGCCAGCGTCGACACCAGCCGGGCCGGGAGCCGTTCCCCGGTGTTCTCCACGGCGAGCACCGCCGTCGCGGCCTCCGCGCGCGTGGTGAGCCACACGGCCCCGTCGGCCGGCAGGTTGTGCACGATCGCGTTGTGCACGAGGTTCGTCGTCAGCTGTCGCAGGAGGGCCGGTGACCCGTCCACCAGGGCGACGTCGCCGACCGCGTCGACGGTGATGCCCTGCTTCTCGGCCAACGGCAGCAGCGTCTCGGTGGCGTCCTCCACGAGCAGCGACAGGTCGACCGGCTCCGTGCTGAAGGCTCGCTGGTCGGCACGGCTGAGCAGGAGCAGCGCCTCGGTGAGGTCGATCGCTCGGGCGTTGACGACGTGGAGACGGCGGAGGAGCTCCCCGGTGTCGTGGTCGGGGTCCTTCCGGGCGACGTCGATCAGCGTCTGGGTGACCGCCAGGGGCGTGCGCAGCTCGTGGGAGGCGTTGGCGGCGAACCGCTGCTGCTCGGCGACCTGCGCCTCGAGCCGGGCGACCATGGTGTCGAAGCTGTCGGCGAGCTCCCGGAACTCGTCCTGCCGCCCCTCCAGCTCGATCCGGTGCGCGAGCGACCCGGTCGCGACCTTCCGGGTGGCGTTCGTGATGCGGGTCAGGGGAGCCAGGATCCGGCCGGCGAGCACCCAGCCTCCGGCGAGCCCGAAGACCAGCAGGAACGCCAGCGCCTGCAACGCCCGCGGCAGGAACGCGTCCTGCAGGTCGGAGCGGTTGGGCCCGACCCCCGGACCGGCGAGGCGCACGCCCTCCGGCACGTAGCGCAGGAGGAACACCCACACGGTGGCGAGCAGCAGGGCACCGGCGACCATGAGGAAGCCGGCATAGCTGAGCGTGAGCTTGAGGCGCACACTCAGCCCGGGAGGTCTAGCCACGGCCGTCCGCCACGGGTCGCGGCTCCGCCTCGGTGCCGATCCGGTAGCCGACTCCCGGAACGGTGGCGATCAGCCAGGGCGGTCCGAGTCGCTTGCGCAGCGCCGAGACCGTGATGCGCACCGCGTTCGTGAACGGGTCCGCGTTCTCGTCCCAGGCCCGCTCGAGCAGCTCCTCGGCACTCACGACGCCGCCCTCGGCGGCCACCAGCACGTCGAGCACGGCGAACTGCTTGCGCGTGAGCGCGACGTACCGGCCGTCGCGGTAGACCTCCCGGCGGAACGGGTCCACCGTGAGACCAGCCAGCTCCCGCACCGGCGGCCGATGGTGGCCACGACGACGGTCGAGCGCCCGGAGGCGCAGCACGAGCTCCTGGAGCTCGAACGGCTTGGTGAGGTAGTCGTCAGCGCCGAGCTCGAAGCCGGACGCCTTGTCGTCGAGCCGGTCGGCGGCGGTGAGCATGAGGATGGGCATCCCTGCGCCGGAGGCGACGATCCGCCGGGCGACCTCGTCGCCTGACGGGCCGGGGATGTCGCGGTCGAGCACGGCGATGTCGTAGGAGTTCACGTCGAGCATCGCGAGTGCGGTGTCGCCGTCGCCGGCGAGGTCGGCCGCGATCGCCTCGAGGCGGAGCGCGTCCCGGATGGCCTCGGCCATGTAGGGCTCGTCCTCGACCACCAGCACGCGCATGACCCGATGCTAGGGACCACACCGGTATCGCCGGCGTATCGGAAACCGCTGACGCGCTCGCAACACCGCGCTTCCTTGACTGCTCGCATGAGAAGTCACGACTCAGCACGAACAGCGACCGTCACTGTTGGTACGACCACGGGGCTCACGGGGCTCACCGTCTACGGCTGCGGCCCGGACGAGGCCGCCGCCTTCCGCGACCTCGCGCCCCGTCTCGGCGTCCGGCCCACCCTCCTCGACGCACCACTGTGCGAGGTCACCGCTCCCCTGGCGTTCGGGAACCGGTGCGTGAGCGTCGACCACCGGACGCGCGTCAGCCGCCCCACGCTGCTCGCGCTCAGCCGGGCCGGCGTCAGGTTCGTGTCCACCCGGAGCGTCGGCGTCGACCACATCGACGTGGAGTACGCCGGCTCCGTCGGCCTCCAGGTGGGCACCGTCGCCTACTCGCCCGACAGCGTCGCCGACTTCACCCTGATGCTGATGCTGATGGCGGTGCGCGACGCCAAGGCCGTCGTCCGCCGCGCCGACGCCCACGACTACCGGCTCGGAGCCTCCCGCGGGAGGGAGCTGCGCGACCTCACCGTCGGCGTCGTCGGCACGGGCCGCATCGGGGCGGCCGTCGTCGACCGGCTGCGCGGCTTCGGCTGCCGGGTGCTCGCCCACGACCGTCGCGCCGCGACGGCCCTGCCGGGCATCACCTACGTGACGCTCGACGAGCTGCTCGGGTCCAGCGACGTCGTCACTCTCCACACCCCGCTCACCGCCGAGACCCACCACCTCCTCGACGCGCGGCGCCTCGCGCGGATGAAGCACGGCGCGGTCGTCGTCAACACGGCGCGAGGTGCCCTCGTCGACACCCCGGCCCTGCTCCGCGCCCTCGAGCGCGGCCGGCTCGGTGGCGCGGCGCTCGACGTCGTCGAGGGTGAGGACGGGATCTTCTCCCACGACTGCCGCGGCGGGCCGGTCGAGAACCCGGCGCTGGTGCGCCTGCAGGAGCTGCCGAACGTGCTGATCACGCCGCACACCGCCTACTACACCCACCACGCCCTCGCCGACGTCGTGGAGAACAGCCTCGCGAGCTGCGTGGCCTTCGAGCGCGGGTCCCGGCATGGCTAGGTCGAGGATCGGGATCCTCTTCGGTGGCGCCGGTGAGGAGCACCCGGTGTCCGTGAAGTCAGCTCTCGAGGTCGCGAGGAACCTCGACCTCGAGAAGTACGAGCCCTACTGGATCGGCATCACGAGGAGCGGGGCGTGGCGGCACTGCGACGGTCCGGGCGCCGGCTGGGACGACGCCGAGCGGCCGTCGGTGGTGCTGTCGCCGGACCGGCGCGTGCACGGACTGCTGGTGCTGGGACCGGACGGTCTCGAGCAGGTGCGGCTCGACGTCGTCCTGCCGGTGCTCCACGGCACCCTGGGCGAGGACGGCGCCGTCCAGGGCCTGCTGGAGCTCTCCGGCATCCCCTACGTCGGCTGCGACGTGCCGAGCTCCGCGGTGTGCATGGACAAGGCACTGACCTACGCGGTCGTCGCCGGATCGGGAATCGCCACGCCGGACCACCAGATCCTCCTGCCGGGCGAGAAGGTCGACGCCGCGCAGCTCGCCTATCCCGTCTTCGTGAAGCCGGCGCGATCCGGCTCCTCGTTCGGCGTGAGCAAGGTGTCCCGGCCCGAGGAGCTGCCGGCCGCGCTGGAGGCCGCCCGCCGGTTCGACGCCAAGGTGCTGATCGAGCGGGCCGTGGTCGGCAGCGAGGTGGGCTGCGCCGTGCTGGGTGAACGGTTCGGTCTCGTCACCGGCGAGGTCGACCGCGTCGCCCTCAGCCACGGATTCCTCCAGATCCACCTGGAGGAGACCCCGGAGCGCGGCTCGGACAACGCGACGTTCGTCGTCCCGGCCGACATCTCCGACGACGCGCGCCGTCGCGTCCAGGAGACCGCGAAGGCCGTCTACCGCGCGCTGGGCTGCCGGGGACTGGCGCGGGTCGACCTGTTCCTCACCGATGACGGCGAGCTGGTGCTGAACGAGGTCAACACGATGCCCGGGCTCACCTCCTACAGCCGCTACCCCCGGATGATGGCCGCCGCGGGACTGCCGATGTCCGAGGTGATCGACCGGCTCGTGTCTCTGACTCTGTTCGGGAAGAAGCGATGATCGACGGCTTCGCGTACGTCGACGAGCGCGTGCCGGGCATCCGGTGGGACGCCAAGTACGCCACCTGGGACAACTTCACCGGCAAGCCGGTGGACGGCTACCTCGCCAACCGCGTCGTCGGCACCAGCGCTCTGTGCGCCGCGCTCCGACGCGCGCAGCGGGAGGCGGCGTCGCTCGGCTTCGGGCTGCTGCTGTGGGACGGCTACCGGCCGCAGCGCGCCGTCGACTGCTTCCGGCGCTGGTCCGGAGAACCCGAGGACGGCCGCACCAAGCCGCGCCACTACCCCAACCTGGACCGGTCCGCGATGTTCGACGAGGGCTACGTGGCGGCCCGATCCGGCCACAGCCGGGGCAGCACCGTCGACCTCACGCTCTTCGACCTGGCGTCGGGTGAGCTGGCTCCGATGGGCGGCTCCCACGACCTGATGGACCCGGTGTCACGTCACGGCGCCCGCGGGATCAGGCCAGTCGAGGCGCGCAACCGCCGGACCCTCTGCTCGATCATGGAGCGCAGCGGCTTCGAGCGCTACGACGTCGAGTGGTGGCACTACTCGCTCCGCGAGGAGCCCTTTCCCGACACCTACTTCGACTTCTCGATCGTGTGACGCACCGGCCGGGGATTGGTGGCCGGTACCTACGGTGGGCGCATGGACCCTCGTGCTGCCCTGAAGCGCCTGCCCGTCCCGCTCCCCGGCCGGGGCTCATCGGTGATCCTCGAGCTCGACCTCGCCCACGGCGTCGTCACCGCGCCGCCGGCCACGCCGGTGCAGGCCTGGCAGCACCGGCGTGCGCCCTCGATGGGCGCGGTGCGGCGTGGGCTGCGGCAGGCCGCGCGCGACCGGGAGGTCGTCGGGCTGCTCGTACACGTCGGCGGCTGCCCGCTGACGCTCGCCGACGCCGACGAGGTGGCCGACCTGGTGGGGGCGTTCTCGGAGCAGAAGCCGACGCTGGCCTGGACGGAGTCCTTCGGCGAGCTGTCGTCGGGGCTGGGCGGCTACCGCGTGGCCAGCGCCGCGCGCGAGATCTGGCTGCAGCCGTCGGGGATGGTCGGGCTGACCGGCGTCCACGTCGCGATCACCCTGTTCCGCGGCGGGCTGGACAAGCTCGGCCTCGACCCCGAGCTCGGACAGCGCCACGAGTACAAGACCGCCGCCGACCAGTTCGCCGCCACCGAGGTGACGCCGGCCAACCGGGAGATGATGCAGCGGATCGCCACCGCGTTGCTCGACGACACCGTGGCCCGGGTGGCCGAGCGCCGGGGCCTCGACCGGGCCGACGTGGAAGCCGCGGTGGCCGCAGCCCCGCTGTCGGCCGACGCCGCCCGCGAGGCCGGACTGGTCGACCGGGTCGGCTACCGCGACGAGGTTTACGCGCACGCCCGGTCGACCTGGCCGCGCGGCGAGGACGCCGGGCTGCGCTACGTGCACCGCTACGCCCATTCCTCCCCCGCCCAGCGGCTCGGTACCGCCGTCGACCGACGTCCGGGCGTCGCGGTGGTCGACGTCCGCGGGCCGATCGTCACCGGGCCCGGCCACGGCAACCAGGCCGGGGCGGACGCCGTCGCCGCCCGGCTGCGCGCGGCGGGCCGGGACGAGAAGGTCGAGGGCGTGCTGCTGCGCGTCGACAGCCCCGGCGGCTCCTACGTCGCCTCCGACACGATCCACCGCGAGGTCGCCCTGCTGCGGCAGACGGGACGGCCGGTGGTGGCGACGATGGGCACGGTGGCGGCCTCCGGCGGCTACTTCGTCGCGATGGGCGCCGACGAGATCGTGGCGCAGCCGACCACGCTCACCGGGTCGATCGGCGTCCTCGCCGGCAAGCTGGTGGCCCAGCGGCTGCTGGACCGGATCGGGGTCGTGCACGAGTCCGTCACCGCGGGTCCGCGGGCCGCGATGATGGCGTTCGGGCAACCGTTCAGCGAGGACGAGTGGCAGGTGCTCGACGCCTGGCTCGACGAGGTGTACGCCGACTTCACCGGCAAGGCCGCTGCCGACCGGGGCCGCGACCTGGCCGAGCTGGAGCCGCTGGCGCGGGGCCGGGTGTGGACCGGCGTCGACGCCGTGGAGCACGGCCTGGTCGACCACCTCGGCGGCACCGACCTCGCCCTCGACCGGCTCTGCGACCTCGCCGACCTCGACCGCGACAAGGTCGCGCTCCGCGCCGGACCCGCCCTGCCCTTCCTGTCCCAGCTACGGCCGGCCGAGTCCAGCGAGTCCGGCCACGCCGCCGCGCACGTCGCCGCCGCTCCCGGCCCGGAGGCAGCGCTGGCACGGCTCGCCGGCTGGGCCGGCGTCCCGCTCCCCCACGGCGTGCTCTCGCTGCCGTGGTGGATCGAGGTGTCCTAGCCGATGCGCACCTCAGCTGAGGCGGGGTAGAAGGCCACGTGGCCGGCGATGTCGGCGACGGCGTCGTAGGGCCGCTCGTAGGTCCACACCGCGTTCTCGTGGGTCTCCCCGTCGACCGCGAGGTCGTAGTAGCCGGCGTCGCCCTTGTAGGGGCAGTAGGTGGCGTGGTCGGTGGGCCGTAGCACCGCGGGGTCGACGTCCTCGATCGGCACGTACTGCACCGCCGGATAGGTCGACTCCTGCAGTGTCAGCGCCCGGTTCGACTCCGCGACGGTCGCGCCACCGACGGTGACGACGACCGTGCCATCGGTCGGCGTGACCGTGATCGGGTGGTTCGCGTCCGGCGTCAGCACCAGCTTCTCGCTCATACCGGTGTCAACGCGGGCCGTGGTCCCGCTGTTCCGGCTGTTTCCGGATCAGTGGCAGACGGTGTCGCGGCAGGCCGGGGGCAGCATCTTGCGGGCGCCGCCGCCGACATCGAAGTGCTGGGTGTCGCCGAGGCCGTACGTCCAGTGGAAGCCGTGGTTGCGCATGATCCGCACCACGCCGTGTGATCCCGAGCGCCAGGCGATCCGCGGGTGGCTGCGGGACTGCCACCACGAGTTCGGCACCAGTCCCGTGGCCGAGCGGTAGGGGTTCTCCCACGTGTTGACGTCGAGCGAGCGGCCGTAGGAGTGGGGGCTGCGGACGCCCGGCCGGTTCACGACGTCGCGGCAGTTGAACGCCGAGGTGTTGCCCGCCGCCATCGACCGGTAGTCGTTGGCTCCTTTGAGCTTCTTCGACCAGCCGAAGCGGTCGACGCGGTACATCGCCCGGATCGGGAACCCGCCGCGGTACATCGCCGCGAGCGCGCCGGCCATGTTGTCAGCGGCACCGGTGGCGGCCACGACCTCACCGCGGTAGCGGTAGCCGTCGTAACCCCAGTAGTTGACCCGGACCAGCCGTAGCCCTGCGCGGCCGACCGGACAGCCGGCGTGCCAGCTGCGTCCGGCCATGCTCCGCCAGACGGCGTTCGGGATGCGCTGGACCACCGCGTTCGGGCCGCTCCCGACGGCGCGCGCCTGGCGGGGCAGCTTGACCCGCGGCCGGGGCGCGCCCTTCGGCATCCGCACCGGGTCGCCGGGCGGGACGTTGTCGATGGCGAGGTCGCCGCTGAGGTCGCCGGTCACCCAGTCGCGGCCCTGGGCTACGACGCGCCACACGGAGTCGACCCGGGGCCGCACCACGAGCCGCGCCCGCCCGTCGCCGTTGGTCCGCAGGGTCGTCTCCTGCCGCCACTGGCCGCCGGGCGCGCGCCGCAGCACCCGCACCGCGCCCGCGACCGCCTCGCCCTGCGCCGTGAGCCATTCGACCCGGAGCGTGGCCGCGCGCTCGTCGACGACCCGGCGCGGGCCGCTCAGCGTCACCACGCTGGTCCGCTTCGCGAGGGGAAGCGTCCGCGGCCCGGTGTCGGCCGCGGCGTGCGTGCCGTCGCCGGCATACCTCGCCAGGAACACGTTGTCGGCCGCGCTGCGCAGTCGGAGGACCGAGATCGAGCCCCGGCCGTCGGCGTCGGTGACGACGGACCCGATCCGCCGCCATCCCCCGTGGACCCGGCGCCACACCGCGACGGTCGCGCCCGCCACGGGCGCCTCGTCCACCAGTCGCACCCCGACGTCGACGCGTTCGCCGGCGTACCCCTTCGGCAGCGTGAGCGTGAGCTCGGAAGCCGCCGCCTGGGCGGGGAGGGGTGTGAGTGCGAGGAGGGCGCCGGCCAGCACGCCGACCAGGAGACCGAGAAGTCGCGGGGGGAGCATGGCGCGCATCATGCCTGCCCCGCCTGTGGATTCCGGGTAGCGCCACCCGGCCTGGCTGAGTGCCGGGGCTCAGGCGCCGTCCCGCGGTCCGGCGAAGAGTGCGCGCATGACCTCGCTGCGTCCGCTTCTCGCCCTGTGGCTTCCCGTGCCCGCGTTCGCCGCGTGCGGCTGGCTGCTCACCACCGCCGACCTCGTCGTCCAGGACGGCGTCCCGCCCGACCAGCAGGACCCGCTGTTCGCGCTCTCGAGCATCTTCATCGTCGCGGTCTGCGCGACCGGTGGGCTCGTCTCGCTCGTCCTGGCGATCGTCGGCAGCGCATCCGTCCGCTCCCGTCCCGGCGTCACGGTCGGCAGCACCGTCTGGGCCGCCTGCATCCTGGCGCCGTTCACGATCCATCTCGCCATCGCGACCTACTCCGAGCCCGTCTACGCCGACTCGTCCACCCTCGGCCAGCAGGTGCCCTACCACGTCGCCGCGGCCCTGATCAGCCTGCTGCCCCTGGCACTGGCGGCGCTGGACCGGTGGCATGGCGGCACGTCGTCGCTGCCTCAGGGGACGCCCGCAGCGGCCTAGGCTCGGGTCGTGCGTCGATCCTGGCTCGTGGTGGTGCTCGCCCTCGTGGCCCTGGGCGCGGGAGCGGCCGTCGGCTGGGCGGCATGGCGCGGGGAC
>CAWEHA010000005.1:0-14410 GCA_963808855.1 uncultured Actinomycetota bacterium | reverse complement strand
AGCAACCGGCCGGCGGAGATCGTCCAGCAGTACTGGGAGATCTACCCGCAGTTCCTGCGCGACCTGTTCGTGCAGGCGTTCGTCGACGGGCTCACGAACCCGAGCGGCCGGGTCACCGAGGGCCAATGGATCAAGGCGATGGACCGGCTGCGCGACGGCATGGTGGCGTGTGGCCACTGCTCCACCACGAACTTCTGGGACGTCGCCGAGTCCGACCGGGTCTGCCGCCGCTGCTCGCAGCACCTGCGCCCACCGTTCGTCCTGCAGGTCGGGCGACGCACCCTCGCCGTCAGCGAGCTGGCCACCCTGCGCTCCGACCACGTCGCCTCCGGCGTCGACGACCCGCGCACCCTCGGCAAGGTGCGCCAGCACCCCCAGGACCCGACCCGTTGGGGCATCTCCAACGCCTCCGGCTCCGCCTGGGCGGTGGCGTACCCGGACGGGCAGCAGCACGAGCTCCCGGACGGGCAGACGATCGAGCTGGTCGACGGTGCGAAGATCCAGCTCGGACGGTCGACCGCGACGGTTCGACGCCCCCGCTGACGGGTAGGTGACCCCCCATGCCGACGCTGCTCGTGAAGGTCGAAGGACGCACCCTGCGCTTCGACTCCTTCCGGCTGATCCGGATCGGACGGTCGATCGAGGCCGACGTCGTGCTCTCGCCGGGGTCGGTCTCGCGCCAGCACGCCGAGCTCCGCCCGGTGCCGGACGGCTGGATGCTGGTCGACGCCAGCAGCCAGTACGGCACCTTCGTCGACGGACGCCGGGTCACCGAGCTGCGGATCACCGGCCCGGTCACCGTCCAGTGCGGTCCGGAGCCCTCGGCGCGGATCGAGGTGCTACCCGAACCGTCCTCCCAGGACGTCCCGGCCGCCTCGGCACCCGCTCCGCCGCCGCCCCCGGTGGCCGTCTCGGCCGCGCCGCCCGCGGTGCCGCCGTCGATGCCGCCGCCCGTCGCACCGTCGACACCGCCCGGCCCCACCCCGCCCCCGCCGCTGCCGTCCCACCCGCCCACTGCCGTCGCGGGGCGTGCGCCCGGCGCCCCGCCGCCGGCACCGGCGCCGGGACCCGCCCTCCCGCCGCCCGCACCGGTGCCCGCCGGGCCGGGTGCCGGGTTCGACGAGACCCGGGTGATCGCCGCCGTGCCCGGCCCGGGCTTCCAGGCGCCGCGCTCGGGGCCCGACCTGCTCGTCGTGGCCGAGGGGCGCGAGTACCGCTACCGCCACCCGGCGCAGGTCACCGTCGGCCGCCAACCCGACTGCGGGATCGTGATCTCCGACCCCGCCTGCTCGCGAATCCACGGCACCATCGCCGCCGTGCCCGGCGGCTGGGTGTTCGCGAACCACTCGGCCGAGGGCACCTTCGACGCCGGCCGGCGGGTCGACAACCAGCGGTTCGAGGGGCGCACCGCGCTGCGGCTCGGGCACCCGGTGGCCGGACCCGAGCTGATGCTCGTGCCGATCCTCTCCGCGGCCGAGGAGGAGCGGCGGTTCGCCCGCAAGCGCCGTCGCAAGGCGCTGCTCGTGGTCGGCGGGATCGCCGCGGTGCTGCTGCTCGTCGTCGGCACGGTGGCGGCCGCGGTGCTGCTCTCCGACCGCGGCGACGACGTCCCGACCGCCGGCACCACGTCCCAGCCCACCGGCACCGAGTCACCCGACGGTAGTGATCCGGGCCCGTCGCCCGACGACCTCAGCGAGGAGGAGCTCGAGACGGCCAAGGCCGCCACGGTGCTGCTCCTGGCCGAGGCGCCCGACACCGAGAACGGCGGCACCGTCGAGTACTCGGGATCGGGCTCGATCATCACCGAGGACGGCCTGATCCTCACCAACGCCCACGTGGCCCAGCCCACCGCGCCCGGACTGGAGGAGTACTACGGCGACGACGGCATCGGCGACCCCGACTACCTCCTGGTGGCGCTCACCAACAGCATGGACGACAGCACCGCCGAACCCGCGTTCCGCGCCCGCCCGGTGGAGGTCGACGGCACGAGCGACGCCGCCGTCGTCCAGATCTACGCCGATGCGGAGGGCGACGAGGTCGACCCGGCCGACCTCGACCTGCCGGTGATGCCGCTCGGCGACTCCGACCAGCTGCGCTCCGGCGACGACGTCACCGTGCTCGGGTTCCCGGGCATCTCGGAGTCCGTCCGGATCTCGGTCACCACCGGCGTGATCTCCACCTTCGTCGACCGGGAGGACCTCGGCGAGCGCTCCGAGATCGACACCGACGCCCGGATCGCCCCCGGCAACTCCGGCGGCGCCGCGGTGAACAACGACGCCGAGCTCATCGGCATCCCGACGGCCCTGTTCGCCCCGGACGGCTCGCCGGTGGTGAGCGGCCGGATCCGGCCGATCAACTTCGTGAGCGACCTGATCGAGGACGCCGAGCAGGGCAACTGAGTGGCGCCGTAGGGTCGCCGCCGTGGGGCTCCTCCTCCAGACGCCGCGGGCCCGGCTGCGCCGGGCGCTGATCGCCGTGGCGGCGCCGTACCGGCCCCGGGACGAGAGCCCGCTGTGCGGCCGCGTGGTCATGGTCACCGGCGCCTCCTCCGGTATCGGGGAGGCCACGGCCCGGGCGGCCGCCGAGGCCGGCGCCACCGTGCTGCTCGTCGCCCGCCGCGTCGACGCGCTGGCCGGGCTGGAGGCGAGCATCGGAGCGGCGGGCGGGCGGGCGACGTCGTACCCGTGTGACCTCACCGACCACGACGCCCTCGACGCTCTCGTGGCGCGGGTGCTGGCCGAGCACGGCGCCGTCGACTACCTCGTCAACAACGCCGGCCGCTCGATCCGCCGCTCGCTGCACCTCAGCCAGGACCGCTTCCACGACGTCGAGCGCACGATGGCCGTCAACTTCTTCGCGCCGGTGCGACTCACGATGGGCCTGCTGCCGGCGATGCGGGCGCAGCGGTTCGGCCACGTGGTGAACATCGTGAGCTGGGGCGT
This sequence comes from uncultured Actinomycetota bacterium, assembly GCA_963808855.1. GTDB lineage: Bacteria > Actinomycetota > Actinomycetes > Propionibacteriales > Nocardioidaceae > Nocardioides. The sequence goes on along the minus strand of CAWEHA010000005.1, from coordinate 11,468 downwards.
GCAGCTGAAGGCGCCGAAGTTCTCCGCCTACCTCGCCTCCAAGACCGCGCTCGACACCTGGGGCCGGATCGCCGCGCGCGAGGCGTACGGCGACAACGTCACGGTCACCAACATGCGCTTCGGGCTGGTGCGCACGGCGATGGTCGCGCCGTCCGACGTCTACGCCGGCCGGCGGGCGCTGACCCCCGACCAGGCGGCCGCCCGCGTCGTCCGGGTGCTCGAGGACCGGCCGGTCGTCTGGGGCCACCCGATGGGCACCCTCGGCGAGGTGCTCGGGCTGGTCGCACCACGCCTGGCCGACGCCGTGCTCTACCAGGTCGACAAGCGGGTTCCCGACTCGCCGGCCGCTCGCGGCGAGCAGGCGCCGGCCGAGGTCGCGCCGTAAGGGCGTTCCTGCGGGTGCTGCTGCTCCTCTTGCTCCGCGGCTGGGCCCGCGACCAGCGCTAGCGCGCCGGCAAACCCGGACTTGGCAGGCACTTCGCCGACTTGGCAGGCAGTGCAGTGCCTGCCCAGTCGGGGAATCCCCGGTTAACCGGGGATTCCTGGGCCCGGAGTGACGGCCGCGACTCAGCTCGCCTTCTTCGCCGCCGTCTTGCGGCTCGAGGTCTTCTTGGCGGCACTCTTCTTCGACGTCGACTTCTTGGCTGCGCTCTTCTTCGCGGTCGACTTCTTCGAGGCCGACTTCTTCGAGGCCGACTTCTTGGCGGGCTTCTCGTCGGCGTCGTCGTCCTCGCCGCGGGCGGTCTTGGCCGCCTTCACCGAGCGCTGCAGCGCGGCGAGCAGGTCGACCACCTCGCCGGAGGACTTGGTGGAGGTCGGCGTCCGCTTCACCTCGCCGCCCTCGACCTTGGCCTTCACCAGGGCCTCGACGGCGCCGGCGTAGTCGTCCTCGAACTCGCTGGCGTCGAAGTCGCCGGCGAGGGTCTCGACGAGCATGTTCGCCATCTTGACCTCGGAGTCCTTCACCTCGCCGCCCTCGACGGAGAAGTCGGGGGTGCGCACCTCGTCGGGCCACATCATCGTCTGCAGCACGATCACGTCGTCCTTCACGCGGAGGACGGCGATGCTGGTGCGGTTGCGGATGGCGACCGTGACGACGGCCATCCGGTCGGCGTCGAGCAGCGCCTGCCGCAGCAGCGCGTACGGCTTGGCGCCGGTCTTCTCCGGCTCCAGGTAGTACGACTTCTCGAACAGCATCGGGTCGATCTGGTCGCGGGGCACGAACTTCTCCACCGCGATCTCGCGCGAGGACGCCGACGGCAGCTCGGCCATGTCGTCGTCGTCGAGGATGACCATCTCGCCGTCCTCGGTCTCGTACCCCTTGGCGATGTCGGCGTAGGCCACCTCCTCGCCGTCGATCGAGCAGACGCGCTGGTACTTGATCCGGCCGCCGTCCTTGGCGTGGACCTGCCGGAACGACACGTCGTGACTCTCGGTGGCGGCGTAGAGCTTGACCGGAACGCTCACCAGCCCGAAGGACACCGCGCCCTTCCAGATCGCACGCATGGGGAAGCCTCTCTGTCGAAGTACGAACAGTGTGACGGGTGGGACCACCCGAAGTCATCGGTGAGGGCAGGATGGCCTCCGTGCGACCGATGCTGGCCTCCCCGGGCGACCACGTGCCCACCGGCGAGGGGTGGTCGCACGAGGTGAAGTGGGACGGCATCCGGATCCTTGCCGACGTGCGCGACGGCAGGGACGGCGTCGCCCGGTTCCACTCCCGCAACGGCAACGACGTGAGCGCCGCCTGGCCCGACGTGACGACGTCGCCGCTCGGCGACCGCGACCTGCTGGTCGACGGCGAGCTCATCGCCCTGAACGATGCCGGCCTGCCCGACTTCCGGGTGCTCCAGGAGCGGATGCACGTGCGCAACGCGCAGTCGGTCCGCCGGCTCGCGCAGCAGCTGCCGGTCACCTACATGGTGTTCGACCTGCTGCGCCTCGACGGCCGCGACCTCACCTCCGAGCCGCTGACGCGGCGCCGCGACCTGCTCACCGAGGTGCTCGACGACAGCCCGTGGCAGGTGCCGGCCTCCTACGACGACGGCCCGATGCTCTTCGAGGCCACGCTCGCCCAGGGTCTCGAGGGCATCGTGAGCAAGCGGCTGAGCTCGCGCTACGAGCTCGACCGGCGCAGCCGGCACTGGCTGAAGTTCGCCCACCGGCACCGGCTGTCGTACGTCGTCGGCGGCTGGCGGCCGCAAGAGGGGAGCACCGACCGGCTCGCCGCGCTGCTGGTGGGGGAGCCGACCCCCGAGGGCCTGATGTACCGCGGCCGGGTGGGCAGCGGCATCGGCGCCAAGCAGAGCCGGCAGCTCACCGATCTGGTCGCGGGCATGGCGCGCGCCGCCAGCCCGTTCGCCGACGAGGTGCCGCGCGTCGACGCGAAGGGCACCTTCTGGCTGGAGCCGGTGGTCGTCGTCGACGTCGACACCCACGGCCGTGGCTACCAGCGGCTGCGCCAGCCGTCGTACCGCGGCGTCCGCACCGACCTCACCCCGGAGGACCTGCAGTGACCCGACTCCTCGTGCCTCCTCCTGCTCGCCGCGCTGCTGGCGCTCCCGGTGCCGGCCTCGGCCGAGCCCGCTCCGGTGGCGCAGGCGCGGGCGGCGCGCACGGTGCGCCTCGACGGCGTCACCGTGCGGCTGCGGGAGCGCACCGCGCAGGTGGTCACCGTCAACCGCACCCGCGGCCACCACGCCCGGGTGACGCTGTGGGTGCGGCGCGACGGCCGCTGGGACGCCGTCCGGCAGACCCGCGACGGCCGCATCGGCTACGGCGGCCTGGTGGCCCCCACCCGGCGCCGGCAGGGCACCGGCACCACCCCGCTCGGCAGCTACCGGCTGTTCACGTCGTTCGGGATGCGCGCCCGCGAGTCGGGCTGGGCCACGCCGTACCGCCGGGTGCGCCGCGGCGACTACTGGGTGCAGGACAACCGCTCGCGCTTCTACAACCGCTATCGCAACGTGCGCCAGGGCGGGTTCCGCCCGCGCACCTCCGAGCGGCTGCTCGACTACCGGCGCCAGTACGAGTGGTCGGTGGTGCTCGACTTCAACTACCGCGGGCAGGTGCGCCACCGCGGCGCCGGGATCTTCCTGCACGTGAACGGCCGCGGTGCCACCGCCGGCTGCGTCAGCGTGCCGCGCCCGCTCATGCGCACGGTGATGGGCTGGCTCGACCCCCGACGCGACCCCGTGATCGGCATCGGCCGGTGAGCCCGCCGCCGCAGGGCGAGGAGCTCCACGTCGACGTCGAGGGCCGCACCCTCAAGATCAGCAACCTCGACAAGGTGCTGTACCCGCGCACCGGCACCACCAAGGGCGAGGTGCTCGACTACTACGCCCGCATCGCGCCGACGATGCTGCCCCACCTGCGCGACCGTGCCGTCACCCGCATCCGCTGGCCGCACGGCGTCGACGACATGAGCTTCTTCGAGAAGAACGTGCCGGGCGGCACGCCGTCGTGGGTGCGCACCGTCACCGTGCCCACCAGCGGACGCCGGGCCGGCAAGGACGAGGGCACGATCACCTTCCCCGTGGCCGACGACCTCGCCACCCTCACCTGGCTCGCCAACCTGGCGGCGATCGAGCTGCACGTGCACCAGTGGACGGTGGGCCGCAACGGGCGCCCCCGCAACGCCGACCGGCTCGTCGTCGACCTCGATCCCGGCGAGCCCGCCGGCCTGCACGAGTGCTGCCAGGTGGCGCTGCTCGCGCGCGAGGTGCTCGCCGAGCGCGACCTCGAGGCCAAGCCGGTGCTGTCGGGCAGCAAGGGGCTCCACCTCTACGCCGACCTGCCCACCCGGCTGCCCTCCGACGAGTCCACGGCGCTGGCCAAGGAGGTCGCCGAGGAGCTCCAGAAGGCGCACCCCGCGCAGGTGACGGCGACGATGACCAAGAGCAAGCGCTCGGGGAAGGTGTTCTTCGACTGGTCGCAGAACGCCGGCAGCAAGACCACCATCTCGCCGTACTCGCTGCGCGGCCGCGACCGGCCCTATGTCGCGGCCCCGGTGTCGTGGGACGAGGTGGCCGAGGGAGCCGACGACCCGCTCGGACTCGAGCAGCTGCGCTTCGACGAAGTGCTCGCCCGGGTCGAGGAGAACGGCGACCTTTTTCCTGAAGCCGCCCTTGTTACTCAAGGGTGGGCACGACGTTGCCGATACGTTCCTCACACGTCGGTACGGCTCGCCTACTCTCGGCATCGACGAGATCGAGCGAGCCGCACCGTTGGGGGGCGTGCGGCCCGCCCGTTCTCGACCCCTTCCACCGGGCACTACACCGTGCGAGAGGGGGCCACGCCCTATGATTCCTGCCATGGGGCACCGAGTTCTCGTCGTCGAGGACGAGGAGGACATCGCATTCCCTCTCGTCCGGACGCTCGAGCGCGAGGGCTACGAGGTTTCCTGGGTCGACACGGGCCAGAAGGCGCTCGACGAGGTGGAGGCTCAGCCCCCCGAGGTGGTGATCCTCGACCTCGGTCTCCCCGACATCGACGGCCTCGAAGTGTGCAAGCACGCCCGCGCCAACGGCTACGAGGGCGCGATCATGATCGTCACCGCTCGCGCAGGCGAGCTCGACCGCGTGGTCGGCCTCGACTACGGCGCCGACGACTACCTCGCCAAGCCGTTCGGCCTCGCCGAGCTGCAGGCTCGGGTGCGGGCGCTGCTGCGGCGTACCGGCGCAGGCGGCTCGCTCAACGGCTCCGACGAGGGCCTGCGGATCGACGTCGCCGCCCGCCGGGTCTACACCGGCGACACCGAGGTGCCGCTCACCGGCAAGGAGTTCGACGTCCTGTCGATCCTCGCCGCCAACAAGGACAAGGTGGTCTCCCGCGGCCGGCTCATGGCCGACGTGTGGGACGAGAACTGGTACGGCTCCACCAAGACGCTCGACGTGACGATCGGCCGGCTCCGGCAGAAGCTCGAGGGCGCGAACGTCGTCGAGCGGGTGGTCGCGGTCAGGGGGGTGGGATTCCGCCTGGAGGGCCCCGCCCCCGATGCGTGAGCGACTGACCCTCGCGTTCGTCGCCGTCACGCTGCTGCTCCTCCTGGGCGCCGCGGCGCTGTGGGCCAACGAGGTGGGAGACCGGCTCGTCGCCGACGAGACCACGGCCGCCGAGGCGGAGGCGCGGGCGATCGCGCTCGTCATCGCCGAGCGCGCCGCCTCCGACGTCGGGCTCACCGCCGCCGACGTCCGCCGCCTGGTCTCCGACGACGAGCGGGTCGAGGTCGACGTCGCCGGCACGAAGCTCGACATCGTCGGCGACGAGTTCGACGCCGACAGCGACGAGCAGGTGAGCGCCACCGTCGTCACCGAGACCGGGCAGGTGCGCGTCACCCACGACCGCTCGGAGGTGCTCGGCTCGCCGCTCGGTCCCGGGTGGGCCAGCCTGCTCGCCACCGTGCTGATCATCTGTCTGCTGGCGGGCGTCGCGGGCTACGCGGTCGCCCAGTTCCTGTCGGCGCCGTTCCGCCAGCTGGCCACCGCCGCCGCGGCGCTGGGCCGCGGCCGGTTCGACCTGGAGCTGCCGCGCACCCGCGTGCCGGAGGCGCTGGCCATCGTCCGGGCGCTCGACCTCAGCGCTTCCCAGCTGCGCGACCGGCTGGAGCGGGAGCGCGAGTTCGGCCTCCACACCTCGCACGTGCTCCGCACCCCGCTGCAGAGCCTGCGGCTGCGGCTGGAGGAGCTGCTCGGCGACCCCGACCTCTCCGAGGAGGCCCGCGACGCCGCGCTCGGCTGCCTCAAGGCGGTCGGCCAGCTGAACCAGGTGGCGGGCGAGCTGGTGGCGCTGTCACGCGGCGAAGGCGACTTCGTGGCCGGCGCCGCCATCCCGCTGCGCGACCTCGCCACCCAGGTGTCGCAGCGCTGGGCCGACGTCCTCGCCGACGCCGACCGCAACCTCACGGCCGCCGTCGAGGGCGACATCGAGCTCCCCTTCACCCCCGGCCCGGTGGAGCAGGCGCTCGACCTGGTGCTCGCCGACCTCCGCGACCACGAGCAGGGCGGCGTCCGGGTGGTGTTCGAGGGTGCCGCGTCGTGGCTGCGCGTCGACGTGATGCGCGTCGTCGACGTCGAGCTCGCCCCCGGCGGCCTCTGCGCCCCCGAGCACCCGCCGTCCGAGCAGGTGCGCCACGTCCTCACCGCCGTCGGCGGGCGCCTCGAGGAGCTCCCCGACCACGCCGCCTGGCGCGTCCACCTGCCCCGCCGCTAGCTCCGACCCTCGTGCCGCACCCGCAGCCAGCGGTGTCCGTATCCGTCGAGCGCCACCTCCACGACGCCGCGGGGGCCGGTCTCGGTGGACTGGTGGCGGAACAGGTCGTCGAGCCACACGGGCTGCTCGGTCTCCAGGTCGAGCTGGGTGGTCACCGGGTGGGGCGACAGGTTGTGGAGCGCCACCGTCGACGACCCCTGCCAGGTGCATCGGTGGGCGAGCACCTCGCGGCTGGGCTGGCGGAGCACCTCGAAGTCGCCCCAGCCCAGCTCGGGGCAGTCGCGGTAGGTCTGGATCAGGGTCTGCATGTAGGTCCAGAGCGAGTCGGGGTCGTGTCTCTGGTCGCTCACGTTGACGCGCTCGGGGCCGTAGGGCTCGGGCACCGGGCGCTGGACCAGGCGGCGCGGGGGAGCGGTGGAGAAGCCGCCGTTGGCGCCCGGCGTCCACTGCATCGGGGTGCGCACCGCCATCCGGCCCTCGGCCGCCAGGTCCTCGCCCATCCCGATCTCCTCGCCGTAGTAGAGCGTCGGGGTGCCCGGAAGGCTGAAGAGGAGGCTGTAGGCCATGCGGATGCGTCGGGGGTCGCCGTCCAGCATCGTGGGCAGGCGCCGCTTGAGACCCCGGCCGTAGATCTGCATGTCGGGATCGGGTCCGAACGCCGCGAACACCTCCTGGCGCTCCTCGTCCGAGAGCTTGTCGAGGGTCAGCTCGTCGTGGTTGCGCACGAACGTCGCCCACTGGCAGTCGGGATGGATCTTCGGCCTGGCCTTGAGGGCCTTGGCGAGCGGCCGGGCGTCCTGGCGCGCCAGCGCGAGGTAGGTGGCCTGCATGGCGATGAAGTCGAACATCATGGTGAGCTCGTCGCCGTCGGAGCCGCCGAAGTAGGCCCGCTGCTCCTTGTGCGGCAGGTTCACCTCGCCGAGCAGGATCGCGTCGCCCCGGCGCCGCCCGAGGAACGACCGCAGCTCCTTGAGGTAGGCATGCGGGTCGCCCGGCACGTCGTCGGCCATGGTGTCGACGTCGGCGACCAGGAACGGCACCGCGTCCACGCGGAAGCCGGCCAGCCCGAGCTGGAGCCAGAAGCCGATGGACTTCGCGAGGTGGTCGCGCACCTCGGGGTTGGCGAAGTTGAGGTCGGGCTGGTGGGAGTAGAAGTGGTGCAGGTACCACTCACCGGTGCGCTCGTCGAGCTCCCAGATGCTGTCCTCCTTGTCGGGGAACGCCACCTTGTCGGAGGTGTCGGGCGGCGGGTCGGAGCGCCACACGTAGTAGTCGCGGAACGGGTTGTCCTTGCTCCGTCGCGCCGCCTTGAACCACGGGTGCTGCGCCGAGGTGTGGTTCACCACGAGGTCGGCGATCACCCGGATGCCCCGGTCGCTCGCGGTGCGGAGGAGCTCGAGGAGGTCGCCGTGGGTGCCGAGCCGGCTGTCCACCCCGAACAGGTCGGTCACGTCGTAGCCGTCGTCCCGGTCCGGCGTCGGGTAGAAGGGCATGAGCCACAGGCACGTCACGCCGAGCTCGGCGAGGTAGTCGATGCGCTGGGTCAGCCCCGCCAGGTCGCCGGTGCCGTCGCCGTCGGAGTCGTAGTAGGTCTCGACGTCGACGCAGTAGATGACGGCGTTCTTCCACCACAGGTCGCCGGTGCTCACGCCTCGCACCATGCTCAGGCCTCCTTCAGCGCGGGGAGCACGTGCTCGCCGAAGGTGTCGATGAAGCGCTCCTGCGACTGCCCGACGTGGTGCAGGTAGATCTCGTCGAACCCGAGCGCGGCATAGCCCGCGAGCCGGTCGCGGTGCCACGCCAGGTCGGAGGAGACGTCGACCACGGTGCGCACCTTCTCCACGGTGACGTCCTCCGAGACCAGGTCGAAGGCGTCCGCGGTCTCCAGGTCCCACGCCAGCGGCTCACCGAAGACGTTGCTCCGCCACTGCTCGTGCGCGATCTGCTCGGCCTCCGCCTCGGTGGGCGCCCACGACAGGTGCACCTGCAGCGCCAGCGGGCCGGTGCCCCCGGCGTCACGGTGCGCCTCCACCATCTGCCGCAGCCGGTCGGGGGTCTGGTTCACCGTCACCATGCCGTCGCTCCACGCGGCCACCCGCGCCGCGCTGGCCGGCGACACCGCGGGACCGACCAGTCGGGGCACCGGGTCCGCGAGCTCCCACAGTTGGGCTCGGTCGACGGTGACGAGCCCGTCGTGAGTCACCTCCTCGCCCTCGAGCAGCCTCCGGATCACGTGCACGCACTCCTCCAGCCGCTGCGTGCGCACCTCCTTGCGCGGCCAGCCGTCGCCGGTGATGTGCTCGTTGCTCGCCTCGCCGCTGCCCAGCGCCACCCAGAACCGACCCGGGAACATCGAGCCGAGGGTGGCCACGGCCTGCGCCACGATCGCCGGGTGGTAGCGCTGACCGGGGGCGTTCACGCAGCCGAAGGTGAGGTCGGTCGTGGCCAGCGCCGCGCCGAGCCACGACCACGCGAACGCCGACTGCCCCTGCCGGCGGCTCCACGGGGAGAAGTGGTCGGAGCACATCGCCACCTCGAACCCGGCCCGCTCGGCCCGTTGCACGTCGGCGAGCAGCTGCCGGGCCGGGATCTGCTCGTGGCTGGCGTGGATGCCGTAGCGCGTCATGGCCCCACACAAGCGGATCACCCCGGAGCGCGCGACCCCCTCACCCCTCGGGTGCCCGTACCCTGGCGCACGAGTCCGCGGAGCCGGGGTCGCCGCCGCCCCCCGGGGACGCTCGCGGTCCCGTCGCGGCCCGCACCTCCCCGACGAGCTGAGGACGAGTTGAAGATCTTGGTGACCGGTGCCACCGGGTACGTCGGCGGCCGGCTGGTGCCGTTGCTGCTGGAGCGCGGGCACGACGTGCGCACGACGACGTCCGACCCCGACCGGGAGCGGCCGTGGTGGAGCGACCGGGTCGAGACCGTGGTGATGGACGCGCTCGACCCCGACCAGGTCGCGGACGCCTGCGAGGGCGTGGAGGCGGTCTACTACCTGATCCACGGGATGGGTGGTCGCGACTTCTCCGCCACCGACCGACGGGCGGCCGCCCACATGGTCGCCGCGGTGCGCGAGCACGACGTCGAGCGGGTCGTGTACCTCTCCGGTCTGGTGCCGGACGTCGCCGACGACGAGCTCTCCGAGCACATCCAGTCCCGCCGTGAGGTGGAGCAGATCCTCCGCGACGGGCCGGCCTCCGTGGTCGTCCTGCGCGCGGCGGTGGTGCTAGGGAGCGGGTCGACCTCCTTCGAGATCATCCGGCAGGTCAGCGAGCGGATGCCGGTGCACACCGTGCCCACGTGGATGCAGTCGATGGTGCAGCCGATCGCCGTGGTCGACGTCCTCGAGGCGCTCGTCGGCGCGCTCGCCTACTCCGGGCCGTCGCGTCACTTCGACGTGGGTGGACCCACCCGGCTGCGCTACGGGGCGCTCCTCGACACCTACACCTCGCACGCCGGTCTCGACCGCCGGCAGATCGAGGTGCCCCTGCTGCCGTCGAAGCTCGTCGGCACGCTGGTCGGCAAGCTCACCGACGTGCCGCAGGCCACCGTCGAGGCGCTGGTCGAGAGCCTCCACCACGACCTGGTGGCCGCGGACGACGACTTCCGCGGGCTGTTGATGCCCGACGGACACCGGCTCGTCGACCTCGACGAGGCCATCCGCCGTTCCCTGGCACCGAGTGCGGGCGAGCCGGAGGACGCCGACCCGATGGCCGCCCTGCCGCAGGATCCGGTGTGGGCCAGCGGGGGCGACGACCGCCCCGTGGTGGCCCAGGTGGTCGACGCGGCGAAGGACCTCCTGCCGGGCTCCTGAGCCCGGTGGGCACGGCGCGGGCGCGCAGCCCCGTCACCGGTCAGACCTTGCCTCGCAGGATCCGCCGGAAGTAGGTGACGGGCAGGGCGTAGCGGTCGACCACCCAGGTGGTGCGGCGGGGCTTCACGAGGTCGGGGAACGGCACGGAGGGTGCCGGGCGGCCGTCGCGGTCGACCTCGACCAGCATGAGCCGGTGGCGGGCGAGGGTGATCGGCATGACGGTGTAGCCGTCGTAGTGCTGCATCGACGCCTCGTCGTCCGCGGCGAGGTTGTGGGCCAGGACGGCGACCTGCTTGCGGAGCGCGCCGCCGGACGGCCGGGTCGCGAGGTCGGCGACGTCGCCCAGCGACCAGACGGCGGGATGGCGGGGGTGGCGCAGCGTCAGCGGGTCGACGTCCACCAGCCCGGCCGCGTCCGCTCCGGCGAGGCCGCTCGTCGTCACCCAGCGAGGGGCCCGGTAGTGCGGCACGACGTGCGCGAAGGCGACGTCGTCGATCTCCTGCTCCCGCCCGGCCGCGGTCACCGTCACCCGGTGGTCGGCCAGCCCCGTGACCCGCGCCTCGCGCACGACCGTCACGCCGAAGGAGGCCAGCGCCCGCTCCAGCACGTCGTCGGCCTTCGGCACCCCGAGCGGTGACGTGCCGGGCAGGACCAGCCGGACGTCGAGGCTGCGCAGCACGCCCGCCCGGCGCCAGTGGTCGCAGGCCATGAACAGCGGCTTGAGGGCGGTCGCCCCGCACGGGGCGGGCTCCGGCGGCATCGTGAAGAGCACCGTGCCTCCCGTGAGCGCGCGGAGCGCCGGCCACACCAACGGGGCGGTGTCGACGACGAAGGTCGACCCGGCCCAGCCGGCGGCGTAGGCGTCCGCCAGGCCCGGGGTGGCGTCCCAGTCCTCCTCCAGCCCCGGGCACACGACCAACCGGGAGCAGCCGATCTGCCGGCCGTCCGCCGTCCGCACGCTCGGCCCGTCGGGGTCGACCGCCACCACGCGGTCCCTGATCCAGGTGCACCCGTCGGGGACGACGGTGGCGGCGGGCCGCTCCAGATCCTCCATCGACGCCTCCCCGGCCCCGACGTAGTTGAGCAGCGGCCGGTACCGGTGCACGGCCTCGGACTCCACCAGCGCGACGTCCCGGACTCCGTCGCGGAGCAGCTTCGCGGCCAGCGAGATCCCGGCGTTGCCGCCCCCGACGATCAGTACGTCGTGGCTGTCCATGTGTCCTCCGCATCCTGGCCGGCCCCGTCCGTCGACCGTAGTGGTGAGGGTACCCGGTGGCGGTACCCCTCCTGAGGGGACTATGCGTCACGCCCGAGCGAGCAGACGGCGGGTCGTGTGCCCGACGCCGGGTCCTGGGCCGGTGTGAGGCACACGACCTGTCACAACCCGAGGGCTCGGCAAATCTAGAGTCGGGTTCTCCACAGGTTGCGAATGGCCTCTATCCGT
>CAWEHA010000004.1:0-146667 GCA_963808855.1 uncultured Actinomycetota bacterium | reverse complement strand
CCTCGACGATGCGGTAGGCCGCGACCTCGACGGCCGCAGGAAGCGGCGGGAGGTCGGGCACGTCGACGCTCACGTCGACGCCCTGGAGGCTGTACACCGCCTGCATATGGGTGAGGGCGATCGCCAGCCCCAGCTCATCGAGCACGGGCGGTCGCAGCTCGCGCGCGAGTTGCCGCACATCCTCGAGGGTCTGCTGGCTCTGCCGCTTGAGCTCGCCGAGCATGGTGTCGGCCGAGGCCGCGTCCTCCGCCATGAGTGACCTCGCCACGTCGATGGTCATCGCCTGGGTGGCCAGCGCAGAACCAAGGGAGTCGTGCAGGTCCCTGCTGATGCGGCGACGCTCCTCCTCGCGGCTGGTGACCAGCTTCTCTCGCACGCGTTGGAGGTCCGCGGCCATGGCGCGGGCGCGCAGGGACTCCTGCGCCGCATGCAGCGCCGCGCCGCTGTGCCGGGCCACGTCCATGAGCAGCTGGCGGTCCCCTGCCGAGAACTGGTCACCGGGACCTCGCTCGCCCACGACCAGACGACCCAGCGTACTTCTGGTGGTGTGTGAGCTCGAACTGTTCGGAGACCGGGACCGGGCGCCCGCGGCTGGCCACCACCTCCTCGGGAGAGCCCATCGTGACGGCGACGTAGGGCACCCGAAGTGCGCGTGCCACCGTGTCCACGACGGTCCGGACGATCGCTTCCGGCTCAGCCACCGTGGCCAGTTGCTCACTGAGCCGCGAAAGCGCCGCGTAGGGGTCGTCCCGGTCGCCGTACATCAGGCGGTTGACGCGCTGCTGGACCCAGACACGCACCGGGTTGAAGACCAGCGCGATGACTGCGGCAGCGATCGCGGGCGCCAGCGCGTCGCCTCCGTCCCAGAGTCTGGCCGACCGCCGTGACGAGCGCCGAGTAGGTGCCGATGACGAAGATCGTGAGGATGAAGTACAGCACCGCGCGGCTGATCCACACGTCGATGTCGTACAGCCGGTAGCGCAGGATCGCGAGGGCGATGGAGGCAGGAATCAACGTGACCACAGCCACGGAGAGCGGCACCGTGACCGCGTACGTCACCAGGCCGGCAGAGGTGGCGTCGTCGTACAGGCCGCGCAGCGGGGTGAGCACCAAGAGCACGGCCAGCGCGAGCCACAGAGCCAGCGCGGTCAGGAGCCAGCGTGTCTGCTGCCGCTCGAGGCGGCCGGAGAAGCGGACGTATCGGTAGACCTGGGCGGCCACACCCCCGGCGAAGAGCACCAGCAGCACCACAGTCTCGGCCGGCGCTGCGATCGATCTGCCCGCGGCGGCAAGCCCGAACGGCGACACTCAGGTACAGGATCCACGCCACCACGAACCATCGACCCCAGGCCGGCACGAACCGACCGTCGGGAAACAGGTAGGCCAGCATGAAGAGCGCGAGCCAGCCGATCCCTTGGAGCGCTTGCCCGACTCCGCCCGTCTGACCGAGCAGAGCGTCGAACACCAGGGAGAGGTCACTGCCGGCAGTCCCCCACAGGACGAGTGCGAAGGCGAGGTAGAGCCTGAACCAGGACACCTCGGCCCGCAGGACGAAGAAGGCAGCGACCACACAGACACACAGGGCCCCGGTCTGCACGATGGCCAGGTAGGCGATCCACCACCCCTCAGGGATCCCCCAGCCGGCCAGCACCTCGAGTCCGTCAGGCGTCGACCACGCGTTGTAGGCGATGTCACGAGGGCGTACGACGAACCAGGCAACAACGGTGACGATGTAGCCCACGAGCAGTACGCCACACACCGCCAAGCAGACACCTCGTCCGACCCGCAGGGCACGCGAGCCGCGAAAGGGCCTCATCTGGTGCCTCCCAGGTGCGGTCAAGGTGCTGTCGACGTTAGCGGTTGGATGCCGGCCCAAGGGTGGCTTCGGCTGCGAAAAGCGGCTGGCGTCAAGGCCTCGTGGCCCACATGGGACATCTGGTCCCTGGTGCCCGGGACCGAGGAGTCGGGACTCTTCGTCGCGGCAGCATCCCGACCCGGAGGACACACCATGGCCACCACCACGACTACCCGGCTCCGGCCCCAACAGAGCGTCAGCCGCGCCGCGACCGTTGCCGCCCTGCTCGCCGTCTCCGCTGCAATTGCGGCCGCCGCGATTCTGGGGCGACCTCTCGCCGCCGTCGACTTCGACAACCTCGATGTGTTCAAGGGGGAGCGGAACGAGGTGTGGGTCTTCTCGCTCGTGAGCGGCCTCGCCATCGGCGCCAGCTACGTCTCGGCAGGAATTGCTACGTGCCTGCTCGTTGTCGGGCGCGGCGCTCGACTGGCCACCGCTGGAGCCGTCCTCACCGGAATCGGCGGACTGTGCTTCACATCCGGCTTCTTCGCGCTTGGCGCCGCAAGCTGGTTCGCCTCCGCGGATGGGCCAGGTGGGCCTGAACAGTTCCAATATCTGCAGGACAACGCGATGCGCGCATTCGGCCCGCAAGCGGGCGGGTTCCTTCTCAGCGGAATCGGGTTCCTCCTGCTTGCCGCCGCCTTGTGGCGCTCCCGGGAAGTGCCTCGATGGCTTCCCGTCGCGATCCCGGTGGCCCTCGTGCTGATGATCGGCAGCGGCACCGGCCGCGCCTACGACGTGTTGCACGCGACCTTCATGGCTACGTTGGTCTGCCTGGGATGGTTCCTGTGGCTGGGCAGCCGTCGAGCACCACGATCTGGCGTCGTGGCATGACTCCCGTGACCGAGCCGAAGCAGCTCGCACGCCGCGCGCTGGCCGTCCTGACCACCTCAGCGCTAGTGGCTTTGACCGCCTGCACCGACCAGGGCGGTGCAGCCGACGACGCCAACAGCCCCGGGCCGGCGACGGTTGACACCTCGGGATCCGCAGACTCGACCTCGGCGACTCCGGATGAGGAAGCGCCCAGCGCCTCACCTGTGCAGCTGCCCGCCGAGTTCCCGCAAGGCGAGATCGCCTTCCGCCGTTTTGACCAAGACCAGCGACAGGCAGCCCTCTTCGTGATGTCAACCGATGGCACCGGGGTCCGCGCGGTCACTCAGCCGGGGACCGACGAGGTGGACAATCTGCCGGACTGGTCGCCGGACGGCACGCAGATCGCCTTCGAGCGCATCTTCCCGAGCAGCCCCAACGAGGTCTTCGTGGTGAACGCCGACGGCTCCGGTGAGCACCCCGTGGACCCCGGCTGTCCTGACGCGCAGCCGCGAGCAGCTATCTGTGAAGAGACCGCACCGGCGTGGTCGGCCGACGGTCGCCGGCTCCTGTTCGGCTGGCCATACGGTGAGGTCAGCGGGGACCTCATCGAGGTGTTCGCCGTCGGGATCATGGACGCCGACGGCGGCAACGCCCAGCAGCTCACCAACCAGACAACCCCGACGACCTACGAGGACTTCGGGCCGGAGAGCTCACCTGACGGCACACAGATCGCGTTCCTCAGGTGGAACAGCTCGGCAAAGCCGGTGGATGCGACCGCCGTGTTCGTGATGAATGCCGACGGGACCGGCCAACACCGCATCACCCCTTGGAACCTCCGGGCCGACGACCTTGCGTGGTCGCCCGACGGGACCGCGCTGACGTTTCGATCAGAAACAGGCCCCGGTGAGTTCGAAGGGGACCTCTACACCGTCGCGCCGGACGGGACCGGCCTGACCAACATCACCGAGCACGATCCGGGGACCATGACGTTGGGATCCAGCTGGTCCCCCGACAGCCAGTGGATCGTCTTCGCTCGCACCGGCGTCGAGGGTCTGCCTGACCTCTACGTCATGCGACGTGACGGCTCGGAGCTCACGCCTCTCACCCGGACCCCGGTCTGGGACAGCGCCCCCGCATGGTCGCCAACCACCGCCTAGACGGTGTGAGTGACCGCTCGTTCATGGCTAGTACGACCGGGACCCCCGCCTTCGGGCGGGGGTTCAGTCGCCTCCGGGAACCGGTGTGCCGCGGATCGGCATCCTCGACCGTTCGCCCCAGCGGAGCACGGTCGACGTCACGGCGGCGCTCAGCCGGCCCCCGGCATCGGCAGCAGCTCGAGCACCTCGATCGCCGCGCCGTCCATCATCAGGTGGGGGTGGCCGTCGAGGAGTGCTCGCAGGTCGTCGAGCGAGGGCGCCTCCATCAGCGAGTACCCGCCAACCGGCGTCGACTCGGTGGTCTCGCCCAGGGTGGCCACGGACTGGGTAGGCGACCCCATGTCGAGAATGGCGCCGCCGGCCTTGCCGGCCCAGGTCATCCAGGCGTCCATCCCCGCCTGTGCCTGCTCGGGCGTGGCATCGGCCATCTGGTCCTGCGCCGACACGGAGCTGCGGTAGAGCAGCAGGTACTTCGTCATGGGTCCCTCCAGGTACGGGAGTGTATTTTGATTGTCATCAAAACAATCACAGGTCGCGGTGCGCTGCAAGGATGAGGCGGTGACGGAACCGGCCGGGTCGGACCCGCTGCAGGCCACGATCGACGCCCTGTCCTCGCCGGTGCGCCGCGAGATCCTCTGGATGCTCTGGGACGCCGAGCTGCCGGCCGGCGTGATCGCTGCGGGCTGCCACCTCACCGCGGGGACCGTCTCCACCCACCTCGCCGCGCTGCGCCGGGCCGGGCTCGTCACCGTGCGGGCCGAGGGGACGTATCGCCACTACCGGCTCGACCGTGCGGCGATGGACGCCGCCCTGCCGCTCCTGGCCAGCTCCGACAGCAAGTGGCGCGTCGCCGACGACGTACCCGAGCGCGACCTGGCGCGAGCCTCGCTCGCCCAGTGGGTCTCCGTGAGCGTCGACACCGTTCTCACCCGGGGCGAGGCCTACGAGTCCTTCGCCGACGGCGCGCGCTACTCCGAGTGGCTCGGGGTGCCGGTGGTCATCGAGGACGGCCGGTTCAGCACCGAGATGGAGTGGGGAACCCGGGTCCGCGGCCGGTACGAGGTGCTCGCCCCGCCCGACCTGATCGCGATGCGCTGGGACTTCGACGACGACGTGACCCCGGTCCCCGGACGTCAGGTCGTCGGCTACCTGCGGTTCTTCGCCCTCGACGAGGGCTGTCGCGTCGAGGTGCACCAGGCGGCGCACGACCGCGACGAAGCGGAGTACCTGACCGCCGCCTGGTCGACGGTGCTCGGACGGTTCAAGGAGTTCACCGACCTCCACCGGCGGACGACGCGCGCGAGGCGCTCCAAGCTGCGGAGCTGAGCAGCGGCCCCCAGGGGTGACCAGCGGTGACCACCGCCCGTGCCACGATGCGCCATGCGCCGACCCCACGTGCTCGCGATCATCCAGGCCGGCGGCGCGGGCAGCCGGATGGACGTGCTGACCCGGGAGCGGGCGAAGCCGGCGCTGCCGTTCGCGGGGGTGTTCCAGCTCGTCGACTTCCCGCTGTCCAACCTCGCCCACAGCGGCATCAGCCACGTGTGGCTGTCGGTGCAGTTCCAGGGCACGACGATCGCCGAGCAGGTCGCCAACGGCCGGCCGTGGGACCTCGACCGCACCTACGGCGGCCTCCGGCTGCTCGCCCCCCAGCAGGGCACCGGCAGCCTCGACGAGGACGGGTTCGCGCGCGGCAACGCCGACGAGCTGTTCCGCATCCGCGACCAGATCGCGGAGCTCGGGCCCGAGGTCGTCCTGGTGATGAGCGCGGACCACGTCTACCGCCTCGACTTCGGTGACGTCGTCGAGCGCCACCTCGAGGCCGGCGCGGCGTGCACCGTGGTCACCACCGAGGTCCCGCTGGCCGAGGCCGGTGACCACGCCACCGTCGAGGTGGACGACGGCCGGGTGACCGGATTCGACTACAAGCCGGACGACCCCACCACCGGCGTCGTGGCGACCGAGGTGTTCGCCTACGACCCGGACGTGCTGGTGACGACGCTGGAGACGCTGCACCGGGAGCTCGGCGCCGAGTCGGAGGCCGGCGACACCGGCCTGGGCGACTTCGGCGAGCACCTGGTGCCGCACCTGGTCGAGCACGAGACCGTCGTGGCGCATCCGCTGGAGGGCTACTGGCGCGATCTCGGCCAACCCCACCACTACCTGCAGGCGCACTTCGACATGCTGACCGACGGTGCCGGCGTGCTGGGCGACCCGGACTGGCCCATCCTGACGCACCAGCCGCAGCGGCCCGCCGCGCGCATCCGGGACGGCGCCACCGTCGCGGACTCCCTGGTGAGCCCCGGCGTCGAGGTGGCCGGCACGGTGCGCCGCAGCGTGCTGAGCCCCGATGTCGTGGTGGAGGCCGGGGCCGAGGTCGTCGACAGCGTGCTCTTCTCCGGGGTCGTGGTCCGGGCGGGAGCGTCCGTGCGAGGCACGATCGTCGACGGCGGGTCCGAGATCGGGCGCGGCGCCGTGGTGGGCGCGTCCGACGTCGATCTCGACGACCCCGACCAGGTCACCCTGGTGGGCCGGGGCAGCCGGGTGGGCGACGGCGTCCGGGTGGCCGCCGGTGCGCGGCTGGAGCCCGGAACCACCGCCTGAGGACGGCTCACCCCGCCAGGGGTGGGACCCGGTTGTGGCCGCCGCCACAGTGGTCGGACCCCATCAAAGGAGTCACCCCGTGAGATTCGTGCTCATCGTGCTCGTCGTTCTCGTCGTCGCATTCCTCGTCTACAAGTTCCTCATCGCCGGCAAGCGCCGCGTCTGAGGTCACGACCAGCTCGTCCCAGTCCACGTGGGCGGCGCGATCGGCGAACTCGTCGACCGTGCCCGGCCAGTTGGTCGTGATCCGCCCACCGCCGCCTTCGCGGTACCAGCTCGAGCAGTCCGACCAGACGGCCGCGGCCAGTCGCCGCTGCACCTCGGCGTCGTACTGCTCGGCAGCGTCGGGACGCACCTCGACCCACCGGGCGTCGTCGTCGGCGAGGCGCCGGACGACCTGCGTGAGGTAGCGCGACTGCGCCTCCATCATCGGGATCACGGAGTTGCCGCCGAGGTTGGTGTTGGGCCCGTAGATGCAGAACAGGTTCGGGAAGCCCGGCACCGTCAGGCCGAGGTGCGCTCGGGCGCCGTCGCGCCAGACGTCGTGCAGGTCGGCCCCGTCGCGGCCGGAGACCTCGATCCCGGCCAGGAACCGGGTGGCGGCGAAGCCCGTGCCCCACACGACCACGTCGGCCTCGTACAGCCGGCCGTCGCCGGTACGCACGCCGCGCGGCTCCACCGAGGTGACCGCGGTCGTGACGACCTCGAC
Source organism: uncultured Actinomycetota bacterium (assembly GCA_963808855.1). Taxonomy (GTDB): domain Bacteria; phylum Actinomycetota; class Actinomycetes; order Propionibacteriales; family Nocardioidaceae; genus Nocardioides. The sequence goes on along the minus strand of CAWEHA010000004.1, from coordinate 139,529 downwards.
GTGCTCGCGAGCGAGGGCGGGGTACCAGTCGTTGCTGAAGAGCACCCGCTTGCAGCCGAGCGGGTGGTCGGGCACGAGCTTGCGCCGGACGGCGCGGTCGGGAACCGCGCGGCGCAGGTGCCACCGCCAGACCAGGCGCAGCAGACCGAGGTAGGACCGCGACCAGCCGGCCGCGCCGGACAGCGCGCGGTTGAAGCTCTCGGCGAGCCGGTGGAGCAACCGACGCTCCCGCTCGACGCGGCGGCGGACCGCCCGGCCGCGGTACGCGGTATCGGGCTTGGGGATCACGTAGGGCGCCGAGCGCTGGAAGACCGTCATCGAGCCGACCCGGTCGACGATGTCCGGCACGAACTGAATCGCGCTCGCGCCGGTGCCCACCACTGCCACTCGCTTCCCGGTGAGGTCGACGTCGTGACGCCACTCCGCGGAGTGGAAAGCGGGCCCGGTGAAGGTCTCGACGCCGGGCAGGTCCGGCACCACCGGCGCGGACAGCTGGCCCACCGCCGACACGAGCACGTCGGCCTCCCACCGGCGGCCCTCCCGGGAGAGGACGGTCCAGGTGCCGCGGGCGTCGTCGAAGGCGCAGGAGACGACGTCCTGACCGAGCTCGACGAGATCGAGCATCCCCTCGGCCGCGGCGGTGCTGCGCACGTAGTCGAGGATCTCGGGCTGGGTCGCGTAGCGGCGCGACCAGGCGTGCGGCGCCCACGACCACGCGTAGATCGGCGACGGCGCGTCGCACGCGGCGCCCGGGTAGGTGTTGTCGCGCCAGACCCCGCCGACGTCGTCGGCCCGCTCGAGCACCGTCACGTCCGCGATGCCGGCGCGCAGCAGCGCCCGAGCGGCACCGAGCCCGCCGAACCCGGCGCCGATCACGACCACGCGAGGTGCCATGGGCTCGACGGTAGGAAGCCGGAGCCCGCTCGCGGCAGGGTCGTGGCAGACCATCGTTGATAATTTCGGACATGCGGTTCCCCGAGCCGGCCGCCTCCGACTGGTCCTTCCCGCGCGCCGTCGCCGGCGTGCGACTGCTGGTCGAGCACGCCGCCGGCGCCGGGGTGCCAGCCGAGCGGGCGCTGCTCGGCACCGGTCTGACCGCGGCCGACCTCGACGCCGGGGCCCCCGAGGTCACCGCCGCCCAGGAGCTCACCGTCGTGCGCACGCTGCGCCACCTGCTCGGCGAGGTGGGCGGCGAGGTAGGGGAGCGCTACACCGCCGCCACCTTCGGCGCGTTCGGGTTCGCGCTCCTCGCCAGCCGCACGGTCGGTGACGCGATGGCCGTGGCACTGCGGTTCATCGACCTCAGCTTCGCCTTCGCGATCCCGCGCGCCGACCTCGACGGCGACCGCGTGGTCATCACCGTCGACGGCGCCGGCCTTCCCGCCGACGTCCGCGGGTTCCTGGTCGCGCGCGACGCCACCGCGGTGCACCGCGTGCTCGACTCGCTGGTGCCCGGCGGGGTCGGCGCCACCGTCGAGCGGGAGGGCGACGGCGTCCGGCTGCGGTTCGCCGTCGACCAGCTCGACCGGCCGCTCGCCCAGCGCAGCCCAGCGGCGCTGGCGACGGCGGCGCAGGTCTGCGCGGAGGTGGTGGCCCGCCGCCGGGAGCGCACCGGCCTTCCCCAGGACGTGCGGGTGCTCGTGACCCAACGGCTCGCGGACGGCGCGCCGATGGCCGACGTCGCCGCCGCGCTGGCCATGACCGAGCGCACGCTGCGGCGCCGGCTGCGCGCCGAAGGCGTGGGCTACCAACAGCTCCTCGACGAGGTGCGCTCCTCGCTCTCCGAGGCCCTGCTGGCCGGCGGCCGCACCATCCCGGTGGCCGACCTCGCCGCCCGGCTGGGCTACGGCAGCAGCGCCGCCTACCTGCATGCCCGGTCGCGCTGGCGGGAGTTCTCCGACGCGACACCTGGCGTTCAGGCTCCGCTGGCGCCCCGCTTCTAGCGTCCCGCGCATGACCCTCGCCCCCTCCGCCCGCCGCCAGCTCACCGTGCTGCCGATGGCCGGCCGAACCCACGGGAACCGCAGTCCCGTCACCTGTCACCTGCGCTGCGGCGATGCCTGTTTCCAGCCCGTGCCGAACACCAGCGACAACGGCTACTTCCGCGACGTCGCCTCGCGCGCGCTCAGCCGGCGCCGGCTGCTGGCCTCGGCCGGGGCGGCCACCGCCGTCGCCGCGGCCGCACCGGCCCTCGCCTCGCCGGCGGCGGCGGCACCGCCCGTCGGCCGGGCGCCGCGCCGGCCCCGGACGAGCGGCCGGCTGCTGTTCACCCCGATCGCGCCGGTGCCGGCCGACGTCGACGACGTCACCGTGCCGGCCGGGTTCGACTGGCACCCGGTGATCCGCTGGGGCGACCCGATCCTCGCCGGCGCGCCGCTGTTCGACGCCGAGGCCCAGACCCCCCGCGCCCAGGGCGGCCAGTTCGGCTACAACTGCGACTACCTCGACATCATCGAGACGAACGCGCAGGGCACCAAGGCGCTGCTGGTGGCGAACCACGAGTACACCAACGAGAACATCATGTTCCCGCCCGACATGGATGCCGAGACGAAGATCCGCATCGCCTGGGCGGCGCACGGCATGTCGGTGGTCGAGCTCGAGCGGCGCCGTCGCGGGCAGCGCTGGACCTACGTGAAGCGGGCCCGCAAGAACCGCCGCATCACGCTCGACACCCCGTTCACCTTCGACGGCCCGGCCCGCGGCTCGGCGCTGCTGCGCACCGCGGAGGACCCGCGCGGCGTCCGGGTGCGCGGCACCATGAACAACTGCGCCGGCGGCACCACGCCGTGGGGCACGGTGCTCTCGGGCGAGGAGAACTTCAACCAGTACTTCCTCGCCACCGGCACGGATCCCCGCGAGAAGCGCTACGGACTCGCCGCCAACCAGGACACGCGCAACTGGCGTTCGGTCGACCCCCGGTGGGACGCCACCGGCGAGGCCTACCGCAACGAGCCGAACCGCTTCGGCTGGATCGTCGAGATCGACCCGTCGCGGCCCGGCTCCACGCCGGTGAAGCACACCGCGATGGGGCGCTTCAAGCACGAGGGTGCCAACGTGATCGTCAACCGGGACGGCCACGTGGTGGCCTACATGGGCGACGACGAGCGGTTCGACTACGTGTACCGGTTCGTCTCGAAGAACAAGTTCCGCAAGGGGACCAGTGACGCCGCCGCCCGCCACAACCGCACCCTGCTGTCCGAGGGTGACCTGTCGGTGGCGAGGTTCACCGGCGACGGCCTCGAGGACGGCGTCAGCGACGGCTCCGGCCAGTGGATCCCGCTCACCCGCAACGGGCGCTCGGTGGTGCCGGGCTTCTCGATCGAGGAGGTGCTCGTGTTCACGCGGCTCGCCGCCGACGCCGTCGCGCCGACCAAGATGGACCGGCCCGAGGACGTCGAGCCCAACCTGCACAACGGGCGCATCTACGTGGCGTGCACCAACAACACCGACCGCGGCAAGCCCGACAAGGAGGGCCCGACCGAGCCCAACCCGCGGGCCAACAACAAGGACGGCCACGTCGTCGAGATGATCCCGCGCGGCGGCGACCACACCGATGCCCGGTTCTCGTGGAACCTGATCCTGATCTGCGGCGACCCCGAGACCGCGGGCACGTACTTCGGCGGCTACGAGGGGCGGGTCTCGCCGATCTCGTGCCCCGACAACGTGGCGTTCGACAGCGCCGGCAACCTGTGGGTCTCCACCGACGGCCAGCCGGGCACGCTGCAGCTGTGCGACGGCCTGTTCAAGGTGCCGGTGTCCGGGCCGGAGCGCGGGCGGGTGCAGCAGTTCCTCGCCGTGCCGACCGAGGCCGAGACCTGTGGCCCGGTGATCCACGACCGCGACGGGCAGGGCTCGGTGTTCGTCTCGGTGCAGCACCCCGGGGAGAACGGCACCTGGGCCGACCAGCGCTCGGCCTTCCCCGACTTCGTGCCGCCGGGCCGCACCCCGCGGACCGGTGAGTTCGCCGGCCCGCGGCCGACGGTCGTGCAGGTCACCCGCCGCTGACCCGCGTGGGAGGGTGGCCGGGTGAGCGGCCGCCCTCCCGTCGTCCGTCCGGCTCGGCCCGACGAGGCAGCGCTGGTGAGCGACCTGGCCCTGCGCAGCAAGGGCCACTGGGGTTACGACGCCGCGTTCCTGGAGGCCTGTCGCGAGGAGCTCACCGTCTCGCCCGCCTGGTGCGAGGCCGGCACGGTGCTGGTGGCCGACGACGGGTCGGTGCTCGGCTTCGTGGCGATCGCCGGTGAGCCACCGGACGGCGAGCTCGCGCACCTGTTCGTGGAGCCCGCGGCGATGGGCCGCGGCCTCGGCGGCCTGCTCACCCGGGCGGCGCTCGACCTGGCCGCCGACCTCGGGATGCGACGGCTGCACCTCGACGCCGACCCGCACGCGGAGACGTTCTACCGGCGGGTCGGCGCCGAGCGGGTCGGGGAGAGCCCCAGCGGCTCGATCCCCGGACGGGTGCTGCCGAAGATGGTGCTGGCGGTGCCTGAGCCGGGCTGACCCCTCAGCAGGCGGGACCGGGCGCCTCGCCACTGGTCAGTTCACATTGACGGTGCCCGACGAGTCCCGGACCACGAGCTGGGTGGGGAGCACCAGCGTCGGCGGCTGGCTGCTGCGGTGGCGCGACTGGTGCAGCACGGCCTCCACCGCGCGGACGCCGGCGTCCTCGGTGCGCTCGGCGAGGGTGGTGAGGGCGGGGCTGCAGAAGTCGGAGCCCACGATGTTGTCGAAGCCGACGACGCTCACGTCGCCGGGCACCGCGACGCCGCGCGCGGCCAGCCGCCGCAGGACGCCGATGGCCAGCATGTCGTTGTGCGCCACCAGCGCGGTCGCCCGCGACGCGACGGCGGCGTCGGCGGCCGCGGGGCCGCCGTCGATCGTGGGGGAGTACGGGCCGAGCCGGGTGGCCTCGATGCCGGCCGCTGCCGCGGCGTCGCGGAGCCCGGCCCACCGGCGGGCGCCGGACCACGACTCGGCGGGCCCGCCCAGGTACACCAGCGACCGGTGCCCCAGCGAGACCAGGTGCTCGACGATCTGCCGGGTGCCGCTGTCGAAGTCGGCCACCACGCAGGCGACCCCGGGGGTGGCCCGGTTGACCAGCGCGATGGGGTTCAGCTCGCAGGCCCGCAGCAGCACGTCGTCGGGCAGCCTCGACGCGCTCAGCACGAACCCGTCGACGGCAGGCCCGAGCCGCCGCACCAGTCGCTCCTCGACGGCCGCGTTCTCCGCGGTGTCGGCGAGCACGAGGGTCATCCCGGCGGCACTCGCGGCCCGCTCGGCGCCCTTGATGACGCCGGAGAAGTAGGGGTTGGCGATGTCGGGCACCAGCATCGCGAGCGTGTCGGTGCGGCCGGACTCCAGCGCCCGGGCGGCCGGGTTCGGCGCGTAGCCGAGCTCGGCCGCGATCGCGAGCACGTGCTCACGAGTGACGTCGTTGACCCGATCCGGGCGGGTGAAGCACCGGGAGACGGTCGACGTCGCGACGCCGGCAGCGGTGCCGACGTCGGCGAGAGTGACGCGGCGTGGCACGCCACGAGCAGGACGAGCGCGGGCCATGCCCGGCAGTATGGCAAGGAATGGCAAACGCTTGCCAAGTGACGGCCGTCACGTCGAGGGTCGCAGGCATGAGCACCATCACCGAGGAGCAGACACCCGAGCGGACCCCGAAGAAGGCCGCGCTCGCCGCGTGGTTCGGGAGCGCGCTGGAGTACTACGACTTCGCGATCTACGGCACCGCCGCCGCGCTGGTTTTCCCCGACATCTTCTTCCCCGAGGGAAACGACTCGGCGGCCACGGTGGCGGCGTTCGCCACCTTCGGGGTGGCCTACGTGGCGCGTCCCGTGGGCTCGTTCCTGATGGGCCACGTGGGTGATCGGCTCGGCCGCAAGAAGGTGATGATCGGGACGATCCTGCTGATGGGCGTCTCGACGTTCCTGGTCGGCTGCCTGCCGACCTACCAGCAGATCGGGCTGATCGCGCCGGTGCTGCTGGTGGTGCTCCGCATCCTGCAGGGCATCTCGGCCGCCGGCGAGCAGGCCGGCGCCAACTCGATGTCCTTCGAGCACGCGCCGGACGACCGCCGCGGCTTCTTCACCAGCTTCACGCTCAGCGGCACCCAGGGCGGGCAGATCCTGGCGCCCGCCGTCTTCCTGCCGCTCGCGGCCGTGCTCTCCGAGGACCAGCTCAACTCCTGGGGCTGGCGGATCCCGTTCTGGATCAGCGCCGCCGTCGTGGTGGTCGGCCTGGTGATCCGCAGGCGGCTGGAGGAGACCCCGGAGTTCAAGGCCGGGAGCGGCGCGGAGGAGCCGCACACTCCGCTCGCCCTGCTCTTCCGCGAGCACTGGCGGGGCGTGGTGCGGGTGTTCTTCGCCGCGTTCATCGCGACGGTGAACACGATGTTCGCGGTGTTCGCCCTCAACTTCGCGACCTCCGACGACTACGAGATCGGCATCGAGCGACTCCACCATGCTGTGGCTCGCCATCGTCGCCAACCTGGTCGCCATCGCGGTCATCCCGTTCTGGGCGATGCTGTCGGACCGCATCGGAAGCAAGCCCGTCTTCGTCGGCGGGCTGCTCGGCAGCGCCGTGCTGGTGGTGGGCTTCCTCGGCGCGATCGCCGAGGGGCAGGTGACGCTGATGTTCGTGCTCGGCATCCTGCTCGCCGGCATCGTCTACAGCATGCCGAACGCCGTGTGGCCGGCCACCTACGCCGAGTACTTCCCCACCAAGGTCCGGCTGTCCGGCATGGCGATCGGCACCCAGTTCGGGTTCGCCCTCGCCGGGTTCACGCCCACCATCGCCGGGGCGCTCATGGGCGGTGACGCCGGCAACTGGTGGAAGGTCGCTGCGTTCACCTCCGGTGCCTGCGTGGTCTCGGCGATCGCGGTGATCACCGGCCCCCGGGCCACCCACCGGCTGGCCACCCGCGACGTCGGCGTCCGCGCCGCGCCGCCCGTGCCGGTGGCGAGCGGGCGCGCATGAGCGGCGGTCGCGGCTCGGTGCTGCTCGGCCTCGTCGGCGAGGGCATCACGGCCTCGCTGACCCCGGCCCTGCAGGAGCGCGAGGGTCGCGCGTCGGGCTTCGACCTGGTGTACCGCACGATCGACACCGCCCGGCTCGGGCTCGGGCCGGGCGACCTCCCCGCCGTGCTCGACTGGGCCGAGCGGCTGGGGTTCGACGGGCTCAACATCACCCACCCGCACAAGCAGGCCGTGCTTCCCCTGCTCGACGCGATGTCCGACGACGCCGCCGACCTGGGCGCCGTGAACACCGTGGTGTGGCGGGACGGGAGGCGGATCGGGCACAACACCGACTGGTCCGGGTTCGCCCACGGCTTCCGCGCCGCACTCGACGGCGCCGAGCACGACCGCGCCGTCGTCCTCGGCGCCGGCGGGGCCGGCGCCGCCGTCGGCTACGGGTTGCTCGACCAGGGTGCGGCCCGGGTGGTGCTGCTCGACGTCGACCACGACCGGGCGGAGGCGTGCGCCGTCCGGCTGGCCAAGCGGTTCGGCGACGACCGGGTGGACGTGGCCACCGACCTGGCGCAGGCCCTGGCGGACGCCGACGGGCTGGTGAACGCGACGCCGATCGGGATGCACGACCACCCCGGGCTGCCGCTGCCAGAGCACCTGGTGCACCCCGACCGGTGGGTCGCCGACGTCGTGTACCGCCCGCTCGACACCGCGCTCGTCCGGCTGGCCCGCGAGCGCGGCTGCCGGATGGCCACCGGCGGCGGCATGGCGGTGCACCAGGCGGTCGGCGCCTTCCAGCTGTTCACCGGACGGCCCGCCGACGCCGAGCGGATGGCGGCGCACTTCGCCGAGCTCGTCTCCTCCGACGGCGGGTCCGGATGAGGAAGTCGATCGCCACCGTGTCGCTCAGCGGCCTGCTGCACGACAAGCTGCGAGCCGCGGCCGGCGCGGGGTTCGACGGCATCGAGGTGTTCGACAACGACCTCGTCGCCTCCCTGCTCTCGCCCCGCGAGGTGGCGGCCCGGTGCGCCGACCTCGGCCTCGCCGTCGAGCTGTTCCAGCCGGTGCGCGACGTCGAGGGCGTCGAGCCCGCCCGCTTCGACGACGTGCTCCGCCGGTTCCGCGCCAAGCTGGCCGTGGCCGGCGAGCTCGGGGCCGGTGTCGTGCTGGTGTGCTCCAACGCCTCGGCCGAGGCCGTCGACGACCTCGACCTCACCGCCGAGCAGCTGCACCGGCTCGGCGAGGCCGCGGCGGAGCACGGCGTCCGGCTGGCCTACGAGGCCCTGGCCTGGGGCCGTCACGTGCGTCGGCTGGGCCAGGCGTGGGACGCCGTGCAGCGGGCCGACCACCCTGCGGTCACGCTGGCCGTCGACACCTTCCACGTGCTGTCCCACGGCGACGGGCCGGAGGTGCTCGAGGGCGTGCCCGGTCACCGGATCGGGTTCCTCCAGGTGGCCGACGCGCCGCTGCTCGACATGGGGCTGCTCGAGTGGAGCCGGCACCACCGCTGCTTCCCCGGCGAGGGCACGCTCGACGTCGCCGGGCTCGTCGCGGCCACGCTCGACGCCGGCTACGACGGGCCGCTGTCGCTGGAGGTGTTCAGCGACCTGGTGCGCGAGAGCGACCCCACCGTCACCGCCCGCGACGCCCTGCGCTCGCTGGTGTTCCTGGAGGACCAGGTGGGGCGCTCCGACCAGCCGGCCCCGCCCACCTCGGTCGACCCGGCGTTCGTGGAGGTGACCGGGTCGCCGGTGGTGCCGGGCCTGCTCGAGTCGCTCGGCTTCCGGCCGCACGGGCGCCACCGCACCAAGCCGGTCACGTGGTGGCGCAACGGCGGCGCGGACGTCGTCGTCAACGACGGCCCGTCGCCCGGACCGGCCCTCGGCGTCGTCGCCACCCCGGTCGACGCCGTCGCGGCGCGGGCGTCGGCGCTCGGCTGGCCCGCCGTCGACCGCACCCGCGGCGCCGGCGAGGCCCACCTGCCCGGCATCACCACGCCCGCGGGGCTCCACGTGTTCGTGAGCGACGACGGTGGCGAGGACGACTGGCACCGCGACTTCGAGCCGGACGCGCCGTCGGAGGAGCCCGAGCCGCGCCTCCTCGCGCTCGACCACGTCGTGCTCGCCGTGCCGCCGGAGCGGGTGAACGAGCAGGTGTCGTTCCTGCGCACGGTCTTCGACCTCAGACCCGGCCCCGTGGAGGAGTTCATGCAGCCCCACGGGCGGCTGCGCAGCCGCGCCTTCCGGCCGGCCTCGGGTGCGCTGCGGGTGGTGCTCAACACCGAGGACGTCGGTGCCGACCGCACCCCCTCGGCCGGCGTGACCCAGGTGGCCTTCTCGTGCCGTGACGTGCGCGCGCAGGTGCGGGCCCTCCGGGCCGCGGGGGTGCCGCTCATGCCCGTGCCCGACAACTACTACGTCGACCTCGACGCCCGCTTCGGGCTCTCGACGACGTTCCTCGACGACCTCCGGGAGCACCACCTGCTGTTCGACCGGATCGGGGAGGGCGAGCTGCTGCACGCCTTCACCGACCCGCTGGCCGTCGGGTTCCACGTGGAGCTGCTCGAGCGCCGGGGCGGCTACGACGCCTACGGCAGCGCCGCCACACACGTCCGGTTGGCGATGCAGGGGTCCGGGCGCGGCTGAACCCGCTCGGTGTTGGTCAGGCGATGGTCATGCCGCCGTCGACGGCGACGGTCTGGCCGGTCACGTAGCCGCCGGCGTCCGAGGCGAGCCACACGACGGTGGCCGCGAGCTCCTGCGGGTCGCCCTTCCGGCCGCTCGGGATCCGCTGCAGCTGCAGGTCGAGGTAGCCGTCCGGGTACTGGTCGGTCATCTCGGAGACGAAGAACCCGGGTGCGACGGCGTTGACCCGGATGCCCTTGCGGCCGGTCCACTGCTGGGCGAGGTCGCGGGTCAGGCCGATCAGCGCCGCTTTGGACGACGCGTAGGCGGCCTGCGGCAGGCCGGCCGTGGTGAGTCCGAGCACCGAGGACACGTTCACGATGCTCGACCCGGGCTCCATCACCCGGCCGCACGCCTGCGCCATCCAGTAGCAGCCGTGCAGGTTGACGTCGATGACGCGGCGGAACTCCTCGGGCGACTCACGGGTGGCCGGCACGGCAGTGCCGACGCCGGCGTTGTTCACCAGGACGTCGACCCGCCCGAGCCGCTCGACGGTGGCGTCCACCAGCGCCTGGCACGACGCCGGGTCGGCCACGTCGGTCTCCACCGCGAGCGCCCGTCGTCCGGCCGCCTCCACCAGGGCCGCGGTGTCGGCGAGCCGGTCGACCCGACGCGCGCCGAGGGCGACGTCGGCCCCCGCCTCCGCCAGGGCCTGCGCGAAGGCGACCCCGAGGCCGCTGGAGGCGCCGGTCACGATCGCCACCTTGCCGTCGAGCCGGAACAGGTCGAGGACGCTCATGGGCCCGACTCTAGGAGTGCCGCACCGCCTGGCGGATCGCGTCCACCGCCACGTCGACGTCGGCCTCGGTGGTGGCGTGGTCGGACACGCTGACCCGGATCGCGGTGACGCCGTGGCGCACCGTGGTGCCGAGCCAGATCCGGCCCGCGGCCTGGACGGCGGCCGCCACCGCCCGGGTGCGCTCGTCGTCGTCGCCGACGCGCAGCAGCACCTGGTTGAGCACGACGTCGTTGAGCACCTCGACGTCCGGGTCGGCGGCGAGCGAGGCGGCGAGCCGCTCGGCGTGGCGGCAGCAGCGCTCGACCAGGTCGGCGACGCCGTCGCGGCCGAGGCTGCGCAACCCGGCCCAGAGCGCGAACGCCCGCGCCCGTCGGGACGACTCCGGCGTCCAGTCGGTGCCGTCGCGGGCGCCGGTTCGGGCGAGGTAGGAGGCCGAGAGCGACATCGCGGCGCGGTGGGTCTCGGGGTGCGCGCAGAGCACGATCCCGCAGTCGTAGGGCACGTTGAGCCACTTGTGGCCGTCGGTGGCCCAGGAGTCGGCGAGCTCGAGCCCGTCGGTGAGGTGGGCGCGCGCCGGCGCGGCGGCTGCCCAGAGCCCGAAGGCACCGTCGACGTGCACCCAGGCGCCGTGCGCGTGCGCGGTCTCGGAGATCGGCGCGCAGCGGGTCGATCGCGCCGGTGTTCACGTTGCCCGCCTGCGCGACGACGAGCAGCGGACCGTCGCCGTCGAGCGCGTCGGCGAGCCCGTCGGTGACCATCCGGCCCTGGTCGTCGGACGCGACGACGCGCAGGTGACGGCGGCCGATCCCGAGGAGCCGCAGCGCCCGGTCGACGGTGGCGTGCCGCTCGGCGCCCACCACGACGGTCGGCGGCGGGGCGCCGAGCAGGCCGTCCTCGTCGAGGTCCCAGCCGAGCGCGGTGTAGCCGTGCCGCAGGCCGGTGGCGAGGCCGGCGAGGTTGGCCAGCTGGGCGCCGGTGGTGAAGCCGGCCGAGCACGCCGCGGGGAGCCCGAGCAGGTCGACCAGCCAGCCCCGGCACACCTCCTCGGCCGCGGCGCCGGCGGGGGAGAGTGCCGCGAAGCCGGTGTTCTGGTCCCAGGTCGACGCGAGCCAGTCGGCGGCCAATGACGCCGGCAGCACGCCGCCCTCCACGAACCCGAAGTAGCGGCCGCCGTTGGTGACCACGAGGCCCGGGTCGGCCGCGGTGACCAGGTGACGCACGACGTCGTCGGCCGGCGTCGGACCCTCGGGGAGCGGGCCGCCCAGCGCGGCGACAAGGTCGGCCAGCTCGACGGGCTGCGCCACCGGCCGGTCGCGCACGCCCTCGAGGTAGTCGGCCGCGGTGTCCGCGGTGCCCGCCAGCAGCGTGCGCAGGTCGGTCACCGGTCCGCCCCGCGACGTCGCATCTCGGCGTCGAGCGAGGCGTCGTAGGCCTGCATCGCCTCGAGCGTGGCGGGGTCCTCCATCCGGCCGAGCAGGGCCGCGAAGTCGACGTCCTCGACGTGCTGGTGCAGCCACCACAGGTTGTCCCACGGGTCGCGCACCCGGGCGACGTCGTCACCGAACGGCAGCGACGTCCGCGGCGTCACCACGACGGCGCCCGCGGCCTCGGCCCGGCCGACGACGGCGTCGAGGTCGGCGACCCGGATGCGCAACAGCGCCGGCACCGCCGTCCAGCCCTCGGCGGCATCGACCACCACGATCGCGGTGTCGCCGACGAGGGTCTCGGCGTGGCCGAGACTGCCGTCGGGGCGCGGGAGGCGGCCCTTCTCCACCGCGCCGAACACGTCGGCGAGGAAGTCGAGCAGTCCGGCGGCATCGGCGGCGACGATCCACGGCGACACGGAGGCGGGGGAATCCACGTGCGGCACCGTACGCCGGAGGCGGTATCATCGGCGTGTGATGACCCGCACCCTGCTCCTTGGACAGCCGCGCTGACTCGATCGCGAGACAGTCAGCGTGGCACCCCTCCTGCGTGAGGGGTTTTTTCATGTCCGAGACGCACCCAGGAGTAGACAGTGACTGAAGAAGCGGCCACGTACGACGTGGCGGCCGTCGAGGCCAAGTGGCAGCAGGTGTGGGCCGAGCTGCAGCCGTTCGTCGCCGACGACGCCGCGGTCATCAGCGGCGAGCGCGAGAAGCGCTACGCGCTCACGATGTTCCCGTACCCCAGCGGCGACCTGCACATGGGCCACGCCGAGGTGACGGCGCTGCACGACGTGATCGCCCGCTACTGGCGGTTCCGCGGCTACGAGGTGCTGAACCCGATGGGCTGGGACTCCTTCGGCCTGCCGGCGGAGAACGCCGCGATCCGCCACGACGCGCACCCGGCGGACTTCACCTACGGCAACATCGACACCCAGGCCGACGTCGTTCGCCAAGTACGGGCTGAGCTTCGACTGGACCCGGCGGCTGCACACCTCCGACCCCCACTACTACCGCTGGACCCAGTGGCTGTTCCTGCGGTTCCGCGAGCGCGGCCTGGCCTACCGCAAGGAGAGCCCGGTCAACTGGTGCCCCAACGACCAGACCGTGCTGGCCAACGAGCAGGTCGTCGACGGCGCGTGCGAGCGCTGCGGTGCCCTGGTCACCAAGCGCGAGCTGACCCAGTGGTACTTCAAGATCACCGAGTACGCCCAGGAGCTGCTGGACGACCTGGACGTGCTGGCCCCCACCTGGGGCGCGAAGGTGATCACCGCACAGCGCAACTGGATCGGCCGGTCCGAGGGCGCCCACGTGAGCTTCGACGTCGCCGGGCACGAGCCGATCACCGTGTACACCACGCGCCCCGACACCCTGTTCGGCGCGACGTTCATGGTCGTGGCCGCCGACGCCCACCTGGCCGGTGAGCTGGTCACCGACGAGCAGCGGCCGGCGTACGAGGCGTACCTGGAGGAGGTCCGGCGGTCCTCGGAGATCGACCGGCTGGCCACTGACCGGCCCAAGACCGGCGTGTTCCTGGGCGTGCACGCCACGAACCCGGTCAACGGCGCGGAGATCCCGGTGTACGCCGCCGACTACGTGCTGGCCGACTACGGCACCGGCGCGATCATGGCCGTGCCCGGACAGGACCAGCGCGACTGGGACTTCGCCAGCAAGTTCGACCTGCCGATCGTGCGCACCGTGCAGCCGCCGGAGGACTTCGAGGGTGATGCCTTCACCGGCGAGGGACCGGCGGTGAACTCCGCCAACGACGAGATCTCGCTGGACGGCATGGACGTCGCCGAGGCCAAGCGCACGATCATCGACTGGCTGGAGCAGCAGGGCACCGGCCGCGGCACCGTGAACTTCCGGCTGCGCGACTGGCTGCTGAGCCGGCAGCGCTACTGGGGCGTGCCGATCCCGATCGTGCACTGCGGGGCGTGCGGCGAGGTGCCGCTGCCGGACGACCAGCTGCCGCTGACGCTGCCCGAGCTGCGGGGCGCCGACCTGAAGCCGAAGGGCGTCTCGCCGCTGGCCGGGGCCACCGACTGGGTGAACGTCGCCTGCCCGCAGTGCGGCCGCGACGCGAAGCGTGACACCGACACGATGGACACCTTCGTCGACTCCTCGTGGTACTTCCTGCGCTACTGCTCGCCGCACTACGAGGACGGGCCGTTCGACGTCGCGCTGGCCAACGCGTGGATGCCGTGCGACATCTACGTCGGCGGCGTCGAGCACGCCGTGCTGCACCTGCTGTACGCGCGGTTCTTCACCAAGGTGCTGGCCGACATGGGGATGCTGGAGGTGCGCGAGCCGTTCGCCGCTCAGCTGAACCAGGGCATCGTCATCAACCGGGGCAAGAAGATGAGCAAGTCGCTGGGCAACGGCGTCAGTTTGGGGGAGCAACTAGCGGGCTACGGAGTGGACGCCGTCCGGCTGACGCTGGTGTTCGCCGGCCCGCCCGAGGACGACATCGACTGGGCCGACATGAGCCCCGGCGGGTCGCTGCGCTTCCTGCAGCGGGCCTGGCGGCTGAGCGGCGACGTCACCTCCGACCCCGGCGCCGACCCGGCGACCGGCGACGAGGCGCTGCGCCGGGTGACCCACCGGACGGTGCGTGACGCCGAGCAGCTGATCGAGGGTCATCGGTTCAACGTGATGATCGCGCGGGTGATGGAGCTGGTGAACGCCACCCGCAAGACCATCGACGGTGGAGCCGGCGACGACCCCGCGGTGCGCGAGGCGGTCGAGACGGTGGCGAAGCTGCTGTCGCTGGTGGCGCCGTACGTGGCGGAGGAGATGTGGTCGCGGCTGGGCCACGAGCCCACGGTGGCCCACGCCGGCTGGCCGGTCGTCGAGGAGCGGCTGCTGGTGGAGCACACCGTCACCGCCGTCGTGCAGGTGCAGGGCAAGGTGAAGGCGCGGCTGGAGGTGTCGCCCGACGTCACCGCGGCCGACCTGGAGGCGCTGGCGCTGGCCGACGCCGCCGTCGTCCGGTCGATCGACGGCCGCGAGGTGCGCAAGGTGATCGTGCGCGAGCCGAACCTGGTGAACGTCGTCGTCTGAGCCGGCGCTCGTCGAGCTTGTCGAGACCTCGTCACCGACACGTCATCTGGAGGTCGACCCCGCGCCCGCTCGCGGGCGTGAGGTCGTCCCATGCAGACATCTCGGAGGAACATCCTGTCCGCGGGCGTCGCCGGCACCACGCTGCTGACGGCGTCCACCCTCTCCCGTGCCGACGCCGGCTCGGCTGTGGTCGACCAGCGGCCCACCGCGGCCGCACGCCGGCTCCGCCGCAACCCGTTCACCCTCGGCGTCGCCTCGGGTGACCCCGATCCGCAGGGCTTCGTGATCTGGACCCGGCTCGCGCCGTCCCCGCTCGAGGGCGATGGTCTCGGCGGCATGCCGTCACGCCGCTACCAGGTGCGCTGGCAGGTCGCCCGCGACGCGCGGTTCCGGCGCATCGAGCGCCGCGGCACCACCACCGTCGGGCCGGAGACGGCGCACGCGGTGCACGTCGAGGTCGACGGGCTGCCGTCCGGCCGCGAGTACCACTACCGGTTCCTGGTCGAGGGCTGGGACTCACCCACGGGCCTGGCCCGCACCACCCCCGGCCGGGGCGCCCGGACGGCGTCGATGCTGATGGCCTTCACCTCCTGCTCGAACTACCCGGTGGGCTACTTCACCGCCTACCGCCACCTCGCCGAGGAGCGCCCCGACCTGGTGCTCCACCTGGGCGACTACCAGTACGAGTACGCCGAGGATCCCCAGAGCCTGCGCCGCGTCGTCGGACCGGAGACCACGACGCTCGCCGGGTACCGGCAGCGTCACGCCCAGTACAAGACCGACGCCGACCTCCAGGCCGCGCACGCGGCCGCGCCGTGGCTGGTGATCTGGGACGACCACGAGTTCGACAACAACTACGCCGGCCTGGTGCCCGAGCGGCCGGAGGAGGGCTTCGCGGCCCGGCGAGCGGCGTCCTACCGCGCCTACTGGGAGAACATGCCGTTGCGCCGGAGCTCGGTGCCGAGAGGACCTGACATGCGGCTGTTCCGGCGGGTGTCGTGGGGCGACCTGGCGACCTTCCACATGCTCGACACCCGGCAGTACCGCTCCGACCAGGCCTGCGGCGACGGCTACGACGACTGCCCGGACGCCGCCGACCCGGCCCGCACCCTCATGGGCCCGCGGCAGGAGGAGTGGCTCACCGACGGGTTCGCGCAGTCGCGGGCCCGTTGGGATCTGCTCGGTCAGCAGGTGTTCTTCGGGCGCCGCGACAACAACGCCGGGCCGTCGAACGTGGTGTCCATGGACAGCTGGGACGGCTACCCCGCCGCGCGCGACCGTGTGATGCGGGCGTGGCGACGGGCGAAGGTGCGCAACCCGCTCGTGCTCACCGGCGACGTGCACGCCCACTGGGCGAGCGACGTCCTCACCGACTGGGAGGACCCGTCGACCGCGGTGGGCTCCGAGCTCATCACGTCGTCGGTGACCTCCGGCGGCAACGGGTACGACGAGCCGACCGGCACCCATCCGTGGGCGCCGTGGAACCCGAACCTCAAGTTCTGGACCAACCTGCGCGGTTACGTGCGCACGACGATCACACGCGACAGCCTCGCTGCCGACTTCCGGTGCGTGCCGGCGGTCACCACGGAGGGCGCCGACGTCTTCACCCGGCGCAGCTACGTGGTCGAGGACCGGGTGCGCGGCCTCCAGCAGACCGCCGACAACCCGCTGCCGGCGTCCTCCGCGGCGCGCCGCCGGCTGCCGAGCGACGCCGAGATCATCGCGGACACGATCGAGCAGGAGAGCTGACCCGGATATCTTCACGCCATGACGGCGGGAGGCGTGGCGGTGGTGACCGACTCCACCGCCAGCCTCCCCGCCGAGGTGGCGTTGGAGCACGGCATCACCGTCGTGCCGCTCCAGGTCGTGGTCGGCGCCGAGGCCTTCGACGAGGGCTCACCCTCGGCCACGCCGGAGCGGGTCGCGGAGGCACTGCGGGCGTTCCGCCCGGTGAGCACCTCGCGCCCGGCGCCCGCCGTCTTCGCCGAGGCCTACCGGTCCGCCGGCGCCGCGCAGGTGGTGTCGGTGCACCTGTCCGGCGACATGAGCGGCACCTTCGAGTCAGCCCAGCTCGCCGCCCGGGAGGTGGCCGCCGACGGCGTCGAGGTGCTCTGCGTCGACACCCGCCAGGTCGGCGTCGGCACCGGCTACGCCGCGCTCGAGGCGGCGGCCGCCGTCCGCTCCGGAGCCTCGGCCGAGCAGGCGGCGGCCGCGGCTCGCCGCCGCGCCGAGGGCTGCGCGTCGTACTTCTACGTCGACACCCTGGAATACCTGCGCCGCGGCGGCCGGATGGGTGCCGCGGCGGCGCTGTTCGGTGGGGCGCTCGCCGTCAAGCCGCTCCTGGAGATCCGCGACGGCACGGTCGCGCCGCTGGAGAAGGTGCGCACCTCGGCCCGCGCGCTCGCCCGGCTCGCCGACCTCGCCGTCACCGCCGCCGGCGACCGGTCCGCCGACGTCTGCGTCGCCCACCTCGCCAATCCCGACCGCGCCGCCATCCTCGCCGACCAGCTCGCCGACCGCCTCGCCGACAACCTCGACGGCCGCGAGGTCTGGTGCGCCGAGGTCGGCGCCGTCCTCGGCGCCCACGTGGGCCCGGGGATGATCGCCGTCTGCGTGGCGCCGCGGGTGCAGGAGTCACCGGCTGACCGGTGATTCATGCACTTGCCAGCCGAAATTTCGGCCGGCATGAGCAGGAGTCACCGGTCAGCCGGTGATTCCGCAGCCCGGGCTGGTCAGGCCCGCAGGTCGTCGCCGAGCAGCGCCCGGTGCAGGACGGCGATGAGCTCGCCGCGGGTGACGACGCCGACGAGTCGCTGCTCGGCGTCCACGATCGGCACGTGCTTGTAGCCGGCGCCGGTCATGAGGGGCACGAGCTCGGCCACCGGGGTGTCCTCGGGGAGGGTCACGACGTCCGTTGTCATCATCGTCTCCACCGGGTCCCACTCCACGAGGTCGCGGGTGAACAGGTCGGCGATCGAGACGATGCCGACCACGCGGCGCTCGGTGTCCACCACCGGCAGCGACTTCGTGCCGCGCTGCACCATCAGCGTGCGCGCCCGGAACTGCGACTCGAACGGCTGCACCACGTCGACGTCGCGGACCATGATGCGCGAGACCGGCAGCGCGCCGAGCCGTCGGTCGAGGGCGTGGTTCTCGGCGTCGCGCAGCAGGGCGACGACGTCCTCGGGCAGCACGTCGAAGCGGCCGAGCCGCTCCATCGCGCGCTCGACGTCGCCGGCCTGGACGCCGAGGTCGTCGACCGGGCCGGGCGTCGGCGGGGCGGGCCGGTGCGGGTAGCGGCGGCCGGTGAGGTTGTTCACCGCGGCGCCCACGAGGAGCAGCGCGACGGTGTTCACGGCCACCGGCAGCGCCACGAACGCGTAGCCGTGCTGGTCGATCACGGGCGTCGCCGTGGCCGCGAGCAGCGCGCACGCGCCGCCGGGCGGGTGGAGGCAGCCGAGCAGCATCATCACGCCGATCGCCGCGCCGACGCCGACCGCGGCCGCCACCAGCGCGTCGCCGATGAGGTAGTGGCAGGTGAGGCCGACCGCGGTGGACACCAGGTTGCCGCCGACGACGGGCCACGGCTGGGCCAGCGGGCTGGCGGGGACGGCGAACAGCAGCACCGCACTCGCGCCCATCGGCGCCACCAGGTAGGGGAGCATCTCGGGGCCGCCGGGCACCCAGCGCGCCGCCGCGCCGCACACCAGGATCCCGACCAGGGCGCCGAGCGCGCCGCGGCCGAGCTCCGCGCGGGAGTAGGTCACCGGCGAAATCTAGATCCCGGGTGGCCGGAAGTCGCCACGAACCGTCCACAGGCGCGTCGCTCCCGACTTCTCCACAGGCCCGCACCGCGGCGGCCGGCTCCGGCGGGCGGGCGTCTCTACCGTCCCGGCCATGCGCTCCCGAACCCTGTCCGACGAGCACCGCGCCGTCGCCACCCGGCGTCTCGAGCTGCTCGCCCACGAGCTCGAGGCCACCCGGGTGCGCGACCGCCCGGATCGGTCGCCCCCGCCCGACGCGCACACCCGGGTCGCCGACCCCGCGCCCGACCCGACGCCGGCGCCGGTTCCCATCCCGGGGCGGCACGCCGCCCGCCGCGGGGTCGGGCTGCTGCCCACCACGCTGCGCGGCCGGCTCGGCCTCGGACCGGCCCAGCTCACGGTGGTCGCGGTACTGGTGGCCGCCGGGCTCGCGGTCACCGCCTGGTGGGTGCTGCGTGCCGACCCGGAGCCGGCCCCCGCCGTCCCCTCGGTGCTCGCCGCGCCGGCTGCCGCCACGTCCGCATCCGGGCTGGCCGTGCCCTCCCCGCCCGTCGCCACCGGCAGCGTCACGGTCGACGTCGCCGGCAAGGTCCGGAAGCCCGGCATCGTCGTCCTCGACGCCGGAGCGCGGGTCGTCGACGCGGTCGAGGCGGCGGGCGGCGCGCGCCGTGGCGTCGACCTGAGCTCCCTCAACCTCGCCCGGCTGCTCGTCGACGGCGAGCAGATCGTCGTCGGCGAACCGGCAGCGGCCGCACCACCGGCCGACCCGGGCCTCCCGCCGGCCGGGGTGCCGGCCGCCCTGGTCGACCTCAACCTCGCCGACCAGGCCGAGCTCGAGACGCTGCCCGGCGTCGGCCCGGTCACCGCCACCGCGATCATCGCCTGGCGCGACGAGCACGGCGGCTTCACCGCGGTCGCCGAGCTCCTCGAGGTCGACGGCATCGGCGAGAAGACCCTGGCCGACCTGACGCCGTTGGTCACGGTGTGAGCCGTGCCGTCCCTCCCCGCGCTCCGCGCCGCCACCGACGCGGTCGCCGACCTGCGGATGCCGGTGCTCGGCCTGGTCGCGTGGGCCGCCGGCCTCACCACGTCGCTCCTCGGCCCCGCTCCGGCGGCTGGCCTCGTCGCGGCGCTCGGGGTGCCCGCCCTCGCGGCGGCACGGCGCTCGCCGGGGCTGGTGCGCACCGGCCTCGCCGCGATGCTCGTGGCGGCCGGCGTGGTGGCGTGCGCCGGGGTGCGGCAGGCGGTGGCCACCGACGGCCCGGTCGCCGACCTTGCCCGCGAGCAGGCGGCGGTCGAGGTGGTGGGCCGCACCACCAGCGACCCACGACCGGTCACCGGCCGGTTCGCCGACCGGGTGGCCGTGCGCCTCCAGGTCCGCGAGGTCGGCGGCCGCGGCGAGCGGTACCGGCTGCGCGCGCCGGTGCTGGTGCTCGGCGGCGCGGCCTGGCAGCGGATCGACCTCGGCGCCGAGGTCGCCACCCGCGGCGTGCTCGTGCCGCCCGAGGAGGGCGCCGGCGCACCGGACGTCTCCGGGGTGCTGGTCGACGCCGCCGACCCGCGGCTCCGCTCGCCGCCCGACCCCTGGTGGCGCGGGTCGAGCGCGGTCCGCGCGTCGATCCGCGACGCGGTCGCGCACCGGCCCGACGACCAGCGGGCGCTGGTGCCCGCCCTGGTCGACGGCGACGACGCCGGGCTCGCCCCCGACCTCGAGGCCGACTTCCGTACCACCGGGCTCACCCACCTCACGGCGGTGTCCGGCACGAACCTGACCCTGCTCGTCGGGTTCCTGCTGGTGGTCGCGCGGTGGTGCCGGGTGCGGGGCCGCGGCCTGGCACTGGTGGCCGGCGTCGGGATCGTCGGCTTCCTGCTCCTGGCGCGCACCGAGCCCAGCGTGCTGCGGGCCGCCGTCATGGGCGCCGTCGGCCTGATCGCGCTGGGCGCCGACGGACGGCGCCACGGCGCGCGAGCGCTCGGCGTCGCGGTGGTGGTCCTGCTCCTGGTGCAGCCGGCACTGGCGCTGTCGGCCGGGTTCGCGCTCTCGGTGCTCGCCACCGCGGGCATCGTGGTGCTCGCACCCGGCTGGCGCGACGCGCTGGCCCGCTGGCTGCCGTCGTGGCTCGCCGTGGCGGTGGCGGTGCCGCTGGCCGCCCAGGTCGCGTGCACGCCGGTGGTGGCCGGCCTGTCCGGTGAGGTGAGCCTGGTCGCGGTGGGGGCGAACCTGCTCGCGGCGCCCGCGGTGGCGCCCGCCACGATCCTCGGGCTGGCGGCCGGGCTGGTCGGCCTGGTGTGGCACCTGCCCGCCGGGCTCCTCGGCACCCTGGCCGGGTGGTGCGTGGGCTGGATCGTCGGCATCGCGCGACACGGCGCCGACCTGCCGGTCGCGTCGGTGCCGTGGCAGGCGGGTCTGCCGGCGCTCGCCCTGCTCACGGTGCTGTGCGTCCTGCTGGCCACGACGCTGCCGTGGCTGCTCGCCCGCCCGGTGCGGTCGCTCCTGGTCACCGGGCTCCTGGTCGTCGTCACCACGGTGCGGCTGCCCACGCCCGGCTGGCCCGGCGACCACTGGGTCGTCGCGATGTGCGACGTCGGGCAGGGTGACGCGCTGGTGCTGCGCGCCGGCCCCGACGCCGGGATCCTGGTCGACGCCGGGCCCGACCCGGGGGCGGTCGATCGGCTGCCTGTCGCGGCTCGGCGTCACCCGGCTGCCGCTGGTGGTGCTCACCCACTTCCACGCCGACCACGTCGACGGTCTGAGCGGGGCGCTCGACGGCCGCGACGGTCGGGGAGCTGTGGACCACGTCCCTGCTCGACCCGCCCGACGCGGTCGACGACGTCGCCGCCCTGGCCGCGTCCACCAGGGCGCCGGCGCGGCTGCCGCCCACCGGCGCCGAGGTCACGGTCGGGGAGGTGGTGCTGCGGCCGGTGTGGCCGGTGGCCGGGCCGGTCCGCGCCGGTCCGGGCGACGGCAGCACCGCCAACGACGCCAGCGTGGTGGTCCTGGCGCGGGTCGGTGGCGTGGCGGTGCTGCTCACCGGCGACGTCGAGCCGCCGGGTCAGGCCCAGCTCGCCGGGGCGCTGGCAGGGCTCGACGTCGACGTCCTCAAGGTGCCGCACCACGGCAGCCGCTACCAGGACCTCCCGTGGCTCACCTCGCTGCGGGCCGAGGTGGCGCTGGTGTCGGTCGGGGCCGACAACGACTACGGCCACCCGGCGTCGGACGTCCTCGCCGCGCTCACGGGCAGTGGCGCCGAGGTCGCCCGCACCGACGAGGACGGCGACGTGCTGGTGGCCGCCGAGGGCGACGGGGTGGTGGTCCGCACCCGGGGTCGATGAGTCGGTGGCCTGTGCCAGGGTTGGTCGCGTGCCGAGGCAGTCAGCTCCCGCGACCGACGAGATCAGCGCGGGGTCGGTGCTGGGCCGGGTCACGCTGGTCACCGGCAAGGAGGAGTTCCTCGGCGAGCGCACGGTCGCCGCGGTCAAGGACGCGGTGCGCGGCCATGACCCCGAGGCCGAGGTCTCCGAGACCATGGCCGCCGACCTCACGGCCGGCACGCTGGGCGAGCTGTCGGCGCCGTCGCTGTTCTCGGCGGTGCGGTGCGTGGTGGTGCGGGCGCTGGAGAACCTGCCCGAGGAGTCGGTCGACGGGCTGCTCGGCTACGCGGAGGCCCCGGCCGACGACGTCGCGATCGTGCTGCTGCACGGCGGCGGCCCGAAGGGCTCGGGCGTGCTCACCAAGCTGCGCAAGCTGCCGGGGGTCAGTGAGTCGAAGTCCGCGGAGCTGAAGCCCTCGGAGTACCCCGGCTTCGTCTCCGCCGAGGTGCGGCGCCACGGCGGCAGCATCGACCCCGACGCCGCCAAGGCGCTGGTCGAGGCCATCGGCCACGACCTGCGGGCGCTCGCCTCGGCCGCCGACCAGCTCACCCACGACTTCGGCGGCGAGCGCCTCAGCGCCGAGCGGGTGGCGCGCTACTTCGCGGGCCGGGCCGACGCCAAGTCGTTCGCCGTGGCCGACGCCGCCTTCTCGGGCCGCCCCGAGCGGGCGCTCGAGGAGCTGCGGTGGGCGCTCGAGGGCGGCACCGCCGCGGTGCTGGTCACCTCCGCGTTCGCGGGCAGCGCCCGCGGGCTGGCCCGGTTCCGCTCGGCCGATCGCGGGCTGCGCGAGGCCGACCTGGCCCGCGAGGTCGGCGTGCCGCCGTGGAAGCTGCGCACGCTGCGGCAGCAGGCGGCCGGCTGGTCCGACGCCGGGCTGGCCCGCGTGATCCGCGCCGTCGCCCAGGCCGACGCCGACGTGAAGGGCGCCGCCGGCGACGCCTCCTACGCCCTGGAGCGCCTCGTCCTCACCGTCACGGGCCTGCGCGAGCGATGAAAAGCGCCGACCCGTCGAAATGCACTGACCCGTCACTCGTACGAGTGACGGGTCAGCGGACGAGCGGGCTCAGAGAGCGCTGACGCGCTTCGAGATGGCCGACTTGCGGTTGGCGGCCTGGTTCTTGTGGATGACGCCCTTGGAGACGGCCTTGTCGAGGGCGCGGTTGGCGGAGCGGCCGAGCTCGACGGCCTTGTCCTTCTCGCCGGCGTCGGCGGCCTCGCGGAACTTGCGCACGGCGGTCTTGAGCGAGCTCTTGACGGCCTTGTTGCGCTCGTGACGCTTCTCGTTCTGCTTGTTGCGCTTGATCTGGCTCTTGATGTTCGCCACAGCGGTGCCTTCGGGTCCTTGGTCAGTCGGGGTGCGGAGGATGTAAAGGGGCGCGGCTCTGGGGCCTGACGCGACCCGCAAAGTTACCAGTGGGGCTCGCGGACCCCGAAATCGTCATACGCCCAGCCGTCGAGCGGCGCCGGCGAGGAACCGGGCGCTCTCGGTGCGGCGGAACGCGGCCAGGGTCGGCAGGTTCTGGTCGACGGCGGTGTGGGCGCGCCAGCCGAGGTGGACGCCGACGCCCACCAGCCAGGAGGTCACGACGTCGTCGCCGGCGGCCGCAAGGGCCGGCGAGGAGGCGAGCGAGGCGTCGAACCAGGGGGAGTCGACCCGCTCCAGCCGGGCGAGCAGCGGGTCCAGCCAGGCCGGCCCGACACCGAACGCGCCCCAGTCGAGGAACACGATCTCGCCGGTGGGTCGCTGCAGCAGGTTGTCGTTGCGCACGTCCCAGTGCACGACCCGGTCGGCGGGCTCGTCGGCCAGCGCGGCGACGCCGTCGCGCAGCTCGGCCGCCCGCGCCACCAGCCACGGCGGCGCCAGCTCGGGAGGCAGCTCGCCGACCTGGTCGAACGACGTCGCCCACTCCCGGAACACCGCGCGCAGGTCGACCGGCCCGTCGCGGAACAACGGCGAGGTGTCGGCGGGCCCCGAGGCGGTCGCGGGCGGGTCGGGCACCCGGGCGGCGAGCACCCGCCCGAGCTCGTCGGTGCGCTCGAGCAGCTGGTCCATCACCGCGTCGTCGGCGAGGTCGGGGTGGCGGCCCTCGACGTCCTCGAGCAGCAGCGCCACCCAGCCGCCGTCGTCGTGGGCGGCGGTGAGGTCGGCCCACAACGGGTGCGATCCGATCAGCCCCAGTGCGGCCGCCTCGCGGCGGTAGAGCATGGGGGAGTCCGGGTTGAGCTCGGCGCCGACCGCCTTGAGGAAGGCGCGGGTGCCGTCGGCGCACACCAGCCGGCTCACGCAGCCGGGCGACATGCCGCCGGCCTGCTCGACCGCGGAGACGACCGGTGAGCCGAGGGTCTCGGTGACCCAGGCGGCGACGGCGCTCGGCAGGGCGTCGTAGGGCAGGTGGACGCCGGCGGCGCGCGGCGACGTCACGCCCAGCCCCGCCGCTCGCACAGCCAGTGCCAGGCCACCTCGCCCTGCCAGCGCTGGTGGTCGCGGAGGTGCGGCGAGGTCGGCGGCACCGGGTCGTCGGCGGACTTGAGGAAGTAGCCCGCGAGCAGCGCCAGCACGACGTCGACGGTGTCCGGCGCGACGTCGGCGAAGGTGGGATGGGTCGCGAGCACGGCCTCGACGTCCAGCCCGTCACCGCGCGGCCCGACGAGCAGGAACAGCGAGTCGAGCCAGGCCGCCCCGACCACCGGCCAGTTCCAGTCGCACACGAGCACCCGGCCGTCGTCGGCGAGGAGCAGGTTGTCGTCGCGGACGTCGGTGTGCACCAGCGTCGAGCCCGTCGTCAGCGACGCGAACCGCGCGGCGAGCGCGGCGGCCTCGTCGGCGTGCGGGAGGTCGCGGGTGGCGCGGACGTGGTCCCAGTAGCCCGGGAAGCCGGCCAGCTCGTCGGCGAAGGTGTCGAGCTCGAGCCCGGGCGGCGGCGGGGTGAGGGTCTCGGCGAGGTGGGCGAGCATGTCGAGCGAGGCGTCGAGGTCGGCCTGCTGCCACGGCCGTGCCGGGCGGCCGGGCGTCGACGTACTCGATGCCGAGCACCACCCAGACGTCGTCGTCGTGGGTCCACAGCAGCGCGGGGGCCGGGACGCCGGCCGGGAGGGCGGCGAGCTTGCGTGCCTCCTCGCGGTAGGACTCGGCGAACAGCCGCTGCGCCTTCACCGACGCCGCCTTCACGAAGTGGTGCGAGCCGTCCTCCCCGACCAGCACCGAGGCGAACCCCGGCGTGAACCCGCTGGTCTGGGACCGCGCCTCGGCCACCGGCGTGCCGATCCGGTCCTCGATCAGCCCCCGGACGGCGGGCGGCAGGTGCGCCCACTCGAGCCGGCGCGCGGTACGTCCGGTCGGCGCCGGGTAGGGCGTCAGCGGGGGAACGGGAGGGGTGGAGGGCACGACGTCATCCTCCGCCACGCCGCCCGGGGGTCGCGAGCGGATTCACGGGCGCGCCCGTCGGCCCGGCAGAATGGCGAGCACCATGCCTGCACCGACCACCGCGCCCCAGCCCGGTCGCACCGACCCCGCGGTGATCCGCAACTTCTGCATCATCGCCCACATCGACCACGGCAAGTCGACGCTCGCCGACCGGATGCTGCACCTCACCGGCGTGCTCGACGAGCGCAGCGGGCGCGCGCAGTACCTCGACCGGATGGACATCGAGCGCGAGCGCGGCATCACGATCAAGAGCCAGGCCGTGCGGCTGCCGTGGGAGGTGCCGGCGGGCAACGCCGAGGGCGCCGAGCCCGGCACCTACGTGCTCAACATGATCGACACCCCGGGTCACGTCGACTTCACCTACGAGGTGTCCCGCTCGCTCGAGGCGTGCGAGACGGCGGTGCTGCTGGTCGACGCCGCGCAGGGCATCGAGGCGCAGACGCTGGCCAATCTCTACCTGGCCATGGCCGCCGACCTGCACATCATCCCGGTGCTGAACAAGATCGACCTCCCGAATGCGGACCCCGACAAGTACGGCGCCGAGCTGGCCGGGCTGGTGGGCTGCGACGTCGCCGACGTGCTGCGGGTGAGCGCCAAGACCGGCGAGGGCGTCGAGGGCGTGCTCAACGAGATCGTGCGCCAGACCCCGCCACCGGTGGGCGTCGCCGACGCCCCGCCGCGCGCGCTGATCTTCGACTCGGTCTACGACACCTACCGCGGCGTCATCACCTACGTGCGCGTGATCGACGGCAAGCTCAACCACCGCGACCGCATCAAGATGATGTCGACCGGCGCCACCCACGAGATGCTCGAGGTCGGCGTCATCAGCCCCGAGCAGGTCAAGGCGGGCGAGCTCGGCGTCGGCGAGGTGGGCTACCTCATCACCGGCGTGAAGGACGTGCGTCAGAGCCGGGTCGGCGACACCGTCACCAGCCTGCACCACGGCGCCACCGAGCCGCTCGGCGACTACAAGCACCCCAACCCGATGGTCTACGCCGGGCTGTACCCGATCGACGGCGACCGGTACTCCGACCTGCGCGAGGCGCTGGAGAGACTCCAGCTCAACGACGCCTCGCTCGCCTACGAGCCGGAGACCTCCGGCGCGCTCGGCTTCGGGTTCCGCTGCGGCTTCCTCGGCCTGCTGCACATGGAGATCACCCGCGACCGGCTGGAGCGCGAGTTCGACCTCGACCTCATCTCCACCGCTCCCAACGTCGTCTACGAGGTGACGATGGAGGACGGCACCCACCACGAGGTCACCAACCCCAGTGAGTACCCCGAGGGCAAGATCGCCGAGGTGCGCGAGCCCGTCGTCCGGGCAACGATCCTCAGCCCGAGCGACTACATCGGCACGATCATGGAGCTCTGCCAGACCAAGCGGGGCACCCTGCAGGGCATGGACTACCTCTCCGCGGACCGCGTGGAGATGCGCTACACGCTGCCGATGGGCGAGATCGTCTTCGACTTCTTCGACCAGCTGAAGTCGCGCACGAAGGGCTACGCCTCGCTCGACTACGAGCGCTCCGGCGAGCAGGCCGCCGACCTGGTGAAGGTCGACATCCTGCTGCAGGGCGAGCCGGTCGACGCGTTCTCGGCGATCGTGCACAAGGACGCCGCCTACGCCTACGGCGTGATGATGGCCGGCAAGCTGAAGGACCTCATCCCGCGCCAGCAGTTCGAGGTGCCGATCCAGGCCGCGATCGGCGCCCGCGTGATCGCCCGCGAGAACGTCCGCGCGATGCGCAAGGACGTGCTCGCCAAGTGCTACGGCGGCGACATCACCCGCAAGCGCAAGCTGCTCGAGAAGCAGAAGGAGGGCAAGAAGCGGATGAAGATGGTCGGCCGGGTCGAGGTGCCCCAGGAGGCCTTCGTCGCCGCGCTCTCCACCACCGGGCCGTCAGGCGACAAGCCCAAGAAGTGAGCGTCCGCGTCCCGCGGGAGTTCCTGGCGATCGCGTCGCAGGAGCGAGCCGACTGGCTCGACCGGCTGCCGGCGCTGCTCCGCGACCTGCTGGTCGAGTGGAAGCTCACCGTCGACGGCGACCCCACCCACGGCGAGTGCGCGCTCGTCGTGCCCGTGCGCACCGACGACGGCGTCGCCGCCGTCCTCAAGGTCGGCTGGCCGCACGAGGAGGCCGAGCACGAGCACCTCGCGCTCCAGCACTGGCACGGCGACGGCGCGGTGCGGCTGTTGCGGGCCGACCCCGGGCGATCCGCGATGCTCCTCGAGCGGCTGCACCGGCAGGACCTCTCCGAGCTGTGGGACGTCGAGGCGTGCGAGGTGGTGGCCGGGCTGTACGCCCGGCTGCACGTGCCGGCGCCGCCGCAGCTGCGGCCGCTCACCGAGTACGTCGACCGCTGGACCGAGCGGCTCGCCCTTCTGCCGCGCGACGCCCGGCTGCCGCACCGGCTGGTGGAGCAGGCGGTGGCGCTGGGGCGCGGCTTCGTGGCCGACGAGGCGTCGGTGGGCCGGATGCTCCACACCGACCTGCACTACGCCAACGTGCTCGCCGGCGACCGGGCGCCGTGGCTCGCCATCGACCCCAAGCCGGTGAGCGGCGACCCCCACTACGAGCTGGCGCCGCTGCTCTGGAACCGGTGGGAGGAGCTGGCCGGCGACGTCCGCGGGGGAGTGCGGCGCCGCTTCGAGACCGTGATCGACGCCGCGCGCCTCGACGAGGACCGGGCCCGCGACTGGGTCGTCGTCCGGATGCTCCACAACGCGCTGTGGGAGATCGAGGACGCCGGCCGCGAGCGCCGGGAGCCCGAGCGCGAGTGGCTCACCCGCTGCCTGACTGTCACGAAGGCCGTGCAGGAGTAGGTCACCTCCATGTTACGGTAACTCTCGTGTTACCGAGCGCGTTGCCTCACGAGGCTCTGGACGCGCTCGGCAACCCCGAGCGGCGCCGGCTGGTCGAGCTGCTCGCCGACGGCCCGCGCAGCGTCACCCAGCTGGCCGCGTCGTTCGCCATCAGCCGGCCGGCGGTTTCCCGCCACCTGCGGGTGCTCGAGGACGCCGGCCTGCTCGCCCACGAGGCCGTGGGCAACCGCAACCTCTATCGGCTCGACGAGCGCGGCTTCGCGACCACGACGGCGTGGCTCACCGGGTTCTGGGACGACGCCGAGGCCCGGCTCCGGCTGGTGGCCGAGAACCTGGGGCGCCCGTGACCGAGTTCCGGCTCGAGCGGCGGATCGCGCTGCGGTGCCCGCCGTCCCACGCCTTCGAGGTGTTCGTGGGCCGGATCGACCTGTGGTGGCCGCGCGGCCACCGTCGTGACCCTGACTCGACGATCTCGCTCGAGCCGATGGTCGGTGGCCGTCTCGTGGAGCGGGCCGGCGACCAGGAGTGGCTGTTCGGCACCGTCACGGACCTCGAGCCGCACGAGCGGCTCGCCTTCGACTGGTATCCGGGGTCGCCCGGCGCGCCCACCGCCGTCGAGATCGGGTTCGGCCCCAGCGCCGACGGCACCGAGGTCGTGGTCGTGCACCGAGCGCTGCACCCCGAGGCACGCCGGGCGTGGCCCGACGCCGTCGTCCGGTTCGCCGGCGGCTGGGACGCCCTGCTCCCCGGCCTCCACTCCTATCTGGCATCCCACCCCGACCCCGAGGAGGCACCATGACCGGCAGCGGCACCCCCGAGGACCCCTGGGTCCTCACCACCCCGCCGGGCACCAGCGAGATCCGGCTGCACCGCGACCCGGAGGCCGACCCGCCGGCCCTGGTGTGCGTGGCCGGCGGCACCGAGCTGCGGTACCACCTGCGCGCGATCGACGACCTGCACGCGATGCTCCGCGAGCGCGGCGACTGGGTGGCGCTCGGCAACGCCGACGAGCAGAAGCCGGCGAAGGAGGGCACGGTCGAGGCGTGGGCCCGCTCGGCCGACAATCCCGTCGGCGGGTGGTACGGCCTGAAGAAGGGGCTGCGCGGCCGGTTCGCGAACTACGTGACACCGGTGCTCGAGGAGCTCGGTCTGGTCGAGCTGGAGCACCAGCCCCGCAACAACCGCGTCCGCGCCCGCTAACTGGGTCGCCGGGCGTCGGTGCCGGCTGGGAGAATGGCGGCATGGCTTCGGTGCGCTCGGTCAACGTCGGCACGCCCCGCACCGCGGAGTGGGCGGGCATCGGCCGCACCTCGATCGACAAGCACCCGGTCACCGGACCGGTCGAGGTGCACCCGCGGGGTCTCGAGGGCGACCAGGTGTCCGACACGCAGCACCACGGCGGCACCTACCAGGCGGTCTACGCATTCGCCCGCGAAGACCTCGACAGCTGGTCCCAGGTGCTCGGACTGGACATCCGCGACGGCCAGTTCGGCGAGAACCTCACCACCACCGGGATCGACGTCAACGAGGCCGAGATCGGCGAGCGCTGGCGCATCGGCGACGACGTCGTCGTCGAGGTCGCGAGCGTGCGCACCCCGTGCAACGACTTCAAGGTGTGGATGGGGCTCAACGGCTACGACAACACCGCCTGGGTGAAGCGGTTCGCCGCCGAGGGTCGGCCCGGTCCCTATCTGCGAGTGGTTGCCCCCGGCACGATCCGCGCCGGCGACGACCTCACCGTGATCCACGAGCCGGGCCACGGCGTCACCGTGTCGCTCGCGTTCCGGGCGCTGTTCACCGACCGCTCGCTGCTGCCGCGGCTCGACGGCGTGCCCGGCCTGGCGCCCGAGATCCAGGGGCGGGTCGACGACTACCTCATCGCCGCACCACGGTGAGGAACCTGTTCTCCCGGCTGCTGCCCGACGACCCGGCCGTCCGCCGGATGGCGGTGGCCACGCTCGTCAACACCACCGGCAACGGCATCTTCTACACGCTCTCGGCGCTGTACTTCACGCGCATCGTCGGGTTCTCGGTGGTGGAGGTCGGCACCGGGCTCTCGATCGCCGCCGGCGTGGCGATCCTGGCCGGCATCCCGATCGGCCACCTCGCCGACCGGCTCGGCCCGCGCGAGGTGCAGGTGGCCGTGGTGGGCTCGATCGCGGTGGCCGGCGCGATGTTCCTGCTCGTGCAGGAGTGGTGGCAGTTCGTGGTGCTCGCCACCGTGGTGGCGGTGCTCGACCGCGGCTCGGGCGCCGTCCGGGCGGCGATGATCGCCGGCCTCGTGCAGGGGACCGACCGGTCCTCCACCAAGGCCTACCTGCGCTCGGTCACCAACGTCGGCATGACGATCGGGGCCGGCGTCGCCGCGCTCGCGCTGCACGCCGACACCCGGGGCGCGTACCTCACGGTGCTGTACATCGACGTCGCCACCTACGCCCTCACCGCCGTGCTCGTGGCGGGGCTGCCGCACGTGCGGCCGACCCCACGCGACGAGGCGCTCGGCATGACGGCGGCACTGCGCGACCTGCCGTTCGTGGCGGTCGTGGCGGCGACCTCCGTACTCACGATGCACTACTGGATCCTCGAGATCGCGGTGCCACTGTGGGTGGTCGGCCACACCGAGGCGCCGCGGGCGCTGGTGGCGGTGCTGCTCGTCATCAACACCGTGATCGTGGTGGTGGCGCAGGTCGCCGTGGCCCGCCGTGTCGCCACCGTGCAGACCGCCGTCCGCGCCACGGTGCTCTCGGGCGTGCTGTTCCTCGCCGCGTGCGCGGTGTTCGGCACCACCGACGGGATGTCGTCGGCGGTCACCGCGTCGGTGGTGCTGGTGCTCGCCTCGCTGATCGCCGTCGCGGGAGAGCTGGTGCAGGCCTCGGCCTCGTTCCTGCTCTCCTTCGAGCTGCCGCCGGACCACGCGATGGGCCAGTACCAGGGCGTGTGGGGGCTCGGGTTCTCGGTGGCGTCGTTCCTCGCGCCCGCGACCATGGCACTGCTCCCGCTGGCGCTCGGCATGGTCGGCTGGCTGCTGCTCGGCGGCATCCTGCTCGCCGCGGCGCTCGTCACCGTGCCCGCCGTGCGCTGGGCGGCGCGAACCAGGCAAGACGTCCCTACCGCCCACTCATACGGGTGACGTAGGTTACTCGCCAGCAACACGTGCCTCGCGCGTCGCAACACGCTCGCAGGTCTCGGCTCGTCGTTGCCGGACCCGGCCCGACCACATGGAGCGTCATGCCCGTCATCGAAGACACCTCGTTCGTCGACCACCTGCCGCAGAACGTCGCGGTGCAGTTCCTCGACCGCGCTGCCGCCAACCCGGACGCCGAGGCGTACCGGTTCCCGCGCGGCGAGTCCTGGGAGTCGGTCACCTGGCAGCAGGCCGGTGACCGGGTCAAGGCCCTCGCGGCGGGCCTGCTCTCGCTCGGCCTCGAGCGCGAGCAGCGCGTCGGCGTCGCCTCCGCCACCCGCTACGAGTGGATCCTCGCCGACCTCGCGATCATGTGCGCGGGCGGCGCCACCACCACGGTGTACCCGACCACCAACGCCGAGGACGTCGGCTACATCCTCGGCGACTCCGAGTGCCGGTTCGTGTTCGCCGAGGACGACGAGCAGATCGCCAAGATCACCGAGCAGCGCGGCGAGCTGTCGGCGATCGACAAGGTGATCACCTTCGACGGCACCGTCGACGGCGACTTCGTGATCGGGCTCGACGACCTCGCCAAGCTGGGCGAGGCCTACCTGGCCGAGCACCCCGACGCCATCGAGACCACGGCGCAGGAGATCCCGGCCGACCAGCTCGCCACGCTCATCTACACCTCCGGCACCACCGGCAGGCCCAAGGGCGTCCGCCTCCTGCACCGCGCGTGGGTGTACGAGGGCGAGGCGATCCGGGCGCAGGACATCCTGCACGAGGACGACCTGCAGTTCCTCTGGCTGCCGATGGCCCACTCGTTCGGCAAGGTGCTGCTCTCGGCCCAGATGGCCTGCGGCTTCGCCACCGCGATCGACGGCCGGGTCGACAAGATCGTCGAGAACCTCGGCGTCGTGAAGCCCACGTTCATGGGCGCGGCGCCGCGCATCTTCGAGAAGGCCCACGCCCGCATCACCACCATGGTGGCCTCCGAGGGCGGCGTGAAGGAGAAGCTGTTCAACCGGGCGTTCGCCGTCGGCGCCGAGGTCGACAAGCGCAAGCGCGAGGGCAAGAGCGTGCCGCTGCTGCTCGGCATCCAGCACAAGGTGCTCGACAAGCTCGTCTTCGCGAAGGTCCGCGATCGCTTTGGCGGCCGAGTGAAGTTCTTCATCTCCGGCGCCGCCGCCCTCAACGGCGAGATCGCCGACTGGTTCCACTCCGCCGGCATCCTCATCCTCGAGGGCTACGGCATGACCGAGAACGCCGCCGGCGCCACGGTGAACCACCCCGACCAGTACAAGATCGGCACGGTGGGCCGCGCGCTCCCGGGCAGCGAGGTGCGCATCGGCGAGGGCGACGAGGTGCAGCTCAAGGGGCCCCACGTCATGGCCGGCTATCACAACCGCGACGAGGAGACCGCCGCCGCGATGACCGACGACGGCTGGCTGCGCACCGGCGACAAGGGCAGCCTCGACGACGAGGGCTTCCTCACCATCACCGGCCGCATCAAGGACCTGTTCAAGACCTCGGGCGGCAAGTACATCGCGCCGTCCTCGATCGAGGCGAAGTTCAAGGCGGTCTGCCCCTACGCCAGCCAGTTCATCGTGTTCGGCAACGACCGCAACTTCGTGGTCGCCCTCATCACCCTCGACCCCGACGCCATCGCCGACTGGGCCAAGGAGAACGGCCTGGCGGGCAAGTCGTACACCGAGATCGTCGGCTCCGACCAGGTCAAGGAGATGATCGGCGGCTACGTCGACCAGCTCAACGAGCGGCTCAACCGCTGGGAGACCATCAAGAAGTGGCAGCTCCTCGACCACGACCTGTCGGTCGAGTCGGGCGAGCTCACGCCGTCGATGAAGGTGAAGCGCAACGTCGTGGAGACCAACCACTCCGACCTGATCGCCAGTCTACTCTACGACGACTGATCGCGAGCAGCCGTCACTGAGCCGCGCGACCTGGGATCCGCAGCTCGCCCAGAGCCACAAAACGCACAGGCGGCGGTCGCATGCTCGCGTCCATGAGCAGCCACGCCCGTGTCCTGACCAGCACCCACGACCACGGCGAGCACCGCGAGGGCTTCGGTCACGACCTGCCGGTGATGCAGTCCAAGGGCATGGTGCGCCGCGGGCTGCTCGGTCTGATGGGCGGGCTCGGCGCGGTCGCCGTCGTCGGGTGCGCCACCGACTCGGGCTCCTCGACGGGCGGGCCCCCGCCCGACGGCGGCGCGCCGGGAGGCGGCGCCGGCATGGACGTCTCCCAGGAGGGCCTCGACGACGGCGACATCCCGGAGGAGACCGGCGGCCCCTACCCGGCCGACGGCACCAACGGCGTCAACGTGCTCACCGCGTCCGGAATCGTCCGCAGCGACATCCGCTCCAGCTTCGGAGAGGCGTCCGGGACGGCCGAGGGTGTGCCGATGACGATCCACCTCAAGGTCTACGACAACACCGCGGACGGCATGACGCCGTACGAGGGTGCGGCCGTCTACCTCTGGCACTGCGACCGCGACGGGCAGTACTCGCTGTACTCCGAGGGCGTGGCCGACGAGAACTACCTGCGCGGCGTCCAGGTGGCCGACGCCGATGGTGCGATCACCTTCACCAGCATCTTCCCGGCGTGCTACTCGGGCCGGTGGCCGCACCTTCACTTCGAGGTCTACGGCTCGTTGGACGACGCGACGAGTGCGTCGAACAAGCTGCGCACCTCGCAGATCGCGCTGCCCGAGGACGTGTGCGGCACCGTCTACGACTCCGCCGACGGCTACGACTCCTCGCAGGGCACCTTCGCCGGCGTCAGCCTCGACAGCGACGGCATCTTCAGTGACGGGCACTCGCTCCAGATGGCGAAGGTCACCGGCTCGGTGGACGACGGGTACACGATCGCCCTCAACGTCCCCGTGTGACCGGCGGCTGCGGGGCGGACGGACAATGGGAGGGTGCCGTCCGCCCCGCCCGCTGGTGACCTGGCGCCCGACGACGGCGCGCTGCCGGCGTCCGCGCTCGCCGGGCTGGGGAAGCGGACGTTCTCGTTCTACGTGCACGTGCCGTTCTGCACGGTGCGGTGCGGCTACTGCGACTTCAACACCTACACCGCCGAGGAGCTCGGCAACGGGGCGAGCCGCACGACCTACGCCGCCCAGGCGCATCGCCGAGATCAGGCAGGCGAGGCGGGTGCTGGGGGAGGCAGACCTGCCGGTGTCGACCGTGTTCTTCGGTGGCGGGACGCCGACCCTGCTCAGCGCGGCCGACCTCGGGTCGGTGGTGGCCGCGATCGGCGCCGAGTTCGGGTTCACGCCCGACGCCGAGGTGACCGCCGAGTCGAACCCGGACTCGGTGGCGCAGTGGGGCCTCGAGGAGCTGCGGGCGGTGGGCTTCACCCGGGTGTCCTTCGGGATGCAGTCGGCGGTCGACCACGTGCTCCGCACCCTCGACCGCACCCACGACCCGCTCCGGGTGCCGCACGTCGTCGACTGGGCGCGGCGGGCCGGCTTCGACCAGGTGAGCCTCGACCTGATCTACGGCACGCCGGGGGAGTCGCTCGCCGACTGGGAGGCGTCGGTGGAGGCCGCGCTCGCCTGCGCCCCCGACCACGTCTCGGCGTACTCGCTCATCGTCGAGGACGGGACGGCGCTCGCCCGGCGGGTGCGGCGCGGCGAGCTGCCGATGCCGGACGAGGACGACCTCGCCGACAAGTACCTCCTGGTCGACGAGCGGATGGCGGCGGCGCGGGCTCGGCTGGTACGAGGTGTCGAACTGGGCGCGCACCGACGCCGCCCGCTGCCGCCACAACCTCGCCTACTGGCGCGGCGGTGACTGGTGGGGCGCCGGACCCGGCGCGCACTCCCACGTCGGTGGCACCCGCTGGTGGAACGTCCGCCACCCCGCCGCCTACGCCGACCGGATCACCGCCGACCGCTCGCCGGCCCAGGCCCGCGAGGTGCTCGACGCCGCCGACCGCCGGCTGGAGCGGGTGCTGCTCGAGGTGCGGCTCGCCGACGGCCTCCCGCTCGACGCGCTGGACGACCACGGCCGGGGCGCCGTCCCGCCGTGGTGGACGACGGACTGGGCGTCGTCGACGGCGACCGGCTGGTGCTCACCCAGCAGGGGCGGTTGCTCGGCCGATGCCGTGGTGCAGGCCGTCTCGAGCGCCGTCAGCCGTGACGAAATCGATCAGCTCCTCGACGCGGCCGAGCAGGGCGGGCTCGAGGTCGGCGTAGGAGGACGACCCGGCTGAGCACCTGCCGCCAGGCGCGGGCGATGTCGGCCTGGTCGGCGTGCGGCCAGCCGAGGGCGGCGCAGACGCCGCGCTTCCACTCGACGTCGCGGGGGACGTCGGGCCACCGGTCGAGGCCGAGCCGCTCCGGCTTCACCGCCGCCCAGACGTCGACGAACGGGTGGCCGACGCACGAGCACGTGCGGGCTCGCCACCCGGTCGGCCATCCGCCGCTCCTTCGAGCCCGGCACCAGGTGGTCGACGAGCACGCCGGCGCGCCGGGTGGCGCCGGGGCCGAACTCCGCGAGCACCTCGGGCAGCCGGTCGACGCCGTCGAGCAGCTCGACCACCACCCCCTCGAGCCGCAGGTCGTCGCCCCACACCCGCTCGACCAGCTCGGCGTCGTGGCGACCCTCGACGAAGATCCGGCTCGCCCGCGCCACCTGGGCCGGGGCGCCGGCGACGGCCACGGAGCCCGATGCGGTGCGGGTGGGGGCCGCGGGGCCGGCGGTGCGGATCGGGGCGCTGAGCACCACCGGGCGGCCCTCGAGGAGGAACCCGGGGCCGAGCGGGAAGGTGCGGCGGCGGCCGCGCCGGTCCTCCAGCGTGAGGGTGTGCAGGTCGCGGTCGACGGCCACGATCTCGCCGACCCAGTCGTCGGTGACCTCCTCGACCACCGCGCCCAGCTCGGCGACCGCGTCGACCGCGCGGCCGCGGCGTCCGGGGCCATGGGTGGCGCGCCAGTCGGTGGCGAGGACGTCGCTGCCGTACCGGTCGGTCACGTCGGCCAACGCTAGGGCGCGCCGCCGACACTCCCGGTGTGGACGCGCCGGGTCAGTCCTCGGAGTCGGAGTCGTCCCCGGAGGCGTCCCCGGAGTCGTCCTCGTCGTCCTCGGAGTCGTCCTCGGACTGCTCGGCGTCCTTGCCGCCGTCGAGCAGGTCGTCGACGGTCTCGCCGTCGTCGAGCCCCTCGGCGAGCGGGTTGTCCTCGTCCGGGGTGAGGTCGTCGGGGAGCTGGTCGTCGGAGATGCCGGTCTCGTCCTGCTCGGACTCGCGCTCGCTCATGGCCTCACCGTACTCAGCGGGCGGCGCCCGATTCCTCGACCAGGCGGGTGACGACGTCGCCGGTGATGCGCCCGCTTCGCCGCTCCAGGTCCCAGCCTTCCGACCGGCTCCGGTTGGTGACCCAGAAGACGAAGGCACCCGCGCTCGGGACCCGGACGATCTCGCCGTAGGACCAGCCGTTGCCCCCGTTGTGCCACTGGACCGGCCCGTGCTGCGTGTCCAGCACCACCCATCCGTAGGCGTACCGGCTCTCCCCGTGCGGCTCCTCGCGCACCCGCGGGCGGAACAGTGCCCGCTTCGCGGACCCGTCCAGGACCTCGTCACCCTCCAGGGCCCGGTACCAGCGGTACAGGTCGCGCGCCGTGGACAGCAGGCCCCCGTTGCCGCGGAGGTTCCAGTACGGGCCGTCGGCGGCCCAGGGGTGCTCGAACGGCCGGCCGTGCGACCGGCCGCGGTCGTCGTACTCCACGGCGACGTCGACCGGATCCCACTCCGGGCGGACGTAGCCGGTGCTCGTCATCCCCGCCGGCTCGAACAGGTGCCGGGCCAGGAACTCCTCGTACCCCTCGCCGGAGGCCACCTCGACGATCGCGGCGAGCAGGCTGTAGCCGAGGTTCGAGTAGAGGTACCGGGTTCCCGGTGGCCACCGGAGGTCGGAGGCGAGCGCTCCGGTGATCAGGTCCGTGCGGGAGACGACGTCGTAGTCGTCGCCCAGCCCCTCCACCAGCCCGGCCGTGTGGGTGAGCAGCTGGTGGATCGTGATCGCCCGCTTGTCGGCCGGCACGTCGTCCAGGAAGCGGCCGATCCGGTCGCCCACCCGCAACCGGCCCATCATCTGCAGCCTCAGCACCGCCGCAGCGGTGAACTGCTTGGTCATCGACATGACGTCGTAGACGGTGTCGCAGTCGGCCTCGGTGCCCGCCCCGTCGTCGGCCAGGCCCCACCCCTCGCAGACCAGCATCTCGCCGTTGGCCGCGGCCACCAGCGTCCCGCTCGACCCGGCGGGCAGCTCGGCCGGGTCGAAGAGGTCCGCCCGGTGCACCTCGGTCGCCGCGGGGCTCGGGGGCGCAGACGGGGCAGTGTTGTCGCACGACGCAGTGAGCACGACCAGCACCGCTGCTGCTGCGGCGAGCCGCCTCAGTCCAGCGTGCATCGCCAGGTCGTGGACGTCGTCTCGCGGCGCTCGGCGCAGGTCCAGCCGTCGTCGACCAGGTGGCGGACCTGACGCTCCACCGACCGGCAGTCACCCGCGCACCCGAACCGCTCCTCCTCGACCCGCCCCGGGTCGGCCGCGGCGGCAGCGGCCCAGGTCAGTACGGCAAGGACCGCGACGCCCGAGGCGGTCGACGCGGCGAGGGCGCGTCGACGCCGGCTCGCCCGACGCCGGCGCTCGACCCAGCCGCCACGCACGAGACCGAGTGCCTCGCGGACAGCACCGCGGTCCGCCGCCAGTTCCTCGGCGAGGGCGAGCAGCTCGGCGCCGTCACGCTCGCGCAGCGCGCGTGGGTAGGCCCGCAGGCACGCCCGCAGCACCCGGTGCCTCATGCCGGGGCCACCCGGACGCGAGCACCGAGCGCAGCCGCGGTGGCGCGCAGCCGCTCGACCTCGTCGGCGAGTGCGGTGCGGCCGGCCGGGGTGAGTCGGTAGTAGCGACGACGTCGGCCCTGGACCTCGCGCTCGCCGGCGGGCTCGATGAGGCCGTCGTCGGTGAGCCGGTTCAGGGCGCCGTAGAGCGTTCCCGCCGTCAGCCGAACGCGACCCTGGGACAGCGCCTCGGCGTCGCGGGAGATCCCGTAGCCGTGACAGTCGCCCTGGGCCAGGCTCGCCAGGATGTACATCGCCTGCTCGGTCACGACCCGATCATACATCGGAAGGCGATGCATCGGGAGTGGACGCGTCAGACGAGGGGGAGCCGCTTCTGCGAGCGCGGCAGGTGGGCGTAGCCGCGGTGCACGGCGTCGGCGAGGTAGTGCGACGGGAACGGCCACGGCGCGGCGTCGAGCGCCTCGGCGGCGGGCACGCCCCGGCCGGCGAGGTCGCGGATCGTCTCGGCCACCACGCCGACGTCGCCGCGTTGCTGCTCGACGAAGTCGATGCCCACCGGGGCGCCGTGGCCGGGCACCACCACCGACCCGGCGGTGAGCAGACCGAGCACCAGGTCGAGGGTGAGCGGCCACTCGAGCGGGTAGCAGTCGCTCGCCGAAGCCAGGGGTGGCGTCGCGGGCGGCCGACTCCTCGACGAGGTCGCCGGCCAGCAGCACGTCGGCGTCCGGGACCCGCACCACCAGATCGCCGGCGGTGTGACCGCGGCCGAGGTGCAGCAGCTCGACGGCGCGGTCGCCGAGGTCGAGCACCCGCGCGGAGGAGAACGTCTCGCCGGCCGGCACGATCTCGGTCTCGAGCACCTCCCCCCGGTGCGGGTCGTCGCGGTTCTCCGGATCGTCGTAGAGCGCCTTGATGCGCTCGCCTGCCGCCACGGTGCGCGCGGCCGCCTCCTCGTGCGCGTGCACCGGCACGGCGCCGTAGGCGGCGAGCACGGTGCCGTTGCCGAAGGTGTGGTCGAAGTGCTCGTGGGTGTTCACCACCGCCACCACGTCGCCGCGGCCGAGCGCGCGCACGTCGTCGACCACCCCGCGGGCGGCGGCCGCCGAGGCGTGGGTGTCGACGAGCAGCAGGCCACGCTCACTGCCCACGACGGTGACGTTGACGTCGAACCACTCGTGCCGGGCGACCCACACCCGGTCGGCGACCTCGGTGAACATGCGCCCACCGTAGGTGCTTCTACTGTCCCTCAGAGGCGACTGGGTCTCGACGCGCTTTCGCGACTTCGCAAGCTCAGTAGCGACGCTTGCTCGACCACCATTGAGCGGTGCTGAGAGGCAGCCGCCCTCGTGCCTCGGGCGGTCGCTCTCAGCACAGCTCGGGGTGGAGCTCGCGGCGGAGCAGCTCGGCGAGCTCCTCGGGGGTGGTGGCGGTGGCGCCGAAGCGGAGGTCGCGGACGTGCGCGCCGTCGGGGGAGACCCAGCGCAGCTGGACGCCGTCGGGTCGCAGCTCGGCCAGGCCGACGCCGAGGACGTCGCGCAGGGAGACGGCGGCGAGGCGGGAGGCCGCCCGGCGCAGTTCGTCCTGGTGGCACCCGACGCGTGCTCCGCCGAGCGCTGCAGGTAGCCCTGGTTGAGCACGTGGTCGGGGGAGCGGAACGCGGCGAGCGGCACCTGGGTGGGCTCGCCGGTGGAACGGCGGATCAGCATGACGACGCTCGGCCGCAGCGAGACGACCTCGCGCACGTCGCTGCAGCACTCGCAGTCCTCCCGAGAGACGGTCTCGAGGCGGCCGGCCAGGCTCAGGGTGGCGTCCCGCTCGTCGGAGCGCGGGTCGCCCACCGCGCTGTCGAGGGTCACCAGCGCCCCGCGCCCCTCGGCCGCGGCGACGGCCAGCGGGCTGCCGGGCACGGTGGAGAACATCGGGACGCCGGCGACGTCCTGCAGCCCGAGGCCGGTGTCGCCGGCGAGCACGTCGTCGACCCCGTCGACCACGACCTGCGCCGACTCCGGGCACGACAGGATGCTGCGAGCGGCAGCGGCGAGGCGGACCGGCGCGAGCGTGCGGTACGACATCGTCATAAGGCAAGCCTAACCTACCTCCGCGGCCGGCTCCGACCCCGGCTCGGCGGGCGGGATCGGCCGCGGCCCAGGCGGTACTCTTGGCACTCCGCACGGGTGAGTGCCAACGAGACCGGAGGAGGTGCGTCGTGCAGGAGGAACGCCGGCTCGCCGTGCTCCGGGCCATCGTCGAGGACTACGTCGCCACCGAGGAGCCCGTCGGCTCCAAGGCGCTGGTCGAGCGACACCAGCTCAACGTCTCGCCGGCCACGGTGCGCAACGACATGGCCGCGCTGGAGGACGAGGGCTACCTCATGCAGCCCCACACCAGCGCCGGCCGGGTGCCCACCGACAAGGGCTACCGGCTCTTCGTCGACCGGCTCACCACGGTCAAGCCGATGAGCGGTGCCGAGCGGCGCGCCATCTCCGCGTTCCTCGAGGGCGCCGTCGACCTCGACGACGTCGTGCAGCGCTCGGTGCGCCTGCTCTCCCAGCTCACCCGCCAGGTGGCGGTGGTG
The DNA here is from genome assembly GCA_963808855.1 of uncultured Actinomycetota bacterium. Lineage (GTDB taxonomy): Bacteria > Actinomycetota > Actinomycetes > Propionibacteriales > Nocardioidaceae > Nocardioides. Next base: position 98,741 of record CAWEHA010000004.1, on the reverse strand, counting down.
CAGTACCCGACGCTGTCGCGCTCGACGGTGCGCCACATCGAGCTCGTGCCGCTGGCGCCCGACCGGCTGCTCGTGGTGGCTGATCCTCAGCACCGGCCGGGTCGAGCAGCGCGTGGTGGAGCTCGACGGACCGCTCGACGACGACGCCCTCGCCGACCTGCGCACCCGGGTCAACCAGGCCGCCACCGGCGAGCTCATCGCCGTGGCGGTCACCGACCTGCGTGCCCTCGGGGCGACGGCGGCGGGCACGCCCGTCGCTGCGGTGTCGGCGGCCCTCGTCGACGCCATGAGCGACCACCGCTCCGACGAGCGGGTCGCCGTCGGCGGCGCCGCCAACCTCGCCCGCTACGGCGACTCGTTCGACTCCGCCGTCCGCCCGCTGCTCGAGGCGCTCGAGGAGCACGTCGTGCTGCTCAAGCTCATGGGCGAGGCCACCTCCGGGGGCCTGGTCACCGTGCGCATCGGCGCGGAGGGCCCCTACCAGGAGCTGTCGTCCACCAGCGTCGTCGCCACCGGCTACGGCCCCGGCGACGACGCGCTCGCCACGCTCGGCATCGTGGGCCCGACCCGCATGGACTACCCCGGCACCATTGCCGCCGTCCGCGCCGTCGCCCGCTATGTCTCCCGCATCCTCGACGAGGCCTGAACCCGGAAGGAAAGCACCACAACGTGAACCAGGACCTCTACGAGCTGCTCGGCGTGCCGCGCGACGCGGACGCCGACGCCATCAAGAAGGCCTACCGGAAGCTGGCGCGCCAGCTCCACCCCGACGTCAACCCCGACCCCGCCACCCAGGAGCGCTTCAAGGAGGTCTCGCACGCCTACGAGGTGCTGAGCGACCCCCAGAAGCGGGCCGCCTACGACCGCGGCGGCGACCCGTTCGGCGGTGCCGGCTTCGGCCAGGGCGCGGGCTTCTCGTTCACCGACATCATGGATGCTTTCTTCGGCGGCCAGGGCGGGGCCGGCGGCCGGGGCCCGCGGTCGCGGGTGCGGCGCGGCCAGGACGCGCTGATCCGGGTCGAGATCGACCTCGCCGACGCCGCCTTCGGCGTCTCCCGCGAGCTCAAGGTCGACACCGCCGTGCTCTGCACCGCGTGCGGCGGTGACGGCGCCGCACCGGGCAGCACGCCGACCACCTGCGAGACGTGTCGCGGCCAGGGCGAGGTGGCCCACGTGCAGCGGTCGTTCCTCGGCGAGGTGCGCACGCTGCGCCCGTGCCCGGCGTGCCGCGGCTTCGGCCAGGTGATCCCCGACCCGTGTCGCGAGTGCTCCGGCGACGGCCGGGTCCGCTCCCGCCGCACCCTCAACGTGAAGATCCCCGCCGGCGTCGACACCGGCACCCGGGTGCAGCTGTCCGAGCAGGGCGAGGTCGGGCCGGGCGGCGGACCTGCCGGCGATCTCTACGTCGAGATCCAGGTGGCGCCGCACGAGACCTTCACCCGGCGGGGCAACGACCTGCTCTGCACGGTCGCCGTGCCGATGACCGCCGCGGCGCTCGGCACCACGCTCACCCTCCCGACGCTCGAGGCCGACGTGGAGGACGGCGCCGACTCCGGCGTCGAGACCAGCTTCGAGCTCGAGATCCGCGCGGGCACGCAGTCCGGCACCGAGCAGGTGCTCCGGGGTCGGGGCGTGCCGGGGCTGCGCGGCGGCCGGGGCGACCTCGTGGTCACCGTCGAGGTCGAGACGCCGACCCGGCTCGACGCCCGCCAGGAGGAGCTGCTGCGCGAGCTGGCCAGCGTGAGGAACGAGGAGCGGCCGACGGGTCAGGTCACCACGCACCAGCAGAAGTCCGTGTTCGGCCGGCTCTTCGGCAACCACTGAACCCCTCGTGAGTCTGCCGGTCCACCTCGTGCCGTCCCTGGACGGCGTGCGGGCCGGCGACGTCGTCACGGTCGAGGGCGACGAGGCCCACCATGCCGTCGCGGTGCGCCGGCTGCGGGTGGGCGAGCGGGTCGTGCTCACCGACGGCCGAGGCCGCACCGCCACCGGCACCGTCGCCGGCACCGGCAAGCGCCGGCTCGAGGTCACCGCCGACGACGTCGTCGACCACCCGGCGCCCGCACCGGAGCTGGTGGTCGTCCAGGCCTTGCCGAAGGGCGACCGCGGCGAGCTCGCGGTCGAGCTGCTCACCGAGGTCGGCGTCGCCCGGGTGGTGCCGTGGGCGGCGGAGCGCTCGGTGGCGGTGTGGAAGGGCGAGCGCGCCACGAAGTCGCTCGCCCGCTGGCGGGCCACCGCCCGCGAGGCCGCCAAGCAGGCCCGCCGGCCGTGGCATCCCGAGGTCGACCCGCTCGTCGGCACCGCCGACGTCGTCGCGCTGCTGTCCGGCGCCGCCCTCGCCGTCGTGCTCCACGAGGGCGCCACGGATCCGCTCGCCGGGCTCGAGGTGCCGGCGTCCGGCACGGTCGTGGTGGTCGTCGGCCCCGAGGGCGGGCTCACCGACGCCGAGGTCGCCACGTTCGCCGACGCCGGCGCCCGGTCGGTGCGGCTGGGGGCCGAGGTGCTGCGCACCTCGACGGCCGGGCCCGCCGCCGTCGCCGCGCTGCTGTCGCGTACCCCGCGCTGGGGCGTCAGCGACTGAGCAGGTCCTCGACCCGCTCCACCTCGTCGGCCAGCTCGCGCCGCTCGGCCCGGGTGAGCGGCCGCAGGGTCTCGACAACGTCGACCCGGCCGTCCTCGGGGCGCCAGAGGCCGACCAGGTAGCCGTCGGCGAACACGGTGCACGCGATGCCGCCGTTCGGACCGCTCCACAGCGCACGGCCCGCTTTGCTCGTCACCCGGTCGCGACCGGCGTGGGAGAGCCAGACGTTGTCGTAGCGGCCGAGCAGCCGCACCGGCGCCGGCTCGTCGCCGTCGGCGAGCACGCCGTCCGGGACGTCGACCAGTGGCTTGCCGGCCTCGTCCTCGTGGGGCTCCAGGCGACCCGCCGCCAGCCATCGCCTTCACCACCGGCGCGAGCCCCTTCACGCCCGACCACGCGGTCACGTCCGCGGCGGTGGCCGGCCCGTGGGAGCGCAGGTAGCGGAGCACGACGTCCTCGACGGCGGGCGCGTCGAGCGAGCGGCCGGTCCAGCGCCCGGCGTCGCTCGTAGACGACCGCTCCCGAGCCCTTCCAGGTGCCGCGCGGCGGCACCTGCACCAGCGGTGCGGCGGACCGGGCGAGCTGGCCGAGCGCGGTGGGCTGGTGCTCGCGGGAACCGCTCGGCCAGGGCGAGCCCGATCTCCTTCTGCGGCCGCGGACCGTCAGCGAGCGCGGTCTCGAGGGCGGCCAGGAAGGCGGCGCGGTCGAGGTCGCGCGCGTCACCGACCGCTCGGGCTGATCGCGATCTCGCGCTCGTGCACCGGCGCCGTCCAGGTGCGCAGGCCGACGTCGTCGGCGGCCAGCAGGTGCACGGTGCCCCGCATCACCAGGAACCGCACCAGCGTGCGGCCCTCCAGGCCGCGGGTGACCTCGTGCGGGTCGAAGTCGTCGATCCGCGCGGCGAGGGAGAGGAACGGCGAGAGGTTCTCCTGCGCCTGCAGCCCCACCAGGTGACGCGCCAGGTCGGCGACCGGGAGGGTCGTGCGCTCGAGCAGGTGCTGGCGGCGCAGCAGGGTGCGGTTGAGCCGCCGCGCGGTCAGCCTGGCCACGGGCCCAGTGTGCTACTCGACGACGATCGTCTTGGTGTCCTCGGTCGGGCCCGCACCCTCGGCGCCGCCGGACGGGTCGTCGGTCATCGCCACGAACGTGTAGGTGCCGGGCGCCAGGTCGGACACGTCGACCTCGGCCGTCCACGGGTAGAGCTTGTCGATCCAGCCCTCCGCGGTGGTGAAGCCCTCCTGCACGACCTTGCCGCCGCCGTCGCGGATCTGCCACGGCACCGTGGCCTCGAACGAGCTGGCCCGGCCCTCGGCGGTGAACGAGCCGCTCACGGTGTCGCCCTCGGCGGGCGTCGTGATGTTCACCAGCGCGAGCACGTCGAGCTCGGGTGCGGCCTTCACGCCGCCCGAGGTGTCGACCCCGTAGAGCGTGACCGGCACGCCGCCCTGGGTGACCACCACCGGGGTGCGCGCCTGCGCGACGCCCTGCAGCGTGTACACCAGCGACTGCACGGCGAGCCGCCCCTGCGCGGGCGAGACCGCCTTGTCGTTGGTGACGGTGTCGGGTGTAACGGCCACCTCGATGGTGTCGCCGTCCGCCTTCACCGACTCGATGCCCAGGTTGCCGAGCAGGGTGCGGTAGTCGGGGTCGAGCGAGGCGCCGCCGGTGAGCAGGGTGGCCGCCTCGTAGAGCGGGTCGCCGTCGCCGACCTCGTGGAACTCGCGGAACAGCGCCTGGCCCTGCGGCGTGTCGCCGACGAGGTACACCGGCACCGCCACGGTGCCGGGCTCGGCCGGCTCGGACTCCGTGGGCTCGGCGGGCTCGGCCGGCTCGCTCGCCGGCGGTGAGGTCGTGGAGCTCGAGGGACCGTCGGCCGGGTCGGACGCCGTGCCGTCGGCGGGCTCGGCGTCGTCACCGCATCCCACGAGCGCGGCGGACAACGCGAGTACAGCGGCGGTGCTCCGGAGCTTCATGTGTCCCATCCTCCCGAGGTCGGGGCGCTACTCGACGACGATCGTGCGCGTGTCGGACGAGCCTGCGGCCCCGTCGGTTCCCCCGGCCCCACCCTTGGCAGCCCCGGAGTCCTCGTCGAAGGCCACGAAGACGTAGGTGCCGGGCGCCAGGCCGGAGACGTCGATCTCGGTCTCCCACGCATAGAGCTGGTCCTCGGCGCCCTCGGCCGTGGCGACGCCGTCCAGCACGTCGGCTCGATCGGCGTCCTCGATCACCCACGGCACCCTCGCCCCGGGGGTGCGGGCGCGGCCGCGGGCGGTGAAGGTGCCACTGACCGTCTCACCCTCGGCGGGGTCGCTGATGTTGACGTCGCCGAGCACGTCGCCCTGCGGGGCGCGGCGCACCAGCGGACCCGACGGCTCGCCGTCCTCGGTGAACTGCACCGACAGGTCGGCCCGGTCGAACGCGGCCTGCATCGTCCAGACCACCATCTGCACGTCCACGCTGTCGGGGGCTCCTCCGAAGAGCTGGCTCCGGTCGAACGCGGGACCGAGCTCGACCTCGATCGCGTCGTCGGTGACCGTCGCGGACTCGAAGGAGCCGGCCGTCCACGGGGTGAAGTAGTCGGGGTCCGTCGGCGCGAACATCAGCGCCGCCAGCGGGCCGATCACGCCGTTGATCTCCGGGAGCGGCCGGAACTCGCGGCGCAGCACGAACTCGTCGGGAGGGCCGGAGGGGTCCGTCGTGTCCTCGCGGTCGACGTAGTAGACGGCGCCGACCTCGTCCTCGGCGTCGGGCCCGGCCACGTCCGGTGACCCGGGGTCGCCGCGGAGTCCGGCCGTCACCACGACGGCGGTGACCACGGCGGCGGTCGCCGTCACCGCACCGGTGAGGATCAGCGCCCGGCGGGTACGCCGGCGGCGTCGGGTTCGCCGCCGGATCTCGGGCAGCGCGTGGCGGGGCTCGACGTCGGAGACGGCGTCCTCGAGCAGGTCGTGCAGGTCGGCGGTCACAGGTCTTGTCCTTCGAGCAGGGTGCGCAGTCGTGCGGAGCCGCGCGAGGCGTGGGCCTTCACGGCGCCGCGGCTGATGCCGAGAGTGGCGGCGATGTCGGCCTCGGAGAGGTCGAGGTAGTAGCGGAGGGCGAGCACCTCGCGCTGGCGGCGGGGAAGCGCGCCGAGCGCTTCGAGCGACGGCCGCCCGCCGGTCGCCGGCCAGCGCGCCGGTGTCGGCGGGCGGTGCGGGTTCGGGGTCGGTCTGGCGGGCGGCGTGGCGGTGCGACGACGCCGCGGTGCCGCAGCGCCGAGCGGGAGCGGTTCACCACGGCCTGGCGGAGGTAGGCGAGCGCCTTGTCGGGCTCGCGCAGTCGGCCCCAGCGGCCGTGCATCGCCACGAACGCGTCCTGCACGACCTCCTCGGCGGTGCCGACGTCGCCGACGAGCAGCACCGAGAGCCGCACCAGCCGCCGCCAGTGGGCGGCGTAGAGCTCCTCCACCGCCGCGTCGGCGTCCCACCCCTCCGTCATGGCGGCGGGGCGGGCCGGCGCGAGGTCCGCATGGGTGGTCACGCTAGTGGGACGCCCGACCGGTCCTGCCGGTTTACTGGGGCGTGTGGACGACTGCCTCTTCTGCAAGATCGTGTCCGGCGAGATCCCCGGCGAGATCGTGCACACCACCGAGCGCACCGTGGCGTTCCGCGACCTGAACCCGCAGGCGCCGACGCACGTGCTCGTGGTGCCGCGCGACCACTACGAGAACGCCGCCGCCGTCGCCGCGGGTGATCCCGCCACGATCGGCCGAGCTGGTCACGACGGCGGCCGCCGTGCGCCACCGCCGAGGGCCACGACGACTACCGGCTGGTGTTCAACACCGGCGCCGCCGCCGGCCAGACCGTCTTCCACGCCCACCTGCACCTGCTGGCCGGGCGCGACTTCACCTGGCCGCCCGGCTAGGTCGGCATCAGCCCCAGTGGTGACGGCGTAGACCAGCCGCATCACGGCGAAGAGCACCGGCAGCCCGAACACCACCAGCAGCACCCAGGCGGTGATGCGGTGGAGGGGCTTGGTGCCGTCGAGGTTGCCGGCGAAGTCGAGCAGCGCGCCGTCGGGCACGGGTGGGTCAGACCCATCCGGCGGGCGTCGTCGGGCAGGTGCTGGCCGGGGAACCAGTACGGCGGGGCGTCGTCGTCGGGCGCGTGGTCCTCGTCGAACTCGTCGACCCGCTGCGCCGTCACGGCACCACCGTACGTGCCGGAAGACCCGTTTCCCGGTGGTCGGCCCGAATCCGCCCCCGTAGCATTGAATTTCACAGGTTCAGTCACCGACCGGAGAGGCCGCCCGACGCCGGGCACTCATGAGCGATACCGACCATCAGGGCGCCAGCCTGCAGACCCGTCACACCGTCGTGGTGCCCAACAGCATCGACATGGTCAGCCTCCTCGGCCCGGGTGACGAGCACCTCGCGCATCATCGAGCGCAGCTTCGAGGCCGAGATGCACGTGCGCGGCAACCGGATCACGCTGCGCGGCGAGCCCGGCGAGGTCGCCCTCGCCGAGCGGCTGCTCGACGAGCTCGTCACGATCATCCGCACCGGCCAGGGCGTGTCACACCGAGACCGTCGAGCGGGTGCTGCAGATGCTGCGCGCCGAGACCACCGAGCGACCCGCCGACGTGCTCTCGCTCAACATCCTGAGCAACCGCGGCCGCTCGATCCGCCCGAAGACGCTCAACCAGAAGCGCTACGTCGACTCCATCGACAAGCACACGATCACCTTCGGCATCGGCCCCGCCGGCACCGGCAAGACCTACCTGGCGATGGCCAAGGCGGTGCAGGCGCTGCAGGCCAAGCAGGTCGAACCGGATCATCCTCACCCGCCCGGCGGTCGAGGCGGGGGAGAGGCTCGGGTTCCTGCCCGGCACGCTGAGCGAGAAGATCGACCCCTACCTGCGGCCGCTCTACGACGCGCTGCACGACATGATCGACCCCGAGTCGATCCCGAAGCTGCTGGCCGCCGGCACCATCGAGGTGGCGCCGCTGGCCTACATGCGCGGTCGCTCGCTCAACGACTCCTTCATCATCCTCGACGAGGCGCAGAACACCTCGCCCGAGCAGATGAAGATGTTCCTCACCCGGCTCGGCTTCGGGTCGAAGATCGTCGTCACCGGCGACGTCACCCAGGTCGACCTGCCCAGCGGCACCAAGTCCGGGCTGCGGGTGATCCAGGACATCCTCGACGAGGTCGACGACATCTCCTTCCAGCGGCTCACCGCGCACGACGTCGTCCGGCACCGCCTGGTCGGCCGCATCGTCGCCGCCTACGAGGAGTTCGACTCGCAGGGTGGTCGGCCTCGTCCGCTCCCGAGGAGCGAGCGCAGGGAGCGAAGTTGAGCATCGAGGTGCTGGACGAGTCCGGGACCGGGCTCGACGTCCAGCACCTGTCGCAGCTGAGCCGGTTCGTGATGGACCGGATGCGGGTGCACCCGATGGCCGAGCTGTGCATCAAGGCGGTCGACGAGGCCACCATCGCCGAGCTCAACCAGCAGTGGATGGACAAGGAGGGGCCCACCGACGTCCTCGCCTTCCCGATCGACGAGCTGCGGCCCGGGCTGGCGGGGGAGGAGCCGGAGGAGGGCGTGCTCGGCGACCTGGTGCTCTGCCCGGCGGTGGCGGGGCGGCAGGGCGAGACGGCGGGCCACGGCACGCACGGCAGAGCTCGAGCTGCTGACCGTGCACGGCATCCTGCACCTGCTCGGCTACGACCACGCCGAGCCGGAGGAGCACCGCGAGATGTTCGGGCTCCAGGACGAGCTGCTGGGAGCAGTGGCGCAGCACGTGAGCGACTTCTGGCTCCTGGTGATCGCCACGCTCCTGGTCGTCCTGGCCGGCGTGTTCACCGCCGCCGACGCCGCCCTCGCGGCCTTCTCCGCGCGCCCGCGCGGCCGAGCTGCTCGACGAGGGCAAGACCGGAGCGAGGCGGCTGGTCGTCGTCCTGGACGACGCACCGCGCCACCTCAACACCACGCTGCTGCTGGAGCTGCTGTGCGAGGTGTCGGCCATCGTGCTGGTCACGCTGCAGATCGACGAGGCCGTCGACGGCTCCTGGTGGCGCAGCGTGCTGCTCGCCATCGCGGTGATGCTCGTCGTGTCGTTCGTGGTGATCGGCGTCGGGCCGCGCACCCTCGGCCGTCAGCACGCCGAGACGGTGGCGCTGCTGTCCGCGGGCCCGCATCACGCTGCTCACCCGCGTGCTCGGCCCGCTCCCGCGGCTGCTCATCGCGATCGGCAACGTGCTCACGCCCGGCCGCGGCTTCCGCGAGGGCCCGTTCTCCTCCGAGACCGAGCTGCGCGAGATGGTCGACATCGCCGAGGCCTCGGCGCTCATCGAGTCCGGCGAGCGCAAGATGATCCACTCGGTGTTCGAGCTCGGCGACACCACGGTGCGCGAGGTGATGGTGCCGCGCGGCGACGTCGTCTACATCGAGCACTTCAAGAACCTGCGGCAGGCGCGCTCGCTGTTCCTGCGCAGCGGCTACTCCCGGGTGCCGGTGATCGGCGAGAACCTCGACGACGTGCGCGGCATCGCCTACCTGAAGGACGTCGTCCGGCGCGACTTCGAGGACCCCGAGGCCGAGCTCACCCAGCACGTCGAGGAGGTGATGCGCCCGGTCACCTGGGTGCCGGAGTCGAAGGCGGTCGACGCGCAGCTCCGCGACATGCAGGCCAACCGGCACCACATCGCCGTCGTGGTCGACGAGTACGGCGGCACCGCGGGCCTCATCACCATCGAGGACCTGCTCGAGGAGATCGTCGGCGAGATCACCGACGAGCACGACGAGGACCGCGTCGAGCTCGAGCACCTGCTGGACGGTGCGGTCCGGGTCTCCTCGCGCTACCCGGTCGACGACCTGCGCGAGCTGTTCGGCTCCAAGGTCGAGGAGGAGGACGTCGACAGCGTCGGCGGGCTCATGGCCAAGCACCTCGGGCCGGGTCCCGATCCCCGGCTCGCACGTGGAGGCGCACGGCCTGCGGTTCGAGGCCGAGGAGGCCTCCGGGCGCCGCAACAAGATCGACACGGTCGTGATCCGCCGCCTGGAGCCCGCACCGGTCGACGCCGACGCCTGAGCCTGCGGCCGCCGAGTTGCCCGCGCGCCTGCGACGGCGCGACGTCCGAGCCTGCTACACAAGTGACGACCGGCTCGGCTCGTGGACGGAGAGCGTGATCGACAAGAAGAAGGCTGCCCTGGTGGTGGTCGTCGTCTTCCTGGGGTTCTGGATGTTCACCGACCCCGGGGGTCTCGCCGACACCGCACAGTCCGCGGGCGGCACCGGCTGGGAGAAGACCACCCAGTTCTTCGAGGCGGTCATCGACTTCTTCCGCGAGTTCTAGCCCCCATGGGGCTGATGGGCCTGCTCGGGCCCCCGGACGTCGGGACCCTGCTGCTGCGCCAGCAGGACGAGGTGATCGTCGACGTCGTCCGCCGGCACTGGTTCGCCTACGTCCGCGCGATCGCCGAGGGCGTGGTCGGTCTGGCGCTGCTCGTGCTGACGCTGTGGACCCCGCCGTCGATCGGGTGGCTGCCGCTGGTGGCGGGCTTCGTCGTCCTCGCCCACGCCGGCCTGCTGGCGCTGCGCCACCACGCCGACCTGTTCGTCGTCACCAACCAGCGCGTCTTCCGGATGCACGGCGTGTTCAACCGCAAGCGCGGCAACCTGCCGCTGGTGAAGGTGGTCGACCTCACCGTGCTGTCGCCGCTGCACGGCCGGCTGCTCGGGTTCGGGCACTTCGTGTTCGAGTCGGCGGCCCAGGAGCAGGCGCTCCACGAGATCCGCTACGTGCCGCAGATCGACCGGCGTGAGAAGCGGATCCAGGAGATGATCACCCGCGCCGGCCTCCGCGGGCCCGGCTTCCGCGCCCACTCCGGCAACCACGGCTAACTGTGGGGCGCCCGCGCCGCCCGCATGCGCGGGCGCACCTTCACCACCTCTCACACCGGCCCGCCGATTCCTGCTCTTGTCGGCCGAAGTTTCGGCTGACAAGTACCGGAGTCGGCTGGCCGGCGGTGCCCGGTGATCTTGGTGGTCCTGGTGAGACGACTGGTGGCCGACCTGCTACGCGTGCGGCCACCAACCCGCCGCGAGCCGGCCATGGCTGCGCCGCGGCGTCACTAGGCTCCTCCGCATGGAGCTCAGCGCCGAGGACGCCAAGCTGGTCACGCTCGCCCGCACCACCCGGGCGCGCATCGGCGCCGCCGAGGGGGCTGCCGTGCGCGACGACGACGGCCGCACCTACGCGGCCGCCACGGTCGACCTGCCGCACCTGCAGCTGAGCGCGGTGCAGGTGTGCGTGGCGATGGCGGTGGCCTCCGGGTCGCGCGGCCTCGACGCCGTGGTGCTGCTCGGCGAGGCGGGCGAGCTCACCGCACCCGACGCCGACGTCCTGGCCGACGTCGGCGACCCGGTCGTGCACCTCGGCGACCCCCGCGGCACGCTCCTCGGCTAGCTGCGACACGACGCAACGCTCAGCAGGCTCACAGGGTGTCCACAGAGCTACCCTGGTAGGGCCTTGGATGCTGGTGTTCCGGTCCGGTGAGGAGGTGGCGTGATGGTGCACTTCGAGGGTGTGGCTCTCAGCGACACCGGTCTCGTGCGCGATCTCGACGAGGACAGCGGCATGGTCTCGGCCCGGCTCGCGCTCGTCGCCGACGGCGTCGGAGGCGAGGCCGCGGGCGAGATCGCGTCGATGCTCGTCACCGAGGTCCTGGCCACCTGTCTGAGCGGGCACGTGCGTCACCGCCGTCCGGCCGACCTGCTGCGGGGCGCGGTCACGGCCGCCCAGGCCCGGCTGCGGCAGGAGGCGACCCGCCGTCCCGAGTGCGCCGGCATGGCCACCACGCTGACGGCGGTGCTCACCGACGGCAACCGCACCGCGGTCGCCCACGTCGGCGACTCGCGCCTCTACATCCTGCGGCGCGGCACGCTCACCTGCCTCACCGACGACCACACGCTGGCACGCGAGATGTCGGCGGACGGCGCCCTCACACCCAGCGAGGCGGTGCACCACGCGTGGAGCCACGTGCTGGTGCGCTCGCTCAACGGCGGGCCGGCGTCGCTCGCCGACGAGCCGGACGTGCTCGAGGTCGAGCTCCGCCCGGGTGACCGGCTCCTGCTCACCACCGACGGGCTCACCGACCTGGTGCCCGACGAGCGGCTGCGCACCGTGCTCGCCTTTCCCGGCGCCGGTCTCGCGGCCTCCCGCCTGCTCGAGGACGCGCTGGAGGGCGGCGGCTACGACAACGTCACCTGCGTCGTGCTCGACGTCCTCGCCGGCGACGCCGCCACCGACGCACCGCGCTCGGTGGGGTCCGCCGCCGGGCAAGGTCAGGACACCGTCGTGGACCCGACGCCTCTCTGAGCCGGACGAGGAGTAGGTTCGCGGGCGTGGTTCTCAGGTCCCACGCGGAGGCGGTCGCCCGGTTGGCGGCGTCGTATGACGCGATCCCGGACGGCGAGCCGGTGCGTCTCGCGAAGCGCACCACCAACCTGTTCCGGTCGCGCACCGCCGCGGTGGGGCCGGGCCTCGACGTCACCGGCCTGGACGGCGTGCTCGGCGTCGACCCCGTGGCCCGCACGGCCGAGGTGCAGGGGATGTGCACCTACGAGCACCTCGTCGACGCCACGCTGCCGCACGGCCTGATGCCGCTGGTGGTGCCGCAGCTGCGCACGATCACGCTGGGCGGCGCGGTCACCGGGCTCGGGATCGAGTCGACGTCGTTCCGCAACGGGTTGCCGCACGAGTCGGTGCGCGAGATGGACGTGTTCACCGGCGCCGGCGAGGTGGTCACCACCCGCCCCGGCGACGACCTGTTCGACGCGTTCCCCAACTCCTACGGCAGCCTCGGCTACGCCACCCGGCTGGTGATCGACCTCGAGCCGGTGGGGCCGTTCGTCGCGCTGCGGCACCTGCGGTTCGGCGACGCCGGCGCGGCGGCCGCCGTGATCGCCTCGGTGACGGCCACCGGTGCCCACGACGGCGTGCGGGTGGACGGCCTGGACGGCGTCGCCTTCGCACCCGACGAGATCGTGCTCACCCTCGCCACCTGGACCGACACCACGGACGGCCGCACCCCGAGCGACTACGCCGGGCAGCAGGTGTTCTACAAGTCGCTCCTCGAGCGCGACACCGATCTGCTCACCGCCTACGACTACCTGTGGCGCTGGGACACCGACTGGTTCTGGTGCTCCGGCGCGTTCGGCGCCCAGCACCCGCGGCTGCGCCGGGTCTGGCCCCGCCGGCTGCGTCGCTCGGACGTGTACATGCGGCTGCTCGGCCTCGACCGCCGCTTCGACATCGCCGACCGGCTCGACCGCCGCGCCGGCCGGCCGCTGCGGGAGCGGGTGATCCAGGACGTCGAGGTGCCGCTCGGGCGGATCGCCGACTTCCTCACCTGGTTCGACGCGGAGGTCGGGATGCGGCCGGTGTGGCTGTGCCCGCTCGTCGCGACGCGGTCGTGGTCGACGTACCCGCTGCAGCCCGGCGAGATCTACGTGAACGCCGGCTTCTGGGGCACCGTGCACGTCGGCCCGGAGGCCGTCGACGCCCCCCGCAACCGCGCGATCGAGGAGCGGGTGCACGAGCTGGGCGGCCACAAGTCGCTGTACTCCGAGGCGTTCTACGACCGCGACACCTTCGACGCCCTCTACGACGGACCCGGCCTGGCCCGCGTGAAGAAGGCCTACGACCCCGACGATCGACTGACCACGCTCTACGACAAGGCGGTACGACGACAGTGACCGACACGCTCGACCCGACGACGACCACCACGACCAGGCTGCGCATCGGCGACGTGATCGCCGAGCTCATGCGTGACGGCATGCCCGTGCGCTTCACGGCGTACGACGGCAGCAGTGCCGGGCCCGAGGAGTGCGACGTCAGCATCGAGCTGACCACGCCGCGCGGGCTGGCCTACCTGCTCACCGCGCCAGGCGACCTCGGCCTGGCGCGTGCCTACGTGATGGGCGATCTCGTCCTGCACGGCGTCCATCCGGGCAACCCGTACGAGCTGATGACGCGGCTGAAGGACCGGACCGCCTTCCGCACGCCGACTCCGGCGGAGCTGGTGCAGATCGTGCGCGACCTCGGCTGGTCGAACTTCAAGCCGCCGCCCCCGCCGCCGCAGGAGCACCTGCCGCGCTGGCGCCGCGTCGTCGAGGGATTCCGGCACTCGATGGCCCGCGACGCCGAGGTGATCCACCACCACTACGACGTCTCCAACGCCTTCTACGAGCACGTGCTGGGCCCGTCGATGGCCTACACGTGCGCGGTCTTCCCGCACGAGGGCGCCACGCTGGAGGAGGCGCAGGCCGAGAAGTACGACCTGGTGGCCCGCAAGCTCGACCTCCAGCCGGGCCAGCGGCTGCTCGACGTCGGCTGCGGCTGGGGCGGCATGGTGCGGCACGCCGTGCGCGAGTACGGCGTCACCGCGCTCGGCGTCACGCTCAGCGAGCAGCAGGCCACCTGGGCGCAGGCGATGCTGGAGCGCGAGGGGCTGGCCGACCGGGGCGAGGTGCGGCACCTCGACTACCGCGAGGTGGCCGAGTCGGGGTTCGACGCGGTGAGCTCGATCGGGCTCACCGAGCACATCGGGATCCGCAACTACCCGGCGTACTTCGGGTTCCTGCGCGACAAGCTGCGTCCCGAGGGCCGGCTGCTCAACCACTCGATCACCCGCCACGACAACCGCAATCGGCCCACCGGCGCGTTCATCGACCGCTACGTGTTCCCCGACGGCGAGCTCACCGGCAGCGGCACGATCATCACCGAGGCCCAGGACGCCGGTCTCGAGGTGATGCACGAGGAGAACCTGCGCCGCCACTACGCGCTCACGCTCAAGGGCTGGAACGAGAACCTCCTCGCCAACTGGGACGCCTGCGTCGCGGAGGTCGGCATCGGCACCGCGCGGGTGTGGGGCCTCTACATGGCCTCGTGCCGGATCGGCTTCGAGCGCAACGAGGTGCAGCTGCACCAGGTGCTCGCCGTCCGCACCGGTGACCACGGCGACGACGGGTTCCCGCTGCGCCCCACGTGGTGACCCGTCACTCGTGCGCTGACCCGTCACTTGTACAAGTGACGGGTCGGCGATGATGGCGGTGTGAGCACGCGGGCGACGACGTACGAGGCGGTGGTGGAGCGGCGCGAGCCGCTCAGCGACCACCTCGTGCGGCTCGTGCTCGGCGGGCCCGGGCTCGCCGGCTTCGCGACCACCGGGGTGCCCGACGAGTGGGTCGGGCTGGTGGTGCCGGGGCAGTTCCAGAGCCGCTACTACACGGTGCGGCGGTGGGACGGCGCCGAGCTGACGCTCGACGTCGTGGTGCACGACGTCGGCCTGGTCACCGAGTGGGCGTCGCGTGACGACGTCGTCGGTCAGCACTGCACCGTCACCGAGCCGAAGGGTTCCTTCGCTCTGCCCGACGACGCGCGCTGGCTGCTGCTCGTCGGCGATCTCACCGCGCTGCCGGCGATGGCGCGGATCGGCGAGTCCGTCGACCTGCCGACCCGGGTGTGGGCCGAGGTGCCCGACGACCTCGCCTCCTACCTGCCGGACGCCGACGTCACCTGGCTCACGCAGCCCGGCGACGGGCAGAGCGCGCTGGCCGGCGTCGTCGAGACGATCGACTGGCCGGACGGCGAGGGCTACTTCTGGATGGCGGGGGAGTCGTCGCAGATGCGGGCCATCCGCAAGCACCTGATGCGGGAGCGGAAGCTGCCGAGCACCGCGTACGACGTGATGGGCTACTGGCGCGGGAACGCCGTCCGGCAGCCGCGCGCGGTCGACCCGGGCCCGATCTGGCGGGCCGGCAAGGCCGCGGGCAAGAGCGACGAGGAGATCTGGGCCGAGTACGACGAGGCGCAGGCGTGAGCGGGTTCAGCGAGGTGCCGGAGGGCTACCGCAGCGGCTTCGTGTCGTTCGTGGGCCGACCGAACGCCGGCAAGTCGACGCTCACCAACGCGCTGGTGGGGCAGAAGGTGGTGATCACCAGCGACAAGCCGCAGACCACCCGCACCGTCGTCCGCGGCATCGTGCACCGGCCCGACGCCCAGCTGATCCTCGTCGACACCCCCGGCCTGCACCGCCCGCGCACGCTGCTGGGGGAGCGGCTCAACGACCTGGTGCGCACCACCTGGGCCGAGGTCGACGTCGTCGCGTGCTGCTTCCCGAGCAACGAGAAGATCGGCCCCGGCGACCGGTTCCTGGTCACGGAGATGGCCAAGGTGCGCCACACGCTCAAGATCGCGGTGGCCACCAAGACCGACCTCGCCGCCCCCGATCGGATCGGCGAGCACCTGCTCGACATCGCCGCCCTCGGCGAGTCGACCGGGGTCGAGTGGGCCGAGGTCGTGCCGGTCTCCGCCGTCGCCGGCGACCAGGTCGACCTGCTCGCCGACCTCCTCGTCGCCCGGCTCCCCGAGGGCCCGCCCCTCTACCCGGACGGCGACCTCACCGACGCCCCCGAGGAGCTGCTCGTCGCCGACCTGGTGCGCGAGGCCGCCCTCGACGGCGTCCGCGACGAGCTGCCGCACTCGATCGCCGTCGTGGTGGAGGAGATGACGCTGCGCGAGGACCGGCCCGACGACAAGCCGCTGCTCGACGTGCACGCCGTCCTGTTCGTCGAACGCGACTCCCAGAAGGGCATCGTGATCGGCCACAAGGGCTCCCGGCTCAAGCAGGTCGGCACCCAGGCCCGCCACCAGATCGAGGCCTTCCTGGGCACCCCCGTGCACCTCGACCTGCGCGTCAAGGTCGCCAAGGACTGGCAGCGCGACCCCCGCCAGCTGCGCAGGCTGGGCTTCTGACGGCCACGCTGGTTGAGGTGCGAAGGCCGCCAGGCCTGAGCCTCGAAACCTCGGGAGGGATCTCGGGAACCCTGGGCGGATCGGCTGTGGAGGTTTCGAGGCTCCTCCGCTCGTGCCTCGCTCCGGAGCACCTCAACCACCGTCCGGCGCCCAGCACCGGCCGAAGGTCTGGCCGGCGTTCCACTGGGCGCGGTCGGGGGCCTCGTAGGCCCACTCGTAGTCGAGGGCGTCCTCGGCGGCGGCGGCGCCGGCGTCCTCGCAGGGCGTCTGGCCGGCGTTGGTGACGACGCGGGGGCCGGGGTAGCGGCCCTGGCGGTCGGCGAGGCCGACGAGGTCGACGACGTCGACCGCACGCCACGAGTGCCGCTGGGCGCAGGCGACCCGCTCGAAGTCGTTCGCGTCGGGGCTGGCCGTGCCGCACATCGCGTAGTCGTCGGCGCCCCGCTCCCGCAGCGCCCCGGCCAGCGAGCCGCGCACCTCGGCCAGCCGCTCGGGGCCGGCGAGGGCGACGACGTCGCAGCGGTACCAGTCGGCGCCGGCGTCGGCGTCCTCGACGGTGGGCGTGAACCACACCGCCTGCAGCATGCTCAGCCGGAGGTCGTCCACGGATCCGCCGACGTGCTCGCGCAGCCGCGCCGGGCAGGTCTCGGCCACCCGCTGCTGCACCAGCTCGGAGTCGATCGCGAGCAGGTGCCCGTCCACCAGCGCGTCGACGGTGCCCACGACGAAGGTCTCCGCGGTGTGCGCGCGCCGGCACGGGGCCGAGCGGGCAGCGGTGGTGGGCGCGACGGCGTCCTCGTAGGCGAGCCGGTAGCAGACGCCGTTCGGCGGCTGCTCGACGTCGGCGGCGGGCGTCGGGGACGGCGGGGGCGACGAGGACGAGGACGACGGGGAGTCCGGCGAGGCGTCGTCGGTGGAGCCGGAGCACCCCGCAGCCAGCAGCAGGCACCCCAGCAGCAGGAGAAGGCGACGCATCAGTCGGGCGTCTTGGCCCAGCAGACCGACCGCCGGTTGCCGGCGTCCCACTCGGGCTGGTGGAACCAGGTGTAGCCGTAGTCGAAGTCGACGGGGTAGTTGAGCCAGGCGCCGACCGACTTGGAGCAGAAGTCGCGGGTGGTGACCTCGACGACCCGGTCGCCCGGGTAGTCCTCGTCGGGCTCGCCGACCTTGATCGTCGTGACCGCGCGCCAGTCGTGCGGCTTCGAGCACGGCACCTTGGTGCCCGAGGAGACGGCGGGGCCGGACACGCACACCAGCCAGCGGTCGTCGGGCCGCCCGCCGAGCAGCCCCTGGGCGGTCTCGGGCAGCGGCAGCAGCCGGTCGCTCTTCTCGCTGCCGCCGACGACGTCGCAGCGGTACCAGCGCGCGCCCTCGTCCCACGCCTTCTCGGAGGGCCGGAACCAGGCCCAGGTGAGCACCGTGCGCAGCGAGAGGCTCTCGTCGGCGCCGAGGAACTTCTGGAGCTTGGTGCCGCAGGTGCGGTAGGCGAACCGGCCCAGCTCCTCGGACTCGTACGAGGTGTCCTCGAGCTCGTCGGGCAGCTCGCCGACGGCGTAGGTCTGGGCGGTGTGCTCCTCGGTGCACTCGACGGTCTCGGTGGCATTGCTGGCGGCCGCGATGTCGTCGGGGGCGAGCACCCGGCACGAGCCGAGCTCGGGCACGTCGACGCTGTCGACCTGGTCGGGGTCGGCGTTGCCGCCCTGCGGCTGCTCGTCGTCACCGCAGCCCACGAGCAGGCTCGCCAGGGTCGCCGCCGCCACGGCGAGCAGCAACCTCCGGACCCCACCCCTCACGGGGGCCGATGGTACGTGGCCCGGACACACGCGCGCGGACGACGCCCGGACCGGTTATCGTGAGGCGTCATGACGCGCACGCTCCTCCTCCTTCGCCGCCGCAGCGGGGTCTGAACGCCGACCTCCTCGCTGCGGAGGTTCGCACCGCGCCGGCACCCGAGGAGACACCGAGCAGGAGCTTCAGCCATGACCAGCAGGAACCCCCAGCAGCCGAGCGGGATGCCGTTCCAGCGCTACGAGCCGTTCACGCCCGTGGTGCTCGCCGACCGCACCTGGCCCGACCGCACGATGACGCAGGCGCCGCGGTGGTGCGCCGTCGACCTGCGTGACGGCAACCAGGCGCTCATCGACCCGATGAGCCCGGTGCGCAAGCGCACCATGTTCGAGCTGCTCGTGCGGATGGGCTACAAGGAGATCGAGGTCGGCTTCCCGGCCGCGAGCCAGACCGACTTCGACTTCGTGCGGCAGCTCGTCGAGGAGGACCTGATCCCCGACGACGTCGTGATCCAGGTGCTCACCCAGGCACGCGAGGAGCTCATCGAGCGCACCTTCGAGTCGATCAAGGGCGCCAAGCAGGCCATCGTCCACCTCTACAACTCCACCTCGACGCTGCAGCGGCGGGTCGTCTTCGGCCTCGACATGGACGGGATCTGCGACATCGCCGTCCAGGGTGCGCGGCTGTGCAAGAAGTACGAGGAGACCGTCCCGGGCACGGAGGTGCTCTACGAGTACAGCCCGGAGAGCTACACCGGCACCGAGCTGGAGTTCGCCGTCCGGGTGTGCAACGAGGTGCTCGACGTCTTCGAGCCCACCGCCGACAAGCCGGTGATCATCAACCTGCCGGCCACCGTCGAGATGGCCACCCCGAACGTGTACGCCGACTCCATCGAGTGGATGAACCGCCACCTGCGGCACCGCGAGCACGTCGTCCTCTCGCTGCACCCGCACAACGACCGCGGCACGGCGGTGGCCGCCGCCGAGCTCGGCTACCTCGCCGGCGCCGACCGGATCGAGGGCTGCCTGTTCGGGAACGGCGAGCGCACCGGCAACGTCTGCCTGGTCACGCTCGGCCTCAACCTGCTCACCCACGGCATCGACCCGCAGATCGACTTCGGCGACATCGACGAGGTCCGGCGCACCGTCGAGTACTGCAACCAGCTGCCGGTGGGCGAGCGCCACCCCTACGGCGGCGACCTCGTCTACACGGCGTTCTCGGGCTCCCACCAGGACGCGATCAAGAAGGGGTTCGAGGCGCTGGAGCGCGACGCCGCCGAGGCCGGCGTCCCCGTGGACGAGCACCCGTGGGCGGTGCCGTACCTGCCGATCGACCCCAAGGACGTCGGCCGGTCCTACGAGGCCGTGATCCGGGTGAACAGCCAGTCGGGCAAGGGCGGCGTGGCCTACATCCTCAAGACCGAGCACAAGCTCGACCTGCCGCGGCGCGCGCAGATCGAGTTCAGCCGCGTCATCCAGCAGCGCACCGACAGCGAGGGCGGCGAGGTCACGCCCGAGGAGATCTGGGCCTCCTTCCGCGCCGAGTACCTCGACCGCGAGACGCCGCTGAAGCTCAACTCGGTGCACACCAGCTCGGCGGCGGGGGAGAAGGACGCCCTCAGCGTCGGGGTCTACGTCGACGGCGAGCACCGGATGCTCGAGGGCTCCGGCAACGGGCCGATCGCGGCGTTCGTCGACGCGATCAACGGCGTGCTGCCCGATCTCGACGTCCGGGTGCTCGACTACCAGGAGCACGCGCTCTCGGCCGGCGGCGACGCCATCGCCGCGGCCTACGTCGAGTGCGCGGTGGGTGACCAGGTGCTGTGGGGCGTCGGGCTCGACCCCAACATCGTCACCGCGTCGCTGCGCGCGGTCGTGAGCGCCGTCAACCGGGGAGCCCAGTGACCCTGGTCTCGGAGCGCATCGGGCAGTTCTTCCACGGACCCGACCGCGACCGGCTCGAGTACACCGAGTACGGCGCCGGCGACGCCTGGGTGGTGCTGCTGCCCGGCCAGCTGATGCCGCGCCGGATGCACCAGCCGCTGGCCCGGGCGATGGCGGCCGAGGGACTGCACGTCGTCACCCTCGACCTGCTCGGCCACGGCCGCTCCGACAAGCCCGCCGACCCGCTGCGGTACTCGATGACCGCCTTCGCCGAGCAGGTGGAGGCGCTGCTCGACCACCTCGGCGCGGAGCAGGCGGTGGTGGGTGGGACGTCGCTCGGGGCGAACGTGTCGCTCGAGCTCGCCGTCGAGGCTCCCGAGCGGGTGCGGGGGCTGCTGGTCGAGATGCCCGTGCTCGACAACGCGCTGGAGGCGGGCATGCTCGCCTTCGCGCCGCTGATGTTCGCGGCCCGGTTCGCGCCGTTCACCGTCAACGGACTGCGCCGGCTGACGCGGCCGGTGCCCCGTGGCGTGGTTCCGTTCTGGGCCGGCATCGTGCTCGACACCCTCGACCAGCGGGCCGACGCCGTCGCCGCCTACGTGCACGGGCTGTTCTTCGGGCGGATCGCACCGTCGTCGGCGCAGCGCCGGCGCATCACCGTGCCGGCGCTGGTGGTGGGCCACCCGGCCGACCCGATCCACCCGGCCGCGGACGCCGCGATGCTCGCCCGCGAGCTGCCGAACGCGCGGTTCGAGCGGGCCCACAGCATCCTGGAGTGGCGGTTCTGGCCCGACCGGCTCGACCGCGAGGCCGCGGAGTTCGCCGCGGAGTGCTGGGACCGGTCGGCGTCGTCGGTTGAGGTGCTCCGACCGAGGAACGAGGGAGGAGCCTCGAAACCCCCGTAGCCGTCCCGGAAACCTGACCTCGGACCCGGCAGACTGGGGCGGTGGCCCTCTACCGCGACGAGGCGGTCGTGCTGCGCACCCACAAGCTGGGCGAGGCCGACCGCATCATCACCCTGCTGACGCGTCAGCACGGGCGGGTGCGCGCGGTGGCCAAGGGGGTGCGGCGCACGACGTCGAAGTTCGGCTCCCGGCTCGAGCCGTTCACCCATGTCGACCTGCAGCTGGCCGAGGGCCGCACCTTCGACATCGTCACCCAGGCCGAGACCCGGCAGCCGTTCGCGGCCGGCCTCGGCGGCGACTACGGGCGCTACACCGCCGGCACCGCGATGCTCGAGACCGCCGACCGGCTGGTGCCGGAGGAGAAGGAGCCCGCCGTGCAGCAGTTCCTGCTGCTCATCGGCGGACTGCGGGCGATGACCGGCGGCGAGCGGCGGCCCGGTCAGGTGCTCGACTCCTACCTGCTGCGGGCGCTCTCGGTGGCCGGCTACGCGCCGTCCTTCGAGACGTGCGCCCACTGCGGCCGCCCCGGACCGCACCGCTGGTTCAACCCCGGCATGGGCGGGATGCTCTGCACCACCTGCCGCATCCCCGGCTCGGCGTCCCCGGCCGCCGAGACCATCGCCGTGCTCGGCGCGCTGCTCGCCGGCGACTGGCCCGTCGTCGAGGCCGCCGACCCCCGCCACCTCAAGGAGGCCTCCGGCCTGGTGGCCGCCTTCCTCGCCTGGCACCTCGAGCGCTCGCTCCGATCCCTGGCCTACGTCGAGCGCTGACCCGTCAGTAATGCGCTGACCCGTCAGTAATGCGCTGACCCGTCAGTTGTCGAGTGACGGGTCAGCGCACGAGTGACGGGTCGGCGATAGCGTCGGGGCCGTGCGCCGCGCCGTCCGACCCCCGACTCCGCATCCGTCGGGGGCGCGACCGCCGAGCATCCCGAAGGACCTGGTGCCGAAGCACGTCGCGATCGTGATGGACGGCAACGGCCGGTGGGCGCAGCAGCGCGGGCTGCCGCGCACCCGGGGTCACGAGATGGGGGAGGCGGCGCTGTTCGACGTCGTCGAGGGGGCGATCGAGATCGGCGTGAAGGCGGTGTCGGCCTACGCGTTCTCCACCGAGAACTGGACCCGCTCGCCGGACGAGGTGAAGTTCCTCATGGGCTTCAACCGCGACGTGATCCGCCGCCGGCGCGACGAGATGCACGAGCTCGGCGTCCGGGTGCGCTGGGCCGGGCGGTCGCCGCGGCTGTGGAAGTCGGTGATCAAGGAGCTCCAGGTGGCCGAGGAGCTCACCCGCGACAACGACGTCCTCACCCTCACGATGTGCGTCAACTACGGCGGCCGCGCCGAGCTCGCCGACACCGCCCGCTCGATCGCGCGCGAGGTGAAGGCGGGCCGGCTCAACCCGGAGAAGATCACCGAGCGCACCTTCGCCCAGCACCTCTACGTGCCCGAGGTGGCCGACGCCGACCTCGTGTGGCGCACCTCCGGCGAGCAGCGCCTCTCGAACTTCGTGCTCTGGCAGGCCGCCTACGCCGAGATGGTCTTCACCGACATCCTCTGGCCCGACGTCGACCGGCTCGCGCTGTGGAACGCGATCCAGATCTACGCCGATCGGGACCGGCGGTACGGCAGGGCCTGACCAGTCGGCCTTGGTACAGCCCTCACGAGGTTTCGACGCGCTCCGCGCGACGTCGTTCCTCAGTCGCGGTCGCTTGCTCAACCACCAACGACGAGGGCACCCGCTCGCGGCTCGCGGGCCCTCGTCAGTGCTCGTCGTAGTGCTCGCCGTGGGGGGCGTGGCGGTGGCCGTCGTGCACGTAGTCGACGTGGTCGTCGTGGGGGACGGCGACGTGGCCGCAGCCGGGGCCGTGCTCGTGGCCGTCGTGGTCGTGATCGTGGTCGGCGCTGACGTCGTGCGCGGGTGGCGGCTCGTCGTCGAACGGCGCGCGCAGCAGCGCGCGATGTCGCAGCCAGACACCGACCGGCCAGGTGACGACGAAGCCGGCGAGCGAGAGCAGCACGATGCTCGGCCCCGGCGCCACCGTGACCCGGTAGGACGCGACCGCGGCGATGCCGAGACCACCCACCGACGCCACCAGGCCGAGACCCATCGCGGCGAGCAGGGTGCTGCGGAACGAGCGGGTGAGCTGCTGGGCCGTCGCCACCGGCACCACCATCAGCGCCGAGACCAGCAGCAGCCCGACGGTGCGCATCGCGACGGTGACGGTGACGGCGGCGAGCACGGCGACCAGCACGTTGTAGACCCGCACGTTGAGGCCCGCGACCCGCGCGAACTCCTGGTCCTGGGCGACGGTGAACAGCTGCGGCGCCAGCCCCACGCAGACGACGATCACCAGCGCGGCGAGCACCATCACGGTGATCACGTCGGCGGGCGAGATCGTGGTGATCGAGCCGAACAGGTACTGCTGCAGCCGGGCCGCGCTCTGCCCGCCGAGCCCGGTGAGCATCACGCCGCCGGCCAGGCCGCCGTAGAACAGCAGCGCCAGCGCGACGTCGCCGTTGGTGTGGCCGCGCTCGCGCACCACCTCGATCGCCACGGCGCCGAGGATCGCCACCAGCGACCGCCATCCAGGTGGGGGAGAAGCCGGTGAGCAGGCCGAGCGCGACGCCGGTGACGGCGACGTGGCCGATGCCGTCGCCCATCAGCGCGAGCCGTCGCTGCACCAGGTAGGTGCCGATGGCGGGCGCCGCCAGGCCGGTGAACAGCGCGGCCAGCAGCGCCCGCTGCATGAACGGTTAGGCGAACAGCTCGACGAGGTCCATCAGTGCGACCGGCCCTCGAGCGGGGAGACGATGTGCGGGGCGTGGTCGTGCCGCGGCCGGCTGCACGTGGTGGGCCGGGTGGTCGTGGCCGCCGACGTGCTCGGCGGGGACGACGGGCCCGTCGTACTCGATCCGCCCGTCGCGCAGCACGACGGCGCGGTCGACCAGCGAGGCCAGCGGCCCGAGCTCGTGGGCCACGAGCACCACGGTGACGCCGCGCGCCTTCAGGGTCGGCGAGGGTGTCGGCCAGCACCTGCTGCTGGGCCTGGTCGACGCCGGCGGTCGGCTCGTCGAGCACGAACAGGTCCGGGTCGCCGGCCAGCGCCCGGGCGATGAGCACCCGCTGCTGCTGGCCGCCGGAGAGCTGGGTGACGCCGTCGCGGGCGCGGTCGGCGAGCCCGACCAGCGCGATGGCGTCGTCGATGGCACGCCGGTCGGTGCGGCGAGGAGGGGCGCAGCAGCCGGCGGTGGGTGAGCCGGCCGGACGCGACCACCTCGCGCACCGACGCCGGCACGCCCGGACCCGGCGCCGCTGCGCTGGGGCACGTAGCCGATCCGCGACCACGCGGTGAACCGGTCGACCGGGGTGCCGAAGAGCTCCAGCCGACCCCGGGCCAGCGGGCGCAGGCCGATCAGGGCCCGCACCAGGGTGGACTTGCCGGACCCGTTGGGCCCGAGCAGCGCGACGAACTCGCCGGCCTCGACGCGCAGGTCGATGCCGCGCAGGACCGGGCGCCCGCCCAGCGCCACCGCGCCGTCGACCAGCGCGAGCGGGGTCTCGCTCATCTCACTCGCATCCGTTCGCCTGCCGGAGCACGGCCAGGTTCTCGCGCATCAGCGAAAGGTAGTCCTCGTCGGCCGTCTCGTCGCTGAGCCCCTCGACCGGGTCGAGCACGGCCGCGTCGACGCCGGCGTCGCGGGCCAGCGCCTCGACGAAGCGCGGGCTCGCGAGCCGCTCGCTGAACACGGTGGTGATGCCGTCGTGCTCGATCAGCTCCTGGAGGTCGGCCAGGACGGCGGTGGTGGGCTCGGCCTCGGGGGAGAGGCCCGCCACCGGCGCGACCTCGAGGCCGTACTTGGACAGGTAGCCGAAGGCGTCGTGCGACACCACGATGGTGGAGCGCTCGCAGTCGCGCCAGACCGGACTCCGAGCTCGCCGTCGAGCTCCTCGAGGTCGGCGCGCAGCGCGGCGGCGTTGGCGCGGTAGTCGTCGGCGTGGTCCTCGTCGAGGTCGGCCAGCTCGTCGGCCACCGCCTCGCCGAGGTCGGCCATGCGCAGCGGGTCGAGCCAGAAGTGGGGGTCGAGGTCGCCCTCGTGGTCGTGGCCGTCGTCCTCGTGGTGCTCGGCTCCGTCGTCCTCGTGGTGGTCGCTCCTCGGCGAACGGCTGCAGCCCGACGACGGCGGCGGCGTCGAGGGTCGACCCGGCGGCGTTCTGCGCCACGGCGTCGTCGACGCCCGGCTGGAACCCGGACTCGTACACGACGAGGTCGGCGTTCGCGATGGTGGCGGTCTGCTCGATGTTGAGCTCGAGGTCGTGCGGCTCGCCACCGGGCCGGGTGAGCAGCTCGACGTCGGCGTGGTCGCCCGCCACCCGCTCCGCCACGAACGCGAGCGGGTAGAACGCGGCCGCCACGACGACCTCGCCGTCGGCGCTGCCGGTGTCGTCGGCGAAGGCGTTGCAGCCGGTGGCGACCAGCGCGAGACAGGCGAGGAGGGCGAGTCGCTTCATGAGAACGATTCTCAAGTTATTGAGAACCGTTGTCAATTCGGCCTCAGCGGGCCCACTTCGGTGTCTCCAGCGGCACGGGCGTGCCCCAGGTCTTCTGCAGCCGCTCCCCGCGCTCGGCCCACGCCTGCTCGAGCACCGGCAGGAGAGTCCCGTAGACGTCCTCGCCCAGCAGGAACGAGAACTCCGTGGCCATCCGGCGGAACACCGGGTCCGTCGCCGAGTAGGCGGCGGGTCGGAGGTGCAGAAGTAGCCCTCCGGGGAGAACCAGCCGATCCACGGCGGTCGCAGCGTGACCAGAATCCGGAACCCGCCGCTGATGCTCTCGTTGTCGTCCGCCATCGTGAACGCCGCCGCCGGGGTGCTGTGGCAGATCCGGGGCCGCGTGTGCCGCGGATCGACGCCGACGCGCTCGGCGAGGTGGAACAGCGCGCACCCGGTCCGGCCGTTCGACATCTCGGTGTTGAGGAAGATGCAGTTGCCCTCCACCACGGCCATCTGCGCGTCCGCGTCGTCGTCCTCCTGGTACCACGCGCCCGTCGCGATGAGGTCGTGGTGCTGGGCCTCGTCCGGGGTCAGGGCCTCGACGTACGGCAGCACCCGCAACGGGGAGTCGACCTCGGCGGGGTCGGCGTCCCCGACCTGGTCGGTGCGAGCGCCGAAGCCGGGGCCGGTGCGACAGCACCCCGTGACACCGAGATCTGCCGGACGGTGCTGACCGGGGCCCTCGCCTCGCAGCGGCGTCGTGCCCTGGCAGCCGCGGCCGTAGATGCACTGGTAGTTGCTGGTGAGGGCGACGAGGTCGAGGAAGTACTCGTCGTCGCCGTGACGCACCCGGACCAGCTCGTCGGGCAGCGGTCCGGCCAACCCGGGGAAGTACGTCATGGCCGCAGCCTCACCGCCTCAGGGACCACTGCGCAACGATGGGGCCGTGGACCCGATCGTGACCCCGGCCGAGCTGCGCGAGCTCCTCGGCACGGTGACCGTGCTCGACGTGCGCTACCGGATGGGCGGGCCCGGCGGCCCGGCGGAGCACGAGGCGGGCCACGTGCCCGGAGCCGCCTACGTCGACCTGGACACCGAGCTCGCCGCCCCGCCGGGCGACGGCGGCCGGCATCCGCTGCCCGACCCCGAGGTGTTCGCTGCCGCGATGCGGCGCGGCGGTGTGCGGCAGCGACCGGCCCGTCGTCGTGTACGACGACTGGGCGGCGCACGCCGCCGGTCGCTGCTGGTGGCTGCTGCGCCACCACGGCCACGACGACGTCCGCGTGCTCGACGGCGGCTGGGCGGCCTGGGTGGCCGACGGCGGCGAGGTCGAGACCGGCGCCGTGACCACCGAGCCGGGCGACTTCGAGGCCGCGCCCGGCCGGCTGCCCGTCGTCGACGCCGACTCCGTGACCGACGCCGGTGTGGTCGTCGACGCCCGCGCCCCCGAGCGCTACCGCGGCGAGGTCGAGCCCGTCGACCCGGTGGCCGGCCACATCCCCGGCGCCGTGAACGTGCCCACGAGCACCAACCTCGGCGCCGACGGCCGGTTCCGCCCCGCCGACCAGCTGCGCGCGCTCTACGCCGCGGCCGGCGTCGAGGACGGCGACGCCGACGTCGCCGTCTACTGCGGCTCCGGCGTCACCGCCACCCACGACCTGCTCGCCCTGGAGCGCATCGGCGTGACCGCCGCGCTCTACCCCGGCAGCTGGAGCGAGTGGGTGCGGAAGGGAGCAGCGGTCGAGCGAGGAACGAGCTCGGACGCGTCGCGAGCGCACGTCGAGTAGCGCCTGCGGGCGAGGAACGAGCCCGCAACGGCGCGTATCGAGACGACAGAGCCGATCTCGCCAACCGGCGACGGCTCAGTTCGCGTTGACCTCACGAGGTTTCGATACGCCCGCCATGACTTCGCAAGCTCAGTCACGCCGTGCTACTCAACCACCATCGATCTGCTCCGACCTCGTTCCTCGGTCGGTGCAGATCACCAGTGCACGCCCTTGAACACCCGGGCCAACATGATCTGCTCGCTCTCGCGGGCGCCCGGCTGGACAGCCGGGTCCTTGCCCTTGGCGGCGGCCGAGTCGGGGAACACGTGGTAGGCCATGTTGAGCAGCCGGAAGGAGAGCTTCGGGGCCACGGTGTGGGCGACGGCGCCGACGTTGCCGAGCAGCGTGTTGATCTCGTGGGGCCGCTCCACCATCGCCTCCACCAGGATGTCGGCCGCCTGCGCCGGTGAGATGGTGGGGAACTTGTCGTAGAGCTTGGTGGGGGCGATCATCGGCGTCCGCACGAGCGGCATGTGGATGTTGGTGAAGGTGATGCCGTTACCGACCACCTCCGAGGCCACCACGTTGCTCCACGAGTCCAGCGCCGACTTCGACGCCACGTAGGCCGAGAACCGCGGCGGGTTCGTCTGCACGCCGATCGACGACACGTTCACGATGTGGCCGGACTTCTGCTTGTGCATGGCCGGCATCAGGCCCATGACCAACCGGATGGCGCCGAAGTAGTTGAGCTGCATCGTGCGCTCGAAGTCGTGGAAGCGGTCCTGGGAGAGCCGCAGCGAGCGCCGGATCGAGCGGCCGGCGTTGTTGACCACGAAGTCGACCGACGGGAGCTCGGCGCACAGCGTCTCGCAGAGCCGGTCGATGGCCTCGAGGTCGGAGAGGTCGCACGGGAACACGTACGCCGTGCCGCCGCGGCGCTCGATGGTGGCCCTGGTGTCCTCCAGCTTGTCCTTGCCGCGCGCCACGAGCACCGGCACGCCGCCGGCCTGGGCGACCTTGAGCGCCGTCACCTGGCCGATGCCGGACGACGCCCCGGTGATCACGACGTACTTGCCCTGGAGTGCGGCGCGGATCTTCGAGTCGCGGCCGGTGGCCTGGTCGAGGTGCTCCTCCCAGTAGGTCCAGAGCACGCGGACGTAGCTCTCGAGGTCGGGGACGGCGATGCCCGACCCGGCGAGCGCCTGCTCGGTGCGGCGGGAGTCGAACACGGCGGTGAACCCGGTGTGGGCGAGCACCTCGGCGGGGATGCCGAGCCGGCCGAGGGTCTGGTCGAGCACCAGCTGCACCGGCGCCTGCTTGACCAGCCGGTTGAGGATGGCGCCCGGCCGCAGCGCCTCGGGCACGGGCAGCACCGAGCCCGGCGTCGCGAACCGCGGCGCCCCGGCGGCCGCGCAGAACGCGTTCACCATCTCGACGGTGTCCTGCGGCTCGGGGTTGACCAGGTGGAACGCCTCGCCGTCGCGGTCGGGCACGTGGGCGAGGTGGTCCATCGCCTTGGCGACGTAGTCGACGGGCACCACGTTGGTCTGCCCGAGGTCGACGCCGACCAGTGGCAGCCAGGCGGGCAGCCGGTCGCGCATCACCTTCAAGGCGGGGAAGAAGTAGTAGGGGCCGTCGACCTTGTCCATCGCCCCGGTCTGCGAGTGACCGACGACGATCGCCGGGCGGTACACCCGCCACGGCACCCCGCACTCCTCGCGGACGATCTTCTCCGACTCGTACTTGGTGCGGTGGTACGGCGACGGCAGGTGCTGGCCCTCGTCGAACATCGACTCGTCGAACACGCCGCGGTACTCACCGGCCGCGGCGACCGACGACACCTGGTGGAAGCACCCCGCGCCGAGCGCGGCCGCCAGCTCGATCGCGTGCCGCGTGCCGCCGACGTTCATGGTCTCGTTGGTGGCGTCGTCGGCAGTCATGTCGTAGATCGCGGCGACGTGGAAGAAGTGGTCGACCTTGCCGGCGTGCTCGCTCACCCAGGCCGGGTCGACGCCGAGGTTCGGCTCGGCGAGGTCGCCGACGACCGGCGTGACCCGGCCCGACCCCCAGCGCGCGATGAGCGCCTCCATGCGGGCCAGCGAGCCGGCGCGCACGAGCACGAAGATCTCGCCGTCGCGGTGGTCGACGAGCTCCTCGACGAGATGACGGCCGATGAACCCGGTGGCCCCGGTGACGAAGTACGACATGGCCGGAGGTTACCGGCGGGTCAGGAGGTGGAACAGGGGCTCAGCGCGGGGCGTCCCCGCCGCCGAACATGATCTCGTCCCAGCTCGGCACCGAGGCCCGGCCCTTGCGCTTGGGGCGGCGGCCCGCCTCCTCGCCCGGCGGCTCCTCGGCCGCCGGGTCTTCCACCGCCGGCTCGGGCTCCGCCGCGGCCGGCTCGCCGATCTCATCGATTTCGTCGGCGACCTCGGCGGGGTCGGGGTCGGTGGCGGCGATCTCGGCGGTGGTGGCCTCCGGGTCGTCGCGACACCAGCTCGATGGCGTCGTCGCCCAGCGGGAGCTCGTCGGAGTCGTGGTCGGGGAGGCTGGCGGGCACCGCCGAGAGCCGCCGCTCCCGGACCTCGCGCAGGTCGTCGGTGGGGTCGGCCGCCGGGGTGTCGCCGCCGTCGCCGACGAGCCAGCGGGCGTCGTCGTCGTCGACGACGACGTAGCTGCCCGGGGCGTCGTAGGTGAAATGTGCGATGCCGGAGCGGGCGCCGACGTCGTAGGAGGCGGAGAGGGTCCAGCGGCCGTCCTCGCGACGCCAGGCGTCCCAGCCGACGATGCCGGGGTCGACGTTGGTGGCGCGCAGGTGACCGGCGACGACGTCGCCCAGCGTGCGCGACCCGGTGCCACCGGACCCGCCCGACTCCGACGCCGGCCGCCGCACGTGGGCGCGCTGCGCGCGTTCGGCGACGTGCTCGCGCTCGGCGAGCACCGGGGCGACGAACGGCATGATCCTGTCGACGCTGGTGTGGGCCACCTGCGCGACCTGCTCCGCGGTCCAGCCGGCTCGGATCTTCGCCTGGATGTCGCGCGGGCGGAGGGAACTGTCCATCGGGATCTCCAGCTGGCCGAGGCGGGCGGCGTCACCACGGAGCGCGGCGCGCAGGGAAGGCGTGACGTCGAGCGTGAACTCCGTGCCACGGTCGTCGAGGAGCAGGAGTCGCTTGCCGTCGTCGCTCGCTCCGGCGAGCGTGAGGTGCGCCATCGGCCTGTCTGCTTTCCCTGTCCGCGGCCGGTTTGGAGGGGAAGTCCGGCTTGCGGTCGAGCCTACGGCAGCGAGCGTCCTGCGCTCCCTAACCTGACGGCGTGCCGGGCACCCTCGTGATCCTCGATCTGCTGGGGATCTTCGTCTTCGCGCTCTCGGGCGGACTGGTCGCCGTCCGCAAGCAGCTCGACGTGTTCGGCGTCCTCATCCTGGCCGGCACCACCGGGCTGGGCGGCGGCTTCCTGCGCGACGTCCTCATCGGGGCCACCCCGCCAGCCGCCCTCGCCGACTGGCGCTACCTGATCGTCCCCGTCGCCGCCGGCCTGCTCGCCTTCGCCTACCACCCGGCGCTGGGCCGGATGGAGCTGGCGGTGAACGTCTCCGATGCGTTCGGGCTCGCGCTGTTCACCGTCTCGGGCGCCCTCAAGGCGCTCGACTACGGCCTCGGGCCGCTGCCCGCTGCCCTGCTCGGCATGACCACCGGCATCGGCGGCGGCCTGCTGCGCGACGTGCTCGCCGGGCGGGTGCCGGTGGTGTTCCGCGGCGAGCTGTACGCCATTCCGGCCCTCGCCGGCGCGGGCGTGGCCGTGGGTGGCGTCCGGCTCGACCTGCCGCTGGTGCCGGTGGCGGTCGCCGGGGCGCTCGTCTGCCTCACCTGGCGGCTGCTCGCCATCTGGCGGCACTGGCAGGCGCCGATCCCCACCGGGTCGTCCAGCGTGTGACCTGCTCGAATCACTGGTTAACCAGTGAAACCGGCACTTCACACAGGAAGGTTCCTATGTGAAGTGCACAATTCACTGGTTAACCAGTGAATCGTGCAGCGCCCTGCCTACGGCGCCTGAACGGCGCCCACACCCACGGGTGGGTCGGCCGGCGCCGGGGTGCGGGTGGCGAGCCCGGCGAGCAGGGCGCCGGCGCCCGCGGCCACCGACACGAGGTAGGCCGGCGAGGCACCGGAGGCGTCGACCACGATGCCGGCCAGGGCTGCACCGGGCGCGACGCCGGCGACGATCCCCGTGTGCAGGAAGGCCATGCCCTCGGTGAGCCGGGACGACGGCACGGTCCGCTCGGCCAGCGACATCGCGGCGATCAGCGTCGGGGCGATGGCGAACCCGGCGACGAACAGCACGGCGCCCATCAGCGCCATCGACTCGATGAGCACCAGCGGCGCCATCGCCAGCGTCAGCGCGGCCGCACCCACCCGGAGCCGCAGGACGGCCCCGCGGCGCCACGCCACGGCCCCGGTGACCACGCCCGAGATCAGGCTGCCGGCCGCCCAGAGCGCGAGCAGGAAGCCCGCCGGGCCGGTGCTGCCGCGCTCGTCGGCGAAGGCGACGGTGGTGACCTCGGCCGCGCCGAACAGGGTGCCGAGGGCCAGGCAGGCGGCGGTGAGCGGCAGCACGGTCGGCCACGGCATCCGGGCGCGCACCTCGGCGGCGCGCGCCACCGGGTGGGGCGGCGGCTCGGTGGACCGCTGCGCGGCGAAGGCGAGGGTGAAGGTCAGGCCGACCACGAGCGCCGTCGTCAGCCCCACCACCGGGTGCACCGCGGTGGCGAGCACGGTGGCCAGGATCGGCCCGACGACGAACACGGCCTCGTCGAGCACGCGCCTCCAGCGCGAACGCCGTCTGCACCTCGCCGGGGTCGTCGAGCACGTGTGCCCACCGGGCCCGCACGCACGAGCCGACGCCGGGCAGGGCAGCGCCCGAGACGGCGGCCAGCGCGTAGGTGACCCCGAGCGCCCAGTCGCGCTCGACCGACCACATCAGCAGGGCAAGGGCCACGCCCCACACCGTGATCGCCGCGGGCAGCACCTTCGACTGGCCGAGCCGGTCGATCAGGCGGCCCTGGACGATGGCCGCGCCCGCGTTGGCCACCAGGCCCACGGCCGACACCGAACCGGCCAGGCCGTACGACCCGGTCTCGGCCTCGACGAGCAGCACGATGCCCAGCCCGACCATCGAGATCGGCAGCCGCGCCACCACCGCCGCGACCGAGAACCGCGCGGTGCCGGGCCGGGCGAGGATCCGCCGATAGGGGCCCAACGTGCGGCGGAGTGTGGTGCTGACCATTGCCCCTTCATCGTCCTCCCTACGATGGCCGCGTGCCCAATTCCGACGAGCGGCCCGACCAGCGGCCCAGTGTCTCGCCGTACGACGCGCTCCTGCTGGTCTCGTTCGGAGGGCCGGAGGGTCCCGACGACGTCGTGCCGTTCCTCGAGAACGTCACCCGCGGCCGCGGGATCCCTCGCGAGCGGCTGGTGGAGGTGGGCGAGCACTACTTCGGGTTCGGCGGCCGCTCGCCGATCAACGACCAGAACCGGGCGTTCCTCGCCGCGCTGCGCGCCGACCTCGCCGAGCACGGCATCGACCTGCCGGTCTACTGGGGCAACCGCAACTGGGACCCCTACCTCGCCGACACCCTCGCTGCGATGACCCGCGACGGCGTCACCCGCGCCGCGTGCTTCGTCACCAGCGCCTACTCCTCGTGGTCGGGCTGCCGGCAGTACCGGGAGAACCTGTTCGACGCCGTCGCGTCGGTGCCCGAGGGGGCACCGGTGCTCGACAAGCTGCGCCACTACTTCAACCACCCGGGCTTCGTCGAGCCGGTCGTCGACGCCGCCCGGGCCGCGCTCGCCGATCTCCCGGACGCCGTGCGCGACGGCGCCCGGCTGGTGTTCGTCACCCACTCGATCCCGACCGCGATGAACGACGCGAGCGGGCCGCCCGGTGCCGGCGGCGCCTACGTGGCCCAGCACCTCGACGTCGCCGCCGTGGTGAGCCGAGCGGATCGGTCTCGACCACGACCTCGTCTACTGCTCCCGCTCGGGCTCGCCGCACACGCCGTGGCTCGAGCCCGACGTCAACGACCACCTCGAGAAGCTCGCCGCGGACGGGCGTGCCCGCGGTGGTGCTCGTGCCCGTCGGGTTCGTCTCCGACCACATGGAGGTCGTCTACGACCTCGACACCGAGGCCCTCGCCACCGCCGAGCGCCTCGGCCTGCCGGCCCGCCGCGCCGCCACCCCGGGTGACGACGCCCGGTTCGTCGCCGCGGTCCGCGACCTGCTGGTCGAGCGGGCCGCCGCCGAGCGGGGCGAGGAGCCGGCCCGGGCCGCGGTCGGCAGCCTCGGGCCGCTGTGGGACCGCTGCCCGGTCGGCTGCTGCCCGAACCCCCAGGCCGACCGGCCGGCGCTGTGCGGCACCGACGCATGACCGGTGAGCTCGCCGAGGTGGCCCTCGACGCCGCCCGCGCGGCGGCCGACCTGGTGCGCGAGCGCGCCCGCGGCACCGTCACGGTGGCCGACACCAAGAGCTCGGCCATCGACGTGGTCACCGAGGCCGACCGCGCCGCCGAGGAGCTGATCCGCGGGCGGGTGCTCGCCCGGCGTCCGGACGACGCCTTCCTCGGCGAGGAGGGCGACGACGTCGCGGGCACCAGCGGCGTGCGGTGGGTGGTCGACCCGATCGACGGCACCGTCAACTTCCTCTACGGCCTGCCGCAGTACGCCGTCTCGGTGGCGGCCGAGGTCGACGGCGAGGCGGCGGTGGGCGTCGTCGTCGACGTGGCCAAGTCGGTGGAGTACGTCGCACGTCCGGACGGGTCTGGGGGCGTCACCGCCACCCGCAACGGCGTCCCGATCTCGGTGCGCACGCCCGGGCCGCTGGGTGAGCGCCTGGTCGCCACCGGGTTCTCCTACCTCGCCGACGTGAAGGTGGTGCAGGCGGCGGCGGCCGCCCGGCTGCTGCCCCGGATCCGCGACCTGCGGCGGCTCGGCTCCTGCGCCCTCGACCTCTGCTTGGTGGCGGAGGGCACTCTCGACGGGTACGTCGAGGAGGGGGTCAACCCGTGGGACCACATGGCCGGTGGGCTCATCGCCCGCGCCGCGGGAGCCCGCACCGAGATGGGTGTGGGGGCCGGTGGTATGCCCCTTCTCCTGTGCGCTCCGGAGCATGGCTTCGACGAGCTGTGGGAGGCCACCAGAGCGGCTGGGTTCTGGCGGGAATAGCCACCCCCCGGACGGCGTTCTCGCAACCCTCCCACCCGGTGATAGGAACCCGGGTTGGGATGGGGCACAATCTGCGCGCGCCGTGCCTGGACGCGGCGGCGAAATCTGGGAGGGAGTGAGCGAGCGATGGCGACGGACTACGACGCCCCGCGCAAGAACGAGGACGAGCAGTCCGAGGAGAGCATCGAGGAGCTCAAGGCCCGCCGTCACGACAAGAACTCCGGCAAGGTCGACGAGGACGAGACGGAGGCCGCTGAATCCTTCGAGCTTCCCGGCGCCGACCTGTCGCACGAGGCGCTCGAGGTCGAGGTGAAGCCGAAGCAGGAGGACGAGTTCACCTGCATGAGCTGCTTCCTCGTCCACCACCGCAGCCAGCTGGCTGACGAGAAGCGGATCATCTGTAAGGACTGCGCGTAAGACCGCAGGGACTGCGCGAGGAACGAGCGCAGTCCCGTGGCGGGCGCAGGTCGAGTGCGCCTGCGACCGAGGCACGAGGTCGCAACGGCGTGTATCGAGACCACGCGAGGTCAACGGCTTCGCGACCACTGCCGGTGGTCACGTCGACGAGATCGGCTCCGAGGTCTCGGTACGCGCCGATGCGGCTTCGCAAGCTCAGCCGCAGCGCTACTCGACCTTCCTTCGCGACGTGACCGACCTCGTCCCTCGGTCGGTCACTGCTCAGTCCTTGTCGCCGTGGCGCAGGCCGGGCGGGAGCTTGCCGGTGGACTTGCGGTAGTAGCCGGCGGCCCCGCGCTGGGCGAACATGCGCGCGAGCGCGACGAAGGTGCCGCTGAACACGGCCCAGGCGACGGCCTCGCGGAGCGCGACGTCGGGGTCGGCCGGGTTCTCCGGCGGGTTCTTGCCGGTGACGACCTTCCACCCCGCGTCGATGCCCTTCTTGGCCGCGGCGGCGGCGCCGAGCGACGACACCAGGGAGAACACCGTCCAGATCCGGGAGCTGTCCTTCGACATGCCGGAACCCTAGCGGCGCAGCGAGTCGATCGCGGCGGCGAGGTCGTCGGGGCGGCGGCTGCCGAGCAGCCAGTACGGCGCGGGGTCGGCGGGGTCGGTGATCTCGACCCGGACCGCTCGGCGGAGGTAGGGCCGCAGCAGCAGGAAGGCCCGGGCGTCGGCGTCGACGCCGGCCACCCGCTTCGTCTCACCGGCGTCGAGCGCCTCGGCGGCACCGAGGTGGGTCGCCGCGATGTGCGCCCGGCCGGCCCGCAGCTCGCCGTCGCGCACCTCGACGACGGCCCCGCCGTACCCGCGCAGGGCGACGGCCAGGGCGAGCAGCGCGAGCCCGGTGACGCCCCAGGCCGCCGGCCCGGGCACCGCCACGATCAGCGCGAGCCACAGCGTGGCGACGAGCATCGTGCCCTGCACCCACCACCGCAGCGGCACGCCGAGCCGCTCGCGGAAACCGGTCGGAGACGCATCGGACACGGGGAGAAGCCTCGCACCCGTGTCGACGCCGGCTGGTCGAGGGCACCCCGCCCGACCCCAGACGGCGCCAGCGCCGCCCAGGCGGCACGCTGGCGGCGTTGCCGTCGCTGGAAAGGCGCCCAGCCTGCCTGCGCTCCGGCGCCTTGCCATCGCACCACCTGGTCGACGCCGACATCCGCCTGGCGTCGGGCGAGATGCCCTAGGGTCCGGGCGTGCGCGAGCCCCTTCCCGCCTCCGTCGAGGTGCCCGTGGTGCGTCTCGACCCCGACCTGCCGCTGCCGGCCTACGCCCATCCCGGCGACGCCGGCGCCGACCTCGTCACCACCGTCGACGTCACCCTCGCGCCGGGGGAGCGGGCCCTCGTGCCCACCGGCATCGCGCTCGCCCTGCCCGAGGGCTATGTGGCTCTCGTGCACCCGCGCTCCGGGCTGGCCGCCCGCCACGGGCTCTCCATCGTGAACACGCCCGGCACCATCGACGCCGGCTATCGCGGCGAGATCAAGGTGCTGCTCGTCAACCACGACCCGCGCGAGCCGGTGACGCTGCATCGCGGCGACCGGGTGGCTCAGCTGGTGGTCCAGCGGTTCGAGAACGCGCGCTTCGTGGCGGTCGAGGAACTACCCGGCAGTGTGCGAGGCACCGGGGGCTACGGTTCTACTGGAGGCTTCGGCACCGGTCCGCAGCCCGACCCGGAGGAGAGCACGTGAGGTTCGGTCGCAAGACGCGGTCCGACGACGTCGTCGACGACGTCGAGGTCGACGACGAGCCGCGTACCGGACCGTTCGACGCCGACGACCTCCCCGAGGACGGCATCGAGCGGGTCGACCTGGGCTCGCTGCTGATCGCGCCCGAGGACGGCCGCGAGCTCCGGCTCCAGGTGGACGAGGCGTCGGGTCAGGTGCAGTCGGTGATGCTCGCCGGGTCCGACGGCGCCCTGGAGATCCGCGCCTTCGCCGCTCCGCGCAACGGCGACCTGTGGAGCGAGGTGCGCCCGCAGATCGCCGCCGAGATGTCCCAGCGCGGCGGCACCGCCACCGAGCGGGAGGGCCGGTTCGGCACCGAGCTCGTCTGTCAGCTGACCGTGAAGAAGCCGGAGGGCGGCACCGCCATCCAGCCCTCGCGCATCGTGGGCATCAACGGCCCGCGGTGGCTGCTGCGCGCCACGCTGCTCGGCAAGCCGGCGCTGGAGGTCGACGACGACGACTCCGCCTGGCTCGACTCCCTGGAGCAGGTCGCGGTCCGGCGCGGCGCCCACGCGCTGCCCGTCGGCGAGCCGCTGCCGCTGGAGCTGCCCGAGCAGGCCCGGCGGCTCTCGCCGCCCGACGCCACGTCGTAGCGGTCACCGGATGGGCGAGAAGAGCAGGCTGCGCCGCACGATCAGCAAGTGGGCGAACACCACCGACCAGGAGGCGCGCGACCTGCGCAAGGCCCACCTGCCCCAGGCCGACACCGGCATCTCCGAGGCCCCCGACCGCGAGCCCGTCATCCTCCGCGGCACGCTGCGCTCGGTCACGCTGCGGCCGCGCGGTGGCGTGCCCGCGCTGGAGGCCGAGCTGTACGACGGCTCCGGCGTGATCACGCTGGTCTGGCTCGGGCGGCGCCGGATCGCCGGCATCGAGCCGGGTCGGCCGATCCAGGTGGAGGGCCGGATCGGCGTCCACGACGGCGTCCGCACCCTCTACAACCCGCGCTACGAGCTGCTCACGTGAGCACCGACGACGACGCCGTCGAGGAGGGCATCGAGAAGGACGGCGAGCGGCCGGCCGCGACCGTGGCCACCGTGGAGGCGATGGTGCGCCGGCAGATGGCCTCCGCGCTGGGTGGGCGGCGGGGCATGGCCGAGGCCGGCATCCCCGGTCTCGTCTTCACCGCGGTCTGGCTCCCCACCAAGGACCTGCGACTGGCGCTGATCCTGAGCCTCGGTGCGGCCCTGGTGGCGCTGGTGCTCAGGCTGGTGCAGCGCAGCACGCTGCAGTACGTGCTCAACGCCGTGTTCTCGATCGGCATCGGCTGGGTGTTCGTGCGGATCGCCGACAGCGCCGGGGGCACGGACTCGGAGAAGGCGCTCGCGTTCTTCGCGCCCGGCATCCTCTACAGCCTCGGCTACACGCTCGTGCTCGCCTTCACCTGCCTGGTCGGCTGGCCGCTGGTGGGCTTCATGCTCGGCTCGGTCACCGGCGAGCCCACGGCCTGGCACGACGACAAGCAGATCGTGAAGCTCTGCTCGCGGCTCACCTGGCTGCTGCTCCTGCCGGGCGCCGTCGGCGTCGCGCTGCAGGGCCCGGTCTGGCTGCTCGGCTGGTCTGGCTCGATCGACCAGGACACCGCGGTCGCCGTCATCGCGGGTTTGCGCTACGGCCTCGGCTGGCCGCTGCGCATCGCGTCCTGGTCTGCGATGTTCTGGCTCCTGGCCCGCAACGCGACCCCGTTGGCCAACGCAGAGTTGGACGCAGAGCCGACGTGACCATCCACCCGACGCCGACCCGTCGGTTGTGTTCACCGCGCGAAGCGCCCCGTGTACGCAAGCGACGGGTCGGCGTGACCCCAAGCGAACGCAGGGACGGAACCGACGCACGGGGACCGATCCGAACCGAGCGCGCACGAGGAACGCGCCCGGAGCTCGATCACCCCGGATGGTTTCCCGGTGCCAGGAGGCTCTCGAGCTCGTCCTCGCGGTCGGCGGGGACGACGAAGAGCAGCTCGTCGCCGGCCTCGAGGGGCTGCTCGGAATCGGGCACGTAGACCTGGCCGTCGCGCAGGATCGTGACGAGGGCGCAGTTGTCGGGGAACGGGATGAGTCCGGCGGGCTTGCCGACGTAGGGGGAGTCGTGGGGCAGGGTCATCTCGCTGAGGTTCGCGTTGCCCTGGCGGAAGGTGAACAGCCGCACCAGGTCGCCGACGGTGACGGCCTCCTCCACCAGCGCCGACATGATCCGCGGCGTCGACACGTTGACGTCGACGCCCCACGCCTCGGTGAACAGCCACTCGTTGTTGGGGTGGTTGACCCGGGCCACGGTGCGCGGCACGCCGAACTCGGTCTTGGCCAGGAGCGAGGTGACGAGATTGACCTTGTCGTCGCCGGTGGCGGCGATGACGACGTCGCACTTGTCGAGTCGGGCCTCCTCGAGCGAGGACATCTCGCACGAGTCGGCCAGCAGCCACTCGGCGTCGGGCACCCGGTCGGGCTGCACCGACGACGGGCTCCTGTCGATCAGCAGCACATGATGGCCGTTCTGGATCAGCTCGGCGGCAACGGAACGGCCCACCGCGCCGGCTCCGGCGATGGCGACTCTCACCTCAGGTCTCCTCCGGTCCGCGGGCGACGATCTCGAACGCCCTGGCGGCCTGCTCCTCGCGCATCACGAGGTGGGCGACGTCGCCCTCCTGCAGCACCGAGTCGCGGTCGGGGAGGATGCCCTCGCCCGTGCGCTCGATCCACGCGATCCGCGCGCCGCTCTGCTCCTGGAAGGCGCCGACGCGGTGGCCCACCCAGGTGTCCGGCATCGGCACCTGGTCGACCCGGATCGTGCCGCTGGGGTCGCGGAAGTCGGGCTCCGCTCCGGCAGGCAGCAGCCGGCGCAGCACCTGGTCGGCTGTCCACTTCACCGTGGCCACCGTGGTGATGCCGAGCCGCTGGTACACCTCGGCGCGGCCGGGGTCGTAGATGCGGGCGACGACCTCCTGGATGCCGAAGGTCTCGCGCGCCACCCGGGCCGCGATGATGTTGGAGTTGTCGCCGCTCGAGACCGCCGCGAAGGCGTCGGCCCGCTTGATGCCGGCCTTCTCCAGCACGGTCTGGTCGAATCCGTAGCCCGTGACCTTCTCGCCGTTGAAGTCGGGGCCGAGCCGCCGGAACGAGTCGGCGTTGCTGTCGATCACCGCGACGGTGTGGTCGCGGTCCTCGAGGCTGCGCGCGAGGGTCGATCCGACGCGGCCGCATCCCATGATCACCACGTGCACGGGCTCACCGTAGTACGCGAGTACCGTTCCGGCTCGTGGGTGTCGGCGACGTCTCCAAGCGGATCCTGCTGGGGCGCAAGCTGCGCAGTGCCCAGCTGGGCGAGACCCTGCTCCCCAAACGGATCGCGTTCCCGGTCTTCGCCAGCGACGCACTGTCGTCGGTGGCGTACGCGCCGGACGAGATCTTCATCATCCTGTCGCTGGCCGGCGTCTCGGCCTACGCCTGGTCCTGGGGAGTCGCCATCGCCGTCGCGGTGGTGATGCTCGCGGTGGTCGGGTCCTACCGGCAGACGGTCCATGCCTACCCCAGCGGGGGCGGTGACTACGAGGTCGCCACCGTCAACCTCGGGCCGAAGGCCGGCGTCACGGTCGCGGCCGCGCTCATCGTCGACTACGTGCTCGTCGTCGCGGTGTCGCTGTCCTCGGCAGCGCAGTACGCCGCCTCGGCACTCGGCTTCCTCGCCGACCATGAGGTGCTGGTGGCGGTCTCGCTCACCGCCTTCCTCGCGCTCATGAACCTGCGCGGGGTCCGGGAGTCGGGCACGTCGTTCGCCGTCCCGGCCTACACCTTCATCGCCGCGATCTCGGCTGATGTGCCTCTGGGGGCTGGTGCGGCTGC
Source organism: uncultured Actinomycetota bacterium (assembly GCA_963808855.1). Classification (GTDB taxonomy): domain Bacteria; phylum Actinomycetota; class Actinomycetes; order Propionibacteriales; family Nocardioidaceae; genus Nocardioides. The sequence continues at coordinate 58,282 of CAWEHA010000004.1, read as the reverse complement.
TGATCGGCGACCTTCCGCGAGGCGGACAGCGCCGACCTGCGGATCGTCGAGGCCGAGGGGTACGAGGGCTCGCTCACCACCATCGCTCTGGTCTTCCTCGTCGCGCGCGCCTTCTCCTCCGGGTGCGCGGCGCTCACCGGCGTCGAGGCGATCTCGAACGGCGTGCCGGCGTTCCGGCGTCCGAAGAGCCGCAACGCCGCCACCACGTTGGCCCTGCTCGGGCTGGTGGCCATCACCTTCATGCTCGGCGTAGTTTCGCTCGCGCGCGAGATGCACGTGCGTTACGTCGACCCGCACGACCTCGACCGCCTCACCTACGCCGACGGCAGCGCCCTTCCCGACGACTACGACCAGCCGACGCTGATCGCGCAGATCGCCGACGGCGTCTTCGACCACTTCCCGCCCGGGCTTCTACCTCGTCGTCATCGCCACCGGCGTGATCCTGGTGCTGGCCTCGAACACGGCTTTCAACGGCTTCCCGGTACTGGGCTCGATCCTGGCCCGCGACGGCTACGCGCCCCGGGCCCTCGGTTCGCGGGGCGACCGGCTCGCCTACTCCAACGGCATCGTGTTCCTCGCTGCCCTGGCGATCGTGCTGATCGTCGCCTTCGACGCCCAGGTCACCCGCCTGATCCAGCTCTACATCGTCGGCGTCTTCGTGTCCTTCAACCTGAGCCAGCTCGGCATGATCCGGCACTGGACGCGTCACCTCGCCACCGAGCGCGACCCGTCCGAGCGGCGTCGGATGCAGCGCTCCCGGCTGATCAACGCCGTGGGTCTCGCGCTCACTGCGCGTCGTGCTCGTGGTCGTGCTCGTCGACGAAGTTCCTCGCAGGGCGCCTGGATCACCATCCTCGCGATGGGCACGTTCTTCGCGCTCATGCAGGCGGTCCGCAAGCACTACGACCGGGTGCGCGACGAGCTCGTCGCTGACGACGACGACAACGTGCTGCCCACCCGGGTGCACGCGATCGTGCTGGTGTCGAAGGTGCACAAGCCCACGCTGCGAGCGCTCGCGTTCGCCAAGGCGTCCCGCCCCAACGTGCTCGAGGCGATCTACGTCGCCACCGACCCGAAGGACACCGAGATCCTCATCGAGCAGTGGGAGCATCGCAACCTGGGCGTGCCGCTCAAGGTGCTGTGGTCGCCGTACCGCGAGCTGGTGCGGCCGATCGTCGAGTACGCCACCGAGATCAAGAAGGCCAACGAGCGCGGCGTGGTCGCGGTCTACATCCCGGAGTACGTCGTCGGCCGGTGGTGGGAGCAGCTGCTCCACAACCAGACCGCGCTGCGGCTCAAGGGTCGCCTGCTCTTCACCCCCGGCGTGATGGTCACCTCGGTGCCCTTCCAGCTGCGGTCGTCCGAGATCGCCCGCGAGCGCGAGCTGCGCGAGGAGTTCCGGGTGCGCCCCGGCGACCTGCGCCGCGGCCAGGTCGACGAGCGGCGCTCCGACACCCGGCGGCGCCGCTGAGCACTCCCGGCCCTCGCCGGTCAGCAGGTCTGCGCCGCCGTCCTCACCCTCGTCGGGTGACTGGCACGCTGGGGGAGTGACCCGGAGACCCCCACGCCGCCACCAGCGGCGACCGAGGCCCCGCGCAGCGCGCGGGGCCTCGCGCGTGGGCGAGCGGTTCGAGGTCGAGGTGGGCCCCGTGGCCCACGGCGGGCACTGCGTCGCGCGCGTCGACGGCCGCGCGGTCTTCGTGCGGCACGCGCTGCCCGGGGAGCGCGTGGTCGTCGAGGTCACCGAGGGCACCGACGGCGACCGGTTCTGGCGTGCCGACGCCGTCGAGGTGCTCGCCGCCGACCCCGACCGGGTGCCGGCGCCGTGTCCCTACGCGGGCCCGGGCGGCTGCGGCGGCTGCGACTTCCAGCACGTCGCGCTCGACCGGCAGCGGCAGCTCAAGGGCGACGTCGTGCGCGAGCAGCTGCAGCGGCTGGCCGGGCTCGACGTGCCGGTCACCGTCGAGGCGGTCGCCGGCGACGTCGGTGGCCTCGGCTGGCGCACCCGGCAGCGCTACGTCGACCTCGGCGAGGGCCGGACGGGCATGCGGAAGCACCGCTCGCACGAGGTGGTGCCCGTCGACCGCTGCCTGCTGGAGTCGCCGGACCCGGCGTCCCACCGGGTGCGCGACGTCGAGTTCGCGGTCGCGCCGCAGGGCTTCTGGCAGGTGCATCCCGGGGCGCCCGAGGTGCTGGTCGACGCCGTGCTGGGGTTCCTCGCACCGCAGCCGGGGGAGTCGGTGCTCGACCTGTACGCCGGTGTCGGGCTGTTCGCGCGGTTCCTGGCACCGGTGGTGGCGCCCGGCCCGGTCACCGCCGTCGAGGGCGACGCGTCCGCGGCCCGCGACGCCGCGCAGAACCTGGCCGACCTCGCGACCGTCGTGGCCGGCGACGTGGAGCGCCACCTGCGCGACTCCCCGGCCGACCCGGTCGACCTCGTGGTGCTCGACCCGCCCCGCGTCGGAGCCAAGCGCCGGGTGGTGGAGGCGATCGCCGCACGGCGGCCGCGCGCCGTCGCCTACGTGGCCTGCGACCCGGCCGCCCTCGCCCGCGACGTCGCCACCTTCGGCGAGCACGGCTACCGGCTCACCGGCCTCCGCGCCCTCGACCTGTTCCCGATGACCCACCATGTGGAGTGCGTGGCGCTGCTCGAGCCCGGGGCGGACGGTGTCGGAGTCCCCGGTTGACCGGGGACTCCTGCTCTTGTCGGCCGAAACTTCGGCTGGCAAGAGCAGGAGTCGGCTGAACGGTGGGACGCGTGGGGCGCCGACCGGGCCTACCTGACGACGTCGTAGACCAGCTTCTGGATGCCGTTGGAGTAGGTCTCGCTCTCGAGCACGGTCAGCATCTGCTTGTCCTTGTCGCTCTCGCTCCACATCCGCCGGCCGGCGCCGAGAAGCACCGGGAACACGAGCAGGTGGTAGCGGTCGACGAGGCCGGCGTCGGCGAGGTTGCGGCCGAGCATCGCGCTGCCGTGCACGATGATCGGGCCGCCCTCGGTCTCCTTCAGCGCGGCGACGTCGTCGAGCGAGCGCAGGATGGTGGCCGGCCAGCGCGGGTGCTCCTGCTCGAGGGTGGTCGAGACGACGTAGCGGGGCATGGCGTTGTAGCCGGCGAAGAAGTCGGCGTCGGGCCAGACGGGCGCGAACGCCTCGTAGCTGACCCGGCCGACCATGAGCGCGCCCGCCTCCTCCTGCTCACGCCCCTTGAGCTCGTAGGACGGCGTCGTCGTGCTTGAGGTCCTTGAAGGTCCAGCCGGTGTTGCGGTAGCCCTCCTCGCCGCCGGGGGAGTCGATGACGCCGTCCAGGCTGACGAAGGCGGTGACGATCAGGGTGCGCATGATCTCTCCTGTTGGTTCGCGGTGGTGGTTCATCCTCTCCACGAAGGGATGACGACGGATCCGACAGACCTGGCCGATTCTTCTTGGTGTGAGCTCGCTCTCGTGATGTATCTTGACATCAAGATACTTTCCGTCGGCGCAAGTGAGCCTCGCCTTCCTTCCGGGCGGCTCCGCGGCGGCGGCAAGATGGGCGACGGACGCAGACAACCGAGGAGACGGCGCATGGCCAGCAAGGACAGCTTCGGCGCGAAGAGCACCCTGGACGTGGACGGCACGTCCTACGAGATCTTCCGGCTCGACGCCGTCGAGGGTGACGGGCTCGACGTCGCGTCGCTGCCGTTCAGCCTCAAGGTGCTGCTGGAGAACCTGCTGCGCACCGAGGACGGCGAGGACATCACCGCCGACGACATCAAGGCGCTGGCCGGCTGGGACGAGACCGCCGAGCCCGACAAGGAGATCCAGTTCACGCCGGCGCGCGTGGTCATGCAGGACTTCACCGGCGTGCCCTGCGTCGTCGACCTCGCCACGATGCGCGAGGCGATGGCCGAGCTCGGCGGCGACCCGTCGAGGATCAACCCGCTCGCGCCCGCCGAGATGGTGATCGACCACTCCGTGATCGCCGACGTGTTCGGCACCCCGCAGGCCTTCGAGCGCAACGTCGAGATCGAGTACGAGCGCAACAAGGAGCGCTACCAGTTCCTGCGCTGGGGCCAGGGCGCCTTCGACGACTTCAAGGTCGTGCCGCCGGGCACCGGCATCGTGCACCAGGTCAACATCGAGCACCTCGCGAAGGTCGTGATGGTGCGCGACGGCGTCGCCTATCCGGACACGTGCGTCGGCACCGACTCCCACACCACGATGGTCAACGGCATCGGCGTCGTCGGCTGGGGCGTGGGCGGCATCGAGGCAGAGGCCGCGATGCTCGGCCAGCCGGTCTCGATGCTGATCCCGCGGGTCGTGGGCTTCAAGCTCAACGGCGACCTGCCCGAGGGCTCCACCGCCACCGACCTCGTGCTCACGATCACCGAGATGCTGCGCAAGCACGGCGTGGTCGGGAAGTTCGTCGAGTTCTACGGTCCCGGCGTCTCGGCGCTGCCGCTGGCCAACCGCGCCACGATCGGCAACATGAGCCCGGAGTTCGGCTCCACCATCGCGGTGTTCCCGATCGACGAGCAGACGATCGAGTACCTGCGCCTCACCGGCCGTCCCGACGAGCAGCTCGCGCTGGTCGAGTCCTACGCCAAGGAGCAGGGCCTCTGGCACGACCCGGACGCCGAGCCGCGCTACTCCGAGCAGCTCGAGCTCGACCTCGCCACCGTCGTCCCGAGCCTCGCCGGTCCGAAGCGCCCGCAGGACCGGGTGTCGGTCGACGGCGCCGCGGCGAGCTTCGCCGAGGCGCTGAAGGACTACACCGACGACGCCGACAAGACCGTCACGTTCGAGATCGACGGCCAGGAGGTGACGATCGGCCACGGAGCGGTCACCATCGCGGCCATCACGAGCTGCACCAACACCTCGAACCCGTCGGTGATGATCGGCGCGGCGCTGCTGGCGAAGAACGCCGTCGACAAGGGCCTGGCCCGCAAGCCGTGGGTGAAGACCACGCTGGCGCCCGGCTCGCAGGTGGTGAGTGACTACTACGAGCGGTCCGGCCTGACGCCGTACCTCGACAAGCTCGGCTTCAACCTCGTGGGCTACGGCTGCACCACGTGCATCGGCAACTCCGGCCCGCTCATCCCGGAGGTCAGCAATGCCGTCAACGACGGCGACCTCGCGGTCACCTCGGTGCTGAGCGGCAACCGCAACTTCGAGGGCCGCATCAACCCCGACGTGAAGATGAACTACCTGGCCTCGCCGCCGCTCGTCGTCGCCTATGCCCTGGCCGGGTCGATGACCGTCGACCTGTTCGCCGACCCGCTGGGCCAGGACGAGCAGGGCAACGACGTGTACCTCAAGGACATCTGGCCCTCGCCGAAGGACGTCGAGGAGGTCGTGGCGAGCGCGATCAACGCCCAGATGTTCGGCGACCGCTACGAGGACGTCTTCGCCGGCGACGACCGCTGGCGCTCGCTGTCGACCCCCGAGGGCGACACCTTCGCGTGGGACGACGACTCCACCTACGTGCGCAAGCCCCCGTACTTCGACGGCATGCCCGACGAGCCGGAGCCGGTCGCCGACATCGAGGGCGCCCGGGTGCTGCTCAGGCTGGGCGACTCGGTGACCACCGACCACATCAGCCCGGCCGGCGCGATCAAGAAGGACAGCCCGGCGGGCGCCTACCTCGCCGAGCAACGGCGTCGAGCAGCGCGACTTCAACTCCTACGGTTCGCGCCGCGGCAACCACGAGGTGATGATCCGCGGCACGTTCGCCAACATCCGGCTGCGCAACCAGCTGGCGCCGGGCACCGAGGGCGGCTTCACCCGCGACTTCACCCAGGACGACGGGCCGGTCACCACGGTCTACGAGGCCTCCGAGCACTACCTGGCCGAGGGCACGCCGCTCGTCGTCCTCGCCGGCAAGGAGTACGGCTCCGGCTCCTCGCGCGACTGGGCGGCCAAGGGCACCTCGCTGCTCGGCGTGAAGGCCGTGATCGCGGAGTCCTACGAGCGGATCCACCGCTCGAACCTCATCGGCATGGGCGTGATCCCGCTGCAGTTCCCGCAGGGTGAGACCGCCGAGTCGCTGGGGCTCACCGGCGAGGAGACCTTCGCGATCACCGGCATCACCGAGCTCAACGACGGCAGCACGCCGCGCACGGTGAAGGTGACGGCCGGCGACATCGAGTTCGACGCCGTGGTGCGGATCGACACCCCGGGCGAGGCGAACTACTACCGCAACGGCGGGATCATGCAGTACGTGCTGCGTAGTCTCCGCCAGGGCTGAGGCACCGCCTGAGTCCCGAGCTCGTCGCCATCGCCCTCGCCCTGCTATTGGGGGCGATGGTGCAGGGCACCGTCGGCATCGGGCTGGGGCTGGTGGCGGCGCCGGTGGTGACGCTGCTCGAGCCCGACCTGATGCCCGGCCTCGTGCTCGTGCTGACCACGCTGCTGCCGCTCGTCACGCTCCTGGGCGAGCGCGACGACATCGACTGGCGCGGACTGGGCTGGTCGATGCCGACCCGGCTGGTGGGCACGGCCGGCGGCGTGTGGCTCGTCGCCGTGGCCGACGACCGGGTGCTCGGCGTCGCCGTAGGCGTGATGGTGCTCGCCGCGGTCGCCCTCACCGCGTGGGCGGTGGTGCTGCCGATGAACCCGGGCACGCTGGCGACCGCGGGCCTGCTCGGTGGCGTCGCCGGCACCGCGACGTCGATCGGCGGGCCGCCGTTCGCCCTGCTGTACCAACACCGCCCGCCCCGCCAGGTGCGCACCACGATGGCGGTGTACTTCACGATCGGCGCCGGCATGAGTCTGGTGGGGCTGCTCGTGGGCGGCCAGCTCAGCTGGGAGCAAGTGCGGCACGCGCTGGTGCTCGTGCCCGTGATCGTCGTCGGCGCGCTGCTCGCGGTGCCGCTGCGCCGCCGCCTCGCCGGCCCGTGGTTCCGGTACGCCGTGCTCGGCGTGTGCGCCACCTCGGCCCTCGTGCTCCTGGTGCGCTCCCTGGTGTGAGCTCAGGCCGCCCGGCCGAGCGTCATCGCCGTGAACCGCTCGGCGACGGTGAATCCGATCTGGGTGTAGGCGGTGACGGCGCCGTCGTTGCTCGCCGGCGTGCACACGCAGAGGTCGGTGGCGCCGAGGTCGTGGGCGGCGCGGGCGCAGGCGAGCACGACCGTGCGGGCGTGCCCGCCGCGGCGGTGGTCGGGGTGGGTGGCCACGGGCTCGAGGATCGCCGTGCCGCCGTCGGCGCCGAGCCAGGCCGTGGCTGCGGCCGCGGGGGCGCCGTCCGGGGCGCGGACGAGGAGGTCGAGCTCGGGGCGGTAGCCGGGTCCGGCGGCCATCCGGTGCCACTTGGCCTCGGTGAACGTCGAGTTGCGGAACCCGCGGCGCTGCACCTCCACCCGGTCGGCCACGGCGCCGCGCGCCTGCTCGGCCTCGTCGGCGACGCCGAGCAGGGCGCCGTCCAGCCGCAGCAGGAACGCCACCCACGGGTCGGTCACGTCGCTGCTCCAGCCGCGCTCGTGCAGCACGTCGCGCAGCGCGGTGCCGGCGTCGGCGTCCGACCAGAGCTCGGGCCCGGCCAGCGCCTCGATCTCGGCCGCGACCCGCTCGGCGAGGTCGCGGTCGCCGGCCCGGTCCGGCGCCACCCGGGGCCGCGCCGTCACGCCCTCGGTGAGCGCGACGGCGACCAGGACGTCGTCCTCCCACCAGCCGTGCAGCTCGTCGTCGCCGGCCTGGCGCAGCGCCCAGCCGAGGTCGCCCGCGTGCAGGCCGCTCACCAGCCCGCCGCCCGCGTCCCACCGCTCCATGGCGCGGATCGCCGCCGCCCAGTCGTCGGCGGCGTGGAGCCGGTGCTCGGTCACGCGCCGATCGTCGTCTCCGCGCCGGTCGTCGTCTAGTTTCACTGCATGATCGTGGCGTTCAGCATCAGTCCGACGGCCGGCGACGACCAGGGCGGGGTGTCCGAGGCGGTCGCGGCCGCGGTGCGCGTCGTGCGCGAGTCCGGGCTGCCGCACGAGACCAACGCGATGTTCACCAACCTCGAGGGGGAGTGGGACGAGGTGATGGCCGTCGTCAAGCGGGCCGTCGACGTCGTGGCAGACGTCTCGCCGCGGGTGGGCCTCGTGCTCAAGGCCGACATCCGGCCGGGCCGCACCGGCGAGATGACCGCCAAGATGGAGCGGCTCGAGCGCGCGCTGGGTGACGGCGGGTAGGAGCAGGACCAGGACCGTGAGCAGCACCTGGAAGCCACCGGAGGGCGACACGCTCGGCCCCTCCGGCGCCGACGCGCCGCCGCCGCGGCGGGTGGTGCTGCTGCTGGTGCTGCTGCTCGTCGTGGTGGGCGGGGCCGTGGTGCTGGTGCCGAGGATCTCCGAGAGCCTCGAGTCCGGCGACGGGGTGGTCCGCGACGGCCCGGTCCGCGAGGACGGCGGGCTCGACCTCGACGACGCACGAACCCACCCCGACCTGCCGAACGCCGTGGTGACCACGCCGGTGGCGTACGAGGAGGTGCCGCCGGTCGGCGGTCCCCACTGGAGGCGGTGGCTCGCCTGCGGGCAGTACGACGTCGCGGTGCGCGCCGAGAACGCGGTGGCGGCGCTGGCCCGGGGCGCGGTGTGGATCACCTACCGGCCGTCGCTGGGGGAGTCCGACCTCGCCAAGCTGGCCTCGCTGCTGCCAGCCGACGGCATCCTGTCGCCCTATCCCGACCTGGGGGTGCCGGCGGTGGTGACGGTGTGGGGCGTGCAGCTCAATCTCACCGGCGGCGACGACCGGCGGTTGCCGGAGTTCCTGCGCGTGTACGGCGACGGTCGCACCGCACCCGAGAACGGCGGCGGCTGCGAGGGTGGCGTCACCGACCCCGCCGGGGACCCGAGCTGAGAGGAGCACCATGCGCAGCGAGACCCGGGAGTACCGCACCGGCGGCGAGGAGGTCGTGCTCGACCTCACCGCCGACTGCGCCGACTTCGTCGCCGACGCCGGCGACGGGCTGCTGCACCTGTTCGTGCCGCACGCGACCGCGGGCCTGGCGATCCTCGAGACCGGGGCCGGCAGCGACGACGACCTGCTGGCGGCGCTCGGCGACCTGCTGCCCGCCGACGACCGCTGGCGCCACCGGCACGGCAGCCCGGGCCACGGCCGCTCCCACGTGATGCCGGCGCTGGTGCCGCCGTACGCCACGGTGCCGGTGCTCGGCGGCCGGCTCGCGCTCGGCACCTGGCAGAGCATCACGCTGGTCGACCTCAACGTCGACAACGCGGTGCGCACCGTGCGGTTCAGCCTGCTGGCATGACTAGAACACATGTTCGATAAGGTGACGGCATGCTCGTCACCCCGGCCGGCTGGCCGTCCGCCGGTCCGGCCACCCGACGCCCCGCGGTGGGAGGCCACCGCCGAGGCGTGGCTGCTCGACCTGTGCCCGCCGGAGTTCCGGCTCTACCCGACGCTGCGTCGTCACCTGGTGGTGCTGGCGTGGTTCGCGGTGCTGCACGTCGAGGGGATGCAGACCGCGTGCCGCCGCGGGCTGAGCGAGGCGCGGTCCGAGCTGCGGGAGGTGGCGGTCGCCGACGGCGTCGTCGACGCCGCCGTCGACACCTGGCTGCGCGAGGATGCGCGGCTCTCGGCGCTGCGCCGTGAGGTGGGCCTGGTCGAGGAGGCGCTGCGCGGACGCCGGTTCCGTGCACAGCTGTGAGTGACGACCGATGCCCCTACCACCTTCCGCCCGTCGACGGCCGCGCCTAGGTTGAGGGACGCCGCGCCCGTCACCTCGGTGGCGCGACACCTCCCCACGAAAGGAATCGACGATGCTTCGTCGCTCATTGCGAGCTGCGCGCCGTCGGTCCCGTCTCGTGACGGCTACCGCCGCCACGACGGGACTGCTGGTTGCCGCACTCATGCCGCTCGCGTTCCAGCCCGCTCAGGCCGGTACCGGCCACGGTGGCCATGGTGGTCATGGTGGTCATGGAGGCCACGGTCATGGTGGTCATGGCTCCTGCGATCGGCAGAGCAACAACACCTACCAGAAGCTGCTGCGCTGCGTGGGCGCCGAGGGGGTGATGAAGCACGAGCGTGCCCTCCAGGAGATCGCCGACCGGAACCCCGACCCCAACTACCCGGGGTCGCGCGCCGCCGGCACCGAGGGCTACGACCGCAGCGCCGAGTACGTCGCGAGCAAGCTCCGGCGGGCCGGCTGGCGGGTCACCCTCGACCCGGTCGATGTGACGTACAACTTCCCGGCCACGCTGCGCCAGCTCACCCCGGCGCCGCCGCGTGACATCGAGACGGGCATCTTCACCGGCGGCGGGTTCGGAGAGGTCCAGGGCCCCGTCATTCCGGTCGACGTCAACCTCACCGGCGACCGCGCGAGCACCAGCGGCTGCCAGACCGCCGACTTCACGGGCCTGGACTTCGGTGGCCCCGCCGACATCGCGCTCATCCAGCGCGGCGGCTGCGGTTTCGCCAACAAGGCCCAGAACGCCGAGGACGACGGCGCCGAGGCCGTGGTGATCTTCAACCAGGGCAACGCACCGGACCGCATGGAGCTCATCGTCGGCACCGCGGCCAACCTCGACCCGGTCACCCCCGGCGTCGATCCCCAGCGCACCGGGCCGAGCACTCTCACGATCCCGGTCGTGGGCGCCAGCTTCGCCGACGGCGAGTCGCTGGCCCAGAGCGGGTCGACGGCGTACATCGAGGTGCTCGAGCCCGAGACCCGCGAGGACTTCAACGTGCTCGCCGAGAAGCCCGGCAAGAAGCGTGACAACGTCGTGATGGCGGGTGCCCACCTCGACTCGGTCGAGGAGGGCCCGGGCATCAACGACAACGGCTCCGGCTCCGTCCGCGCTGCTCGACCTGGCGCTGAAGCTGAGCAAGGTCAAGTTCGACAACACGCTGCGGTTCGGCTGGTGGGCGGCCGAGGAGCAGGGTCTGGTCGGGTCCGAGGACTACGTGGCCGGGCTGCCGCAGCGCCGAGCGCGACCGGATCGCGGCGTACGTCAACTTCGACATGGTCGGCTCGCCGAACTTCATCTACGGCGTCTACGACGCGGACGAGTCCAGCTTCCCGGCTCCGGCCGGCGTCCCGATCCCCGACGGCTCGGAGGCCCTCGAGGACCTGTTCGAGATCTACTACACCTGGCAGGACATCCCCTACGAGGACAGCGAGTTCTCCGGGCGCAGCGACTACCAGGCGTTCATCCTCGACGGGATCCCCGCGAGCGGGCTGTTCACCGGCGCCGAGGTGCTGAAGACCGAGGAGCAGGAGGCCATCTGGGGCGGCGTCGCCGGCGAGGGGTACGACCCCTGCTACCACCAGGCCTGCGACAGCCTCGACCGGTCGCATCCCGATCGTGACCCGGCGGTCTACGCCGAGCTCGACCGGGACAACGACCTCAAGGGCAACGTCTCGCTCGACGCGCTCGACGTGAACAGCGACGCGATCGCGTTCGCCCTGCTCACGCTGGCCTACTCCACCGAGGACGTGAACGGCGTCCGCGGCAAGGACGTGCCCGACAGCCGGAAGCTCCGGATCCCGTCCGAGCCGGCCGGCCCGGAGGGCACCGCCGGTTCCGGCGGGGGCCTCGCGCCCGACCACGACCACGTGGGTCCGGCCGCCTGAGGTAGCCACGCTGCCGTGTGACCGGGGCACTAGGGTCGGCCTGGTGCCCCGGTTCTCGGCTGTGATCCTGGTCGACCGCGCCGGTCGGATCCTGCTCCAGGAGCGCGACGAGCACGCGCCGATCGACCCCGACCTGTGGGGGCTGGTCGGTGGGCACGTCGAGCCGGGCGAGGAGCACGAGCCGGCGGCGTACCGCGAGCTGGCCGAGGAGACCGGTATCGAGGCGGCTGCGGGCTCGCTCGAGCTGTGGCGCGAGGTGCAGGCGCCGCACAGCACGCCCGACCCGATGCAGGTGTTCGCAGCCGCCACCGACCTGACCGACGCCGACATCGTGGTCGGCGAGGGACGCCAGATCGTCTTCGTCGAGCCCGATCGCGCCCGCGACCTCGCCCACACCCGCGCGGCCGCCGTCATCGTGCCCGCGTTCCTCGACTCCGACCTCTACCGGAGGCTGTGCGCGTGAGGCTCACCGTCGTGCCCGTGCCCGGCCCGGACGCCGAGGACGTCGCCGTCGCGCCGTCCGGTGCGGTCTACACCGGCACCAGCGACGGCGCGGTGTGGCGGATCGCGCCCGACGGCGCGCAGGTGGAGCGGGTGGCGCACACCGGCGGCCGACCGCTGGGGATCGAGGTGCTGCCGGACGGCGGGCTCGTGGTGTGCGACGCCGAGCGCGGGCTGCTGCGGGTCGACCCGGCCACCGGCGAGGTCGCGGTGCTCGTCGACGCCGCCGGCGAGGTGCCGCTGCGGGTCTGCAACAACGCCGCGGTGGCCGCCGACGGCACCATCTGGTTCTCCGACTCCTCCGCGCGCTTCGACCTCGCTGACTGGCGCTCCGACCTGATGTTCCAGACCCGCAGCGGGCGGCTGCTGCGACGCGACCCCGACGGCCGGGTCGAGGTGGTGCTCGACGGTCTCGCCTTCGCCAACGGCGTCGCCCTCTCGGCGTCCGAGGACTTCGTGGTCGTCGCCGAGACCAGTGCGCGCACCGTGGTGCGCCGCTGGCTCACCGGACCGCGCGCCGGGATGCGCGACCTGCTCTGCGCCGACCTCCCCGGCTACCCCGACAACGTCTCGTCGGGAAGCGACGGCCTGCTCTGGGTGGCGCTCCCCGGGCCGGTGGAACCGTTGCTCGAGCGCGTCCAGACCTCACCGAACGGCATGCGGAAGATCGCCGCCAGGCTGCCCGAGCGGCTGCAGCCCTCGATCACCCGGTCGCTCCGGGTGCAGGCCTACGACGAGGACGGCGTCCTGGTGCGCGACCTCGACCTCACCGACCTGACCGGTGACGACGCGGAGTTCCACGCCGTCACCGGTGTCAGGGAGCACGACGGCCGGGTGTGGCTGAGCAGCTTCATCCAGCCGGCGGTCGCCTACGTCGACCTCTGAGGGCCGGGGCGCGGAGTCACCGGCTGACCGGTGACTCCTGCTCTTGCCAGGGGAAATTTCGGCCGACAAGTGCTGGAGTCCCCGGTCAACCGGTGACTCCTGCTGCCGCTCGACACTGAGTCGCTGCGCTAGGACCGGTGACGGCGCGGGTGGTCGCGCCGCCACCGGCGATCGGGGTGGGGGAGCCGCGCTCAGCCGCGGCGCCGTCGCAGCAGCAACACGACCAGCAGCAGCCCGAGGGCGGCGGCGATCTGGTTGCGGTAGGTCTTCAGCAGCACGGGGAGGACGGTGGCGCCGAGGTCGAGCGCGTCGTCGTCGCGGTGCTGGCCCCCCGACTGGCCCCCCGACTGGCCCCCCGACGGCGCCGAGGTCGTCGAGGTCGTCGAGCTGAGGGGCGACGGCGGCGGTGGGGGGCCTGCCGCCGTCGCCGGCTCGGGCTCGGTGGTCGTCGCCACCGGCTCCGGCTCGGAGGCGCCCGACAGTCGCTCCTCCAGGCACTGCACGAACTGGCCGAGCAGCTTGTCGGAGACGTCCTGCATCCCGCTGCGGCCGAACTGCGCCGGCTTCCCCGTGATGTTGAGGTCGGTGCGGACGTCGACGTCGGTGCCGCCGCCCGCCGCCTCGGCCATCGCCAGCGTGACCACCGCACCGGCGGTGCCGTTGCCCCGCTTGTCCTTGCCCTTGGCGTCGACGACGAACCGGTGCGCCGCGTCGTCCTTCTCCACGAACGTGCCCGAGCCGTTGTAGACCAGCGCGATCGGCCCGAGCTTCACCTTCACCGAGCCGCTGAACGACTCGGCCTCGGCCGAGGTGACGGTGGCGCCCGGGAAGCACTCGGCGAGGCCGGCGATGTCCTGGAAGTGCGCCCACGTCTCCTCGACGCCGGTGGGGACGGTGAACTGGTGGGACAGGTCCATCAGGCCATCAGTCCCCGAACCCCGCCGCCTTCGCGACCGCCCGCGGCGTGAGCACCTGAGCGAGGTGACGCCGGTACTCGGCGCTGCCGTTGAGGTCGGACGGCGGGTTGGTGCCCTCGGCCGCGGAGGCCTTGATGGCGTCCAGCCCCGCGGCGTCGCTCACGCCGCCGGCCTGCGACTCGAACGCCGAGGCGCGCACCGGGGTGTTGCCCATGTTGGTGAGCCCCACCTTGATCGAGCCGATGGCGCCGCCGTCGGACTGCACGGTGGCGGCCACCGCGACGATCGGCCACTGGTGGGCGACGCGCACGAACTTCTCGTAGTGCGCGCCCCAGCCGGTGTGCTTCGGGATCCGCACCTCGGTGAGGATCTCGTCGTCGCCGATCGCGGTCTCGAAGAGGTCGACGAAGAACTCCGCCGCCGGCACCGTGCGGGTGCCGCCGGAGCCCGGCGATCACGAACTCCGCGTCGAGCGCGAGCGCCGGGGCGCCGAGGTCGCCGGCCGGGTCGGCGTGGGCGAGCGCCCCGCCGAACGTGCCGCGGTGGCGGATCTGGGCATCGGCCAGGTGGTGCACGGCCTTCGTGATGAGCGCGGCGTGCTCGGAGACGAGCGGGTCCTTGCCCACCGCCGCGTGCGGCGTCATCGCACCGATCACGATGGCGTCGCCGTCGTCGCGGATGCCGCGCAGCGAGTCGATCTTGCCGAGGTCGATGAGCACCTCGGGGGCGTTGAGCCGCATCCGCAGCACCGGAAGCAGGCTCTGCCCGCCGGCGATGATCTTGGCGTCGTCACCGTGCTGGGCGAGGGCCGTGAGCGCGTCCTCCACCGACGTCGGGGCGAGGTAGTCGAAGGCGGTGGGGATCATCGGTCTCCTCCGTGCTGCTCGTCGCTGCTGTCGGTGCCGGGTTGGTCGGTGTCGAAGTGCGGCATCGCCGCGCCCTTGGTGGAGTCGCCGCCGTCTCCGGCTCCTTGGATGGCCGTCCACACCCGTTCCGGCGTGCACGGCATCTGCACGTCGTTGACGCCGAGATGGCGGATCGCGTCGACGACCGCGTTCACCACGGCCGGGGTGGAGGCGATCGTGCCGGCCTCGCCGACGCCCTTGGTGCCGAGCGTGTTGGTGAGCGACGGCGTGGTGGTGTGCTCGGTCTCGAAGCTGATCGTGTCGGCCGACGTCGGCAGCAGGTAGTCGACGAACGATCCCGACACCAGGGTGCCGGACTCGTCGTAGACCCCCTCCTCCCACAGCGCCTGCGCGATGCCCTGCACGAGACCGCCGTGCACCTGGCCGGAGACGATCAGCGGGTTGACGATGTTGCCGATGTCGTCGACGCAGACGTACTTGCGCATCTTCACCGCCCCGGTCTCGGTGTCGACCTCCATCGCGCACAGGTGGGTGCCGTGCGGGAAGTTGAAGTTCACCGGGTCGTAGGTGGCGTCGCTGTCGAGCGAGGGCTCGACGCCGTCCGGCAGGTTGTGCGCCGCGAAGGTGGCGGTGGCGATCTCGCCGATCGCCATCCCCTGGTCGGTGCCCTTGACGCCGAACCGGCCGCTCGACGTACTCGAGGTCGTCGACCGAGGCCTCGAGCAGGTGCGCCGCGATCGGCCTGGCCTTCTCGATCACCTTGTCGACCGCCTTCACCAGCGCCTCGCCGCCCACCACGAGCGAGCGGGAGCCGTAGGTGTCGAGGCCCTTGGCGGCCACCTGGGTGTCGCCGTGCAGCACCTCGACGTCGTCGAACGCGACGCCGAGCCGGTCGGCGACGATCTGGCTGAACGCCGTCTCGTGGCCCTGGCCGTGGGCGCTCGCGCCCGTGACCACCTCCACCTTGCCGGTGGCGAGCATGCGCACCGTGGCGTGCTCCCAGCCGCCCGCGCCGTAGTCGAGCGACCCGAGCACCCGGCTCGGAGCGAGGCCGCACATCTCGGTGAACGTCGAGATGCCGAGGCCGAGCTGGACCGTGTCGCCGGCGTCGCGGCGCTGCTTCTGCTCGGCCCGCAGCTCGTCGTAGCCGAACATCTCCTTGGCCTTGGCGGTGGCCTTCTCGTAGTTGCCGGAGTCGTACTCGAGGCCCGCCACCGTGGTGAACGGGAACTCCTCGTGCTTGATCCAGTTCTTCTCGCGGATCGCCAGCGGGTCGACGCCGACCTCGGCGGCGAGCTCGTCCATCAGCCGCTCGATCGCGAAGGTGGCCTCGGGCCGGCCGGCGCCCCGGTAGGCGTCGGTCCAGGTGGTGTTGGTGAGCACCGTCTGGCAGGCGAAGTGGTAGGCCGGGAACTTGTAGATCGCGTTGAACATGAACGCGCCCAGCACTGGAACCCCGCCGCCGACGATCGCCACGTAGGCGCCGAGGTCGGCCTCGAGCTCGACCTTGAGGCCGGTGACGGTGCCGTCCTTCTCCGCCGCGAGCGTGAGCTTCTGCCACTGGTCGCGGCCGTGGTGGGCGCTCACCAGGCTCTCGCTGCGGGTCTCGGTGTACTTGACCGGCCGGCTGATCAGCCGTGCCACCGCGAAGGCGATCATCTCCTCCGGCGTCTGCTGGAGCTTGCCGCCGAAGCCGCCGCCGACGTCGGGGGCGATGACCCGGATCTTCGACTCCGGCACTCCGGTGGTGGCGGCCAGCGCGAACCGCAGGATGTGCGGGATCTGGGTGGCCGACCAGACGGTGATCTGCTCACCGGTGGGGTCGACGACCACGGAGCGGGGCTCCATGAACGCGGGGATCAGCCGCTGCTGGCGGTACTCCCGCTCGATCACGATGCCGTCGCCGCGGGCCTTCTCGATGGCCTCGTCGGCGCTGCCGCCGGTGCCGGCCTCGCCGGAGTCGAAGACCCACAGCGCCGACTTGTTGGTGCCGAGGTCGGGGTGCGCGAGCACCTCGTCCTTGAGCGCCTCCTTGATGCCGATGACGGCGGGCAGCTCCTCGTAGTCGACGTCGACCAGCTCGGCGGCGTCGCGGGCCTCGGCCTGGGTGCGGGCCACGACGACGGCGACGATCTCGCCGGCGAACGCCACGCGCTCGGCGGCCATCGGGAGGTGCGTGGGGGCGACCTGCTCGGGGGTGATCGGCCAGGCGTTGATGCACACGCCCTGGCTCTCGCCGAGGTCGGCCGCGGTGAACACGTTCACCACGTTCGGGGCGCCCTTGGCCGCCGCGGTCTCGATGTTCGTGATCCTCGCGTGGGCGAACGGGCTGCGCACCATCGCGAGGTAGAGGGTGCCGGCCGGCGTCAGGTTGTCGGTCCAGCGGGTGCGACCGGTGATGAGGCGCTGGTCCTCCTTGCGCCGGCGGTCGCGGCCGATCTCCTTCTCGGGTGCGCGCTCCTCGGTGGCGGTCATGCCTGGCCCCCCGACGTCGACGCCCCGGCCGCCTGCTGCACGGCCTTGACGATGTTGTGGTAGCCGGTGCAGCGACAGAGGTTGCCCTCCAGGCCCTCCCGGATCTCGGTCTCGGAGGGGTGCGGGTTCTCCTTCAGGAGGTCGACGCTCTGCATGATCATCCCGGGCGTGCAGTAGCCGCACTGCAGGCCGTGGCACTCGCGGAAGGCCTCCTGCACCGGGTGCAGCTCGCCGTTCTGCGCGAGGCCCTCGATGGTGGTGACGTCGCCGCCGTCCGCCTGCACCGCGAGCACGTTGCACGACTTCACGCTGGTGCCGTCGAGGTGGACCGTGCAGGCGCCGCAGTTGCTGGTGTCGCAGCCGACGACGGTGCCGGTCTTGCCGAGCTTCTCGCGCAGGTACTGCACGAGCAGCATCCGAGGTTCGACGTCGTCGGACACGGTGGCCCCGTCGACGGTGAGTGTGATCCGGGTCATGTCCGCACGCTAGGGCCGTCCGGTTGGCTGCGCGTTGGTCACCGGCACGGTGGCGGAAGGGCCCGGCGGATCGACTGGTGCACGCCCTGCTGATGGTGTAGCGAATGGCCTGCTAACGGTACAGTAGATCGGTGGCATACCGGACGAGACTGGTCGACGCGGAACTCGACGAGCTCATGGACGGGCTGCCGGCGATCGCGCTCGTCGGGCCCAAGGGCGTGGGCAAGACCGAAACCGCCCGTCGGCGCGCCGCCGCAGTGGTCTCGCTCGACGACCCGGCGCGGCGTCGCGCGCTCGAGGCCGATCCCGGGTTGCTGAGCCGGGAGATCCCGCCCGTCCTCGTCGACGAGTGGCAGTTGCTTCCCGTGCTGTGGGACGTGGTCCGGCGACGGGTCGACGCCGACCCCACGCCGGGCAGTTTCCTGCTCACCGGCTCGGCCGTGCCGCCGCAGGACGCTCGCATCCACTCCGGCGCCGGTCGGATCGTGCGGCTGGCGATGCGACCGATGGGCCTGAGCGAGCGCGGTCTCGAGTCCCCGTCGGTCAGTCTGGCCGCTCTGCTCGGCCACGACCGGCCGGTGATCGCAGGAACCAGCCACCTCGACCTGGCGGACTACGCCGAGGAGATCCTCGCCTCCGGGCTACCGGGGGTGCGCACCCTGCCACCACGCGCACGGCGCGCTCAGCTCGACAGCTATCTCGGCAACGCCCTCGACGTCGAGCTCCCCGAGATCGGGGTCTCCGTCCGTCGGCCCGCGGCCCTGCGTGCCTGGCTCTCCGCGTACGCCGCGGCCACCGCCACGACGGCGTCGTACGCCACGATCCTCGACGCCGCGACACCCGGCGAACATGACAAGCCGTCCCGCACCACGGTGACCGGGTACCGCGAGGCCCTGACGCGGCTGTACCTGCTGGACCCGGTCGAGGCATGGACACCGTCGTTCTCGCGGCTGGGGCGCCTCGGTCAGGCTCCGCGTCATCACCTGGCCGACCCCGCCCTGGCCGCGGCACTCCTCGGCGTGCGCCTCGATGCGCTGCTGCGAGGCGAGGGACGGAGCATGCGTCCACGCGACGGCACGCTGCTGGGGTCGCTGTTCGAGTCGCTCGCGGCCCTCACCGTCCGGCCGATCGCGCAGGCTTGCGAGGCGCGGATGTACCACCTCCGCACCCGGAACGGCGACCACGAGGTCGATCTGATCGTGGAGCGCGCCGACGGCTCCGTCGTCGCTCTCGAGGTGAAGCTCGCGGCCGACGTCGGCGACCGGGACGTCCGGCACCTTCGTTGGCTCGGTGACCAGATCGGCGACCGGTTGCTCGACCGGGTCGTGCTCACCACGGGCCGCGACGCATACCGACGACCAGACGGCATCGCCGTCGTCCCACTCGCGCTGCTCGGCCCCTGAGCCGGACCGGCGCGGTTCAGCGGGAGGCCGCGGCGAGCCGGGCCTTGAGCAGCGGCACGGCGGGGTGGGGGCGGCCGGCGAGTGCGGCGAGGCAGTGCTCCACCACGGCGGTGTCGTAAGGCGCCCGCTCGGCGTAGCTGAGCACGGCGTCCGGCTGCGGGTCGGCGAGCAGCGCCTCCCGGACGGCGACCGCGACGTACTCGCCGAGCTCGGTGAGCGCGGGGGAGTCGGTGCCGGGGAGCAGGTCGCCGCGGTAGGCGTCGAGGGCGGCGACGACCTGGCCGGCGCGCAGCAGCCCGAGCACGTGGTCGACGTCGGTGGCCGCCGGCATGAGCAGCCGGTACGGGCGGGAGCCGAGCTGGCCGCCCAGCGTGCTGCGCAGGTGCGACACCTCGGCCTTGAGGGTGGAGAAGGTGACCGCCTGGTCGCCGTACACGAGCGCGTGGAGGTGCTCCAGCGACAACCCCTCGGGGTGCAGCGCGAGGAGCGCCAGCACCTCGGTCTGGCGGCGGGTGAGCAGCAGCCGGCGGCCGTCGAGGCGCACCTCGGCGGTGCCGAGCAGGGTCATCACCAGGCCGTCGTCGTCGGTGTCGTCGGTGCCGGGGTCGGCCGAGGGGTGGTGCGCCGAGCGGGGGAGCGCCGTCTCGATCATCCGGGCCATCATCCGGGCGGTGGCGAGGCCGATCGGGTGGGTGCGGTCCCAGGTGGTGGAGAGGTCGATGACGCCGAGCTGGCGGCCGGTGGCGGGATCGTGCACCGGCGCCGCCCAGCACACCCAGTTGTGCACGATCGGCGCGTAGTGCTCGGCGCTGAACACCATCGACGGCGCGGCGAGCCGGTTGGCGAGGTCGAGGGCGTTGGTGCCGACCGAGCGGTCGTCCCAGCGGCCGCCGGCCACGAAGTTCACGGTCTCGGCCTTGCGGCGCATCACCCGGCCGCCGTAGGTCCACAGGATGCGGGTGTCGGCGTCGGTGACGGCGAGCACGAGGTCGCCGTCCTCGGCGGTGCGGCGCAGCTCGTCCTCGACGCGTTCGACGGCGAGCTGGAGGGGCGAGTCGCGCCAGATCGAGGAGGTCTCGTCCTCGTCGGCGAGCGGCGCGGCGAGGACGTCGGTGGGGATCGCCGCCTCGGACCGGGTCCAGCTGGTGAGGATCTCGGGCCGCACCAGTGGCGCGGCGGCGTCGCCCTGCTCGACGAACGTGGTCCAGGCCCGCAGGCACTCGCTGCGGCGTGCGTCGAGATCGCTGTGCCCCATGGGCCCCCCGTTCGGTGTGACTGCCGCCACGCTACCCGGCGGGTGGGACGCCGTCAGGCCTCCGGCAGCGACTCGTGGTGGATCCGGCCGCGGGTCGTCGCCAGCCGCTGGCCGGAGCCGCCCCAGCGGCCCGCGATGATCTCCGCGGCGATGCTCACCGCCGTCTCCTCCGGGGTGCGGGCGCCGAGGTCGAGGCCGATGGGACTGTGCAGTCGCTCGATCTCGGCGTCGTCGAGGCCGGCCTCGCGCAGCCGCGCGAGCCGGTCGTCGTGGGTGCGGCGCGAGCCCATCGCCCCGATGTAGGCCACCTCAGGCAGGCGCAGCGCCACCTCGAGCAGCGGCACGTCGAACTTCGGGTCGTGGGTGAGGACGGCGATCACGGTGCGGCCGTCGATCCGGCCCGCCTCCTGCTCGGCCGCGAGGTAGCGGTGCGGCCAGTCGACGACCACCTCGTCGGCCTCGGGGAACCGGGTCGCCGTCGCGAACACCGGCCGGGCGTCGCACACCGTCACCTCGTACCCGAGGAACCCGCCCACCCGGGCCACGGCGGCCGCGAAGTCGATGGCACCGAACACGAGCATCCGCGGCTTCGGCGCGAACGCCCACGCGAACACCCGCATCCCCTCACCCCGCCGCTCGCCGTCCGGCCCGTAGGTGAGCGGCGCGCTCGTCCCGCTCGCCAGCAGCCCCAGCACGTCGTCGGTCACGGCGTCCACCATCCGTTGGGACCAGCCGGAGGACGGTAGTCCCTGACGAAAAGCGTCATTTCGCGGCTCGATCTGGCGCTTTTCGTCAGGGACTACCCCTCCGGCGCCGTCGGGGCGGACGACGAGGCGGGTGCCGAGGAGGGTGGGGTCGGGGTGCTCGACGACGGTGGCGAGGGCGACCGGGCGGCCGGCGCGGACGTCGGCGGCGACGTCGGCGAGCTCGGGGAAGGTGGTGCGGGAGACGGGCTCGACGAAGACGTCGAGGATGCCGCCGCAGGTGAGGCCGACGGCGAAGGCGTCGTCGTCGGAGACGCCGTACCGCTCGAGCACCGGGTCGCCCGACGCCATCACCGCCTGCGCCAGGTCGTACACGGCGCCCTCCACGCAGCCACCCGACACCGACCCGACCGCCTCGCCGCCGGGGGTGACCAGCATCGAGGCACCCGGCGGCCGTGGGGCCGACTGGAACGTCGCCACCACGGTGGCGAGGCCGATCTCCTCGCCGGCGTCGTAGCGCCTCATCAGGTCGTCGAGCACCTCACGCATCGGCCACCACCTCCACGAGCTCGGCGAACGTCGCCAGCGAGTGCCCGGCCAGCAGCGCGTCGACGTGGGGGAGGGCGGCCGCGATGCCGGCCTGCACCGGCTCGTAGCCGGCCTTGCCACGGTGCGGGTTCACCCAGACGACGCGGTGGGCCACCCGCCGCAGCCGGCGCACCTGCTCGCCGAGCAGCGCGGCGTCCCCGCGCTCCCACCCGTCGCTGAGGACGACGACCACCGCGCCCCGGGCGAGGTCGCGGCGGCCGCCGGCGGCCAGGAACGCCTGCAGGGTCTCGCCGAGCCGGGTGCCGCCCGACCAGTCGGGCACCGTCTCGCCCGCCGCCACGAGCGCCCGGTCGGGGTCGCGCAGCCGCAGCGCGCGGGTCACGTGGGTGAGCCGGGTGCCGACCGTGAACGTCTCCACCCGCCCGCCGTGCCGCGCGCAGCCGTGGGTGAGGGCGTGGGCGAGCCGGAGCAGGGCGTCGGCGTACCCGCTCATCGAGCCGGAGACGTCGACCAGCAGCACCACCCGCCGGGCCTTCGCGCCGCGCCGCCGCCACTGCACCGGCGCCGGCTCCCCGTGCTGCCGCAGCGTCGCGCGCAGCGTGCGGGACAGGTCGACCCGGCCGCGGCGCCACGGCTCGTAGCGCGCGGTCCGGCGACGCGGTGGCCGGGGCCGCAGTGCCGCGAACAACGCCTGCATCCGGGCCCGCTCGGCCGCCGTCAGCGAGGCGATGTCGCGGTGCCGCAGCACCTCCACGTCGCTGGCCCGGGCGGCCACCCGCTCGGCACCGCCCTGCTCGCCGTCGGCGACGTCGCCGTCCTCGAGGTCGAGCGACGTCGTCACGGTCGGCGGGGCCTCCCGGCGACGGGGCCGGGGCCGGTCGAGCGCGTCGGGGGCGAAGTACTCGCAGAACACCTGGTCGTAGCGCGTCAGGTCGTCGGGCCCGGCGCACAGCGTGGCCCGGCCGGCCCGGTAGGTGTCCACGCGGCTGCCGGCGTCGAGCGCCGCGGCCGCGGCCAGGAAGCCGTGGGCGCGGTCGTGGGTCACCGGCACGCCCGCCGCCCGGAGCGCGGTGCAGAAGCCGAGCAGGAGCGTGTCGGGGTCGTTCATTTCGGCGAGCATCCGGTCCAGCGCGGCGCGCACCCGGTCGGTGTCCTCGCGGTACTTCACCAGCGCCCCGAGCGTCCGCGCGGCCGAGGCGAGGTCGAGGTCGGTGGTGCCGAGGTGGTGCAGCGCGCGCGCCCAGTCCAGGGTCTCCGCCACGCCGGGTGGCTTCTCGAGGCCGACGCCGTCGTCGCGCAACCGGCCCACCACCGTGGCCACCTGCCGGGCCAGCGTCTCCGACACCTCCGGTGCGCGGGAGCGCACGATCGCCACCTCGCGCTCGAGGTCGGGGTGGTCGATCCAGTGGTAGAGGCACCGCCGCTTGAGCGCGTCGTGCAGCTCGCGGGTGCGGTTGGAGGTGAGGACGACGACCGGCGGCTCGGCCGCGGCCACCACGCCGAGCTCGGGGATGCTCACCTGGTAGGTCGACAGCACCTCGAGCAGGAACGCCTCGAACTCGTCGTCGGCCCGGTCGACCTCGTCGACCAGCAGCACCACCGGGCTGCGCTGCAGGGCGGCGAGCACCGGACGCGCGAGCAGGAACCGCTCGTCGTAGAGGTCCTTCTCCGCGGACTCGATGTCGGCACCGCTCCCGGTCGCCTCCAGCGCGCGCAGGTGCAGCACCTGGCGCGGGAAGTCCCAGTCGTAGAGGGCCTGGGTGGCGTCGATGCCCTCGTAGCACTGCAGCCGCAGCAGCGGCACGTCGAGCGCCTCGGCCAGCGCCTCGGCCAACGCGGTCTTGCCGGTGCCCGGCTCGCCCTCGAGAAGCAGCGGCCGCTGCATGGTGAGGGCCAGGTAGACGACGGTGGCGAGGTCGTCGTCGCTCAGGTAGCCGGTGGCGCCGAGGCGGTCACCCAGCTCGGCCACGGACGCAGTCACCTGTCGAGCCTACGGATCGCCGCGTTGGTCCCGGGTTGGCTCGTCCTGGTCGCGTCCCGTCGCCAGGTCACCGCACGGGACGTCGGCCGCGCCGTGCCGCTCCAGGTAGTGCTTCGCGCCGGTGTCGCCCGCCACCTCCGCGGCGACGGCGGCCCAGTGGTCGCGACCGAGCAGCACCGGGTGTCCCGGGCGGCCGTCGTAGGTGGCGCGGGCCAGCGCGTCCGGCCCCGCGCCGGCCTCGCACACCCGCCGGGCGACGTCGGCGGTGACGTCGGGCAGGTCCACGAGCGTCACCAGCGCGGCGACGGCGTCCGAGTCGTCGAGCAGGGACCGCAGACCAGTCCGGAGCGAGGCGCCCATGCCCTCGGACCAGCTGTCGGCCACGACGACGCGGGCGCCGTCCGGCACGAGCGCGCGGGCGTCGTCCGCCTGCGCGCCGAGCACGACGACGACGTCGGGGCACCCGGCGGCGCGCAGCACGCCGACCGCGCGTGCCAGCCAGGTGGTGCCGTCGGGATCGCTCACGAGCGCCTTCGGCCGGCCCATCCGCGTGCCGGCGCCCGCGGCGAGCACGAGCCCCACGACGTCGACCACGCGCCCACGGTGACACGCCGTGATGGGACGATCCAGCCGTGAGGTTCAACCCCGCCCACGCCGTGAGCGACCCGGGCGAGCAGGCGGCGCTCGTCCGCGAGCTGGTCGCCGCCCATCCCTGGGCCACGATCGTCAGCGCCGGGCCGGACGGGCTGGTCGCCAGTCACTACCCGGTGCTGTGGGAGGAGCCCGACGACTCCGACGACCTCGTGCTGCTCACCCATGTGGGTCGGCCCGACGAGGTGGGGCACGGGTTCGGCGGCGGGCGCGAGGTGCTGGTCGTCGTCCAAGGTCACCACGGCTACGTCTCGCCGTCCTGGTACGCCGACGGCGACACCCGCGCCCCGACCTGGAACTTCACCACCGCGCACCTCCACGGGGTGCCCGAGATCCTGGACGCCGCCACGAACCTCGCGGTGCTGACCCGGCTGGTCGAGCACTTCGAGCAGCACGTCGAGGAGCCCGTGCTCCTGGACCAGGAGTACGGCGCCCGGCTCGCGCGAGGCACGGTCGGTCTCCGCATCCCGGTGTCCCGGATCGAGCTCAAGGTGAAGATGAGCCAGGACAAGCTGCCCGACAGCCGTGCCGAGGTGCTCCGGCAGCTGCGCGGCTCCGGGCCGTACGCGCACCCGGCCCTGGCCGACGACATGGAGCGGACCTTGGCACGCGGGATCGGCCGGCGGTCCGACGACCGGTGACGTGAGCGGGTTCGCACCGCCCGGCGGAACGTTCGACCGTAGACTCCGAGCCATGGGTCTGCTCGACGACATCTCGGAACCGCGCGACCTCCGCGACCTCTCCGACGACCAGCTCGCGACCCTCGCGTCGGAGATCCGCGACCTGCTCGTGCGGCAGTGCTCGCGCTCGGGCGGGCACCTCGGACCCAACCTCGGGGTCGTCGAGCTCACGCTCGCCCTCCACCGGGTCTTCGACTCCCCGCGTGACCGCGTGGTGTGGGACACCGGCCACCAGGCCTACGTGCACAAGATCCTCACCGGCCGGGCCGAGCACTTCGACCGGCTGCGGGTCGAGGGCGGGCTGTCCGGCTACCCCAACCGCAGCGAGTCCGACCACGACCTGGTCGAGAACTCCCACGCCTCCACCGCGCTCAGCTACGCCGACGGCCTGGCCAAGGCCTACGCGATCCGCGGCGAGGACCGCCACGTGGTCGCCGTCATCGGCGACGGCGCGCTCACCGGCGGCATGGCCTGGGAGGCGCTCAACAACATCGCCGTCGCGCAGGACTCCCGCGTGGTGATCGTCGTCAACGACAACGGTCGTTCCTACACCCCGACGATCGGCGGCCTCACCACCGCGCTCACCACGCTGCGCACGAACCCGCGCTACGAGCACTTCCTCGACCTGGTGAAGCACCGGCTGAACGCCGTCAAGGGCGTCGGCCCGGCCGCCTACGACGCTCTGCACGCGATGAAGCGCGGCCTCAAGGACGCGCTCGCGCCGCAGGGCCTGTTCGAGGACCTCGGCCTCAAGTACGTCGGCCCGATCGACGGCCACGACCGGGGCGCCGTCGAGCAGGCGCTCGCCCAGGCCAAGCGGTTCAACGGCCCGGTGATCGTGCACGCGATCACCCGCAAGGGCTACGGCTACGACGCCGCCGAGCGGCACGAGGCCGACCAGTTCCACCAGGTCGGGCCCTTCGACCTCGAGAGCGGGGAGCACATCCCCAAGGGCCGGATCTGGACCGACTTCTTCTCCGAGGAGATCGTCGAGCTCGGCGCCGAGCGCCGCGACATCGTCGGCATCACCGCCGCGATGATGCACCCGGTGGGGCTCGACAAGTTCCAGGCCCGCTTCCCCGAGCGCACCTTCGACGTCGGGATCGCCGAGCAGCACGCCGTCACCTCGGCGGCGGGGCTGGCCATGGGCGGGATGCACCCGGTGGTGGCGATCTACGCGACCTTCCTCAACCGCGCCTTCGACCAGGTGCTGATGGACTGCGCCCTGCACCAGTGCGGCGTCACCTTCGTGCTCGACCGGGCCGGCGTCACCGGCGACGACGGCGCCAGCCACAACGGCATGTGGGACATGTCGATCCTCCAGGTGGTGCCGGGCTTGCGGATCGCCGCGCCGCGCGACGGCAGCCGGGTCCGCGAGCTGCTGCGCGAGGCGGTCGACGTCGCCGACGCCCCGACCGTGCTGCGGCTGCCCAAGGGCGCGCCCCCCGCCGACCTCGAGGCGGTCGGCAAGGCCGGCGGCGCCGACGTGCTCGTGCGCCAGGGCACCCGCGACGTCCTCATCGTCGGCGTCGGCTCGATGGCCTCGGTGGCCGTCGAGGTGGCCGACCGGCTGCTCGCGCAGGGCATCGGCGTCACCGTGGTCGACCCGCGCTGGGTCAAGCCCGTCGACCCGGCTCTCGTCGACCTCGCCCGCGACCACCGCCTCGTGGTGAGCGTCGAGGACAACGGCCGCATCGGCGGCAGCGGAGCGGTGCTCCTCCAGACCCTCAACGACGCCGGCGTCACCACCCCGTTCCGGCTGCACGGCATCCCCCAGGAGTTCCTCGACCACGCCAAGCGCGACGCGATCCTCGACCGCGTCGGCCTCAGCGCCCAGGCGCTGGCCCGCGGGATCGTCGAGGAGCTGGCCGCCCTCTCCGCCGGCGACGGGGGAGTCCTGGTCGATGTCGACACCACCACGACCTAGCCCCCGCCGTAGCCCGGCGCCGCGCTGGGCGGCGCTGGTCGTCGTCCTCGCGCTCCTGGCCGGCGGCTGCGCGGACGACGACCCGCGACGGGGACGCGGCGCCGCCGACGCCGTCCGGCACCGGCTCCCCGAGCTCGGACGAGGCCGGCATGTCGGGCATGCCGGTGCCGGCTGACCTGGCCCGGGTGTTCACCCGGCGTCCTCGATCGGCGTGCCCAGGCGCTGGTGGCGGCCGACCTGGCCTCGTTCGAGTCCGGCCTCGGGCCTGACCCGCGCTTCCGCACCTCCCAGCGCCGCTACTTCGCGAACCTGCGGCAGCTGCCGCTGGCCGACCTCACCTACCGGCTCGAGCGCGCCAGCCTCGTGCGCGAGGGCGACGACTACTGGGTGGTGGTCGACGTCGGGATGGAGCTGTCCGGGTTCGACACCGCGCCGGTGCACACGCTCGACCGGTTCCGGTTCTCGCCGGCCGGCCCCGAGCGGTTCCGGCTCACCTCCGTGCGCGACCCGCAGTGGGAGAAGGCCAACGACGCCGAGGGCCAGCCGTGGGACACCGGTCGCGTGCGGGTGCGGTCGGGCTCCGGGGTGCTCGCGGTCTTCGACGACGTCACCGTGGCCGAGGCCGACCGCGTGGTCGACTCGGTGGAGCGCGGGATCGCCGCCGTCCGGCCCGCCGTGCCCTACTCGGAGTGGACCGGCAGCGTGGTCGTGTACGCGCTGTCCGACACCCGGTTCCTGGCGAGCCTCGACCAGCTCACCGGCGACCCGACGGCCGTCGACGGCGTCACCGTCTCGCTGCCGGCCTCGCCCAGCAACGCGCTCGTGGTGGGCACCCGGGTGGTGCTCGCCCCCCAGGCCGTGCTCGACGGCGGCCAGGTGCGGCTCGACCGGCTGGTGCGCCACGAGCTCACCCACGTCGCCGTCGGCGTGCACGACGACCTCGCGCCGCTGTGGCTGAGCGAGGGCCTCGCCGAGTACGTGTCGGTGCGCCCGCTCGCGCCGCAGGACCGCACCGTCGACCCCGCTGCGCTGGCCATGGCCCGGGCCGGCGAGCTGGACCGGCTGCCCGAGGTGGACGACTTCGAGGGCTCCGACCCCGACGTCGCCTACGCCCAGTCGTGGTGGGTGTGCGAGTGGATCGCGACCACCTACGGCGAGCAGGGTGTGTGGACGGTGCTCGACGCGCTCGGCCAGCCCGATGTCGACCAGGCCGACGAGACGATGCGGATGCTCGGCGTCAGCCGCTCCCAGCTCGCCCGCCGCGGCGCGGCGCTGATGCTGAAGACCTACGACCGGCAGCCGGAGGACCCGCCTTCCGGCTCGCCCTCCGCCGTCGTCGTCGCCGTCGGACGATCCACCGGACTAGCGGCGGAGTCCGCTGCCACTACCGTGGAGGCGTGACCTCCGAGCGGCTCGTGCACATCGTCGACGAGGTGCCGGGACTGGCGGAGGTCGGCTGGCGGCCGATGGTCGTCGTGCTCGAGGGATTCCTGGACGCCGGCCGCTCCGCCGTCCTCGCCGCGCGGCACCTGCAGGCGCAGGACCCGGCCGGCGGCTCGGTGGTGGCCACCTTCGACGTCGACCAGTTCCACGACTACCGGGCCCGGCGTCCGCCGGTGACCTTCGCCCGCGACCACTACGAGGACTACGACACCCCGCGGCTGGTGGTGCGGCTGCTGCGCGACAGCGGCGGCACGCCGTACCTGCTGCTGCACGGCCCCGAGCCCGACAACCGCTGGGAGGCGTTCGCGCGGGCGGTGCGCGAGGTGGTGGAGCGGCTCGAGGTCACGCTCGCGGTGTCGCTCGGGTCGGTGCCGATGGCGGTGCCGCACACCCGGCCGATCGCCGTCACCCACCACGCGAACCGGTCCGACCTGCTCACCGGCGAGAGCCCGTGGCGCGGCGAGCTGCGGGTGCCGAGCAGCGCGCAGGCCCTGCTGGAGATGCGGCTCGGTGAGTGGGGGCACGCGGCGCAGGGGTTCGTCGCCCACATCCCGCACTACCTGGCGCAGCTCGACTACCCGCGGGCCGCCGTCGACCTGCTCGGCCACGTGGAGCGCGCGGCGCGGCTCACCGTCGACCTCACCGACCTGCGCGCCGAGGCCGACGACCGCGAGACCGAGATCGCCCGCTACCTCTCCGCCAACGAGGAGGTGGGCGACGTCGTGGCCGCGCTCGAGCAGCAGTACGACGCCTTCTCCCGCGCCGAGGACGAGGGGTCGAGCCTGCTCGCCGACGACGAGCCGCTGCCCACCGGCGACGAGATCGGCCGGCAGTTCGAGCAGTTCCTGCAGGGGCTGGAGGGCCCCGATGGCTCGGAGGGGGGTCGGCCGTGACCGAGCCCCACCTCGACCCGCTGGCCGACGCCGGCCGCGAGCTCGTCGACCTGCTGCGGCTGGAGTACCTCGACGTCGACCTCTTCCGCGGCGGCCAGCCCGACTCCGAGCGGCCCCGGGTGTACGGCGGCCAGGTGGCCGCGCAGGCGCTGGTGGCCGGGGCGCGCACCGTGGAGGAGGGCTTCTCGGTGCACTCGCTGCACAGCTACTTCCTGCTGCCCGGCGACTACAAGGTGCCGATCATCTACGACGTCGAGCGGATCCGCGACGGCCGCTCCTTCGCGACCCGGCGGGTGATGGCGCGCCAGCACGGCCGCCCGATCTACTTCCAGACCCTGAACTTCCAGCGGCACGAGGAGGGCTTCGAGCACCAGGACCGGATGCCGCAGGTGAAGCCGCCGGAGGAGGGCCTCGACCTCGTCGACCTGATGCGCTCGCGCGACAACAAGGAGGCCGACGCGCTCGGCAAGGAGTGGGCCGCGCTCGACGTCCGCTACCTCGGCAACTCCTCGATCGGGCTCGACCCCGACCCCGACCACCCGTCGCAGGCGCGGATGTGGATCCGGGTCACCGGCGAGATCGGCGACGACCCGCTCGACCACCTCGCCACCTTCACCTACGCCAGCGACGTCTCGCTGCTCGGCGCCTCGCTCGCCGCCCACCGCGCGAACCCGAGCGAAGGTGCAGATGGCCTCCCTCGACCACGCGATCTGGTTCCACCGGCCGTTCCGGGTGGACGAGTGGTGGCTCTACGACCAGTGGTCGCCGTCCGCCTCCGGCGGCCGCGGCTTCTCGCTCGGCCGGGTCTTCAAGCAGGACGGCACCCTCGTCGCCACCGTCGCCCAGGAGGGGCTCATCCGCCAGCGCACCCGGTGAGTTCCGTCGGGCAGCGTGGACGTCGGTAGGACATGGACATCGAGCTGTTCGCCGGCATCGCCGTCACCGACTTCGACCGGGCCATCGACTGGTACGAGCGGCTGCTCGGCACGCCGTCGACCTTCACCGCCCACGACACCGAGCAGGTCTGGACCGTCGTCGAGCACGCGTCCATCGCGGTCGACCTCGACCCGGAGCACGCGCGGGCACCTCCAAGGTCACGCTGTTCGTCGGTGACCTCGACGGCTTCGTCGAGGCGGCCGCCGGCCGCGACGTCTCCGAGACCTCCCGCGAGACCTACGACAACGGCGTCCGCAAGGTGCTCTTCCACGACCCCGACGGCAACGAGGTCGGCGTCGGCGGGGCACCGGTGGAGTAGAACGCCGGACAGCGGGGCCGCGGGCGGCGAGACTGACCGCCGTGACCGCGCAGGTGCCCGACACCGTCACGATCGACGGCGAGGAGTGGTTCCTCCTCGAGACGCCGGCGGACCCGCTCCTCAGGCGCATCGACGCGCCGCCGTTCGAGTCGCACACCACCGCCAACTGGCGGGGGTACGTGGCGCGACTGGCGCGTCGAGGACGGACGTCCTCAGCCTGGTGGCCATCGGGTTCCTCGTGGCGCGACCGCCGACGAGTTCCCGGACTGGACCGGCGGGGCCCTCGGCGAGCTCGAGCTGCCGCTCGTCGCCGACTGGGTGACGGGAACCCTGCGCGTCGCGCGGGGCGACGTGGTGCGGTACGTGCACATGGGGTTCGGCAGCCGGTGGGCCGAGGAGGTGCTGCTGGAGGTCGAGGCGGGCCGGGTGGTGGGGCGGACCAGGCTCGACGAGCCCGGCCCGATGGGGTCGGCCGGCCCGTATCGGCTGGTCGAGCCGCTGCTCGCGGGCGTGGCCGGCGGCGCGTTCGGCCAGGTGGTGCTCGCCGCCGACCTCGACGGCGCCGACCTGGTGGCGAAGCTGCCCCGGCCCTGCGGCGGCGGCCGGTCGGCCACCGAGATCTTCCGGCACGACCCCGACGGCAACCGGTGGCCGGTGCACGTGCCCGCGGTGGCGCTGCGCGAGCGGCCGGGGTTCGTGCCCGGGATCGAGGAGGCCGGGGCGCCGGAGCTCGAGGCCGTCCTCGAGCGGGAGGCCGAGATCCTGGACCGCGACGGGGGCCGGCTCCTGCCGCGCTACCTCGGCACCTGGGCGCACGACCCGCAGGGCACGCCGGTGGTGGTGATGGAGCGGCTCGTCGGGCGCCGTCCCGAGCGGCTGGCCGACATCGAGACGCTGCTGCTCGCCCTCGCCGCCGCGGTCGGGCGGGGCACCTTCGACGCCCACGGCGACGTGAAGCTCGAGCACGTCTTCATCGAGGACGACGGCGCGGTGCGGCTCTGCGACCCGGCGCCGCGCTTCGACGACCCGACGCGCCGCGGGTACACGCCGACCTACAACCCGCGCGGGCACACCGGCCCCGCCGCCGACGTCGCGGCCTGCGCCACCATGCTCCGCTACCTGGTCGAGGACGCTCCGGAGACCTGGCGCTGGTGCTCCGCCGTGCTCGACGACGAGACGGCGCCGGCGTGGGCCGACTCCCACCTCACGGCGTACACCGCGCTGCGGGCGGCGGTGGCCGAGGCCGTCCCGCCGCCACCGGACTGGATCGTGCCGCCGCTGCCGGGCCGGACCGAGGGGCTGGGGATGGCAGCCCCGGCGACCCAGCCGCGGCCGGCCGTGGCGGGACGCCGGACCCGGCCCGTTCCCGCCGATCCCGCCGATCCCGTCGGTCGAGCTGGGGGTGCCGCTGCTGCCCGGGTGGACCCGCGGCGCGGCGCGGTTCAGCTACGACTCCGCGGACGGCGTCGCCCGCATCGAGGTGGACGACGAGCGGGCCCCCGGGCCTGCGCACCGAGGACCTCGTGGAGCGCACCCAGCCGGCGGTGCACGGCCTGCCCGGGTTCGAGGAGCTCGCCGGGCCGGCGTCGTACACCATGGCCTCCGGCGTCACCGCCTGGTACCAACGGTTCCGCTTCGACGACGACGGCCGCCGGGTCGAGCGGCTGTCCGTGTACCTGTGCCGGGACGGGCGGGCGCGCACCGCGTCCGGCACCGCGCCGGCGGACCTGTGGCAGCGGCACGTCCGCGCCGTGTCCGAGGCGCTGGAACGCCTCGTGGTCGATCCCTCCGGGTAGCGCCGCTGCGCTCAGACCGCGGTGGTGCGCCCGAGCAGGTGCCGCGAGCCGGACGTCGGGCTGGAGAGCGAGAACGCGTAGCCCTGGTCGCGGGTCTCGGAGCCGAAGGCCACCTTGCCCGGCAGGAACACCGGCTTGCGGAACGCGACGTCGACGCGGACGGCGTCGGGGAGCCGGTTCTCCAGGGCGGCGACGCAGCGGGCCATCGTCCACATGCCGTGGGCGATCTGCCGCTTGAAGCCGAGCGCCTTGGCGGTGAGCGGGTAGAGGTGGATCGGGTTGTGGTCGCCGGAGACGGCGGCGTAGCGGCGGCCGAGGTCGCCGGGCAGCTTCCACACCACGCCGCCGGGCTCGGCCTCGGGGAGCACGGTGCCGTAGGAGGCGGCGTCGTCACCGCGACCGCGGCGGAGGTAGGAGGACGTCTCCTCCCAGACCAGGTCGCCGCCGTCCGCGCCACCGCGCACCTCGGTGACGAACTCGTAGACCGTGCCCTTGGGATGCGGCACGGCGGCGCCGACGCGGGCGGTGACGTGCACCGTGTCGCCGATCGCCAATCGCTCGTGCTGGGTGATCGAGTTCTCGATGTGCACGCTGCCGATGGCGGGCGCGGGGAAGTCCGCGGATCCCATGATCGCCATCTGCAGGCCGAACGCGAGCAGGTGCGGATAGGGGAGCGGGACGACGTCCTTGCGCGGGAACCCGCACACGGCCGCGAAGGCGTCGACGTGGTCGCGCTCGATCGTGACCGGCGGCCGGGTGAGGGCGAGTCCGGTGAAGTCCTTCGCCGGACACCTTCCGGATGCCGGGCAGCAACGACACGACCGGCAGCGACGGCAGCGCGGCGCGCGCCAGCGCACCGAGACCTTCCGGCGGCTCGACCTCGCGGGGCGCGGTGGTGGGGGTGATCATGCGCCCAGCATCATCTGGCCGCACACCCGCACGACGTTGCCGTTGACGAGCGACGACGACGGGTCGGCGTACCAGGCGACGGTCTCGGCGACGTCGACCGGCAGGCCGCCCTGCGACATGGCGTTGAGCCGCTGCCCGACCTCGCGGGTCGCGAACGGCACCGCCGCCGTCATCTGCGTGATGATGAAGCCCGGCGCCACGGCGTTGATCGTGACGCCGTCGGCGAGCTCGTCGGCCAGCGAGTCGACGAACCCGATCACGCCGGCCTTCGAGGCCGCGTAGTTCGTCTGGCCCACGTTGCCGGCGATGCCGGCGATCGAGGCGACGCCGACGATCGCGCCGCGCGGCCGGATCAGCTCCTGGTCGAGCAGCTCGCGGGTGATCCGCTCCGGCGCCGTGAGGTTGACCGCGATCACGGCCTCCCAGCGGGCGTCGTCCATGTTGGCGAGCTTCTTGTCCTTGGTGATGCCCGCGTTGTGCACCACGACGTCGACGCCGCCGTGCTTGTCCCTCAGGTGCTGGGCGATGCGCTGCGGGGCGTCCTTGCCGGTGATGTCGAGGGTGATCCAGTCGCCGTCGAGCTCCTTCATCAGGGTCTGCAGCTCGCTGGCCGCCTGCGGCACGTCGAGGCCGACCACGGTGGCGCCGTCGCGATGCAGCACCCGGGCGATCTGCTCGCCGATGCCGCGCGAGGCGCCCGTGACCAGCGCGACCTTGCCGGCCAGCGGAACCAGCCGGTCGGACACGGCGGGGACGTCGGCGGCGGTGCTGTCGCCGTGGGCGCCGATGCGCACCACCTGGCCGGACACGTAGGCCGACTTGGGGGAGAGCAGGAAGCCGAGCGTGCTCGCGGCGGCCGACTCGGCGCCGTCGGCGACGTAGACGAGCTGCACCGTGCCGCCGCGGCCGATCTCCTTGCCGAGGCTGCGGGTGAAGCCCTCGAGCGCGCGCTGGGCGACCCGCTCGGCGCCCTGGAGCTGCTCGGGCGGGGTGCCGAGCACGACGACGCGCGGGCAGGTCTCGAGGCTGCGGAGCACCGGCTGGAAGAAGTCGCGCAGCGCCACGAGCTCGGCGGAGGTGGTGAGGCCGGTGGCGTCGAACACGAGGCCCTTGGCCTTCGCGTCCTCCGGCAGCGACTCGGTGGCGGCGATGCCGAGGGTGTCGAGCAGACCGGTGAGCGACTCGGCCAGCCGGCCGCGGCCACCGACGAGCACGGTGCCGTTCACGAGCGGGTCGCCGGCGGTGTACCGCTCGAGCGGGGTGGGGTTGGGCAGGCCGAGATTCTTGACCAGGACCTTGCCGATCGGCGTCTTGGTGAAGCCTTGGTAGACGTCGCTCATGCTGGTGGTGCCTCCACTACGGGTCGGGTGCGTCTCTTCATGTAACTCGGAGTTGCACGCCACGTCCACGCTTCGTGACGTGGCCCTCACGGGCTTTGAACGTCCGCGGTTACCCGCCAGTATGGACCCATGAACGAACGCACCCGTCGGGTCGCCGTCGTCGGCGGCAACCGGATCCCCTTCGCCCGTTCCAACGGCGCCTACGCGCAGGTCTCGAACCAGGACATGCTCACCGCAGCCATCGACGGCGCGGTGGCGCGGTTCGGCCTCGAAGGCGAGCGGCTCGGTGAGGTGGTGGCCGGCGCCGTGCTCAAGCACTCGCGCGACTTCAACCTGGCCCGCGAGTCGGTGCTCGGCTCCCGGCTCTCCCCGGAGACGCCGGCCACCGACATCCAGCAGGCGTGCGGCACCGGCCTGCAGGCCGCCATCCAGGTGGCCAACAAGATCGCGCTCGGGCAGATCGACGCCGGCCTCGCCGGCGGCACCGACACCACCTCCGACGCCCCGGTGGCCATCAGCGAGAAGCTGCGCAAGAAGCTGCTCAAGGTCAACGCCGCCCGCGACACGAAGGCCCGGCTCGCGGCGCTCGCCGCCATCCGCCCCGGCGACATCGGCCTCGCGATCCCGCAGAACGGCGAGCCGCGCACCGGTCTGTCGATGGGCGACCACGCCGCGCTGACCGCCCTGGAGTGGCAGGTGGGCCGCGAGGAGCAGGACGAGCTCGCCGCCGCCTCGCACCAGCGCCTCGCGGCCGCCTACGACGCCGGCTTCCTCGACGACCAGGTGACGCCGTTCCGCGGGCTCGAGCGCGACTCCAACCTGCGCGCCGACTCCACCGCCGAGAAGCTCTCGAAGCTCAAGCCGGTCTTCGGCAAGGGCGAGGCCGCCACCATGACGGCGGGCAACTCCACGCCGCTCACCGACGGTGCCTCCGTCGTCCTGCTGGCCTCGGAGGAGTGGGCCGCGTGCGTGGTCTGCCGGTGCTGGCCTACCTCACCGCCTACGAGACCGCCGCCGTCGACTACGTGCACGGCGGCGAGGGCCTGCTGATGGCGCCGGCCTACGCGATGGCGCGGATGCTCGCCCGGGAGGGGCTGTCGCTCCAGGACTTCGACTTCTACGAGATCCACGAGGCGTTCGCCTCGCAGGTGCTCTCCACCCTCAAGGCGTGGGACGACCCGGTGTTCTGCAAGGAGCGGCTCGGCCTCGACGCCCCGCTGGGCGCGATCGACCGCACCAGGCTCAACGTGCACGGCTCCTCGCTCGCCGCGGGTCACCCGTTCGCCGCCACCGGCGGCCGGATCGTCAACGTGCTCGCCAAGCTGCTCGCGACGTCGGAGACCGACCACGGCCGCGGCGTCATCTCCGTCTGCGCCGCCGGCGGCCAGGGCGTGACCGCGATCCTGGAGAAGGCCTGATCTACCGCTGGACCGAGGCGAGCGCGGAGGCAACCAGGTAGGTGCGCACCTGCTCCGGTGAGATCTCGCCGACGGTGGGCACGCCCGGCGCCGCCTCCTTGACGAGGATGCCGACGCGCGCGAGCTGGAGCGCGCCGAGCCCGCTGGCGTACAGCGTGTTGGCGAGCAGGGCGGGGTCGCCGGTGTCGGCGAAGTCGCCCGACGCGACGCCGGCCTCGAGCGTCTCGATCAGCAGGCCCAGGCACGACGTGATGGCGCGACCGAGCCGGAACAGCGCGCTCTCGGAGATCTCGTCGAGCAGCTCGGGTCCGGTGCGACGCATCAGCGCGTGGGCGCAGTCGACGAAGGCCGGGTGCGCGACGCCGTACTCGACGAACGCGCTCACCAGGGCCTCGAGCCGGGCCGGCGGAGGGTCGTCGTCGGACGCCGCGGCGCGCATCGCCTCGGCCAGCTCGTCGAGGTAGCTGACGATCGTGAGCGCGAAGATCTCCTCCTTGCCCGTGAAGTGCCGGTAGACGATCGCGCGGTTGATGCCGACGGCGCCCGCGATGTCCTCGATCTGCGCCTCGCCCACGCCGCGGGCGTCGAACAGCGCCCGGGTGGCGGCGACGATCTCCTGCTCGCGCTCCCGGCGGCGCGCGGCGGCGCGCTTGCGGCGGTGGTCGGCCTTCTCGGGCTCGGCCAGCTTCTGCCGCACCTCGGTCACGCGCACAGGGTACGACGTGTGCAACTCGGTGTTACAGGGGCGCGTCCGCGATCCGGTGCGCGCCTCGCCAGATGCCGAGCGCCGCGAGGCCGAGCGCGACGACGACGGCCGGTGCCAGCCAGGAGTCGGCGTCGGGGCGGCCTTGCCGATGGACCAGCACGCCGCGGTTCGACTGGCTCGACAGCACCGACAGGTGCGACTGGCTCGACAGGGCCGAGAACGCCGACTGGAACGAGCCCACCGACCCGACGCTCATCGACGAGCCCATCGACCCCATGCTCGCGATCGACCCGATGCTGCCGATCGACAGGATCGACCCCTCCGAACAGATCGACAGGATCGAGCCCGTCGACCGCCACGACCACAGCGACCCGTGGCTCATGTCGCACCTCCTGGCAGATGGGCCAACACCGTAGCGAGGGTGTCGGCCTCGTCGGCCGTCTTGTCGTCGCGATACCGGAGCACCCGGGCGAAGCGGAGGGCGACGCCGCCGGGGTAGCGCGGCGATCGCTGGACGCCGTCGAAGGCGATCTCGACCACCTGCTCGGGGCGCACGTGGACGACGTGGTCGGTGCGGGAGGTCTCCAGCGACAGGAACCGCTCGGTCTGCCAGGCGAGCATCTCGTCGGTCATGCCCTTGAAGGTCTTGCCGAGCATCACGAAGCCGTCGCCATCCGGGGAGCGGGCGCCGAGGTGGATGTTGGAGAGCCAGCCGCGACGGCGTCCGGAGCCCCACTCGACGGCGAGGACGACCAGGTCGAGGGTGTGGACCGGCTTCACCTTCACCCAGGCGGCACCGCGGCGGCCGGCGGCGTAGGGAGCGTCGAGGTCCTTCACGACGACGCCCTCGTGACCGGCGTCGAGCACCTCTGTGGCGAAGGCCTCGGCCTCCTCGGCGGAGTCGGTGACCAGCCGCGGCACCCGGTGCTCGGCGGGCACGAGCCGCTCGAGGACCGCGGCGCGCTCGTGGCCGGGCTCGTCGAGCAGGTCGGTGCCGTCGAGGTGCAGCACGTCGAAGAAGTACGGCGTGACGCGCACGCCGTCGCTCATCGCCGCGCGCGACGCCGTCTCCTGGAACGGCCGCGGCCGGCCGGCGTCGTCGAGGGCGAGCGCCTCGCCGTCGAGCACGACGGTGTCGGACGGGAAGCGACGCGCACCACCGCGACCACCTCGGGGAGCCGGGCGGTGATGTCGTCGAGGCTGCGGGTGGCGACCAGCACGTCGTCGCCGCGACGGTGCACCTGGATGCGGACGCCGTCGAGCTTCATGTCGACGGCGGCCCGGCCGCCGACCTTGGCGAGCGCGTCGGCCACGGTGGTGGCGCTGGAGGCCAGCATCGGCGAGACCGGCCGCAGCACGGTGAGCCCGACCTCGGCCAGCGCCGGCTCGCCGCCCTCGAAGGCCGCCCGCACCACGGCCACCGTGGAGCCGGCCAGCATCGCCGCCCGGCGGACGGCGGCCAGCGGCACCTCCGCGGCCGCGGCCACGCCCTCCTGCACGAGCGCGTCGAGCGCGCCCTGCCGGAGCTCGCCGGTGACGAGCCCGCGCAGCCATTGCTGCTCCTCGGCGGTGGCCCGGCCGAACAGGTCGGCCACGGCGTCGGCCCGCCCCTGCTGCGAGCCGGGACCGGCCAGCACCGACAGCGCCTCGAAGTCGGCGTCGACCTCGGCCACGCGTGAGCGAGGGAGCCGCAGCCGGGTCGGGCAGCGAGGTCAGCCCGCGCCAGCCCAGTCCGGTGCGCCGCTGCCGCAGCGCGCCGCCGGCGTACGACGTGACGGTCTCGATCTCGTCGGGCGACTCCCGCCAGGCGCGACCGAGCAGCTCGGCCAGCGCCGCCACCTTGGCCTTGCGCGAGCGGGTGGCGCCCACCGCGGCCGAGGTGGTGACGAGATCGCTCAGCAGCACCCGCCCAGTCAACCAGCGGGCGCCGCCGCCCGCCCCACCCACGATCGGAGCGGGTCCGGAGGCCCGGTGGCGCGGGAATCCCCGGTGAACCGGGGATCCCTCGACTTCGCAGGCATTGCAGTGACTGCGAAGTCGCAGGAGTGCCTGTTCACCGGGGATTCCTGTGACAGACGGTGCGTGCGCCACCGACAGGTCAGCGAGGCTGCGTGACCTCGAGGACGGCGGCCGTGACCGCCCCGCGGACGATCTGCTCGAAGACCTCCTCGAGGTCCTCCACGCCGCCGAAGTAGCCGCTCACCTCGAGCGACACGAACCCGTGCAGCGCCGAGAAGATCGCCAGCCCGGTGGGGATGATCCGCTCCTCCGGCAGGCCGGCCGAGCGCACCATCACGGCGAGCGCCTCCATGACGTCGTCTGCGGCGTCGAGGAACTTCTCGCGGTCGAGCGGCTCGCGGGTGAGGGCGGCGTAGCGCTGCGGGTGCTCCTGCGCGAACTCGCGCAGCTGGTGCGACATCACCCGCAGCCCGTCGGCCCCGCTGTGGCCCATCGCCGAGCGCTGCACGTGCCGGCCGAGCAGCCGCATCGCGCGCACCTGGATCTCGGCCCGCAGCTCGTCGAGGCTGTCGACGTGGTTGTAGAGCGACGACACCCGCGAGTCGAGCTCGGCGGCCAGCAGCGTCATCGACAGCGCGTCGTAGCCGTCGCGGTCGACCAGCGTCTCCGCGGCCGCCACCACCGTCTCGCGGTCGAGGCGAGCGCGCTTCTCCGTCGTGGACGACGCCATGGACTCACCACTCTCCGAGAGGGATTCGTGTCGCCGCGAAGTCTACTCACCAGCCGGGCGGCAAGGAGGTGAAGTCCGGGTCGCGCCCCTCGGCGAACGCCGAGAGCGCCTCGAGGTTGGCCGGCCCGCCCATGAGCTCGGCGAAGGCGGCGTTCTCGCGCTCGCGGGCGGCGTCGACGCCGTCGCGCAGCGGCGCCGTCATCGCCTTCTTGACGGCGACCAGCGAGGAGATCGGCCGCGCCGCCAGCACCGCAGCGTGCCGCCGCGCCTCGGGCAGCAGGTCGTCGGGCTCGCAGACCCGCCAGACCAGGCCCATCGCGAGTGCCTGCGCGGCGTCCACCCACTCCGCGGACAGCAACAGCCACGCGGCGTTCTGGCGGCCGACGAGCCGGGGGAGCAGGTACGACGACGCCGCCTCCGGCGCCACGCCCAGGCTCGTGAACGGGCACCGCAGCCGGGCCGTGCTCGACATGAACGCGAGGTCGGCGAAGCCGAGGATCGTGCAGCCGATGCCGAGCCCGACGCCGTTCACCGCGCACACCAGCGGCTTCTCCAGGGCGGTGAGCGCGTCGACGAGCCCAGGGAAGCCGTGCCGGCCGCGCTCGAAGTCCGGGTCGGTGGCGATCCGGTGCATCTCGAGCAGATCGGTGCCGGCGCTGAAGCCGCGGCCGTTGCCGGTGATCATCACGACGGCCACGGCCGGGTCGTCGTTCGCCTCGAGCAAGGCGTCGGCGACGGCGTCGTAGAGCGCCTCGTTGAAGGCGTTCAGGGCCTCGGGGCGGTCGAGGGTGAGCGTGCGCACCCGGGCGTCGTCGTCGATCTGGAGCACCATGCGCGCACACGCTAGGGGGTGCCGGTGCCTAGTCTCGGTGCGTGGGCGAGCGGGAGCGGGTCTGGCGGCCGGACTGGCCGGTGGCGGTGCGCTCGGTGCTCATCCCGCTGCGCCGTGGCGCCGGCGACCCCACGATGCGGTTCGACGACGCCGGCCGCGCCTGGCGCGGCATCCGCACGCCCGAGGGTCCGGCCACGCTCCTGGTCGAGCCGCGACCGGCCGAGGGCACGGTGGTCGGCCGAGCCTGGGGTGACGGCGCCGCGTGGGCGCTCGAGTCGATGCCCGGCCTGCTGGGCGCCGACGACGACTGGACCGGCTTCGTGCCCCACCACCCGGTGCTCGCCGACCTCCGCCGTCGCTACCCGAACGCCCGCATCGGCCGCACCGGGCTGCTCATGGAGGCGCTGGTGCCGGCGATCGTCGAGCAGAAGGTCACCGGGCAGGAGGCGTTCGCGGGCTTCCGGATGCTCGTGCACCGCTACGGCGAGCGCGCGCCCGGGCCCGGCGTCGAGCGGAGGCTGTGGGTGCAGCCGACGCCGGCCACGCTGCGCACGATCCCGTCGTGGGAGTGGCTGCGGCTCCACATCGACCCGGCGCGCTCGCGCACGATCGTCTCCGCCGCCCGTGTGGCCGACACGCTGGAGCGGATGACCGCGTTGCCGCCGGAGGAGGCCGGCCGGCGGATGCGCTCGATCCCCGGCATCGGACGCTGGACCGCCGCCGAGGTGCGGCAGCGCACGTTCGGCGACCCCGACGCCGTCAGCTTCGGCGACTACCACGTGGCCAAGGACGTCGGCTGGGCGCTCACCGGGGAGCCGTTCGACGACGACCAGCTCGAGGAGTTCCTCGAGCCCTACCGGCCACAGCGGGGACGGGTGCCGGCGCTGGTGGGGATGGCCCGGCTCCGCCGTCCGCGCCACGGCGCCCGGATGGCGCCGCGCCAGCACCTCCCGGCGCGGGTGACGCGGCACTAGCCGAGCGGGCGCTCCTCGCGCGCCGGCACGAGCGCGCAGGCGCCGACGGCGAACAACCCGGCGAGGGCGAAGGTCCAGGCGTAGCCGGTGTGGGTGACGGCGAGGCCGCCGAGTGGCGGGACGGCGGAGGCGACGAGGTACTGGCCGGTGTTCTGGAGCCCCATCGCCCGGCCCGACCAGAACGGCCCGGCCCGCTCGGCGACGGCGGTGTAGGCGAGCCCGTTGTAGGCCACCGTCACCACCGCGGCCACCACCACCAGCGGGACGGCGACGGCGGTGCCGATGCCGGCGGCGATGCCGAGCAGTGCCATCACCGCCGCGGCGGCCAGCGCCACCCAGCGCAACGGCCGCAGCCGGGAGCGGACGGCGTCGGAGAGCTGCCCGGCCGCGATCCGGCCGAACGCGCCGGCCACCTGCGCCGCCGCGACGAGCGAGCCGGCGGCGGCCGGCGTCCAGCCGCGGTCGTCGACGAGCCACACCAGGGCGAAGGTCCACACCGCGAACTGCGGCACCACGAGGAGCGCCGAGGCGAGGTGGAGGCGGGGGAGGAACCGGTCGGCGTAGGGGCTGGGGCTGCGGCCCGGCGGGCGCTCGGGGCGCGGCGGGTCGAGCACCAGCAGCACCACCGCGACGAGCGCGACGACCCCGGCCACCAGCGGCACGAGCAGCGCCGTCCGGACGCCGTGCGCCGCGGCGATCGCCGGCATCAGCAACGCCGCGATACCGACGCCCGCCGGCTGCGCCATCTGCCGCACGCCCATCGCGAGCCCGCGGCGCAGCGGCGGGAACCAGCCGACCACGATCCGGCCGCTCGCCGCATT
This sequence comes from uncultured Actinomycetota bacterium, assembly GCA_963808855.1. Classification (GTDB taxonomy): domain Bacteria; phylum Actinomycetota; class Actinomycetes; order Propionibacteriales; family Nocardioidaceae; genus Nocardioides. Next base: position 16,383 of record CAWEHA010000004.1, on the reverse strand, counting down.
GGTGCCGCCGCACGCCGCGCCGGCCAGGAAGAGCAGCACGCCGAGCAGCACCGGCGTGCTGCCGAGGGCGACCGCGACGACGCCCGCCGTCACCGAGAGCGACAGGCTGCCGACGAGGGCGAACCGCTCGCCGCGGCGGTCGCCGACCAGACCCCAGGCGACGAGCGTGAGCACGAGACCGGCGGTGGGGGCGGCCGCGATCAGCCCCGCCTCGGCGAGCGAGAGGCCGAAGTCGTCGCGCAGCGCCGGGATGAGGAACGGACCGCCGTGCACCATGACGGCCGACGCCGCCTGCGCCGCCGTCCCGGCCGCGAGCATCGCGACCCGCCGGCGGGTGCCGACGTCGACGTCGGGCGCGGTGCTGGTCACGCTCGGCATCCAACGTCACCGTCGGCACGTGCGTCCGGGCCGGGTCTCGCCGTGCGACCCGTGAGATATCCGACGCTCGATAGGTTGTGGCCGTGAGGCTGACGGTGCACGTGGAACGGATGACGAGACCGCTCCGCCGTGTGCTTCTCACCGTGCTCGGCATCCAGGTAGCGGTGGCCGTGGCGATGTCGCTCGTCGACTCCTACCGCCGGCGCGGCAAGAAGCCGAAGCCGTTCCCCACCACGCCGCCCGCCACCGTGCAGGTCGGCGACGGCAGCGTCACCACCTACACCTTCGGGCGCGACCTCTACGAGGCGATGATCGCCGCCATCGAGAGCGCCGAGCAGCAGATCCTCTTCGAGACCTACATCTGGAAGGGCGACGCCACCGGCGAGCGGTTCAAGCGGGCGCTGGCCGAGGCCGCCGACCGCGGCGTCGAGGTCTACTGCATCTACGACGGCTTCGCGAACCTCGTCGTCTCGCCGGTGTTCAAGCGGTTCCCGCCGTCGATGAAGGTGCTGAAGTACCCGGTGTACGCCGCCGGCTGGCGGTTCTTCGACCTGCGCCGCTACGGCCGCGACCACCGCAAGATCCTCGTCGTCGACGACGCCGTCGGGTTCGTCGGCGGCTACAACATCGGGGCGCCGTACGAGACCGAGTGGCGCGACACCCACGTGCGAATCACCGGCCCGGGGGTGTGGGACCTCAAGCGCGCCTTCGCCGACTTCTGGAACCTGCACCGCCGCCGCCGGCTGCGGGCCAGCGAGCGGCCACTGCTGCTCGAGACGGCGTCCACCTGGGAGCCCCGGATCCGGGTGCAGCGCAACGTGCCGCGGCTGTGGATGTTCCCGATCCGCGCCATGTACCTCGAGGCCATCAACCGCGCCAGCCGCAACGTCTGGCTCACCACCGCCTACTTCATCCCCGACCAGGACTTCGTCGACGCGATGAAGAACGCCGCCCGCCGCGGCGTCGACGTCCGGCTGCTCGTGCCGCTGAAGTCCAACCACATCGTCGCCGACTGGATCTCGCGCGGGTACTTCTCCCAGCTCCTCGACGCCGGCGTGAAGGTGCTGCGCTTCAACGGCGCGATGGTGCACGCCAAGACCGCCACCGTCGACGGCACCTGGACGACGGTCGGCACCGCCAACATCGACCGGCTCAGCCTCCAGGGCAACTACGAGATCAACGTCGAGGTGATCGACGAGGCGCTCGCCGCCGAGCTGGAGCGGATCTTCACCACCGACGAGGCCAACTCCATCCCCCTCACCCACGGCGAGTGGGAGACCCGCGACCTCCACCGCAAGTTCACCGAGGGCTTCCTCCGCCCCCTCCGCCCGCTGCTCTGACAGCGCCACCGGTCTGCAGTCGGGTTGATTGCGCGATTCACTGGTGAAATGCACATGTCCCGAGCAGTAGCGCCGGGGCGGTTGTCGGTGGTGGCTCGTACGCTCGTAGTCATGCGTCCGGTCACCGATCTCGAGCGTCGCGTCGCCCCCTTCAAGGTGGAGTCCGACTACACGCCCTCCGGCGACCAGCCGGCGGCGATCGCCGAGATCTCCAAGCGGCTCCACGGCGGGGAGCAGGACATCGTGCTGCTCGGTGCCACGGGCACGGGCAAGACGGCCACGGTGGCGTGGGTGGCCGAGCAGGTGCAGCGGCCGATCCTGGTGATGCAGCCCAACAAGACGCTGGCCGCGCAGTTCGCCAACGAGCTGCGGCAGCTGTTCCCGAACAACGCGGTCGAGTACTTCGTCAGCTACTACGACTACTACCAGCCCGAGGCCTACGTCCCGCAGACCGACACCTACATCGAGAAGGACTCCTCGATCAACGAGGAGGTCGAGCGGCTGCGGCACTCGGCCACCAACTCGCTGCTCACCCGGCGCGACGTCATCGTGGTGTCCACGGTCTCCTGCATCTACGGCCTCGGCACCCCGCAGGAGTACGTCGACCGGATGCTGCGGCTGCGGGTGGGGGAGGAGCACGACCGCGACGCCGTGCTGCGGCGGCTGGTCGAGATCCAGTACACGCGCAACGACATGTCGTTCTCCCGCGGCACGTTCCGGGTGCGCGGCGACACCCTCGAGATCTTCCCGGTCTACGAGGAGCACGCGGTGCGCATCGAGTTCTTCGGCGACGAGATCGAGCGGCTGATGACCCTGCACGCCGTCACCGGCGAGGTGCTCACCGAAGACCAGGAGCTCTACGTCTTCCCGGCCAGCCACTACGTCGCCGGCCACGACCGCATGGAGCGCGCGATCAACGGCATCGAGGCCGAGCTGGAGGGCCGGCTGGCCGAGCTGGAGCGCCAGGGCAAGATGCTCGAGGCCCAGCGGCTGCGGATGCGCACCACCTACGACGTCGAGATGATGCGGCAGGTCGGCTCCTGCGCCGGCATCGAGAACTACTCGATGCACATCGACGGCCGCGGCCCCGGCACCGCGCCCAACTGCCTGCTCGACTACTTCCCCGAGGACTTCCTGCTCGTCATCGACGAGTCCCACGTCGCGGTGCCGCAGATCGGTGGCATGTACGAGGGCGACATGTCGCGCAAGCGCAACCTGGTCGACCACGGCTTCCGGCTGCCCAGCGCGATGGACAACCGGCCGCTGCGGTGGGAGGAGTTCCTCGACCGGATCGGCCAGTCGATCTACCTCTCGGCCACCCCGGGCAACTACGAGCTCGACAAGGTCGGCGGCGACGTCGTCGAGCAGATCATCCGTCCCACCGGGCTGGTCGACCCCCAGGTGGTGGTCAAGCCCACCAAGGGCCAGATCGACGACCTCATCTCCGAGATCCGCAACCGCACCGACAAGAACGAGCGGGTGCTCGTCACCACGCTCACCAAGAAGATGTCGGAAGACCTCACCGACTACCTGCTCGACGCCGGCGTGCGCACCCGCTACCTGCACTCCGAGGTCGACACCCTGAAGCGGATCGAGCTGCTGCGCGACCTGCGGCTCGGCGAGTACGACGTGCTGGTCGGCATCAACCTGCTGCGCGAGGGCCTCGACCTCCCCGAGGTGTCGCTGGTGTCGATCCTCGACGCCGACAAGGAGGGGTTCCTCCGCTCCGACAAGTCACTCATCCAGACCATCGGCCGCGCGGCCCGCAACGTGTCCGGCGAGGTGCACATGTACGCCGACTCGATCACGCCCTCGATGGAGGCGGCGATCGACGAGACCAACCGGCGCCGCGAGAAGCAGGTCGCCTACAACACCGCCCACGGCGTCGACCCGCAGCCGCTGCGCAAGAAGATCGCCGACATCACCGACATGCTCGCCCGCGAGAGCGAGGACACCCAGGCGCTGCTCGAGACCTGGGCCGGCACCGAGGCCAAGGGGCGGGCCGGCGGCGTCAAGGCCCGGCAGCCGGTGCCGGTGCTCGGCGACCAGGCGGCCGGCCACCACGCCAAGGACCTCGCCGGGCTGCCCAGCACCGAGCTCGCCCAGCTCATCCAGGAGCTCACCGACCAGATGAAGGGCGCCGCCGCGGAGCTGCAGTTCGAGCTCGCGGCGCGGCTCCGCGACGAGATCAACGGGCTCAAGAAGGAGCTGCGCTCGATGATGGAAGCGACGAAGTAGACCCGACCTACACGCGGTCACCCAAGTACGCGCGCATCGCGTCGAGCGTGTCGGCGAGCCGCTCGGCGAGCGCGGGCAGCGCGGCGTCGACGGCGGACATCGCGCCGGCCCGGGCGTGGTCCTCCACCTCCCGGGCGGCCTCGCCGAGTGGCACCGCGCCGAGGTTGAGCGCCGACCCGACCAGCCGGTGGGCCAGCGCTCCGACCCGCTCGGCGTCACCGGCGGCGGCCGCGGCGGTGATGTCGGCGAGCTCGCCGTCGGCGCGGCCGAGGAAGCTGGTCATCACCCGGTCGACGTAGGAGGTGCCGGCCTGCGGGTCGTCGAGCTCGCGCAGCTCGTCGAGGCGCTCGATGTCGAGTCGGTCGCCGACGTCGGACGCGGCCGGCCGCAGCCAGCGCTCGAGGGTCTCGGTGAGTCGGGTCGCGTCGATCGGCTTGGTGAGGAAGTCGTCCATGCCGGCCGCCCGGCAGCGCTCCCACTCGCCCTCCACGGCAGCCGCCGTCATCGCGATGATCGGCAGCCGGGTGCCCGTCTCCTGCGCGCGGATGGTGCGCGTGGCGGTGTAGCCGTCCATCCGCGGCATCTGCACGTCCATGAGGACGGCGTCGAAGGAGCCCTCCCGCGCGGCCTCGACCGCCAGCAGCCCGTCGGCGGCGGTCTCGGTGGTGTAGCCGAGCGCCTCCAGCAGCCCGGTGGCGACCATCTGGTTGATCGGGTTGTCCTCGACCACCAGGATCAAGCCCTTGGCAGGCTGATCCTCGTCGGCCACGGCCGCCGTCGGGGCCACGGCGTCCTCGGCGAGCAGGTCGAGCAAGGCGCCCCGCAGCACGCTCGACAGCACCGGCTTGCTGAGCACCCGGTCGATCCCCGCCTCGCGGACGACGTCGGGGTCGAGCGCGGTCACCGACGTGAGCATGAGCAGCTGGAGGCCCGCGAACGCCGGGTCGGCCCGCACCTCCCGCGCCAGGTCGATCCCGTCCTGCCCCGGCATCGACAGGTCGAGCAGCACCACGTCGTAGAACGCCGCGCGCAGCATCGCCATCGCCTCGGCGACCGAGCCGGTGCTGTCCGAGGTGACGCCCCACCACGCCAGCTGCTCGTGGAGGATCTCGCGGTTCGTCCGGTTGTCGTCCACCACGAGCGCGTGGTGCCCGGCCAGCACCCGGCGGGCGTGGTCGTCGTCGACGCTGGCGGAGCGGTCGCCGGTGCCGTCGTGTGCGGCCGGCTCGAGGAGCGCGGTGAAGGTGAACACGCTGCCGTGCCCGAGGTTCGGGGCCCATCCGATGTGGCCGCCCATCGCCTCGACGATCTCGCGGGAGATGGCGAGGCCGAGGCCGGAGCCCCCGTAGACGCGGGTGGTGGAGGAGTCGGCCTGGGTGAACGGGTCGAAGAGGTGTGCGAGCTTGGACGCCGGCACGCCGATGCCGGTGTCGGTGACTTCGACGCGCAGCTCCACGTGGTCGCCGGAGCGTGCCGCCGTGGCGCGCACGATCACGCCGCCGCGCTCGGTGAACTTCACCGCGTTGGAGACCAGGTTGGTGAGCACCTGCGCCAGCCGGGTGGGATCTCCCCGCAGCGTCGCGGGCACGTCGGGGTGACACGACACGACCAGGTCGAGGCCCTTGTCGCGCACCGACTCGGTGAGGAGACCGGCCGAGTGCTCGAGCAGGGGCCGCACCTCGAAGTCGAGCTGCTCCAGCTCCAGGCGCCCGGCCTCGATCTTGGAGAAGTCGAGGATGTCGTTGATGAGCCCGAGCAGGGCGCGGCTGGCGACCTGCACCCCGGCCGACAGCCGTCGCTGCTCGGCGGCGAGGTCGGTGCGCAGCAGCAGGTCGTTGAGCCCGATCACGCCGTTGAGCGGCGTGCGGATCTCGTGGCTCATCGTGGCCAGGAACTCCGACTTCTGGCGGGAGGCGGCCATCGCGTCGTCACGGGCCTGGGCGAGCAGGGTCGAGGCGCGCTCGCGCTCGGCCACCCGCGCCAGCTGCTCGGCCACCTGCCCCGCCATCGACTCGATGAGCTCGAAGCGCCACAGGGGCGGCGCCGAGGTGATGACGACGACGGCGTACGGCTCCTCGTCGAGCAGTACCGGGAAGGCGATGGTGAGCCGGCGGTCGTCCCAGACCGGCGCCCGCTCGTCGTAGGCGCGCTGGGCCAGGGCAAGCTCGACCGGCGCGAACTCGTCGCCTTCGTCGGCAGCCTTGTCCTCGTCGGTGGGATAGAAGGCCTGCACCGCCCCGCTGCCATCGGCGGTGGGCACGAACGCCCGCGCCCGCTCCCAGTCGTCGTGCAGCAGCACCATGTGGCGGGCGTGGAGCAGCACCTCGGCCAGCGTGCCCGCCTCGTTGGCGGCACTCGCGACGGCCTGCATGAAGTTGTTCTGCGACACCTGGTCCTCGAGCGCCTCCTCGCTCGCCTGCAGCGAGGCGATGAGCTCGTGGCGCTCGGTGTCGTCGGTGTAGCGGTGGAGGATCGCCGTCGGACGGCCGTGCTCGTCGTGCAGGGCGCTCTCGCGGCACCGCACCCACACGATGTCGCCGTCGCTGCGCACCCACTGCACCTCGACCTCGGCCGGATTCGTCCGGCCGGCGCGCAGCTCGGCCAGGTGGTGGGCGAACTGCTCCCTGCCGACGTCGTCGAGGGTGTCGAAGACGGTCAGGTCGGCGAGCGCCGCGGGATCGATGCGATGCATGCGAGCGATCTCGTGATTGGCGTACAGCGTCCGACCGTCGAGGTCGATCACCCAGATCCCGTCCGGGGAGGTCTCCACGATGTCCCGGTACAGCTCCGGAAGGTCCATGGCCCTCCTCCCGAGATGACGCTACCGAATCCACGGCGGCCGCGTCTGCGACATCCTGAGCACATGGACGTCACCGCCATGCTCGCCCACTGCCTGGCCAAGCCGGGGGCCTGGCCCGACAACCCGTGGGACCACGACCACCCGGTGGTGAAGGTGGGGCCGGGGGAGCGCGGCAAGATCTTCGCGTTCCTCGGCGGACACGGGAGTCGGGGTGAAGGCCGGCCGCACCCGCGACGAGGCCGACGCCTGGCTCGAGCGCTACCCGGGCGCGGCCTCCGTGATGCGCTACATCGGCCGCAGCGGGTGGAACGACCTCGCCTTCGACGGCATCCCCGACGACGAGCTGATGGACGCCGTCGACGAGTCCTACCGGCTCGTGGTCCCCGGCCTGCCGAAGAAGCTACGTCCCGAGGGCTGGGACGACGCTGGCTGATCTCGGGGCTCTCAGCGGCGGCGGGCGGCGACGATGCCCACGAGCCGGGCCACGACGAGCGCCACGTAGAACACGCCGGCCACCATCTCGAGCATCACCAGCGACCGGGCGTGGGGGAGCACCGGCACGACGTCGGAGAGCCCGACGCTGGTGAGTGTGGAGAACGACAGGTAGAGCAGCTCGAACCAGGTGCGCTCGTCGGTGCCGGCTGCCCCGGCGAAGGAGCCCGGCGCGATCGCCTGGCAGGCCGCGTACACGTAGGTGAACGCCCAGGCGACCACGGTGAACGCCGCGCCGGTGGCGAACAGCTCGTCGCGGGTGACGACGTCGTCGTGGAACAGGTAGCGCAGCATCGCGTAGGAGGTGAACAGGTAGAAGGGCACGTGGAAGGCGGCCGAGGTGACCACGACCCAGTCGGCGTCGGTGACCGTGGCCTCCACCACCCCGAGCACGACGGCCGGCCCGCCCAGCAGGGCCGCCACCCAGCCGAGGGCGGTAGTCGAGCGCACCGCCCACACGGCCACCAGGACGACGACCATCTGGGCGACGCTCAGCACGGCCCGCCCGGCGGCGCTGGACTCGAGGAACGGGTAGGCGAGCACCGTGAGCAGCTGCCCGAACAGCAGCACCGCCGACGGATGGGTTCGCGCGGCGGTCAGGACACGGGAGGGTGACATGTGCACGGTTCCGCATCGTAGGAGCGCGCGCCGGGTCTAGCCTGCTGTGGCGGCCGTCACGTGGGGACGACGAGGGTGGCAGGTGCTCTCTAAAGAGCCCTCTCGTTGTCCGAAACGAGAACACGTTCTACTGTCGCCAGGCAGCCCGCATGACCGACGTCACACATGGGGAGGTGACCCGATGGCTTTCAGTGCCACTGGGGTCATCCGCGGACCCGGTGAGGTCGCGGTCATGGTCGTCGAGGTCGTCAAGCGGATCTTCACCCGGCCGTTCCAGTTCCGTGAGTTCGTCGAGCAGGCGTGGTTCATCACCAGCGTCACGCTGCTGCCCACGATCCTGGTGTCGATCCCGTTCGGCGCGGTGATCTCGCTGCAGGTCGGCAACCTCACCAGCCAGCTCGGCGCCCAGTCGTTCGCCGGCGCCACCGCCGTCCTCGCCGTGGTGAGGGAGGCCGCACCGATCGCGGCCGCGCTCATCATCGCCGGCGCCGCGGGATCGGCCATCTGCTCCGACATGGGCGCCCGCAAGATCCGCGAGGAGATCGACGCGATGGAGGTGCTCGGCGTCGACCCGCTCGAGCGGCTCGTGGCTCCGCGCGTGGTGGCCACCATGTTCGTCGCGCTGATGATCATCGGCATCGTGATCAGCGCCGGCATCGCCGGCGGCTACTTCTTCAACGTGATCATCCAGGGCGGCTCGGCGGGAGCCTTCCTGTCCAACTTCACCGCGCTCGCCAGCCTCACCGACCTCTACATCGCCATCATCAAGGCCGTGGTGTTCGGCGCGATGGCCGCGATCGTCGGCGCCTACAAGGGCCTCAACGCCGGCGGCGGCCCGAGCGGCGTCGGCCGGGCGGTGAACGAGACGGTGATCATCTCGTTCATGCTGCTGTTCTTCATGAATGCGGTGATCACGGCCATCTACTTCCAGGTCGTCCCGCCGCCGGGGTTCTGAGATGGCCACCATCACGTCGATCGCCGGCGCCCTCGTCGAGGGGCGCAAGAAGTCGCTGGAGACCTACGGCGACCAGCTGCTGTTCTACGTGAAGGCGCTGGCGTGGACGCCGCGCGCGATCACGCGCTACAAGCGGGAGATCCTCAACACCCTGGCCGAGGTCACGTTCGGGGCCGGGGCGCTCGCCTTCATCGCGGGCAGCGTCGGCGTCATCGCGTTCCTGGCGTTCTTCGCCGGCACCGAGGTCGGCATCCAGGGCTACGCGTCGCTGAGCCAGATCGGCGTCGCGAAGTTCACCGCGTTCATCTCCGCCTACTTCAACACCCGCGAGGTCGCCCCGCTCATCTGCTCGATCGCGCTCGCCGCCACCGTGGGCTGCGGATACACCGCCCGGCTCGGCGCCATGCGCATCTCGGAGGAGATCGACGCGCTCGAGGTCATGGGCGTCCCGTCGCTGCCCTACCTCGTCACCACCCGGATGATCGCGGCGTTCATCGCGGTGATCCCGCTCTACATCGTGGCGCTGAGCGCGTCGTACCTCTCCCCGCGCCTCATCACGGTCTACCTCTACCAACAGTCGCCCGGCACCTACGACCACTACTTCCTGCAGTTCCTGCCACCCATCGACATCCTCTGGTCGTTCGGCAAGCTGCTGTTCCTCGCGGTCGCGATCATCCTCATCCACTGCTACTACGGCTACACCGCCTCCGGCGGACCGGCCGGCGTCGGCATGGCGGTGGGGCGCGCGATCCGCACCAGCATCGTGTTCGTCGTCGTCGCCGACTTCTTCCTCAGCTTCGCGATCTGGGGCTCCACCACCACCGTGCGGATCACGGGGTAGCGGCGTGGGCATGCTGGTCAACATCCACCACGGCAACCGCCGGGAGCACGCCAGGCTGCTGGTCTCCGGCGTCGTGTTCATCACCCTGATGGCCCTGCTGGTCGCGCTGTCGATCGCGATCTACAACAAGACCTTCACGACGGTCACGATGGTGACCATCAAGGCCGACCGGGCCGGCCTGCAGCTCACCAAGTTCGGCGACGTACGGCGCCACGGCGTGCTCGTCGGCCAGGTGCGCGAGGTCAGCCAGGACGGCGAGGAGGCCTCGATCCGGGTGGCGCTGACGCCGTCCGCGGCCGAGGAGATCCCCGCGAACGTCGAGGTGGAGATCCTGCCCACCACGCTGTTCGGGCAGAAGTTCATCTCGTTCGTGCAGCCCGACGACCCCGCCGGCGACGCGCTCGCAGGACGGCGACACGATCCCGTCGGACCGCGTCGACACCAACGTCGAGCTCAGCCGGATCCTGGCCGACCTGTTCCCGCTTGCTGCGCGCGGTGCGGCCGGCCGACCTCAACATGACGCTCAGCGCGCTCGCCAACGCGCTCGAGGGTCGCGGCGACCAGATCGGCCAGACGTTGGACGACCTCGGCGAGTACCTCGGGGCGATCGAAGGTTCGCTGCCGACCTTGCGGCAGGACCTCATCGCGCTCGCCGACGTCGCCGACACCTACGACACCGCCGCCCCCGACCTGCTCCGGCTCCTCGACAACCTCACGGTCACCGGCCGCACGGTGATCCAGAAGGAGCAGGCGCTCGACACGTTCTTCGGCGACGTCACGGGCGTGGCGAACACCACCCGGCGCGTCCTCGCCGACAACGAGGACGCGCTGATCCGGGCCGGCGAGGTCGGCGCGCCCGTGCTCCAGCTCCTCGCCACCTACTCGCCGGAGTTCCCGTGTCTGCTCAAGGGCACCGCGCGCTACGCCCCGGTGCTGGCCAAGACGTTCAGCGGCAACCAGATCAAGCAGTACATCGAGTTCGGCACCCCGCAGTACAGCGCCTACGACCGCGACGACATCCCGGAGTACGGCGAGATCGGGCACGGGCCGTGGTGCTCCGACCTGCCGTACCCGCCGGTGCCGATCGGACCCGCGTCCTTCAAGGACGGCACCGACATCGACGAGCAACCCGCCCTCCGGCTCCACCCCGTCCGGCAACAACCGCACGGTCCCGGGCTGGGCTGCGGAGGCCGGATTCGGTGCCGGCATGTCGAGCGGCTACGCCGGCACCGAGGGTGAGCAGCAGGTCGTGAACGCGCTGCTGTCCGGCGAGTCCGGGCGTCCGGCCGACGACTACGGCTCGCTCGGCTCGCTCCTGTTCGGCCCCGTCGTGCGCGGTGGTGAGGGCCGATGACCGCGGGTGGGAGCCGACGCAACCTCGCGTTCTACTCCGCGGGCGCCAAGCTGGTGGTCTTCACCGTGGTCTCGGTGCTGGTCACCGGCCTCCTCGCCGCGATCATGGGCAACATCGGGTTCGGCGAGGGCCGCACCTACCGGGCCATCTTCAGCAGCGCGACGTCCTTGGAGAAGGGTGACGACGTGCGGGTCGCCGGCGTCAGCGTCGGCGAGGTGAAGGAGGTCGAGCACTACGACCGCAACCACGCGCGGGTGACCTTCCGGGTGCAGTCGGACGTGCCGATGACGACGTCCACCCGGGCCGAGATCCGCTTCCTCAACCTCGTCGGCGACCGCTACATGGCCCTCGAGGCGGGCACCGACCCGAAGGCCGACAAGCTCGACGAGAACGACACCATCCCGGTCGATCAGACCCTGCCGGCGCTCGACCTCACCGTGCTGTTCAACGGCTTCAAGCCGCTCTTCCAGGCGCTCCAGCCCGACCAGGTGAACGAGCTGTCGATGAACATCGTGCAGGTGCTCCAGGGCGAGGGCGGCACCGTGCGCGGCCTCCTCGACCACACGGCGTCCCTCACCACCGCGCTGGCCGACCGCGACGAGCTCATCGGCGACGTGATCAACAACCTCGGCACCACGCTCGAGACCGTCGACGGTCGCCGTCAGCAGCTGGGCAACCTCATCGAGGAGCTCGAGGGCTGGATGACCGACCTGGCGCGCGACCGGGGGAAGATCGGGTCCTCGCTCGACAGCATCTCCGACCTCACGGTCGTCGTCGCCGACCTGCTGCGCGAGGGTCGGGCGCCGCTCAAGGCCGACATCGCCGAGCTCCGCCGGCTGGCGAAGCTGCTCAACAAGCCCGAGAACGCGGCGCAGATCACCGAGATCTTCGACCGGCTCCCCGAGTCGATGACCGACCAGACCCGCACCGGCACCTACGGGTCTTGGTACAACTACTACATCTGCGGCTTCGCGGGGAAGATCACGCTCCCCGACGGGCTCAACGACCTCCCGGTCATCCGGCAGATCCGCGACGCGATCTTCAACATCAACTTCCACTCGAACGCCGAGCGCTGCAACAACAACGGGGGGTCGGGCCGATGACCCGCTTCTCGAACGCCCGGGTCATGCGGGCCGGCACGGTCACCATCGTGCTGGCCGTGCTCGTGATGGTCGCCTCCTTCAACCTCGGCAAGTTCCCCGGTTTCGGCGGCACGTCGTACACCGCCGAGTTCAGCGACGCCAGCGGCATCCGCCGCGGCAACGTGGTGCAGGTCGGCGGCATCCGGGTCGGCCGGGTGCAGGAGGTCACGCTCGACGGCCCGAAGGTGGTGGTGAAGTTCGAGGTCAACGACGACGTCGACTTCGGCACCGAGAGCCGGGCCTCGGTCGAGGTGTTCAACCTGCTCGGCGAGAAGTACCTCCAGCTGACGCCGGCCGGCGAGGGCCAGATGGAGCCGGGCGACACCATCCCGCTCGAGCGCACCGAGTCCGCCTACGACATCGTCGGCGTCTTCAGCGACCTCACCACCACCACCGAGGACATCGACAAGGACTCGCTCATCGAGGCCTTCGACGTGCTCAGCGACGTCACGAACTCGGCCGCCCCGGAGATCCAGCAGAGCTTCGAGGGCATCGCCCGGCTCTCGCGCACGGTGGCCAGCCGCGACGCCGAGATCCGCCGGCTGTTCCAGAGCTCGCGCAGCGTGAGCACGCTGCTGGCCGACCGCAGCGACGACCTGGTGCGGCTGATGGGCCAGTCCGACCTGGTGTTCCAGGAGCTCCAGCGGCGCAAGGCGGCCATCCACCGGCTGCTGGTCAACGCACGGATCCTGGCCGACGAGCTGCGGGGGATCGCCCAGGACAACCAGGCCCAGATGGGCCCGGCGCTCCGCGAGATCGACGGCCTGCTCGACACCCTGCTGAGCCGCGACAAGGAGATCAAGGCCACGCTCAACGCGCTCGGCCCCTACGTGTCCATCCTGGGCAACATCATCGGCACCGGACCGTGGTTCGACGCCTACGCCGTCAACCTCGGCGGCATCGCCAACCCGCCGCGAGTTCGAGCTCGGATCGGGGCCGCAGTGATGGACGTCGGCCGTGTTCTCAAGGGACTCCTGATCCCGCTGGTGCTCCTGCTGGTGGCGGTCGGCTTCCTCGTCACGCGCGGTGAGGGCGACGAGGAGGACAAGACCGTCACCGCCCACTTCCCGCGCGCGGTCAGCGTCTACGTCGGCACCGACGTCCGCATTCTCGGCGTGAGCGTCGGCAAGGTCACCTCGGTGACCCCCGAGGGCGAGTCGGTGCGCGTCGAGATGTCCTATGAGGGGAAGTACGACGTGCCGGCCGACGCCCAGGCCGTCGTGGTGACCCCGACGCTGGTGGCCGACCGGTTCGTGCAGCTCACGCCCGTGTACACCAAGGGCGACACGATGGCCGACGGCGCCGACATCCCGCTGGAGCGCTCCGCCGTCCCGGTCGAGCTCGACCGCATCTACCAGAGCCTCCAGGACCTGAGCGTCACGCTCGGCCCGAACGGCGTCAACGCCGACGGCACCCTCGACAACCTGCTGCGCGCGGGCGCCGGGGCCCTCGACGGCCAGGGCGAGCGGGCCAACCGGATGCTGCGCGAGCTCTCCGAGGCCGCCACCACGTTCGGCGACGGCAGCAGCGACCTCTTCGAGACCGTCACCCAGCTCGCGACCTTCACGACGACCTTGAGCCGGAGCGACCGGCTGGTCCGCGCCTTCATCGCCGACCTCGCGGGCGTCTCGGAGCAGCTGGCGGGCGAGCGCGGCGAGATCCAGCGCCTGCTCGGCTCGGTGGCCGACGCCGTCGGCGTGGTCGAGGGCTTCGTCCGCGACAACCGGAGCGCCCTCACCACCGACGTGCGCAAGCTCAGCAGCATCCTGAAGACCATCGACTCGGAGCGCACGAACCTCGACAAGGCGCTCAAGATCGCGCCGGTGGCGATGGGCAACCTGTTCCTGGCCTACAACGTCGAGACCGGCACCGTCGGCTCCCGGATCGGCGTCAAGCAGAACGTGTGGGACCTCGACGGCTTCCTGTGCGCGGTGGTCGAGTCCGACCCCGGCGTGCCGAAGGCGCTGAAGGGACCGGCCTGCCGGATCTTCCAGGCGCTCATCGAGCCGGTCACCTCGAACCTCCCGCTCGACCCGCCGAGCGGCGGTCCGCTGGGCCGCACGGGCGCGGGCGCCGGGTCCGCGCCGGAGGTGCCGGCCGAGCCGGTGCTCGACCTCAGCCCGATCACCGGCGGCGACGCCGCTCCGGCCGACGTCGGCTTCGCCGACCTGGTGGGGGGTGCCCGATGAGACGCCGCCTCGCCTCCGCGTTCGTGGGCCTGCTCGCCGCCTCCGTGGTGCTCTCCGGCTGCGAGTTCGACGGCGCCTACGACCTGCCGCTGCCCGGCTCACCGGTCGACGCCGACGAGGCCTACGAGGTCAAGGCGTCCTTCGAGGACATCCTCAACGTGGTGCCGCGCTCCCCGGTGATGGTCGACGACGTCACCGTCGGTGAGGTCGTCGAGGTCGACCGGGTGGGGTGGCACGCCGAGGTCACGATGCGGATCCGCGACGACGTCGAGCTCTCGGACAACGTGATCGCCGAGATCCGCCAGGTGAGCCTGCTCGGCGAGAAGTACGTGGCCATCGAGGAGCCCGACGGCGTCGAGCCGAGCGGTCGGCTCGGCGAGGGTGACGAGATCCCGCTCGACCGCACCGGCCGCAACCCGGAGGTCGAGGAGGTGCTCGGCGCGCTGTCGTTCCTGCTCAGCGGCGGCGGTGTGGCCCAGCTCGGCACCATCACCCGGGAGCTGAACGAGGTGATGAGCGGGCGGGAGACCCGGCTGCGCGACCTGCTCGGCTCGCTGGAGCGAGTGGTCGGCACCCTCGACGAGCAGAAGGGCGACATCATCAGCGCGATGGAGTCGCTCAACAACCTGACCGCGACCCTCAACCGCGAGCGCGGCACGATCGAGGACGCCCTCGACGTCACCGGCCCGGCCGTCCGGGTGCTCGCCGACCAGCACGGCGAGCTGATCGAGATGCTCGGCGCCCTCGACCGCCTCGGCGTGGTCGGCACCCGGGTGATCGGCGCCAGCAAGGACGACTTCATCGCGATGCTGGAGGACCTGCGCCCGGTGGTGGCCAACCTGCGCCGCGCCGGCGACTCGCTCGGTCCCGGTCTCAACCTGCTGGTGAGCTTCCCGTTCCCCAAGGAGGCCTCGCAGGTGGTGCAGGGCGACTTCGCCAACACCTCGATCCGCGCCGACATCAGCCTGGAGAACTTCGTGCCGGACGAGGCCGAGAACCCGCTCGACGGCGTTCCGGTCGTCGGCCCGCTGGTGAACGCGGTGACGCGGTGCCTCACCAGCGGCCGGATCACCAGCCGCGCCTGCGCCCAGGTGCTCGCCTCGGTGCCGCTGCTCGCGACGCTGACCCAGGAGTGCCTCAAGCCCAAGAACCGCGACCGGCCGGTGTGCCGCGCGCTCGGTGACCCGACGGCCGGTGCGGGCGGCGGCGGTGGCACCGGCGGCCTCGACGTGCCCGGGCTGCCCGAGATCCCGGGTCTCGGCCGCTCCGCCCCGTCCTACGGCCGCAGCGGCGACCTCGACGAGCTGTTCGGGGGTGCCGCATGACGCGGGGGGTCAAGATCCGGATCGTGGTGTTCATCGTGCTCTCGGCGATCGGCATCACCTACATCGCGGCCAACTACCTGGGCCTGGTCGACCGCGCCCTCGGCCGCGGGATCACCGTGCACGCGACGCTTCCCACCTCCGGCGGCCTGTTCGAGGGCAGCGAGGTCACCTACCGCGGCGTGAAGATCGGCAAGGTCGAGCGGATGTCGACCACGCGCGACGGCGTCGAGCTCGACCTGGCGCTGAAGGACGGCACCGAGCTGCCCCTCGACTCCCCGATGTTCGTGCACAACCTCACCGCCATCGGCGAGCAGTACCTCGACTTCGAGCCGCCCGACGACGAGGGTCCCTACGCCGAGAACGGCGACACCCTGAAGGGCTCGATGGAGTCCCTGCCGGTCGACGAGGCCGACCTGCTCATCGACCTCGACGCCTTCGTCGGCTCGGTCGACAAGCGCAGCCTCCAGGTGCTCATCGCCGAGCTCGGCCTCATGTTCGAAGACACCGGCCGCCCGCTCCAGAAGCTCATCGACAGCGGCGGACGGTTCATCGAAGAGGCCAACGACCACACCGCAGAGACGATCCAGCTGCTCGAGACCGGGCTCACGGTGCTGCGCACCCAGCAGGACCAGGGCGAGAACATCCGGTCCTTCGCCCGTGACCTCCGCCTGCTCACCGACGCCGTGCGCAGCTCCGACGGCGACCTGCGCG
>CAWEHA010000003.1:0-163295 GCA_963808855.1 uncultured Actinomycetota bacterium | reverse complement strand
CTTCGAGAGCACTACCGAGTCGCTCGAGCGCGACCTTGAGATGCGCCGGCTCGCCGCGCGGCTGCGCACCCTGCGGCGCTACGGGCTCGACCTTCGCCTCGGCCGCTTCGTCCCGCGACGGCGGCGAGCCGGTCTATGTCGGGCGGCCCGGCTTGACCGACCGCGACGGCGGGAGGCTGCTGGTCGACTGGCGCTCGCCCGCGGCCGAGCCGTTCTTCGGCGCGACCCACGGCGATCCGATGGGTCTCGCGAGCCGGCGGCGCTACCGGTGGACGAGCGGCCGGATCATCGACTACTGGGACGAGGTGTTCACGCCGACGGGCTCGACGGGCCGGCCTCGCTCGACGACCAGTCGGCGTTCATCGCCAGCCTCGGCGCAGCCGGTCGGCGCGGATGCGCGACGTGCTCGGCACGATCCAGGCCGACCAGGACGCGATCATCCGCGCCGGCTCGCGCGGCACGCTGGTCGTCGACGGCGGACCGGGCACCGGCAAGACCGTCGTCGCGCTGCACCGCGCGGCCTACCTGCTCTACTCCGACCCGCGGCTCGGGCAAGACGCGGCGGCGTGCTGTTCGTCGGGCCGAGCCGCCCCTACCTCGCCTATGTCGCGGACGTGCTGCCGAGCCTCGGCGAGGAGGGCGTGCAGACCTGCACGCTGCGCGACCTCGTGCCCGAGGGCGCGCCCGCCGTCCGGAGACCGACCCTCGCGGTCGCGCGGCCTGAAGTCGACGGACGCGATGGTCGGCGCCGTCGAGCCCGCCGTCGCGCTGTTCGAGGAGCCGCCCCCGCGCGATGACGGTCGAGACGCCGTGGGCCGACCTCCGGCTCGGCGTCGACGACTGGGCCGAGGCCTTCGACGCCGCCGAGCCGGGCACCCCGCACAACGAGGCGCGCGACGAGGTGTGGGAGGCGCTGCTCGACGATCCTCGCCGACCAGCTCGACGACGAGGAGGTGCCGCCCGACCAGCTGCGCCGGGCGCTGCGGCGGAACGCCGAGCTCGTCACCCCTTCGCCCGGGCCTGGCCGCTGCTCGACCCGGCCGACGTCGTCGCGGACCTGTGGTCGGTGCCCGCCTACCTGCGCCGCTGCGCGCCGTGGCTCACCGCCGACGAGGTCCGCCTGCTGCAGCGCGCCGACCCGCGCGCCTGGACGACGTCCGACCTGCCGCTGCTCGACGCCGCCCGGCTCCGCATCGGCGACCCCGACGCCTCCCGCCGCCGGCAGCGCGCCGAGGCGCGCGCTGCGGCCGAGCTGGAGGAGAAGAACCGCGTCATCGACCACCTCATCGCGGCCGACGACTCCGACCTCAGATCATGTCGATGCTCCGCGGCGAGGACCTCCAGGCCGCGCTCGTCGACGAGGCCGCGCTGCCCGCCGCTGACCCGGATCAGCTCGCCGGCCCCTTCGCGCACATCGTCGTCGACGAGGCGCAGGAGCTCACCGACGCCCAGTGGCAGATGCTGCTGCCCCGCTGCCCGTCGCGCAGCTTCACCATCGTCGGCGACCGCGCGCAGGCGCGCCACGGCTTCGCCGAGTCGTGGCGCGAGCGGCTCGACGCGCATCGGGCTCGACCACGTCGACGTCGCCACGCTCACCATGAACTACCGCACCCCGGCCGAGGTGATGGCCGAGGCCGAGCCGGTCATCCGCGCCGCGCTCCCCGACGCCAACGTGCCGACGTCGATCCGCGAGACCGGCATCCCCGTCCACCACGGCGCGGCGTCCGAACTGCCGCCGCTCCTCGACGCCTGGCTCGCCGACCACGACCGAGGGCATCGCCTGCGTCATCGGCGACCGGCGACGTCCCCGACCTCGCCGACCGAGTGCGGTCCTGACCCCGGAGCTGGCCAAGGGCCTCGAGTTCGACCTCGTCGTGCTGGTCGACCCGGACTCGTTCGGCGAGGCATCGAAGGCGCGGTCGACCGCTACGTCGCCATGACCCGCGCGACCCAGCGGCTCGTGATCCTCCGACAGGTGTAGGCGCTCGTCTTGCTAGGTGCATCACTCGCGGCGGTATGACGCAACCTGGAAGCGCCGACTTGCGGCGGAGCGCGCCTTTGTGGAGGGCGGTTCAGTGTGTCCCCATTGCCGTGGCGCTGCTGGACGCGTAACCGCGTCCCGTCCGAACTAGGACACAGGGTCCCTCTTGTCAGAACCGGCGCGCTGGGTGCAGCCTGCTTGGGAGACGCGCCGGCAGGAGGTGACCAGGTGCGCAGGCCCTCCGCGCTCGTGCCGGTAGCCGTGCTGCTCGCGAGTGCGCTGGTCGGTGCCTGCTCGGGGCGAGGAGCTCCTCAGATGCCGACGGCCCGGCCCCCCTGGAGACTGCGCTGGCGGACGCCGTCGCCACGCAGCTCGAGATCGACGACAGCCTGAACAACCTCCGCGCGCTGGTGGTCGTGCACGACGGCGAGACGGTGTTCGAGAAGTACTGGAGCACCACACCGACGACGTACTGGGACACCGAGTCGGTGACCAAGAGCGTGATGTCGGCGCTGGTCGGGATCGCGTTGGCCGACGGCGACCTCGATAGCGTGGACCAGACTCTGGCCGAGCTGCTGCCCGAGTATGCCGAGGCCATGCGGCCCGCGGTCGCCGGCACCACGCTGGAGCAGGTGCTGACCATGACCGGCGGCTTCCCCGGCGACCCCGCGGATCCGGAGGCTCAGTTCATCTTCGCCGACGACCCCACGGCCGCGGGTCTCGGCCTCCGCAGACCGCCCGCCCGGTCAGGAGTTCCGTTACACTTGAACGGCGGCTCACATCTGACCGCTGCGATCCTCGAGAAGGCGACCGGGATGTCCGTGCTGCACTACGCACGCTCCCGGCTTTTCCAGCTGCTCGGTATCGACAGCGAACCGGCGTTCGAGCCGCTCATGCGACGCTCCGAGATCGACGAGTACGAGGCGGCGGCATTCGCGTGGCCGGTCGACCCGCAGGGCCGCCACGCCGGCTTCGGGCTGCTCAAGTTGCTCCCCCGGGATCCTGGCCCGGATCGGGCAGCTCTACCTCGATGAGGGCAAGTGGGAGAACGAACAGCTGCTGCCGGCCGACTGGGTCGCGGCCTCGACCACTACGCAGGTCGAGGTGAACGACCAGGCCAGTGGCTACGGATACCTGTGGTGGATCAAGGACGACGGGGACGCCCCGGCGTACCTCGCGTGGGGCTTCGGCGGCCAGGCGATCCGGGTGATCCCGGACCGGGGACTGGTCGTGGCACTGGCCAGCGAGGTCGACATCGCGGACCCGTCCGATCAGGGCTCCAGCCGGGACGCGGTCAGCCTGCTCACCGACGAGGTGATCGCACCGCTCCTGGAATGACCGGGTGAGTCGTAAACGGACCCACCCAGTTAGTGGGCGAAGCCGGGCGCAATTTTCTGGGCGGTGTGACACTGCCGAACACGCGAAGCGCGAAGCGCCGTGGAGACTCGGCGCCGCCGACCTGCCCGAGTTAGCGAGGATGGATCCGGCGCATGTTCCGCTGGTGTCGGGCATCATCGGCTGATGCGGATTCAGCGGTCGGCGCAACGGTTGGAGCGCATGCTGGGCGAGGCCGGCGTTGATCTCCTATGTCCGCCGGCCGACTCACTCGCCGCCGTCCTGTCGGTGTTCCGGGAGTTCTGCGAGATCGAGGTCCGGGGGCTGGCGCAGGATGACGGCGACGGCGTGCTCGCTCAGTTCGGCACCTGGGCATTCGACGGTCCGCCGACCTTCGAGGTGGACTTGACGCGTCAGTTGACCGAGCGCGGTGTTGACCCTCCGATATGGCAGGTGCAGTGCACGCTTCATTGGGAGCCGTCCGCTGAGACAGACCGGCTGGGGTTTGGGGAGCGCTGGTCGTTCGGGGTCGCGCCGGACAAGTTCTTTGCTGACGTCGTGCAGATGCCAGGGTTCGCTTGGGCAATGAACTGCTCACGCCCGCCGGAGTCGATCCGAATCGAGCTCGATCAGGCCTGCTGAGTGTCCCGGACCGATCGCAGCGAGCGGCGGTTCACAGACGGGTCCGCTTGCCGAACGCGACGAGGGCGATGCCGACGGCGATGGTGACGACGATGCGCACCCAGAAGTGGTTGACACCACGGTGAAGACCCACATCACCCGGCTGCTGCAGAAGCTCCAGGTGCGCGACCGCGCGCAGGCCATCGTGATCGCGTTCCAGACGGGCATCTTCGACGGCTGAGCGGATGTCGAGTACGCGGGCCGACCCGCCTCGCGAACGTATCCACAGGGTTCTCCACAACCCCATGGTTGAGCGGGATCAATGTCGGTGGTCCGTGCTTGGATTGACTCATGACCACCACCGCGCTCCCGACGTCGCTCGCCGACGTGCGCGCGGCCGACCTGGCGGTTCGCCGGGGCGAAGTCGAGCGAGTTGCGCGGGTTCTGGGCTGGCTCGAGCAGTACCTGGTCGACCCGTGCACCAGCGACGACGTCGCGTTCCCTGACTACGGCGACGGCGAGCTGCTGCTGGCCGGGGACGGCGCCCCTGCGGTGTCCGAGGCGGCAGTGGTGGAGCTGATCACCACCCTCGGCAAGTCCGATGCCGCCGGGCGCCGGTTCGTCGGCAAGGCCCTGGAGACCAAGTACCGGCTGCCGCGGTTGTGGCGGCGGGTGTTGGACGGTGAGGTCGAGGTGTGGCGGGCGTTCAAGGTCGCCGAGTCCACCCTCTCGTTGCCGCTGGACGGGGCGGCCTTCGTCGACGGCGCCCTCGCGCAGTTCGCGCACTCGCTGACCTGGAGCCAGCTCGACCGCACCGTCGAGAAGGCCCGAGCGATGTACGACCCGGAGGAGGTCCAGCGCCGCCGCGACGCCGACCCCCGCCGGTTCGACGTTCGCACCTCTGACACCGGCATCGACGGGTTCACCTGGGTCGAAGGGCTGTTGGACGCCGCCGACGCCCTCGACCTCGACGCCGCCGTCACCGCCACCGCTGCGCAGATCGGCGAGGTGACGGACCTGCCGCTCGACGTCCGCCGCTCCATGGCCGCCGGCGAGATCGGCCGCGCCCAGCTCTCCCTCGACCTCACCGACGGCTCGTCCGGTCGCGGCGTCGACGTGTCGATCGTGATGACCGACGCCCAGGTCGCCGAGCTCCGCCAGACCGGCACGAACGTGCTGCTCGACCAGGTCGCCGGCTGGTGCGGCAGCGCCACCACCGTCACCGTCCGCCCCGTCCTCGACCTCAACGACCACCACCGCATCGACGGCTACGTCCCCACCGAATCGATCCGTGAACAGGTCGAGCTCAGCTGGCCCCGCTGCGTCTTCCCGTTCTGCACCCGACGAGCGAGACGGTGCGACCTCGACCACCGATGCCCCCACGGCGACGGCGGCGCGACCTGCCCCTGCAACGTGGCGCCGCTGTGTCGGACCCATCACCGCATGAAGACCTTCGCCGGGTGGCGCTACGAACCAGCCACCACGACCGAGACCGGCATCCCGACCGCCTTCACCTGGACCAGCCCGTCGGGTGACCGGTTCCGGGTCGATCGACGTGGCTCGACCCCTCTCCCTCCGGACCCCTGACCATCCCGCCCCACACCCCGCCCTCGCCGGCGGGGTCCGTGGCATGCACCACCGTCATCCGGAAGGAGTGCCGTCGCCGCGCCTGGCCGACGTCGTCGGTGAGCGCGCCTAGAGTTCATCGGGTGAATCCACGATGAGCAAGGAATCAGCAATGCGGGCAATGCGCGAGGCTCGGTACAGCCGGGGATCAGTGACGTCGGCCGCCGGACCGCCGCCCGCGTCGACCGACGGGCTGTGCGGGCACCGTTCGATGAACGGGCGAAGTTGCACGCGCGAGCAGGGGCACGAGGCGAAGAGCCACCGCTATTCCTAGCGCCTGGCTGACTCACGATCTGTAAACCTTGCGCTCGAGAATCCAGTTCGCCGAAGGCGGCGGGTCGGCTCTGCGGACATCAGCTGTGCATCGCGCGCAGGAGCAGCACGACCCCGCGCGCCGTGTCGAGGTTGGCCGCGACGGCGACGACCGCCAGCCCCCATAGCGGTAGGCCGCTGACCGCCGCCAGGGCGAAGAGCAGCAACCGAACCTCGCGCCGGAAGAGCAACCGCACGTCGGTGTCGCGGCCCACCGCGTGGATGTAGGAGATCAGCAGGCAGCCGCACCCGGCGGCGAAGCCCCAGGCCCAGGCGGTCTCCGTGTGGCCGGCGCCGATGACCAGGCCAACCACCACGGCGAGATCGGCATAGCGGTCCAGCAGCGTGTCCAGCGCGGCGCCGCGGCGCGAGGCCCGGCCGCTTACTCGCGCGAGCTCACCGTCGACGCCGTCGAGTGCGGAGCCGAGCATGACGCCGAGCCCGCCCGCGGCCATCGCCCACCGGTCGCCGACTGCGATCAGGCCGGACGCGAGCAGGGTGGTGGCGAAGGCCAGCACCGTGGCGACGTGTGGGCTGAGTCCGGTCCGCAGCAGTTGGCGGGTCAGGGGCCCCGAGATCCGCCGATTGACGGTCCGGGCGATGATCTGGTCGGTCGGCTTGGGCCCGTACCGGTGCCACATCACCCGCTCCAGGGCTCGCACTCCATCGGGTGTGTCGACGGCCGCCCAGAGCCCGGTGAAGGAGCAGGTGGTCATCTCGAAGCCGTGGTCGAGCATCCGCCGCCGCACGGCGGCCCACGGCATCGCGGGTGCGTCGGCGGTCGCGGCCAGGACGTCGGCGACGTGGACGGAACTGAGGCCGGCGTCGACCGCGGCGTACTCCTTCAGGTCGGCCGCCAGTTCGAGCAGTCGGCCGTCGGCCGCGGTCCGCACCCGGACGGGGGGTACCCCTCCCAGGCCGCCCACCTGGCGATGTGGGTCATGGTCGACGGCCAGCACGTTGCGGCCCGGCGCGGCCATCAGCCGTCGTACGTCGTTGGCCTCGAATACATGGTCGCCCATGACGACCAGGCACCGGTCCTCGTCGACCTGCTGGAGGCCGGCCAGCACCGAGGTCGACGTGCCCTGCTGCCAGTCTGGGTTGACCACTAGTTCGACCGGGAGCCCGCGGGAGTGGATGGTCGCCGCCACGTCTTCGCTTCGGTGGCCGGCGACCACCACGATCCGGGTCACTCCTGCCTCGCACAGCACCTTGACCGTGCGGTCGAGCAGGGTCACACCGCCCACCCGCCGCAGCACCGTCGGCTGGAGTGAGCGGGTCCGGTGCTTCGACTCCGCGGCTACCACGACCGCGCTCGTCACCCGCGGCTGGGGATCGGTCTCCGGACGCGGGTCCATGGCTCGCAGTATGCGTCAGCCCGCTCGTGCCCGCGCCGGGCTCGGGTGCGGGGAGACCTCCGCTCGCCTCTGAAGCCCAGTCCGAGAGGGGCTCCGGGATCGCTGCTGCACAGCATCGGCAGCGTCCTATGACGTGCAGAGGCGGCGGTACGACGCGCCGAGCCAGTGGCGTCGGTCGAAGGGGGCCCGCGGGTTCTCGAATCGGGGCATTCGCAGGCGCCCTCGTCATTGCAGCTGCGGCTCCATCCGGGACTGTTGACTGGTCTCGTGACCACCCGGCTCCTGTTGATCGCGGACACCCACCTCCCGAAGCGCGCGAAGGCGCTTCCGGAGGAGGTGTGGGACGAGGTCGAGCGGGCGGACGTCGTGATCCATGCCGGCGACTGGGTCGACGTCGCACTGCTGGACGAGCTCGAGGCGCGGGCCAGCCGGATGGTGGGTGTCTACGGCAACAACGACCACGGGGTGCTGCGGGAACGGCTGCCCGAGGTCGCCCGTGTCGAGATCGAGGGGCTCCGGATCGGCGTGGTGCACGAGACCGGGGACTCGAAGGGCCGCGAGGCGCGGTGCAGTGCGGAGTACCCGGACCTCGACGTGCTGGTGTTCGGGCACAGCCACATCCCGTGGGACACCACGACGGCCACCGGCCTGCGCCTGTTGAACCCGGGGTCGCCCACCGACCGGCGGCGGCAGCCGTACTGCACCTACCTGACGGCGACCGCGGCGGCCGGTGAGCTGCGGGACGTCGAGCTCCACCGGCTGCCGCGGCGCTAGCCACCGAGACGTGCGGGCTACCGGCGCGCGCGGAGGATCAGCGCATCCTGCCCCGGCTGGGCGGCGGCCGAGCCGAGGTAGCGGACGACCACGCGGGAGGCGCCGCGCTTCGTCGCGCGGATGAGGAGGACGGCGCGGCCGTCGTCGAGGGTGCGGGTGGCGACCCTGCGGCCGGCGACGTAGACCTGGATGCGGCCGGCCACCGGGGCGGCGGCGGGGTCGGGCACCACGCGGACCGTCAGGCGGACCCAGCGGTTGACACGCGGCGTCGGGTCGCCGACCCAGGCACGGACCGTGGTGTCGGCGCGCCGGACGACGCGGGTGGGAGGCGAGGTCGCCGTGCCAGGAGCGAGGCCGTCGCCGATGGCGGTGACCCGCACGGTGAACCGGGAGCCGACGTCGGCGGGGCGGACGCGGAAGATGCGGGCGTCGGCGCCGGGGACGGCGCGGCCGTTGCGGAGCCACTGGTAGGAGAACCGCAGGCCGGGCGTGTCCCAGGTGCCGGGGGAGGCGCTGAGGAGTCCGCCGACGGCGGGGTCACCGGTGACGCGGGGCCGGGCGGTGGCCCGGGGGGTGGGCTCCTCGATGACGAGCGGGTCGACCGAGGTGAGGGTCGGCACGACCTGCTCGATCAGCCCGTCGTCACCGAAGGTGATCCGGTCGATCGTGGTCTCCCGGTTGGTGCCGTTGCCGCCGGGGATCGCGAACCGGTGGTAGGCGATGTACCACTCGTCGCGGCCGGGCACCTGCACGATCGAGCTGTGGCCGGTGCCGAGGATGCCCTGCGACTCGTCCTTCTGCAGGATGACGCCGCGATAGGTCCACGGGCCCTCGGGGGTGGTCGAGGTCGCGTAGCCCACCCGGTAGTTCGGCGAACCGGTGTCGTCGATCGCGTAGGTCAGGTGGTAGATCCCCTGGCGGTAGTTCATGAACGAGCCCTCGCGGTAGTCCGTGAGCCCTGTCATCGCCTGGATCGTCCCGGGCTTCAGCGACGTCATGTCGTCGGCGAGCTCCGCCATCACCGGGCTGCCGTTGCCCCAGTAGAGGTAGTGCTTGCCCGACACCGGGTCGCGGAACGCGGCCGGGTCGATGGCCTGGCCGGAGGTGACGGCCTCGTTGTTGAGGATCATCGCCTCGGGCTGCGCGGTGAACGGGCCCTCCGGGCTGTCGGCCACCGCGACGCCGATCGTCTTGCGGTCGAGCTCCGCGTTGTGGCCGGAGAAGTAGAAGTAGTACTTGCCGTCGCGCTCGATGATCGTCGGCGCCCAGGCGTTGCCGGTGGCCCACGGCACGTTGCCGTTCTCGCCGTCGAGGGTCAGGAACGGCTCGGTTGAGCGGGTCCAGTTGGCGAGGTCGGTCGACTTCCAGACGTAGAACTCCTTGCCGCCCCAGCCGGCGAAACCGTCGGTGGTGGCGTAGAGGTAGTAGACGCCGTCGAACTCGGCGATGTTCGGGTCGGCGTACAGACCCGGCAGCACCGGCGAGCGCATCTCGACGGCGGTGACGGTCCACACCTGCTCCAGGTCGCCGTTGGTCACCGTGACCTCGACCGGCTCGGTGTAGTCGGCCGCCCCGTCGGGGCTCACGGTGGCGCCGTCGCCGACCAGGTAGGTGGGGTCGAGCGAGGTGAGATCGGTGCCCGGCTCGACCGGGAGCACGATGGTGTGCGACGCGGCCCGGATGACGGCCGGCGCCTTGAGGCTGTCGAGCTCGACGCCGGCGATGTCGGTGGGACCGGCGCCGAGCGCCGCCACCTCGGACGCCGACAGCGCCCGGTTGTAGATGCGGAAGTCCTGCACCTTGCCCTTGAGCCGGTTGTCGCCCGTGTAGACCGAGCGGCCGATGTAGTTGGCAGTGGTGCGGCCACCGCCGATGTCGCCGGGCTTGATGGTGACGTTGGCGTTGCGACCGACCTGCACGCCGTCGAGGTACAGCGTCGCGACGCCGTCCTCGAGCGTGTAGGTGACGGTCTTCCACGCGCCGCGGGGCAGCGCAGAGCCCGAGGTCATGCCCTGCTCGGTGGTCCAGTTGCCCGACGCGATCGCGGCCCGGTAGGTGCTGTTGCCCGTGCTGAACAGGTAGCCGCGGCCGGCGCCGTCGGAGCCGGTGTTGCCCAGGCCCCACAGGAAGTAGTTGCCGCCCTGGGTGCTGTCGACCCACACCTTGGAGGAGACGGTGATGGCGTCGAGCCCGGCCATCATGTCGTCGGGCAGCTTCACGTGGCCGGTGCTGCCGCCGAGGTTCAGGGCGCCGTCGGCGAAGGTCGCGTCGCCGGTGACGGCGCCGTCGTAGTCGTGGCCCGACACGTCGGCGGCGTCGTCGGTGAGCGGGTAGTGCGCGACCAGTCCGTTCTCGTCGCCCTCCACCGGGGTCGGCGGCTCCGGCGCGCCGAGGCCGTCGCGCAGCGCCTGCAACTCGGCCGCGGTGACCGGGATGACGGTGCCGTGGCGCGGGCTCGAGGGCAGCGTGTACGTCGGCGGCACCGTCCAGTCGGGGTTGTCGAGGTCGTCGGTGCCGAGCGGGATGTAGCCGCGGCCGCCGTACTCGTCGACGAAGAGGTAGTAGTCGTTGGGCGAGGTGTCGCCCGGGTTGGCCTTGAAGATCGACGGGCCCTCGACGGCGGAGGTGCCGGCGTCGCGGCCGATGCAGCCGGCCTGGAACTCCCACGCCTTGTCGTCCACCAGGTCGGGCTCGGTGAGGACGTCGTTCTTCTCCTGGATGATGTCGGAGCAGCCAGTGGTGCCGGCGCCCTCGTCCTTGGTGAAGCGGTAGTAGGTGTCGTCCTCCCGGATCACCGTGGAGTCGATCCGCGAGGAGCCGATGTCCTGCCAGACCCGGGCCGGCGAGAAGGTCACGAAGTCGCGGGTGGTGGCGTAGAGCATCCGGTTGTAGGTGTTGCCGGTGTGCCCGGGGTCGTCGTCGGCGTAGACCTTCGAGGCCCAGAACACGACGTACTGCTGGAGCGACTCGTCCCAGTACGCCTCGGGCGCCCAGGTGTTGCCAGCGGTGGGCGGCGAGACCAGCACGTGGCGCTGCTCCGACCAGTTCACGAGGTCGGTGGACTCCCAGACCTCGAGGTAGCGGCTGCCCTGGCGCTGGGCGCGGTCCCAGTCGCCGTTGCGGCCGATGGAGAGGTCGGTGGCGATGAGGAAGAACCGGTCGCCCTCGGGGGAGCGGATGAGGAACGGGTCGCGCAGACCGAGCTCGCCGAAGGTGGACTCGAGCACGGGCTCGCCGTCGTTGAGCTCGTCCCACTGCAGCGCGTTGTTGCCGCGGCTGGCGGCGAAGTAGATCTTCTCGCCGGCCACGGAGTTGTTGACGAAGTAGCTGAAGGCATAGCCCTCGTACTCGGCGGCCTCCGGCAGCTCGCGCACGGTCAGCTCGATCTCGCGAGTGGCGGTGGCCGAGCCGACGGCGACCGTGGCCGTGACCGTGACGACGTCGTCGCCGACGCCGTGGGCCGGCCGGTGGACGAGGCCGTCCGGCGCCACGACGTCGGGGTCGGAGGACGCCCACTCGACGGAGGCGTCGTGCAGCCCGGTGGTGGGCATCGTGAGGTGGCCGCGGACGTCGTCGGCGTGGACGATCTCGAGCGCGGCCGCGGCCTCGTCGGCCTTCAGCTGGTCGGACTCGGCAGGCAGCACGGTGGCGTCGAAGGTCTTGGACTCGGTGGCACTGCCGCGGCTGAGGGTGGCGGTGAGAACGACGTC
The DNA here is from genome assembly GCA_963808855.1 of uncultured Actinomycetota bacterium. Taxonomy (GTDB): domain Bacteria; phylum Actinomycetota; class Actinomycetes; order Propionibacteriales; family Nocardioidaceae; genus Nocardioides. The sequence goes on along the minus strand of CAWEHA010000003.1, from coordinate 151,578 downwards.
GACCGGGTCGGCGCCCGCGGCCGGACGGGTGACGGTGCCGTCGGCGGCGATGGTGTCGGGCTCGCTGGACTCCCACGAGATCGCCGAGCCGTAGGGGCCGGTGGCAGGCAGCGTGAGATCGTCGGTGACGGCCGAGAGGTCGCCGAGGTCGAGGATCGCGGCGTCGGCGGCCAGCCGGTTGGCGTCGGTGAGGGAGATCGACGACACCTCGGCCGGGGTCAGTGCCCGGTCGTAGATCCGGAAGTTGCGGACCTTGCCCTTGAGCGTGTTGTCGGCGGCGTAGGCCGATTCGCCCAGCACGTTGCGGGTGGTGGTGCCGCCGCCGAGCTGCGCGGGCGTCCACGACACGTTGGTGTTCTGGCCGACCTGGGCGCCATCCTCGAAGAGCGTGCCGGTGGTGCCGGTCTGGGTGTAGGTAACGGTCTTCCAGACGCCGCGGGCGAGTGCCCGGGCCGGGACCGGCGCGGTGCTGCGCTCGTTGTTCCACCACTGGTTGGAGATCGTGGCGCGGAAGGTGTTGCCGGTGGCGAACAGGTAGCCGCTGCCGGAGGCGGGGCTGCCGACGGCGGTGTTGCCCAGGTTGTAGATGAAGTAGTTGCCGGCCTGGCTGGGCTCGATGAACACGTCGACCGAGACCGTGATCGCGCTGAGCCCGGCGGTGAGGTTGTCGGGCAGCCTCACGTGGTCGTCGACGCCGTCGAGCTGGAGGCCCTGGGTGCCGGTCCAGGTGCCGCCGCCCACCACGGTGCCGTCGCGGCCATTGCCCGAGGTGTCCTCGACGACGGTGCCGGTGGTCTCGTCGAGGTCGTAGCGGAGCAGCAGGCCGTCGGTGACGTCGCCGGCGGCGGGCGCGGGCGCGGCGACGGCCGCCGGCGGTGCCAGCAACAGGAGACCGGCCGCGAGGGCCAGGACCACCGCGGCGACGAGGGGGCGGAAGGCGGAACGGGTCATGGGGAGTCCTCAGGCGTGTGAACGCTAACAGAGCGCATGTGACCACGCCCACAGGGTGCGCGTCAACCGCCGGTTAAGTCGATTGTCACCCGTTGGGACGGTTTCGGCCGAACCCCTTGACGTGCGTTGTGTGAGCGCTAACACTGCTCGCGTGACGGCGGTCACACGAATCCCGGGAGTTCCCATGACTCAGCGCATCCCCGTCCGCACCGGCCTGCCCGGCGTGCTCATCGGCACCGTGATCACCCTGGCGCTGTGCCTCGGCGGACTCGCCGCGCCGGCCCAGGCCGCGATGCTCAGCATCGGCGACCCGGTGCTGGCGCTCGGCTTCGACGGCGACCTCGCCGACGGCGCCGCGACGCCGAACCCGGTGACGGTGCGGGGCGCCGACGCCGCCACCGGCGTGAGCTACGTGCCGGGCGTCGGCCCCGAGGACGACCAGGCGGTCAAGCTCTCGGGCCGCACGTACCTCGACCTGGGCACCAGCGCCGCCCTCCAGCCGGCCGAGCTCAGCCTGTCGTTCTGGCTGAAGCCCGACACCGCGATGGCGGGCGAGGAGGTGATCACCTGGAACAAGCAGGCCTACAACAGCGACGGGTGGTACCTGTCCTCGGAGAGTGACAGCGTGCCGCTCGCGCTCTCGGTCGGCCCCGGCGGAGCCCAGCCCTACAAGCTCCGCGTCAGCGCCTCCGACCGCGCCGCGTTCTTCCCGGTCGGCCAGTGGACCCATGTCGCCGTCACCTACAGCAGCGCGAGCAAGCAGGCCACCTTCTACCGCAACGGCCTGCGGGTGCCGAGCGTGGTGGCCAACGGCCTCGGCGGCGCGTCCACCGGCGTGATCACGGGCTCGGAGTCGCTGCCCAAGACAATCGGCTTCAACGGCCCGTCGTACAACGGCGCCTACCTCCGGGCCGCGCTCGACGAGTTCCTGCTCTTCGACGGGGTGGCCAACGCCGAGGACATCGTCACCCTCTACGAGCAGACCGGCCGCGAGATCGACCGGGAGGACGTCGCCCAGGCCGACCTGCAGGACGTCACCGTGCCGGACGTGGCCCGGGCCGCGCTCTCGCTGCCCAGCGCCGGCAGCCGCGGCTCCCAGATCACCTGGACCTCCAGCGACGAGGACGTGATCGCGCCCGACGGCAGCGTCACCCCGCCCGAGGCGGGCGAGGACGACGTCGTCGTCACCCTCACCGCGAGCGCTCGGTTCCTCGACGGCGACGTCGTCACCCGCACCTACGAGGTGACGGTGCCCGCGCCGCGGGAGGCGCTGGCCGACTCCGGCCTCGACGTCCTGCTCACCGACGACTACCTCAGCAACGCCACGGCCAAGGAGCACGAGTACCTGCTGAGCCTCGACTCCGACAAGTTCCTCCACTGGTTCTACCGGACGGCGGGCCTCACGCCGCCGACCGCCGAGGGCTACGCCGGCTGGGAGAACGGCAACGTCGGCGGCAACTTCCGCGGTCACGCGTTCGGCCACTACATGTCGGCGCTGTCGATGTCGTACGCCAGCACCGACGACCCCACGACGAGGCAGCAGCTGCACGAGCGGATCGTCGACGCCGTCGAGGGGCTGGCCGAGGTGCAGGACGCCTACGACGGCACCAGCCGGGCCGGCTACCTCGGCCCGTTCCGCGACACCGCGCTGGACGCCGTCGAGGGCCGCGGCACCTCCGACGACCCGGTGATCGTGCCGTACTACAACCTGCACAAGGTGCTGGCCGGCCTGCTCGACGTCGACAAGTACGTCGACGACGAGACCGGTGACCTCGCGCTCGAGGTGGCCGAGGGCTTCGGCGAGTACCTGCATGGCCGGGTCTCGACCCTCTCCGACACCAGCGTGATGCTGCGCACCGAGTACGGCGGCATGAACGACGCGCTCTACGAGCTCTACCTGCGCAGCGGCGGCAACCCGCACTTCAAGCGGGCGGCCGAGGCCTGGGACGAGGTGTCACTGTTCCGCCAGCTCGCGGCCGGCACCGACGTGCTCGCCGGCCGGCACGCCAACACCACCATCCCGAAGCTGATCGGCGCCCTGAAGCGCTACACGGTGTTCAGCCAGAACCCCGACCTCTACGAGCAGCTGAGCGAGCAGGAGCGGGCCGACCTGCCGATGTACCTGACGGCGGCCCAGAACTTCTGGCAGATCGTGGTGGACGACCACACCTACGCCACCGGCGCCAACAGCCAGTCCGAGCACTTCCACGGTGCCGAGACGCTCTACCAGTACGCCACGCAGATGGGCGGCGTCGGCAACCCGCAGACCGCGGAGACGTGCAACGAGTACAACATGCTCAAGCTCTCGCGCGAGCTGTTCAAGCTGACCCAGGACGTGCGCTACGCGCACTACTACGAGAACACCTTCACCAACACGATCGTGTCCTCGCAGAACCCCGACACCGGCATGGTCACCTACTTCCAGGCCATGGCGCCGGGCTACAACAAGCTCTACTCGATGCCGTTCACCGACTTCTGGTGCTGCCTCGGCACGGGCATGGAGAACTTCTCCAAGCTCGGGGACTCGCTCTACTACAAGGGTTCCGACGGCGTCTGGGTCACGATGTTCTGGAGCTCGACCTTCGAGCACGCCGACGCCAACATGCGCGTGGTGCAGGAGGCGAACCTGCCGAACGACGACACCGTGCGGTTCACGGTGGAGGCGATCGAGGGCGACGCCCTGGGCGAGAACAGCACGCTGCGGCTGATGGTGCCGGACTGGATCGTCGGCGAGCCGCAGCTCCAGGTCAACGGAGCCGAGGTGACGCCCGAGGTCAAGCGCGGCTTCGTGGTGCTCGACGACCTCGCGGACGGCGACGTCGTGGAGTACACGATGCCGATGGAGGTGCGGGTGGTCGAGACCCCCGACAACCCCGACTTCTTCGCGCTCAAGTACGGCCCGACCCTGCTGAGCGCCGGCCTGGGCACCAGGAACCTGGACCGGTACACGCCGGTCGGCATCGGGGTGCGGGTGCCGGTGCTGGACGAGCAGGCGCAGCAGATCGTCCTCGTCGACGACACCTCGGTAGCGGCCTGGAAGGACGACGTGACCGAGCACGTGGTGCGGGTCGACGACACCCCCGACGGCCAGGTGCAGTTCGCGCTGCGCGACACCATCGACGGCGGTGACCTGCGGTTCACGCCGCACTACCGCCGCCACGGCGAGCGCTACGGCCTCTACTTCAGCTACGAGATCAAGGACTCCGCCGCGTCGCAGCAGCGGATCCTCACCGCCAAGCGGGCGCTGCGCGACTCCGAGCTCACCATCGACTCGCTCATGACCTTCGACAACAACAACTCCGAGGCCGCCAAGAACCTGCAGCAGGAGGACTCCGAGGTCGGCACGTTCAACGGCAACACGTTCCGCCACTCCAACGGCGGCTGGTTCAGCTACGACCTCGACGTCGACCCCGACGCGGCGGAGAACCTGCTCGGCGTCCGGCTGTACTCGGGTGACAGCGCCCGCACCTGGGACGTCTACATCGATGGGCAGAAGCTCAAGACCGAGCGCCCCAACACCGGGCCCGGCGAGAACGTCTTCTACTGGCAGAACGACGTGATCCCACCCGCACACACCGCCGACGGCACGGTCACGGTGCGGTTCCAGTCCACCGGCGGCTGGGTGGGCGGCGTCTTCGGCGTCCGCACCTCGCGGCCGCAGGTGTACGACACCGACGCCCGGCTCGCGGGCCTCAGCTCCGACGTCGGCACACTGACGCCGGCGTTCTCCCCCGACACCGACGCCTACACGCTCACCGTGCCCGCGGGCACCAGCCGGGTGGCGCTCGACGCCGACCCGCGCACCCCGAGCGGCCTCGTGTACTTCGGCGACGTGCTGGTCGACGACACCCGGCCACGCGTGATCGACCTGGCGCAGGACGGCCCCACCACGGTGACCATCCGCTCCACCGCCCAGGACCACGAGACGTCCCGCACCACCACGGTGACCATCGAGGAAGGCGCCGCGCTGGCGGCGCCCGAGGCCACCACCCGCCCGAGGGTGACCGGCCTCGCCCGTGTCGGACGCGTGCTGCGCTCCAGCACCGGCGCGTGGGACGTGCCGGGCGTACGGACGACGCGACAGTGGCTGGCCGACGGCCGGGCCGTGCCGGGCGAGACCGGTGCCACCTACCGGGTACTCCCGCGTGACGCCGGCAAGCGGATCTCGGTGCGGGTGCGCGCCACCGCCCCCGATCGCCCGACGGGGCAGGCCGTCTCGGCCGCGACCGCGCAGGTGCAGCGGACCTCGACCGTCACCCGGGTGACCGCACCCCGCACCGTGAAGGCCGGGCGGATCGCCGTCGTGACGGTGCGGGTCTCCGCCGCCGGCGTGACGCCGCAGGGCCAGGTGCAGGTGCGCGACCGCGGTCGGGTGGTGCGCACCGTGACGCTGCGGGACGGCCGGGTCGTGGTGCGGCTGCCGATGCGTGGCACCGGCCAGCACGTGATCGCCGTCAGCTACCGCGGCACCCCCTGGGCCACCCGGTCCTCCGACGCCACGACCGTCCGGGTCGTCCGATGAACCTCTCCGCCCGCTCTCACCCTGCGAGGACCCCGATGAGAACCCGATCCCGCCTCACCGCAGCCGCCACCGCCGGCGTCCTGCTCGCCGCCGGTCTGGCCACGATCACCGGCGTGGGCTCGCCCGGCGCCGCGGCCGCGCCCGGCGACCCCGTCGTGTGGACCGACCCCTTCGACGGCGCGGCGCTCAGCGACCGCTACGAGGTGGTGAACCCCGCCGAGGGCCAGCTGTCGGTCACCGGCGGCGAGCTGCGGATCAACGGCCAGCCGGGCGACACCTGGCAGACCAACAACACCGCGCGCAACGTGGTGATGTACGACGTCCCCGCGGGCGACTTCACCGCCACGGTCGACGTGTCGGCGGCGGTCGCGAAGGTCTACCAGGGCGCGGGGCTCATCGCCTGGCAGGACATGGACAACTACGTGCGCGCCGGCCTCACCTACGTGGGGTCGCTGTCGCCGTCCGGCATCGCCGTCGAGACCGACCGCGAGGCCGGCGCCAGCTTCACCGCCGTCGGGTTCGCCGATCGGCCGGGCTCGTCGGGGGAGCGGCTGCGGCTGCAGCGCACCGACGACACCATCACCACGAGCGTGTGGAACGCCTCCACCTCGGCCTGGGTGACGGCGAGCACCACCACGGTGCCGTTCGAGACCACCCAGGTGGGCATGTACGCGCTGGCCGCCCAGGACGGCACCGTGCTGCCGGCCGCGTTCGACGACTTCACCGTCGAGCACGCCGAGGGCGAGGCCGTGGTGCCCGACGGCACGTTCGTCCTGCAGGCCACCGGAGACGCGCCGTACCTCGTCGACCGCGAGGGCGCACTCGCGCTCACCGCCGATCAGCCCGCCACCAGCCTGCGACTCCAGGCCGATGACCTCGGCGACGGCGACGTCGGGCTGCGCACCGACGGCGCCCCGCTCGTCGTCGACGGCGACGCCCTGGTGCTCGGCGAGGCGACCGATGACCCGACCCCGCTGCGCATCACCGACGCCGGCGGCGGCGAGCTCGTCGTCGGCACCGCCGACGGTGCGTCGTGGCTCACCGAGGGCGAGGGCGGCGCGCTCGTGCTCGGCGAGCAGGGCGACGCCGTCCGGTTCCTGCTGAGCGAGGTGGACGACTCGATCGCGACCCTCGACATCGACGGCGACGGCACCGGCGCGGAGATCAGCGACACGATGTACGGGATCTTCTACGAGGACATCAACTATGCCGCCGACGGCGGCCTCTACGCCGAGCTGGTGCGCAACCGCTCCTTCGAGTTCAACAGCACCGACGCGAGCGGCTTCACCGGCCTCACCGCCTGGCAGGTGCTCAACCGCAGCGGGTCCGGCACCGCCGCCACCGTCGTCAACGACGACGGCCGGCTGAACAAGCTCAACCGCAACTACCTGCGGCTCGTGGCCGCGGCCGCCGGCGACGGCGTGCGCAACATCGGCTTCAACAACGGCGTCGTCACCGAGGCCGGCGAGACCTACGACGGCTACGTGTGGGCCCGCTCCACCACCCCCCAGCAGCTCACGGTGCGGGTGGAGGACAACGCCGGCACCGGCGTGCTCGCCACCGGTGCCGTCGCCCTCGACGGCAGCAACACCTGGAAGAAGTACCCGGTGACCCTCACCGCCACCGGCACCAGCGACGCCGGCCGCCTGGCCGTGCTGGCCGGGGCGCCGTCCACCGTGGCGCTCGACATGGTGTCGCTGATGCCGCACGACACCTGGGTGGGCCCGGTCAACGGCCGCTCCCCGCTGCGCAAGGACCTGATGGAGAAGGTCGCGGCCATGAACCCGAACTTCCTGCGCTTCCCCGGCGGCTGCGTCACCAACGTCGGCACGTTCAAGAGCTACGAGGAGAGCGGCTTCGTCGACCGGCAGCGCACCTACCAGTGGAAGGAGACCATCGGTCCGGTCGAGGAGCGGCCGACGAACAAGAACTTCTGGGGCTACAACCAGAGCTACGGCATCGGCTACCTCGAGTACTTCGAGCTGGCCGAGGACCTCGGGGCCGAGCCGCTGCCCGTCGTCTCCGTGGGCGCCAACGGCTGCGGCTCCACCATCCCCGAGATGACCGACCCGACCATGATCCAGCGCTGGGTCGACGACACCGTCGACCTCGTCGAGTTCGCCAACGGCGACGTGACCACCGAGTGGGGCGCCAAGCGGGCCGCGCTCGGCCACCCCGAGCCCTTCGGCCTCGACATGATCGGCCTCGGCAACGAGGAGAACACCCACACGTTCGAGGCGAACTTCCCCGAGTTCCGCGACGCGCTCGAGGAGCGGTTCCCCGACCTCACGATCATCTCGAACTCCGGCCCGGACGACGCCGGCGCCCGGTTCGACGAGCTGTGGGACTTCAACCGCGAGCAGGACGTCGAGATGGTCGACGAGCACTACTACAACGACCCGGACTGGTTCACCAGCAACCACTACCGCTACGACGCCTACGACCGCGAGGGCCCGAAGGTCTTCCTCGGTGAGTACGCCTCGCGCGGCAACACCTGGGGCAACGCCCTCTCCGAGGCCTCCTACATGACCGGCCTCGAGCGCAACGCCGACGTCGTCCGGCTGGCGTCGTACGCGCCGCTGCTGGCCAACGAGTCGCACGTGCAGTGGTCGCCCGACGCGATCTGGTTCGACAACGACGAGTCGTGGGAGTCGGTCAACTGGGAGGTGCAGAAGCTCTTCGGCAACAACGTCGGCGACGAGGTGGCGCCGAGCACCTTCGACGGCGCCGTGAACGCGCCCGAGCCCATCGACGGCGGCATCTTCCTGTCCACCTGGTCGACCCGCGCGGCCTACGACAACGTGACGGTGACCGACAACGAGAGCGGCGACGTGCTGTTCGAGGACGGGTTCACCGACGCCTCGCAGTGGGAGCCGCAGTCCGGCACCTGGGGCGTCACCGGCGGCCGCTACGAGCAGACCGCCACGAACGTCAACGACGCCCGCAGCATCGTCCAGGGCGCCTACGCGAGGGACTGGAGCGACTACACGCTCGAGCTCGACGCCACCAAGCTGGCCGGCGCCGAGGGCTTCCTGGTGGGCTTCGCCGCCGGCGGCCCCAACGACTACTACTGGTGGAACGTCGGCGGCTGGAACAACACCCGCTCGGTGCTGCAGCGGGCCAACGGCGGGAGCGCCAACGAGGTGAAGGCGCTGGAGGGCACCGGCGTCACGACCGGCCAGACCTACCGGCTGAAGATCGTGGTGAGCGGCACCAACATCAAGCTCTACCAGGACGACGAGCTGCAGCTGGAGTACGACCAGGCCGACGCCAGCCAGAAGCTGTTCCAGGTCGTCACCCGTGACCGCGCGACCGGCGACCTGGTGGCCAAGGTGGTCAACACCGCGCCCGGACCGGTGCGCACCTCCGTCTCGGTGACCGACGCCGAGGTGGAGCCCACCGCCACCGTCACCACGCTGTCCGGCGCTCCCACGGCCACGAACACCAAGGCCGCGCCGAACACCGTGAAGCCGCGCACCCGCGAGATCACCGGCGTCGGCAACGAGTTCGAGTACGAGTTCCCGGGCTCGTCGGTCACGTTCCTCCGGATGCACACCCTCGACGGCGTCGCACCGGAGCTGCCCGAGGTGTCGGTCGAGGGCACCGAGGTCGACGGCTGGTACGCCGACCCGGCGACCGTGCACGTGACCGCCACCGACGACCGCCAGGTCGACCACGTCGAGATCTCGGTCGACGACGGTGAGTGGACGACGTACGAGGGCGACTCGGCCGAGGTCGAGGTGTCCGGCGACGGCCAGCACACCGTGGCGGTCCGCGCCGTCGACGCCAGCGGCAACGTGGGCGAGGTGCGGCCGGTCACCTTCGGCATCGACGCCACCGCCCCGGTGACCCGCGCCGAGCTCGACGACGCCACCCGCACCGTCACCCTCACCGGCCAGGACTCCGGTTCCGGGATGGAGCGGATCGAGTACCGCCTCGACGGCGGCGCCTGGCGCACCTACCCAGGTCCGTTCGAGGTCGGCGCCGACGCCACGGTGGTGGAGTACCGCGGCGTCGACCGGCTGGGCCTGGTCGAGGACCCGCCCGGCAGGCTCGACGTGTCCGGCGACGGCATCGGCAGCACTCCGTCCGCCACCGCGGCCACCGCGCCCGCCACGGTGCCGGTCGCCCGGCCGCTGCGGGTGAGCGTCAAGGTCACCGGCGACCGGCCCACCGGCCAGGTCACGGTGTCGAAGGGCTCCCGCGCACTCGGGCGGGCCACGCTGCGCGGCGGCCGTGCGGTCGTGTCGTTCTCGAGCGCGAAGCTCGGCGTCGGTCGCCACCGGCTGACCGTGAGGTACGGCGGCGACGCCGTGCACGCGGTGTCCGGGGACTCGGTCTCGGTGCGGGTGGTGAGGGCGTCGTCGCGCACCACCGTGAGCACGCCGTCCCGCACCACGACCCGCCGGCAGGTGCCGGTCACGGTCTCGGTGAGGGCAGCCGTGCCCACGACCGGCCGGGTCACGGTCGTCGTCCGCCGCGCCGGCCGGGTCGTGCTGAGCCGCACGCTCGTCGTCCGCTCGGGCGTCGCCCGCACCACGCTGCCGCGGCTGCGAGCCGGTCGGCACACCATCACGGCGCGCTACGGAGGGTCGGCCTCGGCCGCCCCGTCCTCGGACGTCGCCATCGTCACCGTGAGGAGTCCCCGATGAGCACGCTCTCCCCCTCCCGCCGGTGGGCCGCCGCACTGGCCGCGCTCGCCACCGCCGTCGGTCTCGCCGTCGCCGCGCCGTCCTCCCCGGCGCGTGCGGCGGCGGCCGACGACGCCGCCGACGCCCAGGCCGCGGTCGACGCCGTCAGCCTCGTGCACCCCGACGACGTCCGCGGCAACCTGACGCTGCCGACGTCGGGTGCCGGTGGCGCCACCCTGTCGTGGGACTCGGCCGAGCCCGACGTGGTCACCGACACCGGCGTGGTGACCCGCCCGGCTCACGGGGAGCCGGCCGATCAGGTCGACCTCACGGTGACCGCCGAGGTCGGCGAGGACTCCGCCTCGCGCGTCATCCCGGTGACGGTGCAGGCCGCGCCGGCGCCGATGGACTATGAGGCCTACGCGTTCTCCTACTTCGAGGGCGAGTCCACCGACGACGGCGAGTCGATCTACTTCGGTGCCAGCAAGGGCAACGACCCGCTCGACTACGACGTGCTCAACGACGGGCAGCCCGTGCTGTCGTCGCAGTTCGGCACCCGCGGGCTGCGTGACCCCTTCCTCATCCGCTCCCACGAGGGCGACCGGTTCTGGCTGCTCGCCACCGACCTCAAGGCCTACCCCGAGGTCGACTTCGGCGAGGCCCAGGAGACCGGCAGCAAGTACCTCGAGGTGTGGGAGTCGACCGACCTCGTGAACTGGTCGGCGCAGCGGCACGTCAAGGTGTCGAGCGACTTCGCCGGCAACACCTGGGCGCCGGAGGCGTTCTACGACGAGGAGGCGGGCGAGTACGTCGTCTACTGGGCCTCCGCGCTCTACCCGACCACCGACACCACCGGCCGCGACATCGCCACCTCCTACCAGCGGATGATGTACGTGACCACCCGCGACTTCATGACCTTCAGCGAGCCGCAGCCGTGGATCGACGTCCGCCGCGGCCCCGGCCGCGGGATCATCGACGTCACCGTCGCCAAGGACGGCGACACCTACCAGCGGGTGCTCAAGGACGAGGCGAGCATGACGCCGCGCCAGGAGGCCTCCACCGACCTGCGCGCGACGGTGTCCGGCTCGCTGCCGACGACGACGTCGAGCCCGGGCTGGCGGCTGGTGAAGGAGCGGATCGGCTCCGGGCAGCCCAACCCGTGGGGCGGCACCTTCAGCCAGGGCGAGGGGCCGACGATCTTCCCCGACAACGAGGTGCCCGGCCGCTGGTACCTGTTCATCGACCAGCCCAGCTACCACGGCGGCCGCGGCTACGTGGCGTTCCGCACCGACAACCTGGCAGCGGCCGACTGGCAGTCCGTGCCGACGGCCGAGCTGCCGTCGGAGCCCCGGCACGGCACCGTCATCCCGGTCACGCAGGAGGAGCTGGACCGGCTGCGCGACACCTACCAGCCCGAGCTGCTGATCGAGTCGGTCGACGACGTCGCGGTGAGCACCCGCCAGGGCATCGCGCCCGAGCTGCCCGCCACCGTGCCGGCCCTCCTCGGCGACGGCACCACCGACGACGTCGCCGTCCGCTGGGACGACGTGCCGCCGTCGGACTACGCCGCGCCGGGCACCTTCACGGTGCAGGGCACCGTGGTGAGCGGCTCGGCCGACCGGCCGGTCGCCACCGTGCGGGTCGGCGACTCACTCGACCCCGTCGTCAGCCTCAGTGACCACGACGGCTGGTCGACCACCGACCCGGTGACCGTCAGTGTCTCGGCCACGGACGAAACCGGCGTCGACTCGCTCGAGACCGCCGTCGACGACGAGCCGTTCGACGTCACCGAGGGTGACGAGACCGACGTCGAGGTGACCGGCGACGGCGTGCACACCGTGCGCGCCCGTGCGGTCGACGACACCGGCAACCGCTCCGAGGTCGCCGAGACCTCGGTGCGCATCGACGCCACCAACCCGGTCAGCCGCGCCGACGTGACCGGCACGGGGGAGGGGCGCCAGGTCGTGGTGCGTGCCGCCGACGCCACCTCCGGGGTCGACCGGGTCGAGGTCAGGCCCGACGGCGAGACCGAGTGGCAGACCTACGACGGTCCGCTGCCGGTCGGCGCCGGTGCGACCACGGTGAGCTACCGCGCCATCGACGTCGCCGGCAACCTCGAGACCACCCGGACCCTCTCGGTGCCCGCCGCCCAGAGTCCGCCGCTGCCCACCTCCCTGGTGGCGAGCGCGCCCGCACGGGTCCGCCACGGGAGGCCGTTCGGGGTGTCGGTGCGGGTCACCGGCCCCGAGGGACCGGTGGCCGGCGTGGTCCGCGTGTTCGACGGTCGCCGCGAGGTGGGCCGGGCCCGCCTCGTCGACGGCCGCCGGGTCGTGCGGGTCGCCCGCCTCCCGATCGGCCGCCAGGTGCTGGCCGTCCGCTACGACGGCTCCGCGCGCTACCGGCCCGACCGGGACTGGGTGGTCGTCAGGGTGACCCGACGCTGACCGACTCGCGCGGCGGGCTCTTCGGGTGGAGGTGCGGGTCGAGCGACCGTTCTTCGATTGCCTGTCGGGGCGCCCGCGCGCGTAGCCGATCGAGTCTCCGCCTCAAGGACCTCGCTTCGCTCGCCCGCTTCGCGGCGGCCTTCGGCCGTCCTTGACCCGGAGCCTCGCTCGATCGGCTCTCCGGCGCGGAGACGGCACGGGCTCCGCCCGCGCCGCCCGCATGCGCGGGCGCCTGGTCTCACCGGCCCCACCCGTACAACCTCGCAGGCACTTCACCGACTTGGCAGGCACTGCACTGCCTGCCAAGTCGGCGAACTGCCTGGCAAGTCCAGCGGCTGAGGCTGATGGGACCGGCCTGCTACGCGCGCGGCCACCAATCACGCAGCACGCCCCGCCGACCCCGCACATCAATCACAACAACCGACTCGCGCGTCGGTGACGATCTCGCTCCGAGGCGGCGCGGGCGTCACTACCCTGTGCCGCATGACGACGACGCGCGGCGCGGGCCTCGGGCGAGGTCCGAGCATGGCCGACGTCGCCAAGATCGCCGGGGTCTCGCACCAGACGGTGTCGCGGGTGCTCAACGACTCGCCGATGGTGCGGGAGGAGACCCGCGAGCGGGTGCTCGCGGCGATCGGCGAGCTCGGCTACCGGCGTAACCAGGCCGCGCGGATGCTCGCCACCAACCGCTCGGGGCGGATCGGCATGGTGGCCGCACAGCTGGCGCTGCACGGACCGAGCATGATCGCCAACGCGGTGCAGGAGGCCGCCCACGAGGCCGGCTACGAGGTCTCGCTGCTGAGCCTCGCCGACTACACCGACGGCGCGCTCGCCGGTGCCGTGGGCCGGCTGCTCGACCAGGCCGCCGAGGCCGTGGTGGTGGCCGTGGCCCACCGCAACGCCGGGCCGGAGGTGCGGGCCCTCTCCCTGCCGGTGCCGGTGGTGGTCGTCCAGGGCGTGACGGGCGACGAGCCCTACGCCGCGGCGATCGACCAGATGGCCGGGGCCCGGCTCGCCACCGACCACCTGCTCGACCTCGGCCACCGGCGGGTGGCCCACGTGTCGGGCCCGTGGGACTGGGTGGAGGCGTGGCAGCGCCGCGAGGGCTGGCGGGCCTCGCACCGCGACCGCGGGCTGCTGCCCGGCGCCGAGATCGAGGGCGACTGGTCGCCCCGCAGCGGCTACGAGGCGGGCGTCAGGATCGCCGCCGACACCGACACCACCGCCGTCTTCGCGGCCAACGACGCGATGGCGCTCGGCGTCATGCAGGCTCTGCACGAGGCCGGGCGGCGGGTGCCCGAGGACGTGAGCGTGGTCGGGTTCGACGACGTGCCGGAGGCCGCCTTCTACTGGCCCTCGCTGACCACCGTGAGCCAGGAGTTCTCCGCGCTCGGGCGCCGCGCCGTCGCCATCGCCGTGAGCGCGCTCGCGGGCGAGGACGAGGTGCCGCACGACCTGCTGCAGCCCGTGCTGGTGACCCGGGCGTCGTCCGGACCTGTGAACGTTCACAGACGCGGCTGAGCGGCGGCTGCGCGCGCTCCCGGCGGGCTCCGGAGGATGGGTCGGCGGGCAACCTGAGAGTGAACGTTCACATTTCCAGCGCGACCCCTTGACGACGCGAATGTGAACGCTCACACTCTTCCTCAGTGACGCCGGTCACACGGCCGGCGAAGGCCGCAGAACCTGGAGGAAGAACTGTGCGGACAAACAAGCTGATCGCCGCAGGCGCGATCTCGATGAGCGCGGTGCTGATGACTGCGTGCAGCAGCGGCGGCGGGGGTGGCGACGCCCAGGACGACGCCGGTGGCGGCGACGACGGCCAGATCACCATGGGCTTCGCCCAGGTGGGTGCCGAGAGTGGCTGGCGCACCGCCAACACCAAGAACATCCAGGAGACGGCCGAGGCCGAGGGCATCGACCTGAAGTTCTCCGACGCGCAGCAGAAGCAGGAGAACCAGATCAAGGCGATCCGGTCCTACATCCAGCAGAAGGTCGACATCATCGCCTTCAGCCCGGTGGTCGAGACCGGCTGGGACGCCGTGCTCCAGGAGGCCAAGCGTGCCGGCATCCCGGTGATCCTCACCGACCGCGCGGTCGACTCCGAGGACACCTCCCTCTACGAGACCTTCCTCGGCTCCGACTTCGTGCTCGAGGGCGAGAAGGCCGGCCAGTGGCTGGTCGAGAACGCCGACACCGCCGATGGCGACGGCGACGGCGACATCGACGTCGTCGAGCTGCAGGGCACCACCGGCGCCGCACCCGCGATCGACCGCAAGGAGGGCTTCGAGTCGGCGATCTCGGAGAACCCCGACATCTCGATCACGGCCTCGCAGACCGGTGACTTCACCCGCGACGGCGGCAAGCAGGTCATGGAGGCCTTCCTGCAGTCCGAGGACGGCATCGACGTCGTCTTCGCCCACAACGACGACATGGGCCTGGGCGCGATCGAGGCCATCGAGGCCGCCGGTCTCACCCCCGGCAAGGACATCAAGATCATCACGGTCGACGCCGTGAAGGACGGGATGGCCGCGCTCGCCGAGGGCAAGATCAACTTCATCGTCGAGTGCAACCCGCTGCTCGGCCCCCAGCTGATGGACCTGGCCAAGAAGGTGCTCGCCGGCGAGGACGTCCCCGAGCGGGTCGTCACCGAGGAGACCACCTTCACGCCCGAGCAGGCCGCCGAGGTACTGGACGAGCGCCAGTACTGAGCAGCTGAGCACCACCTGACCGGCCCGGCGGCCGGGTCCGAGCGGCTCCCACCGCCTCGGACCCGGCCGCGCCGGTCGCCTGGACCACCTGGAGACCCGATGACGCAGACGGAAGTGCAGACCCCGGTGAGCGCTGACCTCGACAATGCCGACATGAGCACCAGCCCCGCAGCGTCGCCCGCGGACGCGCCGGTGATCGAGATGCGCGACATCTCCATCACCTTCGGCGCGGTCAAGGCCCTCGACCAGGTCAGCCTTCGGCTCTACCCGGGCGAGGTGCACGCCATCATGGGCGAGAACGGCGCCGGCAAGTCGACCCTCATCAAGGCGCTCACCGGCGTCTACGGCATCGACTCCGGCACCATCACCGTCGACGGCCGCGAGGTCGAGTTCCACACCCCGGCCGCCGCGCAGGCCGCGGGCATCAGCACCGTGTACCAGGAGGTCAACCTGGTGCCGAACCTCAGCGTGGCCGAGAACATGATGCTCGGCCGCGAGCCGCGGCGGCTCGGCCTCCCCGACCGCCGCGCGATGGTTCGTCGGGCGCGCCAGGTGCTCGAGCGGCTCGGCCTCGACGTCGACCCCCGCTCCCAGCTCGGCGACCACCCCATCGCCGTCCAGCAGCTCGTCGCGATCGCCCGCAGCGTCGACGTCGACGCCCGCGTGGTCATCCTCGACGAGCCGACGTCCAGCCTCGACACCGACGAGGTGGCCAAGCTCTTCGACGTCATGCGCCGGCTGCGCGAGCAGGGCACGGCGATCGTCTTCGTCTCCCACTTCCTCGACCAGGTCTACGAGATCGCCGACCGGATGACGGTGCTGCGCAACGGGCGGCTCGTCGAGGAGCGGATGGTGGCCGACACCACCCAGCTCGAGCTGGTCAAGCTGATGATCGGCCGCGAGCTCGAGGTGCTCGAGAAGCTCGACCGCGAGTCCGCCGCCACCGTCAGCCGCGAGGGCACGCCGCTGTTGCAGGCCATCGGCCTGGGCCGCAAGGGCTCGCTGGAGGCCACCGACCTCGAGGTGTTCGAGGGCGAGGTGATCGGCGTCGCCGGCCTGCTGGGGTCGGGCCGCACCGAGCTCGCCCGGCTGCTCTTCGGCGCCGACACCGCCGACTCCGGCCAGCTGGAGGTGCGCTCGAGCCGACGCCGGCTGCGCAGCCCGCGGCATGCGATCGACCGCAAGATCGCCTTCTCCAGCGAGGACCGCAAGGCCGAGGGCGTCGTCGAAGACCTCACCGTCGCCGACAACATGCTGCTCGCGCTGCAGGCCTCGCGCGGCTGGCTGCGACCGATCCCGGCCGAGACCCGCAACCGGCTGGTGCAGGAGTACCTCGTCGCGCTCGACATCCGCCCGGCCGACCCCACGGCGCTGATGCGCAACCTGTCCGGCGGCAACCAGCAGAAGGTGCTGCTGGCGCGCTGGCTGATCACCCAGCCGGAGCTGCTGATCCTCGACGAGCCCACCCGCGGCATCGACATCGGCGCCAAGGCCCAGATCCAGGCGTTGGTGGCCGACCTCGCCGCCAAGGGCGTGTCGGTCGTGTTCATCTCGGCCGAGCTCGAGGAGGTGCTGCGGCTCTCCGACCGGCTGATCGTGATGCGCGATCGGCGCAAGATCGACGAGCGCCCCAACGTCGACGTCAGCGTGAGCGACGTCCTGGAGATCATCGCGGGCGAGGCCCGCTCGGACACCGCCGCCGCGACCCCGGTGGAGAACCGTGAGGAGGCCCGCCGTGGCTGAGACGCCCACCATCGAGAAGGTGCCCGAGACCTCGGGCGACAGCGGGCAGACCGTGGTCGCCACCCGGCGGACCACCGCGCAGCGGCTGCTGAGCCACGAGCTGCTCTGGCCGGTGCTCGCGCTGGTGGTGCTGCTGCTGGTGAACCTGGTGGCCACCCCGTCCTTCTTCTCCGTCCGGATCCAGGACGGCCACCTGTTCGGCAGCCTGGTCGACATCGTGCGCAACAGCGCGCCGATCCTGCTGGTGGCCCTCGGCATGACGCTGGTGATCGCCACCCGCGGCATCGACCTCTCGGTCGGCGCCATCGCCGCGATCGCTGCGGCCTTCGCCTGCACCTACCTCGTCGACAGCCCGAACCAGGGCGCCGTCGGCACGGCCATCGTGGCGTGCTCCTACGCACTCGCCGTCTGCGTGGCGCTGGGCCTGTGGAACGGCTTCCTGGTGTCAGTGGTGGGAATCCAACCCATCATCGCGACGCTGGTGCTGATGGTGGCCGGCCGCGGCCTGGCGATGCTGGTCACCGACGGCCAGATCACCACGGTCAACAACGACACCTTCAGCAGCCTGGCGTCCGGCTTCGTGCTCACCCTGCCGGTGGCGTTCATCATCGCGATCGTCGTGTTCGCGCTGACGGCGCTCGTCACCCGCCGCACCGCGCTCGGGATGCTCATCGAGTCGGTGGGCATCAACCCGAAGGCGAGCCGGCTGGCCGGCGTCCGGTCGCGCACGATCATCTGGACGGTCTACGTGTTCTCCGCCCTGTGCGCCGGGGTCGCCGGGCTGATCATCGCGGCCAACACCAACTCCGTGAACGCCAACAGCCTCGGACTGTGGATCGAGCTCGACGCGATCCTCGCCGTCGTCATCGGCGGCACCTCCCTCGCCGGCGGACGCTTCTCGCTCACCGGCACGCTCATCGGCGCGCTGTTCATCGCCACCCTGACCCGCACCATCCCCAACATCGGCATCCCGGCCGAGGCCAACTACCTGTTCAAGGCGATCGTGGTGATCCTGGTCTGCCTGCTGCAGTCACCGAAGGCCCGGGCCTTCGTGTTCCGACCGCGGCGCCGCACTCCGCAGACCTCTGGGAAGGCGGTGGCGGCATGAGCACCACCACCGCCCCGGCACCGAGCACCGGAACCCCCGCCCCGGAGCGCCCCTCGCTCTGGACGCGGGTGCGCACCTACACCCCCTCGCGGCAGTACCTGCCGGTGATCACGACGTTCGCGATCTTCGTCGGCATGTTCGGCATCGGCGGCTGGCGCTACGACGGCTTCACCGACCCCCAGGTGCTGTTCAGCCTGCTGCTCGACAACAGCTTCCTGATCCTGCTGGCCGTCGGCATGACGTTCGTGATCCTCACCGGTGGCATCGACCTCTCGGTCGGCTCGAACGTGGCGCTGTCGACCACGATCGCCGCCAAGACCCTGGAGATGGGCTGGTCGCCGTACCTCGTGGTGGTCACCGTCCTGGTCACGGGCACCGTGCTCGGGCTGTCGATGGGCCTGCTCATCCACTACTTCGACATCCAGCCGTTCATCGCGACCCTCGCCGGCCTGTTCCTGGCCCGTGGCATCGCCACGCTCATCACCACCGAGTCGATCCCGATCTCCGACCAGAAGTTCTCCGACTGGGCCTTCGCGTCGGTGACGCTGCCGTTGCCGATCTCCACCGGCGCGGTGCTCATGGTCGCGCTGCTGGTGATCGCCGCGCTGAGCTTCGGTCTGGTCGGCGACGGCTACCTCGGTTGGACGGCGGTCAGCGTGGCCGTCGCCGTCGGGCTCGTGACCTTCGGGCTGCGCTACTACAACTGGTGGTACTACGGCGACCAGGTCGACTACTTCCTCGGCTGGACGGCGATCGTCGGTCTGATCGCCGTGGCCGTCGCCGGGTTCGTGCTCGCCCGCACCCGGTTCGGCCGCACGGTCTACGCCATCGGCGGTAGCGAGTCGTCGGCGATGCTCATGGGCCTGCGGGTCGGCGCCACCAAGGTCGCCGTGTACGCCGTCAGCGGCTTCTGCGCGGCCTTCGGCGGTCTCCTGTACTCGCTCTACCTGCTCTCGGGTGGCTACACCCAGATCGGCGTCGGCATGGAGCTCGACGCCATCGCCGCCGTGGTCATCGGCGGCACGCTGCTCACCGGCGGCCGCGGCTACGTGCTCGGCTCGCTGCTCGGAGTGATGGTGCTGGGGGCGATCCAGGCCTTCATCTCCTTCGACGGCACCCTGAGCTCCTGGTGGACGCGCATCTCGATCGGCCTGCTGGTGCTGGTGTTCGTGGTCGTCCAGCGGCTCATGAGTCGGCGGCAGACATGACCGAGACCGCGCCCCGGCCGGCCCCGGTGGCCACCCCGGGGCGGACGCCGGTGATGGCCGACGTCGCCCGGCTCGCCGGTGTGTCGCACCAGACCGTCTCCCGGGTGATCAACGGGCAGAACAACCTGCGCCCGGAGACCCGCGAGAAGGTGCTGCGCGCGATCCAGCAGCTCGGCTACCGCCCCAACACCGCCGCCCGCGCGCTGGTGACCAAGCGCTCGGGCACGATCGGCGTGATCGGCTCCAAGAGCGGGTTCTGGGGGCCGAGCACGGTGCACCGCACCATCCAGGCCGCGGGCCGCGAGGCCGGCTACTTCGTGAGCTCGGCCAACCTGCCGAGCCTGGGCCGGGCCGAGGTGCTCGACGCGATCAGCCACCTGCGCGACCAGAGCGTCGAAGGGATCGTGCTGATCGCCGCCACCGACGAGGCGCTCGAGGTCGCGCGCGCCCAGGAGGGCCTCGGCACACCGGTGGTGGTGGTGGAGGGCGACGACCGCAAGGCGCGGCTGACGGTCGGCGTCGACCAGGTGTACGGCGCGACCCTGGCGACCCGGCACCTCATCGACCAGGGCCACACCAACATCGTCCATCTCGCCGGCCCGCAGGACTGGACCGAGGCCCGGGGCCGGTGCCTCGGGTGGCAGACCGCGATGTACGCCGCCGGACTTCGACCTGCGCCGCACCTGCTGGGGGACTGGTCGGCCAGCAGCGGCTACGAGGTCGGCGTGGGCATCGCGCGCCAGGAGGACGTCACGGCGGTCTTCTGCGCCAACGACCAGATGGCGCTCGGCCTGCTGCGGGCCCTGCACGAGGCGGGGCGGTCGGTGCCGGGCGACGTCAGCGTCGTCGGCTTCGACGACATCCCCGAGGCGGGGTACCTGATCCCGCCGCTCACCACGGTGCGCCAGGACTTCACCGCGGTGGGCCGGCGCGCCATCGCGATACTGCAGGCAGCGCTGCGCGGAGAATCCGTGACCGGCTCGCTCATCGAGCCGGAGCTCGTCCTGCGCGCCAGCACCGCACCGGTCTTGGAGGGAAGAACCGTCTGATGTCGCTCAACCAGGCCGAGAAGTACACGATCGGCGTCGACTTCGGCACGCTGTCCGGCCGCGCCGTGGTGGTGCGGGTGTCCGACGGCGCCGAGCTGGGCTCGGCGGTGCACGAGTACGAGCACGCGGTGCTCGAGCAGTCGCTGCCCGGCTCGGAGAAGAAGCTGCCGCCGGACTGGGCCCTGCAGGTTCCCGACGACTACCGCGCCGTGCTGCGCGAGGCTGTGCCGGCGGCGGTGGCGGAGGCCGGCATCGACGCGGACGACGTCGTCGGCATCGCCACCGACTTCACCGCCTGCACGATGGTGCCGTGCCTCGAGGACGGCACGCCGCTCAACGAGGTCGACGGCCTCGACGACCGGCCGCACGCCTACGTGAAGCTCTGGAAGCACCACGCCGCGCAGCCCCAGGCCGACCGCATCACCGAGCTCGCCGAGGAGCGCGGCGAGGACTGGTTGCCGCGCTACGGCGGCATGATCTCCTCGGAGTGGGAGTTCGCGAAGGGCCTCGAGCTGTTCGAGGAGGACCGCGAGCTCTACGACCGCATGGACCGCTGGGTCGAGGCCGCCGACTGGATCGTGTGGCAGCTCTGCGGTGAGTACGTGCGCAACGCCTGCACGGCCGGCTACAAGGGCATCCGCCAGAACGGGCGCTACCCGTCGCCGGAGTACCTGGGCCAGCTCGCCGACGGCTTCGAGTCCTTCGTCGACGACAAGCTCGACCACGAGATCGGCCAGCTCGGCGACCGCGCCGGCGGCCTCACGGCGGAGGCCGCGGAGTGGACCGGCCTGCCCGAGGGCATCGCCGTGGCCGTCGGCAACGTCGACGCCCACGTCACGGCGCCCGCGGCCCAGGCCGTCGACGCCGGCCAGATGGTCGCGATCATGGGCACCTCCACCTGCCACGTCATGAATGCCGACGTGCTCCGCGAGGTCCCGGGCATGTGCGGCGTCGTCGACGGCGGCATCATCGCCGGCACCTGGGGCTACGAGGCCGGGCAGAGCGGCGTCGGCGACATCTTCGGCTGGTTCGTCGACCGCGCCGTGCCGGCCGACTACGCCGCGGCCGCCGAGGAGGCGGGGGAGTCGGTGCACGAGCACCTCACCCGGCTCGCCGCCGAGCAGGCCGTGGGACAGCACGGACTGGTGGCCCTCGACTGGCACTCCGGCAACCGCTCGGTGCTGGTCGACCACGAGCTCTCGGGTCTCGTGGTGGGTCTCACGCTCGCCACCCGGCCCGAGGACATCTACCGCGCCCTGCTCGAGGCCACCGCGTTCGGCACCCGCGTGATCGTCGAGGCCTTCCGCGACGCCGGCGTGCCGGTCTCGGAGTTCATCGTCGCGGGTGGGCTGGCGAAGAACGAGCTGCTGATGCAGATCTATGCCGACGTGCTGCGGCTGCCGCTCTCGCTCATCGGCTCGAAGCAGGGACCGGCGCTCGGGTCGGCGATCCACGCGGCCGTGGCGGCCGGCGTCTTCCCCGACGTCCCGACCGCGGCGAAGGCGATGGGCAAGGTGGAGAAGGCGGTCTACGTGCCCGACGAGACGCGGGCCGCGGCCTACGACGCGCTGTTCGCGGAGTACAAGACGTTGCACGACCACTTCGGTCGCACCGAGCAGACGATGCGCCGGCTCAAGAAGATTCGCCGCGATGCCATGACGGAGGCCCCGGTATGACCGCTGTCGACGACGTCCGCGACACGATCACCGCGCTGCGGCGCGAGGTCTGCGCGCTGCACGCCGAGCTCACGCGCTACCAGCTCGTGGTGTGGACGGCGGGCAACGTGTCGGCCCGGGTGCCCGGCCGCGACCTGCTGGTCATCAAGCCGAGCGGTGTCTCCTACGACGAGCTCACGCCCGAGAACATGGTGGTCTGCGACCTGGACGGCAACGTGGTCGAGGGCGAGCACTCGCCGTCGTCGGACACCGAGGCGCAGGCCTACGTGTACCGCGAGATGCCGGAGGTCGGCGGTGTGGTGCACACGCACTCCACCTACGCCACCGCGTGGGCCGCCCGCGGCGAGCCGGTGCCGTGCGTGCTCACGATGTGCGCCGACGAGTTCGGCGGCGACATCCCGGTGGGGCCGTTCGCGATCATCGGCGACGACTCGATCGGCCGCGGCATCGTCGAGACCCTGCGCGACAGCCGGTCCAAGGCCGTGCTCATGCGCAACCACGGCGTCTTCACCGTCGGTGACGACGCCAAGTCCGCTGTGAAGGCCGCGGTGATGTGCGAGGACGTCGCGCGCACCGTGCACATCGCCCGCCAGCTCGGCGAGCCCCTCGCCATCGACCCCGCGGACGTCGACTCCCTCTACGACCGCTACCAGAACGTCTACGGACAACGCTGATGAACCGGAAGGCACACGCGTGACCACCACGATCTCCTCCAGCACCTCGGGCCCTGCCGCCGAGATCTGGTTCCTCACCGGGAGCCAGGGCCTGTACGGCCCGGAGACGATCGACCAGGTTGCCGAGCAGTCGCGCGGCATCGCCGGTGCGCTCGGTGGGGCGTTGGACGTGCCGGCGCAGGTCGTGTGGAAGCCGGTGCTGCTCGACGCCGGGTCGATCCACCGGGCGATGCTCGACGCCAACAGCGCACCCCAGTGCGTCGGCGTCGTCGCGTGGATGCACACCTTCTCCCCGGCCAAGATGTGGATCGCCGGGCTGGACGCGCTGCGCAAGCCGCTGCTGCACCTGCACACGCAGGCCGGCGTCGCGCTGCCGTGGTCGACGATCGACATGGACTTCATGAACCTCAACCAGGCCGCGCACGGCGACCGGGAGTTCGGATACATCCAGTCCCGGCTCGGCGTCCCGCGCAAGACGGTGGCCGGGCACGTCTCCAACCCGGCCGTGGTGGCGCGGGTGTCGTCCTGGGTGCGGGCTTGCCTGGGCCGCCACGAGGTCCGCTCGCTCAAGCTGGCCCGGTTCGGCGACAACATGCGCGACGTCGCGGTCACCGAGGGCGACAAGGTCGAGGCGCAGCTGAGGTTCGGCGTCTCCGTCAACACCTACGGCGTCAACGACTTGGTGGCCGTGGTCGATGATGTGCCCGACGACGACATCGACAAGCTCGTCGCCGAGTACGACGACACCTACCGGGTGGCGCCCGAGCTGCGAGCGGGCGGCGAGCGGCACGAGTCGCTGCGCTACGGCGCCCGTATCGAGCTCGGGCTGCGGCGGTTCCTGATCGACGGTGGCTTCGGCGCGTTCACCACCAACTTCGAGGACCTCGGCGGGCTGCGCCAGCTACCCGGGCTCGCCGTGCAGCGCCTGATGGCCGACGGCTACGGCTTCGGCGGTGAGGGCGACTGGAAGACCTCGGTGCTGCTGCGCACCACGAAGGTGATGGCGCAGGGACTTCCCGGCGGCACGTCGTTCATGGAGGACTACACGTACCACCTGGTGCCGGGGGAGGAGAAGATCCTCGGGGCGCACATGCTCGAGGTCTGCCCGTCGTTGACCGGGTCCGAGGCATCGCTGGAGATCCACCCGCTCAGCATCGGCGGGCGTGACGACCCGGTGCGGCTGCGCTTCACCGCTGACCCCGGCCCCGCCGTCATCGCCGGCATCTCCGACCTCGGCGACCGGTTCCGGATCACCGTCAACGAGGTCGAGGTGGTCGAGCCCGACGAGGACCTGCCGCAGCTCCCGGTCGCGTGTGCCGTCTGGAAGCCCCAGCCGTCGCTCGCCACCTCGGCCGAGGCGTGGCTCATGGCCGGCGCCCCGCACCACACCGTGCTGTCCAAGGCGCTCAGCACCGAGGTCCTCACCGACTTCGCCGAGACCGTCGGCGTCGAGACTGTCGTCATCGACGCCGACACCACGCCGCGGTCGTTCCAGCGCGAGCTGCGCTGGAATGCCGCCTACCACCGGCTGGCGCAGTCGCTGTGAGGCCGGGCGCACGTTGGGCTGCGGGCTCACTAACCTGAACCCGTGGGTGATGAGCACGTGGTCCCGGGCACCGACGAGCTACTCGATCGACTGGCTCAGGAGACGCAGCGCCGTGGGATCCAGATCGCGGCGGCCGAGAGTCTGACCAGCGGCGCGATCAGCAGCCGGCTGGGCGCGGCACCCGACGCGTCGGAGTGGTTCGCCGGCGGGGTCGTGGCGTACCGGGAGCCCGTGAAGTTCGGCGTGCTGGGCGTCCGCGAAGGACCCGTCGTCTGCGCCGAGTGCGCCGAGCAGATGGCGACAGGGGTGCGCCGGTTGCTCGACGCGGACGTCGCCGTCGCGGCCACGGGGGTCGGTGGACCGGGGCCGAGTGAGGACCAGCCGCCCGGCACGGTCTTCCTCGCCGTCGCGACCGCCGACGGGGCCTGGGCGCGCGAGCTCCACCTGCCCGGTGACCCCGAGGACGTGATCCAGGGCGCCGTCGACGCCGCGGTCGTCTTCCTGTGGGACGTCGTCGGCGGGTCCACGCCGGCGACTGGGTAGGACGACGATCGGCGTCGATGTCGAGAACCCGGGACCGGCTCCGTCCCCGGTGCGAACGCGACCAGAATGGGTCGCCCCAGTCCCGAGGAGAACCACGATGGCCAAGTACCTGCTGCTCAAGCACTACCGCGGCGCGCCGGCACCGCAGCACGACGTCCCGATGGAGCAGTGGACGGCGGAGGAGATCTCGGCGCACATCCAGTACATGCGGGACTTCGCCAAGCGGCTCGAGGAGAGCGGCGAGTTCGTCGACGAGCGCGCGCTGCTGCCGGAGGGCACCTGGGTGCAGTACGGCGGGGAGGGGCAGCCGCCGGTCACCGACGGCCCGTTCGCCGAGACCAAGGACCTGATCGCCGGCTGGATCGTCATCGACGTCGACAGCTACGACCGCGCCGTGGAGCTGGCCGCGGAGCTCTCGGCCGCGCCCGGCAAGGACGGGAAGCCGATCCACGAGTGGCTCGAGCTGCGCCCTCCTCTACGCCGAGTCGCTCCTCATCGCCGAGTGACGGTGGACGAGGTCCAGCTCCGGAGCGTCACCCCGAGCGTCCTCGCCGTGCTCGTCCGCCGCGGAGCCGACTTCGCGGCGGCCGAGGACGCCGTGCAGGACGCCCTGGTGGAGGCGGTGCGCACCTGGCCGGACGACCCACCGCGGGACGTGAAGGGGTGGCTCGTCACGGTCGCGTGGCGCCGGTTCCTCGACGCCACCCGGTCCGAGGCCGCCCGCCGCCGGCGCGAGGAGCACGTGGATGGAGGAGCCGGAGCCCGGGCCGGCGTCCGGCGTCGACGACACGCTCCAGCTCTACTTCCACTGCGCGCACCCGTCGCTGACGCCGTCGTCGGCCGTGGCGCTCACGCTGCGCGCCCTCGGCGGGCTCACCACCCGCCAGATCGCGCAGGCCTACCTGGTGCCCGAGGCGACGATGGCGCAGCGCATCAGCCGCGCCAAGCGCACGGTCTCCGGGGAGCGGCTCGACCAGCCCGGCGACGTCGCCACCGTGCTGCGCGTGCTCTACCTCGTGTTCAACGAGGGCTACTCCGGCGACGTCGACCTCGCCGCCGAGGCCATCCGGCTCACTCGCCAGCTCGCCGCAGCGATCGACCATCCCGAGGTGGCGGGGCTGCTCGCCCTCATGCTGCTGCACCACGCCCGCCGCGCCGCCCGCACCGCGCCCGACGGCAGCCTCGTGCCGCTCGCCGAGCAGGACCGCGATCTCTGGGACACCGCCGTGATCGCCGAGGGCGTCGAGATCCTGCAGACGGCGCTCGCCCGCGACCGGCTCGGCGAGTTCCAGGCCCAGGCCGCGATCGCCGCCCTCCACGCCGACGCGCCGACCGCCGCCGAGACCGACTGGGTGCAGATCGTGGAGTGGTACGACGAGCTCGCCCGGCTCACCGACAGCCCGGTGGTGCGGCTCAACCGTGCGGTCGCCGTCGGCGAGGCCGACGGGCCGCGCGCCGGGCTGAAGGCGCTCGCCGAGCGTCGACGACTCGCTCCCGCGCCACACCGCGGTGGCGGCCTACCTCCACGAGCGCGACGGCGACCTGACGACGGCCGCCCGCCTCTACGTCGAGGCGGCCCACCACGCCTCCAACCTCGCCGAGCGCGACCACCTCACCCGGCAGGCCGCCCGGCTCAACGCCGCCGGTCAGGACTGACGGGTCGGGCCGATGTAGCAGAGCATCCGGTAGTCGGTGCCGGCCTCGATGTTCTCGAAGCCGTGGCGCTCGTAGAAGCGCCGGGTGTCGACGTCGACCTCGTCGACGTTGATGTGCAGCTCGGGGCACCCGCGCTCGTGCAGCCGCTCGCGCGCCGCGGTGAGGAGCGCGGTGCCGATCCCGCCGTCGCGTCGGTCCGGCACCACGTAGAGCTCGTCGAGGACGGCGACCGGCCCGTCGAACCAGATCGCCGGCCGCAGCGTCACCAGCGCGAACCCGGTGGCCACGCCGCCGTCCTCGGCCAGCAGCGCGAGCACGTCGTCGTCCGCCAGGATCCGCTCGAACCGAGGAGCGAGCACGTCCTGCGGGTCGGTGTCGCTCTCGAACTCGGTGTTGAAGTCGTACAGCAGCCACGCCAGCGTGCCGGCGTCCGCGGCAGTCGCCGTGCGGATGGCGTGATGCTCGGCGGGCATGTCCCGACTATGGCACCTGCGCCGCCGGCGACTGAGGCGCCCGCGCCGCCCGCATGCGCGGGCGCCCAGGGGTCGAACTGTGCTAGCGACGGTGGGACGCACCCGCATCGACCCGTCACAAACTGGCCGGGACAGCACCGTTCAAGGGACAGCTCTGCAGTTTGTGACGTGTCGATGCCACCCCACGAGAACGCAAGGACGACGGCGACGCTCGGGGTCGGATCCGACCGCATGATCGACGACGAAGTGACGGCGCTCGGCTCACCAATCGACGGCGAGGCAACCCGGGACGAGGTGGCATTTCGAGCCGTCGAGATCGTTACCACCTCAGTTCGACGACTGACTCCGACGTCAGGCCGCGCCGAGCTCGATCGTGAGGACGCCGACGATGATCAGGCCGATGCCGACGAGCATCGTCCGGGTGAGGGGCTCACCGAACAGCGGCTTGGACAGCGCGGCGGTGAGGGCGACGCCGGCGGCGGCCCAGATGCCGTAGGCGACGCCGAGGCCGAGGCCCTCGTTCAGGGCGAGGGTGAGCAGGGTGAAGGCGACGAGGTAGCCCAGTACGACCACGACGTACCAGCGGGGGCGGCCGGTCGAGGCCGCCTTGAGCGAGAGGGTGGCGGTGACCTCGGAGAGGATGGCGCCCACCAGGAACACCCAGCTCATCGGGCTTCCTGCGATCCCAGCTCGACGGCGAGCACGCCCGCGATGACGAGGGCGATGCCGACGCCCATGACGCCGGTGAACGTCTCGTCGAAGATCGCCGTCGACAGCACGGCCGTGAGGGCGACGCCGAGCGCCGCCCAGATGCCGTAGGCGACACCGAGGGCGACACCGCGGCGGAGGACGAGCGACAGCAGGACGAAGGACGTGACGTAGCCGAGGCCGACCACCGCGTAGAGCGCAGGCGTGTCGAGCGCCCCCTTCAACGACAGCGACGCGGTGACCTCACTGAGGATGGCGGCGGCCAGGAGCAGCCACCGGGTCACCCGGCACCCAGCAGGGCGCGGGCCCGGCGGGCCATGGCGGCGTCGACCATGGAGCCGTCGGCGAGGCGGGCGACGCCGGTGTCGGCGAGGGCGGCGAGGACCTCCTGCGCCCAGGCGCGCTCGGCGTCGGTGGGGCTGAAGGCGTCGCGGATCACCGGCACCTGCGTGGGGTGGACGGCGGCGCGGCCCCACATGCCGAGGTGACGGCCGGCGAGGCAGGAGGCGGCGAGGCCGTCGAGGTCGGCGACGGCGGCGTAGACCGACATCAGCGGCGGTGGCAGGCCGGCGGCGCGGGCGGCGACGACGACCCGCGAGCGGATCCAGGCGAACGCCGCGTCCGACGCCGGCAGGCCCAGCTCGGCGCCGAGGTCGGCCTCGCCGAGCCCGATCGTCGAAACCCCTGCGGTTGAGGCGATCTCGAAGGCACGCTCGACGCCGAGCGCCGACTCGATCAGCGCGTGCACGCGTCGTCCGGCCAGCTGCTCGAGGTCGGCCGGGTGCTCGACCTTCGGCACGCGCAGGTCGACGTCGGACGGCAGGGCGGCGAGGTCGGCCTCGAAGTCGGAGGAGCCGGGTGCGTTCACCCGCACCTGCGCCGCTATCGAGGGATTCCCGCTCAACCATGCGGTGACGGCGGTCCGCGCGTCGTCCTTGTCGGCCGGTGCCACGGCGTCCTCGAGGTCGAGCACGACCGTGGCGCCGGTGTCCGCGGCCTTGTCGAACCGGTCGGGCCGCGAGCCGGGCACGTAGAGAAGGACGGTCACACCGCACCCTCCTCGCGCAGCCGCGCGATCTCGGCGTCGGTGAGTCCGAGCTCGGCGAGCACCTCGTCGGTGTCGGCGCCGTGGCCGCGACCCGCCCAGCGGACGGCGCCGGGGCTGGCCGAGAGCCGGAACAGCACGTTCTGCATGAGCATCGGACCGAGGTCGTCGTCGTCCACCCGCAACGCCGTGCCCCGCGCCTGGTACTGCGGATCGGCGAGCACGCCGCTCACGTCGTAGACCCGACCGACCGCCGCGTGCGCGTGCTCGAAGGCGGCGACCACCTCGTCGGTGCCGCGGGCGGCGATCCACGACCCGACGGCGTCGTCGAGCTCGTCGGCGTGCTCGGCCCGCTGGCCGCCCGAGGCGAACCATGGCTGCGCGACGAGGTCGTCGCGGCCGACCATCCGCAGCACCCGCTCGGCGATGCTCTGCGAGCTCGTGGAGACGGCGAGCCAGTCGCCGTCGGCGGTGCGGTAGACGTTGCGGGGCGCGTTGTTGACCGACCGGTTGCCGGTGCGCGGCTGCACGTAGCCGAGCTGGTCGAAGGCCGTGAGCGGAGCGCCGAGCATCATGAGGATCGGCTCGATGATCGCGAGGTCGACGACCTGCCCCTCGCCGGTGGCGTCGCGGTGCCGCAGCGCGGCCATCACGGCGTAGGCCGTTGCCAGCGCCGCGATGCCGTCGGCCAGGCCGAACGGCGGCAGCGTGGGCGGCCCGTCGGGCTCACCGGTGACGGCGGCGAATCCGCTCATCGCCTCGGCGATCGATCCGAAGCCCGGCTGTCCCGCCATCGGGCCGTCCTGGCCGAAGGCCGTCACCCGCGCGATCACCAGCCGCGGGTTGAGCTCCAGCAGCACGTCCGGCCCCAGCCCCCAGCGCTCGAGCGTGCCGGGCCGGAAGTTCTCCACCAGCACGTCGGCGTCGGCGAGCAACCGGCGCATCGTGGCCGCGCCGTCGGGGTGCTTGAGGTCGAGCGTGACGGTGCGCTTGTTGCGGCCGAGGGTCTTCCACCACAGCCCGACGCCGTCCTTGGCGACGCCGTGCCCGCGGGCGCCGTCGGGCTGCCGCGGGTGCTCGATCTTCACGACGTCGGCGCCGAAGTCGCCGAGGTAGGTGGCGGTGAGGGGACCGGCGAACAGGGTGGCGGCGTCTACGACCTTGAGTCCTGCCAAGGGTCCGGTCATGGTGCGATCCTCCCGCAGGTGACGACGCGGGCCGGCGTCAGGTGGCCGGGGGCGGTGCGGTGGAGCCGCGTTGCACCAGCGTGAGCGGCAGGAGCACCGAGCGCGCCGGCCGGTGGACGTCGGCGATCGCCTCGAGCAGCAGCCGAGCGGCCTCCGCGCCGATCTGGTGGTGGGGGATCGAGACCGAGCTCAGCGGCGGGCGCAGCTTGTCGAGGAACGGCATGTCGTTGAACCCGACGACGCTCATGTCGCGGGGGCACTCGATGCCCCGCTCGGCGAACACGTCGTAGCAGCCGAGGGCGATGAGGTCGTTGCCCGCCACCACCGCGGTCGGCTCCGCCCCGGCGTCCAGCATCGAGCGGAGCCCCTCGGCCCCAGCGCTCTCGCTCCACTGGTCGCAGATCCGGGTGAGCTCCGGGCGAGTCGTCGAGCCCGAGGTCGCGAACCGAGCTGCGGAACGACCGCGCCCGCACCAGCCCGGTGGACGTGGTGGACGGACCCGCCAGGTGGGCGATCCGCCGGTGCCCGAGCTCGGCGAGGTGGCGCACGGCTAGCTCGATGCCCGTGGCGTCGTCGGGCGTGATCGAGGAGACGTCGACGCCCTCCGGCCGCCGGTTGACCATCACCATCGGCACGCCGTCCGCGTGCAGCTGCTCGAGCAACGGGTGGTGCAGCAGGGCGGTGGCGATGATGAGGCCCTCGACCTGCCGCGAGCGCAGCAGCTCGATCTGCGCCCGCTCGCGGCCCTGGTCGTTGTCGGTGCTGACGATGAGGCCGCTGTAGCCGGCCGCCTCGAGGACGTCCTCGATGCCGCGCACGATCGGCGGGAACAACGGGTTGGTGAGGTCGGGGATGACCAGGCCGATCGTGCCCGACTTCGCCGTCTTCAGGCCGCGGGCGATCGGGTTCGGTCGGTAGCCGAGCGAGTCGGCCACCCGGATCACGCGGCGCGCGGTGTCGGCGTTCACCAGCCCGCGGGTGGCGGGGTTCAGCGCCCGGGACGCGGTGGCGGGATGCACCCCCGCCGCGTCCGCGACGTCACGGAGCGTGGGAGCCGACACGCGCCGAACCCTAGTCCGTGCCCAGAGCCGTGACCGGACGGCGCGGCCAGCGGCTCCGGCCGACCACGCCGACGACACCGAGCGGGACGGCGAGCGCGGCGGCCACGCCGAACACGACGCCGTAGCGCCCCGCGTCGACGAGTCCGGCGGCGGCCACCGAGGCCGCCGCGCTGCCGGCGAACAGCGAGCCGGCGAACAGCGAGACCACGGTGGCCCGGGCCGCGGGCAGCACCTCCGTGGCCCAGGTCTGCAGAGAAGAGTGCATCGCGCACCACGCCAGCCCGAGCAGGACGGCGACGACCACCCCCGGGGCTGGCTCCTGGCTGACGGCGAGCAGCCCGCTGCCCGCCACGGCGGCCACCGCGCCGACGGCGATCAGCCGTGAGGGGTGCCAATGCCGGGCGAGCCGGCCGACCACGAGCGAGCCCGCGAAGACCGCGACGCCGTACACCGCGGTGACCCCGCCGGCGAGCCCGGAGCCGACCCCGGTGCTCTCGATGGCCGCGGGCAGCAGGGTGAGGACGCCGAGCAGCACGGCGCCCTCGGTGAAGGCGAGGAGGAGCACCAGCGCCGTGGCCCGGGAACGACGGATCGCGCGCAGCGGCTCGAGCAGCGTGGTGGGGCGCAACGAGTCGTCGGGCTCGGGGAGCGACCGCAGCGCGACGGTGAGCAGCAGGGCGGCCACCCCGGTGATCAGGAACGCCACCCGCCACGTGAAGGCTCCGGCCAGCACGCCGGCCCCGACCGACGCCACCGCCGTACCCGCGGCCACGCCGGCCATGAGCCGCACGACGTCCGGTTGCCGGCGCTCGGCGGGCACGACGTCGCCGAGGTAGATGAGGGTGGCAGGGAACGCCGCCCCGAAGAACGCACCGGCCAGGCCGCGGGTGATCGCGAGCGCGAGTGAGGACTCGGCGAAGGCCGAGGCGATCGTGCAGATCGCGGCGAGCACGAGGGTGACCTGCATCGTGCGCACCCGGCCGATCCGGTCCGAGACCACGCCCCACACCGGCTGGCACAGCCCGTAGGCAAAGAAGTAGACGCCGGCGGCCTGCACCACCGCGGCCAGCGGCACGTCGAGGTCGCGCGAGATCGCCACCAGCATGGGGGCCATCGCGAACCGGTCGAGCGTGCTGACGAACGCCGTCGCCTGCAGCAGCCGGAGGGGGGTCGGGCGTGCCGTCACTCCCGCGCCCCGGGCCGGTGCACGAGGCCGGAGGCCGGGTCGAGGGCACCGGCGTAGACGTCGCCGTCCGGTGCGGGCAGGTAGGTGGTGCGGAGCCCGAGGATCGTGCGCAGCGCGTCGAGGTCGACCCGGCCGTCCGGCACCAGACCGTCGAGCGGGTCGCGTAGCCGGGCGACGTAGCGCTCGGCCAGTGCGGCGTCGAGCCCGAGCCGCTGGGACGCCGACCGGGCGGCGACGTCGTCGAGGAGGCCGGCGTGCAGCGCCGCCGCGACGTCGACCATCACGCCGGACAGCCGCTCGGCGTCGTCGAGATGGCGCTCGCCGTCGACCACCACGACGGTGCCGAGATAGGGCGAGAGGTGCTCAGCCACACCGGCGAGCCGCACGCAGCCCCGGCCCTCGGCGACGAGCTCGTTGCCGGCGTTGAGCATGGTGGCGGTGCACTCGCCGGCGAGCAGCGCCTCGAGCCGGCGCGGGGTGGAGCCGAGCTTGACGAGCTCGTACTCGTCGCGCCCGACCCCGAGCGCG
This sequence comes from uncultured Actinomycetota bacterium, assembly GCA_963808855.1. GTDB lineage: Bacteria > Actinomycetota > Actinomycetes > Propionibacteriales > Nocardioidaceae > Nocardioides. The sequence continues at coordinate 118,931 of CAWEHA010000003.1, read as the reverse complement.
TCGGCGAGGGCGTAGAGCGCGAGCGCGAACCCGGAGGTCGGCACGTCGACGCCGACCCGTGCCCCGCGCAGGTCGGCGGGGGTGGCGCCGGGGCGGCCGTACAGGCCGAGCCCGAGGCCCCGGTCGATCGCGGCGACGATGCGCACGTCGGCGGTGCGGCCGAGCGGGTTGGCGGGGTCGAAGCGGTAGGCCAGCACGTTGTCGGGACTGGTGAGGCCGACGTCGAGCCGGCCCTCGAGGAGGTCGCCGAACTGGGCGGGGGAGGAGGTGACGGGCTCCTCGGTGACCGCGAGCCCGGCCGCCTCGAGCCGGCCGGTGGAGCGGGCGACGTCGAGCACCACGGACGGCGTGAACGACCCGACGACGAGATCGGTGGTGACCACAGCCACGACCGTACTGCATTTCGGATCCGATCTGCCGTGCAGCGACCCTTCTGAGGGCTCGAACCCTGGATTTAGGATCCAATCGTGTGGGAAAGTGCCCCATGCCCGAGCACAATCCCCTCGCGCCGGCCGCACCCTGGGTCGAGCTCGTCGTCACCGACGCCGACTGGGACGCCGCCGACCCCGACCTGCTGCGCACCACCTACGCCCAGCTCGTGTGGATCCGGGTGTTCGAGCAGTACGTGCTCGAGCTCGCCGGAGCCGGTCTCGTGCACGGCCCCGCCCACTCGAGCATCGGGCAGGAGGGCGGCGCCGTCGGCTCCGTGCTCGCCCTCACCAGTCACGACTCCGTGGGTGGCTCGCACCGCGGGCACCACCAGTTCCTCGCCAAGGCGCTGCACCACGTGGAGCCCAAGGGGATGGACCCGCTGGCCGCGCCCTCCGACGACGTGCGCGAGGTGCTGCTGCGCACGCTCGCCGAGATCTGCGGCCTCGACCGCGGGTGGAGCCACGGCCGCGGTGGCTCGATGCACCTGCAGTGGAAGGACGCCGGCGCGATGGGCACCAACGCCATCGTCGGCGGCGGCGTGCCCCCGGCCGCCGGCCTCGCCTGGGCGCACCGGCAGGCCGGCACCGACGCCGTGTCGGTCACCTACTTCGGCGACGGCGCCATCAACATCGGCTCCACCCTGGAGACCATGAACCTCGCGGCGGCGTGGTCGCTGCCGGTCTGTTTCTTCGTCGAGAACAACCAGTACGCCGTCTCGACGTCGGTGCACGAGGCCACCGCCGAGGCGCGGCTGTCGGCCCGCGGCGGCGGGTTCGGCATCGCGAGCTGGCGGGTCGACGGGATGGACCCGCTCGCGGTGCACCTGGCCATGACCGAGGCGGTGGAGCACATGCGGCGCGGTCGCGGGCCCACCGTTGTGGAGGTCGACACCTACCGGTTCTTCCACCAGAACGGCGGCTTCGCGGGCAGTGCGTTCGGCTACCGCGACAAGGCCGAGGAGCGCGCGTGGCGCGAGCGCGACCCGCTCACCACCACCGCCGCCCACCTGGAGCGGCGCGGGCTGATGACGGCCGAGGAGACCGCGGACGCCGTCAGCCGGGCGCGCGCCGTCATGGCCGAGATCGGCGACGTGCTCCTCGAGCCCGACCCCGACGGCAAGCCCGGCCAGCGCCGGATCCGGCCGACCGAGTGGCCCGACCCCGCGTGGGTCGACGTCGGCGTGCGCGGCGACCTGTCCGAGCTCGACGACGCCCCGCTCGTCGCTCCGGAGGGCCACGCGGTGGAGGTGCAGGACACCAAGCTGGTCGACGCGATCGCCACCGTGCTGGGTCGCCGGATGGAGACCGACCCGGGCGTCGTGGTGATGGGCGAGGACGTGCATCGGCTCAACGGTGGGACGAACGGCGCCACCCGCGGCCTCGCCGGACGCGCTTCCCCGGCCGCGTCCTCGGCACGCCGATCAGTGAGAACGCGTTCGCCGGCCTGGCCGGCGGCATCGCGATCGACGGGCGGCACCGGCCCGTCGTCGAGTTCATGTACGCCGACTTCATGTGGGTGGCGGCCGACCAGCTCTTCAACCAGATCGGCAAGGCCCGCCACATGTACGGCGGCGGCGGCGCGGTGCCGCTCGTGCTGCGCAGCAAGGTGGCGATGGGCACCGGCTACGGCTCGCAGCACTCGATGGATCCCGCCGGCGTCTTCGCCACCAACCCGGGCTGGCGCATCGTCGCCCCCACCACGCCGTACGACTACGTCGGCCTGATGAACACCGCCCTGCGGCTCGACGACCCCGTGGTCGTGCTCGAGCACGTCGACCTCTACACCAGCACCGGACCCGGCCCGGTGGACGACTGGGACTACTGCCTCCCCGTGGGCAAGGCCGCGGTGCGACGCCCCGGCTCCGACGTCACCGTGCTCACCTACCTCGGCATGACGCCGTACGCCCTCGAGGCCGCCGAGGCCCACGACCAGGTGGACGCCGAGGTGATCGACCTGCGCTGGCTCGACCGCGCGAGCATCGACTGGGACACCATCGAGGAGTCGCTCACCCGCACCAACCACGTGCTCGTCGCCGAGCAGGGCGCGATCGGCACCTCCTACGGAGGGTGGCTGGCCGACGAGCTGCACCGCCGGTTCTTCGACCTGCTCGACGCCCCCGTGTGGCGGGTCACCGGCGGCGAGGCCTCGCCGAGCATCAGCAAGGTGCTCGAGCGCGCGGCGATCGCCCAGCGCGACGAGGTCACCGCCGCGCTCGACGAGATCGCGAGGTACTGAGCCATGGCCCGGGTCCTGCGCATGCCCGAGGTGGCGGCCAATGCCACCGAGGCGGTGCTCGCCGAGTGGCTGGTGACCGGTGACTTCGCTGCCGGCGAGGTGATCGCCACCGTCGAGACCGAGAAGGCGCTGGTCGACGTCGAGGCCGAGGTGGCCGGCACCGTGCTCGCCACGCTGGTGGGCCCGGGCTCCGCGGTGGAGGTCGGCGCCCCGATCGCCGTGCTCGGCGACCCCGGCGAGCAGGTGACCGACCGCGACGCCCTGTTCGCCGAGCTCGGGGTGGCGGAGCCCGTGGCCGCCACCGTGCCGGAGCGTCGCGACGTGCCGGAGCCCGGCGTCCCCGACGTCGACCCGAGCTCGGGTGCGCCGCTCGTGGAGACCCCTGTGTCGGACGTGCCGGTGACGCCGGTCCGCAACGGCCGCGTCTTCAGCAGCCCGCTGGCCCGCAAGCTCGCCGCTGCGGCCAACCTCCCGATCGACGAGATCCCCGGCACCGGCCCCCGCAACCGGGTGCTGCGCCGCGACGTCGAGCGCGCCGTCGCCGCCCGCACCGCCGTCCCCGCGCCGGAGCAGCCGGCGCCGGTGGAGGCATCGGCCGGCGAGGTGCCGCACAGCCGGCTGCGGCGCGCCGTCGCCGCGCGGCTGCAGGAGAGCAAGCGGGAGGCGCCGCACTTCTACCTGCGCGCCACGCTGCGGGCGGACGCGCTGGTGGCGCTGCGGGAGGAGGTCAACCGCGCGGCCGAGGTGCGGGTGTCGGTGACCGACCTGCTGGTGAAGGCGGTGGCCGTCGCCCATCGACGGGTGCCGGAGCTGAACGTCGTCTGGACCCCCGACGCGGTGCGCACCTTCGACACCGTCGACGTCGCCGTGGCGGTGGCCACGGACCGGGGTCTGGTGACGCCGGTGGTGCGCGACGTCGGCTCGCTGACGCTCACCCGGCTCGCCACCAGCCTGCGCGACCTCGCCGAGCGCGCCCGCGCGGGCCGGCTGCGCCAGGACGAGCTCGAGGGCGGCTCGATCAGCGTCACCAACCTCGGCATGTACGGCGTCGAGGAGTTCGCGGCGATCATCAACCCGCCGCACGCGGCGATCCTGGCCGTGGGGGCGGTGCGCGAGGAGCCCGTGGTGGACGACGGCGTGCTCGCCGTCGGGCGGGTCGTGACCGTGACGCTGTCGGTGGACCACCGGCCCGTCGACGGCGCGGTGGCCGCACGCTGGCTCGCCGCGTTCCGCGAGGTCGTCGAGCACCCGATCACGATCCTCGCCTGAGCAGTTTCCTGCAACCGATTGCATCGGGCCTTGCGTGGCTTGACACCGGGTTTGCGCAGCCGAGACACTGCACTCGTTTGCATTCCTGATCCGTGCTGGAGGCCCACCGATGACCGACACCCCCACGGCCACCGAGCCGCCCGCCGACCGCACCCTCCGGATCGGCTGGATCGGTGCCGGCCGGATGGGCGCGGCGATGGCCGGCCGGCTCGCCGGCGCGGGGGAGGACGTCACGGTCTGGAACCGCACCCGCGCCAAGGCCGAGGCGCTCGCCGACGTGGGGTGCGCCGTGGCCGACACCATCGGTGACCTCCGCTCGCTCGACGTCGTGTTCACGATGGTGTCGACGCCGGCCGACCTCGAGCAGGTGCTCGTGGGCGACGGCGGCCTGCTCGCCGACCCCGACTCTCTTCCCGGCGTGGTCGTCGACTGCTCGACGGTGTCGATCGAGTCGTCCGCCGAGATGCGGGCACGCTGCGCCGAGCGCGGCGTGGCGTTCCTCGCCGCGCCGGTGAGCGGCAACGCCAAGGTGGTGAAGGCCGGCGAGCTCAGCCTCGTGGTGTCCGGACCCGAGGAGACCTACCTGCGCGTGGCGCCGCTGCTGGCGCACCTCGGCCGCGCCGCCACCTACGTGGGCGAGGACGACCTCGCGCGCCTGGCCAAGATCTGCCACAACGTGATGCTCGGCGTCGTCACCCAGAGCATGGCCGAGGTGACCGTGCTGGCCGAGAAGGGCGGCATGACCCGCGCCGCGTTCCTCGACTTCCTCAACAACTCGGTGATGGGGTCGATGTTCACCCGGTACAAGACGCCGGCATTCGTGAACCTCGACTACACGCCGACCTTCACCCCCGTGCTGCTCCGCAAGGACCTCGAGCTGGGCTTCGCCGCCGCGCACGAGCACGACGTGCCGATGCCGGTGGCCGCCGCCACCGCGGCCGCCGTCCAGGCCACCGTGAGCAGCGGCCGGGTGGAGGAGGACTTCGCCATCCTGCTCGACCTCCAGGCACACGCCTCCGGCCTCACGCTCAAGCCCGAGAACGTCGACGTCGACGACGGGCTCGGCGGGTGACGGCCGGGAGACCGCTCGCGGCCCCCGGCCACATGGGGGTCGACTACGAGGAGCGGGTCGACTTCGACCGGCTGCGGCGCTACCGCATCGGCCGCGCCAAGGAGGCGCTCGAGGCCAGCGAGTGCGGGGCGTTCCTGCTCTTCGACTTCTACAACATCCGCTACACCACGCAGACGTGGATCGGCGGCGCTCTCGGCGACAAGATGATCCGCTACGCGCTGCTCACCCGTGGCCAGGACCCGGTGCTCTGGGACTTCGGCTCGGCGGTGAAGCACCACAAGATCTACTCGCAGTGGGTGCCGGAGGAGAACTACCGCGCGGGCTTCCTCGGCTTCCGCGGCGCCGTGGCGCCGACCGTGGGGCTCATGAAGTCCGCGGTGCAGGAGATCAAGTCGTTGCTCGTCGAGGCCGGCGTGGCCGACCTGCCGGTCGGCGTCGACATCGTGGAGCCGCCGTTCCTCTTCGAGATGCAGGCGCAGGGGCTCACCGTCGTCGACGCCCAGCAGCACATGCTCGACGCCCGCTGCATCAAGTCCACCGACGAGATCACCCTGCTCAACCAGGCGGTCGCGATGGTCGACGGCGTCTACCAGGACATCACCGAGGCGCTGAAGCCAGGCGTGCGGGAGAACCAGATCGTGGCGCTGGCGAACCAGCGGCTCTACGAGATGGGCTCCGACCAGGTGGAGGCGATCAACGCGATCTCCGGCGAGCGGTGCAACCCGCACCCGCACAACTTCACCGACCGGCTGGTGCGCCCCGGCGACCAGGCGTTCTTCGACATCATCCACTCCTTCAACGGCTATCGCACCTGCTACTACCGCACGTTCGCCGTGGGCCGGTCGACGCCGGCGCAGCGCGACGCGTACAAGACGGCGCGGGAGTGGATGGACCGCGGCATCGACGGCATCAAGGCCGGCGTCGGCACCGACGAGGTGGCCGCGCTGCTGCCGGCGGCCGAGGAGTTCGGCTTCGAGTCCGAGATGCAGGCGTTCGGTCTGCAGTTCGCGCACGGCCTCGGGCTCGGGCTGCACGAGCGCCCGATCATCTCCCGGCTCAACTCGATGAAGGAGCCCGTGGAGCTCCAGGTCGGCATGGTCTTCGCGCTCGAGACCTACTGCCCGGCCAGCGACGGTGTCTCCGCGGCCCGCATCGAGGAGGAGATCGTCATCACCGAGGACGGCCCGCGGGTGCTCACGCTCTTCCCCGCGGAGGAGCTGTTCGTCACCAACCCGTACTGAAAGGCCTCGACCATGGGCGATTTCTCTCTCGCTGACCTCCCCGACCTGCCCGTCGACCTCTACGTCGGCGGCAAGGCGGTGCCGGCCTCCGACGGCGGGCGCTTCGACGTGATCGACCCCGCCACCGGCGCGGCGCTCACCTCGGTGGCCGACGGCACGGTCGACGACGCGATGGCCGCCGTCGACGCCGCCGACGCCGCGGCCGGGGCCTGGGCCGCCGCCGCACCGCGCGAGCGCTCCGAGGTGCTGCGCCGCGCCTTCGAGCTGATGACCGGGCGGGCCGACGACCTCGCGCACCTGATCTCGCTGGAGAACGGCAAGGCCCTCCCCGACGCCCGCGGCGAGGTGGCCTACGCGGCGGAGTTCTTCCGCTGGTACGCCGAGGAGGCGGTGCGCGCCGAGGGCTCGGTGATGACCGCGCCGTCGGGTGCGAACAAGATCGTGGTGCTGCGGCAGCCGGTGGGCATCTGCGTGCTCGTGACGCCGTGGAACTTCCCGGCGGCGATGGCCACCCGCAAGATCGGCCCGGCGCTGGCGGCCGGCTGCACCGTCGTCCTCAAGCCGGCGAGCGACACGCCCCTCACCGCGCTGCTGATGGCCAAGATCCTCGAGGACGCCGGCGTGCCGGCCGGCGTCGTGAACGTGCTGCCGGCCCGGCGCTCGGGTGCGGTGGTGTCGGCGATGCTCCACGACCCGCGGGTGCGCAAGCTGTCGTTCACCGGAAGCACCGAGGTGGGGCGGGTGCTGCTGCGCGAAGCCGCCGACCAGGTGGTCAACTGCTCGATGGAGCTCGGCGGCAACGCTCCGTTCGTCGTGCTCGACGACGCCGACCTCGACGCCGCACTCGACGGCGCCATGGTGGCCAAGATGCGCAACGCCGGTGAGGCCTGCACCGCCGCCAACCGCTTCTACGTGCACGCCGACGTGGCCGAGGAGTTCGGCCAGCGACTGGCGAACCGGATGGGCGCGATGCGCCTCGGACCCGGCACCGCCGACGGCACCGAGGTCGGCCCGCTGGTCAACGACGAGACGGCCGGCAAGGTCGACGAGCTCGTCCGCGGCGCCGTCGACGCCGGCGCGCGCGTGCTCGTCGGGGGCGCGCGGCCCGACCGGGAGGGCTTCTACTTCGAGCCCACCGTGCTCGCCGACGTGCCCGGCGACGCCGGCATCCTGGCGGAGGAGATCTTCGGCCCGGTGGCCCCGATCGTCACCTTCACCTCGGAGGACGAGGTGGTGGCGATGGCCAACGACACCGAGTACGGCCTGGTGTCCTACGTCTACACCGCCGACCTCGCCCGCGGGCTGCGGCTCAGCGAGCGGCTCGACTCCGGCATGGTCGGCCTCAACCGCGGCCTCGTCTCCGATCCCGCCGCCCCCTTCGGCGGCACCAAGCAGTCCGGCGTCGGCCGCGAGGGCGGCCACGAGGGCATGCTCGACTATCTCGAGTCGAAGTACGTCGCCGTCAGCTGGTAGCGACTCGGCGCCCGGGTTGTTCTTGAGGCGATCTTGAGCGGACCTTGCGATAAGTCTCGCCAGGTCGGGAACTGTGACTCTGCGTCCGTTGGGCCGGCCCGTGGGGGGACGGCTCAACGGGCGTTCACGTCGGGCGCTCCCGCAGGCGGGGGTGGGCGGGGGAGACGGTGTTGCGGGGCCCGTGGGTGTGGTCGACGCCCTCGCCGGCGAGCACCGTGCCGATGAGGCGGCGGCTCTGCGGCTGCGCGCCACTGATCACCACCGCGACGTCGGCCGCGGCGAGGTCGCGGCAGATGTCGCGCAGCACCAGGGCGCCCGTGAGGTCGACCCGGCCGAGCCGCTGCAGATGCAGCTCGACCCGGCGCAGCCCGGGATGCTCGGCGAGCTCGCGGAGGATGCGGGTCTCGAGGGCCGGCGCGGAGCCGAAGTAGAGGACGCCCTGGGGTCGCACGTGGAGGAGGTCGTGCTCGTCCCAGACGTCGACGTCGAGCCGGCGCTCGCGCCACAGGTGGATGCCGAGCGCGAGGCCGACGCCGGCGACGACGCCCCACTGCACCTCGGGAGCGGCCGCGAGGCAGACGACCGCCGTCACCAGGGCCACGACGAACTGGGGACGCGAGTACCGCCACGTGCGGAGCAGCGGCCGCGGGTCGAGGAGGGTGACCATCGCCGCCAGCACGAGGCCGGCCAGGACGGCGACGGGCAGGCCCGACAGCACGCCCGTGAACGGGAGGAAGGCGAGCACCACGGCGCCGGACACGACGCCGCTCCACCGCGACTTGGCCCCGGAGAGCCTGTTGAGGGAGGAGCGGGAGAACGAGCCGCCGACGGCGAAGCCGCCGGTGACGGCGACGCCGAGGTTCGCGAGGCCCTGGCCGACCAGCTCGCGGTCGGGGTCCCACGGCTGGCGCTCGGCGGAGGCGTAGCGGCGCGCGATCGCGGCGGGCTCGGCGAATCCGACGAGCGCGATCACCACGCCCGGCACGAGCAGCGAGGGGAGCGACGCCCACGGCAGGTCGAGGCTGAACGGCGGCAGGCCGGAGGGGATGGTGCCGACGACGGGCTGGTCGAGCCACCCCGAGCGCACGACGAGCAGCGCGAGGACGGCGACCAGGAAGCCGCCGGGCAGCAGCGGGTGCACCCGGCGGGCGAGCAGCGTGCCAGCGAACGTGGCGATCGAGACGAGGATCGCCGCCCACGACCACGCGCCGACGTCGTCGAGGAGTCCCACGGCCGACACCAGCGGGCTGTCGGACGAGCCCGAGGTGCCGACCGCAGCAGGCAGCTGGGAGGTGGAGATCAGGACGGCGGCCGCCACCGTGAAGCCGACGACGACCGGCTGGCTCATCAGGTAGGCGAGCCCACCGCCGCGCACCAGCCCGAGCGTCACCCGGCACGCGCCGACCACCAGCGCCAGCAGTCCGGCGTGGGCGACGTACTCGGGCGCCGAGAGGTCGGGGAACGGCGCGAGCGAGCCCAGGACGAGCAGGCTGGTGAGGGCCGCGGGTCCGGTGGAGAGGTACGGCGAGGAGCCGATCAGGCCGGCGAGCAGCGGTGCGACGGCGGCGGCGTACAGGCCGTTGACCGGCGGCATCCCGGCCACGACCGCGTAGGCGAGCGACTGGGGCACGAGCACGAGCGCGACCGTGAGCCCCGCCACCAGGTCGCCACGACAGGGACGGGTCAGCCAGTTGCTCCCCGCACGGAGCCCGGCCACTCCCGAGTCCTAGGGACTCGGCTCGAGCCGGGCGTTGGCCTCGGCGATGCGTCGGTTCGCCGCGCGGCGGGTGTTGTTGACGTGCGCCTGCGCGGCCCGGGCGGCCGAGGCTGCGTCGCCGTCGAGGATGGCGTTGAGGATCCGCAGGTGCTCCTCGCGGGACTGGTCGACCCGGCCCTCGATCGCCAGGGTGGTCTGCATGCCCGTGAGCAGGAGCTCGTTCAGCACGCCCTGGCTCTGCACGAGCAGGCGGTTCCCGGCCGCCTGCACGATGCGGAGGTGGAAGTTGGCGTCGAGCAGCTGGAGCTGCTCGAAGTCGCGCGGCTCCACCCGCAGCGCGTCGTCGAGGTCGGTGAAGGCGGCCTGCACGGCCTGCACGCCCTCGGGGTCCTGGCGCTGCGCGGCCCAGCGCGCGGCCGGCACCTCCAGCACCTCCCGCATCGCGAACAGCTCGCTCAGGCTGTGGTCGAGCTGGGCGATCGACTCGCGCAGGTTGCGCTGCATCGCGGGCTCGGCGACGAAGACCCCCTGGCCGTGCCGGACGACGAGGCGTCCCTCGGCCTGCAGCGACCGGACCGCCTCGCGCACCGAGGGCCGGCTGACCCGGAGGGTGGCGGCGAGGTCGCGCTCGGACGGCAGCCGGTCGCCCGGTCCGAGCCGCTGGTCGCGGATCACGCGCATGATCTCGGACTTGATGCGGTCGCCCAGGGTGCCTTGGCCGAGGGGCTGCCAGCCCGCGAGCATGTCCTCGGGTGTCATCGCACTCCGTTCGGTCCCGTCGGCGTGGAGGCACCGACGGGATGACTATAGTGGACAGACCTCTTTCCACCGGCGTTCGAGCACCAGGGAAGGTCCCGCGTGAGGTACGGCTTCGCGATCGACCAGAACACCTGCATCGGGTGCCACGCGTGCACCGTGGCCTGCAAGACCGAGCACCGGGTGCCGGTCGGACAGTTCCGCACCTGGGTCAAGTACGTCGACTCCGGCACCTTCCCCGACTCCCGCCGCGACTTCGGCGTGATGCGCTGCAACCACTGCACCGACGCGCCGTGCATCAAGATCTGTCCGACGAACGCGCTGTTCAAGCGCGACGACGGCATCGTCGACTTCGACAGTTCCTCCTGCATCGGGTGCAAGTCGTGCATGCAGGCGTGCCCGTACGACGCGATCTACATCGACGACGACACCAACACCGCGGCCAAGTGCAACTTCTGCGCGCATCGGGTGGACGACGGGCTCGAGCCCGCCTGCGTGGTGGTGTGCCCGACCCACTCGATCTGGGTCGGCGACCTCGACGACGAGAGCTCGGGCATCTCGCGGTTGATCGCCAGCAACGAGACCGCCGTCCGGGCGCCCGACCAGGGCACCGGGCCCAACGTGTTCTACCTCGGCGCCGCGAAGGCGGTGCTCGACCCGCTCGAGGCACCGGTGCGCGACACCTACATCTGGGCGCAGCCCGACGACCACCGGCTCACGACGTCGGCCGACTTCGAGGGCGCCGACCCGACGGCCGCCACCACCCTCAACACCGCGCACCCGCGCCCGTGGGGCTGGCGGGTGATCACCTACCTGTGGACCAAGGGCCTCGGGGCGGGAGCGCTGTTCGTGGCGGCGCTCGCGGTGCTCCTCGGCGTCGACCTCGGTGCCACCGGCGCGGTCGTGGCTCCGGTGGTGGGCGCGGTCGGGGCGGCGGTCACCGGCGCACTGCTGGTGTGGGACCTCAAGCGGCCCGAGCGGTTCTGGTTCCTGTTCACCCGCGGCAACCACCGCTCGTGGCTGGTGCTCGGCGGCTACTGCCTGCTGGCGTTCGGCGCTGCCTGCACGGCGTGGTTCCTCACCGGCATCGCCGACGCCGCAACAGCGCAACGTTGGCTCGCCGTGCCCGCCATCGTCGCCGCGGCCGCGGCCGCCGGCTACACCGCGTTCCTCTTCCGGCAGGCCGAGGGGCGCGACCTGTGGCAGTCCCGCTGGCTGCTGCCGCACCTCCTCGTGCAGGCGGCCGAGGTCGGCGCCGGCGCCGTGGCGGTCGCCGGGCTCGTGGCGGGGCTGGACGCCGACGGGATGGCCCTGGCGGCTCGCGTGCTCGTCGTCGCCTGCGTGCTCGACCTGCTGATCTCGGGTCTCGACCTCGGCGGGCGCCACCACAGCCGCGGCGCCGCGGTGGCGGCGCGCACGATCCTCCGCGGCCGCTACCGCTCGCTGTTCTGGGGCGGCAAGGTCGCCCCCACCGTCGTCGCGCTGGTGCTGGCCGCCGTGGCGTGGACGGGCGAGCCCGGCTGGCTGCTCGCCGTCGCCGGCCTGCTCGTGCAACCGGCGCTGCTGGCCTACGAGACCGCCTTCGTGCGGGCCGGACAAGACGTGCCCCTGTCATGAACGGAGCCCGATGACCACCCACGAACTGCCCGGCGCGCGGAGCCATGAGCACCTGCGTAACTACCCGCCCCCGGAGACCTGGGACCACCACGTGGCGCACGACGCCCGCGCGCACCCGCGCAAGGTGAAGCGCGAGTTCATGCTCATCCCCACCACGTGCTTCAACTGCGAGTCGGCGTGCGGCCTGCTCGCGCACGTGGCGAAGGACGACCTGTCGATCACCAAGCTGGAGGGCAACCCCGCCCACCCCGGCTCCCGCGGCCGCAACTGCGCCAAGGGCCCGGCCACGATCAACCAGATCGAGGACCCGGAGCGGATCCTGCACCCGCTGAAGCGGGTCGGCGAGCGCGGCGCCGGCGGGTGGGAGCGCTGCACCTGGGACGAGGCGCTGGACGACATCGCCGGCCGGATCCGCGCCGCGATCGAGCAGGACCGGCGCGACCGGGTGGTCTACCACGTCGGCCGACCGGGGGAGGACGGCTTCGCCGAGCGGTTCCTGCTGGCGTGGGGGGTCGACGGCCACAACAGCCACACCAACATCTGCTCCTCCGGCGCCCGGCTCGGCTACACCACCTGGGGCGGCTACGACCGGCCCGCGCCCGACTACGCGAACGCCGACGTGATCCTGCTGCTCTCGTCGCACCTGGAGACGGGTCACTACTTCAACCCGCACGCCCAGCGGATCATGGAGGCCAAGCACGAGGGCAACGCGAAGCTGGTCGTGCTCGACGTCCGGATGTCCAACACGGCGAGCCACGCCGACCTGTGGCTGGCGCCGTGGCCCGGCAGCGAGGCGGCGATCCTGCTCGCGGTCGCCTCGTACCTGCTGCGCACCGACCGGATCGATCGCGACTACCTGCGGCGCTGGGTCAACTGGGGCACCTATCTCGACCGCCTCCACCCCGAACGGCCCCGCGACTTCGAGTCGTTCGTCGACGCGATGACCGACGACTACGCCCGCTACACCTTCGAGTTCGCCGCGGAGGAGGCGCAGGTGCCGGTGGAGCGGATCGAGGCGCTCGCCGAGATCGTCGCCGGGGCGGGCAGCAAGCTCTCGGCCCACATCTGGCGCTCGGCCGCGGCGGGCAACCTCGGCGGCTGGCAGGTCGCCCGGTCGCTGTTCTTCCTCAACGTGCTCACCGGCAGCGTCGGCACCCCCGGCGGCACCAGCCCCAACGGCTGGGACAAGTTCATCGCCCACGGCTTCGACGTCCCCGAGGGCCACGACCAGTGGAACGAGCTGCTCTGGCCCGCGGAGTACCCGCTGTCGACCAACGAGATGTCGTTCCTGCTGCCACACCTGCTGCAGGACGGCCGCGGCGACCTCGACGTCTACTTCACCCGCGTCTACAACCCGGTGTGGACCAACCCGGACGGCTTCAGCTGGATCGAGACCCTCACCCGCACCGACGCCGTCGGCCTGCACGTCGCGCTGACGCCGACCTGGTCGGAGACGGCGATCTTCGCCGACTACGTGCTGCCGATGGGCCACGCCACCGAGCGCCACGACACCCACTCCTACGAGACCCACGCGGGCCGCTGGCTCGGGTTCCGGCAGCCGGTGCAGCGGGTGGCGCGGGAGAAGCTCGGCCGGCCGGTGAGCGACACCCGCGAGAGCAATCCCGGCGAGGTGTGGGAGGAGAACGAGTTCTGGTTCGACCTCTCCTGGCGCATCGACCCCGACGGCTCGCTCGGCATCCGCCGGTACTTCGAGTCGCCCTACCGGCCGGGGGAGAAGGTCACCGTCGACGAGTACTACCGCTGGGTCTTCGAGAACCGGGTGCCCGGTCTGCCCGAGAAGGCCGAGGCCGAGGGGCTCACGGCGCTCGGCTACATGCGCAAGTACGGCGTCGTCGAGATCAGCAAGGACGTCTACCGCCAGGACGAGCGCGCGCTCACCCGCGAGGAGCGCGCCGGCGCCGAGCCCGACGCCGACGGCGTGCTCCGCAAGCCCACCACCGACGACTCCACGCCGCCGCTCATCGGCGAGGCGGGCGCGGTGGGGGTGCGGCTCGACGACGGCTCGGAGGTGGCGGGCTGGCTCACGCCGAGCCGCAAGCTCGAGATCTGGTCGGACTCCATGGCCTCGTTCGGCTGGCCCGAGCACGCCACCCCCGGCTACATCGAGTCGCACGTGTCGCGCCGCAAGGTCGACCTCGACGCCGGCCAGGTGGTGCTCGTGCCGACGTTCCGGCTGCCCACCCTCATCCACACCCGCTCGGGCAACGCCAAGTACCTCAACGAGCTGAGCAACACCCACCCGCTGTGGGTGCACGACGACGACGCCGCGCGACTCGGCATCGCCACCGGCGACCTGGTGCGGGTGACCACGCGCATCGGCCACTTCGTGGCGCGGGCGTGGGCGCACCAGGGCATCCGCCCCGGCATCGTGGCGCTCAGCCACCACATGGGCCGGTGGCGGCTCGACGACATCCACGCCAGCCGCTGGGCCAGCGGGAAGGTCGACATCGACCGCAGCGACGAGGGGGTGTGGCGGATGCGGTACGCCGAGCACCCGGCGCCCTTCCGCAGCAACGACCCCGACAGCTCCCGGATCAACTGGGACGACCCCGGCGTCCACCAGAACCTGACGTTCCCGGTGCAGCCCGACCCGTGGTCGGGCGCCCACTGCTGGCACCAGCTCGTCACCGTGGCGCCGGCCGCACCCGGCGACCAGTACGGCGACGTCGAGGTCGACACCGGGCGGGCGCGCGAGGTCTACCGCGAGTGGCTCGCCATGACCCGGCCCGGCCCCAACGCCGAGGGCCTGCGCCGGCCGGAGTTCATGATGCGTCCGGTCAAGCCGCGGCGCCGCGCCTTCCGCGTGCCGGGGGCCGGCGCATGAGGTCGGTGCTGCGGCCGCGCGCCGACGTCGGGGCCGTGCTCGAGGCCGTCGCCGGCGTCGTGGAGCCGCTCAGCGGCCGCCCGCTCGGCGAGCTCGGGCTGCTCGACACTGGCGAGCACCGGCACGGCACGGTGCACGTGCGCGCCTGGGGTCTCGACGACGACCCGGGCTACCGCGACGCCCTCGGGGCCGCGCTGCGGGAGGCGGCCGGGCCCTCGGCCCGGGTCGAGGTGGAGGTCGCCGACGACGACCGCCGCCACGCCGTCGCGTCCCTGCTGCGCCCGCTGCAGCGACGGCCGGGCGGGTTCGGCAGCGCGACCCGGGTGTTCGCCGTCGCCTCCGGCAAGGGCGGGGTCGGCAAGTCGACCGTGACGGCCAACCTCGCCGCCTCCCTGGCCGCGTCCGGCGCGCGGGTGGGCCTGCTCGACGCCGACGTGTGGGGCTACTCGCAGCCCACCCTGTTCGGCGTGCGCCGATCGCCGGTGGCCGTGCCCGGCCTGATGTTCCCGCTCGAGGCGCACGGCGTGCGCCTGATGTCGGTCGGCTTCTTCGTCGACGACGACGAGCCGGTGGTGTGGCGCGGTCCGATGCTGCACAAGGCGCTGGAGCAGTTCGTCGACGACGTCGCCTGGGGCCAGCTCGACGTGCTGCTCGTCGACCTGCCCCCGGGCACCGGCGACGTGACCCTCTCGCTGCTGGAGCTGCTGCCCGGGGCGTCGATGATCGTGGTGACCACGCCGCAGCACGCCGCGGAGTCGGTGGCGGCGCGGGTCTCGCGGATGGCGCGCGACGCGCGGATGCCCGTCGCCGGCGTGGTGGAGAACATGGCCGGCGACGTCTTCGGGTCCGGTGGGGGAGAGCGGCTCGCGGCCGCCACCGAGGCACCCCTGCTCGGCAGCGTCCCGCTGGACGCCGGGGTGCGGGCCGCGGGCGACGCCGGCGTCCCGCTGGTGATCTCCGCCCCTGGACATCCCGCGGCCGCGGTGCTCAGCGACGTGGCCGCGCGGCTGCCGGCGCGCACCCGAGGGCTGGCGGGAATCCCGCTCCCGCTGCTGGTCACGCCGGCGGAGGGGTCAGGAGGCTCGTGCGGCTCACCTCGTGGATGTGACCGTTGACACCGTCTGGAGCCGCTCTCTAGGGTCGGAGGTCAGACCACTGACCAGAAAGGGTCCCGATGTCGGAATCCCTCCCCAGCTTCTTGGCGCACAAGGACGGTGACCACGTCGCCGTCGCCGTGCGCGACGTGGAGCCCGGCTCCGCGCAGATCGGTTTCCTCGACGGCGCGACCGCGGTCACGGTGGAGGTGCTCGCCTCGATCCCGCTCGGGCACAAGGTGGCCCTGCACGACGTGGCGAGCGGCGACGACGTCATCGAGTACGGCGTCCGCACCGCGATCGCCAGCGCCGACATCGCCGTCGGCGACTACGTCCACATCCACAACGTGAGGAGTGCCCGGTGGCAGAACAGCGTGGCCTGACCGGATTCCGCCGGCCCAACGGTGCCGTCGGCACCCGCAACCACGTCGCGATCCTCCCGGTCGACGACCTGTCCAATGCGGCCGCCGAGGGCGTGGCGGCCCTGATCCCCGGCGTGATGGCGCTGCCTCACGCGTTCGGGCGGCTGCAGTTCGGCGACGACCTCGAGCTCACCTTCCGCACGCTGATCGGCATCGGCTCCAACCCGAACGTGGCGGCCGTGATCGTGATCGGAGTGGAGCCGAACTGGACGGGCCGGGTGGTCGAGGGCATCGCCAAGACCGGCAAGCCGGTGGAGGGCATGTGGCTCGAGGGCTTCGGTGACCTCAGCATCATCCCGAGGGCCGCGAAGGTGGCCAAGCAGTTCCTCCAGGACGCCAGCGAGCACAGCCGCGAGCCGGTGCAGCGCTCCGAGATCCTCCTCACCACCAAGGACGGCGAGTCGGACACCACCACCGGGCTCGGCTCGTGCCGGGTCACCGCCTACCTCAGCGACCGGTGGGTCGACGCCGGCGGCACCATGATCTTCGGCGAGACCAGCGAGCTCACTGGCGGCGAGCACCTCATCGCCGAGCGGTGTGTGAGCGACGAGGTGCGGGCGCGCTTCCAGGGCTTCTACGACGACTACATCGACATGATCGAGAAGACCGGCGCCAACCTGCTCGGCTCCCAGCCGACCCAGGGCAACATCGCCGGCGGACTGTCGACGATCGAGGAGAAGGCGCTCGGCAACATCGTCAAGACCGGCACCCAGCCGGTCGTCGGCGCCCTGGCGCCGGCCGAGGCGCCCACCACGAACGGCCTGCACTTCATGGACACCTCCTCGGCGGCCGCCGAGTGCGTCACGCTGATGGCCGCCGGCGGCGGCGTCGTGAACCTGTTCCCCACCGGTCAGGGCAACCCGATCGGCAACCCGATCCAGCCGGTCGTGAAGATCTCGGCCAACCCGAAGACGGTGGCGTCGATGGGCGAGCACATCGACGTCGACTGCTCGCCGCTCCTCACCAGCGGCGCCTCGGTGGAGGAGCAGGGCGAGCACCTCATCGACGTGGTCGAGCGCACGATCAACGGCCGACTCACCGCCGCCGAGCTGCTCGGGCACCGCGAGTTCACGCTCACCAAGCTCTACCGCAGCGCCTAGGTGTGAGCCTCGCTGGATCGACCGCCAATCCCTACTGACTTGGGTTACATTAACATCCAACGTTTGTATTGGACTTGTACTCGCGGCGTCCTGCAAACGATCACAACAGGGAAACAACCTCAGTTTCACCGTGCGAAGGGCTTGACATCGATGATTCTGGGCAGTTCGATCACAAACGATTGCAGTGGCGTTCCTCACCTCCGCAGTGAAGGGCTGACATGAAGCACCGGGATCCGGCCGACACCGGACGCGAACTGGGCGCGCAGACGCTCGCTGTCGAGGCGCGCGGCGTCGCCGTCACCTATGACCGGCTCCGCGAGAAGGACACGCTGATCGCGCTGCGGGACTTCAGCATCGAGCTGGCGCAGGGTGAGTTCCTCGCCGTCGTCGGCCCGAGCGGCTGTGGCAAGAGCACATTCCTCAACGTCGTCGCCGGCCTCATGCCGCCGTCCGACGGCACCATCGAGGTGCTCGGCACGCCGGTCACCGGCCCGGGCACCGACCGCGCGGTCGTGTTCCAGGACTACGCGCTGATGCCGTGGCGCACCACCGAGCAGAACGTCCGGTTCGGTCTCGAGATGCAGAAGCGGGTCGACTCCTCCACCAAGGACCTCGTCCAGCACTACATCAAGCTCGTCGGGCTCGAGGGCTTCGAGAAGGCCTACCCGCGCGAGCTGTCCGGCGGCATGCGGCAGCGCGTCGGCCTGGCCCGCGCCCTCGTCACGGAGCCGCGGCTGCTGCTGATGGACGAGCCGTTCGCCGCCGTCGACGCCATGACCCGCGAGGTGATGCAGGACGAGCTCGCGCGCATCGTCGCCGAGACCGGACAGGCCATCATCTTCATCACCCACAGCGTCGACGAGGCGATCACGCTGGCCGACCGGATCGCGGTGGTCACCAACCGGCCCGGCCGGATCCGCGAGATCCTCGAGGTCGGCATCCCGCGGCCCCGCAGCCGCGAGAGCCGCAAGCTGCCGGAGTTCCAGGCCCTGCGCGACCGGATCTGGGAGCTGCTCGGCCCGCAGGCCGAGAAGGCCGCCGAGGAGCCGACCTGGGAGCCCGTCCCCGAGGAGCCGTCGATCGTCAACGAGCCGTCAGCGGCACCGCCCGAGGCGCTGCGATGAGCTTCTCCAGCACTCCGAGCATCGGCACCGCCGCCGGCGAGGAGGTGACGGTGCGGGGACACCAGTCCGGCGGGAGCTCCCACCTCGGGCCCGCCCGCAAGAAGTCGTGGGGCAAGGCCGTGCGTCGCCAGCTGCCCGCCTTCATCAGCCTGGCGCTGTTCTTCCTGGTCTGGCAGCTCGCCGTGGTGATCACCGATCCCGAGCCGCTGATCCTGCCCGGGCCCGGCGCGGTCTTCACGGCGTTCGCCGACGCCGTCGAGGACGGCTCGGTGTGGCAGGCGGTGCAGGACAGCGCCGGCCCGCTGGCGCTCGGCATGGCGCTCTCGCTCCTGGCGATCCCCGTGGGCCTGATCATCGGCCTCTCGCCGACGATCGACCTCATCACCTCGCCCTACCTGTGGGGCTTCTTCGCGCTGCCCAACATCGCCTTCGCGCCGCTGCTGATCCTGATCTCCGGGTTCAGCACCACCACCAGCGTCTACATGGTCGTGCTGTCGGCGGCCATCCCGCTCTGCCTCAGCTGCAAGGAGGGCGTGCAGACCGTCGACGCCTCGCTCGTCCGGGCCGCCCGGTGCTTCGGCGGTGGGAGGACCGCGGTCTTCCTCAAGGTGGTCTTTCCGGCGGCGATGCCGTTCATCGCCAGCGGCGTGCGCAACGCGATCTCGCGCGGCTTCGTCGGCCTGCTGTCGGTCGAGCTGCTCATCGGTGCCGCCGGCATCGGTGGCGAGGTCATCAAGTCCGCCCGCATGTACGACACCGCGCGGATGTTCGGCTTCATCCTCCTGCTCATCGCGATCGCCCTCTTCCTCGTCACGGCCTCGCGCCGCCTCGAGGTGTGGGCCAGCCGCTGGCGTGAGGAGGTGGTGATCTGATGGCCGCCACCCTGCAGCCCGAGGCTCCCGGCCGCCGTCCGCTCGTGCCCGGCGCGATGCGCCGCCGCCGCGCACCCCGCTTCCGGTCGCGGCGCCGCTTCAACCGCTGGCAGCGCATCGTGATCTCGATCCTGAACCTCACCGCGTTCCTCGTGATCTGGGAGCTCGTCGCCCAGTACGGCAGCGTTCCGACGCTGTACCTGCCGGCGGTCACCGACGTGTGGGCCGAGACCGTCGAGATGCACGAGCAGGGGATCCTCTTCAACAACCTCGGCATCAGCCTGTCGATCTACGCGATCGGCATGGTGATCTCGCTCGCGGTCGCCATCCCGCTGGGTCTCGCCATCGGCGGCATCCCGTGGCTCGACAAGGCGCTGAGCACTTATGTGTGGGCGCTCTACACGATGCCGCGCATCGTGCTGATGCCGCTGCTGCTGCTCTGGGTCGGCATCAACGACGCCGCCCGCATCTGGATCATCGTGCTCTCGGCCGTGCCGGCCACGCTCGTGGTGATCATGGAGGGCGTCAAGACCGTCGACAACAGCCTGCTCACCGCGGGGCGCTCGTTCGGCGCCGGGCGCCTGCAGCTGTTCACCAAGATCGTGATGCCCTCGACGGTCCCGTTCATCGCCATCGGGGTGCGGATGGGCGTCACCCGCGGGCTCCTCGGCCTGTTCATCGGCGAGGTGTTCACCGGCGTCAACGGGATCGGCTACATCATGACGCTGGCCCAGAAGAACTTCAACAGCGCCCGCATCTACTCGATGCTCCTCATCTTCGTCCTCTTCTGCGTGCTCCTGGTGGGCCTGACGCAGTGGATCGAGAGGAAGGTGATGGTCGGACGCCGGCTGGTCGACTGACCAGCCAGAAGTCCGGGCGGACGGCACGACGTCTCCCCACCGACCGGACCCTCGGGCACCACAGCAGGACGGAGACCCGGCCGATCGGGTCCTGAACAAGCATTCCAATGGAGGAACTGTGAAGAAGGCAATGGCGGTCGTGGCCGGCCTGGGCGCGGTCAGCGCCCTGCTCTCGGCGTGCGGCGGTGACGACGGTGGCGGCGACGGCGGCGAGGTCACCCAGGTGCGGATGTCCTACGACGGCGACGACTACATGAACCAGATGTCGTGGATCGTGGCCGACGAGAAGTACTGGCCCGAGCTCGGCTTCGACGAGCCCGCGGAGGTCACGGCGTCGCCGGAGTACCTCGCTGGTCTCATCGGCGGCGACGTGTGGATCGCCCAGGGCGAGAGCGACGTGATCTGGTCGGCCATCGCCGAGGGCAGCGTCGACCTGACCGTCGTCGGTGTCGCCAAGGACGCCGAGGCGTGGTGGATGGGTGCCCGCGAGGGCGTCGACCCCGACGAGCTCGAGGGCCTGAAGATCTCCGGTGGTGCCACCGGCGACCGCAACATCCAGGTGGCCAAGAACATCCTCGAGAACCGCGGCGTCGACCCCGACGACATGGAGTTCGTGCCGGTCAACGGCGGTTCGGACGAGCGGCTCCAGGCGCTCCTCGCCGGCCAGATCGACGTCGCGCAGCTGCAGCCGCGCCACCAGGCGCCGCTCGAGGAGGCCGGCGGCACGATGTTCGAGACGGAGTTCGTGGAGGCCCCTCAGGAGGTCTGGGTGGTCCGCACCGACTTCCTCGAGGACAACAAGGACGCCGTGTGCGGCTACATCGAGGGCCGCATCGAGTCGAACCTCTACGCGGGCGCCGGTGACGAGCACATCGACAACCGCGAGGCGGTGATCGAGCTCGTCAAGGAAGCCCAGGACATCGAGCCCACCGACGCCGAGATCGAGGACTGGACCGGCGAGTTCGCCACCCAGATCGCGATCGAGGCCGGCGCGAGCGAGGACTCGTTCGAATCCTGGAACGAGGACATGATCGCGAACGAGAACGTGCCGGAGGGCTTCGACTGGCGTGAGCACGTCGACTTCACCTGCCTCACCGAGGTGCAGGAGAAGCTCGGCGTCGAGGTCGAGCCGGGCGAGATCGACTGACAGACCCTCCCTGCCGGCGGCCGGTCGTGCCCTTGGGGGGCCACGGCCGGCCGTCGGTCTCTCTTCGACCCATGAGGTGCTGATGAGGCTCGTGTCGTACGCCGGCGGCTTCGGCCGGCTGGAGGGTGACGCCGTCGTCCCGATGGGGGACGACCTGGTCGGGTACCTGGCGGGAGCGCCGGTCGCGGAGGGCGAGCCGGTGCCACTTGCGGGTCTCACGCTGGCCGCGCCCGTGCCGCGACCGGGCAAGATCGTGTGCGTCGGGCTCAACTACCGCGACCACGCGGCCGAGACCGGCAAGCCGGTGCCCACCGAGCCGGTGCTCTTCTGCAAGTTCGCCAACTCGGTGGTGGGCGACGCCGCCACCGTGCCGATCCCGGCCGCCACGGCCGAGGCGGACTGGGAGGCCGAGCTCGCCGTCGTGATCGGGCGCACCGCCACCCGGGTGCGGGCCGACGACGCGCTCGACCACGTGGCCGGCTACGCCTGCGCCAACGACCTGTCCGCGCGCGACCTCCAGCGCAGCGGTGGGCAGTGGACCCGCGGCAAGGCGATCGACGGCTTCCTGCCGCTCGGCCCCTGGCTCGTCACCGCCGACGAGGTGCCCGACCCGCAGGCGCTCGGCATCCGGTGCACCCTCAACGACGAGGTGGTGCAGGACTCCTCGACCTCGCAGATGGTGTTCGGCGTCGCCGAGCTCATCTCCACCATCACCGAGACCATGACGCTCGAGCCCGGCGACCTGCTCGTCACCGGCACCCCGCCCGGCGTCGGCATGGCGCGGACGCCCCCGCGCTTCCTCGTGCCCGGCGACGTGCTCACCGTCGAGATCGACGGCCTCGGCGCCCTCACCACCACCATGACCTGACCGGCATCGAACGTCGAGTCGGCGCTAGATGTCAGGTGAGGTGGCTCGAGTCGGCGTGAAATGACGCGCCGACTCGGTATTGGTGCTCGTTCAGTCGCGGAGCGGGCCGTCCAGCTCCACCAGGTTGTTCGCCAGGTCGGGCTCCGGGAAGAAGCAGACGAGCACGAGGTCGTCGTCGCCGTGGGCGACGGTGGCGTGCGGGACGTCGCGCGGCACGATCACGACGTCGCCCGGCCCCACCGGGGTGCGGACGTCGTCCTCCCACGCGTTGCCGTGTCCCGAGACGACGTAGGTGATCTCGTCGCTGTGGGGGTGGCGATGTGGTGTACGCGGCCCGGGCGGTACCTGGACCACCCGGACCGCGTAGCTCTCGGCCGCCGACGAGCCCGTCAGCGGATCGGCCGACCGTCGCCCGGGCAGGTGGGCGAAGTCGAGGCCGGCGGCGTGGACGACGGGCACGGTCAGGCGTTGGCCGGGGTGGCCTGCGCGGAGTCGATGACCTCGTCGAGGCTGACGGCCTCGCCGTTGCGTGCCGACGACTCGATCACCGCGCGGACGACGGCCAGCGCGCGCACCGCCTCGGTGGCGCCGACCTCCACCTGCGCCTCGCCGCGGGCCGCGAGCCCGAACTCCTCGAGCTGCTCGCGGAACATGTCGGTGCGGGGGAGGTCGACCTTCTGTCGCACCGACTCGCCGTAGAACTGCGAGCGGAGCGTCGACCAGTCGTCGGCGAGGTGGGACTCGTCCCAGTGCGTGAAGTCGAGGTCGTACATCAGGTTGGCCTTCGTGCCCAGCAGGTTCATCGTGTAGACGCCGGGGGAGGCCCAGCCGGTGCCGATGTAGCCGAGGGCGCCGCTCTCGAACTCGAGCACCGCCATGATCGCGTCCGGCACCTCGGCCTCGGTGTAGAGCTTGCGGGCGTGCGCGGACACGCTCTTCACCGGGCCGAGCAGGAACTGGAGCGTGTCGGCGTGGTGGACGCCGAGCTGGATGAACGCGCCGCCCGGGCTCTTGTCGGCGTACCAGCGCCAGGTGTTCGGGGTGAGCTCGAGGCCGCGCTCGTTGGAGAAGTTGGCCTCGGCCAGCGACACCTCGCCGAGCCGGCCGTCGTCGATCCAGCGCTTCATCTCGCGGTGGCCCGACAGCCGCCGCGAGCTGTGCCCGACGGCGAACACGCCGCCGGTCTCGGCCACCACCGCGGCGATCTGGTTGGCGTCCTCGAGGGTGTGGGCGATCGGCTTGTCGGTGTAGACGGCCTTGCCGGCCCGCAGCGCCTGGCTGACGACGTCCATGTGGGTGTCGTTGGGCGTGGTGATGACGACGCCCTCCACCTCCGGGTCGGCCAGCAGCTCCTCGTAGGAGGAGGCGGCGTTCGGCACGTCGAACTCCTCCTGGAAGGCCTCGCGCTTGGCGGCGTCGCGGCTGAAGCAGCTGTACAGCTCGACCTGGTCGCCGCGCTGGGCGCCCCGGCCGAGCACCCGGGCCCAGCGGCCGAGACCGACCGACGCCAGACGGACCTTGTCACTCATGCGTTCTCCTCGTTCTCGGGGTGGTTGAGCCGGTTCTCGGTGCGGATGCGGCGAGCGTTCGTGACGACCTCGATGCCTTCGAGCACGCCGGTGGCCACGACGTCGGTGAAGCTGCCGGCGCGGTCGGTGGTGGCCCACTGCGGGTTGCCGAACCAGCCGTCGTCGGCGAGCTCGGTGACGTCGGTGATGAAGCCGTAGACCTCGGGCGAGCGGCGCATCGCGTCCATCTCGTGCGCCCCGGGCGGCCGGGTCGGCTCGCCGGCGCGGTCGGCCTTCACCAGCGACGGGTCGAGCGCGAGCACGGCGAGGGTCTCGATGCCGCCGCCGTGGGTGAGCTCGCCGCCCTCCTCGCGGTAGAGCCGCTGCGCGGTGTAGCAGGCCTGGGCCGCCACCAGGGTGACGTCGTGCCGCTCCTGGATGTCGGTGGCCACCGCGTTCATCGACGCGATGTTGCCCTCGTGCCAGTTGACCAGGATCAGGGTCTCGGCGCCGGCGGCGACCAGCTCGGTGAGCACGTCCTCGAGCAGCGCCTCGAACGTGGAGCGGCGCAGCGTCACGGTGCCGGGGTGGCCGGCGTGGATCGGCGTGACGCCGTAGGGGCAGAACGGCGCGTAGACGGCGTCGAGGCGCCGGGCGACCTCGGCGGCCACGAGCTCGGCGGCCATCGTGTCGGTGCCGTTGGGCAGGTGCGGGCCGTGCTGCTCGATGCTGCCGATCGGCAGCACGACGGTGCGGGACGCGGCCATCGCCTCCCGCGCCTCCGGGCTGGTCATGCGGGCCAGGTCGCGGGTCATGCGGGCTCCTCGGCGGTCGGTGCGGGGCGGGCGGGCTCGACGACGGGGTCGCGCAGCGGCTCGCCCGCCAGCAGCCGGGCTGCCTCCTCGGCGGCCTTGCGCCGCATGTCCGCCTCGGACTGCTCGGTGTACCAGGACATGTGCGGCGTGAGCAGCACCCGGTCGACGACGTCGCCGAGCACCGAGACGTCGACGGGCTCGCGCGGGAAGACGTCGAGCGCGGCCCGGGCGGGTGCTCCGGCGCGCAGCGCCTCGACGAGCGCCGGCATGTCGATGAGTGAGCCGCGGGCGGTGTTGACCAGCAGGCTGCCGGGCTTCATGAGGCCGAGCGCGGCGGCGTCGAGCAGCGGGGAGCCGTCGGCGTTGCCGGGGGCGTGGAGGCTGACGACGTCGCTGGTGCGCAGCAGAGTCTCGAGGTCGACGGCGCGGACGCCGGAGTCGGCCGGCACGTCGACGTACTCGTCGAACGCGCAGACCGACAGGCCCAGGCCCTGGAGGTAGGTGGCGGTCTGGCGGCCGATCCGGCCGAAGCCGACGACGCCGGCGGTCAGTGTGCTCGGCAGGTGCAGCGGGCGGAGGTCGGCGAAGCCCCAGCCCCCCTCGCGCACCGTCCGGTCGGCCTCGGTGAGGCGGCGCAGCAGCGCGCACACCGTGGCCACCGCGTGGAACGCGACCGCCTCGGTGCCGTAGTCGGACACCCGCGCCACGCCGATGCCGAGCCGCCGGGCGGCCTCGAGGTCGACCGAGTCGGTGCCGACGCCGTAGCGCACGACGCCGCGGCAGCGCAGGCCCTCGAGCACCTCGGCGGTGAACTTCGGGGCCGAACCCGCGAGCACGACGTCGGCCTCGGCGGCCGCGGCCAGCAGCGCCTCGGCGCTCCCGGCGGGGTCGGCGACGATCCGCGGCGAGAAGCGGGCCAGCACCTCCTCCTCGATCCCCAGGTCGCGGTAGCGGGTGCCGAGGACGGCGACCAGCGGAGCGCTCAACGCATCCTCCTGCACGTGGGTGGGGTTCGGCCGACTGCTGGAACGTATCTGCCAATCGTTTGTATGGTCAAGCCGTCCTGCACTAGTTTCGTGGCGTCCGCACCTCGTCCCGACCGTGTCCAGGAGAGCCCCGATGCTCACCGTCGACGTCCACGCCCATGGCGTCCCCGCCGCCTTCCTCGACGCCCTGGCCGGCTCCGGCGCTCTCGGCGCCACGGCGCGGCCCGGAGCTGACCGGGTGGAGGTGACGATCGAGGGCCGCGAGCCGATGCGGGTGCCGCCGGGGCTGATCGACCTGCCCGGCCGGATCGCCGCGATGGACGCGAGCGGGGTGGACGTGCAGCTCCTCTCACCGTGGATGAACCTGGCCGCCAGCGCGGTGGCGCCGGGGGCCGCCGTCGACTTCGCGCGGGTGCACAACGACGCGCTGGCCGACGTCGTGCGCGCCGAGCCGGAGCGGCTGCTCGGCCTCGCCAACCTGCCGCTCGGCGACCCGGCGGCCGCCGCCGCCGAGCTGCGCCGCGCGGTGACCGAGCTCGGCATGGTGGGCGCCGAGATCGCCACCCGCCCGGCCGGTCGCGAGCTCGACGACGACGGCTACGAGGTGGTCTGGCAGACCGCACGCGAGCTCGACTGCCTGCTGCTCGTGCACCCCTACGAGTCGCTGCGCGGGCGGGAGGTGCGACGTCACTTCCTCGGCAACCTGGTGGGCAACCCGGCCGAGACCACCATCGCGATCGGCCACCTCGTGTTCGGCGGCGTCGTCGACCGGCATCCCGACGTGCGCTGGGTGTTCGTGCACGGTGGCGGCTTCGCCCCCTACCAGGTGGGCCGCTGGGACCACGCCTTCCACCGCGACGCCCGCGGTGCCGCGGCGCTGGTGCGCACCGCCCCCGGCGAGCTGCTGCGCTCGCTCTGGTTCGACACCGTGGTGCACTCCCCGGCCGCGCTGCGCCACCTGCTCGGCGTGGTGGGGCCGGGCCAGGTGGTGCTGGGCAGCGACCACCCGTTCGAGATGGGCGACCCCGACCCGCTCGGCACGGTGCGCGCGGCCGGCGACGACGCGCTGGTGCAGCGCGTGGCCGACGACAACGTGCGCCGGCTGCTCGGGACGCACGCGGCGCGGCTCCCGAGCCACCAGCGGTGACGGCCCCGCCCCGCGCCCGCCGGGCCCTGGTGGTCGTCGCCGGGCACGCGCTGGTGTTCCAGA
Organism: uncultured Actinomycetota bacterium; assembly: GCA_963808855.1. Lineage (GTDB taxonomy): Bacteria > Actinomycetota > Actinomycetes > Propionibacteriales > Nocardioidaceae > Nocardioides. Next base: position 92,268 of record CAWEHA010000003.1, on the reverse strand, counting down.
CGATCACGTTCCTGCTGCGCCCGACGGCGAGCTACCGCGCCCTCGAGCTCGACGTGCCCACGGCGCTGTTCGGCGTGCTCGGCGCGAGCTTCGCGCTGGTGCCGCTGCTGGTCGCCATCCCGGCCGGCGACCTGGCCGACCGGTTCGGGCAGGCCCGGCTCGTCGTGGCGGGGTCGCTGCTCGTGGCTGTGGCGATCGGGCTGTTCCTGTTCACCGCCGACCGGTTCGCGACGCTGCTGCTGGCTGTGGTGGTGCTCGGCACCGGCCACCTGCTGTGCATGGTCGGGCAACAGGCGCTGGTGGCCGGGCTGGCGCCGTCCGGGAAGCTCGACAGCGCCTACGGCTTCTACACCTTCGCGGGCAGCGTCGGGCAGGCGCTGGGACCGGGGCTCCTCGCCTTCTTCGGCGCCGGGGCGGCGCTGCCGCGCACCGAGGACGCGTTCCGCGCTGCCGCGCTGCTAGCCGTGGCGATGCTGCTGCTGGCGTTGTGCTGCCGCAGCACGCCGCGCCGCGCCGCCGTCGCCGATCCCCCCGACCGGCGGGTGCTCAGCCTGCTGCGCACGCCTGGGATGGCCCGCGGGCTCGTGGTGAGCAGCGCCGTGATCGTGGCCATGGACATCACGCTGGTCTACCTGCCGGCGCTCGGCGCCGAGAAAGGGTGGACGGTCGGCACCGTGGGCGCCCTGCTCGCGGCGCGCTCGGTCGCCACCATGGCGTCGCGCCTGGCCACCGGTGCGCTCACCCGGCGGCTCGGACGCCGGCGGCTGCTCGCGGTCACCATCGGCGCCTCGGCGGTGGCGACGGCGACCGTGCCGCTGCCCGTGCCGCTCTGGCTGGTCGCCGTCGCGGTGCTGGTGATGGGCTTCGGGCTGGGGGTGTGCATGCCGGCGACGCTGGCCTGGCTCGCCGAGATCGCGCCCCGCGGCCTGCAGGGTCGCGTCGTGGCGCTGCGGCTGGTGGGCAACCGGTTCGGCCAGGTCGTGATCCCCAGCAGCGTCGGCCTGGTGGCCGCCGGACTCGGTGCGGCCGGCGTCCTGTGGCTCACCGCCGTCCTGCTCGCCGGCGCGGCCGCCACGTCGCGCTCGGTGCCGATGGACGGCGTGCCGTGAGGCCCCGCTTGACAGTGATCGGGCACGATCACAGAATCCACACGATTGCCACGCTCCAGCACTGGCCTGCCGTCGGGAGGACCCGTTGACCGACGCCGGCAGCGCGCCCGAGCCGGTCGCCCGGCGCCGGGCTCCCACCCTGCGCGAGGTCGCGCAGGCGGCCCAGCTCGACGTCTCGACCGTGTCGCGGGCACTGCGGCCCGAGGCGCGGCACCGGGTGCGGCCCGAGACGGTCAAGCGGGTGCTCGCCACGGCGGACGCGCTCGGCTACCGGGCCAACCCGTTCGCGCGGGGTCTCAAGGTGCAGCGCTCGATGACCATCGGGATGCTGGTGCCCGACCTGGGCAACCCGCTGTTCCCGCCGATCGCGCGGGGGCTCGAGGACAGCCTGCGCGAGCGCGGCTACGCGATCATCCTCGGCAGCACCGACCAGGACGCCGGCCGCGAGGAGAACCTGCTCGAGGTGTTCCGTGACCGCCGCGTCGACGGGCTGGTCGTCGCGACGGCACTGCGGTCCTCGCCGTCCGTCGAGTCGCTCACCGACTCCGACATCCCGGTGGTGCTGGTGAACCGCACCGTCGACGACAGCCGGCTCTCGGTGGTGGCCGGCGACGACCACCAGGGCATCGGGCTCTCGGTCAAGCACCTCGTCGGGCTCGGCCACCGGCGCATCGCCTTCGTGGGCGCCGCCATGTCGGCGTCCACCGGCTTCAACCGCTACCAGTACTTCCTCGCCTGGATGCAGTCGCTCGGCCTCGAGGTCGACCACGACCTCATCGTGTTCGCGCCGTGGTTCACCAAGGACGACGGCGCGGTGGCCACCGAGGAGCTGCTCGCGCGCGACGCGGACTTCACGGCCATCGTGGCGGCCAACGACCTCATCGCCCTCGGCTGCTACCGGGCGTTGCGGGCGCACGGGCGCGAGGTGCCCGACGACGTGTCGGTGGTGGGCTACAACGGCTCGCGCTGGTGCGACGAGTTCAACCCGCCGCTCACCAGCATCCACGTGCCGAAGTACGAGATCGGCCGCCACGCGGCGCGGCTGCTCCTGGCGTTGCTCGACGCGCCCGGCAGCACGCCGTCGAGCGTGCTGCTGCCGACCACGCTGCAGGTGCGCGAGTCGACCGCGCCGCCGGCCGCGGCCGGCTGACCCGCCGGCGCGAAGGGTCCGTTGACGGCGGCCGGGTCACGACCCTAGAGTCATGCCAAACGTTTGGCAGAGAGGGGACCCGTGGTGCCGGACGAGCCGCTGGCCTGGCCCTCGGACGAGGTGACCCGGCTCGAGACCGACGTGCTGGTGATCGGCGGCGGCGTGGCGGGCTGCCTGGCCGCCATCGAGGCACGCGACGCCGGCGTCTCGGTGCTCGTGGCCGACAAGGCCAAGCTGCTCGAGCGGGCCGGGAGCGTGGCCGGCGGCGTCGACCAGTTCATGACGCCCCTCAACGGCACCGAGGAGTGGGACACCCCCCAGCACCTCATGACCTTCGTGCCGAAGCTGACCGACGGGCTCACCGACCTCGACGTCGCCGAGCGGGCCGTGCACGAGCTGCCGCGGGTCTTCCAGCGACTGGTCGACATCGGCATCGACTTCAAGGACGCCACGACCGGCGGCTACTTCCGCACCCGCGCGTTCGGGCTGCCGGGGGAGTACCACCTCAACTTCGACGGCAGCCGCTTCAAGCACCAGCTCGGCCGCTACACCGTCGGGCACGGCGCGCGGTTCCTGCCGCGCACGATGATGACCGACCTCGTCACCGACCCGTCCGGGGAGCGGGTGGTGGGAGCGGTCGGCTTCAACTGCCGCACCGGCGAGCGCTACCTGGTGCGCGCCGCCGCGGTCGTCGTGGCCACCGGCGACATCAACCGGATCTCCCGCAACATCTCCGGGCTCCCGTTCGACAGCTGGCACTTCCCCTACAACACCGGCGACGGCCACGCGATGGCCTACCGCAGCGGTGCGTCGCTGGTGAACATGGAGCTCGTCGAGGCCACGCTGACGCCGCTCGGCTTCTCCACCCAGGGCACCAACTCCTACGCCGGCCAGGGTGCGCACTTCCTCAACAGGCACGGCGAGCGGTTCATGTTCCGCTACGACCCGCTCGGGGAGAAGGCGCGGCGCACCGTGCTCGTGAACGCCGTGATCGAGGAGGTGCTCGCCGGCAACGAGCCGATCTACATCGACATCCGCCACCTGCCGAAGGAGCGGCTCGACGACTTCGTGCAGAGCCTCGGCATCGACCGCTACACACTGCCGTCCTACTTCGAGCAGCGCGGCCTCGACATCCGCACCGAGCTGCTGCCCATCGGCATCTCCGAGATGTCGATCCGGCGCGGTGGCTCCTACTTCCGCGGCTCCGGGCTCGTCGTCGACACCTCCGGAGAGTCGAGCGTGACCGGGCTCTTCGCGGCCGGTGACTGCTCGATGGTGAGCGGCGGCATCTCCGCCGCCGCCGCGATGGGTGCGGTCGCCGGGCGCGGTGCCGTCGTCCGGGTGCGGGCCACCGACGGCGACCCGGGCCTCGACCACGCCTCGCTGTCCCGGGCGCTGGCCCGGATGGCGGAGCCGCTGCAGGACGCCGGCCTCGCGTGGCAGGACCTCGAGGAGCAGGTGCGCGACGTCGTCACCGACTACGTCGGCATGCGGCGCACCGACGCCGGGATGCAGCGCGCCCGCGGCGTGCTGGCGCGGCTCGCCGACGACGAGCGGCGGCTGTCCGCGTCGAGCTTCCACCACCTGATGCGCACGCTGGAGAGCACCAGCATCCGGCTGGCCGCCGAGCTGATGACCGAGGCGGCGCTGCACCGCACGGAGAGCCGGTCGGGCGCCGCCCACCGGCGGCTCGACCACCCCGACACCACCGACGACTGGCGCAAGGCCATCGTGCTGCGCCGCGGGCCCGATGGTGCCGTCGGATTCGACTACCTGGTCGAGCAGGTCCGCGACGCCGCCCCGACGGGAGCCACCCCATGACCGAACCGGTCCACAACCCGATCAAGATCGACCCGGAGACCTGCATCGGCTGCATGATCTGCGACTTCGTCTGCCCCGGCGACGTGATCCTGCAGCAGCCGCGCACCCGGCAGCTGCCGGTCATCGCGCACCCCGACGAGTGCTGGTACTGCGGGCTGTGCGAGCAGGCCTGCCCGGCCGACGCCATCAAGATCGTCTTCCCCGACGAGATGCTCTCGCCCACCACGCCGGTGCAGGCGCTGCTGGGGCGCGACCCGGAGTAGTCGTGTCGCTCCGGTGGTTTCGAGACGGTTGCTGCGCAACCTCCTCAACCACCGGGGTTTTCCGGTGGTTGAGGAAGGCGCGCTAGCGCCTGTCTCGAAACCTCCGGCCCGCTCTCAGAGCGACGCCGCGCGCATCCGCTCGGCGAGCTCGTCGTCGGGGCGGACGACGTAGACCCCGCCGTTGACCCGGTCCGTCACGTAGACGTCGAAGTCCTCCGTGACGAAGAGGTCGTTGATCTGGCAGGCCACCTGGCCCTCGGGCACCGGCGGCAGCCAGTGGGCGATCTCGACCGGCTGCTCGGCGTCGGCGACGTCGTAGACCCGCAGGCCGGCGTTGAAGTAGGTGACGAACACCAGCTCGGCGCTGCGGTAGCTGCCCGGCCGGTTCTCGTGGGTGTTGTGGGGGCCGAAGCGCAGGCCGCGGGTGGCGTAGTCGCCCTGCGGCTGGGGGCAGGCCGAGACCACGAACGGGGAGGTGGGGTCGGAGACGTCGACGACGCGCACCAGGTGCTCCTCGGTGGAGCTGTCGACCACCTCGTCGGTGACGACGACGAGGTCGCGGCCGGGCAGCGGCAGGCAGGTGTGGGTGTCGCCGCCGGGCTCCCAGCCGATCGTGCTGAGCTCGCGCGGGGCGGTGGGGTCGGAGAGGTCGAGCACGACCATGCCGGCGTCGCCGTAGCCGAGGTAGGCGGTGTCGCCGTCGAGCAGGGCGTGGTGGGCGGCGTAGCGGAGGCCGTCGGGCCAGGTGGGCTCCTCGCCCTCGAGCTGGCCGGGCCACCACCAGCGCCCGGCCTCCACCGGGTTGGCTGGGTCGGCGAGGTCGACGATCACCCAGATCCGGTCGTTCATCCCCTCCGGGATCGCCGACACGTAGGCGTAGCGGCCGCCCATCCACACGATCCGGTGCACGCCGCGGCCGGTGGAGTCGAACCAGCCGATCTGCTCGGGGCGCAGCGGGTCGGCGAGGGAGTAGACGGCCATGCCGGCGCTGTACGGGTCACCGCCGCGGAACTGCTCGTGGTTCACCAGCAGCAGGCCGTCGGCCACCTGCACCTTGTGGGTGTGGCTGCCGCCCGGCGACATCCACTGCGTCACGAGCTTCAGGTCGGTGGGGTCGGAGGCGTCGAGGATCGAGGTGCCGGCGCCGCTCGGGCCGAAGTGGCCGACGTAGAGCGCGTCGCCCTCCCGCTGCACCTGCATCCCGTCGCCGAAGCCGCCGAGGTCGTGGTGGCCGATGCCGGTGAGATGCAGGGCCTCGCCGTCGAGGGGTCCGAGGGTCACGTGGTTGCTCCTGTGGTGGTCGTAGTCGTGGTGGTGGTCAGGTCTTGTCGATGGCGCGGACGACGGCGGCGGCGTCGAGCGGCAGGTCACGCACCCGGACGCCGAGCGCGCGGTGCACGGCGTTGGCGATCGCGGCGGCGGTGGGTCCCTGGGCAGCCTCGCCGGCGCCGGTGGACGGCGCGTCGCTGTCGACGAGGTGCGCCTCGACCCGGGGCGCCGCGCTGAACCGCAGGACGGGGTAGGTCTCCCAGTCGGAGCTGGTGATCCGGGTGCGGTCGAAGCGCACCCGCTCGACGACGGTCCAGCTGGCGGCCTGGGTGGCGCCGCCCTCGAGCTGGTTGCGGGCGCCGTCGGGGTTGACCACCGTGCCGACGTCGGCCACCACCGTGAGCCGCCGCACCCGCACCTCGGCGTGCACCGACACCTCGGCCACCACCGCGCAGTAGGCGCCCTTGTCCTTGTAGCGCGCGAAGCCCAGGCCGCGGCCGATGTCGTCGGGCACGGCGTCGTGGTAGCCGCCGAGCCGGGCCGCGGTCTCGACCACGTGGGCGGCTCGTGGGTCGCTGAGGTGGTCGAGGCGCAGCCGCACCGGGTCGACGCCGAGGTGCTCGGCCAGCTCGTCGACGAAGCTCTCGATGGCGAAGACGTTGAGGTAGGCGCCCAGGCCGCGCATGGCCGAGGTGCGCAGCGGCGTCTCCTCGCGGCGGTGACCGGTGACCCGGCGGGGGCCGACGTCGTAGATCGGCACCGCGTTGCGGGTGGTGCCGCCGCCTCGCTCCAGTGGCGGGTCCGTGGGCGGCGGCAACGGCACCGGTGCGGCGAGATGCGCCCCGGCCAGCAGGCCCGGAGTTCCGCGGTAGCCGGGGCGCGAGGTGTGGCCGAGGCTCCACACGTCGTGGTTCCAGGACGTGATCCGGCCGTCGTCGACGGTGGCCGAGACAGTCGCGGTCATCGCGGGCGACAGCGGACCCCAGGTGAGCTCGTCCTCGCGCGTCCACCGCACGAGCACGGGTCGCCCCGGCACCGCCCGGGCCAGCAGCACGGCGTCGAAGGCGGCGTCGTCGGCGGCGTTGTGGCCGTAGCATCCGGCGTTCTCGACGTGCTCGACGACGACGAGCTCGGGGTCGAGGCCCAGGGTGGTGGCGATCGCCGTGCGCAGCGGCCGGATGCCCTGGCTGTGGCTCCACACGTGCAGCGACCCGTCCGCGTCCCACCGCGCCAGCCCGGCGCTCGGGGCGATCGAGGCGTGGAGCAGGAACGGCTTGGCGTACGACGCCGTCAGCGTGGGCGCCGGCTCGCCGTCGTGCTCGTCGAGCACCGGGATCTCCTGCTGCGGCCCGTCGCGCAGCCACCGCGGCAGGTCGTCCTCGTCGGGCAGCTCGTGGCCGGGCGACCAGGAGGCGTCGTGGCGCAGCCGCTCGAGAGCGCGGTCGACGTCGACCTCCCGCTCGCCGACCACGCCGAGGAACGAGCCGTCGCGCACGAGGTCGACGCCGGTGGCCTTCCAGTCGTCGTCGAGCCCGACCAGCGCGGCGCCCGGCGTGGCCGGCCGCAGCACGCGTCCGTGCAGCAGACCCTCGGGGCGCAGGTCGGCCAGGTAGCGCGGTCGGCCGAGCACCTTGTCGGGCAGGTCGAGCCGACCGGCGCTCGTGCCGACGCTCGACGGCGCGAGCGGCGAGGCGGGGTCGACGGCGGTGAGGTCGGTGCCGGGGTCGAGGGCCGCGATCCGCGCCAGGTAGTCGGGCATGGGGTCGGTGGGGCCGGCCAGCGCCCGCACGACACCGCCGACGTGGCGCAGCGCCGGGCCCGAGTGCAGCACCGACATGCTCCCGGCGGTGGTGCCCTGGTCGGGGCCGAGGCCGGTGTGCGCAGCCACCACGCGCACGGTCGCGAGCGGCACGCCGAGGGCGTCGGCAGCCAGCTGGGCGAAGGCGGTGAGGATCCCCTGGCCGAGCTCGACCTTGCCGATCCGCACCTCCACCACGTCACCCGCGACGTGCAGCCAGGTACCGAGCCGGGGGTTGGCGGCGACGTGCGCCGGGACGTCGCTCACCGCGGCTCCCGGGCCGCGAGCACGGCGTCGATGATGCGGGTCTGCGCGCCGCAGCGGCACAGGTTGCGGTCGAGCGCCTCCGCCACCCGGGCGGCGTCGGCGTCCGGCTCGTCGCGCAGCAGGGCGGCGGCGGCGACCACGATGCCGGAGATGCAGAAGCCGCACTGCGCGGCCTGCCGGTCGAGGATCGCCTGCTGCACGGGGTGCGGGCGACCGTCGCGCGACAGGCCCTCCACTGTGGTCACCGAGGCGTCCGCCACCTGCCACAACGGGGTCTGGCACGACGGCAGCACCGTGCCGTCGACGTCGACGAAGCAGGCGCCGCACAGGCTCTGGCCGCACCCGAAGCGGCTGCCGACCAGGCCCAGCTCGTCGCGCAGGACGGTGAGCAGCGGCGTCTCGCCGTCGGACGTGGGTCGGACCTGCTCGCCGTTCACGCGCAGCGCCGGCCCGGCGTCGCTCACTCGAACACCCCGGGGTGATGGCCGAGCGCGATGCGGGTGCGGCGGATGTGGCCGCCCAGGTAGCGCTCGGCGTCGACGGCGTCGTGCCGCATCATCGCGTCGAGGATCAGCCGGTGCTCGACGTTGACCACCCACATCCGGTCGCGGCCGCCGAGCGCCACGTAGGCGCGCCGGTAGTGCTGGGTGGCGTTCCACAGGCGGGTGACCATCGACATCAGCGTGTCGAGGTGGCAGGCGCTGTAGGTGAGCATGTGGAACTCGCGGTCGAGGTCGAGGAACTTCTCGACGTCGTCGTTCTGCTCGATCCGGCGCTGCACCTCGTCGAGGCGCTCGAGGTCGGCCTCGTCGAGGTGGCCGAGGCTCTCGACCAGGGCCAGCGGCTCGAGCCGCTCGCGCATCTCGTAGATCATCTCGACCTCGTGCTGGGTGAGCCGCGGGACGCGCGCGCCCTTGTGAGCCTCGCTCTCGGTGAGCCCCTCGGCCTCGAGCATGCGCAGCGCCTCGCGCACCGGGAGCCGGCTGGCGCCGAGCCGCTCGGCCACCTCGGCCTGCCGGATCCGGTCGCCGGGGCGCAGGGCGCCGCTGAGGATCGCCTCGCGCAGATAGGCCGCGACGCGGGTGCTGCCGACGTCGTCGCTCGCCTTCTCGGGGGTGCTCATGCCGTCTCCCGGTCCCACCGCTTGCCCTCGGGGTAGGAGACGAGCTCGAACTGCATCCCCCACGGGCTGCGGAAGTAGATCCAGCGGTTGCCCTCGGCCGGTCCCCGGCTGGCGGTCGGGCCGGCGAACACCTCGACGTCGTGGGCTCGCAGGTGCTCGATCGCCACGTCGAGGTCATCGACGTAGAGCGCCACGTGATGGCCGCCGACGTCGCTGTTGCGCGGCGGGGTGTCGCGCTGCTCCGGCACGTCGTAGCGGAACACCTCGAAGACCGCCTGCTCGCCGCAGCGGTACCAGCGGTTCTCCATCACCGCCCGCGGGTGGACGGCGAGGTGGGTGGTCATCCAGTCGTCCGGGAACGGACCGAACGGCCCGAGCGTGTAGAGGTACTCGCAGCCCAGCACGTCGACCAGGAACCGGTGCGCCTCGTCGAGGTCGGGCACGGTGAACCCGACGTGGTCGAGCCGGCGCAACCCCGGCATCGGCATGGGCACTCTCCGCACAGGCAGGTGGGATCCGATCTAGGTGCCGTAGCAGCCTGTCACGGGCTGCGCGGCGGTGTCCAGCACCCCATTGGATCCAATGGTCACGTGTCGCGGAGGTCGACGGCGCACCGGAAGCCGACCGTCTCCGCGCGCGACGTCCCGGCCTGGGTGAGCAGGAAGCGGGCCGCCCACTCCGGCTCGCGCGGGCCGCCGTCGAAGTACCAGTCGGAGCCCTCGGCGGTGTACCAGGAGCCGCCCTTGACGACGGCCCAGCGGGTGCGGCCGTCGCGGTGCTCGCTCTCCGTCCACTCCCACACCGGCCGCTCGCCGCGGGTGAACCCCGGCTCGGCGGCCGCGGCCTGCCACTCGTCCTCGGTGGGCAGCCGGGCGCCGCGCCAGGCGGCGTACCCACGGGCGTCGTCGAGGTCGGCGGCGGACCGATCCTCCTGGCCGGTGTCGGCGAGGTAGGCGGCGAACTCGTCGGGGCTCACCGGACGCGCGTCGACGGCGACGGCGCCGATGCGCACCCGCCGCACGGCTTCGCGGTCCTGGTGCAGGCGCGGCGGCAGCGGCTTCCAGTCCTCCACGTAGGGCGCGTCCTCGTAGAGGCCGGTCTCGCGCTGCCGCCAGCGGACGACGAGGTCGCGCTCACCGGGCGTCGGCCGGACGGCGTCCGGGGACGGAGGGCCGAAGGCGGGCTGGGGCACGATCCGCTGCGGGGTGCGGCGCGGTTCGTCGTCCGCCGGTTCGGCCACCTCGAGCGGCGCGCCGTCCAGCAGGCCGACGATGCCGCCGGCGGGCACGACGACGGCCGGACCGCCGGGCAGCAGCGGACCGGTGTAGGCGCGGTCGGTGGGGTTCGCGAGCGTGTGCAGGGTGCGGTCGCCGAGCCGCCAGCGGGATCCGGCGACCCCCGCGGCGGTGGCGTCGGGGTGCAGGTCGGTGAGCGGCTCCCAGTCGCCGTGGGTGAGCAGGTCGGCGTGCGCGCGGTGCACCGACCGCATCAGCCGCAGCGCGGCGAGGTCGCGCTCCGACCAGTCGACGCGGACGCCGAACACGACGTCCCAGATCAGCACGCCGGCGCCGTTGACCCAGGCCGAGCGCAGCTCGGCGGCATGGTCGCGGTTCCAGCGGCGGGTGTGGTGCATCTGGTGGCGCTGCTCGAACCACCGCGCCCGCAGCACGCCGGGCGTCGGACTGTCGGCGAACCACTGCGCCCACGACGCCTGGTGGTCGCCGACCCGCTCCAGCGGCACCCGCGACTCGCCCTCCAGCACCGGCGGCGGCGTCATCGCGCCGAGCGTGGCGAGCAGGTCGGGGTCGCCCTCCTTGAGGGTGTCGAGGAAGACGCCGTCGGCGCCGAGCCGGGTGACGAGGTCGGCGAGCCGGGCGGCGTCCGTGCGCTCGGTGCGCCGGGTGCCCACGTCCCACGGGTTGTAGTCGAGGAAGACGCGGACGCCGCGCCTGTGCAGGTCGTCGACGAGCCCCCGCAGGCCGGGCACGTCGTACCAGTCGAACTGGTTGCGGTCGTCGATGCCGATCACCGGGTAGGCGTGCCACAGCACCACGGCGTCGAGTCCGCCGAACGGCTCGTAGGTGGCGAGCAACCTGTCGGCGTCGAAGCGGTCGCGCTCCCAGTCGCGCACGGCCTCGTCCCACAGCCAGACGATCGCCACGTTCCACACGGTGGCGGCCCAGGCGGTGGCGGGGTCGTCGTAGCGGCGCGCCGTCGTACGCCGTGCGGGCGCGCGCCTCCTCGCGCCAGCGGTGCAGGGCGGCCCGCCAGCGCCGGCCGGTCGGCGGGGTCGTCGGGAGCGGCGATGATCTTGGCGTCGTCGAGCACCGACAGGTCGGCGTCGGGCTCCAGCGGCACCGGCGTGGGCAGGTCGATCGGTCGCGGCGCGTAGGGGTCCCGCGGCGCCTCGGCGGCGATGCTCATGCTCGCGCGTCCACCTCGGCGGCGGTGGGGATCGACGGGACGGCGCCCGGCCGCTCGACGGCGATCGCTCCGGCCACCACGGCGCGGGCGACGGCGTCGTCGAGGCCGGCTCCCGCGGCCAGGCCGGCCGCCAGGTAGCCGGTGAAGGTGTCGCCGGCGCCGGTGGTGTCGACGACGTCGGCGCGGACGCCGGCCACCTCCCGCCGTCCGTGCTCGTCGGCCACGAGCGCACCGGCCGCGCCGAGCGTGACGACGACGGCGCCGACCCGCTCGAGCAGCGCCTCGACCCCGGACAGGGCGGCTGCCTCGCCCTCGTTGACCACGAGCACGTCGACGCGGCGCAGCAGCTCGTCGGGCAGCTCGCGGGCCGGTGCGGCGTTGAGCACGAACGTGCCCCGGGCTGCCTCGGCCGCCTCGGTGACCGCCGACAGCGGAGTCTCGAGCTGGGCCACCACCACGGCCGCCTCGGTGACGGCGTCGCGCTCGGCATCGGTGAGCGCGGTGAGCGCGGCGTTCGCGGCGCTGGTGACGACGATCGCGTTCTCGCCGTCGCGGCCGACCATGATCCACGCGGTGCCACTGGCACCGGACTCGCGCCGCACCAGGCTCGTGTCGACACCCGCGTCGTCGGGCCGCGCCGAGCAGCACCTCGGCCGCGTCGTCGTCGCCGACGGCGGCCACGAACGTGGTGGCGGCACCGGCCCGAGCCGCAGCAACGGCTTGGTTGAGCCCCTTTCCGCCCGCCCGCTGCTCGACGTCGCGCGCGAGCACGGTCTCGCCCGGCGCCGGGATGGCGTCGAGCGCGGCGATGAGATCGAGGTTGGCGCTCCCGACCACGACGACGCCGCTCATGCGATCACCGCCTCGGTGCGGCGGGCGAGCTCGTCGAGGCCGATGCCGTCGAAGCCGGGGAGGCTGCTCGCCACCCGGTTGCGCAGCGGCGCCGTCCAGTGCTCGGGGAGGGCGGCGGCGCCGGTGAGGGCGCCGGTGACCGAGCCGACCGTGGCGCCCACCGAGTCGGTGTCCCAGCCACCGGTGACGGCGAGGCAGACCGCCCGCGCGAAGTCGCCGCCCGACGCCGCGAGCGCGTAGCCGGCGAGGGCCGCGTTGTTGAGCGTGTGCACCCAGTGCAGGTGGCCGTAGCGCTCGTGCAGCGCGTCGAGGGCGGCCTCGTCGTCCCGCTCGGTGCGGCCCAGCGCGACGCCGAAGCCGAACGCCTCGGCAAAGCGGCTGCCCTCGGGCACGACGGCGAGGCCCGCGGCCAGCACGTCATCGAGTCCGGCGCCCGCCACCGCGGCGGCGCACATCGCCGCCACCGACCTCGCGCCGTAGGCCCCGGAGCGAACGTGGCTCAACCGTGCGTCCTTCGCGGCCTGCGCGGCCGCGGCGGCGGGGTCGCCGGGGTGGGTCCAGCCGTGCACGTCGGCGCGGATCATCGCGCCGATCCACTCCCGGAACGGGTTGTGCCGCAGCGCGGTGGCGGGCGGCGTCAGGCCGAGCAGCAGGTTGCGGTAGGCCACCCGCTCGGCGGTGAACACGCGGCCGCCGGGCAGGTCGGCCAGCCAGGCGTCGGCGACGTCGTCGGTGGTGAACCCCGGCCCGTGGCGTTCGAGCACGGCGAGCCCGAGCATCGCGTACTCGAGGTCGTCGTCGATCGGCATGCCGTCGATGTTCTCGACCAGGCTGGTGGGGGCGCTGCGGCGGTTCCACGGCCAGCGCGCCGCGACGCCGTCGGGGAGGTCCTGCGCGGTGAAGTAGTGGGCCAGCGGCCAGCGGCCCTGGCTGACGAGGATCTCCCGGATGCCGGCGCGCGGGATCTTCTCGACGGGCTTGCCGAGCAGGCAGCCGGCGGCACGGCCGGTCCAGGCGCCGAGCAGCCGGTCGCCGAGCCCGTCGGCCACCGGGATCGGGGCGACGTCGGCTCCCGGCTCCTCGGGCTCGCGCGCCGCCAGGGCGGCGTCGACCGGCCGGGCGTCGAGCTCGTCGAGCAGCTCGAGCGCGAGTGGCGCGAGGTGGTCCTGCTCCGGACCGGCGCCACCGACGGGCGCCTCCACGACGCCGCCCGCGGACGCCCAGCGCTCGCGGACGTCGTCGACCGGCTTGCCCTCGTGCTCACTCGCCACGAGCTCGTGCGCCAGCAGGTCGGCCGGCTGCACCCAGGTGAGGCGCGTCACCGGGCGCGCGCGGCATCGCGGGCGGCGACGCGCTCGGCGTCGGCGGCCCAGACCTCGCGGGCGACGGCCGCCAGCGTCTCGCCGGGGGCGGTGAGGGAGGTGCGGCTCGCCTCGGCCACCTGCTCGGCCCAGTCCGAGCGCACCGCAGCGGTGCCGCCGAGGGCGCCGCAGATCGCGCCGGCCATGCTGGCGATGGAGTCGGTGTCGCGCCCGTAGTTCACGCCGCCGAGCACGGCGCCCTCGTAGTCGCCGTCGGCCACCAGCACCATGCCGAGCGCCACCGGCAGCTCCTCGATGGACTTGGTGCGGCTCGGCCGGCGGGCGTCCATCGCGGGCTGGCGGTAGTGCTCGCCGACGGTGTCGAAGGGCTCGATCGCCTTGCGCAGCAAGGGGATCGCCTCCTCCCAGTCGCCGAGGGTGGCGGCCACGTCGGCCACCGCCTCGATGGCGGCGCGGGTGCCGTCGTGGGCGAGGCCGACGGCGGCGTCCACCACGCTGCGGGCGTCCGCGCCGGGTGCGAAGGCGGCCGCGACGGCGGCTGCGAGCACGCCCGCGGCCTCCTTGCCGTAGCTCGACTGGTGGGCCGACGCGATGTCGATCGCCTCGGCGTAGGCGCCCGCCGGGTCGCCGGCGTTCACCACGCCCACCGGTGCGAGGTACATCGCAGCACCGCAGTTGACGATGTTGCCGACGCCGGCCTCGCGCGGGTCGACGTGCCCGTAGTGGAGGCGCGCCACGAGCCACTTCTCGGCGAGGAACACCCGGTGCAGCAGCAGCGCCTCCGACTCGAGCTCGGGCACCCACCGCTTCTCGCCGATGAGCAACGGCACCAGGTGCTCGGCCACCGCGTAGGCGTCGAGGTGGTCGCGCACCTCGGCGTACACGTCGACCAGGGCATGCGTCATCAAGGTGTCGTCGGTGATGTGCCCGTCGCCCTTGTGGTACGGCGCGATGGGCCGGGCGTTGCGCCAGTCGTCGTTGAACGGCGGCACGATGCCGGTGACCACACCGCCGTACCGCTCCTGGATCTGGGCGGGTGTCCAGCCCTCGGTGGCGCCGCCCAGGGCGTCGCCGACGGCGGCACCGACGAGGGTGGCCACGGACCGGTCGGTGAAGGTGCTCACGGCGCCACGTCCTCCCAGCCGTCGGTGAGCTGGCCGTCGAGCTCGTCGGCATCGATCTCGTCGGCGAGGTAGCGCTGGAACGACGGCGTCGCGATCTGGTCCTTCCACTGCGGGTAGGCCGTCGCAGACTGGTACGGCGCCGGCGCGAGGAACTGCTGCCCGGCCAGGACCTCCGACCAGCCGTTGGCGCCGTCGGTGCGCTGCTCCACCTCCTCGGCGGCGCCGGCGGTGGCGGGGATGAGCCAGTCGCCCTCGGCGATCCGGCCCAGGTTCTGCGCCCGCATGTAGTAGTCGATGAACGCCGAGGCGCCCTCGACGTCGGAGCTCTGCGCCGCCACCGACAGCGTCTGCGGGTTCGCGGCCTGCGCGGCGCTCTCGTCCTCGAGCATCGGCAGCACCACCCAGTCGAAGCCCTTCGGCGCCGAGTCGGTGAGGGTCTGCGCCTGGTAGCTGGCCTGCACGGTCATCGCGTAGCGGCCGTTGAGGAAGCCGGACAGCACGTCGGAGCTCTCCTGCGTGAGGCTGGTCGGGTCGAGCGAGCCGTCGTCGTAGGCCATCTCGTGGATCCGCTCGGGCAGGGCGAGCTCCTCGTCGCCGACGTCGATCGTGGCGTCGTCGCCGCTTCCCTCGAAGTACTCCGCGCCGAAGCTGAGGCTCATGCTCATCATCGCCGCGGTGGGGTCGGCGAGGCCCCAGCCGACACCGGTGACGTCGCCCTGCGTGGTCTGCCGGGCCGCCTCCTGGAAGTCGTCCCACGACCAGGTGTCGCCCTCGGGCACGTCGACGCCGGCCTGCTCGAGCAGGTCGCGGTTGGCGAACACCACGTAGCTCTGCAGCAGCGTGGGCGCGGCGATCACCTGCCCGTCGACGGTGACCGTGTCCCAGATGTCGTCGTCGACGGCGTCGCGGGTCTCGGGGCTGAGGCTCGTGCTGAGGTCGGCGAGGTAGCCCTGCTGGGCGAACGTCGTCATCGCCGACGACTCGTACTGGATGATGTCGGGCGCCGTGCCGCCCTGGAACTGGGTGACGAGCTGGTCCTGCACCGAGTCCCAGCTGCCCTGCACCAGCTCGACCTGGGTGTTGGGGTTGTCCTCGTTCCAGGAGTCCACGATCTCCTTCGTGACCTTCACGGTGGTCTCCTGGAAGGCGAGGCTCTGGAAGCGCAGCGGCCCGCCGTCGTCGTCGGGGTCGCCGGTGTAGGTGGCGGTGGCGCAGCCGCTGGCGACCAGGGTCAGGGCCGCGGCGGCGCTGGTGATGATCGGCTTCGATCTCATGGTCGTTCTCACCCTTTCACCGCGCCGGTGAGCAGGCCGCTGGTGAGGCGGCGCTGGATCAGCGCGAAGAACAGCAGGCTGGGGATGGTGGCCAGCAGCGCCGCGGCGGCGAGCGCGCCGAGCTGCACCTGGCCCTCGGCGCCGGTGAAGCGCGACAGCGTCAGCGGCAGCGTGACCTTGGACGGCGTCTGGATCAGCACCAGCGCGAAGAGGAACTCGTTCCACGCCGAGATGAACGCGAACATCGCGGTGGCGACGATGCCGGGTCGGAGCAGCGGCACCACGATGCTCACCAGGACGCGGAACCGGCTGGCGCCGTCGACCGCGCCGGCCTCCTCGAGGTCGACCGGGATCGCGGAGACGAAGCCGATGAGCATCCACAGGCAGAACGGCAGCGTGAACACGACGTAGACGATGATCAGGCCGACCAGGGAGTCGTCGAGCTGGAACTGCCGCAGGATCAGGAACAGCGGGATGATCACGAGGATCGTCGGGAACACCTGGCTCACCAGCACCCAGCCGAGCGTGATCGGCCGCAGCACGGTGCGGAACCGCGCCAGCGAGTAGGCCGCGGGCAGCGACACCGCGACGGTGAGCACGGTGGCCGCGAGGGCGACGATCAGGCTGTTGCGACCGGCCTCCCAGAGGTTGGCGCGCTCGATGCCGTCGGCGAAGTTGCTCAGCGTGGGGTTCGACGGGATGAGGCCCGAGCCGCCGAGCGCGATCTCCTGGCTGCTCTTGAACGCCGTCGAGAGCAGCCACACCAGCGGGAAGCCGAGGAAGACGAGGTAGGCGGCGAGGGCGACGTACTGCCCGACGCGGGCCCGGGTGCTCGTGAGGCCGATGCTCATCGGTCGGCTCCCTTCAGCCGGGACCGCAGGTAGAAGACGAGGAACCCGCAGATCACGAGCACCATCACGTTGGCCATCGCGGCCGCCGAGCCGAACTGCCCGTAGCGGAACGCCTCGTTGTAGGCGAACAGCATCGGCAGCCGGGTCTGGCCGCCGGGCCCGCCTTGGTGAGCACGTAGATGAGGTCGAAGGTGTTGAAGTTCCAGATGAAGTTCAGCGTGGTGATCGCGATGATCACCGGCTTGAGCTCGGGCATCGTGAGGTGCCGGAACCGGCTCCACGCGCCGGCGCCGTCGACCGCGCCGGCCTCGTGGAGCGTGTGGTCCATGCCCTGGAGGCCGGCCAGCAGGGCGATCGTGGTCTGCGGCATGCCGGACCAGACGCCCACGACGATGACGGCGGGCAGCGCGGTGGTGAAGTCGCCGAGCAGGTTGAGCTGGCCGAATCCGAGCGCCTGGCTGGCGCCGCTGACCGGGCCGGCCTGCGGCTCGTAGACCAGCCGCCACATCACCGCCGTCACCACCGGCGGCATCGCCCACGGCACCAGCGCGAGGGTGCGGGCGAGCCAGCTGAAGCGCAGGTTGGCGTTGAGGAGCAGCGCGAGGCCCATGGCGGCCACGAACTGCAGCGCGGTGACCGACACCGCCCAGATCAGGCCGATGCGGAACGACGACCAGAAGAGGTCGTTGCTCAGCAGGTCGACGTAGTTCTCGACGCCGGTGAAGTGGGTGACCTGGTTGAGCCCGGCGCGGGAGTCGGTGAAGCCGAGGTAGATGCCCTGCACCAGCGGCCAGACGCTGAACAGCGCCACGGGCGCGAGGGCGGGCAGGAGCAGCAGCCAGGCCTGGACGCCGGTGCCGCCCGCGCGGCCGGGCCGGCGGTCCTTGCGCCGCGGCGCGGCGGGCTCGGCCGGCGCGTCGAGCTGGGCGGTGGTCATGTCGTGGTCCTTCCCTGAGGGCCCTGCGACGACCCGCGGACCGTGAGCCGGGGCGCCACGGTGACGCGCTGGGCCTCGCGGTCGGGGTGGTCGAGGCGGTCGAGCAGGAGCTGGGCCGCGGCCCGGCCACGTTGCGCCGCCCCGAGATCCACGCTGGTGAGGCCCGGGGTGGTGACCTCGGCCAGCTCGGTGTCGTCCATGCCCACGACGGCGACGTCGTCCGGCACGGCGAGGCCCCGGTCGGCCAGCACCTGCATGGTGGCGACGGCGAGCAGGTCGTTGCCGCCGAGCACGGCGTCGGGGGTGACCTTGTCGAGCAGCGAGGCGGCGGCCTTGCGCCCCTCGACGAGGGTGAAGTCGCCGGCCTCGACCCGCAGGTCGTCGTCGGCGTCCAGGCCGAGGGCGCGGGCGGTGCGCTCGAAGGCCCGGTGCCGGGCGGACCCGGGCACGGTGTCGGCGGGGCCGTTCACGAACGCGATGCGACGGCGTCCCTGCGCGTGCAGGTGCTCCAGCGCCAGCCGCACCCCGCCGGCCGAGTTGGCGCGCACGTTGTCGACGCCGACCTCCTTCGGCACGGTGCCGATCACCACCACCGGCTTCTCGGTGGCACGCAGCGCGTCGAGCAGCGCTGGCTCCACCCGCAATGGGCTGAGCACCAGGCCGTCGGCGTAGCCGTGGCCGAGGCTGTCGAGCAGGTCGAGCACGTCGGCGGTGCGGCCGCCGGTGGAGGACACGAGCAGCCGGTAGCCGCGGGCGCGGGTCTCGTCCTCGACGGCGCGCATCATCTCGACGTACACGGGGTTGCCGACGTCGGCGACTGCGAAGGCGAGCTGATGGGTGCGCTGCACCTTGAGCGAGCGGGCGGCCGCGTTGGGCCGGTAACCGAGGTCGGCGGCCGCGGTCTCGACCCGCCGCCGCACGTCGTCGCTCGCCGGCAGCCCGTTGAGCACCCGCGACACCGACGCCACCGACACCCCAGCGGCCTCGGCCACCCGGCTCACCGTGGCGCGCTCCGCCATCCGCTCCTCCTGTAATCGATTACGTAATTGATTACAGAGACCGTGCCACAGGACGTACCGACGGTCAACCGGCAGTGTGAGCGGCCGCGCTGCACCGAACTGTGCCGGCGACGGTGAGACGCACCCGCATCGACCCGTCACAAACTGGCAGGGACAGCACCGTTCGAGGGACGGCTCTGCAGTTTGTGACGGGTCGATGCCACCCCACGACAACGCAAGGACGACGGAGACGCTCGGGGCCGGATCCGACCGCAAGATCGACGACGAGGTGACGGCGCTCGGCTCACCAATCGACGGCGAGGCAACCCGGGACGAGGAGGCATTTCGAGCAGCCGAGATCGTTACCACCTCGTGACCGAAACCCCTGTGGTTGAGCCAGATACGAGCCCAGAACTGTCGGTGGCGAGTGCTTGAGTAGACCCATGGCCAACCAGCCGCATGAACCGACACCGGGACACCCGATCCCGGCCGCGATCGTGCGCGCGAAGGCCGCGCTGGCTGCAGTGGCCGACGCCCCGGCGTGGTCCTTGGACCTGACCGAGACCCGCGACGCCCTGGTCGAGCTGACCCATCTGATGAACCGGGCCGCCGAGCTGGAATCCCGGCTCCTCACCCATGCCGACACCCTCGACGACGCCGGCGTCGCCGGCTGGTACGCCAACGCCACGAACGCCACCCGGCCCGCGGCCTACAAGCACACCCGCCTGGCTGCCGCGCTCGAGAAGCACCAGACAGTGCGGCAGGCGATGGCCGCCGGCCACGTGCTCCCCGAACAGGCGACGGTGATCTGCCAAGCCGTCGACGCTCTCCCCGACCAGCCGGACCTGCGCGAGCAGTGCACCAAGCACCTCGTCGCCCTGGCCGAGCACCACGACGCCAAGGCCCTCAAGACCTTCGGCCGCCGGGTGCTCGAGGTGGTCGACCCCGACGCCGCCGACGCCCACGAGGGCGAGCTGCTGGAACGGAGGAGCGCGAGGCCGCGAAGGCGACGTCGTTCTCGATGTGGGAGACCGGCGACGGCAAGGTCAAGGGCAAGTTCACGCTCCCCGCCCTGGCGGGCGGGATGCTCAAGAAGGCGCTCATGTCCATGGCCGCGCCGAAGCACCAGCGGGCGAACGGCGAGACCTACGACCACGAACGACCCACCCACCACCGCCTCGGCCAGGCCTTCGCCGAGTACGTCTCCCGCTACCCGGCCGACAAGCTCCCCCACGCCGGCGGCATCAACGCCACCGTCGTGGTCACCATGGACCTCGACACCCTGCTCGGCGGCCTCAAGGCCGCCACCGTCGACACCGGCAGCCGACTCTCCGCCGGCGCCGTCCGCCGGTTGGCCTGCGAGGCCGGGATCGTGCCCGCCGTCCTCGACGGCCCCTCACGCGTCCTCGACCTCGGCCGCCTCAGCCGCTTCCACACCGAGGCCCAACGCCTCGCCCTCGCGATCACCCAGAAGCACTGCCAGACACCCGACCTGCGACGTCCCCGCCTGGCTGTGCCACGTCCACCACAAGAAGCCCTGGAGCCGCGGCGGCAAGACCAACCTGAAAGACGCCGACATCCTCTGCCCCCGCCACCACACCCTCGCCCACCGCGACCCACCGAGTCCGCCGAGACGAACGTGAGATCGGTTCAGATGCCCGCATGGCCAACGCCGAGTCCTACCGCGGTGCCGTTTGACTGCCCGAGGCGATTGGCCGCAACGCGGCAAGGTCGGGCGGAGCCCGCAGCGCGGCATCGTCGAGCGGCTTCTGCAAGCATCGCTCGGATGAGCGATGCGCCTGAGTCCGTCTGGATCTTCCACGGTGATGGGGCGCGCCACGCTGCCGGCGTCTTCGCCAGCAAAGAGCAGGCGCTCGCGTGGGTTGAACGACACAGCCTCACGGGCCTTGTCACTGAGTACCCGGTCGGCATTGGGGCCTTTGACGATGCCGTCGCCCGTGGGCGTTTCAAGCCGAGCCGCGATCACCACGGGACACCGCAGCACATCGCAGCCTTCTCACCTGGTCACACCGAGCATCTGCATGTGGTCGACGGACACGTCGCCGGCTGACGACAGCACCACTCCGCCCACCGACTCTCGGCACGACCGCGAGCTCAGGGCGGCATGGTCGGGCGGAGCCGACAGTGACATGTCCGGGTGTTTCCACCCACGCCTTTCTAGCGCCCTAGCTATCGTCCTGCCTTGTGCGTCGTGGGCTGCTGAAAGACCTTGCGAATACGCCGACGCAGATCGCGTGCGGATGGAGGCTGTACGGCGACCTCCCACGACTCCGCGACTTGTCGTCTGGTTCGGTTGTCACCGTCGATCTCCTGACGGGGACGACGACCATCGAGGGCCTTGAACTGTCGCCCACGCTTGAGATAGCGGACGAGACGAGCCGTTGGCTGAGGGATCGATTCGACCGCGACGGAGTGCCCGCTGGCACCGTGACCGCTGCGCGACTAACACTGCGTCTTGATCACGGGAAGCGCGGGATGCTGGCCGTCGAATGCACCACCGCGCTCGAAACGGAGTCGAGGACTTACGAGAGTCACGATGTGACTCGCTGGGCTGCGGGCGACTGATCCTCCGCCCGCACGTCGGCACGACCGCCCTGGTCGCGACAAGAGCAAACGACTTGGCGGCCTTCGGCGCAGGGACAAGCGGTCAATTCTCGAGCGCTCGTCGACCCGCAGGGAGGACTCTTCCGTGGGGCGTAGGACATGCTGGCGGGATGGGCGACGTCCGCACGACCCTGACCGTCAAGCTCGCCGAGATCGACAACGCGATGGGCATCATGTCCGCGCCCCCAACCGACTCGGAGAACATCTCTTTCGGCAAGCGGGTCGGCGACGGCACCCAGATGGCGGTCGACCGGCTCTCCCAGGTCGCCGTCCACGACAACATGCAGGTGGTCAGGCGCGACGTCCTCCGAGCGCTCGAGAAGCTGGACGACGACACCTACGGGCGCTGCGACGTGTGCGGCGACGAGATCCCCGGAGGTCGGCTCGAGGCACTGCCCTGGGCGGTGCTCTGCGTCACGGACGCGGCGGCGTCCCGCTGAAGTACGCGCCCGGTGTGGTCCCAGTCGCAGACCCGAAGGCGGTCATGATGGCGCTCGGCGAGGTTTAGCCGACCCGCCCGGCGACCCGTCGGACGGAGCACCGGTCCCGCAGTGCGGCTACTAGAGACTCGACGGCAGGATCGGGGTCTGGCCAGACTGCGGTCTAGGCGACTGGTCGGCGGCTCTCGCGTGCGGCTGCCCACCGGCACGGTGTGGCTCTTCCATGGTCTGCGACCGGCTGGTCACCGCTGGTCTGGTGTGGCTCGAGAAGGGACTGCTCTGCTCTTAGTAGCACTGCCCACCCGACCGTCCTCAGGTCCTCGTTCGAGGACGCGGTCCGTTTGGGAGGTGGGTGTTGAGCAGCAACCAGCAGGTGATCATCGGGGTCGATCCGCACAAGTTGTCGGCCACGATCGAGGCCGTCGACGGGTCCGGCATCAAGCTGGGCGAAGGTCGGTTCGCCACCGACAAGGCCGGGTTCGCCGCGATGAGGCGTTACGTCAACGAGATCCAGCCGGCACTCGAGCACCGGGTGTGGGCGGTCGAGGGGTGCAACGGGATCGGCCATCACGTCGCGGTCCGGCTGCTAGCTGCCGGCGAGCAGGTCGTCGACGTGCCGCCGAAGCTCTCAGCGCGAGCGCGGGTGTTCGCGACCGGTCACGGCCGCAAGACCGACGCCACCGACGCCCACTCCGTCGCGCTGGTCGGGACCCGGATGGCCGGGCTGCGGCCGGTGGTGGATGACGAGCAGCTCGCGGCGCTGCGGGTCCTGGTCGACCGGCGTCGGTCGCTGGGTGAGGACCACACCCGGATGACCTCGCAGATCCATCGCCTGCTGGTCGAGCTGATCCCCGGCGGGGCGAAGAAGGACCTCTCCGCGGCCCAGGCCAAGGCGCTGCTGGCGAAGGTGCGGCCCCGCGACGTCGCGGGCAAGACCCGCCGCCGGGTCGCGGCCGAGCTGGTCGCGGACCTCGAGCGGGTCTATGCGCGCAAGAAGGCCGTCGACAAGGAGCTGCGTGAGCTCGTGGCCGCGA
This sequence comes from uncultured Actinomycetota bacterium, assembly GCA_963808855.1. GTDB lineage: Bacteria > Actinomycetota > Actinomycetes > Propionibacteriales > Nocardioidaceae > Nocardioides. Next base: position 69,587 of record CAWEHA010000003.1, on the reverse strand, counting down.
CCGGGTCGACGTTGATGGACCTCAACGGCATCGGCCCCCCGGGCGCGGCCCGGATCCTGGTCGAGGTCGGCGACATCACCCGGTTCCCCGACCGCGGCCACTTCGCGTCCTGGAACGGCACCGCACCCATCGACGCCTCCTCGGGAGACGCGGTGCGCCACCGGCTGTCACGGGCCGGGAACCGGCAGATCAACCACGTCCTGCACATCATGGCCGTCGTCCAGCTGCGCAACCCGTCCCCGGGCCGCGACTACTACGACCGCAAGAAGCTCGCCGGGAAGTCCTCGATGGAGGCGATGCGCTGCCTGAAACGCCGACTGTCCGACATCGTCTACCGCACCATGCTCGACGACGCCCTCAACGACATCAGCGCTCAGCCGACGACCGGGCGAGGTGACGGGCCCGGGAGGACAACGGGGCAACGACTCTGACTCCAGCGCGACCGGCTCACATCCCCACACCGGCTCTTCGGACAAGTCACTTCCCGGACCCGCCACCACCGATCCTAGAACCACCAATCGCCACCCCTGCTTGACACAGAGGGGAGCCATGGTCGGACGTTCGGTTAGACCGCGCGCAGCAGGTGTTCGGATGGGGCGTAGCCAATCTTCCAGTCGGCGTAGCAACCGAGAACTCCGTCCTGCGTGCAACGCAGGGCCAGGTAGACCCACTTCACGTCGTTGCTGTCCTCGTAGAACGCGAAGCCCACGGCGGTGTTGAACGTTGTGCCACCGCACGGACACTCAGCACCTTCCAACGTGGCATCGTCCACGTACTCCTCAGAGTCGAGCAGTGCCTTGGCGTCACCGCATGAGACGCAGGTACGGACGGCGCAGCCTTCCTCCTCATCGAGAGCGACGGTGAACCCGTCGCTGCCGCATGACGCGCAGGTCGCGTGGACAACCCTCCGTGCTGGGTAGCTTTCGCCGCTGAAAGCGGTCACGAACTCGTCAAGGTCTGATGGAGCATCCCCAGTCCACAGCTGCCTTGAACGGTCTATCGCCACGCGGGCATCTTCGCAGCAGGTTGCGTCCGCTCGCGGCAGGGCCGCGCTCCATGCGGCATGTGAGTGCGGTTGAGATGTGGTTGGCCACTGCGTGGGCCTAGCAGCTCGGCGCGCACTCTCGGCAGGAGTACTGAATGGTCTCGTGCTTCCAGCAGGGTTCGGGCGCGAGGTACGGCTTCGCCTGAGACGTGCGCGTACCACTGCCGCTCGGGTGGCGGCGGGCAGTGGCGAGGCTGGCCACGCGTCCATCGTCGGTGAAGGCCACACCCTCGCTGACCAGCACGGACTTGGCCCAATCAACCCACCCGTTGTCGTCCTGATCGGCCAGCAGCGTGCCATCAGCCTTCACGACTCGCCACCAAGGAATGTCATGGTCCTCGGCAGGGGTGGTCATCCAGGCGTCGTTGTCGGGCCGGTTCCCGAGCACGTTGCCGACCGCGCGGGCGTGATTACGAGTGAGGCCCACGCGCTCGGCAAGGTCGCCGTACGTGAGCACGGCGCCCACCGGGATGGCGCGGACTGCGGCATAGACGTCTTCGGGGTTGAGGCTGCTCACGCACTGATTCTCTCAGCAGGGGCTGACACTGCGGCCAGTTTCTCGGAGAGACGCACGTCGGCACATCGGCATGGGCGGGCCTTTCGATCACGTCGCGCTCACACTGTTCGCGTCGCTCACCCTGGCCCACCGCGACCCATCCCGAGCAGCGGCGGGAGCGTGAGCTCGAGCGGTCCTTTCGTAGCGTGCCGCCCGGCTATCGTGCGCGGGTGGCAGGGCTCGGAGCGGTCGCGTGGCCGCCGGAGCCGATCCACACCGAGCGGTTGACGCTGCGCCGCTCCGCGTCCGGCGATCGTGCCGGGCTGATCGAGCTGCACGCATCGGCTGAGGTCTACCGCTACCTCGGCGGGCCGCGGGATCGCGCCGAGCTCGAGCGCGTCGTGCCGGCGCTTCCGGGCGACCGCCCGGGGTTCTTCGCGGTCGAGCGCGACGGTGAGTTCGTCGGGACCGTCACCTTCGACCGACGCGATCCCGAACGCCCCGGCCGTGTGCATCTCGACGGCCATGACGTCGAGGTCAGCTACCTGTTCCTGCCCGCGGCCTGGGGTGCCGGGTACGCCACCGAGGCGGTCGGCGCCGCGCTGGACTGGGTGACGAGCGTGCTGCCCGGCCAGCCGGTGGTGGTCTGCACCCAGGTGGCCAACGTGGCTTCGGTCCGGCTCGCACAGCGCCTCGGCTTCACCGAGGTCGACCGGTTCGAGGAGTTCGGGGCCGAGCAGTGGCTCGGTGTTCGCCTGCCGCCCGGCTAGTCGGGCCGGTCGAGCACCAGCCGCTGCCCGCCGTCGGCGAGCTCGCGGCAGATGTCGAGGTGACCGGCATGGGTGGCGGTCTCGACGAGCACGTGCAGCAGCACCTCGCGCAGCGTCGTGTACGGCGGGGTGCCGGCGCCCTCGAACCACCACACCGGTGCGGCGTCGAGCGCGAGGTCGCGGACGGCGTCGTCGGCGAGCCGGCACTCGGTCTCGTACTCCTCGAGCACCTCGGCGCTCGTGCGATCGGGCGACACCGTCCAGCCCTCGTAGCCCTGCGGGAGCTCGACCTGCTCACCGGCCATCACGGCGCGGAACCAGACCCGCTCGACGTCGAGGGCCAGGTGCTGCACGGCGCCCAGCGGTGTCCATCCCGACGGCACCTGCGACCGCCGCCGGTCTGTCTCGGCGAGCGCCTCGAGCTGCCGTCGTACGTGCTGCCGTTTGGAGTCGAGCCACAGCAGCAGCTCGTCCCTGGTCGTCACATCCGCGGTCGGGATCATGGGTCCAGCCAACCGCATGCCTCACATGTCGACGCCGATGAACACCGGGTCGCCGCTCATGGTGTCGAGCTCGTCGACCACCACGTCGCACGGTCCGTCGGAGACCGGGCAGTCGAACACCCGCGCCGTGGCTCCCCTCGGGCTGGGAACGGCGACCAGGACCGAACCGTCGGTGTCGATCGCCCAGAACGCGTAGCCGACGCCGGCCCCGGGCTGGTCGAGGACGACCACCGGGTCGCCGGGGGTGGTGGGCCGCAGCCGGCTCGACCAGGACACGACGTAGCGCCCGTCGAGGGTGAGCTGTGCGTCGATCGCGCCGCGGACCAGCCGGTACCGCTTGGCGGCCGGGGTGGCGGGCTGCGGACCGTCGTAGAGCACGACGCCGTTGCGGACGTCGGCCACCCGGGTCGCGCCGGTCGTGAAGGGCTCGATCTCGTCGGACGCGTAGTCCCACGACACCGTGCCGGTCGACGTGCGGAGGAACACGGCGCCGTCGTCGAGGGCGTCGATGACCAGGTCGCCGCACGCGGCGCCGTCGCATTCGACCATCCGGCGGGCCAGCTCGCGGTCGGCCGCGAGGTCGTGCACCACGACCTCCATCCCGCCCTCGGCGGGCAGCCCGTAGGCCACCAGCGCGCCGTCGGCCTTGGCGGTCGGGCGGACGTCAGCGCCCCCGCGCGGTGCCGCATCGAGCTGGGTGAACTCGCCGGCGGCGTCGAGCAGGTACGGGGAGGAGTCGCGGTAGAACACGACTCCGGCGTCGGTGACGACCGCGTCGGTGTCGAGGTCCGAGGGGAGCTCGCCCCCGGAGAAGGTGCGTCCGCCGAGGTGGATCTCGGCGCCGTCGGGCGTCCCGACCGCGCGGAGGCCGGCGGACAGGTCGAGCGTGCCGACCGGGTCGAGCACCTGACCGCCGTCGGTCTTCCCGGCTCCGTCGGGAGTGGCGACGACGACGCCGACGACGGCGCCGACGGCGACGACCGCGGTCGTGGCAGCCGCGGCGGCGAGCCCGCGCCGGCGGCGTCGGATCCGGTGGCCGCGCGCCCGCACCGTGGTGAGGTCACCGGGTGGGGGCGTGACCTGGTCGACCACGTCCGCGATGGCGTCGTGCAGCTGGGTGGCGCTCATGACAGGTCCTCCTGGTCCGACTCGGCGGTCAGCCTGCGCAAGGTGGCGAGTGCGGCGGAGGCCTGGGACTTGACGGTGCCGGGCCGGCAGCCGAGGACGGCGGCGATCTCCGACTCCGAGAGGTCCTCGTAGTACCGCAGCACGATCACGGCGCGCTGCCGTGGCGCGAGCGTCTGCACGGCCGCCCAGAGCGCGGCGCGGTCGACCGCCTCGCCCTCGAGCGACCCGACCGCGAGCGCGTCGAGCGTGCTGTCGTCCTGGGCACGTTCCCGCCGCCACCACCCACGTCGGCGGAGTCCGAGCACCTCGTTGACCACCATCCGGCGCACGTACGCCTCCGGGTGGTCCGCCCCGCGCACCCGATGCCACGACGCGTACGCCTTGGCGAAGGCGTTCTGGGTGGCGTCCTCGGCAGCGCCGGCGTCGCCGCTGACCGCGAACGCGGTGCGGAACATCCGCGGCCAGGCCGTGGCGAAGAACTCGGCGAACTCGGCATCCCGGTCGGCGGCCGAGCCGGCCGTCGTCACCAGCGTCTCGTCCGCGCTCATCGTGGCCTCCACACCACCACAGATGCCGCCACCGGGCGGGCAGGTTGTATCGCCGGGGCCGGAACTTTCAGCCGCTCCTGCCCCAGCCGCCGCAGCGCGAGCTCGGCGAGGAGGAGGGCGCCGTCGGTGAGGACGGCGTCGTCGAAGACGGCGCGGGGGCTGTGGTTGTCGGCCGCCTCGACGCCGCCGCCCGCGTGGGCGCCGAGGAAGACGAAGCAGCCGGGCACCTCGGCGAGCACGCGGGAGAAGTCCTCGGCGCCGGTCATCGGAGTGGGGAGCGGGTCGAAGCGGTCGGCGCCGAACAGGTCGCGCACGACGTCGGCGGTGAACGCCGTCTCCTGCTCGTCGTTGACGGTGAGCGGGTACTCCTCGACGTAGTCGACGTCGACCCGGACGCCGTGCGCGGCGCCGACCTGGCGGCACACCTCGGGGGCGAGGGCGCGCATCCGCTCGCGGGCCTCGGGGGAGAAGGAGCGCACGGTGCCCGCGAGCTCGGCGGTGTCGGGGATGACGTTGTGGGCGGTGCCGGCGTGCAGCGAGCCGATCGTGAGCACGACGGGGTCGAAGACGTCGAAGCGGCGGGTGACCATGCTCTGCAGCGAGGTGACGATCTCGGCCGCGGCGACGACGGGGTCGCGGCCGCGGTGCGGCGCCGAGCCGTGGCCGCCCTCGCCGCGCACGGTGACGAGCAGCTTGTCGCTCGCCGCCAGCAGCGGGCCGGGCCGGGTGGTGAACACGCCGCGGCCGAACCGGGCGGCCACCACGTGCACGCCGTACGCCGCAGTGAGCGGGCGGCCGGCGGCGTCGAGCACGCCCTCGGCCACCATGTGCCCGGCGCCGTCCCACCCCTCCTCGCCGGGCTGGAACATGAGGACGACGTCGCCGGCGAGCTCGTCGCGACGCGCAGCCAGCAGCCGCGCCGCCCCGACGAGCATCGCGGTGTGCAGGTCGTGCCCGCACGCGTGCATCGCGCCGTCGACGGTGCTCGCGAAGTCGAGACCGGTGGCCTCGGTGACGGGCAGGGCGTCCATGTCGCCGCGCAGCAGCACCGCCGGCCCGGGCCGTCCGCCGCGCAGCACGGCCACCACCGACGTCAGCGCCGACCCGGTGGTGACCTCGAGCGGCAGCCCGTCGAGCGCCTCCAGCACCGTGGCCTGCGTGACCGGCAGCTGGAGGCCCACCTCCGGATGCGCGTGCAGCCGGCGGCGGAGCGCGACGAGCTCGGAGGCCAGGTCTGAGTCCGGGTCGTCGGTCATGGGTCCTTCCTATCGCTAGTGCCACGCGAGGCCGGTCGGATGGCCACCGTGCCCGCCCACACCTGGGGGAGCAGCAGCGCGAACAGCACCGCCAGCGCGAGCGTCCAGTCGCCGGTGGCCGCGTGGAGGACGCCGACGAGCGCGGGGCCGGCGGCGGCGATCAGGTAGCCGAAGCCCTGCGCCATCGTGGACAGCCGGGCGGCGTGCACCGGGTCGGGGCTGCGCCACACGATCGCGCCGAGCGCGAGGCTGAGCGAGGCGCCCTGGCCGGCCCCGAGCGCGAGCATCCACACCGCGGCGCCCTCCCGCGGGGCGACCGCGAGGCCCACGTAGCCGACCCCGCACACCGCGGCCGAGAGCACGACCGGCAGCCACGCGGGTCTGCTCCGCTCGGCCAGCGACGGCGTGACCAGCGACGCCAGCATGCTCGGCACCGTCGACAGCGCCAGCAGCCAGCCGCCGGCCGCGGCCGAGAGCCCGGCGTCCACGAGCACGCTCGGGGCCCAGGTGAGCGTGGCGTAGAAGCCGAGGCTCTGCACGCCCATGAACGCGGTGACGGCGAGCGCCGCCCGGTCGTGGAGCAGCCGCGGCCTCGGCGTCGCGTCGTCGGGCGGCGTCGGCGCCGGGCCGCGCCGCAGCTGCGGCGACCACGCGACCAGCGCGAGCAGCGCCGGCAGCGCCCAGACGGCGAGCGCCGGCCGCCAGTCGTCGTCGAGCCGGGTCGCGATCGGCACCGTGAGGCCCGAGGCGAGGGCTGCTCCGAGCGACAGGCTCATCGAGTAGAGCCCCATCACGGCCCCGGTGCGGTGGGCGAGGTCGGTCTTCACCACGGCGGGCACGGTGGTGTTGCCGACCGCGATCGCGGCGCCCGCGAGCACGGTGCCGGCGAACAGGGCGAGGGTCGAGGGGTGCAGGCGCACCAGGAGGCCGGCCGCGAGCACGGTCAGCGCCACGCCCAGCAGCCGGTGCACGCCGAGCCGCCGGGCGAGGCCCGGCACCACGAACGCGAAGCCGCCGAAGCAGAGCACGGGCATCGCGGTGAGCACACCGGCGCCGATGGAGCCCAGGCCGGTGTCGGCCTGCACCTCGGAGAGGACCGGCCCCACCGAGGCCACGGCCGGCCGCAGGTTGAGCCCGATGAGCAGGAGCCCCGCGACGAGGAGCGGTGTCCGCCTCACCGGATGGCGGCCCGGTGCCAGGCCACGACGGGACGAGCGCGAGGGCCAGGAAGCCACCGGCGAGCGACAGTGTGGCGAAGCTCGAGGCGCCGACGACGACGCCCGACGCCGCTCCGCCGCCGGCGCCCGCGAGCGCGATGAGCACGTCGACGGCACCCTGGGTGCGGGCCCGAGTGGCCAGCGGCGTGGAGTCGACGATCAGTGCGGTGCCGCTGATCAGGCCGAAGTTCCAGCCCAGACCGAGCAGCACCAGGGCGACGGTGAGGAGCGCCAAGGAGTCACCGGGGACGAGGGCGGCGACGAGACCCGCGGCCAGGAGCGTCGCCGCGGAGGCGCCGGCCATCGTGAGCCGGCCGAGCCGGTCGACGAGGCGGCCGGTGACCAGCGAGGGCAGGAACATCGCGCCGACGTGCATGCCGATCACGAACCCCACCTCGCCCAGGTCGTGGTGGTGGTGCCGCATGTGGACCGGCGTCATCGTCATGATCGCGACCATGGCGATCTGGGTGAGCACCATGATCGTCGCGCCCACCGCCACGCCGCTGCCGTGCGGTCGGGCGTCCCGCGGAGCGGCGGTGTCGGTGGTGTCGGCGGGGTCGGTGCCGGTCACGGGCTCGGCGAGCGCGCGGGCCACGAGCAACGGGTCGGGGCGCAGGAACGCGAACAGCACCGCCCCGGCCACGCCGTAGGCGGCGGCGGCGAGCAGGAACGGGCCGGTGAGGGCGGGGAGGCCGAGCCCTGTGGCCAGGTGGCCCAGCGGCTCGACCAGGTTGGGCCCCGCCACCGCGCCGAACGTCGTCGACACCAGCGCCACCGAGACGGCGGTGGCGCGTTGGTCGTCGGGCGCCAGGTCCGTGCCCGCGTAGCGCGCCTGGAGGTTCGTGGCGGTGCCCGAGCCGTAGACGAAGAGGGACACGAAGAGCAGCACCGGACTGTCGACCACCGCGGCCACCACGATCCCGACGGCGCCCACCGCCCCGGCGAGGAAGCCGCCGGCGAGACCGACCCGCCGTCCCGCCCGCTGGGTGGAGCGACCGACCGCGAACGCGGCCGCCGCCGACCCCAGCGTGAACAGTGCGGTCGGGAGCCCGGCCACGCCCTCGCCGCCGAGCATGTCCTGGGCGAGCAGCGCACCGACGGTGATCCCCGCGGCCAGCCCGGCGCCACCGAAGACCTGCGAGACGACGACGACGGCGAGCGTGCGGCGGTACAGCGCGGTCCGCCGGGCCTGGTCGAGCCCGGCGCCGACCTCGCTCCGGCTGGTCACGGGGCGACGGTACGCACCCCGCGAACGGTCACCGCCGGAAGGTCACCACCGCGACCCGGCCCTTGCCGCCCGCCGCCCAGCAGGCATTGCCGGTGCAGTCGAGGGTGTGGAAGCCGATGTCGGAGAGGTGGCGCCAGGAGCGGCCGCCGTCGCTCGACCAGCTGGTGCCGGCGACGTCGCCGGACTCGCCGGTGGCGACCAGGTAGCCGCCCGGCAGGAAGGCGGCGTCCTCGGCGAGGTGGGTGAGGTCGCCGCCGTTCTTCCAGCGGTGGCCTCGCTGGACGGCGGAGGCGTCGGTGCCGTCGGCGGGCGCGCTGAAGTCGCCGCCGACGGCGACGCCGTGGCTGCGGTCGAAGGCGAACCCGAAGACGCCGGCCGCCTCCCCGGCCGGGATCGTGGAGTCGGTGGCGGTCCAGGACCGGCCGCCGTCGCGGGACGAGAAGACCCGCGAACGCTCGCCGCCGGTGCCGAAGTAGGCGGTGCGCCCGTTCACCACCAGGCAGTCGCCGCTGGCGGCGAAGCCGAACTCGCCGGTGGCGTCGGGCATCCGGTCGCTCGGCAGCAGCCGCCAGGTGGCGCCGCCGTCGTCGGTGCGCAGGATCTGGAACTTGCCGTCGACCGGGTCGCCCATCACCAGGCCGGTGCGACCGTCGGGGTAGAAGTCGACGCAGTCGTAGAACGCGGCCGGGTCGACGTTGCGGAACGTCTCGGTCCAGGTGCGGCCGTCGTCGGTGGTGCGGTACACGCGCGACAGCTCACCCTCGCCGATCGCGAGCACGACGACGGTGCGCCGGCCGAGCACCTCGACGTCGCGGAACTGCAGGCCCGCGGCGCCGGGCGGCGTGACGTCGTCCCAGGTGCGGCCGCCGTCGTGGGTGCGGTACACCGCGCCCGTCACGGCCGTGCCCACCACCTTCGCGCCCGAGACCCACGCGGTGCGGCTGTCGACGGCGTCCAGGCCGCGGAAGCCCGCGGTCGGGTCGATGACGGTCTGCCGCACGTCCAGCCGCGGGCGGTCGTGGCCGGCGGTGGCGGGTGGGGTGACGAGGAGGGCTGCGCAGGCAGCGACGACGAGGGTCCCGAGAAGACGACGCATGCCCGGCAGCCTGCCCGGCCCTGGACGGCGGTGCAAGGGTCGCTCAGGCGGGAGGGCGCAGCTGGATCTTCGGACGGACGGACTTGAGGGTGTCGGGCGACTTGTAGCGCTCGTCGCCTCCCGGCCGCGGCTTGAGGTGTGCCTTGGAGGCGTTGGCGTTGCCGACGCTGGCCCCGCTGGCGCCCGGGTGGTAGTGCACGACGAAGGTGTCCTGCACGGCGCCACCGGCGGCGAGCTTCACGTCGTACTTCTGCTCGTCGGTGACCATCGTGTCGCCGGGGAGTCTCCGCCACGTGCCGTTGGCCGCGATCGTGAGGTACCCGGCCCCGACGAGGCGGTCGACGGCGTACAGCCACGACGCGAACTCGCCCAGCTTCGCGAAACGGCCGAGCTCGGCGGCGTGCACCGCGTCCTGGAGCACGGCGAGCGCGCTGGCGTCCGGGACGCCGGTGATGGTGGTGTGGATGAGGTCGCCGGTCCATCCCGCCTTGTCGCAGAACGCCAGGACGGTGGCGAGCTCGGCGGGGTCGGCGGCCTTGGGCAGGAGCGGCACGAGCGCGGCGAGCTTGGGATTGACCGCCTTGGGCAGCGCCTGGCGCAGCGCCAGCACCTGGGCGGGGGTCGCGCCCACCAGGAGCGTGGCCAGCGCGGCCCGCTCGTCGTCGTCGCCGATCTCGGGGCGGAAGCGTTCGAGGTCGGCGATGAGGTCCTGGATCCGTGCCACCGGCACCTGCACGGCACCCAGGCCGGCCAGCAGTGAGGCGTGGTTCTCGCTCGCACCGAAGGCGCCCACCTGCTTCGCCGTGAGCCCGCCAGCCACCAGGACGCCGAGCACGGCGGCGGGGACGTCGACGACGTGGGTGAGCTGGAGCGCGGTCAGCTTCCCCTCGAGGAGCACGGCCCCAACGCGGGCATCGACGTCGATCGCGCCGAGCAGCGACTCGGCGAGGCCACGGTCCTCCCCGGCCGCCTTGAGCGCGTCCAGCGCCTTCGGGTGGTGGCCCACCGACGCCAGCCAGGTCGTGTACTCCTGCGTCTTGTCCTGCTTGGCCTGCGGTCCGGTGACGGTGTCGACGTGGGTGAGGTCGGTCTGCTCCTGGGCGTCGATGCCGCCGATCGCCGGAGCGGCGAGCTCCTGCTGCTTGTCCGAGCGCTTCTTGACCGCGTTCTGGTACTTCGTCGTCCCCGTGCCGGCCTTCAGGTCCTTGCGGAGGCTGTTGGACAGCGCCCCTTCGGCGTTGGCGAGCTCGTCGGTGACCGCCTTGCCGCGCGCGACCACGGCCGCCCCGGAGATCTTCTGCTTCGCCGCGGTCGTGATGGTCTGCGCATGCTTGTCTGCCTGCTCACCGACGTGGGTCTCGACGTCCTCGCGGTACCCGAACGCCCGGGTGCGGGTGAGCGCGGCGGTCGCCTCGCCCGGCTTGCCCTGCTGCGCCAGGCTCACGGCGTTGGCGCGCAGCAGGTCGGTGGTGAGGTGGCCGCGCTCGGCGACGAGCGCCACCTTGTCCCGGTCGTCGAGCGCGGCGAACCCCGGCACGGCGCCGAGCTCTCGCACCGCGGCGAGCGCCGCCGGCAGCGTCGAGTCGTCGGTGCACACGCGGCACCCCAGGTCGACGAATCCGTGCGCGGTGCCCGCCGCCAGGGCGTCGGTGATCGCCCGGGCGCGGGGGAGGGAGGTGAGGTGGTCGGCGAGGTGCTGCACGGCGGTCTGCAGATCGGCGTCGGCGACGGCGGCGTGGTCGTGCACGAGGTCCTCGAGCACGCCGGCGATCTCGTAGGGGAACGGCTCGAGCCGCCCCACCGCCTGCAGCACGCCCCGCACCCGGTCCCGCTCCTTGCCGTCGTACTGGCCCCACTTCAGCTGCACCGCGCCCGAGCCGGCACTGGTGCGCCGCCGCGGTGCGGTGTCGGACGTGGGGGAGCTGAGCGCGCGGGCGCCCATCGAGTCGGCCTCCTGCTCGAGGTGGGCGTCGTCCGAGACGGCGGCGCCACCGATCCGGGCCGTCGGCGCCACCCGGCCCTGCCGTTGCTGCACCACGTGCCAGGCCTCGTGCGGCAGGTGCTCCTCCTGGCCCGGCCCGAGGTGGATGTCGGCGCCCTCGGTGTAGGCGGCGGCGCCGAGCGCGGCCGGGCGGGCGGAGTCGTGGTGCACGCGGACGTCGCCGAGGTCGAAGCCGGACAGCGACTCGAGCCCGCCGCGCAGGTCGCCGGGAAGGCCGCCAGAGTCGCCGCGCCGGATGCGTGACGTCGCAGGCTCGCTCAACGGAGCGGGTTCCAGCGTCGCGGTGGTGGTGAGGTCGGCCGCATCGTCGTCGACGTCGCGCCCGGGGTCGTGCTCCGGGTCGCGGTGGGGGGTGGGGCGCTCCGGCACGTCGCGTCGCCGGTCTCGCCGGTCCTGCATGGGCTCACCGTAGGCGTCCCGAGACGCGGCCCGAGGGGGAATCGCGCAATCGCGCGCTCGGATACGTTGCCGACATGGCACGGGTCGTCGTCACCGGTGGGGTCGGCAAGCTGGGTCGGGCCTGCGTGGCCGACCTGGTCGAGCACGGATGGGACGTCGTGGTCCTCGACCGGGCCCGACCCGACGGCCTCCCCGAGGAGACGTGGTCGCGGGTGACGTTCGTGCCGGTCGAGCTCACCGACTACGGGCAGGTGGTCGACGTGATGTTCGGCCTCGAGGAGCACTACGACGGCGTCGACGCCGTCGTGCACCTCGCAGCGATCCCCGCCCCCGGCTTCGCGCCGGACCACCTCACGTTCACCAACAACATGACCAGCACGTTCAACGTCTTCACCGCGGCGCGCCGGGCCGGCGTCCGCAACGTGGTGTGGGCGTCGAGCGAGACCGTGCAGGGTCTGCCGTTCGACACCCCGCCGCCGTACCTCCCGGTCGACGAGGACTACCCGCCCCGCCCGGAGTCCACCTACTCGCTCACCAAGACGCTCGAGGAGACGATGGCGGCCCAGCTCTGCCGCTGGGACCCCGCCCTCAAGATGATCGGGCTGCGGTTCTCCAACGTGATGGAGCCCCACGACTACGAGCGGTTCCCGTCGTTCGACGCTGACGCCCGGCTCCGCAAGTGGAACGTGTGGAGCTACATCGACGCCCGCGACGGCGCCCAGGCGGTGCGCCGGGCACTCGACCACGATGGCACCGGCGTGGACATCTTCCTCATCGCCAACGCCGACACGGTGATGTCGCGTCCGAACGCCGAGCTCGTGGCCGAGGTGTTCCCGGACGTCGAGGTGCGGCGCGAGCTCGGCGTCAACGACACGCTGTTCTCGATCGACAAGGCCCGGCGGGTGCTGGGCTACGAGCCCCAGCACAGCTGGCGCGACCATGCGAGTGGCAGGGTCGGGTCGTGACCTCGAACTCCCTGACCCACCGCGAGGCGCCGCGCCTCGGCCGCGACCTGTCCACCGTCGGGCTCGGCACCTGGCAGCTCGGCGCCGACTGGGGCGAGGTGAGCGAGGCCGACGCCCGCGCCGTGCTCGAGGCGGCCGCCGAGTCCGGTGTCACCTTCTACGACACCGCCGACGTGTACGGCGACGGCCGCAGCGAGCGGATCGTGGGCGCCTTCGCGGCCGAGCACGACGGGTTCACCGTCGCCACCAAGATGGGCCGCCGGGTCGACCAGGTGCCGGAGAACTACACGCCGGAGAACTTCCGGGCGTGGATCGACCGGTCGCGGGAGAACCTCGGCGTCGACCGGGTCGACCTGGTGCAGCTGCACTGCCCGCCGTCCGCGGTGATCGACGACGACGCCACCTACGACGCGCTCGAGGCGCTGGTGGAGGACGGGTCGATCGCGGCGTACGGCGTGAGCGTCGAGACCTGCGACCAGGCGCTGGCGGCGATCGCGCGACCGGGCGTGGCGTCGGTCCAGATCATCCTCAACGCCTTCCGGCTCAAGCCGCTCGACGAGGTGCTGCCGGCGGCCGGGGCGTCCGGCGTCGCGATCCTGGCCCGGGTGCCGCTCGCCTCCGGCCTGCTCACCGGCAAGTTCGACCGGTCCACCACGTTCGCCGCCGACGACCACCGCCAGTACAACCGCGACGGCGCCGCGTTCGACGTCGGCGAGACCTTCTCGGGCGTGCCCTACGACGTCGGGATCGAGGCCGCCGCGGAGTTCGGGGAGCTGGTGCGGGCCGAGCTCGGCGACGACGTGACGTCCGCGCAGGCCGCCCTCGCGTGGTGCTTGGCGCAAACCGGCGTCACCACCGTGATCCCCGGCGCCAGCCGCGCCGAGCAGGCCCGCGGCAACGCGGCGGCCGACGACGTCGCCGTCACCGACGGCTTCCTCGCCGGCGTCCGCGACCTCTACGACCGCAAGATCCGCGACCTCGTGCACGACCGCTGGTAAGCCCGATGGAGCGCCGACTGCCCCGCCGCCACGACCTCGCGCCGCTGGTGCGGTTCCGCACGCCGGTGTGGTCGGCCAAGGAGCGGCGGCTGGCGAAGGCGCTCACCATCGAGGACCTGCGGCGGGTGGCGAAGCGGCGCACCCCGCGGGCGGCGTTCGACTACACCGACGGCGCGGCCGACGGCGAGGTGTCGCTGGCCCGGGCGCGGCAGGCCTTCGCCGACGTCGAGTTCGCGCCCGGCGTGCTGCGCGACGTCTCCGAGGTCGACACCGGGCGCGACGTGCTCGGGCAGCGGGCCGCGCTGCCGTTCGGCATCGCTCCCACCGGCTTCACCCGGATGATGCACGCCGAGGGTGAGATCGCCGGCGCCACGGCAGCCGAGGCGGCCGGCATCCCCTTCTCCCTGTCGACCATGGGCACCACGAGCATCGAGGACGTCGCCGCGGCGGCCCCCGGCGCCCGGCGCTGGTTCCAGCTCTACATGTGGAAGGACCGCGAGCGGTCGATGGCGCTGGTCGACCGCGCCGCGCGGGCCGGCTACGACACGCTGCTGGTCACCGTCGACGTGCCGGTGGCCGGGCGCGCGGCTGCGCGACGTGCGCAACGGCATGACGATCCCGCCGACGCTGACCGCGCGGACCGTCGTCAACGCCCTCCCGCGCCCGGCCTGGTGGTGGGACTTCCTCACCACCGAGCCCCTGGCCTTCGCCTCGCTCGACGCGTGGTCGGGCACCGTGGCCGACCTGCTGGACACGATGTTCGACCCCACCGTCACCTTCGACGACCTCGCCTGGATCCGCGAGCAGTGGCCCGGGACGGTGTCGGTGAAGGGTGTGCAGAGCGTGGCCGACGCCCGCCGGCTGGCCGACCTCGGCGTCGACGCGATCGTGCTGTCGAACCACGGCGGCCGCCAGCTCGACCGGGCGCCGGTGCCGTTCCACCTGCTGCCGCAGGTGGTGAAGGAGGTCGGCGGCGACCTCGAGGTGCACCTCGACACCGGGATCATGAGCGGCCAGGACGTCGTGGCCGCGCTCGCCCACGGCGCCCGGTTCACGCTGGTGGGCCGCGCCTACCTCTACGGGCTCATGGCCGGTGGCCGCGACGGCGTCGACCGGGCCATCGCCATCCTGCGCGACCAGGTGGAGCGCACGCTGCGGTTGCTCGGCGTCGCGAGCCTCGACGAGCTCGAGCCGGGGCACGTGACGATGCTCGAACGACTGGCACCGCGCCGGCTCTCACCCTGAGGGGTCAGGTGTGCGTGGCACGCTGAACGGGTGCATGCAACCGTCGAATCGACCGAGTGGCTGACGCCGACGCTGGTGCGGGTGGTGCTCGGCGGCCCCGGTCTCATCGACTTCGAGATGCCCAGCGACACCGATGCCTACGTGAACATCGCGATCCCGCCGCCGGACGTGCCGTACGGGCCGATCTTCGACCCGAAGGCGGCCCGCGAGGCGCACCCGCGCGACTGGTGGCCGGCCCGGCGCCGCTACACCGTGCGCTGGTGGGACGCCGAGGCGCGGCGGCTGGCGCTCGACTTCGTGGTGCACGGCGACGAGGGCGTGGCCGGACCCTGGGCCGCCGAGGCCGCGCCGGGCGACGTGCTCGTGTTCGAGGGCCCTGGCAGCGGCTACCGGCCCGACCCGGCCGCCGACTGGCACCTGCTCCTCGGCGACGAGTCCGCGCTGCCCGCGATCGCCGCCTCGCTCGAGGCGCTGCCTGCCGGCGCGCGCGCCGTCGTCCGGCTGGTCTGCGACAGCCCCGACCACGAGATCGCGCTGCCCACCGACGCCGACCTCGACCTCGCGTGGCTGCACCGCGCCGGCGCCGACGACCCCCCGCGGCTGCTGCCGGACGCCGTCGCCGCCCTGGACTTCCCGCCGGGGCGGGCGCACGCGTTCGTGCACGGCGAGGCCGACGAGATCCGCGCCCTCCGCCGCCACCTCCTCACCGACCGCGGCCTCACCCGCGCCGACATGTCCTGCTCGCCGTACTGGCGCCGCGACATGACCGACGAGGACTGGCGCGCGGTGAAGCGCGACTACGTGGCGGCGATGGAGTCCGACGCCTGACCGTCCTCCGCTGTCGAGTCGGCGCCAGATGTGAGCCCTGAGACGCCGAGTCGGCGCGTATGACGAGCCGACTCGGCAGGTGAGGCGGGGGGTTGGTGCGCGTGCGCTAGACCGGAGGCATGCAGACACGACAGCTCGGTGACCAGAAAGTCGGCGCCATCGGCCTCGGCCTCATGACCTTCGACCAGACCGGCACCCAGCCCCGCGAGCAGCTCGCCGACACCGTGCGCGCCGCCCTGGACGCCGGGGTGACGCTCTTCGACACCGCCGACGCCTACGGACCCGGCGACGAGCTCGGGGCGGACTGCCAGGGCGAGAACGAGCGGCTGATCGCCGGGCTGCTCGACGAGCTCGGCGTCCGCGACCAGGTGCTGCTCGCCACCAAGGGCGGCCACGTGCGCACCGACGGCGGGGGCTGGGCCACCGACAGCTCGGCCGACCACCTCCGGCAGGCCGTCGACGACAGCCTGCAGCGGCTCGGCGTCGAGCAGATCGCCCTGTGGCAGCACCACCGGCCCGACCCGAAGGTCGACTACGCCGACCTCGTCGGCACGCTCAAGGAGATCGCCGACTCCGGCAAGGTGGCCCGGGTCGGGCTCTCCAACGCGAACCCGGAGCAGATCCGGCTGGCCCACGGCGTGCTCGGCGACGCGCTCGCCAGCGTGCAGAACCAGTTCTCCCCGGCCTTCCGCAGCAGCCGCCCCGAGATCGACGTCTGCGAGGAGCTCGGCCTGGCATTCCTGCCGTGGAGCCCGCTCGGCGGGCTGTCCAGCGCGAAGGGGCTGGCCGAGGACCACCCGGCGTTCGCGAAGGTGGCGGCCGACCGCGGGGTCAGCGCCCAGCAGGTGGCCCTGGCGTGGGAGCTCGCGCAGTCGCCGGTGGTGATCCCGATCCCGGGCGCCAAGCGGCCCTCGTCGATCCAGGACTCCGCGGCCGCCGCCGGCCTCGAGCTGACCAGCGAGGAGCTGGCCGTTCTCGACGCCGACGGCTGATCTGAGCCGGAGCTACCGGACGACGACGGAGGCGTAGCGGGCGCCGGTGATCGGGACGCCGAGCGGGCGAGTGGTCTTGCTGCCGCACGACGAAGCTGCGCGGACCCTCGAGGAACAGGGTCGAGCGCATCTGGTCGGATCGCGGCTGACGCCTCAGCTCGGCGATCAGCTCGTCGAGCTCGCTGCGGGCGGCTGCGGCGCGGGGGGAGGTCTTCTCGAGGAAGAACTCCTCTTCCTCCTCCTCGCCGCCGGTGCCGCCCTGCACCAAGAGGGCACCCTGCCCGCCGCGCACGCCCCGGGGCACCAGGAACGCCAGGTTCTCGACCCGCGGCCGGGACGCGCCGACCAGGTTGACCCGCAGCCGCAGGATGGTGCCGGCCCGCGCGATGGCCGGCCGCCCCTCGGTCACGGCCACCATCCGGTTGCCGCGCTTCTGCGTGATCCGGCCGATCCTCAGCATCTTGCCCTCGGGGGCGACGACGATCTCGTTGAGCACCGAGGTGATGCGGACGCCGTCGATCGCGGTGATCTGCGCCAGCAGGTCGGGCAGCGGGTAGGACGCGTCCTCGAGCAGGGAGTAGTCGGAGGCGTAGAGGTTCGAGTAGTTGATCGTGAACGGGCTGCCGTCGCTGTCGAAGCCCTCGATGGTCCAGGTCTGGGTCTCCGTGCCGGGGCCGTCCTCGTCGACGACGGTCGCGTGGTTGCCGAGGATCTGGTAGAAGGCGACCTCGGGCAGCGCGGCCGGCACGGACACGTAGGAGGTGCCGAGCCGCTCGCGAGCGCCCGACCTGATGTGGGTCTGCACGGTGACGACGTCGGGGGCGTCACCGAACTCGCCGGTGATGCCGGTCAGGTGGTCGTCGGTGATGGTGCCGACCGGGTCGCCGAGGTTGGCGATCTTGAAGGGCGCGCCGAGCGAGTCGGGCTGCACGTAGACGGCGTCCGCCGGGTGCAGGCCGAGGGTCTGGTCGTCGCCCCCGAAGTTGAGCGGGTGGCCGAAGCCCACCACGCGGCCGTCGCACACCGAGGTGGCGGTGCCGACGCCGGCCAGGGCGACGTCGCCGTAGGAGAGCGAGGCGGCCAGGTTGCCGCCGGCCTCGACGTCGTCGGCGGTGGGGCCGGCGGGGGCGGCCGCCGCGCGGCCCATCACCACGGCGCCGCGGGTGAACCAGGAGCGGTCGGCGGCACCCTCGGCCGCCCGCTCGAGCACCCGGGCCGGCACGCCGGAGACGCCCAGCGGCACCTGCAGCTCGCTCAGGCCCTGGCTGGCCGCGCGAGCCGACACGTCGGTGCGGTCGGCCACCCGCTTGACGAGCGCGGGGGTGAGCCGCACCTGCGGCGGGGTGGCGGGCAGGTAGTCGTCCATCGCCTCGAACGGCGTGATGCCGGCGATCGGCGAGGGTCCGTAGGACAGGCCGTACGACACGGCGCCGAGCACCCGGCCGTCCTCGGCGTACACCGGCGAGCCCGACATGCCCTGCCAGATGCCACCGGCATCGTCGATCGCGGGGGAGTCGAGGTCGGCGATGATCATGTCGACGCCCGGCGAGATGCCGTCGCGGATCACGCCGAGCACCCTGCCGGTGAACGGGTCGGGCTCGGTGCCGCGCGAGACCGTGAGGCCCTCGACCACCTGGTCGGGGGTGACCTCGGCGAGCGGGAACGCCTCGGCGCAGTCCTCCTCGGGCGCGGCGGACGCGGGCGAGGCCGCGGAGACCACGGGGAGCACGGCGAGCAGGCCGGTCACGGCGGTCACGGCGGCCAGCCGGCGGCGTCGGGTGGGGGCAGGAAGGAGCGTCACGAGAATGCTGCTTTCGGGAGAGTCGAGAAGGCGCTGCGGTGCGCCCGCGGCGAGGGTAGGTCGGCGCCCGGGCCGGCGTGGGCGAATCGTGAAACCTGCTCCCGATCAGTGATCTGAGCGTGGGGTCGGCGGCAGGCTGTCGACCGCCTCCTGCTGGCCGAGGCCGGTGATCATCAGGACGTCGACCACCACCGACCGCAGCTGGGCCAGCACCACCTCGGCGGTCATCTCCTCGGCACGCTCCACCCGGCCGGTGGCCTCGCCGACGGCGAGCAGCGCGGGCCGGGCCGCCTCGGCCAGCCGGTCCGCCGCGAGCTCGGCGACCACCTCGTCGACGGCGTCGGCGAGCTCGCGGGTCAGCCCGACGTAGGCCGTGGGCACCGGTCGGCGGTGGTAGGCCGCCGCGGCCACCTGCCGCACCAGCACCCGGGTGCTGCGCAGCGACCGGTCCAGTGGCTCGACGAGCTCGGCCATCCGCCGGATGCCCGGGCGGTGCCGCACCCGGAACGGCGACGACGACACCACCGCCATGCCCTCGTCGGCGGCGTGCTGGAGCCGGCGCACCAGGACGTCGGTCTCGCGGGCCTCGGCGAGCAGCGTGCGGCCGTGCTCGACGTCGCCCTCGGCCATCACCTCGGCCGCGCCGCGGAGCAGGTCGGAGACCGTCCGGAGCACCCGCGCGGCGGCGTCGCGGGGCCGGCGCAGCGGGGCCGCCGGCACCAGGGTGGCCGCGGCCAGCGCCACCGCGCCGCCGACCAGCGCGTCGGTCCAGCGGGTGAAGGCGGCGTCCGAGCCGGGGAGCAGCGCCACCACGAAGATCGACTGGATCGCGGCCTGCGTGACGAACAGCGTGCCGGCGTCGAGCAGCACCGCGGTGACCATCGCCAGCGCCACGATGAGGCCGATCTGCCAGGCGCCGGTGCCCACCTGGAGCACCAGCAGGTCGCCGAGCAGGACGCCGATCGCCACGCCGGCGGCCACCTCCACCACCCGGCGCAGGCGCTGCCCGTAGGAGGTTCCGAGCGACACCACGGCGGCGATCGGCGCGAACACGGGGTCGTCGTGCCCCAGCACCTCGGCGGCGAGGAACCACGCGACGGCGGCCGCCACCGCGCACTGCCCGACCTGCCAGCCGCGCTCCCGCAGCCGGGTCACCCGCTCGCGCAGCGAGGCGCGGCCGCGCTCGCGCGCCACCTCGATCGGCGTGCCGTCCACGGGGCCAGCCTCGCACCCCGGAGCGCGGGTGCTCAGCCGGTGTCGGGCCAGGTGCGCAGGTCGGCCGCCGCGGCGACGTGGACGTCCTTCTCCAGCGCGAGCAGGGTGTTCTCGACGACCTCGGTGGGTGCCGGGTGGATCCAGTACTGGCCGCGGGCCAGCCCGCGCACCGGGCGGCCGTAGGTCATCGCCTGGATCAGCGGCTGGATCAGCGTGGCGGCCTGCGGGCCGACGAGGTGCGCGCCGACGATCAGGCCGGTGGATCGCTCGGCGAGGATCTTGCAGAAGTTGCCGCTCTCGTCGTCATGGAGCGCCCAGCCCCACGCCGTGCTGCTGAACTCGGTGGTGGCCACGGCGAGGTCGATCCCCTGCGCGCGGGCGTCGCGCTCGGTGAGCCCGACGGCGGCGACCTGGGGCGAGCTGAACACGGCGTACGGCACGTGGCTGTGGTCGGAGAACATGAGGTCGTCGGGGTGCAGCAGGTTGTGCTGCACCACGCGGGCGTCCTGGTTGGCCACGTGCTTGAGCGGCTCCGGGCTGGAGGCGTCGCCCAGCGCCCACACGCCGTCCACGCTGGTGCGCTGGTGCTCGTCGACGACGATCCGGCCGCGGTCGTCGACCTCGATGCCGGTGCCGTCGAGGCCGAGCAGGTCGCTGTTCGGACGCCGTCCGATCGCCACCAGCACGGCGTCGACGGTGACGTCGTCGCCGTTGTCGAGGTGCAGCACCACACCGTCCTCGGAGCGGGTGACCTCGGCAAGCTTGGTGCCGAGCCGGACGTCCCACCGGGTGCGGGCCTGCTGCGTGAACACCCGGCCGACGTCGTCGTCCTGGTTGGCGAGCAGGGAGCCCTCCGCCTCGACCTGCACGACCTCGGTGCCGAACGCGGCGAACACGTGGGCGAGCTCGCATCCCACGTAGCCGCCGCCGAGGATGCCGAGCCGGCGCGGCAGCGCCTCGATGCGCATCACGGTGTCGCTCGTGTAGGGGCCGACGTCGGCCAGCCCCGGGATGTCGGGCATGACCGGCCGGGTGCCGGTGGCGATCACGATCTGGTCGGCCGTGAGGTCGGCGCCCCCGCCGTCGTTCAGGTCGACGTGCAGGCTCTTCGGGCCGGTGAAGCGCGCGGTGCCCATCAGCGCGTCGACGAACGGCAGCCCCTCGCGGTAGGCGCGGCCCTCGTCGGCGATGTGGTCGAGGCGGCCGAACACCCGGTCGCGCAGGGCCGGCCAGTCCACGCCGTCGAACCTGGTGCGCAGCTGCACCCGGGCGCCGTCGGCGGCGTCGTCGGCCACGTCGGCCGGCAGCACCAGCATCTTGGACGGGATGCAGCCACGGTTGAGGCAGGTGCCGCCGTAGCGGTCCTGCTCGACGATGGCCACTCTGCGGTCGTCGAAGCGGTCGTCGACGATCATGTTGCCCGAGCCGGCGCCGAGGACGACGAGGTCGTAATGGGTCACGGACGCGAACTTAACGGGAACTGCGCTACTCGACGTCGAAGATCCGGTCGAGACCGGACATCGCGAGCATCCGGGTGACCTCGACGGACGGGCTCACGACCAGGAACCGCATGCGGAACATCCGGCTCTGCTTCCAGGCCCACACGAGAGCGCCCAGCCCGGTGGAGTCGATGAACGGGACGCCGGACAGGTCGATCCGCAGCTCCTCGCCGCCCTCCACGAACACGTTGCGCAGCTCCGAGCGGATCGACGCCGCGCAGGCGAGATCCAGGTCGCCGCGGAGCTCGACGAGGGCGACCGCGCCGGCTCGGGTGGTGGCCAGCTGGCAGGGGGGACCGTCGCCCCCACCCGACTCCAGCAGCTGGACCATCTCTGTCTCCCCATGCGCTGAGCGCGCGACGTCCGCCTCGGCTCAGGGTGGCAGCGGCGACGACGTCGAGGACGGAATGTTGCTCAGTTGTTACCGGCGCGCTCGCGGGCGGCGTTCCAGGTGCCGAACCGGGCCCGGAGTGTGGGTCCGCTGGGGCCGCCGCAGGTCGCGGCCCACGCCTCGTAGCCGGCGTAGCTGCCGGTGGCGCCGGGGCTCGCGAGGTAGGAGGCCACCGCGGCGGCGAGGTCGTCGTCGGAGTACTGGGCGCTCCGGCCCATCCGGGCGTTGGCGGGCAGCCCGGCCGCGAGCACCGCCGCCCGCCAGGTGCCGAAGTGACGGATCAGCCAGATGCCGGAGGGCCCACCGTGCTCACGCTGGTAGCCGTCGTAGGCGGCCTTGGTGAGCGGCTTGGAGGCGCCGTTCGCGCCCCCGGCGACCTCGGCGGCCGCGGACCGCAGCGCCGCGAGCATCTCGGGCTCGCGGTAGCGGCGTTGCTCGGGGGTGACCACAGCGACGTTGCTACCACAGGGTCGGCGCCGTGGGAGGGTCACCCGGCGGGGTGAGAATCTAGACATCGCGTTGAGGTTTTGGCTAGTTTTCCGAACATCAACCGTCGGAACTCGTTGCGTCAGGAGCCGGACACCGTGGCCTCACCACCTCTGCACATCACCCTCGTCGACGACAGCGACCTCGCCACCGAGGGCCTGCGGGCGCTGCTCGCGCCCTACACCGACCGGGTGGTCGTGCTGAGCGACCGGGAGGCGATCGCCCGGCCCGAGGTGCTGGACGCCGTGCTCTACGAGCCGATGCACCACAGCTGGGTGGGCGAGTCGCTGCTCCGCACGCTGCTCGGCGGCGGCTCCGGCCTCGCTGCCGCCTACAGCTGGGCGGGCGCCGAGGCGCTCCCGGCCCCCACCACCGCCCCTCATCTGTCCAAGTCGCTGTCGGCCTCCCAACTCGTGGTGGCGGTGGAAGAACTGGTCGAAGGTCGGCTCGTCCCCCCGGTTGCCCTGGTTCCCGATCCCGACGTCGCCCCGGCGCGCAAGGCCACGGACCGCAACGCTGCCGAGATCGCCCAGCTCACCCAGCGTGAGCTCGACGTCGTCACGATGGTGACCCGCGGCTGCAGCAACCGCGAGGTCGCCGGGCACCTCGGCCTCAGCCTGAACTCGGTGAAGACCTACATCCGCACCGCCTACCGCAAGATCGGCGCGGAGCGGCGGACGCAGGCCGTGCTCTGGGGGATCGAGCACGGCCTCGGGGCCGACCCGGAGGACGACACCGCGCTGGTCGGCTAGGACCCGCCGCTCCCAGATTCCTCAACATCCTGTTGAGAAACGACAGATAGGGTGACGCCCATGGCCTCGGGGGTCGAGGAGCACGAGGTGCTCTCCATCGGTCAGCTGGCCGAGCGCACCGGCGTGGCCCCGGCGACCCTGCGGATGTGGGAGAAGCGCCACGGCTTCCCCGAGGCGAGTCGCCGCGAGAGCGGGCACCGCCGCTACACCGAGTCCGACGTCCAGGCGGTGGTCGACGTGCTGCGCCGGCGGGAGGCCGGCGTCCGGCTCGACGTCGCGATCGAGCAGGTGCTGGGCGGGAACACCGCGGCCCGCGAGCACCGCGACGCCGCGCCGTCGGTGTACGCCGACCTGCGCCGGCGGCATCCGTTCCTGCACGTGCACCGGCTGCGCAAGACCACCCTGCTGGCGCTGTCGTGGGCGATCGAGGACGAGTTCTGCGCGAAGGCCGACCGGGCGGCGCTGTTCGGGAGCTTCCAGCGGCCGCGGTTCTGGCGGCCGGCCCGCGAGCGCTGGTCCGACCTGGCCCGCATCGCCTCGGCCACCTACGTGCTGGCCGAGTTCGGCGCCGGCGAGCGGATCACCCCCGGCGTCGAGCTCGTGCCGCTCGCCCCGGACTCACCGATGCGACGCGAGTGGGCCGTGGTGTGCGACGCCCCCGACCTCCCGGTGGCATTGACCGCCTGGGAGATGCCGGGCCAGGTCGCCGTGCCCGATCGCTCGCGCGTCTACGAGACGATCTGGACCGTCGACCCGGCGGCCGTGCGTGACGCCGCCCGGTGCTGCGCCGCGGTGGCCGACCAGGGCGGCGCCGCCGGTGCCGGGTCGCTCGTGTCGTCGCTCGAGCAGCGGCCGCTCGGCGAGGGCATCGACACCGTCTCGGTCACGGCGATGTTCAACCGGATGGTCGCCTACGTCGACACCTTCGGCGTCAGCCGCTGAGAGCGCTTGGCGCTGGGGGTGCGCGTTTCACAGGTGAACCTGTGATTCGGGCAGGTGTCGGTTGGCCGCGAAGGTCGGCGGCACGCGTCAGCCGCCCCTAGGCACCCGCCGGCAGCCACCGCTGCCAGTGGGTGAGCTCGTCGAGTCTGGACGCGTCGGGCTCGACGCCGATGCCCGGCCCGGTGGGCACGTCGACGTGGCCGTCGCGCAGCACGACCGGCTCGGTGATGTCGGCGTGGTAGTAGCGGTCGGAGGCCGAGGTGTCGCCGGGGAGCGTGAACCCGGGCAGTGCGGCGAGCGCGATGTTCGCGGCCCGGCCGATGCCGGTCTCGAGCATGCCGCCGCACCACACCGCGACGCCGTTGGCTCGGCACAGGTCGTGGATCCGCCGCGACTCCAGGTAGCCACCCACCCGGCCGGCCTTGATGTTCACCACCGAGCAGGCGCCGAGCGCGAGCGCGTCGGCCGCGGCCTCGACGGAGGTCACCGACTCGTCGAGGCACACCGGCGTGGCCAGCTGGGTGGCGAGCTGGGCGTGCTGGCGGAGGTCCTCGTCGGCCAGCGGCTGCTCGATCAGCAGCAGCCCGAACTCGTCGAGCCGGCGCAGGTGCGGCGCGTCGACCAGCGTGTAGGCGGCGTTGGCGTCGACCTGCAGCAGGATGTCGCCGAACTCGCGGCGGACGGCGGCCACGGGCTCGACGTCCCAGCCCGGCTCGATCTTCAGCTTGATCCGCGCGTAGCCCTCGGCGAGGTAGCCGCCCACGGCCTCCAGCAGCTGCGGCACGGTGTCCATGATCGGCACCGAGACGCCGGCGGCCACCCGGTCGCGGGTGGCGCCGAGGTAGCTCGCGAGCGAGCGGCCCTCGGCTCGCAGCTGGGCGTCGAGGATCGCCGCCTCGAGCGCGGTCTTGGCCATCCGGTGGCCGCGGATCGGGCGCAGCACCTCGGCCACGGTCTCGGCGGTGAGGGAGTCGCCGGCCGCGAACAGCCGCGGCAGCAGGAACCGCTCGGTCACGTCGACGGCGCCGAGCACGTACTCGCTGTTGTAGACGGGCTCCTTCATGGCGACGCACTCGCCCCAGCCCTCGGCGTCCCCTGAATCCGACTCGGTCACCGCCTTCACCAGCAGCACGTCGCGCTCGGTCTCGGTGCCGAACGACGTCCGGAACGGCGCCTTCAGCGGCATCGAGATCCGGCGCAGCTCCACCCCGGTCAGCCTCACGACCCACTCCTCTCCACCACGTACTGTCCGGCCCGCGTGAATCCGGTGACCCGGCCGCCGTCGGCGAGCAGCCCGCCGAGCACCTCGCGGACGACGGACCGCCACGACCGCGCCAGGTCAGGCTGCTCGGCGCGCATCCGCTCGACGTCGGGCGGGATCCCGACGAGCACCCGCGTGGCGTCGGCGCTGCTCTGCTCGGGGGCGGCGTCGGCGCCGACCGCGAGCACCACGGGGGCGTCGCCGGAGTCGGTCTCGCGCGGGAACGGGCCGCCGGGCACGACGTCCCAGTGCACGTAGAGCCGGTCGCTGCCCTGGCCGGCGTTCACGCCGTCGCTCATGTCGCCGTAGAAGTCGGGCAGGTAGTGATGAGCGTCGGCGCCGAGCCGGGCCAGGTTGAAGAAGGCGTTGCGGGCGAGCAGCGGGTCGAAGGTCCACACGATCTCGGCGACGCCGCGCTCGAGCGCCCAGGCGTACTGGTGCTGCTTGACCGCGAGCCCGACGCCCCGGCCCTGCGCCGCGGGCAGCACGCCGGTGATGTGGGAGTGGTACGACACCCGCTCGCCCGGGAGGCCGAAGAACCCGGCGCTCGCGGCCACCATCATGTCGCCGTCGTACGCGCCCGACACGTAACAGCCCGAGTGCGCCCAGGCCCGCATCAGCTCCGGCACCACCTGGAGCTGGCCGTCGGGCGGGCGCCACACCTCCACGAACAGCTGGGCGGCCTCGGTGAGCTCCGGCATCTCGTGCAGCATGCGGATCTCGACGCTCACCGCGGGCTCCCCGGCCGACCCAGCTCGGCGCGGAACAGCCGGCGCACGTTGCCGCTCAGGACTGCACGCACGTCGTCGTCGCCCCAGCCCCGGTGCAGCAGCGCCTCGGTGACGAGCGGCAGCCCGGCCGGGCCGTCGAGGCCGGGCACCCAGGTGAGCGGCCCGAGACCGGAGGCGCCCGGGTTGCCCTCGCAGCACGGCGGGGTGAGGTCGTCGTACACCTCGCGGATGAAGTCGGGGCCGAGTCCGACGTGCTCGGGTCCGGCCACCGAGGCCACGTGCTCGAGGTGGTCGACGAGGTGGTCGAGGGTGGGCTCCGGGCTGTCGTTGAGGAAGATTCCCAGCACCGGCACGCAGATCACGCCGCCGCCGTCCGCGATCGACTTGAGGTGCTCGTCGGGCAGGTTGCGGTGGATGTCGCGCACCGCGCGCGCACCGGAGTGGGTGGCGATCAGCGGCCGGCGGGCGATCTCGAGCACGTGGTCGACGCCACTGTGGCCGAGGTGGCTGAGGTCGAAGAGGACGCCGACCTCCTCCATGAGCGCCAGCGCCTCGACGCCGGCCCGGGTGAGCCGGCTGCCGGTGGCGTCTTCGGCGCTGCCGTCGGCCAGCGGGGTGCGGCCGAAGTGCGCGATCGAGGCCACCCGGACGCCGAGCCGGTGCAGCGTCTGGAGCAGCTCGACGTCGGCGTCGACGCCCGGCGCCGACTCCAGCGCGAGCACCAGCGCGATCTTCCCGTCGGCAACCGCCGCGTCCACCTCCGCGCCGTCGCGGCACAGCGCCACCGCGTCGGCGTTGCCCTCGGCGATGCGGTGCGCGCACTCGACCATCCGCAGCGTCTGGCGCAGCGCGCCCTCCGGCCGATAGTCGTCGTCGACGAACACCGGCAGCACCTGCACGGTGACGCCGCCGTCGCGCAGCTGTGGCAGCCACCGCTCGCGGAAGAACGGCCCCCACAGCCCGACCGGCCGCGCGGCCACCGACATCAGCAGGTCGTTGTGGGTGTCGGCGACGCCGGCGTCGCGGTGCAGGGTCGCGGCGTCGGTCATCCGCCCACCCTCCCGAACGCGCGGGCGCCGGTGTGCAGGAACCGAGCGCCGTCGAGCTCGAAGAACACGAACGCCGACCACGCCTGGGTGCCGGAACGGCGCCCGACGTAGGTGTGCTCGGCCACCGGCCGCAGCTCGATGACCTCGGGGTCCTCGTCGAGCAGGTGGGCCAGGTGGGAGGTGTCGGTGACGGTGGCGCGGAGCCCGGCGTCGTCGTGCGGCTCGACCTCGATCGTCTCGGCGCTGCGCCGGTAGGTGCCGACCTGGAGCGACCGGTCGCCGCCGTCGGCGCCCTCGACCGGCTCGAGAGTCGGGGCCAGCTCGACGTCGGCGGTCTCGCGCAGGATCTCGCGCAGCAGCGCGTCGGTGAGGTCGACCATCCCCCCGCCGTTGAGCAGGAGTGCGACCGCCACGTCGCGGTCGGGCACCACTCGCAGCGCGGCGGCCTGGCCGATGGTGGAGCCGTCGTGGCCCACCACGCGGCGGCCGTCGACGGCGTCGTAGAGGATCCAGCCGACGCCCCAGTGCGAACCCATCGTGTAGGGGTTCGGCACCGCCACCTGTGGCTGCAGCAGGCTCTCGACCGAGGTCGGCGAGAGCCAGTCGCCGACGTCGAGCACGGTGCGGCCGAACGCCACGACGTCCGCCGCGGTGGCGAGCACCAGCCCGGCCGGGCCGCACGAGCGCGGCAGCCCCCACTGCGGGGCGAGCCGGAGCTCGCCCGGGTCGCCGACGTGGCCGCACGCCACCCGGTGGCGCAGCGCGTCCTCGGGCAGCGTCATCGTGTGGTCGAGGCCGAGCGGCGCGAGCACCTCGTCGCGCAGCACCTCGTCCCACACCTGGCCCGACACCACCTCGAGCACCCGCCCGGCGACGCCGAAGCCCGCGTTGCAGTAGGAGTGCGTGGCGCCCACCGGGAACTGCTGGGGGAGCTCGGCGCACGAGGCGACGTAGCGCTCGAGCACGTCGTCGCCGCGGCCGGTGTCGAGGAAGTGGTCGCCGTCGATGCCGCTGGTGTGAGTGAGCAGGTGCCGCAGCGTGACGGCGCGCGCGGCGTCCGGGTCGGCGGTGGTGAGCTCGGGGAGGTGCTTCACCACGGGCTCGTCGAGGTCGAGCTCGTCGCGCTCGACGAACCGCATCACCGCCGCGGTGGTGTAGAGCTTCGTGATCGACCCGACCTGGAACAGGCTGTCGGTGGTGGCCTCGACGCCGGTGCCGCGATTGAGCTCGCCGGCCGCGAGGGTGGTGACCTCGCCGTCCTGCAGCACCGCGAGCGAGGCGCCGGGCACGTCGAAGCGGTCCATCAGTGCGCGCAGCCGCTTCTCCAGGTCCGCGGCCTCAACCATGCGCCCACCCTGTCACGGGGCGATGCGGGCCGCCTCCGGGAGCAGGGCGTCGTCGGCGGTGGGGGCGGCGCCGAGGTCGGCGGGGAGGGCGGCCACCTGCTCGAGGCACCAGCGACTCACCCCGCGCCGGCCGGAGAGCACGTCGTCCCGCAGCTCGGGCCACGGCACCCAGGCCACGTCGTCGACCTCGGTGGGGTCGGGCCAGAGGTCCCCGGGGTCGGGGCAGCGGGCGACGAACACCGGGCACAGCTCGTTCTCGACGGTGCCGTCGTCGGCGACGGCGCGGTAGCGGAAGGCGGGCAGGAGGAGGCGGACGTCGAGCGCGTCGGCGCCGAGCTCCTGGCGCACCCGCCGCCGCAGGGCGTCGGCGAGCGGCTCGCCCGGAGCAGGGTGGCCGCAGCAGCTGTTGGTCCACACGCCCGGGAAGGTGCGCTTCGACGACGCCCGCTGCGTCATCAGCAGCCGGCCGTCGTCGTCGAGCAGGTAGCAGGAGAACGCCAGATGCAGCGGGGTCTGGGCGTGGTGCACGGTCGCCTTGTCGGCGGAACCGACCGCGCGGCCGGCCTCGTCGACCAGCACCACCAGCTCGGGGGAGTTCATGCGGGCCTCGCCAGCTGGTCGACGGCGAGGTCGAAGACGCGCGGCAGCCGGGCCGCGAGCGGCACGACGCGCCGCCGGGCCGGCCCGAGGCCGGTGGCGGTGAGCAGGCCCCAGGTGAGCAGCTCGTGGCGCCAGCCGAGCCGGCGGCAGGCGCCCTCGTGGCGCTCCGGGTCGCCCGCCACGACGGCTTCGACGGCGGAGCGGGCCTGCGCGAGACCGAGCGCGATGCCCTCGCCGGTGAGGGCATCGACGTAGCCGGCGGCGTCGCCCACGAGCAGGACGCGCCCTGCCACCCGGCGCCGCACCCGCTGCCGCAGCGGGCCGGCACCGCGCACGGTGGAGGTGACGGCGGCGCCGTGCAGTCGGTCGGCGAGGGACGGAAAGGCGGTCAACAGAGCGGGAAGCGGGCGTCGCTCCTCGGTGAGCACCGCGATGCCGACCTCCTGCGGGCCCACTGGCGTCACGTAGGCCTCACCGACCGGCGACCAGTGCACCTCCACGAACGAGGTCCACGGCGCCACCGCCACGTGGTGCCGCAGCCCGTGCCGCCGGCGCCGGGTGGCGGGTCGGTCGAGCCCGGCCAGCCGGCGCACGGGGGAGTGGAGGCCGTCGGCGGCCACCAGGTAGCGCGTCGGCTCGTCGTCGACTCGCAGGTGGTCGCCGCGGTCGGCCAGCGCGCGCACCCGGCGCTCCTCCACCGGCACGCCCGCACGGTGCACGGCGTCGCGCAGCGCCGCGTGCAGCGTGGTGCGCCGGACGCCGCGCCCGTCGCCGTGGCGGAAGGCGGCCTCGGCGTGGCGTGGCCCGTCGACGTAGCGGATGCCGCGGATCGGGTGCCCGTCGAGGGTGACGCCGAGGTCGGTGAGCGCGGCCACGGCGCCGGGCATCAGTCCCTCGCCGCACGCCTTGTCGACGACGCCGCGCCGGGGCTCCCACACCGTGACGTCGAGGCCGGCGCGGAGGGCGTACAGCGCGGTGGCCAGTCCCACCGGGCCGCCGCCGGCGACCACCAGGTCACGCACGGGAGACCTCCGGGGTCGACGGCAGCGTGGCCAGGGCCGCGTTCTCGCAGCGGATCCGCACCGTGAGCAGCGCGGCGTTGAGCACGGTGAAGCCGAGCGCCGTCCACCAGGACGCATGCACCAGCGGCAGCGCCGCGCCCTCGACGACGACGGCCACGTAGTTGGGGTGGCGCAGCAGCCGGTAGGGGCCGCCGGTCACCGGCGCCAGGCCGGGCACCACGATCACGCGGGTGTTCCAGCGGTGCCCGAGGGTGGCGATGCACCACCACCGCAACCCCTGCGAGGCGACCACGAGAGCGAGCATCGACCAGGCCAGCGCGGCCGGGACGTCGGGCCGGCGCACCAGCGCCTCCACCACCATCGCGGCCAGGAACCCGGTGTGCAGCACCACCATCACCGGGAAGTGGCCCCGGCCCGGACTCGACGCCGCCGCGCTCCAGGCTCCACGCGGCGTTGCGCTTCGACACCACCAGCTCCGCCAGCCGCTCCAGGGCCACCAGCGCGACCACCACGACGAACGCGGTCAGCGAGGTCATGAGGCCGCCCGGAGCAGCACGAGCTCGCTGCAGAACCCCGGCCCCATCGCCATCAGCAGGCCCGGGCTGCCTGGCGGGGGCGGCCGGTCGCGCAGCGTGTCTTCCAGCACGTGCAGCACCGACGCCGACGACAGGTTGCCGATCCGCGCCAGCGACGCGCGGGTGAGGGCGACGTCGTGCTCGGCCAGCCCGAGGGCGTCGCGGAGAGCGTCGATCACCTTCGGGCCGCCGGGGTGGCACACCCACCACGCGATGTCGGCGCGGGTGAGGCCGTGGTCGGCGAGGAAGCCGTCGACGTCGTCGCCCAGGTAGCGCGACACCATCGTCGGCACCTCGGCGTCCAGCACGATCCGCAGGCCCCGGTGGCCGACGTCGAAGCCCATCGTGCGCTCGGAGTCGGGGTAGAGCCGGCTGCGGCTGTCGAGCACGCGGAACGCGCCGCGCTCCTCGTCACGGTCGTCGGCGGCGCGGGCCACCACCGCGGCCGCGCCGTCGCCGAACAGGCCGCTGGCCACCAGGTTGGCCACCGACACGTCGTCGCGCTGCACCGTGAGCGAGCAGGTCTCGGCGGCCACCAGCGCCCCGACGGCGCCCGGCCGGCCGGTGAGCAGGTCGGCGAGCCGCGCCAGCCCGGCGGCGCCGGCCACGCAGCCGAGGCCCACCAGCGGCACCCGCCGCACGTCGGGCCGCAGCCCCACCACCGCCGCGATCCGGGCTTCCAGCGAGGGGATCGCGAACCCGGTGACGGTGGCGCTCACGATCACGTCGACGTCGCTCGGCGTCAGGTCGGCGGCCTTGAGCGCGTCGGACAGTGCGCGGGCACCGAGCGCGACGGCGTGCTCGATGAACATGTCGTTGGCCTGCTCGAAGTTCTCGAGCTCCCCGTACTGCTCGATCGGCATCACCAGGTTGCGGTACTCGACACCGGCGTTGGCGTGGAAGCGGCGCAGCACCCGCTCGTCGAGGCCGGTGCCGCGGGCGATCACGCGCGCGAAGACGTCGGTGATCTCGTGCTGTGGGTGGCGATGCGGCGGGAGTGCGCCGCAGACGCCGAGGACGTCGATCACCGGTGCCTCCCGGAGGGGGTCAGCAGGCCTCGGGCCAGCCCGACGGCCAGCCGCGGGGTGATGCGGCCGTCGCCGAGGCCGAGCTCGACGAGCGCGTCGAAGGCGTAGTCGTCGCGGGCGGCGGCGTCGATGCCGGCCTCGACGACGGCCGGGCTGCGGGTCAGCCGGGCGGCCGCCCAGGTGTGGTGGAGGTGTCGGTCGAGCAGCCGGCGCACGACGTACCGGTGGCGGGCACCGGCCTGGTCGGCCCGGCCGGTGGTGGCGGCGAGCGCGGCGGTGCGGCCGGCGGCGGCGCCGGTGGCCACGGCGTAGTAGATGCCCTCGCCGGTCATCGGGTTCACGAGCCCGGCGGCGTCGCCGGCGAGCAGCACTCGCCCGTCCGGCTGGTCGCGGCGCCAGCCCCACCCCGAGAGCGGCAGGTGGTGGCCGCGCCACCGCTCGCCGTCCGTCCCGGCGCCGGGCAGCAGGTCGTCGAGCTGGTCGAGCAGCAGCTGCCGTGAGGGCCTTGATCCGGCGAGCTCGCCGTAGCCGACGTTGCTCCAGCCGTCGCCGCGGTCGAAGGCCCAGGCGTACGACGGCTGCTGCCGCTCGCCGTAGCGGATCACCTGCTTCGAGGCGCGCACCGTGGCCGTGGGTGCGTAGCCGCGCAGGGCCACCGCCCGACGGCGGGTCGTCGCCGAGCCCGGCGCCGGCCCGGGCCACCGAGTGGGCGCCGTCGGCACCCACCACGACGGTCGCGCGGTAGGCGTCGTCGACCAGCACGCCGTCGTCGGTGGGCCGCACCGCGCGCACCCGGTGTCGCCGCAGCACGGCGCCCGCCGCCACCGCGTGGTCGACCAGTCGGGCGTCGAAGGTCTCGCGGGGGATGACGTAGACCGGCCGGGCCATCCGTCCGGCCACCTGGCGGCCGCGGCGGGAGAGCTCGAGCCGGCGCAGCGGCGTCCACCCGGCGACGACGTCGGCCGCGCCGAGCGGACGGAGTACGTCGAGCACGTGCGGGGCGATGCCGTCGCCGCAGCACTTGTCGCGGGGGAAGTCGGCGCGGTCGAGCAGGAGCACCCGCGCGTCGGGCCGCTCGCGCAGCGCGGCGAGGGCGGCGCACGAGCCGGCCGGGCCGGCGCCGACCACGATGACGTCCCAGTCGCTCATGCGGTCACCACCAGCAGGAGGACGTCGACGAGGGCGATCGCCACGGCCGCCTGGAACGGGCGGCGGCCGGTGGTGGTGAGGGCGAGCGCGGCGAGCAGCAGCACGAGGGCGAGCGCGGCGATCCGGAGCACCGGCTCGACGTCGGCCGCCGCGGCGAGCATCACCGTGGCGCCGGCGAGGGCGGCCACCGCGACCCGCGGCGCCCAGTGCGCGCCGAGGCGGTGCGGCAGGCCGACGACGCCGGTGGCGCGGTCGTCGGCGAGGTCGGGCAGCGCGTTGAGCAGGTGGGCTCCGACGCCGAGCAGCGCCGTGGCCGCCGGCACCGTGGCGGCCGGAAGGTCGACGTCGCCGGCGAGGTGCACGAAGATCGGCAGCCCGCCGAAGGCGACGGCGTACGGCAGCCACGACACGACCGTCGCCTTGAGGCCGAGGTTGTAGGCCCAGCCGGCGGCGACGAGCCCGAGGTGCACCACCCCGGCCACCGGACCGCAGGCCAGCGAGAGCGCGACCGCGGCGGCGACGGCCACCGCGCACGCCGTCCGCACGACGCGTTCCGACACCGCTCCGGTGGCCAGCGGCTTGTCGGCGCGGGCCACGGCCCGGTCGCGGCGCAGGTCGAGGAGGTCGTTGCTCCACCCGATCGACAGCTGGCCCGCGAGCACCGCCGCCCCCACCAGCGCCGTCCGGGCCGCACTCAGGTCGAGCGCGGCGGCGTACGCGGTGGCCATCACCGTGACCGCCAGCGCCGGCCCGAGATGGGCGGCGGCGAGCAGGCCGGTCAGGGGGTGGCCGGATCGGTCCTGCGACGGCGCCTCGTGGCTGACCGACACCTCCCACACCCCCTACGACCCCCGAACTGCCATCGTGCCCCGCTAGTCAACACCCGCGCCTCACCCCCGGCGGAGACCGGATCGGTAGCGACCCGTGCCAGGATCGCGCCATGTCCGACATCGGCACGGTCGAGCTGCTCGTCATCCTGCTGCTCGTGATCGGTCTCCCGCTCGCGGTGTGGGCCGGCGTCCGCATGCTGCGTGACCCGGGCGACGGCCCCGGCGGCGGTCAGTAGCCCTCAGTCCAGCCGGACGGTCTTCTGCTCGGCCGGGAACTTCTCCGGGTCGCCGGTGGCGGCGGCGCGGGCGGCCCCGATGAGACGTCGGACCTTGCTGTCGGCGGCGTCCCAGTACTCGGCCGTCTCGGCGTGCACCTTCACCAGGGCCAGGCCCGGGGTCTCGAGGCCGTCGGAGAACCACACCTGCAGCGGCTTCGACCACAGCTCCTCGGCCTTCGCCCGGTCGTGCACCAGCTCGGCGCGACCGGACAACGACGTCCACGAGGCGTTCTTCTCGTCGGCGAACGCGACGTTCACCTGGGGGTTGGCGGTCAGCTGACGCACCTTCGGTGTGTCCTCGAGGGTGAAGAACCACAGGTCGCCGTCGAACTCCACCTCCTGCACCGCCATCGGCCGGCTCACGTGTCGCCCGTCCTCGGTCATGGTCGTGAACATGCAGATGCGGGCCTGGTCGACCAGCTCGGCCACCTTCCGCACGTCGTCGCGGTCCGTGGTGGTGGGCGGGTTCGTGCCGGTCATCCGCTGCTCGTCGCTCATGTCCCGACGGTAGGAACCGGCGGGCGTCCCGATGTTCACCCGGAGGGTGCTCAGGAGAAGGAATCACCTGTGCGGGCGAGGAGGTCGTCGACGACGCCCTCGACCGAGCCGGTGCGCTCGAAGGCGGCGCGCTGCCGGGTGGCGCCGGTACCGGCGAGCACGCGGGCGGCGCCGTCGGCCACGAGGTCGACGTCGCCGCACGCCTCGAGCGCGGGGCGGACGTGGTCGACGAGGGCGGCGAGCACCTCGGCAGCGGGCGCGGGCCGCCACGTCTCCGGGTGCACCAGCGCCTCGCCGAGCCCGAACCGCGAAGCGCGCCACCGGGCGGCCCGCAGCACCTCGGTGCGCACCGCGGCGGGCTCCTCGCCGTCGCGCCACGCGGCGGCCGCCGTGTCCACCAGGGCGCGCGCGAGCGCGGCGACGAGCACGGCGTCGTCGGGGTCGGTGGTCGCGTCGGCGACGCGGAGCTCCACCGTGTCGTAGCTCTCGGCGAGCCGGACGTCGAGGTAGAGCATCCCGGTGTCGAGGGCCGCGCCGGAGCGCGAGGAGGGCGTCGGTGAGGTCGCGGTAGGCGGCCACCGAGCCGAACGGCGCCGTCGGGCCGGAGCTCGGCCAGTGCGACCACTGCTGCGCACGCCACGAGGCGTGCCGCGAGTCACGGCCGTGCGCGAACGGCGAGTTGGTGCTGACGGCGAGCAGGACGGGCAGCCACGGGCCGATCCGGTCGACGACGGCGACGGCCTCCTCGTCGGAGTCGACGTCGACGTGCACGTGCAGGCCGCAGGTGCCGCCGCTGTACGCCACCTCGCCGAAGGTGTCGAGCATCGCTCCGGTAGCGCGGGTTGTCGGTCACCAGCAGATCGGGCTCGAGCGGCGTCGGCAGCGTGCCGCTGGCGGCGAGCGCCAGGCCCTCGGGCTCGGCCAGTCCGGCGGCCTCGCGCCGCAGGTCGCGCAGCATCGGCCCGAGGGCGGCGACGTCGGTGGTCGGCTCGGTCTGGATCTCGACCTGGTGCCGGAACAGCTCCGGCTCGATCTCGTCGGTGCCCCCGCCGACCCGGCGCAGCACCTGCGGCGCCGCGGCCGACGCCGTCCGGGTGTCGGGGTCGACGAGCAGCAGCTCCTCCTCGACGCCGACCTTGCGTGCGCTCACCGACGCACCCTAGGCACACTCGACCCCGTGACGAGCGCCGAGACCGACGAGTGGGGGATCCAGCAGCACTACGTCGACGCCGACGGGCACCCGCAACGCACGAGCGACGAGACGGTCGCCCGGGTCCGCGAGCTGATCGGCCGCCCGCCGGCCGACCTCGAGGAGCGGGCGCCCGTCGTCACCCGCCGCGGCCGCGCCACCGGCCTGCACGGCACGGTGGCGTGCGAGGACGGCACCGAGGCCCGGCTCGACGACGTCGTGCCCGACGACCTGCCGTTCGGCTACCACTCCCTCACCACCGACGCCGGCGTCGAGCGCCGGCTGATCGTGAGCCCCGGCCGCTGCGTGCTGCCGCGCGAGCGCGGCTGGGGGTGGGCGGTGCAGCTCTACGCCGCGCAGTCGGCCGGCAGCACCGGCGTCGGCGACCTCGCCGACCTGCGCACGCTGCGCGAGTGGACCGAGCGCAGCGGCGGCCGGTTCCTCGTGCTCAACCCGCTGCACGCCGTGGCCCCCGGCCACCCGCAGGAGCCCAGCCCCTACCTGCCGGCCACCCGCCGGTTCCGCAACCCGCTCTACCTCCGGGTCGACGACGCCGGCCCGCTCGACCCCCACGCCGCCTCGGTCGACCGCGACGCCGCCTGGGACGCCAAGCTGCCCGCGCTGCGCGCCGCCTTCGACCGCGACCCCGACGACGCCGAGTTCCGGGAGTGGCGCGCCGGGCGCGGCCGGGCGCTGGAGGAGTGGGCGCTCTGGTCGGTGCTCGCCCTCGACCACGGCCCGGACTGGCACGACTGGCCGGCCGACCTGCACGACCCGCACGGCGCCGCCGCGGCCGCGGCGGCGAGGGACCGGGCCGACGACGTCGCCTTCCACGCCTGGCTCCAGTGGCGGCTCGACGTCCAGCTCCGCGACGCCACCGGCGACCTCACCGTGGTGCAGGACCTGCCGGTCGGCGTGCACGGCGGCGGCGCCGACGCCTGGGTGTGGCAGGACGTGATGGCCGGCGGCGCCACCATCGGCTGCCCGCCCGACGCCCTCAACAGCGTCGGCCAGGACTGGGGGTCGCCGCCGCTGGTGCCGTGGCGGCTGCGGGAGGCCGGCTACGAGCCGTTCGTCGAGTCGGTGCGCGCCACCATCGCCGGCGCCGGCGGGCTGCGCGTCGACCACGTGATGGGCCTGTTCCGGCTGTGGTGGATACCGCAGGGCGAGCACGCCGCCGAGGGCTGCTACGTGCGCTACCCCGGCGACGACCTGCTCGACATCGTCTGCCTGGAGTCGCACCGCGCCGGCGCGGTGGTGGTGGGCGAGGACCTCGGCACCGTGGAGGACGGCGTCCGCGACGCGCTGGCCGAGCGCGGCATCCTCGGCTACCGCGTGCTCTGGTTCGAGGACGACGACCCGGCCGCCTGGCCCGAGCTCGCGATGGCCGCCGTGACGACCCACGACCTGCCCACGGTGGCCGGGCTGTGGACCGGCTCCGACACCGCCGACGTGCTGGCCAGCAGCGACATGGACCCCGACGACGTCGAGCAGGGCCGCGAGGAGCTGCTCACCCGGCTGCGCCGCGACGGGCTGCCCGCCACGGCCGGGGTGGACGACGCCCTGGCCGCGGCCTACCGGCAGCTCGGGCGCGCTCCGAGCCTGCTGCTCACGCTCTCGCTGGAGGACGCCCTCGCCGAGGAGCTGCGCCCGAACGTGCCCGGCACCACCGCACGCGACAACTGGCGGGTGCCGCTCGCGCAGCCGCTGGAGGACGTCGTCCACGCCGACCGGCCCCGCCGCGTCGTCGAAGCCGTGGAGCAGTGATGCCGACCTGGCTCGAGGCACTGATCTGGGGACTGATCTCCGGCGGCGCGCTCGTGGTGGGTGCCGCGGTGGCCTGGTTCGTGCGGGTGCCGCGGCTGGTCGTGGCTGGAGTGATGGCGTTCGGCGCCGGGGTGCTCATCTCGGCGCTGGCCTTCGAGCTGGTCGACGAGGCGGAGAAGGGCGGCGGGCTCGCCGCCACAGTGGCCGGGCTGCTGGGCGGCGCGGCCGCCTATGTGGCCGCCAACATCGTGCTGGCGCGTCGGGGCGCCCGGCACCGCAAGCGGTCGGGCGACCAGCAGCCCACCGAGGCCGAGCAGGCGGGCAGCGGCACCGCGATCGCCGTCGGAGCCTTGCTCGACGGCGTCCCCGAGTCGACCGTGCTCGGGCTCTCCCTCACCACCGGCGGCGTGGGCGTGCCGGTGCTGGTCGCGATCGTGCTCTCCAACCTCCCCGAGGGCCTGTCGAGCACCGCCGGCATGAAGCGGAGCAGCCGGTCGGCAGGCTTCGTGTTCGGCGTCTGGACGGCGATCGCCGTCGCCTCGGGCATCGCCGGGATGCTCGGCTACGCGCTGCTCGTCGACGCCAGGCCGGGCACGGTGGCGGTGATCACGGCGGTGGCCGCCGGCGCCATCCTCGCGATGGTCGCCGACACGATGATCCCGGAGGCCTTCGAGCAGACCGGCCTCTACAACGGGGCGCTGTGCGTGCTCGGCTTCGTGGTCTCGTTCGCCGTCAGCCGCTATTAGGTGCCCACACGATGGCCACCACGAAGATCACGATCGGCCCGGCCCACAACAGGACCATGCCGATGGTGCTGTCGATCCGGGACGCACGCCGACGCTCGTCCCCACGCATGCCCCTAGCCAACGCGACCCGCGCGGAGGTCGGTTCACCCTGACAAGCGGGACCAGAACGGGTGAGGCTCAGACCGCCGCGGCCGCGGGGACGATCGTCCCGGCCGCCGGGTCGACCGCGGTGACCAGACGCCGCACGGTGTCGACGTCGGCCTCGCCGAGGTCCGTCACCAGCACGGCGAACGGGTAGGCGAGCCGGACGGCTCCGGTGGTGGCGTCGTACCCGTGCTCGAGGAGGGTGCTGAGCGCGCGGGCCTTGGCGCGGGCGTCGCTGAGAGAGAACTCGACATTCAAGGGTGGCTCCGAGGGTCCGTGCGCCCGGATCGAGGGGTGGGTGCCCGGGCGCTGCCCGGACGGTAGCCGGGACGCCCGGAAAACGGAAAGTGCCCGAGAGGGTGATGAGCGCGGCCACCGGGCTGGGGATGCTCGGAGCATGGCGACCCGATTCGGCTACACGCTGATGACCGAGCAGAGCGGCCCGAAGGAGCTGGTCGACTACGCGCAGCGGGCCGAGCGCCTCGGCTTCGACTTCGAGGTGTCCAGCGACCACTACTCGCCCTGGCTCACCGAGCAGGGCCACGCGCCGTACGCGTGGACGACGCTCGGCGCGGTCGCCCAGGCCACCGAGCGGGTCGACCTGATGACCTACGTGACCTGCCCGATCCTGCGCTACCACCCCGCCGTGGTGGCGCAGAAGGCCGCGACCCTGCAGATCCTGGCCGACGGTCGGTTCACGCTCGGCCTCGGGAGCGGCGAGAGTCTCAATGAGCACGTGGTGGGTCGGCGCTGGCCCAGCATCGCGGAGCGCCAGGAGATGCTGTTGGAGGCGATGCAGGTCATCCGGCGGCTGCACACCGGCGAGCTGGTCGACCACCGCGGTCCACACTTCCAGGTCGACTCGGCGCGCATCTGGGACCTCCCCGAGCAGGGCGTCGACCTCGCCGTCGCCGTCTCGGGGGAGCGCTCGATCGAGACGTTCGCGCCGCTCGCCGACCACCTCGTGGCCGTCGAGCCCGATGCCGAGGCGATCGCCACCTGGAACGCCACCGACGGCGCTCCGCGGATCGGCGACGGCGCCCGCGCGATCGGGCAGATCCCGATCTGCTGGGGGACGGACGAACACGACGCGAAGAAGATCGCCCGGGAGCAGTTCCGCTGGTTCGCGGGCGGCTGGTCGGTCAACGCCGATCTCCCCACGCCGGCCGGGTTCGCCGGCGCCAGCCAGTACGTCACCGTCGACGACGTCGCCGAGTCGATCCCGTGCGGCCCGGACCTCGACGCGATCGTCGAGGCCGTCTCGGCCTTCTGGAAGGCCGGGTTCACCGACATCGCACTGGTGCAGGTCGGCGATGCCCACCAGGACGCCTTCCTCGACCAGGCCGCCGGCCCGCTGCTGGAGAAGCTGCGCGCCGCGGCGCCGTAGGGGCCAGTCACCCGAGTAGGTGATTGAGGGGTTGAGCGCCGTCTTTACGGTCATGGGTATGACGGCCTACGACTACCTGATCGTCGGCGGCGGCATGGTGGCGGACGCCGCGGCGAAGGCCATCCGGGAGCGCGATGCGGAGGCCAGCATCGGCATCGTGGGGGAGGAGCCGACGGTGCCGTTCCCCCGCCCGGCGCTGTCGAAGAAGCTCTGGACCGACCCCCGCTTCGACTTCGAGGACGCGGCGCTCCACACCGAGGGCGAGACGCGGGCCACCCTGCACCTGGGCCAGCACGTGGTGACGGTCGACGTCGACGCGCACACGGTCAGCACCGACGTCGGCGGGACCTACGGCTACGGCCGGCTGCTGCTCGCCACCGGCGGCCACCCGCGGCGGGTGCCCGGCCTCGAGCCGGGCGATCGGGTGCTGTACTTCCGCACCCTGCGTGACTACGAGCGCCTCCGCACGCTGGCGCAGACCCGGCCTCACGTCGTCGTGGTGGGCGGCGGCTTCATCGGCAGCGAGCTCGCGGCGGCCCTGGTGCAGCACGAGTGCCGGGTCACCCTCGTCCACGCCGACGACGTGCTCGGCGCCTCCCGCTTCCCGCCGACCCTCGCCCGCACCTTCGAGGCGCTCTTCGTCGACGCCGGGGTGGAGGTGCGCGGCGGTCTCGAGGTCACCGGCGGGCGCGCGCGGGAGGACGGCGTGACGCTGGACCTGTCCGACGGCTCGACACTCGAGGCCGACGTCGCGGTGCTCGGTCTCGGCATCGACCCGTCGCCCGATCCCAGCGCCGACGGGCTGAAGCGGTCCGACGACGGCGGCATCGTGGTCGACGAGCGGCTCGCCACCTCGGCGCCGGACGTCTGGGCGGCCGGCGACGTGGCGGAGTACCCCGACCGGATCCTCGGCCGCCGCCGGGTCGAGCACGTCGACAACGCCGACCGGATGGGGGCGGCGGCCGGCCGGATCATGGCCGGCTCCGGGGAGACCTACGACCACACGCCGATGTTCTACTCCGACGTGCTCGGCCATGGGTACGAGGCGGTCGGCACCCTCGACTCCGCACTCGAGATCGTGCAGGACCCGCACGACGACGGCCTCGTCGTGTACTACCTCGACGACGACGAGGTGCGCGGCGTGCTGCTCTGGGACTGCGAGGGCGGCCTCGACGCCGCCCGCGAGCTCCTCGGCCGCCACGAGCGGCCGGCCGACCCGAGCACGCTCCTCGGCGCCGTCCGCGGCTGAGCCGCGGGCGCGGGCCCTCTCGCGCTGAGACCCTACCGATCGGGGAACGACGGGTAGGGCCTCAGGCAGTCTCGCCCTGACAGCGAGTGACGGTCTGCGGTCTGCGCGAGTCCGCGCCGTCGGCCCGAGACTTTACCTACGCGGCCGCGATCCGGTCATCACCCGGAGGCGTGATATTAGGGCTCACTTCGGCGGGCGGTCGGCCGGCGGGAGGCCGAAGCCGCGCTGCAGGCCCCAGATCACGGCCTGGCTGCGGCTGGTGGCGCCGATCTTGCGGTACAGGTGCCTGATGTGGGTCTTGATCGTGTTGATGCCGAGGAAAACGTGACGGCCGATCTCCTCGTTCGAGAGCCCCTGGCAGATGAGGGCGAGCATCTCTGCCTCCCGTGCCGTCAGCCCGTCGGTCTGACCGGGCCACCGGCCGACGTCGTCGCGTCCGCTGCCGTGGGTGCGCGCGACGGTGTGGCCGGCGTGCACCTGCTCGATCACCTCGACCAGCTCCTCGGCCGTGGCGCCCTTCCGCACGTACCCGTGGACGCCGGCGGAGGTGGCGGTGGCCACCAGGGCGTCGTCGGCGTTCCAGCTGTAGACGACCACCTTGACGCCGGTGGGGACGAGCGCCTGCACGTCGAGCCGGTCGGCCTGGGCCTGTCCGAAGGTGTCGTACAGCACCACGTCGACGTCCTCGGTGACCGGGGACCGCACCTCGAGCTCCACGACCGCGACGCGGTCGGCGAACGGCCGCAGCATCGAGGCGACCCCGGCTACGACGAGCTCGTAGTCGTTGAGGACAGCCACTCGCACCGGCTCG
Organism: uncultured Actinomycetota bacterium; assembly: GCA_963808855.1. Taxonomy (GTDB): domain Bacteria; phylum Actinomycetota; class Actinomycetes; order Propionibacteriales; family Nocardioidaceae; genus Nocardioides. The sequence continues at coordinate 28,125 of CAWEHA010000003.1, read as the reverse complement.
GACATGGGGCAAACCTAGACCTCGCGGAATCCGGAAACCTGTGCATCACCCGGACGGGTGACATACGTGGACCGGCGGTGACCGGTACGCAAGACTCGCCGCGTGACCTCTGATCAGCCTTATCGCGTCGCCGTGGTCAGCCCGCTCGATGTGCTGGCCACCGGCCTGTCGTCCCTGCTCGGCCGTCACGCCGACCAGGTCGAGCTGGTCGACTCAGACGCCGGCTTCGGGGCGCCGGACCCGGACGTCGTGCTGTACGACGTGTCGGCCCTGCACGACGGAGACGGCACCGACCTCGAGCGGCTGGTGAAGGAGACCACCTCCGCGGTGATCGCCGTGTCCACCGACCTGCGGCCCGACCTCGGGTCGCGGGCACTGGCCCTCGGGGCCGACGGCTTCTTCTCGCTGTCGGTCAACGAGGACGAGCTCATGGAGGCGGTGCTCGGTGCGGCGCTGGGTCACAGCGGCGACGACGACGCCCCGACCTCCGGCGTGCTCGACTTCGACGCCCGCGAGGCCGCGCTCGGCCACGACGTCGGCCTCACCCCGCGCGAGGTGGACGTGCTCGCCCTCATCACACGAGGTCTGAGCAACCAGGAGATCGCCGAGCAGACCTACCTGAGCATCAACTCGGTGAAGACCTACATCCGCACCGCCTACCGGCGCATCGGCGTCACCAGCCGCAGCCAGGCCGTGGTGTGGTGCCTCCAGCACGGGTTCGCCGCGGGCGACTGAGCGAGCGAGCAGTGACCGCGTGAGGAACGAACGCGGTCACGTGGCGAGCGAAGATTGAGCGAGAGCCCGCTGGTGAGCTTGCGAACCAGCGGTGCTCGAGTCGAAATCACCGAGCCGATCCGGCCAACGCGAGCTCCGCCGACAAGCCGACGCCGAGCGGGCTGGGAGGATCGGCTCAGGGGTTTCGACGCGGCCGTCGCAGGTTCGCAGGCTCACCCGCGGGCCTTGCTCAACCTTCGCGCGCTACGCGCCCGACCTCGTGCCTCGGTCGGCCGCTGCGCGCTCCGTCACGGCGCGCGGCTGGCCGAGCGGGACGCCGGTGATCACGACGTTCTTCTCGTAGTAGCTGCCGTTCCAGTCGGTGCAGGTGACGAGCACGAGGCCACCGGCCCCGCGGTCCTGCCCGAACAGCGCCTGGGCGCGGTCGGCCACCTGGGTGCGGCTCAGCTCGCGGTGCCCGTCGACCCGGTAGCGCATCCGGCCCTTGCGGGTCACGACCTCGACGACGTCGCCCCGGCGCAGCTCGACGACCCGGTCCATCGCCCCGCCACCGGTGTGCACGGTGTGGCCGGTGATGACGGTCTGGCCGCGCGCGGCACCGGGCCGGGCGCTGGCGTCCCACCAGCCGACCTGCTCCGGGTCGGCGGGCGGGTCGAGCACGGCGTCCGAGCTCACCTGGATCGGCACCACCGGCGCGTTGATCTTCTTGCTCTTCACCACCAGCCGCAACGGCTGGCCGGGGGCCAGCTCGGTGTAGGGCGAGAGCTCGTCGGGCTCGGGGGACGGCTGGACGATGCCCCAGCCCATGAGCCCGACGCTCAGGGCGAGCACGGCGGCGGTGAGTCCGGCCAGGAGCGCGTCGAGGCGGGATCGGGCGGCGGTCGCGGTGGGGGTCGCCATGGTGGGGTCCTTCGTGGTCTCAGACGGTGAGGCGGCGGCGGTAGGCGGCGACCCCGACGGCGCCGGCCACGACGGCGAGCCCGGCGAGGGCCACCTCGGCCGGCAGGCCCGGGTCGTCGGCGGGGGCGTCGGCGACACCGGCGGGCACCGACGTCGGCACGTCCGGGGCCGGCGGGGCCGGCGGGGCCGGGGGAGCGACGGCGGCGGCGTCGGCGGTGGCGCAGATGGACTTGCCGATCTCGATCGCGAGCACGTCGCCGCCGGCGGCCTCCGTGGCAGCGGGGAGTACTCGCAGCTCGAGGGCGGTGACCTCGATGGCGCGGTCGCGCGGCCGCACCTGCTTGTTGAGGGTGCCGTCGAGGAGGTTCTTCTCCACCTCGGCCAGCTGCGGCGCAATGGCCCTGATGACGTTCTGGTTGATCTGGGCGATCAGCCCGTCGAGCGGCGGGGCCAGCGGTGCGAGGGCTCCCTGGAGCCCGTTGGTGAGCTGCGTCTGCAGGCCCTGGTTGATCGCGGCGACCACCTGGTCGAGCTCGGTGACCAGCTTGGTGTTGGGCGGCGGGTTCACCGGCAGGTCGACGACCTGCACCTGCTGCCCCTGCACCTCGATGGCGAGGCCGGCGTCGGCGAGCGTGGCGTCGCCCACGGCGCGGCGGGCGTCGGCCTCGCACGTGCTCTGGATGGCGCCGATGTCGAAGGCGACGTCGATGCCGACCGCGGCCAGGGCCTGCTGGATCGCGTCGTCGGCATCGTCGAGCACCTGCTCGCGGATGGGGGCCGTGACCTGCTCCAGGGGGTCCGCCAGCGGTTCCAGCGCCTCGCCCTCGGCCACCGTGAGGGTGCTGAGGTCGAAGTTGGCGGCGTTCAGTCGGAGGTTGTCACCCGGCTCGAGGCAGTTGCCCCGGCCCACCTCGGCGAGGGTGGCGCCGTCGCCGGCGAGCCCCGCGCACGCCACGACCGCGCCGTCGCCGTTGCGGATCTGGGTGGCGGCGTTCTGGGCGAGGGTGCCGGTACGGATCAGGGACTGCCCGCCGAGGGCGCGGATCTGCGGGTCGCGCGCCCCGGTGCTGGTCTCTCCGGAGCCGTCGTTCGAGACCGTGTAGGCGCCCGAGTCGGTGGGCGTGCCACCGACCGTGAGCGTGACTCCGACGGCGGTGCCCTCGGCCAGCGGCTGGGCGGCGGCCCCCGGGGCTGCGCTCAGGGCCACGAGTGCGGCAGAGGTGGCGAGGGCCGCGGTCCGCAGGACGACGGTGGGACGACGCATGGGTTGCTCCGGTTGTCAGGGTGCCGAATGGCGCGGGGGGTATCTGGACAACGGGTGGGCGAGCGGGAGGTTATGGCTGCCGACACTCGGTGACCGGACCGGCCGGGCCCTGGGGGGTAGTGGGGGGTGGGCCCGGCCGATCCGTGACCGAGGGGTCAGTGCGTCACGTCAGGCCGCCATCCAGCGACGGTAGGCGACCACGCCGGCACCGCCGGCCGCGAGGAGCAGCACCGCCAGCCCGATGGGCAGGGCCTTGGACTCACCCTCGAGGCCGGAGTCGACGCTGGTCGGCACGTCCGACCCGGGAGCGCCGGGACCGGCGACCGTGCCCGGGCCTCCGGGACCACCGGGACCACCGGGGGCGTTGTCGCCGGGGCCACCCGGCGGGCTCACGACACCCGGTCCGCCGGGGCCACCGGGGCCGCCCGGGCCCTCGGGAGTACCCGGACCGCCGGCACGGGCAGCGGCGGCGCAGGAGACCGCGCCGATCCGCGTCGAGACGAAGTCGCCGTCGATCTGCTCGTCGGCGGCGGGCAGCACCCGCATGTCGAGCGCGGTCACGTCGATGGCGAGATCCCGCGGCCGCGACTGCGCGTTCAGCGTGATGTCGAGGACGTTCTCCTCGAACGGCTCGAGCTGCTCGGAGAGGTCGCGGGCCACGTTCTCGTTGATCGCGTCGGCGAGCTCGTCGACACCCGGGGCGAGGTCGCCGAGTTCGCCGTTGAGGCCCTCGGTGAGCTGCGTCTGGAACGCCGCGGAGAAGATGTCGACGACCTCGTCGAGATCGGTGATCACCTTGGTGTTGGGAGCCGGGTTGGTCGGGAACTGCACGATCTGGACGGTGTCGTCCGGCAGCTCGAGCACCATGCTCGCGTTGTCGAGCAGTGCGTCGCCGGTGGCGCCACCCTGGCCGGCCGCGCAGGTGCCCTCGATGGCGCCGAAGTCGAGGAAGCTGCGGGGGTTGCCGAGCTCCTCCAGTGCAGTCTCGAAGGCGTCCTCGACGGGCGGGGCGAGCGCGTCACGCGGCGGGTTGCCCGCACCTTGGATCTCGTCGTCGACGCCCTGGAACGCCTCACCCTCGACGAACCGCAGCTCGCTGAAGTCGAAGCGCCCGGACTCGATCCGTGCCTGGTCGCCGGGCGTGAGGCAGTTGCTGCTGCCGACCGCGCCGAGCGAGGCGCCGTCACCGCCGACGCCGGCACACGCCACGACCGAGCCGTAACGGCCGATGATGGCGGAGTCGGCGTTCTGGGCGAGCGTGCCGGCCGAGACGAGCGACTGACCGCCGAGCACGGTGATGCGCGGGTCGCGCGCACCGGTGGTGGTCTCGCGCTCGCCGTCGTTCGACGACCCGGTAGACGCCGGAGTCGTTGGTCTCGCCGCCGGTGGTGAGCGACAGGCCGACGGCCGTGCCTTCGGCGAGTGGGGGCGCGGCCGACCCGGGAGCGGCCGCGGCCAGGACGAGGGCGGCAGACACGGCCGCCGCTCCGATATTTCGGACAGGGTGGAAGGAGCGACTCATGGGGGGAACTCCAGTGACTTCAGTTGGGTGGGGGGTCCCGCCGCCGGGGGGAGCGGCAAGTACTCGTCTTAACTGCCGATGCCCCGCCGGGTTACGCCGCGCTGAAATCTCACCCTTCCGTGTGACCCGTACCCGAGGAGCGGACCGCCCGCCGTCGTGCCGTCGAAGCCCACGAGCAGGTGCTCCCCGCCCTCGCTCAGGAGCGTGGGCCAAGGGAGGTTGTCGGGGTACGCGGCGTCGAGGACGCCGTGCTCGCGCAGGTCGAGGTCGAACACCGGGTACTGCGCCCGCTGGCCGCGCCGGCCGTCGCGGCCGTCGGAGGCGAGCACCCACCAGCGGCCGTCGAGCCGGGTGAGCGTCGGGCCCTCGGTGGCGGTCCGCCGCGGCGCCGCCGCCCGCAGCCGCAGGTCGTCCAGCGCGACGCCCTCCGCCACCACCGGGTGGAACCGGAAGAAGGCACCTGCGCTCACGTAGGTGACCAGCCACCGCTCGCCGTCCCGCACCAGGTGCGGGTCCCAGGTGCCCACCGAGACGCCGTCGGTCGGCACCGGCCACGGCCGCGCGTCGAGCACGTGGCAGCCGCGGGTGAGGTCGGCGTCGCTGGTGGCGAGCGCGAGACCCACCCGGGGGTGACGGCGACGGTCGAAGTCACCCCAGGTGCTCGTCGCGACCAGCCACCGCTCGCCGTCGCGCACCAGGTGGGTGGCGTGGTCGCCGTGCACGGCGCCGTCGCGGCGGAAGAACAGGTCGGCGCGGTGGTCGAGGCGCAGGGTCGCGGGGTCGAGCGCCCACACCGAGGTGTGGCCGGTGCGGAAGCCGCCGGGCCCGGCGCTCGACGCCGTCAGCAGGACGCCGTCGCCCGGCTCGCGGCACGGCGTCCCGTCGGCGTGCGACACCAGCCTGAGGTCGCGCAGCCCGAGCTGCCCGAACCGGCCCGCCTCAGCGACGTCGCCTGCGGGCTCGGCGGTGCCGGCCGGCACCGCCGGCAGGTCGGCGCGGGCTCGGGCCACCCACGCGTCGTCCTCACGCACGAACGCGGTCACCTGGTCGCCGGTGAGGGTCAGCGCCAGCCGGTCGGCGCTCGCGGCGGCCCGGCCGTGGCGGCGGCTGGTGCGGCGCTCCACCTCCGCCCCGCGGTGCAGGTCGAGCGACACGACGCCGTCGCGCCACACCGCATCGGCCCCGCCGCCGCCGTCCCACCGCAGCCCGACGGCCGAGAGCCCGCCCTCCACCGCCGCGCACGGCGCCGGTGGCAGCGCGGTGCGCGGCTGCACCATCGCCACCCGCCGGAACGACCCGGCCTCGGTGAACCGCGGCAGCGAGGGACCCGTCACGGACCAAGTCTCCCGGTGACCCGTCAGTCGTGCGCTGACCCGTCGCTTGTACGAGTGACGGGTCGGCGCATTAGTGACGGGTCAGCGTGACGAGGGCGTCGGTCACCTCGGTGGTGGTGGCGGTGCCGCCGAGGTCGCGGGTGCGGGTGGCGGGGGAGCGGAGCGTCTCGCGGACGGCGTCCATCAGCTGCGCCGCCGCCTCCTCGTGACCGAGGTGGTCGAGCATCATCACGGCCGACCACACGGTGCCCACCGGGTTGGCGGCGTCCTGACCGGCGATGTCGGGCGCGGAGCCGTGCACCGGCTCGAACATCGACGGGTGCTCGCGGGTCGGGTCGAGGTTGGCGGATGGTGCGATGCCGATGCTGCCGGCGACGGCGGCGGTGAGGTCGCTCAGGATGTCGCCGAACAGGTTCGAGGCCACGATGACGTCGAACCGCTGCGGCTCGAGCACGACCTTGGCGCAGAGCGCGTCGATGAGCTCGGAGTCCCAGCGGACGTCCGGGAAGGCCTCGGCCCGCTCCCGCACCACGTCGTCCCAGAACGGCATCGTGTGCACGATCCCGTTGCTCTTGGTGGCCGAGGTGACGTAGCCGCGGCGGGTGCGGGCGAGCTCGAAGGCGTGGTCGGCGATCCGGCTGACGCCGACCCGCGTGAAGATGGACTCCTGCACCGCCATCTCGTCGGGGAAGCCGCGGTTCATCCGGCCGCCCACCTCGCTGTACTCGCCCTCGACGTTCTCCCGCACCACCACCAGGTCGACGTCGCCGCCGGTGACGCCGCGCAGCGGGCTGTCGACGCCCTCGAACGTGGCCATCGGCCGCTGGTTGACGTACTGCCGGAAGGCGCGCCGGATCGGGATGAGCAGCCCCCACAGCGAGATGTGGTCGGGCACGCCCGGCCACCCCACCGCGCCGAGCAGGATCGCGTCGTAGCCGGCCAGGGTGTCGAGGGCGTCGTCCGGCATCATCGCGCCGTGCTCGGCGTAGCGCCGGCACGACCAGTCGAACTCGTCGTGGGCGAGGTCGAGGGAGTGCACATCGGCGACGGCGTCCAGCACCGTGCGGGTGGCGTTGATGACCTCCGGCCCGATCCCGTCGCCCGGGACGACGGCGATCCGGTGGGTCACGTGAGCCCGACCACCGACGCCATGAGCGGCAGCAGCAGGACGATGAGGATCGCGCCGAGGATGTCGAAGGAGAATCCGGAGCGGATCATGTTGGTGATCGGCACCGTGCCGGAGCCGTAGACGATCGCGTTCTGCGGCGTCGAGACCGGCAGCATGAACCCGAACGACGCCGCGAAGGTGGCGGCGAGCGCCGGGGTGAGCGGGTCGACGCCGGCGCTCATGGCGATCGGGATGATGATCGGCACCACCACGGACGCGGACGCGGTGTTGCTCGTGGTCTCGGAGACGAGGATCGCCAGGATCACCGCGAACACGGTGATCGCGATCGAGCTGCCGAGCCCGAGCGTGTCGGAGGCGCCGTTGCCGATCGTCTCGGCGAGGCCGGTGTCGGCGAGCAGGGTGCCGAAGATGATGCCGGTGCCGAACAGCACGATGGTGCCCCAGTCGATGCTCTGCGCGTCGCTCCACCGCAGCGTGAACTCGCGCTGCCGCCAGTCGATGGGCAGCAGGAACAGCAGGGCGGCGCCGACGACGGCGACCACCCCCTCGTCGAGGCGCGCGCCCACGGTCTCGTAGGCGGAGGAGTCGGTGCCGGCGATGATGCCGACGATGCCCGGCGTGATCCACAGCGTCACCGTGACCGCGAAGGCGATGAGCGTGTTCTTCTCGGCCAGCGAGAGCGGCCCGAGCTCGCGCCGCTCACGGTCGACGTACTCCTCGATGCCCTTCAGCCGGCGGATCTCCGGCTTGTTGAGCAGCAGCAGGATGACGGCCAGGGCGACGAACATGAGGGCGCACACCGGGAGCGCCATCACCATCCAGTCGAAGAACGAGATCCGCTCGCCGGTGGCCTCCTCGATGAACGCGCGGCCGATCAGGTTCGGCGGCGAGCCGACCGGCGTGAGCAGGCCGCCGACGCTCGCGCCGTAGGCGAGCATCAGCATCAGGGCGGCGCCGACGCGCAGCCGCAGCGGGTCGAAGTCCTCGGCCACGATGCCCTCGTCCTGCATCAGCTTCGCGATCAGGGAGAGCAGGCCGATGGCGGTCGGCAGCAGCATGGCGACCGTGGCCGTGTTGGAGACGAACGCCGACAGCAGGCAGGTGATCGCCCCGAAGGCGATGATCACGCTGAAGGTCGAGCGGCCGACGCCGGGCAGGTTGAGGATGAACATGGCGAACCGCTTGGCCACGCCGTGCTTGAGCATCGCCGCCGCCAGGATGAAGGCGCCGATGAACGTGAAGACCGTCGTGGAGCCGAACGGCGCGAGCGCGTCGTCGGGCCCGACCACGCCGAGCATGACGATCGCCCCGATGCCGATGAAGCCGCCCACCGGGATCGGCACCGGCTCGCACACCCAGAGCACCACGACGCCGAGGAGCACCGCGGCGAGGCTCTGCTGGGTGGCCTCGAGGCTGAGCGGCAGGAAGTAGAAGACGACGGTGACGATCGGGGCGAGGACCAGCCCCACCGTCCGTCGTCCGCGCTCGAAGCGCTCCTCGCGCTCGGAGAGCTGCTGTTCGCCCAGGCTTCGGTAGGTGGCGTTGTCCCGGAACGCCCGGTCGACGTCGGTGCGTCGGCCGCCCCCTGCGGGTCGGTCGTCGGTACTGGTCATGGCGCCGCCTTCCGTGTGACTGACCTCACGACCGAACCGGACGGCCACCGACGCCGTCAACCCGTGCGGCGAGTTTCGGCCATAACGCGCCCCGTCGTCGGCGGTGGCTGTGCCATGGTGCAAGACGCCACGCTCCGACCCCCACGAGGATGCCCGTGCACGAGTCGCAACCGAGCGTCGAGCGCCTCTGGCGGACGACGCTCGAACACTCGCCCGTGGGGATGACGATCGTCAGCCCGACGGGGGAGCTGCTCACCGCGAACCGGGCGCTGTGCGCGATGCTGGGCTACTCCGAGGACGAGCTGCGCGTGCTGACCTTCCCGCAGATCACCCACCCCGCCGACCTCGAGGCCGACCTCGACCTCTTCGAGCAGACCCTCGCCGGCAAGCGGAGCAGCTACCGCATGCTCAAGCGCTACCTGCACGCCGACGGCTCGGTGGTGTGGGGCGACCTGTCGGTCGCGCTGCTGCGCGGGGAGGACGGCGCCCCGCTGCACTTCATCAGCCAGATCGTCGACGTCACCGTCCAGCAGGCCGACCGCGAGCGGCTCACCCAGGCGATGGGCGTCATCGACCGCCAGAGCCGCAAGGCGCAGGCGATCCTCGACACCGTCGACGTCGGCCTCGTGCTGCTCGACCAGAACGGTCACTACGAGCAGATGAACCTGCGCCACCGCGACTTCATCGAGCAGGCGTACCCCGCGGGACATGCCGGGCAGGCGGGCCAGCTCGGGGAGGTGTTCGCCGACGACGCCGCCACCCTGCTCAGCTACGACCAGATGCCGACGGTGCGCGCGGTCCGGGGCGAGGAGTTCGACGACTACCGGATCTGGGTCGGCGCCGACCCCGGGACCCGGCGCGCGCTGTCGGTGTCGGCACGGCTGGTGCGCGACCCGGACGGCGCACCGGCAGGCGCCGCCCTCGCGTACAAGGACATCACCGACCTGATGCGCGCGCTGCGGGCGCAGGAGGACTTCGTCGCCGACGTGTCGCACGAGCTGCGCAGCCCGCTCACCTCGGTGCTCGGGCACCTCGAGCTGCTCCTCGAGTCCGAGCGCCTCCCGCCCGAGCTCCGCCACCAGGTCGAGGTGATGCAGCGCAACACCGACCGGCTGCGGGACCTGGTGTCCGACCTGCTGGAGACGGCGGCCCTCCGGGACGGTCCACCGCTGCTGGCGCCCAGCCCCACCGACGTCGCCCTCGTGGCCCGCGAGGTCGTGGAGTCGGCGCAGCCCATCGCGGACGCCGCCGGCGTGGCGCTCACCGTCGACGCCCCGGGCGAGGTGTCGGCCGTCGTCGACGACCGCCGGATTCGGCAGGTGCTCGACAACCTCGTCTCCAACGCCGTGAAGTACACCGACGCCGGCGGCCGGGTCGACGTGCGGCTGCGCATCGTCGACGGCGTCGTCGAGCTCACCGTGGCCGACGACCGGCATCGGCATCATGGACGAGGAGCTCGACCAGCTGTTCATCCCGTTCTTCCGGACCGAGGCGGCGCGGCGCCGGGTGAGCCCGGGCGTGGGCCTCGGCCTCGGGATCGTCCGCGCCATCGTGGAGGCGCACGGCGGCCGGGTCGACGTAGCGAGCACGCCCGGCGAGGGCTCGAGCTTCGTCGTCACCCTGCCGCGCGGCAGCGCGAGCTAGGACTCAGGGCACGAGGGCGAGCTTGCCTCCCGGGTGGCCCCCGCGCAGGTGCTCGGCGGCCGCCACCGCCTCGGCCAGCGGGTAGGTGCGGGCCACCGGCACCTCGAGCAGCCCCTCGCCGGCGAGCCGCAGCAGCCCGGCGCGCGCGTCGTCGCGGAACGCCTTGCTCGCGGGGTCGGCGCCGGCCAGCGCCCGGATCCCGAGCTCGGGGGCCCGCGCCTGCGCGGCGATCGTGAGCACGCGCGCCCGGTCGTCGACCAGCTCCAGCGAGACGTCGAGCGCCTCGTCGGTGCCCACGCAGTCGAGGGCGGCCGCCACGCCGTCGGGCGCCAGGGCGCGCACCCGGTCGGCCAGCCCGTCGCCGTAGGCCACGGGCACGCCGCCGAACCTCTCGACCTCCTCGAACCGCCGCTCGCTCGCCGTGCCGATCACCCGGACGCCGAGCGGCGCGGCCTGCTGGAGCAGGCTCACGCCGACGGCGCCGGACGCGCCGTGCACGAGCACCGTCTCGCCCGCCCGCACGCCGGTGACGTGCAGCATCTCGGCCGCCGTCGTGCCCGGCGAGCAGCAGGTTGGCCGCCGCCTCGTACGAGAGCCGGTCGGGCTTGGCGAACACGTCCCGCGCCGCCACGCGTCAGCGCCGAGGCCCAGCCGCCGCGCACCCGGTAGGCCACCACGGGGTCGCCCACGGTGCCGCCGCCCGAGGCGATCTCGGTGTCCGGCCCGACCGCGGCAAGCACGCCGGCGACCTCGTAGCCCACGCCGCGGGGGAAGTCCTCCGGCCGCCCGCGGGCGACGTGCTTGTGGTCGGCCGGGTTCATGCCGGCCGCCCGCACCTCCACGGTCACCTCGCCCGGCCCGGGCGGTGGCACCTCGTGCTCGACGTACTCCAGGACGTCGAGGTCGCCGGGGCGGGTCGCGATCCAGTGCCGGGCCATGGCCGGGCAACCCGCGGGCGGCGGCTGCGATTCCCGGCGGCTCGGTGCCTCTGGCTCCTGTCCCGGCTCACGAATCGTTCGATCGAACGGTAATGACATCTGTGAACCCGGTTGTGGTGTCAATGCCGTTCGATCGAACGATTCGTGCGCGCGGGCGCCTGATAGTCAGCCGCAGGCACCCAGCAGATCCGGGTCAGCCCACCCGGTGCGGCCTCGAGGACGTCCCGACCACGCGCCGGCTCTGCACGAGCTCGACGACGTACGTCGTGAGGCCGCGGCCGTTGCGGTCGTCCACCACGACCCGCGGCAGGTCGCCGGCCCGGCCCAGCCGCCGGGTGGCCACCAGCGCGCGGCCGCCGGGCGCCGTGCGGTAGATCCGGACCGTCTCGCCGGCCGCCGAGGTCGGTGCGGTCACCCGCAGGACGTCGTTCTGCGGACCGTTGGACGAGCCGCCGAGCACGACCCGAACCCGGCCGCGGCGGCCGTCGCCGAACCGGATGCCAGAGACGTCCTGCGCCCGGGCGTTGCCGTCGACGAAGGACGCCGAGCGCGCCTGGTCCGCCGTCGCCGCGACCAGCCGGCCGCCGATCTCCGAGGCGCGCGGGCGCCCGGCCGGGTCGTCGACCGTCACCACGAACCGGCCGTCGCCGTCGGTGGTGACGGTGCGGGCGAGCACCCGGCGACGGCCCTGCACGATCGCGGCGTCGGCCCGGTCGCCCGGCACGACCTCCACGCCCCTGACGAAGCGGAGCGACACGGGACGCCCGGTGAGAGGCACGCCCGCCATCATCAGCCGGCCCGTGTAGTCGACCTGCCCGCCGATCGCCCGCTGCACGGGGCTCTGGGTGGGTGTCAGCCGCAGGACGGCGTCGCCCATGGTGAAGCTGACCGTGGTGTCGGGGGGGTCGGGGGTCGGCGTGGAGGCGAACTGCGCATCGAGCGTGTACGCACCAGCCGCGAGCGCGCGGGAGAACGGCACGATCACCCGCCCTTGGGAGTCCGCCGTGGTGCTGGTGTAGGCCGGCGGCGTCGCGCTCGAGGGGTAGGTGCGGAACCGGACGCCCGTGCCCGCGCCGAACGGCCGGGACTGCTGGTCGTACACCTGCACGAGCAGGTCGCCGGGCACGTACTCGTGGCGGTCGAACCGCTCGCCGTCCTGCGCGATCGCTCCGATGTAGGTGGGGGTGGGCGTGTAGGTGCCGACCGTGACCGAGTTCGACTGCACGTCCTCACCGGCGGTGAACGGGTTCGAGTCGGCCTTGTTCACGTAGTAGGTCTCGGTGGTGCCGCCGAGCTGGCGCGCCTCCGCCCGGCCGCTGGCGTCGGTGTAGCCGACCAGCACCCCGTCGGACAGCCGCCGGACCTCCGCGCCGGCGATGGGCTGCGAGGTCGGGTCGAGAACGAGCACCGAGACGCCGGCTCGCTCGCCGGGCCGCACGTCGGAGTAGTCGCTGGTGGCCTGCACCGTGCTGACCGTCTGTTGGTACAGCGTCGTGGGCAGGACGTCGTCGGTGCTGCGCTCCGCGGACACGGCGATCACGTCGCCGGGGCTGGGGGTGAACGGCTTGATGTCGAGCGCGCGCGCGAAGGTACCGCCCGGGCTGCTGGTGTAGCCGGACGGCCCGGGGTCCGGCGCCTTGAGTGTGCCGGGCTGGACGGCGGCCGCGACCTGACCACGGAACGTCCGGTCCGACGGGCGCCACCACGTCAGCGCGACCGACCCCGACCGGGCCGTGGTGGTGCCCGACACCACCATGGTGTTGGCAGTGCGGCCCGAGTCGGCGTAGGGCTGGACGAAGTAGCCGGTGTCGGTGAAGTCGGACTCCGGGGGCGGGGGGACGAAGGGGAGGTAGCCCGGTCCGATCGACACGCTGTGCTCGAGGTCGTCGGGGCCGGCGATCACGACGTTCGGGCGCAGCGAGAAGGTCCGCCCGGAGGCGGCGGTCGCCACCGCCCGCAGCGCCACCACCCGCCCGACCAGGCCGGCCGGGGGCTCCCAGAGCAGCGTCACGTACCTCCCGGTCGCGGTGGGTGTACCCGGCACCGCCGTCCATCCCGCGGCTCCGTTGCCGGCCCGTGGGTTGCGGTTGAACTGGAAGGCGATCGTCGCCGTCGGGTCGAGCCGCTGCGCCGTGAGCTGCACCGCCGAGTCGCTGCCGTCGTACCGCACGGACGCCAGCCGGTCTGCCTGGCTGAGGAGGAGCACGCCGGGACCGGCGGCGTGGGCGGCCGGTGGCGGGGTGAGCACGAGGCCGGTCACCGCGAGAGCACCGACGGCGCTGGCGGCCAGGCTCCGGAGGGGCAGGGTGCGCTTCATGATCTGTCCTCGGGTGGTATCGCACCCCGAGAGACCCAGCGTGCGCCGGGAGGCCTCCGGAGCGTAGCCAGCCGGGCCGGGCCCTGTTCGCGTTTGCCGGGCTCTTTACCTCACGTCCTTGCGCAGGTGGATCTCGCTGAGTCCGGCGCCCATGCCCAGCACCGTCGAGCGGGCCGCGTGGTCGCGGCCGTAGAGGAGCCCGCTGATGTCGCGCACGCCGGTCTCGACGACCCAGCTCTCGATGGCGGCCATGAACGAGCGGGTGAGGCCCTGGCCGCGGTGCTCGGGGAACAGGTCGAGGTAGTTGCCGAGCAGGTCGACTTCGTCGTCGTGGTGCACGAGCGTGGCCCAGAACCGGCCCGCGGCGACGTCGCCCACGGTTGCGGTGAGAAGCACCTCCTCCGGCGGCGGGTCGTCGGCCAGCCGGGCCAGCCGGTCCTCGAGCCGGTCCATCGGGGCCTCGGGACCGGACAGCACCCCAGCCGCCGTCATGCCGTCCCGCATCAGCCCCGGTGCCTCCCGGGCGAAGCGGCGGCGCTCGTCGTCGGTCATCGCGCGGACGCCGACCCGGCCGTCCTCGGCCAGCACCCGCGCGTCGTCGGGGTGACGGATCGCGATGCCGGTCATGGTCGCCCCGAAGCCGGCGGCCTGGAAGGAGGCGGCGAGCTCCGGCGGCACGGCGGTCACCAGCGACCGGACTCCCTGCGGGCGCACGTGATCCTCCAGGGCCGCCACGACGCTCGCCCACACCGGTGCCGCGTCGTGCGGGACGGTGGTCTGCAGCAGCCGGATCGAGCAGCGCCGATGGCCGGCGTCGTCGGCGTACGTGAGCACCACGCCGCCCACCTCGACGTCGTCGACCACCACCGCCAGCGCCTCGTACCCGTCGCCGGGCTCGGGGTCGGGCAGGGGCGACCCCGCGGCGGCCCGGTCGTCGCGCCAGGCGGACAGCGTCTCCTCGGGCATCGCCGAGACCTGGGCCGAGATCACGGGTCAACCCTGCCCGAGGCCGGCCGGAGGAGCCAGGCACGTCCGAATCGTTCGATCGAACGATTCGTGCGCGTCTCCGGCCTGCTGGGCTGTCGTTCCCGTTCGATCGAACGATTCGTGCGCCGGTCGCCGCCATCCGTGGGCGCGTGGCCGGGCCTGGTTCACTGGAGGAAGAGATGAGCACCAAGCCCGCCACCGAGACCACCACCGAGCTCACGGCCGCCGTCCGCGCGCTCGACGTCCCGCTGACCCACCACTTCGCCGACGAGCTGCCGGAGCTCTCCCTGCACTGGCAGGCCGAGGCCGTCCCCGACCCGCGGCTGCTCGTGCTGTCCGAGGACGTCGCCGCCGAGCTGGGCCTGGACCCCGCGGCGCTCCGCACCCCGGCCGGGCTCGGGCTGCTCACCGGCACGCTGCTGCCGGCCGGCGCGCACCCGGTGGCGCAGGGCTACGCCGGACACCAGTTCGGCGGCTACTCGCCCCGGCTCGGTGACGGGCGCGCGCTGCTGCTGGGCGAGCTGCGCGGACGCGACGGGGCGCTGCGCGACCTGCACCTCAAGGGCTCGGGGCGCACCCCCTTCTCGCGCGGCGCCGACGGCCGCGCCGTCGTCGGGCCGATGCTGCGCGAGCACCTGATCAGCGAGGCGATGCACGCGCTCGGGGTCCCCACCACCCGCTCCCTGGCGGTGGTGGCCACCGGCCGGCAGGTCCAGCGCGAGGTGCCGCAGCCCGGGGCGGTGCTCGCCCGGGTGGCCAGGAGCCACCTGCGGGTCGGCTCCTTCCAGTACGCGCGCGCTCTGGGGGAGCAGTCCGGCGACCTCGACCTGTTGAGGCGGCTCGCCGACGTCGCGATCGCCCGCCACCACCCCGACGCCGCCGGGGCGGAGCAGCCGTACCTCGCCCTGCTCGACGCTGTGGCGGCCGTCCAGGCGCGGCTCGTCGCGTCGTGGATGCACGTCGGCTTCGTGCACGGCGTGATGAACACCGACAACATGACGATCTCCGGCGAGACCATCGACTACGGACCCTGCGCCTTCCTCGACGCCCACGACCCGGCGACCGTGTTCTCCTCCATCGACCACGGCGGTCGCTACGCCTACGGCAACCAGCCGGCCGTCGCGTCGTGGAACCTGGCGCGGTTCGCCGAGGCGATCCTGCCGCTGCTGGACAAGGACCAGGAGCAGGCGATCGCCGCCGCGAACGGGTCGCTGACCCGGTTCGCCGAGCGCTACGCCACCGCGTGGACCGACGGCATGCGCCGCAAGCTGGGGCTGCCCGACGGCGTCGCGGACGACGTGCTGCACCCGCTGCTCGACGAGCTCGGTGCGCTGATGCGCGGTGCCCCGGTCGACCACACGTCGTTCTTCCGCGCGCTGGCGCTGCTCGTCCGCGGAGATGCCGAGCCCGCCCGCGGCGCCGTCCTGGACCTGCCCGGCTTCGACGCCTGGACGGCGCGCTGGCTCGCCCTGGGTCCGGACGCCGACGCCATGGACCGGGTGAACCCCGTCTACGTCCCGCGGAACCACCTCGTCGAGGAGGCGCTGGACGCCGCCACCGGCGGCGACCTCGAGCCGTACGAGCGGTTGGTCGACGTCCTCCGCGCGCCGTACGACGAGCGGCCGGGCCTGGAGCGCTACACCGAGCCCGCCCCCGAGACCTTCGGCGCCTACAGCACCACCTGCGGCACCTGACCGCATGCTGGCCGTCTTGACGGGCATCGGTGGCACTCGCGCACGTCGGGGATCGTCCAGCAACCGCCGTGGATGCCGGAGGCCCCCGCCGACGGACTGGGCGGGGGCCTCCTCGCAGGTCGGGGACCTGCGCCGCTCGTGGGCAGGGGCGGGGTCGAACCGCCGACCTTCCACTTTTCAGGCGGACGCTCGTACCAACTGAGCTACCTGCCCGAGCGCCGGAAAGGCTACAGGAGCACGGACGGCCCGACGAAGCCGAGGGCGCCCGTACCTCCTAGACTGCGGGGGTCTTGGCCCCCATCGTCTAGCGGCCCAGGACCCCGCCCTTTCACGGCGGTAGCACGGGTTCGAATCCCGTTGGGGGTGCTCCGCGTCGGCCGCATCCCGGCCGTCGTCCGCGATTGGGAGGGCGTTCTCGCGATGGGTTAGAGTTCACGCGCTGCCCGGGCGTCACGTACGCCAAAGCAGTCCTGGCCCCGTAGCGCAGTTGGTTAGCGCGCCGCCCTGTCACGGCGGAGGCCGCGGGTTCGAGTCCCGTCGGGGTCGCCATCTCACGCAGATGATCATGAACGCCCGGAGCTCAGGCTCCGGGCGTTTCGGTGTCTCGGGCAGGATGACGGCGTGCCACTGGAGATGGATCGGGAGCGGTTCGAGGCTCTGGTCGAGGAGGCGCTCGACGGGATCCCCGACGAGCTCGCGGCCCACGTCAGCAACGTGGTGGTGCTCGTCCAGGACGAGCCGCCGGAGGGCGAGCCCGACGACCTGCTCGGCCTCTACGAGGGCGTCGCCCTCACCGAGAAGGAGTCGTGGACCGGAGCGGTCCAGTTCCCCGACCGGATCTTCGTTTTCCGCAACCCGCTCCTCGACTACTGCGACACCGAGAAGCAGCTCATCGAGGAGGTCCGCGTCACCGTCGTGCACGAGGTGGCCCACCACTTCGGCATCGACGACGCCCGGCTGCACGACCTGGGCTACGCCTGAATGAGGACGAACCCCGCGGCACAGGCGAGCACGCACCCGGCCAGGGTGAGGACGACGTAGCCGGTGGCTCGAGCCGGTGCGCGTCGGCCGACGTCGTGGGCCTGCACCGCGAACGCGGAGTAGGTGGTCAGCCCGCCACAGAACCCCGTGCCGACCAGGGCGAGCACGTGCTCGCCGACGTCGAGGCCGACGCACAGGCCGAGGACGAACGACCCGACGACGTTGACCAGCAGCGTGCCGAGATGCCACGCGCCGTCGAGCCGGGACGCCGTCACGTACCGCAGCGCCGCACCGGCGCCGGCCCCGAGCGCCACGAGGAGGAAGGTCACGTCTCCACCTCCGGGGTCGGCGGGGGAGTGAGCCGCGAGACCGCCCACACGGCGGCCAGGGCCGCGGCCAGGGTGGCGACCACGTAGCCGGCCGCCACCAGCGCGTGCCCGCTCCCGACGAGGGCACGGGTCTGCTCGGAGGCGGTGGACATGGTGGTGAACCCGCCGAGCACTCCGGGCCCGAGGGCCACCGTGAGCACGTGCGACCGGCGGACCCGGCCGAACGCCGGCAGCAAGGCCAGCAGGGCCGAGCCGGCCACGTTGACGGCGAAGATGGTCCACGGGAAGTCCGGCCCGCGGTCCGGGGCGAGCACCTCGGCCAGGTGGCGCAGCACGCCGCCGACGGCGCCACCGGCCGCCACCGCCAGCACCAGCCGCGGGGCCGGCGACGTCACGAGACGCTGCTGCGGGACCCCGCGTCGGACGACTCGGCGGCGGTGACCCAGGGCCGCGGCGCGGCGCCGTCGGCCTGCGCCACGAACTCGCCGAGGAACCAGGACTGGAACGACCGCTGCTCGGGCGTGCGGGCCAGCGAGAGCATCCGCTCCTCACGGCCGAACGCGTCGGTGAGGTCGAGCATCTCGACCAGCCGCGCCAGGCCGCGGGCCGCTTCTCGACTGGCGGGCACCGTGAGGTCGGTGGCCGTCTCGCCGGCCGACTGCGCCTCGACGATCTCCGGGCTGCCGGTGCTCACGGTGAGCAGCCGGCCGTGGGCGGTGAAGAGGTCGGACAGGTCGCGGGCCAGCGGGTAGTCGCTCTCGTGCGCGAGCGCGAGGAGTCGCACCTCGCGGCGCAGCTCGCGGAACTGGTGGCGGAACGAGGTGTAGGCGGCCACCGGCACGTTCACCAGCCGCACCTCGACCAGGTCGGCGGGCTCGGACGGAGGCGCCGCGGCGAGCCGCCGGGCGTCGCTGATCTTGCCCTCGTTGCCGTCGTCCTCGGAGAACTGGGCGGCCGGTGCGAACCAGACGACCTTCCCGTCGTCCTCGATCTCGGCGCCCCACGCATCGGAGGAGCGGGCGACGATGCTCAGGCCACGCCCGAAGGTGAGCAGCAGGTCGTCGTCCGCCTTCTCGCCGGCGGCGGTGGGGAGGAGCGGCGGCTCGGTGGACTCGTCGCGCACCTCGACCCGCGGGTGCTCCTTGGTGCCGCGCACCCGCACCGTGATCTGGCCCGTGCCGTGGAGCAGCGCATTGGTGACGAGCTCGGAGACGCCGAGCTCGGCGCACTCGACGAGGTCGGAGCGACCGATGTCGCGGAATGTCTCGACCACCCACTCGCGCGCACTGCGGACTCCGCGCGGTCCCTGACCCAGGGACAGGGCGGGCCTGTTCAGCGGCACGTGACGACTCCGGGCGACTCGGTAGAGCTGGTGGGAAGTGTGATGCGATCTGGCCGAGGATCTCGGCGCGCGTACCCGTAATGCCCGAGTGCCAAACACCGGTACGAGAAAATTCTCCCACTTGGTGGCCGCGGCGGTGTGCAACCACTCCGCTGGCGGACGCCGGTGGGCTGTGACGGACGGAACGCCCGCACGGATGAGGCTACGGGCCGGCGGCGCGGGAGAATGGTGGTGACCGCAGAGGACCGACCCGGGAGCCCGAGATGACCCAGTCCCCCAGCCCGCCACAGGCAGGACGGCACCGGGTGGTGGTGATCGGCTCCGGCTTCGGCGGCCTGTTCGGCACGAAGGCGCTGCGGCGCTCCGACGTCGACGTCACGATGGTCGCCAAGACGACCCACCACCTCTTCCAGCCGCTGCTCTACCAGGTGGCGACCGGCATCCTCTCCGAGGGCGAGATCGCTCCGCCGACCCGGGAGGTGCTGGCGAAGCAGCGCAACGCGCAGGTGCTCCTCGGCGAGGTGACCGACATCGACCTCCAGCACCGCATCGTCACCTCGCACGTGCTCGGCCGGGAGACGGTGACGCCCTACGACTCGCTGCTCGTCGCCGCCGGCTCCGGCCAGTCCTACTTCGGCAACGACCGGTTCGCCGAGCACGCTCCCGGGATGAAGTCGATCGACGACGCCCTCGAGCTGCGCGGCCGGATCTTCGGGGCCTTCGAGCTGGCCGAGCTCGGCGCGCTGCGCGGCGAGGACGTGAGCCACCTGCTCACCTTCGTCGTGGTCGGCGCCGGCCCGACCGGCGTGGAGATGGCCGGCCAGATCGCCGAGCTGGCCCACCGCACCCTCAAGCGCGACTTCCGGGCCATCCAGAGCCGCAACGCGCGGGTCATCCTCGTCGACGCCGCCGGGCAGGTGCTGCCGCCGTTCGGCGCGAAGCTCGGCCGCTGGACCAAGGACAAGCTGGAGGGGCTCGGCGTCGAGGTGATGCTCGGCGCGATGGTCACCGACGTCGACGAGCGCGGGCTCGTCGTCAAGTACAAGGACGGCCGGGAGGAGCACATCTCCGCCGTCACCAAGGTGTGGGCGGCCGGCGTCCAGGCCAGCGGGCTCACCCGCACCCTGGCCGAGCAGACCGGGGCGCCGGTGGACCGCGCGGGGCGGATCGGCGTCAACCCCGACCTCACCCTCCCCGGCCATCCCGAGGTGTTCGTGGTGGGCGACATGATCGCTCTCGACAACCTCCCCGGCGTGGCGCAGGTGGCCATCCAGGGCTCGAAGTACGCCGCCAAGGAGATCGACCGGCGGCTCAAGGGCAAGCCCGCGCAGAAGCCCTTCAAGTACTTCGACAAGGGCTCGATGGCCACGATCAGCCGGTTCCGCGCGGTGGCCACGATCGGCCGGTTCCGGCTGTCCGGGTTCGTCGCCTGGCTGATGTGGCTGGCGGTGCACCTCTTCTACATCACCGGCTTCAAGAACCGGATCACCGCCGTCCTGCACTGGCTGGTCTCGTTCCTCGGCCGCGGCCGCTCCGAGCGCACCGCCACCGAGCAGCAGATCTTCGCCCGCACCGCGCTGAGCCGGCTCGAGCGCGGCGCCACCGACCTGGTCTCCCCACCCGGCGAGCTCGACGCCGACGCCGAGCGCCGCCGTCGCGAGGAGCTCGAGGCCCAGGCCGCCGAGGAGGCCCGCCTCACCGACGCCGGCGAACGGGGTGTGAAGGTCGGCTCCTGAGGTCGCTCCGCTGCGATAGTCCCTGACGATCGAGTCCTGAAATCGGTGATTTCAGGACGCTTTCGTCAGGGACTACCTCTTCTGTCAACTCATTCGAAGTAGGTGGGGACGCCGTCGGCGGGGTCGTGGTCGGCGAGGATCTCGCGGGCCCAGCGGGGGAGGATGAAGACGCCCTCGGCCTCCACGGTGACGCCCTCGGGGCCGAGGATGTGGCCCTTCGCCCAGGTCTTGTGGCCCTCGGTGCGGTCGATCCAGGCCTCGGTGCGCAGGTCGCCCAGCGGCGTGGGCCGGCGGTAGACCAGCGTGAGCGTGCCGGTCATGCCTGGCCGGCCGCCGGCGCCGGCCGACTCGCCGAGCAGCTGGTCGAGCACGAGCGCCAGGACGCCGCCGTGCACGTGGTCGGGCGGGCCCTCGTAGGCGGCGCCGAGGTGGAAGTCCGACCAGACCTCGCCGTTCTCGTCCGGGTGTCGCTCGATCACCAGCGGCGGTGCGATGGGGTTGCGCAGCCCGACGACGGCGTTGCCCCACGGCCGGCCCCGGCGGCCCTCGGCGAAGCGGACGCCGAACGGTCCGGGCAGCTGGTCGCGGCGGAGCCGGGCGGTGATCGCCTCGATCTCGGCCTGGGCGGCGCGGATCTCGTCGTCGTCGACGAGCGTGCGGATCGTGGCGTCGGCCAGCTCGCGCACCGCCTGGGTGAACGGGCCGTACAGCGCCTCCTGGCGCTGCCGCTCCTCGTCGGAGAGGTCGTCCTTCTGGTAGCCGGGCACGGCGCCGAGGCTAGTTACTCGGTTGCCGAGCACAACCGCCGCCTGCTGCGATGAGGCATGACCAGGCTCGTGGCGCCCGATGTCCGTCTCTGCGCGAGCTGGGGCGCCGCCGTCGGTGAGTTCGCGGACGCCGGGGAGCGGCACATCCACGGCGCCGGGCTGTGGAACCTGCCGGAGGAGACCTGGATGCCGGCCGACGACGACGCGTGCGCCGCCGTGGTCGCCGAGCTCACCGAGCGCAACGACCTCGACATCCCGGTGCGGGACGGGCAGGTGCCGGGAGCACTGCTCTGGATCGTCGACGGCGACCCCGAGGAGCTCGTGGGCTTCGTCTCGATCCGCTTCGAGCTGAACGACTTCCTCCTCGAGGAGGGCGGTCACATCGGCTACTCGGTGCGCCCGTCGCGCCGTCGTCAGGGCTACGCCGGCCGCGCGCTGCGGCTCTCCCTCGACCTGCTCCACGAGCGCGGCGTCACCGACGCCCTGGTCACCTGCGACGACGACAACGCCGGCTCGGCGCGCACGATCGAACGGGCGGGCGGGGTGCTGGAGGACGTCCGGCACGGAAAGCGTCGGTATTGGTTGGCCACCGGGTGAGAGACGTTTGTATCGTTTGATACATGCTGACCACCCACGCTGACTCCACCGCCCCCGCCGACCTGCTCTGGACCCGCGTCGCCGACGTCGAGTCCTGGCCCGAGCACCTCGAGACCTTCGCCTCCGTCCGCCACGTCGGCGGCCCAGCACCCGCCGGTGTCGGGTCGCGCTTCGAGGTCCGCCAGCCGGGTCTCCCGACGAGCGTCTACGAGGTCACCGAGTGGACGGCGGGAACGTCGTTCACCTGGGCCGCCCGGTCTCGTGCCGTCACCGGCACGGCCATCCACACCGTGGTGCCGACCGACGCCGGTTCCCGCCTCGACCTCGGCCTGACCTGGACCGGGCCGCTCGCCGGCCTGCTCCGGCTGCTCATCGGCCGCAAGGCGCAGCGGATGATCGAGCTCGAAGCCTCGACGTTCGCCTCCCTCGCGGCCGGCGACGCCACGCGTGGGTGAGGCCCGCGACGCCCTGCTCGCCAAGGCGATCGCCTACTACGCCGCGCACGGCGTCCGCGACACCAGCCTGCGCACGCTGGCCGCCGAGATCGGCACCAGCCAGCGGATGCTGCACTACCACTTCGGTTCGCGCGAGGAGCTCCTCGCTGCCGTCATCGACGCCATCGCCGGCGGCCAGGCCGCCCAGATCGCCCAGCTCTTCGCCGACGCGCCCGACCCGATCGAGGCCGGTCGCCGCAACTGGGAGGCCACCGCCGAGGGCGCCCTCGAGCTGGGGGCGTTGTGGTTCGAGCTGGCTACCCACGCCATGCACGGCCGCCCGCACGCCGCCGGCCTGGAGGAGGTGATGGTGGCGGCCCAGCTGCGCGCCTTCACCGACGTCTACGCCGCCCACACCGACCGCGAGCACGCCGCCCGCCTCGCCCGGCTGACCCTCGCCGTCGGCCAGGGGCTGCTCTTCGACCTGCTCGTCGACGGCGACCGCCCGGCCGCCGACGCCGCCATCGACCAGTTCACGGAGATGCTGCGCCGCGAGCTCTGGCCCGACTCCTAGACCGGACGCCGTGACCCGCCGTCACCGGCGGCAGGCATGCTGGCGTCATGTCGACGTCCGGAGTGATGTACCCCGCCTACCCCGCGCCCTCACCGGCCGCCGTGAAGCACCACGAGGCGATGCTCGCCTTCATGCGGGAAGAGGTGCTGCCCGCCGAACCGGTCTACGAGCGGCAGCGCGAGGAGTCCGGCCCCGGCGACGGCACGGTGCCGCCGGTGGTGGAGGAGCTGAAGGCGAAGGCCCGCGAGCGCGGCCTGTGGAACCTCTTCCTCCCCTCCGAGAGCGGGCTCACCCAGCTCGAGTACGCCACCATCGCCGAGCTGTCCGGCTGGAGCATGGAGCTCGCCCCGGAGGCGATCAACTGCGCCGCCCCCGACACCGGCAACATGGAGCTGCTGCACCTGGTCGGCACCGAGGCGCAGCAGAAGGAGTGGCTGCAGCCGCTGCTGGACGGCGAGATCCGCTCGGCCTTCGCGATGACCGAGCCCGCCGTCGCGTCGTCCGACGCCACCAACATCGAGACCCGCATCGAGCGCGACGGCGACGAGTACGTGATCAACGGCCGCAAGTGGTGGACGTCGGGCGCCTTCGACCCGCGCTGCGCCGTGCTGATCGTGATGGGCAAGACCGACCCGGAGGCCGCCACGCACCGCCAGCAGTCGATGGTGATCGTGCCCACCGACACCCCCGGCGTGGAGATCGGCCGCAACCTGCCGGTGTTCGGCCACCTCGACCAGCACGGGCACTGCGAGGTCGAGTTCACCGACGCCCGGGTGCCGGTGGGCAACCTGCTCGGCGAGGAGGGCGGCGGCTTCGCCAACGCCCAGGCCCGGCTCGGCCCCGGCCGCATCCACCACGTGATGCGGGCGCTGGGCGCGGGGGAGCGGGCGCTGGCCCTGATGGTGGCGCGCTCGCAGCAGCGGCGCGCGTTCGGCGGCGTGCTCGCCGAGCAGAGCGCGGTCCGGGAGCGGATCGCGGAGTCGCGGGTCGACCTGGAGCAGGCGCGGGCGCTGTGCCACCGCGCCGCCCACACCGTCGACAGCGAGGGCAACAAGGCCGCCCGCCACCTCATCGCGGCCGCCAAGATCGCCGTGCCGCGCACGGTGTGCACGGTGATCGACCGGGCGATCCAGCTCCACGGCGGTGCCGGCGTCACCGACGCCACGGTGCTCTCGAAGCTCTACGCCTGGCACCGCGCGATGCGGATCTTCGACGGCCCCGACGAGGCGCACCTGACGACGCTCGCGAAGGCCGAGCTCGACGAACCCGCCGCTGTTCGACCTGCCCGAGGCGCTGTTCAACCAGTTCCGCGCATGAGGGCGCTCGTCTGTCAGGGCGGCGACCTCACGGTCGCCGACGTCGCCGAGCCGTCGCCGTCGCGCGGGCAGCTCGTGCTCGACGTCGTCGCATGCGGGATCTGCGGCTCCGACCTCCACGCCCGCCACCACTGCGACGAGCTCGCCGACGACGCCGCCGTCACCGGCTACGACGACTTCATGCGCTCGGCCGAGCCGGTGGTGATGGGGCACGAGTTCTGCGGCGAGGTCGTCGAGGGCGGCCTCGGCACCCGCACCAAGCCGGGCACCGCGGTCGTCGCCATGCCGCTGCTGCGCGCCGACGACGGCGTCCACCTCACCGGACTCACCACCAAGGCGCCCGGCGCCTACGCCGAGCGGGTCACCGTGCAGGAGTCGCTGGCGTTCGCCGTCCCCAACGGGCTGCCCGGGCACCTCGCCGCCCTCACCGAGCCGATGGCCGTCGCGCTCCACGCGGTGCACCGGGCCGAGGTGGGGAGGCGGCAGTCGGCCGTGGTGATCGGCTGCGGGCCGATCGGGCTCGCCGTGGTGGCCATGCTGAAGGCCACCGGCGTGCGCCACGTCGTGGCCAGCGACTTCTCGCCGGGGCGCCGGGCTCTCGCCGAGGCGATGGGCGCCGACGTGGTCGTCGACCCCGCCGTCGGCTCGCCCTACGAGCACGTCGGCCCCTACCCGTCGGCCCCCGACATGCTCAAGCTCGCGGTCGGGACGATGGAGAAGCTGCGGGCGGTCCCGTTCCTCCCCTGGCGGCAGGTCTTCCGCGCCGCCGAGGCCGTCGGCGCCGTGCCGAGCGGCCCGGTGGTGTTCGAGTGCGTCGGGGCCCCCGGCGTCCTCGGCCAGGTGATGGCCGCCGCGCCGATCTACACCCGGATCGTGGTGGTCGGCGTGTGCATGGGCGAGGACCGGATCCGCCCCTCCCTCGGCATCAACAAGGAGCTCGACCTGCGCTTCACCCTCTTCTACACGCCGGCCGAGTTCCGCCAGGCGCTGCACCTGCTCGCCGACGGCAAGGTCGACCCGCGTCCGCTGGTCACCGGCACCGTCGGCCTCGACGGCGCCGCGGCGGCCTTCGACGCCCTGGGCGATCCCGAGAAGCACGCCAAGATCCTGGTCGACCCGCGGTCGGACGCCGTCCTCTCGTGACGTGGGTGGGCCCCGTGGGACTCGAACCCACAACCTAAGGATTAAAAGTCCTCAGCTCTGCCAGTTGAGCTAGGGGCCCTCGCTCGGCAGCAGTATCTCGTGCCGCCGCGCGGATCCACCCGATGGTGCGGGTTCGGTCCGGCAGCCGGATTGGTAATGTCGGGACCGCAACAGGTGCAAGTTCGGCTGGTTATTGACGCTGGCGGAGTTTGTGATCCGACGGCGTTCTGAGTTTGTGGTCCTTCCAATCACGGGTCGGAGCGGCGTGTCACCGCATCTGATGCGGGCCGTCGAGGTGGCGGCTCTCGCCCGTTTCGAAGGAGTAAGAGAGCACATGGCTCAGGGCACCGTGAAGTGGTTCAACGCTGAGAAGGGCTTCGGCTTCATCGCGCAGGAGGACGGCGGCGACGACGTCTTCGTGCACTACTCGGCGATCCAGACCCAGGGGTACAAGACCCTGGACGAGAACCAGAAGGTCGAGTTCGACGTCACCCAGGGCCCCAAGGGCCCGCAGGCGGAGAACGTCCGCGCAGTCTGACGTTCCGATCCGAACTCGTCGCGAGGCCCCGTCCGCCGCGGACGGGGCCTCGTGCTTTTTTGCCCGGCTGGTCATGCCCAGCCGGGGAATGACCCGGAATGACCATCCAGGCACCGGGATGTTTGCCCGTAGGGTGGGCATCGTCTCGGAGACTGGAGGAGAGGGGCCGGCGATGTACGACCAGTTCGACGTCACCCTCGAAGACGTCGACCTGCTGGGCGAAGTCGAGTTGACCACCAACCTGATCATCGCCGCGAGCGAGGCCGACGGCCCGCTCTCGACCGACGAGATCGACCGCATCCTCGGCGTCGAGCCCGAGCCCGAGCCTGAGCCCGACGACGCCGCCGCCGACTGAGCGTCAGCAGGTCGCGAAGAGCACCGGCCCGCTGCTGAGGTCGGACACCACGTAGGCGCCCTCGCGCGGCTCCAGCTCCATCGTCACCACACGCCCGTCGGCCACCACGTCGCCGAGCGCGAACCGCTCGCCGAAGTCGCCGCCCTGACCGGGCGCCGGTCCCGCGGCGAGTGCGGCGCGGCTGTCGGCGTTGTCGCGGGCCTGCGCGTCGGTCTCGAACGACATCGCGACCCGCACGTCGCCGCCGCGCTGCTCGCCGATCGCGAAGCCCGTGAGCGGGTCGATCTCGCCGGCCTCGGCGACCAGGCTCTCGCCGGCGGCCTGGTCGGCCGGGTCGGCCGCGGCCATCGCGAGGGCGTTGCACACCTGGTCGCCCGTGTAGACGGCGGCCGAGAGCGGCTCGCCGACGGACCGGGTGACGGCCTCGACGTCGGGCTCGGCGTCGTCGTCGAGGCCCTCGAGCGCGGACTCGGCCCCGGCCAGCGTGTCGCTGCCGAGCAGCAGGTCGCGCTCGTCGTCGATCGCGAGGAACGTCAGCTCGGGGGTGACGTCGCCGACCTCGGCGAGCAGGTCCGCGCTGCCGCGCCACACCCCGCCGTCGTCGTCCGGCTCGGTGTAGCCCAGGTCGCGCAGCCGGTCCGCCACCGTGTCCGCGGTGCCGTCGGCGAGACCCATGAGCACCACGGCCGCGGAGGTGCCCTGCGCGAACAGCTCCCACTCCAGCGTCTGCGGAGAGAACCCGAAGCGCTGCTGGAGGGTGGTGGCGCTGTCGACGAGCGCCGAGGTGGAGGTGAGGTCGGCGGTGAAGCCCTCGTCGAGCAGGTCGGTCAGGTTGCCGGTGCCGAGCTCGTCGCGCACACCGGCCCAGTCGGTCCAGCTGAGCCGCTGCGACCCGGGCGGGGCGAGGGCGACGGCGCGCTGCAGCCGGGTGCCGTCGTCCTCGCTCACGCGGCGGACGACGACCACCGCCACCACCGCCACGACGACGACCACGACGACGCCGACGAGCAGCGTCCGTCGACGTCTCGTCACGTGCTGTTCTCCTGGCTCGCGGGCAGTGCTGTGACACTAGCCCCGTGTCCGCGTCCGCCCCGGCCCCCGTCCGGGCTGCCGGCGTGGTGGTGTTCCGGCCCGGTCGGCGGGTGCTGCTGGTGCACCGGCCCCGCTACGACGACTGGTCGTTCCCCAAGGGCAAGCTCGAGCCGGGTGAGCACCCGGTGGCGGCCGCGGTGCGCGAGACCGAGGAGGAGACGGGCCTGCACGTGCGGCTCACCCGCCCGCTCGCCGACCAGCACTACCAGGCCGCCGGCCGCCCCAAGACCGTGCGGTACTGGACCGGGCGGGTGGTCGGGCGCGACGACGTCGACGACTACGCCGCCAACCACGAGATCGACGACGTGCGCTGGGTCGGTGCCGAGGAGGCGGCGGACGTGCTCACCTACGACCGCGACCGGGCCACGCTGGTGGAGGCGCTGAAGGTGCGCGCGCCGGACGACGGCGGTGGTCGTGCTCCGCCACGCCGAGGCGCGGTCCCGCAAGGCGTGGCGAGGCGACGACCGCGAGCGGCCGCTGATCCAGCGCGGGCACACCACCGCCCACCGGCTGGTGCCGCTCCTGGCGGCCTACGACGTGACGCGCGTCGTCACCTCCTCCAGCACGCGCTGCGTGCAGACCGTGGCGCCGTTCGCCGAGACCGCCGGGTGGGAGGTCGAGGCGCGCCGCCGGCTGTCGGAGGAGGACGCCGCCGCGAAGCCGGTCGCCCGCCTGGTCGCCGGCGTGCTCGAGGAGGGCCGCGGCACGGTGGTGTGCAGCCACCGGCCAGTGCTGCCCCTCGTCTTCGACGCGCTCGGGCTGGCCGACCCGGGGCTGGCGCCCGGTGAGATCGCCGTCCTCCACGTCCGCAAGGGACGCGTGGGTGTGCTGGAGCGTCACCTGC
>CAWEHA010000002.1:0-2544498 GCA_963808855.1 uncultured Actinomycetota bacterium | reverse complement strand
TCATGTTGAAGCGCGAAGCCGAGCCCGAGGGACGAGTGATCGGCGTCTCGCGCACAGGCTGAGTGGGAGCGCGCCCGGTCCGCCAGGGGCGGGCGCGCTCCTCATCACGAGTCCGCCTCGACCTGGATGGACATGTCCCGTCGTGCTGCCCCGGTTGCGTCGTAGGTGGTCACGTCGTACTCGCCGATCTCGGTGAACACGAAGATCAGGTCGTCGTTGCGCGGACACCAGCTCCGCGAGGTCGCCGACCTGGACTCGTTCGACCTCGACGCCGATGTCGATCTGGAACTGGACGATGTCGTTCAGCTCGAGGGTCAGCTGCTCCGGCCGGAAGCCGGTCTCGGTGATCCGCACGAAGCGTTGGGGGGTCTCGTCCGACACGGCGGTGACGCCGTCGGTCGGACCCCTGCTGGTGGCCGCGTCGCCGTTCTCGGATCCGTCGTTCGGGCGCAGGATCACGACGAGGAGGGCCACCAGCACCGCCACGGCTGCGACCATGACCGCGACGAGCAGACCGCGCTCGGACGGGGGCGTGCGCGGCGGTCCCGGGTCGATCGGGTCGCGGGTGTAATCCCGGGGACCCGCGCCGTCGGCCGGGCGCCGGGGCCCACCGGGCCCGCTCGGCGGCCACTGCGGTGGACGCTGCTCCCGCTCGGGTCTGCGGGGCGGCTGCCGTGGCGCTACGGGCTCCACGCGCTCGACGCGTTCGACCCGCTCGGGGGGCTTCGGGGGTGGCGCGCCGTGGCGGTGGCCGGCATGACGTCGGCGGAGGCGGTCGATCTCCTCGGAGATCGTGGTCATGGTGGGTCGGCGGTCCGGCTTGGTGGCGAGCATCGCGGAGATCAGCGGGCCGAAGTCGCCGGACAGCGTCGGTCGTGGCGCTTCCTCGTGGAGCAGCCGCTGGATGATCTCCCCGAGGTGGCGGACCTCGGGCGGCATGTGGGGTGGGTGGCCCTCGGTGGCGTCGAAGAACGTGGCGCCGAGCGACCAGACGTCGCTGGCCGGGCTGGCCTCGCCGGTCCGGGCGACCTCGGGGGCCATGTAGGCGATGGTGCCCGCCGGTCCGGCTCCACGGGTGACCATGGTCTCGACAGCGCGGGCGATGCCGAAGTCGGCGAGCTTGGCCGCACCGTCGTGGTCGATGAGGATGTTGTGCGGCTTGACGTCGCGGTGCACCACCCGATTCTTGTGGATGGCCGCCAGTGCGGAGGCGGTCTGCCCGATCAGGCGTGCGCTGTCGAGCGGGGTGAGGGGTGGTTGCCGGCGGCGCCGGTCGGCGATGCTCTCGCCCTCGACGTACTCCATCACCAGGTACGGATGCCCGCCGATCTCGAACAGGTCGTGCACGACCACGATGTGCGGGTGCCGGAGCCGGACGGCGATGTTGGCCTCCCGCTTCATCAGCCGGATGAGGTCCTCGTCACCCGGCCGGCCGTCGAGCAGCACCCGCTTGATCGCCACGAAGTGCTGCTCGAAGCGCAGGTCCTGGGCCAACCAGACCTCGCCCATCCCGCCGGCACCGAGTCGCCGGATCCGCCGGTAGCGGCCGTCGAGGAGCTCGTCGTCCACCAGGCCCCCCATCCGGTCGGTGCGCCGGAGCCTAGTGGTGGGGCCGGTCCCGCGTCAGGCGTTTGGCTCCTCGCCCTCCGAGGCGCCGAGGCTGCCGGTGGCCGGAGGTCGGTGGCCCGGAGGTCGGTGCCGGGTGCGAGGGTCGAGGGATGCCCCACCCCCAGGACACCCTCGTCACCTACCTGCAGTCCGGCCGCGACGCGATGCTCTGGAAGCTCGAGGGGCTCGGCGAGTACGACGTCCGCCGGCCGCTCACGCGCACCGGCACCAACCTGCTCGGCCTGGTGAAGCACCTCGCGAGCATCGAGCTCGGCTACTTCGGCGAGACGTTCGGCCGACCGCACGGCGTCCCGCTGCCGTGGTTCGAGCCGGACGCCGAGATCAACGCCGACATGTGGGTGCCGCCGGAGGAGTCACGCGAGTCCGTCGTCGGGCTGTACCACCGGGCGTGGGAGCACGCGGCCGGCACCTTCGCCGTGAGTGGGCTCGACACCGAGGGCCGGGTGCCGTGGTGGCCGGACGAGCCGCCGGTCACGCTCCATCGGATCCTCGTGCACGTCACCGCCGAGACCCACCGCCACGCGGGCCACGCCGACATCGTGCGCGAGCTCGTCGACGGCGCCGCCGGGCGGCGGGCCGACGACCCGAACCTCGACGACGGGTTCGACTGGCCGGGCTACGTCGCCCGGGTGGAGGAGGGAGCGCGGCGCGCGGAGGGAGCGTGACGGACAGGTAGAACGTGTTCTAGTATTGCCGGGGTATCCACCAGAGGAGAACTCATGTCCCAGGCTGTGCTCGACGGCGTCCGCGACCTGCTCCCCACGCTGCGTGAGCGTGCGGACGAGTGCGAGCGGCTGCGCGTCGTCCCGGAGGCGTCGATCAAGGAGCTGGAGGAGACCGGCTTCTTCCGGCTGCTGCAGCCGCGCCGCTTCGACGGCCTGGAGTCCGACCCGATCGACTTCTACACCGCGGTGCGCGACATCTCCTCGGCCTGCGGCTCCACCGGCTGGGTGTCCAGCGTGGTGGGCGTGCACCCGTGGCAGGTGGCGCTGTTCGCCGACGAGGCGCAGCAGGCGGTCTGGGGCGAGGACACCGCCACCCGGCTCAGCTCCTCCTACGCGCCCACCGGCAAGGCCACGGTCACCGACGGCGGCTACACGCTGTCGGGCAAGTGGAGCTTCTCCTCCGGCTGCGACCACTGCGCCTGGGTGCTGCTCGGCGGGCTGGTGTTCAACGACGAGGGCCAGGTGGTCGACTTCAAGACCTTCATGGTGCCGCGCGAGAAGTACCAGATCATCGACGTGTGGCACATGGTCGGCCTCGCCGGCACCGGCTCCAACGACATCGTCGTCGACGAC
Organism: uncultured Actinomycetota bacterium; assembly: GCA_963808855.1. GTDB lineage: Bacteria > Actinomycetota > Actinomycetes > Propionibacteriales > Nocardioidaceae > Nocardioides. The sequence continues at coordinate 2,541,571 of CAWEHA010000002.1, read as the reverse complement.
GTGTTCATCCCCGAGGCGTTCACGCTCAGCATGGGCGAGACCGGGCAGTGCAAGGGGCCGGGCCAGGAGCAGAACACCGCCGACCTCTACAAGCTGCCGTTCCACTCGATCTTCACCGGCACGATCACCACCCCGATCATCGGGATGGCGATGGGTGCGTACGCCGAGCACGTCGAGATGCAGCAGAAGCGGGTGCGCGCCGCCTACCTCGGCGAGAAGGCCTCGCTCGACCCGTTCGCGGCCGTCCGCATCGCGCGCGCCTCCTCCGAGATCGACGCCGCGTGGGCGCTGCTCGTGGCCAACATCCGCGAGGAGCAGTCCTACGTCGCCAAGGGCGAGAAGATCCCGCTGCGCAGCCGGCTCAAGGTGCGGCGCGACCAGGTGCTCGGCAGCCAGCGCGCCATCGACGCCATCGACGCGCTCTTCGAGGCCTCCGGCGGCCGCGCGCTCGCCAACGGCACCTACCTCCAGCGCGCCTGGCGCGACGCCCACGCCGGCCGCGTGCACGCGGCCAACGACCCCGAGCGCGCGCTGCAGATGTTCGGCGCCCACGAGTTCGGTCACAAGGTCGACCCGGGGATGTACTGACGTGCCGTCGCCCCAGCAGTACGCGAAGGACGACGTCCGCCGGTCCGCCAAGGCCGGCGACGACATCACCTGCTGAACTTCTACGAGGCCGGCGAGGCCGGTTCCGTCGGCGGCGGGCTGCCGCTGGTGATGCTGCACGGCGGCGGGCCGGGGGCGAGCGCCTGGTCGAACTTCGGCGCGGCGCTGCCGCACTTCGCGGGCATCCTTCCGCACCCTCCTGGTCGACCAGCCGGGCTTCGGCGGCTCCGACAAGCCCGACGTCGTCGGCAACTACTACACCCACGCCGCCGGGTACGTCGTCCGGCTGCTCGACGAGCTCGGCATCGACCGCGTGCACCTGCTGGGCAACAGCCTCGGTGGCGGCACTGCGATGCGACTCGCGCTCGACCACCCCGACCGGGTGGGCCGGCTGGTGCTCGATGGGGCCGGGCGGGCTGAGCCTCAACCTCTTCCACGCCGACCCCACCGAGGGCGTGCAGCGGCTCATGGACTTCGGCGCCAACCCCACCCGCGAGGCGCTGCGGGCGTTCATCTCCACGATGGTGGTGAACCAGGACCTCGTCACCGACGAGCTGGTGGAGGAGCGGTTCGCCGACGCCACCGCGCCCGGCGCGCAGGACGCCATGCGGCAGATGGGCATGTCGTTCTGGAACCCCGACACCGCCGAGGCCGGCATGCTCTGGCGCGAGGCCCACCAGCTGCGCAAGCAGACGCTGCTCACCTGGGGTCGCGAGGACCGCGTCAACCCGCTCGACGGCGCGATGGTGGCGCTCAAGCTGATCCCGAAGGCCCGGCTGCATGTGTTCCCGAACTGCGGGCACTGGGCCCAGATCGAGGCGGCCGAGGAGTTCGCCGAGATCACCACCGCCTTCCTCGCCCGACACGTGGAGCGTGCCCGATGATCGACATCAAGAGCATGGGCTACGTGCGCGTGGCCTCCACCGACCTGTCCGCGTGGGAGAAGTTCGCCGGCAAGGTGCTCGGACTGGCCGCCGGTCGCGGCCCGAACCCCGACCACCAGTACTGGCGGATCGACCAGGTTTCGGCGCGGCTGGTGGTGTTCCCCGCCGACGTCGACCAGCTCGACGCCGTGGGCTGGGAAGTGGCCGACCACCGCGCACTGCAGGACGCGCGCGAGCACCTGCAGAAGGCCGGCGTCGAGTTCGAGGAGGGCACGCGGGCCGAGCTCGACGAGCGCCGGGTGCAGGAGCTGGTGCGGTTCCGCGACCCGTTCGACAACGTCTTCGAGCTGTTCCATGGCATCACCTACGAGTCGCGGCCCGTCGTCACGCCCTACGCCGCGAAGTTCGTCACCGGCGACCAGGGGATGGGGCACATCGTGCTCCCGGTCAGCGACGACGTGGAGGCGTTGCGGTTCTACGCCGACGTGCTCGGCTTCCGGCTGCGCGACTCGATGAGCATGCCGGGGGAGTTCGTCGGCAAGGAGCCGGGCTCGAAGGTGTGGCTGCGGTTCCTGGGGGTCAACCCGCGCCACCACTCGCTGGCGTTCCTGCCGATGCCGAACCCCAGCAAGTGCGTGCACATCATGCTGGAGGTCGACGAGCTCGATCACGTGGGCCGCGCGCTGGAGCGGGTGCGCAAGCACCAGGCGCCGCTCTCGGCCACGCTCGGCCGCCACATGAACGACGAGATGGTGTCGTTCTACGTGAAGTCGCCCGGCGGCTTCGACATCGAGTTCGGCACCGACGGCCTCCAGGTCGACGACGACCGCTGGGTCGCCCGAGAGTCCACCGCCGTCTCTTACTGGGGCCACGACTTCGGGGCCGGCGGGAGTAGTTAGCGTGAGTGCCGTGTCCGCGCACGAGCCCGAGCCCGAGCCCGAGATCCCCGAGGGGATGAGCCCGGACGCGCGCGCGAACTGGCCGAGCCCCGAGCTCATCAGCTCCTGGCTGGGCGATGTCGACTTCGACGTCGAGTGGCGCCCGGGCGAGGGCAGCTCGGTCGCGGCCGACGACCCGGAGGCCGTCGAGGCCGCCCGCCGGTTCCGCGACGTGCTCGGGCGCTTCGCCTCGGGCGTCTGCGTGGTCACCGCGGTGAGCGGCGGGGAGCCGGTCGGCATGACCTGCCAGTCGTTCTCGAGCGTGTCCCTCGACCCGCCGCTCGTCCTCTTCGTGCCCGCCCGCACCTCGCGGGCGTGGCCGCTGATGCAGCGGGCGGGGCGGTTCTGCGTCAACTTCCTCGCCGCTGAGCAGACCGGCGTGTCCAACGTGATGGCCAGCCGCGGCACCGACAAGTTCGCCGACGTCGCGTGGACGCCGTCTCCCGAGACCGGCTCGCCGGTGCTCGAAGACACCCTCGGCTACGTCGACTGCACCATCCACGCCGTCCACGAGGCCGGCGACCACTACGTCGTGATCGGCAAGGTCGTCGACCTCCACGCCCCCGACCTCGCCGCCGCCGAGATCGACCCGCTGCTCTTCTACCAGGGCACCTACCGCTCCATCGACTGAGCGTGCCGACCCATCCGCTCTGGCGGCCGTTCGAGCTGGCCACCGAGGAGTCGTGGGGGAGTGCCAGCGTGCGGCCGCGGCAGCCGGCGCCGGTCGAGGTGGTGCCGTACGACCCGGCCTGGCCGGAGGTCTACGAGGAGGTACGGGCGCTCGTCGTGGGTGCGCTCGGTCACCGCGTGCTGTCGATCGAGCACATCGGGTCGACGGCGGTGCCCGGACTCGCGGCGAAGCCCTACATCGACGTCGACCTCACCGTGGCCGACTCGGCCGACGAGGCAGCCTGGGTGCCGGACGCCGAGGCCGCCGGGTTCGTGCTGCGGGTGCGCGAGCCGGACTGGGAGCAGCACCGGATGCTGCGCCTCACCGACCCGCTCGCCAACGTGCACGTGTGGTCGCCCGGAGGCATCGAGACGCGGCGCCACGTGATGTTCCGCGACTGGCTGCGCACCCACCCCGACGACTGCGACGCGTACGCCGCGCTCAAGGCCGACCTCGGCGCCCAGGGACTCACCGACGTCATGGTCTACAACAACGCCAAGGCCGCGCTCGTCTACGACCTCTACGAGAAGATCTTCGCCGCCGACCCGGAGCACGACCACGACCCGCAGCCGCGCTGACCTGGCCGCCCGGGGCGTCCAATTCACTGGTAAACCAGTGAATTGCGCAGTCTCAGGGTTCGACGGCAGCCCGATGCTCGTGGGCCTGACCGAAGAGCTGGCTCAGCGCGTGGGCGCGCTTGAAGACGAGCTGTGCGTCGTGCTCCCAGGTGATGGCGATGCCGCCGTGGAGCTGGACGGTCTCGGCGGCGATGTGGTCGAGGGCGTCGGAGCAGTAGGCCTTGGCCACGTGGGTCAGGTGGACGGCGTCGTCGGTGCCCGCCGAGACGGCGTGCCAGGCGGCCCATGCGGCCGACCGCGACATCTCGAGCAGCACGTGGAGGTCGGCCATCCGGTGCTTGAGGGCCTGGAACGAGCCGATGGGCCGGCCGAACTGCACGCGCTCCTTGCTGTACGACACCGTCATCTCCAGGGCGCGGGCGGCGAGGCCCACCTGGAGGGCGGTGACGCCTACCCCGCCGACGAGCTCGGCGCGGGCCCGCGCGGCGTCGCCGTCGCCGACCACCGCGCCGGTGGTGGCGCCGAGCCGACCGAACCGCAGGGTCTGGTCCATCGACTCCGCCCACGCGGCCTGCGGGTCCTCGACCTCCACGAGGCCGCCGTCGACGACGGCCAGGACGATCGCGGCGCGGTCGGCGTCGAGCACGGGGCCGGTGGGGTCGAGCGCCACGGTGGCGGTCTCGCCCTCGGCGATACGAGGAAGCAGCCGGGCCTTCGTGTCGTCGTCGGCGCCGGCGAGCAGCGCCTCTCCTGCCACGAGGGTGCCGAGCAGTGGGGACGGCGCCAGCGACCAGCCGACCTCCTGCAGCACGATCAGTGACTCGAACAGCGAGAAACCGGCCCCGCCGTACTCCTCCGGTATGCCGAGGGCGGCGGCGCCGATCTGCTCCACCAGGGTGCGCCACAGCTCCTCGTCGTAGCCGGCGTCGGAGCTCATGGCGGCGCGGACGGCGGCCGAGTCGGCCCGCTTGGTGACCAGGCTCCGCACCGTGGCGGCGAGCTCGACCTGCTCCTCGGAGAACGCGAAGTCCATCAGCGCGTCAGCCTCTCGAGCAGCCGGGCGCGGTGGACGGCGGGCGTGCCCCACGCCGTCACGAGCGCCCGGATCTTCGTCAACCACAGGCTGAGGTCGAACTCGGCGGTGTAGCCGATGGCGCCGTGCACCTGCAGCCCGGTGCGGGCCGCGCGGTAGGCGGCGTCGCCCGCGGCCACCTTCGCGGCCGACGCCGGCACCTCCCCGAGCGCGGCGCCGAACACCAGCGGACGGGCGAAGTCGAGGGCGATCCGGACGTCGGCCAGCGCGTGCTTGATCGCCTGGTAGCTGCCGATCTCGCGGCCGAACTGCTTGCGCTGCCTCACGTAGGCCACCGAGTCGTCGAGCACCCGCTCGCCTGCGCCGAGCAGCTGGGCCGCGGTGGCAAGCACGGCGGCGTCGAAGGCGTCGTCCCACGCGACGTCGTCGCCGGCCACCTCGAACAGCCGGCGGGTCCGGTCGACCGAGGTGCGCAGCGTCCCGAATTCGGCGACGAGGGTGGTGCCGGCGTAGACCTCGTCGGCGACGTCGGCGTCGAGCGCGAACGGCACGTGCGGCGGGGCGGCGGCGGTCGCGATGCCCTCGACCTCGCGGCCGAGCGCCACCGGCAGGTAGGCGGCCGACTCCACCCACGGGCCGGGCACGGCGTGCCGGCCGAGAGCCTCGAACGCGATGGCCACCTCGACCAGCGAGGCCTCGGTGGCGAGCATCGGGAGGCCCTGCTCGGCCAGCCGCTGCCAGAGCTTCAGCCCGGGCTCGTGCTCGTCGTCGGCCCAGGCGCGGGCGACGGCGACGGTGTCGGCCGACGACAGCAGCGAGTCGAGCGAGGCGGCGAGGGCGCGCTGGTCGTCGTCGAGGACGAACTTCACTTCTGCGCTCCCTTCGGCTCGCGGGGGAGGCCGAGGATCCGCTCGGCCACGATGTTGCGCTGCACCTCGTTGGTGCCGGCGTAGATCGGGCCGGAGAGCGAGAACGTGTAGCCGTCGAGCCAGGGGGAGTCGAGCTCGGCCTCGGGGCCGAGCAGGTCGAGCGCCGTCTCGTGGAGCGCGATGTCGAGCTCGCTCCAGAACACCTTGTTGACCGACCCGGCCGCGCCCATCTCGCCGCCGTCGGCGAGCCGGGTGACGGTGCCCCAGGTGTAGAGCCGGTAGGCCTGGGCGCCGAGCCATGCGTCGACGACGCCGTCGGCGGCGCGCTCGTCGGGCCCGGACTTGTAGAGGTCCACCAGTCGGTCGGCCGCGGCGCAGAACCGGCCGGGGGAGCGCAGCGACAGGCCGCGCTCGTTGCCCGCCGTCGACATCGCGACCCGCCAGCCGTCGCCGACCCCACCGAGCACGTCGGCGTCGGGCACGAACACGTCGTCGAAGAACACCTCGGCGAACCCTGCCTCGCCGTCGAGCTGGGCAATCGGGCGCACCGTGACGCCGTCGGCGTCGAGCGGGAACAGGAAGTAGGTGAGGCCGGCGTGCCGCTGCGCGTCGGGGTCGGAGCGGAACAGTCCGAAGCCCCAGTGGGCGTAGGTGGCGCGCGACGACCACGTCTTCTGGCCGTTGAGCACCCAGCCGCCGCGCTCGTCGTCGCGGGTGGCGGTGGACTTCAGCGAGGCGAGGTCGGAGCCGGCCTCGGGCTCCGACCAGCACTGTGCCCAGATCTGCTCGCCGGTGGCCATCGACGGGAGGAACCGGTCCTGTTGGTCGTGCGTGCCGTGGTCGAAAAGGATCGGCGAGAGCAGGAAGATGCCGTTCTGCGAGACCCGGCCGGGCGCGCCGGCGCGGTAGTACTCCTCCTCGAAGATCACCCACTCCACGAGCGACGCCCCGCGGCCGTGGTACTCCTCCGGCCACGAGACGACCGACCAGCGGGCCTCGGCCAGCTTCGCCTCCCACTCCTGGTGGAGCCGCCAGCCCTCCTCGGTGTCCATCGACGGCAGCGGCTCGGCCGGCACGTTCGCGGCCAGCCACTCCCGCGCCTCGTCTCGGAACGCGAGCTCGGACTCCGACAGGTCGAGATCCATTCCTATGCCTCTCCGGTTCCTGAGGTGCGAGCTTGCGAGCCTCGAAGGGCGTTCTTCAGCACTTTGCCGGACAGGTTGCGCGGCAGCCCGTCGACCACCTCGACGTGCCGCGGCACCTTGAAGTTCGCGAGGTTCGCCCTGGCGTGGGCGACGACGTCGCTCGGGCGAGGCCGAGCCGACGACGAACGCCTTGCCCACCTCGCCCATCCGCTCGTCGGGCACGCCCACCACGGCGACGTCGTCGACGCCGTCGAGCCGCAGCAGCACCTGCTCGACCTCGGCGGGATACACGTTGAACCCGCCGGAGATGTACATGTCCTTGAGCCGGTCGGTGATCGTGAGGTTGCCGGCCTCGTCGATCGCGCCGACGTCGCCGGTGTGCAGCCAGCCGTCGGCGTCGATCGCCTTCGCCGTGGCCTCGGGGTCGTCGAGGTACCCGAGCATCACGTGCTCGCCGCGCACCAGCAGCTCGTCCTGCTCGCCGATGGCGATCTCCATGCCGGGGATGGCGCGGCCGTTGGTGGTGGCCACGGTCTCGGCGGAGTCGCCGTCACGGCACATCGTGACGACGACCGCCTCGGTCATGCCGAACGCGGTGACCACCTGGTCGATGCCGAGCTCCTCACGCATCCGCTCGATCAGCACCACGGGCACGACGGCGGCGCCGGTGACGGCGAGCCGCAGCGAGGTGAGGTCGAAGTCGCCGCGGTTCGGGGCGCTGAGCAGCGACTGGTACAGCGTCGGTGCCCCCGGGAACACGGTGATCCGCTCGTCCTGGATCAGCCGCATGGTCTCCTCGACGTCGAAGGTGGCGACCGGGTAGAGCGTGCAGCCGGTGAGCAGGCCCACCACGATGCCGATCTTGTAGCCGAAGGAGTGGAAGAACGGGTTGACCACGAGGTAGCGGTCGTCCTGCCGCACGCCGCCGAGCTCGGCCCAGGCGCGGGCTACGCCGACGGTCTGCCGGTGCGCGCTCATCGCGCCCTTGGAGCGGCCGGTGGTGCCGGAGGTGAAGAGGATGTCGGCGACGTCGTCGGGCTCGACGTCCTCGTGCTTGAAGCCCTCGACCTCCGGAGCGGTGCGGAGGGGCCGGTCCATGCGCGTGATGAGGTCGTCGTCGACGCCGGCCTCGACCAGCTCCTGCTTCTGGTCGCGCCCCAGGAACCCTTGGTGCACGACGACCTGTGCGGCGCCCGTGCGATGGACGACGTCGGCTACTTCGGCGCCGACGTAGCGACTGTTGACCGGGATCAGCACGTTGTCCGCGTAGGAGACGGCCAGTGCGTTCACCGCCCATTCGATGCTGTTCGGCCCCCAGAGCACCACCCGATCGCCGCAGCACACGCCGGCGGTCACGTACTGCTCGCTCCTGGCCTCGACGAGGTGGAGCAGCTCGGCGTACGTCACGGTCCGGTCATCCTGCACGTAGGCAGGGTGGTCACCGAACCGCTCCGCGGCTTCGCGGAGGAGTGACGGGATCGTCTGCGACAAACCAAGCATTTGCTTGGTAGCGTACCGCACGTGGACCTGAGCTACAGCGACGAGGACGAGGCGTTCCGCGCCGAGATCCGCGACTGGCTCGGCGACCACCTCACCGGCGAGTGGGCGGCGCTGAAGGGCCTCGGCGGCCCCGGCAAGGACCACGAGGCGATCGAGGACCGGCTGGCCTGGAATCGTTACCTGGCCGAGCACGGCTGGTCCTGCCCGGGCTGGCCCACCGAGCACGGCGGGCGCGGCCTCAGCCTGTGGCAGCAGGTGATCTTCCACGAGGAGTACGCCCGCGCCGACGCCCCGGCCCGCGTCAACCACCTCGGCGAGGCGCTGCTCGGCCCCACCCTCATGGCCTTCGGCACGACCGAGCAGCAGGAGCGCTTCCTGCCGAAGATCCTCGCGGTCGAGGAGCTCTGGGCGCAGGGCTACTCCGAGCCCGACGCCGGCTCCGACCTCGCCAACGTGCAGACCAAGGCGCGCCTCGACGGCGAGGAGTGGGTGATCGACGGCCAGAAGGTGTGGACGTCGAACGCCCACTTCTCCCAGTGGGTGTTCGTGATCGCGCGCACCGAGCCCGGCTCGGAACGGCACCGCGGCCTCTCGTTCCTCCTCGTGCCGCTGGACCAGGACGGCGTCGACGTACGCCCGATCGAGCAGCTCACCGGCGGCTCGGAGTTCAACGAGGTGTTCTTCGACGGCGCCCGCACCGCCGCCGACCTGGTGGTGGGGGAGCCCGGCGACGGCTGGAAGGTCGCGATGGCGCTGCTCGGGTTCGAGCGCGGCGTCTCCACGCTCGCCCAGACCGTCGACTACCGGCGCGAGCTCGACGGCGTCGTCGCCCGCGCCCGCGAGAACGGCGCCCTCGAGGAGCCCGTGCTCCGCGACCGTCTGGCACAGCTCGCCGTCGAGCTCGAGGTGATCCGACTCCAGGGGCTGCGCGGGCTGTCGACCGAAACCCCCGGCGCCGACTCGGTGTTCAAGCTCGTCTGGGCCGGCTGGCACCGCCGACTCGGCGAGGTCGCGATGCAGGTGGCGGGCCACGAGGGCCTGCTCACCCGCGGTACCGGCTACGACCTCGACGACCACCAGCGGCTGTTCCTCTTCTCGCGCGCCGACACGATCTACGGCGGCAGCGACGAGATCCAGCGCACCATCCTCGCCGAGCGCGTGCTCGGCCTGCCCCGGGAGCCGCGACCGTGACCACCCACCGAGCTGAGCAGCCGACACCCGACTACGTGCCCGGCCACGACCTGCTGGCCGGCAAGGTCGTCGTGGTGACGGCGGCCGCGGGCGCGGGCATCGGCGCCGCCGTCGTGCGCCGGGTGCTGGAGGAGGGCGCGAAGGCGCGTCGTCTTCTCCGACACCCACGAGCGCCGGCTGGCCGAGGCCGAGACCGCGCTGGCCGAGGAGTTCGGTGCCGAGCGGGTGCGGCAGCTGGTCTGCGACGTCACCGACGAGGCCCAGGTGCAGGCGCTGCTCGACGCCGCCGACGAGCTCGGCGGCGTCGACGTCATGGTCAACAACGCCGGCCTGGGCGGAACCGCGAGCGTGCTCGACATGACCGACGAGCAGTGGGCACGGGTCCTCGACATCACGCTCACCGGCACCTTCCGGTGCGTGCGCGCCGCCGGGCAGCGGATGCGTGACGCCGGCACGAAGGGCGTGATCGTCAACAACGCCTCGGTGATCGGCTGGCGGGCCCAGGAGGGCCAGGCGCACTACGCCGCCGCCAAGGCCGGCGTGATGGCGCTGACCCGCTGCGCGGCGGTCGACCTGGCGCCGTACGGGATCCGCGTCAACGCCGTCAGCCCGAGCCTGGCGATGCACCCGTTCCTGGCCAAGGTCACCAGCGACGAGCTGCTCGCCGAGCTCAAGCAGCGCGAGGCGTTCGGCCGCGCCGCCGAGCCGTGGGAGGTGGCCAACGTGATGGTGATGCTCGCCAGCGACTACGCCTCCTACATGACGGGCGAGGTCGTCGCCGTGAGCAGCCAGCAGGCATGAGCACCCAGACCGCCATCCCGCCGTCAGGAGCTGCTCGCCATCGCGGCGGAGCTGTTCGCCACCAAGGGCTTCAAGAACACGACGGTGCGCGACATCGCCGACGCCGCCGGCATCCTCTCCGGGAGCCTCTACCACCACTTCGACTCCAAGGAGTCGATGGTCGACGAGATCCTCTCCACGTTCCAGGAGGAGCTCTTCGGTCACTACGACGTGATCCTGCGCAGTGACGCCGACCCGCGCGAGAAGCTCCAGCTGGCCGTCGAGGTGTCGTTCACCGCGATCGACCAGCACCACCACGAGGTCGCGATCTTCCAGAACGAGGCCGCCTACCTCGGCACCTTCGACCGGTTCGCCTACCTCGAGGAGCGCAACCGGCAGTCGCGCGAGGTGTGGATCGCGCTGCTCGAGGACGGCGTCCGCGCCGGGGTGCTGCGCGACGACCTCGACGTCGAGCTCACCTACCGCTTCATCCGCGACACCGTGTGGGTCGCCGTCGGCTGGTACCGCCCCGGCGGCAAGCTCAGCCACGACGTCATCGCCCGCCAGTACCTGCAGATCCTCCTCGACGGGATAGCCACATGACCGAAGCCTTCATCGTCGACGCCGTCCGTACGCCCGTCGGCAAGCGCGGCGGCGCCCTCGCCGACGTGCACTCCGCCGACCTCGCCGCCCACACGCTCGCCGCGCTGGTGCGACGCACCGGCGTGGATCCCGGCGCCGTCGACGACGTGATCCTCGGCTGCTGCGACACGATCGGCTCCCAGGCCGGCGACGTCGCCCGCACCGCCTGGCTGGTGGCCGGCCTGCCAGATCATGTGCCGGGCGTGACCATCGACCGGCAGTGCGGCTCCTCGCAGCAGGCCGTGCACTTCGCGGCCCAGGGCGTGATGAGCGGCACCCAGGACCTCGTGGTGGCCGGGGGCGTGCAGAACATGAGCGCCATCCCGATCTCCGCGGCGATGCTCGTCGGCGAGCAGTACGGCTTCACGACGCCGTTCGCGGAGTCGCCCGGCTGGCAGCAGCGGTACGGCGACCAGGAGGTCAGCCAGTTCCGCTCCGCCGAGATGATCGCCGAGAAGTGGGACATCTCGCGCGAGGACATGGAGCAGTTCGCGCTCGCCTCCCACGAGCGGGCGCGCACCGCCATCGCCGAGGGTCGGTTCGCGGGCGAGATCCAGCCGGTGGGGGACTTCGCCGTCGACCAGTGCCCGCGCGAGACCTCGCTGGAGAAGATGGCCGGGCTCGAGCCGCTGGCGCCCGGCGGCCGCATCACCGCCGCCGTCTCCTCCCAGATCTGCGACGCCTCCGCCGCGATGCTCGTGGCGTCGGAGGCCGCCGTCTCCGAGCACGGCCTGACGCCGCGCGCCCGGATCCACCACCTGTCGGTGCGCGGCGACGACCCGGTGTGGATGCTCACCGGCCCGATCCGCGCCACCCACCACGCCCTGGAGAAGACCGGCCTCTCGGTCGACGACATCGACCTCTTCGAGTGCAACGAGGCGTTCGCCTCCGTCGTCCTCGCGTGGATGAAGGAGACGGGCGCGCCGCACGAGAAGGTCAACGTCAACGGCGGCGGCATCGCGCTGGGCCACCCCATCGGCGCCACCGGCGTGCGGATCATGACGACGCTCCTCGCCGAGCTCGAGCGCACCGGCGGCCGCTACGGCCTCCAGACCATGTGCGAGGGCGGCGGCCAGGCCAACGTGACGATCATCGAGCGCCTCTGAGGCATCTCGACCGGGTCTACCCTGACGAGATGGCCCAGACATTGCCGCAGCGGGTGGTGAGAGCCGTCGCGGAGAGCCCGCTCTCCGAGCAGGCGGCGCGCGCGCAGGAGGCGGTCTACGGGCCGTTGATCGACTGGGCGCGCGACAGCCCGTTCCGCACCGACGTGCTCGGCCACTCCGTGCACCCGCCGCTCACCGACGTCACGCTCGGCTGCTGGCTCGGCGCCACCGTGCTCGACCTGGCGGGCGGCGAGCAGTCTCAGCACGCCGCCACCGTGCTCGTGGCCGCCGGACTCGTGGCGGGCGTCCCGACGGCGCTCGCCGGCACCTCCGACTGGGCAGGCCTCACCGGCGCCGAGCGCCGCATCGGCGCCGTCCACGCCGTCGGCACCGACGTCGCGACGTTCTTGTTCCTCGGCTCCCTGGTGTCGCGTCTGCGCGGGAACCAGAGGCGCGCCAAGCGGCTCGCCCTCGTCGGCACCGCCGTCGTCGCCGGCGCCGGCCTCCTGGGCGGCCACCTCGCCCTCGTCCGCGGCACGGCCGACCGCACCTGACCCCGACCCGTCACTTGTACGAGTGACGGGTCAGCGCACAACTGACGGGTCAGCGCATGACTGACGGGTCGGTGGTTAGACCAACCAGAACGGGCTGGCGTAGGCGATGCCCAGGTTGTTGGCGCGGTGACCGGCCGGCCCGGGCGTGGCGTTGGGCAGCGCCGGGTCGGCCACACGCAGCACCACCCAGTCGCCGTCGGAGACGGCGAGCGGCACGGTGAACGACACCACCGGTCCGACGACGAAGGGCACCACGTCGGCGACGGCCGGCGCCTCCGGGCCGGGTCGCAGCACCTGCACCTCGAGCTCGCGACCCACCCACGAGGTGTCGCGCGCCAGGTCGAGCCGGAACCGCACCGCTCCGGACCGGTGACGCAGCGTCGACCCCATCCGCACCGTCCGGCCCTGGGAGGACGCCGTGGCGTCCAGGCGCAGCCCGGAGGTGCGGGTGGCGAAGAAGCGGCGGGCGCGCATCGCCTCCTTGACGCCGCGCCGGGAGTGCTCGCGCACCCAGAGCCCCGTGCGGCCCTTCCCCTCGGGGTGGCCCCAGTCGGTGCCGTGCTCGTCGGTGACGCCGGCGAGCCCGGTGCGCCAGCCCGCGGCCAGGCAGGCGACCAGCGGCGAGGAGCGGCCGTCGGCCCAGCCCTCGAACAGGTAGTCGTCGCCGCGGTTGAACATCTCCAGCGACACCATCCGCTCGCGCATCCGCGGGTCGAAGGTGAACTCCTGGAACCGGCCGGGCTCGCGGCCCGGGTGGTTGAAGCCGGCCAGGCCGTCGGCGCCGCCGTCCAGCACCAGACCGGGCTCGCGGGCGAGCCAGTCGAGCAGCGGCTGCATCACGCCGGCCTGGAGCACGTCGACGTAGTGCTCGGTGAACCACACGTTCACGTGGCCGATCAGCGGCTCGGACCACTCGAAGCCGCGGATGGCGGTGAACCGGCCGTTCTGGTTGGCGGCGTCGGCCAGCCGGCCGGTGCGCGCGAAGTCGGCCGGAGTGAGACCCGCCGCCTGCTTGTACTCCGGCGGCAGCAGTCCGGCCAGCACGTCGCCCAGCACGTTGTCGGAGAGGGTCGCGTGGTCGGTGAGCGCGGCGACGTCGAGCCCGGCGCTCCGCATCGACGAGTAGGCCAGCGCGGGGTCACCGTCGCCGTCCGACATGAGGGTGTGGTTGTGGAGGTCGGCGTGCACGAGGCGGGTGCCACGGGTGAGCCGGCTCGCCCGCGCGGCGCCGACGGCGGGCGCGCTGCCGGTCTCGGCGATCGCGCCGGTCCTGTTCCCGAGGGCACCGGCCACCAGCAGCCCGGACCCGGCGGCGGCGGCGAGCGCTGCGCGGCGGGTCAGTGCCGTCGTGGGCTCGGGGTGGGAGTGCTCGTGCTCGCACATGCCCTGTCCAACGAGCGCAGCCGGGCCGGGTTAGCCCAGCACGAGCACGAGACCGACGACCGTCGGCAGGGTTCCGAGCACGAGCCACGGTGAGGCGAGCGAGCGGCCGTGGATGGCGAGGAACGAGGCGACGGCGCACACCCCGAAGGCGCCCGCCAGCACGCACAGCCCGACCCGCGGCACGGTGTCGTGCTCGGCGAGGAACGTCGCGCCGATCACGAGCCCGGCGGACAGGTGGAGGATCGTCGTCACCACGAGGGCCGACAGCACCCACCGCTGCACCCGGCGCAGCTTGGCCAGGTCCTCGGGGGTGGTCGGGGGCCGCGGCTGGCTCGGGTCCATGAGGTGCCGGGCGCGCCGGGGCTGGGGCTCGGTCACGTCGTCCACGATACGAGCGGGATAAGTGGTGGCGGGGGCGGGCCGGAGTGGTGATGCTCACGGTGTGGAGATCACGCGGTTCGGCCCGGACGACACCGAGCTCGTCCGAGGCTTCGTCGAGGTGTCCCGCGCGGCGGGGATGGTCGACGCCCCCTGGCTCCCGCTGCGGAACGAGCAGGAGGTGCGAGGTGCGTTCCGCTACGGCTGGGACCTGGAGCCGGGCGTGCCCTTCCTCGGGGTCGAGGACGGCGTGCCCGTCGCCATCGGCTCCTACAGCATCAGCGAGCGCGACAACCGCCACCTCGCCTGGCTCAACGTCGACGTCCACCCCGAGCACCGGCGCCGCGGCCACGGCAGCGCGATGCTCGACGCCCTGACCGCCGCCGCGTCCGAGGTCGGCCGCACGAGCGTCGGCTCGAACGCGTGGGACGACGACCACGGCGGGAAGCCGTTCGCGCTGCGGCACGGCTTCGCGCTGGCCTCGGTGGCGGTCAACCGCGGCCAGTACCTGCCCGACCTCGACCCGGCACTCGTCGACCGGATCCACGCCGAGGCCGCCGTGGCGGCCGCCGACTACGAGCTCGTGCGGATGCCGCCGGTCACTCCCGACGCCGACCTCGCGGCGCTGGCGGAGATGACCGCCGCGATCAACGACGCCCCCACCGACGACCTCGACATCGAGGACGAGGTGTTCGACGCGGAGCGCGTGCACGCCTACGAGACAGCCCACCGCGACCGCGGGATCCGCCTGCACCGGCTGGTCGCGCGGCACCGGGGCACCGGCGAGCTCGCCGGCCAGACCGTGATCGCGGTGGAGGCGGACCGGCCCTGGTTCAGCGAGCAGCACGACACCTCCGTCGTCGCCGCCCACCGCGGCCACCGGCTCGGCACGCTCCTCAAGTCCGGCATGCTGCAGTGGCTCCGCGAGGAGCAGCCCCGGATCGAGTGGGTCTACACCTGGAACGCGGAGTCCAACGGCCACATGATCGGCGTCAACGAGGAGCTCGGCTACCAGGTGCTCGGCCGGCAGCTCGAGTTCCAGAAGTCCCTCTAGCGCAGAAAGTCAGAGGCGCGGCGGAGCTCGTCGGCGGCGCGGGTGACGACGCGGTCGAGCAGCTCCTCGCAGGAGGGCAGGTCGTCGATGACGCCGACCACCTGGCCCGAGGCGAGCACGCCGGCCGAGGTGTCGCCCTCCACCAGCCCGGCCTTGAGCATCACCGGGGTGTTGGCGGCGAGCGCCAGCTGCCCGAGCGAGCGGCCCTGGGTCTTCCGCATGGCGCGGCCGTCCTTGAGCAGCTGCGCCCAGCTCATCCCGCTCTCGCGCTTGAAGTCGAGCGTGCGGCGGGCGGTGGGGCCGAGCCGCTTCACCGCGCTGGTGCCCTCCACCGACTCCACCAGGTCGGTGCGCAGCATCCGGTGCGGCATGCCGTCGACCTTCGCGGTGACCACGGTGCCGTTCAGGTCGGTGGCCAGGTAGAGCTCCTTCACCGGCCTGCGGCACCGCGCTGTCGCGGGTGAGCAGGAACCGGGTGCCCATGCCGATGCCGGCGGCGCCGTAGGACAGCGCGGCGGCCAGGCCGCGGCCGTCGAAGTAGCCGCCCGCGGCGATCACCGGGATGTCGACGGCGTCCAGCACCGTCGGCAGCAACAGGCTGGTGGGCACCGCACCGGTGTGGCCGCCGCCCTCGCCGCCCTGCACCATCACGACGTCCGCTCCCCACGACGCCACCTTCACCGCGTGCTTGGCCGCGCCGATCGACGGCATCACCACCACGCCGTGCTCCTTGAGCCGCGCGATCAGCGCCTCCTTCGGCGCCAGCGCGAACGAGGCCACCTTCACGCCGTGCTCGACGATCAGGTCGCAGCGCGCCTCGGCATCGCCGGCGTCGGCGCGCAGGTTGACGCCGAAGGGCTGGTCGGTGCGGCCCTTCACCTCGATGATCGCCGCCTCGAGCTCGGCCAGGCTCATGGTGGCGCCGGCGAGGATGCCGAGGCCGCCGGCGTTCGCCGTCCCGCTCACCAGCCGGGGGCCGGAGACCCAGCCCATGCCGGTCTGCACGACGGGGTGGCGGACGCCGACCAGATCGGTGAACGGCGTGCGGATCAGCTGGTCGATCACTGTGGCCCCTCGTGCGGCACCTCCTTGAAGCGGATGCCCTTCGGGTCCAGCACCTCGCGGATCAGGATGAGCTCCTCGGTCGTGGGCTCCCGTGTCGTCGGCACGTCGCCGTCCGCCCTGAGCTCGAAGCCGGTGGCCTCCTGCACCTGCTCCACCGTGACGCCGGGGTGCACCGACCGCAGCCGCAGCCCGTCGTCGTCGACGTCGAACACGGCCAGGTTGGTGACGACACGGTGGATGTCGTTGAACCGCGACGCCGCCGGGCCGGCCGCCGCGGCGCGCTTCGGCCCGACGCCGGAGACGATGTCGACCGCCTCCACGAACACCCGGGGGGAGTGCCGCGGCACCCAGTAGGAGGTGCGGTTGTTGACCGTGTTGCCGGGGGCGCCGCGGGAGCCGAGCAGCTGCCGCTTCGGCTTCGCGAAGTCACCGATCGCCGAGATGTTCTGGTTGCCGTCGCGGTCGACCTGGGTGGCGCCCATCATCACGTGCCGCTTGCCGTAGGCGACGACGTCGAAGACCCGGCGGAACGGGATCCAGCCCTCCACCACGTCGGCCTGCGCGAACAGCGGCGGCACCCCGGCCAGGAACAGCGACTCGCCGTCGGAGATCACCAGGTCGGGGTTGCTTGTCAGCTTGGCGAGCCGGACGCCGAGCATCGGCATCGTGCCCATCGGGCTGGCGAAGATCTCGCCGTCGTCCGCGAATGCGTCGGCGACGGCCGCGGCACACACGTCGGCTCTCGTGATGCTCACTCCTGCTCCTCCCGCCAGGCCTCGACTGCTGCCTGGTAGGCGGCCTCGTCGCCGGCGAGGAAGCGCTGCTCGAAGGCCGTCCACTCCTCGTCGGTGCCGGACGCCGCGGCGGCGTATGCCTTCTGGAACCTCTCGTCGCGGGCGTAGTCGGGCCGGCAGTCGGTGAAGTGCGCGCCGTTCGGGGTCTCGACGACACCGGAGACCTGCATCCGGCTCAGCAGCAGGCGTTGCACGGGGGTGTCGACGGTGAGGCCGGCGGTGTCGACGACCTGCTCGACGCTGAGATAGGTGCGGTCGGCGGCCATCGCGAACAGGTCGTCGAAGTAGGGGTCGGGGCCGAGGTAGGTGGCGTTGCCGTGGACGTCGGCACGGTTGAGGTGCACCAGCGCGACGTCGAGCGTCAGCGCCGGGACGGCGACGAGCTCCTCGCCGTCGTCGTAGGGACTCGTCACCGTCTTGATCCAGGGCTGGTTCACCAGCACGTCGGACCCGAGGCCCGCGCGCATCGGCAGGAACGGCAGCCGCTGTGCCGCGGCCTTCAGGCCCGTCATGAACATGCCCTCGTCGAGCTCCACGACCTCGGGGATCGTGCCCTCCTGCCGGGCCTTCGAGAAGCTCGGCTCGAGCGGCACGGTGTCGAGGCTGACGAACGCGTAGACCAGCCGGCGCACCTTCCCCGCGCGCACCAGCAGGCCGACGTCGGCCCCGCCCCAGCTCACCAGAGTGAGGTCCTTCAGGTCGGAGCGGAGGATCGCGCGCACCAGTGCCATCGGCTTGCGCCGCGGGCCCCAGCCGCCGATGCCGATCGTCATCCCGTCCTTCAGCTCGGCGACGACCTCGTCGATGCTCATCCGCTTGTCGCGGGGTTTCGTGCTCACTGCTTCGACTTCTCCGTTCCCGCGAACCGGTCTCTGAGCTCGTCGGCGACCCCGGCGAGGTTGAGCTCGAAGGTGAAGCCCTGCTCGAACCGGTAGCTGCGGTTCACGTCCACCGGGTCGATCCCGTTGAGCGCCTCCTTGGCGGCCCGGATGACGCGGGTGTCCTTGGCGGCGATCTCGGCGGCGACCGCGAGTGCGGCGTCGAGCAGGTCGCCCGGCGGGACCACCTCGAGCACCGAGCCGAACTGCACGAGCTGGGCGGCCGGCACGGTGCGGGCGGTGAAGTAGAGGGTGCGCATGAGGTGCTGCGGCACCAGCCGCGCCATGTGGGTAGCGGCACCGAGCGCGCCCTGGTTCACCTCGGGCACGCCGAAGTAGGCGTCGTCGTCAGCCACGATGCAGTCGGCGTTTCCGACGAGCCCGACGCCGCCGCCGAGGCAGTGGCCGTTCACCGCGGCGATCACCGGCACCGCGCACTCGTAGACCGCCTTGAACGCGGCGTGGCAGCCCTTGTTGGCGCCGATGAGCGCGTCGAAGCCGGTGGTGCTCTGCATCTCCTTGATGTCGACGCCCGCGTTGAAGCCGCGGCCCTCGGCGCGGAGCACCACCACCTTCGTGGCGAGGTCGTCGCGCGCCTCGCCGAGCGCGGCCGCGACGTCGAACCAGCCCTGCACGGGCAGCGCGTTGACCGGCGGGTGCTCCATCGTGACGACGCGGATGCCGTCGTCGCGGAGCTCGGAGGTGATCGGCACGCTGCTCCTCGGGCTAGCAACCAAGCATTTGCTTGGTAGGGTAGCAGGCATGGCCCTCGCCCTGGATCTCGCCGGACGGGTCGCGCTCGTCACCGGCGGCACCCGCGGCATCGGCCGCGGCGTCACCGGGGCGTTCCTCGCCGCCGGCGCCACCGTCGTCACCTGCGCCCGCTCGGCCGAGCCCACCGTCGACGGCGCCGAGCACCGCACCTGCGACGTCCGCGACCCCGACGCCGTCGAGGCTCTCGTGGCCGGGATCGTCGAGGCCCACGGCCGGCTCGACGTGCTCGTCAACAACGCCGGAGGCGCCCCGGCCACCGACGCCGCGACGGCCTCGCCGCGGTTCCACGACAAGATCGTCGGCCTCAACCTGCTCAGCCCGCTGCTCGTCGCGCAGGCCGCGAACGCCGTGATGCAGCAGCAGGACGGCGGGGGAGCGATCGTCAACATCTCCTCGATCGCCGCGCACCGCGCTGCGCCCACGATCGCCGCCTACGGTGCCGCCAAGGCCGGGCTCGACGCGCTCACCCGCTCGCTCGCGATGGAGTGGGGCCCGGCCGTACGCGTGAACGCCGTCGACGTCGGGCTCTGCCGCACCGAGAGCACCGATGACCACTACGGCGGCGACGAGCGGGTCGCCGCCATCGAGCGCACGATCCCCGCGGGCCGGATGGCGCGACCCGAGGAGGTCGGTCACGTGGCCGTCTTCCTCGCGAGCGACCTCGCGTCCTACGTGTCCGGCGCCCGCGTCACCTGCGACGGCGGCGGCGAGCCACCCGTCTTCCTGCACATCGACTGAAGGGACTCCCGTGTCCGCACTCCTGGAAGGCCGCGTCGCGATCGTCACCGGCGCCGGTCGCGGCATCGGCCGCGCTCACGCCCTCGAGCTCGCCCGCCACGGCGCGCGAGTGGTCGTGAACGACTACGGCGTCTCGATCTCCGGCGAGGACACGGGGGAGACGCCGGCCGAGGAGGTGGTCGCCGAGATCATCGCGGCGGGCGGCGAGGCCGTCGTGAACACCGCCGACGTGGCCGACTTCGGGCAGGCCGAGGCGATGGTGCGGCAAGCGGTCGAGACGTTCGGCGGGCTCGACATCCTGGTCAACAACGCGGGTTTCGTGCGCGACCGGATGCTGGTGAACACCTCCGAGGAGGAGTGGGACGCCGTCGTCCGGGTGCACCTCAAGGGCCACTTCGCACCGCTGCGGCACGCCGGCGCCTACTGGCGGGCGGAGTCGAAGGAAGGGCGCCAGCGCGCGGCCCGGGTGGTGAACACCTCCTCCGGCGCGGGCCTGCAGGGCTCGGTCGGCCAGGCCACCTACTCCGCCGCCAAGGCGGGCATCGCCGGCCTCACGCTCGTGGCCGCCGCCGAGCTGGGCCGCTACGGCGTCACCGTGAACGCGATCGCCCCCGTGGCCCGCACCCGCATGACCGAGGGTGCCTTCGACACCTCCGCGATGGCGGTGCCCGAGGACAACTCGCCCGTCGTCGCCTGGCTCGCCTCGGAGGAGGCCGGCGA
This sequence comes from uncultured Actinomycetota bacterium, assembly GCA_963808855.1. Classification (GTDB taxonomy): domain Bacteria; phylum Actinomycetota; class Actinomycetes; order Propionibacteriales; family Nocardioidaceae; genus Nocardioides. Next base: position 2,521,291 of record CAWEHA010000002.1, on the reverse strand, counting down.
CGTGACCGGCCGGGTGATCGAGATCGACGGCGGCACGCTCACCGTCGAGACCGGCTGGCGGCACGGCCCGAGCCGCGACGCCGGCGCCCGGTGGAACGCCGCCGAGGTCGGGCCGGCGCTGCGCGAGCTGCTCGCCGAGGGCCCCGCGGCAGAGCCGGTCTACGGCGCCTGAGCCGCCAGGGAGCGGTGACGGAGCCACCGTTGCGACCGGCCGGCGGTGGACCTGCCACCGTCCGGCCGAACCCTTCGGTGGCGTCCTCACCGCCCGGCCCCGGGATCGGTGGCTGACCCACCGCCCACCCGAGGACCCATCGACGCGCCGCTCAGAGGCGCTCGAGCACCGTGCCCGTGGCCATGGCGCCGCCCGCGCACATCGAGATCAGCGCGGTGCTCGCGTCGCGCCGCTCCAGCTCGTGCAGGGCGGTGGTGATCAGCCGCGCGCCGGTGGCCCCGACCGGGTGACCGAGGGCGATCGCGCCGCCGTTCACGTTGACCCGATCGAGGTCGACGCCGTGCTGGCCGGCCCACGAGAGCACCACCGAGGCGAAGGCCTCGTTGACCTCGAACAGGTCGAAGTCGCCGATGGTCATGCCGGTGCGGTCGAGCACCCGCTGCGTGGCCTCGATCGGGCCGTCGAGGTGGTAGTACGGCTCCGAGCCGACCAGGCAGTGGGTGGTGATCCGGGCCCGCGGCGTGAGACCGAGGGACAGCGCCTTCTCCTCGTCCATGAGCAGCACGGCGGCGGCGCCGTCGGAGATCTGCGACGACGTGCCGGCGGTGTGGAGCCCGTCGGGCAGCACGCTCTTCAGCCCGGCCAGTCCCTCGAGGGTGGTGTCGCGCAGACCCTGGTCTGCCTCGACGGTGCGGGTCTCGCCGGTGGGCTTGCCGTCGGCGTCGAGCACGGGTGCCTCGACGGCCGCGATCTCGCGCTTGAACCGGCCCTCGTCGACCGCCACCCGCGCCTTCTGCTGGGAGGCGAGCCCGAAGGCCTCGAGGTCGGCGCGCGACAGACCGCGGTTGCGGGCGATCCGGTCGGCGGCCTCGAACTGGTTGGGCAGGTCGATCGCCCAGTCGTCGGGGCGCGGGTCGCCGAGCCCGGCGGGCACGTTGCCGCCGAGCGGGATCCGCGACATCGACTCGATGCCGCAGCCGATCCCGACGTCGATCGTGCCGGCGGCGATCATGTCGTGCACGAGGTGCGCGGCCTGCTGGCCCGAGCCGCACTGGGCGTCGATGGCGGTGGCGCCGGTGTGCTGCGGCAGTCCCTGGTAGAGCCAGGCGCGGCGGATCATGTCGTTGGACTGCTCACCGGCCTGCGTGACGCACCCGCCCACCACCTGCTCGACGAGCTCGGCGTCGATGCCGGCGCGCTCGATCACCTGCTGCAAGGCGTGGCCCAGGAGCTGGGCGGGGTGCAGTCCGGCCAGCCAGCCGTTGCGCTTGCCGAGCGGGGTGCGGACGGCGTCGACGATCACGGGGGTGCCCATGACGTTCAAAATAGCGCAGAACTAGAACGTGTTCTCGCGTGAGCGACCGATGTGAGCACCGTCGCAGAATCGCTTCACGAAAGGCTTTCGTATTCGACGGAGGATCTGTAGCGTGCGGTAGAACCTGTTCTAGCAAGGGAGCGATCAGTGACCGCAAGCGTGACGCCGGACGTCATCCCCGAGGGTTTCGACTTCACCGACCCGTTCCTCAACGAGGACCGGATCCCGCACGACGAGTTCCTGGCGCTGCGCCGGACGTCGCCCGTGCACTGGGTCGAGCAGGCCAGCGGCACCTACGACGGGATGTCGGAGGAGTCCGGCAGCGGCTACTGGGCCGTCACCAAGCACGCCGACGTGTCGGCGATCTCCAAGGACAGCAAGCGCTGGTCGACCTGGGAGAACGGCGCGATCATCCGGTTCGGCGAGGGGATGGAGCGCGATCAGGTCGAGCTCCAGCGGATGATCCTCATCAACCAGGACCCGCCCGAGCACACCCACACCCGCGGGATCATCTCGCGCGGGTTCACGCCGCGGGCGATCAACGCGCTCGAGGAGGTGATGACCCGGCGGGCCGAGAGCATCGCGAGGGAGGCGCGGGAGAAGGGGAGCGGCAACTTCGTCGAGGACGTCGCCGCCGAGCTGCCGCTGCAGGCCATCGCCGAGCTGATCGGCGTCCCGCAGGAGGACCGCCACAAGCTGTTCGACTGGTCCAACCAGATGCTCGCCAACGAGGACCCCGACTACCGCGGCGAGCCCGACGTCGCCGCCGCCGAGATCCTCGGCTACTCGATGCTCATGGCCGCCGACCGCCAGGCCAACCCGCGCGACGACATCCTCACCAAGCTGATCACCGCCGACAAGGACGGCCACAAGCTCTCCGACGACGAGTTCGGCTACTTCGTCATCCTGCTCACGGTGGCCGGCAACGAGACCACCCGCAACGCGATCACCCACGGCATGAACGCCTTCCTCGACCACCCCGACCAGTGGGAGCTGTGGAAGAACGAGCGGCCGGCGGAGATGGTCGACGAGGTGATCCGCTGGGCCACGCCCGTCACCGTCTTCCAGCGCACCGCGCTCGAGGACGTCGAGGTCGGCGAGGTCACCATCCGCAAGGGCCAGCGCGCCGCGCTGTTCTACGCCAGCGCCAACCACGACACCGACGTGTTCGACGAGCCGTTCAGCTTCGACATCACCCGCTCGCCCAACCCGCACGTGGCCTTCGGCGGTCACGGCGCGCACTACTGCGTCGGCGCCAACCTGGCCCGCCAGGAGGTGCGGCTGGTCTTCAACGCCCTCGCCGACCACTGCCCCGACATCACCAAGCTCGCCGAGCCCCGCCGGCTCCGCCACGCCTGGGTCAACGGCATCAAGGACCTGCAGGTCCAGTACGGCTGAACGGTTGCGGAGTCACCGGCTGACCGGTGATTCCTGCTCTTGCCAGCCGAAATTTCGGCCGACAAGTGCCGGAGTCCCCGGTCAGCCGGTGACTCCTGCAGCCCGTCAGCCGCGGGAGGTCAGGACGAGCGGGCCGTCGGCGGTGATGGCGACGGTGTGCTCCATGTGGGCGCCGCGGGAGCCGTCGGCGCTGCGGAGGGTCCAGCCGTCGGGGTCGGTGTAGATCTCGTCGGTGGTGTGCATGAACCACGGCTCGATGGCGATCACGAGACCCGGCTTGAGCTTGAGGCCGCGGCCGGCGCGGCCGTCGTTCGGGACGTGCGGCTCGCCGTGCATGGTGCGGCCGACGCCGTGGCCGCCGAACTGCGTGTTGATGCCGAGGCCGTGCCCGCGGGCGACGTCGCCGATCGCGGCGGAGATGTCGCCGAGCTGGTTGCCGGGGCGCGCCTGCTCGATCGCGGCGTCGAGCGCCCGGCCGGTGACCTCGATCAGGTCGAGGTCCTTCTGGTCCGCCGTGCCGACGACGACGGAGAGCGCCGAGTCGGACACCCAGCCGTCCACCGACGCCGCGAAGTCCACCGAGAGCAGGTCGCCGTCCTGGAGCACGTAGTCGAACGGGAGGCCGTGCAGCACGGCGTCGTTCACCGACGTGCACAGCACCTTGCCGAACGGCGAGGCGCCGAACGAGGGGTGGTAGTCGATGTAGCAGGACTCCGCGCCCCGCTCGCGGATCATCGCGTGGGCGAGCTCGTCGAGCTCGAGCAGGTTGACGCCGACGTCGGCCTTCTCGGCCAACGCGGTGATGACCGACCCGACGAACTCGCCGGCCGGCCGCATCTGCTCGATCTGGGTGGGCGTGCGGAGCTCGATCACAGGCCAGAGCCTAGGGGTCCGCCGAAGGCGGATCCGCTGTGGGCGGATTCGCTGGCACGGAGCCGGCGCGCCGACCAACGCTGGGGTCATGACCCAGACACCCACCCACGGACTCAGCGCCGCCGACCGGCTGCTGCACCAGCGCATCATCGTGCTGGGCCAGGAGGTCGACGACGCCATCGCCAACAAGATCTGCGCCGAGCTGCTGCTCCTCTCGGCCGAGGATCCCCACCGCGACATCAGCCTCTACGTCAACAGCCCCGGCGGCTCGGTCAGCGCCGGGCTCGCGATCTACGACACGATGCGCCTGATCCCCAACGACGTCAGCACGCTCGCGATGGGCCTCGCGGCGAGCATGGGCCAGTTCCTGCTCACGGCGGGCACGCCGGGCAAGCGGTACGCGCTGCCGAACAGCCGGATCCTGCTGCACCAGGGCTCGGCCGGCATCGGCGGCACGCGCCGTCGACATCGAGATCCAGGCCGAGAACCTCGAGCACATGAAGAACGTGATGATGCGCATCACCGCCGAGCACACCGGCCAGCCGGTCGAGAGGGTGGAGCGCGACGCGCTGCGCGACCGCTGGTTCACCGCCGAGGAGGCCCGCGACTACGGCTTCGTCGACCACGTGCTCACCGAGGTCGCCTCGGTGGTGCCGTCGCGCTCCGGCATCGCCTTCGGGCTGGGAGCAACGGCATGAGCAGCTACACCATCCCGAGCGTCGTCGAGCGCACCGTGCGCGGGGAGCGGGCGGTCGACATCTACAGCCGGCTGCTCACCGACCGCATCGTCTACATCGGCACCGAGATCGACGACGGCGTCGCGAACGTGGTGATCGCCCAGCTGCTGCACCTGGAGTCGGAGAGCCCCGACAGCCCGATCAACCTCTACCTCAACTCCCCGGGCGGCGCGGTCACCTCGGTGCTCGCGATCTACGACACGCTGCAGTTCATCCGCTCCGAGGTCGCCACCACCTGCGTGGGTCAGGTCGGCTCGTCGTCCGCGCTGCTGCTGGCCGCCGGTGCGCCCGGACGCCGCACCCTGCTGCCGCACGCCCGGGTGGTGCTCGACCAGCCCGCCGGCGGCGGCCAGGGCACGCTGCCCGACCTCGCGGTGCAGGCCAAGGAGATCGTGCGGCTGCGCGGCGAGCTGGAGCAGCTGCTCGCCCAGCACACCGGACGCACGGTCGAGCAGCTGCGCCACGACACCGACCGCGACCTCGTGCTCACCGCGCAGGCCGCCGTCGAGTACGGCGTCGCCGACGCGGTTCTGGACTCCAGGAAGGCCGCACTAGTGTCGAGCGCATGACGCTCACCGGACCGCACGATCGCCGTCACTGCGCGACCACCACGACCAGCTCGCCGAGCTCGTCGGCACGCTGGGGGCGGAGCAGCTCGTGGGCCCGAGCGGCGCCAGCGAGTGGCGGCTGTGCGACGTGCTCTCGCACCTCGGCAGCGGCGCGGAGATCATGCTGGGCACGCTGCAGGGCGAGGCGACCGACAACGAGGCGATCTGGGCTCGGTGGGACGCTGCCACCCCGCAGGACCAGGCGAGCTGGTTCGTCGAGCACGACGAGCGCGTGGTGGCCACCTTCGAGGGCCTGGACGAGACGGCGCGCGAGGAGCGCACGTTCGACCTCGGCTTCCTGCCCGAGCCGGTCGGCCTCGTCGTGCTCGCCGGCATGCGGCTCAACGAGGTGGCGAACCACGCGTGGGACGTGCGGGTCGGGCTCGACCCGAAGGCGACCGTCGACCGCGAGGCGGCCGAGGTGCTCCTCGAGCACCTGTCCGGGCCGCTCGGCTTCATGCTCGGGTTCAACGGCAAGGCCGACGCCGTCGACGAGCCCGCCGTCGTCGAGGTGCTCGGTCACGGCCTCGTGATCGAGGAGTCGGTGTCGCTGGTGCGGGAGGACCCGGTCGCGCCGACCGCGCACCTGGTGGCCGAGCCGGAGGCCCTGGTGCGGCTGCTCTCGGGGCGGCTCACGCCGCAGCACACCCCGGACGACGTCGCCGTCAGCGGCAACGTGACCCTCGCCGACCTGCGCCGGGTGTTCCCCGGCTACTGACCGTGATCGGGCGTGGTCAGGCGGCCATCGCAACCGGGCCGGAGATCCGGCCGAGGCTGCGGCTCACCCGCGAGGTGAGGTCGCCGAGGCCGAGGCCCAGCGCGCCACCGACGGCGCCGAGGATCTCCGAGCTCGGCTCCTTGAGCCCGCGCTCCACCTCGGAGAGGTACTGGATCGACACGCCGGCCTCGCCGGCGACATCGGCGAGGGTGCGCTCCTGGGAGGACCGCTCCTCGCGGAGCTCGCGCCCGACCGCCTCACGCCACAACGGCTCCGGCTCGGGTGCCGGCTGCGGCTCGCGGATCGGGAACGGAATCGTCTCGCCCATGTCGGGATCCTAGACCTAGGTTGGCTGCGTGGCCGGGATCCGAGGACGACGCCGTGGCACCGCCGACCAGGACTACGAGACGCGCGAGGACTACTGGGGTCCGGTGCTCGACACCCCCGACCCACCCGCGCTGGCGCGGTTCTACTCCGCGCTGCTCGGCTGGAAGGTGAGCGGCGACGACGACGGGGGCTGGAGCACGGTCCATCCCGGTGAGGGCGTCGCCTACATCGGGTTCCACCGCAACCCCGACTACGTGCGCCCGGTGTGGCCGCCGCAGGAGGGACAGCAGCAGATGATGATGCACCTCGACGTCGAGGTCAGCGAGCTCGCCGAGGCGGTCGCGAGTGCGCTCGAGATCGGCGCGACGCAGGCCGAGTTCCAGCCGCAGGACGACGTCCGGGTCATGCTCGACCCCGACGGTCACCCGTTCTGCCTCTACGCGCACGGCGACGACTGACCCGTCGCGTAGTTGCCGACCCGTCCCCTGGAGGCGACGGGTCGGCGTCAGTTGGGCTTCTCCGCGCCGACGACCCACATGGCGAAGAACTGGGAGCCGCCGCCGTAGGCGTGGCCGAGGGCCTTGCGGGCGCCGTCGACCTGGTGCTCGCCGGCGGCGCCGCGCACCTGCAGCGCGGCCTCGCCGAAGCGGAGCATGCCGGAGGCGCCGATCGGGTTGGAGGAGAGGACGCCGCCGGAGCAGTTGACGGGGAGGTCGCCGTCCATGGCGGTGGCGCCCGACTCGGTGAGCTTCCAGCCCTCGCCCTCCTCGGCGAAGCCGAGCGACTCCAGCCACATCGGCTCGAACCACGAGAACGGCACGTAGATCTCGGCCATGTCGATCTCGGCGCGCGGGTTCGTGATGCCGGCCTGCTTCCAGAGCGCGGCGGCGGCGTCGCGGGAGGCCTGCGGGTTCACCTGGTCGCGCTCGGCGGCGGTGGTGGCCTCCGACCGCATGACCGTGCCGTGGATCCAGGCCGGGTTGGGAGAGCGCGCGGCGACGTCCTCGGCGCCGATCACCAGCGCGCAGGCGCCGTCGGAGCTCGGGCAGGTCTCGTCGTAGCGGATCGGGTCCCACAGCATCTGCGAGGCGAGCACCGACTCGACGGTGGTGTCGGGGTTGCGCAGGTGGGCGTAGGGGTTCTTGAGCGCGTTCTGCCGGTCCTTCGCGGCCACGATCGCGCCGATGTGGTCGGGCGCCCCGGCGCGGCGGATGTAGGAGCGCACGTGCGGGGCGAAGTAGCCGCCGGCGCCGGCGTGCACCGGCATGTTGAACGGGATGGGCACCGACAGCGCCCACATCGCGTTCGACTCCGACTGCTTCTCGTAGGCCACGGTGAGCACGGTGCGGTGGACGCCGGCCTGCACCAGCGACGCCGCCACGATCGCCGTCGAGCCGCCCACCGAGCCCGCGGTGTGCACCCGCAGCAGCGGCTTGCCGGCCGCACCGAGCGACTCGGCGAGGAACAGCTCGGGCATCATCACGCCCTCGAACAGGTCCGGCGCCTTGCCGACGACGATCGCGTCGATCTCGTCGAGCGTCAGGCCGGCGTCCTCGAGCGCCCGGTCCATCGCCTCGCGCAGCAGGCCGGGCATCGACACGTCCTCGCGCTTGGCGCGGTGGTGGGTCTGACCGACGCCGATCACGGCTGCGGGCTGCTTGGCCATCAGTTGCCGCCTTCCAGGCTCTCGGTGCTGAGCGTGCACAGGAGGTTCTGCTGGAGCGCCGGGCCGGACGTCGCGTGCGCGACCGCCTTCGCGGCGTCGCCGTCCCAGATCCGGGACGCCGCCTCGCCGACCCGGATGCCGCCGGCGGAGAACATCGGGTTGCTCACCAGCGCGCCGCCGGACGGGTTCACGCGGACGTCGTCGGCCAGGCCGAGCTCGCGCCGCAGGATCAGCTCCTGGTGGCTGAACGGCGCGTGCAGCTCGGCCACCTCCACGCCGTCGAGGTCGAGCTTCTCGGCCGAGCGGGCCGTCGAGGGGGAGCGGGTGAGGTCGCGGGTGCCCATGCTCATCGGGTCGACGTGGTGGGAGAGGCCGGTGATCCAGGCCGGCCGGTCGCGCACCTCGCGCGCCTTGTCGCCGGTGGCCAGCACCAGCGCGGCGGCGCCGTCGGTGACCGGCGCGCAGTCGTGCTTGCGCAGCGGGTCGGCGTACACCGGCCGCGCCAGCAGCTCCTCGACCGACGAGCCGCCCTTGCGGATCGCGTACTCGTTCTTCTCCGCGTCGGTGAGGGAGCGGTTGGCCACCTCGGCCATCGCCCGCTCGTCCCACAGCCCGGCGTCGAGGCCGGCGCGGGCCTGGATGCCCGCCAGCGACACGGTGTCGGGCCAGATCGGCGTCATCGTGTACGGGTCGAGCTGGAGCGACAGCGTGCGCCGCAGGACGCCGGCCGAGCTCTTGCCGAACGCGTACACCAGCGCGGTGTCGACCTCGCCGGTCTGGATCTTGATCCAGGCCTCGTACATCGCCCACGCCAGGTCCATCTCGACGTGCGACTCGTTGACGGGCGGGATGACGCCGATCGCGTCGACCGCCTGCACGAACGAGAACGACCGGCCGGCCAGGTAGTCCGACGACCCGGAGCACCAGAACCCGACGTCGTGGCGGGTCCAGCCGGTCTGCTCGTAGAGCTCGCCGAAGAGCGGCACCAGCAGCTCCACGCAGGTCGGCGACCCGTCGAACTCCGCCATCTGCCGCTGGGCGAAGCCCACCACCGCGACGTCCCTCACAGCTCGACCCCTCACAGGTGGTTCCGGTAGGTCTCGTAGTCCGCGTCCGGCTCACCGGTCGGCGCGAAGTGGCTGATGTTCTCGATCGTGGTGCCCCACTCCTCGCGGGGCTTCCAGACCGCCTTCACCCGCATGCCCATGTGCACGTCCTCGGCCGGGCAGTCGAGGATCAGGTGCAGGAAGGCGATGTCGGCGCCGTCGAGCAGCACGTAGGCCGACACGTACGGCGGCGTGATCCGCTGGCCGAGGAACGGCACGTTCACGATGCAGAACGTCGTCACGGTGCCGGTCTCCGACAGCTCCACCTCCTCGGCGGTCGGCGTGCCGTCGGCGGGGCAGGCGCTGCGGGGCGGCACGTAGACCTTGGAGCACGTCGGACACCGCTGCCCGACGATCCGCCCCTCCTCGATCGCCCGGTAGAACGCCGACTCCTCGGGGCTCGCCGCGTAGACGTAGTCGAGCTCGACCGGCACCACGATCCCGGTGACCGGCTCCCCGACGTTCGTCGAGCCTGTCGAGACGCCGAGAGCGTCGTCGTCAGCCGGCTCGAAACATGCAATGTCGGTGATGTCGCCCTTGCGCTCCTCGGCCCACCGCACCTTCACCCGCATGCCGGTGCTCATGTCGGACGCCGAGGCGACGTCGACGGCGTGCAGCAGCGGGGCGTCGGCGCCGTCGAGGGTGACGAGCGCGAAGGCGAACGGCCGGTCCAGCGGCTGCCCCTTCACCGGCTCGGGCACCCACGACCACGAGGCCACGGTGCCGACGTCGGCCACGTCGACGAAGTCGGTGAGCTGCGCGTGGGTGACCGGGTCGTACTCCGGCGGCGGCACGACGACCTTCCCCTCCGACGTCCGCCCGCCGACGACGACGCCGTCACGCAGACCCGCCAGGAACCGGCCGAGCACGGGGCCGGTCGAGCGCGTGTAGTCGAAGGCGACCGTCACCGGCGCCGAGAGAGTACGGGGCATGTGCCGAAACTAGAACACGTTCTAGGTCGCCGACAACCCTGCGTGACGTGCGCCCTAGGGTGACGCCCATGAAACTGGGACTGCAGCTGGGCTACTGGGGCGCGCAGCCACCGGAGGGGGTGGGGCGAGCTGGTCGCGGCGGCCGAGGAGTCGGGTTTCGACTCGGTCTTCACCGCCGAGGCCTGGGGCTCCGACGCGTTCACCCCGCTGGCCTGGTGGGGCAAGGACACCTCCCGGCTGCGGCTCGGCACGTCGATCGTGCAGATGTCGGGCCGCTCGCCGACGTCGATCGCGATGCACACGCTCACGCTCGACCACCTCACGAACGGGCGGGTGATCCTCGGCATGGGCGTCAGCGGCCCGCAGGTGGTGGAGGGCTGGTACGGCCAGCCGTTCGCCAAGCCGCTGGCCCGCACCCGCGAGGTGGTCGGCATCATCCGGCAGGTGCTCGCGCGCGAGGCGCCGGTCACCAACGACGGTCCGCACCACCCGCTGCCCTACACCGGCGACGGCGCGCTCGGCCTCGGCAAGCCGCTGAAGCCGATCGTGCACCCGCTGCGCGCCGACGTGCCGATCTGGCTCGGCGCCGAGGGGCCGAAGAACGTGGCGCAGACCGCCGAGATCGCCGACGGCTGGATCCCGATCTTCTACACCCCGCAGACCGCGGGCATGTACCAGCCGTGGCTCGACGAGGGCTTCGCGCGGCCCGGCGCCCGCCGTAGCCGCGCCGACTTCGAGATCGCGGCCACCTGCCACCTCCAGATCGTGGCGAACGCCGAGGAGAAGCAGTTCGTCGTCGACGCCCTCAAGCCCATGATCTCGCTCTACATGGGCGGCATGGGCGCGGAGTCGATGAACTTCCACAACCAGGTGTTCGTGCGGATGGGCTACGAGACGCTCGCCAAGGAGGTGCAGGAGCTCTACCTCGCCGGCAAGAAGGACGAGGCCACGGCTCTCATCCCCGACGAGCTGGTCGACGACATGCACATCATCGGCACGGCGGGCGAGGTGAAGGAGAAGGTGGCCGCCTGGGAGGAGACGGGCGTGACCACGCTGATGCTGTCGTTCCGCACCCCGGACGGAGATCCGGCGCCGTCGCGGAGCTCCTCGCGGGGCGATGACGACGTACGGCGTGCTCGGCGTCGGCGAGCTCGGCTCGGCGCTCGTCACCGGGCTGTGCGACGGCGTCGACGACCCGCCGGCGGTGCTGCTCTCGCCGCGCGGTGAGTCCGCGGCGCACCGGCTGGCCGCGCGCTGCCCCTCCACCAAGGTCGCCGAGGACAACCAGGCCGTCGTCGACGGCGCCGACCTGGTGCTCGTGTGCCTGCGCCAGGCCGACGCCCGCGTGCTGGAGGACCTCGAGTGGCGCGAGGGCCAGGTGGTGGTGAGCGCGGTGGCGGGCCTCTCCCTCGATCGGTTGAGCGCGCTGGTGGCGCCTGCCACCGCCTGCCGAGCGGTGCCGATGCCCGAGGTGGCCACCCGCAGCAGCGAGACGCCGCTGCACCCGGACCTGCCCGAGGCGGTGGCGCTCTTCGAGCGGCTCGGCGGGGCGCTGCCGCTCGCCGACGCCGACCAGTTCGACGCCGTGTTCACCGTGCTGGGCACCGTGGCGCCGTTCTTCGAGTACCTCGGCACGCTCGTCGACTGGGCCACCGAGCGCGGGCTGTCGGCCGACGTCGCCCGGCGCCTGGTGGGCCGCGCCTTCGCCGGCGTCGGCCAGACGCTGCGCGAGGCCAGTGCCGACGGCGACGCCGACTTCGCCGCCCTGGTGCGTCTCTACGCCCCGCCCGGCGGCGGCAACGCCCAGCTCACCGAGGCGCTGCGCGAGGCCGGGATGTTCGACGACGTGAAGGAGGGCCTCTCGAAGGTCCACGCCAACCTCACCGACGGTTGAGGCAAACTGGAACACGTTCTAGTCTCGCCGCCATGACGTCGCACGACGACCTGCGCCAGCCCACCCACAACGGCGACCTGATGGTCGCCGCGCTCAAGCGGCACCGCGACAAGCCGGTGATGTTCCTCGGCGACACCACGCTCACCGGCGGCCAGACCGCCGAGCGGATCAGCCAGTACGTGCAGGCGTTCGAGGCGCTCGGAGCCGGAACCGGCACGGCGGGCGCGCTGCTCGCGCTCAACCGGCCCGAGGTGCTGTTCATCCTCGGCGCCGGCCAGACCCAGGGCTTCCGGCGCACCTCGCTGCACCCGCTCGGCAGCGCCGACGACCACGCCTACGTGATCAACGACGCCGGCATCACCGTGCTCATCATCGACCCGTACTTCACCGAGCGCGCGCTGGCGCTGCTCGAGAAGTGCCCCGGCCTCACGAAGGTGCTCACGATCGGGCCGGTGCCCGAGGAGCTGAAGGACGTCGGCACGGACCTCGTCGCCGCGGCGGCGGAGTACGAGCCGCAGCCGCTCACCGCGCGGCCACTGCCGCCCGACCACATCGTGTCGATCACCTACACCGGCGGCACCACCGGCAAGCCCAAGGGCGTCGTCGGCACCTCGCGGGCGATGAACACGATGACCCAGATCCAGATGGCCGAGTGGGAGTGGCCGGAGAGCCCGCGGTTCCTCATGTGCACGCCGCTGTCGCACGCCGGCGCGGCGTTCTTCGTGCCCACGGTCATCAAGGGCGGCTCGCTCTACGTGCTGTCGCGCTTCGACCCGGCCGAGGTGCTCGCCACCATCGAGGAGCAGAAGATCACCGCCACGATGCTGGTGCCGTCGATGCTCTACGCGCTGATGGACCACCCCGACTCGCACACGCGCGACCTGTCGAGCCTGGAGACCGTCTACTACGGCGCCTCGGCCATCAACCCGGTGCGGCTGCAGGAGGCGATCGACCGGTTCGGCCCGATCTTCGCCCAGTACTACGGGCAGTCCGAGGCGCCGATGGTCATCAGCTACCTCGCCAAGGACGACCACGTCGGCGACCGGCTCGCGTCGTGCGGCCGGCCGTCGTCGTTCCTGCGCACCGCCCTGCTCGACGAGGACGGCAACCCGGTGCCGGTGGGGGAGCCCGGCGAGATCTGCGTGAGCGGCCCGCTGCTCGCCGGTGGTTACTGGAACCTGCCCGACGAGACCGCCGAGACGTTCCGGGACGGCTGGATGCACACCGGCGACGTGGCCCGGGAGGACGAGGACGGCTTCTGGTACATCGTCGACCGCACCAAGGACATGATCGTCACCGGCGGCTTCAACGTGTTCCCGCGCGAGGTCGAGGACGTCGTCGCCGAGCACCCGGCGATCGCCCAGGTGGGCGTGATCGGGACGCCGCACGAGAAGTTCGGCGAGGCCGTGACGGCGATCGTGGTGCTGCGCGAGGGACACGAGCTCACCGACGACGTCGTCACCGAGATCCAGCAGCTGGTGAAGGACCGCAAGGGCTCGGTGCAGGCGCCCAAGCAGGTGATCGCCACCGACGCGCTGCCCCTCACCGGCCTCGGCAAGCCCGACAAGAAGGCGCTGCGCGCGCAGTACTGGACCGGCGAGCGCGCCGTGGGCTAGCTAGCGGGGCTCTTCGCCGCGCAGCCGCGACCAGACGTGCGGCGGCACCTGGTCGAGGATCGCCTTGCCCCACGCCAGGATGGCGTCGAGCGAGGCGGGGGAGTGCGACCCGGGCGCGAACAGCAGCAGCGAGTCGCCCTGGAGCCGCCAGGCGCCGCCCGGCTGCGCCATGAGCATGCCGACCATCCCCGGGTGCAGCACGTCCTGGGCGAGCTGGGGGCTCTCGGTGAGCACGTGGAAGGAGTCGTCGAAGGGCGGGTGCCCGATCCGGTGGTCGGTGCCGAACAGGTTGGTGAAGAACCGGCCGATCGATCCCTGCGGCCGCACCTGGAGGCGTGGCACCCGCACCTGCGGCGGGAGGTCGAGGTGCATCGCCACCACCGAGAAGCGGTGCGTGGTGGTGTCGTCGCCGGTGCTCGTCACGTAGGAGTAGTCGAAGGCCACGAAGTGGCGGCCCTCGTAGCGGCCCTCGACGACGTTGCGCGCCGTCCGGCGGTTCCCGCGGCCGAACGGGTCGCCGTCGAAGCGGTGCTCCAGCCCGGTGCCGTCGGGGCGGAAGGTCCATTCCCGGTGGGCGGCGAGCATCCCGAAGTCCGCGGTGCGCTTCTTGTTCGCGTTGATCTGGTGCACGACGAGCACCACGACCAGCGCGATGAACGCCCCGACCACGACGAGGCAGAGCCCGCCGAAGACCAACCCCTCCACGAGCGACAGCCTGCCAGCCGGACGGCGTCAGCGACCCCGGAACTGCGGGGGCCGCTTCTCGGCGAACGCGCGCGGGCCCTCCTTGGCGTCGTCGGAGGCGAAGACGGCGGCGCCGACCTTCGCGTCGTCGGCCCAGCAGTCCTCCTCGTGCCTGCCCTCGGAGTCGCGCATCGTCTTGAGGATGGCCTGGACGGCGAGCGGGCCGTTGGCGCAGATCGCGTCGGCGAGCTCGTGGGCCTTGGCGAGCGCCTCGCCGTCCGGCACGACGTGGCCGATCAGGCCGAGCTCCTTGGCCTCCGGGGCGAGGATGTGGCGGCCGGTGAGCAGGAGGTCGGCGGCCACGGTGTACGGGATCTGCCGCACCAGCCGGACGGCGGACCCGCCCATCGGGTAGAGCGACCAGCGGGCCTCGGAGATGCCGAACTTCGCCGACTCGCCCGCCACCCGGAGGTCGGTGCCCTGGAGGATCTCGGTGCCGCCGGCGATGGCCGGGCCCTCGACCGCCGCGATGAGCGGCTTGGTGAGCCGGAACCCCTTGAGCAGCGGCTTGATCACCGTCGGGTCGAACTCGCCGGACTCGAAGCTCTCGCTGGGGGGCTTCTCGCTCGCCGCCTTGAGGTCCATGCCGGCGCAGAAGTAGCCGCCGGCGCCGGTGAGGATGCAGGCCCGGATCTCGTCGTCCTCGTTCACCCGGTCCCAGGCCTCGGACATGATCGCGAGCATCTCGCCGGAGAGCGCGTTGCGCGCCTCGGGGCGGTTCATCGTGACCACGAGCTTGTGGCCGTCCTGCTCGACCAGGCAGTGCGGCGCGCTCTCGCTCATATGAACGACCGTAGCGAAAAACGAGAACGTGTTCTAGTCTCACGAAGGTGGCTCTGAACATCGCCGACCTCTTCGAACACGCCGTCGACGCCGCCCCCGACAACCTGGCTCTCAAGGTGGGCGACCGCACCATCACCTACGCCGGGCTGGAGGCCGAGGCCAACAAGCTGGCCCACTACCTGCAGAGCCGCGGTGTGGGCGAGGGCGACCACGTGGCCGTCTACGCGAAGAACAGCATCGAGCACGTCGTCGCCGTGCTGGCGGTGGTGAAGATCCGCGCGGTGAACATCAACGTCAACTACCGCTACGTCGAGGGCGAGCTCAACTACCTCTTCGACAACGCCGACGTCGTCGCCCTGGTCCACGAGCGCACCTACGCGCCACTGGTGGCCGCGTGCGCGCCGCGTCACGACAAGCTCACGACCTTCGTGGCGCTGCCCGACGTCACCGACCCCGACAACGACGCCGACCTGAGCGCGTTCGAGGGAGTCACCTACGAGGAGGCGACCGCCGGCCAGAGCGCCGAGCGCGACTTCGGCGAGCGCAGCCCCGACGACCTCCACATCATCTACACCGGCGGCACCACCGGCTTCCCGAAGGGCGTCATGTGGCGCCATGAGGACTTCTGGCGGGTGCTCGGCGGCGGCATCGACTTCTACACCGGAGAGCCGCTGACGGAGTACGACCAGTCCGAGCAGGCCAAGCAGGACGGCCGCCTGATGACTCTCCCGCTGAGCCCGCTCATGCACGGCGGCGCGCAGGCGGCGCTGCTCATGCACCTCTTCGGCGGGCACGCCACCGTGCTCGAGCCGAAGTTCGACGCCCGGCGCACCTGGGAGCTCGTCGAGTCGAACGGGTGCCAGCTGATGTTCATGACCGGCGACGCCATGGCCCGCCCGCTCATCGAGGAGTACGAGCGCCAGGCGGCCACCGGCACGCCGTACGACGCCTCCAGCCTGTTCGTCATCTCCAGCAGCGCCGCGGTGTTCAGCCCGCAGGTGAAGAAGCGCTGGATGGACGCGTTCCCGAACGCGATCTTCACCGACTCCGTCGGCGCCTCCGAGACCGGCTTCCAGGGCATGGGCATGCAGGACAAGGACAACATCAGCACCGACGGGCCGGTGGTCGGGCCTCGGCCCCAACAGCGTCGTGATCGACGACGACAACCGGCTGCTCGACCCCGCCACCGACGTCGGCAAGGTCGGCCGGCTGGGCCGCGGCGGCAACGTGCCGGTGGGCTACTACAAGGACCCCGAGAAGTCGGCGCGCACGTTCCTCGAGATCGACGGCGAGCGCTACTCGGTGCCCGGCGACGCCGCCCGGATCGAGGGCGACGGCAAGGTCACCCTGCTCGGTCGCGGCTCGAACTGCGTCAACACCGGCGGCGAGAAGGTCTACCCCGAGGAGGTGGAGATGGCGATCAAGGCGCACCCCGCCGTCTACGACTGCCTCGTGGTCGGGCTGCCCGACGAGAAGTACGGACAGACCGTCGCCGCCGTCGTCCAGCCGCGCGAGGGCGAGACCGTCGAGCTCGACGACCTGCGCTCGTTCCTGCGCACCTCGCTGTCGGGCTACAAGCTGCCGCGCGCGCTCACGCTCGTCGACGAGATCCCGCGCAACGCCACCGGGAAGGCGCAGTACCCGCGGGCCAAGGAGCTCGCACTCGCCACCCGCGACGGCCGAGGGGGCTCCCGCCTGATGCGGACGCCGCTCTGCGACCGGTTCGGGATCGAGTACCCGGTCTTCGCCTTCACACCGTCCGAGCACGTGGCGGCCGCGGTGTCGCGCGCCGGCGGGCTCGGCGTGCTCGGCTGCGTGCGGTTCAACGACACCGACGAGCTCGAGCAGAGCCTGTCGTGGCTCGACGACAACACCGACGGCAAGCCGTACGGCGTCGACATCGTGATGCCGATGAAGATCCCCACCGAGGGCACGTCGCTCGACCTCAAGACGATGATCCCCGACGAGCACATCTCCTTCGTCGAGCGCACGCTGCAGAAGCTGGGCGTGCCGCCGCTGCCGGAGGGGGAGGGCCGCGAAGGTGTGCTCGGCTGGCTGCACTCCATAGCCCGCTCCCACCTCGACGTCGCCCTCCAGCACCGCCCCGTGCTCATCGCCAACGCACTCGGCTCGCCGCCGGTCGACGTGATCGAGCAGTGCCACGAGCACGGCATCCAGGTGGCCGCGCTCGCCGGCGCCGCGAAGCACGCGCTCTCCCACGTCACCAACGGCGTCGACATCATCGTGGCCCAGGGCTACGAGGCCGGCGGCCACACCGGTGAGATCGCCTCGATGGTGCTCACCCCCGACATCGTCGACGCCGTGGGGCCCGACGTGCCCGTGCTCGGCGCCGGCGGCATCGGCTCCGGCCGGCAGGTCGCCGCGTCGCTCGCGCTCGGCGCGCAGGGCGTGTGGACCGGCTCGATCTGGCTCGGCACCGAGGAGTACCGCAACCTCGCCTCCAACCAGGGCTGGGAGACCGCCTTCACCCGCGCCACGTCGTCCGACACGGTGCGCACCCGCATCTACACCGGCAAGCCGGCGCGGCTGCTCAAGACCAAGTGGACCGAGGCCTGGGCCGAGGACGACGCCCCCGACCCGCTGCCGATGCCACTGCAGAACCTGCTCGTGGCCGACGCCCACAACCGCATCAACGCCGCCCACGACCCCGACGTCATCTCCATGCCCGTCGGCCAGATCGTCGGCCGCATGAACGAGGTCCGTCCCGTCGCCGACGTGATGGCCGACCTGGTGCGGGAGTTCGAGGAGACCGTCAGCCGACTCGAGAAGCTGTAGGGGCCCGGTTCACCCGCGCCACGGCGTGAAGCGGGGCCACCAGCCGGGCACGTTGTCGCGGTACCGGTCGTACGACTCACCGTGCTGCTCGCGGAGGGTGGGCTCCTCGTAGAACGTGACGAACGACCACACCGAGGCGCAGAAGACGCCCAGCCAGACCCACAGCCCGGGGCTGCGGAAGGCGATCGCCTGGGCGGCGATCACCGAGGCGACACCGAGGTACATGGGGTTGCGCACGTAGCGGTAGATGCCGCCGACGACGAGCGACTCGGTGGGAGCCACCGGTGCCGGCGTCCCGACGCCCTCGGACACGAACCGGGCGAAGCACGACACCACCACGACCAGCCCGAGCGCCCCGAGCACGACGGCCAGCACGTCGAGCGCGTCGACCCCGGTGTGAGTGCGGTCCCAGCGAGTGACCAGGTACGGCACCAGCCCGGCCACCGTGCCGGGTGCAAGCACGAAGAAGACCAGGGTGCCGATCGCGGCGGTGACCCGGTTCACCGGCCCGCCTCGAGGTACCGCAGGCCGGCCTCGTTCCAGCCGCGACCGAGGTCGTCGGGCTCGGCCGGCTCGCCGTCCCTGACACCGAAGAACGCGTCGCTCCCGAAGCTCGGGGAGTCCGCCGACTCGAGGTAGTGGTTGTTGGCCCCGGCCCCCGAGCCGGGCGGCAGGTCGCGTACCAGGTCGAGCTCGGCGCGCAGCAGTGGCCACAGCCGGTCACCCCACCGGGCCGGCGTGAGGTCGGCCGGGGGCACCACACCCGGCAGCTGGAGCGCCAGCCACACCGACATCGACCCGCGCGGCGGCGGGTCGGCCGAGTAGCTGCCGGCCCGGTTGCGGGGCTCGAGGGCCAGGGTGGTGACGGTGCCGGGCGCGAGATCGGCGAGCGCCGCGGCTCGTCGCCACCACGCGACCACCTCGGTGGTCAGGCCGGCGTCGGTGGCTAGCGACAGCGCGGCGGCGAAGTTCTCCTCGTCGTCGGGCGACCGCTTCCCCCGCAGCGACCAGCGGGGCAGCGCGGCGAGCTCGGTGTCGGCGGCGATGAGCTCGGCGGTCGCGGCCACGTCCTCGGCGTCGGCCTCGTCCCCGACATCGACGACGATCTGGCCGTAGCCATCGGCGGTCCAGGCGAGGTCGTCGGGCAGCTGCTCGCCGGCGAGGGTCCAGCGGCTCACGGCCTCCTCGACGTCCTCCGGCGGGTCGTAGGCCCACGACAGCGCATGCTCCTCGGTGCCGTCGCGGTGCAGGCTGATCGCGTAGCCGGTGTCCGGGTCCCGCGCCTCGTCGTGCTCGGCCACCGCGTCGACCACGCCGACCACCTGGGTCACGGAGGCGTCCTCGTCGACCACCACCTCCACCTGCAGCTGCTGCACGCCGTCGTCGACATCGACGAGCTCGGACCCGGCCTCGACCACGCCCGGCAGCGCCTCGAGACCGTCGTCGAACCCGGCGGGGGACCGGGCGCCGTCGTCGTCGCACCCGGCGAGCAGGCCGGCCACGACGAGCAGGAGGGCGGGTACGGCGACGACGCAGCGGGAGCTCACGCCGTCATCGTCTCCGAGCGCGGCCTTCTACGCCCGGCCCACGCGGTCAGCCGCCGGCGAGGTAGCGCGCGGCCGCCGCGTTCCAGCCGCGGTCCGGGTCCTCGGGCGTCGCGGGCTCGCCGGCGGACACGTAGAGGAACTGGTCCAGCGCGCCGCCGGTGCCGTCGGCCTCGCGGTAGAAGTTGTCGGCGCCGAACCGCGAGGAGGGCGGGAGACCGCGCACGACGTCGAGCTGGGCCCGCAGCATCGGCCAGAGCCGACCGCCCCACCTGGCGGGGGTCAGCTGAGCGGGCGGGACGACGCCCGGCAGGTCCAGCCCCACGTCGAGGCGCATCGAGCCGGCGGGAGGCGGGTCGGCCTCGTAGCTGCCGGGAGAGTTCTGGGGAGTGAGGGTGAGGCTGGTGCCGTCGGGGCCGAGGTCGAGGTTCGCCACGGCGGTCGTCCAGCTGGCCACGACGGCCCCGCTCATGCCGTTCTCGGTGCTGAAGTACGCCCGGGCGTCGTCACCCTCCGCGGTCAGGGTCCAGCGGGGGAGGGCGGCGAGGTCGGTGTCGGAGCGGATCTCCTCCGCGAGGGCGGTGACGTCGTCGGCCCCGGCTTCCTCGCCCAGCTCCACCGTCACGACGCCGTAGCCGTCGGCGGTCCAGCTCAGGGCGGGGTCGACCCGCTCCTCGGCGAGCACCCACCGCCGCACCAGCTCGGCCGACGTCTCGTCCGGCTCGTGCGAGTACGACAGCGGGTGGGACAGCGGGTAGTCCTCGGCGCCGTCGCGCTCGACGACGAGCGAGTGATGCTGGTCGAACCCGAGGTCGCGGTCGTAGTCGGCAACCGCATCGAGTGCCGCGGCCACCTCGGCCTCGCTCGCGTCGTCGCCGACCACCAGGGCGACGTCCAGCTGCTCGATCCCCTCGCCCTCGACGACCTCCTCCTCGACCTCGGTGTCGACGACGCCCGGGAGGTCCTCGAGCTCGGCCGCGAACCGGCTCGACCGGTCGGGCGGGTCATCGGACCCGCCTGACCCGCCTGACCCGTCGGAGTCCTCGCCGCACGACGACAGCCCGCCCAGCAGGAGGGCGACGACCACGACGCGACCGACCCGGTGCACGCGACGACGGTAGAGCTCAGACCGGATCCGCGGCCAGCGCCCGACCGATGGCCAGCGCCTGCTCGGTGGCGCCGCCGAAGGCGTTCTCGAAGCGCTTGGCACTGGTGAAGTAGCGGTGCGCCTCGCCGTCGAGGTCGATACCGACGCCGCCGTGCACGTGGACCGTGGTGTGGGCCAGCTTGTGCCCGGCGTCGGCGGCCCACAGCTTGGCGGTGGCCACCTCGACGGCGGCCGGCAGGCCCTCCTCGAGCCGCCACACGGCCTGCCACAGCGTGAGCCGCTGGCCGAGCACGTCGATGAAGCCGTCGGCCAGTCGCTGCGAGACTGCCTGGAAGGTGCCGATCGGGCGCCCGAACTGCTCGCGGGTCTTCGCGTACGACGAGGTGAGCTTCAGCGCGCCCTCGGTGACGCCGAGCACCTCGGCCGCGGCGCACACCGTGAGCAGCTGGCCGAGCCGCTCGGCCGCGACGCCGTCGGCCGCGCCCACGAGCGCCGCGGCGGCGTCGGCCAGGTCGAGCCGGACGACGCGGTCGCCGCCGCTCACCTGCTGCTCGACCGCGGTGACCCCGGAGCCGTCGGGCTCGACGAGGAAGACGCCGACGCCGTCGTCGGCGGTGGCGGTGACGAGGAACGCGCCCGCGACGGCGCCCGGCGCGCACGACCGACTTGGAGCCGGTGAGCCGCCAGCCGTCGTCGGAGGGGCGGGCCACCACGGTCGGGGTGGCGGGAAGCTGGGTGCGGTCCTCGGCCACCGCCGCGGCGAGCACGACGCTGCCGTCGGCCGCCCCGGGCAGCCATCGGGACTGCTGCTCCGGCGACCCGTGCTCGGCCAGCAGCATCGCCGCCGGCCCGTGCACCGCGAGCGGCACGGGGGCCACGGTGCGGCCGACCTCGACCAGCACCCGGCACAGCTCGGTGAGCCCGAGCCCGGCGCCGCCGTGCTCCTCGGGCACCGCCAGCGACACCAGCCCGGACGATCGCGAGCTCGCGCCACAGGTCGGCGTCGAACCGGGAGCCCTCGGCCTCGACCTGCTTCATCCGCTCGTTGGTGGCGCGGTCCTTCAGGATCTGTGCGGCCAGGGCGGCCGCCTCGTCCTGCTCAGCAGTGAACGTGAAGTCCATCAGTCACCTCTTCGCGGCCGGCAGCCCGAGGCCGACGTAGCCGATGATGTCGCGCTGGATCTCGTTGGTACCGCCGCCGAAGGTCATCACCAGGGCCGAGCGGTAGTAGCGCTCCAGGCGGCCGGCGAGCAGCGCGCCGTCGGAGGATCCGGTCACGTGGGCGTTCGGACCGGCGATCTCGAGCAGCGCGCGGTAGACCTCGATGGCGAGCTCGGAGCCGTAGATCTTGATCGCCGAGGCCTCGGCGGGGGAGAGGTCGGTGCCGGCGTCGGCGTCGGAGGCCAGCTTCCAGTTCAGGAGGCTGAGCGCCTCGATGCGGGCGTGCGCCCGGCCGAGCGCGATCTGCACCCACTCGGTGTCGATCACCCGCTGCCCGTCCGGGTTCTTGGTCTGCTGCGCCCACTCCCGCACCAGCTCGAGCGAGCGCACCAGCGGCGCCGCCGAGGTGAGCGAGACCCGCTCGTGGTTGAGCTGGTTGGTCATCAGCGGCCAGCCGCCGTTGAGCTCGCCCACCAGGTTGGACGCCGGCACGCGCACGTCCTCGTAGTAGGTGGCGGAGGTGCCGACGCCGGCCACGGTGTGCACCGGCGTGTAGGAGACGCCGTCGGCGTCGGCCGGCACCAGGATCATCGAGAGGCCCTTGTGCTTGGGCAGGTCGGGGTCGGTGCGGCAGGCCAGCCAGAGCCAGTCGGCGTACTGGATGAGCGAGGTCCACATCTTCTGGCCGTTGATCACCCACTCGTCGCCCTCGCGCACCGCCTTGGTCTTGAGCGAGGCGAGGTCGGTGCCCGAGCCGGGCTCGGAGTAGCCGATCGAGAAGTGCAGCTCGCCCTTGAGGATGCGGGGCAGGAAGTAGTCCTTCTGCTCGTCCGAGCCGTAGCGCATGATCGTCGGCCCGACGGTGTTGAGCGTGAGGTAGGGGATCGGGACGCCGGCCACCGCGGCGGCGTCGGTGAAGATCAGCTGCTCCACCATCGAGCGGGCCTGGCCGCCGTACTCCTCGGGCCACCCGATCCCGAGCCAGCCGTCGGCCCCGACCTGCCGGATGACGTCCTTGTAGACCCCGGTCTCGCCGAACTCACCGGTGGCGGCCGCGAGCCCGGCCCGGCGCTCCGGAGTGACCAGCTGCTCGAAGTACTCCTTGAGCTCCGCGCGGAGCGCGAGGTGCTCGGGGTCGAGGGCGAGACGCATGCGCGCCAGACTAGAACGTGTTCTCGTTTTGGGCTAGCCTCGCTGGGATCCGAGAGGGGGACACTGACGTCATGAGCGACACCAGAATGCTCGACCAGGGGAAGCCGCCGGAGCGGTTCGCCCGGGGCTGGCACTGTCTCGGTCTCGCCGAGACCTTCCGGGACGGCAAGCCCCACGGCATCGAGGGGTTCGGCACCAAGCTCGTCGTCTGGGCCGACACCGAGGGCGAGCTCAACGTGCTCGACGGCTACTGCCGTCACATGGGCGGCGACCTCACCCAGGGCACGGTCAAGGGCGACCAGATCGCCTGCCCGTTCCACGACTGGCGCTGGGGCGGCGACGGCAAGTGCAAGCAGATCCCCTACGCCCGCCGGGTGCCGCTGCGCGCCCGCACCCATCGCTACGAGACCGCCATCGTGAACGGCCAGCTCCTCATCTGGCACGACACCGCGGGCTCCAAGGCCGACCGCGACATCCTGCCGCCGGAGCTGCCCGGCGTCATGGACGGCGACTACACCGACTGGTCGTGGGAGGTCGTGCCGATCGACGACTCCCACTGCCGCGAGCTCATCGACAACGTCGTCGACATGGCGCACTTCTACTACGTGCACTTCTCGTTCCCGACGAGCTTCCGCAACGTCTTCGAGGGCCACCAGGCCACCCAGTTCATGGAGTCGAAGGGCCGGCCCGACAAGAGCGGCGGCTACGGCGACGCCGAGCTGTTCCTCAAGTCCGAGGCCACCTACTACGGACCGGCGTACATGATCAACTGGCTCGACGTCGACTACAAGGGCTTCGAGACCGAGGTCATCCTCATCAACTGCCACATCCCGACTGGCCCGAACTCGTTCACGCTGCAGTACGGCATCACCGTGAAGAAGCCCGAGGGCCTCGACGACGACACCGCGAAGTACATCGCCAAGAAGTACGCGGAGATGTTCGGCGAGGGCTTCCTCCAGGACGTGCACATCTGGAAGAACAAGGTGCCGGTGCAGAACCCGCTGCTCTGCGAGGAGGACGGGCCGGTCTACCAGCTGCGGCGCTGGTACGAGCAGTTCTACGTCGACGTCGACGACATCCAGCCCGAGATGGTCGACCGGTTCGAGTTCGAGGTCGACACCACCAGGGCCAACGAGTTCTGGCAGGACGAGGTGGCCGAGAACCTGCGGCTGAAGGCCGAGGAGGACGAGAACGCCGACAACGCCGACGAGTCCGAGGCCGAGCCGCAGATCATGAGCGGGACCTGAGCCCATGCCCTCGTTCGTGCCCACCAGCGCCGACACGCTGGAGGACCAGCGCCTCTACACCCAGGCCCGCCTGGTCGAGGTGGCCTGCCTCGACTGCCTGGCCCGGGTGGGCGTGAAGAAGAACAGCGACCACCACACCTCGATCCAGTGGACCGACGAGGCGGTGCGTCACTGCCCCGAGCTCGGGCGCCGGACCAAGGACCCCCGGGCCGGCCACGTCGCGTGCCCGCGGCTGCTCGCGAGCATCGACGCCGCCGTCCGCGACGGCCAGGTGCCCATCGGTGCCGAGGACGGTTACTGAGCACCACGATGGAGACCTCCTACGAGCTCGAGGTCGTGGACGTCGTCGAGGAGACGGCCGACGCGCACTCGATCACCTTCGCCGTGCCGCCCGACGCGGCCGAGGCGTTCGCCTACACGCCCGGGCAGTTCCTCACCCTGGCCGTGCCGAGCGACCAGACCGGGGTGGCGGCCCGCTGCTACTCGCTCTGCAGCAGCCCGGCCGACGCCGACGGCCGGCTCACGGTCACCGTCAAGCGCACCGACGACGGCTACGCCTCGAACTGGATCTGCGACAACCTCCGCGACGGCGACACCATCCGAGTGCTGCCGCCGTCCGGGATCTTCACGCCGAAGTCGCTCGACGTCGACCTGCTGCTCTTCGCCGGCGGCAGCGGCATCACGCCGATCATGTCGATCACGCGCACCGCGCTGGCCCACGGCCGGGGGCGGGTCGTGCTGTTCTACGCCAACCGCGACGAGCGGTCGGTGATCTTCGCGCAGGCGCTCACCGAGCTCGCCGTCGAGCACCCCGACCGGCTCCAGGTCGTGCACTGGCTCGAGAGCGTGCAGGGCCTGCCCACCGCCGAGCAGCTGCGCGCGTTCGCCGCCGGCCGCGAGACGTGGGATGCCTTCGTGTGCGGCCCGGCGCCGTTCATGAAGCTCGTCGTCGGTGCCCTCAAGGAGCTGGAGTTCCCGCGCGAGCGGCGGCACCAGGAGAAGTTCGTCTCGCTGGGTGGCAACCCGTTCGGCGACGAGGCGGGCGCCGCGAAGGCGGCGGAGGAGGTGGCCGCCGCCGAGTCCGACGACGAGCCGGACCGCCAGCCGGACCGCGACGAGGCACCCGCGGCGCCGTCCGGGCCGGCGGTGAGCCTGGAGGTGGAGCTGGACGGCGAGACGCACACCTTCGACGACTGGGACCCGTCGGTGCGGATGCTCCAGTTCCTGGAGAGCAAGGGGGTCAAGGCGCCCTACTCGTGCCGCGAGGGGGAGTGCTCGGCCTGCGCCGTGCGGCTGCTGGAGGGTTCCGTGCAGATGGCCCACAACGACGTCCTCGACGAGGAGGATCTCGAGGACGGGATCCGGCTGGCCTGCCAGTCCACGCCCACCTCGGAGACCGTGCGGGCGACCTACTCGTGACAGTGCTCCACCTCGATCATCGGCAGCGCGAACCGCTCGCTGTATAGCCCGCCGCAGAATTCTTTCTCGAGCGCGTGACGACCGGCCGCACGTTTGTTCTACTGGTGGATACCGATCGGGCGGTACGACCGGTTACATGGGGCTTTCGATGCGTCGCAGCCCCGACCCGTGCTCCACTGCAGTTCGAGCTTTCACCCCCCACTCCCCGGGGATCACCGACGGCAACGCCGGGCCGGGGAACCTGAAAGAGGCCCCGCATGTCCGTCACCCTGATCGTCCTGGGAGTGCTGGTCGCCATGGCTGTCGCCGCCTACGTCGCCGCCGCCCCGCTCACCTACCAGGGTCGCCGCCGTGGGATCAGCCGCCGCCGGCACTGGGTCGCGACCCACCCGGAGTCCGCGAAGGCACACGACGTCGTCGACCTGCTGCGGCGCTCGGGGATGCTGATGCGCGAGGCGCGCGGGCTCACCGACGCGGCCGCGGAGCGCGGCATCCGCTCGGTCACGATGTTCCGGTGGCTGCACCGCCTTGACGACGACGTGCGGGTCACCCTGTTGCGCGCCGGCCTGAGCGACGCCCACCTGCTCGATCACGTGGGCCAGGGCACGCTCCCGGATCTCCCGGGAGTACGGGAGTTCGCCCAGGCCCACGGTCTCGCCCTCGCTCCCACCGAGGACCGCCGCAGCGGCACCGGCGAGCGCCGGGCTCTGGAGACGCCGGCCGCCGAGGACCGCCCCGACAAGGCCACGGGGACCGGGGCGACTCCGATCGAGGGCCGCCCGGACCGCGAGCGCCGCGCCGCCGTCGTGGTGCAGCCGGCGCGCGCCGTCACCCAGCCGTCGGTGGCAGAACCACCGGCCGCCGCCCTCACCGCCACCAGGACTGCGGCCTCGGCCTCGGCCTCCCTGCAGGGCTCGGGGCTGGGGTCGCACACGCCGACGCTCTGAGCACCGCCACCGAACCCAGCCGTCACCAGCCCCGTTCGCGCCACTCCGGCAGTGAGTGGCGCTCGGCGCCGAGCGTCGAGTCGTCGCCGTGGCCGGGGTAGAACCAGGTGTCGTCGGGGAGCCGGTCGAAGACCTTCGTCTCCACCTCGTCGATGAGCTGGGCGAAGGCGGCGTCGTCGCCGAAGGTGTTGCCCACGCCGCCCGGGAAGAGCGAGTCACCGGTGAACAGGTGGGGGTGCCCGCCGTTGGCGGAGTCGTCGTAGAGGAGCGCGATCGAGCCGGGGGTGTGACCGGCGAGCGGGATCACCTCGAGCTCGCAGGAGCCGACGGCGACCCGGTCGCCGGCCCCGACGGCGCGAGTGACGGGGACGCCGGTCTGCTCCGTGACCGCGTCGGCGTCCGGCGCGCCCACCACCACCTCGGCGCCGGTGGCGTCGACGACGTCCTTGAGCGCCCGGTGGTGGTCCCAGTGCTGGTGGGTGGTGACGACGGTGGCCGAGACCCGCGTCGCCGACCAGCGGGAGCAGGGTGTCCGGCTCGGCGGCGGCGTCGACCAGCACCTGCTCACCGGTGTCGCGACAGTGCAGCAGGTAACAGTTGTTGCTCATCTCCGGGTCGACGGCGACCTTCGTGATGGTCAGGTGGGCCAGCTCGCGGACCTGCGGGCGGTCGCCGGGGCTCACCGCGCCTGAATATCCACGGGTGTCGTCGCTCATGCTCACCAGGCTGCCACGGGAGGCAGGTCGCCGTCGCGGGTGGTGAGCCCCTCGCCGGTGCCGCGCCCCGACAGCCACCAGCCGAGGTCGGGGAGCGTGCCGTGCACCGTCGGCGCGCTCGCGGGGCCGGGCCAGGTGCGGTGGCTCCCGGTCTCCTCCAGCGTCGCCCGGGCCCGCCCTGCGAGCTGTTCGACGAGCAGCCCCGCGAAGTCCGGTGGCCAGTCGGCGCGCCCGTAGCCGGCGTCGAGGTCGGCATGGTGGATCTCCACCTCCCGCAGCCGCATCACCGCCACCTCCCCGGCCAGGAAGGTGAGGTCGCTGCCCGGCGTCCGCTCGACGACGGCGTCCCGGAGGTCCTCGGGCAGGGCGGCGAGCGCGTCGCCCAGCTCGGCGACGCCGCCCAGCAGTCGCTCGCGCAGCACGCTGGACCGTTCGCCCGCGAGGTCCGCGATGTCCTCGTCGCGCGCCTCCGGGGACGGATACATGGGCACCGGCTCGTCCGCGAGCAGGCCGCGGACGACGGCGTCGAGCGCCTCGGCGTTGAGCGCGAGGTGTGCCACCACGTGCGCCCGGCTCCAGCCGGGCAGCAGCGACGGCGCCGCGAGCTGGGGGTCAGAGAGCCTGTCGACGGTGCGCACCAGGCGGCGGCTGGACTCCTGCAGGGTGGCGAGGGTGACGTCGTGCATGCCCCCATCCAACCGGACTCACCCATAGGTTGTCGGTGGCACATGAGAGTGTTGAAGAGTGGCGGATCAGCTCATCATCCGGGGGGCCCGGGAGCACAATCTCAAGGACATCTCCCTCGACCTCCCACGCGACTCCCTCATCGTCTTCACGGGGCTGTCCGGGTCCGGCAAGTCGTCCCTGGCGTTCGACACGATCTTCGCCGAGGGGCAGCGGCGCTACGTCGAGTCGCTCTCGGCGTACGCCCGGCAGTTCCTCGGCCAGATGGACAAGCCCGACGTCGACTTCATCGAGGGGCTCTCGCCCGCGGTCTCGATCGACCAGAAGTCGACGTCGAAGAACCCGCGCTCCACGGTCGGCACGATCACCGAGGTCTACGACTACCTCCGGCTGCTGTTCGCGCGCGCCGGCCGGCCGCACTGCCCCGTGTGCGGCTCGAAGATCGAGCGGCAGACGCCGCAGCAGATCGTCGACCGCATCCTGGCGCTCGAGGAAGGCGCCCGGTTCCAGGTGCTCGCGCCCGTGATCCGCGGCCGGAAGGGTGAGTACGTCGAGCTGTTCAAGCAGCTCCAGGCGCAGGGCTTCTCGCGGGCGCGGGTGAACGGCGAGACCCACCTCCTCGACGACCCGCCGAAGCTGGACAAGCAGAAGAAGCACACCATCGAGGTGGTCGTCGACCGGCTGGCGGTGAAGGACACCGCGAAGCGGCGGCTCACCGACTCCGTCGAGACGGCGCTCAACCTGGCCGGTGGCCTCGTGCTGGTCGACTTCGTCGACCTCGGCGCGAAGGACCCCGGCCGCGAGCTGCGGTTCAGCGAGCGGATGGCGTGCCCCAACGAGCACCCGCTCGAGACCGACGAGCTCGAGCCGCGGTCGTTCTCGTTCAACTCCCCGTTCGGCGCGTGCCCGGCCTGCGCCGGCCTCGGCACCCGGATGGAGGTCGACCCCGAGCTCGTCGTCCCCGACGAGACCGCCACGCTGGCCGAGGGCGCGATCCAGCCGTGGAGCCAGGCCCACGTGGCCGACTACTTCCTCAAGCTGCTCGAGGCGCTCGGCAACGAGCTCGGGTTCGACATCGACACTCCCTGGCAGGACCTGCCGGCTCACGCGAAGACGTCGATCATGGAGGGGCACCGCACCAAGGTCCACGTCGTCACCCGCAACCGCTACGGCCGCGAGCGCTCCTACGACGCCCGGTTCGAGGGCGTGCGGGTGCACGTCGAGCGCCGACACCGCGAGGCCGAGTCCGACACCACGCGCGAACGGTTCGAGGGCTTCATGCGCGAGGTGCCGTGCCCCACCTGCGGCGGCAGCCGGCTCAAGCCGGTGCCGCTGGCGGTCACGCTCGGCGGCCGCAACATCGCCGAGATCTGCGGGCTCCCGATCAACGAGACCGCGGCGTTCCTGCGCGACCTCGACCTCACCGCCCGAGAGCGGCAGATCGGCGAGCGGGTGCTCAAGGAGATCCAGGAGCGGCTCAACTTCCTGCTCGACGTCGGCCTCGACTACCTCTCGCTCGACCGGCCGTCCGGCTCGCTGTCGGGCGGCGAGGCGCAGCGGATCCGGCTGGCCACCCAGATCGGCGCCGGCCTGGTCGGCGTCCTCTACGTGCTCGACGAGCCGTCGATCGGGCTCCACCAGCGCGACAACCAGCGGCTCATCGAGACGCTGCTGCGGCTCAAGGAGCTCGGCAACACCCTGATCGTCGTCGAGCACGACGAAGACACGATCCGCACCGCCGACTGGGTCGTCGACATCGGGCCTGGCGCCGGCGAGCACGGCGGCCAGGTGGTGCACAGCGGCTCCGTCCAGGGGCTGCTCGACCACCGCGACTCGATGACCGGCCAGTACCTCTCCGGCCGCCGGGAGATCCCGGTGCCCGAGATCCGCCGTCCGCGCACGGTCGGCCGCGACCTCACCGTGCATGGCGCGAAGGCCAACAACCTGCGTGACATCGACGTCTCGTTCCCGCTCGGGCTGTTCGTCGCCGTCACCGGCGTCTCCGGGTCCGGCAAGTCCACGCTCGTCAACGACATCCTCTACACGTCGCTGGCCAAGCAGATCTACCGCTCCCGCACCGTGCCCGGCCGGCACCGCAAGATCAGCGGGGTCGAGCACGTCGACAAGGTGATCCACGTCGACCAGTCGCCGATCGGCCGCACCCCGCGCAGCAACCCGGCCACCTACACCGGCGTCTTCGACCACATCCGCAAGCTCTTCGCCTCCACGGCGGAGGCCAAGATGCGCGGCTACCTCCAGGGCCGGTTCTCGTTCAACGTGAAGGGCGGGCGCTGCGAGGCGTGCTCGGGCGACGGCACGATCAAGATCGAGATGAACTTCCTGCCCGACGTCTACGTGCCGTGCGAGGTCTGCCACGGCGCCCGCTACAACCGCGAGACGCTCGAGGTGCACTACAAGGGCAAGACCATCGCCGAGGTGCTCGACATGCCGATCGAGGAGGCCGCCGACTTCTTCGCCGCCGTCCCCGCGATCGCGCGCCACATGACCACGCTGTGCGAGGTCGGCCTCGGCTACGTCCGCCTCGGTCAGCCCGCCACCACGCTGTCCGGCGGCGAGGCGCAACGCGTCAAGCTCTCCTCGGAGCTCCAGAAGCGCTCCACCGGCCGCACCGTCTACGTGCTCGACGAGCCCACCACGGGCCTCCACTTCGAAGACATCCGCAAGCTGCTCCTGGTGCTCGGACGCCTGGTCGACGCCGGCAACACCGTGCTCGTGATCGAGCACAACCTCGACGTCATCAAGACCGCCGACTGGCTGGTCGACATGGGCCCGGAGGGCGGCTCCCGCGGCGGCCTGGTGATCGCCGAGGGCACGCCCGAGGACGTCGCCACGATGCCCGACAGCTTCACCGGGCACTTCCTCGCCCCGCTGCTCGACGGCAAGGAGGCCAAGCAGCCCACCCGCCGCAGGGCGGCCTCCTCCGCACCCAAGCCCCCGGCCCGCAAGAAGCCGGCGCGGCCCCGGAAGAAGGCGGGTTAGCCTCCGCCGGACTCACAGGTGGTTCTCACGTTGTTCTCATCTTCGGCGGTAGTGTGTTCTTCAACTACCTCGGACTCGGGAAAGTGAGGAGCCGGTCGTGGCCGTACCCGGAGTGAGCCGTCGCCGCGCCCTGTCGGGCGTCGCCAGCGTCGGTCTGTCCCTGCCCCTGCTCTCCGCCTGTGGAGACGACGGCGGCACCGCCTCGGACGGCGGTGACCCCACCAGCGACACGAGCAGTCCGCCGCCGTCGTCGTCGGAGGCGCCCAGTAGCGAGCCGCCGTCCTCCGAGCCACCCGCGGGCGGCGGGGGCGCCGCCGGCATCGCCGCCACCGGCGACGTGCCGGTGGGCGGGGGCGTGGTGGTGGCCGACGAGAAGGTCGTCGTCACCCAGCCCGCCGCCGGGGAGTTCAAGGTCTTCACCGCGGTGTGCACCCACAGCGGCTGCCTCGTCAGTGAGGTCGCCGACACCATCAACTGCCCCTGCCACGGCAGCACCTACGACATCTCCACCGGCGAGCCCACCGGCGGCCCGGCGCCCTCGGCGCTGGACGCGGTGCCGTTCGAGGTCGACGGCGACCAGATCGTCCTGTCATGACCGCCCCCGACTTCCGCCCCACCCGCCGGATCGTGTTCCACGGTCTCGGCGCCCTGGGCGTGGCCGCGGCACTGGCCGGCTGCGGCGGCGGTGACGACGAGGGCGGCGGCAGCGCCGACACCCCCGACTCCGGCACCGAGCTCGCCGCCACCGCGGACGTGCCGGTGGGTGGCGGGCTGGTGCTCACCGACGAGCAGATCGTGCTCACCCAGCCCACCGAGGGTGAGTTCAAGGCGTTCACCGCCGTCTGCACCCACCAGGGCACGATCGTGAACGAGGTCGGCGACGAAGGCATCCGCTGCCCCAACCACGGCAGCCTGTTCTCGGTCGAGGACGGCTCGGCCACCCAGGGCCCCGCCACCAAGGCCCTGGCCGAGGTCTCGATCGAGGTCGACGGCGACAAGATCCTCGCCGCCTGACTGTGCTTCGGGGTGGGTGGCCGCGCGCGTAACACGCCGGGTCTCGCCGTCAAGGATCTCGCTGCGCTCGCCCGCTGCGCGGCGCCCTTCGGGGGTCCTTGACCGCGAGCCTCGCCCGGCGCGTTGTGACGGCGCACGAACGGCGGGCTCCGCCACGCGGTCCGCGCAGGCGCGGCCACCACTGGTCACACCAGGACCACGGGCACCGCCGGCCAGGGAACTCCGGTACTTGTCAGCCGAAACTTCGGCCGACAAGAGCAGGAGTCGGCTGGCCGGTGTGGGAGATGGTGAGGGTGGGGCGCCCGCGCATGCGGGCGGCGCGGGCGCCTGACAGTCACCCCCAAGAACAGCTACGACGCGCAGGTGCGGCGCCAGGCGGCGTCGCGGGGGGAGGGTCGCCGGTCGAGGCGCCGGTCGAGGAGATCGCGCGCCTCGTCGTAGCGGTCGGCGCGGATGAGGCAGGCGATGCGGGTCTCCTCGACGATCTCGCGCTGGGCGTCGGAGCCGCCGACCCGCCACAGCGATCCCTCGAGCCGGGCGAGGGCGGTGGCGGCCGCGGAGCACTCGCCGGCCTGCATCTGCGCCAGCGCCCGGGCGAGCGGGGCGACGACGGTGCGCTGCACCGGGTGCTCGTGCCGGTCCGCCCAGCGGGCGAGCGAGGTGAGCGCCGGGCCGTCGTCGAGAGCGAGCAGCGCGACCGCCGCGTGCATGGCGAGGAACGGGGTGGCCGGGCGCTCCATCGTGGACCGGTCGACGACGTCGAGCACGCGCTGCAGGTCGGGCACGTCGGTGGCGCTCGGGGTGAGCGCCCAGCGCACCAGCAGCGACCCGCTGTCGACCAGGGCGCGGCAGCCGACCGCGAACTGCGGAGCGAGCTGCGCGTCGTAGCGGCGGCGGACGGCGTCGAGGTCGCCGAGCGAGAGCTCGTGCAGCGCGGCGTGCCAGGAGAAGTGGCTGAGGCTGTCGAGCCCGGCGCCGTCGCCGGTGACCCAGCCGTCCATCCAGGCGAGCCCGGCGCTGTGGTCGCCGGTCTCGTAGTGCACGTGGGCGCGGGCGTGGGCGGCGTGGCCGGAGTCGGGCACCTCGGCCAGCGAGCGGCAGGCGAGGGCGTAGGACTCCTCGAACCGGCCCTGCTCCTGGCGCACGAAGCCGAGCAGGCCGGCGAACCACCAGTCGTCGCCGTAGGCCGGGGCGGCGCCCTCGACGATCGCCCACGCCTCCTCCGGCACCTCGGTGACCCCGGCGAACGCGATGGTGGGCACGGCGGCGGAGAGCAGCAGCGCGTCGGCGGGGTAGTGCTTCAGGTGCGCCACCACCGGGCGGGAGTCGCCGCGCAGGTGGGAGAGGACGGCGGCCACGTGGCTGCGCTCCCGTTCGGTGACGCCGGGGGCCGCCGCGAGCCGCTCGGCGTCGCGCATCCGGGCGGCGACGTCGACCTCGGCGCAGAGGTCGTGACCCACCAGCGCCAGCGCCGCGTGGCCGAGCGCGAACGTCGGGTCGAGCACCACCGCGCTGGCCAGCGCCGGCACCGCGCCGGCGCGCAGCGCGAGCAGCGAGTCGAGCCCCCGGGAGTACGCCGCGGCCGCGTCCGGGGACGCGGTCAGGCGCAGTCCATAGGGGTCGCGACACGGCACGAAAGCAGAGTAGTTCACACGACTTTGGATTGCCTAGTCACCGCGCCGGGCCGGGGCGGCGCCGTCGGCGGCGCGACCTAGGCTGGACGACGTGTCTCCCGCCCGCTCCGAGCGCCTCGCCCGGAACAGCCGCAACACCCACGGGCCGCAGTCCTTCCGCCCGGAGCCGGGCTCGATCCCGACCCAGCCGGGGGTGTACCGGTTCCGTGACGCGCGCGGGCGCGTGATCTACGTCGGCAAGGCGAAGAGCCTGCGGCCGCGGCTGTCGTCGTACTTCCAGGACGTCGGTGGCCTCCACCAGCGCACGGCGGCGATGGTCACCTCGGCAGCCAGCGTCGAGTGGACCGTGGTGAAGACCGAGGTCGAGGCACTCCAGCTCGAGTACTCCTGGATCAAGGAGTTCGACCCGCGGTTCAACGTGAAGTACCGCGACGACAAGTCCTATCCGTGGCTGGCGGTCACCCTCGGAGACGAGTTCCCGCGGGTGATGGTCGGACGCGGCGCCAAGAAGCGCGGCACCCGCTACTTCGGCCCCTACAGCCATGCCTGGGCGATCCGCGAGACCGTCGACATCCTGCTGCGGGTCTTCCCGATGCGCTCGTGCAGCAACGGCGTCTTCAAGCGGTCCGGGCAGATCGGCCGGCCCTGCCTGCTCGGCTACATCGGCAAGTGCGCGGCGCCCTGCGTCGGCAACGTGACCGCCGAGCAGCACCGCGAGATCGTCGACGACTTCTGCGACTTCATGGCCGGCCACACCCGCCCGTTCATCAAGCGCATCGAGCGCCAGATGTACGAGGCCAGCGACGCCCAGGACTTCGAGAGGGCTGCCCGGCTGCGCGACGACCTCGGCGCGATGCAGCGGGCGCTGGAGAAGCAGGCCGTGGTGCTCGGCGACGGCGCGGACGCCGACGTGATCGCACTGGCCGAGGACCCGCTCGAGGTCGCCGTCCAGGTGTTCCACGTGCGCGGCGGCCGGGTCCGGGGCCAGCGCGGCTGGGTGGCCGACCGGGTCACCGACGGCGGCACCGCCGACCTTGTCGAGGACTTCCTGCTCCAGCTCTACACCGGCGACGCCGACCTGCTGCCGCGCGAGATCCTGGTGCCGGAGCTGCCGCCGGACGCGCCGACGTTCGAGAAGCTGTTCAGCGAGCTGCGGGGGAGCCAGGTCCGGGTGCGGGTGCCGCAGCGCGGCGACAAGCGCACGCTGCAGGAGACCGTGGCCGCCAACGCCAAGCAGTCGCTGGCGCTGCACAAGACCAAGCGGGCGAGCGACCTCACCACCCGCAACCGCGCGCTCGACGAGATCCGGGAGGCACTCGCCCTCGACGAGGCGCCGCTGCGCATCGAGTGCTACGACGTCTCCAACCTCCAGGGCACCGAGGTGGTGGCGTCGATGGTGGTGTTCGAGGACGGTCTGGCCCGCAAGAGCGAGTACCGCCGGTTCGTGATCCGCGGAGTCGACGGGCAGAACGACGTCGCCTCGATGCACGAGGTGATCACCCGCCGGTTCAAGCGGCTGCTCGACGAGCAGGCGCGCTCGGAGCTACGGCGTCCATCCGAGGGGGCCGGCGACGAGGAGAGCGGCCCGATGCTCGTCGACCCCGAGACCGGCCGGCCCCGCAAGTTCGCCTACGCGCCCGGGCTGGTGGTCGTCGACGGCGGCCCGCCCCAGGTCGCGGCCGCGCAGCAGGCGCTCGACGAGCTCGGCATCGACGACATCCCGGTGTGCGGGCTGGCCAAGCGACTGGAGGAGGTGTGGCGGCCGGGGGAGGAGGACCCCGTGATCCTGGCGCGCTCCTCGGAGGGCCTCTACCTGCTGCAGCGCATCCGCGACGAGGCGCACCGGTTCGCCATCGCCCACCACCGCGGCCGGCGCTCGAAGTCCATGGTCGAGAGCGTGCTCGACGACGTGCCCGGCCTCGGCGAGGTGCGCCGGAAGACCCTGCTCAAGCACTTCGGCTCGCTCAAGAAGCTGCGCGAGGCCGACGTCGACGAACTCGCGCTGGTGCCCGGCATCGGGCCGCGCACCGCGGCCGCGATCAAGGACGCCGTCGCGAGCGCCTCCGCGAACCGCAAGACTGCTCCCGTGGTGAACACGGCGACAGGCGAGCTCCTCGACGAGGGCGAGGGATGAGCGAGGGCAGCGGCGAGGCCGACCCCGACGCCGGCGAGCTGGTCGTCGTCACGGGGATGACCGGCGCCGGCCGCAGCACCGCCGCCAAGGAGCTGGAGGACCTCGGCTTCTACGTGGTCGACAACCTCCCGCCCAGCCTGCTGCCCGATGTCGTGCGGCTCGTCGACCAGAGCAAGGGGCGCCGGCAGCCGGTCGCCGTCGTCGTCGACGTGCGGTCCGGGTCGTTCTTCGCCGAGCTGCGCACCCACCTCGCCCGCGGTACCAGCGGCCGCCGCGCCACGCTGGTGTTCCTCGATGCCGCCGACGACGTGCTGGTGCGCCGGCAGGAGGCGGCCCGGCGTCCGCACCCGCTCCAGGGCGCCGGCCGGCTGCTCGACGGGCTCACCCGCGAGCGGCGGGTGCTGGCCGACCTGCGCGGTGACGCCGACCTGGTGATCGACACCAGCGCGCTCAACGTCCACCAGCTCACCGAGCGGATCGCCACCGCGTTCGGCACGCCGCAGCAGACCCGGCTCAAGGTCACCGTCATCAGCTTCGGGTTCAAGTACGGCATCCCGGTCGACGCCGACTTCGTCGCCGACATGCGGTTCCTGCCGAACCCGTTCTGGGTGCCCGAGCTGCGGCCCCGCACCGGCCGCGACGAGGACGTCTCGGCTTACGTGTTGTCGCAGCCCGGCGCCGCGGAGTTCCTCGACGCCTACGTGCCGCTGCTCCTCGGCGTGGCCGACGGCTACCTGCGGGAGGGCAAGCGGTTCTTCCGGGTGGCGATCGGCTGCACCGGCGGGAAGCACCGCAGCGTCGCGATGACCGAGCAGATCATCGCGCGGCTGCGCGAGCGCGGCATCGACGCCACCGCCTCCCACCGCGACCTGGGCCGCGAATGAGCACCCCGGACCGGGCCCAGTCCGTCGTCGCGTTCGGCGGCGGCCACGGCCTGCACGCCTCGCTCACCGCGCTGCGCCTGCTGCTCGACGACCTCACGGTCGACCAGCTCACCGCGATCGTCACCGTGGCCGACAACGGCGGCTCGTCGGGGCGGCTGCGCGACCAGTTCGACGTCCTGCCGCCCGGCGACCTGCGGATGGCGCTGGCCGCGCTGTGCGGCGACGACGACTGGGGCGGCACCTGGGCACGGGTGATGCAGCACCGGTTCGCCGGCGACGGCGACATGAACGGCCACGTGATCGGCAACCTGCTCATCGTGGGGCTGTGGGAGCTGCTCGGCGACCACGTCGAGGCCCTCGACCGGGTCGGCCGGCTGCTCGGCGCCAAGGGCCGGGTGCTGCCGATGGCGCTGGTGCCGATGGACATCCGGGCCGAGGTGCGCGGCGCGGGATCCGACCCGGACGCCCTCACCACCGTGCGCGGCCAGGTGGAGGTCGCCACCACCGACGGCGTCATCACCGAGATCGCACTCGACCCGCCCGATCCCGCCCGTCAGCCCGGCCGCCCTCGCCGCGATCGGCGAGGCCGACTGGGTGGTGCTCGGCCCGGGCTCGTGGTTCTCCTCGGTGATCCCGCACCTGCTGGTGCCGGCGACCCGGGAGGCGCTGGTCACCACCGACGCCCGGCGGATCGTCGTCCTCAACCTCGGAGTGGCGGACGACGACGAGACCGGCGGCTTCGGACCGGCCGACCACCTCTCGGTGCTGCTCGAGCACGCGCCCGACCTCCACGTCCACCACGTGCTGGCCGACCCGCGCGACCTCGACGAGCCGCACCTCGAGGAGCTGCGGCAGGTGGCCGAGGCCTCCGGCACCGAGCTCGTCCTCGACGACGTGATGGCCGACGACGGCACGCCCCGGCACGACCCGCACAAGCTGGCCGCGGCCTACGCCCGGATCATCGAACGAGCCGGACTGGTCCGTCACTGAGGGTCGTTGACTCCCGTGCGAGGATCGGCCTCATGGCGATGACGGCTCAGGTGAAGGCGGAGCTGGCCAACACCTCGACCACCAAGAACTGCTGTCGCAAGGCCGAGGTGGCCACCACCCTCAGGTTCGCCGGCGGGCTCCATATCGTGAGCGGCAAGATCGTCGTCGAGGCCGAGCTCGACACCGGCGCCGCGGCCCGGCGTCTGCGCACCTCGATCGACGAGGTGTACGGCGCGAAGTCCGAGTTCGTGATGGTGCAGGGCAACGGACTGCGCAAGGGGAGCCGCTACATCGTCCGGGTGATCAAGGACGGCGAGTCGCTGGCCCGCCAGACCGGGCTGCTCGACCAGCGCGGCCGGCCGGTCCGCGGCCTGCCGCCGGCTGTCGTGTCCGGGGGCGGCTGCGACGCCGTCGCCGCCTGGCGTGGCGCCTTCCTCGCCCATGGCTCGCTCACCGAGCCCGGCCGGTCGTCGTCGCTCGAGGTCACCTGCCCCGGCCCGGAGGCCGCGCTCGCGCTGGTGGGTGTGGCGCGCCGGCTCGGCATCCAGACCAAGGCGCGCGAGGTGCGCGGTATCGACCGGGTCGTGCTGCGCGACGGCGACGCCATCGGCCAGCTGCTCACCAGGCTCGGGGCCCACGAGACCCTGCTCGCCTGGGAGGAGCG
Organism: uncultured Actinomycetota bacterium; assembly: GCA_963808855.1. Classification (GTDB taxonomy): domain Bacteria; phylum Actinomycetota; class Actinomycetes; order Propionibacteriales; family Nocardioidaceae; genus Nocardioides. Next base: position 2,483,308 of record CAWEHA010000002.1, on the reverse strand, counting down.
CCGGATGCGTCGCGAGGTGCGGGCCACCGCCAACCGGCTCGCCAACTTCGACGACGCCAACCTGCGCCGCTCCGCCCGCGCCGCCGTCGCCGCCGGTGCTCGCGTCGACCGCGCGATGGAGATCCTCGGCGACGAGGTGCCCGACCACCTGAAGATGGCCGGCCAGCTGCGGCTGGAGCACAAGCAGGCCTCCCTCGAGGAGCTCGGCCAGCTGCACGACCCCGTGCTCACCAAGGACGCCATCGCCGGCCGGATCCGCCGGCTGCTGGCGATGGCGGACAAGAAGGCCGAGGAGCTCGGCATCCCCGACACCGAGGCGTCGCTGACGCCGGAGATGCTCGCGGACGATTAGGACTAGACCGGCGGCTTCGGCCACCGGTGGGCAGGGGCCGACAGGTCTAGCGTCAGGTCATGTTGACCCGCATCCTCAGATTGCTGCGGGAGCAGACTCTCGGGGCTCTCGCCCTGTTCGTGGCGCTGTCCGGCACCGCCTACGCCGCCACCGCCCTCCCACGCAACAGCGTGGGTCCGGCCCAGCTCAAGACCGGTGCCGTCCGTTCCGTCGACGTCGGCGACCGGTCATTGCTCAGGCGCGACTTCAGGCGCGGCCAGCTCCCGGCCGGGCCTCGAGGGCCTCGCGGCCCGCGCGGGGTCGCCGGAGCGCCGGGTCCGGCTGCGCTCGCGCTCCGGACGCCGGTATTCACCGGCTCCCGGGAGCTCGGGTCGATCGGCGGCCTCAGCTTCGGGGCCACCTGCGACGTCGACTCGTCCGCCGCCACCGGCTTCCTGAACGTCAGGCGCACCGTCGACACCGACCTCACCGCCACCAACTACACCGCCACCCGCTTCACCCAGGTCAACGGTGGCGCGGTGAACGCCTCCCAGGAACGGGGGAGCCCCTTCGGCCGATTCAACGTGGTGGGCGCGTCCTCGCCCGACACAAACACCACGATCCAGGTCGGCATCCTGCGACTCGGGAAGCGGGACTCCGCCGAGGCGGTCACTGTGAACGCCGAGATCGTCGTTCAAGGACCCGCCAGCGGCTCGCCGCCCGGATGCGAGGTGATCGGCACCGCCGTGCTCGGGCCGCCGCCGTCCTGACCCGGGCGGTTACCGGCACGTACGGCGGGACGGCCGCCGGGGGATCCGGTGCGCCGACATAGGGTTGGATCGTTCACACCGCCGCAGCACCCGAGCCCCAGGAGCACACCGCAGTGACCGTCCGCGTAGGCATCAACGGATTCGGCCGCATCGGCCGCAACTTCTTCCGCGCCGTTCGTGCGTCGGGCGCCGACATCGAGATCGTCGGCGTCAACGACCTCACCGACAACGCCTCCCTGGCCCACCTGCTCAAGTTCGACTCGATCCTCGGCCGGCTCGATGCCGACGTCACGTCGAACGACGACGCGATCGTGGTCGGCGGCACCGAGATCAAGGCGTTCGCCGAGCGCGACCCCGCCGCCCTGAAGTGGGCCGACCTCGGGGTCGACGTCGTGGTGGAGTCCACCGGCTTCTTCACCGACGCCACCCAGGCCCGCGCGCACGTCGACGGCGGCGGCGCCAAGAAGGTGATCATCTCGGCGCCCGCCAAGAACGAGGACGTCACCGTGGTGATGGGCGTCAACCACGAGACCTACGACCCGGCGTCGCACACCGTGATCTCCAACGCCTCGTGCACCACGAACTGCCTGGCGCCGATGGCGAAGGCCCTCCACGACGAGTTCACGATCGTCAAGGGCCTGATGACGACGGTGCACGCCTACACGGCCGACCAGAACCTCCAGGACAACATCCACAAGGACCCGCGCCGCGCCCGCGCCGCCGCGATCAACGTGGTGCCGACGTCCACCGGCGCCGCCAAGGCGATCGGCCTGGTGCTGCCCGAGCTCAAGGGCAAGCTCGACGGCTACGCGCTGCGCGTGCCCGTGCCCACCGGCTCGGCCACCGACCTCACCTTCGAGGCCGGCCGCGAGACCTCGGTGGAGGAGGTCAACGCCGCCGTCGAGAAGGCCGCCGACGGCCGCTACCTGCGCTACTCGACCGACCCCATCGTCTCCAGCGACATCGTCACCGACCCGGCGTCGTGCATCTTCGACGCGCCGCTCACCAAGGTGATCGGCAACCAGGTGAAGGTCGTCGGCTGGTACGACAACGAGTGGGGCTACTCCAACCGCCTCGCCGACCTCATCACCTATGTCGGAGAGACGCTCTGACCTGTGGGTGACTACGCAACGCTCGGCGACGTCACCGGGAAACGGGTGCTGGTGCGCTCGGACCTGAACGTCCCGCTCGACGGCACCACGATCACCGACGACGGCCGGGTGCGCGCCAGCGTGCCGACCATCCAGGCGCTCGTCGACGCGGGCGCCCGGGTCGTCGTCGCCGCCCACCTCGGCCGGCCGAAGGGCGAGCCCGACGAGAAGTACTCGCTGAAGCCGGTGGCCGACCGGCTCGGCGAGCTGCTCGGCGCGCCGGTGGCGTTCGCCACCGACACCGTCGGCGAGTCGGCACGGTCGACCGTCGAGGGACTCTCGGACGGCGAGGTCGCGGTGCTCGAGAACGTGCGGTTCAACGCCGGCGAGACCAGCAAGGACGACGCCGAGCGCGGCGAGTTCGCCGACCAGCTCGCCGAGCTCGCCGACGCGTTCGTCTCCGACGGCTTCGGGGTCGTGCATCGCAAGCAGGCCAGCGTCTACGACGTCGCACAGCGGCTGCCGCACGCGATGGGCGGGCTGGTGCGTGCGGAGGTCGACGTCCTGAAGCGGCTGACCGAGCACCCCGAGCGGCCGTACGCCGTGGTGCTCGGCGGCGCCAAGGTCTCCGACAAGCTCGGCGTGATCGACAACCTGCTGGGCAAGGCGAACACGCTGGTGATCGGCGGCGGGATGGTCTTCACGTTCCTCGCCGCTCAGGGCCACGAGGTCGGCAAGAGCCTCCTGGAGGACGACCAGGTCGACACCTGCCGCGACTACCTGCGGCGGGCCGCGGAGGCCGGCGTCGACCTGCTGCTGCCCACCGACATCGTCGTCGACACCGAGTTCCCCTCCGGCGACCGCACCCCGCGACCCGAGGTGGTGCCGTCCTCGGAGATACCGGCGAGCAGCCTGGGATTGGACATCGGGCCCGAGTCGGCCGCCTCGTTCGCGGCGGCGATCAGGAAGGCCCGCACCGTGTTCTGGAACGGGCCGATGGGCGTGTTCGAGGTGCCGTCGTTCGCCGACGGCACCCGGGCCGTGGCCCGTGCCCTCACCAAGGTCACCGCCGCGGGCGGGCTCACCGTCGTCGGCGGCGGCGACTCCGCAGCCGCCGTCCGCGGCCTCGGCTTCGGCGACGACGAGTTCGGCCACATCTCGACCGGCGGCGGCGCCAGCCTCGAGTACCTCGAGGGCGAGGAGCTGCCCGGCTTGACCGTCCTGGCGGACGAGGAGTCCACTGCATGAGCAATGCACGTGTCCCGCTGATGGCGGGCAACTGGAAGATGAACCTCAACCACCACGAGGCCGTCGTGCTCGTGCAGAAGCTGACGTGGATCCTGTCGGACAAGCGGCACGACCACGCCAAGGTGGAGGTGGCGGTGGTGCCGCCGTTCACCGATCTGCGCTCGGTGCAGACCGTCGTCGACGGCGACCGGCTCGCGATCCGGTACGGCGCCCAGGACGTCTCGATGCACGAGTCCGGCGCCTACACCGGCGAGATCTCGGCGTCGATGCTCGCCAAGCTCGGCTGCTCGTACGTCGTCGTGGGGCACTCCGAGCGGCGCGAGCACCATGCCGAGACCGACGAGGTGGTCAACACCAAGGCCCACCGAGCGGTCGAGGCCGACCTGACGCCGATCGTGTGCGTGGGCGAGGGACTGGAGGTGCGGCAGGCCGGCGAGCACGTGCCGTACACGCTGGCGCAGGTCGACGGCTCGCTGGCGGGCTTCACTCCGCAGCAGGTGGCCGACCTGGTGGTGGCCTACGAACCGGTGTGGGCGATCGGCACCGGCGAGGTCGCCACCCCCGAGGACGCCCAGGAGGTGTGCGCCGCGATCCGGGCCCGGCTCCGCGAGTCGCACGGCGACGCGGCCGCCGACGGCGTCCGGGTCCTGTACGGCGGTTCAGTGAAGGCCGCGAACGTCGTCGGGATCATGGCGCAGGCCGACGTCGACGGCGCTTTGGTGGGCGGTGCGAGCCTCGAACCGGAGGAGTTCGCGGGGATCTGCCGCTACTACGACCTGCCGGTGCTCTGATCCGCACCACCCTGACTTAGGATTTCGCCCGTGGAACTGCTCTTCACCATCCTGCTCATGGCCACCAGTGGCCTGATGATCCTGCTTGTGCTGCTGCACAAGGGTCGGGGCGGCGGTCTCTCGGACATGTTCGGCGGCGGCGTCTCCAGCTCGCTGGGCGGCTCGTCGGTCGCCGAACGTAACCTCGACCGGTTCACGGTCGGCACCGGTGTCATCTGGTTCGCGTGCGTGATCGCGCTCGGACTGCTCAAGGCCTACTGAGGATCTGGGGGAAGGACGAGTCATGGCAGGTGGAGGCAACGCGATCCGCGGAAGCCGGGTCGGCGCCGGTCCGATGGGCGAGGCCGAGCGCGGCGAGGCCGCGCCCCGGCAGGCGGTCACCTACTTCTGCTCCCACGAGCACCGCTCGGTGATCACGTTCTCGGTCGAGGCCGCGATCCCCGAGTCGTGGGACTGCCCCAAGTGCGGGCTCCCCGCGTCCCTCGACGCCGAGAACCCGCCCCCGCCGCCCAAGATCGAGCCCTACAAGACCCACCTCGCCTACGTGAAGGAGCGCCGCTCCGACAAGGAGGCCGAGGTCATCCTCGACGAGGCCCTCCAGCTCCTCCGCTCCCGCCGCAAGGCCGGCGAGATCGTCTTCTAGACCGGGCTCCACGCCGAGTCGGCTCGTCTTTCGAGCCGACTCGGCGTTGGTCAGAGCTTCGAGGCGGCGTCGCGGTCGAGGAACCACGTGGTCTCGGTCTGTCCGCGGACCCCGCGGGCGGGGATCTCGGACACCGGGCCCTCGGCCTGGGCGGACGCCACGGCGTCGGCCTTCCCCTCGCCGCTGGCGAGGAACCACACGGTCTCGGCCCGATTGAGGCAGGCGAACGTGAGGGAGACCCGGTCGGGTGGTGGCTTGGGGGAGTCGTGGACGGCGACGGCGATCTGGTCGTCCACGTCGAGTGCCGGGTGACCCGGGAAGAGCGAGGCGACGTGGCCGTCGGGGCCGATGCCGAGCATGAGGACGTCGAAGGAGCCCGCGCCGTGCTCGCGCATCGCGTCGCCGTAGGCCGACGCGGCTGCCTCGGCGTCCGCCGCGTCGTCGGACGACGGCACCTCGTGCACCTGCGTGGCGCCGACGGCGTCGAGGAAGGCGGCGCGGGCCTGGCCGGCGTTGCGCTCGGGGGAGTCGGCGGGCACGAACCGCTCGTCGCCGAACCACACGACCACCCGGGTCCAGTCCACCTCGGAGGTGGCCGTGAGCCGGGCCAGCTCGCGGTGCACGCTCTCGGCGATGCTCCCGCCGGTGAGGCCGATCTGCGGCACCGCGCCGGCGGTCTGGAGGTCGGCCAGCCGCGAGAGCAGCTCTCCGGCGACGGCGGTGGCCAGCGCCCCGGCGTCCGGCTGCACCTCGACCCTTGCCTCGCTCACCGCAGCACCGACCGCAGCGCGTCGAGGTCGCCAGGGCCACCGAGATGCACCCGGAGGACCGGACGGTCGTGGCCGGCGAGCACCTGCCCGTCGCCCACCGCCTGGGCGGTGAGGAACTCGTGGAACGTGAACGGCCGGTCGGGGACGGCGAGGTCGGCCTCGGGCTGCCCGGTCACCTGCAGGTAGACGCCGGTGGCCGGCCCGCCCTTGTGGTACTGCCCGGTCGAGTGCAGGAACCGCGGCCCCCAGCCGAAGGTGACCGGCCGGGCCGTGCGGGCGGCCAGGCTCTCCCGCACCGACGCGAGCGAGGCGTCGCGCACCCGGTCGAGGTAGGCCTGGACGGCGAGGTAGCCGTGGTCGGGGTCGAGCCGCTCGAGCAGCGCCGCCACGGCGTCGTTGACCGTGGTGACGTCGTCGGCCAGCCAGTCGCCGGCGTAGACGGTGAACGGCCCGTCGGTGAATCGCGGCGTCGGCTGCTCGCCGCCGCCGTCGAGCATCGAGCGCGCAGCCTCCTTGGCGCTCTCGACGTCGGGCTGGTCGAACGGGTTGATCCCGATGACCCGGCCGGCCACGGCGGTGGCGTACTCCCACAGCAGCAGCTGCGCACCGAGCTCGGCGTCGACCGTGAAGCCCCAGCGCGACGCCGGCGTGACCCGGTCGAACACGAAGTCGGGACCGACCGTGACCAGCACGCAGTCCGGCGTGCTGGGGTCGAAGTTCGGCGCGTCGAGCGACGGCACGACGACGGGCAGGACGCCCTTGCCGTCCTTGCCGGTGGACTCGGCGATGAGCTGCTCGGCCCAGTCGCCGAAGCCCGGGTACGGCGACCCGGCCTCACCGATCACGACCTTGTCGACGCCCTGCGCGTTCGCGGCACCGAGCAGGGCGCCCATCCGCAGCGCCGGGTTGTCGGGGGAGTCGGCCTCCAGCGTCGGCCGGATGGCCTCGGCGGCGTCCAGCAGCTCCGACACGTTCGCCCCGGCCAACCCGCTCGGCACCAGGCCGAACGCGGTGAGCGCGGAGTAGCGACCGCCGACACCGGGATCGGCGAGGAACACGGTGTACCCGGCCTCGCGCGCGGTCTGCTCCAGCGGTGAGCCGGGGTCGGTGACGACGACGATCCGATCGGCGGGGTCGATGCCGGCGTCGCGAAAGGCTTTCTCGTAGGCGCGGCGCTGGCTGTCGGTCTCGACGGTGCCGCCGGACTTGCTCGACACCACCACCACGGTCTCGGCCAGCCGGTTCTCGAGCGCGCCGCGCACCATGTCGGGGTCGGAGGAGTCGAGCACGGTGAGCTCGACGCCGGCCGCGGCGCAGATCACCTCCGGCGCGAGCGACGAGCCGCCCATCCCGCACAGCACCACGTGCGACAGGCCCGCCTGGCGGTGCCGCACCTCGAGCGCGGCGATCTCCTCCACCAGCGGCCGCGAGGTCTCCGACAGCGAGACCCACGCCAGCCGCTTCGACGACTCCGCCTCCGCTTCGGGACCCCACAGCGTGGCGTCCTGCCCGGCGATGCCGGAGGCGACGCCGTCGTCGACGAGCCGGGTGACGGCGTCGGCGAAGGTGCCCTCGTCGGGGTAGCCGAAGACCAGCTCGAAGCCGTCACCCGAGACCCGGCTCCAGTCGGTCACTGGGCGGCCTTCTCCATCTGACCCTTCACGGTCTCGACGAGCTCGTCCCACGACTTCGTGAACTTCTCGACGCCCTCGTTCTCGACGGTCAGCATGACGTCGGTCCAGTCGACGCCGGCCGCGGCGACCTGGTCCATCAACGACTTGGCCGCGGCGGCCCGCCCGCTGACGGTGTCGCCCTCGATCTCGCCGTGGTCGGCGAACGCCTCCATGGTCTTCTCCGGCATCGTGTTGACGGTGTCGGCCACCACGAGCTCCGAGACGTAGAGGGTGTCGGGGTAGTCGTCGTTCTTGACACCGGTGGACGCCCACAGCGGGCGCTGCGGGTTGGCACCGGCCTGCTCGAGGATGCGCCAGCGGTCGCTGGCGAGCACCTCCTGGTAGGCGCCGTAGGCCAGGCGGGCGTTCGCGATGGCGGACTTGCCGCGCAGTGCGAGGGCGTCGTCGCTGCCGATCTCCTCCAGCCGCTTGTCGACCTCGGTGTCGATCCGGGAGACGAAGAACGAGGCCACCGAGCGGATCCGGTCGAGGTCGAGGCCGGCGTCGCGGGCCTGCTCGAGCCCGCTGAGGTAGGCGTCCATCACCAGGCGATAGCGCTCGACGCTGAAGATCAGCGTGACGTTGACGCTGATGCCCTGCGCGATCGCCGCGGTGATCGCCGGCAGTCCCTCCTCGGTGGCCGGGATCTTGATGAGGGCGTTGGGCCGGTCGACCTCGCCCCACAGCGCCTGCGCTGAGGCGATGGTCTTCTCGGTGTCGTGGGCGAGGTCGGGCTCGACCTCGATCGACACCCGGCCGTCGTGGGCGGTGCTCTCGGCCACGGGCGCGAGCACGTCGCACGCGTTGCGGACGTCCTCGGTGGTGAGCGCGAAGATCACCTCGTCGACGTCCTTGCCGGCGTCGACGAGCTTCTTCACCTGGTCGTCGTAGCGCTCGCCGTCGGCGATGGCGCTCGCGAAGATCGTCGGGTTGGTGGTGACGCCGACGACGGACTTCTCCTTCACGAGGTCGGCGAGGTTGCCGGTCTCGATCCGCTCCCGGGAGAGGTCGTCGAGCCAGATGGAGACGCCCGCGTCGGCGAGCGCCTTGAGTCGGTCAGACATTGCAGTCTCCCTCTGTCGTGGATCAGCCGGTGGCGATCCGGATGCTGTCGCGTGCGGCGTCGGCCACGGACTGCGCGGTGACGCCGTACTCGGTGAAGATGCGGGCGTAGTCGGCCGACTGCCCGTAGGTCTCGATGGACACGATCCGGCCGTGGTCGCCGACGACCTCGCGCCAGCCCTGGGCGATGCCGGCCTCCACCGACACCCGGGCCTTCACGGTGGGCGGGACGACGGTCTCGCGGTAGGAGGCCTCCTGTGCGTCGAACCACTCGCGGCACGGCATCGACACCACCCGGGCGGCGACGTCGTCGGCGGCGAGCAGCTCGCGCGCCTCGACGGCGAGCTGCACCTCCGAGCCGGTGCCCACCAGCACGACGTCCGGGGTGCCGGGGGTGTCGAGCAGCACGTAGCCGCCTCGGTGCACGTTGCTCGTGTCACTGAACCCGTCGGTGCCACGCGGGAACACCGGCAGGTTCTGGCGGCTCAGGATGATGCCGGCGGGGCGGTGCGTCTCCCGCAGCACCGTGGCCCAGCAGGCCGCCACCTCGTTCGCGTCGGCGGGCCGGACGACGTCGAGCCCGGGGATGGCGCGCAGCGCGGCCAGGTGCTCGATCGGCTGGTGGGTGGGGCCGTCCTCGCCGAGCCCGATGGAGTCGTGGGTCCAGACGTAGGTGACCGGCAGCCCCATCAGCGCGGCCAGCCGTACCGAGGGGCGCATGTAGTCGGAGAAGGTGAGGAAGGTGGCGCCGAAGACCCGGGTGCCGCCGTGGACGGCGATGCCGTTGAGGATCGCCCCCATGCCGTGCTCGCGGATGCCGAAGTGCAGCACCCGCCCGGCGTACGGGTCGGTCTTCCACATGTCGGTGGAGCGGATCTTCGGGCCGAAGGACGGCGCGTCCTCGATCGTGCTGTTGTTCGACTCCGCGAGGTCGGCCGAGCCGCCCCACAGCTCCGGCACCCGCGGCGCGATCGCGTTGATCACGGCGCCGGAGGCCTTGCGGGTGGCGACCCCCTTCGGGTCGGCGTCCCACGACGGCAGGTCGGAGTCCCAGCCGTCGGGGAGGGTGCGGGTCTGCATCCGCTCGTACAGCGCGACGTCGGCCGACGGCTTGGTGGTCCAGTGGTGGAACGTCTTGTCCCACGCGGCCTGGGCCTCCTTGCCTCGCTCGATCGCCTCCCGGGTGTGCGCGATCACCTCGGGCGCCACCTCGAAGGTGTGCGTGGGGTCGAAGCCCAGCACCTCCTTGGTGGCGGCCACCTCGGCGTCACCGAGGGCGGAGCCGTGCGCCTTGCCGGTGTTCTGGGCGTTCGGCGCGGGCCAGGCGATGATCGTGCGCAGCACGATGAGGCTCGGCTGGTCGGTGACGCCCTCGGCCTTGTGCAGCGCCTCGTGCAGCGCCGGCACGTCCTCGCGGTACTGGCCGCCGCCGTGGGTCCAGTCGACCACCTGCACGTGCCAGCCGTAGGCCTCGTAGCGGGCGGCGACGTCCTCGCTGAGGGCGATGTCGGTGTCGTCCTCGATCGAGATCTGGTTCATGTCGTAGATCAGCGTGAGGTTGCCGAGCTGCTGCACGCCGGCGATCGACGACGCCTCCGAGCTCACGCCCTCCTCGATGTCGCCGTCGCTGGCCAGGCAGTAGATGCGGTGGTCGAACGGCGAGTCGCCGGCCTCGGCGTTGGGGTCGAGCATGCCGCGCTCGCGGCGGGCCGCCATGGCCATGCCGACGGCGTTGCCGATGCCCTGGCCGAGCGGGCCGGTGGTGGTCTCGACGCCGGCCGTGTGCCCGTACTCCGGGTGGCCCGGGGTCTTGCTGCCCCAGGTGCGCAGTGCCTTGAGGTCCTCCAGCTCCAGGCCCCAGCCACCGAGGTAGAGCTGGATGTAGAGGGTGAGGGACGAGTGGCCGCACGAGAGCACGAACCGGTCGCGGCCGGGCCAGTGCGGGTCGGCCGGGTTGTGCCGCATCACCTTCTGGAACAGCAGGTAGGCGGCCGGGGCGAGGCTCATCGCGGTTCCGGGATGGCCGTTGCCGACCTTCTGCACGGCGTCCATCGCGAGCACCCGTACGGTGTCGACCGCGCGGTCGTCGAGCTCGTTCCAGTCCAGTGCGGGGGTGGTGCTCACAAGGCTCCTCGGTGTTCCAGAGTGGGCGCGGACACGGGTCTCGACGCGCCTCCGAGCCTACTCACGTCGAGGGTTAGACTCACACCGCCTGCGCGGGTGGTGCACACCCGCTCGACCAGCCCGAGAAGGACGCCTGTGACCTATGTCGGCGAGTCGCGACCGGTGGTCGTGCCGGGCGTCTCGCGGCCCGTCCTCCCGGCCTCCTGGCGCGACCGCGTCACGGCGTACGTCGGCCTCACCAAGCCGCGGGTCATCGAGCTGCTGCTGCTCACCACCGTGCCGGTGATGTTCTTCGCGCAGCGCGGTGTGCCGCCGGTGGGTCTGGTGCTCGCCACGGTGGTCGGCGGCGCGCTGTCCGCGGGATCGGCGTCGGCCTACAACTGCGTCTACGACCGCGACATCGACGAGCAGATGCGGCGCACCCGGCGCCGGGCGATCCCGCGTCACGTCGTCTCGCCCGCCGCCGCCCTGGTGTTCGCCACCGTGCTGGCCGTGGTGTCCACGGTGGTGCTCGCGGTGTGGGTGAACCCGCTGTCGGCCGCGCTGTCGCTCGGCGCCAACGCCTTCTACGTGTTCGGCTACACGATGGTGCTGAAGCGGCGCACCACCCAGAACATCGTGTGGGGCGGCCTCGCCGGGTGCTTCCCCGCGCTGATCGGCTGGACGGCCGTCACCGGCGAGCTGTCGTGGGTGCCGGTCGTGCTGTTCGCCGTCGTGTTCTTCTGGACGCCGCCGCACACCTGGGCCCTGGCCCTGCGTTACCGCGAGGACTACGCCAACGTCGACGTGCCGATGCTGCCCGTCGTCGTGCCCGCCCGCGAGGTGGGCCGGCGCGTCGTGCTCTACAGCTGGGTGATGGTCGGCGTCTCGCTGCTGCTGTGGCCCGTGGCCGGCACCGGCCCGTTCTACCCGGTGGCTGCGCTGGTGCTCGGCGCGGTGTTCCTCGTCGAGGCGCACCGGATGTGGGCACGGGCCCGCGACACCGAGGACCTCAGCGTGATCCAGCCGATGCGCCTGTTCCACCACTCCAACCTCTACCTCTCGCTGCTGTTCGTGGCAGTCGCGCTGGAGCCGCTGGTCTCACGATGAGCGGTCGATGACCGAGCATTGAGCAAATCTTGAGGAATACCTCACTCGGTATGTCGTAACCCCCTGCCACAGGCGTCGTTGACTGTGGAAACGACCTCGGTCGCGCCATCGCGACTGTTAGTGGCACAAGTTGTCAATAGGGATTGATGACTTTTGAGGCTAACTTGGGGACGCCAGCCGTGGGGGCTGGCAGAGTGGTAACCGTCGTCCGGGCGAGCTCAGACCGGATGACAACTGACTGGGGGGTCACAGTTCAATGACGCTGCAACTCGAGCCTGACCGGGTCGTCGACCCGGCCATGGACGTCCGGGAGCGACCGCAGCAACCTCGGGTGAGTGTGGTCGTACCGACGCTCAACGAGGCCGAGAACGTGCGGCTGGTGCTGCCTCGGCTGCCCGAGCAGCCCGGGGTCGTCGAGATCGTGCTGGTCGACGGGGGATCCACCGACGGCACGCTCGACGCCGCCCGGGAGGCTATGCCCGGCGACCTGCTGACCTGCGTCGAGCAGGTGCGCCGCGGCAAGGGCAACGCCCTGGCCACCGGCTTCGCGCACGCCACCGGCGACGTCGTCGTCATGTTCGACGCCGACGGCAGCGCCGATCCCGACGAGATCCCGCGCTTCGTCGATGCGCTGGTCTCCGGCGCCGACTTCGCGAAGGGCAGCCGGTTCCGCGAGGGCGGCGGCAGCGACGACATCACGGCGTTCCGTCGGCTCGGCAACAAGAGCCTCAACGCCGCGGTCAACGTCACCTTCGGCACGTCCTTCACCGACCTCTGCTACGGCTACAACGCGTTCTGGACCGACCAGCTGCCCACGCTCGACCTGCCCGACCCGTTCATGCCCGGGCCGGACGACGGCCGGATGCTGTGGGGCGACGGCTTCGAGATCGAGACCGTCATCAACTGCCGGTTCGCCGTCGCCGGCGCCGTCATCACCGAGGTGCCCTCGGTCGAGCTCGAGCGCATCTACGGCGACAGCAACCTGCACGCCATCCCGGACGGGATGCGCGTGCTGCGCACCGTCCGCCGCGAGAAGGCCCGCGCCGCCGCGCGCGCCGGCCAGGTTCCCGCCCCCCGTCGCCCGCGGGCGATGGCGACCGCCGACCGCGGCTCGAAGGCCGTGGACGACGTCGAGGGTGCCGAAGGCGTATCCGACTCGTTGGCGTCGTGAACGCGGGAGTGACGACCCGACTGCGGGCGTCGGTGCTGGTTCCTAGGCCGCGCCAGCGCCGCCCAGGACGCACGCTGGCGGCGTTGCCGTCGCTCGAAAGGCGCCCAGCCTGCCAGCGCTCCCGCGCCTTGCCATCGCACGCCCTGGACGACGCTGGACATCGGCCATGAACCAGCACCCACGTCCGAGGGTCCTGTTCGTCACCGCCCGCGCTCGTCCCGAGCTCGGCGGCATCGAGTCGCACGTCGCCGAGATCGCCGGCCGGGCGGTCGAACGCGGCTACGACGTCGAGGTGCTCACCACCGACCGCAGCGGCCGGCTGCCCCGCCGCGAGCAGGTGGCCGGCTACACCGTGCGCCGGTTCCGTGCCCTCCCGGCCAGCCGTGACTGGTACGCCAGCCCCGGGCTGTTCTGGGCGGTGCTCACCTCGCGCGCCGATCTCGTGCACGTCCAGGGCGTGCACACCCTGGTGCCGCCGGCCGCGCTGCTCGCGGCCCTCCTGCGCCGTCGCAAGACCGTGCTCACCTTCCACACCGGGGGCAGCTCGAGCGCCCTGCGGCGCCGCTCGCGCGGGCTCCAGTGGCGGCTGCTCACCCCGTTGCTGCGGCGCACCACCCGGCTGGTGGGCGTGTCGCACTTCGAGGCGGACCTCTTCAGCGAGGTCACCGGGCGCGACGACGTCATGGTGATCCGCAACGGTGGCGCGCTGCCGCTCCACTCGACCGTCGAGAGCGACCCCGACCTGATGCTCAGCATCGGGCGGCTGGAGCGCTACAAGGGGCACCACCGCGCCGTCGCGGCGCTGCCCGAGCTCCTGCGCACCCGACCCCGCGCCCGGCTGGAGATCCTGGGCTCCGGCCCGGCGGAGCAGGAGCTCCGGTCGCTGGCCGACCGGCTCGGGGTGGCGGAGCGGGTCCGGCTGCGTTCGCTGCCGCCCGAGGACCGCGCGGCGATGGGGGCCGCGGTGTCGCGGGCGGGCGTGGTCGTGCTGCTCAGCGACTACGAGGCCCACCCGGTGGCGGTGATGGAGGCGCTCACCGTCGGGCGGCCGGTCGTCGTGTCGCGCACCTCGGGTCTCACCGAGCTCGCCGACCTCGGCTGGGCCCGTGGTCTGCCGGCGTCGGCCACCGCCGCCGAGACCGCGGCGGTGATCGAGCAGCAGCTCACCTCGCCGGTGCTGCCGGACGCCGCCGAGCTCCCCACCTGGGAGACCTGCATGGACGGGCTCGACGACCTCTACCGCGACGTGCTCGGGCGGCCCGGGCGTAGCGCGACGACGCAGCGGAGTCCTGCGGCTGCAGGTTCGCGATGACGGCGGCGGACTTCCACGTGGAGCGCCGAGCCTCGCCCGACCCCCATGCCGAGGCCGGGTCGGTGGCGACGGCGGCCGTGACGCACCTCGTGCGCCTCGCCCGCCCGGCCCGCGGAGCCGCCCGGCGCATGGCGCGGGTCGTGGGGCGCGCCCCGGCCACCTCGGCCGGGCTGATCGGCCTCGTCGGGCTGCTCATCCAGACCGTCGGGTACGCCGCGGGCTGGTCCGGCGACACCGACCTGGCGATCGTGCTGTTCTACGTCGGCCTCGTGGTGCTGCTGACGCCGTACGCCGTGCTGCTGCTCTCGCCACTCCCGGCGCCGCGCTCGCGGGTGGTGGCCGTGGTGTCGTTCGGGCTGCTGATGTACGCCTCGTGGCTGGCGGCGTCCCCGGTCTACGCGGCGGCCTTCGACGAGACGCTGCACGTCACCACGCTCGGCATCATGACCGACGGCGGCGGCTGGTTCGCGCCCAACACGATGCTGCCGGTGAGCCCGCACTACCCAGGGCTCGAGCTCGCCACCAGCGCCGTGCACTGGGCCACCGGCCTGCCCCTGATGGCGTGCCAGATCGTGGTGGTGGCGCTCGCGCGCACCGCGCTCGTGCTGGGCCTCTACCTCCTCGGCTCCCGACTCACCGGCTCCGCCCGCGGCGGCGGCATCGTGGTGCTGCTGTACGCCGCGAGCCCGCAGTTCTGGTTCTTCAACGCGCAGTTCAGCTACCAGACGGTCGCGCTCGCGCTGCTCGTCGGCGCTGTCGTCTTCCTCCTCCGCGCGTTCCACTCCACGCCCGACACCACCGCCCGCGACCGCAGCGGCGCCTGGTGGCCGATGCTGGGCGTGCAGGTGTGCCTGGGGGCGCTCGCCGTCACCCACCACATCACCAGCTGGCTCACCGTCGGGGCGCTGTGGCTCGTCGCGCTCGTGCTCGCGTCCTTCGGTGAGCCGCGCCGCGCCCGGCTCGCGGCCGTGAGCGCCCAGTTCGGCCTGCTGGTGGTGGTCGCGTGGAGTGCGCTCGTCGCGCCGCTGCTGGCCCGCTACCTCGGTCCGGTGGCCGGCGAGGCCGGCACCGAGATCGTGCGCCTGATCCGCAGCGACGGTGGTCAGCACGCGGCGCTCAGCGAGAACGCCGCCAACGCGGCGCCGCTGTGGGAGACCGGGGTGATGGGGCTCGCCGTGCTGCTCTGGATCGTGCTGCTGCTGCCGTCGCTGCGTGCTGCGGTCGCCGGGCGCAGCCTCGGCCGGTCCCCGGCGCGGTTCGTGCTCGCGACGCTCGCGGCCGCGTTCCCGCTGCTCTTCGCCGTCCGCTTCTCGCCGTCTGCAGGCGAGATCGCCGACCGCGCGTCCACCTTCGTCACCCTCGGCGTCGTGCTCGTGGTGACCGCCTGGCTCGCCGCCTCGCACTTCGACGTGCTCCGCCGGATCCGGCTGCGGGTAGCGGTCCCGGCCGCGCTCGTGCTCCTCGTGGGCGGCCTGATCCTGGGCTCCGGGCCCGACTGGCAGCGGACGCCCGGCCCGTTCCTCGCGGGTGCCGAGCAGCGCTCGGTCGACTCCGAGACGCTCGCCGTCGCCGACTGGAGCGCCCGCTACCTGCCCGCCGACTCACGCATCGCCGCCGACGTCACCCTCGACCGGGTGCTGCCCACCGTCGCCCCGGTCGTGCCCGTCACCGGCAGCGCGGGCTCGGTCAACGTCACGCCGCTGTTCATCAACGAGACCCTCGACCTCGAGGCTCGCCAAATCCTCGTCCGCGGCAAGGTGGACTTCGTGTTCGTCGACCGCCGGCTCGAGGGCGAGACGGTCCACTCGGGCGGGCTCTTCGAGGGCACCGACTGGGGACCCACCGCGCGCACCCTCACCGCCGAGCAGCTCGGCAAGTTCGAGGACGCTCCCGGCTTCCGGCTCGTGCTCGACGGCCCGGTGCAGGTCTACGACGTCCGTTCGCTGCGGGCCGAGCCGCAGGTGTTCACCGACCGGGAGTCGCCCGGACGACCCGGCGACTGGCAGCCCGCCCAGGCCGTGGGCACCGGCGTCGTGGCGCTGCTGGCGATCCTGTTCCTGCTCACCCGGCGCCGCCGCGGCCGGTGGCGCCAGACACACGCCCTTCCGTGGCTGGTGTCGCTGCCGGCCCTCGTCGCCGTCGGCGCACTCGGCGTCACCGTCGGCATGACGACGGCCGCCGGCGTGGCACTCGGCCTCCTGGTCGCCGTCGGGGCGGCCGTCGGACTGGTGCGCGTCAGCGAGCACCGGCCGGGCTGGTGGCGCCGGCTGCCCGTGGCGGTCGTCGTCGCGGTGCTGCTCGGCGTCATCGCCTGGCTGTCCGTCTCGAGTGCCTGGGACGGTCTCTTCGACGGCACCGAGCTGCCGCCGCCCCCCACTGCCCAGGCCGTGTCGTGACTGCCGTGACTGCCCCCAACCCCGTGGACCGCGCCGACACCCGACGGGGTCTCTGGGCGCCGTTCGCCTCGTTGCTGAGCGGCCAGAGCGCCGCCGCGCTGCTGGGCCTCGTCTTCTGGCTGGTCGCCGCCCGCGTCGTCGACCCCGCCGAGCTCGGCGTGGCCGCGGCTGCCATCAGTACCCAGACGCTGCTCGGGTTGCTCGTGTCGCTGGGCCTCGGCACCCATCTCGTCACCGAGCTGCCGGGTGCCGGTCGCGACGTCGTGCGCCGCTGGGTGCACCGGGCCCTGCTCGGCGCCGGGGCGGTCGGCGTCGTGGTGGCCGGCGTGCTCGTGGGGGTCGTCGAGGGGGCGCGCGCCGCCCTGGACTCCGACGTCGGCGGCGCGCTCGCCGAGGGCCTGTCGCACCCGCTCCTCATCGTCGGCTTCGTGCTCGGCGTGGTGGCCGCCACCGGCGTGGTGGTGCTCGACGAGGCGGTGCTGGGCCTGCGGCGCTCGCGGGTGCAGCTCACCCGCAACGTCACGGCGTCACTGCTGCGGTTCCCGGTGGGCGCCGCGCTCCTGTTCCTCGCCGGCGCCGACGCGTGGGTGGTGCAGGCCGCCTGGGTGCTGCCGCTGCTGGTCTCCCTGCTCCTCGCACTGCGCGCCCTGCGGCTCCCGGCCTCGCCGCACACCCCGTGGTCCGACGACGTGCAGGAGCACCTGCGACCGGCGCTGCGCCACCACGCGGTCAACCTGGCCGTCGCGGCCGCCACCCAGGTGGTGCCGGTGATCGCCGGGCTCACGCTGGCCGCCACCGCCAACGCCCAGTTCGCCGTCGCGTGGCTGCTGGCCACCTGCGCCTACCTGCCGCCGTACCTGCTCGCCACGGCGCTGTACGCCCATGCCTCGCACGACGGCCCCGACTCGATCGACGCAGGAGCCGCGCTCGCGGGCCACCTGCGCCGCACCGTGCCCGTCGGGATCGGGCTGGTCCTGGTCGCGTGGGTGGTCGTGGTGTTCCTCGCCGAGCCCGCCCTGGGCCTGCTCGGCGACACCTACTCCGGCGAATCCGCCGACCTGCTGGTGCTGCTGGTGCCGGCCGGACTGTGGATGGTCGTCAAGGACCACCTCGTCGTGGTGTGGCGGCGTGAGGGCCGCTATCGGCTGGCCACCTCGGTCGCCGCCGCCTCCCTGCTTGCCGAGACGGGGGGTGCCGTCGTGGGAGCAATCGCGAACGGCGCCACCGGCCTGGTGACGGGGTGGCTCATCGTTACTGCCTTGGAGGTTCTCGTGGGTACTCCCGTGCTACTTCGACGGATGGGGCTGCTACGCCTCGGTCGCCGGCTGCCCGCTCGCAACGAGCGTGGTCGTGCGTCGTGGCCGCTCGTGGCGGTGCTGGTGCTCAGCGGCCTGCTGGCGCCCGGGCTGGTGGTCGGGCTGGCGGTGATCGGCGAGGAGCCGCAGGACGGCGGCACCGACGAGGTCACGGGCACCTCGGCCTGCATGCCGTCGCCCGACAACCCCGGCCCCCAGCTCGACCTCACCGTGAAGGTCGACACCGGCAACGCGGCCCGGCCGTTCCGGTCCGCCGCGGAGGTCGACCGGCTGGTCGAGGCCGCCGACGAGGCGGGTGCCGACATCATCTCCACCTCGCTGTCGTGGCGGGTGGCGCAGCCGACGCGGGGCGCTGCCTACGACTTCCGCGGCCTCGACCTCGTGGTGGACGCCGCGACCGAGCGCGGCCTGGACGTGCGGGTACAGCTGCTCCACATGACGCGGTGGGCCATCGACCCGGGTTCGGAGAAGGTCGGACCGTGGGCACCTCCGCGCAGCGACGACGAGCTCACCCGGTGGTCGCGGTTCGTGCGCGACAGCGTCGACCACCTCGGCGGTCAAGCCCGCTACGTGGAGATCTGGTCGAGCCCCGACCTCGCGACCCGCTGGCGCACCGGCGTCGACGCGACCCAGTACGCGCGGATGCTGGAGGTGTCCGCCGCCGCCGTGAAGGCCGTCGACCCGGGGGTCCAGGTCGTCAGCGGCGGCCTCGACGGCGACCCGGCGTACCTCCGCGCGATGATGGGCGAGTTCCGCGACCGGCAGCCGCCGTTCGACCTCCTCGGCCTGCACGTGTTCGGCGACGAGACCTCGATGATCGACCCGCAGGCGCTCTACAGCCGGACCCTGCAGACGCTCTCCGACGAGGGCTTCGACCTGCCGGTCTACGTGACGGAGATGGGCTGGTCGACGGTCACGCTTCCCGACGAGATCCGCGCCGAACGCACGCCGACCGCGCTCGACGCCATCACCTGCGACAACCGCCTCGAGGTCGTGTCGTGGTACGCGCTGCACCAGAGCCGCTGGGACGGGCCGCGGTGGGCGCTCCTGAAGCCGCAGCTGGAGCCCACGCTCACCTACGATGCGCTGCGTGCCTGGTCGCAGCGCCGCGCGCAGGCGGTCGAGGAAGCCGGGTGACCTCCGGGTGACGGGGGCGCCCCGTGCCTAGGTTGCCGGTGCTGATGTACCACGCCGTCGGCAGCCCGATGCCCGAGCGGTTGCACGACCTCAGCGTGCCCCCCGCCCTGCTCGCCGAGCAGCTCGCGGCGCTCGCCGGCGACGGCTACCGGATGACGGGGCTCACCGAGGCGCTCGAGACCGACGGGCCCGTCGTCGCGCTCACCTTCGACGACGCCTACCGCGACTTCCTCACCGCGGCCGTGCCCGCGCTCGCGGCGGTGGGGGCCACGGCGACCCTCTACGCCCCGAGCCGCCACGTCGGCGGCACGGCGGCCTGGCTGCCCGCCCCGGCCGACGCGCTGCCCCTGCTCGACGAGGACGGACTGCGCGAGGTGGTCGCGGAGGGTCACGAGGTCGGCAGCCACGGCGCCGAGCACGTGCCGTTCGACGTCCTGCCGGCGCGGGAGGCGGAGGCCCAGCTCGCCGAGAGCCGCGACCGGCTCGAGGCGGCGACCGGCACCCCGATGCGGTCGTTCTGCTACCCGCACGGCTACGCGTCGCGACGCCTCGCCGGCCGGGTCGCGGCCGCGGGGTACGACAATGCGTGCGTGATCGGACACCGGCTCCACCGCACCGACGCCGACCGGCACCGGGTCGCCCGGCTCATGGTCACCCCGGCCACGAGCCCCGACGACCTGCGCCGGCTGGTCGTCGAGGGCGTCCCCGGGCTCGCGCCGCGGGCCAAGCAGGTGGCCGGCCCCGCCTGGCGGACGGCGCGCCGTGCCGCCGGCCTGGTGGGAGTCCGATGGACGTGAGCGCCGGCCCGAACACTGGCACCGTCGGCGTCCTCGTCTGCACCCACCACGCCTCGCGGATCCCGATGCTCGGCGAGGCGGTGGCGTCGCTGCGCGCCCAGAGCCGCACCCCCGACGCGCTGCTGGTGATGGTCGACGGCGACGCGGCGCTGGCCGACGAGGTGCGCAGGGCGCTGCCCGACGTCGACGTCGCGTGCACCGGCCGCAACCGGGGCGTCTCGTACGCCCGCACCGAGGGCGCCCGCCGGATGAGCACCGACTGGGTCGTGTTCATGGACGACGACGCGCTGGCCGAGCCGGACTGGCTGGATCAGCTCACCTCGCCGCTCGGGGAGCCCGACGTCCTGGGCGCCTCCGGACGCTCGCTGCCGCTGTTCGACGCGCCCCGGCCGGCCTGGCTGCCCGACGAGTACCTGTGGGCGTTCGGGTGCAGCTTCCGCGGGCTGCCGGACACCACCACCCGGGTGCGCAACTTCTTCGGCGGGGCGGCCGCGGTGCGGCGCGAGGTGTTCCTCGACCTCGGCGGCTACTCCACCGAGCTCGGCCACGCCGGCCGGTTCGTCGGCGGCGGCGAGGAGGCGCTGTTCTGCCAGCGGGCCACCCAGGCGACCGGCGGCACCTTCGTGTTCGTGCCGGCCGCCGCCCAGCGCCACCACCTGCCGCCCGACCGGCTCACCTGGCGCTACCTGACCCGCCGGTGCTTCGGCGAGGGCGTGATGAAGCGGCGGCTGCAGCGGCTGCTGCCCGGTGACCAGACCCTCGGCGACGAGCGGGCCTTCGCGCTCCGGCTGCCGGCGCAGGCGCTGGGGCACGTGCTGCACGGTCGACCGCTGCGCGCCGTCGGCATCGTGGTCGCCACCCTCGCCGTGCTCGCCGGGCTCGCCTATGAGTCGGTGGCCGGCCTGGTGTCGCGGGGGTCGCGCCGGTGAAGGTGCTCCAGCTCACCCAGCTCTACCCGCCGGTGATCGGCGGCGAGGAGCGGCACGTGCGCAACCTGTCGACGGCCCTCGCCGGCCGCGGCCACGACGTCCACGTGGCCACCTTCGCCACCGACGCCGGCGCCCCGCAGCACGATCCCGGCATCACCGTGCACGCCCTCGACAACGTCGGACGGCGGGTTCCCCGGCTCTACCCGGTGGCCGACCGGCCGCTCGCCCTGCCGCTGCCCGACCCGCTGACCTCGCGCGACCTGGCGCGAGTGGTGCGCGAGGTCGAGCCCGACGTCGTGCACGCACACAACTGGGTCGTGAACTCCTACCTGGCGCTGCCGGCCGCCTACCGGCGTCCGCTCGTGCTCTCGCTGCACGACTACGGCCACGTGTGCGCCACGAAGCGGCTGATGTTCGAGGGTGCCCCGTGCTCGGGCCCGTCGCGCTCGAAGTGCCCGCCGTGCGCGGCGTCGCACTACGGACGCGCCCGCGGGCCGGGGGTGTGGGCCGCGGTGCGGTCGGGGCTACCGGCCCGCCGTCGCGCCGTCGACCTGTTCACGCCGGTGAGCCGGTTCGTGGCAGTGGCCAACGGGCTGGACGACGACGGCTCCGCCTACGAGGTGGTGCCGAACTTCGTGCCGGACGACCTGCTCGACCTCGCGACCGCCGACGTGCCGCGCGACCCCGACCTCCCCGACCGCCCCTACCTGTTCTTCGCCGGCGACCTCAGCGCCGAGAAGGGCGTCACCACCCTGCTCGCGGCCTACGGCCGGCTCCCCGAGGGCCGGCGGCCGCCGCTGGTGCTGGTGGGGCGCCCGGTCGACCCGCTGCCCGACGTCGCCGGCGTCGTGGTGCATCGCGGTTGGGACCACCCGCGCGTGGTGTCCGGCTTCCGGCACGCGCTCGCCGCCGTGCTGCCGAGCGAGTGGCCCGACCCGTGCCCCACCACCGTGCTCGAGGCGATGGCCCTCGGCGCCCCGCTGGTCACCACCCATGAGGGCGGCATCGCCGACATGGTCACCCCGGAGCACTCGGCGCTCGTGGTGCCGGCCGGCGAGCCGGCGGCGCTGGCGGCGGCGCTGGTGCGGGTCAGCCGTGACGAGACGCTGCGCGACCGGCTGCGCGAGGGCGCCCGCGAGCGGGTGAGGGAGTTCGTGCAGAGCCGGGTGGCCGAGCGGTTCGAGGGGATCTACGCCGACGTCGTGGCCCGCGCCCGCGGGGCGTCCTGACTGCGCGGGGTCGGCGGGCGCGCAATACCTAGGTGAGGTCTGCCCAAATCACTGGTTCACCAGTGATTTGGGCACCCCGCTCGCCCTCGCAACCCGAGTAGGAACCACGAGCGTCACCACCACCCAGGTGGCGGCGGCCGACACCAGCGCCGCGCCGAGCATGTGGAACCCGACGAGCAGCTCGGGCAGGTCGGTGAAGTACTGCACGAACCCGACGGCGCCCTGGGCCAGCTCGATCCCGAGCAGCACCGCCGCGGGCCGGCGCAGGTCCTCGGCCAGCGGGAGCAGGTGGGCGAGGAACAGCACGCCCACGGTGACGCCGACGAGCAGGAACACGGCGTCGGCGTGGAGCTGGGAGACCTGCAGCGGGTCGAGGCCGTTGCGCTCGGTGTCGACGTCGCCCGCGTGCGGGCCGGCGCCGGTGACGACGGTGCCGAGGTAGAGCACCACCCAGGTGACGGCGAGCAGCGTCCACGCCAGCCCGGCCAGCCGGCCGCGCACCCGGGTGACCTCGGGCCGGTCGAGCCGATGCAGGAGCAGCACGGCGACGCCGACCATCGCCATCGACACCAGCAGGTGGAGTGCCACCACCCACGAGTTGAGATCGGTGAGCACGGTGACGCCGCCGATCCCGGCCTGGGCCGGCACCCCGAGCGCGAGGAGCGTGGCCGGTACGCGCAGCGCGCGGCGTCCGGTCTGCCACGCCGCCACGAACGTGGCCACGGCGACGGCGGTGAGCACGAAGGTGAGCATCCGGTTGCCGAACTCGATGGCCTCGTGGAAGTCCAGCGCGCCGTGGGGGCGGAAGCTCTCGTCGGTGCAGCGCGGCCAGGTGGGGCAGCCGAGGCCGGAGCCGGTGAGCCGCACCGCGCCGCCGGTGACCACGATGCCGACGTTGGAGGCCAGGCTCGCCCACGCGAGCGGGCGCATCCAGCGCGACAGGTCGGGCATCCTCACTCCCACTTGAACGTCCTCGCGGTCGCGACGGCGCCGACGACGGTCCAGCCGGCGAGCACGAGCAGGTCGCGGACCGCGATCTCGGCGTCCCCGAGGGCGGCCCGCATCGCCTCGCCGAGCGCGCCGGACGGCAGCCAGCCGACGAGGTCGCCGAGGGCGCCGTACTCGGCGACGGGGATCACCACGGCGCCGCCCGCGAGCAGCAGCAGGTACACCAGGTTGGCCGCGGCGAGGGTGGCCTCGGCGCGCAGCGAGCCGGCGAGCAGCAGGCCCAGCGCGGCGAACGCGGCGGTGCCGAGCACCACCGCCAGCAGCACGCCGGGCACGGAGACGTCGGGCTCCCAGCCCAGGGCGAGGCCCACCGCGGAGATCACGACCACCTGGAGCAGCTCGACGGCGAGCAGCGCGAGCACCTTGCCGCCGAGCAGGCCGGTGCGCGAGAGCGGCGAGGCGCCGAGCCGCTTGAGGACGCCGTAGCGGCGCTCGAAGCCGGTGGCGATGGCGAGCGAGGTGAACGCCGTCGACATGATCGCCAGCGCCAGCACGCCGGGCGTGAACACGTCGACCGGGCGGCTGGTGATCTCCAGGCCGACCCGCTCCGCGCCCCGGACGCCGCCCACGAGCACGATCACCGGGATCACGACGGCGAGCAGCAGCTGCTCGCCGTTGCGCAGCAGCAGCCGGGTCTCCATCGAGGCCTGGGCGAGCACCTGCTGCGCGAACGGCGCGGCGCCGGGTGCAGGCGTGAACGTGCCCGCGGTGCTCACGTGGGCTCCCGGGTGAGCTCGAGGAACACGTCCTCGAGGTTGCGCTGGCCGAGGGTCAGCGACTCCGGCACCACGCCCTGCTCCTCGCACCAGCGCGACACCTTGCCGAGGGTGGTGGCGTCGGCGGGTCCGGTGACGAGCAGGCTCTGGGCGTCGAGCTGGGCGACCTCGATGTCGGGGCCGAGCGCGGCGGTGAGCGACGCCGGCGCGCCCGGCGGGAACGGCTCCGTGACCACCAGCCGGATCGTGGCCACGGTGCCGCCGCGGGTGAGCTCCAGCGGCGAGCCGGAGGCCACGAGCCGGCCGCGGTCGAGGATGTGCACGGTGTCGGCCAGCCGCTCGGCCTCGTCCATGTAGTGGGTGGTGAGCACCACGGTGACGCCGTCGCCACGCAGCTCCTCCAGCAGTGCCCAGACCGTGCGCCGCACCGCGGGGTCGAGGCCGGCGGTGGGCTCGTCGACGAACACGAGCTCGGGGCGGCCGACCAGCGCCATCGCGAGGCCGAGCCGCTGCTGCTGGCCGCCGGAGAGCCGCCGGTACGGCGTCCGGCCGCAGTCGTCGAGACCGAGCCGCTCGACCAGCAGCCCGACGTCCAGCGGACGCGCGTGCAGCCGGGCGACGTGGCGCAGCATCTCGACGGCGCGGACGCCGCTCCACGCGCCACCGCTCTGGAGCATCACGCCGATGCGGGGGAGCAGCGCCCGCCGGTCGCGCACCGGGTCGAGGCCGAGCACCCGCACCGCGCCGCGCTGCGGCCGCCGGTAGCCCTCGCAGGTCTCCAGCGTGGTGGTCTTCCCGGCGCCGTTGGGGCCCAGAACGGCGGTGATCGTGTGGGTCTCGACGACGAGGTCGAGGCCGTCGACGGCCGTGGTGTCGCCGTACCGCATCTCCAGGCCGTCGACGACGACGGCGGGGACGGGGTCGGACACCCCCTGAGTTTAGGGTTCGGCTCGTGTACGACCTGCTCACGGGCCTGGTGCTCTCGCTCACGCTCGTGGTGGCCGTGGTGTGCCTGTGGCTCCTCGTGCGCGACCGGCCCGCGGAGGACCGCACCTACGCGCTGCTCGGGGTCGTCGAGGTCGTGCTGCTGGTGCAGCTGGTGATCGGCGTCGTCGCGCTGTCGCGCACCGACGACGACGTCTCGGGAGTGCTGTTCGTCAGCTACCTGGTGGGCGTGGCGCTCGCGCTCCCGGTGGGGGCGTTCTGGTCGCTGGCCGAGCGCACCCGGGCCGGCACCGCGGTGGTGCTCCTCGCAGCCCTGACGGTGGCCGGGCTGCAGGTGCGGCTCGAGGCGATCTGGGGTGGCGCCGGTGCGTGACCTCTCCTCCGGGCCCGGCCGGGCCCTGGTGTTCGTCTACGGCGTCTTCGCCGTCGCCGCCACCGGCCGCTCGCTGGTGCAGCTCGGCACCGACGCCGGCCGCGCCCCGCTGGCCTACTCGCTCTCGCTGCTGGCCGCCGTCATCTACCTCGTCGCCACCACCTGCCTGCTCCGCGGCGGCCCCCGCGCCTGGGCGATCGCCGTCGTCGCGTGCACGGCCGAGCTGGTCGGCGTGCTCGCCGTCGGCGCGCTGTCCTACGTCGCCACCGACCTGTTCCCCGACAAGACGGTGTGGTCGCACTTCGGCCAGGGCTACGCCTTCCTGCCCCTCGTGCTCCCGTTCCTCGGGCTGGCGTGGCTGCGAACGACCCGGCCCGCTCGCGGGGTTAGGTGAACCTTGCTTGAAGCGGCCCGAACAATATAGGCACACTGGTGTTGTGGAATTCGGATCTGACGCCTCGACGCGGCACCGCGTCGCGCGCTCGATCCTCGTCGACGGGCCGTCCACCGCCGCGGCGCTGGCCGAGCGGATGGACCTCACGCCGGCGGCCGTGCGCCGTCATCTCGACGTCCTCCTCGAGGAGGGCGCCGTGGAGGCCCGCGACCCGCGCCCGGTGGGCGTCCGCGGCCGCGGCCGGCCCGCCAAGGTCTTCGCGCTCACCGAGACCGGCCGCGACGGCTTCGACCAGGCCTACGACGACCTCGCGCTCGAGGCGCTGCGGTTCCTGCGCGAGACCGGCGGCGAGGACGCCGTCCGGTCCTTCGCCGAGCGGCGCGTCGCCTTCGTCGAGGAGCGCTTCGAGGTGCTCCGCGACGAGCAGCCCGACCTGAAGCCCGTGGCGGCCCTGGCCCAGTTGTTCAGCGAGGAGGGCTACGCGGCCGCCGTCCGCGCCTCGCCCGTGGGGGAGCAGCTGTGCCAGCAGCACTGCCCGGTCTCCCACGTGGCCCACGAGTTCCCGCAGCTGTGCGAGGCCGAGACCGCCGCGATCGCGCGGGTGCTCGACCGGCACGTGCAGCGGTTGGCGACCATCGCCCACGGCGACGGCGTCTGCACGACCTGCATTCCTGACGTCACCAAGACGACAACCAAGAAGGAGAAGGTCACCTCATGACCTCCATCGAGGAGCGCAATCCCGAGCTCGAGGGCCTGGGTCGCTACCAGTTCGGCTGGGCCGACAGCGACGTCGCCGGCGCCGCCGCCAAGCGCGGCCTGAGCGAGGAGGTCGTCCGCGACATCTCCGCGAAGAAGAGCGAGCCGCAGTGGATGCTCGACCTGCGCCTCAAGGGCCTCAAGCTCTTCCACCGCAAGCCCATGCCCACGTGGGGCTCGGACCTGTCCGGCATCGACTTCGAGAACATCAAGTACTTCGTCCGCTCCAGCGAGAAGCAGGCGGCCACGTGGGAGGACCTCCCCGAGGACATCAAGAACACCTACGACAAGCTCGGCATCCCCGAGGCGGAGAAGCAGCGCCTCGTCTCCGGTGTCGCCGCGCAGTACGAGTCGGAGGTCGTCTACCACTCCATCCGTGAGGACCTGGAGGAGCAGGGCGTGCTCTTCCTCGACACCGACACCGCGCTGCGGGAGCAGCCCGAGCTCTTCCAGGAGTACTTCGGCACGGTGATCCCCGTCGGCGACAACAAGTTCGCCGCGCTCAACACCTCGGTGTGGTCGGGCGGCTCGTTCATCTACGTGCCGAAGGGCGTGCACGTCGACATCCCGCTGCAGGCCTACTTCCGGATCAACACCGAGAACATGGGCCAGTTCGAGCGCACGCTGATCATCGTCGACGAGGACGCCTACGTGCACTACGTCGAGGGCTGCACCGCGCCCATCTACAGCAGCGACTCGCTGCACTCCGCGGTGGTCGAGATCATCGTGAAGAAGGGCGGCCGCTGCCGCTACACGACCATCCAGAACTGGTCCAACAACGTCTACAACCTCGTCACCAAGCGGGCCACCTGCGAGGCCGGGGCCACCATGGAGTGGGTCGACGGCAACATCGGCTCCAAGGTCACGATGAAGTACCCCGCGATCTACCTCATGGGCGAGCACGCCAAGGGCGAGACGCTCTCGGTCGCGTTCGCCGGCGAGGGCCAGCACCAGGACGCCGGCGCCAAGATGGTCCACGCCGCGCCCCACACCTCCAGCTCGATCCTGAGCAAGTCGGTGGCCCGGGGCGGTGGGCGCACGTCCTACCGCGGCCTGATCCAGATGAACGAGGGTGCCCACGGCTCCAAGTCCAACGTGCTGTGTGATGCCCTGCTCGTCGACCAGATCAGCCGGTCCGACACCTACCCGTACGTCGACATCCGCGAGGACGACGTCTCGATGGGTCACGAGGCCTCGGTCTCCAAGGTGTCCGACGACCAGCTCTTCTACCTGATGTCACGCGGCATGGAGCAGGACGAGGCGATGGCGATGATCGTGCGCGGCTTCATCGAGCCGATCGCCAAGGAGCTGCCGATGGAGTACGCCCTCGAGCTCAACCGCCTCATCGAGCTTCAGATGGAAGGAGCCGTCGGCTGATGACGGCCGTTGCCGACGCTCTCGAGACCACCACCCGGATCGAGAGCCACCTCAACCCGCCCCCGTCCTACGAGCTGGCCGACCACCCCGTGCCCACCGGGCGCGAGGAGGTCTGGCGGTTCACGCCGCTCAAGCGGCTGCGCGGGATCCTCGACGGCGAGCCGTCGGACGCCCACCTCACGTGGGACACCTCGGTGCCCGCGGGAGTCACGCTGTCCGAGATCTCCGCCGCCGAGGCACGCGAGCTGGGCGAGCTGGCCCCCAACGACCGGCCCTCCGCGCTCGCCGTGGCCAACGCCGGCGGTGCCGTGCTGGTCGACGTCCCGGCGGAGGCCGAGATCGACGAGCCCGTGGTGCTCCGCCTCGACGGCCGCTCGGTCGACGACCTCGTGTGGGGCCACCTCGTACTGCGCGTCGGTGCCCACGCCCGCGCCACGATCGTGGTGGTGCACACCGGGTCCGCCCGCTACGCCGCCACCACGTCGGTGCTCGTCGGCGACGGTGCGCAGGTCAACGTCGTCTCGCTGCAGGACTGGGCCGACGACGCCGTGCACCTCGGCCGTGACGCCATCCGGGTCGGCCGCGACGCCGCCGTCAAGCACACCTCGATCAGCTTCGGCGGCGACGTCGTGCGCATGCACGCCAACGTCGAGTACGACGGCCCCGGCGGCGAGGCCGAGCTGCTCGGTCTCTACTTCGCCGACGCCGGCCAGCACCTCGAGCACCGGCTGTTCGCCGACCACAACGAGCCGCGCACCAAGAGCCACGTGCTCTACAAGGGTGCGCTGCAGGGCCAGGGCGCCCACACCGTGTGGATCGGCAACGTGCTGATCCGCAAGGAGGCCGAGGGCATCGAGACCTACGAGGAGAACCGCAACCTCGTGCTCACCGACGGCTGCCAGGCCGACTCGGTGCCCAACCTCGAGATCGAGACCGGCGAGATCGAGGGCGCGGGCCACGCCTCGGCCACCGCCCGGTTCGACGACGAGCAGCTGTTCTACCTGCGCTCGCGCGGCATCTCCGACACCGAGGCCCGCCGGCTGGTGCTGCACGGCTTCTTCAACGACCTGATCCGCAAGGTCGGCGTCCCCTTGCTCGCCGAGCGGCTCACCACCACGGTGGAGGCCGAGCTCGCCAAGAACCTGATCGACGACCTCCGGCCGGTGGGCGCATGACCTTCGAGCTCGCCTGCGCTCCCACCGACGTGCCCACCGAGGAGGCCCTGGGCGTCACGATCGGCGACCTCGACGTCGCCATCGCCAAGCACCTCACCGCGGACGGCGAGGAGTTCTTCGCCGTCCAGGACGTCTGCTCCCACGCCGAGGTGCCGCTCAGCGAGGGCGAGGTCGAGGAGTGCACCGTCGAGTGCTGGCTGCACGGCTCGCGCTTCGACCTCCGCACCGGCAAGCCCACCGGCCCGCCGGCCACCGAACCGGTCGCGACCTTCCCTGTCGAGGTCCGCGACGACGGCGTCTACGTCGACACCGCCACCACCCTGAACGGAGTCACCCCTTCATGACCACTCTCGAGATCAAGGACCTGCAGGTGCAGGTCGCCACCGACGACGGCCCCAAGCAGATCCTCAAGGGCGTCACGCTGACGATCAACGACGGCCAGACGCACGCGATCATGGGCCCCAACGGCTCGGGCAAGTCGACCCTCGCCTACTCCATCGCCGGCCACCCGAAGTACGAGGTCACCGGCGGCTCGATCACGCTCGACGGCGCGGACGTGCTCGCGATGACCGTCGACGAGCGGGCGCGGGCCGGGCTGTTCCTGGCCATGCAGTACCCCGTCGAGGTGCCCGGCGTCTCGGTCTCCAACTTCCTGCGCACCGCCAAGACCGCGATCGACGGCGAGCCGCCGAAGCTGCGCACCTGGGTGAAGGACGTCAACGGCGCCATGGAGCAGCTGAACCTCGACCCGACGTTCGCGCAACGCAACGTCAACGAGGGCTTCTCCGGCGGCGAGAAGAAGCGCCACGAGATCGCCCAGCTCGAGCTGCTCGACCCCAAGGTCGCCGTGCTCGACGAGACCGACTCGGGCCTCGACATCGACGCCGTCAAGGTGGTCGCCGAGGGCGTGAACCGGTTCCGCCGGCGCGAGGGCAAGGGCGTCCTGCTCATCACCCACTACACGCGCATCCTGCGCTACATCGAGCCCGACTTCGTGCACGTGTTCGTCGACGGCCGGCTCGTTGACGAGGGCGGTCCCGAGCTCGCCGACGCCCTCGAGGCCGAGGGCTACGACAAGTACCTGGCGAAGGCCTGACCGTGGACGGTCTCCTGCCCGAGCTCGAGGTGGTCCGCAAGGACTTCCCGATCCTCGAGCGCACGCTCGCGGGCGGGCACCCGCTGGTCTACCTCGACAGCGCCAACACCTCCCAGAAGCCGCAGGTGGTGATCGACGCGATGGTCGACCACCTCGAGCACCACAACGCCAACATCGCCCGCGCGATGCACCAGCTCGGCGCCGAGGCCACCGAGTCGTTCGAGGCCGCACGTGACCGGGTGGCGGCGTTCCTGAACGCCCCGCGGCGCGAGGAGGTCGTGTTCACCAAGAACGCCTCCGAGGCGCTCAACCTGGTGGCGAACGTCGTGCACCTCGAGCCCGGCGACAACGTGGTGATCACCGAGATGGAGCACCACTCCAACATCGTGCCGTGGCAGCTGGCCTGCGAACGGGCCGGCGCCGAGCTGCGCTGGTTCGGGTTCCACACCGACGGCGACCAGGAGGGCCAGCTCGACCTGCGCGACGGCGTCATCGACGAGCGCACCAAGGTCGTCGCCTTCACCTGGGTGTCCAACATGCTCGGCACCGTCAACCCGGTGGCCGAGCTGGCCGCGCGCGCCCGTGCCGTCGGCGCGCTGAGCGTGGTCGACGCCTCGCAGGCGGTGCCGCAGCTGCCGGTCGACGTCGCCGAGGCCGGCGTCGACTTCCTGGCCTTCACCGGCCACAAGATCTGCGGGCCCACCGGCATCGGCGTGCTGTGGGGCCGCTACGACCTGCTCGCCTCGCTCCCGCCGTTCCTCGGCGGTGGCGAGATGATCGAGACCGTCACCATGGAGCGCTCGACGTTCGCGCCGCCGCCGCACCGGTTCGAGGCCGGCACGCCGCCGATCGCGGAGGCCGTCGGCCTCGGTGCCGCGGTCGAGTACGTCGGCCACCTCGGCATGGCCGACATCGCCGCCCACGAGCAGGCGATCACGGCCTACGCGCTCGACGGCCTGGCCACCGTGCGGGGCCTGCGGGTGCTCGGGCCGCAGCAGGCGGCGCTGCGCGGGGGAGCGGTGTCGTTCGAGCTCGACGGCGTGCACCCGCACGACGTCGCCCAGGTGCTCGACTCCCGCGGCGTCGCGGTGCGGGCCGGCCACCACTGCGCCAAGCCCGCGCACGCGGCGTACGGCGTGCAGAGCTCGACGCGCATGTCGTCGTACCTCTACACCACGCCGGCCGAGATCGACGCGCTCGTCGAGGGCCTGGAATACACCCGTTCGTACTTCAAGTTGGACTGAGTGATGGACCTCGACAACCTCTACCAGGACGTGATCCTGGACCACGCGAAGCGCAAGCTGAACTCCGGCCTGCGCGACCCGTTCGACGCCGAGGTGCACCACGTGAACCCCACCTGCGGCGACGAGGTGACGCTGCGCGTGCACCTCGACGGCGACACGGTGCGCGACATCTCCTACGACGCCGTCGGCTGCTCGATCTCCACCGCCTCGGCCTCGGTGATGACCGACCTGATGATCGGCCGGTCGCTCGCCGACGACGACGCCACGCTGCAGGAGTTCCTGGCCATGATGCGCGGCAAGGGGCAGTACGAGCCGGACGAGGAGGTGCTCGAGGACGCCGTGGCGTTCCAGGGCACCGCGCGGCTCTCGGCCCGCGTGAAGTGCGCACTACTGTCGTGGATGGCCTATCAGGACGCCGTCACCCGAGCCCAGGAGGACTCATGACCGACCCTGTGACCGATCACAGCGACCTGCCCGACGTGCCGCAGGCCACCGGCGGCGGCACCGCCACCGTGACCGTCGACGACGTCACGGAGGCGATGAAGGACGTCGTCGACCCCGAGCTCGGCATCAACGTCGTCGACCTCGGCCTGGTCTACGACGTGCACCTCGACGAGGGTCACAACTGCGTGCTCGACATGACGCTCACCTCGGCCGCCTGCCCGCTCACCGACGTGATCATGGACCAGACCAACTCCGCGCTGGAGGGCCTGGTCAACGACGTCGCCATCAACTGGGTCTGGATGCCGCCGTGGGGCCCGGACAAGATCACCGACGACGGCCGCGAGCAGCTGCGGGCTCTGGGTTTCAACGTCTGAGGCGCGAGTCCCGAGCGAAGCGAGGGACACGCGAGCCGAAGAGGTCGAGCGAGCCCGCGGGTGAGGAACGAACCCGCGACGGCGGGTCGAGACCTACCGAGCCGGTCAGGCCAGCGCCACCGATATCGACGACGACCAGCGCATGATGAGTAGAGCGGCGGCCCTGGACATGACCGACGACAGCATCGAGAGCATCCCCGGTGACGTCGAGCGGTTCTGGACGCTGGCCCGTCGTCAGGCGCGCATCGAGAACCTGCCGGGATACTTCGGCCCCAGCACGCTGGAGGTGCTGCCGCCGCCCACCTGGTCGTTCGGCGCCACTCCCGAGCAGGCCGACGCGCTGCTCGACCTCGTGCTCGCCGGCACCAAGACCGCGACGTCGAGCGCACTGCGCGACTACGAGGACGACGAGGCGCTGCCCCAGGCGGGCTCGCTGGACATCGTCCTCGACTCCACCGGCCGGCCCCGGGCGCTGCTCAAGATCACCGCGGTCGAGATCCTCCCGTTCGACGAGGTCGACGAGGAGCACGCCCGGCTCGAGGGCGAGGGCGACCGATCCCTCGCACATTGGCGCGACGTGCACGAGCGGTTCTTCACCGACACCGCCGGCGGTGAGGCGTTCGCCGACGACATGGCGGTGGTGCTCGAGCGGTTCGAGGTGCTCTACCAGGAGTGACTCGTCCCCGAGACCCCGGCCGCGCGTAGCGTCGACATCGTGGAGGCGATCGACGTGGCCGGCCTGGTCAAGACCTTCGGCCGGACCCGGGCGCTCGACGGACTCGACCTGAGCGTGCGGACCGGGGAGGTGCACGGCTTCCTGGGGCCGAACGGCGCAGGGAAGTCGACGACGATCCGCGTGCTCCTCGGCCTGCTGCGCGCGAACGCCGGGGAGGTCCGCCTGCTCGGCGGCGATCCCTGGCACGACGCCGCTGCCCTGCACCGGCGGCTGGCCTACGTGCCGGGCGACGTCGTCCTGTGGCCGCAGCTGAGCGGCGGTGAGGTGATCGACCTGCTCGGCCGGCTGCGCGGCGGGCTCGACCCACGGCGGCGGGACGCGCTCCTCGAGCGGTTCGAGCTCGACCCGACGAAGAAGGGCCGCGCCTACTCCAAGGGCAACCGGCAGAAGGTGGCCCTGGTGGCGGCACTGGCCAGCGACGTCGAGCTGCTGCTGCTCGACGAGCCGACCTCGGGGCTGGACCCGCTCATGGAGGCCGTCTTCACCGAGTGCATCGACGAGTTCCGCGAGGGTGGGCGCACCGTGCTCCTCTCGAGCCACATCCTGGCCGAGGTCGAGCGGCTGTGCGACCGGGTCAGCATCGTGCGGGCGGGCCGCACCGTGGAGACCGGCACGCTGGCCGAGCTGCGTCACCTCACCCGCACCTCGGTGAACGCCGAGCTCGCCGCACCGCCCGACGGGCTCGACCGGCTCGGCGGCGTCCACGACCTCGTGATCGAGGGGGAGCGGGTGCGGTTCGACGTCGACACCCCGCGCCTGGACGAGGCCCTGCGAGTGCTCACCGCGGTCGGCGTCCGCACCCTCACCTGCACGCCGCCGACGCTGGAGGAGCTGTTCCTGCGGCACTACGGCGAGCAGGTCGAGGAGCAGTCGACGTGACCGGCTACGCCGTGCTCCTCGGCGCGGCCCTGCGCCGCGACCGCTGGCAGGTGCTCGCCTGGACGGTGGGCATCACCGTCCTCTACTGGTCGCAGGCGGTCAGCGTGGAGGGCACCTACACCACGCAGGCCGAGCTGGACCGGGCGGCCGACGCACTCGGCGGCAACGCGGCCTTCGTGGCGATGACGGGGCCGGCCCGTGCGCTCGACACCGTGGGCGGTCAGGTGTTCTGGCAGGCCTCGGCGGTCGGGGCGGTGCTCGCCGCCCTCATGTGCATGTTCTTGGTGGGCCGACACACCCGTGCCGAGGAGGAGAGCGGGCGCGACGAGCTGGTCCGGTCGGCCCCGGTGGGCCGCACGGCGCCGGTGGCGGTCGCCCTGACCGTGGCCGCGGGCGCGTCGCTGCTGGTCGGCCTGGCGGTGGCCGGCGCGCTGGCGGCCTACCCGCTCGACCTCGCCGACTCCGTCGCCACCGGTCTGGGGCTCACGGCGGTCGGGTGGGTGTTCAGCGGGGTGGCGCTGCTCGCCGCGCAGCTCACGGCGAGCACCCGCACGACCTACGGCCTCACCGGCCTCGTCCTCGGCGTGGCGTACGGGCTGCGCGCGGTGGGAGACGTCTCCGGCGGCGGCCTGAGCTGGCTGAGCCCGATCGGCTGGTACCAGGGTCTGCACGCGTACTCCGGCCTGCGGTGGTGGCCGGTGGCGCTGCTCGTTGCCGCGGCGGGCGCGACCACGGCGGCGGCACTCGGTGTCCTGAACCGGCGCGACATCGGGTCCGGCGTCCTGCCCGTCCGGCCCGGCCCCGCACGCGGCGAGCTCGGCAGCGGCCTGGCGCTCGCCTGGCGCCTGCAGCGCGGCGCCCTGCTGGGCTGGTCGGCCGGGGTGCTGGCGGCCGGCGTGGCCTACGGGTCCATCGGTGACGACGTCGCGGACGTGCTCGGCGACTCGCAGACGACGCGCGACCTGCTCGCACCGGTCGGCGACGTCGTCGACGGCTTCTACGCCACCGCGCTGCTCATGCTCGGACTCCTCGCCGCCGGGTTCGCGACGTCCTCCGCCCTGCGCCCGCGCGGCGAGGAGAGTGCCGGCCGCACCGAGCTGCTCCTCAGCACCGGGCTGTCGCGGCTGGCGTGGTGGGGCGGGCACGCGCTGGTGACGCTGGCTGGCGCGTTCGCGGTGCTCGCGGCGGGCGGCGTCGGGGTCGTGGTCGGCTTCGGGGTGGCGACGGGGGAGTGGGACACCCTCACCCGCTTCGGGCTGCCCGTCCTCGCCTACGCCGCGCCCGTGCTCACGTGCGCCGGGCTGGCGTGGCTGCTCGCCGGTGCCGTACCGCGATGGGCGCCGCTCGCCTGGCTCGCCCTCGGGTGGGCCGCCGTCGTGCTCGTCCTGGGCGAGCTGCTCGACCTGCCCGGGTGGCTCCAGGGGATCTCGCCCTTCGACCACCTGGCGTCGGCGCCGGCAGAGGCGGTGGCGGTGGCGCCGGTGCTAGGCGTGGGCCTCGTGGCGGCCGGACTGGTGGTCTCGGCGGCCGTCGCGCTGCGACGACGCGACCTGCGCTGAGCCCGTCGATCCGGCGACGGATCGGTACTACGCTGGCGAGCCTGCCGAGGAGGGGAGCCAGCAGTGACCCAGGTTGAAGCGGAGGAGAAGACCCGTGGCGCGTTCGGGTCGCGCAAGGTGTTCATCCTCGCTGCCATCGGCTCTGCCGTGGGGCTGGGCAACATCTGGCGGTTCCCGTACGTCGCCTACGAGAACGGCGGCGGTGCGTTCGTCATCCCCTACCTCGTGGCCCTGCTCACCGCCGGGATCCCGTTCCTGTTCCTGGACTACGCCGTCGGCCACCGCAACCGGGGGTCGGCACCGTTGTCGTTCGCACGTCTGCACCGCGGCACCGAGGGTCTGGGCTGGTGGCAGGTGGGGATCTGCTTCCTGATCGCCGTCTACTACGCCGCGGTCATCGCGTGGGCGGTGCGCTACACGCTCTTCTCCCTCGGCGAGTCGTGGGGCGACGACCCCGAGGGCTTCTTCTTCGGTGACTTCCTCCAGGCCGGGGAGCCGGGTGTCCAGCTCGACGCCGTCCCCGGCGTCCTGGTTCCGTTGGCGTTCGTCTGGCTGGTGGTGCTGGCGATCATGGTGGCGGGCGTCCAGAAGGGGATCGGGGCGACGTCGGTGATCTTCATCCCGCTCCTGGTCGTCGCGTTCGCGATCCTCGTGGTGCGGGCGCTCTTCCTTCCAGGTGCCGCCGAAGGCCTCGACGCGCTGTTCACGCCCGACTGGGGCGCCCTGTCCGAACCCGCGGTCTGGGCGGCGGCGTTCGGGCAGATCTTCTTCTCGCTGTCCATCGGGTTCGGCATCATGATCACCTACGCGTCCTACGTGCATCGCCGCACCGACATGTCCGGCTCGGGGGCCGTGGTCGGCTTCGCCAACTCGGGCTTCGAGCTGCTCGCGGGCATCGGTGTCTTCGCCGCGCTGGGGTTCATCGCCCAGGCGAACGACACGGCGGTCTCCGAGGTGGCCACCGACGGGATCGGCCTGGCGTTCATCGCCTTCCCGGCGATCATCTCCGAGGCGCCCGCGGGCGCGTTCATCGGCGTGCTGTTCTTCGGGTCGCTGGTGATCGCGGGCATCACGTCGCTGGTCTCGGTGATCGAGGTCGTCATCTCGGCCGTGCGCGACAAGTTCGAGATGTCGCGCACGGGCGCGACGCTCGTCGTCGGGGTCCCGGCCGCAGTGCTGAGCCTGGTGCTGTTCTCGACGACCAGCGGCATCTACGTGCTCGACATCGTCGACCACTTCATCAACCAGTTCGGCATCCTGCTGGTCGCGGTGGTCTCGATGGTGGTGATCGCGTGGGCGGTCCGGGCTCTGCCGACGTTGGCGGCCCACCTCAACCACGACGGTTCGGTGCCGATCGGTGCCTGGTGGCGGATCCTCATCTCGGTCGTCGCGCCCGTGGCACTCGCCTACGTCCTGGTGCGTGCCTTCCTCGACGACGTCGAGACTCCGTACGAGGGTTACCCGGAGTGGATGCTGCTCACGTTCGGCTGGGGGGCGGCGGCGGCCGTCGTGGTGTTCGGGTTCGCCGCCACCCGGGTGCGCTGGCGGGCCCAGACCTCGCTGGAACGTCCGGAGGACGACGCCACGACCGCACCCGGGGAAGGGGACTGAGATGAGTGGCAGCGCCGTCGCCTTGATGCTCGTCGCGATGCTGGTGATCTGGGGAGGACTCGTTCTCGCCATCCTCAACCTGCGGCGCAGCACCGACCTCCCCGCTGAGGACGAGATCAGGCGTGACCTCTGAGTCGCAGTCTTCCCACGGCCACGGTGCCGAGGTGGTCTCGCGACACGTTCCGGCCGCGCGCTGGTCGCGATGGCTGGTGAACTTCGAGACACGCCACGGTGAGGCGACCTGCGACGTCGACGACGGCGCCCTCACCGGCCGTGCCGACGACGGCTCGACGTTCACCGCGAGGTTGCCCTTCGCGGCGGCGTACGAGGGACCGCCGGACGACTTCCCCGGCGGGGTGGCCGCGCCCGACGACTGGGGCGTGCTGCTGGTGCGCAAGGGCGGGTTCGCGGTGGCCCGGCTGGCGGAAGAGCGGGTGACCGCGTCGAAGGTCGGACAGCGTCACGTGCAGGGCCGCACCAAGGCGGGCGGGCAGTCACAGCAGCGGTTCGCGCGACGCCGCGACAACCAGGCGCGGGTGGCCTACGAGGCGGCGGCCGAGCACGCCGCCCGGCTGCTCGCGGGTCTCGACGGCCCGCTGGTGACCGGTGGTGACCGGTCCGCGGTGGCCGAGGTGCTCGCCGACGCCCGGCTGGCACGTCTCGTCGTCGTCGACCCGTGGCTCGACGTGCCCGACCCGCGCCGCGCCGTCCTGGAGCGCGCGGCCCGCGACGCGGCGGCGATCGCGGTCGACGTCGTCAACGCCGACCTCCCGGGCTGAGGTCGTCCGGGTTGCGTAATTCACTGGTGAACCAGTGAATTGCGCACTTCGAACAGGAAGATCCCTGTTCGAAGTGCGGGTTTCCTGGGAGAGGTTCGCCGAAATCACAGGTGAACCAGTGATTTGCACCGATGCCAGCCTCCAGGGTTCCCGCCGCCCCGCGCGGTAGCGTCCGCGGCATGTGGCAGCCCGAGCCGGGGTGGCACGCGCTGCCCGGTGGCGCCGGTCCCTCCACCGTCGGCGTGTGGCGGACGGCGTTCGGCGACCAGCCTGTCGTCATCAAGCGACTCGCACTGCCCGGACCCGACGACCCGCCCGAGTTCGACGACCCCCGCCACCCGGCGTACTGGCGGCGCGAGGCGGACGTGCTCACCACCGGCATCGTGCTGCACACGCAGGGGGTGCGGGGGGTCGCGGCGGCGGTGGAGGAGGACGCCGCGGGCATCACCCTCACCCGGGAGTGGGTGGAGGACGCCGCCGTCAGCGGGCTGTTCGTCGCCGTCGCGCTCGGCCGGTTCGCGGGCGCCGACCTGCCGCGGCCGCGCTTCCTCGCCGCCGACCTGCTGCGCGCCCGCCTCGACCGCACCGAGCGGCTCGCCGGTGGCTGGCCCACCCTCGCCCGCACCACGGTCGCCGACGTCGCCGACCACCTGTGGTCGCGGCGCCACGCCTTCCTCGACCGGCTCGACGCGATCCCGCAGGTGCCGCTGCACGGCGACCCGACGTCGGCCAACCTGCCCGGTCGCGACGGCGACGACGTCCTCGGGATCGACTGGGGCTCGCTCGGCGTCGGCCCGGTCGGCGTCGACCTCGGCCTGCACGCGGTCGCGGCGCGCGAGGGCTTCGAGCCGCTGCTCGACGCCTACCTGCTCGGCCTGCCGCCCGGCCTCGCCGACCCCGACGACGTCCTGCTCGGCGCCCGGGTGGCTGCCGTCCTCACCGCCCTCGGCCGCGCCGAGTGGGCGCTCGCCCGCGCCGCTCCCGGCGAGGGCGCCCTGGCGGCCAAGTACCGCCACCCCGCCGTCGCCCCCCACCTCCGCGCCCTCCAACGCCTGTTCCCGCAGGTCGAGGCGCTGCTCGGCTGATCCCACCTGTCACAGAATTCACCGGCTGGCCGATGAACTCCTGCCTGGGAGTACGAAATTTCATCGTCCAAGCCAGCAATTCACCGGCCGGCCGGTGAATTGCTGCCCGTGGCAGAGGCCTACCTCAGACGGTGCCGGCCGAGAAGGTGTCGCAGGCGTCGAGGGAGCCCTTGCTCGTAGCCGATGCGGAACCACTTCTGCCGCTGCTCGGCGGAGCCGTGGGTCCAGGACTCCTCGGTGACCTGACCCTGGGTGCGCTCCTGGATCCGGTCGTCGCCGACGGCGGCGGCGGCCTCCAGGGCGAGGTCGATGTCCTCGTCGGTGAGGGAGGCGAACAGCACGTTGCCGTCGGCGTCCTCGGTCTGGGTGGCGGCGCGAGCCCACATGCCGGCGTAGCAGTCGGCCTGCAGCTCGAGGCGGACGCCGGTGCTCTGCGGGCCGGTGTCGCCCTTCACCTTGCCGATGTCGCCGGTCAGGTTGCTGATGTGGTGCCCGTACTCGTGGGCGAGCACGTACGGCTCCACGAACCCGCCGTCCGGGCCGCCGAGCTGCTTCTCGAGCACCTCCTCGAAGAAGCCGGAGTCGAGGTAGATCCGCTCGTCGGAGGGGCAGTAGAACGGTCCGACGGCGGACGACGCGCCGCCGCAGCCGGTGGAGATCTCCCCGGTGAAGGTGACGATCTGGTCCGCCGCACGGAAGTCGGACCCCAGCTCGTCGGACCAGAAGTCGTACAGCGAGTTCTCGACGGCGACCCGGGCGCAGTCGGCGCTCTTGTTGGCGTCCTCGCCGGTCTGGCACGACGAGTAGCGGCCGGTGTCGCTGAACCGGCTGCTGTCGAGCGCACTGCCGCCGAGCCCGCCTCCGCCGCCGGACCCGCCGCCACCCAGCACCTGGATGAGGATGAACACCACGACGACGATCACCCCGACGACGCCGCCACCACCGGCCACGGCACCCGGGAGCCGGATGCCGCCGCCACCACCACCGCCGCCGCCGGCGTCCGAGACACGGCCGGTGTCGAGGCGGGCCTTGGGGTTGAACCGCATGCTGAGAGACTAGGGCCGCAGCCGCGCCCGTCTTCCACCCTCAGGAACCAGACCCCATGATCACCGCCCACCAGCTCGAGGTCCGAGCGGGCGCCAGGCTCCTCATGGAGAACGTCTCGTTCCGGGTCGGCCCCGGCGACAAGGTCGGCCTGGTCGGCCGCAACGGCGCCGGCAAGACGACGCTCACCAAGGTGCTCTCCGGGGAGCAGCTGCCGGCGAACGGCCACGTCACGCGCACCGGCGACGTCGGCTACCTCCCGCAGGACTCCCGCGCCGGTGACCTGCACGTGGTCACCCGGCAGCGGATCCTCTCCGCGCGCGGCCTGGACGCCGTCGTGCGCCGCATCGCCGAGTCCGAGCAGCAGATGGGCAGCGACGACCCCGCCACCCGCGAGCGCGCGATGAATCGCTACTCCCGCGCCCAGGACGAGATGGAGGCGGGCGGCGGGTACGCCGCGGAGTCGGAGGCCGCCACGATCGCGGCCAGCCTCGGCATCCCCGACCGGATCCTGAGCCAGCCGCTCGGCACCCTCTCCGGCGGCCAGCGCCGCCGCGTCGAGCTGGCGCGGATCCTGTTCTCCGGCGCGGAGGTGCTGATCCTCGACGAGCCCACCAACCACCTCGACGCCGACTCGATCGTCTGGCTGCGCGAGTTCCTCAAGAACCGCTCCGGCGGCTTCGTCGTGATCAGCCACGACAACGCGCTGCTCGAGCAGACCGTCAACCGGGTGCTGCACCTCGACGCCAACCGCGCCGCCGTCGACGTCTACAACATGGGCTGGCGCCGCTACCTCACGCAGCGCGAGACCGACGAGAAGCGACGCCACCGCGAGCGGATGAACGCCGAGAACAAGGCGAAGACGCTCACCGACCAGGCCAACCGGATGCGCGCCAAGGCCACCAAGGCCCAGGCCGCCCAGTCGATGCTCAAGCGGGCCGAGCGGCTCATGGCCGGCGTCGAGGACGAGCGCCGGGCCGACAAGGTGGCGCGCATCAAGTTCCCGGCCCCGGCGCCGTGCGGCAAGACCCCGCTCACGGCGGCCGAGCTGTCGAAGTCCTACGGCTCGCTGGAGGTGTTCACCGACGTCGAGCTGGCGATCGACCGCGGCTCCCGCGTCGTCATCCTCGGCCTCAACGGTGCCGGCAAGACCACGCTGCTGCGGATCCTGGCCGGCGTCGACGCCCCCGACACCGGCGAGGTGACGCCGGGTCACGGGCTCAAGGTCGGCTACTACGCCCAGGAGCACGAGACCCTCGACACCGACCGCACCGTGCTCGAGAACATGCAGAGCGCGGCGCCCCACCTCACCGACACCGACGCCCGCTCGGTGCTCGGCTCGTTCCTCTTCTCCGGCGACGACGCCGACAAGCCGGCCGCGGTGCTGTCGGGCGGCGAGAAGACCCGGCTCGCGCTGGCCTCGCTCGTGGTGTCGAGCGCCAACGTGCTGCTGCTCGACGAGCCCACCAACAACCTCGACCCCGCCTCCCGCGAGGAGGTGCTGGGCGCCATCCGCACCTACGAGGGCGCGATCGTGCTCGTCACCCACGACGAGGGCGCGGTCTCGGCCCTCGAGCCCGACCGCGTGCTCATCCTCCCCGACGGCGTCGAGGACCTCTGGAACGACGACTACGCCGATCTCGTCGCGCTTGCGTGACGAGATCAATGGTGGTCGAGCTTCCCGCCACGACTGAGCTTGCGAAGTCGTGACGCGGGTGTCGAGACCTCGGAAGGTCAACGGCTACGTGCCTGTCGCGCTGGCGTAGCTACGGCAGGAACAGCCCGGCGTCCCCGAACTCGTGCCACAGGTAGCCGCCGGTGGAGGCGGCGTCGTAGGCGCGCTGGGTGAGGTCGGGGCCGGCGACGGCCTCCACGAGCAGCAGGTGGGACGCCGCCGGGTCGTGCCAGCCCGACACCAGCCCGGTGACGACGACGGGCGGCTGCGCCGGCGTGACGACCCGCTCGGTCCAGCCCTCGCGGGCCACCACCCGGCCGTCGTCCACCGCGGACTCCAGCGCCCGGGTGACCGTGGTGCCGACGGCGACCACCCGCCCGCCACCGGCCCGGACGGCGTTCACCTGCCGGGCGGTGTTCTCGGACACCGCGAACCGCTCCGGCTGCGGGGCCTCGCCGGCCTCCTGGGAGGAGACGCCGGTGTGCAGGGTGATCGGCACGACGCCGACGCCCCGGGTGACCAGCCGGGTCACCAGGTCGTGGGTGAACGGCCGGGCCGCCGACGGCATCTCGGCGCTCCCGGGCCGGGCCGCGAACACGGTCTGGTAGGCCGAGATCGGGTAGCGGCGGTCGAGGTAGCCGTAGGCGATCGGCCGACCGGAGCGCCGCATCGCGCGGTCGGCGTCGCCGGTGACGCGGGCGCGCCACAGTCGGTTGCCCACGCCGGTGGGGGAGGAGTGCGGGCGCGGGTACGGCGCCAGCAGGTCGAGGGTGAGCCGCTCCAGGGACCAGGCGGTCGCCGGCGGCGGCATCGAGCACCGCCCGGGCGGCGTCCGGCGCGGAGCGCACCTCGACCACCCAGGTGCCGTCGTCCAGCGGCGTCGCCAGGTGCACGACGACCGGGCCGTGCCGGTCGGAGACGGCGTCCAGCTGGCCGGGCACGGTGGCGGAGTCGTTCACCACCACGAGGTCGCCGGCGCACAGGTGGTCGGCGAGGTCGCGGAAGCGTGAGTGCACGACGCCGTCCGGCCGCGCCACCAGCAGGCGGGTGGCGTCGCGCTCGACGCCACGCTCCTCGGCCGGCGCGGCGGCGAACGCTTCGGGCGGTGCGGTGAAGACGGTGGTGGGGTGCTCGTCGAGGGTCCTCATGCGGTGTTCCTCTCGGTGCTGTCGTAGGAGTAGGTGGGCTCGGCCCAGTCGCTGAGCCGGTGCCGGCCGCTGGCGGGGCGGTGCCACAGCAGCCGCCGGAACGCCGGCACGACGCTCTCGGGCAGCGGCCGATCGGAGATGTCCTCGCCCGGGAACGCCGCCTGGTGCATGTCGGTGCGCAGGTCGCCGGGGTCGACCGCGTAGGCCAGCACCGACTCCTCCGCCCCGATGGTCAGCACGGCGTGCTCGAGGGCGGTCTTGGTCGCCGCGTAGGCGCCCCAGGTCTCGTAGTGCTCCACCGCGGCGTCCGAGGTGACGCCGACGACGACGCCGGCCGCCTCCCGCAGCCGGGGGAGGAGCAGCGCGGTGAGGGCCACCGGCGCCACCACGTTGGTCTCCCAGGCCGCCCGCAGGTCGTCCGCCGTGGTGTCGCGCAGCGGCCGGAGCGGCACCGGGCCGAGCGTGCTCGCGTTGTGCACGAGCAGGTCGAGCGGTCCGGTCACCGCGGCCGCGAGCGCCGCCCGGTGCCCGGCGTCGGCGACGTCGCCGGGGACGACGACCAGCCGGCCGCCTCCCTCGATCCGGGTCGCCTCCTTCGCCAGCCGATCGAGCCGCCGGCCGTCGCGGGCGTCGGTGACGACGGTCCAGCCGTCGGCCAGCAGCGAGTGGGTGAGGGAGCGGCCGAGTCCGACCGACCCTCCGGTCACGAGTGCAGTGGTCATGACGCCGAGTGTTCAACCTGAAGTTAGGTTGAGTTCAAGGCCGACCCGCCCGGAACTTTCGGGACGGTCGGTGGGGCTCTCTACGATCGCGGGCATGGACCCCGACTCTCTGGCCGCTGCGGGGCTGCGGCTCGCCGTCGACGGCGCCGTCGCCACCGTCACCCTCGACCGGCCGCAGGTGCGCAACGCCCAGACCCCGGCGATGTGGCACGCCCTGGCCGACGTCGGCGCCTCGCTGGACGACGACGTGCGGGTGGTCGTGGTGCGAGGCGAGGGGTCCACGTTCTCCGCGGGCCTCGACCGCAGCCTGCTCGACCCCGCCAGCGGCGACGCGTCGGTGGCGCAGCTGATGACGCAGGCAGACGAGCAGATCTCGGCCACCATCGACGGCTACCAGCAGGGCTTCACCTGGCTGCGTGACTCGCGGTTCGTGTCGATCGCTGCGGTGCAGGGCTACGCGATCGGCGCCGGCTTCCAGCTCGCCCTGTCGTGCGACCTCGTGGTGGCCGCCGACACCGCTCAGTTCTCGATGAAGGAGGCCGCACTGGGCCTGGTCCCCGACCTCACGGGAACACAACCGCTGCTCGAGCGTGTTGGGTATCCGAGAGCACTCGAGATCTGCGCCACGGCGCGCATGGTCGGCGCCGAGGAGGCGGTGCGGCTCGGCCTCGCGC
This sequence comes from uncultured Actinomycetota bacterium, assembly GCA_963808855.1. Taxonomy (GTDB): domain Bacteria; phylum Actinomycetota; class Actinomycetes; order Propionibacteriales; family Nocardioidaceae; genus Nocardioides. Next base: position 2,439,615 of record CAWEHA010000002.1, on the reverse strand, counting down.
TGACCGCCGTCCCCGAGGGCGACCTCGACGCCACGGTCGCCGATCTCGTGAAGGCCCTCACCGCGCCCCTCCCGGGCGCGGTCCGTGAGACCAAGGCACTCCTGCTGGACGCCGCCCGCCGGCCCCTCGACGAGCAACGACGACTCGAGCGTGAGGCCCAGGGCCGCCGGTTCCGCGAGCTGACCGGACTCATGCAACCGAACTGACACCGAGGGGAGGACGCCATGTCCTCGCTCTATCCCAACGCCTCCGCCTGGCGGCACCTGCGCTCCGACCGCAGCGCCGTCGACAACCGCGTCAAGCCCGGCACCGTGCGCCGGGTGCTCGGCTTCGCCACCCCGCACCGCCGGCTGATCACGTTCTTCCTCGCCGTCACGGTGGTCGACGCCGCGATGGTGGTCGTGCTCCCGCTGCTGATCAAGTACCTCGTCGACGACGGCATCATCGCCGGCAACGGGGAGGTGGTCACCGCGATCGCGCTCGCGATGGCGGGCGTCGCGGTGCTCAACGCCGGGCATCGCCGTCCTCGGCGGCTGGCTCTCCTCGCGGATCGGCGAGGGCCTGATCTTCGACCTCCGTACCCAGGTGTTCGGGCACGTGCAACGACAGTCGCTCGCGTTCTTCACCCGCACCCAGACCGGCGCGCTGGTGTCGCGGCTCAACAACGACGTGATCGGCGCCCAGCGCGCGTTCACCTCCACGCTGTCGAGCACGGTCGCCAACAGCATCGCCGTGGTGGTGGTGGGCATCGCGATGCTCGCGCTGAGCTGGCAGGTCACCCTGCTGTGCCTCGCGCTGTTCCCGTTCCTGTTCCTGCTCTCGCGGTGGGTCGGCGGGCGGCTCGCCGGGCTCACGCGGCGGCAGATGGACGGCAACGCCGACCTCGGCAACGTGATGACCGAGCGGTTCAACGTCGGCGGCGCGATGCTGCTCAAGCTGTTCGGCCGTCGCGGCGAGGAGGACGACCTGTTCGCCGACAAGGCCGGCTACGTGCGCGACCTCGGCGTCCGCATCACGCTCATCACCCGCATCTTCGGCGCCGCGATGGTGATGGTGCCGGCACTCGCCACCGCCCTGGTCTACGGCGTCGGCGGCCACCTCGCCATCGACCAGACCCTCACCGTCGGCACCCTGCTCGCCCTGGCCACGCTGCTGCTGCGGCTGCTCGGTCCGCTGCAGGGCCTGTCCAACGTGCGCATCGACATCATGACCGCGCTGGTGAGCTTCGAGCGGGTCTTCGAGGTGCTCGACCTGCCCTCGCTGATCCAGGAGAAGCCGGACGCCGCGTTCGTGCCGCCGCACACCGGCCGCGCTCGAGCTCGACCACGTCTCGTTCACCTACCCGCGCGCCGACGACGTCTCGCTGGGCTCGCTGGAGACCGTGGCCCGCGGCATCTCCCGCGACCACGAGCAGGTGCTCCACGACATCTCGTTCGTGGCCGAGCCGGGCGACATGGTCGCGCTGGTCGGGCCGTCCGGCGCCGGCAAGACCACGATCACGCACCTGGTGGCCCGGCTCTACGACGTCGACTCGGGCGCCGTCTACGTGGGCCACCACGACGTCCGCGACGTCACCCTCGACTCGCTCGAGGACGCCGTCGGCTACGTCACCCAGGACGCGCACATGTTCCACGACACGATCCGCGCCAACCTGGTCTACGCCCGCCCCGACGCGGGAGACGACGACGTCTGGGCGGCGCTGGAGGCGGCGCAGGTCGCCCGGCTGGTGCGGGCGCTGCCCGACGGGCTCGACACCGTCGTCGGCGACCGCGGCTACCGGCTCTCCGGCGGCGAGCGGCAGCGGCTGGCGATCGCCCGGCTGCTGCTCAAGTCGCCGTCGATCGTGGTGCTCGACGAGGCCACGGCCCACCTCGACGGCGAGTCCGAGGCCGCCGTCCAGCGCGCGCTCGACGCCGCCCTCGAGGGACGCACCTCGCTGGTGATCGCGCACCGCCTCTCCACGGTGCGCAAGGCCGACCGGATCCTCGTGGTCGACGAGGGCCGGATCGTGCAGTCCGGCACCCACGAGGAGCTGCTGCGCCGCGGTGGCCTCTACGCCGACCTCTACCGCACCCAGCTCGTCGAGGACGTGCCTGCCTAGCTCCGGGGGCTGGAGTCGGCCGCCCCGGCCTCGCGGCGCTCCTTGCGCGTCGGCCGCTGCGACCCGGCCGGCACGTTGGTGCGTCGCGGCGGCTTCTCGCGCGAGGGTCGGGCCGGGCGCTCGCTGCGGGGCCGCCGCCGCTCGTCCCAGGCCAGGTAGCCGAACCCGCCGATCGCGAGCACGCCGAAGAACCACCACTGCAGGCCGTAGAAGAAGTGCGGGCCCTCGCCGAGGTCCGGGGTCTCGGTGCGCTCCAGGGCCTCGTCGGGGGCCGGGTCCTCCTCGTCGAGGTCCACGAACCCGCCGTACACCTCGCGCCCCAGCGCCTCGCCGATCCGCGCCGAGCTGATCGCGCGGGTGGAGCCGTCGCTCACCCGGGTGCTGTCGCCGGTGCCGTCCACCCGCACCCACCCGGTGATGCTCACCTCGCCGGACGGCGGCGCGGGCACCTCGTCGATGCTCGGCACGCCGTCGGCGGAGTCGGTGGCGAGGAAGCCGCGGTCGACCACGAGCGCGGTGCCGTCGGCGGTCACCAGCGGCACCACGACGTCCACGCCGGAGGAGCCGTCGTCACCGCTGCGGTAGCGCACGATCACGGTGTCGTCGACGGCGTACTCACCGGTCGCCGTCACCTGGCGCCACTCGTCCTCCCGGTCGGCGCCGCGACCGACGGCGAGCACGTCCTCGACGGGCGCGGCGGGCCGGTCGAGGTTGGCCTCGACCACCTCGTTCTTCTCCCGGCGGTCGTCGAGGCGGTGGAACTGCCACTCGCCGAGCCACCACGTGCCGTAGGCGAGCGCCACCACCGCGAGCGCGAACAGCACCCAGCGGCGGCTCAGCAGGAAGCCCCACGAACGCACGCTCGGAATCTACGCGGGCGCCCGTAGGCTGGCAGCGTGAGCACCCTCGTCCCGGTCACCCCGCTCGCGGACCGCTTCGGCCGCGTGGCGACGGACCTGCGCGTCTCGCTCACCGACAAGTGCAACCTGCGGTGCACCTACTGCATGCCGGCCGAGGGCCTCGACTGGCTCCCCGGCGACGACGTGCTCACCGACGACGAGGTGGTGCGGCTGGTCACGGTGGCCACCGAGCGTCTCGGCGTGCAGGAGGTGCGGTTCACCGGTGGCGAGCCGCTGGTGCGGCGCGGCCTGGTCGACATCGTGCGCCGGGTGCGGGAGGCCGCACCGCGCGCGGAGCTCTCGGTCACCACGAACGGGCTCGGCCTGGCGCGGACCGCCGGTGCGCTCGCCGACGCCGGCCTCGACCGGGTCAACGTCAGCCTCGACACCGTGCGCCGCGAGACCTTCGCCGAGCTCACCCGCCGCGACCGGCTGCCCGACGTCGTCGCCGGCCTCGAGGCGGCGGCCGCAGCCGGCCTCACGCCGGTGAAGGTGAACGCCGTGCTGATGCGCGGCGTCAACGACGACCAGGCGGGCGAGCTGCTCGGCTGGTGCCTCGAGCGCGGCTACGAGCTGCGCTTCATCGAGCAGATGCCGCTCGACGCCCAGCACGGCTGGAGCCGCGACGGCATGATCACGGCCGAGGAGATCCTCGCCGTGCTGGATCGGACCTTCGTGCTCACCGAGGACGGCGAGCCGCGGGGGAGCGCCCCGGCCGAGCGGTTCCTCGTCGACGGCGGGCCGGCCACCGTCGGCGTCATCGCCTCGGTGACCCGCCCGTTCTGCGGCGACTGCGACCGGGTGCGCCTCACCGCAGACGGCCAGGTGCGCGACTGCCTCTTCGCCCGCAAGGAGTCCGACCTGCGAGGCGCGCTGCGGGCCGGCGCCGACGACGCCGAGCTGGCCCGGCTCTGGGTCACCGCCATGCGCGGCAAGGCCCCGGGCCACGGCATCGACGACCCGAGCTTCCTCCAGCCCGCCCGCTCGATGTCCGCCATTGGCGGCTGAGGCGCCGCTCGGCTCACCCGCGCACGAATCGTTCGATCGAACGATTCGTGCACGTGATCGTGCCGATTCAGCGCACCAATCGTTCGATCGAACGAATGGTGCGGCGCCACTCACGCCTCGTGGGCGACGACGTCCTTGAGGAAACCGCGGGCGCCGAGGAAGTCCGAGAGCGACTCGCGGTGGTCGTCGCAGGCGAGCCAGACCTTGCGGCGGTCGGGGGTGTGCAGCTTGGGGTTGTTCCACAGCAGCTGCCACACGGCGGGGTTCTGGCAGCCCCTCGCCGAGCAGACGTCGGGCTCGGTCACAGCCGTGGCGGATGCGGCTCGCCGGACTCCAGCCGCGGCGTCGACAGGTCGCCGTCGCGCAGCTCGAAGCCGTCCTTGCGGCTCGCGGCGGCGTTGGCCATCACCACCGCGAGGTAGGGCAGCACGATGGCGGCGCCGATGAGGAACGGCCACAGCCAGTCGATGCCGTTGAGCGCGGCGACGATGGCGCCCACGAAGCAGATCGTGCGCAGGCTCATCGACAGCAGGTACCGACGCTGCCGGGCTCGCAGGTCGTCGTTGGCGCTGGCCGCCGCGGTGGTGATCCGGACGGCGTCGTCGGTGGATTTCCGAGTCCGCGCCATGACTCCACACTACGTCGCGCCAGGTCACCCCTAGGGTCGGCACATGAGCAACCGCACCTATCGCCTCACCGAGATCGTCGGCACCTCGCCGGAGGGCATCGAGCAGGCCATCAACAACGGCATCGAGCGCGCCAGCAAGACCCTGCGCCACCTCGACTGGTACGAGGTCACCCAGGTCCGCGGCCAGATCAAGGACGGCGCCGTGGAGCACTTCCAGGTCGGCCTCAAGCTCGGGTTCCGCCTGGAGGACGACGAGTAGGGGCTACCCCCCGGTAAGCACTAGCGTCGGTACGCGTGACAGAGACGATCAGACGTGGCCGAGCAGCAGGGCCGGGTCGTGCTCGTGACCGGCGGCAACCGCGGCATCGGCCGCGCGATCGCCGAGGCGTTCGTCGAGCAGGGCGACCGGGTGGCGGTCACCACGCGCAGCGGCGGGGCGCCGGACGGTGCGCTCGACGTCACGTGCGACGTCACCGACGGCGAGGCCGTCGACGCGGCGTTCGCGAAGGTGGAGGCCGAGCTCGGGCCGGTGGAGGTGCTGGTGGCCAACGCCGGCGTCACCGCCGACACGCTGCTGCTGCGGATGTCGGAGGACGACTGGCAGAAGGTCATCGACACCAACCTCACCGGCTCCTACCGGCTCGCCAAGCGGGCCGCCAAGGGGATGCTGCGGCAGCGCCGCGGCCGGATCGTGTTCATCTCGTCGGTGGTGGGGCTGCTCGGCTCGGCGGGTCAGGTCAACTACGCGGCGTCCAAGGCGGGCCTGGTCGGCATGGCCCGCAGCCTGGCGCGCGAGCTCGGCTCGCGCTCGATCACCGCGAACGTGGTGGCGCCGGGCTTCGTCGACACCGAGATGACGGCGGTGCTCACCGACGACCAGAAGGCGTCGATCCGGGCGCAGGTGCCGCTGGGGCGCTACGCCGACCCGGACGAGGTGGCGGCCGCCGTCACCTGGCTGGCCAGCGACGGCGCGGGATACGTCACCGGGGCCGTGATCCCGGTCGACGGCGGACTCGGGATGGGGCACTGACATGGGACTCCTCGACGGCAAGCGGATCCTGGTCGCGGGCGTGACCATGGACTCCTCGATCGGCTTCGCCACTGCGAAGTACGCCCAGGAGCAGGGCGCCACCGTGCTGATCTCCAACTTCGGCCGGGCGCTCGGCATCACCCGCCGGATCGCCAAGCGGCTGCCCGGCGAGGCGCCGGTGCTCGAGCTCGACGTCACCGACGACGACCACCTCGCGGGCCTGGCCGACGCCGTGCGCGAGCACGTCGACGGCCTCGACGGCGTCGTGCACTCGATCGCCTTCGGCAACCCCGAGACCCTGCTCGGCGGCAAGTTCCTCGACGGTCCGTGGCCCGACGTCGCGCAGGCCCTCCAGGTGTCGGCGTACTCGCTGGCCTCGCTCAGCACCGCCTGCCGGCCGCTGATGCCCGAGGGCGGCTCGGTGGTCGGCATGACCTTCGACGCCACCGTCGCGTGGCCCGCCTACGACTGGATGGGCGTGGCCAAGGCGGCCCTGGAGTCCACCTCGCGCTACCTGGCGCGCGACCTCGGCCCCCACGGCATCCGGGTGAACCTGGTGTCGGCCGGCCCGCTCAAGACGCTGGCCGCCAAGGCGATCCCGGGCTTCGAGGACCTCGAGGAGCTCTGGACGACGCGCGCCCCGCTCGGCTGGGACAACGCCGACTACGAGCCGACGGCCCGCGCCGTGTGCGCGCTGCTGAGCGACCTGTTCCCGGCCACCACCGGCGAGATCGTGCACGTCGACGGCGGGTTCCACGCCACCGGCGCGTAGTCGATACCGTCCGGTCCGTGAGTGCGTCGTCCCTGGTCGAGCTGCGGGTCCTGGAGGGGCCGAACCTCTACTTCCCCCGGGCGGCGATCAAGCTGACCCTCGACATCGCCGGCCTCTCGGCCGCCTCGGAGGCGACGGCGGCCCGGTTCGCCAAGCGGATCGGGCTCAAGAACGCCCGGCCCGGCGCCGCCGACTCCGGATTCCGGCAGCGGTTCGCACTGCGGGCGGTCGCCCGGCTGGTGCGGGCGATCGCGCAGGAGTCGGGCACCACGCGGCTCGCGGTGCGGGTGCGCAGCACCTCTGAGGCGCACACGATCGTGGTGGCCTTCCCGTGGAAGGGCCGTACCCGGGCCGAGGAGATGGGGCGGGCGGTCGGCTCCGTGCTGGACGCCGTCCCCGGGGCCGACATCGAGGCGGCCGTCAGCGCGGCGGCCGAGCGGGTGGGGGAGACCCCGCCGGGGCCGGGACCCACGACGATCACGCCGAAGGTGCCGGTGGTGGCGATCACGGGTACGAACGGCAAGACCACCACCTCGCGCATGGTCGCGCACATCGCACGCACCCAGGGGCGGCACGTGGGGTGGTCGAGCACCGACGGCATCTACGTCGACGGCGTCCTGGTGGAGGGCGGCGACTACTCCGGCCCGAGCGGCGCCGGCCGGGTGCTCGCCCACCGCGAGGTCGAGCTGGCCGTCACCGAGACGGCGCGCGGCGGCATCCTGCTCAAGGGCATCGGGCTGACCCGCAACGACGTCTCGGTGGTCACCAACGTGACCGCCGACCACCTCGGCCTGCACGGCATCGACACCGTCGACCAGCTGGCCGAGGTGAAGGCCGTCGTGCCGCGGATCACCCGCAAGGACGGCTGGGCGGTGCTCAACGCCGACGACCCGCGGGTCTACGCGATGCGCTCGATGGTCAAGGCGCAGCCCTGGGTGTTCTCCCGCGATCCCGACAGCCCGGGCGTCCGCGAGACCCTCAGCGACGGCGGCCGCGCCACCACCGTGATCGACGGCTGGGTGTCGGTGCTGACGCCGAACAGCGACCCCGACCCGCTCGTCGAGCTGGTCGACGTCCCCATGACCCTGGCCGGCTTGTCGCGGTTCAACGTCGAGAACACGCTCGCCGCCGCGTCGGCCGCACTGGCCGTGGGCATCCCGCGCGACTTCGTGGTCGAGGGCCTGCGCACGTTCCGCCCGGACTCCGAGCACAACCCCGGCCGCATGAACTTCTTCAGCGTGCCGCACCCGCAGGCACCGGTGGGCACCGACGGGGAGGTGTCCGTGGTGATGGACCTCGCTCACAACGAGGCCGGGCTCGAGGCGCTGCTGGAGGTCATGAACGGTGTCCGGGCCGAGGGCAGCCGGCTGCTGCTCGGGCTCGGCGTCGTCGGCGACCGCACCGACGAGCTCATCGAGAAGCTCGCCGAGATCGCCGCCCGCGACAGCGACGTCGTCGCCATCGGCCACAAGGATCAGTACCTGCGCGGCCGCACCATCGAGGAGCTCGAGGGCCTGATGCGCGCCGGCGCCGAGCGCGTCGGCGTCACCGCCATCCCGGCCTACCCCACCGAGGTCGCCGTGCTCGCCGCCCTCGTCGGCCAGGCGCTGCCCGGCGACGTCGTCGGCGTCATGTGCCACGCCGAGCGCCAGGAGTGCTACGACTGGATCGCCGAGCACGGCGGCACCCCCGACAGTCCGGAGACCCTCGCCGCCAAGGTCCGCGCCGCGGCCCTACGCGCGTAGTCCGGCCACGAGCTCGGCGAGCGCCTCGTCGAAGGTGACGGCGGGGGAGAACCCCCATCGGGCGGCGCGGTCGGCGACGATGCGACCGGTCCAGGCCGGGCCGTCGTCCCACACCGGCTCGACGCCGACGGCGGAGCACACGGCGCCGAGATACTCCCGCCAGGTGGCGACGCCGCTGGCCACGTTCACCGGGGTGCAGCCGCCCGCCACCGGCCCGGCCTCGGGGTCGTCCGAGGTGGCCACGCGCCCGAGCGCGACCTCGGCCGCGAACGCCGCGAGGTCGTCGACGTGCACCCACGGCAACGACTTCGACGGCACCGTGTGGCGCTCCGACTCGTCGTCGCGCACCTCGGCCGGGATCACCGTGTTCCACACCGAGGTGTCGCCCGCCCCGAGGATGGCGGGCGGGCGCAGCAGCACCCGGGTGATCCCGTCGACGTCGGCGAGGGCGGCGTCGGTGTCGCGCTTGACGACGGGGTAGTCGCCGGCGTCGTCCGGCACCAGGGCCGCCGACTCGTCGACGTCACCCACGCCGGGGGAGCGGTCGTACGCGCCGGCGGTCGAGAGGTGCACCAGGCGCGCGACGCCGGCCTCGGCGGCGGCTCGGGCGAGCGCGGCCGTGCCGTCGACGGAGACCCGTGCCTGCTCGGCGCGGTCGGCGCCGCCCATCGGGTACACGGTGGTGACGACGGCGTCCGCGCCGGCGACGACGGAGGCGGCGAAGTCGGGCGTCGGTGAAGTCACCGACCACCTCCTCGGCGCCGGCCGGCGCCGTGCCCTCACGCCGCACGACGGCGCGCACCGAGGCGCCGCGGCCGGCCAGCGCCCGACAGACGGCGGACCCCACGAGGCCGTTGGAACCGGTGACGACGACGGTCGGGGTGCTCATGTCGCCACCCTGCCAGGGCCGCCGTCATCAGCACCCAGGCGGCCAGCACGACGACGGCCTCGACCAGGAGGTAGCCCGGCCACGGCCCGAGCAGGTCGAGCACCGATCCGCTGCCCGGCTTGCGCACGAGGTAGCCGTAGTTGGTGCCGCACGCCACGTTGAACGCGGCCGCCGTCGCGACCCACGCCGCGGTCACCGCCACCGCGAAGCGGAACCCGCGCCAGTCCGGGGTGAGCCCGAGGCCGCCCACCAGGAACGCCGCCGCCCACAGGATCAGCAGGTGGAGCGCCCAGTAGGCGAGGAAGCGCAGGTCGGGGAAGTCCTCGCCCAGCGACGGCGTCAGCACGGCCTGGAGCGTGAGCGGGCTCCAGAGGTAGGTGAGCGTCACGACCCGGCGATCCTGGGTCCACAGCGCCAACGCGGCCGCGACCCACGCCAGGTCGCACAGGTGCAGCGGCACCGACACCTGGAGGTCCCACCGGGTGGCGAGCTCGACCACCTGGGTGGGCACGAACACCATCGGGATCGCGACCGCGAACGCCCGGCTGAGCCGATCGTCACCCGCGCGACGCTCCCGCCGACCGAGCAGCACCGCCACCGGCAGCCCGGCGACGAGGACGGCGAGGGCCGCGAGGTGCGACGCGCTGTAGGGGTCCACCCCGCCACCGTCGCCCGACGGACGGCGTCCCGGCATGAGTACCCGACACCAGATGGCCCGGGCGGCGCGCTCAACCGGATCTGACTCCATTTCGTCGCGATCCGTGTGACCCTTCCGCCATGTCGGTCGCCTCCCCGGCCCCGCCCGTGCGCCCGCCGGGTCGCGCGCGCGTCGGCGCGCGTCGGCGGGTGGCGGCTGTTGCTGCCGGCGGCGGCTCTTGTCGCGGCTGTCGTTTGCGGTCGTGGTGCTCGTCGTCCCCGAGGTGCGCGAGCGGACGGACGACCAGCGCATGACGCGCGCGGGCGACGCCGCGGCCGCGCAGCCCTCGCTCTCGTTGCCCGAGGAGGAGTTCGCGGGATGGCGACGGGCGACCGGGGCAGGGGTGCGCGCTCGCGAGGCCGACGCGATCGAATTCCTCGTGGAGGACCCCGAGGACGCCGACGAGTACTTCTCGGACGCGATCTATCGGGAGTATCGCCGTGGCCAGGGTGTGCTCACGGCACTCCGCGCCGCGACGGTGGGCGAGTACCAGCGCGCCTCGGCCGCCGACCCGGCCGTCGCGGTTGCACCTGGCCCTGAGCGACAAGGGCGTCAGCATCGGCACCACGATGCCGGTCGAGCATCCGAGCCAGGCTCTCGCCTGTGGAGACGCCGCCGAGGAGTTCGACATGGACGACGTCGTGGTGTGTGCCCATGACGAGGACGACGACCTGCTGATGGTCATCGTCACCGGTGGCGGGCTCGACATCGCTGGTGCCGCCAAGCTCACCCGTCAACTCCTGGCGGTCACCGCCGACGGCTGAGGATCCTCACCCCTTCACCGTGGCAGGTTGAGTACGGCGACGCCGACGGCGACCACCTGCTGGAATACCTCGACAAGCCCGGCCGCGGGCTTGCCAACCAGAGCTGGAACGACCCCTGGGAAGTCGGCGAAGTGCCTGATAAGTCCGGTGGGTCAGACCTCGGCCGGCGCCGGGGCGAAGTCCGGGTCGGCGGCGGGGGCCTCGTCGGTGGCGCCGGAACCGGCCTGCGCCTGCGACGACCAGGTCTCGAGCTCGCTCATCACCGCGGCGTGCTGGTCGACGCAGATGACGACGAGGTCGCCCGGGTTGGCGCGGGCCATGGCGTGCCGGACGGCGTCGATCTCCTCGAGCACCTCCTCGACCTGCTTGCACCGGGCGCCGTCGGCCATCGCGGCACGGACGCCCTCCATCACGAGGCCGGCCACGTAGCCGCGCTCCTTGCCGCGCAAGGAGACGTCCTCGCGCACGACGACGACGTCGAAGTGCTGCGCGGCGATCTCTCCGAGCTCGCGCATGTCCTGGTCGCGGCGGTCGCCGGCGGTGGCGATGACACCGATCCGCGACGGCCGGGCCAGCTCGTGGGACGACTCCAGCGAGTCGCCGACCCGGTCGACGAAGTCGCCGAGCATCCGCATGCCAGGGGCGTTGTGGCAGTAGTCGACGATCACGTTGACGCCGTTGACCTCCACCTCGTTGAGCCGGCCGGGGGAGAGGTAGTAGCTCGTCGAGAACGTGCGCAGGCCCTGCCTGATGTCGTGCAGCGGCGCCCCGGCGGCGAACGCGGCAGCGGCCGCGGCGAGTGAGTTCTGCACGTTCATGCGGGCCCGGCCGCCGAAGGTGGCCGGCAGCAGGTGGGTCCAGGCCAGCTGCATCTCGCGCGGCCCGTGCTTCACCACGATCATCTCGCCGCGCTCGCTGGGGTTCAGCACCAGCGCCTTCCCACCGCGCCGGCAGTGGGCGTCGATCATGTCGCGGGTCTCCGAGCCCGGGCTCCTCCATCGAGAACCACACCACCTGGCCCGAGCAGCGGCGCCGCATCTCGCGCACCAGCGGGTCGTCGGCGTTGAGGACGGCGTGCCCGTCGCGCGGCACCGCCTCCACCAGCACGGCCTTGACGTCGGCGAGCTGCTCCACGGTGTCGATGCCGCGCAGCCCGAGGTGGTCGGGCTGCACGTTGAGCACGACGGCGACGTCGTTGCGCTCGTAGCCGAGGCCCTCGCGCAGGATGCCGCCGCGGGCCACCTCGAACACCGCGAAGTCGACCCGCGGGTTCTGCAGCACCATCCGCGCCGAGCGCGGGCCGGACGCGTCGGCCCGGATCAGCAGCCGCTCGTCGATCACGACGCCGTCGGTCGACGTCATGCCGACCTTGCGGCCCATGCCCTTGAAGACGTGGCTGATCATCCGCGACGTCGTCGTCTTCCCGTTGGTGCCGGTGACGGCGACGATCGGGATCCGCGAGGTGGCGCCGGGCGGGAAGAGCATGTCGACGACGGGCTTGGCGATGAACTGCGGCTCGCCGATCGTCGGGTGCGTGTGCATGCGGAACCCGGGCGCCGCGTTCACCTCGCAGATCGCGCCGCCGGTCTCGCGCACCGGCTCGGTGATGTCGGGGCAGATGAAGTCGATGCCCGCGATGTCGAGGCCGACCATCCGGGCGGCCTCCTCGGCGATCTCGACGTTCTCGGGGTGCGCCTCGAAGGTGCGGTCGATCGAGATGCCGCCGGTGGACATGTTGCCGGTGAGCGCGAGCTTCACCACCTGCCCCTCGGGCGGCACGTCGGACATCTCGAAGCCCTGCTCGCGCACCAGCCCGATCGCGGCGTCGTCGACCTTGATCCGCGTGAGCACCTTCTCGTGGCCGACGCCGCGCCGCGGGTCGGCGTTGGCGGTGTCGACGAGCTCCTCGACGGTGGCGTTGCCGTCGCCGGTGACCGACGCCGGCACCCGCTCCGCGATGGCGGCCACCCGGCCGTCGATGATGAGGCAGCGGTAGTCCTTGCCGACGATCTGCTGCTCCACCAGGATCACGCCGCGCCGCGACTCCGCCTGCGCGGCCTCGAAGGCGGCGCGGACGTCGTCCTCGTTCTCGTTGTCGAGGATCACGCCGCGCCCGTGGTTGCCGTCGAGCGGCTTCAGCACCACCGGGTAGCCGATCCGCTCGGCCGCGCGGACGGCGGCGTCGACGTGGCGCATCATCTCCTGCTTCGGCACCGGCAGCCCGGCGGCCGCGAGGAGCGACGTCGTGAGGTCCTTGTCGGAGGCGATGTCGACGGCGATCGAGGAGGTGTTCGACGTCATGGTGGCGCGGATCCGCTTGGCGTACGCGCCGTGGCCGAGCTGCACCAGCGAGTGCTGGTTGAGCCGGATCCACGGGATGTCGCGCGAGACGGCCTCGTCGAGGATCGCCTGCGTCGACGGGCCGAACGCCGTCCGCTGGGCGCGCTTGATGAACGTCTCGAGCTCGGTGTCCCAGTCGAACTCCGGGTCGGCCTGCACCAGGTGGTTGACCAGCCGGACGGCGAGCCGGGAGGCGGCCAGCCCGACCTGCTCGTCCTGGTAGCCGAAGATCACGTTGTAGAGGCCCTTCTGGCCCTTCACGCCGCGGGTCTTGCCGCGCCGGATGTCGTGCCCGACGACCTGCTGCAGGGCCAGCGCGACGTGCTCGGCCACGTGCCCGAGCCAGGTGCCCTCGTCGAGCCGCTCCACGAACCCGCCGCGCTTGCCGCGCGAGCAGGTGTGCTCGCGCAGCCCGGGCAGCATCTCCAGCAGGTGCTCGGTGAAGCCGGGGATCGTGTTGGTCGGGAACTCCTCGAGCGAGCCGAGGTCGACGACGAGATGGATCGCCTTGTCGTAGGACCACACGTTGGCACCGCGGTAGACCCGGGTCTCGAGGATCGTGAGGTCGGGCGTCGGTCGTTCGGTCACGGTGCTCTCCTGCTCAACGACGGGGTCGGGAACGGCTTCGTGCGAGACGCCGCCGGAGGGCGGTGGGGGAGGCGTCGGCGGCGGCGATGTCGCGGGCGAGCTGCTTGAGGTCCTGGCCGGCCTCGGCGATCTCGGCCGCCTCGGAGGCGTCGACCTCGTGATCGAACGGCACCAGCGTGCGGGTGGTGAGGTCGAACGCGGAGCCTTCCGGCAGCACGTGCAGCACCACGCCGCTGGCGAGGATCGGCTGGGAGCGCTTGGCCTCGAAGGCGTTCGTGGTGATGCGGGCGGGGTCGAAGATCGTCACCGCGCCGCGGCCGATCACGCGCAGCACGTCGCCCTCCACCACCGCCGCGGTGTCCTCGTCGACGCCGATGCCGAGCAGCTGCGGCGACTGGGCCACGATCATGAGCAGCCGGCCGTAGCGGTTGCGCTGGTCGAAGTGCTGGTCGATCACCGACGACGGCAGCAGCCCGAGCCCGGCCGCCACCTGCGTCATCCGCTGCTTGGGGGTGGCGCCCGGCCCGCCGAACGCGACCATGTGGCTGGACTGGATGCTCGCCCCGGCCGACGTGCCGGCCACCATCGCGCCCCGCTCGTGGGCGGCCACGACGGCGTCGCCGAGCGGCGTGCCGCACACGATCGCCGACAGCTTGAGCTGGTTGCCGCCGGTCATGAAGACGCCCGTGGCGCCGTCGACGGCGGCGACCAGGGCGGGGTCGTGCGCGTCCTCGCGGCTCTCGGGGCGGACCGCCACCACCTCGGCGGCGCCCTCGCGGCGGAACAGCGCCTCGTAGACCTCGACCACCTCGGGGCCGAGCGACGACGCGGTGGGGATCACCGCGATCCGGGCCCGCTCCCCGCCGGCCGCTGCGACCAGCTCGCGCAGGATCGTGCGCCGCCGCAGCTTGTCCTCCGCCCCGCCGATGACGAACAGGGGACCGCGAGCCATGACAGCTCACCCTAGGGGTGAGAGGCACCACCTATCGTGGGGGGCGTGGCGGAGCGGACGCTGGTGGTGATGAGGCACGCCAAGGCGGAGCAGGACGGACCGAGCGACGCCGAGCGCCGGCTGGCCGAGCGTGGCCACGTCGACGCCGCGGCGGCGGGCCGGTGGCTCGCCTCGGTGGGGCTCGCCCCCGACCATGCCCTCGTCTCGGCCGCCACGCGCACCGAGGAGACCTGGCGCGCGCTCGCCGACGCGGCCGGCTGGACGCTCGAGCCCGACCTCGACCGCGGGCCTCTACAGCGCCGGCGTCGACAGCGCCCTCGACCTCGTCCGCGGCCTCGACGACACGGTGGCCAGCGTGGTGGTGGTCGGCCACAACCCCACCATGGGCTCGCTCGCCCAGCTCCTCGACGACGGTGACGGCGACGCCGACGCGTCCGACCGGATGATGGCCGGGTTCCCCACGAGCGCCGTCGCCGTCTTCGGTTTCGAGGGCCCCTGGGCCGACCTCGCCCCCGGCACCGCCACCCTCCGCGACTTCCACGTCGGTCGGGGCGACTGAGGCTCGGGGGGTGCGGAGTCACCGGTTGACCGGTGACTCACGCACATGCCAGGGGAAATTTCGGCTGGCAAGTGCAGGAGTCACCGGTCAGCCGGTGATTCCTGCACCGGCCTCAGACCGGAGGGGACGGCGTGACGAAGCCCGCCTCGGCGTCGGCGGCCTCGATCTCCTCACGCGAGATGCCGAGGAGGTACAGGATCGAGTCGAGGTAGGGCACGTTGACGGTGGTGTCGGCAGCCCGCTGCACCACCGGGCGGGCGTTGTAGGCGATGCCGAGGCCGGCGGCGCCGAGCATGTCGAGGTCGTTGGCGCCGTCGCCGATGGCCACCGTGGCGGCGAGGGGGACGTCGATCTCCTCGGCGAACTCGCGCAGCGCCCGCGCCTTGCCCTTCCGGTCGAGCACCTCACCCAGCACCTCGCCGGTGAGCCGCCCGTCGACGACCTCGAGCTCGTTGGCGCGCGAGAAGTGGATGCCGAGGTCGGCGGCGAGCCGGTCGGTGATCTGGGTGAAGCCGCCGGAGACCAGCGCGAACCGGTAGCCGAGCCGCCGCAGGATGCGCACGAGGGTGCGCGCACCGGGGTTGACCACGATGGCGTCGTAGACGTCGTCGAGGGCGCTCGCCTCGAGGCCGGCGAGCAGCCGGACCCGCTCGCGCAGCGACTCCTCGAAGTCCAGCTCGCCCTGCATCGCCGCCTCGGTGACCCGCGCGACCTCCGCCTCGTGCCCGGCGCGGGCGGCGAGCATCTCGATCACCTCGCCCTGGATGAGCGTGGAGTCGACGTCCATCACCACCAGCCGCACGCCGCGGCGCAGCAGGTTGGCCGGCTGCACAGCGACGTCGATGCCCTGCGCGGCGGCCTCGGCGGCCAGGAGCGTGCGGAGTCGGTCGGCGTCGGAGCCGGACACGTGCAGCTCGATCGCGGTGACGGGGTAGCGCGCCATCCGCTCGATCCGGTCGATGTTGCCGCCGGAGTCGGCGATCCGGCCGGCGATCGCCGCCATCGCCTGAGCCCGCAGCGGGCTGCCGATCACGGTCACGTGCACCCGGCCGGGGCCGCGGCTGCGGTTGTCGCCCGACCCCTTCTCGACGTCCACCGTCATGCCGAGCGCGGCCGCCGCCTCCTGGACGGCCGCGGTCAGCCGGCGCGGGTCGCGGGGCGCGGTCACGAGGACGCCGAGCACGAGCCGCCGTCGCAGGATGATCTGCTCGACGTCGAGCACCTGCACGCCGCCGAGCGCGAGCGCTGCGAACACCGACGACGTGACGCCGGGCCGGTCGGTGCCGGTGAGCGTGACGAGCAACGTGTCGGTGCGGGTGGCGTCGTTCATCGCCGGTCACCGTAGCGGGCCGGGCACTGTCGGTGGTCCGTCCTAACGTCGGCGCCATGAACCACACCCATCACTACGCCGACTACGTCGAGCTCGGTGCCCCGGATCTTCCGGCGGCCAAGGCCTTCTACGCGGCCGCCTTCGGCTGGCAGTTCACCGACTACGGCGACGCCTACGCCGGCGTCCAGGCGCCCGACGGCGACGGCGAGGTCGGCGGCCTGAACGCCGGCGGCCCGGCCGGTCCCGGCGGTGCCCTCGTGCTGATCCGCTCCGACGACCTCGAGGCCAGCGTCGCCGCCGTCACCGGCGCCGGCGGCGAGATCGTCCGAGGGGCCCTACGACTACCCGGGCGGGCGCCGCTTCAGCTTCCGCGACCCGAGCGGCAACGTGCTCGGCGTCTACCAGCCGGCCGAGTAGCCGAGGGGCGTCAGTCCGGTGGCCACACCTCGGGGGAGCACGCCGCCACCAGGGCGCGGCGGGCGGCGCGGGCCAGCGGGTCCAGGGCGTCGCGGCGGCGCCGGGCCTCCGCGGCCGACACGGCCCCGCCGTCGTCCTGCAGCGCCAGGTCGACCACCTCGCGGGCCCGCAGCGCCCGGGCGGCGAGGTCCGCGCAGCGGGCGGGCACCCCCGGTGGCGCCGTGAGCGGGTCGCGCTCGCGCAGGTCGACGAGCCGGTCGGCCACCTCGGGCCGCCACCGGGCCACGTCGAGCTCGGCGAGCCGGTTCGCCGCGCCGAGGAGCGCGGCGCGCAGGTCGCGGTCCGCCTCGCCCACGTCCACGAGCGCACGGCGGGACGCCGGCAGCAGCGTCCACTCCACCGTGGGGCCCACCCGGCGCGGCACCAGGGCCGCGCCCGCCTCGGCCACCACCACCGCCTCACCGGCGTCGAGCGCCGCGTCGGTGAGCTCGCGGGGGCCGCCGATCCCGCACGGGTCGCCCGGCGGCCGGGAACGCGGCACCCACGGCCGTCGCGCCCTCCCGCCGCAGCGCCGCCAGTGTCGGCACCAGCCCGCCGGTCACGCCGTCGACGGCGAGCACCCGGTGTGCCACGTCGGTGTCCACGACGGCGTCCAGCAGGTCGTCCGGACCGACGTGCCCGCGCAGCCACGACGTGCCCCACCAGGCCAGTCGGGCCGACGGCGGCAACGGTGAGACGGGAGTGTCCACGAGGCAGGAGCCTAAGAGTCTCTCGTTATGGTGGCGCCCGTGGCCGCCGTCCTCGAGTTCGCCGACGTCACCGTCCGGCGTGGCGAGGCGACTCTTCTCGACCAGATCTCGTGGACCGTCGAGGAGGACGAGCGCTGGGTGGTGCTCGGTCCCAACGGCGCCGGCAAGACCACGCTGCTGCAGGTGGCCTCGGCGCAGGTGCACCCCACGGGCGGGGTCGCGGGCATCCTCGAGGAGGTGCTGGGCACCGTCGACGTCTTCGACCTGCGGCCGCGGATCGGGCTCACGAGCGCGGCGCTGGCCGACCGGCTGCCGCGCGAGGAGCTGGTGCGCGACGTCGTGGTGTCGGCGTCCTACGGCGTGATCGGCCGGTGGCGCGAGGAGTACGACCAGCTCGACCACGAGCGCGCCCACGAGCTGCTGGTGGAGGTCGGGGCCAAGCACCTGGCCGAGCGCACCTTCGGCACCCTGAGCGAGGGCGAGCGCAAGCGGGTGCAGATCGCGCGCGCGCTGATGACCGACCCCGAGCTGCTGCTGCTCGACGAGCCGGCCGCCGGCCTCGACCTCGGGGGCCGGGAGGACCTGGTGTCGACGCTGTCGGTGCTGGCGATGGACGCCGACTCGCCCGCCACCGTGCTGGTGTCGCACCACGTCGAGGAGATCCCGCCCGGGTTCGGGCACGCGCTGCTGCTGCGTGAGGGCCGGGTCGTGGCCCAGGGACTGCTCGAGGACGTCGTCACCGAGGACAACCTGTCCGCGACGTTCGGGATGCCGCTGCTGCTGCAGCACGAGGACGGCCGGTGGGCCGCCCGCCGCGACGTGCGCCACCTGTAGGCAGCCTCGATAGGCTCGGGCCATGGACTGGCTGAGCGACCACCTGTGGGCCGCCTGGCTCGCCGCCGCAGGTCTGCTCGCCGTCGCCGAGATGTTCAGCATGGACCTGTTCCTCGTGATGCTGGCCCTCGGCGCCACCGTCGGCGCCGTCGCGGCCGTGCTGGGTGCGCCCGTCGTGCTCCAGGTGCTCCTGGCCGCCGGCCACCGCGGTCGGCGCCCTCGTGCTGGTGCGTCCGAACCTCGTCGCCCGGCTGCACACCGGCCCCGAGCTCACCCTCGGCCCCGCCAAGCTGGTCGGGAGCCAGGGCGTCGTCACCCAGGCGATGACGCCGCTCCAGCCTGGTCGTGTGGAGCTGGGCGGCGACATCTGGACTGCCGTCCCGTACGGCGACGCCACCACCGCGATCGCCGTCGGCGAGCACGTCGAGGTGCGCGAGATCAAGGGCGCGACGGCGTACGTCGACCCGATTCCGTACCGTCCGTCCTGACCGACCGATCCCGAGGAGACCCATGTCGATCGTCGTGCTCGTCCTGCTGGGCCTGCTGCTGCTGTTCGTCGTCGTGCTGCTGGCCAAGACCGTGCGGATCGTGCCGCAGGCGCGCGCCGGGATCGTCGAGCGGTTCGGCAAGTACAAGGCGACGTTGCCCGCCGGCCTCAACATCGTGGTGCCGTTCATCGACAAGGTGCGCTACATGATCGACCTGCGCGAGCAGGTGGTGAGCTTCCCGCCGCAGCCGGTGATCACCGAGGACAACCTGGTGGTGTCGATCGACACCGTCATCTACTTCCAGGTCACCGACCCGATCGCCGCCACCTACGAGATCGCCAACTACATCCAGGCCGTGGAGCAGCTGACGACCACGACGCTTGCGCAACATCGTCGGTGGCATGGACCTCGAGGAGACGCTGACCAGCCGCGACTCGATCAACACCGGGCTGCGCGGCGTCCTCGACGAGGCCACCGGCAAGTGGGGGATCCGGGTCAACCGGGTCGAGCTCAAGGGCATCGACCCGCCGCCGTCGATCAAGGACGCGATGGAGCAGCAGATGCGCGCCGACCGCAACAAGCGCGCGGCGATCCTGACCGCGGAGGGCGAGCGGCAGTCGGCGATCCTCACCGCCGAGGGCAACAAGCAGTCGGCGATCCTGAACGCCGAGGGCGACCGCGAGGCCACGATCCTGCGCGCCCAGGCCGACCGCGAGTCCCAGATCCTGCGCGCCCAGGGCGAGGGGCAGGCCATCCTCACCGTCTTCCAGGCCATCCATGACGGTCAGCCCGACCAGTCGCTGCTGGCCTACCAGTACCTCCAGATGATGCCGCAGATCGCGCAGGGCGACGCGAACAAGCTCTGGATCGTGCCCAGCGAGATCGGCAAGGCGCTGGAGGGCATGGGCTCGACGCTCAACCAGCTCCGGGGCATCCCGGAGGAGGTCGACGGCCCGCGCACCCGCGTCGACATGGGATCGAGCGAGCCACAGCTACCCGGTACCGGTGCCGACGCCGAGGCGCGGCGCACCAGCCAGGCGGTGGCCGCCGCCATCGCCGAGGCGGAGAAGGCGGCCAACCCGGGCGCCGCGAAAACCGTGGCGGCCACCGACCCCGCTGTCGACCCCTCGAACGTGCCGGCGGAGCCCGAGCAGCCACCCGCGCCGCCCGAGCAGACGTAGTCCGTGGAGATCTGGGAGGCCGTCGCGATCCTGCTGGCCGGCCTGGCTGCCGGCTGCATCAACTCGGTGGTCGGGTCCGGGACGCTCATCACGTTCCCGACGCTGCTGGCGTTCGGCGTACCGCCGGTCACCGCCAACGTGTCCAACAACATCGGGCTGGTGCCCGGCTCGATCGCGGGCGCCGTGGGCTACCGCCGCGAGCTGGCCGGGAAGCGGCGCATGGTGCTGCGGCTGGGGATCGGGTCGTTGGTCGGCGCGGTCGCCGGAGCGGTCCTGCTGCTGACGCTGCCCGAGTCCGCGTTCGAGGCGATCGTGCCGGTGCTGGTGCTGCTGGGCGTGGTGCTCGTCATCCTCCAGCCACGGCTGTCGCGCTGGGTGACGGGCCGCGCGCCCAGCCGCAACGAGGCATGGTGGGTGTGGCCCCTGGTGCTGCTCGCCGGGGTCTACGGCGGCTACTTCGGGGCCGCGCAGGGCGTGCTGCTCATGGGCATCCTCGGCGTCGGCGTGCAGCAGACGCCTGCAGGAGAGCAACGGCGTCAAGAACGTGCTCGCGGCCATCGTGAACGCGGTGGCCGGTGGCATCTTCGCGGTGGTGGCCGACGTCGACTGGCTGGTGGTGGCCCTCATCGGCGGCGGCTCGCTGGTGGGCGGGGTGCTCGGCGCCCGAGTCGGACGCCGCCTCCCGCCCACCGCGCTGCGTGCGGTGATCGTGGTGGTGGGGCTGGTCGCCGTGGCGGCGATCGTGTTCCGCTAGCCGGTCTTGATGACCCGGGTGCCCTCGGCGAAGTGGTCGTGGAAGCCCTGGCGGTTCGCGGTGTCGTTGTTGATCGTGACGGCGATGTAGATCGCGGCGCCGATCACGGCCAGCGAC
Organism: uncultured Actinomycetota bacterium; assembly: GCA_963808855.1. Taxonomy (GTDB): domain Bacteria; phylum Actinomycetota; class Actinomycetes; order Propionibacteriales; family Nocardioidaceae; genus Nocardioides. The sequence continues at coordinate 2,418,773 of CAWEHA010000002.1, read as the reverse complement.
CCGAGGAACGAGCCGACGAACGGGATGATCGCCAGGAGGTTGAGGGCGTAGAACGCGTTGCGCCGCACGGCCTGGTTCATGGTCGGGTTGCTGGCGCCGTCGGGACCGACGGTCTTGAGCTTCATCGCCATCTTGCCGATGGTCTGGCCGCGGCTCGACTCGAGGAAGGCGAAGTAGGCGATCTCGATCGCCACGACGAGCACGGCGTAGAAGATGCCGAAGAGGAACCACTCGACGATCGAGTCGCTGAACCCGCCGAGGAAGATCCCGCTCAGGATCACGTAGATCACCACGGTGGGGATGATCAGGATGATGCCGTCGATGAGGCGGGCGAGGAACCGCTCGCCGAGCTGACCGGGCGCGCCGTAGCCGGCGGCTCCGCCGAACTGGCCGCCGGGCTGCTGGTACGGCTGTTGCTGCGGCGGCGGGTTGTAGGGCTGCTGCGGCTGCGGCGGCGGGTTGTACGGCTGGCCGGGCTGGCCCGGCTGGCCCGGTTGACCGGACGGCGGGGTAGGAGGCGGCGTGTTCGGAGGCTGTTCGCTCATGTGCGACAGGATCCGGCACGGCGGGCCCCACGGCAATGACCCACCCGGGGCATGTCGCAACCGCGTACTAGGCCGCCTCGACGGCGGTGCGCTTCCTGACTCGCAGTCCGAGCAGGCCCGCCACCACGGCGCCGGCGGCGACGGCGGCCCCCGGCAGCCCCACCGAGCGGGGCACGTCCTCGTTCTCCACGGCGAGATAGGCGGTGGCGGCGTCGGCGGCGTCGACGGCGATGCCGACCAGCACCAGGTTGCGCCGGGCCTTGCCCGAGGCGGTGAGCGTGGCCACCCCGAGCGCGATCTCACGGTTGCCGAACCACTGGGTCAGCAGACCGGGCCCGGCCGCGGCTCCGGTGAGGCGCGACGACACGAGCTTCGGGGCGGCGAGGGAGGCGACACCGACCGCGATGCGGCCGAGGGAGAGTCCGGTCACGGGGTTCATGGCGGCGAACCTAGCGGGTGCCGGAGTACACCCTCGGTCCGAGCCGCGGCATCGGCGCCGAGGGCCCGCGCTGGCGAACGCGGAGAGTCGTGGGAACGTCGGGGCATGGAGCTGTACGAGGTGATGCGCTCGACGCCGGCGACCCGGGAGTTCACCGACGACCCGCTGCCCGACGAGGTGCTGCACCGGATCCTCGACCACGCCCGGTTCGCGCCGAGCGGGGGCAACCGGCAGGGCGCCCGGGTGGTGGTGGTGCGAGACCGGGCGACCCGGGAGCGGCTGGCCCGGCTGAACGAGACAGCGGTGCGGCGCTACGTCGCCCAGCGCAACTGCCGGCGAGAACCCGTGGAACCCGGTGCACCCGGCCGGACCGACGGCCGAGGAGATCGCGGGCACCGAGGTGCCGGCGTACTTCATCGAGCCCGTGCTCACCGCCGCGGCCGTGCTCGTGTTCCTCGTCGACCTCGAGGTCGTGGCGGCGCTCGACCAGGATCTCGACCGGATCGGCATCGTCGGCGGCGGCTCGGTGTACCCGCTGGTGTGGAACGTGCTCCTCGCCGCCCGCAACGAGGGGTTCGGGGGCACGATCACCACGATGGCGGTGGCCGAGGAGCCCGCCGTCCGCGACCTGCTCGGCGTGCCCGACACCTTCGCCCTCGCGGCCGTGGTGCCGATCGGCCGCCCGGCCAAGGCCGGTCACCAAGCTGAAGCGCCGCCCCGTCGAGGACTTCGTGACCCGCGAGCGGTTCGACGGCGAGCCCTTCGCGCTCACCTGACGTAGGCCGTGACCCACCGCTCCAGCTCGTCGTAGACCACCGCACGGGGGTCGGGGAGCGAGAGCACGACGTCGTGGCGGGCGCCGTCGACGGCGACGTAGGTGACGTGCGGTCCCACCGACGTCGCCCACTGCCGGATCTGGGGCACGTCGAGCACGACGTCGTGGGTGTGCACGTCGTCGTTCATGTCGGGGGGCCGCACGGTGGCGGCCGAGGTGAGCACGAGCACCGGCGCGAGCACCGAGAGCCCGGCGTGCAGCTCGGCGTGGCCCTGCCGGATCGCGCGGAGCCAGCCGTACCGCACCGGGAACGACTCCACCGGCTTCCAGGTGAGGTCGAAGTCCCACTCGCCCTCGTGCTCGCGGTGCAGGCTGCGCGCGTAGACGCCGGTGACGTCGCGGCCGATCTCCCGCATCGGCGTGCGGCGGCCGATCCGGTCCAGGGCCACGCCGGCCGCGGTGGAGCGCATCCAGGCGGCGCCGTGCAGGTCGAACCACGGCGAGTTCAGCACCAGCGCGGCGAGCTCCTCCGGCTGCCGGGTGTCAGCACCACAGTGACGTGGTGAGGCCACCGGTGGAGTGGGCGGTGAGCACGACCCGGTCGTGGCCGTCGCGCTCCGTGATCCGCCACCAGGCGAGGTCGAGCTCGGCGAAGTACTCACGGAGGTCGGCCACGTAGGTGGGGGTCTGGTGGGGGCGGATCGAGCGGCCGTACTTGCGGAGGTCGAGCGCGTAGAAGTCGTAGCCGCGCTCCAGCCACCAGCCGGCGTACTCGGTCTGGAAGAAGTAGTCGGAGAAGCCGTGCACGTGCAGCACCGCACGCCCGTTCGGCCGCTCGGCGCGCGCCGAGACCAGCGTGGCGACGACCGGCCCCTCGTCGTCGGGGGGCAGGTGCAGGGTCTCGGCCACCCAGGGCTCGCCCAGGACGTCGACCGTCTCCTCCGCGCGCACCGGCCCAGCCTCTCAGGCCCCCACCTAGCGTGGGCGCATGCCCATCCCCGAGTACGTGCTCGACCTGCGCCGCCACATCGGCACCGCCCGCTGTGGCTCCCCGGGGCCACCGCGGTGATCCGCCGCGGCGACGACGTGCTGCTGGTGCGGCGCTCCGACAACGGGCGCTGGGCCCCGGTGACGGGCATCGTCGACCCCGCCGAGGAGCCGGCCGTCTGCGCCGTGCGGGAGGCACGGGAGGAGACCGGCGTGGAGATCCGGGTCGACCGGCTCGCTGCCGTGTCGGTGACCGACGAGGTCGTGCACGCCAACGGCGACCGCGCCGTCTACCTCGACCACACCTTCGCCTGCACCTGGCTCTCCGGCGACGCGCACGTGGCCGACGACGAGTCGGTCGACGTCCGCTGGTGCCCGCTCGCCGACCTGCCCGACCTCAGGCCCGATCTCCAGGAGCGCATCGACGCTGCTGTGTCCGACGAGGTCGCGACCCGCTTCCGCACCGACCCGTCAGATATGCGCTGACCCGTCAGTTGTACGACTGACGGGTGGGCGCACGACTGACGGGTCGGCGCACGAGCGACGGGTCAGCGGCTGGCCGCGGCGACGAGCCCGGCCAGGAGGCCGACGTCGGCGGTGGTCTCGGGGTGCCACTGGACGCCGACCCGGAACCGGTCGCCCGGGGCCTCCATGGCCTCGAGCGTGCCGTCGTCCGCGCGGGCGGAGGCCACGAAGCCGGGGTGGGTGCGCACCGACTGGTGGTGGTGGCAGGCCACGGCCAGCCGCTCGCCGACCAGCGCGGCCACGCGGGTGCCGGGCACGGTGGCCACGCCGATCTCGCCGAACTCCGGGCCGGTGGGGGAGTGCTCCTCGTGGCCCACCAGGTCGGGGGTGTGCTGGTCGAGCTCGCCGCCGGCGTGCACTGCCATCAGCTGCATGCCGCGGCACACGCCCAGCACGGGCAGGCCGGCGTGGTCGGCCGCGTCGAGGAGCGCGAGCTCCCACGCGTCGCGGTCGGAGCGCCAGGGCGCCGTGCGCTCGTGCGGCTCGGCGCCGTAGCGGCCGGGGTCGACGTCGGCGCCACCGGCGATCACCAGCCCGTCCAGGCGGGCCACCACGGCCGCGGCGGCGGCGGCCGGCCGGTCCTCGGGTGCCACCGGCGGCAGCAGCACCGGCACCGCACCCACCGAGGCGACGACGTCGGCGTACCCGGTGGGCAGCAGGTCGGCGCGCTGGTGCCAGACCCCCCACGCCGCCTGCTCGCGGTAGGTCGAGAGCCCGACGACCGGGGTCACGGCGCCATCACAGGGGAGTGACGTAGGCGCCGGAGATCCCTCCGTCGACCAGGAACGTGGTGGCGGTCATGAACGACGACTCGTCGGAGGCCAGGAACAGCACGGCGTTGGCCATCTCCTCCGGCTCGCCGAACCGGCCCATCGGCACGTGCACGAGCCGGCGGGCCGCGCGCTCGGCGTCGGCGGCGAACAGCTCCTGCAGCAGTGGCGTGTTCACCGGCCCCGGGCACAACGCGTTCACCCGCACCCCGCGCCGGGCGAACTGCACGCCGAGCTCGCGGGTCATCGACAGCACCCCACCCTTGGACGCCGAGTAGGAGATCTGCGACGTGGCCGCGCCCATCACCGCCACGAACGAGGCGGTGTTCACGATGGAGCCGCGCCCCTGCTCGAGCATGTACGGCAGCGCCGCCTTGCAGCACAGGTAGACGCTCGTGAGGTTCACCTCCTGCACCCGCCGCCAGGCCTCGAGGTCGGTGTCGAGGATCGAGTCGTCGTCCGGCGGGCTGATGCCGGCGTTGTTGAAGGCGATGTCGACGGCGCCGTAGGTCTCCTTGGCCGTCGCGAACAGCGCGTCGACCTGCTCCTTGTCGGTGACGTCGACGTGCACGTAGGTGAGCAGATCCTCGCCGCCCAGCTGGCCGACGAGCTCGTAGCCGCGCTGGTCGTCGATGTCGCCGACGACGACGCGCGCGCCCTCCTCGACGAAGCGCCGGACGGTCGCGAGCCCGATGCCCGAGCAGCCGCCGGTGACGACGGCGACCCGGTCCTGGAGACGTCCAGCCATCACAGACCTCCGTGGGCGATGAAGACGTTCTTCTCCTCGGTGAACGCCATCGGCGCGTCGGGGCCGAGCTCGCGGCCCAGGCCGCTCTGCTTGTAGCCGCCGAACGGCGTCCAGTAGCGCACCGAGGCGTGGGAGTTGACGCTGAGGTTGCCTGCCTCGACGGCGCGGGCCACCCGCAGCCCGCGACCCAGGTCGGCGGTGTAGATCGACCCGGAGAGCCCGTACTCGGTGTCGTTGGCCAGCGCGACGGCGTCGGCCTCGTCGTCGAACGGCATCACCGCCACCACCGGCCCGAACACCTCCTCACGCCAGATCCGGGCCTGCGGGTCGTCGACGGTCACCACGCTCGGCGGCAGCCACCAGCCGTCGCCGTCCGGCGCCGAGCCGGCGAACGCCACGTCGACGCCGTCGAGGTAGCCCTGCACCGAGTCGCGCTGGGCGGCCGACACCAGCGGGCCCATCTCGGACTCGTCGGCGCCCGGGTCGGTGACCTGCAGCCCCTCGACGGCCGGCTGGAGCAGCGAGAGGAACTCGTCGTACGCCGAGCGCTCCACGAGGATCCGGGAGCGGGCGCAGCAGTCCTGGCCGGCGTTGTCGAACACCGCGTACGGCGCGGCGGCGGCCGCGGCGGCGAGGTCGGTGTCGGCGAACACGATGTTGCTGCTCTTGCCGCCGAGCTCGAGGGTCACCCGCTTCACCTGGTCGGCGCAGCCGGCCATGATCCGCTTGCCCACCTCGGTGGAGCCGGTGAAGCACACCTTGCGCACCAGCGGGTGGGTCACGAACCGCTCGCCCACCACCGAGCCGCGGCCGGGCACGATGCTGAGCACGTGCTCCGGCAGGCCCGCCTCGAGGGCGAGCTCGCCCAGCCGGATCGCCGTCAGCGGCGTGATCTCGGCCGGCTTGAGCACCACGGTGTTGCCGGCTGCGAGCGCCGGCGCGAAACCCCAGCCCGCAATGGGCATCGGGAAGTTCCACGGCACGATCACGCCCACCACGCCGAGCGGCTCGTGGAAGGTGATGTCGGTGCCGCCCGCCACCGGGATCTGCCGGCCGAACAGCCGCTCCGGCGCGCCGGCGTAGTAGTTCAGGCAGTCGCGCACGTTGCCGGCCTCCCAGCGCGCGTTGCCGACCGTGTGCCCGGCGTTCTCGACCTCGATCGCCGCGAGCTCCTCGACGTGCGCGTCGACGACCGCCGCGAAGGAACGCAGCAACCGGGCCCGCTCGCCGGGGGCCAGGTCGCGCCACGGGCCGAAGGCGTCGTGCGCGGCCTCGATCGCGGCGTCGGTGCCGGCGAGGTCGGTGCTGGGCGCGCTGCCGAAGGCGCGGCCGGTGACGGGGGAGATCAGCTCGGTCGTGGCGCTCACAGCCGCTCGAACCCCCTCCGTCGCTCCCAGTCGGTGACGGTGGCGTTGTAGGCGGCCAGCTCGACGTCGGCCATGTTCACGTAGTGGTCGACGACGTCGTCGCCGAACGCGGCCCGCGCCACCTCCGACGCCGCGAACGCCTCCCGCGCTGCGCCCATGGTGTGCGGCACCTTCGGCCGGTCGGAGGTGTAGGCGTTGCCCACCAGCTCGTCCTCGAGCGGGAGCTCCTGCTCGATGCCGTGCAGGCCGCCGGCCAGCATGGCGGCGATGGCCAGGTAGGGGTTCACGTCGGCACCCGGCACCCGGTTCTCCATCCGGGCACCGGCCCCGTGACCCACCAGCCGGACGGCGCAGGTGCGGTTGTCGAGGCCCCAGGCCACGGTGGTCGGTGCGAAGGAGCCGTCGGCGAACCGCTTGTAGGAGTTGATGTTCGGCGCGTACAGCAGCGTGAAGTCCTGCACGGTCGCCAGCACGCCGGCCACGAACGCGTCGTACAGCGGTGTGCGGGCGTCGTCGTCCCAGAAGACCAGCGAGCCGTCGTCACCACGCAGCGAGAGGTGGATGTGGCACGAGCTGCCTTCGCGCTGGTCGTACTTCGCCATGAAGGTGATCGACTTGCCCTGCTGGGCGGCGATCTCCTTGGCGGCGTTCTTGTAGACCACGTGGTTGTCGGCGGTGGTGAGCGCGTCGGCGTACAGGAACCCGATCTCGTGCTGGCCGAAGTTGCACTCGCCCTTCGCGCTCTCGACGTCGAGGCCGGCGTCGTACATGTGGGTGCGGATGGCGCGCAGCAGCGGCTCGGCGCGGGACGTGCCGAGGATCGAGTAGTCGACGTTGTACTGGTTCACCGGGGTGAGGTCGGTCCAGCCGGTGGTAGCGGCGTCCTCGTAGCTGGTGTCGAAGGCGATGAACTCGAGCTCGGTGCCCGCGAGGGCCTGCCAGCCGTGCTCGGCGCAGCGGTCGAGCTGGCGCCGCAGCACCGCGCGCGGCGACTGCGCCACCGGGGTGTGGTCGGGCCACTCGAGGTCGCACTGCACCAGCGCGGTGCCGGGCAGGTGGGTGAGCAGCCGGGTGGTGCGCTCGTCGAGCACGAACTCCATGTCGCCGTACCCGCGCTCCCACGAGGAGATCGCGTAGCCGTCGACGGTGTTCATGTCGACGTCGACGGCGAGCAGGTAGTTGCACCCCTCGGTGCCGTGACCCACCACGTGGTCGGCGAAGTAGCGCGCGTGCATCCGCTTGCCCTGCAGCCGGCCCTGCATGTCGGTGAAGGCGACGATCACGGTGTCGATCGACCCGTCGTCGATGCGCTCGAGCAGGTCGGCCATCGCGAGGTGCCGCGCGTTGCGCAGGTGTCATGTGCGTCCTATCCCACCAGGCCGCGCAACAGCGCGGCCGTGTCGTCGCAGTGCTCCTCCATCGCCCGCCGGGCCCGGTCGGGGCGCCCCGCGAGGATCGCCCTGACGACGGCGGCGTGCTGCCGGTCGGAGTGGGCGATGTTCGCGTCCAGCACGGGGATGGCGAGCAGCATCTCGTGCAGCGTCGCCTGCACCGCCGTGACCGCCTCCACCACCCGCGGCGACCCGGTGAGGGCGGCGACGGTGAGGTGGAAACGCGAGTCGGCCTGCCGGTGCTGAGCGGGACGCTCGGCCGACGCCACCGCGGCGTGGGCGCCCTCGAGCTGCGCCACCTGCGCCGCGTCGAGATCCGCGGCGGCGGCGAGCTGGGCGGCGCCGGGCTCCACCACCGAGCGGAACGCGAGGGTGTCGAGCCAGGTGGCGCGGGTGACGGCGTCGGTGCGCGCGGCCTTGCGGGCCGACGGCGTGCGCAGCCGGAGCGTCACGACCGTGCCGCCGCCCCGGCCGCGGGTGGTCTCCACCAGTCCGGCCTGGCGCAGCGCCGCCATCGCCTCGCGCAGCGTGGCGCGCGAGACCCCGAGCAGCGTCGCCAGCTCCCGCTCCGGCGGCAGCGTGGTGCCGCGCGGATAGACCCCCAGCCGGATCGCGGTCGCCAACTGTTCGACACAGCCCTCGAACGCGTGATGGCTCCGCACCGGGCGCAACACCGCCACCGGGAGCTGCTGCTCCCGCGGGATGGGGGTCCCTGGCATGGGGGCACCCTAGACCGACCACGACACGCGAGCGCAATGGTCTGGACCCATACCTTTTTCCCCGCGATCTGTGGACACCCCGCTCGGCGCAGGTCTAGGTTCCCGAGGAGATCACCAGCACCAACGCGCAGTCACGGAAGGCACCGTCATGGCCGAAGCCCCGATCAAGAACGACGACGAAGCGCTCCTCGCGAAGCTGGGGTACAAGCAGGAGCTCGGACGAACCTGGTCGAGCTTCTCGAACTTCGCCATCTCGTTCTCGATCATCTCGATCCTGGCCGGTTGCTTCACGACCTTCGGGCAGGCGTGGAACAACGGCGGCCCGGTGGCGATCTCGTGGGGCTGGCCGATCATCTCGGCCTTCATCCTGCTGATCGGCTTCACCCTGAGCGAGCTCGTCTCGGCCTATCCGACCTCCGGCGGCATCTACTGGTGGGCGGCGAAGATGGGCGGCCCGGCGGCCGGCTTCTTCACCGGCTGGCTCAACCTGATAGGGCTGCTCGCGGTCACCGCGTCGGTGGCCTACGGCGCGGCGACGTTCCTCGACCTCACCCTGAGCACGATCAGCAGCGGATGGGCCGACGGCTACTCGCTGACGCGTGTGTTCATCCTGTTCGTGGCCATCCTGCTGCTGGCGTCCCTCGCCAACATCTTCAGCGGCCACCTGCTGGCGATCATCAACAACATCTCGGTGTGGTGGCACGTTGCCGGCGCGACGGTGGTGATCCTCGTCCTGGTGATCGTTCCCGACACCCACCAGAACGCGGGCTTCGTCTTCACCGAGCGGATCAACAACAGCGGGTTCAGCAGCGGCTTCTACTGGTTCCTGGTGCTGCCGCTCGGGTTCCTTCTGACCCAGTACACGATCACCGGGTTCGACGCCTCGGCCCACCTCTCGGAGGAGACCCAGGGCGCCGCGGACGGGGCGGCCAAGGGGATCTGGCGCTCCATCCTGTACTCGGCGATCGGCGGCTACCTCCTGCTCCTCGCCTTCCTGTTCGCGGTCCAGGACCCGCAGGGAGTCAGCGACGGGTTCGGCGCGGTCGACGTGATCTTCACCCAGGCTCTGCCCGAGGGCTGGCACTTCCTGATCCTGCTGATCTCCACGGCCGGGCAGCTGTTCTGCACGACGGCCTGCCTCACCAGCGCCTCCCGGATGACCTTCGCCTTCAGCCGAGACGGCGCCATCCCCGGCTCGCGCTGGCTCTCCAAGGTGAACCCCAGAACGAGGATCCCGGCCAACGCCGTCGTGTTCGTCGCGGTCGTCGGCATCCTCATCACGCTCCCGGCGCTCAAGAGCATCGGAGGCGTGCCCGTCGCCTTCTACGCGGTCGTCTCGGTGGCGGTGATCGGCCTCTACCTGGCGTTCCTGATCCCGATCTGGCTGCGATGGCGTCTCGGCGACGACTTCGAGCCCGGCAGCTGGACCAACGGGTCCAAGTACAAGTGGATGAACCTGATCGCCGTGGCCGAGATCGCGGTCATCTGCGTCTACTTCGTGCTCCCGTTCACTCCTGCCGGCGTGCCGTTCAGTGACGACTTCACTTGGTCGAGCGTCAACTACGCGCCGGTCCTGACCATCGGGTCGCTGGTCGTCCTCGCGGTGTGGTGGCGGGTCTCCGCGCGTCGGTGGTTCACAGGGCCCAAGCACACCATCGACACGGCCGTGGTCGAGGCGTTCGACGAGAGTTGAGCGACCTCGGGCTGGAGCGCCTGGACGTCCTCGCCGGGCGGACCTGGCGCGTCACCGACCTGCCCGGCGGCCTGACGAACCACAACGTGCGGGTCACCACCGACGACGGCCTCGACCTGGTGGTGCGCTGCTCGTCCGGCGACACCGGCCTGCTCGGCATCGACCGCGACGCCGAGCACGCGAACACCAGGGCCGCCGCGGAGGCCGGTGTCGGAGCCGAGGTGGTGGAGTACCGCCCCGACCTCGACATGCTCGTGATCGCGTACCTCGAGGGCACGACCCTCGACGACGCCGCATTCGGCGACCCCGCGGTGCTGGGGCGCGCGGCCGACGCGTGCCGGCGGCTCCACGCCGGACCCCGGTTCGTCGACGACTTCGACATGTTCGCCCGGCAGGCGGCCTACCGCCGCACGGTCGAGGAGCGGGGCTTCACGGTCCCTGGCTCCTACGACGACCACGCCGACGCGTGGGAGCGGGTGCGGCGCGCGCTCGCCGTCCGCGCACCCGCGACGGTGCCGTGCAACAACGACCTGCTCGCCGCCAACTACATCGACGACGGCGAGCGGGTCTGGCTCATCGACTACGAGTACTCGGGCAACAACGACCCGTTCTTCGAGCTGGGCAACACCGCCACCGAGTGCAGCTTCACCGAGGAGCAGATCGACGCGTGGGTGGCGGCGTACGTCGGCAGCCCGAGCCGGGCCGACCGGGCCCGGGTACGGCTCCAGGCGCTCTGCAGCCAGTACGGCTGGTCGCTGTGGGGGTTCATCCAGGCCGAGGCCGCCACCCTCGACTTCGACTTCCACGCCTGGGGGATGGAGCGGTTCGAGAAGGCCGAGGCCACCTTCCGCGGCCCGGCCTTCGAGCGGCTGCTCGACGAGGTGGCGACCGGTGCCTGATCTGCCGTCGCGCGCCGAGGTCGTCGTCGTCGGCGGCGGCATCGTCGGCGCCTCGGTGGCCTACCACCTCACCAAGCTCGGACGCACCGACGTCGTGCTGCTGGAGCAGGGGCACCTGTCCGGGGGGTCGACGTGGCACGCGGCCGGGCTGGTGGGCCCGCTGCGGGCCTCTGAGAGCGGCACCCGGCTGGTGCAGTACTCCGCTGAGCTCTACGCCGCGCTCGAGGGGGAGACCGGCCTCGCCACCGGCTACCGCGACACCGGCGGGGTGATCGTGGCCCGCACCGAGGACCGCATGGTGCAGCTGCGCCGCACCGCCGCCAACGCGGCCGCCTACGACCTCGAGTGCGAGCTCGTCTCGCCCGAGCGGGCCCAGGAGCTGTGGCCGGCGATGCAGGTCGACGACGTGCTCGGCGCGCTCTGGCTGCCGGGCGACGGCACCGTGAACCCCACCGACCTCACCCAGTCGCTGGCCCGCGGCGCTCGGACCGGCGGGGCTCGCGTGCTCGAAGGGATCCGGGTCACGGGCGTCGCCGTCGCGGACCGCCGGGTCACCGGCGTGGAGACGGACGCGGGAGCGATCGAGTGCGACGTCGTCGTCAACTGCGCCGGGCAGTGGGCGGCCGCCGTCGGCGCGATGGCCGGCGTCACCGTGCCGCTGCACTCCTGCGAGCACTTCTACGTGGTCACCGAGGCCGTCGAGGGCGTGCACCCCGACCTGCCGATCATGCGCGACCCGGACGGCTGGACGTACTTCAAGGGTGAGGTCGGCGGGCTCGTCGTCGGCGGCTTCGAGCCCGAGGCCAAGCCGTGGCGCGACCCGCACGACCTGCCGCACCCGTTCGAGTTCCAGCTGCTCGAGGAGGACTGGGAGCACTTCGAGGTGCTCATGGACGAGGCGGTACGCCGGGTGCCGGTGCTCGCGGAGACCGGCATCCGGAAGTTCTACAACGGCCCGGAGTCGTTCACGCCCGACAACCAGTTCCTGCTCGGGCGCGCACCGGAGCTCGACAACTACTTCGTCGGCGCCGGCTTCAACTCGGTGGGCATCGCCTCGGCCGGCGGCGCGGGACGGGCGCTCGCCGAGTGGGTGGTGGCGGGGGAGCCCACCAGCGACCTCACCGGCGTCGACGTCCGCCGGTTCGCGCCGTTCGCGGCCGACCCCGGCCCGCTCCGCGCCCGCGTCGTCGAGACCCTCGGCCTGCACTACGCCCTGCCGTGGCCCAACCGCGAGCCGGAGACGGCCCGCGACGTCCGGCTCTCCCCGCTGCACGAGCGGCTGGCCGAGCGGGGAGCGGTGTTCGGCACCAAGATGGGCTGGGAGCGGCCGCTGTTCTTCGGCGGCGAGCTGGAGTACGCGTGGGGGAAGCCGAGCTGGCTGACCGCCTCGGCCGCCGAGCAGCGGGCCTGCCGCACCGGGGTGGCGGTGTTCGACCAGACCTCGTTCTCGCAGTACGCCGTCACCGGTGCCGGCGCGCTGGACGCCCTGCAGTGGGTCTGCGCCGCCGACGTCGACGTCGAGGTCGGGCAGGTCGTGTACACGCCCTGGCTCAACGAACGCGGCACCTACGAGGCCGACGTGACGGTCACCCGCGACGGCCCGGACTCGTTCTGGGTGGTGTCGTCGTCGGCCACGACGGTGCGCGACCTGGACTGGCTGCGCCGCCGTGGCGGGGTCGAGGCCACCGACGAGACCGACGGGTACGCCGTGCTCGGGGTGATGGGGCCGGCGGCGCCAGACCTGCTCGGCTGGAGCGACTTCCCGTTCGCGACGGCGCGCCCGATGGACCTCGCCGGTGTCGAGGTGCGGGCCACCCGCATGACCTACGTCGGCGAGCCGGGCTGGGAGCTCACCGTGCCGGTCGGCGACGCGCTCGCGGTGTACGACGCGCTGGCGGCCGGCGGCGCCGTCGACGCCGGCTACTACGCGCTGGACTCGCTGCGGCTGGAGAAGGGCTACCGCGCCTTCCCGCGCGACATCGGCCCCGACTACACGCCGGTGGAGGCCGGGCTGCTGTTCGCCACCGCGCTGAAGGGTGACAAGCCGTTCCTGGGCCGCGAGGCCCTCGAGGCCGCCCGCGCCGCGGGGCCGCGACGTCGCCTGGTGTCCTTCGTGCTCGACGACGGCGACCCGATGCTCTGGGGCGGCGAGCTGCTCCTGCGCGACGGTGAGCCCGCCGGACAGGTGACCAGCGCGGCCTGGGGCGCCACCGTGGGCGCCGCCGTCGGCCTCGCCTACCTCCGCGGCGACCGCTCGACCCTCACCGAGGACTCCGACCGCGGCGCGTTCGAGATCGACGTCGCGGGTGCCCGCCACCGCGCCACCCTGTCGCTCAAGCCGCCCCTGCCCTGACCGCCGAGTCGGCGCGTGATTTCACGTCAGGAGCGCCGAGTCGGCTCGAATTTCGAGCCGACTCGGCATCACACCTCAGCCGCCGACGGGTCTCGCCCTCGGTCGGACAGGTGAGGAGTGTCCTCCGACCACGGCCGATGCCGAGGCACTAGCGTGCGCGGGTGGGCTGGGTGCGCGATGCGGTGGACGCCTGGCGCTCGGGCACCCGACGCAGCCAGCTCCTCGTGCTCGTCGCGCTGCTGGCCGGCGTCGCGGCGTCGTTCGCGATCTCGCTCTACAGCAGTCTCAGCGTGTTCCCGTTCGCGGGGTTCTTCTTCTGGCTGGTGCTCGGGATGCTGCTCCTGCGCTTCGAGCCGATGGCGATCCTCATCGGGTTCGTGGCGCTCACCGCCACCGTCTCGCGGGTGAACACCGGCGGCGAGGGCGTGGTGTCAGGCGTCATCGCCGTGGTCGCCGCCTGCGCCCTGGTGACCTACGCCGCGAGTCGGCAGCGCAGCGGCCTCCCCGGTCCGCTGAGCAGCGCCCTCCTCGCCGACCTGCGCGACCGGCTCAACGACCAGGGCCGGGTGCCCCCGCTCCCCGCGGGCTGGCACGCCGAGACCGCGATGATCGCGGCGTACGGCGTCGGCTACGCCGGCGACTTCATGGTCGTCGACCTAGATGAGAACGACCAGCGCCTCGACCTCGTGCTCGTCGACGTCGTCGGCAAGGGCGTGGCCGCGGCGCCGTCGTCGCTCCTGTTCGCCGGCGCGCTCGGCGGGCTGGTGGGCACCTTGCCCGGCCCGGAGATGCTGCAGGCGGCCAACGACTTCCTGCTCCGCCAGGGGGACGACGACGCCTTTGCCACCGCGGTGCACCTCAGCGTCGACCTGGTCGGCGGCGGCTTCACGATCCTCAGCGCGGGGCACCCGCCGGCGCTGCGGTGGTCGGGCGCGGGCCGCAGCTGGGAGGTCGACCGCTCCCGCGGCCTGGCCCTCGGCGTCCTGCCCCACCCCGAGATCGAGGCAGCCCACGGCGTGCTCGAGCCGGGCGACGCGCTGCTCTTCTACACCGACGGCGTCGTGGAGGCCCGCGGCGAGCACATCGACGACGGCATCTCCTGGTTGCAGGGCGCGGCTCGGACGGCCATCGAGGCCGGCCTCGACGGCTCGGCCCGCCGCATCATCCGCGGCGTCCCCCGCGGCGACGACGACCGCGCGGTGCTGGTGCTCGGGCGGGTCTGAAAAACGGGATTGTGGCCGGCGCGGGACCGGAGTAGGTTCTCGCGCTTGTGCGCGACGCTGGGAAGGTCCACTGGCGGCTCCTGGTCGCCGGGTTCCGCCGGCAGTCGACCTACCGGCTCGCGGCGTTCGGCGGGCTGGTCGCGAACACCACCTTCGGGTTCCTCAAGGTGGCCATCCTCTTCGCGGCCGTGCGGGCGGCCGGCGGTGAGCTGGAGGGGTACGACGTCGGCGCGGTGAGCGCCTACGTGTGGATCTCGCAGGCGATGCTCGGCTCGGTCAACCTCTACGGCCGCACCGACCTCGCCGAGCGGATACGTACGGGCGACGTCGCGGTCGACTTCCTGCGGCCGGTCGACGTGCAGGGGGCGTTCGTGGCCACCGAGGTGGGACGGTCGCTGTTCGCCTTCCTGCCGCGCGGGCTGCCGACGTTGGCGATCGGCGTCATCGTGATCGGCGTGCCGTGGCCCGGCGCCCCGGCCCTGGGGCTCGGGCTGGTGAGCCTGCTGCTCGCGATCACCCTCTCCGCCACCACGGTCTATCTCCTGGCGACGGCGGGCTTCTGGCTGATCGAGACCCGCGGGCTCCAGCTGCTCTACATGATCGTGTCGGGCTTCTTCGCCGGGCTGTTCCTGCCCATCTGGTTCTTCCCCGACTGGTTGGTCGTGCTGGCGAGCGTCACGCCCTTCCCGTCGATGATGATGTACCCGACCGACATCCTCTCGGGTCGCGTCGACCTCGCCGGTGGGCTGGTGCACGTCGTCGTGCAGGTGGGCTGGCTGGCGGGCACCGTGGCGGTCGGCCAGCTGCTCACCCGCACCGGCCGACGCCGGTTGGAGGTGCAGGGCGGATGACCGACCCGACGAGCCTCGCCGTCCGGACGGCTCCCTACCGCGCCGTCGTGGCGTCCCGGATCCGCTCGCAGCGCAGCCATCGCGCGAGCTTCCGGATCGACCTCGCGAGCAGCCTGCTCGTGGGGGTGGTCGAGCTCGCCGAGGTGACCGTGCTCTACCTCCAGGTCGAGCGCATCGGTGGCCTGGACCTCGCGGCGGTGCTGCTCGTGTTCGCGCTCGCCGACATCGGGTTCTCGCTCGCCGACATGGTGGTGGGCCACTGCGACACCATCCCCACCTACATCCGCGCCGGCACCCTCGACGTGTTCTACCTGCGGCCGCAACCGCTGCTCCTGCAGCTGGTGACCAGCGACCTCCAGCTGCGCCGCATCGCCAGGGCCGCGGTGGGCGTCGCCGTGTTCGTGGTGGCGCTCGTCGCCAACGACCTCGCCTGGGACGGACGCACGGCCGCGCTGCTCGCGCTGGCGCTGGTGAGCTCGACCCTCACCTTCGCGGCGATGTTCGTGTGGGCGGCCGGCGCCCAGTTCTTCCTCGTCGACGGCGCCGAGACCACCAACGCGTTCGTGTACGGCGGGCGCTACGCCGCCACCCAGCCCGCCACGGTGTGGGGACGTCCGCTGCTCGTCGTCTTCGGCTTCGCGTTCCCGATGGCGTTCACCGCGTTCCTGCCGGTGTCGACCCTGCTCGGGTTGGACGGCGCCGCGCGGCTCGGCCTGCCCGACTGGAGCGGCTGGTTGGCGCCGCTCGCCGCCGTGTGGGCGTGGGGCCTCGCGGTGCTCAGCTGGCGGGTCGGCGTGCGGCACTACCAAGGAGGAGGAGGATGATCTCCCAAAGATGAGCGTCATCATCGAGACCCGGGGCCTCGGCCGGGACTTCAAGGTCCGCGACGGCGTGCGCCGTCGCACCGTCGTGGCCGTCGACGACCTGTCGATCACTGTCGAGGCGGGCGAGGCCGTCGGCTACATCGGTGCGAACGGCGCCGGGAAGTCCACCACCATCAAGATGCTCACCGGCATCCTCGTGCCGACCCGGGGCGAGGTGACCACGTGCGGCCTGCGCCCGGTGCCGGACCGCCGCCGGCTCGCCCGGGAGATCGGCGTCGTGTTCGGGCAGCGCACCCAGCTGTGGTGGGACCTCCCGGTGCGCGAGTCACTGCGGATCCTCGCCACGATCCACGGGCTGACCGCGAGCGGAGAGCGCGACCGCACCGAGGAGCTGGTGGCGCAGCTCGAGCTCGACGAGTTCCTGGGCACTCCAGTCCGGCAGCTGTCGCTCGGCCAGCGGATGCGGGCCGAGGTGGCGGCCGCACTGCTGCACTCCCCGCGGCTGGTGATCCTCGACGAGCCGACGATCGGCCTCGACGTGCTCTCCAAGCAGCGGCTGCGGGAGTTCCTGGTGGCCGAGCGGCGCGCCCACGGCACCACCCTGCTCCTCACCACCCACGACATGGGCGACGTGGAGCGGCTGTGCGACCGGATCCTGCTCGTCGACCGCGGCTCGCTGGTGTTCGACGGCACCCTCGCCGGGCTCTCGGCCACGGTCGGTGCCGAGCGGGTGATGGTCGTCGACCTCGCCACGCCCGTGCCCGACCTCGACGACCTGGCCGACACCCGGCACCTCGAGAGCGAGGGTGGCGGGTTGCGCCAGCGACTGGCCTTCGACCCCGGCACCACCACCGCGGCCCGGGTGCTGGGCCAGGTGTCGCAGCGGGCCGAGGTGCTGGACCTCGCGATCGAGGAGCCCGAGGTCGAGGACGTCGTCCGCCGGATCTACGCCGCCCGGCGGTGACCGTCATCTGCTGCGTCACGAATCGTTCGATCGAACGATTCGTGCGCCGATTCCGGCCGCGAAGCCACACCAACCGTTCGATCGAACGATTCGTGCGCCCAGGACATGAGCGTCAGTGCTGGTAGGTGCCGTGCACGATCGCGCGGGCGGCGGTCTTGAACACCAGGTTGAACGACACGACGGCGGGGGAGGCGTCGGCGTCGACCCCGAGGCTCGGCTCGGTGACCGCGTGCACGACGAAGTAGTAGCGGTGCACCTGGTCGCCCTCCGGCGGTGCCGCACCCATGAACCCGTGGCCCCCGCCGTCGTTGCGGCAGTGGAAGGCGCTGCCGGGCAGGTCGGCACCCTCGGCGCCCGCCCCGGCGTCCAGCGAGGTGACGTCGGCGGGGAGGTCGACCAGCACCCAGTGCCAGAAGCCGCTCGGGGTCGGGGCGTCGGGGTCGAAGCAGGTGACCGTGTAGCTCTGGGCGCCGTCGACGGCGTCCCACGACAGCTGGGGCGAGGTGTTGCCGGCGTCGGCGACCTGGTCGTCCTTCAGCGGCTGGCCGTCGGTGACGTCGTCGCTGGTCACCGCGAACGACGGCACGGCCGGGAGCAGCTCGTAGGGGTCGGGCGTGACGGGGCGGTCCAGATCCATGCCGACAACCTAACGAGGCGGCGGAGGGCGGGCATCCCGCCAGAGTCAAGAAGCCGTGGTTTCGCTCCGTGGCGGCGCTGCGGGTCCTAACGTCGAGAGATTCGATCATTCGCCGCGAGAGGAACCAGTCATGCCAGTCTGCCTACGCCCTGCCCGGGGCACCCTCAGCCTCGCGTTCTCGGTTCTCGCGCTGCTCGTCGCCCTGTCCGGCACCGCCTACGCCGCCCTGGCCGACGGATCCGTCCGTACCCGCCACCTCGGCACCGGCGCCGTCACCAGCCCGAAGCTCGCCGCCAACTCCGTGATCAGCACCAAGATCGGCCCCGGGGCCGTGATCGGTCTCGATCTGCGGGACAACGCCGTCACCGGCCCGAAGGTGCTCGACGGCTCGCTCGGGCTCAGCGACCTCGGAGGTCCCGAGTCCGGCCAGCTGACCACCCTCGTCAACCCTGTCTCGATCGCCGTCGGCGACTGCCAGAACCTCTCCCTGCGCACCTACAACCCGGCCCCGAACGGCTATCTGGGATCGATGGTCCTCGGCACGATCACCAACTCCAGCGGCGGCGCCGTGGTCAACAACCAGGGGGCGGTCCTGCCGACGCTGCTCACGGCGACCTCGCAGGGCGGGGTCGTGATCCACCTGACGGTCTGCGCGGGCGCGTCGACCCAGACGATTCCGGGCGGCTCGACCGTCACCTGGTCGCTGATCCGTCCTTGAACCGGAGTGCCGGCCGCCGGTCGGTCGCGGGAGGATGGCCCCGTGACCGATCCGGGCGCCGCGGCGCCGTACCTCGCTGGCCTGCGCCTCGCCGGTCGGCGGGTCGTGGTCGTCGGCGGCGGTCACGTCGCACAGCGCCGGGTGCCGACGCTCCTGGCCGCGGGCGCCGACGTCCTCCTCGTGTCACCCGCGATCACCCCGGCCCTCGAGGGCCTGGTGGGCGCCGGCGAGGTCGCGTGGCACCGGCGCGGGTTCGCGCGCCGCCGACCTCGACGACGCCTGGTACTGCATGGCCGCCACCGACGACCGGGAGGTGAACGAGGCGGTGTCGGCGGCGGCCGAGGAGCGGCGGGTCTTCTGCGTGCGGGCCGACGACGGCCGCGAGGCCACGGCCTGGACGCCGGCAGTGGGCACCGCCGCCGGGCTCACCGTCGCCGTGCTCAGCGACCGTGACCCGCGGCGCTCCGCGGCGGTGCGCGACGAGGTGCTGGGCGGCCTGCGCGAGGGCTCGATCCGCGCCCGTCGCCGCGCGCACCCGCACCGGCGGGGTCACCCTGGTCGGCGGCGGCCCGGGCGACCCGGAGCTGGTGTCGCTGGCCGGCCGGCGGGCGCTCATGGAGGCCGACGTCGTGGTGGCCGACCGGCTCGCGCCCCGCGCGCTGCTCGGCGAGCTGCCGAGCGACGTCGAGCTGATCGACGTCGCCAAGCTGCCGCGCGGGCGCTCCGCGCAGCAGGAGGAGATCAACCGGATCATCGTCGAGAAGGCCGCCGCCGGGCTGCGCGTGGTGCGCTTCAAGGGCGGCGACAGCTTCGTGTTCGGGCGTGGGTTCGAGGAGGTGCTGGTGTGCCGCGACGCCGGCATCCCCGTCACCGTGATCCCGGGCCTCACCAGCCCGATCGCCGTCCCCGCCATCGCGGGCATCCCCGTCACCCACCGCCAGATCGCGCACGAGTTCGTCGTCGTGTCGGGCCACCTGCCGCCCGGCCACGAGCGCTCGCTCACCGACTGGGACGCCGTGGCCCGGCTGCGCGGCACGCTGCTGCTGATGATGGCCGTGGAGCACGCCCCGCAGATCGCCGCGGCGCTGCTCGCCGGCGGCAAGCCGGCGGCCACCCCGGTGGCCTTCGTGAGCGACGGCACGATGCCGGGGGAGCGCACCGTGCTCAGCACGCTCGGCGAGATGGCGCACGACGTCGAGGCCCAGCAGGTGCGGCCTCCGGCGGTCATCGTCCTCGGCGACGTCGTCGCCGTCGCCCATCCGGAGCGGTATGGCTGAGCGGGTTGACGTCGCCGACCCCGACGACGAGCGGCTGGCCGACTACCGCGACCTGCGCGACGTCACGCTGCGGCGCCACCTCGAGGCCGAGCACGGGCTGTTCCTCGCGGAGGGGGAGAAGGTGGTGCGGCGGGCGGTCGAGGCCGGCTACCGGCCGCGGTCGTTCCTCATGGCGCCGCGCTGGCTCGACGGGCTCGCCGTCCGTGCTCGACGCCTCCGACGCACCCTGCTACGTCGTCTCGGAGGCGCTGGCCGAGCAGGTGACCGGCTTCCACGTGCACCGCGGCGCCCTCGCGTCGCTGGAGCGCCGGCCGCTGCCCGCGGTGACCGACGTGCTGCGACGGTGCGCGCTCCGTGCTCGTGCTCGAGGACCTCGTCGACCACACCAACGTGGGCGCAGCCTTCCGCTCCGCCGCCGCGCTCGGGTTCGACGCCGTGCTCCTCGCGCCGCGCTGCGCCGACCCGCTCTACCGCCGCGCGGTGAAGGTGGCGATGGGCGCGGTGTTCGCGCTGCCCTGGACCCGGCTGCCCGACTGGGAGTCCGCGCTGCCCTCGCTGTCGGACGCCGGCTTCACCACCGTCGCGCTCACGCTGGCCGACGACGCGGTGCCGGTCGAGGACGCCGTGCGCGGCCTCGACCGGGTCGCGCCTCGTGCTCGGCTCCGAGGGCCACGGCCTCTCGGCCCACTGGCAGGCCGCCGCCGACGTCCGCGCGACGATCCCCATGGCAGCCGGCATCGACTCCCTCAACGTGGCGGCCGCCGCGGCGGTCGCCTGCTACGTGACTAGTCGTCGGTGACGCCGGAAGGCCAGCCTGGCGGGAAGTCGTCGGCCGCGCCCTCCATCAGCTTGGTGAGCTTCTTGCGGGCCTTGGTGGGCAGCCGGTCGCCGAAGACGGTGCCGCGGGTGTGGTCGGTCTCGTGCTGGAGGCAGCGCGCGAGCAGGCCCGTGCCCTCGAACGTCACGGGCTCGCCGTCCAGCCCGGTGCCGGTGACGGTGGCGCGGTCCGGGCGGGCGAGCGGGGTGAACGCGCCCGGGAACGACAGGCACCCCTCGTCGGCCTCCTCGAGCTCGCGGTCACGACCCTCGGGCAGCGTGATCACGGGGTTGCACACCACGCCGACGACGCGGCGATGGTCGTCGTCGGGACAGTCGAACACGAACATCGCGACGTCCTCGCCGACCTGGCAGGCGGCCAGCCCGACGCCGTCGGCGGCGTACATGGTGGCCACCATGTCGGCGGCGAGCGTGCGCAGCGCGTCGTCGTAGGTGGTGACCGCCGCCTGCGGCCGGTGCATCACCGGGGTGCCCCACCGGGTGATGGGCCGGGCGGTGCCGCCCTCGGGCAGCGGTCCGTGCGGTGCCAGCGGCTCGGGCTCCTCGGGCATGCGGAGATCCTAGGGAGGGGCGGAAGCGGTGTGACGGCGGCCACCGGCGGTTGCTGTAGCCCTCGGTGTAACTCGGAGTTACAGTTCCAGGCATGTCGTTGATCCCCAGTCTGCGGCCCGGCGGTCGCCACGGCGTGCCGAGCTCGGAGTCACGCGACCCGATCGGCTACCTCGTCGCCGGCCTCAACCGCCTCGCCAGCAGCGACGTGCTCGACCGGTTGCGGCTTCGCAAGCCCGCCGAGCAGCTCGTCTTCACCGTCACCCGCAGCGGCTTCGCGACGCTCACGGCCGCCAACCGCACCTTCCAGAGGGCCGGATCGGCCACGAAGGCCGGCGCCCGTCCGGCCCCGGCGGCGCGTACCGGCGTCTTCGATCTCACTCCCACCGACGACGAGCAGATGCTCGTCGACGTCGTCACCGAGTACGCCACCGAGGTGGTGCGCCCGGCCGCCGCCGAGGCCGACGAGGCCTGCGAGCCGCCCGACGCCGTGCTCAAGTCGAGCCTGGAGATCGGGCTGCCGATCCTCGGCGTCCCCGAGTCGCTCGGCGGCATCTCCGAGGAGCGCTCGGCCATGGCCGGCACCCTCGTGGCCGAGGCGCTGGCGCACGGCGACCTGGGGCTCGCCGTCGCCACGCTCGCGCCCGGCTCGGTGGCCACGGCCCTCGGGCTATGGGGGAGCGAGGCCCAGCAGCAGACCTACCTGCCGGCGTTCACCGGCGACGACGTGCCGGCCGCCGCGCTCGCACTCAACGAGCCCACGGTGCTGTTCGACGTGATGACGCCGGCCACCACGGCCACCGCCACCGACGACGGCTACGTGCTGAACGGCACCAAGTCGCTGGTGGCGCGCGGCGCCCAGGCCGAGCTGTTCGTCGTCGGGGCGCAGCTCGACGGGAAGCCGGTGCTGTTCCTCGTCGAGTCGTCCACCCCCGGCCTCGCGGTGGAGGGCGACCCCGCGATGGGCGTGCGGGCCGCCTCGCTCACCCGGCTCTCGCTCACCGACGTCACCGTGCCCAAGGACGCCGTGCTCGGCGAGACCGACGGCTCCACCTACACCGAGTGCGTGCGGCTCTCGCGGCTCGCCTGGTGCGCGCTCGCCGTCGGCACCGGCCAGGCCGTGCTCGACTACGTGACGCCGTACGTGAAGGAGCGCGAGGCGTTCGGCGAGCCGATCGCCCACCGGCAGTCGGTGGCGTTCATGGTGGCCGACATCGCCATCGAGCTGCAGGCGATGCGGCTGCTCACCTACAAGGCCGCGGGCCGCGCCGCCGCCGGCCAGGACTTCGGCCGCGCCGTCGCGCTCGCCCGTCAGGCGTGCGCCGAGCGCGGGATGCGGATCGGGCTCGACGGCGTCCAGCTGCTCGGCGGCCACGGCTTCGTCAAGGAGCACCCGGTGGAGCGGTGGTACCGCGACCTGCGGGCGATCGGCGTGATGGAAGGAACGGTGCTCGTCTGATGCCCATCAACCTCAACGACCCGAAGCGGTTCAAGCCGCTCGTGGGCCAGGCCCACCAGGTCGCGATGAACATGCTGCGGCCGATCTCGCGCAAGTACGACCGCGCCGAGCACGAGTACCCCACCGAGCTCGACATGCTCGCCGCGATGATCGACGGGCTCGCCGAGTCCGGCGCCAGCGAGGGCGCGGGTGCCGCCGGCGTCCGCCGCGACGAGAAGGACGACGACACGGCCGACAAGCAGGGCGTCAAGAACGGCACCAACCTCGCCTCGGTCATGTCGATCGCCGAGATGTGCTGGGGCGACGTCGGCCTGCTGCTCTCGATGCCGCGGCAGGGCCTCGGCAACTCCGCCATCGCCTCCGTGGCCGACGACGAGCAGCAGCAGCGGTTCGACGGTGTGTGGGCCGGCATGGCGATCACCGAGCCGGGCGTCGGGTCCGACTCCGCCAACATCAAGACCACCGCCGTCCTCGACGGCGACGAGTACGTGCTCAACGGCGAGAAGATCTACGTCACCTCCGGCGACCGCGCCGACCACATCGTCGTCTGGGCCACCCTCGACCGCGACCTCGGACGAGCCGCCATCAAGTCGTTCGTGGTGGCCAAGGGCACGCCCGGCATGCGGGTCGACCGGCTCGAGCACAAGCTCGGCATCCGGGCCTCCGACACCGCCACGATCATCTTCGAGGACTGCCGGGTGCCGAAGGAGAACCTGCTGGGTTCCCCGGAGGTCGACACCAACCAGGGCTTCGCCGGCGCGATGGCCACCTTCGACAACACCCGCCCCCTGGTCGCATCGATGGCCGTCGGGTGCGCCCGGGCCTCGCTCGACCTCACCCGCGACCTGCTGCGCGAGGCCGGCGTCGAGGTCGACTACGACCGCCCCGCGCACGTCCAGTCGGCGGCCGCCGCGCGGCTGCTGCAGATGGAGTCGGACTGGGAGGGCGCCTACCTGCTGATGCTCCAAGCGGCCTGGATGGCCGACAACCGCAAGCCCAACTCGCTCGAGGCCTCGATGGCCAAGGCGAAGGCCGGCCGGGTCGGCTCCGACATCACGCTGGGCTGCGTCGAGCTGTGCGGCACGGTGGGCTACGCCGAGACCGAGCTGCTCGAGAAGTGGGCCCGCGACTCCAAGATCCTCGACATCTTCGAGGGCACCCAGCAGATCCAGCAGCTCATCGTGGCCCGCCGGGTGCTGGGTCTCTCGAGCACCGAGCTCAGGTAGGCCACACCGGCATCAGGTAGGTCAGGTCGGCGCCGTCGCGGGTGGGCCGGACGCCGGGCCGGCGCCGCTGCACGAGGGCGTTGGCGACCCGGTTCTCCGTCGAGGTGGTGGCTTGCACCCAGGCGATGCCGGCTGCACGCAGATCGACGCCGACGGCGTCGAGCAGGCCCGAGGCGATGCCGCGCCTGTGGTGGTCGTCCCGCACCAGGAGCGCGATCTCCGCCGTATCGGGCCCGCCGGCGCTCGCGGGCCGGAGCGGCACCCACATCGCGTGACCGACGGCGTCGGGCCCGTCGAACGCCAAATAGGCGCCGCCCGGCCGGTCGGCGAGGAGCAGGTACGACACCAGTCCGGGGGAGGGGCGGCCACTCATCCCGGTGAGGAACCGGCGCGCGAGCGAGGCCGCCGAGGTGCGCGCGAGGAGCGTGGCCAGGTGGTCGTGGTCTGCCTCCGTCGCCCGCCGGACCACGGCACGAGCGTGCGCGGAGACCGGCCGTTCGAGCGTCACAGTCATGAGTTCACCCTCCGTTTCAGGTATACGAACGATCGTACTATTTTGTTCCGGCCATTCAAGGGGATTACCGTGGGGCCCATGGACCAGGTCGAAGACGTCCGCACCGACGGACGGCTGCGCCGGGGCGACGACACTCGCCGGGCGGTGCTGGCCCGCGCCGTCGAAACCGCCTCGCTGCAGGGGCTCGAAGGGCTGTCGATCGGCGGACTCGCGGCCGACCTGGGCATCAGCAAGAGCGGCCTCTTCGCGCACTTCGGTTCCAAGGAGGAGCTCCAGCTCGCCACCATCCGGGCCGCCCGGCGCGTCTACTCGGAGGTGGTGGTCGAGCCCGCGCTGCGGGTGCCGCCGGGGCTGGAACGGCTCTGGGCGCTGTGCGAGGCGTGGCTGGAGTACTCCCGCGGCCGAGTGTTTCCAGGCGGCTGCTTCTTCTCCAAGGCCACCCACGAGTTCGCGACCCGGCCCGGCGCCGTGCTCGACGCCTTGGTCGACTCCGACCGGAAGTGGATGACGCTGCTCCGCCAGACCGTCGACGACGCCCGCCTGCTCGGCCACCTCGCGCCCGAGGTCGACGAGGCGCAGCTCGTGTTCGGTCTCAGCGCGGCCTTCGAGCAGGCCAACCTGCGCTCGATCATCGGGGACGACGACGCCTACGCCGCCGCTCGCGCGCTGCTCACCGACCTCCTCGACCGGGCGGCCGCCGACGGCGTCGCACGACCGTGGGCCGCATGACCGCGCCGCTGGTGTGGCTCCCGTTCGCGCCGGACGAGCTGGACGACCCGCCGTCGTCGCTGCGCTACGAGCAGGTCGACCCGACCGAGCGGGTGCCCGACAGCGTCGCCGAGGTGCGGTTCTACGTGCCGCCGTACGCCGTCGGACCGGGCGTCGCCGAGGTGATGACCCGCATGCCGGCGCTGGAGGTGGTGCAGACCCTCACCGCCGGCGTCGACAACCTCCGCGACGCGGTGCCCGAGGGCGTCACGCTCTGCCGCGGCCGTGGCATCCACGAGACGTCGACGGCCGAGCTCGCCGTCACGCTCGCGCTCGCCGCGCTGCGCGGGGTGCCGCAGTTCGTGCGCGCCTCCGACCGAGGCGACTGGTCGCCGGCGTGGCGACCCGCGCTGGCCGACCGGCGGGTGCTCCTGGTCGGGTACGGCGCGGTGGGCGCGGCGGTGGAGGCGCGGCTCGCGCCGTTCGAGGTGACGGTGGAGCGGGTGGCGCGCACGCCGCGCGACGGCGTCCACGGCTTCGACGACCTGCCGGGCCTGGTGGCGGAGGCCGACGTGGTGGTGCTGCTGGTGCCGCTCACCGAGGAGACGCGCGGTCTCGTCGACGCCGACTTCCTGGCGCGGATGAAGCGCGGTGCCCTGCTCGTCAACCTCGCCCGCGGCGCGGTGGTGGTCACCGACGACCTGGTGGCCGCGCTGCAGAGCGAGCGGATCACGGCCGCCGTCGACGTGGTCGACCCCGAGCCGCTCCCGTCCGGCCACCCTCTCTGGGAGGCGCCCGGACTGCTCCTGACGCCGCACGTCGGCGGCGCGAGCAGCGCGATGTGGCCCCGCGCGCACCGGGTGGTGAGCAACCAGCTACACCGCTATGCGGCCGGCGAGCCGCTCGACGCCGTGGTCTCCGGCGCCTACTGAGACGGCGGCCGGTCGTCGAGGTCGGCGCCCATCGAGCCCGCGACGTCGGCCGGCGTGACGTCGACGTCCTCCCGCGCGGCCGCCGCGTCGATCTTCGTGACCGGTGCCGCCTTCTTGGCTGTCGTCTTCTTCGCCGGTGTCTTCTTCGCCGGTGTCTTCTTCGCCGGGGCCTTCGTGGCGGCGGCGGTCTTCTTCGCCGGGGCCTTCGTGGCGGCGGCGGTCTTCTTCGCCGGGGCCTTCTTCGCCGGGGCCTCCGTGGCGGTGGTCTTCTTCGCGGGGGTCTTCTTCGCGGGGGCCTTCTTGGCCGCCGTCTTCTTGGCCGCCGTCTTCTTGGCCGCCGTCTTCTTGGCCGCCGTCTTCTTGGCCGGTGCCTTCTTCACGGCTGCCTGCTTGGCGGGCGCCGGCGCAGCGGGCTCCTCGGGCACGCCGGTCGGAGGCGGCTCGGGCGGAGCATCGGGCGTGCGGTCCGGGAGGTGCGACGCCACGGCACCGACCGCCTTGCCGGCGATGCGGAGCGGGAGCCGGGCCGCGCTGCTGACCGTCTTGAGGATGTTGTCGCTGCTGGGAGGGGCCATGCCCGCCACTGTGGCACGCGGGCACCGTCGCTGACGCCGCCCTGCGGGGTGGGTCAGGCGGGGCGCGGGCGCCGCGGTGGGAGCTTGCCGCCGGGCACCGACTCCGGGTCGCGGCGGGCGGCAGTGGGCTGCTTCGCGCGCGGCCGCTCGTGGGCGACGTTCTTGGCGATCGACGCCGGGCTCGGACCGGCGTCGGTGGTCGGCGTCCCGGGCGACTCGGTGCGGGCGGCCGGACGCTCCGCCGGGCGGTCAGTCGTGCGCTGCGGCGCGTCGTCCGGGCCGCGCCGGCCCAGCCGGGGCCCGACCCGCCGGCCGACCTCCCGGACCACCCGGTCGCGCGCCGACCGGGCCGGTGGGCCGGCCACCTTGAGAATCCTGTCGGCGGTCTGCCGGAGCCGGTCGAGAGCGGGAGCGGGCACACGAACCTCCACGAGAACCAGTCGGGACGGGTGCCGTTGATTCAAGCACGCGCTTGGATGGGGGCATGGGCACCGACGAGGAGCGGACGGAACGGATCGTGGCGGTGCTGACCGACGCGTTCGCACCGCTGATGGAGGCCGACCCGGCCGCGTTCCGGGCGAAGTACCGCACGATGGCGGGTGACCCGCACGCGTTCTACCGCGGCTCCGCGTGCCTGTTCTACGCCGACGTGGTGGAGGAGGGCGGCGACCTCGTCGACCCGTTCGCCGACGAGCGGGCCAGCCGGATCTGGGTGCACGGCGACCTGCACGTCGAGAACTTCGGCACCTACCTGAACTCCGACGGCCGGCTGGTGTTCGACGTGAACGACTTCGACGAGGCCTACCTGGGCCGGTTCACGTGGGACCTGCAGCGGTTCGCGGCGTCGCTCGCGCTCGTCGGCTGGCAGAAGGCGATCCCCACCGAGGCCGTCGAGTCGCTCACCCGCGCCTACCTCGGGGGCTACCTCGAGCAGGTGGACGAGTACGTCGAGAGCGAGGGGGACGACGACTTCGCCCTCCACCTCGCCAACACCTCCGGCCCGATCAACCAAGCGCTCGTGGTGGCGCGGCAACAGCGCCGGGCCACGCTCCTCGACGCCAACACCGAGGACCACGACGGAGTGCGGATGTTCGACGTCGACGCCGACCCGACGCTGCACCGTCTCGACGTGAACGAGCAGGCGAAGGTGGTCTCCGCCTACGAGCAGTACCTCACGACGATCCCCGACCGCCGGCGCTCGGAGCGCGCCCTCTTCTACGAGCTGCGCGACGTGGCCGGCAAGTCCGGGTTCGGCATCGGCAGCGCCGGGCTCCCGGCCTACAACCTGCTGATCGAGGGTCACAGCGAGGCGCTCGACAACGACGTCGTGCTCTCCATGAAGCAGGCGAACGTGCCCGCGATCAGCCGGTTCGTCGACACCACCGACGTCGAGAAGTACTTCGACCACGAGGGCCACCGCACGGTGGTGAGCCAGCGCGCCCTCCAGGTGCACACCGACCCGCTGCTCGGCTACACCGAGCTCGACGGCGTGGGTTACGTCGTCTCCGAGGTGTCGCCCTACGAGATCGACCTCGACTGGACCGTGCTGGTCGAGCCGGATGCCATCGAGCAGGTGGTCGGGATGCTCGGCCGCGCGACCGCCAAGATCCACTGCGCCTCCGACGAGGACAGTGACCAGGACCTCGTCGACTTCCAGGTGGAGGAGGCGATCGCCGCCAGCGTCGACGGCAAGCGAGACGAGTTCGTCGACTGGCTGGTCGAGTTCGGCGCCAGCTACGCCGACCGGGTCCGCGACGACCACGCCCGGTTCGTCGCCGCCTTCCGCGAGGGCGAGGTCGGCGTCAGCGCCACCTGAACCCCCACTGACCCCTACGGGACCCGCGACGCCGGCGCGGACGGCGTGCCGTCGAGGTGGCCGGGGGCGGTGTGGCCCGCGGCGGCGAAGGCGGCGTCGACCGCGCGGCGGACCGCGTCGGCGCGCTCGACGGCCACCAGGGCGATCGCCGACCCACCGAACCCGCCGCCGGTCATCCGGGCACCGAGGGCGCCCGCCTGCCGGGCGGTCTCGACGACGAGGTCGAGCTCGGCGCACGACACCTCGTAGTCCTCGCGCAGCGAGTCGTGGGATGCGTCGAAGAGCCGCCCGACCTCCTGCCAGTCGCCGGCCTCGAGTGCGGCCACGCACGCCCCGACCCGCTCGTTCTCGGTCACCTGGTGCCGCACCCGCCGCCGGAGCAGGTCGTCGTCCAGCTTCTCGAGCGAGTCGAGCGTCGCCGACCGCAACGACGGGAGTCCCAGCGCGGCCGCGGCCGCCTCGCACTCGGCCCGCCGGTCGCCGTACCCGCCGTCGGCGTGCTCGTGGGCCACGCGGGTGTCGACCACCAGCAGCGTCAGCCCGGCCGCCGCCAACGGCACGGCCACCGGCTGTTGCGTGCCCGAGTCGAAGTCGAGGAGCAGGGCGCCGCCGTCGGGGCACTGCAGCACCGCCGCCTGGTCGAGCCCGCCGGTCGGCGCGCCCACCACCTCGGTCTCGGCCCGCCGGCACGCCTCGGCCAGCTCGGCCCGCAGGTCGTCGTCGAGCGGCTCGTCGAGCAGCCCGGTCACGGCGACCGCGACGGCGGCCTCCAGCGCCGCCGAGCTCGACAGCCCCGACCCGACGGGCACCGTGCTGGTCACCGCGAGATCCAGGCCCGGCACCGCGCGTCCGGCCTCGGCCAGCATCCACAGCACGCCGGTCACGTAGGCCGCCCACCCCTCGACCTCGCCGGGACCGAGCGCGTCGAGCGAGCCCGTCCAGTCCGGGGCCTGGTCGCTCGTCAGCCGCACCGAGCGGTCCTCGCGCGCGACCGCCGTCACCGTGGTGGAGTCCGGGATCGCCACCGGGAGGCACAGCCCCGCGTTGTAGTCGGTGTGCTCGCCGATCAGGTTCACCCGCCCCGGCGCCCGTCCCACCGCCCTCGTCACCATGCCGGAACCCTACGTAGGCTCGCGCGGTGCGTTTCCTCGGCGACCGGCCCCCGGCCCACGACCTCACCTACGACGACGTGTTCATGGTGCCGCGCGCCTCGGCGGTCGGCAGCCGCTACGACGTCGACCTCGCCTCCGACGACGGCACCGGCCTGACCGTGCCCCTCGTCGTCGCCAACATGACGGCGATCGCGGGCAAGCGGATGGCCGAGACGATCGCCCGCCGCGGTGGGCTGGCGGTGATCCCGCAGGACATCCCCGGCGACGTCGTGGCGCGCGTGGTCGAGTTCGTGAAGACCCGGCACCTGGTGTTCGACACCCCGATCACGCTCGGTCCCGAGCAGACGGTCGCCGAGGCGCTCGCCCTGATGCCGAAGCGCGCCCACCGCGCCGCCGTGGTGGTGGTCGACGGCCGCCCCGCCGGCATCGTCACCGAGCACGACTGCGCCGAGGTCGACCGGTTCGCACAGGCCGGCCAGGTGATGCGGCCCGCCGAGGTGGTGCTCGACGCCGGCACCGACCCGCGGGCCGCCTTCGACGCCCTCGACGCCGCCCACGCCCCACTGGCGGTCGGGGTCGACGCCGACGGCGCCCTGGTCGGCGTCCTCACCCGCACCGCCGCGCTGCGCGCCGCCCTCTACGCGCCGGCGGTCGACGCCGACGGTCATCTGCGCGTCGCCGCCGCGCTCGGCGTCAACGGCGACGTCGCCGCGAAGGCGCGGGCGCTGCTCGCTGCGGGCGTCGACTGCCTGGTCGTCGACACCGCCCACGGCCACCAGGACCGGATGGCCGAGGCGCTGGCCGCCGTCCGCAGCGCCGACCCGCAGGTGCCGGTGGTGGCCGGCAACGTCGTCTCGGCCGAGGGCACCCGCGCCCTGGTCGAGGCCGGCGCCGACATCGTCAAGGTCGGCGTCGGGCCGGGCGCGATGTGCACCACGCGCATGATGACCGGGGTCGGTCGCCCGCAGTTCTCGGCGGTGCTCGAGTGCGTCGCCACCGCCCGCGAACGCGGTGCCCACGTCTGGGCCGACGGCGGCGTCCGCCACCCGCGCGACGTCGCCCTCGCGCTGGCGGCGGGCGCCTCCGCCGTGATGATCGGGTCGTGGTTCGCCGGCACCCACGAGTCGCCCGGCGACCTGATGGTCGACTCCGACGGCCGGCCCTACAAGGTGTCGTTCGGCATGGCCTCGGCCCGCGCCGTGGCCGCCCGCACCTCCACCGAGTCGGCGTTCGACCGCGCTCGCAAGTCGCTCTACGAGGAGGGCATCTCGTCGTCGCGCATGTACCTCGATCCGGCCCGGCCCGGCGTCGAGGACCTCGTCGACGAGATCTGCTCCGGCGTCCGCTCGGCGTGCACCTACGCCGGCGCCAGCACCCTCGGCGAGCTGCACGAACGGGCCGTCGTCGGCGTGCAGACCACGGCCGGCTTCCACGAGGGCCGCCCGCTCTCGACGAGCTGGTAGCGACTCAGCCCCGGCTCGACCGCGCGGTCCGGCCGCGTACGACGCCGACGAACGCCTGCGTGACGTCGTCGTCCCGTGCGACCGGCCAGGCCAGCCCGACAGTGGTGGGCTCGAGGTCGGCCACCGGTCGCGACACCACGTCCTTGCGGG
The DNA here is from genome assembly GCA_963808855.1 of uncultured Actinomycetota bacterium. Classification (GTDB taxonomy): domain Bacteria; phylum Actinomycetota; class Actinomycetes; order Propionibacteriales; family Nocardioidaceae; genus Nocardioides. The sequence goes on along the minus strand of CAWEHA010000002.1, from coordinate 2,387,727 downwards.
CGTGGAGCCGCGCCACCGACATCGGGAGCAGCACCACGCCGGTGCCGGCCGCGACGGTCTCGACCGCCTCCCGCTCCGTCATCGGGGGCCAGGCCAGCTGCGCCGCGGACGGCGTCCACCCCGACCGGTGGGGCAGCACCAGCTGCTCGTCGTCCAGGTCGGCCAACGTCACCGTCTCGTCGCGCTCGGTGGCCGCGAGCATGTGGTCGCGCCCGGCCACCACCACCGCCGCTTCGTCATAGAGGCGCACCACGTGCAACCCGTCTCGCTCGACCGGCAGGCGCACGAGGGCCATGTCCACGGCACCGTCGCGCAGCACCTGTTCCTGCTCGCCCTCGGTCACGGGCACGAGGTCGAGGGGCTCGGGGCGCTGCTCGCGCCACGCCCGCGCCCACCGGTCGGGCGTCGCGCCTGTGACGAAGCCGACGCGCAGACGGGTGTGGGCCACCCGGGAAGTGTCCCGTACGTTCCGCAGACGTGAGAGTGCTCGTCACCGGTGCCACCGGCTACGTCGGATCCCGGCTGGTGCCCGCCCTGCTCGAGGCCGGCCACGAGGTGGTCGCCACCGCGCGCGAGCCGGCCGATCTCGAGCGCTTCGCGTGGGCCGACCGCGTGGAGCGACGCCGGCTCGACGTCGAGGACACCGTGTCGGTGCACCTCGCGGTCCGCGGCGTCGACGCCGTCGTCTACCTGGTGCACTCGATGGCGGCGGGGGAGTTCCTCATCCGCGACCGCGAGGCCGCGGAGTACCTCGTGGACGCCTGCGAGCGGGCGGGCGTGGAGCGGGTCGTGTACCTGTCCGGCCTGGTGCCCGACGGCCGGCTCTCCGACCACCTGCGCTCCCGGCTCGAGGTCGAGGAGATCCTGCTCGACGCCCCGACGCCGGCCGTGGTGCTGCGGGCGGCCATGGTGGTGGGCGCCGGCTCGACGTCCTTCGAGGTGATGCGGCGGGTCTCGGAACGGCTGCCGGTCACGGTGGTTCCGCTGTGGATGCGCAGCCGGATCCAGCCGGTCGCGGTGCGCGACGTCGTCGCGCTGCTCGTCGCGGCGGTGGAGGGCCCGTCGCGCAACCGCTCCTACGACGTCGGCGGCGACGAGGTGCTCACCTACGCCGAGCTGCTCGACCGGTTCGCCCGACTCGCCGGCCTCACCCGGCCCCAGCTGCCGGCGCTGGTGGCCCCGGCGTCACTGGTGGGGGAGGCGGTGGCGTTGCTGAGCGGCATCCCGCGCCCGACCGTGCGTGCCTTGGTGCGGAGCCTGTCTCACGACATGGTCTGCCGTAACGACGACGCTCATCAAGAGTTGATCCCCGGACACCGATACCTGTCATTGGACGAGGCGATCACCCGAGCCCTGGCCGGCGACACCGCGGCCACGACCTCCGGCGGCGACGTCCAGGGCCAGGCCACCAGCGATCCCGCGTGGGTGGGCAGCACCAAGTATCGGTCCGGCAGATCCTCCACTTGAGGGAGGTCTGGTCCGGTTGTGCGGATCGCTGACAACTCTTGGCACACTCAGGCATACTGTCCTCATGCACGCAGATCTGCGCCCTCGGGCGCTCTCCATCGACCCCAAGATCCTGGGGTCACGCCTGAAGCGCGCCCGCCAGCGAGCGGGCCTCACCCAGGGTCAGACCGCCGAGGGGTGCTCGTCGACCGCCTACATCTCGCGGATCGAGGCCGGCCAGCGTCGTCCTGCTCCCGAGCTGCTCGTCACCCTGGCCGACCGGCTCGCCTGCTCGCTCGACGACCTGCTCGCCCCGGATCCGGACGAGGCACCCACGGTCGACACGGCCGCGGTCTCCGAGCTGCGCCTGAAGCTCGACTACGCCGAGCTCTCGCTGCGCACCGGTGACGCCGCCACCGCCCGGAGTGGGGCCGACGCGATCATCGGCCGCGCGGCCGAGGTCGGTCCCGGCGCGGCTCCGCTGCGCCGCGAGGCGATGCTGATCCGGGCGCAGGCCCTGTTCGGCACCGGCGACGTCGGCGGCGCGATCATGACGCTCGAGGACCTCGCCATCGAGGGCACCCGCGACCTGCTCTGGGTGCGGGCGCTCACGCTGCTGAGCGGCTACCTCCACGACTCGGGCGACCTGCAGCGCGCCGTCGAGGTCGGCGAGGAGGCCCGGCTCAGCCTGCACGCGCTGGGGCTGGGCGGCACCACCGAAGGTGTCGAGCTGGCGATCACCGTCGCCGGCGCCCACTGCGACCGCGGCGACGTCGCCCAGGCGGCCCGGATCTGCGCGCGCGCCGTCGAGGAGGCGGAGCGCCAGGACTCGCTCAGCGCTCGGGTCGCGGCGTACTGGAACAGCAGCATCATCGAGTCCCGTCAGGGCCGGATGGACACCGCCATCCCGCTGGCGCAGCGAGCGCTGAGCCTGATGGAGAGCACCGAGGACGCCGCCGGACTGGCCCGCCTCCGCTCGCAGCTCGGCACGCTCCAGCTCGACATGGACCCGCCGGACGTCGACGCTGCCATCGACAACCTCGTGCGTGGGGAGGCCGAGCTGGAGTGGTCGCGCACGTCGCCCGTCGACCTGGCCGCCAACCGGATCGCGCAGGCTCGCGCTCACTGGCTTCGGTACGACTTCGACCTCGCCGAGGAGATGGCCGAGCGGTGCCGTGCCGACATGGCGGGCGTCGCGCCGTTGCTCGAAGCGCAGGCCGTCGTGCTGATGGGCCAGGTCTCCGCCGCGCGGGGCGACACCGAACTCACGAAGCGTCGATTCCGCGAGGCAGTCCTCACGCTCTCGGGCGCAGGCGCCGACCGCGGTGTGAGCGAGCTCTGGTTCGAGTTGGGATCACTGCTCGAGGAGCACGACATGGTCGAAGAGGCCATGCAGGCCTATCGCAGCTCGGCAGCCTCCACCGGTCTACGCACCGTCATGACACGTCGACCGAAGCCGGCGGTGATCGGGGACGCCATCATCGGACAGTTCGCTAGTCCGTAACGGCGCGGGTCCAGGTCAGCGGCAGCACCAGAGGGTCTGCGTGTTCAGGCTGCCGACGTTGACACCGACGACAGCAACGCCGCTGAGGGCCGAGGTGGCGATGACGAGGGAGGCGGCGAGGGAACGGAACTTGGACATGGGATCTCCTTAAGAGGGCCTGCGCAGGCGGTCAACATCTGTAATAATCGGTCAAGTCTGACATCCGCAAGGGGTGTCTGAACAAGTTCTTGGCGAAATGGACAAACTTCGATGACCCACATCACCACCAGTCGGGACCGGCTCGACCTCGGGTCGCCCCTGTTCAAGGAGTGGCGTCACGAGGAGATCGTGCTCGCTCCGCACCGCCGGATCCAGCGTTCTCGATGGGCTCCGTTCGCCTCGACGCGAGCCCTCCTCATGCTCGGCGCCCTCCTGGGCGTCGCCGTTCTCGTGGTGGTTCTACTGAGCGGGTGACCCAAACGGGCTCGCGGGCCAGCCCCCCACAGGCCTGGAGTCCGCACCCAGAACCGCCGCGAGACGAAGCAGGGCCCCTCTCCCATCCGGGAGGGGGGCCCTGTCATGTCCTGGCAAATGTGGGACAGCTACTGCTCGTCGGCGAGCAGCGCCCACACCTCGACGTCCCAGCGCCGCCCGCGGTACGAGAAGGACTCCCGCAGCGTGCCCTCGTGGGTGAAGCCGAGCCGGCGGGCGACGGCGATGCTCGCCGCATTTTCGGGCACACAATGCCACTCCACTCTGTCCACCCCTCGGACATCCACGGCCCAGCGGACCATCGCGGTCGCGGCGCGGTGCACCAGGCCGCGTCCGCGGGCGCCGGCGTTCAGCCACACGCCGATCTCGGCGACGCCCTGGGCGGCGTCGAAAACTCGGAACAGTGTTCCGCCCACGAGCACGCCGTGCTCCCACAGCCCGTAGATCCGGCCCTCGTCGCGAGCCTGTCGCTCGGCGTAGCGCTGGAGGAAGGCCCGGGCGCCGTCCTCGTCGCGGATCGAGTCGGCCCAGGGGAGGAAGTCGATGAGGTCGTCGCGGTGCTGCTCGACGTAGTCGGCGAAGGCTCCGGCCTGCCAGGGCTCGAGCGCGCGCAGCTCGGCGGTGGACGCGGGGTCGAGGGCCAGGCTCAGCACGTCACCAGTCTACATAACAACTGTTATGTAGACTGGCCGGATGCCCGCACCGGTCGACCACGACGCCCGCCGGGCCGACCTCACCGCGGCGGTGTGGCGGGTGCTCGTGCGAGAGGGGTTCGTCGGCCTCAGCCTCCGAGCCGTCGCGGCCGAGATGGGGGCGACGACGGGGCTGGTCACCCACTACTTCCCGGGCAAGGACGCGCTGGTGCGGCACGCCCTCGATGTCCTGCACGACCACACCGACCGCCGGATCCCGGATCCCGTGCAGAGCGGCCTGCCCGGGCTGCGGCAGCGGCTGCTGAGCGTCGTCCCGCTCGACGAGGAGCTGGTCGACCTGAGCCGGATCTGGGTCAGCTTCTGGGACCTGGCACTCGCAGATCCCGACCTCGCCGCGCGCGAGGCGGCGCGCTACGACCGGTGGCGCGGCTCGCTGCGGCCGCTCGTCCTCGAGGCCCTCGCCCGCGGCGAGCTGCGGCCGGCGGACGCCGAGGTAGTGCTCGACATCGTCACCGCGGCGACCCACGGACTAGTGGTGCAGGCGCTCTTCGACCCAAGGAGATTCCCGCCGGCCGTGCTGCGCGCGCGGGTCGACCAGCTGGTCGATCTGGTGTCCGAGGGGGGACTTGAACCCCCACGCCCTAATACGGGCACTAGCACCTCAAGCTAGCGCGTCTGCCAATTCCGCCACCCGGACGAGTGCGCCGTGAACAGTAGCAAAGGCGGGGGGTCGTTCCTGCATCGGCAGCGGGGTCCGGCGGGGTGCCAGGATGGGGTCATGGGCACCCTCTCGGACCCGCCGCCGCACGGCTCCGGACCCGACCCCGCCGACGAGGTCGTCGACCTCTGTCGCGACCTGATCCGGATCGACACCACGAACTACGGCGACCGTGAGGGGCCGGGGGAGCGGAAGGCCGCCGAGCACGTCGCGACGCTGCTCGACGAGGTCGGCATCGAGTCGCGGCTCTACGAGTCCGAGCCCGGCCGCACCTCGGTCGTGGCCACCTGGGGTGGCACCGAGGGCGACGGGCTGCTGCTGCACGGGCACCTGGACGTCGTCCCGGCCGCCGCGGAGGACTGGCAGGTCGACCCCTTCAGCGGCGAGGTCCAGGACGGCTACGTGTGGGGACGTGGCGCGGTCGACATGAAGGACTTCGACGCGATGCTGCTGGCGTGCGTCCGGGCCCGGCAACGGTCCGGGCGGGTGCCCGAGCGGCCGATCGTGCTGTGCTTCACCGCCGACGAGGAGGCCGGCGGTCACCGCGGCGCCGAGGTGCTGGTCGAGCAGCACCGCGACGAGCTCGCGCACTGCACCGAGGCGGTCGGTGAGGTCGGCGGCTTCTCCACCACCGTGCGCGGACGCCGGCTGTACCTCGTCGAGGCGGCCGAGAAGGGCATGGCCTGGATGCGGCTCACCGCCCGCGGTCGCGCCGGGCACGGGTCGATGATCAACGACGACAACGCGGTCACCCGGCTCTCGGCCGCCGTCGCCCGGATCGGCGCCTACCAGTGGCCGGTGCGGCTGACGCCCACCATGGAGGTGCTGCTCGCCGCCGTCGGCGAGCTGGCCGGCACCGAGGCGACCCCGGAGACCGCGCAGTCACTCGTGGAGGAGTTCGGTGGCGCCGTCCGGATGCTCGGCGCCGTCATCCGCAACTCGGTGAGCCCGACCCAGCTCGACGCCGGCTACAAGGTCAACGTGGTGCCCACCGAGGCCACCGCCCACGTCGACGGCCGGTTCCTGCCCGGCTACGAGGACGAGTTCTTCCAGACCCTGCGTGAGCTGTGCGGCGACGGCATCGAGTGGGACTTCCTCTCCCACCAGCAGCCCTGGGAGACGCCCTACGACGGCGACCTGGTGGCCGCGATGACCCGCTCCGTGCTCGCCGAGGACCCCGAGGCGATGGTGCTGCCGTACACGATGAGCGGCGGCACCGACGCCAAGCACTTCCGCAAGCTCGGGGTGCGCTCCTACGGCTTCGCCCCGCTGCGGCTCCCCGAGGACCTCGACTTCACCGCCCTCTTCCACGGCGTCGACGAACGCGTCCCCGTCGACGCCCTCGAGTTCGGCGCCCGGGTGTTCGACCGGTTCCTGGACCAGGTCTGACCAGGTCCGACTGATCAGGCCGTCCGCACCGCCCGGATGATCTTGCGGCGCAGGACGACGCGGCGGGTGCCGTCGGCGGCGATGCGGACCCGGTCGAGCTCCCAGCCGCCGTGCTCGGCGCGCTCCACGAGCAGCTTGGTCACCACCGAGCGCGGGTACTCGCGGGAGAACGAGACCTTGTCGAACTCCCAGATGACGCCCGGCCGCGGTGGGCGGCGCTCGTGGCGGCTCATGCGCCCTCCGCGGACACGTCGTCGAGGGCCGACACGAGCTCGGCCGGGAGCTCCTTGTCCTCGATGCTGAGCGCCGGCGTCAGCTGTTGGGCGGTGCGGGCACCGACGATGGGCGCCGTGACGCCCGGCCGGTCGCGCACCCACGTGAGTGCCACCTCGAGCGAGGTCCAGCCGAGGCCGTCGGCCGCGCGCGCGACCGCCTCCACCACGCGCCGCTGACCGTCGCCGAGGTAGGAGGCGGTGAAGCCGTCGTCGTGGGCGCCGCGGGAGTCCGACGGCACCCCGGTGCGGTACTTGCCGGTGAGCGCGCCCCCGGCGAGGGGCGAGTAGGGGAGGATCCCGAGCCCGAGCGCGCGGGCGGCCGGCACCACCTCGGCCTCGATGCTGCGGTCGAGCAGCGAGTACTCCATCTGCGTCGAGGCCAGCGGCACCCGGCCGAGGCCGGCGCGCTGCCAGGTGGCGGCCTGCGCGGTCTGCCAGCCGCAGTAGTTCGAGATCCCGACGTAGCGGGCGCGGCCGGACGCGACGGCGATGTCGAAGGCCGACAGCGTCTCCTCGATCGGGGTCCGGTCGTCCCAGACGTGGTGCTGCCACAGGTCGACGTGGTCGACCCCGAGCCGCCGCAGGGAGAGGTCGAGGCTGTCGAGGAGGTACCCGCGCGAGCCGTCGTGGAGCCGGCGGCCGGCCACCCCGGCCTTGGTGGCGACGACGACGTCGGCCCGCGAGACGACGCGGCCGAGGAACGACCCGAGCATCTCCTCCGAGGCGCCCTCGCCGTACAGGTGCGCGGTGTCGAGGAGCGTGCCGCCGGCGTCGACGTAGGCCCGCAGCTGCTCCTCCGCCTCGTGCTCGTCGGTCTCGGTGCCCCACTTCCACAGGCCCAGACCCAGACGCGACACCGTGAGGCCCGTCGTCCCGAGGGAACGCTGCTGCATAGGCGAGAAGGTAGTCCGCCGCACCTGACCGCGTGGCGGCAACGCGCCGCTTGGACGGCGGCCGGCGTGCCCTAGCGTGGGGCACCGTGTCCGACCTGCTGAAGGCCGTCGTGCTCGGCATCATCCAGGGGCTGACCGAGTTCCTCCCGATCTCCAGCAGCGCCCACCTGCGGATCTACCCGGAGCTGTTCGGCTGGGGCGACCCGGGCGCCGCGTTCACGGCCGTCGTCCAGATCGGCACCGAGCTCGCGGTGCTGCTCTACTTCCGCCGCGACATCTGGCGGATCGCGTCGTGCTGGATGCGCTCGCTGGTGCGGGCCGAGCTGCGCGGGCACCTCGACGCCCGGATGGGCTGGTACATCATCCTGGGCTCGGTGCCGATCGGGATCCTCGGCGTGACGTTCAAGGACACGATCGAGAGCGAGTTCCGCAACCTGTGGCTCATCGCCACCACGCTCGTCGTGCTCGGCGTGGTGCTCGGCCTGGCCGACCGCTTCGGCGGCACCAGTCGCACGATCAAGCAGCTCTCCCTCCGCGACGCCGTCCTCATGGGCCTCGCGCAGGCCCTGGCGCTCGTGCCCGGCGTCTCCCGCTCCGGTGCCACGTTGTCGATGGGCCGGATCCTCGGCTACGACCGCGAGGCCGCCACCCGCTACGCGTTCCTGCTCGCCATCCCGGCCGTCGTCGCCGCCGGCCTCTACGAGCTGCAGGAGATCCCGGACGGCGGCAACGACTACGGCTGGACGCCGACGATCATCGCCACCGCGGTGTCGTTCGTGGTCGGGTACGCCGCCATCGCGTGGCTGCTGCGCTACGTGACGACCCGGTCGTACACGCCGTTCGTGGTCTACCGGGTGCTGCTCGGCCTCACGGTGTTCGTGCTGCTCGGCTTCGGAGTCCTCGACGCCTGAGGTTCGGTCAGAGCCAGCCCGACCGCTTGAAGAACCACAGCAACAGCCCGGAGACGCCGAACATGAGCGCCACCGCGAACGGGTACCCGAGGGTCCAGCCGAGCTCGGGCATGTGGTCGAAGTTCATGCCGTAGATGCCCGCGATGAGGGTGGGGACGACGACCAGTGCGGCGCCGGCGGAGATCTTGCGCATGTCGTTGTTCTGCTGCACCGAGATCGCGGCCAGGTGCGCGTCGAACGCCGAGGACAGCAGCGAGTCGAGGGTGTCGACCGCCTCGGCGGCCTGGGCGAGGTGGTCGCCGACGTCGCGGAAGAACGGCGCGGTCTCGGAGTCGATGCCGGGCACGACGCCGCCGGTGAACCGGCGCACCGGCTCCCGCAGCGGGATCACCGCGCGGCGCACCTCGGCGATCTCCCGCTTCAGCGTGTAGATGCGGGCCGAGTCGTTGGTGCGCTCCTGGGAGAACACGGAGCTCTCGACCTCGTCGACGTCGGTCTGCAGCTCGTCGACGACGGCGGCGTAGGCGTCGACGACGCTGTCGCACACGGCGTAGACGACGGCGGACGGGCCGTGGCTCAGCACGTGCTCGGTGCTCTCCAGACGCTTCCGCGCCGACTGCAGCTCCCCGCCCTTGCCGTGCCGGACCGTGATCACGAAGTCGGCGCCGATGAACATGTTGATCTCGCCGGTCTCCACGGCGTCGTCGTCGTCGACGTACCAGAGCGTCTTGAGCACGAGGAACAGGCTGTCGTCGTAGTGCTCGAGCTTGGGCCGCTGGTGCGCCTTGACGGCGTCCTCCACTGCCAGCTTGTGCAGCCCGAAGGCCTCGGCGACGTCGGCGATCTCGGCGGCCGTCGGCTGGTGCAGCCCCACCCACACGAAGTCGCCCTCGTCGGCGGCCGCTTTCCGCAGCGTCTCGTAGTCGTGGGCCTGGCAGTCGACGGACACCCGGCTGCCGCGGTGGTAGACGGCACTGTCGACGAGCACGGGCTCACGGTAGTCGGGCGATCGCTAGGTTTGCGCGCATGGCGACGGTGGTGCTCGTGCGGCACGGACGCTCCTCGGCGAACGTCGGCGGCGTGCTCGCCGGACGCGCCCGCGGGGTGAAGCTCGACGACACCGGCCAAGCGCAGGCGGCCGGCGTGGGGGAGCGACTCGCCGGCGTGCCGCTGGCGGCCGTCGTCACGAGCCCGCTGGAGCGCTGCCGGCAGACCGCCCAGGCGATCCTCGCCGCACAGCCGGCCGAGCGCGGGCTGCGGGCGGTGACCGACCGCGGGCTCACCGAGTGCGACTACGGCGAGTGGGAGGGCCGCACGATCAAGGAGCTCCTCAAGGAGCCGCTGTGGAAGACCGTCCAGGCGCAGCCGTCCGCGGTCGTCTTCCCCGGCGGTGAGTCGATGGCGGGGATGCAGGCGCGCGTGGTGGCCGCCGTCCGCGCCCACGACGCCGCCGTGGAGGCCGAGCACGGCCCGGACGCCGTGTGGGTGGCGGTCAGCCACGGCGACCTGGTCAAGGCGGTCCTGGCCGACGCGCTCGGCATGCACCTGGACCTGTTCCAGCGGATCCACGTCGACCCGGCGTCGGCCTCGGTGGTGCGCTACACCGGCAGCCGGCCGTTCGTGCTCGCCACGAACACCCACGCCGGCGAGCTCACGTGGCTCTCGCCCCCGAAGCGGAAGGGCCGGCGGCGGAGGGCGTCCGAGGACGCCGTCGTCGGGGGTGGGGCCGGCCCTGGGACGGCCTCATAGGGTGGCCGACATGCCCCCCATCGTGCACGGCTTCGACCCTCCCGAGCGCTTCGTCGCCGGGACGGTCGGCGAGCCCGGGTCGCGCACGTTCTTCCTGCAGGCCCGTGCCGGCAGCCGGATCACGAGCGTGGCCCTGGAGAAGCAGCAGGTGGCGGCGCTCGCCGAGCGCGTCGACGAGCTGCTCGACGAGATCATGGCCCGGCAGGCGAGCGAGAGCCTGATCCCGGCCGTCGCTCCGCTCGGTCTCGACGACACCGAGCCGCTCGAGCAGCCGATCGAGGAGGAGTTCCGCGCCGGCACGATGACGCTGTCGTGGGATCCGGACGACGAGCGCGTCGTCATCGAGGTCTTCCCGTTCACCGAGGCCGCGGTGGTCGCTCCCGACCAGGTCGACCAGGACTTCGAGGAGCCCGAGCCGGACGAGGTGTTCCTGGTGCGGCTCACCGCCGCCAGCGCTCGTTCCTTCGTCAAGCGCGCCGAGCAGGTGCTCGAGGCCGGCCGCCCGAGCTGCCCGTTCTGCGGCAACCCCATCGACCCCGACGGGCACCTGTGTGTCCGGGCGAACGGGTTCCGGCGCCGGGACCCGTGAGTTGACGGACACCGGCAGCCTGGAGCTGCACGGCCGGATCATGCCGGCGTCCAACGCCACGTTCCTGGGCGAGCTCGACGGCACCAAGGTCGTCTACAAGCCGGTGGCCGGCGAGCGGCCGCTCTGGGACTTCCCCGACGGCACCCTGGCCGACCGGGAGGTGGCGACCTACGCGGTGTCGGAGGCGACCGGGTGGGACATCGTCCCGCGCACCTGGCTGGGGGAGGGCCCGCACGGGCCCGGGATGCTGCAGGAGTGGCAGGAGCCCGACCCCGACCAGGAGGCCGTGACGCTCGTGCGGAGCGGCCGCGGCGTGCCCGAGGGGTACCTCGCGGTGTTCGAGGGCGTCGACGACCGTGACCGCGACGTCACCCTCGTGCACGAGGACACCGAGGCGCTGCGCCGGATGGCGGTGCTCGACGTGCTCACCAACAACGCCGACCGCAAGGGCGGCCACGTGCTCGAGATGGCCGGTGGCCACCGGTACGGCGTCGACCACGGCCTGACGTTCCACCACGAGCCGAAGCTCCGCACCGTGCTGTGGGGCTGGCACGGCGACCCGCTCACCGACGTCGAGGTGGCCGGCGTGGAGCGCGTCATCACCGCCCTCGGCGGCCACCTGGGTGACGTGCTCGCGGATCACCTGACCGACCTCGAGCTCGACGCCCTCGCCCGCCGCTGCCGCCGGCTGCTCGACCGTGGCGTGCTCCCGACCCCCCGCGGCCAGTGGTCCCCCATCCCGTGGCCACCGTTCTGAGACGACCAGCCGGTCGCGACGAAGGAGCGAGCGGCGTGGGGTCGTCCAGGTCGAGCAAGCGACACGGGTGAGCCTGCGAGCCCGTGCGAGCGCGTCGAGACCACGCAAGGTCAACGTCAACGTGACCCCCTAGGCTCCCGCCCATGCGCTCGTGGTCCGCGCCGGACGTCCCCGGCCTGCCTGTCACCGGGCCGGAGGTCACCCTGCACGACACCGCGACGGGCGAGCGGGTCGTGGTGGCGCCGGAGGGTCCGGCCCGGCTGTACGTCTGCGGCATCACGCCGTACGACGCCACCCATCTGGGCCACGCCGCCACCTACGTCGGCTTCGACCTGCTGAACCGTGCCTGGCGCAACGCCGGGCACGAGGTCCGGTTCGTGCAGAACGTCACCGACGTCGACGACCCGCTGCTGGAGCGGGCGGAGAAGGTGGGCGTCGACTGGGCGGAGCTGGCCGAGCGCGAGACCGAGCTGTTCCGCCAGGACATGCAGGCCCTGCGGGTGCTCCCGCCCGACCACTACGTCGGGGCGGTCGAGTCGATCCCGCTCGCCGTCGAGGTGATCCAGCGGCTCGAGGCCGCGGGGGCGACGTACCGGGTCGACACCGACGTCTACTACTCAGTGGCCGCTGACCCGGCGTTCGGCGCGGAGTCCGGCTACGACCGCGACACGATGCTGGCCCTCTTCGGCGAACGGGGCGGCGACCCCGAGCGCCCGGGCAAGCAGGACCCGCTCGACTGCGTCGTGTGGCGGGGTGCCCGCGAGGGCGAGCCGTCGTGGGAGAGCCCGTTCGGCCCCGGTCGGCCCGGGTGGCACGTCGAGTGCACCGCGATCGCCCAGCACCACCTCGGCCCGGCCTTCGAGGTGCAGGGCGGCGGGTCCGACCTGGTGTTCCCGCACCACGAGATGTGTGCGGGCCACGGCCAGGTGGCGACGCCGGGAGAGCCGTTCGCCCGGGTCTACAGCCACGCCGGGATGGTCGGCTACGACGGCGAGAAGATGTCGAAGTCCCGCGGCAACCTGGTCTTCGTCTCGGCGCTCCGCAACAGCGACATCGACCCCGTCGCGATCCGGCTCGCCCTGCTGCGCCACCACTTCCGTAGCGACTGGGAGTGGACCGACGCCGAGCTGTGGACGGCGGTCGACGACCTCACCGAGTGGCGCCGAGCGGTGTCGCTGGGCGCCGGCGCTCCGGCCGGGCCGGTGGTGGAGGAGGTGCTCGGCGCGCTCGCCGACGACCTCGACGCGCCCCGCGCCACCGCCGCGATCGACCGCTGGGCGGCCGCGACCCTCGGCCGCGACGGACTGGCCGACAACTCCGACCCCGAGGCCGCGGTGGCCGTGCTGGCCGTGCTCGACGCGGCCCTCGGGCTCGCCCTCTGACCGACTGCGGCCCCGCCCCCGGGACGTTCGTCGAGCGTGTCGAGACGTCGCGACGGCTGTCCTGAGGTGGGGCGGATCATGGTCGCGTCGCGAGATCTGGCCGGGCGTCTCGACAGGCTCGACGGGCGTCCTCTGCTCCCGTCCGGCGGCGGCCTTCTCTTCCGACCTCCCATCCGTCCAAGCCGCCGGGCGTCCACCGGCGGCACGATGGCTGCATGAACACCGCCGTCCGCCCCAAGCTCGTCCTCGACCGCGCCCGTGCCGCGCTCGACTGGTACGCCGACCACCTCGGCGCCGAGGTCGGTGAGGTATACGCCGACGGCGACACGGTCGTGCACGCCGACCTCGTGGTCCGCGGCACGCACCTGAGCGTCAAGGACGCCGACGACGTCGACCGGGTCCAGCAGCCGGGGATGATCCTGGAGGTGCTGCTCGACGACCCCGACGCCGTGGAGGCCGCGCTCCTGACCGGCGGCGCCACCTCGGTGTTCCCCGTCGACGACCAGGCCTACGGCGCCCGTGCCGGCCGGGTGCGCGACCCGTTCGGCGTCCAGTGGCTGCTCACGACGCCGGTCACCTGATCGTCCCTGCGTGCGACTGGTGGCCGCGCGCGTCGCGTGTCGGGTCTCGCCGTACCCGACTCACGAATCGTTCGATCGAACGGTAACGACAGGCGTAGGGCCGATCTTGATGTCAATGCCGTTCGATCGAACGATTCGTGCGGCTCGATCCGCCGAAAGGCGCCCGCGCATGCGGGCGCCCCAACAGCAATCGCCCACACATCCAGCACAACGGCTCAGCCGCCGGACAGGTCGTCCCCGCGCCGCTTCAGGTACCGCTCGAACTCCCGCGCGATCGCCTCGCCCGAGGCCTCGGGGAGGTCGGCGGTGTCGCGGGTCTCCTCGAGGGCGCGGACGTAGTCGGCGACGTCCTCGTCCTCCTCGGCGAGCTCGTCGACCCCGCGCTCCCAGGCGCGGGCGTCCTCCGGGAGCTCGCCGAGCGGGATCGAGACCTCGAGCAGGTCCTCGATCTGCCCGAGGAGCGCGAGGGTCGCCTTCGGGCACGGGGGCTGCGCGACGTAGTGCGGCACCGCCGCCCAGTACGAGACCGCGGGGATGTCCAGCCGCACGCAGGCGTCCTGGAACACGCCGACGATGCCCGTGGGGCCCTCGTAGGTGGACTGCTCCAGCTTGAGTCGGTCGACCAGCTCGGGCTCGCTCGCGGTGCCGGTGACCGGGATCGGCCGGGTGTGCGGGGTGTCCGCCAGCAGCGCGCCGAGCGTCACCACCAGCTCGCCACCCAGCTCGTCGCAGGCCGCGAGCAGCTCGGCGCAGAACTGCCGCCACCGCATGCTGGGCTCGATCCCGCGCACCAGGATCACGTCGCGGTCGAGGTCCGGCGGCGAGGCGACGGCGAGGTGGGTGGTGGGCCAGGTGAGCCGCCGGTGACCGAGCTCGTCGGTGCTCACCATGGGCCGGTTGACCTGGAAGTCGTAGAAGTCCTCGGGGTCGATCGCACCGACGACCCGGGCGTTCCACACCGACATCAGGTGGTCGACGACGCCGGAGGCTGCGTCGGCCGCGTCGTTCCACCCCTCGAACGCGGCGATGACCAGGGGGTCGACCAGGTCGGGCGCGTCGTCGATCTCGATCACCCGGTGAGCCTAGTCACGCTGGGTCGGGCGGCGCGCCGGGGATTACGCGAGTGGTCGCCTCCGGTGCCACCATTTGGGAATCAGGTCCACGTCGTGGACGGTTTGCCTAGCGTGGATGGCCGAGGAGGCACGTTGACCGACACCGATCCGGCGCTGCTCCGGCCCGACGCCACCGACGAGCTCACCGCCTTGCTGCGGGAGCGGATCCTGGTGCTGGACGGCGCCATGGGGACGGCGATCCAGCGCGACCGGCCCTCGGAGGCCGGCTACCGCGGGGATCGTTTCGCCGACTGGCACCTCGACCTCGCCGGCGCCAACGATCTGCTCACGCTCACCCAGCCCGAGATCGTCGCGGCCATCCACCGCGAGTACCTCGAGGCCGGCGCCGACGTGATCGAGACCAACACCTTCAACGCCACGGCGATCTCGCTGGCCGACTACGGCCTCGAGGACATCGACCACGAGCTGAACTACGAGGCGGCCCGGCTGGCCCGCCGCGTCGCGGACGAGGTCGCGGCCGAGACCGGCGTCCCGCGGTTCGTCGGGGGCGCGCTGGGCCCGACGACGCGCACCGCGTCCATCAGCCCCGACGTCAACGACCCCGCCGCCCGCAACGTCACCTGGGACGGCCTCGTCGAGGCCTACCTCACCGCCGCCCGCGGTCTGGTCGAGGGCGGGGTCGACCTGCTGTTCGTCGAGACCATCTTCGACACCCTGAACGCCAAGGCCGCCATCTTCGCGCTCGAGACGCTGTTCGAGGAGCACGGCCGCCGTTGGCCGGTCATCGTGTCGGGCACCATCACCGACGCCTCCGGGCGCACCCTGTCGGGTCAGGTCACCGAGGCGTTCTGGAACTCGGTGCGCCACGCCCGGCCGCTCGCCGTCGGCCTCAACTGCGCGCTCGGCGCCAAGGAGATGCGGCCCTACCTGGCCGAGCTCAGCCGCCTCGCCGACACCTTCGTGTCCTGCTACCCGAACGCCGGGCTCCCCAACGCCTTCGGCGAGTACGACGAGGCGCCGGAGGAGACCGCCGAGATGCTCGGCGAGTTCGCGCAGGCGGGCTTCCTCAACTTCGCCGGCGGGTGCTGCGGCACCACCCCGGAGCACGTGCGCGCCATCGCGGACGCCGTCCGCGGCCAGAGCCGCCGTGACGTGCCCGAGGCCGCTCCCGCCATGCGGCTGTCCGGGCTCGAGCCGTTCAGCCTCACCGCCGACAGCCTGTTCGTGAACGTCGGCGAGCGCACCAACATCACGGGCTCGGCCAAGTTCCGCCGTCTCATCAAGGACGGCGACTACGACACCGCGCTCACGGTCGCCGCGCAGCAGGTCGAGAACGGCGCGCAGGTCATCGACGTCAACATGGACGAGGGCATGATCGACGGCGTCGCGGCGATGGACCGTTTCCTCAAGCTCATCGCCTCCGAGCCCGACATCAGCAGGGTTCCGCTGATGGTCGACTCCTCGAAGTGGGAGGTGATCGAGGCCGGCCTCAAGAACGTGCAGGGCAAGCCGATCGTCAACTCCATCTCGATGAAGGAGGGCGAGGACGCCTTCCGCGACCACGCCCGGCTGTGCCGCAAGTACGGCGCCGCCGCCGTCGTGATGGCCTTCGACGAGGACGGGCAGGCCGACAACCTCGAGCGCCGCAAGGCGATCTGCGAGCGGGCGTACCGGATCCTGGTCGACGAGGTCGGCTTCCCGCCCGAGGACATCATCTTCGACCCGAACGTCTTCGCCGTCGCCACGGGCATCGAGGAGCACGCCTCCTACGGTCTCGACTTCATCGAGGCCACGCGCTGGATCAAGGAGAACCTGCCCGGCGCGAAGGTGTCCGGCGGCATCTCCAACGTGAGCTTCAGCTTCCGTGGCAACAACCCCGTGCGCGAGGCGATCCACGCGGTGTTCCTGTACCACGCGATCGCGGCCGGGCTCGACATGGGCATCGTCAACGCCGGCGCCCTCGTCGTCTACGACCAGGTCGACCCCGAGCTGCGCGAGCGCATCGAGGACGTCGTCCTCAACCGCCGCCCCGACGCCGCCGAGCGGCTGCTCGAGATCGCCGAGACGCACAACCGCGCCGGCGAGGTGGCCGAGGTGGCCACCGAGGAGTGGCGCGAGCTGCCGGTGGGCGAGCGCATCACCCACGCGCTGGTGAAGGGCATCGACGCCCACGTCGAGGCCGACACCGAGGAGCTGCGTGCCGAGATCGCCGAGCGCGGCGGCCGGCCGCTCGAGGTGATCGAGGGCCCGCTGATGGACGGCATGAACGTCGTCGGCGACCTGTTCGGCGCCGGCAAGATGTTCCTGCCGCAGGTGGTGAAGTCGGCGCGGGTGATGAAGAAGGCGGTCGCCTACCTGATCCCGTTCATCGAGCAGGAGAAGCTCGACAACCCCGAGCTGGCCACGGCCAAGGACACCAACGGCACGATCGTCATGGCCACCGTGAAGGGCGACGTGCACGACATCGGCAAGAACATCGTCGGCGTCGTGCTGCAGTGCAACAACTACGAGGTCATCGACCTCGGCGTGATGGTGCCGGCGCAGAAGATCCTCGACACGGCCAAGGAGGTCGGCGCCGACATCATCGGCCTGTCGGGCCTCATCACGCCGTCCCTGGACGAGATGGTCGGGTTCGCCACCGAGATGCAGCGGCTCGGGCTCGACATCCCGCTGCTCGTCGGGGGCGCCACGACGTCGCGGGCGCACACCGCCGTCAAGGTCGACCCGAAGTACGACGGCCCGGTCGTGTGGGTGAAGGACGCCTCGCGCTCGGTGCCCACCGCGGCGGCGCTGCTGCACGACACCAAGCGCGAGAAGCTGATGGCCGACGTCAAGGCCGACTACGACTCGCTGCGCACCCGTCACGCCGACAAGCGGGAGCGGCCGGCGCTCACCTACGAGCAGGCTCGGGCCAACGCCACTCCCGGTCGAGTGGAACGGCTACGAGCCGCCCCAGCCGAAGCAGACCGGCGTGCACGCGCTCCACGCCTACGACCTCGGCGAGCTGCGCGACTACATCGACTGGCAGCCGTTCTTCAACGCCTGGGAGATGAAGGGGAAGTACCCCGACATCCTCAACAGCCCCTCGCACGGCGAGGCCGCACGCAAGCTGTACGACGACGCCCAGGAGATGCTCGACCAGGTCATCGCCGAGCGCTGGCTCACCGCGAACGGCGTCTACGGGATCTTCCCGGCCGGAGCGGACGGCGACGACGTCGTGGTGTTCGACGACGCCTCGCGCACCACCCGCCGCGCAGTGCTGCACCAGCTGCGGCAGCAGGGCAAGCACCGCGAGGGCGTGCCGAACCGCTCGCTGGCGGACTTCGTGGCGCCGCTCGACACCGACCTCCCCGACCACGTCGGCGGCTTCGCCGTCACCGCCGGGATCGGGATCGAGGAGCGGGTGAAGGCGTTCAAGGCCGAGCACGACGACTACAACGCGATCCTGCTCGAGTCGCTGGCCGACCGGCTCGCCGAGGCGTTCGCCGAGCGGCTGCACGAGCGGGTGCGCACCGAGTTCTGGGGCCACGAGCCGAGCGAGTCGCTGTCGAGCGAGGACCTGATCGCCGAGCGCTACACCGGCATCCGCCCGGCGCCCGGCTACCCGGCGTGCCCCGACCACACCGAGAAGGTCGCGCTGTGGGACCTGCTCGACGTGGAGGCGAACACCGGCATCACCCTCACCGAGTCGATGGCGATGTGGCCCGGAGCTGCCGTGTCGGGCGTCTACTACAGCCACCCGCAGTCGCAGTACTTCGTCGTCGGCCGGCTCGGCCGCGACCAGGTCGAGCACTACGCCGCCCGCAAGGGCTGGACGCTGCGCGAGGCCGAGCGCTGGCTCTCGCCCAACCTCGGCTACGAGCCGGAGGACTGAGATCGCCGCGGTGGTTGAGGTGCGAGCGGAGCGAGCCTCGAAACTTCCTGCCGCCGTCCTGTGGGACATGGACGGCACGCTGGTCGACACCGAGCCGTACTGGATGGCCACCGAGTTCGAGATCGCCGAGGAGCACGGCGCCGACTGGAACCAGGAGCTCGCGCTCCAGCTGGTCGGCAACGACCTCGTGGAGTCCGGGCGGGTGATCCAGCAGCACATGGGCCTGCCGATGAGCCCCGAGCAGGTGGTGGAGCGGCTCCTGGACGGCGTCGTCGCGCAGGTGGTCGACACGGTGCCGTGGCGGCCCGGCGCCGTCGAGCTGCTCACCGCCCTGCGCGAGGCGGACGTGCCGTGCGCGCTGGTGACGATGTCGTACGAGCGGTTCGTCGCGCCGATCCTCGACTCGCTGCCCGCCGGCACGTTCCGGGCCGTGGTCACCGGTGACGCCGTCGCGCGCGGCAAGCCGGACCCCGAGCCCTACCTCACCGCCGCCCGGCTGCTCGCCGTCGATCCCGCGGACTGCGTCGCGATCGAGGACTCCGACACCGGGTGCCGGTCCGCTGGGTCCGCCGGCTGCACCGTGCTCGCCATCCCGAACCACGTGACGATCCCGCCCGCGCCGGAGCGGGTCTTCCGCGACACCCTCGAGGGCCTCACGCCCCACGACCTGGGTCAGCTGCTCGGCTGAGGCTTGGTTTCGATACGCGCCGTTGCGACCTCCTTCGTCGGTCGCAGGCGCTACTCAACCTTCGCTCACGACGTGACCGACCTCGTCCCTCGGTCGGTCACTGCTCACTCGGCAGGGGCGGCGGCGTGCCGCCCCACGCCGGGCAGATCGCCTGGTGCGGGCACCACGTGCACAGGACGTTGCGCTTGGCGCGCCAGTCGCCGGTCTCGCGGGCGTGCTCGATCGCCCGCCACACGGCGTCGACCTTGCGCTCGGTGGCGACCAGGTCGTCCTCGTCGGGCACGTGCCGCAGCACCTCGCCGCTGCCGAGGTAGACGAGCTGGAGCATCGCCGGCACGGTGCCGCGGGTGCGGCGGAGCACGGCGGCGTAGAACTTCAGCTGGAACAGCGCCTTCGCCTCGAACCCGACGCCGGGAGCGCGGCCCGATTTGTAGTCGACAATCCGCACCGCGCCGTCCGGGGCGACGTCGATGCGGTCGACCACACCGCGCATGGTGAGGCCCGACTCCAGCACCGCCTCCACGAACACCTCGCGCTCGGCGGGCTCGAGCCGGCGCGGGTCTTCCAGCGTGAACCAGCGGCGGACGGCCGTGCGCGCGGAGCCGAGCCAGCGCTCGACCTCGCGCTCGTCGGCGTCGGCGAACAGGGCGAGGAGGTCGGGGTAGCCCTCGGTGAGCTCGGCCCAGGCCGGGCCGACCATCTCCTCCGCGGTGCGGGGGGTGCGCTCGGCGGCGGGCAGGTCGAACAGCCGCTCCAGCACGAGGTGCACCAGGGTGCCGCGGGCGGCGTCGCGGGAGCCCGGCTCCGGGAGCCGGTCGACGGTGCGGAAGCGGAACAGCAGCGGACAGCTCAGGAAGTCGTTCGCCCGGCTCGGCGACAACGACGGCGGCCGGACCGGCGGCCCGGTCGGTCCCACCGTCTCCACGCTCACATCCCGAACCTAGATCGCGGCGCCGACACTGTGCGCCCGGCACGCCGCGGATACCGTCGAGCGGTGCCCGCGCCCGTACCAGCGACCTCGACGGGCGGACCGGGCACGGTCCGGATGCTGTCGTGGCGAGGCACGGCGGTGGAGGTGTCGGTCGGCTGCCTGGCGGTCGTCGCGCTGCTGGCCGTGGTGTTCGCCCCACGCGCTGAGGAGGCGCGTCCGGCGATCGGCGACTGGAGCGTCCTCGTCGGCGCGGGCGTGGGCGTGCTCGTCTACCTCTCCGCTCTCCTCCACGAGCTCGGTCACGCGGTGGTGGCCCGCCGCTACGCACACGAGGTGCCCGCCATCGGCCTGAGCCTGGCCGGCGGCCGCACCGCGGTGGTGGGCGCGTCCCGGACCCCCGGCGAGGAGCTGGTGACGGCGGCGGCGGGACCGGTGGTCTCCATCTCGGTGGGCCTCGTGGCGCTCGTGGTGTCGCGGAGCATCGACGACGCTCTGGTTGT
Source organism: uncultured Actinomycetota bacterium (assembly GCA_963808855.1). Taxonomy (GTDB): domain Bacteria; phylum Actinomycetota; class Actinomycetes; order Propionibacteriales; family Nocardioidaceae; genus Nocardioides. The sequence goes on along the minus strand of CAWEHA010000002.1, from coordinate 2,367,343 downwards.
GGAGATCCTCGAGGCGATGGTGCTCGCGAACCTGCTGCTCGGCGTCCTCGACCTGCTCCCCGCGCCACCGCTCGACGGCGGTCGGGTGGCGCGCGCGGCCGGGTGGTGGCTGGGCGGCACGCGGGCGCGGGGCATCAGGACGTCGGTGTGGAGCGGCCGGGTCGTCGCGGTCGCCGTCCTGCTCTACCCGGCGCTCGCCCTCGTGACCTGGTCACCGCTGCCGTTCCCCGTTCTGGCGCTCCTGTGCGGCGGCGTCGCTCTCATCCTCTTGCTCGCCGCCTCGGCCGAGGCCGGTACCGTGCCGCGGTGACCGAGGACCCCACCCCCGACGTCCCCGTCGACGCGTGGTCCGGCGTGCACCGCGGGCCGCTGCGCGCGGGGGAGTGGGTGAGGCTCACCGATTCGAAGGGCCGCCGGCACAACTTCGAGCTGCAGCCGGGCACGCGGTTCTTCTCCAGCCGCGGCCACGTCGAGCACGACGAGGTGATCGGCCGGGACGAGGGATTCACGGTCACGTCGTCCGGCGGCGCGGAGTACCTCGTCTTCCGGCCGTTGCTGTCGGAGTACGTCGTGTCGATGCCGCGCGGGGCCGCCGTCGTGTACCCGAAGGACGCCGCCCAGATCGTCGCGCTGGCCGACATCTTCCCCGGCGCCGACGTCGTGGAGGCCGGCGCCGGCTCCGGGTCGCTCACCTGCTCGCTGCTGCGCGCCGTCGGCACCTCGGGGCGGGTGAGGTCGTTCGAGCGGCGCGAGGAGTTCGCGGAGGTGGCGCGGCGCAACGTCCGACAGCTGTTCGGCGGCGACCACCCCGCCTGGACGCTCACCGTCGGCGACGTCGTCGAGGCGCTCCCCGAGTCGGGGTTCCGCTGCGACCGCCTGATCCTCGACCTGCTCGCGCCGTGGGACTGCCTCGACGCCGCCGCGGCAGCACTGCGGCCCGGCGGGATCGTGTGTGCGTACGTGGCCACCACCACGCAGCTGTCCCGGTTCGTGGAGACGGTGCGCGCGCACGGCGGGTTCACCGAGCCGCACGCCTGGGAGTCGCTGGTGCGCGACTGGCACGTGGAGGGGCTGGCCGTCCGGCCGGGCCACTCGATGATCGGCCACACCGCGTTCCTCGTGACCGCCCGCCGGATGGCTCCGGGCCAGCGGCCGCCGATGAAGAAGCGACGCCCCGCGCCCGGCGCGTACGGACCCGACTACACCGGGCCGCGCCCGCCCGGAGTGGACTCGTGAAGCCGTTCCTGCTGCTCTCGATCCGGGCCGAGCCCGCCGCGGCCGACGACGAGCACGACGCGTTCAGCCGCTTCCTCGGCGTCTCCGACCTGCCCCGGATCCAGCTCGGCGTCGACGACCTGCAGGTCGACCTGGGGGAGTGGAGCGGCATCCTGCTCGGCGGTGGGGCGTTCACGTTCTCCGACCCACCCGAGGCGAAGTCGGCCGAGCAGCTCCGGGCCGAGGCCGACCTGGTGCGGCTGCTCGACGACGTCGTCGCCGCCGACTTCCCGTTCCTGGGCGCCTGCTATGGCATCGGCACGCTGGGCGTCCACCAGGGCGGCACCGTCGACCGCGCCCATCCCGAGCCGGTCGGGCCGCTGTCGGTCACGCTCACCGACGACGGCCTGGCCGACCCGCTGTTCGCCGGGATGCCGCAGGACTTCGACGCCTACGGCGGCCACAAGGAGGCGCTGGCGTCGCTCCCGCCGGGCGCGACCCTGCTGGCCACGTCCCGGGCGTGCCCGGTGCAGGCGTTCCGGGTGGGGCGCCACGTGTACGCGACCCAGTTCCACCCCGAGCTCGACCTCGCCGGCCTGCACACGCGCATCGACACCTATGCCACCTACGGCTACTTCGAGCCCAGCGAGGCCGACAGCCTGCGCGCCGCCGGCACCGCCGTCGACGTCATCCACCCGATGTCGATCCTGCGCAACTTCGCGTCCCGCTACGGCCACTGACCGCTCGGCCGGCGGACGACGTGCCGTCTTGGTGACCGACACCGCTCGTTTCTCCACTACTGCGGGCCTTCCTGCCGGGTAGGGTCGACCGCACAGGAGGTGGGACCGGATGTCGACCATGGGTGACGGGAACGGCGGGCGCCGCAGCTCCGAGGAGCTGGCCGCCCAGGTGCGGTTCCTCGAGGCCGAGGTCTCCGACCTGCGCCGTCGTCTCAGCGAAGCCCCGGGATCCTCGCGCGGCACCGAGCTCCGGCTGGCGGACGCGCAGCGCTCCCTGGCTGCGGTGACCTCGCAGAACGAGCGGCTGGCGCAGACGCTGCGTGAGGCACGCGACCAGATCACCAAGCTGAAGGAGGAGGTCGACCGGCTGGCGCAGCCGCCGGCGGGCTTCGGCACCTTCCTCGGCCGCAACGACGACGACTCGATCGACGTCTTCACCGGCGGCCGCAAGCTCCGCGTCACCGCCAGCCCCGCCGTCGAGCTCGACGGGCTCCGCCGGGGCCAGGAGGTCATGCTCAACGAGGCGCTCAACGTCGTCGCCGCCCTCGAGTACGAGGAGGTCGGCGAGGTCGTCATGTTCAAGGAGGTGCTCGCCGACGGCGACCGCGTCCTGGTGATCGCCAACGCCGACGAGGAGCGCGTGGTGCGGCTCGCGGAGCCGCTGCGCGAGACCACCCTCCGGGCCGGTGACTCGCTGCTGCTCGACGCCCGCGCGGGCTACGTGTACGAGCGCGTGCCGAAGTCGGAGGTCGAGGAGCTCGTCCTCGAAGAGGTCCCCGACATCGGCTACGAGTCGATCGGCGGCCTCATGGGCCAGATCGAGCAGATCCAGGACGCCGTCGAGCTGCCGTACCTGCACCCCGATCTGTTCCTCGAGCACCAGCTCAAGGCGCCCAAGGGCGTGCTGCTCTACGGCCCGCCGGGGTGTGGCAAGACCCTCATCGCGAAGGCGGTCGCCAACTCGCTGGCCAAGAAGGTCGCGACGAAGACGGGGCAGGAGGGGAAGTCCTACTTCCTCAACATCAAGGGCCCCGAGCTGCTCAACAAGTACGTGGGCGAGACCGAGCGCCACATCCGGCTCGTGTTCCAGCGTGCCCGGGAGAAGGCGTCCTCCGGCACGCCGGTCATCGTGTTCTTCGACGAGATGGACTCGCTGTTCCGCACCCGCGGCTCCGGAGTCTCCTCCGACGTCGAGAACACGATCGTCCCCCAGCTGCTGAGCGAGATCGACGGCGTCGAGCTGCTCGAGAACGTGCTGGTCATCGGCGCCACCAACCGCCCCGACATGATCGACCCCGCGATCCTGCGGCCCGGCCGGCTGGACGTGAAGATCAAGATCGAGCGCCCGGACGCCGAGTCCGCGCGCGACATCTTCAGCAAGTACCTCACCGGCACCCTGCCGTTGCACTCCGACGACCTGCGGGAGTTCGACGGCGACGCCGACGCCACCGCGGCCGCCATGATCGAGCGCACGGTGGAGCGCATCTACGCGGAGTCCGAGGAGAACCAGTTCCTCGAGGTCACCTATGCCAACGGCGACAAGGAGATCCTGTACTTCCGCGACTTCAACTCCGGCGCGATGATCCAGAACATCGTCGACCGCGCGAAGAAGATGGCGATCAAGGACTTCCTCGACCACCAGCGCAAGGGGATCTCGGTCAACCACCTGACCCAGGCATGCCTCGACGAGTTCAAGGAGAACGAGGACCTCCCCAACACCACCAACCCCGACGACTGGGCCCAGATCGCCGGCAAGAAGGGCGAGCGGATCGTCTTCATCCGCACCCTGATCACGGGCAAGCAGGGCACCGAGCCGGGCCGGTCCATCGACACCGTGTCCAACACCGGTCAGTATCTGTAGCCCAATCCACCCTCGGGAGGCGTCATGCCCACCATCGCAATCGTCCTCATCGCCGTTGTCGGTGTCGTCGTCCTCGGCGCACTCGCATGGTGGAGCAGCGGCCGCACCAAGGGCCGCGCTCCCGGGTCCAACCCCGACGGCGACATCAAGCACGCGTCGGGCTACCTGTACCACCAGAACCGGAGCGGAGACCCGACCGGTGGAATCGGTGGCGGCCCGGGCTCGCTCTAGTTCTCAGCTCGCCGCCGCGACACCGAGATAGCCGAAGGTCCACGGCGTCCGAGGGCCGGGGAGGTACTCCGCGCGCAGCGTGACGACGTCCAGCCCGGCTGAGGTGAACAGCGCCGGGACGTCGCGGCTCAGGTGACACCCGCCGGCCACCCGCCGCTGCACCGGGTCGAGCCGCCGCTGCCACCGCGCGGTGCGCGGCGTGGGCGCGAGCCCGTGCTCGAGGAACGCCACCGTGCCGCCGGGGCGCAGCACCCGCCGCATCTCGGCCGCGGCGAGGTCCGGGTCGGGGATGGTGCAGAGCGTGAACGTGCAGAGCACATGATCGTAGGAGGCGTCGGCGGCAGCGAGGCGCTCGCCGTCCAGTCCGACCCGCTCCACCGGAACGGTGCTGCGTTCCCGCCGCCGCTGCGACATCTCCCAGCCGCGGTCGGAGGGCTCGACGGCGTCGACGCGGGTGACGGCGTCCGGCAGGTGCCGCAGGTTGAGTCCGCTGCCGAACCCCACCTCGAGCACCTCGCCGCCCAGGCCGGCGCACGCCTCGGCTCGCAGCTCGCCGATCTCGCGCCCACGGAGCGACACGTCCACCAGGTGCGGCACGACGCGTTCCTTCCACCAGCCCACCCCGCCACTGTGCCAGTTCCGCTCGGCTCCCCGACGGCGTCGCCCCGCCCCGTACGCTCGACCCCGTGAGCGTGCGGCGGGTCATGGGCACCGAGGTGGAGTACGGCATCTCGGTGGTCGGCCAGCCGCTGGCCAACCCGATGGTGGCGTCCTCGCAGGTCGTGAACGCCTACGCCTCGGCCACCGCCCGCGCGCGCCGTGCCCGGTGGGACTTCGAGGAGGAGTCGCCGCTGCGCGACGCCCGGGGCTTCGACATGTCGCGGGGGGTGGCCGACCCCTCGCAGCTCACCGACGAGGACATGGGGCTGGCGAACGTCATCCTCACCAACGGTGCCCGGCTGTACGTCGACCACGCCCACCCGGAGTACTCGACGCCGGAGGTCACGACGCCGCTCGACATCGTCCGCTGGGACAAGGCCGGCGAGCAGGTGATGCTCGACGCCTCGCGGCGAGCGGCCCAGGTGCCCGGCGCGGCGCCGATCGTGCTCTACAAGAACAACACCGACAACAAGGGCGCCTCCTACGGCGCCCACGAGAACTTCCTGATGCGGCGCTCGACGCCGTTCGCCGACATCGTCCGGCACCTGACCCCGTTCTTCGTGAGCCGCCAGGTGATCTGCGGCGCCGGGCGGGTCGGCCGTGGCCAGGACGGCCGCGAGGAGGGGTTCCAGCTCAGCCAGCGGGCCGACTTCTTCGAGGTCGAGGTCGGGCTCGAGACGACGCTCAAGCGACCGATCATCAACACCCGCGACGAGCCGCACGCCGACCCGGAGAAGTATCGCCGGCTCCACGTGATCATCGGCGACGCCAACCTGGCCGAGGTGTCCACCTACCTCAAGCTCGGCACGACCGCGCTGGTGCTGTCGATGATCGAGGAGAAGTTCATCTCGGTCGACCTCAGCGTCGACGGCGCCGTGTCGGCGCTGCGCTCGATCTCCCACGACCCGAGCCTCACCCGCACGATCACCCTCCAGGACGGCCGGAACCTGACCGGCGTGCAGCTCCAGCTGGAGTACCTCGACCTCGCCCGCAAGTTCGTCGAGGACCGCTACGGCGCGGACGCCGACCCGCAGACGGTCGACGTCCTCGCGCGGTGGGAGTCGGTGCTCGACCGGCTCGAGCGCGATCCGATGTCGCTGGCCGGCGAGCTCGACTGGGTGGCCAAGCTGAAGCTGCTGGAGCAGTACCGCTCGCGCGACGGCCTCGCCTGGGACGACGCCAAGCTGCAGGTGATCGACTACCAGTACTCCGACGTCCGGCCCGAGAAGGGCCTCTACCACCGGCTGGTCAAGGCGGGCCGCATCGAGCGGCTGCTCGACGACGCCACGGTCGAGGCGGCGATGCACGACCCGCCGGTCGACACCCGCGCCTACTTCCGCGGCCGGTGCCTGGAGAAGTTCGCCTCCGCCGTGGCCGCCGCGTCGTGGGACTCGGTGATCTTCGACCTCCCGGGCCGCGAGTCGCTGCAGCGGGTGCCCACGATCGACCCGCTGCGCGGCAGCCGCGCCCACGTCGGCGACCTCATCGACCGCTCGGAGACCGCCGAGGCCCTGGTGGCCGAGCTGACGCGCTGAACTCGTCCCCGCTCCTGAGGTGGCCGTGACCGTCGGGGCGCCCGCGCCGCCCACATGCGCGGGCGGCCTTCGGCGCCTCGAGCCGCACGAATCGTTCGATCGAACGGCATTGACATCGAAATCGGCCTCGAGCCTGTCATTACCGTTCGATCGAACGATTCGTGAGCCGGGCACGCTTCGCGCGTGGCCACCACCGCCCGCGGTTCCGCTGCCCGCGAACCGGTGCCCGAACGTCCACCCCAGTCAGTAGGGTCGAGCCATGGCCCAGGAGCAGAAGCAACCGCGCAAGGCCTCGGAGACCGAGACCGCCTCCGAGGAAGTCGTCGAGTCGGACGTCGCCGAGCGCAAGGAAGCGCTCGACAGCGACGTCGACGACATCCTCGACGAGATCGACGAGGTGCTCGAGTCCAACGCCGAGGACTTCGTGAAGTCGTTCATCCAGAAGGGCGGCGAGTGAGCGGCGTGAGTGACCCTCGACTGCCTGCGGCCTTCCTGCAGCCGGGCACGTCGTCGTTCAGCGATTTCCTGTCGGCGCAGGCGCCCAACCTGCTTCCCGGACGCCGTCAGCTGCCGCCGGGCGAGGTGGGCCACCTCGCCCCGGAGGCGACGACGATCGTGGCGGCGACGTTCGAGGGCGGCGTCGTGATGGCCGGTGACCGGCGGGCGACGATGGGCAACATCATCGCCCAGCGCGACATCCAGAAGGTGTTCCCGGCCGACGAGTACTCCGCGGTCGGCATCGCCGGCACCGCGGGCCTCGCCGTCGAGATGGTGCGGCTGTTCCAGACCGAGCTCGAGCACTACGAGAAGATCGAGGGCAACACGCTCTCGATGGACGGCAAGGCGAACCGGCTCTCGGCGCTGATCCGCGGCAACCTGGGGATGGCGATGCAGGGGCTCGCCGTCGTCCCGCTGTTCGCCGGCTTCGACATGGCCGCGGCACAGGGCCGCATCTTCAGCTACGACGTCACCGGCGGGCGCTACGAGGAGACCGCGTTCCACTCGGTGGGCTCGGGCTCGATGTTCGCCCGGGGCGCGCTGAAGAAGCTCTACCGCGACGACCTCGACGTCACGGGCTGCGTGGAGGTCGTGGTGCAGGCGCTCTACGACGCCGCCGACGACGACTCCGCCACCGGAGGCCCCGACCTCACCCGCCGCATCTTCCCGGTGGTGCACGTGATCACCGCCGACGGCGGGTCCCGGATGCCGGACGACGAGGTCGCGGCCGTGGCCGACCGCATGATCGCGGGGCGGATGACGCGTCCCGACGGCCCGTCGGCCGAGCTCACCTCGCGCGGGGGTGACGGCGCGTGAGCATGCCGTTCTACGTCTCGCCCGAGCAGCTGATGAAGGACCGGGCCGACTTCGCCCGCAAGGGGATCGGCCGCGGCCGGTCGGTGGTGGCGCTCCAGTACACCGACGGGCTGCTCTTCGCCACCGAGAACCCGTCGCAGGCGCTGCACAAGGTCTCGGAGATCTACGACCGGATCGCCTTCGCCGCCGTCGGCCGCTACAACGAGTTCGAGAACCTGCGGATCGCGGGGGTGCGGCTGGCCGACATGCGCGGTTACTCCTACGACCGCCGCGACGTCACCGGCCGCGGCCTGGCCAACGCGTACGCCCAGACGCTCGGCACGATCTTCTCCAGCGGCGGGGAGAAGCCCTACGAGGTCGAGATCTTCGTCGGCGAGGTCGGCGGCGCGCCCGACGAGGACCAGCTGTTCCGGCTCACCTACGACGGCCAGGTGGCCGACGAGCAGGGTTTCGCGGTGATGGGCGGGCAGGTCGACCTCGTGGCCGAGAGCCTGCGTGAGGCCGACGTCGTCGGCGGCTCGCTCGCCGAGGTGCTCGCCGCGGCGGTCACCGCACTCGGACGGTCCGAGAGCGGTGAGCGGGTGATCCCGAGCGAGGACCTCGAGATCGCCGTCCTCGACCGCACCCGGTCGCAGCCGCGGAAGTTCGTCCGGCTCCGCGCCTCCCGCCTCGACGAGCTCCTCGGCGACCGGGGACCCAGCGAGCACGCCACCGTTGCCGAGGGCGAGGACGCCCCGGTGACGGCGGACGCCCCGGGGACGGCGAGCACCGACCCGTCGGTCGACGACCCGAGCGACCCCACCGACCAGGTGAGCGGCGCGGTGCCGCCGCTGGAGGACCCCAAGAGCGGCGAGCCCCCCATCGCCCCGCCCACCTGAGCGGCAACCGCCACCGCGCCCGCCCGCGCCGTAGGCTCAGGGCGTGGACCGGCGGATCTTCGGGATCGAGAACGAGTACGGCGTCACGTGCACGTTCAAGGGGCAGCGCCGGCTGAGCCCCGACGAGGTCGCCCGCTACCTGTTCCGCAAGGTGGTGAGCTGGGGTCGCAGCAGCAACGTGTTCCTCCGCAACGGCGCCCGGCTGTACCTCGACGTCGGCAGCCACCCCGAGTACGCCACGCCCGAGTGCGACGACGTCGCGAGCCTGGTCACCCACGACAAGGCGGGGGAGCGGGTGCTCGAGGGGTTGCTCCTGGACGCCGAGCAGCGGCTGCACGACGAGGGCATCGCCGGCGAGATCTACCTGTTCAAGAACAACACCGACTCCGCCGGCAACTCCTACGGCTGCCACGAGAACTACCTGGTGGGGCGGGCGGGGGAGTTCAGCCGGCTCGCCGACGTCCTCATCCCGTTCCTGGTCACCCGCCAGATCGTGGTCGGCGCCGGCAAGGTCACCCAGACGCCGCGCGGCGCGAGCTACAGCGTCAGCCAGCGCGCCGAGCACATCTGGGAGGGCGTCAGCAGCGCCACCACCCGCAGCCGCCCGATCATCAACACCCGCGACGAGCCGCACGCGGACGCCGAGAAGTACCGCCGCCTCCACGTCATCGTCGGCGACTCCAACATGAGCGAGACCACCACGCTGCTGAAGGTCGCCAGCTGCGACCTGGTGCTCCGGATGATCGAGGAGGGCGTGGTGATGCGCGACCTCACGATGGAGAACCCGATCCGCGCGATCCGCGAGATCTCCCACGACGTCACCGGGCGCCGCAAGGTCCGGCTCTCCAACGGCCGCGAGGCGAGCGCCCTGGAGATCCAGGGGGAGTACCTCTCCAAGTGCCGCGACTTCGTCGACCGGCGCGGGATCAGCACGCCGGTGATCGAGCAGACCCTCGACCTGTGGGAGCGGGGCCTCAAGGCGGTCGAGTCCGACGACCTCGGCCTGGTCGACCGCGAGATCGACTGGGTGATCAAGTGGAAGCTCATCGACCGCTACCGCGAGAAGCACGGACTCCCGCTCGGCCACCCGCGGATCGCCCAGCTCGACCTCGCCTACCACGACATCCACCGCAGCCGCGGGCTCTACTACCTGCTGGAGAAGCGCGGCATGGTCGCCCGGGTCACCACCGACCTCAAGGTCTTCGAGGCCAAGACGGTGCCGCCGCAGACGACGCGCGCCCGGCTGCGCGGCGAGTTCATCCGCAAGGCGCAGGAGCGGCGCCGCGACTTCACCGTCGACTGGGTGCACCTGAAGCTCAACGACCAGGCGCAGCGCACGGTGCTCTGCAAGGACCCGTTCCGCGCCCACGACGAACGGGTCCAGCGCCTCATCGACAGCATGTGAGCCCGCTTCGCGCCCACTTGTAGGCTGCGGTCGCCCGCTGCCCGACCATCGACCTGCTCCACGAAGGTGACACCGTGCTCCGACGCCCTCGCCGAACCCGGCGACCGACGTCCCTCCCGACCCTCGCCGTCCTGCTGGTGCTCGCCAGCGCCCTCGCCGCGTGCGGTGACGACGGCGGCGGCGAGGAATCCGCCTCCCGCCTCGACGCCGTCGAGATCTCCGGCGAGTTCGGAGCCTCGCCGACGGTCGACTGGAAGAGCCGGATGACCGCCGGCAAGCCCGAGGTGGAGTCGCTCGTGAAGGGCGAGGGCGCCGAGCTGAAGAAGGGCGACAAGGTCTACGTGAACTTCTGGGTGGGCAACGGCTACACCCAGGAGGCGACGTTCGACACGTTCGGTCCCGAGAGCCCGGCGTCGGTGATCACGATCGGGGCACCGCCCGCGCAGCCGCAGACGGTCGAGGACGTGATCGGGCAGTTCCTCACCACCGAGGTCAAGGCCGGGGTCACGCGCGGCACCCGCCTCGCCGTCACGGTCGGCGCCACCGACCTGTTCGGCCAGAACGTCGGCGCCGAGCCGGTGGCCCAGGCCGACATCGGCCAGGACGACAGCCTCCTCGTCATCGCCGACGTGCTGGACGTCGAGCCGCTCGACAAGGTCGAGGGAAAGAGCACCCCGGCACCGCCCTGGGCGCCCGAGGTGGTGCTGAAGAACGGCGAGCCCTCGGGGCTCGACTTCCGGGGTACGCCGGCGCTGGGCGACAAGCTGAAGGTCGCCACCCTCGTGGAGGGCACCGGCGAGGAGGTCGAGGAGGGCGACCTGCTGGTCGCCAACTACCTCGGCGTGGTCTACCGCGGCACCAAGCCGTTCGACGAGAGCTTCACCAAGCCCGCCCCGCTGGAGCGGGGCATCGGGCTCGGCCAGCTGGTCAAGGGCTGGGACCAGGGCCTGGTCGGCAAGAAGGTGGGGAGCCGGGTCCTCCTCGGCATCCCGCCGAGGCTGGGCTACGGCAAGCAGGGCCAGCCGCCCACCATCCCGGCCAACGCCACCCTGTTCTTCGTGATCGACATCCTCGGCACGGTCTGATCAGCGACCCCTGCGAATCGACACGGCGATGAGCACCGCGAAGTCCGAGCGGCTGATGAACCTGCTCATCATGCTGCTGGTGCCGACGCGGCCCGTGCCCAAGGCGCGGATCCGGGAGGCGATCTACCCCGACGCCACCCCGGACGGCTTCGAGAAGATGTTCGAGCGCGACAAGGACGAGCTCCGCAGCCTCGGTGTGCCGGTCACCGTCGGGCAGATCGACGCCTACTTCGACGACGAGCCGGGCTACCGGATCCGGCCGGACGAGCTCCACCTCCCCGAGGTGGACCTGACGCCGGACGAGGCGGCCGTCGTCGGCCTGGCCACCCGGGTCTGGGAGCACCAGCGGCTGGCCAGCGCCACCGCGGAGGCGGTGCGCAAGCTGACGGCGGCCGGCGTCGACACCGACTCCTCGGCGCTCGACATCGCGCTGCCGCGGCTCACCGCCGACGAGCCGTCCTTCGACCTGTTCCTGGAGGCCCTGCTCGAGCGGCGGCAGGTCGAGTTCGACTACTGGCGCACCGGCCAGGTCGCCCCGGCCCGGCGTCGGGTGCAGCCGTGGGGCATCACCCGCTACTCCGGCCGCTGGTACCTCCTGGGCTTCGACCTCGACCGCGACGACGAGCGGGTCTTCCGTCTGTCCCGGGTGCAGGGGAACGCCGTCGCCACCGGCCCGCGCGGCGCCTACGAGATCCCGGAGGGGCTCGACATCGAGGTCACCACCCGGCGGCTCGCCCCGCCGCCCGCCGACGGCCGCGCCGTGGTGCTGGTGCGCACCGGCGCGGCGCTGCCGCTGCGACGTGCCGCCGACACCGTCGAGCCCGGCGTCACCGGCCCCGACGGCACGACGTCGTGGGACCGGCTCGTGATCACCCGCGGCGCCGTCGGGCTGGCCGACGAGGTGCTGAGCCATGGCGCCAACGCCTACGTGGAGGAGCCCGACGTGCTCGCCAAGCAGGTCGTGGCCGCGCTCGACGACGTGCTGGCCGAGGCTCCGCGGTGACCACCGCGGTCGGGGGAGCACGCGAGCAGGTCGCGCGGCTGCTCACGCTCGTGCCCTACCTGCACGCCCGCGGCGAGGTGGGCCTCGCCGACGCCGCCGAGGCGCTCGGCGTCAGCCAGGACCAGCTGGTGCTCGACCTCAAGGTGCTCTTCATGTGCGGCCTGCCGGGCGGGTTCCCCGACGACCTCATCGACGTCGACCTCGACGCGATCGAGACCGAGGAGGGCGAGCTGCGCAGCGACGGCGTCATCCGGGTGCGCAACGTGCCCTACCTGGCCCGCCCGCTCCGACTCACCGCCACCGAGGCCTCGGCGGTCATCGTCGCGCTCCGCGCACTGCGGGCCGGCGCCCGCGGCGACACCGTCGCGATCGTCGACCGGGTCCTCGGCAAGCTCGAGACGGCGGCCTCGGCGGGCCCGGTCGACGGCCGGGTCGCCGTCGACGTCCCCGACCCGAGCGAGGACCAGCCGGCCGACCCCACCGCCACCGACGAGGTCGACCTGCTCGCCCGGCTCGGGGACGCCGTCCGCCGCCAGGTGCAGGTGGAGCTCGACTACTACACGCCGGCGCGCGACGAGCAGTCGACGCGGGTGGTCGACCCGCACGCGCTCACCGAGCACGACGGCCACACCTACCTCGACGCCTACTGCCACAGCGCCGACGCGCCGCGCCTGTTCCGCACCGACCGGATCGCCGCCGCGCGGGTGCTCGACGCGCCGGCCACCACCGAGGCCGACGCCCCGCGCGACCTCGAGCACGGCTTCTTCGCCCACGACGACGCCGCCACCCGGCTCACGGTGCGGCTGGCGCCGCAGGCGCGCTGGGTCACCGAGTACTACCCGGTGGAGGACGTTCGGCCGGCGCCGGGAGCGGCGGGGGAGGCCGGGTCGGTCGACGTCGACCTGCTCGTGGCCGACGAGCGGTGGCTGGTGCGGCTGCTGCTGCGGCTCGCGCCGCACGCCCGCGTGGTGGGATCGCAGCCCACAGCCGAGCGGCTCACAGCGGCCGCACAGGATGCGCGGGCACTTTACGGTTGAACACACGGCAAACCCTTCCTCCCCACCGCGTCCGGCCACGGTGACGAAGTACCATCGGAAGCGTCCAGCCCAGCCCAGCAGCACAGCAACGGAGTCGAGGACACATGACCACGCCGACCACGCCCCTGCTCGGAATGCCGCAAGGTGCCGAGTGGCTGATCATCCTCGCCATCGTCATCCTCGTGTTCGGTGCGGCGAAGCTGCCCGACCTGGCCCGCAACAGCGGCCAGGCGCTGAAGATCTTCAAGAACGAGACCCGCGGGCTGCGCGACGACGAGAAGGACGAGAAGGACAAGGACCAGAAGGACGCCGCGCCGACGGAGCCCGCCGGTGAGCTGCCCTCCAGCGCCCCCGACGCCACGCCTTCCCAGCCCGAGACGCCGCGCACCGAGTCCCAGACCGACAAGCACCAGGCCTGAGCGCCGCGGGCCGGCGCTCCCACCGCACCTGCGATGTCGATCTCCGGGGTCGTCGCGCTCTTCGTCGGCCGGCCACACCACCCGGTCGGCGACGACGGCCGGATGGCGCTGTCCGACCACCTGCGCGAGCTGCGCGCCCGCATCCTGAAGAGCGCGCTCGTCGTGCTGCTCGGCCTGGTCGTGGCGCTGATGTTCTACGACACAGCTGCTCGAGATCGTGAAGGGCCCCTACGACCAGGCGCGTGAGGCCCTGGGCGAGGAACGCACCCAGGCCACCACGAGCGGGCCTGGCGGCGGTCTGCTGCTCTACCTCAAGGTGAGCGCCCTGGCCGCGATCGTCGGCACCTCGCCGATCTGGCTGTACCAGATCTGGGCGTTCATCCTCCCCGGCCTGCACCCGCGCGAGCGGAAGTGGACCCGGGTGTTCGGCGCCATCGCCGGACCGCTGTTCCTGGGCGGGATCGTGCTGGGGTACCTCACCTTGCCGAAGGGCCTGGAGATCCTCATCGGGTTCAACCCCGACGGCGTCGTGAACCTCATCGAGTTCAACGACTACCTGAGCTTCTTCAGCCGCACCCTGCTGGTCTTCGGCATCGCCTTCGAGATCCCGGTGTTCGTGGTGCTGCTCAACATGGCGGGGGTGGTGAGCGGCAAGGCCCTCGGCCGCTACCGACCGTGGATCATCGTGTTCACCTTCATCTTCGCGGCGGTGGCGACGCCGTCGGCCGACCCCTTCACGATGACCTTCATGGCGGTGCCGATGGTGCTGCTGTTCTTCATCTCCGAGGTGATCGCCCGGGCCAACGACCGCCGTCGCCGGCGCCGGCGTGCTGCTGCCGACCTCGACGACCTCGACCCGGACGAGGCGGCGGCGCTCCCATGACCTCCGCGCCGCCCGAGGAGGTCGACCCGTTCGACCTCCCCGACAGCCTCGGCACCGGCTCCGTCGCCTGGATCCCGCAGCGCGGGCTCGGCGCCGGCCACCACGTCCGCGGCGACCTGCACCCGAGCCAGGGTGGGCCCGTGCCCTGCGACCTGCTCGCCGTCGACCAGGCGTACCCAGAGGCCCGTGGCCGACGATCGGCTCCGCTCCGCCGCCCACCAGGCGTGGCGGCACGGTCAGGTGCTGCTGGTCCGCCTCGACGGGCGGCTGACCCTGCTCGTCCCGGGCACCGGGTTCGACGCCGTGCTCGCCCTCGACGCCCTCGCCCGCCTCACCAAGGCCCTCGGCGCCTCGCCCGGCGACTTCGTGGCGCACCTGCGCCTCGGGTGACCACCGCTCGGCCACTACCGTGGGGCCGTGCCCGACCCGCGCCGTGTCGCGCTGCTCACCAACCCCACCGCCGGCAAGGGCCGGGGGGCGCGGGCGCGTGACGCCGCGCTCGGTGTGCTGCGGGCCGGCGGGCTGCGCGTGACCACGCTGGAGGGCCGCGACGCCGACGAGGCGGCCGACCTGGCGCACGCCTGCGTCGCCGAGACCGACGGCCCCTACGACGCACTCGTGGTGTGCGGCGGCGACGGCATGGTGAACCTCGCGCTCCAGGCAGTGGCCACCACCGACCTGCCGCTGGCCGTCGTGCCGGCCGGCACCGGCAACGACATCGCCCGCTACGTCGACCTCGACCGCAAGGACCCAGGCGGCGGCGGCGCAGCGGGTGGTCGACGCGCTGCGCGAGGGCGGCGACGTCCGCACCCGCACCCTCGACCTCGCCCGGTGCGGCGGCCGCTACTACGCCACGGTCCTCGCTGCCGGGTTCGACGCGGTGGTGAACGAGCGGGCCAACGCGATGACGTGGCCCCGGGGCCAGATGCGCTACAACCTCGCCACGCTGGCCGAGCTGCGCACCTTCCGGCCGCTGTCGTACGTGCTCGACCTCGACGGCGAGGAGCGGCGGCTGGACGCGATGATGGTGGCCGTCGGCAACGGCCCGTCGCTACGGCGGCGGGCTCCGGATCGCCGAGGGCGCCAGCCTCGACGACGGCCTCCTCGACGTCGTCGATCATCAAGCCGATCACGAAGCTCGAGCTGGTGCGCACCTACCCGAAGCTGTTCAAGGGCACCCATGTCACCCACCCGCAGTACGAGCGGCACCAGGTGCGGCGGGTCACGGTGGCGGCTCCCGGGATCGTGGGGTACGCCGACGGCGAGCGGTTCGGGGCGCTGCCGCTGACGGTCGAGTGCGTGCCGGGCGCGCTGCAGGTGCTGGGGTGAGCGCGGGCGACCAGCCGAGCGCCGCCGAGAAGTACGCCAGCTTCCGGCGCGACCGGGACCATCCGGTGCTGCGGGACTTCGCGGCGCACTACGACTTCCCGCTCGACGGGTTCCAGCTGGACGCCTGCCGGGAGATCGAGGACGGCCGCGGCGTGCTGGTGGCGGCGCCCACCGGGTCGGGCAAGACGGTGGTGGGGGAGTTCGCCGTCCATCTCGCGCTCGAGACCGGCCGCAAGGCGTTCTACACGACGCCGATCAAGGCGCTCTCGAACCAGAAGTACGCCGACCTGGTGGCCCGGTACGGGCCCGACAAGGTGGGGCTGCTCACCGGCGACCACACCGTGAACGGCGAGGCGCCGGTCGTGGTGATGACCACCGAGGTGCTGCGCAACATGCTGTACGCCGGCTCCCGCACGCTGCTCGGCCTCGGGTTCGTGGTGATGGACGAGGTGCACTACCTCGCCGACCGCTCCCGCGGTGCCGTCTGGGAGGAGGTGATCATCCACCTGCCCGAGTCGGTGGCCGTGGTGTCGCTGTCGGCCACGGTGTCGAACGCCGAGGAGTTCGGCGAGTGGCTGGCCACCGTGCGCGGCGAGACCACGACGATCGTGGAGGAGCGGCGACCGGTGCCGCTGTTCCAGCACGTGATGGTCGGCCGGCGGCTGCTCGACCTGTTCGCGTCCTCCGACGTCGACGCCTCCGCCGGCTTCGTGCGCGAGGGAGCACCCGTCAACGACGAGCTGATGAAGCTCGCCCGCGACGACTGGGCGAGCAACCGCATCAAGGACCGGCGCACGCCGAAGGGCGCGCGGCAGCGGGGCCGGCAGGGCGGGCCGCGGCAGGTGGGCAACGGGCGCCGGATCTGGATCCCGGGCCGGGTCGACGTCGTGGACCGGCTCGAGCGGGAGCGGCTGCTGCCGGCGATCGTGTTCGTGTTCAGCCGGGCCGGCTGCGACGCCGCCGTCCGGCAGTGCCTCGACGCGAACCTGCGGCTCACCACCCCCGAGGAGCGCGACGAGGTGATCGAGTTCGTCGAGGGCGCGTGCCGTCACCTCGACGCCGACGACCTGCACGTGCTCGGCTACCACGACTTCCTCGACGGTCTGAGCCGCGGCGTCGCGGCGCACCACGCCGGGATGCTGCCGGCGTTCAAGCAGGTGGTCGAGGAGCTGTTCGTCCGCGGCCTGTGCAAGGTCGTGTTCGCCACCGAGACCCTCGCCCTGGGCATCAACATGCCCGCGCGCACCGTGGTGATCGAGCGGCTCTCCAAGTGGAACGGCGAGACCCACGCCGACCTGACGCCGGGGGAGTACACCCAGCTCACCGGCCGGGCCGGACGACGGGGGCTCGACGTCGAGGGTCACGGGGTGGTGCTCTGGCAGCCCGGCCTCAACCCGCGCGACCTCGCCGGGCTCGCCTCCACGCGCACCTACCCGCTCCGCTCCTCGTTCCGGCCGTCGTACAACATGGCGGTGAACCTGGTGCACCAGTACGGGCGGGAGCGCTCGCGGGAGCTGCTGGAGCAGTCGTTCGCCCAGTTCCAGGCCGACCGCGCCGTCGTCGGGCTGGCGCGGCAGCTCACGAAGAGCGACGACGCGCTGACCGGCTACGCGGAGGCCGCGACCTGCCACCTCGGCGACTTCATGGAGTACGCCGGGCTGCGGCACCGGATCAAGGAGCTCGAGAAGGGCGCCAGCCGGGAGCAGCGGTCGGACCGGCGTGACGAGGCGATCGCGTCGCTGCGGAACCTGCAGCGCGGTGACGTCGTCCACGTGCCGGTGGGCAAGTTCTCGGGCTGGGCCGTGGTGGTCGACCCCGGCTGGTCGGAGGAGGGGCCGCGACCGTACGTGGTCACCGCCGAGCGGCAGGCGCGACGGCTGGCGATGATCGACTTCCCGACTCCGGTGGCGGCGGTGGCTCGGGTGAAGGTGCCGAAGGGGTTCGACGGCCGCAAGCCGCAGATGCGGCGCGACCTGGCGGCGGCGCTGCGCGAGCGCACCCGCGACCTGCCGAAGCCGGCGTCGCGGTCGGCCGCGGGCCGCCCGTCGGGCGCGGACGCCGAGATCGCCGACCTGCGGGCCCAGCTCCGCGCGCATCCCTGCCACGGCTGCCCCGACCGCGAGGATCACGCCCGCTGGGCCGAGCGGTGGTTCAAGCTCGACCGCGACGCCGCCACGCTGCGCCGCCGGATCGAGCGGCGCACCAACACGGTGGCGCGGCAGTTCGACCGGGTGTGCGAGGTGCTGACGGCGCTGGACTACCTCGACGGCGACACCGTCACCGAGCGGGGCCGAGGGCTGATGCGGCTCTACTCCGAGCTCGACCTGCTCGCCGCCGAGGCGCTGCGCACCGGGCTGTGGGACGAGCTGCCGGCCTCCGGGCTCGCGGCCGCGCTCTCGGCGCTGGTCTTCGAGGCACGTCGTCCCGACGACGCCGACGCGCCGCGGCTGCCCGGCGGAGCCACCGGCCCGGTGCTGGAGGAGACCCTGCGGCTGTGGGCCGACCTCGACCGGCTCGAGCGCGACCACGGCCTCGACTTCCTCCGGCGGCCCGACCTCGGGTTCGCGTGGCTGGCCTACCGGTGGGCCGAGGGCGACGAGCTCGACGACCTGCTCCTCGACTCACCCCTGCTCGCCGGCGACTTCGTGCGCTGGATGAAGCAGCTGCTCGACCTCGCCGGCCAGGTCGCCGACGCCGCCGGCACCGCCGGCAACCACGCCCTGCGGGAGACCGCCCGTGAGGTCGTCCGGCTCCTCAAGCGCGGCGTGGTCGCCACCGCCGGGCTCGCCGACGACTGAGCCCGGCCGACTCGCGGGGTTCAGCCGAGGGCGGCGACGGCGTCCGGGATCGGGGTGTCGCCGCCGACGAGGTCGACCTGCTGGCCCACGGTGTGCGGGGCGTCGATCACGGCGGCGACGACGGCCGCGACGTCGGCGCGGGTCACCTCGCCGCGCTCGAGACGGGGAGCGAGGGACACGGTGCCGGCGGCGGGGTCGTCGGTGAGCCGGCCGGGCCGGATGATCGTCCAGTCGAGGTCGCTGGCGCGCAGGGCGGCGTCGGAGTCGCGCTTGGCACCCACGTACGCCTTCCACACCTCGCCGGCGTCGTCGGCCACGGGCTCGTCGACGTTGATGGCCGAGATCTGCACGAAGCGCCGCACCCCGGCCTTGCGGGCCCCCTCGATCGACTTCAGCGAGCCCTCGAGGTCGACGGTGCGCTTGCGCTCCAGGTTGCCGTCCGGGCCACCGCCGGCCGCGAACACGACGGCGTCGCAGCCCTCGAAGGCGGCGGCGAAGTCGTCGGCCGTCGAGTCCTCGATGTCGAGCAGCCGCACCTCCGCACCGCGACTCTCGAGCTCCTCGCGGTAGTCCGGGTTGCGCACCAGCGCCACCGGCTCGTGCTCGGTGCGGCGCAGGTCGATGAGGAGGTGCTGGGCCACCTGTCCGTGGCCCCCGACGACAGCGATACGGCTCATGGACTCGACGTTACGAGCCCGGCGCAAGCACTCCGAGCAGCCGCTCCACCTTGGACTCCAGTCCCCACTGCGTCGCGAGCGCCTCGAGGCGGTCTGCATCGGCGGGCTCCGTGGGGAGGGCGGTGGTGGACCGGTCGAGGTCGAGGTCCCGGACCACGGCCACCACCTGCGGCGCGACGGCGAGGTACTCGGCGGCGTCCTTGATCTTGCGGCGCGGGCCGGGGCCGAGCTCGGCGTCGGGGTCGTCGGCGGCGGCGCGGATGCCGGCCAGGTCGCCGAACCGCCCCAGCAGGGTGGCCGCGGTCTTGTCGCCGACGCCGGGGACGCCGGGCAGGCCGTCGGAGGTGTCGCCGCGCAGGGTGGCGAAGTCGGCGTACTGGCGCGCCTCGACGCCGTACTTCTCACGCACCCAGGCCTCGTCGACGCGCTCGTGGCGCCCGACGCCCTTGGCGATGTAGAGGATCCGCACCGGGCCGCCGTCGGCGTCGTCGTCGACGAGCTGGAACAGGTCGCGGTCGCCGGTGACGACGTCGACGGGCTGCCCGGCTCCGGTGGCCAGCGTGCCGATCACGTCGTCGGCCTCGTGCTCGGCAGCGCCGATCACACAGATGCCGAGCGCGTCGAAGCACCTCGCGGATCACCGGCACCTGCGCCTCGAGCGGGTCCGGCACCTCCTCGACGTCGGGCGCGGCGGCCACCTCCACGACCACCCGGTGCGCCTTGTACGACGGCAGCAGGTCGACCCGCCACTGCGGCCGCCAGTCGTCGTCCCAGCAGCAGACGAGGTGGCTGGGCCGGTAGTCCTCGACCAGGCGGGAGATGTAGTCGAGCATGCCCCGCACCGCGTTGACGTTGGTGCCGTCGGGCGCGGTGTACTCCGGCATGCCGTAGAAGGCCCGGAAGTACATCGAGGCCGTGTCGAGGAGCATCAAGTGGCCGGGCTGCGGGCTGGTCACCGGCGCATCCTGCCACGCGGCGGCCACTACTGTGACCGGCGTGACGACCGAGCCGGAGGCCACCGACCGCAAGATCCTCCACCTGCTCTCCCGCGACGGCCGGATGTCGTTCACCGACCTCGGCAAGGCGACCGGCCTGTCGACGTCCGCGGTGCACCAGCGGGTCAAGCGGCTGGAGCAGCGCGGACTCATCACCGGCTACGGCGCCGCCATCGACCACGACGAGATCGGACTACCGCTCACCGCCTTCATCTCGATCCGCCCGATCGACCCCTCCCAGCCCGACGACTCCCCGGACCGACTCCGCGACATCACCGAGATCGAGTCGTGCTGGTCGGTGGCGGGGGAGGAGTCCTACATCCTCAAGGTCCGCGTCGGCACGCCGTCCGACATCGAGGACCTGCTCGCCCGGGTCCGCGCCGCCGCCAACGTCTCCACCCGCACCACGATCGTGCTCTCGACGCCGTACGAGAACCGCCCGGTGGTCGGCGAGCCGACCTGAGCTCACCCGGCGCGCCGCTTCGCCGACTCCTCGCACTGCCGCAGCAGGTCGGCGGCTTGTGCCAGTCCGCTCCCGAGCTCGCGGGGGCTCGCACCGACGGGCGGAGGCGTGGGCCGCGAGGTGACGGCCCGCTCCGTCCGGGGCTCCACCAGACGACCGGGGGAGAGCAGCACGACGCCGTCGACCCGCAGCAGCCGCAGTCCGAGGACGCGCGCCACGAGCCGGGTCTCGACGACGACGCCGTCGGAGAGGTCGCTACTCGCGTCGGGACGAAGGGTCGAGACGCTGGACCCGGTCCGCCAGGGTGCCGTTCTCGCCGTAGGCCTCGAGGCGCTTCGCGCCCTCCGCCGCCAGCCTCCGGATCTGCTCATACCGTTCCTTCCCCGCCTTGGCCCCGAGCACGTAGCCGATGCCGAGGACCGTGAGTACCTTCAACATCCGGCTCACCTCTCACGACGGCGGGCCGCGCTGGCCGCCGCGCTCAGGGCCGACAGGGCGAGCAGCCCGGCGCCGGCGCCGAGGCCCGTCCGGACGAGCTGCTTGGCACCGACGGCGGGTGTCGGGGACACCGGGGCCGGGGTCGCGCCGAGGGCACGACGGACCGACTTGCCGGCGAGGCTCGAGACGGTCCCCATCACGACCTCCTCGAGTCGATGACGGCCATGAGCTGGGCCTTCGTCTTCGACCGGGCGCCGGGCACCCCCTGCGCGGCGGCGAGCTCGACCAGCTCGGCCTTGGTGAGGTCGGTCATCTGGCCCGGCAGCGAGCGGTCCCGTGCCGTGCGGGCCGCCGCGGCGGCCGTGGCCGCCGTCTCCTCGCGCAGCTCCTCGACCCGGCGCACGCCGTTCTCGGCCTCTTCCGCCTCGCGGCGGGCGTCGGCGGAGATGCGGTCGGCCTCGGCTCGGGCCTCCTCGGCGGCCTCCGCGGCCGCCGTCGCGGCCTCGTCGGCCAGCCGGCGGGCCTCGGCGAGGTGCTCGGTGGCCTGGCGGTAGCGCTCCTCGGCGTCGGCCTGCGCCCGGTCGGCCTGGTCGCGGGCCTCGGCGACCCGCCGGTCACCGGCCTCCCGCTGCCGGTCGACCTCCTGGTCGGCGTCGTGGCGGGCGGCCTCGTCCTCCTCCGCCACCATCGCGTCCGCACGGCGTCTGGCCTCGGCGACGCGGTCCTTGACCGCCTGGTCCTGCTCCTGGCGCACCTCGCGCAGCCGGTCCTTCTCCTCCTGCTGCACCTGCTCCGCGCGATCAGCTTCCTCGCTGGCCTGCTGGGCGGCCTCGAGGGCCTCCCGCTCGGCTTCCTTGGCCCGCTCCGCCGCCTCGCGCGCGTCGGCGAGCCGCGACTCGACCGACCGGTCGCCCGGCAACGCGTCCTTGACGGCACGCCCGGCATGGCTGAGCCGATCGGCAACTCCGGTGCCGTTCGTCGGGTGCGTGCCGTCGTGGGACGTGAACGCCTTGCCGACCAGCCACGATGCGTTGCGGGGGACGTCCTTCAGCCCACCCGCCAGCGTCTTGACCAGTCCCTGTCGCTCGTTGGTCGACATCCGTGCGTGCCTCCTCGCAAGAAGTGGCTCGCGCCCCATCACGAGGTGTCGGGTCGGACCCGCACACGCCTGTCACGCTAAAAGGCGGGCGAGACCGCCCTCTATACCCGCAAGGGGGATTTTAGGCGCCGGTCAGTACGCCTGGAGGGCGGCGGTGCGGCGGGAGGCCTCGGCGACCTCGGCGGCCTTGAGTGCGCTGGTGTCGAGGTCGGCGTGCTGCGACCACCACGACTGGCCCTCGGCGGGGAGGGTGTGGATCGGGTCGTAGTACTCGTAGGTGCGCTCGAGCGCGTCGGCCGACTCCATCTCGATCGAGGTGCGGTAGTTCTTCGTCCAGTACGAGACGCCGCGCTCCTCGTCGTAGGACTCGAGCTGGTGCACCCACCGCTTGCCGACGAACGGCACGTCGCACACGATCCGCGGCGTCGCGAAGCCGGGCAGGTAGCCCATGATGTGGTGCTGGAGCCGCTGGGCGTCCTTCACCGAGACCCGCCAGTGCTCGCTGAACGGGATCATGTCGCACATGTAGAAGTAGTAGGGCATGACCTGGGCGCCGTCGAGAAGCGCGAAGCACAGGTCGAGCAGAGCGTGCGGGTCGGCGTTGACGCCGTTCAGGAGCACCCCCTGGTTGCGGACGTCGCGCAGGCCGGCGTCGAGCATCGCCCGGGACGCCTCCGCCACCAGCGGCGTGATCGACTGCGCGTGGTTGGCGTGGGTGTGCATGGCCACCGAGACACCACGCGCGCGGGACAGGTCGCCGATGCGGGTCATGCCCTCGACGACGTCGGGCTGCAGCCAGTGCTGCGGCAGGCCGATGAGCGCCTTGGTGGCGAGCCGGATGTCACGGATGTTCTCGACCTCCATCACCGCGGTGAGGAACGCCTCGAGCCGGGGCCACGGCATGTTGGCGACGTCGCCGCCGGACACCACGACGTCGCGCACCGACGGGGTGCGACGCAGGTAGTCGAGCATCGACTCCAGCCGGTCGTTCGGCTTGGCGACGAACTTGAGCTTGTCGACGACGGGCGTGGAGTTGCCGACGAGGTCCATGCGGGTGCAGTGGCCGCAGTACTGCGGGCAGGTGGGCAGCAGCTCGGCCAGCACCTTGGTGGGGTAACGGTGCGTGAGCCCCTCGGCCACCCACATGTCGTGCTCGTGGAGCGAGTCGCGGGTGGCGTGCGGGTGCGAGGGCCAGTCGGTGCGCCGGTCGGAGAGCACCGGGATCATGTAGTGCCGGATCGGGTCGGCGTAGAAGGCCTCGGTGAGCGACCCGGCGGCGCCCGACACGGCGTCGAAGGACGGCACCATCGTGTTCATCATCTGCGGCGGCACGAGCATCGACATCGTGGCCCGCTCGGCCTGGTCGCGCTCGAGGTCGGCGTAGAACCGCTCGTCGACGAGGTCGCCCATCAGCGCGCGGAGCTGCTTGACGTTCTTCACGCAGTGGGCCCGCTGCCACTGCACCGAGGCCCAGTCGTCGGCGGTGACGTCGCGCCAGCCGGGGAACCGGGTCCAGTCGGGCTCGACCAGCTCGGGCCGGCGGTAGGGATAGGGCTGACCGGTCTCCAGACCGATGGAGGTCTCGACGCTCATCGTGGTCTCCTGCGGGTGGTGGGCGGGTCGGTTGTGGCGCGCCAGGCGTAGGTGGGACGATACGCGGAGATCGTCCGGTACGCACACTGACGCACCGGAAACCTTCCCGTTGAACTGCGAGCAGACGAGGATGCTTCACGTGACCAGGTCCGATAGCGACCCGACCGGCCTCCACCGGGTGCTCGACCGGCCGCTCGTGCTGCCCCAGGCCGCCGAGCGGCTCGACACCACCCGCGAGCTGTGGCCCGACGAGGTGCGGATCCGGGTCGAGCGGCTCAACCTCGACGCCGCGTCGTTCCGCCAGCTCGAGCGCACCCATCCCGACGGCGACGCCGTGCGCGAGGCCGTCCTGGGGATCGTCGCGAGCCGCGGCAAGATGCAGAACCCCGAGACCGGCTCCGGCGGGATGCTCGTCGGCACCGTGGAGGAGGTCGGACCGCACTCGCCGCTCGGCCTCGCGGTCGGCGACCGGGTCGCGACCCTGGTCTCGCTCACCCTCACGCCGCTGGTGATCGACGACGGGCTGGCGCGCTGGGACGGTCGCAGCGAGCAGGTGCCGTGCGACGGCTACGCGGTGCTCTTCGGCCGCTCGATCGCCGCGGTGCTGCCCGACGACCTGCCGGTGCCGCTCAGCCTGTCGGTGATGGACGTGTGCGGCGCCCCCGCGCTCACCGCCCGCGTCGTCGCCGAGTACGACGCGCCTACCGTCGCCGTGGTCGGGGGAGCGGGGAAGTCGGGCTCGCTGAGCCTCGCCGCCGCCCGGCGTGCCGGCGCCGCGCGCACCATCGGCGTCGTGCCGCACCAGGCCGAGGCCGACCTGCTCGTCGCCGCCGGGCTCGCCGACGAGGTGGTCGTCGCCGACGCCCGCGATCCGCTCGCCCTGCGCGACGCCGTCGAGAAGGCCGGCGGCCCCGCCGACGTCACGGTCGTGTGCGTCGACGTGCCCGGCTGCGAGGGCGGCGCGATCCTCGCCACGGCGGACGGCGGCACCGTGGTGTTCTTCTCCATGGCCACCTCGTTCTCGGCCGCGGCCCTCGGCGCGGAGGGCCTGGCCGCCGACGTCCGCATGCTCGTCGGCAACGGCTACGTGCCCGGCCACGCCGCCCACGCCCTCGAGCTGCTCCGCTCCCACGACGGCGTCCGCGCCCTCTTCGAGGCCCGGCTCTGATGGCGCGCCCGAAGCTCGACCTCGACCCGGCCACCGTCAGGAAGGCGCGGAGCCTCGCTCGCAAGACGGGCAAGCCGATCGTGAAGCTGGCCCAGCAGCACACCACGGTGTCGGTGGAACGCGCCACGCTCCGGCTGGCGGGCCTGCGGGGCGCCGACGACGAGGGCACGCCGTGGGTCAACCGGCTGCTCGACGTCGTGCGAGCCGACGTCGGCCTCGAGCACGGGGCCGCGCTCCCGGTGTGGGACGCCCTGGCGCGTGGGGAGGCCGAGGACCTCGCCACCCTCGCCGCCAAGGCCGGCGCCGGCTCGATCACGTTCCGGATGCCGGAGGGCCGCGACGCCCAGCGCGCCCGCACTGCCGCCCGCAAGGCGGTCGGTGCCGGCATCAAGGCCGTCGACCGCCGTCGCGCCGAGCGCGACCGCCTGATCAGGCGGCACGGCGACGCCCCCCGCCAGCCGTGGATCTACCTCATCGTCGCCACCGGCGACATCTACGAGGACATTCCGCAGGCCCAGCAGGCCGCGCGCGAGGGCGCCGACGTGATCGCCGTGATCCGTTCCACCGGGCAGAGCCTGCTCGACTTCGTGCCCGAGGGCGCCACCCGCGAGGGCTACGCGGGCACCTACGCGACCCAGGAGAACTTCCGGCTGATGCGGGCCGCGCTCGACGAGTCGGGCAAGGAGCTCGGGCGCTACGTACGCCTCACCAACTACGCGAGCGGCCTCTGCATGCCGGAGATCGCCGCACTGGCCGGCCTCGAGCGGCTCGACATGATGCTCAACGACTCCATGTACGGGATCCTCTTCCGCGACATCAACCCGGTGCGCACCTTCGTCGACCAGCGGTTCAGCCGGCAGGTGCACGCCCGCGCCGGCATCATCATCAACACCGGCGAGGACAACTACCTCACCACCGCGGACGCCGTCGAGGCCGCCCACACCGTCACCACCAGCCAGCTGCTCAACGAGTACTTCGCCAAGGAGGCGGGGCTCGAGGACTGGCAGCTCGGGCTCGGCCACGCCTTCGAGATCGACCCCGCCGTCCCGGACTCGTTCCGGCTCGAGCTCGCCCACGCACTGCTTGCCCGGCAGCTGTTCCCGAAGGCGCCGCTGAAGTGGATGCCGCCCACCCGCCACATGACCGGCGACGTGTTCCGCGGCTACCTGCTCGACGGCTTCTTCAACCTTGCCGGCGCCCTCACCGGCCAGGGCATCCTGCTCGTCGGCATGATGACCGAGGCCGTGGTGACGCCGTGGCTCTCCGACCGCGACCTCGCCCTGCAGAACGTCCGCTACGTGATGGACGCCGCCGGCCGGCTGCACGAGGACTTCCACCCGGCCCCGGACGGCGTGATCGCCACCCGGGCCCGCCAGGTGCTGGGGGAGTCGGTCGACCTGCTCGAGCGGATCCTCGACCACGAGAACGGCCTCCTCGACGCCATCGCCGACGGCACCTTCGGCCTGATGAAGCGCCCCGCCGACGGCGGCCGCGGGCTCGACGGCGTCGCCCGGAAGTCCGACGTCTACTACAACCCGGCCACCGAGATCCTCGAGGAGAAGAAGGCATGAGTGTCGTGGTGCCCTACGGCGACGCCACCGGCGACGGGATGGTGCAGCTGAGCTTCACGCTCCCCATCCCGCACTCCAAGGTGGCCGACGGCGCCGCCCTCCAGCTCGCGAACAAGATGGGCATGGATCCGGCCCTGGTGGCGCACAGCAAGGCGATGGGCCCGGACTTCACGTTCTTCGTGGTCTACGGCCGGGTCAACCACGTCGTCGACCCGAGCCTGGTGGAGGTGGTGGAGCGCGACTACCCGCTGCTGACGCCGAAGGAGGTCAACGCCGCGGTCAAGCGCTCGCTGCGCCGGCGGCTGGTCGTCGTCGGCGGCTGCATCGGCACCGACGCCCACACCGTGGGCATCGACGCGATCCTCAACATCAAGGGCTTTGCCGGCGAGAAGGGCCTGGAGTACTACCGCGAGCTGCGCGTGGTGAACCTCGGCGCGCAGGTGTCGGTGCCCCAGCTGGTGGAGCGGGCCCGCGAGGAGCACGCGGACGCCGTCCTCGTGTCGCAGGTGGTCACCCAGCGCGACGCCCACCTGCTCAACACCCGCGAGATGTCCGCGGCGTTCCGCGAGGCCTACCCGGCCGACAAGCGACCCGTGCTGATCGTGGGCGGACCCCGCTTCGACGAGGGCGCGGCCGCCGACCTCGGCGTCGACCGGGTGTTCAGCCGCGGCACCACCCCGGGCGAGGTCGCGTCCTACCTGGCGCATCGCCTCGCTCCTGCGAAGGTGGCGTGATGAGCGAGACCCCGCAGGTGGGCACCCGCGTCGTGCACCGCCGCTACGTGCCCTACTCGCACGCCCACTACGCCGGCAACCTGGTCGACGGCGCCTACGGGCTCGGGCTGTTCGGCGACGTCGGCACCGAGCTGTGCATCCTCACCGACGGCGACGAGGGCCTGTTCGCGTCCTACTCGGATGTTCAGTTCCTCGCTCCCCGTCCGGGCCGGCGACGTGGTGGAGGTGACCGCCACCCTGGTGCGCGTCGGCACCCGGTCGCGACAGGTCGACTTCGAGCTGCGGGTGGTCGCCCGCGGCGCCGCCACCGACGCGCGGCCGGGCGCCGCCGAGGTGCTCGCCGAGCCGCTGGTGGCCACCACCGCGACCGGCACCGTCGTCGTTCCGTGACGCCGTTCGACTCGGGTGCACCGCGTGTCGCAATGCGACACGCCGTCGGGGGTAACCATTTCGAGGACTATTTCGGCGCTGGGGTCTGGCCGCTGACCTGCGGGTTCAGGTGTCGGTGCAGGTCAGGGGGCAGTTGACACCCCAGGCGTAGGGCGAAAAA
The DNA here is from genome assembly GCA_963808855.1 of uncultured Actinomycetota bacterium. GTDB lineage: Bacteria > Actinomycetota > Actinomycetes > Propionibacteriales > Nocardioidaceae > Nocardioides. The sequence goes on along the minus strand of CAWEHA010000002.1, from coordinate 2,339,662 downwards.
GTGTCCCGGTCCGCTCATGCAGGTCGTGGCAGGCGGACCGACGTCCGAGTGGCCGTGCTCGCGGGGTGTAGCGCCAACATCCGCGTGAGGCGTGGTTCGCGGAGGTCGGTCCGCTCCCGCGAGAGCGGGCCGGGAGGACCTGGAACGCCCTAGACAACGACCCCGTCACGGCAGCCCGTCGTGGCCGGTGGACGGACGACGGCGGGCCTGGTCCTCCCGGCTCCCTGCAGGGTCCGGTCAGTAGGTTGGTCCGGTGCTCGCTCAGGACCCTCGCCGCGTTCGCCGCGGGGCTCCTCCTCTCGCTGGCCTTCGAGCCGGTCGCGGTCGCCTACGTGATGCCGGTAGCGCTCGCCGGCTTCGCCCTCACCACCCGCGGGCTCCGCGCCCGCTCGGGCTGGGTCCCCGGCCTCGCGTTCGGGGCCGCCTTCTACTTCGTGCACATCTGGTGGATGCGCGAGTCGATCGCCACCGAGGCGTGGATCGCGCTGGCCACGCTGGAGGCCGCGTTCTACGGCGCGCTGGGCTCGGTGGCCGCGGTGCTTCACCGGCTCCGTGCGTGGCCGGCCTGGCTGGCCTGCGCGTGGACGGCGATGGAGGTCGTCCGGATGGGCTGGCCGTTCAGCGGGATGCCGTGGGGCCGGCTCGGGTTCGCCGTCGTCGACACCCCGCTGGCGCCGCTCCTGGCCTACGTGGGCACCAACGGCGTCTCGCTGGTGGTGGCCGCCATCGGGTTCCTGCTGGCAGCGCTGGTGGTCGAGCGCGAGCGGCTGGCCACCGCCGCCGGCCTGGTCGTGGTGGTCACGGTCGCCGTGGCTCCGGTGCTCTTCCCCTACGACGCCGACGATGCCGGCGAGGTCACCATCGCGATCGTGCAGGGCGACGTGCCGGGGCGCGGCAACGACGTGCTCGCCGACGTCGAGGGCCTCACCCGCAACCACGTCGACGCCACCGTCGAGCTCGGCGAACGGATCGAGAGCGGCGAGGAGCCGCAGCCGGACTTCGTGGTCTGGCCGGAGAACTCCACGGCCACCGACCCGTTCCAGGACGACGAGGTGAACGCCGGCATCCGGCGCGCGGCCGACGCCGTCGGGGTGCCGATCCTGGTGGGCGCCATGGTGGACGCCGGGCCCGAGAACGTGCTCAACCAGGGGATCGTCTGGGACCCCGAGACCGGCGCGGGGGAGCGGTACTCCAAGCGCAACCCGGTGACCTTCGGCGAGTACATCCCCTACCGCGGCCTGGTGGAGCGGCTCGGGCTCGAGGACCAAGGGCAGCTCGGCCGGATCGGCCGCGACATGCTCACCGGCACCCGCCAGGAGCCGCTGCCCATCGCGGGCGTCGAGATCGCCGACGCGATCTGCTTCGACATCGCCTACGACGACAACCTGTCCGAGCAGGTCGAGAACGGCGCCGAGCTGCTCACCGTGCAGTCGAGCAACGCCAGCTTCATCTTCACCGACCAGGTCGAGCAGCAGTTCGCGCTCACCCGGGCCCGGGCCATCGAGTACGGCCGCTGGACCGTCGTGGCCACCACGAACGGCATCGCGGGGGTGATCCGGCCCGACGGCGAGGTGGTCGCCCGCACCGACCGGCGTACCCAGGAGGTGCTCGTCGAGACGGTGGGACTGCGGTCCGGCGTCACCCCCGGAGTCGGGGTCTCGCAGACCCTCGCCTGGCTCGCCCCGGCGCTCACGGTGGCCGGGCTGCTGCTCGTGGTCGTGCCCGCCGTCGGGAGGCGGCGCCGCACCCGGAGCGCGGCGTGAGGGCGGTCATGGTGCTGCCCACCTACGACGAGGCCCCCAACCTCGCGTGGGTGGTCGGGCGGCTGCGCCGCGCCCATCCCGAGGTCGACGTGCTCGTGGTCGACGACCACTCGCCCGACGGCACCGGCACGATCGCCGAGGAGCTGGCGCGAGACGACGCCGGCGTCCACGTGCTGCACCGCGCGGCCAAGGGCGGGCTGGGTGCCGCCTACCTCGCCGGGTTCGCCTGGGCGCTGGAGGCCGGCTACGACGTGCTGGGGGAGATGGACGCCGACGGCTCCCACCAGCCCGAGCAGCTCCACCGGCTGTTCGACGCCCTGCCCGGGGCCGACCTCGTGATCGGGTCGCGGTGGGTGCCGGGCGGCTCGGTGGTGAACTGGCCGCTGCACCGCGAGGCGCTCTCCCGCGGCGGCAACACCTACGTGCGGCTGCTCCTCGGCGTCACGGTCCGCGACGCGACCGCCGGGTTCCGGCTCTACCACCGCCACACGCTCGAGGCCATCGACCTGCCGAGCGTCCGCTCCACCGGCTACGTGTTCCAGACCGACCTCGTCGAGCGCACGCTGCGGGCCGGGCTCACGGTGCGGGAGGTGCCGATCGAGTTCGTGGAGCGCGTGCGCGGCGACTCCAAGATGAGCGGCGCGGTGGCGGTGGAGTCGCTGGTGCGGATCACCCGGTGGGGGCTGCGGGAACGCCGCGAGCAGCTGGCGCGTTGGGTGCAGGGGAGGAGATCTCGATGAACGCACGCGCGACGACCGGACGCCGGCGCCGGTGGGGCTGGGTCCTGCTGGTGCTGCTGATCGTGGTGCCGCTGGTCGAGATCTACGTGCTGATCCAGGTCGGCCAGGTGATCGGCGCCTGGTGGACGATCCTGCTGCTCATCGTCGACAGCATCTTCGGCAGCTGGCTCATCGGCCGGGAGGGACGCCGCGCCTGGCGGGCGCTGCGCGAGGCGCTCGACAGCGGCCGGATGCCGGCCAAGGAGCTCGCCGACGGCGGGCTGATCCTCATCGGCGGCACGATGATGCTGACGCCGGGGTTCGTCACCGACGCGTTCGGCATCCTGCTGATCCTGCCGTTCACCCGGCCGTTCTTCCGCCGGGTGCTCACCGGCATCGTGTCGCGGCAGCTGCTGGCGCGCGCCACCGGGCGCAACACACGTCGCCCCGGACCCGGGCCGCAGGGGCCCGTCGTCCGGGGCGAGGTCGTCGACGACGAGTGAGTCGCCGGCGGACCGGCTAGACGCCGGCCTTCTTCTTGCGGCCGGAGCCGCCGGCACCGCGGTGCAGGTGGGCCGGGCCGATCTCACCGTCGCGGAGCAGCTGGAGCCGCTCCTTCAGGATGTCCTCGAGCTCCTTCTCGGAGCGTCGCTCGAGGAGCATGTCCCAGTGGGTGCGGACCGGCTTCTCGGCCTTCTCCACGCGCTCGATGCCGGACGTGCTGAGTGACTCAGCACCGCAGCGTGGGCACTCCCACACCGCAGGGACGTCGGCCTCGACCGACATCGTGATCTCGAACTCGTGGCCATGCGCGCATCGGTATCCGACCTGCTGACGGGCCGCGAACTCGATGCCGCGCTCGTCCTCGAAACTCTGGCCGCCCAACCGCGCGCCACGCAGTGTGCGCTCTGCCATGGGGAGCACCTCCATACCTCTCGTGACCTCCACGGTACCCGCGTCGGCCAAACCCCATACCTCCCTCCGGAGGTGGTTCGCACGGCTCAGGCGAGGCTGGCGGGCACCCGGTTTCCGGCCTCACGGATGCCGCGGGCCGGGTCGAGGCGGAGCAGGAACACCGTGCCGACGGCGAAGAACACGATCAGCGCGAGGATCGCGGGGCGGTAGGAGCCTGTGAGCTGGAACACCACGCCGAACACGAGGGTGCCGAGCCACGACGTCCCGCGCTCGCAGGCGTTGTAGAGCGCGAAGTACTCGCCCTCGCGGCCGCGGGGGATCAGCAGGCTGAAGAACGAGCGCGAGAGCGCCTGTGTGCCGCCGAGCACGATGCCGATCGCGACGGCGACCAGGAGGAACAGCGCCACGTTCTTGCGCGGCAGGAAGATCGCGACCACGACGATCGCCATCCACACGAACGTGCCGGCGAGGATGATGCGGTAGGCACCGTGGCGCTCGGCGAGCCGCCCGAAGAGCAGCGCGCCGCCGAAGGCGACGAACTGGATCACGAGGATCGTGGCGATGAGCACCGAGCTGCTGAACCCGAGCGTCTTGGTGCCGTAGGTGGACGCCGCGTAGATCACCGTCTGGATGCCGTCGTTGTAGAACAGGTAGGCGACGAGGAAGGTGAGGGTCATCGGGTAGCCGCGCAGCTCCTTGAGCGTCGCCCAGAGCTGGCCGAAGCTGCGTCGCATGAGCCCGCCCTCGGCGCGGACCTTGTGCTGCGGCTCGACGTCCTTGAGCCGCAGGAACGGGATGAGCGTGAAGCCGGCCCACCACAGGCACGCCGAGAGCAGCGAGAGCCGCACCGACAGCTCCGAGGTGCCGGTGCCGAGCACGACGCCGAGGTTGAGCACCAGGAGCAGGCCGCCACCGAGGTAGCCGAAGGCCCAGCCCCTCGAGGAGACCCGGTCGCGCTCGTCCTCGGTCGAGATGTCGACGAGGATCGCGGAGTAGCTGATCACCGAGCAGCCGGCCAGGATGCTCGCCGTCACGACGGCGAAGGCGCCGATCTGCCAGTTCTCGCCCTGCATGAAGAAGAGCAGCGAGCCGCAGGCCGCGCCGGCCCAGGCGAACACCGCCATGTGCCGCTTCTTGTGGGCCGAGCGGTCGACCATCGCCCCGACGATCGGCAGCACGAACGCGCTCGCGATCGTGGCGAAGCTGGTGAGGTAGAAGGGCAGCGACCCGGCCGCGAGGTCGAGGCCGAGCAGGCTGACGGTCTTGTCGCAGCTCTCGTCCGGGTCGACGCAGCCGGCCGCCTTGCCGGCCACCTCGATCATGTACGGCGCGAACAGCACCGTGAGCACGGTCGTGTAGAACGCGCTGTTGGCCCAGTCGTACCAGTACCAGGCCTTCTGCTGGCGCTCTCGCTCCAGCGGCCTCAGGTCCGCGATGCCCTCGGGGGTCGAGCTCATCTCAGGCTGCTTCCTGCCACTGTCCGCGGCGGGCCAGGACGTCGCGCAGGACGTCGGTGCGGTCGGTGAACAGCCCGTCGACCCCGAGCTCGAGCAGCTCCGCCATCTCGGCGGGGTCGTCGACGGTCCAGACGTGGAGGTGCTTGGCGGCGGCGTGCGCGCGGCGCAGCAGCCGCGGGGTGGTGATCGGCAGCCGGTTGCGCCGGCGGGGCACCTGGAAGGCGTCGAAGTCGCCGGCGACCCGCAGCGGCGGCGCGGTGGGGGAGGGCGAGGAACGCCGCGACCTCCGGCGGCGTGGCCGACGTCGCGACCCGGCCCTCGGTGAGGCGCCGGAACTCCCGCATCCGCATCGGGGAGAACGACCCGACGAGCACCCGGTCCCAGCGCGTCGCGCGCCGCGACGAAGCTGGCGAGCTGGGGCACCGCGGCCGCGGACTTGAGGTCGATGTTGAAGCGGGTGTCGGGGAACTCCTCGAACAGCTGCTCCAGCGTCGGCACCTCCTCGCGCCCGCCGACCCGCGCCGCCCGCACCTCGGCGTGGGTGAGGCGCCCGATCTCGCCCTCGGTGTCGGTGACCCGGTCGAGCACGGCGTCGTGGAACGCCAGCAGCACACCGTCCGCCGTCGCGTGCACGTCGGTCTCGAGGTAGCGGTAGCCGAGGTCGTGGGCGTGCCGGAACGCCGCCATCGTGTTCTCCAGCCCCTCGATGTCGGGGTGGTAGGCGCCGCCGCGATGCGCGAACGCCAGCACCGTCCCCGGCTGCTCCAGCACGGCGTCCAGGTACGGGCGCCCGGTGTGGGGGGTGCTACTCACAGGGCGAGTATGGGGCGCCCGGACGCGCGAGTCGCCGACGAACCGCGCCAGCGCGTCGTCGGCGAACGACGGGCCTGTCGAGCAACCGCCACCGTGGCCGTGACCTCGAGGTCTCGACACGCTCCGTCGCGGCTTCGTCTCAGCCGCGGACGCTGCTCGACCACCGATGAGACCACCGCGATCATGATGGCCTCGCAAGCTCGGCGCTCAGATGTCGCGGAAGGTCTCGATGTTCGCGCCGAGGAGGTTGAGGCGCTCGGCCAGGTCCTCGTAGCCGCGGTGGATCACGTAGGTGGAGCGGAGCACGGAGGTGCCCTTCGAGGCGAGCATCGCGAGCAGGATCACGACGGCGGGGCGCAGGGCGGGCGGGCAGATCAGCTCGGCGCCGGAGAACGACGTCGGGCCCTCGATCATCACCCGGTGCGGGTCGAGCAGCTTCACCTGACCGCCGAGCTTGTTGAGCTCGGTGAGGTAGATCGCCCGGTTCTCGTAGACCCAGTCGTGCAGGAAGGTCTGGCCCGTGGCCACCGCGGCGATCACCGCGAAGAACGGCAGGTTGTCGATGTTGAGGCCGGGGAACGGCATCGGGTGGATCTTGTCCAGCGGCGCGTTGAGCTCGGAGGGCCGGGTGGCGAGGTCGACCAGCCGGGTCTCGCCGTTGCGGGCCGGGTACTCCTCGGAGCGCGAGTAGTCGAACCCCATCTCCTCCAGCACCGCCAGCTCGATCTCGAGGAACTCGATCGGCACCCGCCGGATCGTGATCGAGGACTTGGTGACGATGGCGGCCGCCAGCAGCGACATCGCCTCGATGGGGTCCTCGCTCGGGGCGTAGTCGACGTCGACGTCGATCTCGGCGAGGCCGGTGACGGTGAGCGTCGTGGTGCCGACCCCCTCCACGTCGACGCCGAGCTTGCGCAGGTAGAAGCAGAGGTCCTGCACCATGTAGTTGGACGACGCGTTGCGGATCACCGTGGTGCCGGGGTTGCGTGCGGCGGCCATGAGGGCGTTCTCGGTGACCGTGTCGCCGCGCTCGGTGAGCACGATCGGCTTCACCGGCTCGATCGCCCGGTTCACCGTGGCGTGGTAGCTGCCGTCGGTGGCCTTGACCTCGAGCCCGAAGGGCCGCAGCGCCGACATGTGGGGCTCGACGGTGCGGGTGCCGAGGTTGCAGCCGCCGGCGTAGGGCAGCTCGAAGACGTCGTAGCGGTGCAGGAGCGGGCCGAGGAACATGATCACCGAGCGGGTGCGGCGGGCGGCCGCCTCGTCCATCTTGTCGAGGTCGAGCTCGCGGGGCGGGACGATCTCGAGGTCGTTGTCCTCGTTCAGCCAGCGGGTCTGGACGCCGAGGCTGTTGAGCACCTCGAGCAGCCGGTTGACCTCCTCGATGCGGGCCACCTTGCGCAGCGTCGTCCGACCCCGGTTGAGCAGCGAGGCGCACAGCAGCGCGACGCCGGCGTTCTTGGAGGTCTTGACGTCGATCGACCCGGACAGCCGGGTCGGGCCCTGCACCCGCAGGTGGGTGGGGCCGGCACCGAGTGAGACGAGCTCGGAGTCGAGGGCCTCGCCGATGCGCGCGAGCATCTCCAGTGAGAGGTTCTGGTGACCCTTCTCGATCCGGTTGATCGCGCTCTGGCTCGTGCTCAGCAGCTCGGCCAGCTGGGTCTGGGTGAGGCCGCGGTGCTTGCGCGCGTCGCGGATGAGGTTGCCGATCCGGCCCTTGTAGTCCCGAGTGGTGTCCAACGCCATGTCGGCCACGGTAACTCACATGTGAGATACGACCGCAACCACCGGCCCGTGTGTCTCATCACCCGGGTGCCAGGATCGCGGTCATGAAAGCGACCGTCATCCACGGGCCCCGCGACATCCGCGTCGAGGACGTGCCCGATCCCCAGCTCACTTCCCCTACCGACGCGATCGTGAAGGTGCACACCGCGTGTATCTGCGGCTCCGACCTGTGGCCCTACCGCGGCGACGACGAGACCGACGAGCCGCACACGATCGGCCACGAGGCGATCGGCACGGTCGAGGAGGTCGGCGCCGACGTCCGCGACGTGAAGGTCGGTGACTTCGTGGTCGTGCCGTTCGACCACTGCGACAACACCTGCCCGCACTGCCGGTTCGGCGCGCACTCCGGCTGCGAGAACCTCGGCATCACGTTGAGCGGCCAGGCCGAGTACACGCTCGTCACCCAGGCCGACGGCAGCCTCGTGACGACCGGCGGGGTGCCGGACGACGACCTGGTGCCGTCGGTGATGTCGCTGGCCGACGTGATGGCGACCGGCTGGCACGCGGCCGTCTCGGCCGGAGTGCGCGAGGGCGGCACCGCGGTGGTGGTGGGCGACGGCGCCGTCGGGCTCTGCGGCGTCCTGGCCGCCTCCCAGCTCGGTGCCGAGACGGTGATCGCGATGTCGCGGCACGGCTCCCGCCAGGAGCTCGCCCGTGCGTTCGGTGCCACCCACGTGGTGGAGGAGCGCGGCAAGGAGGGCGCGGCCGCGGTCAAGGAGATCCTGGGCGGCGTGGGCGGTGACGCCGTCCTCGAATGCGTGGGCAACGGCCCGTCGTTCATGCAGGCGTTCCTGTGCGCGCGTCCCGGTGCCACCGTGGGGATGGTGGGGGTGCCGCACGACGTCGAGCTGCCGCTCCGGGTGATGTTCAGCAAGAACATCGGCCTGGCCGGCGGCATGGCTCCGGTGCGCAAGTACCTGCCCGACCTGCTCGAGCGGGTGCTCGACCGGCGCATCGACCCGGGCCGGGTGTTCGACCTGACCCTGCCCCTCGACGAGGCGGCCGAGGGCTACGCCGCCATGGACGAGCGCCGCGCGATCAAGGTCCTGCTCCAGCCCTGAATCACGCTGACCCGTCACTTGTACAACTGACGGGTCAGCGCATTACTGACGGGTCAGCGGCTCAGCGGCCGGCGTAGGCCCGCTCGCCCGGCATCCCGCAGGGCGTGCAGGCGCAGGCGTCACTGCACGCGAGGAAGGTGTGCACGGCGTGGCCGCAACGCGGGCACGGCAGGTCGTGGGAGAGGTGCACGGCACTACGGCCGGTGTGCTCCTGGACGGTGTCCCACATCTGCTCCACCTCCTCTCGACGGGTTGGTTTCGTACACGTTAAAGAGGACTTCGGCTGTCCGGCGGACTCATCGGAGGAACCCGAGGAGACCTTGCGGAAACCCTGAGGCGACGCAGAACCAGCGCCAGCCCGAGCAGCAGGACCGCGCCGCCGGCCAGCCACCACCCCAGGTGCCCGCCACTCCCGGGGCCGCCGGTGCCGACCACCTGGCCGGTGCGCTCGCCGTTGCCGGGCACCACCGTGGCCGCCGGGTCGGGCTCGGACCGTACGTCGCCGGCCACCGCCACGCTCTCGCCGACGAGCCGGCCGGCGCGTTCGTCGTCCCGTCCGACCCGGTGCCGGCCTCGGCACTCGACCGTCGCGCCGGGCGCGAGGTCGGCCGACGCGCAGGTCAGGTCGGTGGCGCGCGGGTCGTCGACCCGCACGCCGTCGAGCGGCACGTCGCCTGTGTTGGTGACCCGGGAGGAGCAGCAGCGCACCGACGACGCCCACCACCCTCCTCACGCGCGCATTATCGGTGTCGGACCAGAAGATCCCCTGAGACGCGGCGGCGACCCCGACGTGGCACGATCGCGCCTGTGAGCAGCGCGGAGACCCAACGGTTGCGCGACCTGGCGCTGCTGCGGCGGGTCCGCGACCGGATCGACCGGGAGTACGCGGAGCCGCTCGACGTCGAGGCGCTGGCGCGCGGCGTGAACATGTCGGCCGGCCACCTCAGCCGCGAGTTCCGACGGGCCTACGGCGAGCCGCCGTACTCCTACCTGATGACCCGCCGGATCGAGCGCGCCAAGACCCTGCTGCGCCGCGGCGACCTGAGCGTCACCGACGTCTGCTTCGAGGTGGGCTGCAGCTCGCTCGGCACGTTCAGCAGCCGGTTCTCCGAGCTGGTGGGGATGTCGCCGAGCGCCTACCGGCAGCAGGAGGCACGCGAGATGAGCGGCGTGCCGTCGTGTGAGACCAAGAAGGTCACCAGACCGGTCAGGAATCGAGAAGCGCCGGCCGCGAGCCGCTCCTAGCGTGGCGGCATGAACTCCAGCATGGACATCAGCATCCACACCACCTTCCTGCCGCACGACGACCCCGAGGCGGCGCTCGCCTTCTACCGCGACAAGCTCGGCTTCGAGCTGCGCAACGACGTCGGCTACCAGGGCCTGCGCTGGCTCACCGTCGGCCCGCCCGGACAGCCCGAGGTGAACATCGTGCTGCACCCGCCGGGCGCCGACCCCGGCATCACCGAGGAGGAGCGGCGCACGATCGCCGAGATGATGGCGAAGGGCACCTACGCCAGCATCATGCTCGCCACCCCCGACCTCGACTCGACCTTCGAGCAGCTCCAGGGCAGCGACGTCGACATCGTGCAGGAGCCCATCGAGCAGGACTGGGGGATGCGCGACTGCGCCGTCCGCGACCCCTCCGGCAACATGGTGCGGATCCAGGAGATGCGGGCATGACCGGGATCTCGCACCTCGTGCTCGAGGTCGACGACCCGGCCGCGGCCGAGGCGTTCTACGCCGCGGCGTTCGACCTCGGCGACGCCGTCCGCGTGCGCCAGGCGGACGGCGAGAGCTCCGGCTTCCGCGGCTACAGCATCTCGCTGATCGCCTCGCAGCCGAGCGACGTCGACGCGCTCGCGGCCTCGGCACTCGCCGCCGGCGCCACCGAGGTGAAGCCGGTGCAGAAGAGCTTCTGGGGCTACGGCGGCGTCGTCAGCGCGCCCGACGGGACCCTGTGGAAGCTGGTCTCGCAGTCGAAGAAGGACACCGGACCGGCCACCGGCAAGCATGACGACGTGGTGGTGCTGCTCGGCGTCGACGACGTGAAGGCGAGCCGGGCGTTCTACGAGAAGCAGGGGCTCGCCGCCGGGAAGAGCTTCGGCGGCAAGTACGCCGAGCTCGAGACCGGCCCGGCCGTGAAGCTCTCGCTGTACCCGCGCAAGGCGGCGGCCAAGGACGCCGGCGTCGACCCCGTGGGCAGCGGGTCGCACCGGGTGGTGCTCGTCGGGTCCGTGGGTCCGGTCACGGACCCCGACGGCTACGTGTGGGAGTCCGCGCCCGGTACCGAGGGATGAGAGAGGAAGCAGGAGAGATGAACGAGAAGTCCCCGTCGCAGCTGATCGACGAGCGAATCGAGGAGCTCGGTGACTGGCGTGGCGAGAAGCTCGCCCGGATCCGTGCGGTCATCAAGGAGGCCGTCCCCGACGTCGTCGAGGAGTGGAAGTGGCGCGGCGTGCCGACCTGGTACCACGACGGGATGCTCTGCACCGGCGAGACCTACCGCGACAAGGTGAAGGTCACCTTCGCCAACGGCGCCTCGCTCGACGACCCGCAGGGCCTGTTCAACTCGAGTCTCGACGGCAACGTCCGCCGCGCCATCGACTGGTTCGAGGACGACGAGATCGACGAGCAGGCGCTCGCCGGGCTGGTGCGCGGCGCCGTCGCGCTGAACGAGTCCTGATGGGGAGTCATGCCGCCGACCGTCACGACCTGATCCGGGTCGTCGGGGCCCGGGTCAACAACCTCAAGGACGTCAGCGTCGAGCTTCCCAAGCGGCGGCTGACGGCGTTCACCGGCGTCTCCGGCTCGGGCAAGAGCTCGCTGGTGTTCGGCACCGTGGCCGCCGAGTCGCAGCGGCTCATCAACGAGACCTACAGCGCGTTCGTCCAGGGCTTCATGCCCACGCTGGCGCGCCCGGAGGTCGACCTGCTCGAGGGGCTCACGACGGCGATCATCGTCGACCAGGAGCGGCTGGGCTCGAACCCGCGCTCCACGGTCGGCACGGTCACCGACGCCAACGCGATGCTGCGGATCCTGTTCAGCCGGCTCGGCAAGCCGCACATCGGCTCCCCGAGCGCGTTCGCGTTCAACGTGCCCTCGGTGAAGGCGAGCGGCGCGATCACCGTGGAGAAGGGCGCCAAGACCACCACCGAGAAGGCCACGTTCAACCGGCTCGGCGGCATGTGCCCGCGCTGCGAGGGCCGCGGCAGCGTCAGCGACTTCGACCTGACCGCGCTCTACGACGAGGAGAAGTCGCTCTCCGAGGGCGCGCTCACGGTGCCCGGCTACAGCATGGACGGCTGGTACGGCCGCATCTTCAGCGGTGCCGGGCTGCCGATGGACAAGCCGATCAAGAAGTTCACGAAGAAGGAGCAGCACAAGCTGCTGTACGCCGAGCCGGAGAAGATCAAGGTCGAGGGCATCAACCTCACCTACGAGGGCGTCATCCCGAAGATCCAGAAGTCGATGCTGGCCAAGGACCGCGAGGCCATGCAGCCGCACATCCGGGCGTTCGTCGACCGGGCGATCACCTTCGCCACCTGCCCGGAGTGCGACGGCACCCGACTCGCGCAGGAGGCGCTGTCGTCGAAGATCCGCGGCCAGAACATCGCCGACCTGTGTGCCATGCAGATCAGCGACCTCGCCGAGTGGGTCCGCGACCTCGACGAGCCGTCGGTGGCGCCGCTGCTCACCGGACTGCGGCACCTGCTCGACTCCTTCGCCGGCATCGGCCTCGGCTACCTGTCGCTGGAGCGACCGAGCGGCACGCTGTCCGGCGGCGAGGCGCAGCGCACCAAGATGATCCGTCACCTCGGCTCGTCGCTCACCGACGTCACCTACGTGTTCGACGAGCCGACGATCGGCCTGCACCCGCACGACATCCAGCGCATGAACGACCTGCTCATCCAGCTGCGCGACAAGGGCAACACCGTGCTCGTCGTCGAGCACAAGCCGGAGACGATCGCCATCGCCGACCACGTGGTCGACCTCGGCCCGCTGGCGGGCACCGAGGGCGGCGAGGTGGTGTTCGAGGGCACCCTCGACGGGCTGCGGAAGAGCGGCACGCTCACCGGCAAGCACCTCGACGACCGAGCGGCGCTCAAGGACGAGGTGCGGACGCCGTCCGGCACCCTCGAGGTGCGCGGCGCCGACCTCCACAACCTGCAGCACGTCGACGTCGACGTGCCGCTCGGGGTGCTCGCCGTCGTCACCGGCGTGGCGGGGTCGGGCAAGAGCTCGCTGATCCACGGCTCGGTGGCAGGGCGCGACGGCGTGGTGACGATCGACCAGGGCGCGATCAAGGGGTCGCGCCGCAGCAACCCCGCCACCTACACGGGGCTGCTCGAGCCGATCCGCAAGGCGTTCGCCAAGGCCAACAACGTGAAGCCGGCGCTGTTCAGCGCCAACTCCGAGGGCGCCTGCCCCGCCTGCAACGGGGCCGGCGTCATCTACACCGAGCTCGGGATCATGGACACGGTCGCCACCACCTGCGAGGAGTGCGAGGGCCGGCGCTACCAGGCGGCGGTGCTCGAGTACACGCTCGGCGGCCGCAACATCGCCGAGGTGCTCGCGATGTCGGTGGCCGAGGCTCTTGCGTTCTTCGCCGACGGCGAGGCCCGCACGCCGGCCGCCCACAAGGTGCTGGAGCGGCTCTCCGACGTGGGCCTTGGCTACCTCACCCTCGGCCAGCCGCTCACCGCGCTCTCCGGCGGCGAGCGGCAGCGGGTCAAGCTCGCCAACGAGATGGCGGAGAAGGGCGAGGTCTACGTGCTCGACGAGCCCACCACCGGCCTGCACCTCGCCGACGTCGAGCAGCTGCTCGGCCTGCTCGACCGGCTCGTCGACGCCGGCCGGTCGGTGATCGTGATCGAGCACCACCAGGCCGTGATGGCCCACGCCGACTGGCTGATCGACCTCGGCCCCGGCGCCGGTCACGACGGCGGCCGGGTGGTCTTCGAGGGCACCCCCGCCGAGCTCGTCGCCGACCGCTCCACCCTCACCGGTCAGCACCTCGCCGAGTACGTGGGGGCCTGAGCGGTTGGTTCTGCGGCTGACCGGGGGCGCTCCGGCGCGCACCAATCGTTCGATCGAACGGCATTGACACCAGAATCGGGCTCAACGATGTCATTACCGTTCGATCGAACGATTCGTGCGCGGGGGAGGGCGGTGACCGATTCAGGACAGCAGGTGTCCGGAGCGGGTGCCATGGTGAGAGTCATGAGCAGACAGATCCAGGTCACCTTCGACAGCCACGACCCCCGCGCGCTGTCGACGTTCTGGCGCGACGTCCTGGGCTACGTCCATCCCGCCCCGCCGGGTGTCGACCTGCCCGAGGGCGCCGACCCGCTCGCCGCGTGGGACGACTTCCTCGCCCAGGTGGGCGTGCCGGAGGAGGAGCGCAACTCCCGCAACGCCGTGGAGGACCCCGACGGCGAGGGCCCGCGGCTGTTCTTCCAGCAGGTGCCGGAGCACAAGGTCGTCAAGAACCGGGTGCACCTCGACGTCCGCGCCGCGCCCGGGCTCGAGGGCGACGAGCGGATGGCGGCGCTCGAGGCGGAGTGCGAACGGCTGGTGGCGCTCGGCGCGACCCGGGTGAGCCGCACCGATCCCGCCCCACCGATGGAGAACGGCTTCATCGTGATGACCGACCCCGAGGGCAACGAGTTCTGCCTCGACTGAGCCTGACGGTCAGCTGCCGCTGACCCGCCGCACGAAGTCGGCGAGGTCCTTGCTCTGCTTGAGGCGCGACGGCTCGTGCACGTACATCATGTGGCCGGCCTCGTAGTAGGCGTGCTCGATGTTGGCGCGCAGCTCGTCGGGCAGCCGCAGGTGCGCGATCACGTCCTCGGCGGCGTAGTGGGGCGTGGCGCCGTCGAAGTAGCCGTAGGCCACGTGCACCTTGAGGTGCGGGTTCGTGCGCATCGCCCGTTCCAGCAGGGGAGTGACGTCGATCGGGCGGCCCTCGAAGTCCTTGAACGACCAGGGCTGCACCCGACGGCTGATCTGCTCGTAGTGCAGGTCGTTCTCGTACTCGAGCTCGTGGCGCACGTAGTGGTTGAACGCCGTCGAGTACGGCCCGCTGATCGCGTCCATCGACGGGTCGGCGTCCATGCTCTCGGCGATCGCGGAGCCGGCTGGGCCGGTGAACCGGCCATCGATCCGGCCGGCGGTGAGACGGCGGTCGCGGAGCAGCTCGCCGAAGAACCGCCAGTGCTCGATGCGCAGGTCAGCGCGGTCGACGTAGTCCTCGCTCAACCCGGTCAACGACGCGATCTTGCGGGCTGCGGTGGCGCGCTCCTTGGCGTGTGAGCCGGTCGCCCCGCGCGAGCACCCACGGGTAGTCGTGGGCGGCGTACTCCTCGGCGGCGGCGATGGCCTTCCGCAGCGAGGTGCGGCCGAGGCGGCCGTGGTAATGGGCGATCGCCGCGTAGGTGGGCAGGTACAGCGCGTGCGCCCGGTCGTTGCGCTGGTTCTCGAAGTCGATCGACGACAGGTCGAGCACGCTGGAGATCAGCACCAGGCCGTTGACGTACATGCCGAAGCGCGACTGCAGGTGCTCCACCAGCGCGGCGCCGCGCAGCGTGCCGTACGACTCGCCCAGGACGAGCTTGGGGGAGAGCCACCTCTGGTGCCGCGTCGTCCAGAGCCGGATCAGCTCGGCCACCGACTCGATGTCGCCCTGGTAGCCGTGGAACGGCTCGGCCTTGCTGCCCTTCACCGCCCGCGAGTAGCCCGTCGACACCGGGTCGATGAGCACGAGGTCGCTGACGGCGAGCAGCGACTCGGCGTTGTCGGTGAGCGCGTACGGCGGCGGCAGCAACGCGCCAGCGTCGCCCATCACCACCCGCCGCGGACCCAGCAGGCCGAGGTGCAGCCAGACGCTCGAGCTACCCGGGCCGCCGTTGAAGGCGAAGGTCACCGGACGGGTCGGGTCGGGCTCGCCGCCCTCGCCGTCGTTGAGCACGTAGGTGGTCATCGAGATCTCGGCCTTGGCCTGGTGGCCGGTGAAGACGCCGTCCTCGTAGACCTCCTCGCGCAGCACGACCCGGCCGGTGGTGGCCGTGTAGTCGAGGGTGCGACGCCCGACCCTGAGCTGATGGGTCGTCGTCACGAGGTCGTCGGTCGGCTCGGCCGGCTTGGTCTCGACGGTGGACTCGGTCGTGGTCGCGGTCTTCGTGGCCTCACCGGCCGGCGTCTTGTCGTCGGTCACGAGTCCTCACCCTAGGACGGGGCCGCGGTCGGGGGAGGGTTGACGGTCCTCCGGAGCCGGTGCCAAGGTGGTCGGGATTGTATACAAAACGCACGCACGTCCACTCGGGAGACTTGTCGTGACCTCAAGGCCCGCTCGGCCGCCGTCCATCCACCTCGCCCTCGGGGCCGTCGTCGTCATGGTGCTCGTGGCCAGTGCCTGCCATCCGGTGCAGCCGCGCGGCGAGGCGCCGGACCGTCAGGACGTCTTCACGGTGAGTCTCGACGGCAAGGACGTCGACGAGGGCGGCGATCTGGTGATGGGGCTGTCGGCCGACCCCGACGTGCTCGACCCGACGACGTCGTCGTCGCTCTACACCCGCTACGTGATGAGCTCGATCTGCGAGAAGCTCTACGACATCGACTCCGACGGGCGGATCGTGCCGCAGCTCGCCACCGAGCTCCCCGAGCTCGGAGCCGGTGGTCGCACCGTGCGGATCCCCCTGCGGCAGGGCGTCACGTTCGCCGACGGCGCGCCCTTCGACGCCGACGCCGTCCGAACGACCCTCGAGCGGCACCTCACCAAGGAGGACTCCGCCCGGGCCTCGGAGCTGGGGCCGATCGAGGAGATCGTCGCCGTCGACGACCACACCGTCGAGCTGCGCTACGAGACCCCGTTCGCCCCGATCACGGCGTCGCTCACCGA
Organism: uncultured Actinomycetota bacterium; assembly: GCA_963808855.1. GTDB lineage: Bacteria > Actinomycetota > Actinomycetes > Propionibacteriales > Nocardioidaceae > Nocardioides. Next base: position 2,323,252 of record CAWEHA010000002.1, on the reverse strand, counting down.
CCGGGCCGGGATGATCATGAGCCCGCAGGCACTCGACGAGCTCGGCGACGACTTCGGCAACGCACCGGTGTGTGTGGGTCCGTTCAAGTTCGTCGAGCGGGTGCCCGCGACGTCGATCGTGGTGGAGCGCGACCCCGAGTACTACGCGGCCGACCAGGTGCACCTCGACACGATCACCTACCGGATCATGACCGATGCCAACATCCGCGCGGCCAACCTGCGCTCCGGAGACGTCCAGGTCGTAGACACGGTGTCGCCGACGACGATCGAGACCCTCGAGCGGGAGCCGGGGATCGGGCTGCTGCAGACCAGCTCGCTCGGCTACCAGGCCGTCACCTTCAACGTCGGCAACAGCGACGGCGTGGGCGAGCCGCCCGGGAAGGTGGACTCGCCGGTCGCCGACGTCAGCGTGCGCCGCGCGTTCGAGCTCTCGCTCGACCGGGAGGCGCTCGTGAACTCGGTGTTCGACAACTGGTTCGAGCCCGCCTGCTCGCCGATCTCGCCGGACAGCGAGTTCGCCACCGAGGCCAGTAACGCCTGCCCGCCGTTCGACCCGAAGGAGGCGCGTGCGCTGCTCGAGGAGGCGGGCGCCGACCTGCCGGTGGAGCTGACGATGAAGGTCACCAACACCCCGGACACCCTGCGGCTGGCGCAGGCGATCCAGGGCAGCGTGTCGGCGGGCGGGTTCGACATCGAGATCGAGCCGGTGGAGTACACCACCCTCCTCGACGACCAGACCAACGGTGACTTCGAGGTGCTGCAGCTCGGGTGGTCGGGCCGCATCGACCCGCACGGCAACACCTTCGCCTTCGTCGGCACCGGCCAGTCGCAGAACTACTCCGGCTACAGCAACGAGCAGGTCGACACCCTGCTCGAGCAGGCGGCCACCGAGGTCGACATGCAGGCACGGGCACAGCTCTACGGCCAGGTGGTCGAGCAGGTGCAACGCGACGTCCCGCTCACCTACCTCTACCGGCAGCGCAACCTCACCGCCTACTCCGAGGACGTTGCCGGCATCAGCACCTTCGGGGACGGCGTGGTGCGGCTGAGCCGGGCCGCCTTCGTGACGGGGGAGGACGACTGATGCTCGTCTACCTGCTCAACCGGCTCTGGCAGTCCGTGGTGACCATGTTCCTCGCCTCGGTGGTGGTGTTCTGGGGCGTCCGGGCTCTGCCCGGCGACCCCGCGCTGGCGATCGCCGGCGAGGAGGCCGACCCGGCCACCCTCGACGCCGTCCGCGCCGACCTCGGCCTCGACGACCCGATCTACGTGCAGTACTGGGAGTTCCTGAAGAACCTGCTGCAGGGCGACCTCGGCACCTCGATCGCCACCGGCGTGCCGGTGTCCGACCTGATCGCCACCACGCTGCCGGTGACGCTGTGGCTGAGCGCGTACGCCGTCACGGTGGCCGTGGTCGTGGGCATCGGTGCCGGCGTGGCGGCCGCGGTGTACCGGGGCCGCTGGCCGGAGTGGCTGGCGAACGGGTTCACGCTGGTGGGCCTGTCGGTGCCGAGCTTCTGGCTGGGCATCCTCGCGATCCTCTACCTCGCCGTGAGCCTGCGCTGGTTCCCGGCGTCCGGCTACGTGCCCGTCAGCGAGGAGCCGCTGCGTGGCCTCTACTACCTGACGCTGCCGGCGCTGGTGCTCGGCACCGCGCTGGCCGCCGTGGTGATGCGGCAGACCCGGTCGTCGATGCTCGACACGCTGTCTGCCGACTACGTGCGCACCGCGCGCGCCAAGGGCATGCCGGAACGCCGCGTGCTCACCCGGTTCGCGCTGCGCAACTCGCTGGTCGTCGTCGTCACGATCATCGGCCTCCAGCTGGGCGGCCTCGTGTCGGGAGCGGTGGTGACCGAGCGGATCTTCGGACTGCCGGGCTTCGGCAAGCTCACCCTCGACAGCGTCTTCACCCGCGACTACCCGGTGATCCAGGCGGTGGTGCTCATCACGACCTTCGCCTACATCGTGATCAACCTGGCGATCGACGTCCTCTACTCCGTCATCAACCCGCGGATCCGCGTGGCAGGAGGCACCCGTCATGAGCGAGGCAACACCGGTCACCCAGCCGGCCGACGTCGATCTCGGCCGGCAGCGCGGGCAGGTGCTGCGCCAGCTCGTCCGCAACCCGCTCGGACTGGTCGGCGGCGGCCTGCTGCTGCTCGTGCTGCTCACCGCGGTGTTCGCGCCGCTGCTCGCGCCCTACCCGCCCGAGCAGGTGCACTTCGACACCCCGTTCCAGCGGGCGTTCACCGAGGGCTACCCCTTCGGCACCGACGACCTGGGCCGCGACGTCCTGTCGCGCATCGTCTACGGCACCCGGGTGTCGTTGATCGTCGGCGCGCTGTCGGTGCTGCTCGCCGTCGTCGTCGGGACGCCGCTGGGCCTGCTCGCCGGCTACGTGCGCTGGGCCGACGTCGTCGTCTCGCGGCTCACCGACCTCACCTTGGCCTTCCCGTTCCTCATCATCGCGGTGGGTCTGGCCGCCATCAACGGACCGAGCGTCGCCAACGCGGCCATCGCGCTCGGCGTCGCGCAGGTGCCGACGATGGTGCGGGTGGTGCGGGCCGAGACGCTGCGCCACAAGGAGCTGGAGTTCGTGCTCGCGGCCCGCAGCCTCGACGCGTCGGGGGCGCGGATCCTGTTGCAGCACATCCTGCCCAACGCGATGTCGGCGGTGATCGTGCAAGCGACCGTGATCATGCCCGTCGCCGTGATCGGGGAGGCGCTGCTGTCGTTCCTCGGTCTCGGCATCCAGCCGCCGACGCCGAGCCTCGGCATCATGCTGTCCGACGCCCAGCAGTACATCTTCCGCGCACCCGCCGCCGCCGTGTTCCCGGGCCTGGCCATTGCGGTCATCTGCCTGGGGTTCAACCTCTTCGGCGACGCCCTGCGCGACGCGCTCGACCCGACCAGCCGGAGGCGGTGAGCGTGAGCTCCTTCGTCCCGCCGCCCGAGCACACCACGCGGCCCACGCTGCGCGGCCGGTTCGGCATGGCGGCCTCCACCCACTGGGTCGCCAGCGCGGTAGCGCAGTCGGTGCTCGAGCGCGGCGGCAACGCGTTCGACGCCGCCGTGGCCGGCGGGTTCGTGCTGCACGTCGTCGAGCCGCACCTCAACGGGCCCGGTGGAGACCTGACCGGGCTGTTCGCCACGGCGGACGACCCCCGGCCCCGGGTCCTCGTCGGACAGGGTCCGGCCCCGGCCGCCGCGAGCGTCGAGCGCTACCGCGCCGAGGGCCTCGACCTCGTGCCCGGCACCGGTGCGCTGGCCGCCGCGGTGCCCGGCGCCGTCGACGCCTGGCTGCTCCTGCTGCGCGACCACGGCACTTGGGAGCTGGACGACGTGCTCGGCTACGCCGTCGAGTACGCCGAGCAGGGACACCAGATCTCGGCCCGGGCGGCCGGCACCATCGCGCAGGTGGCCGACCTGTTCCGCGACCACTGGCCGACCTCGGCCGAGCTGTGGCTGCCCCGGGGCCGGCCACCCGAGCCGGGCGAGGTGGTGCGGCTGACCCGCTACGCCGCCACCCTGCGGCGCCTCATCAGCGCCGGGGTCGACGCCGGCGCCGGCGCGGCCGACCGGGCCGCGCGCATCGACGCTGCCCGCGACGCCTGGGGTGGTGGCTTCGTCGCCGAGGCCGTCGAAGCCTTCGTTGCCGAGCCGCACCGGCACAGCGACGGCGCCGACCACGCCGGAGTGCTCACCCGCGCCGACCTCGCGGGCTGGCGGGCCGGCTACGACGACCCGGTGACCCTCGACGTGCACGGCGTCACCGTGTGCAAGACCGGCGCCTGGGGTCAGGGGCCCGTGCTGCTCCAGGCCCTGGCCATCCTCGCCGGGTTCGAGGCGCACGAGGTCGACCCCGCCACCGGACCGGGCGCGCACCGCGTGCTCGAGGCGCTGAAGCTCGCGCTGGCCGACCGGGACGCCCACTACGGCGATCCGGAGCCCGGACCCGCGGCCGTACCGCTGGCCACGTTGCTCTCGCCCGAGTACGCCGCCGAGCGGCGGGCGCTCATCGGCGACACGGCGTCGCACGAGTTCCGCCCCGGCATCGTCGGCTCCACGCGGCCGTACCTGCCCCCGCTGCTCACCGATCCGCCGGCGGCGGGCACCGGAGCGGCGGTGGGCGAGCCGACGGTGAGCCGCACCGGGAGCACGCGTGGCGACACCTGCCACCTCGACGTCGTCGACCGCTGGGGCAACCTGGTGTCGGTCACGCCGTCGGGGGGCTGGCTGCAGTCCTCGCCCACGATCCCGGAGCTCGGGTTCTGCCTCGGCACCCGGTTGCAGATGACCTGGCTCGACGAGGACTCGCCGTCGGCGCTGCGTCCTGGCCGGAGACCGCGCACGACGCTGAGCCCCACCCTCGTGCTGCGCGACGGGCGGCCCTGGTGCGCCCTGGGCACCCCGGGCGGTGACCAGCAGGACCAGTGGCAGCTGCTCTACCTGCTGCGGGTGCTGGTCGGCGGCTACACGCCGCAGCAGGCGGTCGACGCGCCCGCCCTGCACACGACGTCGATGCCGGGCTCGTTCTGGCCGCGCACGTGGACGCCGGGCGGCGCCGTCGTCGAGGACCGCCTGGGCGACGACGTGATCGCCGACCTCGAGCGGCGAGGCCACGTGGTCACCCGCGGCGGCGACTGGTCGCTCGGCCGGCTGTCCGCGGTCACCCGCGACCCCGAGACGGGCCTCCTCGAGGCCGCCGCCAACCCGAGAGGAGCCCAGGGCTATGCCGTCGGACGATGAACGGACCGAACCGGCCGAGCCGCTGCTGCGGATCACCGACCTCGAGGTCAGCTACCACGGCACCGCGGTGCTGCACGGCATCGACCTCGTCGTGGGGGAGGGGGAGCGGGTGGCCCTGGTGGGGGAGTCGGGCTCCGGCAAGTCCACCACCGCGGCCGCGGTGATCGACCTGCTCCCCGCCGGGGGCGCGGTCACCCGCGGCCGGATCGAGTTCCGCGGCGACGACGTCACCCACGCCGGCGCCCGTCGGCTGCGACAGCTCCGGGGCCGCCAGGTCGGCCTGGTGCCACAGGACCCGATGTCGAACCTCAACCCGGCCACCCGGGTCGGCACCCAGGTCGCCGAGACGCTGGTGGCACACCGGCTCGCGTCGGGCCGCGACGCAAGCCGCCGCGCGGTGGAGCTGCTGGAGGAGGCGGGCATCCCGGACGCCGCGCGGCGGAGCCGGCAGTACCCGCACGAGTTCTCCGGTGGCATGCGCCAGCGGGTGCTCATCGCGATCGCCCTCGCGTGCGAGCCCGACCTGCTGATCGCCGACGAGCCGACCTCGGCCCTCGACGTCACCGTGCAGCGCCGGATCCTCGACCACCTCGAGTCGCTCCGGAGCCAGCGCGGCACCTCGCTGCTGCTCGTGACCCACGACCTCGGGCTCGCCGCCGACCGGGCCGACCGGGTGGTCGTGATGTCGGAGGGCCGGATCGTCGAGCAGGGCCCGTCCCGCGAGCTGCTGCGCAACCCGCAGCACGAGTACACCCGCCGGCTCGTCGCTGCCGCGCCGTCGCTGGCCAGCGCCACCCGGGCCGAGCCGCCGCCCGCGGCGGAGGAGGAGGGCGACGAGACGACCGGACCGCTCCTCCGCGCCGAGCACCTCACCAAGGAGTACTCCGTCCGCGGCCGCCGTGGTCGGATCACCGCGGTCGACGACGTCTCGTTCGAGGTGCCGCCCGGCACCACCGTCGCCGTGGTCGGCGAGTCCGGCTCCGGCAAGACCACCGTCGCCCGGATGGTGCTCGGACTCGAGGCGCCGACAGCGGGGGTGGTGCGCGTGGCCGGCGAGCCGGTCGCCGAGGCGCGGGGCGCGCGCCGTCGCGCGATCCGCCGGGCGATGCAGCCGGTGTTCCAGGACCCCTACGCCTCCCTCAACCCGATGTTCACCGTCGAGCACATCGTCGACGAGCCGCTGCGCGTGTTCCGGGTCGGCGACCGGCGCAGCCGACGTGCGCGCGTCGCCGACCTGCTCGACCACGTCGCGCTCCCGCGGGGCCTGGCTCAGCGACACCCCAACGAGCTCTCGGGCGGCCAGCGGCAGCGGGTCGCCATCGCCCGGGCGCTCGCCCTCGACCCGCGGCTCGTGGTGTGCGACGAGGCCGTGTCGGCGCTCGACGTGCTGGTGCAGGACCAGATCCTCACTCTGCTCGGCGATCTCCAGCGCGACCTCGGGCTCACCTACCTCTTCATCACCCACGACCTGGCCGTCGTCAGGCTCGTCGCCCACGAGGTGCTGGTGATGCAGCAGGGCTCCATCGTGGAGGCCGGGCCGGTCGACGACGTCTTCGAGCGTCCCCGGTCCGACTACACCCGTGAGCTGCTCGCGGCCATCCCGGGCGCGGACGTGTTCTCGTGAACCGTCGCGCCGACGACGTGCTGCGCTCGCTGCGCGCCGACATCGTCGCCGGCGCGTACCCGGCCGGGGCGCGGATCACCGAGTCGTCGCTGTGCCAGGCCTACGACGTCTCGCGGGTGCCGGTGCGCGAGGCGCTGCGGCATCTCGAGGCCGAGGGCTTCGTCACGAGCGTCGCCTACGCCGGCGCGCGGGTGGCGCACCTCGACCGCGACGAGGCCGTCGACATCTTCGAGGTGCGCGGCACCCTCGAGGGCCTCACCGCACGCCGGGCCGCGATCCGCTTCCGGACCGCCGGCGACGACCCGGACATCCGGGACTTCGGAGCGCGGCTCGACGCCCTGGTCGCGGCCGGCCACAGCGGGCTCGACGACCCGACGCGCGCCGCTCTTCCGCCGCTCAACACCACCTTCCACCTGGCCATAGCCGAGTTCGCCGGCAACACCTCGCTGCTGGCGCTGTTCCGGCAGATCGCCGCCAAGGTCGAGTGGCTCTACGGCATGGACGTCCACGTGCGCGGCGAGCACTCGTGGGAGGAGCACGCGGAGATCGCCCGCGTCATCCAGGCCGGGAGCGCCGCCGCGGCGTCCCGGCTCATGCGACGGCACGTGCAGAACTCGCTCGACGGCTACCTGCGGCGCCACACGTCGTGACCGACCGCGACGCGCGGTCGACAACGTGTGACCATCTCCGGGGGAGGAGGTGGTCGGAAGGTGGGCGGACCTCCCGGCAGGCTGCGGCCACCGCAGGTGAACCTGGCCCTCCAGCTGCTCCTCGTGACCGCGCTGGCGACCGGGCTGCTGTCGTGGGTGGTCGGTGACCAGTGGAACGGCTGGCTCGCGCGCGCCCACGGCGTGCTCGGGCTGTCGCTGCTGGTCCTCGTGCCCGCCAAGCTGCGCGGACCGGTGCGCTCGGGCTTCCGCCGCCACCGCTGGACGCGCTGGGTCTCCGCGGCCTTCGGGATCGTGGTGCTCGCCGCGGTGGTCCTCGGGGTCCTCCACGCCACCGGCCTCTGGTACGGCGTCGGCACCTGGTCGGCGCTCTGGACGCACACCCTGCTCGGATTCGTCGCGATCGGGCTCCTGGTCTGGCACCTCGGCTCCCGACCGGTGCGAGCCCGGGTGGTCGACCTGGACCGACAGGCCGTGCTGCGGCTGGGGCTCGTCGTCGGCGTCGGCCTGGGCGCCTACCTCGCCCAGGAGGCCGTGACCCGCGTGACCGGTGTCGCCGGCGGCCGACGGCGGGCCACCGGCTCGCACGAGGTGGCCTCCCACGACCCCGAGCGGATGCCGGAGGTCATCTGGCTCGACGACGACCAGCCCGCCGTCACCGCGGCGTCGACCTGGCCGCTCGAGATCGACGGCACCGCGGTGACGATCGCGTCGTTGCGCGAGCGGGCCCGCCCCGTGGTGGCCACCCTCGACTGCACCGGCGGCTGGTGGAGCGAGCAGGCCTGGGACGCGGTGCCGCTGTCGGAGCTCCTCCCGTCGTCGGACGACGGCCGAAGCGTCCGGGTGCGGTCGGCCACCGGGTACGCGCGACTGTTCGCCCCGGACGATCTCGGCGGGGTCTACCTCGCCGTCGGCTACGGCGGTGCGCCGCTGAGACCAGGGCACGGCGCCCCGGTGCGCCTGGTCGCCCCCGGGCGGCGCGGACCGTGGTGGGTCAAGTGGGTGACCAGCATCGAGCCCGCCGGGAGTCCGTCCTGGCTCCAGGCTCCACTCCCGCTGACGTGATCACGGGTCGCCGGGCGGCGCTTCGATGATCTCGCGCAGCGTGGCGAGGTGGGCGTCGAAGGCGGTGCGGCCTTCGGGGGTGAGCTTGAACCAGGTGCGGGGCCACTTGCCGACGTGGCCCTTGCGGATGGCGATGTAGCCGGCCTGTTCGAGGGTCGAGGCCTGGCGGGACAGCACCGAGTCGCTGACCTGGAGGGTGTCGCGGAGGAACCGGAACTCCAGCTCGTCGGCCCGGGCCAGCCCGGCGAGCAGGGAGAAGCGCACGGGCTGGTGGACCAGGTCGTCGAGGCGCGCCCGCGGGTGAGCGGTCATCGGGCGCGCCGAAGCCGTCCGGCCCACAGCAGGAACGGCACGGCGCCCACGACGCCGCCCAGGGTGTAGGAGAAGCCGACGGTGCCGTCGAGCAGCATCCCGAGGGAGAACAGGGCGACGGCGGCCCAGCACCCGAGCGCCCACTCCAGCCACATCGGGGTGCGCCGCACCCGCACCTGCCGGTACCGACGCAGGTAGGGGACATGACTGGCGCCCAGGACGACGAGCGCGACCACCGCCGCGACGGCCACCGCCACGGTCGCGCCGACGCCGTCGTCGTCGCCGAGATCGACGATCAGCCCGATCAGCACGAAGACGAGACCCATCGCGGCGTACAGCTGATGCTCCTGCGGCGTCCGGGCCCGCACCGCCGACTCGATCTCGCCGGCGTCCGTCAGCATGGTCTCGGCGTCGCGCTTTGTCGGTTCCATCGTGCCCACCTCTCATCACAAGTAGTTGACGATGAGGAAACTACTTGTCGGAGGATCCGTCAATGGCGGTCTATACGCTTCGTGGTACGCCGATAAGTGACATTATGTCATGTCGTGACGGCGCACGCGTCCCGGACCGCCTGAGGGTCCCAGTAGAAGGGCCTGATCTCGTGGATCCGGCCCTCGCGCACCGCGATGACCTGGACGATCGACGTCGCCAACTCGCGGCCGCTGGCGCGAGAGCGGAAGTCGACGTCAAGAATCGCGACGACCCGGCTCGTGTCGGCCAGGACGTGGCTGCTCCGTACCTTCATCGAGCTCCAGGTCTCGGCGAACGCCGCCATCCAGGCCTCGACACCGGCGTGGCCGCGCCACTCGCCCGTGCCGGAGAACGGGAGGCCCGGCGCCTGCCAGACCACCACGTCGGGGTCGAGGCGCCGGGCGAGCGGGGCGAAGTCGCCCCGTCCCGGTCCGCCGGCCGCGACGTAGTCGGCTTCGGCGGCGTAGAACGCGGTGAGGGTCTCCGTGGGGGTAGGCACCACACCATCCGATCACGCCGAGCACCGGCGGGGCCCGCGCGAATCGGACGTCGCGTCCTGTTGCCGTCCTGGTCGGCGCGGCCCTATCGGTCCGGATGCTGGAGAACTCGGACCTCGAGCCCGTCGATGCCCTCGAAGTCGGCCGGGTTGCAGGTGTAGAGCGGGATGGCCTCGGCGATCGCCGTGGCGGCGATCAGGGCGTCGTAAGCACGTGCCGCGGGCTTGCGTCCCGCGGAACGCAAGGAGGCAGCCACCCGCCCGAACGCCCGAGCCGCCGCGGAATCGAACGGCAGGGCATCGAAGTCCGCCTCAGCCTGCTGCAGGTGCTCCTGCCGGGCAGCACGCTCCCCTGCCGTCTGCGCGACCAGCGGGCCGACCGACAGCTCGGCCACGGTGACGGCACTGATCACCGACTCCTCAGGAAGCCCGGTGGGGTCGAGCCGACCCAGCAGGATCACGGTCGAGGTGTCGAGCATCCCCCGCCGGTCCTCGACGTTCACAGTGCCGGGTCGATCAGCGCGTCGACGTCGCGACGCCAGGCGTCGGCGTCGACCACCGGCAGGTGGCGCCGTCGGGCAACGAGGTCAGTCGGCGACGGGCTACGGCGCGACCGCGGGCGCAGCTCGGCGACCTCGGCGCCGTCGCGGGTGACGACGAGAACCTCGCCGCGCTCGACGCGCCTGAGCACCTCACCGCCGTGGTTGCGCAGCTCGCGCACGGTCACCCTGTCCATCATGCCGAGTGTATCACCCGTGAGACGGGATGCCGTGGCGGTTCCACCCGACCCTCACGACCGTAGGGCCACGCTCCCGGACCCTTGTGCGTGCCTGGGAGCTCTCATGACACGGCACCTGTCCGAGCACCTCCGCGGGGTGGTCGAGGAGGTGAAGCCGCGGCTGCGCGGTTGGCTGCATCTGGCGACGGCGCCGCTGGCCGTCGCCTCCGGCGTCGTGCTCGTGCTTCTGGCTCCCACGGCGACGACCCGGCTCGGTGCCATCGTGTTCATGGCGTCCGCGGTGTTGCTGTTCGGCACCTCGGCGACCTATCACCGCGGCACCTGGTCGATCCGGCGGCGCACCGTCCTGCGACGACTGGACTACTGCAACATCTACGTGATGATCGCCGGTTCCTGTACGGCGTTCAGCCTGGTCCTGCTCGACGGGGCTGACCGGATGGCGCTTCCCGTCATCGCGTGGAGCGGCGCGGTCGTCGGCATCGTGACCCACCTGCTGTGGCCGCAGGCGCCTCGCTGGATCTCCCCGCTCGTCTACCTCGGCCTCGGGTGGACCGCAGTGGCGTTCACCCCCGCCTTCATCGACGGCGCCTCGACGCTGAGCCCGACCAGCGGCCCGGCGATCCTGGTGCTGCTGGCCTGCGGCGGCGCGCTCTACTCCACGGGTGCCGTCATCTACGGGCTCAAGCGGCCGAACCCCTGGCCCTCGGTGTTCGGCTTCCACGAGGTCTTCCACACGTTCACCGTGCTCGCCTTCGCCAGCCACTACGTCGGTTTCTCGCTGGCGGTGTACGCCGTGTAGTGAGCCAGCCCTAGGTTGGCGTGGTGGCCGGGTCAGAGTGGTCCCAGCGCGGACTGACGTTCGGCTCGGTCGCGGCGGCCTACGAACGGTTCCGTCCGGGGTATCCCCCCGAGGTCGTCGACCACGTGCGCCGCTACTCACGCCGGCCGGTACGAACGGCGGTGGAGATCGGCGCCGGCACCGGCAAGGCCACCCGCGTCTTCACCGCGGCAGGCATCGCCGTCACCGCGCTGGAGCCCGACGCCGCGATGATCGCCCAGCTCGGCGCGCATGTGGGCGGCGACGTCACCCCGGTGCTCGGCACCTTCGAGGAGGCCGACCTGGTCGGTCCGGTCGATCTGGTCTACGCCGCGGCCGCGCTGCATTGGACTGATCCTGCGACCCGCTGGTCCAAGATCGCCGCGCTCCTGCCCACCGATGGGGTCGCAGCCTCTCTGGGCGGTCCGATCAACCTGGCGGACGACCTGCTTCGGGAGGAGGTCCGCGAGGCTCGTGAGCCGGACGTGGCGGACGACGACATCCCGAGCCCGGACGGCACCGCGAGCGATGCGCCCTTGCAGTGGCCCGGGACCGAGATGCGGGACTCGGCGCTCTTCACCGACGTCGCGCAGATCGTGGTCGAACGGCGGGCAACGCTGTCAGCGGACGACTTCGTCGGGCACCTCTCGACGGTCTCCGCCTACCTGGTGCTCCCCGTCCGCGACCGTTCGCGTGTGCTGTCTCGGATCAGAGCGGTGCTGCCCGACCAGGTCGACATCGTCGCCGACCTGACGCTGCACCTGGCCCGGCGCTGCTGACCGTCCGCCGGCCGGTCCTCACGAGGAGGCCGCAGCCACACCCTCGGATCGCAGGACGGCGAGCGCGGCGCGGACACTCACCGTGGCGGCCGCCGCGGTGAGTGCGAGGACCACGGTCGTCTTCACCAGCACGAAGTCGGCGGCCGGCAACGACTCGAGCAACCAGAGGCCCAGCCCCGCCTTGAGCAGTCCGACAGCCGCCCACAGGAGCGTCAGCCGGCGCAGGAGCCGGCACACACGGGGGACGCGGGCGAGCTCGGCGCTGAGAGGATAGAAGTCCGCCGCCAGGCGGGCGACGAGTGGTCGAGACGAGGCGAGCGAGAGCAGGAACAGCGCCGCGACGACGGTGTCGGTGACGATCGGCTCCAGGAAGTAGACGTAGGTGGTGCCGGTCGCCAGCGTGAACGCCGTGCGCATCGTCAGCACGATCACCGTGATGAGCAGCAGTCCCGAGGTGGGTCGGCCGGTCAGCCGACGCCAGGCTGTGGCGCCATAGGTCCAGGCGAGCGCTGACAGCACCGCGGGCACGACGCCGAGCGTCTGGAGCATGACGTAGAGGAGCAGGGCTGGTACGCCGCACGCGACCGTGAGGTTGACAGCGAGTCGGCGGAGCACGTCGCTCGGCCGGACGCCGTCAGGGGACTCGATGCGTGTCGGGTACGGGAGGGCCGGGGCGGGCGCGACGGCCAGGGCTGACATGTGACTCCGAAGGTGGGCGGAAGGGCTCCGCGACGTGGCTCAACGTCCGAGTTATCGGTCGGCGAACGCTCCGACTTGTGGGCGGATCCTCGCGACGCGCCTTCAGCTGTGGTCGACGAGTGATCCGTCCCGCAGTGCGACGGCGGCGCTCGGAGTGAGCGGGAGGCGTGGCACCAGGGTGGCGCCGACCGCGTGGTAGAGGTCGGGCTTGCCGGGCCAGGTGCGGCCGTCGGGGGTGTTGTCGGGGGCGAGCTCGTGGTGCCAGGAGCCGCGGTCGCGGTCGATGAGATGGCGCTCGGCGTAGGCCCACCACTGGGCGTGGAGGTCGGCCCAGCGCTGCTCCCCCGTGGCCTCGTGCAGCGCGGCGGCGACGGCGACGGCCTCGGCGAGCACCCAGTGCATCCGCTGCCGCACCAGCGGGCGGCCGTCGAAGTCGACGGTGTAGACGAAGCCGTCGGCGCCGTCCACCGCCCAGCCCTCGCGGACGGCGGCGTCCACCAGCGCGACCGCGTTCTCCAGCAACCACGGCGGCGCCGCGTCGCCGAGGCCCGCACGCAGGTGCAGCGAGAGCCGCGCCCACTCCAGCCAGTGACCGACGGTGGCGCCGGCGGGACGGAACGGGTCGGCGGGCCGGTCGGCGTTGTAGTCGAGCAGCGGCGTCCAGTCGGGGGTGAAGTGCTCGGGCAGCCGCCAGTCGTGGGCCGGGGCGAGGTCGCGGACGACCCGCGTGGTGATGCGCAGCGCCCGCTCCCGCAGGTCGTCGCGCTGCAGCACGTCGGCGGCGGCGAGCAGCGCCTCGACCGTGTGCATGTTCGCGTTGACGCCGCGGTAGTCGTCGAGCCGCTGCCAGTCGCGGTCCCACTCCTCGACGACCATCCCGGCGTCGTCGTCCCAGAAGTGCACCAGCAGGACGCCGAGCGCCTCCGCCAGCAGCTCGGCGGCGCCGGGCCGGCCGGCCGCGGTGGCGCTGCTGGCGGCGAGCACCACGAACGCGTGCTCGTAGGCGGTCTTGGCGGTCGTGACCGGTCCCCCGGCCTCGATCCGCGCCCACCAGCCGCCGCGCTCCGCGTCGCGCAACGGCCCTCGCAGTGCCGTGACGCCGTGGTCGGCGAGCGCCGCGTCGCCGTCACGCCCGAGCAGGTGGCCGAGCGCGTACACGTGCGTCATCCGGCAGGTGATCCACAGCTCGACCGGACGACCGGGCTCGGGTCGCCCGTCGTCGTCGAGGTAGCCGAACCCGCCGTCGACGGCCGAGCGCCGGCCGAAGTCGAGGAGCCGGTCGCACTCCCCCGCCAGCCAGCCGGCGTCGGGCGTCAGCTCCACGACGTTCCCGGGCGGAAGGTGGCGACCCCGAGGGTGGAGTCGCTCTGCCCGTAGTAGGCGAACCAGGTGTCGCGGAAGTGCACCAGGCCCTCGACGAACGTGACGTTCGAGACAAGGCCGTGCCGGTCCTCGTGGGTGGTGGGCTCGAGCCACGGGTAGTCCATTCGCGCCATCACCTCGGTGGGCCGCGCGGGGTCGAACAGCAGCTGGCCGCACGAGTAGCGCACCGAGCCATCCTCGTACTTCACCGCTGCGTTGTGCAGCAGCAGGATCAGCCCGTTGTCGGTCCAGACGGGCTGCGGGCCGACCTCCACGAGGAACTCGCCGAACGTGCCGGGCGCGGTGGGCAGCATCAGCGGCTGGTCCTGCGGCGCCGGCTCCCAGTGGATCAGGTCGTCGGACCAGGCGTGGTAGATCGAGCCCTCGCCGAAGTACATGAGCCAGCGGCCGTTCACCTGCCGGTCGAGGATCGCGCCGGCCTTGCTCCACGGCGTCGGGACGCCGTCGGCGCGCGGCTCGAAGGTGTTGAAGTCCGGGAACAGCGGGCCGTGCTTCTCCCAGGTGAGCAGGTCGGTCGAGGTGGCCAGGCAGAGCTGGGCGTGGGTGCGGTCCCAGGCGGTGTAGGTGAGGTAGTAGGTGCCGTCGATCTCGGTGACGCGCGGGTCCTCGCACCCGAACTTCTCGTGGTCCTCGGTGGGCGAGAGCACCGGCTCGGGGCGGCGGGTGAAGTGGATGCCGTCGTCGCTCGTGGCGTAGCCGACGTGGCTGACGATGTCGTCGGCGTGGGCGCGGTAGAGCAGCACCACCTGGTCGTCCTTCACGACGGCCGCGGGGTTGTAGATGCTGCCGGACTCCCATCCGTCGCCCTCGGGCACGAGGATCGGGTTGTCGGCGTACGGGGTGAACGGGCCCAGCGGGAACTGGGCTCGGGGCGCTGTCACAGGGGGTCCTTTCGGAAGGTTCGGATCTCGACAGGCTCGATCAACGGCGCACGACGACGGCGAAGCCGCCGGCCGGCAGGGTGACGGCGACGTCGGTCGCCGCCGTGGTGGTGGTGCGGACGGGACGGCCGAGGCCGTCGAACACGTGCACCCGGGCGATGCCGTCGCCGGGCACGGTGATGGTCGCGCTCCGGGGAGCGGTGGCCGCGCTGCGCAGGAGCGCGGTGCCCCTCCCCTCTCCCCCGAGCACGTAGGCTGGTGACGAGCGGCTGCAGCACGACGGCGTCGAGGCGCGCGGTGCCACCGCGGGTGCGGGCCACCAGCGATCCCGCTCCCCCGGGCAACCGCGTCAGGGTCTGCGGCAGCAGCGCACCGGGGGCCGGCGAGCTGCCCTGAGCGCCGACGTCGCCGGAGCGCACCTGTCCGACCCGCTCCCCCGCCGCCGAGTAGGTGGTGACGGCGCGCGAGCCCGGCCGGTAGTCGGTCACGGGGATCACGAGCGACGCGGGCTGGCCGTCGGGCACGGCGAACGTGGCGGTGCCGCCGTCGGGCAGCCGGGCCCAGCCGGTGCCGCCGAACTGGGACTCGCCGGTCCACCGGCTCTCCGGGGCGACGGCGGTGGCGCCGCCGGCGAGCGCGGCGTCCTCGGCCTGGAGCTCGGTGATGCCGACACCGCCGGACACCGTGGCGGTGCGTGGCGAGCTCGGCGACCGCGGGGTGCGCGTCGAGGGCGAGCATCGTGAGCAGGCCGTGGATCGTGGACTCCGCACCGGAGTTGCGGTTCACGCGGCCGTCGGCCTCGACGCCGTCGACCGTGGTGCCGGTGGCGGGGTCGTAGGCGGGCTCCCCGGCCGCGTTGGCGCCGAAGAACCAGGCGGCCTGGACGCCGGCGAGCAGGTCGCCGGCGCGGGTGCCGTGGGCGAGCAGCCCCTGCACCCGGGAGTCGGCGCCGTAGGCGAGCTGCACCCGGTCGGCCCGGGTGGGCTGCCGGCCGTTGTCCGGCCCGCCCGAGGTGAGCAGCCACGGGTCGAAGGTGAACGCGTCGCGCTGCGCGACCCGCACCAGGCCCGGCCGGTCGAGGGCGTTGCCGGCGGCGACCAGCGAGCCGCCCATCTGCGAGGCCCAGGCGTGCCACAGCGAGCGCGAGAGCCCCCACGGCAGCACACCGCCGAACGGCCAGCGGCGGGCGTCGCCGGCGGAGAGCTCGGCCACGCCCTCGGCGAGCCGCTCCATCACGCGTCGGGCGCGCGGCGTGCCGCCGTCGTCGACGTAGGCGGCGAGCCCGAGGATGGCCTCCGCGGTGGCGTCGGCGCCGTCGACGATGAGCCAGGCCGGCACCTGGCGGCCGTCGACGCGGAGGTAGCGGCCGTAGCGGTCGAGCACCTGCCGGTCGATCGCCGCCACCGAGAGCGCGAGCCGCCGCTCGAGGAAGCGGGCGAACCGCGGGTCGGCGTCGCGGAAGGCCGGCACCGCCTCGCCGAGCGCCCACACGGTGCGGGCCAGCCAGTAGGACGCGTCGCTGTCGCTGGGGTCGGGCAGCTCGACGGGCTCCGCGCTGCGGTTGAGGGTGCCGTCCGGCTGCATCCAGAGCACGACGTTGCCGGCGTCGGGGCCGTTGGCGGTCTGCAGGTAGGTGAGCCCGCGGAGCAGCTGGTAGGCGCGCTCGCGGCTGGCGACGTCGCCGGTCTGCCGCCAGTGCCGCACGTACACGACGGCGGCGCGGGCGACGTCGTCGGCGTTGTAGGCACCCTGCGACCAGTGCCCGGTCGCGGGGTCGAGGGTGCCGCCGCCGATGCGCTCGAAGCCGTCGTCGCGGCGGTCGGCGTAGGTCCACAGCATCCCGACGTCCGGCTCCTGAGCGAGCCGGTACGTCGTGTGCCGCGGGCAGCTCGCGCGGCGCGGCGGTGTCGCCGAGGAAGTCGAGGTGGTCGAGGTTGGTGAGCGGCTCGGCCGGCGGGGCCTGCGACACAGCCCGCGGCACGGCGGCCGGAGCCTCCGCCTCCGCCGGCAGGGCCGTGAGGCCGACGCCGAGCACCAGCGCCGTCGTCGTCCCGAGAGTTCTGCGCACGGTCATCCCTTCACTCCACTGCCGATGTTGAGGTCGGTGAACTTCCGCTGGAACGCCACGAACAGCGCGACGGCGGGTGCCGCGAGCACGACGGCCCCGGCGAGGATCGCGCCGTACGGGTTCGTCGGCTCGGCCGGCGATGTTGCTGATGTAGTTGGCGAGGGTCACGGCGAGCGGCTGCAGCTCGGGGTCCTTGGTGACCAGGAACGGCCACAGGAACTCGTTCCACGGACCGATGAAGGTGAGCAGCATCGCGGTCAACAGCGCGGGTTTCACCAACGGCAGCGCGATCGACCACAGGATGCGGAACTCGGAGGCGCCGTCGATCTCGGCGGCCGCGAACAGGTCGTCGGGCAGGCTGAGGAAGAACTGCCGGAAGATGAAGACCGCGGTGGAGTTGATCAGGTAGGGCGCGATCATGCCGAGGTAGGAGTCGGCGAGGCCGTAGTAGCGCACGATCATCACGTAGAGCGGGATGATGAGCAGCTGGAACGGCACGATCTGCACCAGCAGCATGGTCGCGAACAGCGTGCCGCGGCCGCGGAAGTGCAGCCGGGCCAGCGCGTAGCCGGCGAGGACGCCGAACACCACGGTGCCGAGCATCACGCCGCCGGTGAAGATCAGCGAGTTCAGCAGCGACTGCAGCAGGTCGACGCGGCTGTTGATGGCGATGTAGTTGTCGAGGGTGACTCCGTCGAGCGGGATCAGGCCGCCGAGCGAGGTGTCGAGCTCCTTCTGCAGCGACCCGATCAGCATGTAGTAGAAGGGGAACAGGAACACCAGCGCGCCGAGCAGCAGCGCGGTCATGGACCAGAAGCTCTTCCTCATCGGTCCTCCAGGACCTTGCGGTTGACCAGCGAGATCAGGAGCACGGCGAGCACGAGCACGACGCCGATCGCGGCGGCGACGTCGGGGTTCCCCTGCTCGATCCCCTTCTGGTACATCACGAACACCGGGGTCTCCGAGGCGCCGTTGGGGCCGCCGCCGTTGGTGAGCAGGTAGGGCTCGGTGAAGAGGTTGGCGCCGGTGATGGTGGCCAGCAGCACCACCAGCGTCGTGGCGTTGCGCACGCCGGGCACCGTGATGTGCCAGAACCGGCGCAGGGTGCCGGCGCCGTCGACGGCGGCCGCGTCGTAGAGGTCCTTCGACACGCCCTGCAGCGCGGCGAGGTAGAGCAGGATGAAGAACCCGAGGCCCTTCCAGGTGACGAAGAACGCGATCACCGGCATCGCCAGCGTGGAGTTCACCAGCCACGACGGGTCGGGCGCGAGCGGCCCGAGCAGACTGTTGACCAGTCCCCCGTTGGAGAACAGGAACAGCCACACCGCCACCAGCGCGACGCTCGCCGTCACGTACGGCACGTAGTACGACACCCGCAGGAAGGTCTTCAGCCGCAGCACCGAGTTCAGGGCGCTCGCGAGCACGATCGACAGACCGACGGTGAGCGGCACGTTGATCACGAGGAAGATGCCCACGTTGACGAACGCCCGCCGCACGTCGGGGTCGCCGAGCACGGTGCGGTAGTTCTCCAGGCCCACGAACGGCCGGTCCACCGGCACGCCGGGTGCGGTGAAGAAGTAGTCGTGGAAGCTGATGTAGACGGCCAGCCCGAGGGGGTAGGCGAACACCAGCGCCAGGAAGATGGCGTAGGGCGCGGCGAACGCCAGCCCGAGGGGCTGCCGGCCGAGGATCCTCCGGGTCCGGGAGAGCGATCCCGACGACGACCCCGACGACCCGGACGACGACGCGGTCGTCCGGGTCGGCTTCGGTGAGCTGAGCGTGGACAAGGGGTCCGTCACCCCTCGGAGGCGAGCTCGTCCGCCTTCTCGGCGGCGCCGGAGAGCCCGTCCTCGACCGACTGGTCGCCGAAGATCACGGACTCGGAGTACTGGTCGCGGATCTCCTGCCAGATCTCCACCGAGTTGGGCACGTTGGGCACCTCGACGGTGCGCGAGGCCTGGTCGGCGAAGGTCACGTAGTCCGGGTTCTGCTCGAAGTACTCCGGGTAGGTGCCGGCGAGGTCCTCGCGGATCGGCATCTGGCCGGTGAGCTCCAGCAGCTGGCCGTCCTGCTCCTCGCTGGTGGCGAACTTGAGCACCTCCCAGGCCGTGCCCTGGTTCTCGCACGCCGAGTAGAGGCCGATGTTCTTGGCGTCGGAGAACGTGTAGGTCTCCTCGGGCGCGGTGCCGGCGCTGGTCGGCACCGGGACGACGCCCCAGTCGACCGACTCGCCGTAGACCTTGATCGCCCACGGGCCGACCACGGACATCGCGGCCTTCGCGTCGGCGAACGAGTCGCCGTCGTACTTCTCCTGCGGGCTGTAGCCGTCGGCGTACATCTCGGCCCAGAAGTCCCAGACGGCCTTGCCGGCCTCGTCGTCGAAGGTGGCCTTGCCGTCCTCGACGGTCTGCGTTCCGCCGGACTCGGCCGCGTAGAGCGGGTAGAAGTCGAACCAGGACTGGAAGAACTCGCTCGTGGGCGCCGGGTAGATCGCGGCGTCGGCCACGCCCTTGTCGACGAGCGTCTTGCTGGTGGCGAGGAACTCGTCGTAGGTGGCCAGCGGCGGGTTCTCCGGGTCGAGGCCCGGCCTTCTTGAAGAGCGCCTTGTTGTAGAAGATCATCACCGGGTTCTGCTTCCACGGCATCTGGTAGTACTTCCCGTCCGTGGACTCGTACTGCCCGGCGAGGTCACCGGAGCGCTCCTCGACGTAGTCGGCGCCGTCGTCGAAGTCCGAGAGGGCCACGAGACCGCCCTGCTTCTGGAACTGCGGCACCGCAGCCGGGCTCGTGTTGAACACCAGGCAGGGCGCGTTGCCCGCGGTGATCGCCGCCGAGATGACCTCCTCGGAGGTCTTGCCGGCGGGGATCTCCTGGGCGGTGATCTCCTCGTCGGGGTGCTCGGCGTTCCAGGCCTCGACCATCTGCTCGGCCCAGGCGATCTCCTCGGGGTTGTTCGACATCCAGATCTTGATGGGCCCCGTCGAGGCGCGGGCCTCGTCGGCGTCCTGGCCTCCCCCACCGCACGCGGTGGTGACGGCCAGGGCGAGGGCCAGGGTGGTGGCGCCGAGCAGGCGTCGATTCATGACGGGATCTCCTTGCGGGTTCATCGGGATGGTGGGAACAGGACCGGTGGAGTCGCGGACGATCACGCGGGCCTCGGGGACGGGCGGGGACGGGGCGTCGTCGTCGCCGTCGACGAGCTGGAGCAGCCGGGTGGCGGCCGCCCGGCCCCAGGCCACGACGTCGGTGCGGACCGTGGTGAGGGCAGGGCGCAGGTGGGCGGCGAGCTCGGTGTCGTCGAAGCCGGTGATCGAGAGGTCGCCCGGCACGTCGAGGCCGCGCTCATGGGCGACCGCCAGGCCGGCCATCGCCATCAGGTCGTTGGCGTAGACGATCGCGGTGGGCCGCGGGCTGCGGTCGAGGAGCGTCGTCGTGGCGCGACCGCCGGACTCGGCCGAGAAGTCGGACTCCACGACCGGGCCCAGCGGGAGCCCGGCCTCGGCCAGCGCGCTCTCCCACGCCAGGCGGCGCGAGCGTCCGTGCACGAGGTCGGCCGGCCCGGCCACGTGGGCGATGTCGCGGTGTCCGAGGTCGACGAGGTGGCGCACCGTGTCGCGGACGGCGGGGGCGTCGTCGGAGCCGAGCACCGCCTGGCGCGGGCCCGGTGGGGTGCCGAGGTCGGGCCCGATCAGCACGGCGGGCAGGCCGAGGTCGGCGAGCAGCGCGGGCCGCACGTCGTCGACGTGGAGGTCGGTGACGAGCACGCCGTCGACCCGCTGCTCCTGCGCCAGCCGGCGGTAGGCGCCGACGTCGTCGCGCTCGGCCACCTGCAGCAGCAGGGCGTGATCGCGCGCCGACAGCACGGTCTCGAGGCCGGCGATGAAGGCCGGGAAGAACGCGTCGGCCCGCAGCACCTCGGGCGCCCGGGCGAGCACCAGGCCGACGGCGTGCGCGCGCTTCGTCGACAACGCCCTCGCCCCGGGGTTCGGCGTCCACCCGAGCGACTCGGCGACGCCGATGATCCGCTCCCGGGTGTCGGCGGAGACGCCGGGGCGGTCGTTCAGAGCGAACGACACCGCACCCTTCGACACACCCGCGGCACGGGCGACGTCGGCGATCGTGGGGCGGGGCATCCCGCATCACTAAACCGGTTTAGGTCAGACGTGTCAACCGTCACAGCTCGTCCACGTCGTCGGCGTCGGCGTCGTCGATAACCGGTCGTGCAGGCTCGGCGTTCGTAGTTCGATGGCCGCATGAGCCTGTGGAGCCGGCGCGACCGCGAGTGCGGCCTGCTGCCGCTGGCCGACGTGCTCGACGCCCTCGGCGACGACGGCGCCATGGGGACGACCGAGGAGGAGATCGACCTCGCCGCCGTCACCGGCTCGGTGGCCCGGCCCGACGACTACGACGCCGCGTTCCGGCCCCGCCGGGCGGCGCGTGACGCCCGGCACCGCGAGGTCCAGCAGAGGTTCGCGGCGGGATCGGCGCCGCCGCCGATCGAGGTCGTGAGGCTCGGCGACCTCTACTTCGTGATGGACGGCCACCACCGGGTCGCGGTCGCGCGCGAGCTCGGATGGGACAGCCTCCCCGCCCGGGTGCGCCACATCTGCACGGTCGCCTTCGCGCGCTGCTGCCTGCGCCTCGCCGACCTGGAGAGCAAGGCGGCCGAGCGCCGGTTCCTCGAGCAGGTGCCGCTCCCCGACGACGTGCGCGAGCAGCTGTGGCTCGACCGTCCCGCCGACTGGGCGCGGCTCGCCGACGCCGCCCTGGCCTGGGGCTATCGCCGGTCGCTCGACGGCACGACGTACTGCTGCGCGCACGACCTGGCCAGTGCGTGGTGGCGCACCGAGGTGGAGCCGGTGGTGGCGCGGACGTGCGCCGCTGCCGGCGGCTGCGACCTGGGCACGGTGCAGGCCTACGTCGCCGCGCTGGCCGAGCGCGACCGGCTCGGTGCGCTCGACTGGAGCCACGACCCGGTGCTCCGCACGGCCGGCGAGTGCTGCGGACCAGACTGAGGGCATGCCTCTCGGCCCCACCCTCACCCCGATCACCGCCGACCTGGTGCGCGGCGCGCTCGAGCTGGAGACCACCGAGCGCGGCGTGCGGCCGCACCGGCTGCCGGCGTGGGCGCGCGCGCAGTGCCCCGATCCCCAGCTGCTGATGGCGGAGGCGCAGCCGTCCGGGGTGCGCCTCGCGTTCCGCACCGAGAGCACCGAGGTAGCGCTCGACGTCGTCGCCACCAAACGGGTCTACGCCGGCATGCCGCCCCGCCCCGACGGCTCCTACGACCTCGTGGTCGACGGTCGCGTGCACGACCGGGCCACGGCGCCCGCCGGCGACGTGCTCACCATCGACCTCGCCACCGGCGCGTTCGACATCGCGCCCGGCCCGGTCGGCACCGTGCGGTTCGAGCCCCTCTCCCCCGGCCTCAAGGACGTCGAGCTCTGGCTGCCGCACGACGAGGCGGTCGAGCTCGTCGCGCTCCGCACCGACGCGCCGGTGCAGCCGGTGCCCCGCGCCGGCCGGGTGTGGCTCCACCACGGCAGCTCGATCAGCCAGGGCTCCAACGCCACCGAGCCCACCGGCACCTGGCCGGCCGTCGCCGCCGTCCGCGCGGGCGTCGACCTGGTGAACCTCGGGTACAGCGGCAGCGCGCTCGTCGACCAGTTCGTCGCCCGCACCATCCGCGACACCGCAGCCGACGTGATCAGCCTCAAGCTCGGCATCAACGTGGTGAACGCCGACGTGATGCGGCGTCGCGCGTTCGGGGCGGCGGTGCACGGGTTCCTCGACACCGTGCGCGACGGGCAC
Source organism: uncultured Actinomycetota bacterium (assembly GCA_963808855.1). Classification (GTDB taxonomy): domain Bacteria; phylum Actinomycetota; class Actinomycetes; order Propionibacteriales; family Nocardioidaceae; genus Nocardioides. The sequence continues at coordinate 2,300,690 of CAWEHA010000002.1, read as the reverse complement.
CCCACGACGCCGCTGATGCTCGTGTCGCCGGTCTGGTGCGGCATGCACGAGGACACCCCCGGCCCCTCGGCACCCGACCCGGCCGCGTTCGCCGCCGGCCGGGCCGGGTGGGTGGCCGCGGGCGACCCCGCCGAGGTGCCGTTCGGCAAGCTCAGCCTCGGGGCGATCCGCGACGAGCTCGCCTCGATCGTGGCGCAGCGGGCCGACCCGCACCTCACCTACCTCGACGGCCGGGAGCTGTACGGCGGGTCCGACGCCGACGAGCTGCCGCTGCCAGACGCCCTCCACCCCGACGCCGCCAGCCACCGGCGGATGGGCGAGCGGTTCGCCGACAAGGCACTCGCGCCGGGCGGCCCGCTCGGACCATGATGGCGCCGTGACCGACGACGTCTCGATCGCCCTGGTGCTCTACGACCGGATGACCGCCCTCGACATCATCGGGCCGCTCGAGGTGCTGCGGTTCCTGCCCAGCGCCCGGCCGGTGCTCGTGGCGGATCGCACCGGGCTGGTGCCCACCGACGTCGAGGCGCTCCAGCTCCCCGCCACGGCCACCTTCGAGGAGGTCACCACGCCGGACGTCGTGGTCGTGCCGGGTGGTCCCGGCACCGAGCACGTGCTCGACGGCGCGCTCGTGGAGTGGCTGCGCGCGGTGCATCCGACGACCCGATGGACCACCTCGGTGTGCTCGGGCTCGATGGTGCTGGCGGCGGCCGGGCTCCTCGAGGGCATCACCGCGACGTCGCACTTCTCGGTGACGAACCTGCTGCCGCTGTTCGGCGTCGAGGCGGTCGACGAGCGGGTGGTGGTGCACCCCGAGCACCGGATCATGACGTCCGCCGGCGTCTCCGCCGGCATCGACATGGCGCTGCACCTCGCCGAGGACCTCTCCGACCGGCTGACCGCGCAGGCGATCCAGCTCGTCGTCGAGTACGACCCCCGCCCCCCGTACGACACCGGGACACTGCGCAACGCGAGTCCCGAGGTGGTCGCGCGGGCGGTCGAGGTCGGCCGACCGCAGGGCGCGATCCCGGAGTCGTTCGACCCGACCGAGTCCGTTTCGGCAACCGGGAACGAAACGGCGGGTCCGCTGCGACAGTGAGGTCATGGGCGCCACCACCGTGACCGACGCGGCGCTGGTCGCCGCGGTCGCGGACGGGGACACCGGCGCCCTGCGGGAGCTGTACGAGCGGCACGGTGCGTGGCTGCACGCCCGGCTGCTGCGTCGCTGCAACGACACCGAGGTCGTCGTCGAGGTCGTGCAGGACACCTTCGTCACGTTCTGGAAGGACGCGCGGAGGTTCCGGCACGACGGGCGAGGTCGGCGCATGGCTGTGGGGCATCGCGTTCCGCCGCATGGTGTCGCGGCTGCGTTCCCGCAAGGACGTCGTGCTCCTTCCGGAGTGGGACGGCGGCACGGTGCCGCACCACGTGCTGCCGTCCGCCGAGGACGAGGTGCTGCTCGGCGTCGAGTACGGCGACCTGGCGGCAGCGCTGCGTCGGCTCTCCCCCGAGTTCCGCTCGGTGGTGCAGGCGGTCGTGCTCGACGGGCTCACCGCGAAGGAGGCGGGCCGGCTGCTCGGCGTCCGCGAGAACACCGTGCGGACCCGGCTCCACCGCGCGAAGGCACAGCTGCGGACCGCGCTCACCGAGCCCCAGGAGGAATGGCGATGACCACGGGCACCCACGGCTGGCACGCCGACCGCGACCTGCTGTCCGGCTACGTCGCCGGCGCCCTCGACGCCGTCACCGGCGCCTCGGTCGAGCAGCACGTCACCCGCTGTGCGACCTGCCGGACCGCCGTGGGGCCGTTGCTCGAGCCGCACCTGTTCGAGCGCACCTGGGCCGGCATCCGCGACGCCGTCGAGCGCCCGCCCCTCCCCTTCCCGATCCGGCTCGCCCGGCGGTGCGGGCTCCCGGAGCCGACCGCCGTGCTGCTGGCCGCCGCCGCGTCACTGCGTAGTGCCTGGCTGGTCGGCGCCTTCCTGTCCCTGGCCTTCGCCGCTCTCGCCACCTACGTCACCGGCGGGACCGCCCTCGCCCCGTTCCTGCTCGTCGCCCCGCTGGCGCCGGTGCTCGGGGTGGCCGCCGCCTACGGCCCCCGCCAGGACCCGCTCGAGGTGCTGGTCGCCACCGCGCCGTTCGGCCGCACCCGGCTGATCCTGCTACGCACGATCGCCGTCCTGGTCTCCGTGCTGCCGGTCACCGCACTGTTCGGCCTCGCGGTGCCCGGGCCGCCGTGGCTCGCCGCCGCGTGGCTCGGCCCGGCGCTCGCGCTGGTGCCGGTGCTGCTCGCACTGGCCGGCTTCGTGGGCCCCCGGGCCGCGGCCGCGGTCGTGTCGCTCGGCTGGTGCGGCGTCGTGCTCGCGTCGGTGCGGGGCTTCGACCCGACCTGGCCCGTCGAGGCCACCCAGCAGGCCGTCTACCTCGGTCTCGGCATCGCCGCCTGCGCCGTGATCGCGGTGCGGTCAGGCACCGATCGGCTGCGGGGTGCGGCCCTGTGAACGCCGTCCAGCTCCGCGGGGTGTCGAAGCGGTACGGCCGCACCCGCGCCCTCGTCGACGTCGACCTCGCCTTCGACCACGGCGTCACCGGACTGCTCGGCCCCAACGGTGCCGGCAAGACCACGCTGCTGCGGATCGTGGCAACCTCGATCGCGGCCGACGACGGCGAGGTGCGGCTGCTCGGGCACGACCCGAACAGCTCCCACGCAGATGTGACGGCCGTGCGCCGCGAGCTCGGCTACCTGCCGCAGGAGCTCGGCTACCCCTCCGACATGACCACCTTCGGGTTCGTCGAGTACGTCGCGGTGCTGAAGGAGTGGAACGACCGCGAGCGCCGGGCCGCGGAGGTGCGGCGGGTGCTCGACGTCGTCGACCTCACCGACCAGGCCACGGTACGGGTGAGCCGGCTCTCCGGCGGTCAACGGCGGCGGGTCGGCCTGGCGCAGGCGCTGCTCGGCGACCCGCGGGTGCTCGTGCTCGACGAGCCGACCACCGGCCTCGACCCCGCGCAGCGCGCCGACCTACGCCGGACGCTCTCCACCCTCGGCCACCGCTCCACGGTGCTGCTCTCCACCCACCAGACCGAGGACGTCGCGGCGCTCTGCGAGCGGGTGGTCGTGCTCGCCGGTGGCGCCGTCCGGTTCGACGGCGCCGTCACCGACCTGGTGGCCACCGCCGTGGGCCAGGTGTGGCTGGCCGACGCGCCCGGTGACGACGCGCTGGTCAGCTGGCGCACCGGCACCGGTCGCCACCACGTCGTCGGCGGCGCACCGCCGGCCGCCGCCGTCCCCGCGGAACCCACCCTCGAGGACGCCTACCTGCTGATGCTCGGGCCCGACGCGCGGCGGGTCCGCGCCCCTGCCTGACCGATCGGTCCGGCCTACTCACAACCCTTCTCAACCACGCCCTGGAGTCACCATGAGCAGTCTGTCCGCGCCCGCGTCCGGCGTCGCCTCCTACCGTGCGATGGCCGGCATCGAGGCCCGCCGGCTCGCCCGTCATCCGGTCTTCCTGGTCGGGGTCGCGCTCGCGGCCGCCGTCTTCGTGCTCTACGTGGTCGTGTCCGACGACCCGGTCGTGGTCGACGCGCTCTCGATCCCGGTGATGCCGGCGTTCTTCATCGGGCTGCCGAGCCTCATCGCGGCCGCGCGACTGACCCGCTCCACCGACAGCGCCCTCGAGGCGGTCTCGACGGCCCCCGGGTCCGAGGCACGGCGCACGCTCGCGCTCGCCGCCGCCGGCGTAGTGCCGTTCCTGGCGGGGCTCGCGTTCACGCTCGGGTTCGTGGTCGTGGCGCAGGTGCGCGGCACCGCGCCGCAGGAGTGGTGGTTCGGCACGCTTCCGGACTGGCAGGTGTGGAGCATCCTGCTCGCGCTGGGTCCGGTGGCCTGCCTCGGTGGTGCCGTGCTCGGCGTCCTGACCGGTCGCTGGCTGCGGTTCCCCGGCGCCTCGGCCGTCGTCGTCGTCGCGCTCGTGGTGGTGACGATGGTCGGACAGCTCCCGGTGGCCTACGGCGAGAGCTCCGAGCTGCGGCTGTGGGTGCCCTGGGCGATGTTCCACTCCGGCTCGCAGGAGGACGGCACCCAGGACCTCCTTGCCGGCAACCCCGCCGCCTACCTCGGCTACGTGCTGTGCCTGTGCGCGGCCGCCGTCCTCGCCGCCGTGTGGCACGACCGCACCGCCCGCGACGCTCGCCTGCGCGGCGCGCTCGTCGCCGTCGTCGTGACCGGACTCGCGTGCCTCGCACTCGCGGTCACCACCGGGCCGAGCGACAACCGCACCTCCGACCCCGTCCCGTTCAAGGTCGACGATTGAGCGCTCGCCTCTGGTACCTGCGGCGCGGCGTCGCCTGGCTCCCGGTGCTGGGGGCCTGCGGCGCCGCCGTCGTCGTCGCGCTCCTGTTGGCGCGGTGGCCCGACACCGCGTTCGTGCTGGCGCCCGTGCTGCTCGCCTGCTGCGCGGCGGCCGCCGCCTTCGCCTTCGACGAGGACGCGGTGCAGGTGGTGGCGGTGACGCCGCGCGGGGCCGGCTGGCGGCGCACCACCCGACTCACGGTGGTGGTCGGCCCGGCGCTGCTCTGGGCGCTGCTCGTCACACTCCGGCCGGGCGACCTGGCGCTGGCGCGGGCCGGCTGGTGGCTGCTCGGGGGCGCCGCGATCCTGCTGGTCACCGGGGCCGCGGCGCTGGCCTCCCGGCGCCTCGTCCCCGGTCCCGGGAACGTGTTGGCCCCGGTGGTGGCGATGGCCGTGGTGGGACCGGTCGTCGTCGCCGGCTTCGTCGGCTGGAGCACGTTGTACCCCGTCGGTGAGTTCCCGGCGGGCGTGCGCACCGTCTGGCTCGCCGTGGCCGTTGTCGGCGCCGTCAGCTGTGCCGCGGCCCTCCGGCCGGGGTTGCGGCCGTAGGCCCGGTCAGGCCCGCCGGTCAGACGTGGCCGGAGAGCTGCGCCATCCGGGACTCGAGGGCGGCGAGGTAGGCGTCGCGCTGCTCGAGCGAGACGGCGTCACCCTCCACCAGGCTGCACACCGGCAGCACGTCGACCGAGAGCTTGGCGGCGCCGGCGAGCGCGCGCAGGTCGTCGAGCTGGTCGCCGAACGGGGTGCCGCTGCCCGGTGAGTACGACCGCACCACGGCCTCGACGTCCTCGGCGAACAGGTCGGCCTTCGTGACCACCACGACGAGCCAGGTGGGCTGGGGCCGGCGGATCGCCATCGAGGCGATGCGGTGGGCGGTGATCGTCCAGTCCTCGAGCTCGCGGGCCAGCTGCGTCTCGCGGTCGGCGGCCGCCGCGCCCGTGGTGCCGGCCGGACGGCGGCCGGTGGCGAGTCCGTTCGCGACGACGTGGAGCACGCCGTCGACCGGGTCGTCGTGGAACACGTCGTCCAGGGCACCGAGCCGGGTGGCGGCGTTCTCGCCGGGCACGACGCGGAACCGGAACCCGCGCAGCCGGCGGTCGCGCAGCACCCGCCGCTCCATCACCGCCGACCCCGACTCCGGCACGCCGCCGGGCTGCGGCCGCCCGCACAGGTGGTCGACGAGCTCGGTCTTGCCCACCCCGGTCATGCCGGTCACCGCCACCGTCGGGTACCGGCGCTGGAAGATGCCGGTCACCCGGTCGCGGCCGTCGGCGAGGACACGGGGCAGCCGGCGGCCGCGGTGCTGGTCGGGCATCGGGCGACCGTACTAGGCGCGGGCCGGGCGGGTGCGGACGAGGACACCGATCTTGTCGATGCGGTGCTCGGGGTTGTCGAACTCGTCGGCCCAGAAGTTGCCCTCGGCGTGGTCCTCCTGGGTGCGGCAGGTGGAGAGGGTGATCATCGCGCGGGTCGGGGTGACGCCGGGGCGGCCGGGCACCGGCGCCCGCTGCTCGCGCAGCGACCTCGCGGAGCGGAACGACGTGATCCGGGTCGTGCGCACCTCGTACACGTAGACGACGTCGTCGGCCACCACCCGCACCCGGTCACCGCGGCGCAGGTCGGGCACGAACTCGAAGACCCGCGTCGACGACGTGCGGTGGCCGGTCACCTGGTAGTTGCCGACGCCGCCGGGCCCGGTGCCACCCTCCGGGCCGTGCGGGCTGGCGAGCACGCCGGTGTTCTGGATGGCGTGGCCGGGCGCGTCGTCGGTGAAGCCGCGGTAGGTGCGCACCGGCACGCCGCGGATCCCCAGGGTCGGGATCGACAACGTGGCGTCGCGCGGGGTGCCGTCGCTGACCGTGAACGGCGGCCGCGGGTCGGGCCGGGGGACGTCGTCCGGTGCGGGTGTCTCGGGCTTCGCCGGCCGGTCGACGAGCTCCGGCGTCTCGGAGTCGCGCGCGGGAGACCGGTCGTCGGAGGAGTCGGACGACGCGCTGCAGCCGCCGACCAGCACCAGGCCGGCGACCAGGAGTGTCGCGAGGTCAGACCTCCGCAAGGCGCGGCACCACCTTCTCGACGACGTCGGTGGTCCACGCGACCGGGTCGTCGGAGTGCGGCCAGGTGGTCACCAGGGTGAGGCCGAGCGCCGCGTATCCCGCCATGTCGCGCAGGAACGCGTCGGTGTCGGCAGTCGGGTCGGCGGTGATGATCGCCGTCTTCTCGATGGCGTCGTAGTCGGTGCCGGCGTCGTCGCAGTGGCCGCGCAGCACGTCGAGCTTGTGGGCGACGACGTCGTGGCTCTCACCGAACAGGTTGCACGCCTGGGCGTAGCGGGCCACCAGGCGGAGGGTCTTCCGCTCCCCCGACCCGCCGATCAGGATCGGTGGGCGGCGGTACGGCGGCGGCACGTTCACGGGCTCGGCCAGCGAGTAGTAGGTGCCGTCGTACGGCGTGTCGTCCTCGCCCCACATCCGCAGGCACACCTGGAGCGTCTCCTCGAGCCGCTCGAACCGCTCGGAGGTCGGCGGGAACGGCACCCCCAGCCCCGCGTGCTCCCGGCCGTACCAGGCGGCCCCGATGCCGAGCATCGCCCGGCCCCGCGAGAGCCGGTCGAGCGTGGTGACGAGCTTGGCCAGCAGGCCGGGGTGGCGGTAGGACACGCCGGTGACGAGTGCGGACAGCCGGACCCGCTCGGTGACGGCGGCCAGGTAGCCGAGTGTCGTGTACGACTCCAGCATCGGCTCCGGCGGTCCGCCGAGGTCCTCCATCTGGAACCAGTGGTCCATGACGGTGAACAGGTCGATCCCGCCCTCGTCGGCGATGCGCGCGGTCTCGGTGAGCCGGTCCTCCAGCCGCGTGGCCCAGTCGGGGTGGCTGAAGTTCGCGTAGTGCACGCCCAGCTTCATGCCTCGAATCTAGGCACGCGGTGGCTAGGCCGACCAGCGGACCGCGTCGTAGATGAGGTCGGCCAGCGGGTGCACGCCGTACAGGTCGGCGCGATGCTCCAGCAGGTCGTTCACCGAGTGCCAGTGCCGCACGGTGGCGAGCTCGCGGCGGGTGACGTCGGCGGCCGGGTCGGGCGCCGTTCGGATCGAGGGCATGGGTGGCTCCTCTCGAGGGGTATTGTCTACAAACTCAGTGTACTTCGGGACGCAAGGGTGCGCTGGCATGCTCGGGTCATGGCCGACCGACCCGACCCCGAGCACCGCCGTCCCGACGGCGCCGACGACGCCACCGTCGAGGCGCTCGGCAAGCTCTCCGAGGCCCTCGAGGTGGTCGAGGAGGCGCGGGGGCTGCTCTACGCCTTCCATCGCCGCTGCGGCACCGCCGACCTGACCCTGGGCGAGGCCGTCGACCTGCTGCGGGAGGCCGGGCACACCGACCTCGCCGACCGGATCGACCGCGAGCTCGTCGGGCGCAACATCCTCGCCGGCCGCTGGTCGTTCCAGGTGGTCGAGGAGTACGACGACGGCTACTACGCCGCCTTCAAGAGTCTCGAGCGCGAGGCCCGCGACCAGCTCGTCGACGGCCGACGTCACCTGTTCGAGGCCGAGATGAAGGAGGACCGGCGCACCCACGGAGAGCCGGGGCACGAGGCGACCTAGCCGCACTGCTTACGATCACCGGCATGTCCCGCACCCTCCGCCGGTCCTCCGGCGTCCTGGCCGCACTCGTGCTCCTGCTCGGGGTCACCTCGTGTGGCGAGGACGGGGGCGGCGACGACGACACGGCCACCGACCGCACCCACGAGTCGCAGCCGGAGAACCCCGAGGGCGCGCCCTGCCAGTACCTGCCCGGCGGCGAGCCCGCCAAGGAGGCCGACCCGCCCGCCGACACTGCCGCCTACAGCGGCACCGTCGAGGTGACGGTGGAGACCAACGTGGGCGACATCGGGCTCACGCTCGACGCCGCGGCGGCGCCGTGCACGGTGAACTCCTTCACCTCGCTCATCAGCCAGGGCTACTACGACGACACACCGTGCCACCGGCTCACCGCCGGCGGCCTCTCGGTGCTGCAGTGCGGCGACCCGACGGGTTCGGGCGGCGGCGGCCCCGGCTATACGTTCGCCGACGAGCTCTCCGGCGGCGAGACCTACCCGGCCGGCACGCTCGCGATGGCGAACGCCGGCCCCAACACCAACGGCTCGCAGTTCTTCATGGTCTACGCCGACTCCCAGCTGCCGCCGTCGTACACGGTGTTCGGCACCATCGACGACGACGGCCTCGACGTGCTGCAGGGCATCGCCGACGCCGGCGTCGAGGGCGGCGGCAGCGACGGCGCCCCCGCCGAGGCGGTCACCATCGAGTACGTCGAGGTCGGCGATGCCACCGAGGGCTCCGCGGCGCCGCCCAGCGAGTCGGCGGCGCCCACCGGCTGCACGTACACCCCCGACGCCGCCGGGAGCGCGGGCGGTCGCAAGGCGCCGAAGCCGCCGCCGTCCGAGCCGGCCTACGACGGCGACGTCGAGCTCACCCTCGACACCTCGCAGGGCGAGATCCCGCTCACCCTGGACGGCGCGGCCGCGCCCTGCACGGTGAACTCGTTCGTGTCGCTCGCCGAGCAGGGCTACTTCGACAAGACCCGCTGCCATCGGCTCACCACGCCCGCAGCGGGGCTCGGGGTGCTGCAGTGCGGCGATCCCACCGCCACCGGCACCGGCGGCCCCGGCTACACGTTCGCCGACGAGGTCACCGGCACCGAGACCTACGGCGCGGGCACGCTCGCCATGGCCAACGCCGGGCCGAACACCAACGGCTCGCAGTTCTTCATGGTCTACGCCGACTCCCAGCTGCCGCCGTCGTACACCGTGTTCGGCTCCCTCTCCGACGAGGGCCTCACCGTCGTCGAGAAGGTGGGTGCCGCGGGTGACCGCACCGGCGCCGGCGACGGCCCGCCGAAGCTCCCGGTGCAGATCCGCTCGGTCACCGTCGAGGAGTAGCGGGGTCCCCGTTGATCGAGCCTGTCGAGATCCCTCCGGAGCGTCTCGACAAGCTCGACGAACAGCGGGTCAGAGCGGGAAGGTCACGCCCGACTGCTCCTCCGACCACGCCCACAGCGCCCGGCCCAGTGCCGGGTCGAGGGCGGCGGGGCTGCGGGTGGCCGGCGCGGGCCAGCCGCGCATCTCCCGGAACCCGTCCGGACCGAGGTAGGAGTTGCCCGGCACGTCCATCGTGGCGGCGTAGAGCGTCGGGAGCGCACCGCGCCACGACGGCATCCCGACCAGCCGGTGGCCCCACGCGCCCACCCAGGTCTTCAGGCCGCTGCCGGTGTGGCCGGTGATCCCGGTGGAGGTCGAGCCGGGGTGGGCGCCGGTGGCCCGTAGCGTCGACCCGGCGGCGGTGAGCCGGCGCTGCAGCTCGGCAAGGAAGAGCAGGTTGGCCAGCTTCGACGCACCGTAGGCGGCGTAGCCGCCGTAGCGACGTCGCTCCCACGTGAGGTCGTCGAGGTCGAGGACGCCGCCGTGGTGGGAGACCGACGCCACCACCACCACCCGGTCGTCGAGGTGCGGCAGCAGCAGGTTGGTGAGCGCGAAGTGGCCCAGGTGGTTGGTGGCGAGGTGCGTCTCGACGCCGTCGTCGCTGAGGCCGAACGGGACGCCCAGCACTCCCGCGTTGTTCACGAGCACGTCGACCCGATCGCCGCCGAGCACGCCGTCGGCGAACGCACGCACCGAGGCGAGCGACGACACGTCCAGCTCGCGCACCTCCACCCCGCCCGCCGGGTCCGGCTCGATCGAGGCGGCGGCCGCCTCGGCCTTCTCGAGGTTGCGGCACGCCATCACCACGTGCGCACCGGCCCCGGCGAGGGCGCGGGCGGTCTCGAGCCCGATGCCGCTGTTGGCGCCAGTGACGACGAACCGGCGGCCGTCCTGCCGCGGGACCTCCCGCCAGCCGGTGCTCAACGCTCAGTCCCGCTCGACGTACTCGACGACGGCGCCGCGGTGCACGGTGTTCGACACCGTGCAGATCCGGTCGCGGGTCTGCGCGAGCGTGCGGGGCACGACGGCACGCGCCTTGTCGCCGTCCTCGCCGTCCGGGAAGAGGAGGTCGAAGACGAGCCGCAGGTCGGTCAGCCGCCCGCCCTGCTCGTCGCGGATCTTGTGGCCCTCGGCGATGACCTCGAACCGGTCCGGGGTGGCGCGGCGTCCGGTGATCTCCTCGACGTTGTCGGCGGCGCAGCCGGCCAGCGAGGCCAGGAACAGCTCGACCGGGGTGAAGTCGGCGCGCTCGCCGCCGATGCGGAGCACGCCCCCGCGGTCGTTGGTCACCTGGAACTCCCCGGCTCCGGTCCGCTCCAGCTGCACGCTTCGGTAGGTCTCTGCGTCGGTCACGGAGGGCAGCCTAGGGTTGAGGAGTGAGTGTCGCCTCGAGCCAGAGCCTGCGTCACGACGAGGCGGTCGCCCGCGCGGCGCTGCTCGACATCACGTCGTACGACGTGGTGCTCGACCTGGTGGCCGACGAGGACACGTTCGGCTCGGTCACCACCGTCGAGTTCGAGAGTCGCGGCGGCCCCACGTTCGTGGACCTCAAGCCGGCGTCGGTGGCGTCGATCCGGCTCAACGACCGCGATGTCGACGTCGACCGGCTTGATCGCGGCCGGCTCCCGGTCGACACCGCGGCCGGCACGAACGTGCTCGTGGTCGACGCGCGCATGCCGTACCGCAACGACGGCGAGGGGCTGCATCGCCACGTCGACCCGGCCGACGGGCGTCGCTACGTCTACGGCATGTCGTTCATGGACGCCGCGCCCACGGTGTTCGCCTGCTTCGACCAGCCCGACCTCAAGGCGCCGTACACGGTGACGGTGCACGCGCCGCGCGACTGGGTGGTCGTGGGCAACGCTCCGGCCGAGCAGGTGGAGCCCGGGCTGTGGCGCATCGGCCCGACCCGGCCGCTGTCGACGTACTTCACCACCGTGGTGGCCGGGCCGTACCACCTCGTGCGCGACGAGCACGACGGGATCCCGCTCGGCTTCAGCTGCCGGCAGAGCCTCGCGCCGCACCTCGACAAGGACGTCGACGAGCTGCTCACGCTCACCCGGCAGAGCCTCGACGCCCTGCACGGCGTGTTCGGCATCCGCTACCCGTTCGGCGACTACCACCAGGCGTTCGTGCCGGAGTTCAACGCCGGGGCGATGGAGAACCCGGGCTGCGTCACGATCCGCGACCCCTATCTCTTCGAGAGCCGGGTCAGCCGCGGCAAGTACGTCTTCCGCGCGTCGCTGATGGTGCACGAGATGGCGCACCAGTGGTTCGGCAACCTGCTGACGCCGCGCTGGTGGGACGACCTGTGGCTCAACGAGTCGTTCGCGGAGTACCTCGGCTGGCGGGTCACCGCCGAGGCCACGCAGTACGACGACGCCTGGACCCACGTGGCGTGGGCGCGCCGCACGTGGGGGCTCACCGCCGACCAGCGGCCGACCACCCACCCGGTGGCCGGCAACGGTGCCCCCGACGCCGTGTCCGCGCTGCAGGACTTCGACGGGATCTCCTACGCGCGGGGCTCGACGGTGCTCAAGCAGCTGTGCGCGACGCTCGGCGACGAGGCGTTCTTCGGTGGCGCGGTCGACCTGATGACGCGCCACCGGTTCGGCAACGCCGAGCTCGCCGACCTGGTGACGGCGTGGGAGGCCCGCAGCGGCACCGACCTCACCGACGTCGTGACCCAGTGGCTGCGCATCGCCGGTCCCGACACCTTCACCCTCGACCGCGCCGGCGGCACGCTGCGGCGCGAGCCCCCGGCCGCGCACCCCGCCGACCGCACCCACACCTTCGACCTCGCCGTGCTCGACGGCGGCACGGCTACCCGGCACCCGGTGCGGGTCTCGAGCCCCGTCACCGACGTGCCGGCCGGGCTCACCGGCGCGGTGGTGGTCGACCCCGACCACGACTCGTGGGGCCTGTACGTGCCGGACGCCGCCACCATGACGGCCCTGGTGTCCGAGCTGCCGCGGGTCACCGACGCCGCCCTCGTCGCCGCCGTCTGGAACAACGTGAAGAGCGGGTTCTCCGTGGCGGCCGTCGACCCCGACCGGGTGGTCGACCTCGCGGTCGCGGCCTTCCCCGTGCAGGACGGCGAGGACACGCCCCGGCACACGGTGCCGTGGCTGCTGGGCCGGGTGCTGCCCGTGGCCTCACCCGGGTCGCTGGGGCGGCTGCACGCCGCCGTCCGGGCGGCCCTGGACGCCGCGGCACCGGGCTCGGAGGCGCAGCTCGCCGCGCTGCGCGCCGCCGTCCGCACCGCCGAGGACGAGGCGGTGCTGCGCGGCTGGCTCGACGCCGTGCCGGAGGGCATCGACCGCGACACCGACGTGCGGTGGCGCATCCTGGTGCGGCTCGCGGCGCTCGGCGCGGCCGACGTCGCGGAGCTCGACGCCGCGCTCGCCGACGACGACTCCACTGCCGCCCGGGTGGCGCACACCGAGGCGGTGTCGGCCCGGCCGGTGCCGGAGGCGAAGGAGTTCGCCTGGGACCGGTTCACCGGCGCCGTCGACGTGCCCAACTACGAGCTCGAGGCGGCCGGCGCCGGCCTGTGGCAGGGCGGCCAGCAGCACCTCACGGCGCCGTACGTGGAGCGCTACGTGGCCGACCTCCCCGCCACCGCCGGGGTGCGCAGCGGCTGGGTGCTGGCCCAGGCGGCGCACGACTTCTTCCCCGCCTCGCACGTCGACGACGCGACCCTGGCCGCCGTGCGCGGGCTGCTCGAGGGCGACGCGCTCGAGCCGGCGGTGCGGCGCCGGGTGCTCGACCGCGCCGACGACCTCGAGCGGACGCTCGCCGTCCGCGCGGCCTACCCGCACCCGGATCCTGGACCGTGAGCCTCGCGCGCCGGCCGGGCCCCTCGGTCCGGGTGCGGGTCACCGAGTCCGCCGAGGACCGGGAGCGCTCGCGCGAGGACCGGGTGGCGGTCGAGGAGCCGCTCGAGATCCGGCTCGAGTGGCCCGGCACCGCCGCGCACCGGGTGTGGACGACGATGCGCACGCCCGGGCACGACTTCGAGCTCGCCGCCGGCTGGGTGCACCACGAGGGGCTCGGCCGGCCGGACCGGGTGGCCTACTGCACCGACACCACGCTGCGGCCCGAGCAGGAGTTCAACGTCGTCACCGTCACCCTCGACGCCGCGCCCGCCACCGTGCCGCACCAGCACGAGGCCGTCGGCGCCGGCTCGTCGGCGTGCGGCGTCTGCGGCCGCGACTCCCTCGACGCGGCGCTCGCGGTGTCCGGCACCCGGTGGACCGGGTCGCTGCCGGCGGCCGACGTCGTCCGGGGGCTGCCCGACCTGCTCCGGCAGGGTCAGGCGCTGTTCGACCGCACCGGCGGCGTGCACGCCGCCGGTCTCGCCACCGCGGCCGGCGAGGTGCTCGTCGTCCGCGAGGACGTCGGCCGCCACAACGCCGTCGACAAGGTCACCGGCGCGCGTTTGCTCGCCGGCCACTCCCCCGCCGAGGCGTGCCTGGTGGTCAGCGGACGGGCCGGCTTCGAGCTCGTGCAGAAGGCGATCGCCGCCGGTGTGGGGTCGCTGGTCGCCGTCGGCGCGCCGACCTCGCTCGCCGTCGACCTCGCCCGCAGCGGCGGCGTGGCGCTGTGGGGGTTCACGTCGGCCGAGCGCTCGGTCCGCTACACGTGACCGAACCGCGACTGGGCAGGCACTTCGCCGACTGGGCAGGCACTGCACTGCCTGCCCAGTTGCGGAATCCCCGGTTCACCGGGGATTCCTGTGACAGGAGGGGCGACTCCTAGCGCGACAGCCGCTGGTACTTCCGCACTGCGAGCGGCAGGAAGACCGCCGTGATGAGCAGCGGCCACACCACCGCCATGAGCAGCGCGTGCTGCTCGATCCAGCTGTCGCCGAGCGGCACCGGGTTGCCGAACAGGTCGCGGATCGCGTTCGCTGTCGACGAGACCGGGTTCCACATGGCGATGAACCCCAGCCAGTCGGGCATGAGCGACCACCCGGGTGCGGGTTCATCACGGTATGTCGGTGAACCGGAACTTCCCACGCTCAGCTCGGCACGGGAAGTGCCGGATCGGCTGCATACCGTGATGAACCCGCGCACTCCGGTGACGGGATGGCGCCGTTGTTCGACGCTGAAGAGGTAGGGAGGCGCCGGGCGGCCGGGTTTGGCATCCTCGAGGAGGAGGTCTCGGGTGTCAGGCGGACGAGCAGAGCAGGCGGTGCGGACGCCATCCGGTGCGCCGTTCGTGGGCCGGGCGCGGGAGCTGGCTCGGGTCACCGCCGCGCTGCGCGACCCGTCGGCGGTCGTCGTGGTCGAGGGCGAGGCGGGCGTCGGAAAGACCCGCCTGGTGGCCGAAACGCTGTCCGGGCTCCCGAGTGCGCGGGGCACTCGGGCGCTCACCGTGGCCTGTCCGCCGATGGCCGGCCTCTACCCGCTGGGTCCGATCGTCGACGCGCTGCGCGACGTCGACGTCGCCGCCCTGGGGCTGTCGCCGCTGGCCGGCGCCCTGCGGCCGCTGTTCCCCGAGTGGCAGGACCGGCTGCCGCCACCACCGGGAGGATCCGGGCGACCCCGCCGCCGCCCGACACCGACAGCTGCGGGCCCTGGTCGAGCTTGTGAGCGCGCTCGACCCGGACGTGGTGGTGGTCGACGACGCCCACCACGCCGACCCGATGACCGTCGACCTGCTGCTCCTGCTGGCCTCGCCCACGGTCGCGTTCCCGCTCATGTTGACCTACCGGCCGGCCGAGCTCGGCCCCGAGGCCACCCTCCTGCGGCTCATCGGCCGCACCGGTGACACCGGTGCCGGACACCGGGGTGGCCCTCGACCCCTTCGAGATCTCGGAGACCGCCGCCCTGATCCGGGCGACGTTCGACGTCGACCAGGTGTCTCGGGAGTTCGTGAGCCTGCTCCACGACGGCACCGGCGGGCTGCCGTTGGCGGTCGAGCAGACGCTCCAGCTCATGCGCGAACGGGGCGACATCGTGCCGGCCGACGACGGCTGGGCGCGCCGCGAGCTCGACCAGCTGCACGTCCCGCCGTCGGTGCGCGACTCGGTGCTCGAACGGGTGCGGCGACTCGACCCGCTCGCCCGCACGCTGCTCGAGGCGGCCGCCGTCCTGTCCGCACCGGCCCGGGAGCAGCTGCTCGCCCGGGTCGCCGGGCTCGACCCGGGCTCCGCCCGCGACGCGCTCGCCGCCACCCTCGACGCCGGCCTGCTCGTGGAGACCACCCGTGGCGTCTTCGGCTTCCGCCACCAGCTCGCCGCCCGGACGGTCGACGAGGACACCAACGTCGTGGTTCGGCGCCGTCTGCACGGCGAGGCGGCCGCCGGGCTCCTGGACGACGGGCCGCTGTCGATGGGGCGGCTGCTGCGTCACGTCCGTGAGTGCGACGACGTGCGGCCCTGGCACCGCCGGGCCGAGGCCGCCGCCGTGGCCGCGCTCGACGCGGGTGACGACCGGGCCGGCTGCTGCTCCTGCAAGCCCTGCTGGAGCGCCCCGATCTGCCGGACGCGCGGCGGCTGCCGCTCGCCCATCGGGTGGCGGAAGCCGCCGCCTCCGGGCTGGGGCACGGGCGACATCGGCCCGCAGTCGTCGAGCGGGTCGGCGCCGTCGTCGACCGGGCCGGTGACCTGGTCGCCGCGGACGGCCGACGGCCCTCGGCTGGGCGAGATCCGCCTCCAGCTCGGACGGCTGCTCCTGCAGCTCGGGGAGTTCGATGCCGCGGCGGCACGTCTCTCCCAGGCAGCCGACGTCGTCTCCGACCACCCGGTCGACGCCGCCAAGGCCATGGTGTCCCTGGCCTTCCCCCGAGGTCAGGCATGGTCCGCCGACCAGCACCGCGACTGGTTGCGACGAGCCGACCCGCTGCTCGACCAGGTGGCCGACGCCGACGTGCGCACCTGGCTGGAGGTCGACCGGCTCTCGGTGCGGCTGATGCTCGGCGAGACCGGCGCCTGGTCGGAGGCCGAGCACCTGTGCGCGAGCGCCACCTCGCCGTTCGCCCGCCGCGAGTCGGCCCGGATGCTGCTCAACCTCGGGCACATGGCGATCGCCTGGGGCGCCGACGAGCAGGCCCGCGACTGCCTGCGCCGGGCCGCCGACCGGATGGAGGAGTCGCGGTACCTACGGCTGCTCGGATCGGTGCACCTCACCCAGTGCCTTCTCGACTGGCACGCGGGCGCATGGGACGGCCTCGCGGACCGGGTCCGCCTCGCCGCCGGGGCCGACGGCACCCTGCCGGAGGCGGTTTTGGAGGCCCGCGAGGTGCTCGGCCTGCTGGACCTCGCCGCTGGTCGGCGCCACGAGGCGCGCGAGCACCTGGGCTATGTCGTCGAGGAGCGGGCCGGCGCGGCGTCACCGACGGCGGCCTCCTGCCGGCGGCCGCGCTCGCCCGACTCGCGACCGGCGAGGGTGACCCGGCATCAGCGCTCGCGCTCACCGGAGCCGCGGTCGAGGTGATGGCGTTCAAGGACCTGTGGCTCCGCGGTGCCGAGGTGGCCGTCGCCCATCTCGACGCGCTGATCGCCGGCGGCCGAGACGACGAGGCGGCGGCGTTCCTGCGCCGGATGGCCGACGCGACGTCGGAGGGGACGGACGGCGCGACCCCGATGGCCGGGGTTTCGCTCGATCTCGGCCACGGCATCGTCGCCCGCGACCCACGGGAGGCGGCCGCCTGCTTCGCCCGCGCTGCCGAGCGGCTGGCCCGGATTCCCCGTCCCTCGACGCCGCCGTCGCCCGGGAGCGCCAGGCCATGGCCGAGCTGGCCCGGGCGACCGGTACGGCGGTCGCCCGCCTCACCGACGGCACCTCCACCTGCTCACCTGGGGGCCCGCTGACGCCGCCGCGTGTCTCGCCCTGCGCGCCGACGGCGTGCCGGCCAGCCGGCCTGGCGCTGCGGCCGCCGCGGCTACGGCGCGGCGCTGTCTCCCCGCGAGATCGTGGTCGCAGAGCTCGTCGCCCGCCTCACCAACCGCCACATCGCCGAGACCCTGTTCCTGTCCCGACGCACCGTCGACCGGCACGTCAGCGGCGTGATGCGCAAGCTCGACGTCGGCTCCCGCACCGCCGTCGCCGTCCGGCTGCTCGAGGGCCGCACGGACCCGACGTACGCGTTTTCCAGAACTTTGGGTGACATACCCACTCGCTAGGCCGCGATGGGTGCCCGAGCCTGAACGTCGTGCCCGACGAGCAGCCTCCCCGCCGCCCGCGCCCGACAGCACCCGTGACGCCCCCGCCGATCCCGACGCCCGGCCGCGGGAGCCGGACGAGCACGCGCCGCGACACGTTCGAGCCCCTCTAGAGCCCCCTGGGAGTCGCCGCCCCACCGGCCCTTCTCCTCCTCCCGAATCGAGACACTCGTGACCACCTCCTCGCCCGCCCGCCGCGTCGCCGCACTGGCCCTGGTCCTGGCGGCTGCGCTGCTCGCCGTGCCGGCGCTGGCCAGTGCCGAGAGGGCGCCCGGCCGACCGGGAGGGCCCGCGGAGCCGCCCCGACCGCCGGCGGGTCGGCGCGGGAGGACCGGGCGCCGCCACCCGCCGGCTCACGCTGGTGACCGGCGACGCCGTCGCCTGGCAGCGCACGGCGTCGGGGCAGCAGAGCGCCTGGCTGGTCGACCCCGCGGCCGAGCGGCCGGGCCGCCCCTGGTCTACGAGCAGGATGGCGAGGTGCACCTGGTGCCCCGGTCGGCGCAGGCCTATGTCGAGGCCGGGGCCGTCGACGCCAACCTGTTCAACATCACACTGCTGGTCCAGGAGGGGTTCGACGACCGGCGCGGGATGACTGGCCGCTGCTGGTGCAGGACTCCGGGCCGGCTGCCCGTCGTGCGTGCCCTCGGTGCCGCCGCGGGCGAGCCTCGAGCGCGCCCTGCCCAGCGTGGGCACGGTGGCGGTGAGTGTCGCCAAGGACGACGCCGCGGCGATGTGGACGGGCCTGCGTGGAAGTCGCGCCGCCCGCCCCGGGCAGGAGGCTCGACTGGCCTCCGGCTCGACCCTGTGGCTCAACGCCCCCGTGCACGCGACCCTCGACGACAGCGTGCCGCAGTCGGCGCGCCCGCCGCCTGGGAGGCCGGCTTCGACGGCACGGCATCCAGGTGGCGGTCCTCGACACCGGCTACGACCCCGCCACCCCGATCTGGCGGGCCGGGTCGCCGAGGCCCAGGACTTCACCGGTACCGGGCGACGTCCGCGCGCGCGACGACCACGGCCACGGCACCCACGTGGCGTCCACCGTCGGCGGCAGCGGCGCCGGCGTCCGGCGGCGCCGCGCCAGGGTGTCGCGCCCGGCGCCGACCTGCTGGTCGGCAAGGTGCTCGACGACGGCGGCTCGGCACCGAGCGGCCAGTCATCGCCGGGCATGGAGTGGGCCGCGCCACAGCGGCGCCGAGGTCGTCAACATGAGCCTCGGCGGCCGGCCCGACCGACGGCACCGACCCGATGTCGCCAGGCCGTCGAACGCGCTGAGCCGCGAGACCGGCACGCTGTTCGTCGTCGCCGCCGGCAACTCCGGGCCCGCCGACGGCAGCGTCGGCGCGCCCGGCGCCGCCGACGCTCGCGCTCACCGTCGGCGCGGTCGACCAAGCGACGACCGGTCGGCGGCGTTCTCCAGCCGCGGCCCGCGGCGTCGGGACTCGCGCGGTCAAGCCCGAGATCGCCGCGCCCGGCGTCGACATCGTCGCCGCCCGGGCCGCCGGCACCTCGCTCGGCAACCGCGGTCGACGAGCACTACACCTCGCATCGACGGCACGTCGATGGCCACCCCGCACGTGGCCGGCGCGGCCGCGGTGCTCGCGCAGGCCCACCCCGGCTGGGACGCCCGCGGATCAAGGCCGCGCCTGGTGTCGACGCGGCCGACCCGCTCGCCGGCGAGCCGGTGGGCTTCCAGGGCGCCGGGCGCCTCGACGTCCGCGGTGGGGCCACCGACCCCGTCGCCCTGGACGCCGGCGTGGTCACGCTCGGCGTCCTCGACCACGACTCCGACCGGGTGAGCCGAGTCCTGACCTACACCAATGCCACCGGCCGCCCGCTCGACCTCAGGCTGGGCTCGGCGTGGCCGGCCCGGGTCGGACAGCCGGCTGCGCCCGGACCTCACGCTGTCGCGGCGCACCCTGACCGGTGCCCGCCCGCGGCTACGGCCGAGCGTGACCGTCCGCGCTCGACCCTCGCGACTCGCGTCCGGGTCGCTACGCCGGCGGCGTCGTCGCCGACGCTCGAGGGGCGCTCGGGCCGCCCGGTCGCCAGCCTCGTGTCCTTCGAGGTGTCGGCGCCGCTCCACACGCTGCGCGTCGACGCCCGGGACCGCCAGGGCGGCCTCGCGACCGGACAGGTGGACGTCTGGAGCGCCGAGGACGGCACCTGGCGGCGGATCTGGCTGCGGGACGGCACGGCCAGTGTCGAGGTGCCTGAGGGCACCTACACGCGTGATGGCCGCGCATCGAGATCGAGGGCGCCGGGCTCGTGGCCCCCCGACCAGACCGTCGGCGGAGACCCCGAGCGTGCAGATCACCCGCGACACGGTGCTCCGCCTCGACGCCCGCGACGCCACGCCGGTGCAGATCCGCACGCCGCGCGCCGCCCAGCCGGACGGCTACAACGCCTTCTGGCAGCGCCGGGTCGGGCACCGGAGCTTCAAGATCAAGGTCGCCCAGGGCGTCCCGGGCATGCGCCTCTACACGTTGTCCACCCCGCGGGCGCGCACCGGCGAGCTCAACCTCGGCATGCAGTTCCGCCACCTCGAGCCGACGTTCGCAGCGACGCCGTCCGGCTCCGGGAGCGAGGTGCTCACGCCGGCACCCACGCTGGCCAGCAACCGCACGCCGTACGTCGGGGAGCAGACCCTGCCCGTCGTCGACGTCGGCGCCGGTCTCGCCTGCCGACTACGCCGGCGCGGACGTGGAGGGTGCGGTGGCGCTCGCCGCGCGCACCGCCGAGGTGTCGCTGTTCCGGCAGGCGCAGGCGGCTGCGGCGGCTGGAGCGGCGGTGCTGATGGTCACCGACGACCGGGCCGAACCCTGGGTGGAGACCGCCGGAGACCACGGTGTGCCGACCTACCGCGTCGACCGCGCGGCCGGGCTGCGGCTGCGCGCGCTGCTCCGGGACGAGCCGGCCACCCGGCTGCGCCTGTGGGGCAAGGCCCAGGCCGACTACCTCTACGAGCTGGCCTTCGTGGAGGACCGGATTCCACGCCGGCTGTCCTACCGGGTCACCGCCCAGCAGCTCGCGGTCGTGCGCTCGGACTACCGGGAGAACTCGGGACCGGATGCGCGCCGGGAGTCGTGGGTGCCCGGCTGGGGCCGGTCGGCATCGGGCAGGCGAGCACGATCACGCGGCTCGGTCCGGTGGTGCGCACCGAGTACGTCACCGCGACGCCGCGGCGTCCGCTGGCAGCGGTTCGCCGCCCCGCACGGCGAGTTCCCCGGCTACTACTGGACCTGGTCCCCGCTGGTGCAGTACCGGCCCCGGCAGGAGGTCCGGCAGCTCTGGTGGGGGCCGGCGGTCGCCCCCGGTGTGCTGCCCGGCGTCGGGAACCCGGAGCTGGGCTCCCCGGTCGCCCGCTTCCGTGACGTCATCCGCGTCCTGATGCCGCACTACGACTACGGGTTCGCCTACGGCCACATCGACAACCGGTTCGGCGACACCTCGCGGCTGACCCTGCGGTCGCGGGGCCAGGAGCTCGGCAGCACGACCTGGCCCGAGGCACAGTTCACCGTGCCGACGGTGCCGGCGGAGTACCAGCTGCGACTGGAGGTCGCCCACGGTTCGGGCAACATGTTCGACACCTCGGTGCGCACCGACACGACCTGGACGTTCCGGTCGGGCCGGCCGAGTGCCGACCGGGCCGTGCTCCCACTGCTGCAGGTGCGCTACGACCTGCCCGGGGCGGACTCCCACAACCGGGTGCCGGCCGGTGCCCCGACCCGCCTGGTCCTCCGCCCGGCCTACCAGCCCGGCGCCGACGGCGCCGGCGACCTCCAGGTCGGGGTCCGGGTTTCCTACGACGACGGCGAGACCTGGTCGACCGCCCGGGTGCAGCCCCGGGGTGCCGGGTTCGTCGCCACGATGCCCGCCGGCACCGACGGGTTCGCCGACGTCGAGGTGACCGTCTCCGACGCCGACGGGACGGCGGTGACGCAGCGCATCGACCACGCATGGAAGGTGGGCCGCGGCTGAGCCACTCCTGGACCTACGGCGCGCGTCCGACGGGTTGTCGGCGTCCGCTCCTACCGTGCTGCCATGCGCCTGCTGCACACCTCCGACTGGCACCTGGGCCGGTCGTTCCACCGCGAGGGGATGCTGGCGCACCAGGAGGCGTTCGCCGACCACCTGCTCGAGGTGGTCGAGTCCGAGCGCGTCGACGTCGTGCTGGTGGCCGGCGACGTCTACGACCGGGCGCTGCCGCCGGTCGACGCGGTGGCGCTGTGCGACGAGACGCTGGTGCGGCTCTCGCGATCGCGAGCCCGGGTCGTGCTCACCAGCGGCAACCACGACTCCGCCCGCCGGCTGGGCTTCGGCTCCCGGCTGGCCGACGCCGCCGGCGTCCACCTGCGCACCGACCTCGGGTCGGTCGGCACGCCGGTGCTGCTCGACGACGAGCACGGCGAGGTCGCCGTCCACGGCCTCCCCTACCTCGACCCCCACGCCGTGGCCGACCCGTGGGGCCTCACCGAGCGCTCGCACCAGGCGGCGCTCACCGAGGCGATGGCGCGGGTACGGCGCGACCTCGCCGCGCGCCCCGGCACCCGCTCCGTGGTGCTGGCCCACGCCTTCGTGGCGGGCGCGGCTCCCAGCGACTCCGAGCGCGACATCACCGTCGGCGGCGTCGCCCGGGTGCCGGTGTCGGTGTTCGACGGCGTCCACTACGCCGCGCTCGGCCACCTGCACGGTGCGCACGTGCTGCGCGAGCACGTGCGCTACTGCGGCTCCCCGCTCGCCTACTCGTTCTCCGAGGCGGGGCACACCAAGGGCTCCTGGCTGGTCGACCTCGGCCCCGACGGCGTCGCCGCCACCGCGTTCGTCGAGGCGCCGGTGCCGCGGCCGCTCGCGCGGCTGCGCGGCACCCTCGACGAGCTGCTCGCCGACCCCGCCCACACCGGACACGAGCAGTCGTGGGTGGAGGCCACGCGTCACCGACGCCGTCCGGCCGGCGCAGGCGATGGACCGGCTGCGACGCCGGTTCCCGCATTGCGTCTCGCTGGTGTTCGCCGCCGCCCGGCCGGCGTTCGGGGCCGCCCCGGCCACGCCCACCAGCGGCCGCGACGACCACGACCTCGCCGTCGAGTTCGTCACCCGGCTGCGCGGTCAGCCGCCCGACGGCGCGGAGTCGGCCCTGCTGCGGCAGGCGGTCGACGCCTGCTGCCACGACGAGATGGTCGACCGATGAGGCTCCATCACCTGCAGGTCGAGGCGTTCGGCCCGTTCGCCGGCTCGGCGCGGGTCGACTTCGACGCGCTCGGCGACGCCGGGCTGTTCCTGCTCTCCGGCGCCACCGGCGCCGGCAAGACCAGCGTGCTCGACGCCGTCTGCTTCGCGCTCTACGGCGACGTGCCCGGCGATCGCGCGGCGGCCAAGCGGCTGCGCTCCGACCAGGCCGCTCCCGACGCCCCCACCCGGGTCACGCTGGAGGCCACGCTCGGCGGGCGCCGGTTCCGGTTCGTGCGCTCCCCCGCGTGGCAGCGGCCGAAGAGGCGCGGCACCGGCGTCACCACCCAGCCCGCCGCCGTCACCGTGAGCGAGCGCCGGGGTGAGGAGTGGACGCCGCTCACCAGCCGTGCCGACGAGGCCGGCGACCTGGTCGGGCGCGTGGTGGGTCTCACCCTCACCCAGTTCACCCAGGTGGCGATGCTGCCGCAGGGCCGGTTCCAGGCGTTCCTGCGCGCCACGTCCGACGACCGGCACCGGCTGCTCACCCAGCTGTTCCGCACCGGCCGCTTCGAGCGGGTCGAGCAGTGGCTGCGCGAGCACCGGCTCCGGCTCGCGCGGGAGCACGACGTCGTGCACGAGCGCGTCGCCGACCTCACCAGCCGGTTCAGCGAGGCCGCCGGCCAGGCGCTGCCGGACGCCGTCGACGTGCACCACCTCGGGCCGGCCGCCGACGACCACTCGCTCCGCAAGTGGGTCGACGAGCAGACGGCCACCGCCACCGGCCGGCAGCAGGACGCGCAGGCGGTCGCCGCCGCGGCCGGCGAGCGCGAGACGGCCGCCCGCGCCGACCTCGACGCCGCCCGCGACCTCGCGGCCCGGCTCGCCCGCCTCGACGCCGCCCACGCCGAGCTCCGGCACCTGCAGCACGCCGCTGCCGACCACGGCGCCGACGTGCGCCGGCTCGACGCCGCCCGCCGAGCGGCCGGCGTGCTGCCCCTCCACCGGCTCGCCGACTCCGCCGTCGCCACCGCCGAGCGCGCCGAGCACCGGGCTGCCGCCGCGCTCGCCGCGGCCCGCGACCGGCGGGGTCAGCCGGTGCCGCCCACCGAGCTGGCCGCCGTGGCCGAGGCGGCCGGCGTCGCGGCAGTCGAGGCCCGCGCCGCCGTCCCGCGCGCCCGGCGGCTCGCCGACGCCCGCGCCGAGCTCGCCGACACCGACGCCGAGTGCGCCCGAGCGGTCGCGCGCCGCGACGAGGCCCGCGACCGGCAGCTCGCGCTGCCCGGCCTGGTCACCGCCGCCACGGCGGCGCTCGACCGCTCCCGCGCGGCCCTCGCGGAGCAGCCCGCGCTGCGCGAGCGGGTCACCGTGCTCACCGCGCGCAGTGAGGCCTACACGCAGCTCGCCGCGCTGCGGCCCGAGGTCGAGGCCGCCCGCCTGGCGGCGGTGGCGGCCACGGAGCACCGGCTCGCCCTCGCCGAGGTGCTGGTCACCGTGCAGCAGGAGCGCCTCGACGGCATGGCCGCCGAGCTCGCCGGCGCGCTGGCCGTCGGCGCGAGCTGCCCGGTCTGCGGGTCGGGCGAGCACCCGCACAAGGCCGTCCCCGTGCCCGGCTCCCCCGACGCCACCACCGAGCGCGACGCCCGCCGCGCGGTCGACGACGCCAGCGCCGTCGAGCACGCCCACGCCGACACCCTGCGCAGCCTCGAGTCGCAGCTCACCGCCCTCGAGGCGCAGGCCGGCCACGCCGACGCCACGGCCGTCGCCGACCAGCTCGGCACCGCGTTCGCCCGGCTGGTCACCGCGGAGGCCGAGTCGGCCCGGATCTCCACGCTCACCGGCGACCTGGATCGCCTCGACGAGCAGCGCGACCGGTTCGGCCACCTGGTCGCCGACGCCGAGGCCGCGCTGGCCCGTGCGGAGACGGCGCGGGTGGCCTTGGCCGACGAGGTGGCCGCGCTCGAGCGCGAGATCGCCGCTCACCTCGAGGGCACCGGCCACGAGCGTCTCGAGCACCTCGCCGAGATGCTCGACCGGGTCGCGGCCGGCTGCCGCGACGCACTGGCCGCCGCCGCCGACGCCCAGTCGGCCACCACGCATGCCGCCGAGGCCGACCGGGCCGTCGCCGACGCCGTCCGCGCCGCCGGGTTCGCCGGGATCGCGGAGGCGCTCGCGGCCGCCCTTCCCGGGCCGGAGGTCGAGGTGCTCGCCGAGCAGGTCGCCCACCACGACCGGCGGCTGGCCGCCGTCCAGCGCGAGCTCGACGGGCTCGACCCGGCCGCCCTGGCCCAGGCCCGTCCCCCCGACCTCGCGGCCCTCACCGCCGGCCACGACGCCGCCCGCCAGGCGCTGCGGGAGGCCGACGCCGACCTGCGCCGCTGGGCCGGGCGCGCCGAGCGCCTCACCGGGCTGCGCGACGCGCTGCTCGCCGAGCTCGAGGCGTGGCGCCCGCTGCGCGCCGACCTCGCGCTGGCCACCCGGCTGGCGTCGTTCGTCGAGGGCAAGTCACCCGACAACCGGCTGCGGATGCGGCTGTCGGCCTACGTGCTCGCCTACCGGCTCTCGCAGGTGGTCGACGCCGCCAACGAGCGGCTCGCCCGGATGAGCGACCGCCGCTACTCGCTGGAGCACACCGGCCACCGCGGCGCCGGCGAGACCCGGGGCGGGCTCAGCCTCCTGGTGCGCGACGACTGGTCCGGCGAGACCCGCGACCCCGCCACCCTCTCCGGCGGCGAGACCTTCGTCGTCTCCCTCGCCCTGGCGCTCGGGCTCGCCGACGTCATCGCCCACGAGGCCGGCGGCGCCACCCTCGAGACGCTGTTCGTCGACGAGGGCTTCGGCTCCCTCGACGCCGAGACGCTCGACGACGTCATGGACACCCTCGACTCGCTGCGCGACGGCGGCCGGGTGGTCGGCGTCGTCAGCCACGTCGCCGAGATGCGCGACCGCATCCCCACCCAGCTCGTCGTCACCAAGGCCCGCACCGGCTCCACGGTGTCGCTCCGCGGCGCATAGGCAACGCTGACCCGTCAGAAATGCGCTGACCCGTCACTTGTACAACTGACGGGTCGGCGCACAAGCGACGGGTCAGCGCGTTCGGGACGGGTCAGCTGCTGGTGCCGGCGGCGCCGTGCTGGAGCGCCTCGATGAGGGCGCTGTTGAAGGCGGGGAGGTCGTCGGGGTTGCGGCTGGTGATGAGGTTGCCGTCGGTGACGACCTTCTCGTCCACCCACTCGCCGCCCGCGTTGCGGATGTCGGTCTGCAGGCTGGGCCACGAGGCGAGCCGCCGGTCCTTCACGACGTCGGCCTCTACGAGCGTCCAGGGCGCGTGGCAGATGGCGGCCACCGGCTTGCCGGAGGCGACGAAGTCCCGGATGAAGGCGACCGCATCGGCGTCGGCGCGCAGCGCGTCGGGGTTCGCGACGCCGCCCGGCAGCACGAGTGCCGCGAAGTCGTCGATGCTCGCCTCGCCCACCGCTTGGTCGACGGTCTGGGTGTCGGCCTTGTCGAGGTGGTCGAAGAGCTGCGCCTCGCCGGTCTCGGGCGCGAGGAGCACCGGCTGGTAGCCGGCGTTCTCCACGGCCGACCACGGATCGGTGAGCTCGACCCGCTCGATGCCCTCGTTGGCGGTGAGGAATGCGACTTTCTCAGCAGTAGCCATACCTCGAATCTAGGCACGCCATCGGGCCGCCACGACCGCCCCTGAGGGTGGGAGTAGGTTCGCCGTCGTGAGTGGCTTGGACGAGACGTTCACCGACCTCCCCTACCGCTCGCTCGGCGACGCCGCGCTGGCCCGCGCCCGTGAGCTCGGTGCCGGGCACGCCGACTTCCGGTTCGAGCGGGTGCGCTACCAGTACCTCGGGGTGCGCGACGGCGTACTGCAGGGCGCGAGCGACGCCGAGGACCTCGGCTTCGCCGTCCGGGTGGTGCACGAGGGCTCGTGGGGGTTCGCCTCGGGCGTCGTGCTCACCCCCGACGAGGCGGTGCGCGTGGCAGAGACGGCGGTGGCGGTGGCGAGGGTGGCGGCCGGGATGACGAGCCGGCCGGTCGAGCTGGCCGACGAGCCGGTGCACGACGACGTCACCTGGGTCAGCTCGTTCGTCACCGACCCGTTCCAGGTGCCGGTGGCGGAGAAGGCCGCTGTGCTGATCGACTGGACCGAGCGGCTGCGGCAGGGCGCCGCCGTCGACCACGCCGCTGCCAGCCTCCAGCAGGTCGACGAGCACAAGTACTACGCCGACCTCGCCGGCACCCGCACCACCCAGCGCCGAGTGCGGATGCAGCCGGGCTTCGAGGCGATGGGCGCGGGCGCCGACACCTTCGACTCGATGGCCAGCATCGCGCCGCCGGTGGGGCGCGGCTGGGAGTACGTCGTCCGGTGCGGCCGAGCAGGGCGCGTGGGACTGGGACGCCGAGATCGACGAGGTGCCCGAGCTGCTCGCCGAGAAGCTCAAGGCGCCGAGCGTCGAGGCCGGCACCTACGACCTCGTGATCCACCCGTCGAACCTGTGGCTCACCATCCACGAGTCCATCGGCCACGCCACCGAGCTCGACCGCGCGCTCGGCTACGAGGCCAACTACGCCGGCACCTCGTTCGCCACCACCGACAAGCTCGGCTCGCTGCAGTACGGCAGCCCGGTCATGCACGTCACCGGCGACCGCACCGTCGAGCACGGCCTCGCCACCGTCGGCTTCGACGACGAGGGCGTGCAGACCCAGTCGTGGGACATCGTCAAGGACGGCGTCCTGGTCGGCTACCAGCTCGACCGGCCGATGGCGGTGATGCTGCCCGAGCTCAACACCCTCGACGGGCGGCCCCGCTCCAACGGCTGCGCCTATGCCGACTCCCCCGGCCACATCCCCATCCAGCGGATGGCCAACGTGTCGCTGCAGCCGGCCGCCGACGGTCCGAGCACAGAGGAGCTGATCGGCCGGGTCGAGCGCGGGCTGTACGTCGTCGGCGACAAGTCGTGGTCGATCGACATGCAGCGGTTCAACTTCCAGTTCACCGGCCAGCGGTTCTTCCGCATCGAGAACGGCGAGCTGGTGGGTCAGCTGCGCGACGTCGCCTACCAGGCCACCACCACCGACTTCTGGGGCTCGATGGAGGCGGTGGGCGGTCGCGACACCTGGGTGCTCGGCGGCGCGTTCAACTGCGGCAAGGCCCAGCCCGGCCAGGTGGCCGCCGTCAGCCACGGCTGCCCGACGTCGCTGTTCCGCGGCGTCAACATCCTCAACACCGTCGAGGAGGGCGGCCAGTGAGCACCCCCCTCGTCCCCCAGTCGCTCGTCGAGCACGCGCTCGCCACCTCGGTCGCCGACGACTGCCTCGTGATCGTGCGCGACCACACCAGCGCCAACCTGCGCTGGGCCAACAACACCCTCACCACCAACGGCGTCATGCACAGCCTCGACGTCACGGTCATCTCGTTCATCAACCGTGCCGACGGCGTCGCCACCGGCTCGCGCTCCGGCACCGCCACCACGCAGGGCCAGGTGAGCGAGCTCGTGATCGCCGCGGACGCCGAGGCGCGCGCGGCGAGCCCCGCCGAGGACGCGAACCCGCTCGTCGCCGACACCCCGGCCTCGCAGGACTGGGACGACCCGCCGGTGCCCACCGACATCCACGTCTACGACGCCTTCGCCCCGGCGCTCGGCGAGGCGTTCGGCCGTGCCGACGCCGGCGACCGGGTGCTCTACGGATTCGTGAACCACGAGGTCACCACCACGTACCTCGGCTCCACCACCGGGCTGCGGCTGCGACACGTGCAGCCCACTGGGCACTGGGCCTGCACCGGCAAGGACGCCGCGCTCACCACCAGCGCGTGGGTCGGCGGCGCCACGCGTGACTTCGCCGACGTCGACGCGCTCGCGATGGAGGCCGAGGTCGCCACCCGGCTCGCATGGGGCATGCGCCGCGTCGACCTGCCAGCGGGCCGGTACGACACGATCCTGCCGCCGAGCTCGGTCGCCGACCTGATGATCGACGCCTACTGGTCGGCCGGCGCCCGGGTCGCCTGGGAGGGGCAGTCGGTCTACAGCCGGCGTCCCACCGGCACCCGGATCGGCGAGCGGGTCACCGCCCCCGGCGTCCACCTCTACTCCGACCCCGCCTTCCCCGGGCTCGAGTGCGAGCCCTTCGTGGTGGCCGGTGCCTCGGGCAACGAGTCGTCGGTGTTCGACAACGGCATCCCGCTGGGCCGCACCGACTGGATCCGCGACGGCGAGCTCGCCTCGCTGATCCAGACCCGGCACTCGGCGGCGATGACGTCGCAGCCGGTGACACCCGGCATCGACAACCTCGTGCTCGAGGTCGACGCCGGCTCCGGCAGCGTCGACGACCTCGTGGCCGGCACCGAGCGCGGCCTGCTCCTCACCTGCCTGTGGTACATCCGCGAGGTCGACCCGCAGACCCTGCTGCTCACCGGCCTCACCCGCGACGGCGTCTACCTCGTCGAGAACGGCGAGATCACCGGGTCGGTCAACAACTTCCGCTGGAACGAGAGCCCGGTCGACCTGCTGCGCCGCTTCACCCACGCGAGCGCCACGGTGCCGAGCTTCAGCCGGGAGTGGGGCGACGACTACTTCTCCCGCACCGCCACCCCCGCCCTCCGCATCCCCGACTTCAACATGTCCAGCGTCTCCCAGGCCATGTGAGTAGCCGACTCGGCTCGTCTTTCGAGCCGACTCGGCCCTGCTCAGCTGAAATCACGCGCCGACTCGGCAGCAAGGACGGTCAAGCCACGCGCCGGCGTCCCGGCGTAGCGTCCGAGGCATGTACGAGACCGACGCCGAGGTGGCGGCGCTGCAGGAGCTGCTCGACGCCTCCCACGGGCAGGCCACCGACCACCTGCGCTCGATCATCCACGGCGAGCGCGTCCTCACCGCCGACGACCTGGTGCGGCTGCTCACGGGGATGAAGGTGCTGAGCCTCGCCACCGTCACCGCGCAGGGCGAGCCGCGGATCTCCGCCGTCGACGGGCACTTCCTGCACGCCACCTGGTCGTTCAGCACCGCCGGAGGTGCCGCCAAGGCGCGGCACCTCGAGGCGCGGCCGGTGTGCAGCGTCGCGCACGTCGACGGCGAGGAGCTCGCGGTGTTCAGCCACGGGCGGGTGACGCCGCTGCGTCGCGACGACGACGACCACGACGAGGTGCTCGACCACTGGACCCGCCACTACGGCAGCTCGCCGTACGAGTGGGGCGGCGACATCCGGTTCTACCGCTACGCCCCGCACTGGATGGTGGGCTACGCGTTCAAGCGCGCCGACCTGATGGCCAGCCGCGGGCTCACGGCTTGAGCCAACGGCGCAGCGGCTTGCGGTCGAGCTCCTGCCAGGCATCCTCCGCCTGCGCCGTGAGGCGGGCGGCGCGCTCGCGCTCCGCCTCGTGCAGGACGCCGTAGGTGAAGGCGCTCTCGCCGGCCTCGGTGGCCTCCCGGCCGATCCGCCGCAGGTCGGCCCGCGCCACCACCGTGTCCTGCCGCTCCCCCAGCTGCTTGCTGACGTTCTTGGCACTCTCCCGGAACGCCGTCGCGTCGTCGCCCCAGCCCGGCTCCAGAGCCTCGGCGGCGTACCGCAGCCGCTTGGCCGCCTTCCGGGCGTAGTGCCAGGCGGCGTCGACGTCGGCGGGCTCGGCCGCGTCGACCGCCTCGATCCGACGCCGCAGTCGCTTCAGGTCGCGCCGTACGCGCGGCAGCAGCACCTCGGACGCCGACTCGGCCGCCCGGTCGGTGAACGGCGGATCGGTGACGAGCGTGTCGAGCCGCACGGCCAGTCGCCGGTAGCGGGCGCCGTCGAGGATCCGCGTGGCATGGGCGTCGGCCACCCGCTGCCGCTCGGCGTAGGTGCGGTCGAGCCGCCGCCGCACCGGTCCGACGACGGCGAGGCGGGGCAGCTCGTCGACGAGTGGCCGCAGCCGAGCATGGGCCACCTCCGCGTCCCGGCCACCGCCCAGGGTGCGGGCGAGCCAGCGCAGCTCGTCACGCAGCGGGTCGGTGACCTCGCGGTCGACGACCGGGCGGAAGGTGGCCAGCGCACCGCGCAGCCGCCGGCAGGTCACCCGCAACTGGTGCACGCCGTCCTCGACGCCGTCACGTACCTCGGCGTCGCGTCGGTGCAGCTCGGCCACCTGCTCGGCGAGCCGGGCACCCAGCACCTCGCCCGCCGTTGTCTCCCCACCCACGCCCCACTCCTACCGGAGTGAGGTGAACGGACGGTGTCAGCGCTCGGGTGGGCCGCCGGGGATCGGTGCTGCGGGGTCGTACGGCACGCGGGTGTAGACGAAGGTGGCGAGCTCCAGGTGTGACACGTCGCCGTCGTCACCGCGGACGGCGGTGAGGGTCTCGCCGGTGAAGTAGCCGGTGGTGCCGACCCAGGTGTCGGGCGCACCGCCCGGCGCGAACGTGGCGACCCGGCCGGTGCCCGCGAGGGGCGAGAGCCGCAGCTGGGCGCCGTCCCAGCGCAGCCGGCTCGGGGCCTCGCCCCAGTGCCAGGTGCCCACCACGTCGCGGACGTCGTCGGGCACCTGCCGCGTCGGGGTCCACTCCGGCGCCAGCGCGGGCTCGGCGGTGAGCACCGTGTCGAGCAGGTCGGAGACGGCGGGACCGCCGAGCCCCCAGGCCGCGTTGCTGAGCAGCACCACGCCGACCTTCGTGTCGCGGTCGACCAGCACGCCACAGCTGAACCCGGGCATCGACCCGCCGTGCCCCAGCACCGAGCGGCCCTTGTCGCGGTGCACGAACACGCCGAGCCCCATCGAGGTGCCGGTGCGGTCCTCCTGGGTGGCGGCGAGCGGGGTGGCCATGGTGCGCAGCGTGTCGGCCGAGAGCACCGAGCGCTCCGGGTCGACCAGCGCCGTCAGCCACACCCCGAGGTCGGCCACGGTGCTCCACAGCTGCCCGGCCGGCGCCATCGCGCCGGTGTCGGGCAGCGGC
This sequence comes from uncultured Actinomycetota bacterium, assembly GCA_963808855.1. Lineage (GTDB taxonomy): Bacteria > Actinomycetota > Actinomycetes > Propionibacteriales > Nocardioidaceae > Nocardioides. The sequence continues at coordinate 2,269,089 of CAWEHA010000002.1, read as the reverse complement.
TCCACGGTGAGCTCGCCGGTGAGGTCGCGGACGGCGAACCCGTCGGCGTGCGGTGCCTCCTGGTGGTAGCTGGTGCGGCCCATCCCGAGCGGCTCCAGCACCTGGGCGCGCAGCGCCTCCCACCAGGTGGCACCGGTGACCTGCTCGACGACGCCGCCGAGGACGCCGAACCCGACGTTGCTGTAGTGGAACGTGGTGCCCGGCTCCAGCACCGGCGTGACCCCGGCATGGGCCGCGGCCAGGGCAGCCAGGTCGCCGCCGTCGGCGCGCTCCCACCACGTGCCGTGCGGCTCGGCGGTGACGCCGCTCGCGTGCGAGAGGAGCCGGCGCAGCGTCGCGTCGGGGAACGGGCCGTCGGGCAGGAACCGCCGCACCGGGTCGTCGAGGTCGACCTCGCCCCGCTCCCGCGCCAGCATCACCAGCGCCGCCGTCATCGTCTTGGTGACCGACCCGATCTTGTACTGGGTGTCGGCATCCGGCCGGTCGCCGTCCGCCTCCAGGTCGGTGGTTCGCACGGTGGTGCCGCGCCCCGCCGACCACACCAGCGCGCCATCGCGCACCACGCCGGCCACCACCGACGGGGCCCGCGCCTCGGCCTGGGCACGCGCGACCCGGCTGAGCAGGCTGCGGGCCGTCGACTCCAGCAACACCTCGGTCATGCACCACTCCTCATCCAGGCGCCCCGTCCCGGTGGACACGAGCGGAATACCGGTCCCAAGATGTATCAGCCCGGGGAGTCCGTGCTCCTGAGTCGTCATGAGCCGTGTCGCGGACCCCTCGAGGACGGGCAACCAGTGGGATCGGGGGAGGGCGATGTCCGCAGTGTCGGCGGGACGCGAGTCCACCGGCCCCGTCGACCTCTGGGACCAGGCCGCCTGGCACTTCACCCGGTGGCGAGGTGGCCACGCCACCGCCCTCGACCACCTGGTCGAGGTCATGACCCCCGTCCTGTGGCAGATCGTGCGCGCCTACCGCCTCACCCCCGAGGAGTGCGAGGACGTGCTGCAGGGCACCTGGCTCGCCCTGGTGCACCATCGCGACACCGTGAGCGACCCCCAGGCGGTGGGGCGTTGGCTGAGCGTCACGGCCCGGCGGGCCGCCTGGCGGACGACGTCACGAACCCACCGCGACCTCCCCGTCGACCCCGCCGACCTCGAGATCCACGCCGGCGCCGCCACCCAGCCGTCGGTCGAGAGCGCCGTGGTCGCGCGCGAGGAGCACGCCCGGCTGTGGGACGCCGTCTCGGCGCTCGACGAACGCTGCCAGCGGCTGCTGCGGGTCGTCGCGTTCCAGCGCCGTCCCGACTACGCCGGCCTGTCGGCCGACCTGCGCATGCCCGTCGGCAGCATCGGCCCGACCCGCAGCCGCTGCCTCGCCAAGCTGCGCGCCGCCTTCGCCCCCGAACCCCTCCCCGAGTGACCCGGAGCCCCCACATGAACGACGCCGTGAACGACGACGAGATCCTCGACCGACTGGCTGACCTGTGGCGCGAGCGCGACCCGATGCCGCCGGGCCTGGCGGACCGGATGGCACGCTACGCCCGCGGTGAGGCCGCCCTGCTGACGACCGACTGGGACCACGAGCTCATGGTGCTCGTCGAGCGCTCCACCCTGCTCGCCGGCGTCCGCTCCGCCGGCACCTCGGCGCTGACCCTCCGGTTCGCCACCGACGAGGTCGACCTGCTGCTCCGGCTCGCCGGCGACCGGCTCGACGGCTGGATCGTCCCCTCGCTCCCGGCCCGGGTTCGTCTCACCCGCCTCGACGAGGACGAGACGGCCACCGTCGGCACCGCCGAGGCCGGCGACGACGGCCGGTTCGAGCTGAGCGACCTGCCATCCGGCGCCGTCCGGCTCCACCTCGACCCCGTCGACGCCGCCCGCCCCGGCTTCGTCACCCCGACCTTCGAGATCTAGGAGACACGTCCCCCCATGCCAGCCCAGCCCCCCGAGCAGGACGACGCCACCCAGACCCGAAGGGGCCCCGCACCCGCACGCCCCTGGACCGCGACCCGAGCCCGCCACGCCGCGAGGCGATCGCCTCGGTGCACGGCCGCGTGCTCGACCCGGCGACGGCACTGCAGGTCGACGGCGTCGTCGCGCGGCCCACCGTCTACGTCGGGCCCCGGCTCGTGCTGTCGAAGTCGATCGACCTCGACGGTGCGATGAAGGTGCTGACGGAGGTCGCCGAGCGGCTCGGGTGGACCGCGGTGCTCGACCCCGAGGACCCGCGCACCGCGCGGCTCCGGTTCGGGCTGCGCACGGTGTCGCTCGGGCTCGCCTCCGGACGCACGACCACCGGCGCCCGACGGCTGGGTGCTGCTCCAGCAGACCCGCGCCCAGTTCGGCGTCGACGCGGTGCGGGGAGTCGGGCTCGACCACGTGGTGCAGCCCGCGATCGACCCGAACCCGATGCACTCCGGACACCCGATGCACTCCGGCAACCCGATGCACTCGGGCAACGCCTCCTCCGCCGTCGCCAGCTACCTCGAGGTCGGGGCCGGCGCACGCCAGCCGGTCGCGTTCGTCGGCGCGCCGCCGCAGCGCACGCCCGACGACGAGCTGACCGGCCGCCGACCCGTGGTGGCCGTGCTCGACACCGGCTGCGGCCGGCACCCGTGGCTCGACCGGGCGGTCCGCACCGACGTCACCCTGGACGGCGACACCGATCGGCATCCCCGACACCGCCGTTCGACCTCGAGAGCTGGGGCGACCTCGCCGGCCCGCTGGACGGCGGGCTCGACGTCATGGCCGGTCACGGCACCTTCATCGCCGGGCTGGTGCACCAGGCGTGCCCGGACGCCGACATCGTGGCCTGGGCGATCGTGCCGCCGGACGGTCCGATCGTGGAGTCCGAGCTCGTCACCGCGCTGTCGCAGATCGCCGAGCTCGCGCATCGCCATCGTCACGGTGCGCCCGGCGGCCACCCGATCGACGTGCTCAACCTGTCGATGGGCTACTACCACGAGACGCCCGAGGACGGCCTGTTCGACCCGACGATGCTGGCGATCCTGGACGACCTCGGGCGCAACGGCGTCGCCGTGGTCACCTCGGCCGGCAACGACGCCACGAGCCGGCCCGCTTTCCCGGCGGCGTTCACGCTGTGGAGCGACGGCGCCAACCAGGCGTCCGATCCCGACGTCGTGCCGGTGGTCTCGGTCGGTGCGCTCAACCCGAACCGCAGCACCGACGCCCTGTTCAGCAATGCGGGCCCCTGGGTGGCGGCCTTCGAGCGGGGGGCCAGCGTGCTCAGCACGATGCCGCGGTTCCAGGGGGGCTACCAGCCGATAGCGGAGCACCGCGCCTTCGGCCGGCCCCGTGCCTCGATCGACCCCGACGACTACCGCGGCGGCTTCGCGGTGTGGAGCGGCACGTCGTTCGCCGCCCCGGTGCTCGCCGGGCTGGTCGCCCAGCAGGTCGGGGAGCTGCTGGCCACCGGCGTCACCGACGACGACGCCGCCGGCGCGGTCGCCCGCTCCTGGACGGCAGTGGAGGCGTGCACCGACCTCGCGCGATGATGCCGGGATGCTGTCGGCCGAGGAGCTGCACCGTCGCGGCGTCCGGGCCTACAACCGTGGTCGGCACGCGGCGGCCGAGGACTACTTCGCCCGGGCGCGGGTGGGGCTCGAGCCCGGCGACCTGCTCGCCCGGATCGAGCTCAGCCAGGCCTACGTGCTCGCCGAGCGCGGTGACCCACGGGCAGCCCTCGACCTGTGCGCAGTGGCCCTCAGCCGGCCGGGCCTGTCCGACCGGACGCGCGGCTCGGTGCACGGCCAGGTCGGACTCCTCCACATGCTCCGGGGAGAGAGTGCGTCGGCGCTGACGGCCTTCGATCTGGCGATCCCCCTGCTCACCTCGTCCTTCGACCTGGGGAACGTGCACCTCAACCGCGGCAACGTGCACCTGCAGCGCGGCGACACCCGCGCCGCCGTCGCGGGACTTCCGCGATGCCGACGACTTCTACGCGGCCGACGGCGACGAGTACAACGCCGCGAAGGCGCAGCACAACCACGGCTACGCGCTGCTGCTCGAGGGCGACCTCATCGGCGCGCTGCGCCATCTCGACGACGCCTACGCCACCTTCGTGACCGAGGGCCCCGTGATGACCGCGATGGCCGACCAGGATCGGGCCGAGGCGCTGCTCGCCGCGGGCCTCGTCGACGAGGCGCTCGACGCCCTGGTGCGCTCGGCGGCGGCGTACGGCCGCCGACGGCTCCCGCAGCGCCAGGCCGAGGCCGAGCTCGTGATCGCCCGCACCACGCTCGCCGCCGACCCGCGCCGGGCCGCGGCGGTGGCACGACGCGCACGCACGAGGTTCGAGCGCTCGGACAGCCCGGCGTGGCGCGACCGGGCGGACGCCATCGTGCTGGCCGCCGAGGTCGAGCTGGGGCGCGCGGGCCCGCGGCTGCTGGAGCACGGCGACGCCCTCGCACGCCGGCTGGCGCGCCACGGCCTGCACGCGGCTGCGGCCAGCACGACCCTCCAGGTCGCGCGGGCGATGGTCCGGCGCGGCGACCTGGACGGCGCGGCGGCGCGGCTGCGCCGGATTCGGCAACGCGCCACTGCACCGCTCGACGTCCGGCTGCTCGACCACGACACCCGTGCGTCGCTGCACGCCGCCCGGGGCCGCCGGACGCGAGCCCTCGACGAGCTCCGGGACGGGCTGGTCGACCTCCACGCCTGGCAGAGCTCGTTCGGCAGCCTCGACCTGCAGACCAACGTGGTGCGCGACGGCATGCGGCTCGCCGCCCGGGGGCTGCGGCTGGCCGCCGACTCCCGGTCGCCGACGGTGGTGTTCGAGTGGTCCGAACGCGCCCGCATGCTCTCCAGCCGGGTGCAGCCGGTGCGCGCGCCCCAGGACGACCAGACCGTCGCAGACCTGGCCGAGCTGCGCAGCAATCCCACGCCGGCCCGCGAGGCCGAGCTGCGGCGCCGGGTGCGCGAACGCGCCTGGCTGCACCGCGGCTCGGGCGGGGTGGTCGACCCGGTCGGGCTGGACCGCCTCCAGGCGACGCTCGGCGCCGACACCGCCCTCGTCGCCTACGTCGTCGCCGACCCCGCCGTCGTCGCGCTGGTCGTCACCGGCGAGGGCGTCGTCCGCCATCCCCTCGGCGACCGCGCCGAGTTGGAGTCGGTGCTGGGAGGGCTGGCGGCCGACCTCGACATCGCCGCCGCCGACCTGCCGGAGACGATGGCGGCGACGGTGCGCCAGGGCCTGGACCGCCGACTCGCGGGGCTGGCCGACCGGCTGGTCGCCCCACTGATCGACGACGTCGGCGACCGCCGGGTCGTCCTGACTCCGTCCGGACTGCTCGCGGGCGTCCCGTGGACCCTGCTCGAGGGGTGGTACGGCCGACCGGTCACGGTCGCGCGCTCCGCCACCGCCTGGGTGTCCGTGCAGGGCGAGGCCGCACGGGGTGCCCTGCACCGAGCCGGGTTCGTCGCCGGGCCCGGGGTGCCGCGGGCGGTCGCCGAGGTCACCGCCGCGGCCGCGACCTGGCCGGGGTCGCAGGTGCTGGCCGGCCCGGCCGCCACCGCTGAGGCCGTGTCCGGGCTGGCGGCAGCGGTCGACGTGCTCCATGTCGCGGCCCACGGCCGCCACGCTGCGGACAGCCCGCTGTTCTCCGGTCTCGAGCTGGCCGACGGGTCCTGGCACTGCTACGACGTCGACCAGCTGCCGGCGGTGCCGAGCGTGGTGCTGCTGTCGGCCTGCGAAGTGGGCCGCTCCTCGGTCCGTCACCGCGACGAGCTGATCGGCATGACCACCGCGTGGCTCCACGCCGGCGCCCGGTGGGTCGTGGCGTCTCCCGCCGCCGTCGGCGACAGCGCGGCGCACGCCGCCCTCGTCACCGTGCACGCCGGCCTGCGGCACGGGCTGACGCCACCGGAGGCGCTGGCCGCCGTCGAGCGGCGGCCCGACGCCGCACCGGCACCGTTCGTGTGCTTCTCCTGATACTCCCTGATGTATCAGCGGGCGCGTGGCGCTCTCCTTCCTCCCAGAATCCCGTTGGAGGAGCCCCATGCCGCTGAAGCTGGCCCTGGTCGAACACCACGAGCTGTTCGCCGAGACCTTGGACATCGCCCTGACCATGAACGGCCACACCGTGGTGCGCGTCGACGTGCCCGACGGCGCCCGCGCCGTCGACGCGCTGGTGAGCAGGGTGCTGTCGGCCCGCCCGGACGCCGTGATCCTCGACCTCGACGTCCCGGTTTCCGGTGACGCCGCCGACGCGATCCGGCCGCTGGCGCAGGCCGGGGTGCACGTCGTCGCGCTCACGAGCACGACCAGCCGGGCGCGATGGGGCGAGTGCCTCGGGCTCGGCGCCCGCCGCGTGGTGCCCAAGACGGCGTCGCTCCAGGCCGTCGTGGGGAGCCTGCGGAGGATCCAGAACGGGCTGCCCGTCGTCTCCGCCGACCAGCGACGCGCCCTGATCTCGATCTGGCACCGCGAGCGGGCCTGGCGGGACGTCAACCGGGAGCGGCTGGCCACACTCAGCCGCCGCGAGCAGGAGGTGCTGGGCCACCTCAGCGCCGGCCGCTCGGTGCGCGAGATCGCGCGAGCCGACTACGTGTCCGAGGCGACCGTGCGCACGCAGGTGAAGGCCATCTTGTCCAAGCTCGAGGTCGGCTCGCAGCTCGCCGCAGTGGGGCTGGCACGTCAGTCCGGCTGGCAGGCCCCGCAGCCGCGATCGTCCTCGCAGCGGGCATCGATCGCGAAGCCGGCCCTGGCTTAGGCCTCCGCGGACGCTCCGGATGTATCAGGCGGCACCCGGGGCGCTCCTCTCTCTCAGAACCGAGAGAGGGAGCCCCCATGAGACTGGCCCTGGTCGAACACCACGAGCTGTTCGCCGAGACCCTGGACATCGTCCTGACCATGAACGGCCACACCGTGGTGCGCGTCGCGATGACCGACGACGACGGCGCGGTCGACGGCCTGGTGGGCCGGGTGCTGGCCGCCCGTCCCGACGCCGCGGTCCTCGACCTCGACGGCGCGATCGTCGGCGACCCTGCCGACGCGATCCAGTTCCTCACCGAGGCCGGAGTCGACGTCGTCGCCCTCACCAGCTCCGGCAGCCCGGCGCGGTGGGGACAGTGCCTCGACCTCGGTGCCCGCCGCGTGGTGCCCAAGACGGCATCACTGCAGGCGGTCGTGGGCTCCCTGCACCGGATCGAGCACGGGATCCCCGTGGTGTCCGCCGAGCAGCGCGAGGCCCTGATCGCGGTGTGGCACCGCGCGCGTGAGTACCACGACGCCGCAGCGACGGGCGTGCACCCGCTCGGCGTGGGCGCACTCAACTAGCCCAACCAGCCCAACCAGCCGCTAGGACGTGGCGTCCTCCGCGAACGCCTCGGGCGGCGGGCACGCGCACACCAGGTTGCGGTCGCCGTAGGCCTGGTCGATGCGGGCCACCGGGGGCCAGTACTTGTCGGGGTCGACGCCGGCCGGGAACACCCCGACCTCACGGGAGTAGGCGCGTCCCCACTTCTGCCACCAGGGCGCGGCCGGTGTGCGGGGCGGCGCGCAGCGGCGACTCCTCCACGCTCCACTCCCCCGCACCGACCTTGGCGATCTCGGCGCGGATCGCGATCATCGCGTCGCAGAACCGGTCGATCTCGGCGAGGTCCTCGGACTCGGTGGGCTCCACCATCAGCGTGCCGGCCACCGGGAACGACATGGTCGGCGCGTGGAAGCCGTAGTCGATGAGCCGCTTGGCGACGTCGTCGACGCTCACGCCGGTCTCCTTGGTGAGCGGCCGGACGTCGAGGATGCACTCGTGCGCCACCAGCCCGCCGTGCCCGGTGTAGAGCACCGGGTAGTGCTCGCCGAGCCGCTTCGCCACGTAGTTGGCGGCGAGCACGGCGCTCGCGGTGGCGCGGGTGAGGCCGGCGCCGCCCATGAGCCGGATGTAGGCCCACGAGATCGGCAGGATGCCCGCCGAGCCGTACGGCGCCGCGCTGATCGCGCCGATGCCCTCGCGCTTCGCGGCGTCGGGGTGCAGCGGGTGCGACGGCAGGTAGGGCGCGAGGTGCGCGCGGACGCCGACCGGGCCGACGCCGGGGCCGCCGCCGCCGTGCGGGATGCAGAACGTCTTGTGCAGGTTGAGGTGGCTGACGTCGCCGCCGAACTGCCCGGGCCGCGCGTAGCCGAGCAGCGCGTTCAGGTTGGCGCCGTCGACGTACACCTGGCCGCCGTGGGCGTGCACCACCTCGCACAGCTCGGTGATCGAGTCCTCGAAGGCGCCGTGGGTGGAGGGGTAGGTGACCATGATCGCGGCCAGGGTGTCGGCGTGCTGCTCGCACTTGGCGCGCAGGTCGGCGAGGTCGACGGCGCCGTCGTCGGAGGCCGCGACGACCACGACGCGCATGCCCGCCATCACCGCGGAGGCGGCGTTGGTGCCGTGGGCCGAGCTCGGGATCAGGCAGACGTCGCGCTGGTCGTCGCCGTTGGCCTGGTGGTAGCCGTGGATCGCCATCAGCCCGGCCAGCTCGCCCTGCGAGCCGGCGTTCGGCTGGATCGACACCTCGTCGTAGCCGGTGACCTCCGCCAGCCAGCCCTCGAGCTGCTCGACGAGCTGCTTGTAGCCGACGGCGTCCTCGGCCGGCGCGAACGGGTGCAGGTCGGCGAAGCCGGGCAGCGACACCGGCTCCATCTCGACGGTGGCGTTGAGCTTCATCGTGCAGGAGCCGAGCGGGATCATGCCGCGGTCGAGCGCGTAGTCGCGCGCCGATAGCCGCCGCAGGTAGCGCAGCATCGCGGTCTCGCTGTGGTGGGCGGAGAACACCTCGTGGGTGAGGAAGTCCGTCGTGCGACGCAGCGACTCGGGCAGGGCGTCGGCGGTGGCCTGGTCGACGCTGTCGAGGTCGGCGGTGACGCCGAACGCCTTGAGCACGCTGGTGAGCGTCGAGCGGGTGGTCACCTCGGAGGTGGAGACGCCCACGGTGTCGTCGTCGACGAGCCGCAGGTGCACTCCGAGCCGGCGGGCGTTGGTGACGACGTCCGCGGCCCGGCCGGGCACCGGCACGGCCACGGTGTCGAAGAACTCCTCGTGCGCCACCGCGAGCCCGGCGGCCTTGAGCGCGCCGGCCAGCACCGCGGCGTAGCGGTGGGTGCGGGTCGCGATCGCCCGCAGCCCGTCGGCCCCGTGGTAGACGGCGTACATCGCGGCCACGACGGCGAGCAGCACCTGCGCGGTGCAGATGTTCGACGTCGCCTTGTCGCGGCGGATGTGCTGCTCGCGGGTCTGCAGCGCCAGCCGGTACGCCGGCCGCCCCTCGGCGTCGACGCTCACACCGACCAACCGGCCCGGGAGGTGCCGCTCCAGCCCGGACGACACCGACATGAACCCGGCGTGCGGGCCGCCGTAGAACAGCGGGACGCCGAACCGCTGCGACGACCCGACGACCACGTCGGCGCCCAGGGCGCCGGGTGACTCGAGCAGGGTGAGCGCGAGCAGGTCGGCGGCGACGACGGCGAGCGCGCCGTGCTCGTGGGCCGCCTCGATCACCGGCCGCGGGTCGACCACCCGGCCGGAGGCGCCCGGGTACTGCACCAGCACGCCGCACGGCTTCAGCTCCCCGTCGAGCTCGGGCAGCCCCTCGGTGAGGTCGGCCACCACCACCTCGATGCCCATCGCCCGGGCGCGGGTGCGCACCACGTCGACGGTCTGCGGCAGCGCGTCGGCGTCCACGACGAACGGGCCGGTGGCCTTCTTGTTCGCGCGCCTCACGAGCGTCATCGCCTCGGCCGCGGCGGTGGCCTCGTCGAGCAGCGAGGCGCCGGCGGTGGGCAGACCCGTCAGGTCGGCCACCACGGTCTGGAAGTTGAGCAGCGCCTCGAGCCGGCCCTGGCTGATCTCGGGCTGGTACGGCGTGTAGGCGGTGTACCAGCTGGGGTCCTCGAGCACGTTGCGGCGGATCACGGGCGGCGTGATCGTGGCGTGGTAGCCGAGCCCGATCATCGCCTCGGCGGGCCGGTTCGCGGCCGCCAGCTGGCGCAGCTCCTTGGCGGTGCCGGCCTCGGTGAGCGCCGTGGGCAGGTCGAGCGTCTCGCGCGACCGGATGCTCTCCGGCACCGCGGCGTCCATCAGCTCCTCGAGCGTGGCGTGGCCGACGGCCGCGAGCATCGTCGCCTCGTCGTCGGGGCGCAGCCCCACGTGGCGCTCGACGAACGGCGCGGCGCCGTCGAGCTCGGAGAGCGAGGGGTGGTCGGACACGAGGGGTCTCCTGGGGGCGGTCGGGTCGTACCGGTGCCCTCCCCCTCTGTCGTCGCGGCGGCTAGCCACGACTCCACAGGTGCCTCGTCCGTGCGGTCCGGGTGCCTGAGAGGTTCCGGGGAGGATTTGCCCCTTCGGCGCCCCGCCTTCGCGGGAACTCTCCCGCACGGGTTCGACAGCAGGACCAATCTACCGAACCAGCCCACCCAGAACGCTGACCCGTCACTAATGTCGCGACCCGTCACTCGTACAAGTGACGGGTCAGTGACATTTGTGACGGGTCAGCGCCACCAGTTGGTCAGACGACCTTGCGGGCGCGGCGGGCGGCGAGCTCGTCGCCCGCGGAGCTGTGGCCGGCGTCGTCGTGGTCGGCGCGCTCGGAGGGCAGCTCGGCGAGCGTGCCCTCGATCTCGCGCCACACGCCGCCGATGGCGATGCCGAAGACGCCCTGGCCGCCCTGGAGCAGGTCGATCACCTCGTCGTTGGAGGTGCACTCGTACACCGAGGCGCCGTCGCTCATCAGCGTGACGCGGGTGAGGTCGTCGGTGCCGCGCTCACGCAGGTGGGAGACGGCGGTGCGGATCTGCTGCAGCGAGATGCCGGCGTCGAGCAACCGCTTGATCACCTTGAGGATCAGGATGTCGCGGAAGGAGTAGAGCCGCTGCGAGCCCGGAGCCGGTGGCGCCGCGCACGGTGGGCTCGATGAGGCCGGTGCGCGCCCAGTAGTCGAGCTGGCGGTAGGTGATGCCGGCGGCGTTGCAGGCGGTGGGGCCGCGGTAGCCCAGGTCGCTCGGGAGCGGCGAGACGTCGTCGGTGAAGAGGAGCCCCTGCTCCTCGGCGTCCGCGATGGCGTCGCCCGCGACCTCGTCGCGGATCGACTTCTGGACACCGGTGTCGTCGTTCACTCGATACTCCCCTGCTCGGGCCCGGCACGGAAACAACACGGATGGAGTTCCGCCGGACTCCGCCACGGTACGACGCCGGGGCGTACTGCGCCAACAACCACGGGCGGCGTGTCGAACCCTCAGCCTGAGGTTGAGGGTGGCGGTCAGCGGTCGGGGCTGTCGGCCTCGAAGTCCTCGGGCGTGACGTGGTCGAGGAACTCGCGGAACTTCTCGACCTCGTCCTCCTGCTCGGCCGGCACCGCGAGCCCGGCCTCGTCGAGCACCTCGTCGGCGCACACGATGCGCGAGCCGGTGCGCAGCGCCAGGGCGATCGAGTCCGAGGGCCGGGCACTGACCTCGACCAGGTCGGGTTCCTCACCGAGCACGAGGGTCGCGAAGAAGACGCCGTCCTTGACCTCGGTGATCCGCACCTCCGACAGCGGGCGGCCGACGGCCTCGAGCACGTCCTTGAGGAGGTCGTGGGTGAGCGGCCGCGGCGGCACGACGCCCTGTTGGGCGAACGCGATGGCGGTGGCCTCGACGGCCCCGATCCAGATCGGGCAGGTAGCGCTCCCCGCTCACCTCGCGCAGCAGCACGATCGGGCTGTTGGAGGGCATCTCGACCCGGACGCCCATGACGTCTACCTCGCGCACGCTTTCAGCGTACTCCGGGGTGACGTAGTCCCGTCTTCACCAGGGTGGCGTGTAGCCGCACCGACAACGCCGCGATCTCGCTGGTGGCCTCCTCGGCGCGGGCGCGCGCGCCGGCGTCGCGACCACCCCGCAGCGGGGCGACCACCTGCTCGACGAGCCCGACCTCGCGGTCGGCGGCGGCCCGGAAGGCGCGCAGGTGCCGCGGCTCGAAGCCGAAGTCGGCGAGCTCACGGGCGGTCTTGGCGATCACCAGCGCGTCGGTGTCGTAGTGCGCGCTGCCGGTGCGCCGGGTGATCAGCCCGTAGTCCTCGAGCTGCTCGAGCAGCGACTCCTCGATCTCGGCGATCTTGAGCAGCTCCTTGCGCGAGAGGCGGAGGTTGTCGGTGCGGCGGAACGACTCGGCGCTCGGTGTGCCGTCGGCCGAGAGCGCCACCGTGGGCACCGTCGGGACGACGGGGTCGACCGGCGGCGGCTCGAGCCCGCGGTCGATGGCGTCGAGGTGCTGCCCGATCACCTTGAGTGGCAGATAGTGGTCGCGCTGCATGGTGAGCACGTAGCGCAGCCGCTCGACGTCGGCGGCGGAGAACTTGCGGTAGCCGGCCGGCGTGCGCTCCGGCTTGATCAGGCCCTCCCCCTCGAGGAACCGGATCTTCGGGATCGTGACCGACGGGAAGTCAGGCCGCAGCAGGTCGAGGACCTGGCCGATGTTCAGCAGCGCGGCCGGCTGGTCCCGGCGGAGGGGGTCGGGCATCGGGGCGCCCGGTCAGGCGGGCTCGTGGCCGGCGAAGAACACCAGTCGGAACTTGCCGATCTGGACCTCGTCGCCGTCCTGCAGCTGCACCTCTTCGATGCGGTCGCGGTTGACGTAGGTGCCGTTGAGGCTCCCGGCGTCGGAGACGGTGAAGGTGCCGCCGGTGCGCTCGAACACCGCGTGCCGGCGGGAGACGGTGACGTCGTCGAGGAAGATCTCGCTGTTCGGGTGGCGCCCGGCGGCCACGGTGTCGACGTCCATCAGGAAGCGGCTGCCGGCACCCGGGCCCTTCTGGACGACGAGCAGTGCGTGCCCGACGGGCAGCGCGTCGACGGCGGCGGCGTCGACCGGGTTCAGTGCCCGGTCGCCGGTCTCGACCTTGTCGGCCCCGGCCGCACCCCCGCCCACCCCGATCTGGATGGTGGCGGTCGACTCGCCCTTCGCCGGGTCCGGGAACTCCTCGCCGGGGGCGTTCGGCACCACGGTCTCCTCCGTGGTGACGAGCCGGGCGCCGCACTGGGCGCAGAACCGCGCGTCGTCCGGGTTCTGCCGACCGCACTGGGTGCAGAAGGGCATCGAGTTCCTCCAAGAACGGTGGCAACCCTCACCACGCGGTGGAGGTTGACGGTTCCGGCGAACCTATCAGCCGGGTGGAGGGCGTGGCAGGCGTCGTCCGACTCGTTTCAGCCGTCGAGCGTGGCGGTGTAGGCGGCGTGGTCGAGCAGGCCCGCGACCGCGTCGGCGTCGGCCGGAACGACCTCGAACAACCAGCCCCCGCCGTAGGGATCGTTGTTGACCAGCTCGGGGGTGGCATCGAGCGCCTCGTTGCGGGCGACGACCTCGCCGGTGACCGGCGCATAGACGTCGCTGACCGACTTGGTCGACTCCAGCTCGCCGCAGGTGGAGCCGGCGGACACGGACTCACCCACCTCGGGCAGCGAGACGTAGACGATGTCGCCCAGCGCCTCCTGCGCGAAGTCGGTGATGCCGACGCGGACCGCGCCGTCGTGCTCACCGGGCTGGCGCACCCACTCGTGCTCGGCGGTGTACTTCAGGTCCTCTGGATACACGCCACGGACACTAGGGCATGACACCCCGGAGAATCACTCGGGCTGGGCGAACCCCGGCTGCTCCGGCTCCCGCACGCTCTCGATGTCGAGCGAGGCCAGCGTCTCCACGGTGATCTCGGCGCCGTCGTCCTCCAGCTGCTGGCGGGGGCCGAGCGGGAACTCGACCGCAGCGGCCAGGGTCTCGGACACCCCGATCACGTCGACGACGTACGGCGGCTCCACCGGCGTGCCGTCGACGAGCAGCCCGTCGTCGGTCTGCTCGAACGAGGTCTGCGCCACCACCCGCACCTTGCCGTTGATCTGCATCGCCTCGGCCCCAGCGGTGCGGAGCCCCTGCACGGTGTCGAGGATCGAGCCCACCGACACCGTGCCGTCGACCTCGGTGATCGTGAGCCGGACGCCGGGCCCGGTGACCGGCACGGTGCCGGCCAGCACGTCGAGCGCGTCGGCCTGCTCCTGCGCCTGCTCGATCGCGGCCTGGCGCTGGCGGGACTCCGAGAGCAGGTCGGTGCGGGTGCGCTCCAGCTCCTCGATCTCGCGCTGGGTGCGCTGGGCGGTGCCGGAGAGACCGTCGAGGATGTCGATGAGGTCCTGCTCGCGCAGCCCCGCGTAGTCGTCCTCGGTCTGCTGGTCGCGGATCTGGACGACGGCGGCGAAGCCCACCACCGCCAGCAGCACCGCGACGATCAGCTGGGTGCGGTTGGGCCGCAGGAAGGCACCGCGCAGCCGGTCGCGCCCGTCGGCCGTTCCGGTGGTCGTCTCGGTGGTCGTCTCGGTGGTCGCCGCGGGGGACGCCGCGGTGGACGCCGCGGTGTCGGGCTTCTCGGGGTCGGTCTCGGGCTCGTCAGGCATGGAACAGATGCCTCCTGATGGCCGCGACATTGGAGAAGATCCGGATGCCGAGCACCACGATCACGCCGGTGGAGAGCTGGCCGCCGACGCCGAGCCGGTCGCCGAGGTAGACGATGCCGGCCGCGATCACCACGTTGCTGAGGAACGAGACGACGAAGACCTTGTCGTCGAAGATCCCGTCGAGGAAGGCGCGCAGGCCGCCGAAGACGGCGTCGAGCGCCGCCACCACCGCGATCGGCAGGTAGGGCTCGAGGCCCACCGGCACGTCCGGGCTCAGGAACAGCCCGAGCAGCACCCCGACGAGGAGGCCCAGCACGGCGATCATGAGTCGGGGTCCTTCCCGGGAGGCGTGGCGGGCTTGATGACCTCGGCGGAGCGCAGCACCAGCTGGCGCGGCAAGCCGGCGGGGATCTCCAAGCGTCCAGCATTGTCGATCACGAAGGAGAATCCGAACTGATTGGCGATCGCGTCGAACTGGAGCCCGCTCGTCGTCTCGTAGAACCGCCCCTGCAGCGAGCGCGAGTCGCCGATGGCGAGCACCGTGTACGGCGAGGCGACGCCGACGCCGTTCACCTCGATCGCGAATCCGCTGCTCCCGATCGCCGATCGCGTGGTGAACCGCTGGCCGTTCACACTGATCGCCTCGGCACCCGACTGCCACAGCGCGTTCACGAGCAGCTGCAGGTCCCCCGGCTTCACGGTCTGGTTGGGGTCGCCACCCGGCACCTCGGTGACGGTGACGCGCACGCCCTCGCCCGTGACCGCGAGGAATCCGGTGGTCGCCTGCAGCCGGCGGCTCCGGTCGAGCACGGTCTGCGCGGTCTCGCCGAGCTCCTGCAGGCTGCCGGTGAGGTCGGCGTTGCCGGCCTGCAGGTTCGCGGCGTCCTCCTGCTGGTCGGCCACCTGCTGCCGCCCGTCCTCCACCTGCCGGATCAGCGCCTGCCTGCTGGCGTCGTTGGCCGCCGCGCCGCGCGAGGTCTGCACGAACGCCGTCGAGACGAGCAAGCCGAAGACCGCCACGACGGCGAGCACGATGACGACGCGCCGGCCCCGGGCACCCGGGGTCGGCGGCCGCGCCTCGGACGCTCCGGCTCCGGCTCCGGCGACGACGGCGCGGCGGTCGGCCGCCGCGCGGTAGTCGTCGTCGAGCGCCTCACGGGTGAGCCGCTCCAGCAGCGGCTGGCGGACGCGCTCGGTGACGGTCGGGCGACCGGCGGTCTCAGCCATCGCGGACGGTGGTGCGGCGCTCGGTGGTGGCGAGCAGGCGGCGCACCTGCCAGGCGTAGAGGATGCCGGCCCACCAGTAGAGCCCGAGACCCCAGATGGCGAAGGCCCAGCCGAAGACGTCGGCGAGGGTGGCCACCGAGCCGGTGCCGTCGCCGAGCAGCAGCAGCGGGAAGGCGTAGAGCAGGTTGAAGGTGGCGGCCTTGCCGAGGAAGTGCACGGGCAGGGCGCTGTAGCCGCGGGTGCGCAGCAGGGGCACGAGCAGCCACATGAGGGCGTCACGCAGCGGCAGCGACACCGCCATCCACCACGGGATCACGTCGCGCAGCGCGAGCCCCACCACCACGGCCAGGATGTAGAGCCGGTCGGCGACGGGGTCGAGGATCTGGCCGACCACCGTCTGCTGGCCGAGCCGCCGGGCCAGCCACCCGTCGAGGAAGTCGGTGATGCCCGAGAGCATGAGGACGCCGAGCGCGAGGGCGTCCTCCTCCGGTCCGAGCACGAGCCAGAGGAACAGCGGGATGCCGAGCAGCCGCAGCATGCTGATGGCGTTGGGCAGGGTCCAGACGCGGGTGCTCAGCACCGGCTCGTTCGCGCCCTCCCCCGTCACGCGGTCACCCTAATTGGCCCGCGCTCACTGTTCTCGGTCGCGTGGCCGTTGACCACCGGAGGTTTCGACTCGCGGTCGCGGGTTCGTGCCTCACCCGCGCGCTCGCTCAACCCTTCTTCGCGCCGTCGCCGGCTCGTGCCTCGCCGGCCACGGGCTCATTCGCGTCATGGTGGGCCGCGTCGCGGATCTCTCCCACCAGTTCCTCGATGAGGTCCTCGAGCGTGGCGATGCCGAGGGTGCTCCCGGCCTCGTCGACGACCCGGGCCATGTGGGCGCCGCGGCGCTGCAGCGTCTCCAGTGCGTCGTGCAGCAGGTCGTCGCGCGCCACCGGCGCGAACGGCCGCACCCACTTGTCCTGGATCGGGCTGGTGCGGCGCTCCTCGTCGGTCTCGAGCACGTCCTTGATGTGCAGGTAGCCGAGCAGCCCGCCGTCCTCGTCGGCCACCGGGAACCGGCTGAACCCGGTGGCGGCGCACAGCGCCTCGACGTCCTCCGGCGTCGAGCCGCGGACGACGGTGGTGAGCCCCGCTGGGTCGAGCAGCACGTCGGCGACGGTCTTCTCGGTGAAGCCGAGGGCGCCGGCGAGCCGGTCGTACTCGTCGGCCTCGAGCATGCCCTCCCCGCGCGACTCCTCCACCAGGGCCGCGACCTCCTCGCGGGTGTAGGTGGAGTTGACCTCGGCCTGGAGCTGGACACCGAAGAGCCGGAGCACGCCGGCCGCGACGGCGTTGATCACGACGATGACCGGCCGGAGCACGGTCACGAACGCCCAGATCGCCGGCGCCAGCACCAGCACGGCCCGCTCGGGTCCGGCCAGCGCGATGTTCTTGGGGATCATCTCGCCGAGCACGACGTGCAGGTAGACCACGACGGTCAGCGCCAGCACGAAGGCGATGGGGTGGACGGCGGCCTCGGGGGCGTGCACGGCCTCCAGCACCGGCTCCACGAGGTGGGCGATCGCCGGCTCGCCCACGGCGCCGAGCAGCAGCGAGCACACCGTGATGCCGAGCTGGTTGACGCCGATGACGAGCGAGATGTTCTCCATGCCCTTGAGCGCATAGCGCGCGGCGCGCGAGCCCGCCTCGGCGCGGGGCTCGACCTGGCTGCGGCGCGCCGAGATCATCGCGAACTCCGCGCCGACGAAGAACGCGTTGCCGAGGACGAGCGCGAGCGCGACGACGAGCGCGACCACCCCGTTCACGCCGAGTCCTCGTCGACGGGCTGTGTCGTGCAGGCGCAGCGTCAACCGGTCGATCCGCAGCCCGTCCATGTGCTGAACCTCCAGCACGGCGAGCCGGACGGTGGCCGAGGAGTCCTCGTCGTCGTCGGCCGCCTCGTCGGACACCGGCACCTCGGCGAGGTCGCCGTCCCGCGGCACCCGGCCCAGCACCTTCATCACCAGCCCGGCGATGGTGTCGTAGTCCTCGCTCTCCGGCAGCTCGACGCCGGTGAGGTCCTCCACCTCGTCGGGGCGGAGCAGGCCTGACAGCGACCAGCTCCCGTCGCGGCCCTGGCGGGCCCGGGAGCCGAGCCGGTCGTGCTCGTCGGCGATGTCGCCGACGATCTCCTCGACGACGTCCTCGAGCGTCACGATCCCCGCCTGGCCGCCGTACTCGTCGAGCACGACGGCGAGCTGGAAGCCGTCGCGCCGCAGCAGCGCGAGCAGCGGGTCGAGGCGCAGCGTGTCGGGCACGAAGATCGGCCGCACCATCAGGTGCTTCACCTTCGTGGTGCCGCGCTCGTGCACCGGGAGCGCGACGGCGTGCTTGACGTGCACGGTGCCCACCACGACGTCCTCGTCGTCGAGCACCGGGAACCGGGAGTGGCCGGTGCGCCGGGCGAGGTCGATGACGGCGAGCGCCCGGTCGTTGACCTCCAGGCTGTGGGTGCGCACCCGCGGCGTCATGATCTCGCCGGCGGTGCGGGAGCCGAACTCCACCGAGCGCTCCATCAGCTCGGCGGTCTCGGCGTCGAGCGTGCCCTGGTGCGCGGAGCGCTGGATCAGCGACGCGAGCTCGGTGGAGCTGCGGGCCGAGCGCAGCTCCTCCTGCGGCTCCAGGCCCAGCCGCCGCACGATGGCGTTCGCCGAGCCGTTGAGCGCGCGGATCGGGCCGCGCATCGAGGCCGTGAACAGCCGCATCGGCAGCTGGGTGGCGCGCGCGGTCGCCATCGGCTTCGCGATCGCGAGGTTCTTCGGCACGAGCTCGCCGAACAGCATCGTGAGGAAGGTGCCGAGCACCAGGCCGATGGTCGAGGGCCGTCGGGCGCACCGCGCCGTCCGGGAGCCCCGCCGCGCCCAGCGGTTCGGCGATCAGGTCGGCGATGGCGGGCTCGGCCAGGAAGCCGATGCCCAGGTTGGTGACGGTGATGCCCACCTGCGCGCCGGACAGCTGGGTCGACAGCGACTTCAGCGCCGACTGCACGCCCTGGGCGGGCGCGTCACCGTCGGCAGCCATCCGGTCGACCGCACTGCGGTCGACGGTGACGAAGGCGAACTCGGCGGCGACGAAGAGGCCGCACAGCGCGACCAGGAACAGGGAGAGGGCCAGCAGGAGCCAGGCGGTGGTCACCAGTGCTGAACCTCGGGCGGGAACGCAGGTTGGACGGTGTCAAGTCGTCGCGTCCCGCCGCCGATACATCGGGTGTCGTCCATCGGGACCAGCGTAGAGGCACGCTCAGGCTCCGTGCTGCCCCGGGACGTCGCCCCCACCCGATCACACCTCGGAGCGCCTGGTGTCCCTCGCCCCACCCCAGCCCCCCGACGTCTCGCGTCGCTCCGTCCTGCGCCGTGGTGCGGCCGCCGGCGGCACCGGGCTCGCGGCACTCGCCGCCACCACCGCCGCCGCCGCGCCGGCCCAGGCGGCCTACCGGCCGCGCCGCTCGCCGAGCGGCCCGCTGCTGTCGCGGGAGGGTCGCCACATCGTCGGCCGGTTCTCCTACGGCCACACGCCCGCGCTGACCCGCCAGGTGCGCGCCGCCGGCGGGGCGTACAAGTGGTTCGACCGGCAGCTGACGCCGAGCCGGATCCGCGACTCCGCCGCCGCCGACATGCAGGCGTGGTGGCCCGCTCTCCGGTACGACGCCGCGACGCTCTGGCAGCGCGAGAAGGACGGCGCCATGGGCGGCTGGGAGGTCATGGAGGACTACCAGCGGTGGCTGCTCGTGCGGCGGGTCCGCACCAACCGCCAGGTGCACGAGCTGATGACCGAGTTCTGGCTCAACCACCTGCACGTCCCGGTGCACGCCGACGGCGTGTTCACCTGGCGCGTCGACTACGACCGGGTCGTCCGCCGGCACGCGCTCGGCAAGTTCTCCGACCTGCTGACCGCCACGATCACCCACCCCGCGATGGGGATGTTCCTCAGCAACGCGGTCTCCACCAAGCAGCACCCGAACGAGAACCTGGGCCGCGAGCTGCTCGAGCTGCACACCGTGGGCCGCGGCAGCTACACCGAGGACGACGTCAAGAACTCGGCGCGCATCCTGACCGGCTACCGGGTCGACATGTGGCGCACCTTCAACGCCTGGTACTCCGAGAACGACCACTGGACCGGCCCGGTGCGGGTCATGGACTTCAGCCACGACAACGCCGCGCGCGACGGCCGCGCCGTCACCACCGCGTACCTCCGCTACCTCGCGAGACACCCGCGGACCGCGCAGCGGATCGCCCGCAAGCTGGCGGTCAAGTTCGTCCGCGACGACCCGCCGCAGGCCCTGGTCGACCGGCTCGCCCGGATCTACCTCCAGCACGACACCGCGATCGCGCCGGTGCTGCGCTCGCTCGTGCGGTCGCGCGGAGTTCGCGGCGTCGGTCGGCGCCAAGGTGCGCGACCCCGGCGAGGACGTCGTCGCCACCTACCGCGCGCTCGGCGTGACCCTGCGGCGTCCGCCGGCCGGCGACAGCGGGTACGCCGCCCGCGCGATCCTGTGGCAGGCCGAGTGCGTCGGCGCCCGGCCGTGCAGCTGGCCCCGGCCCGACGGCCAGCCGCTCGACAACAGCTCGTGGTCCTCCCCCGGCCGGATCCTCGCCTCGATGGACATCCACTGGGCGATGGGCGGCGGCTGGTGGCCCACGAAGGGCATCACCTACCGCCGGCCGGTGGCGTGGCTGCCCCGACGTCGGGTCCGCTTCGACGTGCTGGTCGACCACATGTCGCAGCGGTTGCTGGGCAAGCGCTCGACCGCGGCGCTGCTGAAGGCCTGCTGCGAGGCGTGCCGGACCCGGCCCGGCGAGGTCATCAGCGCCGACCACGGGCTGGTGCGCTGGAACTTCCACCGGCTGATCGCCACCGTCCTCGACTCCCCCGCCCACCTGACCCGGTGACCGCCATGCCTGCCTCCCGTCCCCAGCCCGAGCCCCAGTCCTGCTGCGCCGAGTTCGCGCGCGTCTCCCGGCGCGGCCTGCTCGGCGGCGGGCTCGCCCTCGCCGGCGCCAGCACGATCCTCGGCTCGTCGGTGATCACCGCCTCCCCCGCTGCCGCCGCACCGGCCAGGTCGGTGCTGGTGGTCCTGTCGATGCGCGGCGCCGCCGACGGCCTGTCGCTCGTCGTTCCGTACACCGACCCCGTCTACTACCAGGCCCGCCCCCGCATCGCGATCCCGGAGGACGTCCTCGTCGGCCGCAACGGCACCTTCGGGTTCCACCCCCAGCTCGCCGCCCTGATGCCGCTGTGGGACGCCGGAGAGCTCGCCGTCGTCCAGGGCACCGGCCTCCCCGCACCGAACCGCTCCCACTTCGCCGCCATGGAGGAGGTCGAGGACGCCCACCCCGGCTCGGACGCGCGCGAGGGCTGGCTGAACCGGCTCGTCGGCGCGATCGGCGGCGGCTCCCCGCTGTCGGGCTTCAACCTCAGCAGCGGCGTCGTGCCGACGTCGCTCTACGGCGACGCTCCGGTGATGGCTGCCGGTGACATCGACTGCCGTCCGGTTCGCCGGCGACGACGAGTGGGACGACGGCGAGCGGCTGCGGTCGCTGCACACGCTGTGGGACTCCAACAGCGGGCCGCTCGGTCGCTCGATGCGCTCGGCGTTCAACGCCGTGAACGCCTTCGCCCCCGTGCAGCGGGAGCGCAGCAACCGGGACCGCTACCCGAACTCCGAGCTCGGCCGGGGCCTGTCCGAGGTCGCCCGCATCGTCCGCGGCGACGTGGGCACCGAGGTGATCACCCTCGACACGGGCAGCTGGGACATGCACTCCGACCTCGGCACGCTCCAGTGGGGCGACATGCAGTGGATGGCGCGGGACTTCGCCGCCTCGATCGCCGCCTTCTTCGGCGACCTCGGCGACCAGCGCGGCAAGGTGACCCTGGTCGCGTTCAGCGAGTTCGGCCGCCGGGTGCAGGAGAACTCCAACTACGGCCTCGACCACGGCTACGGCAACGTGATGTTCCTGGCCGGCAAGGGCGTCAAGGGCAAGGAGCACTACGGCACCCTGAACCCGATCGCCAACGCGCTCGACTCCGACGTCCCGGTCACCACCGACTACCGCAGCGTGCTCTCCGAGGTCGTCGAGGCCCGCTTCGACGTCTCCCGCGCCACCGTCTTCCCGGGCTTCCAGCCCGAGTCCGTGGGGGCCATGACCTCGCTCTGACACCGGGTGGTTCAGACCTGTCCGCCGCCCGCGTTTCTCGGTCGCCCGGCAGGGGCATTCTCACCACATCCGGTCGGCGCGACGCCGGCCTCTCGGGTACCGCGAGGAGGTCAGGCACATGTCCGAACGCATCACACACGCCGGCTCCCAGGTGGGTCATGCGGCCGAGACTCTCGCCGGGCACGCGGTCCAGCGGCTGGCCGACGTCTCCGTGTGGGTGATCTTCCGGCTCAACCGCGTCGAGTCCTGACCCTGCGCCTCACAGGAACCGCCGGAGCACCTCGACGGCGTCGGTGGGCTTCGAGACGGCGATGCCCTCGCCCAGCGCCCGCAGCGTCCAGGCCTCCGGGTCGTCGGCCGTGCGGCGCAGGACCGCGAGCGCCAGGCCGGTCTGCGGCACCCCGGCGGTGAGGGTGAGCCGGGCCAGCTCGACGTCGCGCTCGTCGTCGACGATCCGGCAGTAGGCGTTGTCGACCCACTCCAGCGTGTGGCCCTGGTAGCTGCTCACGAGCAGCACGACGGCGTCGACCTGGTGGTAGACCGACCCGAGGTCGACGACGACCACCTCGTCGTCGCCGGCGCCGCGTCCGCTGGTGTTGTCGCCCTGGTGCACCACCGAGCCGTCGCGCGTGGCCAGGTGGTTGTAGAAGGCGAGGTCGAACAGCTCGCGTCCGCGGAACTGCACCGCCGAGGCGTCGAGGTCGATCTCCGGCGCCCCGGTGCCGATGAAGCCGGCGGTGCGCTCCTTGTCCCAGCCGACGCCGAGCCGCACCCGTCGCAGCGGGTGCCCGTCGTCGTCGGTGAGGGCCAGCTCCTGGCCGGGCTGCAGCGCGATCATGGCCCCGATCATGGCGCGCGCGTGGTGACGCGTCAGTAGGGCGCCCTAACCCCTGGGGGTTTCGGTCGTTGGTCCGGTCATGCGTCGGATCGTCCTCACCGCCCTCTCGACCGCCCTCACGGCCGCCCTGCTCGCCGGCGGCGGCACCGGCACGGCGCCGTCGAGCGCCGCGGGCGCCCGCGCCCCGCTCGACTACGTGGCGATGGGCGACTCCTACAGCGCGGCGTCCGGCGTGCTGCCGCCCGACCCGACCGCCCCGCCGCAGTGCCTGCGCTCCACCCGCAACTACCCGCACGTGATCGCGGGCCGGATCGGCGCCCGCCTCACCGACGTGACCTGCGGCGGCGCGCAGAGCAAGCACTACTTCGAGGCGTTCCACCCCAACACCCCGCCGCAGCTCGACGCGCTCGGCCGTGGCACCGACCTGGTCACGATGACCATCGGCGGCAACGACAACGACGTGTTCATCGGCTCGATCGCGGCCTGCGGCGCCGCGGGCCTCAGCACGCTCGGCCAGGGCTCGCCCTGCCGCGACCAGTACGGCGACCAGTTCGTCACCGACATCCGCACCAAGACCTACCCGGCGCTGCTGAAGGCGTTCCGCGCCGTCCGCAACCGCGCACCGAACGCGCGGGTCGCCGTGCTCGGCTACCCGTGGATCCTGCCGAAGCGTGGCGGCTGCTACCCGCAGATGCCCGTCGCCACCGGCGACGTGCCCTACCTGCGCGAGCTGCAGACCGTGCTCAACAACAACGTGAAGCGGGCCGCGGTGAAGGCCGGCGCCACCTTCGTCGACATGTCCGTGGCCTCCGAGGGACACGACGCCTGCCAGGCGATCGGCGTCCGCTGGATCGAGCCGGTGGTCGGCACCACCAACCCGGTGATCGTGCACCCGAACGCGTTCGGCGAGCGGCGCATGGCCGACCGCACCATGCGGGTGCTCGGCCTGCCTGGCACGAAACGCGCTGACCCGTCGCCTCCAGGCGACGGGTCAGCGCGTTCGCGACGGGTCGATCTCCTATCTGAACCAGCGGTCGAGCTGGCGCTGCACGAGCAGGGCCCGCTGCGGGGCGCTGCCGAGCTGCTCGAGGCCGAAGCCCAGCAGCATGGTGTCGTCGGTGACCGTGGCCGCGACGGGCGGCACGACGTTGCCACCGATCTGCCACTGGGTGGCGGGCTCGGGGCTGGACTCCGGGGCCGTGCCCGGCGCCCAGTCGCTGGTGCTCCCCTCGAACCCGTCCGGGTCCTCGACGCCGTCGATCACCACCGCGGTGTCGTCGACGAACACGCCCACGCCGCCCGTGCCCGGGTCGGTGACGTAGGTGATCGAGAGCTCGACGTCGCTGCCGGCGAACTCGGTGAGGTCGAAGGCCAGCTCCTGCCAGCCCTCGCTGTCGCTGGTCAGGGCGTTCCAGTCGCTGTCCGGGTTGCTGCAGTCCTCCCCGAGGTAGGTGGTGAGGAACGGGTGGCTCTCGAACAGGAAGGCGTCGGCGCTGTCGCACTCCGCCGGCGAGTCCGTGCTGGTGGCGCCTCCCACTTCCGGCAGCGTGGTCCAGTCGTCCCCACCGACCGTGCGGGCCTCCACGATCACGAAGTCGTACGCCTCCTCGACCACCCACGAGGCCTGGAACTGCAGCGCCGCGGTGGTCGCCCCCGTCAGGTCGACGTGTGCGGGTCAGGCGGGCGTAGGAGTCGTCGGCGTGCAGCACGCTGGCGTAACGCTCACCCTCCACCGGCGCGAACGGCCCGCCCGGCGGCACCTCGTACATCGCTGCCCCGCGGCTGCGGAACTGCGGGAACTCCGAGGGGGGCAGCACCTCACTGGTGGGCACGAAGATGCCGGCCTCGTCCAGCGGGTTGTCGACGGTGGCCGCACCACCGAACTCGGCCGAGTAGCCGAGCAGCGGCGAGCCGGTGCCGTCGACCGCGAGCGGCCCGTCGGCGGACACCCGCTGGTAGCCGCCGAGCCAGTACTGGCGGAAGTCGTCGGCCATGATCAGGCAGTCGTCGAAGAAGCCGTCGAAGCCCCCGTTGGGCCGGTCCTCGATCACGCACTCGGCCTCGGGGTCGCCGTTGAGCCCGTAGTACAGGCCGCCGACGGCGTCGGTGAAGCCGGGCACCCCCTCGTACTGGGCGGTCTCGCCGGCGTGGATCAGCTTGCCGCCCTCGTTGAGGTAGTCGCGCACGGCGATCGTGAGGTACTGCTCACGCTCGGCCACGGACATGTCCTCGAAGGGGCCGAGGAAGGTCTCGGTCTCCTCGTCCTCGGGGTCCTGGGTGATCCGGTTGTCGCCGAGGTACCAGAGCACGGCGTCGTAGTGCGACAGCACCCCGAGGTCGTGCGGCACGCCCTGGGCGTCCACGTCCCACAGGTCGGCGGTGTAGCCGGCGTCCTCGACGGCCTTCACGTGCGCCGCGCCGTACTTCGGCGCGTCGGTGCCGGGCGGGTAGGTCGGGTTGACGCCGGTGTAGTCCTCGTCGGCGATGACGAGCACGTCGGCACCGACCCCGGAGGCGACCTCGTAGGTGAAGGCGGGCGAGCGCACCTGGCGTGCCCGCCCGTCCCGGCCGCGCTCGCCGGCTCCGAAGGAGACGCGCACCGAGTCGCCGGGCCGGGCGCCGGTGACGACGCCGCGGTACTCGGCGTAGTACAGCCGGTTGTCGCGCCCGTACTTCTCGCCGCCGTTCCAGATCCTGGCGGGCACCGTGCGGAGCGGCCCGTTGTTGATCCGGTAGCGCATGACCTTGTTGCTCAGCGCGCGCTTGATGACCGCGCCGACGGTCTGCGGGCCGCCGTGGGAGACCTCGAACCTGTCGACGCGGAACAGGTCCGCCTTCAGACCGAGCGTGGAGACCGGGTCGTCGGGGTCGCGCGCCGAGCGGAGCAGCGACATCGCGAACGGGATGTTCTTGCGGAACTCGGCCTCGACCAGCGACTCGTCGTCGGGGAACTCGAACCCGGTGCCGCAGTCCTCGGCCTCCCACTCGTCGTCCGGGTCGGCCTCGGAGGCCGAGATGCAGGTGCCCATCTCGGGGGTGAAGCCGAGGGTGCCGTGCCGCTCGGTGATCCCGGAGTCGGTGTCGCCGTTGGTGGTGTACAGCTCGGCGGACAGGTCGGGGTCGTAGCCCGGGATGGCCGAGTTCTCGTCGTCGCCGGCGAGCGCCTCGTAGATGGCGTCGTCGGGGCCCGGCGTGGCCACCTGCCAGCCGGTGCTGTAGAGCAGCAGCTCCGCGGCCGAGTGGTAGTTCACGAGGTACTCGAACCCGACCCGCTCCGCGAGCCGGTCGAGCGCCTTGGTCTCGGGCTCGGAGGCCGGGCTCGGGCCGCGGTAGGTGTCGCTCGCGGGGTTGGGCGAGGAGCCCTCGTTGTCGTAGCCCCACTTGTAGGGGAAGTTGCGGTTGAGGTCGACGCCGTCGCCGTTCGAGACCTCGCCGTCGCCGTCGTTGTCGCGCAGGTTCTTGCGCCAGAGCCGGTTGCCGTCGGTGAAGGTGTGGTCGTAGCCGTCGGGGTTGGCCACCGGCACGAACCACAGCTCGTTCTGCGTGATGAGTCGGCGCATCGTGCCGCCCGGCCGTGCGGTGCTCAGCACGTGGCGCAGCAGGCGCGTGGTCATCTCGGGGGTGATCCACTCGCGGGCGTGCTGAGCGGAGAAGTAGAGGACGGCGGGCCGGGCGCCGTCGCGCACGTTGCGGGCGCCGGCGGTGACCTTGATGGCGTTGATGTCCTGGCCCTGCACGGTCTTGCCGATGCTGACCAGCTTGGTGAAGCCCGGGTACGCCGCGGCGATCTGCTGCAGCTCGGCCTGGATGCCGCCCGGTCCGGCGTATGTCTGCCAGACCTCGTAGCCCTCGGCTGCCCGGGCGTCCGCTCGCTGGGTGACGGTGAGGCCGTCGACCTTCTTGAGCTTCAGCGTGATGCCGCTGTTCTTCAGCCGCTTCGCCTGAGCGGTGGACAGGATCACCTCGACGGAGACCAGTCCCTCGTCGCCTGGCACCGGCGCCAGCTCCAGCTCGTGCCGGTCGACCCCGGTGGCCACCAGGGCCTCGACCTGCTCGGCCGTGACCTTGCCCTCGTAGACCTCGAGCCGCTCCTCGTCGGCGGGTGCCGAGCGGGACGCGGTCGGCGTCTGCGCCAGGGTGGGCGCCTGGGGCACGGTGGCGATCACGCCGGCCGCCAGTGCTATCGAAGAGACCAGGACGGTGAGGCGGGATCGACGCATCAGTGCTCCCTGAGCGACCGGGGGTAGGTGCGCACAATCTCGACTCATGGACGCCGTGTGTCAAGGGTCACATTGTTCAGCGCCGGGTCGGACGTCGCGCCCCTCGCGCGGCCAGGGCCTCGCGCAGGGCGCGCACCGCGAACGGCCCGACGCCGTGCAGCGCGAGCAGGTCGGCCTCGGTGCGCTCGGCCGCCTGCTCGAGCGTGGTGATGCCCGGCCGCGGCGAGCGCCCGGGCCGCGGGCGCACCGACCCGCGGCAGCGGGGTTCCGGCCGGCCCGGCGAGCTCGGCCGTCGGCACGCCCAGCACTGCGGCACCGCGCGGCGAGAGCCGGTACCCGATGTCGAGCGACTGGGTGAGGCCACGCTCCTTGAGCTTGCGGACGTCGCGCTTGAACTCCGCGGTCGGACGGCCGAGCTCAGCGGCGAGGTCCGGCGCGCGCACGCCCGGCGAGCGGTCGATGATCCGGAGCGTGTCGCGGGTCCACGGCCCGGCGCTCGCGGCCCGGTCGAGCCGGTCGAGCCACTCCCGCAGGGCGGCCATCTCGTCGTCGTCCGGCACCTGCTCGCGCAGCGCCTCCCGCGGGTCGGGTCCGGCGTGGCGCAGGCCGACCCGGAACACCGGCCGGTCGGTGCGGTGCGCCAGCGCCGTCCGCAGGGCGGCGAGGCTCGCCGCCCCGGCCCGGCGGGCGTCGTCGGCGGTGAGCCGCGACGGCGCCACCTGCTCCACCGAGGTGACCTCCACCAGCCCCACCGCGGTGCGCATCCGGGTGCCGACCTTGACCCGCGGCCGGTCCCATCGGCGGAAGGCGAGGTCGATGTCGCCGTCGCGGATCGCCCGCAGCTCGTCGGGCCGGATCATCACGGCACCATCACATCAGGCCAGGCGGTTGAGCACCTCGGTCATCTGCTTCTCGGTCTTCGATCCGATCCGCTCGAAGAGCAGCTTCATCACCGGGTCGGCGAGCTTTCCCGCGACGACCCTTGGCCTCGATCTCGGCGTGGTAGCTGATCTCGCTGCCGGTGCCGTGCGGCGTCACCGTGATGGTGTCGGAGGTGCTGGCGGAGTCGTTCTCGCCGACGAACACCACCTCGCTGTCGGTCAGCCGCTCCAGCCGGTAGGTGAGCTCGGTGGAGACACCGGCGATCTTGGACTCGTTGTGCCAGCGCGACCCGACCTGCACCGGCCCGGGCGTCTCGGGCGTGCACGACTCGGTGCCGGGGTCCCACTCCTCGGCGTGGGCGAAGTCCTTGAGGTAGTCGAGGACGACGGCGGGCGGCGGGGTGACGGTGAAGGTGCGGTCGACGGTGGTCATGGCTCCAGCCAAGGCGGCGTCCGCGCGCCGCACATCACCCCCAGCGCGGTTCCGTGGCTCACCCGGGCTCGGTAAGAGTGGGGGATGCGACCGATCCGCGTCGGGATCTCCGGCTGGACCTACGCCGAGTGGCGAGGCGACTTCTACCCGCGCGGCCTTCGCCAGAAGGACGAGCTGGCCTACGCCGCGGAGCGGATGACCTCGATCGAGGTGAACGGGTCGTTCTACTCGCTGCAGCGCCCGTCGTCCTACTCCGCCTGGCACGACGCGACGCCCGACGACTTCGTCTTCGCGGTCAAGGGCGGGCGGTTCATCACGCACATGAAGCGGCTGCGTGACGTCGAGACGCCGCTGGCCAACTTCTTCGCCTCGGGTGTGCTGGCGCTGCGCGACAAGCTCGGTCCGGTGCTGTGGCAGCTGCCCGAGCGGGTCGCAGTTCGACGCCGACGTCGTCGGGTCGTTCTTCGACCTCCTCCCCCGCACCACCACCGCGGCGGCCGAGCTGGCCGCGCGGCACGACGACAAGGTGGCCGAGGACCGGGCACTCACCACGGCGCCCGTCGACCGGCCGCTGCGGCACGTGCTGGAGTTCCGGCACCGCAGCTTCTGCGAGCGCGAGGCCCTGCGACCTGATGCGGGAGCACGACATCGGCTGCGTCATCGCCGACACCGCCGGGCGGTGGCCCGAGGCCGACGTCGTCACCACCGACGTCGTGTACGTGCGGCTGCACGGCGACCAGGAGCTCTACGCCAGCGGCTACACCGACGCCGCGCTCGACCGTTGGGCGGAGCGGTGCCGCGAGTGGGCGCAGCGAGCGCCGACGTGTTCGTCTACTTCGACAACGACATGAAGGGGTATGCGCCGCACGACGCGCATGGCGCTGCTCGCGCGGCTGTCCGGTCGACCGTGTTGACGGGTGCGACAGGATGCCGCCGTGAGCAGGGGGCAGTCGTTGCTGCGCGTCGCCGTCGCCTACGTGGTCGCGATCGGCGTCGGCGTGCTGTGGCTGACGGTCGGACCGCGCACCGAGTGGCGGTGGCTCGACGCGCTGGTAGCCGACGTGCTCGCCACGCTCGTCGTGTTCGCCGCTAGCCGGATGTACCGCAACTCGAGCTTCTACGACGCCTACTGGAGCGTGATCCCGCCGCTGCTCGTCGTCTACTGGTGGGCGGAGCGCGACCCGGCGGCCGAGCCGGTGCGGTTCTGGCTGCTGTTCGCGGTGGTGCTCGTGTGGGCGGTGCGGCTCACCGGCAACTGGCTCTCTACCTTCCCCGGGCTGCACCACGAGGATTGGCGCTACCCGCTGCTCAAGGAGCGGGCGGGACGCGCCGAGCCCGTGGTCGACCTGGTCGCGATCCACGTGATCCCGACGTTCCAGGTGTTCCTCGGCTGCCTCGGCGCGTACGCGGTCACCCGCTACGGCGGTGGGCTGTGGTGGCTCGACGTCGTGGCGGTGCTGGTGGGCGTGGGAGCCGTCGCTGCTGGAGACCGTCGCCGACGTGCAGATGCACCGGTTCGCCCGGGACAAGCAGCCGGGGCAGGTGATGGACCGCGGCGTGTGGTCGTGGTCGCGGCATCCCAACTACGTGGGCGAGCTGGGCTTCTGGTGCTCGCTGGCGCTGTTCGGCCTGGCCGCGTCGCCGTCGGCGTGGTGGGTGCTGCTCGGCCCGGTCGCGATGCTCGCGATGTTCCTCGGCGCGAGCATCCCGATGATGGAGGAGCGCAGCCTGGAGCGGCGGCCGCAGTACCAGGACGTCGTCGACCGGGTCTCGCGGTTCGTGCCGCGCCCGCCCGCGTCGGGCATGAGCCGACCCCGGGTCGTCGTCGCCGGCCTCGGCGACACCGGCGTGCTCACCGCGGTGCGGCTGGCACGGCGCTACGAGGTGGTGGGCGTCTCGGTGAAGCCCGGCCTGGTGAGCGGCCAGGAGCTCGGCCACCGGCTCACCGACCCCGAGCGGTGGGCGCAGGACTACCGGTTCGGCTTCGACCGGCTGCGTGGCCTCGACCGGGTGAGCGTGGTGCACGGCGAGCTCACCGGCGCCGACCTCGACGAGCGGTTCGTGGAGGTTCAGCGCCCCGACGGCACCACCGAGCGGCACGGCTACGACGTGCTCGTGATCGCCACCGGGGTGACCAACGGCTTCTGGCGGCGCCCGGCGCTGGAGTCGGCCGCCGAGGTGGACGCCGGCATCCGGTCGCACCACGAGCGGCTGGCGGCGGCGGCGTCGATCGCGGTGGTGGGCGGTGGCGCGGCGGCGGTGAGCACCGCGGCCAACGCCGCGCGGGTGTGGCCGGAGAAGCGGGTCGACCTCTACTTCCCGCGTGAGGCGGCACTCCCCCAGCACCACCGCCGGATCTGGTCGCACCTGCGGCCGCGGCTCGAGGAGCTCGGCGTCGGACTTCACCCCGGGCACCGCGCCGAGCTGCCGCCCGACCCCGACCGCATCACCTCCGGCCCGGTGCGGTTCTCGACCGGCCAGGCCGACGCCCCGGCGCGACGCCGTGGTGTGGGCGGTCGGTCGCACCCGGCCCAACTCCGGCTGGCTGCCGGCCTCGGTGCTCGACGACGACGGCTTCGTGCGCACCGACCGCGACCTCACCGTGGCCGGCGCCGACGGCGTCTTCGCGATCGGCGACGTGGCCGCCACCGACCCGCTGCGCTCCTCGGCCCGCAACTTCACCTACCGGCTGCTGGTGCGCAACATCCACGCCCACCTCGACGGCAAGCCACTCAAGTCATGGAAGCCGCCAAGGCGTCGCTGGGGCTCGGTGATCGGCCTGCAGCCCGACGGCACCACCATCTACGCGCCCGACGGCCGGCCGTTCCGCGTGCCCCGGCTCCCCTGGGTGCGGGTGATGCAGCCGTGGGTCACGAACCGCCTCATCTACCGCGGCGTGCGGCGACACCGGTAGCCATTCGCTCTCGGGTGCTCCGTCAGAGGATCGGCTTGCCCCCGGTGACGGCGACGCGGGCACCGGAGACGTAGCTGGCCTCGTCGGAGGCGAGCATCACGTAGACCGGGGCGAGCTCGGCGGGCTGCCCGGGGCGGCCGAGCGGGGTGTCGTCACCGAACTCCGCCACCTTCTCCGGGGGCATCGTCGCCGGGATGAGCGGCGTCCAGACCGGGCCGGGAGCCACGCTGTTCACGCGGATCCCCCGCGGCCCGAGCAGCTGCGCGAGGCTCGCGCAGAAGTTGGCGATCGCGGCCTTGGTGGCGGCGTACGGCGCGAGGGTGGGCACGGGCTGGTCGGAGTTCACCGAGGAGCTGCCGATGATGGACGAGCCCTCGCCCATGTGCGGCAACGCCGCCTTGCAGAGGTGGAACATCGCGGAGACGTTGGTGGCGAAGGTGTGGTCCCACTCCTCGTCGGGGATCTCTTCCAACGCACTCGCGGGTCATCTGGAAGGCCGCATTGCTCACCAGCACGTCGATCCGGCCGAACTCCTCGACCGCGCTGTTGACCACCTCGCGGCAGTGCGCGGGGTCGGCGAGGTCACCGGACAGCACCACCGCGCGCCGGCCCGCCTCCTCCACGTGGCGGGCGGTGTCCGCGGCGTCGTCGTGCTCGTTCAGATAGGAGATGAGCACGTCGGCGCCCTCCCGGGCGTAGGCGATCGCCACCGCGCGGCCGATGCCGCTGTCTCCGCCGGTGATCACCGCGACCTTGTCGGTCAGCCGGCCCGAGCCGCGGTACGACTCCTCCCCGCAGTCGGGCACGGGCGTCATCTCGCGCTGGACGCCGGGGGGTTGCTGCTGCTGCTCGGGTTGGGTCATGCCGCGCGGTACCCGGATCACCCGCAGCCATGCGGACCGGACCCACACGGCCAAGACCCGACCCGCCCCGCCGTCCGGAGCGGACGACGGGGCGGGCCGGACGAGGATCAGGCGCGCAGGTCGAAGCGGTCGTTCTCCATGACCTTGACCCACGCGGCGACGAAGTCGGCGACGAACCTCGCCTCACCATCACCGCTGGCGTAGACCTCCGACAGCGCGCGGAGCTGGGAGTTCGAGCCGAACACCAGGTCGACGGCGGTGGCGGTGGCCCGCACCTCGTCGGTGCTGACGTCGCGGATCTCGTAGACGTTCTCCTCCGACTGCGAGGTGACCCACCGGGTGCCCGGCGACAGCAGGTTCACGAAGAAGTCGTTGGTGAGCTGGCCGGGACGGTCGGTGAGGACGCCGTGCTGCGTGCCCGGGGCGGTGATCCCCAGCGACCGCAGGCCGCCGACGAGGGCCGTCATCTCGGGAGCCGACAGACCCAGCAGGTAGGACCGGTCGACCAAGAGCGTCTCGGGCTGCAGCTTCTCGCCGGGGCGCACGTAGTTGCGGAACCCGTCAGCGCGCGGCTCGAGGTAGCCGACCGACTCGACGTCGGTCTGCTCCTCGGTGGCGTCGGTGCGACCGGGGCGGAACGGCACGGTGACGTCGACGCCGGCGTCGCGCGCCGCCTTCTCCACCGCGGCGGTGCCGCCGAGCACGATCAGGTCGGCCAGCGAGACGGCCTTGCCGCCGGACTGCGCCTCGTTGAACCGCTGCTGCACGCCCTCGAGGGCACTCGAGCGCGCGCTCCAGGTTCTCCGGGTCGTTGACCGCCCAGCCGCGCTGGGGCTCCAGGCGGATCCGCGCACCGTTGGCGCCGCCGCGCTTGTCGGTGCGGCGGAAGGTGGCGGCCGAGGCCCAGGCGGTGGCCACCAGGTCGGCGACCGACAGTCCGCTGTCGAGCAGCTGCGCCTTGAGGTCGGCGACGTCGGCGTCGTCGACGAGCTCGTGGTCGACGGCCGGCACCGGGTCCTGCCACAGCTGGGGCTCGGGCACCCAGGGGCCGAGCAGGTGGGGCCCGACCGGACCCATGTCGCGGTGCAGGAGCTTGTACCAGGCCTTGGCGAAGGCCAGCGAGAACTCGTCGGGGTTCTCGAGGAACCGGCGCGAGATCTTCTCGTAGGCCGGGTCGAAACGCAGCGCGAGGTCGGAGGTCAGCATCGTCGGGCGGTGCTTCTTCTGCGGGTCGTGCGCGTCGGGGATGATCGCGTCGTCGGTCGTTGGCGACCCACTGCTTCGCGCCGGCCGGGCTCTCGGTGAGCTCCCACTCGTAGCCGAACAGGATCTCGAAGAAGCGGTTGCTCCACTGCGTCGGCACGTCGGTCCAGGTGACCTCGAGGCCGCGAGGTGATCGTGTCGCCGGCCTTGCCGGAGCCGTAGCCGCTCCGCCAGCCGAGGCCCTGCTCCTCCAGCGCCGCACCCTCGGGCTCGGCACCGACCAGGTCGGGGTCACCGGCACCGTGGGTCTTGCCGAAGGTGTGGCCGCCGGCGATCAGCGCCACGGTCTCCTCGTCGTTCATCGCCATCCGGCCGAACGTCTCGCGGATGTCGCGCGCCGAGGCGAGCGGGTCGGGGTTGCCGTTGGGGCCCTCGGGGTTGACGTAGATGAGGCCCATCTGGACGGCGCCGAGGTTGTCGGCGAGCTCGCGGTCACCGGAGTAGCGCTCGTCGCCCAGCCAGGTGTCCTCCGGGCCCCAGATGATCTCCTCGGGCTCCCACACGTCCTCGCGCCCGAACGCGAAGCCGAACGTCTCGAAGCCCATCGACTCCAGCGACACGTTGCCGGCGAGCACGAGCAGGTCGGCCCACGAGAGCGCCTGCCCGTACTTCTGCTTGACCGGCCAGAGCAGACGGCGGGCCTTGTCGAGGTTGGCGTTGTCGGGCCAGCTGTTGAGCGGCGCGAACCGCTGCCCGCCGTCACCGGCGCCACCGCGACCGTCGTGCACGCGGTAGGTGCCGGCAGCGTGCCAGCTCATCCGGATCATCAGGCCGCCGTAGTGGCCGAAGTCGGCGGGCCACCAGTCCTGGGAGGTGGTCAGCACCTCGGTGATGTCGCGCTTGACCGCGTCGACGTCGAGCCCCGCGAAGGCCTCGCGGTAGCTGAACTCCGCGCCCAGCGGGTTGCCCGCCGGGTGGTGCGGGTGCAGCACGGAGAGGTCGAGCTGGTTCGGCCACCAGTCCTTGTTGGAGCGCGGGCGGTGCGAGGTCGGCTGCGGCGAGTCGATCGCCGGGTTCTCGCTCTCGCTGCCGTGCGAGGTGACGCCGTCGTGGGCGACCGGGCAGCCGCTGGCCGCCTTCTCGTCCATGCCCTGCGGGCTGCCCTCGGTGGGCGTCGGGCCGTCGGAGCTCTGGCTCATCGGTGTCCTTCCGTGTCGGGTGGACTGCGAGATGTCGGTTCAGGCCGGGGCGCGGCAGGCGGGGCAGGTGCCCCAGTAGACGACCTCGGCCTCGTCGAGCGTGAAGCCGTGGTCGTCGGACGCCGTCAGGCAGGGGGTCTCCCCCACCGCGCAGTCGACGTCGGCGATCGAGCCGCACGAGCGGCACACGACGTGGTGGTGGTTGTCGCCCACCCGGGCCTCGTAGCGCGCCACCGAGCCGGTGGGCTGGATCCGCCGGACGAGGCCGGTGTCGGCGAGCACCCGCAGCACGTCGTAGACGGCCTGGTGCGACACCTGGCCGACGTCGGCGCGGACGGCGCCCAGCACCGTGTCGGTGTCGGCGTGCGGGTGGGCCTCGACCGCGGCCAGGACGGCGAGGCGGGGCCGCGTGACGCGGAGCCCGGCGTCCCGAAGCCGCTGCTGGGGATCGGTCGAACGCACACGCCGACCTTGGCGCACATTCTGGAACGAGTCAAGAATGGCTGGTCAGCGCGGGGTCACGCCGAGCCTGACCCCACCCACCTGCACCTCCTGGGGCTGGCAGCGTGCTCGATCCTAGTGCCGCGCGAAGGCCTCGGTGGCACCCAGCCGGAGCGGTGCCTCGCCGTGCCCATTCTTGGGTATTGGCGCGCGACGGGCCCCGCTGCCGCCGCGGGTCGCTCCCTACATTCCGGAGGTCGTCACCTGCGAGGAGAGGCACGTCCTCGTCCGCAGGTCGGAGCAGCCCCTGGGGGACCTGATGTCGTTCGCACGTGCATCGGCGCCATGCGCGGGTCGCCGGACCCGGTGCGTGGTGACGTGTACGTCACTCTGCGCGACCGACCTCAGGACGACGCCGCCTCGGCACTGGAGCCGGCCGCGAGGGGCCGGCGCCGGGTCGCTCCGGTGGTGGTCACGCTCGGCCTGGTCAGCCTGCTGACCGACATCTCGTCGGAGTCGGTGGCCGCCGTCCTTCCGCTCTACCTGACCGCGGTGATCGGACTCTCGACCGTCGGCTACGGCGTCGTGGACGGGCTGTACCAGGGCGTGAGCTCACTGGTGCGGGTCGGGGGCGGCTGGGCCGCCGATCGCAGCGGGCACCCGAAGTGGGTCGCCGCGGCCGGCTACGCGACCTCGTGCGCGGCGCGGGCGGCGCTGCTGGTGAGCACCGGCCTGGCCGCGGTCGCGGCGGTGGTGGCGGTCGACCGGGTCGGCAAGGGCCTCCGCACGGCGCCGCGGGACGCCATGATCGCGGCCGCCTCGAGTCCCGCGGACCTCGGCCGGGCCTTCGGCGTGCACCGCGCGCTCGACACCACCGGCGCCGTGATCGGTCCGGTGCTCGCGTTCGCCATCCTGTGGTGGATCCCCGACGGGTACGACGTCGTGATGGCGGTGTCCCTGGGCTTCGCCGTCCTCGGCCTCGCCCTGCTGGGGCTGCTCGTCTCCGAGCCGCGGCCGCCGCGAGCCGTCCCCGACGGCCGACCCACCGGAGCCGTTCCGCTGGCGCACCCTGCTGAACCCCCGGCTGCGGCGGCTGCTGGTGGTCTGCGGCGGGCTGGGCCTGCTCACGGTCGGCGACGGGTTCATCTACCTCGCGCTGCTCGACCGCGGCCAGTTCGCCGTCCACTGGTTCCCGCTGCTGTACGTCGGCACCAACGTCGCCTACCTCGCGCTCGCGGTGCCGTGCGGCCGCCTGGCCGACCGCGCCGGGCGGGCTCGCGTGGTGGTGCTCGGACACGCCGCCCTCGTGGCCGCGTACCTGTGCGCCTCGGCTCCGCTGTCCGGCGCGCTCGCGACCGTCGTCTCCCTGGTGCTGCTCGGCGCGTTCTACGCGGCCACCGACGGCGTCCTCGCCGCCCTCGCCGGACAGCAGGTGCCGGCGTCGATGCGGGCCAGCGGCATCGCCTCGGCGCAGACCACCGTGGCCCTTGCCCGCACCGTGTCGTCGGTGTCGTTCGGGTTGCTGTGGTTCGCCGTCGGACCCGCCGTGGCCCTGCAGGTGATGGCGGTCGTGCTGCTGCTCGCCCTGCCCGCCGCCCTGGTGGCGCTGCGCGGGCTCGGCTCACCGGCGGCGAGTGCGGCATGAGCCGCCGCATGCGCCGGCTGGCCTTCGCCGTGGTCACGATGGTCGTCGTCGGGAGCCTCGTCGGCTACGTCGTGAGCGAGGCCGCGAGCAGGCGGGCCCGGTTCGGCGCCGCGCCGTCGGCCGCCACCACCGACCTCCCCGCCGTCGCGGACGGCCCCCGCCTGGTCTTCCGGCACACCGGCATCGACGACCACTACGGCCTCGTCGCCGTCGTCGCCCTCGACGACCCGAGCGGACCGCGCGCCTTCACCGACGTGGCCTGCGACCGGGTGGACGCCACCGGCTCCGAGGCCACCTGCCTGCGCACCGAGCGCGGGCTGCTGCCGCACTTCCGCCAGGTCACGATGGACGCCGGCTGGTCGGTCACCGACTCGGTGGCACTGCGCGGCATTCCCAGCCGGACCCGGCTCTCGCCCGACGGCACGCTGGTCGCCACCACGAGCTTCGTCTCCGGACACTCCTACCTGCAGGCCGGCTTCTCCACCGCCACCGAGATCCGATCGGTCGCGGGCAAGGACCACGGCAACCTCGAGGAGTTCACCCTGCGTGTCGACGGCGAGACCGTCAGCGCCCGTGACCGCAACATGTGGGGCGTCTCGTTCGTCGACGCCCGGACCTTCTACGCCACGGCCGCCACCGGCGGCCACACCTACCTGGTCCGCGGGCGACCTCGAGGCGCGCACGCTGACGGCGGTGCGCGACAACGCCGCGTGCCCGTCCCTCTCGCCCGACGCCACGCGGGTCGCCTACAAGGTCGACACCGGCCGCGGTGCGCTCCCCCGCTGGACCCTCGGGGTGCTCGACCTCGCCACCGGCGTCGAGCAGCTGCTGGACGGCGAGCCGGCCAGTGTCGACGACCAGGTGGAGTGGCTCGACGACGACACCGTGCTCTACGGCCTGCCGCGCACCGAGGAGCCCGGCGTCACCGACGTCTGGGCGCTCGACGTGGCCGCCGGCTCCCGGCCGCAGTTGCTCGTGGCCGAGGCGTGGTCGCCGGCGGTGGTGCGCCCATGACCGCCGACCTCCGCTCCGTG
The DNA here is from genome assembly GCA_963808855.1 of uncultured Actinomycetota bacterium. Classification (GTDB taxonomy): domain Bacteria; phylum Actinomycetota; class Actinomycetes; order Propionibacteriales; family Nocardioidaceae; genus Nocardioides. Next base: position 2,231,573 of record CAWEHA010000002.1, on the reverse strand, counting down.
CCTGCTGGGCCGGACGCCGGTGCGCTCCCCCACCGCGTCGCCGCCCTGGCCGGCATCGACCCGGTGGCGGCCGCGCGCCTGGTCACCCTCCTCGAGCGGGCGCCCGACGCCGTCGGCGCCGCCTACCTGCCGGAGCGGGAGGAGATGGCCCGCACCGTGCGGGGAGTTGCCGGGCGTCGTGGCGTCACCCTGCGGGCCGAGGGCACCAGCCTGCGCTACACCGCGATGGCGGCGCTCGGGCTCGCCCGGGTACCGCTCGCCGTGCAGCGGCGGGTGCTGGACGGCGACGCCGCCTCCGACCTGGCCTGGCGGGCCGCGGGCCGCGCCATCTCCTCCGACGACGCCGGAGCCGTGGCCCTCGCCACGTGGGCGATGGCGGAGGTCACCGGCGATGTCGACCTCGACCTGGTGGCGCGCTGCCGCTCCGTCCTCGACTCCGGGGTGCCGCTCCCGACGGTCTCCCTGTCCTGGCTGGTGTGCGCCGCCGTGGCCGCACACCCACTCGCCGACACCGCCGACCTCGTGACCCGGTGCGGCCCGCCGGCTGTGTGCCCACGAGGGACTCCGCGGCCTGTTCCCCCACCTGACCCCGGCCCTGGTGCAGCCGTGGTGGCGCCGTCACGTCGGCAGCTTCGCCGACAGCATCTACCCGGTGCAGGCGCTGGCCCGCGCCGCGGCCCTCACCGGAGAGGCCCGCTTCCTCGCGACCGCGGAGCGCACCGCGCACCGGCTCTGCGCGCTCCAGGGTCGGGACGGCCAGTGGTGGTGGCACTACGACGTGCGCGACGGCTCGGTGGTCGAGCGCTACCCGGTCTACAGCGTGCACCAGCACGCGATGGGGCCGATGGCCCTGCTCGACCTCGCCGACGCCGGCGGCACCGACCACCGGCGGGAGGTCGCCGCCGGGCTGCACTGGCTGGACCGGCACCCGGAGGTCGTCGAGGACCTGGTGCACGACCGCTCCCGGCTCGTGTGGCGCAAGGTCGGGCGCCGCGAGCCGCGGAAGGCGGCGCGCGGCCTGAACGCCTTCGCCAGCGCGGTGCACGTCGGCTGGCGCGTGCCCGGCACGGACCGCTGGCTGCGACCCACCGTCGTGGACCACGAGTGCCGGCCCTACGAGCCCGCGTGGCTCCTGCACGGCTGGCTCGCGGCGCCGCTCGACCAGGAGGTCGACGTGACCGGCCCGGCACCCGTGCGGCGGCTGCTCTTCGGGCTCGAGGTCGACGCGCTGCGGCTCCCCGAGGCGGTCGACCTCGCGGCGGCGACGGTGACCGACCGTGGGCGGCTCCTCGTCGGCGTCGTGAACGCCGCGAAGGTCGCGCGGCTCCGCACCGACCCGGTGCTGCTGCGACTCGCTGCTCGCCAGCGACGTGCTGCTGGCGGACGGGCAGTCGGTGGTGTGGGCGAGCCGACTGCTGCGCCGTCCGCTGCCCGAGCGGGTGGCCGGGATCGACCTGTTCGCCGCGCTCCTCGACCACGCCGACACCCACGGCCTGCGGGTCTACCTCCTCGGCGCGACCACCGAGGTGGTCGCCCGGCTGCGCGACGTCGTCGCGGACCGCTGGCCGGGCGCGACGGTGGTCGGCGCCGACGACGGCTACTTCCGCGACGACGAGGCACCCCAGGTGGCCGAGCGGATCACCGCCTGCCGCCCCGACCTGCTGTTCCTCGGGATGCCCACCCCGCGCAAGGAGCACTTCGTCGCGACGTACGGGCCGCGGCTGGAGGTGCCCGTGGTGCACGGGGTCGGCGGCTCCTTCGACGTGCTGGCCGGCGTGACCAGACGAGCGCCGGCCGCCTGGCAGCGCTGGGGCATGGAGTGGGCCTACCGCCTGCTGCAGGAGCCGCGGCGGCTCTGGCGGCGCTACCTGGTCACCAACACCGCATTCCTGGGCCTCACTCTCGCCGAGCTCGTCCACCCACGCCCGGCCTACCACGACAGCCACCGAAGCAAGGAGCACCAGCATGGATGAGGAGTTCACCGGTCGGGTCGCGATCCTCGGTCTCGGCTACATCGGGCTGCCGACGGCGGCCGTGCTGGCGACCCGCGGCCTCACGGTCGTCGGCGTCGACATCGACGAGGCCACCGTCAAGGCGGTCGCCAACGGCGAGGTGCCCTTCGTCGAGCCCGACCTGGCCGTCGCCGTCAGTGGCGCGGTGAGCATGGGCAACCTCACCGCCACGACCGAGACGCCGCGTGCCGACGCCTTCGTCATCGCCGTCCCGACGCCGTTCGCCGAGGACCACCGCGCCGACCTGCGCCACGTGCGCGCCGCCGTCGAGGCGATCGCGCCCCGGCTGGAGCCCGGCAACCTGGTGATCCTGGAGTCCACCTCGCCGCCCGGCACGACCGAGCAGGTGAGCCGGTGGCTCGGCGACCTGCGACCCGACCTCGTGCTGCCCCACAGCTCCGAGGGGGTGGCCGACGTGCACGTCGCGCACTGCCCGGAGCGGGTGCTGCCCGGCCGGATCATGGTCGAGATGATCACCAACGACCGGGTGGTCGGCGGCCTGACGCCGTGCTGCGCGCGCCGCGCCGCGTCGCTGTACCGGGTGTTCTGCCAGGGCGGGATCGTGCTCACCGACGCCGCCAGCGCGGAGATGGCCAAGCTCGTCGAGAACGCCTACCGCGACGTCAACATCGCCTTCGCCAACGAGCTCTCGCTCATCAGCGAGGAGGTCGGCCTCGACGTCTGGGAGGTGATCCGGCTCGCCAACCACCACCCCCGGGTCAACGTCCTCGACCCCGGCCCGGGCGTCGGCGGGCACTGCATCGCGGTGGACCCGTGGTTCATCGTCGGCGTCGCGCCGTCGGCCGCGCCGCTGATCCGCGCGGCGCGCGACATCAACGACGCCAAGCCCCACCGGGTGGCCACCCAGGTGGCCCAGACCTGCGGCCGGTTCCGGGAGCCGACCGTCGCCTGTCTCGGGCTGGCCTACAAGGCCAACGTCGACGACCTGCGCGAGAGCCCCGCGGTCGACGTCGTCGCCGCCCTCGCCGCCGCTCGGCCCGACGTCGACATCCGGGTCGCCGAGCCACTGGTCCGGCGGCTGCCGCCCGAGCTCGAGGCCGCCGGCAACGTCCGGCTGCAAGCGGCGGGCGAGGCGATCGCGGACGCCGACATCGTGGTGCTGCTCGTCGACCACGACCACTTCCGGGCGCTGAGCCGATCGCGGCTCGCCGGGAAGGTCGTCTACGACACCCGCGGACTGTGGCGATGAGTGGCCGCGCGGCACCGGCGACCGTGATGGTCGTCTACGGGACCCGCCCGGAGGCGATCAAGCTGGCCCCCGTGGTCCGGGCGCTGCGCGCCTCCTCCGCGCTCCGCGTGCAGGTCGTGGTCACCGGCCAGCACCGGGCGATGCTCGACCAGGTCAACGCCCTGTTCGGCATCGTGCCCGACCGCGACCTCGCCGTGCTGCAGCCCGGGCAGCAGCTGCCCGAGCTGACGCAGCGGGTGCTCGCCGGGGTGACCGAGACCCTGCGCGAGGTGCGCCCCGACGCCGTCGTCGTCCAGGGCGACACCACCACCGCGTTCGTGGCCGCGCTGGCCGCGTTCTACGAGCAGGTGCCCGTGGCCCACGTCGAGGCGGGACTGCGCACCGACCACCGCTACGACCCCTTCCCGGAGGAGATCAACCGCCGGCTCACCGGTCAGCTCGCGTCGCTGCACCTCGCCCCGACGCCGCGTCTCGCGGGACAACCTGCTCGCGGAGGGCGTGTCGGGCGCGGACGTCGTGGTCACCGGCAACACCGTGATCGACGCGCTCCTCGACGTCGTCGGCCGCCGGCTGCCCGTCGAGGAACCCGGCACTCGCGCGGCTCGGGCGGCGCCCGACCGTCCTGGTCACCTCGCACCGACGGGAGTCGTGGGGTGCGCCGATGGCCCGCACGGCCGCGGCGGTCGCCGAGCTGGCCGGCCGGTTCACCGACGTCGACTTCCTGCTGCCCGCCCACCTGAACCCGCGGGTGCGGGAGGTGCTGCTGCCACCGCTGGCGGGGCGGCCGAACGTGACGGTGACCGACCCGCTCAGCTACGCCGACTTCGCCCGCGCGATGGCGGCGTGCACGCTCGTGCTCACCGACAGCGGCGGAGTCCAGGAGGAGGCGCCGAGCCTCGGCAAGCCCGTGCTGGTGCTGCGCGACACCACCGAGCGCCCGGAGGCGGTGCAGGCCGGAACGGTGCGGCTGGTGGGCACCGACCCGGTGGCCATCGTCGAGGAGGTGTCACGCCTGCTCCTCGACCCGGCCGCGCACGCCGCGATGGCCCGGGCCGTGAACCCCTACGGCGACGGCGGGTCGGCCCCGCGGGTCCGGGCGGCGATCGAGCACCACCTCGGCCTCGGACAGCGGCTCCCCGACTGGGTGCCCGCCGACGTCCGGCGCGGGAGCCTCACCGAGGTGAGCGCGACCGCCTGACCCGGGCGAGCCGGCCGTCGAGCGCCCCTGCGGCGACGACGGTGCCGGCCGCCCCGAGCAACAGCGTCACCGCGAGCGCCACCGCGCGGTGCCCCTCGCGGTAGGTGACCTGGGGGCTGCCCGGCACCAGGCTCGTGGTGATCTCGTTGTCCGCGGCGATCCGCGGGTCGGCCTGCAGCTCCGCCGTCGTGTCGCGGACCTCCGTCACGAGCGCCCACGCCTGCGCCTGCACCGCAGCGGCAGACGACCCGGTCACCTCGATCCTCAGCACCGGGCGCTCGAAGCTCTGCGCCCACTGCCCGCCGGAGTCGGGCAGCACCACCGCCGAGCCGTCGCGCACCCCGCGTCCGAGCAGGCTCACCGCGGCGCTGGTCGACGCCGGCTCCGCACCACCCGACGGCCCGGGGTCGACCATCCGCTCGACCAGACCGGCGGTGGCGATCACGCCCGTGGCGGCGGAGGCGATGCGGTTGGGCGTGGCGGGTGTCGCGGGCGCCAGGAAGACGACGTCGACGCGGGCGACGTAGACGCCGTCGACCCGGGTCAGCCCGGTGAGCGCCACCGCGGTGAGGGCCAGCCCGACGAGCACGGCGTACCAGCGACGCCGGCACGCCGCCACCACGTCCCACACGGTCATGAACCCACCACCCGTCGCTCCGCTCAGCCGCGCACCGCGCGCAGGGTGTCGTCCCAGAAGTTGCCCGCCCACTCGTTGCCGGGCGCCCGGCGGTCGAACGAGGCGACCACGCCGTAGTAGCCGCAGCGCCGGTGGTAGCGGCGGCTGAAGCGGTTGTTGCGGAAGCGGATGTTCGACGTCTGCCGCTCGCCCTTCCCGCCGTAGACGCAGTACCCGCCGCCGGCCAGGAGGTTGCGGGCGACCAGGTTGTTCCGCTGTCCGCCGAAGTCCTGGTACATCGCCACCGTGGCGGTCTGGTCGAACTGGTTGTAGATCGTGTTGTGGATCACGCGCAGCCCGCCGCCGCCGTTCGAGGCCACCCCGACGTCGTGGGAGAGGCCGCGGATCCGGGCCATGTGGTGGATGTAGGAGTCCCGCACGAGGGCGGCCCCCGACGACACCCCGGCGCTGCAGCCGCTGATGTCGACGCGCAGGACCACCGGTCGCGTGTTGCCGATGTTGAAGACGCACGCGATGTCCTGGGGCGAGCCGGCCGGGGTGCGGATCACGCTGTCGACGATGCGGAGGTTGCGAGCACCGGGCCGGACGATGACCACCCAGTCCGCCGGGCCGATTCCGCGTCCACCCGTCACCCGGGTGTTCCTGATGACGACGTTCGAGGCGGTCACGTTGATCTCGCCGCGGACGTCGCGCCCGCTGATCACCTGGCCGTTCCGGTTCGCGTTGATCGACCCGGAGGCGCGCAGCCGCACCCCGGCGGGCACCCCGGTGTTGCTCGCGTCCGGATATCCGCACCGGCTGGGCCGGCGGGCGCAGTTGCGGGGTCTCCCGCGCTGGGTGCTCACCGTGCCGACGTCCTCGGCCGCCGGCTGGGCGGTGGCCCCCGACGACCTCGCCCCCGGCTCTTCGGGCGAGCCGCCGTAGCAGGCCACCGGGATCAGCATGACGAGAAGGATCGCCGCCACCGTGACGGCGGGCGGGCGAACGTGGGCGCGCTCAGGCATGGTCGCTTCCTCGCACCCACGGCGACGACGACCTCGGCGAGGCCCGACCCGGAGGCTACCGGCTCCCGCGCCGGTCACGCCGCCGCACCCAGCCGGTGGCACGCCCCCGCGAGGCCGATCACGAGGAAGAGCATCCCGGCCGACATCGAGAAGCTCAGCCCGTCGAACAGCGCGAGCGTGGCCGACCCGGCGGCCACCGATCCCAGCAGGCCCGCTCCCAGCTGGGCGCCGAGCAGGTCGGGGGCGGTCCTCCGGGCCCAGTGGGCCGCGCGCAGGGCCGCGGCCAGCAGCGCCAGGAACGCCGTCAGCCCCAGCAGGCCCGTCTCGATGGCCAGGCCCAGGTACTGGTTGTCGAGAATGCGGTACTCGGGCAGGAACGTGGAGAACCCACGCCCGACCACCGGGGACGCGGACACGAACTCGGCCGCGATGTCGTAGGAGCCGGTGCGCGACAGCGCGCTGCTGTCCGAGCCGATGTTGGTGAACAGCCCGAGGAGGCTGCCCAGCATCCCCGGGATGGTCAGGTAGACCAGCACCGCACCGGCCGCCGCCACGACCGAGGCGAGAGCGCGCGCGGCCCGCGGCCAGGTGGCCGCCACGACCAGGACGCCGACGATCCCGGCGAGGAGGGCCGAGCGCGAGATCGACAGCGGGATGGCGATGCCCAGCAGTGCCACGGGCAGCCAGCGGCGCAGCGGCGACCGTTCCCGGTCACCGAAGGCCAGCGCGAGCGCGAGGGGAAGCACCAGCGTCACGACGGCGCCGTACTCGATCGCGTGGCTGGCGGTCGCCGCCGGCCGGGTGAAGCCCTCCCGCATCGTCACCGAGCCCAGGGTGTGGTTCACGCTCAGGCCCGGGACCGAGATCCGGTCGACGAGGGTGAGCCCGGTGGCGAACTGCGCCAGCCCGAGGACCGAAAGGGCCGCGCACAGCGCGACCACTCGCCGCACCAGGACCAGCAGGCGGTCCCGGGACACGATGCCGTCGTGGGCGACGAGGACCACTCCGGCCCATCCCGCCAGCAGCACCAGGCCGAGGGTCGCGCTGCTGTACTCGGCGGCGTCGATCGGCCGGCTGTTCGCCGCCACGAAGCTGACGCCGACCGCGAACCCGAAGGCCAGGAGGGCGTGCCGCACGAGGGCGGGGCGCGGCGGCCCCGGTTCGGAGCGGGACAGCTGGTGGGCGACCCACCACACCAGGCAGCCAAGCGGCGGCCACCGCCGCCGGCGACCCCGCCCCGCCGAGCGGGCCGACGACCATCCGGCTCGGGACAGCCAGCAGCAGGACGACGTACACCGTGAGCACCGAGGTGGCGTCCAGGCGGCCGAGCGCCGCCCGCGCCGAGACGGGCACGGGTCCGGGGCGGCGCGGCGGACGGGGCTGGAGCACGGTCACCGGTCCTGGAGCCGGGCGGGAGCGAGGGCCGCGACCGCGACGGCCACGTCGGGCGGCCGGCGACGACGCCGGCGCAGCAGCAAGCCGTCGACGGTCAGGACGACGAGCAGCCCGAGCACCACGCCACCCGTGGCCGCGAGCACGGTGAACCGGTACCGGGTGCGCTGCACGGCCTCCGGGCGGTCGGTGCGGGCCACCGTCTGGGTGGTGATCTGGGCCCGCCCGTCCACGCCCAGGTCGTCCTGCAGCACGGCCAGCTCGCGCGGCATGACCTCGAGCACCTCGTCGAGCAGCCGGTCGGCCTCCGCCGCCGTCCCGGCCTCCGTGGTCACGAGGACGATGGGGGCGCTGGTGGACGTGTCGCCGGCGATCTCGTAGCTCCCCGCGGGGACGGCGTCGTCGATCTCCTCGCGGACCCGCTGCGAGTCGACGGTGCGGCTGAGCACGTCGACGCTCTGCTCCAGGCCACCGAGGAACAGGTAGGGGTTGCCGGTCTCGCCGAGGGTGGTCTCGGGCGGCACCAGGACGACGCTCGCCGTCGCCCGGTGCACCGGGGCGACCTGCGACAGGGCCAGCCCGGAGCAGGCCGCCGCCGCGACCAGCACCAGCGGAAGCAGGTACCACCGCCGCAGCATGGCGGCGACCACCTCACGCACGAACATCGCGACCTCCTGCTCGGACGATCTCCTGATAGAGCGCTCCGACCGCCTCGACCCGGTGGTCCCACAGTCCGACCGCCTCGACCCGGGCCCGCGCGGCGCGGCCCATCGCCGCGCGCGCGACCGGGTCGTCGGCGAGCCGGCGCACGGCCACCGCGAGGTCGTGGGCCAGCTGGGCCGGTGTGTGCACGGCCAGCCGCACCCCGCAGGCGTCGGTCACCACGTGGGCAGGCCCGCCGCGGTCGGTGACGATCGCGGGCAGCCCGTGGCCCATCGCCTCGAGCACCACGTTGCCGCCGGGCTCGCGGTAGCTCGGGAAGACGAAGACGTCGGCGCGCGCGTACCAGCGGTCCACGTCCTGCCGGGGGGTGACGCCGTGGAACCGCACCCGGGCCGCGACGCCCAGGTCGCCGGCCAGCCGCTCGCACGCGGCGCGGTCGAAGCCGTCGCCCACCACGTCGAGGTGCACCGGCACGTCGCGCAGGTGGGCCAGTGCCGCGATCGCGTCGCGGGCACCCTTGGTGCGGACCAGACGGCCGACGAAGAGCAGGCGCAGCGGCGCACCGGGCTCGGGGGCCGGACGCACCACCGTCGGTGGCAGCGACTCCAGGGCCGTCTCGGGCAGCACCGCGAAGGCGCGCAGCGGCACCGGGGCCAGCGCCTCGGCGACGTACGGCGCGATCCCGAGCACGCAGGCCGCCTCGGCGTAACCGGCGCGCAGCAGCGGGTCGTGACGCAGCCGCCACCCGTCGAGGCGCCGCAGTGCCGTCCAGGCCGGGGCGGTGTCCTCGGCGTCGAAGGCGGGCGGCGCGACGATGCTGCCCCCCAGCGGCCCCACGACGTAGGGAATCCCGCACCCCCGCAGGGGCGTCGGGTAGCGCATCGCCACCGGCAGCGGCTGGTGGGCGACGTCGAAGCGCTCCCCGCGCTTCTCCGCCTGGCGGAGCCACCGACGGACCCGGAGGTAGAAGGGCAGGAAGGCCGGCTTCATCAGGCTGTTGAGCCGCTCGGCCCGCCCCAGCAGCGGAGGCTCGGTCCACTCCACGACCCGCACGTGCGGCAGGGCGCCGACCACGCTGGGCCGGGACCGCTTCCGGTAGGTCAGCAGCGTCACGTCGTGGCACCGGCCGAGCCGCTGCGCCCACTGGTAGGCCACCCACGACTCGCCGACGTCGGTGGGGTCGGCGGTCGGCGCGACGAGCAGGACCCTCATCGGACCGCCCTGCCGATCTCCCCGATTTGGGCGATCGCGCGCGCCGCCGGCGGACCTAGGCTCGGGTGGTGGTCGACGACGTCGCCGTGGTCGTGGTGACGTACAACAGCGCCGCGGTGGTCGGGGCGCTGCTCGACTCGCTCCCGGCCGCCCTCGACGGCCTCGCCGCCGACGTCGTGGTGGTCGACAACGGCTCCACCGACGACACCTGCGCCGTGCTGGCCGCCCGGTCCGACCGCCGCCTGGTCACCGCCCCCAACGCCGGTTACGCCGCGGGCATCAACTGCGGCCTGCGACACGCGCGGGCGGCGGACGCCTACCTGGTGCTCAACCCCGACGTCCGGCATGGACCCCGGATCGGTGCGGGCGCTGGTCGACGCGCTGGCGCGGCCCGGCGTCGGGATCGCCGCACCGCGGGTCCGCGCCGCCGACGGGAGCCTGGACCGCTCGCTGCGGCGCGAGCCCACGTTGCTGCGGGCCCTCGGCCTGAGCCGGCTCGGCCTGCCCGCACTCTCCGAGCACGTGCAGGAGGCGGACGCCTACGAGCGCCCGGGACCGGTGGCCTGGGCCCTCGGGGCGGTGCTCGCCGTCTCGACGGACTGCGCCCGCGAGGTCGGCGCGTGGGACGAGTCCTTCTTCCTCTACTCCGAGGAGACCGACTTCTGCCTGCGGGCCGCCGACGCCGGCTGGGCCACCGTGGTTCGTCCCGGAGGCGGGCGCGGTGCACGTCGGCGGTGCCTCGGGACGCAACGACCTCACCCACACGCTGCAGATCCTGAACCGGGTGCGGCTCCACCGTCGTCGCTCCGGTCCCGTGGCCGGGGCGGCGTACTTCGCCCTCACGGTGCTCGCCGAGCTCAGCTGGGTCGCGCGCGGCCATCACGAGTCCCGGGCCTCGGTGCGGGCACTGCTGCGGCCCTCGGCCCGACCGGCCGTGCTCGGCCCCGACAGGCGACTGGTGCCAGCCTGAGCCTGGTGGTCGGCGGCCACCAGCACGTCGACCAGGAACGACACCGTGGTCGCGGCGGGCCGCACCCGTCCGGCGGCGACGTCGTCGAGCCACGTCTCCCTGAGCACACCGAGGCCCCGGGCCGGGTCGAGCAGGTCGGGGTGCCGGCGCCAGTGCTCGACCACCCGCTCGGCGAGCACCTCGGCGCCCGCCGGGGGCCGGGTGACGCCGCGGAGCCGCTGCTGCACCTTGCCGGTGACGCGCCGGGCCTGGGCCACCGTCAAGGCGGCGGTGGCGCGAGGGCTGCTGGTGGCGTACACCTCCGGCGGCGGGCGGTGGTCCATCGCGATCCCGGCGAGCCCGGGGTCGAGCTCGAGCAGGATCCGGCTCAGCAGACCCATGTTGTGCTTGGTCGACGCCGGCACCTGGCGCACCAGGTCGACGAACCTGCGGTCCAGCATCGGGTTGACCGTCATCCGCTCGGGCGAGGTGGCCGAGGCGAGCACGCCGGCCCACCGGTGCATCCGCTCCCAGAGGTACAGCTCGTCGGTGGCGTCCCACCACGGGCGACCGGTGCTCACGAGCGCCGCATGGGTGTCGTGGGCGACGAGCGCCTCGGCGGCGCGCGCGAACTCGGGCACCAGCGCGTCGAGCGAGACCCGCTCGTTCGGGGTGAGCCGCCACCGGGCGAGCGCCGCCGCGAGCACCCGCGTCACGGGCAGCGCCACCGGCGGACCGACGTGGTAGAAGCCGCGCGCGACCTCGCCCCCCAGGCCCGCGATCCGTGGCCGTGGTGGCAGGTGCCGCTCCGCCCAGAGCAGCACGGCGAGGCCGAGCGGGTCGGCCGTCCCGTGCACCCGGTCGGCGGCGGCACGCACCTGCCCCCAGGCGGTGGCGGGGCTGAGGGCGTCCAGCTCGTCGAGCCGGACCAGGTGGTGCCGCATGCCGAGCTCACGGGTCAACCGGGCGGCGATCTCGGCGTCGGGCGACCCGGGCACCACCAGGGTCATCGCCTCGACCTCCGAGCGCCGCTCGCGCGGGATCGCGGCGAGCAGGATCCGGGAGTCGAGTCCCCCGGTGAGCTGGAGCAGCGCGTCGGGGTGGGCGTCGAGGAACGTGGCCATCGTGGCCCGGAGCAGCTCCGCCGCGGTCACCTCCGGGGGTGCCTCGGCTCCCGGTACTGACTCGTCGGACGGCGGCGCGGCCGTCGTCCGGAGTCGTCCGGCCTCCAGGGTCACCCGCTCCCCCGGCGCGACCTTCCGCACCCCGGCGTGGAGGGTCCGGGCGCCGAGCTGCCACCCGAGCAACGCCTGGACGGCGACCGCCTCGCGGTCGAGCCCGGCACCCCGGAGCCCGCCCAGCACGCCCGCGGACGACGACACCGCCGACCAGTCCCGCCCCGCCGTGACGTACAGGTGCTGGAAGCCGAGCCAGTCGGCGCAGGCGACGACCTCGCGGCCGCCCGCGGCCAGGCCGACCGCTCCGAAGGGAGGTGTCACCCGGGCGATCAGGTCGTGCTCGGCGCCGAGGATCCGCGCGGCGTCGACCGCGGTCACGTCGCGATCACGAGCCCACGCTCCCCGCACGGTCACGAGCAGGTCGTCGGCGAGCGGCTCGGCCGCCCCCGCCCCCCAGCGCACCAGCAACGCCGACGGCCCGAGGGTCCGACTCGTCGCCGCGCGGCAGGCGGCGGCAACCTCGTCGGCCAGGTCACGGACCCGGCTCGGGTCGGCGGCGCTCAGCACGACGAACCCGGCCAGGCCGCGGTCAGCGGGCGTCACGGCGTCGCCTCCCGCTCGGGCGGACGGGTTCGAGGCGCGCCTCGCGGCAGATCTCCTCGAGCAGCGCCGCGCGGGCATCCCAGCTGTGGCCGCGGGCGAACTCCCGGCGGCGTGCCGCGGCGTCCGCGTCCGGGCGGGCGGCGAGGTGACGCACGGTGGCAGCGGCGAACTCGGCCGGGGTGGTCGTCACCGTGACCAGTCCGCTGCCGAGGGACCGTGATGCGGGGAGGTCGGTGGAGACGACGCACCGGCCCGCCGCGAGGTACTCCAGGGTCTTCAGCGGGTGGCTGCCCCGGTTGAACTCGGTCACCTCGTACGGCGTCAGCCCGACGTCGACCGCGGACAGGAACGCGGGCAGCCGGGCGAACGGCTGCCGGTCGACCCACTGGACGTTGGGGCGGGCGATGAGGGCGTCCAGCCGCCGCCGGGTCTCGGACCGGGTCTCGTGCCGCGGCCCCACGAGCAGCAGTCGGCTGCCGGTGCGGGCGACGGCGTCGAGCGCCTCGAGGTCGAGCCGGTCGTTGAGCTGTCCCACGACGCCCGCGACGGGTGGTGCCAACGTGATCTCGGCAGCCGCCGGCGTGGTCGCGACGTCGCGGAAGTGGTCGGGGTCGGTGCCGTTGGGCAGCACGCGCCAGGGCACGCCCGGCCCCGCCAGCCGGCGCGCGAGCGGCTCGGTGACCGCCAGCACGACGTCGCTGCGTCGGAGGTTCCGCCGCCGGCATCGCCGTGCGTGGGCGCTGGCGCTCCCCAGCAGCCCGGCCCCGGCCACGAAGTCGTCGGTCTCGAAGTACACCCGCACCCCGGTCGCCCGCCGCGGCAGTGACTGCTCCGGGTCACTGACCACGACGATGTCGACCCGGTGCCCGTGGGCGCGCACGACAGCGGCGGCGTGCCGGGTCACCAGGGCGTGGGCGAGCAGCCGCAGGCCGGGACGGCTGACCCCGGGCGGCACGGTGGTGCTCACCCGGATCACCCCGGGCCACGGCTCGCTCACCGGGGGAACGACGATGCCCCGCCGGCGGCGACCGACCCCCGACATCGGCGGGTCGACCCAGACCACGGGCCGATGCCGGGACACGGCCGCCACGAGCTGCCGGTCGGTGCCGGCGACCGCGTCCCACGACGCCCCGGCGAACCACACCACGGCCCCGACGGCGCGGGCCGACGCCGGGTCGTCGCGTCGTGCGACCGGCCGGGCATTGAAGTCGTCGGTGGCCCGCACGCCGACCAGCCGGCGCGAGCGGCGGGCCACGTGGTGGGTGGTGAACCCGGCGGCCGACCGTGCGGCGGCCGCCACCGACCCGCCGAAGCCCGCGGGCTCGGCCAGGGCCGCCTCGTAGATGTGCTCCTGCCGGCGCGCGGCGTCGGTGAGCGAGAACCGCTCCTCGACCGTGCTCCGGGCCAGGCGCCCCGCGGCGCTCCGGAGCGCCGGGTCGGCCAGCAGCAGGCGCAGGCTGGCGGCCAGCCGCGCGGCGGGCGCGTCGCCGCCGTGGCCGAACCAGCCCCGCCACAGGAAACCGGGCAGCGACTCCTCGGTCAGCGGCTCGACGAAGCCGTCCTCCCCCAGCACCACGAGCGGTACGCCGTAGGCCATCGCGCGCAGGGCCGACCCGCCCATGCCCAGGGCCACGTCGGCGACCGCGTAGGCCGGACGGGGGTCGGCCAGCTCACCGGTCATCACCACGGTGCCGGGGTGCACCCGGTTCACCGCCGCGGCCCGTGCCTCCAGCTCGGCGCGGCACTCGCCGTCCCCGACCAGCAGCAGCCGGACCGGCGTCGTGCGCGCCACCTCGGCCACGGCGGCCAGCGCCACCAGGAGGCCGTCGCGCTTGAGCTGCCGGGCGAGCCGGGTCACGCACACCACCGTGGGTCGGTCGTCGAGACCCCACGCCGCCCGGAACCCGTCGAGGTCGAGGGGCACGTCGGGACCGTCATGGGCGAGGTCGACCGACGGCTCGAGCAGCCAGGTGCGACGCCGGCCCGCCGCCCGCTCGTGCGCGGCGATCTGCTCGGTGCCGACCACCAGGTGCGAGGACCGGGGCAGGAACGGGGCCACCGCCATCGACAGCACCGTCGTGACGGCGACCGCGCTCGTCCCTCTGCCCGCGAGGTGGCACTCCAGCCCGGGCGGCCACTCGTAGCCGTGCAGGACGTCGATCCCGCGTGACCGGGCCAGGGAGCGCAGCGACGCCACCACCGCCGGCGTCGGACGGCGCCCGACCGGCGCGGACTCGACGAACTCCAGCCCCAGGTCACGCACCCGCCGCACCAGCGGTCCGGGGGCCCCGTGCACGAGCACCTCGTGCCCGCGGTCGCGCACCGCCGCGGCCAGGTCGATCGCGTTGAGCTGGCTCCCGCCGACGGACAGGTCGTGGGGGTACACGAGCACGCGCACGTTCAACCCCTCCTCGACGTGACCGCGGTGACCGGCGCGGCACGCGGCCCGCGGACGACGTCGAGGTCGGCGCGGTACCACCACAGGGCACCCGCGAGGGTCACCGTCACCCCTGCGCCGCAGCAGGCCAGGGTCGCGAAGGTGCCCAGACCGAGACCGGTGGCAGCGGTCGCGCCCACCGCCACCACTGCCGCGAGCAGGACCCCAGGTCCGGCCGCACGGGCCAGCCCGCGCACCTCGACGCCGGCACGGCGCAGCTCACGCGCGTACAGCGACAGGCCGACCGTCACTCCGACGACGGCCAGGGCCGCGGCCGCACCGCCGATGCCGCCGCGCTCGACGCCGAGCCACACCGCGGGCACCAGGACGACGATCCATGCGCACTGCAGCGTCAGCAGTGCCCGGGACCGGCCGACGACGACCAGGTAGTCGTAGGCCAGCTCGGCCAGGATCCGCACCCCGGCGAGCAGCGCAAGCCAGCGCAGCGCCTGGGCGGCGGGCGCCCACGCGTCGCCGTACACGAACCGCACGACGTCGGGCGCGGTCACGGAGAGAACGGCGCACAGGGGCAGGGCGGCCAGCGACACCGGACGGAGCACGCGCAGCAGATCGCCGCGCATCCGGGCCGGATCGTGGCGCAGCCGCGAGAACAGAGCGGGCGCGACGCTGCGGAGTGGCTGGGAGAACAGCGTCACCGGCCAGCTCGCGAGGTTCGCCGCGAGCACGTAGTAGCCGAGCATCACCGGCCCCAGCAGGGCCCCCACCAGCACCTGGTCGACGAAGCCGACGACGAAGACGACGATGCTCGCCCCGGCCAGCGGGAGGCCGAACGACAGCAGGCTCCGCACGTGGCGCGGGTCGAGACCCAGGCGCAGCGGCAGCGGTGCGAAGCGCACGAGCAGCACCGCGGCCAGCAGCGAGCCGGACAGCCGCCCGACCGCCAGCGACCACGCGCCGAGCCCGCCGAGGGCGAGGGTGACCGAGACCCCGGCGCCGACCCACACGTTCACCTGGTCGGCCACCATCCGTCGGTCCTGGCGGAAGGTGCGCTGCAGCAGCGCCGCCGGCGTGGCCACCACCCCGTTGACGAGCACGCACAGGCTGAGCAGCCGGACCACGCCCGCGGCCTCGGGGTCGCCCATGGCCGTCGCGAACCAGGGTGCGGCCACCCAGGCGGCCGCGGTGAGCGCCGCGCTCGCGGCCACCGAGATCGTCGTCACCGTCGCGGCGATGTCGGCAGGATCGTCGGGCCACCGCACGATCGCCAGGCTGACGCCGAGCTCATTGCAGCTGAGCAGGGCGAGGAGCGCCACGAACGCGACGGCGTAGGTGCCGAACTCCTCAGGACCCAGCAACCGCGCCAGCACGACACCGACCGCCATCGTGCCCACGCGGGCCATCACCGTGTTCGCCAGGCTCCAGCCGAGGGCCCGCCCGGCGGCGGCGCCGGGGCCCGGGTCGGGGCCGGCCTGCGCCTCGGTCGCTGTCACCGGACGGCTCCGCTCGTCGCCGCGCTCCTCGCGCCCACGGCGCCGGCGAGGGCGGCGACGACGTGCGCCTGGGCCTCGGGCCCCAGGTGCGGGTACATCGGCAGCGAGACCATCTCTCCCGCGGCCCGCTCGGCCACGGGGCAGCTGCCCGGTCCCATCCCCAGACCGGCATAGGCGCCGGTGAGGTGCACCGGGGTCGGGTAGTGGATGCCGGCGCCCACGCCGGCGTCGTCCAGGGCGGCCAGCACGCGGTCCCGTTCGGCGACGCGGACGACGTAGAGGTGCCACACGTGGTGGTTGCCGGGCGCCGTCGCGGGCAGTCGGACGCCGGGCAGGTCGGCGAGCAGACGGTCGTAGCGGCGCGCGACCAGCCGCCGCCGCTCGTTCCAGGCCTCCAGCCGCGCCAGCTTCGCCCGCAGCACCACCGCCTGCACGGCGTCGAGCCGCGAGTTGACGCCCACCTCCACGTGCTCGTACTTGCTGGCCGCGCCGTGGGCGGCCAGCAGCCGCACCCGCTGGGCGATGCCGGCGTGGTCGGTGGTCACCGCGCCCGCGTCGCCGGCCGCACCGAGGTTCTTGCCCGGGTAGAAGCTGGTCGCGGCCACCAGGCCGAGCGATCCGGCCGCCCGGCCGTGCCGGCGGGCGCCCTGCGCCTGCGCCGCGTCCTCGACCACCGCGACGCCGTGGGCGGCGGCCAGGCCGATCAGGTCCTCGACCGGGGCGCACTGCCCGTACAGGTGCACCGGCACGATCGCCCGGGTGCGCGGGGTGAGCGCCCGGCGCACGGCGACGGGGTCGATCAGCAGGTAGGTGTCGTCGACGTCGACCGGCACCGGCACCGCGCCGATCCGGGAGACCGCCTCCGCCGTCGCCACGAACGTGGTGGCGGGCAGCACCACCTCGTCGTCGCGGCCGACCCCCGCGGCCCGCAGCGCGAGCTCGAGAGCATCGGTGCCGTTGGCGACACCGACGCAGTGCTCGACGTCCAGGTAGGCGGCGTACTCCCGCTCGAAGGCTGCGACCTTCGGGCCGCCCACGAAGCCACAGGTGCCGAACACCTCCTCGAGGCCGGCGCGCACCTCGGCCGCGATCTCGCTCTGCTGCGCGACCAGGTCGACGAGCGGAACCCTCATCGACCCATCACCGCCGCCGCCCGACGCCGCGCGGGGGGTCGCGCCAGCGGCCGGGCCGGGACACCCACCCACCGCTCCCCGGCGGGTACGTCGCTCACCGCCACCGAACCCATCCCGAGGGTGCACCCGACGCCGAGGGTGATGCGCTCGCGCACGCTCGCGCGCATGCCCAGGTAGGCGCCGGCGCCGACCACCACCGAGCCGCCGAGGGCCACTCCGGCGCACAACGTGGCGAAGTCGCCGACGTGGCCGTCATGAGTGACGGTGACGTGCGGCATGAGCACGGCGTGCCGGCCGATCACGACGTCGGCCGTGAGCACCACGCAGGCGAGCACGATGCTCCCCGGGAGGACCGAGCAGCCGTCCGGCACCTCGGCCGTCGGGTGCACCAGGCTGGTGTAGCGGTCCTGCTGGACGCCCAGTGTGGTGAGGCGCTGCACGACCCGTCGGCGGGCGACCCCGGTCCCCAGGCACACCACGACCTCGGCGTCGGGGTGCTGGGTGATCGCGTCCACGGCACCGGAGACGGCCGTGCCACCGACCCGGCGCCCCCAGGTGCTCGGGTCGTCGTCGAGCACCACGACCGTGTCGTGGACGCCCAGCCGCTGGACGACCGTCATCGCCTCGCGCGCCAGCCCTCCGGCACCGACGAGCACCAGCTCGGTCATGACCATCCGCCCGTGCGCTGCAGGACGTCGACCACCCGGGCCTGGTCGTCCTCGGTCAGCTGGTGGAACAGCGGCAGCACGAGGGTGCGGTCGGTGAGCCGGTCGGTGACCGGCAGGTCGGTGCGGGCGCCGGGTCCGACGCGCGCCCCGTCCCGCTCGCGGTGGGCGGGCTCGCGGTGGGCGGCCATGATGCCGCGGCGCGCCGAGATCCCGTGCTGGGCCAGACGCTGCAGCAGGCCGTCCCGGTCGGTCGGGTACCCGGGCTCCACCTCGACCCAGAACGACTGGTAGTTCGTGGTGCCCCACGGCGGGTCGGTCACCGCCCGCAGTCCGGGAACGCCGTCGAGGGCGCGGTGGTAGCAGGCCGCGAGCTCCCGGCGGCGTCGCACCATCGCCGGCAGCCGGTCGAGCTGCGCGATCCCGACGGCGGCCTGGAGGTCGGTCATCCGGTAGTTGAAGCCGACCTCGCCGTACACCTCGGCCGGAGCCAGCACGCGCGCGTGCCGGTCCGCTGCCGACACGCTCATCGCGTGCTCGCGCAGCCGCGCCGCCCGCTGCGCCCACTCCGCTCGGCTCGTGGTGAGCATCCCGCCCTCTCCGGTGGTGAGGAGCTTGCGTGGGTGGAACGACCAGGTGGCGATCTCCGCCCCGGCGCCGACGGGACGCCCGTGGACGGTCGATCCGACGGCGCAGGCGGCGTCCTCGATGACCACCACCCCGCGTTCGTCGCACACGGCGCGGAGTGCAGCGAGATCCACCGGCACGCCCGCCTGGTCCACCGCGATCACCGCGGTCGTGCGCGAGGTGAGCGCCGCCCGCACGGCCGGCGCGGTCAGGGTCCCGGTCACCGGGTCGACGTCGACGAACACCGGTCGGGCGCCGACGTAGACCGGAGCGTTGGCGGTGGCGATGAAGGAGAACGACGGCACCAGCACGTCGTCGCCGGGGCCGACGCCGGCCACCAGGAGCGCGAGGTGCAGGGCGCTGGTGCAGCTCGACGTCGCCACGGCGTGGTCGACCTGCTGGGAGGCGGCGAAGCGTCGCTCGAACTCCGCGACCCGGGGGCCCTGCGCCACCCATCCGGACGCCAGCACCTCCCCGACGGCCGCCACCTCGGCGCTGCCCAGCCAGGGCCGCATGACGTCGACGCGGCTCACGCCGCCCCCGTCCCACGACCGGCCGCGACCACGCTGCGCAGCGGCCGCCACCACGCGACGAGCTCGCGCAGCCCACGCTCGAGCCCGACCTCGGCGACGAAGCCGAGGTCGCGGCCGGCGCTGGTCACGTCGGCCTGCCGGCGCTGCACCGCGTTGACGGTGCGTTCGGGACCGAACTCCAGCGGCGCCTCCGAGCCCATCACCCGCAGCAGGGTGTGGGCGAGGGTCGTCAGGCTCGTCTCCTGCCCGCTCCCCACGTTGTAGGCCCCGGAGGTCACCGGGCTGGTGGCCGCGAGCACGTTGGCGCGAGCGACGTCGCCGGTGTACACCAGGTCGACCGTCTGCAGGCCGTCGCCGAAGATCGTGGGCGACCGCCCGTCGGCGATCGCCTCCATCCACCGCACCAGTACCTCGGTGTAGAGGCCGTGCACGTCCATCCGCGGGCCGTAGACGTTGAAGTAGCGCAGGGCGACGTGGCGCAGCCCGTGCGTGCCACCGAAGCTGCGCAGCATCCCCTCGGTGAAGGACTTCGCGGCGCCGTAGAACGTGTCGGCGTTGTGGTGGTGGTGTCGCTCGCCAGTCGGGAACTGCTCGGCCATGCCGTACACCGACGCCGAGGACGCCGCGACCAGGCGGCCGACCTGTGCCTCGGCCGCTGCCTCGATCACGTTGAAGGTGCCGTCGACCAGCACCTCGAGGGCCAGTCGCGGCTCCGCCGCGCACTGGGTGATCCGGAGCGCCGCCTGGTGGAACACCAGGTCCTTGCCCCGGGTGAGGTCGTGCACGAGGTCGCGGTCGGTGATGTCGCCCTCCACCACGCGCATCCGCCCGCTGGCCGCGGCGCAGGCCAGGTTCTCCAGCCGGCCTCGTACGAGACTGTCGAGCACCACGACGCGGGCTCCCGACGCCACCAGCTGGTCGACCAGGGTGGAGCCGATGGTGCCGGCACCACCGGTCACCAGCACCTCGGCGCCGTCGAGCGACACCGTTCCCACCGTTCTCCTCGTGCTCACACTGCCTCCAGGGCCTGGTCGTCGTTGAGGTGGCATCGCACCGGCGCGCCGCCGATGTCGAGACTCGCGGTGGCCGCCTCGAGCACCGTGAGGACCCGCAGCGCCGCCGCACCGTCGGTACGAGGGGCGCGACGTTCGCGGATGCTGGCGGCGAGCTCAGCGACGACGGCGCGGAGCGGCTCGCCCTCGGGGAGCGCGGGCGCCCAGGTGTCTCCGAGCCGGTAGGAGATCCGGCTGGCCGTGCGCTCGACGGCGTCCTCCGACTGCTGGGCGAGGTCGACCCCGCGGTCGTAGACGCTGAGCCGCTGCTGCGGGTTGAGGTCGTCCCAGACGAGGGTCCGCCGCTCGCCCCCGACCACCATCCGCCGGATCTTGGTGGGGCTCAGCCAGTTCACGTGGGCATGGGCGATCGCGCCGCCGGCCAGCGGCAGCGACAGGTACCCGACGCACGCCCGGCCCGCCCCCAGCGGGTCCGCGCCGTGCGCGGCCACCGAGAGCGGGCGGAGCCCGCCCGGGAGCACGAAGTCGAGGATCGAGAGGTCGTGCGGTGCGAGGTCCCAGAAGACGTCGACGTCGCGCTGGACCAGCCCGAGGTTGATCCGCACCGAGTCGACGAAGAGCACCTCGCCGAGGTCGCCGCGGGCGATCAGGTCCCGGATCGCGAGCACGGCCGGCGTGTAGCAGTAGGTGTGGTCGGCCATGAGCACGAGACCGCGCTCCTGAGCCAGGGCGACCATCGCGCGGCCTGCGGCGCGGGTGTGCGCGAGCGGCTTCTCCACCAGCACGTGCTTGCCCGCGCGCAGGGCTGCCTCGGCGACGGCCTGGTGCGTCTCCGCCGGCGTGGCGACCGCCACCAGGTCGACGTCCGGCCGCGCGAGCAGCCCGTCGAGGTCGTCGGTCGCGCCGCAGTCGCGGCCGGCGACGGAACGCGCGCGGTCGAGGTCGAGGTCGCACACGGCGACCAGCTCCCACTCGTCGGCGGACCGGAAGTTGCGGGCCAGGTTCGGACCCCAGTAGCCGGCCCCCACCACGGCCGCTCTCAGGCGGCGCTCAGCTGTCATGTCGTCCCCCGTCGGCTCCACGGGCCCATTCGACGCCGAACCGTGCCGTCATGCGGTGGGTCGGCTCCGCCATACCTCAGGTTGGTTACGCGGCCGGTCGGAACACGAGGTCGACGAAGTAGTTCGTCGAGCGGTAGGAGCCGGTCGGGAACCCGCCCGCCGCTCCGTAGAGATAGCGGCCGTTGGGGCCGGCGGGCGCCGTCAGCGGCCCCACGGTGAAGGGCGTCGTGAAGAACGACTGCGTCGCCGAGTAGTGGCCGCGCGGGGCGAGGTACGACACGACGTAGGTCTGACCCGCCGTCACGGGCACCGGGGTCGACAGCGTGGCGACCTGCCAGCCGGTGGCGGTCTCGTTGGTGAACGTCACCTGGGCGAGCCGGGTCCCGGTCGCCGACCAGACCGAGCCGACGTGGGTGCCCGTGTTGCCCGCGCCCTTGTAGAACCGCAGCCGGGTGATCGCGCCGTCCACCGACGGCGTGACGACGGTGCCGAGCTCGACGGCGGCGCCGTCGGCCACGTCCGGCACGCTCGGCGTGAGGCCGTCGAACAGGGACGTGCCGGTGGGAGGTGCGGCCTCGGTGCGGAACGTCCACGACTGGGCCGGGAGCACCGCCCCCTCGCTCGACACCACCCCCGTCACGTCGACCGTGAGGTCGGTGTCGCCGGGCAGCGTCCCGGACGGCGTGAGGGTGAGGGTCGTGCCGTCGGCGGAGCGCGCCACGGTGGCTGGCACCGGCGTGCCGCCCTGGCGCAGCGTCATCGTGTAGCCGTCGGCCACCGGTGCCGAGAGCGTCAGCGACGGCGTCACCTCGCGCGACACCCCGGTGGCGCCGGGCGCCGGACTGCGGCCGGTGACGGCGATCGTGGGCGGCGTGGGGGCGAAGACGACGTCGACGAAGTAGTTGGCCGAGCCGTAGCTGTTCGGCGGGAAGCCACCGGAGGCCCCGTACAGGTAGCGGCCGTTCGACGTGCTCGGCGCCGTGAGGTCGCCGGCCGTGAACGGGGTTGCGAAGAACCCGGGGGTCGAGGCGTAGTGCCCCCGCGGCGCGAAGTACGACACCACGTACGTCGTCGCCGCAGCGATCGGCACCGGGCTGGAGAGCGTCGCCGTCTGCCAGCCGCTCGCGGTCTCGCCGGTGAACGTCACGGTCGCCAGCCGGGTGCCGGTCGACGTCCACAGCGAGCCCGTGTGGGTGCCGGTGTTGTCGGCGCCCTTGAAGAACCGGATCGCGGTGACGGTGCCGGCGCGGGCGGCCCGGAACGCGGTGCCGAGCTCGACAGCGGCGGCGTCGGCGGTCGAGGTGGTCCGGGGCACGAAGTCGCTGAACATGGTCTGGGCCGACGGCGGGTCGGCGGTCCGCGTCCGGAAGGTCCACGTGCGGTCGGGCAGGAGGGCGCCGTCGACCGAGCGGACGCCACTGAGCTGCACCCGGACGTCGGTGTCGGCGGGCATCGCCGCGGAGGGCGTGAACGTGAGCCGGGTGCCCGCGGCGTCCGCCGTGGCGGTGCCGGGGACGGCCGTGCCGCCCGGCTGCGTCGTCACCGCGAGGGACCAGCCGCTCGCCACCGGCGCCGACAGGTCGACGCGCACCGGTGCCCAGCGCGCCACCGCCGTGGCACCGGCCGCGGGCTCCTGGGAGACGACGGAGATCTCGGGCGGCGCCTTCTCGAACACGACGTCGACCAGGTAGCTGGCCGAGGACGTGTTGGCGGGGTAGGCGTCGGCGTAGGAGTAGGCGCCGGCGCTGCGGGTGACCCGCAACGGCGGCCGTGAGAGGTCGGCGTCCCCGAACGCGCCCGGCGTCACCGCGTACCGGCCGACGGTCGTGCGGTACGAGGCGACGTACTCGGTGCCCGCCGTCACGGACACCGGCTGGGCGAACGTCAGTGTCTGCCAGCCCGCCACGGACTCACCGGTGAACACGCCCTGGGCGAGCCGGGTTCCCGTGGTCGACCACAGCACCCCGGTGTGGCTGCCGGTGTTGCCCGGGCCCTTGTAGAAGCGCACGCCGGTGACCGTGCCGGCGACGGTGGGCGAGAACCGCACGCCGAGGGTGACCGCCTTCGGGTCGGGGTCCTCGAGCCTTGCCGGCTGGGTGCTGTCGTCGAACAGGCTGCACGGGCACACGCCCGGCACGCCCGGTGGCCGGGCCGTGGTGAACGACCAGGTCGCCCCACTCTGCACCGGCCGGCCGAGGCTGTCGGTCGCAGCGATCGTCACGGTGTACCGCGTCGTGGTGGCGAGCGGGGCGGACGGCGTGAACGTCACCATCCGGGTGGCCGGGGCGTAGGTGGTGGTGCCCGCCACCGCTGACCCGCCGGGGTCGCGGACGGTCACGGTGGGGCCGGTCGCCGCCGTCCGGGAGAGCCGCGCCGTCACCGGCGACGTCGTGGGCACCGAGGTGGAGTCGGGCAACGGCGCGCGGTCGGTGAGCACGAGCGGGCTGGTGTCAGTGGTGGTGAACGTCAGGTCGACCGCGTAGGCACCGCGCTGGTAGCTGGCGGAGGGGAACTGCCCGGCCGCGCCGTAGACGCCGGCCGGCTCGGTGCCGAAGCCGCCCTCCACCCGCAGTGGCGGAGCCTCGATCCCTGCCGCCCAGAAGGCGCCCGGCTCGACGGCGTAGCGGCCCTGCGGCGCGGTGTACGACGCGACGTAGGTCTGCCCCGCCGACACGGCGACCGCGCTGGTGAAGGCCACCTCTTGCCACCCGGTGGCCGACTCCGACGTGAACGTGGCGGTCGCGAGCCGGGTGCCGCTGCTGCTCCACAGCGATCCCACGTGCGTGCCGCCGTTGCCGGCTCCCTTGAAGAACCGGACGCCGGTCACGAAGCCGTCGACGACGGGGGTGAACCGCAGCCCGAGCTCGGTGGCGTCCACGTCGGTGGCGGCGGCCACCGCCGGCACGGCGTCGCCGAGCACGGTGCACGGGCAGCTCACGGAGAGGGTCCGGGTCGCGGCGGGCCCGATGTTGGCGCTGTCGTCGACGGCGCGCACCCGCACCGGCACGGCGCCCTGGCCGTGCTGGCGGTAGGTGGCCGACCACGACGTGGTGCCGGTCGCCGGGTGCCAGGACGTGCCGCCGTCGGTGGAGTACTCGACGCCGGCCACCCGGCCGCCGCCGGTGTCGGTTGCGGTGCCGGACACCGTGACCTCGACGCCGTTCGCGCGCGCCGCGCCCTCGGCGGGTGCGGTGACGGCGACGGTGGGTCCGGTGGTGTCGGTGGACGGCGTCGCCGCGACCAGGCCGGCCTGGAGCGTCGCCGGCAGCACGCCCATGTCGGCGAACAGGTTCACCTGAGCCTGCTGCATGCGCGGGTCGGCGGGTTCGGGGTCGAACGGCGTGTCGTGCACGGCGTCCAGGCCCCAGGTCCACTGCACGGTCCCGGCGCCGAAGACCAGGGCACCGCTCGCGGCCCGGTAGAGCGTGAGGTGGTGCGTGGTCGTGCCCGGCGCGACGTTGTTGCCGAAGTCCTGCAGGTACTCCGTGACCGGGCCGGTGGTGGTGGAGAGCCGGATCAGCCCGGGCGGCCGGAAGCCGTTGTCGAGGTCCTCGTCGGACTCGTAGCCCACCGTGTGCGGCGCCAGCGCGGTCGGCCCGCTCGCCGTCGCCAGCGAGGTGTGGCGCCACAGCCGGGTCCGCCCCTCGGCCGCCGTGACGGTGAGCGGGAGATCGCTGTTGTTCGCCACGTAGGCGGTGCCGGTGAGGCCGTTCTCCGGGAGCCCGGCCCCCGCGCTCGGCGATGCGTACCGCGGGTCGCGCCAGGTGCCGGTCCACTCGGGTGAGGGGTCGATCTTGGCGCGGTCCCAGGTCTCCTTGTACGACACCAGCGTCCGGTACGCCGTGTGGCCGGCGTCGGCCGACGGCTCGTAGCGGGTGCGCCAGTAGACCTCGTTGCCGCTGAGGAACTGCAGGTGCACCCCGGCGTCGCGGGCCGCCTCGACGTTCGCGCGCTGCGCGCCGCTCCAGTACTCGTCGTGCCCGACGGACAGGAACACGTCGTGGTTGCGCAGCAGCGCGCCGCGGCGGTCGCTGTCGACGCCGGCGAGGTAGCTGACGTCGTAGCCGTTGCGCTCCATGAACCGCACCATCGGGAACTCGTTGGCGAAGTAGAAGTCCCGACCGCCGGGGCCGTCGCGGGTCAGCATCGGCCGGTTGTAGCTGATCTTGTAGGCGCGGCCGTTCGCGGCACCGCGGTAGAAGTTCGAGCCGCCGTAGAGGTTGTAGGCCTGCCAGGTCGGGTCGGCGGTCTGGAAGACGACGTCGGAGGTGCTGTCGTCGTCGCGCACGACGAACGTGATGTGGCTGGCGTCGTTGTTGTCCGGACGACGGAGCCGCGCGATGTAGACGCCCGACACGGCGGTGGCGGGCACGGTCCACGACGCCGAGACGCCCCAGTTGCCGCAGTCGTAGAGCTCGGTGGCCGTCTCGGTGATGCACGGCGGCTGCTGCTGCGGCAGGGACGCCGACGGGTTGACCGTGGCGACCTGGCGGGCGCCGTCGCCGCCGTAGTAGCCGGTGCGGTAGATGGTGATGTCGTACGCCCGGGCGTCGGTGTCGACCTTGAAGTCGATCCGCTGCCCGAGGTCGACGCTGATGTCGGTGGCGAAGCCCTGGATGGACGCGTCGCCCGAGCCCTCGACGTCCCAGACGCTCTGCGGCGTGCCGGGTTTGGTGTTCTCGCACGCCACCGGGTTGCCGCCGGCGCCGCACGCGGCGGCGGCCGGCGGCCTCCGCCGCGGGCGCCGCTGCGGGTGCCGCGGCCGCAGCCGGACCCCCGGCCGTGAGACCGGTGAGCACCGTCGTCGCGGCGACGGTGGCCGCCAGGCCCGCTCCGAGGAGCCGGCGGCGCGAGGACGCGCGTTGTCTAGGCACGGGAGCTCTCGTCCCTCAGCCACGTGGTGAAGTCGCCGGCCCGAGCGGCCCGCTGCCCCGAGCGCCGCGCCACCAGGGTGACCGCGAGGAAGACCGGCAGCCGGAGCGCCAGCCCGGGCCGGTGGAGCGCTAGCGCACCCAGCCGGCGCGGCGTCGTGGCGGAACCGGGTCGGGTGGCGCCGACCGCGGCCGCCTGGGCCACCCCGGTCACGACCCGCGTGCGTCGCCGTACGAGGTCGGCGAGGGTGGCGGGGGTCCGCACCTCGACCACGGCCTCGTCGACGATCCGTCGCTCGTGGTCGGCGAACGCCTCGGAGGCGGCGAGGTCGTCGCTCAGCAGCTCGGGGAGCGCCGAGACACGGGCCTGTCCGGACGCGGACAGCGCGTAGGCCCCGCGGCCGAACAGGCCCGCCCGCACCTGCGGCAGGGCCTCCCACACGTCGTAGTACCAGCGCACGATCGGCCGCCCGGCCGAGTGCCGCAGGACGCGCCGGGGCGCCGTCGCGAGCACGCCGCCGTCCTCCAGCGGTGCCACCAGCCGCAGCACGTCGGAGCCGGTCAGCCGGACGTCGGCGTCGAGGTGCACCCGCGGGAACACCGCGGCGACCGCGTTGCCGGCGCGCACGGCCGCCACCTTCGACGGCCGGGCCAGCTCCACCACGCGGACCTCCGGGAACGAGGCGGCCCGGGTCGCCGTGTCATCGGTGCACCCGTTGCACACGACGACCACCTCGAGCTCCCCGGGCGCCACCCCCTGCTGCAGTGCGTCGAGGCACTCCCCGATCCTGCGCCCCTCGTCGTGGGCGGGGATCACCACACTGGCGCGGGGCAGGCTGCGCACCTGCCCCGCCGTCTTGTCGTCGCCGCTACTCACCTGTTCCGCTCCTCGGAGGGCCGCGACTCGTGGTCGCGCCCGTCGTCCTCCGACGACACTCACGCCTCTCCGGTGACGGTGGCGGCCACGACCCCCGCGGTCGCCGAAATTGGGGAGCGGGGCCGCCCTCCACCCCGCGCGCGCGACGGGGCGCGTCCCCTGAGGCATGACCGACACCACCGCCACGTTCGTCGCCCCCACCGCCGAGGTGGAGCCAGGTGCCGACGTCGGTGCCGGCACCCGGGTCTGGCAGCTCGCCCACGTGCGGGCGGGGGCGTCGGTCGGACGGGAGTGCGTGATCGGGCGCGGGGCCTATCTCGGGCCCGGGGTGGTGGTGGGCGACCGGTGCAAGATCCAGAACCACGCCCTCGTGTACGAGCCAGCCGTCCTCGACGGCCAGGTCTTCATCGGCCCCGCCGTGGTGCTCACGAACGACTGCTACCCCCGTGCGGTCACCCCGGGCGGTCGGCTCAAGGACGCCGAGGACTGGTCACCGGTCGGGGTGCGGGTGCGTGAGGGAGCCAGCATCGGCGCGCGCGCGGTCTGCGTGGCGCCGGTCGAGATCGGACGGTGGGCGCTGGTCGCCGCCGGCGCCGTGGTCGTGCACGACGTGCCCGACTTCGCCCTCGTGGCCGGCAACCCCGCCCGCTGGCGACGGTGGGTGGGCCACGCCGGGGTCCCCCTGGTCGCCGGTCCCGCGGGGACCTTCCGGTGTCCCGCCACCGGTCGCTGCTACGTCGAGCGGGAGGGCGTCCTCGGCGAGATCCCGATCGACGAGGGGTGACAACGTCGGGGTGTGCGACACTCTCGGTGAGGAACAGAGGTCGGTCGTCGTGGAGATCCCAGTCTCGGGCTCGTCAAGACTGCCGGAGCGCGGTGGTCCGCAGGGCCCGCGCGAGCCGTGGGGGCGGTTGACCGCCCTCGTCGAGCAGATCGACGCCGTCCGCCACCTCGACGATGCCGCGGCGCTGGTCACGGGATTCGCCCTGGCCCGGTTCGACGTCGACGCGGCCGGGATCTCGACGACGGGACCGCAGGGCTCCCGGATCCGGCTCGCCGCCACCGACGACCTGCTGGTGCGCCTGGACGGCGTGGACGCAATCGCCGACGGCGCCCTGGTGGTCATCGACGACACGATCGACGATCACCGGTGGCCCGACTGGAGCCGCCGGGCCGCCGAGCACCAGCTGCGCTCGATCGTGCTGGCGGGGATGCCGCTGCTGCGCGAGCGTCCGGTCGTGCTCGAGCTCTACTCCTACCGCCCGCGGTCCTTCCTCGCCGCTGACGAGCACGACGTGCTGGTCCTGGCCAAGCACGCCGGTCTCGCGCTGCGCCACGTCGACCGGTTCGCGAACCTCCAGGAGGCGGTCTCGACGCGTGCGCTCATCGGGCAGGCCCAGGGCATCGTGATGGAGCGTTACCACCTCACCAGCGAGCAGGCGATGGCCTATCTCCGACGCACCTCGCAGGAGTCGCAGCAGAAGGTGCGCGACCTCGCCGAGCACATGGTCGCCGAGCGTGACCGCTCGCAGCACCCGACCGGTCACGACGACATGCCCGGAACCGGCCGGACGGCCGGCGCCTCGTGACGCCGGTCGGCAAGATCTTGATGTCCCTCATGGACCAGGCCGACACCGGCGTCAGCCTGCCCGAGCTGTTGTGTCGCACCTGCTGCGTGGACGTCCCCGTCGACGGGGCGGGCATCGCCCTCATGGGAGACGACGGCAGCATCGAGCTGACCGTCGGTTCCAGTCCGCGCGCGCAGGAGCTCGAGGAACTCCAGCTGGTCGTCGGCGAGGGGCCGTGCGTCGACGCGTTCGGCACCGGCCGGCTGGTCCTCCAGCCCGACCTGCGGCGCACCTCGCGCTGGCCCCTCTATTCGCCCGCCGCCCTCGACCGCGGGGTGCAGGCGGTGTTCTCCTACCCGCTCCTCATCGGCAGCATCCGGCTCGGGGTGCTCGACCTGTACCGCGACGCGTCCGGATCGCTGTCGGACAAGCAGGTCAGTGTCGCGCTCGACTTCGTCGACGCCGCCCTCATGATCGTGCTGCACCTCCAGTCCGACCCCCTCGCCGGCGACGGGGACGGCGGGGTCGGGATCTCCGGTCCGATGGAGATCGCGTTCCAGTCCCACCCCGAGGTCCACCAGGCCAGCGGGATGATCTCGGTCCAGGCGAACGTCTCGCTCGCGGACGCGCTGCTGCTCCTGCGTGCCCATGCCTTCACCCAGGACCGGCCCATCGCGGACATCGCCCGCGACGTCGTGGAGAGGAGACTGTCGTTCCGATGAATGAACACCGTGACCAGCAGTCGGGCCGGGTCGCGTCCAAGGACCTGCTGCTCGCGACCACCTTCGTCGAGCTCGCCGACACACTGCACGACGACTTCGACGTGTTGGACTTCCTGCAGAACCTGGTGTCCCGCAGTGCCGAGATCATGAACGCCGACGCCGCCGCGCTGGTGCTGGCAGACCCGCGAGGCGTGCTCCAACCAGTCGCGTCGACGACCCACGCCGCGCAGGTGCTGGAGCTCCTGGCGATCGCGATCGCGGAGGGCCCGTGCGTCGATGCCTTCGACAACGCCGAGCACGTCGTGAACGTGCCGCACGACGTGGCGGCCGCCCGCTGGCCCCGCTTCGTCGCCTCGGCCGACGAGCTGGGCTTCCGCTGCTGCCAGGTGGTGCCGATGAAGCTGCGCACCGAGGTGCTCGGAGCGCTCAACGTGCTCTTCCGCAGCGACGTCGTGCTCGACGACGCCGACGTCGTGATCCTCGAGGCGCTTGGCCAGCGTGGCGACGATCGGCCTGCTGCAGGAACGCACGCCGCGACAGAAGGAGCTGCTGGTCGAGCAGCTCCAGACCGCCCTCAACGAGCGGGTGACGGTCGAGCAGGCGAAGGGCGTCGTGGCCGAGTCGTCCGGCACCGACGTTGCCGCGGCCTTCGACCTGATCGCCGGCTTCACCCGGCGCACCGACCGCACCCTGGGCGCGGTGGCGCGCGACGTCCTCGACGGCCGGATCGGTGCCGAGGAGCTCGGCAGCAGCTGAGCCGAGCCGAAGCACGCGTTGACGATTGTTTGACGTTTCCTTGGCCCCCCCGTGGCTGGATGAGGTCGACGCTCCGGGGGGACAGCATGCTTCACACGCACGCTGTGACGCGTCGAGCAGGTCAGAGGGAGCCGGACTCGGGCAACCGGCAGGCCTTCGGCTTGCCGACGCCACAGCAGATCGCAGGGATCACGGTCGTGGCCGCCCTGACCGGCCTGATCGGCCTGGTCGCACCACTACTGGTCGCGCTCGCAGGGCAGCGAGGTCGGGCGCCGACGACCGACGACCTGGTGGCCTGGCTGGAGGCGGCGGCGCTGATGGGCGTGGCCGTCGCGCTCGTGCTCCTTGCCCGCCGCCGGTGGTGGACCGAGCGGTGGGCCGAGAGATGGGTGGCGGCCGACGTCGGGGCGCTCGCCGAGCGGGTGACGCGCGCTGAGGACGCGCTCGACCGCGAGCAGGAACGCCTGCACCAGCTGCGAGCGACGCTCACCGGGATCACGCTCTCGCACCACCTGCTCCACGACCCCGGCCCCGAGCTCCCCGAGCCGGACAAGCGGCGGCTTGCCGTGATGTACGACCGGGAGCTCGAGCGCCTCGAGCGCCTGCTGTCCCCTGCCCGGACCGACCAGGATGCCGGCGCCGTCGACCTCGAGGTCGTCCTCGACCCGGTGCTCGCGTCAGTCGCAGCACGGGGGGTCCACGTGCGGTGGGCCGGCACGACCGCGTGGGCCTTCGCCCGCCCCGACTCCGTGGCCGAGGTGGTCCACACTCTGCTGGAGAACGCCGTCGTGCACGGCCGCGGCCGCGACGTCGCCCTGGACGTCGAGAGCCGCGCCGGGCGGGTGCGGTTGCGGGTGAGCGACCGCGGACCCGGAGTGCCGGCAGCCCTGGCGAGTCGGGTCTTCGACCGCGGCGTGCGCGGCACCCACTCGACCGGCGACGGGCTCGGTCTGCACATCGCGCGCTCGCTCGCCGTCGAGGCCGGGGGGCACCTCTGGCTGGACGGCGAGGCCGGGCGTGCGGGAAGCGCGTTCGTCCTCGACCTCGCCGGCCACGACCCGGTGCTCGCGTGCCTCGCGCCCTCGGACTGACGCGCGTCGTCATCGTCGAGGACCACCTGCTGTTCGCCGAGGCGCTCGACGTGGCGCTGACACTCGAGGGCCACGACGTCCACCGGGTCCAGCTGCCCTCCTCGCCGATGCCGACGAACCAGCTGCTGGCGGCGACGCTCCGACCCCGCCCCCGCATCGTGCTCCTCGACCTGGACCTCGGACCGGCCGGCGACGGCATGCGGGTCATCGAGCCACTCGTTGCGGCCGGGGTGGCCGTCGTCGTGGTGACGAGCGCCTACGAACGTGCCTACTGGGGTGACTGCGTCCGGCGAGGGGCTCGCACCGTGCTCCCCAAGTCGGCGCCCCTCAACACCATCCTCGCGACGATCCGGCGGATCGGCGAGGGGCACCGCGTCCTGTCCCACGAGGAGCGCGACGCGCTGCTCGCGGCGTACCGCGAGGAGACCCGCTGGGCCGGGGAGGCCCGGGTGCGTCTGGAGTCCCTCACGACGCGGGAGAGCGAGGTGCTGGCGCGGCTCATGACCGGTCGCACGGTGCGCGAGATCGCGCGGGAGTCCTTCGTCTCCGAGGCGACGGTGCGCACCCAGGTGAAGTCGATCCTCGCCAAGCTCGAGGTCTCCTCGCAGCTGGCCGCGGTGGGCGCGGCGCTCAAGGCGCGCTGGCGTCCGCCCGTGGTCGGCGACCGGCGCTGACCCGGACGCTTCATCCAAATGCGGCATGCACCCGGGCCGCCCGTTTCTTACCGTTGACCGAACGGACGACGAGGGCTCGACCGGGGGGAGGCGGCCGTGGACCTGACGATCCCCGACGCCCGACCCGGCAGCCGCTCGGCCGGGAGGGCGCTGCGATGACGGCGATCCTCCCGCTCGACGACCCGGCGACCCCGTCGTCCGCCCGGCTGCTCCAAGCGGTTCCGCCCACCCGGATCCGCGGCCTCACCCGGGTCTCGGTGCCGGCGCGCGCCGCTTCCGCGCCCGTCGCGGCCGGCGTCGACCTCCTCGCCTGCCTCGCTGCGGCCCTGGTCCTCGTGCCGCTACCGGCGGCGGCCCCGGTCGAGGTGACCACCGGCCTCCTGCTCGCCCTGCTGTGGGCCACCCTCGTGGCCCGCGCCCGCCCCGCCGCCGCTACCCCGTGCGACGTCGGGGTCGCGGACGCGCGCCTGGTCGGCCGCGCCGGGCTGAAGCTCACCGCCGCGACGGTCGTGGCCGCCGTCGTGCTCGACCTCCAGCCCGAACCCGGCAGACTGGTGGCCTTCGTCGGTGTGGTCGTGACAGCTTGCTTCGCGCGGGTCTGGGCCACCGACCGGCTGCGGGGCCACGACACCTCGCGGGGTCGCCTCCTGCGCACGGTCGTGGTCGGCGACGGACCCGACCTCGACCGCGTCGTCGCCGAGCTGGGCTCCTCCGGCTCACGGCTGTCCGTGGTCGCCCGGTGCGTCCCCGACGCCGACGGCCTGGCGGACCGGGTGCTCGCCACCGTGGACGCGTTCCACGCCGACGCGGTGGTGGTCGCGCCGGGCCAGGCGGACGCCGCGGGGCTGCGGCGGCTCGGATGGTCGCTGGAGCCCCACGGCACCGAGCTCTTCGTGGCGAGCGGGCTCACCCGGGTCGCCTCCTCGCGCACCCGGCTCGCCCACGTCGGCGTGCTTCCCCTGCTGCACGTCGCCCCGGCCGACCTCCGAGGAGCGCGACACGTCGTCAAGCGCATCGCGGAACGGGTGCTGGCCGGACTCGCTCTGCTCGTGCTGACGCCGCTCACGGTGATCATCGCGACCCTGGTGGTGCTCGACCTCGTCCGGACCCGCGCTCTATCGGCAGACCCGGGTGGGGCTGGACGGTCGCCCCTTCACGATGCTCAAGTTCCGCACGATGGCGGTGGACGCCGACGACCGCCGGACGGGGCTGCTCGCGACCGGGGCCGGCTCGCAGCTGCTGTTCAAGATGCGGCAGGACCCGCGGGTGACCCCGCTCGGGCGGCTGCTGCGTCGAGCCTCGCTGGACGAGCTGCCGCAGCTGGTCAACGTCGTGCGCGGAGACATGGCGCTCGTCGGCCCGCGACCGGCGCTGCCGAGCGAGACCGCCCTCTACGACGTCGAGGCCCGCCGCCGGCTGGTCGTGCGTCCGGGCCTGACCGGGCTCTGGCAGGTGTCGGGTCGCTCGGACCTGACCTGGGAGGAGTCGATCCGGCTCGATCTGCGCTACGTCGAGGGGTGGTCGCTCGGGTTGGACGCGTGGATCCTGCTCCGCACCGTCGGCGCCGTCGCTCGGCCGGCGTGGCGCGTACTGACCGCGACCTCCCTTCGTTTGGGGATGCGGCAGGGTGCTCACAGGCTGGACCGTGGATCCACCGGGCTCGAGGCCCGGCCCCGAACGGCCCGCCAGCCGCCGTGCTTCGGGGCGGTTCCGCACGTCGTGACCGCACCGGGCGCGCCCGTCCAGGGACCGGGACCTGCCTTTCCACTGTCCCCCACGGCGGCGATCGGCAGGCACCGGTGCGGCTGGCAGGTCCCGGGACGTTCACGCCGCGCCGCCCGGCTGTCCGGGGTACGGTGCGAACTGCGGTCAGACCGGTGCCGCGCGGACACGACACCCCGGGGGGAGGGTGACGCGTGCACTTGATCATGATCCGCCTGCTCGGCACCTTCGAGGTGACCCGGTGCCGACGGCACGACCGTGGCGCCCCGCGAGTGGCGCACCGGCAAGACCGCCGACCTGCTCCGGCTCCTGGCGCTCGACAACGGGCGCCCGGTCAGGCAGGACGGTCTCCTCGAGGCGCTGTGGCCCGACGTGTCCGCGGAGCGGGCCCGCGGCAGCCTGCGCACCGCGACCAGCCAGATCCGCCAGGCCGTCCGCTACAACTGCGTGATCCGGCAACCGGGCGCACTGGTGCTGCGGGGGGCGTGGGTCGACGTCGAGCAGTTCAACCGCGACGCCCACAAGGCGGCGGCCGCCGCGCGCGTGGAGCGCCACGACCGGGTCATCACCCTCACGCTGGCCGCCGAACGTCACCACCGCGGGGCGTTCCACGCCCACGACGACCAGAGCACGTGGGCACACGCCGAGCGGGAGCGGGTGTCGTCACGTCGTCACCAGATGCTCTGCGACGCCGCCACGGCCGCGCTCGCCCTGCAACGCCCGCGCGAGGCGCTGGAGTTCGCGTCCGTCGCCGTCCGGGTCGACCGCACCTCGGAGACCGCCCACCGGGCCTTGATGCGGGCCCATGCCGAGCTCGGAGAGATCGGGAACGCGTTGCGCGTGTTCGAGTCCTACCGCGTCCATCTGGCCGACGAGCTCGGGGCGGACCCGTCGGAGCAGACCCGCGAGCTGCACCTGAGGCTGCTACGCGGCAACGCCGTCTGACACCGGCCGCCAGAGGTCAGAGGGCGCGGCGCATCACGAGGCGCGGGCGCTTGCTCGCCACCGCGTCGGTCTCCCCCACCACCTCGAAGCCGGCCTTCTCGAACATCGCCCGGGTGCCGACGAACGCCATCGTGGTGTCGATCCGGCCGCCCTGCGCGTCGACCGGGTAGGCCTCGACGGCGGGTGCGCCGCGGGCGGCGGCGTAGGCCACGGCACCCTCGATCAACGGCGTCGTGACGCCCCGCCTGCGGTGCCCGCCGCGCACGACGACGCAGATGATGCTCCACACCGGCAGGTCGTCGACCGGACGGATCAGCTTCGACGTCGCCAGCCGGGTGTTGTCGGCTCGCGGGCCGATGCTGCACCAGCCCACCGGCGTCCCGTCGTCGTCGTAGCCGACCACGCCCGGTGGGTTCTTCCGACGGCTCAGCGCCTTCGCGGCGTCCTCGCGGCTGCCCTGGCCGAGCTCCTCGATCTCGCGCGCGCTCAGCCGGTGCGACAGGCACCAGCAGTGGTTCTCCCGCCGGTTCGGGTTCACGACGGCGACGAAGTCGTCGAACCGGGACGGGGTGACCGGGTGGGTCTCGAAGGCCATGGGTCCAGTCAAGCGCCTACTCGGGCGTCGTCGGTGCCGCGATCTCGGTGTCGTCCGAGGCCACCGGCACAGCCGGCACGGCCGGCATCTCGCCGGTCTCAGCGGGGTCGCTGTGGCGCAGCGGGTCGGGGACGCCGGCGGTGATCTTGCTGCCGTCCGAGCGCACCCCGCCGGTGCGGGGGCGGGTGGCCAGCCGGCCGGGCAGCCGCGGCCCGTGGCCGTCGAGCGGGATCCGCGTGGTCTCCCCCGGCGCCACCACGTGTCGCTCGCCCCGCACGTTGACCGTGACGGCCTCGGCGCTCCGCTGCCCAGGGCTGCCCTCGACGAGTGGGTCGGTCACGTCGGTGACCGCGAGCACCTCCACTGTGAACTCCAGGTGCTCGGCGGTGAGCTCGACCGCGACGTCGAGCCCGCGCCAGGCGAGCCGGAAGCGCAACGCCCCCCACCCCTCGGGCAGTCGCGGGTCGAAGGTCATCGTGCCGCCGTGGTCGCGCAGCCCGCCGAAGCCGTGCACGAGGGCCTGCCACACGCCACCGGCCGAGGCGATGTGCAGCCCGTCGACGGTGTTGCCGTGCCGGTTGCGCAGGTCGACGTACAGCGCCTGGTGGAAGTAGTCGAGGGCCTCGACGTGGTAGCCCACCTCGGCGGCCATGATCGACTGCACCACGGCTGACAGGCTGGAGTCGCCGGTGGTGATGGGGTCGTAGTACTCGACGTTGGCCTGCTTCTCCTCGGACGTGAACCGGTCGCCCTGGAGGAACATCGCGAGCACGACGTCGGCCTGCTTGAGCACCTGGAACCGGTAGATCACCAGCGGGTGGTAGTGCAGCAGCAGCGGGAACAGCTCATGCGGGGTGCGGGAGAGGTCCCACACCTCGCGGTCGAGGAAGAAGTCGTCCTGCGGATGGATGCCGAGGCCGGCGTCGAACGGGATCGTCATCCCCTCGGCGCAGGCGCGCCACTCCTCCACCTCGCCGTCGTCGATGCCGAGTCGCGACGCCGCCCGCTCCCACGCCACCGGGTGCAGCTCGCGCACGTGCGCCACCGCGTTCACCGCGGCCTCCAGGTTGGCCCGCGCCATCACGTTGGTGAACAGGTTG
Organism: uncultured Actinomycetota bacterium; assembly: GCA_963808855.1. Taxonomy (GTDB): domain Bacteria; phylum Actinomycetota; class Actinomycetes; order Propionibacteriales; family Nocardioidaceae; genus Nocardioides. The sequence goes on along the minus strand of CAWEHA010000002.1, from coordinate 2,195,674 downwards.
TTGTTCACGACCGTCGTGTACTCGTCGGGCCCGGTGACCCCGTGGATGTGGAAGGTGCGCTCGGCGTTCGTGCGCCAGAACCCGAGGTCGACCCACATCCGCGCGGTCTCGACCAGCAGGTCGATCCCGTCCCGCACCAGGAACCCCTCGTCGCCGGTGACCCGCACGTACTTCATCAGCGCGTAGGCGATGTCGGCGTCGATGTGCACGCCCGCGGTGCCCGCCGCGTAGTAGGCCGACGCCTCCTCGCCGTTGATCGTGCGCCACGGGTACAGCGCGCCGCTCTGCGCCATCTCGCGGGCGCGCTCGCGCGCCGACGACAGCAGGTGGGTGCGGAAGTGGAGCACGTTGCGGGCGACGTCGGGCAGCGTGTAGCTGAGGAACGGCACGACGTAGATCTCGGTGTCCCAGAAGTAGTGGCCCTCGTAGCCGGAGCCCGTGAGCCCCTTGGCAGCCACGCCGAGCTGGTCGGAGCGGGCCGCAGCCTGGGCGAGGGTGAACAGGTTGAAGCGGATCGCCTGCTGGGTGTCCTCCTCGGCGTCCACCTCGACGTCGGCTCGTTGCCAGTAGCGGTCGTACCAGCTGCGCTGCTCGGCGTGGTAGTGCTCGACGCCGTGCTGGCGGCTGCGGTCGAGGGTGCGGTCGCAGCGGTCGGAGAGCTCGCGCACCGGAACCCCGCGCGAGGTGTGGTAGCAGACGAGCTTCTCGACCCGGACGGTGCTGCCCTGCTCGGCCTCGACCCGCAACGCGAGCTTGGCGAGGTCGTCCTCGTGGCTGAGCCGGATCTGCGGGTCCCGCTCGGTGTCGACGCGGTGGTCGGCCGCGACGGCGATCGTCATGCCGGACCGGGCACAGCGGTAGCCGAGGCCGAGCCGGCCGGCGTCGGCGTAGGACATCTGCGGTACTAGCACCCGCTCCTCGAACGCCGAGGCGCGGCGCGGGTCGTGGCCCTCGCCCATGGCCGCCGCGCGCACGTGGTACTCGTCGCGGCCGTCCTGGCGGTTCAGCAGCTGGGAGGACACCACGATCGGGGCCTCCCCCGACAGCATCGTCACCTCCAGCGTCATGACGGCCAGGTGACGCTGGGTCATCGAGATCATCCGGGTCGAACGAACCTGCACCCGCTTGCCGGACGGCGTGCGCCAGATGAGGTCGCGCCGCAGCACGCCGTCGCGGAAGTCGAGGCTGCGCTCGTAGTGCTCGAGGTCGGCGGTGGTGAGCAGCAGCGGCTCGTCGTCGACGTAGAGCTTCATCACCTTGGCGTCGGGGACGTTGACGATCGTCTGGCCGGTGCGGGCGAAGCCGAAGGCCGACTCCGCGTGCCGGATCGGCCAGGTCTCGTGGAAGCCGTTCACGTAGGTGCCGTGGGCGTGCGAGTCGCGGCCCTCCTCGGGGTTGCCCCGCATGCCGAGGTAGCCGTTGGCCACCGTGAACAGGGTCTCGGTGACGCCGAGCTGCTCGGTGCGCCGGTCGACCTCGATCAGCCGCCAGGGGTCGACCTGGAACCGGCCGCGGTCCAGCGGGTCCTGACCGGGTCCGCCGCGGCTCATGGGACGTCCTCGGGAACCAGCTCGGCGAGGTCGGACACCACGAGCGTGGCGCCGGCGTCGCGCAGGGCGTCGCCCGCCCCGCGGTCGACGCCGACCACGAGCCCGAACCCGCCGGCCACGCCGGCCTTCACTCCCGACACGGCGTCCTCGAGCACCACCGCGTCCGCCACGGCGACCCCGAGCGCGGCGGCGGCGTGCTGGAAGGTGTCCGGGGCCGGCTTGCCCGGGATTCCCTTCTCGGTCGCGACCTTCCCGTCGACCACGGTGTCGAAGCGGTCGGCGATGCCGGCCACCTCCAGCACGGTCGGGGCGTTGGCGGACGACGACACCACCGCGAGCGGAAGGCCCAGGCCGCGGAGGTGGTCGAGGAGCGCGAGCGAGCCCGGGTAGGTCTCGACCCCATCGCGGTCGAGCACCTCGTTGAACGCGTCGTTCTTGCGGTTGCCGAGACCGCCGACCGTCTCCTGGTCGGGGGCGTCGTCGGGGGTGCCCTCGGCCAGGTCGATGTTCCGAGAGGCGAGGAAGTCGCGCACCCCGTCGAAGCGCGGCTTGCCGTCGACGTGCGCGAAGTAGTCGGCATCGGTGTACGGCGCGGTGTCGCCGTCACCGGCGTAGGAGCCGAGGAAGTCGTTGAACATCTCCGACCACGCCCGCATGTGCACCTCGGCGGTCGGCGTCAGCACGCCGTCGAGGTCGAAGAGCACTGCGCGGTACTCCGACCAGTCGACGGCAGGCGCGCTCACCCTTTGAGGCTAGTGGTCCGCCCTCGCGAGAACCGGCTGCGGGGCAGCGTTTCGCCGCTGGGCTCGACTGCTGGCTTCAGGGCAGGCCGACGAGCGCGGCGCTGATCACCGGGTTCCCTGGCTGTCACGGGTCGGCGCCCCGGGCACGATGGCGAGCTTGCCGCGCACCGAGCCGGCGTCGAGCTGACGCACCGCCTCGGCCACCTGCGCCAGCGGAAAGGTCCGCTCCAGGCTGGGCGTGACGGCGCCGGAGTCGATGAGGTCCGTGAGCGGTTCGAGGTCGGCTCCCCGTTCCTTGCTCGCCAGCATGGTGAGCCGTTGGCGCACGAAGGGTGAGAGCGCGACGGCGCGCAGCTGGCGACCGAACCCTCCGGTGATGCTGCCGCCGTCCTCCCCACCGACGATGACGAGGGTGCCGCGCGGGGTGAGCGCACGCCGGAGCCGCGCCAGCTTCGCGTTGCCGCCGATGTCGATGATCAGGTCGTACCGACGGGTGCCGTCGGCGAAGTCCTCGCGGGTGTAGTCGACGACGTGCTCGGCGCCGAGCGAGCGCACGAACGCCAGCTTGCGCGTGCTCGCGACCCCGGTGACCCGCGCCCCCCAGGCGGTCGCGAGCTGGACGGCGTAGCTCCCGACGCCTCCGGAAGCGCCGATCACCAACACCCGCTGACCCGCCCGGAGGCGCCCTGAGTCACGAAGGGCCTGCAGCGCCGTGATCCCCGAGATCGGCACCACGGCGGCCTGCTCGAAGGTGAGGCTCGCGGGCTTGCGTGCGAGCTTGTCCTCACGCGCCACGGCGTACTCGGCGAACGACCCGCGGCTGATGCCGAACACCTCGTCGCCCACGGCGAACCGCGTCACCGCCGAACCGATGGCCACCACGGTCCCGGCGAGGTCGAGGCCGGGCACCCGGTTCTTGGGCGCGCGCAACCCGAAGCCCATGACGCGCATCAGGTAGGGCCGTCCGGTCAGGAGATGCCAGGTCCCACGGTCGAGTCCCGCCGCCTCCACGCGGACGAGCACCTCGTCCGTGGCGACGTCGGGAACGGCGACCTGCTCGAGACGGAGGACGTCGGGAGCACCGTAGGTCTCCTGGACGATCGCCCGCATGGTGCCGACCGTGGCGTCCGGCGGCGAGGTCTGAGCGGTGGGTGGGGTCATGTCGGAGCCGATCTGTGGAAGGTCGCACGTTCCGAGCACCCGTGGCGTGTCGCGCGTTCGTACAATGTACGAAGGTACAGTACTATGTACGAAAGTCAAGGCGATCAGGAGTCGTGCCGCATGAGTGCACCCACGAGCGAGGCTCGAGGCAAGCGCCTCAAGCTCAGCAGGGAGCGCGTGCTCGCCGCTGCCATGGACATCGCCGATCGAGGCGGCCTCCCCAGCCTCACCATCCGCTCGCTCGCGGGAGAGCTGGGCGCCAAGCCGATGTCCGTCTACTACTACGTCGCCAGCAAGGACGAGCTCCTCGACCATCTCGTGGATGTCGTCTTCGAGGAGATCGCGCTCCCCGATCCGGCCGGCGACTGGCGTGAGGAGATGCGCCGGCGCGCACACTCGGCCCGGACCCGGCTCAAGCAGCACTCCTGGGCGATCGGTCTCCTGGAGTCGCGGACCAGCCCCGGCCCGGCCACCCTGCGCCACCACGAGCTGGTGCTGGCCACCCTCCGCAGGGCCGGCTTCTCGGCCGAGCACACCGCGCACGCCTACGCCCTCATCGACAGCTACGTCTACGGCTTCGCGCTGCAGGAGGCCTCGCTGCCGTTCGAGGGACCGGACACCGTCGGCGAGGTCGCCGAGCCGATCATGGCCATGATGGCGAGCGGCGAGTACCCCACGATGGTCGAGATGGCGACGGAGTACTACCTGCAACCCGGCTACGACTTCGCAGACGAGTTCGAGTTCGGCCTCGAGCTCATCCTCGACGCACTCGAGAAGCGCCGCCGGTGACGCTCGGCTGCGGCGCCGACCCCGCAGGACGCATCGACGCGCTGGTCGCCGAGATCCGAGCAGGGCGCTTCGCGCCCTGACCCGGACGAGGGCTCAGTTCGACTCCGCCTTGCTGCGACCCTTGCGGCCGCTGCGAGCGCCCTTGCCGGCCCACTTCGCGGTCGAGTCGAACGGCTTGCGGCCCCAGCGGCCGAGCGGGCCGGGCAGCTTGCCGGCGGCGTCACCGCCCGCTCCGAAGGTCTTCTTGGTGGCCCGCTCCGGGTGCTTCGACAGCCGCGGCAGCAGGAACGCGAGGACGGCGAGCAGGACGACGATGCCGATGATGATCCCGATGACCACGAGGAACTCCGAGGCGGCGGGCAGAGGACCCCGGACCGCTCCCCCACCCTGACCGCTGCGCGGCCCGTCGAACTCACCCGGACGGGCAGGGCGGACGTGCGGCTAATCGAACACATGTTCTATTGTCACGAGGTGGTCCCGCGCGCCGAGCACGTCTGGGTGACCGACGTGCGCGGCGGCCCGGAGGCGGCACTGTTGCTCGGCTGGCAGCGACGCCAGGACGGCGGGTGGGAGGGCTGGTGCGTCGTGGCCTACCTGGGATCCACGGGGCACGGCGACCGCACGTACGTGCGGCAGTCGTGGGTCCGCGCCGAGTCGATCCGGCGGCGCGAGCGGTAGCCCGCGTCGGTCCGAGCGTCTCGTGGGCCCGTCTCCTCGCCTCCCGCGCACGACCCCGTCACTGCGCCCAGGGCGGTGTGACCAACTGTCGGCCACGAGCCATCGTGGCGGTCATGCCGAGCGTCGTCACCGCCCACACCTGCGCCGTGTCGGGAGTGGTGTTGCTGACACGGAGCAGGGACCCCGCCGGCACGAGGATCGCGTCTCCTTGCCGGGCCGTGAACCGCTCCTGGTCGAGCTCGACCTCCAGGGCTCCGTCGAGGACGAGGATGAGTTCTTCACGAGACATGCTGTGCGCTTGCCCTGGTGTGTGGGGCTGGAATTCTGCCCGCCAACCGCCCAGCTCGGCTGCCCCCGAGCGACTCGAGGCATAGGAGTGGAACTCGGTGCCGTGCAGGCGGAAGGACTGTGAGGCTGCGAGGGTTAGGTGGGGCATCAGATTCTCCTTGTGTCGTGGGTGATCAGGTCGATCGACTTGCTGCGCTGCGCCTCAGCGTCGGGCCCGTCGTGAGCGCTGCGAAGTCAGCGACCGCGTCGGTGACCGAGTGGAACCGCAACGAGTGGAAGAAGTCGAAGTTGTGTTGGGCTCGGGGTAGTTCTGCGTAGGCGACCGGTTGCCGGGAGACGGCCCGAAGCCGGTCTGCGAAGGCGCGGGCGTCCTCGGCGAAGCACCAAGGTGTCCTGGGAGCCGTGAATGATGAGGAACGGCGGGGCCTGTGCGTGGATGTGGTCGTGTGGGGAGGAGATCTCTCCTGGCGAATGTCCAGCGTTCCCGAAGTAGCCGTAGAGGGCGATGACACCGCGAACGGTGGCTCCGGAGAGGGCGGCGGTTGCTGCCAGGTGCGCACCTGAGGAGCCGCCGGCGACCAGGACCTTGTCCGGGTCGCCGCCGTAGGTGTCCTGCGTGGGCGCGCGTCCAGCTCCAGGACAGCGTGGGCATCGTGCAACTGGTCGCTGTACCGGGCCCTGAAGAGGCGGTAGTCCGCGCTGATGCAGACCCACCCCTCGGCAGCGAGCCGGTAGAGCAGGGGATGCGCGCCGAGCGACTTGCTGCCCATCCGGAAGGCACCTCCGTGCAGGTACACCAGCACCGGAGCAGCAGTGCGGACCCCGCGGCGCGAGACGTAGACGTCGAGCCGGTTGGCCCGCCCCGCAGGTCCGTATCTGATGTTGCGGATCCTGCGCACGTCCGGCCGCCAGGAGACGACGGGCACGAGCACGACCCGCCACCACGACGGGCGGGTGACACGAGGCTCCATGTCCACACCGAACGCGGCGTGAAGTGCGCCGGACAACACCGGACGAGCAGACCGGGCACGCAGTGCCAGAGCAGCCAGCATCGCGGCATCCGTGACGGTGAGTCCCACGATCAGCCACCACTGCCAGCTGGGGAACGCCGGGTGGAGCAACGTGGCCAGTGTTCCGGAGAGCAACCACCACAGGCCGAGGAACGGCTGCTCGTTGATCAGGTAGCCCAAGGCGAACTGCAGGTTGAACGGGCTGCTGCGTTGGGGCATCGGCGGACGCAGCGCCATCAGCACGAAGAGCCCCACGATCAAGGGGGTAGTCAGAGCGCTGTTCATGGTCCGGTCTCCAGCTCCGGGTCAGCGTCTGGGTCCACGGCTCCCGCCGTTGGCCGGTTCGGAAGCAGCATCACCAGGGCCAGCAGCCCGATGGCGGTCGCTGCACCGAAACCGAAGCCGGCCCGCATGCCTCCCACCAGTGACTCGAGCGCGCCAGAACCGCCGCCGACCAGCGCGGCCGATCGCCAGGACATCACGGTCACGACGATGGCAGTGCCGACCGCAGCAGCCACCTGCTGCATGGTGCCGAGCAGGGAGCTGCCGTGGGAGTGCAGCCGCGGAGGCAGTGCTCCCAGTGCCAGGGTGAACACCGGCGTGAACAAGGTCGCCAGACTCGCCATGAGAAGTACGTGGCCCAGCAGCACCTGAAGAACTGGGGTGTCGGGGCCGACTGTGGTGAACGATCGCCAGCGCCACCAGGACTCCGGCGGCGCCCGGGATCACGAGTCGTCGGCTGCCGAACCGGTCGAACAGACGGCCCACGCGTGGACCCATGAGCCCCATCACCACTCCGCCGGGCATGACGACCAGGCCGGTCTGCAGCGCGCTCAGCCCTCGGACCTCCTGGAGGTACATCGGGAGGAGGATCACGGTTCCGAGCATCGCCATGAAGCCGATGGACAACACCGCAAGAGAGATGGAGAAGGTTCGTAGCTTGAGGGTCCGCAGGTCCAGCAAGGGATGCCCAGTACGTTGCAGCCTCAGTTGACGCCGCACGAACAGGACGATCACGACCCTTGCGGCTGCGATGGGGACAGCCGGCGAGGCGCTCGTGAGCCGAGCCAGCGCCGAGCTGGCTCACCCCGTAGACCAGGCCCCCGAAGCCCAACGCCGCGGCGACCACGCTGAACCAGTCGATCGGGCCACTGGTCAGCTCGCCGTGGTTGGTCATCCGGCGGAGCCCGAGGAACACGATGAGCACGACGGCAGGCAGTACGAGTCCGAACAGCCAGCGCCACGAGAACGCGTGCAGGATCAGCCCGGAGGCCGTCGGCCCTAGGGCGGGTGCGATCGAGATCGTCATGGTCACCCTCCCCATCACCCGGCCACGGTCGTGCTCGGGCACGACCTTCATCAGCGTGGTCATCAGGAGCGGCATCATCACGGCCGCTCCCATGGCCTGGATCGCGCGCCCGGCCAACAGCACCCCGAAGACAGGGGCCAGGGCGGCCACCAGTGTCCCGACTCCGAAGACGCTCATCGCTCCGGTGAAGGCGGTGCGCGTCGGGACGCGTGCGAGCAGCCAACCAGTCACCGGGATCACCACCGCCATGGTCAGCATGAAGACCGTGGAGAGCCATTGTGCGGAGCGTGCCGACACCGAGAACTCGATCATCAGCCGAGGGATTGCGTTGACCATGATCGTCTCGTTGATGAGCACGACGAAGGTGCCGAGCAGTAGCCCCCACAAGACGGCGTAGTCGCCAGTGCTGGCAGGTGCGTTTGCTCGTTGAGTCCAGGTCCGAGGAAATCTCTGTTGGGCTTGCCATGTGACTCCTTGAAGTCGCGTGTTGTCCGCCATGACTCGGCGGAGCAGGTGCCCAGGGCGCGGCCGCGGCACGGTCGCGCCAATGGGATAGCCGGGCGAGGGATCAAGCCTGCGCACGGGGACGTCGCGAGACATCCGCCAGCTGGCTGGTCACGAGCGGCTGCTCCGCTGCTGGGTCGCCGGAGCTCAGCTGTGTTGGCGCTGGTGACGCGTGATCGCGGCCGCGAGCTCGGTCCGCGAAGTCATCTGCAACTTTTGGAACACGTGCGCCAGGTGTGTCTGGACCGTTCGCCGAGAGATGAACAGCCGCTCACCGATCTGCGGGTTGGTTAGCCCTTCGGCCACGAGGTCGGTCACCGCTCGTTCGGCCGGCGTGAGACTCCCCCACCCGGAGGTCGGACGAGTGCGCCGCCCGCGCTGCCCAGGTCGCACCCCGAGCGTGCGCAGGGCCTGGAGGGTGCGAGAGGCGTCACGCACCGCAGCGAGCTTGCTCGTAGAGGGTGAGAGCGCTGCCGTAGTGCTGTGATGCCGCATGCACGATCGTCCCTCGCTGCGAATGCCGCACCCGCGTCCTCGCGTGCCAGCGCTTCCTCCAAGGGGCGGCCACCCAGTGCGTACGCCTCGGCAGCAGCAGACAACGTGACCGGGTCATGATCACGCAACCCTCGACAACGCATGGCGGCAGCGTCGAGCGATGCCACGTCATTGCCTTCGGCCACTGCAGAGACCGCCTGCGTCACCTCGTCGGCCAGCTCGGGCGTCTCCAGCGGCGACGGCCATGCGCACCAGATCTGGGGCCAGCACGGGGTATTCCACCGCCATGCCAGAGTCGGTCAGACCCTTCCAACAGTCCTGGAGGGTGGTGAAGGCTTGCGTCGCACGTCCGTCCGCCTCGAGTAACAACGAGCGCGTCCACAGGGCCCAGTGGCTTCGATAGCGCGGCCCACCGCGAGCCAGCTGCGCCTCGGCCGCGACTGTCGACTGCTCTGCGCGGCGCCGATCGTTGCGGTGGAGCGCGATCAGAGAATCGAGGCAGTGGCCCAGCACGAGGTTGTACTGCTCACCGGTCTCCTCTCCCCACTCGAGTCCTGCCTCGACCGCGCCGAGTGCTTCGTCCCACTCGCCCACCGCGAACCGCTCTATCGCGAGCATGAACTGGTACGCGGCGAGCGACCACCGCGCTCCGAGGTGCTCACTGACCCGCATGCCCTTCTCGAGGGTGGTTCTGTGCGTCGGAGAACCGGTCGAGCTCGATGAGCACGTGTCCGCGAGCCAGGTGGTGTACGTAGCGGTGGCCCTGACCACGGTCGCTGGCGTCGGCTCGATGGACTCCCTCGTCCACCAGGTCGAGTGCAACGTCGAGGTGCCCTCGAAAGATCTCCACCGTTGCGAGAGCCGTCAACGCCATGCTCGACGTGACCTCATCGTCGGCAGCAGCGGCCGCGCTTCTCGCCTCCTCTGCCGCGGTCGCGGCGAGGTCGAGTTGTCCGAGGAAGACATGTGCGACGCTCGCCGAACCCCAGCTGGCCGCCCGTTGCGGACCGGTCGCCACAGCGGATCGGTACACCGTCTCGAACTCGGGCAGGGCTTCGTGCATCCTTCCGTCCGCCATGAGACAGCGGCCGAGGAGGGCGCGAGCCGATATCTCTGCTGCCTCGTCGTGGCGAAGGTCCAGCAGTGCTCGGCAGTCCGCTTCGGCTTCCCGGATGCGACCCGCCCACAGCAGCTTGTCCGCCCGCTCCACGAGGAGAGTTGCCAAGCCGACCTCATCCGCAGGATCCTTCAGTTCGATTGCCCGATCCAGGAGGTCAGCCGCGACCCCGGGCGACGTCGGCGCCGCGTCGCGCGCCGCTCTGGTGAGCCATGCGATCGCCGCTACATCTCCCTTGTCGGCTCCGCGCACGAGTTGCTCGGCCACTTGTAGAGCCGGCGCGCCCGCTGCGGCCAGTCGATGGCCCGCCTCGCGATGCAGCCCCGCCCGGATGCCGCTGGAGAGATCGGCGTACAACGCCTCGCGGATCACGTCGTGACGAAAGCAGAGGCGATCTCCGTCGTCGGCCAGGACTCCGGCCAGGAAGGCGTCGTCGAGCACCGCGGACAGGTCGAACGCGGATCGCGAGGTGACGGTGGCCAGGTCCGCCAACGCAAAGCTCGATCCGAGCACCGAGGCGTGGCGAAGCAGATCAAGCACGCCGGCGGACAGCGTGCTGAGCCGTTGCAGGATGGTCAGGCCCAGGGTCGGGGGAGGCTGGTCTCGGCCACCTCCGCTCGTCCTGCCACGATCTGGATGTCCCCCGCGTCGCGCAGGGCTCGCACCAGCTCGATGACGAACAGTGGGTTGCCGCCCGTGCCGGACACCTCGGCGAGCAGCCCTTGACCTGGCTGCGCTCCCACGACGTCGACCACGAGATCCTCGACGTCCTGCTCACTGAGCCGCCGCAAGACCATGCGTGTGGCGCCTCGAGCGGCCAGGCTGTCGACCAGTCGGTCGACACGCTCGTCTCGCGGTGCCGTCCGCCTCGCCGCGATCAACGCCACGGGCACGTACGGGAGACGCCGGAGAAGCGCGTCCAGCGCCAGGATGCTCGAGGGGTCCGCCCATTGCAAGTCGTCCAGCCCGATCACGACGGGAGCGCTCAAGGCCCGTTCCTCCACCAGGTCGAGGAACGCGTCGATGACCTGGAACTGCAGCCCGGCGTCGCTGGTCACCGTCATCGGACCACGATCACCGACCGTGGTGTTCAACAACTCGACGACGGCAGCACCCCGCCCGTCCCGCAGCGGATGTCGAGCCCTTGAACGCATCGAGCATCACCCCAAATGGACGGGTGCGTTCGAGCTCCTCGGCTCGCCCGAACACGCGTCTGGCAACCTCGTGCTTGCGCCAGGGCCCGCGCCTCAGACAGGAGGCGCGACTTGCCGATGCCGGGCTCCCCCTCCACGATCACGCTGGTCAGGCGCCCTGACTCGGCCCCGGCGATGGCTGTCCTCGAGCAGTTTCAGCTCGCTGGCCGCGTCCGCGGTAGCTGGGCCCGTTCATCCCGAGTGGCCACGTCTCGATGCTAACTCGCCCGCGTCTGGGCGCTCTGGGTTGGTCATGGTGGGCCTCATGCGGCGTCTCGGGGGTCCCGGGGTGGTCCGATGAGCTGCGAGAGGACTCGGATCAATCCGAGCCAACCGGTGAAGGACACCTCCTCGCTCGGCTGGCCGTCGCACGGGCCTGGACCGAGTTGAAGCCACACGGTGCCGGCCGGCGGCTCGACCTGCGTGAGCCTGATGTGGATCTGCACTAGGACTGCTCCGCCCCTCCTTGACGGGCGTGTTGCTCGTGCAGGACGTGCTCAGTGGTCATCGCCTCAGGGTGGGGCTCGGCCTCCACCGAGACATCCGCCATCGAGCCGATGTCTTGATCCGGCCGCAGCCCGATGCTCGGTGAGCCATCTCGCTCACCAGCAACTGCGGCCTTCCGCACGTGCGCATCGCCAAGGAAATCCATGTCACATCTGAATCGCCGTCCATCAACCACGTGTGCGCTCCTGCTGGTCTGCCTGTTGTTCGGCCTCGGGCTGCCCGTAGGCGTCTCGGGAGCGGCAGTCGCCGCCGAGGATCCTCGTGCGCTGGACGCCAGGGCGGTGGACGCCTACCTCCAGGACCAGGTCGACGCCGGGCTGCCGGGGGTCGCGGTCGCCATCACGAGGGGCGACCGGGTGCTGTTCGTGCGCGGCTACGGCCACGACTCCGCCGGCGCCCGGATCGGCGAGGAGACGCCCTTCCGTATCGCGTCATTGAGCAAGTCCTTCACCGCGCTCGCGGTGATGCAGCTCGTGGAGGACGGGCGGCTCGGCCTGGACGACCCCGTTGCCGAGCACCTGAGTGCGTTCAGCCCCGATGACCCCCGCGCGGACGAGATCACGGTGCGGCAGCTGTTGAGTCAGACCTCAGGCATGGCCGACCGGGCGATTTCCCGAGATCAGCGGGCCACAACCCTCAACCCTCGCCGAGGCCGTCCACCGGCTGGACTCGGCCCACCTCGTCGCCGATCCGGGCACCCAGTGGAACTACCACAACCCGAACTATCAGGTCGCCGCTCGCCTGGTCGAGGTGGCAAGCGGCCAACCCTTCGATGAGTACCTGCGACGACAGGTGTTCGAACCGCTCGACATGCACGACAGCACCGCGACGAACACCGACGACGCCGCCTGTGGCAGGTCTCGCCGACGGCTACACGTTCGCGTACGGACAGCCCATCAGCACGGCAGCCCCTGGCTACTTCGTGGCCGGCTCCGGCGGGGTGGTCACCACCGCCTCCGACATGGCCAAGTGGCTGGTGATGCAGAACAGCGGCGGCGAGTCCACTAACGGTGAGCAGCTGCTCTCGGCGGCGGGCATCGAGACCATGCACACACCTTCCGAGCCGGGTGGATACGCGCTCGGCTGGGACACAGACGGACCTGACGGATGACCCGACGGAGGTCAGTCATGGCGGGACCCAGTACACGTTCAGTGCCCACCAGGCGCTTGCTTCCGGAGTCCGAGTACGGCATCGCGCTGTTGTTCAACCACACCTCGGCCCTGGGGCTGGAGCAGACGGCTGTCATCGCAGGCGTGACCGCCATCGTTCAGGGTAACGAGCCGATGGCCGGACCGCCGATCTCGTCTCGCACTGTCGACTGGATCCTCGCAGCTCTGACCCTGATTGCGCTGGCCCTCGGGATCCGCGGACTTCTGACGATCTCGTCGATGGGCGCGCCGCAGAACCGGCGTCCCCAGGTGGCGCACGTGGCTCCGGTTCCTGCCTCACGCCGCCCTCGTGGGAGTGGCCGTCTTCTTCCCGACGTTCGCCGGGTTCCTGTTCGGTGGCCGTGACATCACGTGGCTGTCGGCCGTGTACGGCTGGGGTGCCTTGGTGGTCCTGGTCTGCGTCACCGGCATCGCCTCGCTCACCACGGCTGTTGCCAGGGCCGCACACCTCGTGTGCGCTTCATCGCCGCGACTCCGGGTCGACACATCCGTGAAGCCGGCCAGCTGGCGGATGTCTAGCAGCGTCAACGGTCTCAGAGTCGTCGAGTCAGTCCCAGCACCAGCAGGAGCGATGAAGCATGAATCCGCACCTCACTCAAGAGGTCGGTCAAGGCTCGCATCGAACAGATCCATCGCGAGGCCGAACACAGACGCCGAGCGAGGGCAGCCGCCCCACCACGACGAAGCCGCCGACGATGGCGTCGGTGGGCGGTTCACCTCGACATCACCAGAATCGAGGCCACCGCCGGCGAGATCCTCCACGAGCTCGTCCTCGACCCCACCCGCGACTACCAGCCGACCGGCGCCCCCAAGGGCCTAACCCGGACCCCGAAAACGTCAACGGACCTACGAATACGTAGGTCCGTTGTCGTGGATGTCCTGCGACATCACGTCGGTCGGGCTGACAGGACTTGAACCTGCGACCCCTCGACGTTGAACACGCCAAGAGGCGCGTTTGGCCTACTTGCTCTCGCCGGCTCGCACCTGCCAAGACCCCGACTCGCGGCCTTGCGGCCCTCGTGCAAATGAGGGCCGCGTTGGCGGGATCTTACGAGGTTTGCGACTAGTAGACGTCCATCGCTTGCTCCGGGTTGCGCTGGCCGTCCCGCCGCAGCCGCCTGCTCGGGTGAGCAACGCGAACCCTGGTAGCAAAGTGCGATCAGGCGGTCCTGTAAGCCGGTCCCTTTCGGGAAGAGGTCACCAGGCTCACCAGCGCAGAGCCGAAGGTCGAGCTGAAAGGTGCAAGGCCCGGTACGGGCCTGTACCTGGAGGTGCCGAAAGTGTGTCGTGTGGTGGGGCGGGCATGCGAGCCGTCGCAGAGCCGCCTACTGATGCGGGGCGCGTGCCTCGCGGTCGGCTCGTTCGACAGCCCGTGCGATGCCGACACGTGAGTCGACGTTGAGCTTCCGCAACATGTTGCGGATGTGGGTCTCTACGGTTTTCGGGCTGAGGAACAGCTCGGCGGCGATCTCAGGGTTGGTCTTGCGGTCGACGATGAGTCGGGCGACCTGGTGTTCGCGTTCGGTGAGGGATTCGGTGCCGGTGGCGGCGGGTTGGCCGGGACGCGTGCGTCGGTGGACGTGTTGGCCGAGGCGGCGCAGCTCGCGCTCGGCCGCTGCGCGGTATCTGATTGCTCCGCGGGCGTGGAGCTCGGTGGCGGCGTGCTCGAACTCGGAGACGGCGCGCTCGGTCTGGCCGGCTTGCGCGAGTGCGCGGCCGGCGAGGGTTCGTGAGAGGGCGGCCTCGACCGGGATTCCGACGGCGTCTGCGGCGGCTGCCGACGCGAGCGCTCTTCGCGCTGCGATCTCGGGGTCTCCCGCCTCGAGAGCGATCGTGGCCGCCGCCCGTTCGGCCATGGCGGTGGCCATTCGAAGTCCGCCCATCGACCCGACCGTGTCGTGAGCAGCGGCGGCGGCTCGTTCCGCCTCTGTGGGACGTCCGAGCGCGAGCGAGCATCGGGTGAGCAGTTCGAGCCACTTGGCGCGGAAGCTGCCGCCCGGCATGAATGGCAGCCCGGTGCCTCCGCACCGTTGGACCATGAGGTCGACGGCGTCGTGCAGGCCGGGGTCGCCGGACTCGAGGAGAGCCGCGCACAGGGCCAAGGTGGCGGCGGCGGAGACGAGCCCGGCGTCCACGTCCCGGGTCAGGTCGACCGCCTCGCGCGCCGTACTGACGGCGAGCTCCAGGTCGCCGGCCGCTAGGGCGGTGAGCGAGCGGTTGAGGATCAGTCCGGCCAGGCTCTGGCCGTTGTGGAGCAGTCGGGACTCCTCGATGGCCACGTCGAGTTCTGCGGCGCCGTCGGCGAGGTCTCCGCGGAGCATCCGGACCCAGGCAAGGAGCATGAACGCGAAGGGGATGAAAGCGGGTTGGCCGGTGGCTCTGGCCACGGAGATCACGCGCACCGCGTGGTCACCGGCCTCCGCGAACCGGTCCAGGTAGAGCTCGGCGCCGGCGAGGTGGATGGCGGAATCCAGTCTTTGGGCCAGGTCCTTGTCCGAGAGATCGTCGACCAGCGACGCCGCCTCGGCGCGGTACTTCTCGGCCTCGGCGACGAGACCGCACAGCGCCGTACCCCACGCCAGTGCAGCTGCGGAGGTGGCGATCAGGGGTCGGTCGCCCAGGGGTCGGGCGATTTCGAGGGCCTGCCCTGCGAGTACTCCGATCTGGGGGAACCGCATCGTGTAGACGCCGTCCATTGCGAGCTCGAGCATCAGGGCAGCGGCCTCGTTCGACGCGGGGTCGTCGAGATCGACGAGTGCGTCGGTGAGGCGCTTGTGGGCCGCTTCGTGGAGGCCGAGGAGATGTTCGGTCCCGGCGCACGCCGTGGTGAGTCGGATCCGCAGGGCGACGGCGTCGGCGGGGACGAGCTGGTAGCTCTCGAGCAGGGCGGCATGGCTCTCGGTGAAGTGGCCGCAGCTCGCGAGCGCGCCCGCGCCCGCCAGGAGGAGCTCGACTCGTTCCCCCGCGGGGGCATCGTCTCGGAGCAGCCGCAGTGCATCCGCGTACCACCGGGCGGCGCTCTCCGGGGCACGGTGGGCGGCTTCCTCGCCGGCCTTGCGGAGGACGGCGACGGCTCTGGCGTCCCCCCGTCGACCGGATCGCTCGACATGGTGTGCCCGTTCGGTGGCGGATGCCCCGCGGTCGGCGAGGGCCGTGGCGCTGCGTTCGTGCGCAGCTATCAGCCAGCCGGCCGGGGCGCAGTCGTAGACCGCGCGCCGGACCAGTGGGTGTCGGAAGCGGAACCGGCGGGGCACGTCGGTACGTCGGATGAGGCCGACCTCCGTCAGCTCGTCGACGGCAGTCAGGGCCACGGACTCCACCACTCCCGCGGCTACGCCTGCGAGCTCCGGCTCGAAGGGATCGCCCACGACAGCTGCTCCTTGCAGCAGGAGATGTGCGCTGTCGGTGAGCAGAGTCAGCTCGTCGGCGAGCGCGGACGCCACTGGCGCGGGGACGCCGACGTCTGCGGTGAATCTCGGCATCGCTCGCGTCGTCCTGGTGTCGCGCTTGACGGATCTGGCGAGCTCGTCGAGGTAGAACGGATTGCCGCCGCTCTCGTCGTACAGGGTGGATGCGGTCGCGGAGTCGATCGAGGGTCCGAGGAACTCGTCCGCTTCCGCCCTGGTCATGGCCGCCAGGGTGACGCGAGCAAGGGTGTCGGCCCGGTGCGCGCGGTCCAGCTCTGCTTTCAGCCCGGTCGACAGCTGCCCCGGGCGGGCCGCGATTGCCACCATCACTCCGGCGTCGGGTGGACGGCGAAGCAGCGATCCGAGGAGCTCGACGGACGCGGGGTCGGCCCAGTGAACGTCGTCGAGGATCAGCACCAGCGGCCCGGTCGCCGTCAGCCGTTCCAGCAGCTCACGCACCGCGCGATGGGTGCGGTAGCGCTCGCGCTGGACGGCTTCGTCCTGGTCCACGAGCGGGGAAAGCGACGGGAACACGTTGGCGAGCTGGGCGCGGACGTCGCGATCAAGGTGGTCGAGCAGGCGCGGGTCGAGGCCTCGGACGTAGTCGTCGAGGGCGTTGACGAACACCCAGAACGGCAGGTCCCGTTCGAGTTCGGAGGCGAAGCCCGAGAGCACGAGCTGTTCGCGGCGACCGGCACGGGTGGCGAGCTCGGCCAGCAGGCGTGTCTTGCCGATGCCGGGCTCGCCCACCAGTTCGACTGCCTTCCACTCCCCGCGCGCGACCTCGGCGAGGGCCCCGTCGAGGAGGGCGAGCTCCTCGGTGCGGCCGACCAGCGGGGCGGTAGCAACGCCCATGTTTCCTCCGCTCCTCACCCTAGGCCATCTGCGGGTCAGGGTCCGGCACGAGAAATCAGGGTGTTACCCCGATGTCGCGCTCAGGGTGGCGCGGTCAGGCTCGGCTCGTGGGTCTCTTCCTTCTCCACCATCATCACGCTCCGGGGGAGTGCGGAGCGGCGTACGCGTCGTTCAAGGGAGGAACCAGCCCGCTTCGTCACCAGGCTGCGCTCGCATCCTGTGGCGAAGGCGGGCACGCGATGTGGTGGACCGTGGAGGCCGCCAGCGAGACGGAGGCACTCGGACTCCTGCCCTATTTCGTCGTCGAACGAACCATCGCCACCAAGGTGGCACGGATCGACATCCCGTGATCGCCCTCGGGCGATCAGGCGCAGGACCTGCATTGGGCGGGTCCTGAAGGAGGAGTCATGCCCCAGCCGACGCAGCATCACAACCTGGCCGCACGAATGGCCCGCTGGAGCGGCCGTCACCGCAAGGTCGCCATCTTCGGTTGGCTGGGGCTGATGGCCACGCTCTTCGCGTTCAGCCTGGTCTCCCCCATGAACACGATCGTCTACGAGACCTCCGGTCCCGGCGAGTCGGGCCGCGGCGACAAGATCATCTACGAGGACTTCGAACGCCCCGCCGGGGAAAGCGTGCTGGTGCAGAGCACGGAGTTCGGCGCCGACACTCCGCAGTTCCGGGAGGTCGTCGAAGGGGTGGTCGAGGCGGTCGGCTCGCTCGACGAGGTCGCGTCCGTCCGGTCGCCGTACGGCCACGGTGAGACCGGACTGATCTCGGCCGACCAGGCCTCTGCTCTGGTGCCGCTGAAGTTCGCAGGGTCACCTGACGACGCCAAGGACAAGACCGATGCGGTCGTCTCGGCGGTCGCTTCCGTCCAAGCTGCCCACCCAGACTTCTACGTCGGCTCCTTCGGCGAGAGCACCAACCAGGCACTGAACGACTCGGCCCAAGACGACCTGAAGACCGCCGGCCTGTACTCGGTGCCGCTGACGCTGCTCATCCTGCTGATCGCGTTCGGTACGGTCGTCGCGGCTGGGATCCCGTTGTTGCTCGGGCTGACGGCCGTGCTCGGAACCCTGGGCCTGGTCTCGATCGTCAGCCATGTGGTCCCGATGTCGACGAGCGCGTCTGCACTCGTCCTCCTGATCGGGTTGGCCGTCGGCGTGGACTACTCGCTCTTCTACCTCAAGCGGGAGCGTGAGGAGCGCGCCGCCGGCCGCACCGAGGGCGCCGCACTCGAAGCGGCCGCCGCGACCTCTGGTCATGCGGTGCTCGTCTCGGGCGTCACCGTGATCGTCGCCATGTCGGGCATGCTCCTGACTCGGGACGCGACCTTCGCCTCGTTCGGGATCGCCACGATGATGGTGGTGGGGGTGGCCATGCTCGGCTCCCTGACCGTGCTCCCAGCGGTGCTGTCCAAGCTGGGCGACCGAGTGGAACGCGGCCGCGTGCCGTTCGTCGGGGGGCTTCGCGGGAAGGACGGCGAGGGGCGCCTATGGGGCGCGATCTTGGACCGGGTGCTGAGGCGTCCCGTGGTCTCGGTGGTGCTCGCGAGTGGACTCCTGCTCGCCATCGCCGCGCCCGCACTCCAGATGACTACCGTGCAGCCGGGGATCGACACTTACCCCCAGCACCTCCTCACCACCTACAACCGGTTGCAGGCCGCGTTCCCCGGCACCGCCATCTCCGCCGACGTGGTCGTGAAAGCGGCCGACGTCGAGTCGCCAGAGGTGCAAGCGGAGATCCAGGCGTTGACCGAGGCGGCCGTGGGCACCGAAGTGATGAACCAGCCCGTCGACGTGAGCGTCAACCCCGAGGGCACAGTCGCCGTTGTGTCCATCCCGGTCGACGGGAACGGCAGCGACGGACCCTCCAACGCAGCCCTTGACGCGCTCCGTGACGACATCGTGCCCGCGACGGTCGGCTCCCTGGATGACACCGAAGTCGCGGTCACCGGGATGACCGCCCAGACCAGGGACTTCGACAGCCAGATGAACAGCACAGCTCCGCTGGTTTTCGCGTTCGTGCTGCTGCTCGCGTTCCTCCTGATGCTGGTGACGTTCAGGTCGCTCGTCATCGCTACCAAGGCGGTGTTGTTGAACCTGCTTTCGGTCGCGGCGGCGTACGGCGTGCTGGTGCTGGTCTTCCAAGAAGGGTGGGGCAAGTCGCTGCTGGGCTTCGACGCCACCGGAGGGATCGACCCCTTCCTGCCAATCCTGCTCTTCGTGATCCTGTTCGGGCTGTCCATGGACTACCACGTCTTCATCCTGAGCCGGGTCAGGGAGAGCTACGACGACGGCCTGACTACCCAGGACGCGGTGGCTCACGGCATCAAGACCACCGCGGGCGTTGTCACCAGCGCAGCCATCGTGATGGTCGGGGTGTTCTGCATCTTCGGCGCACTCCAAGCGATGATCTTCAAGCAGTTCGGGGTCGGGCTCGCGGCCGCGATCCTGATCGACGCCACCATCATCCGCGCCGTCCTCCTGCCCGCGTCCATGAGCCTGCTGGACCGCTGGAACTGGTACCTACCCGGATGGCTGGAGTGGCTCCCGCGACTCGAGCACGGCCACTACGAACCCGACGGGGCCGACGAACCGGACAAGCCCGACGAGGCGAGTCTGCCCCTGCCCAAGCTGGACCCCGTCCGATAGGGCGGCGTGCCACGACCTGTGGTGAAGAACGCCATGGCTGAGACGAGATTGGACCGCAGCGGTACGACGACATCGGCCCGGGACCCTGACACCGCCGTGCCGAGCTGCTCCCACCCCCAGCACCCGCGCTTAACAGGAAGCGAACGCGCGGTGGTGGTGCTCTGCGTCGCCGTGATCGCGGTTCATGTGCTGGACGACAACTTCGTCCAGCTCGAGCCCGCCGCTACCGCAAGCGGCCACCTCGTGAGCGGGCTGATCCCAGTCCTGCTGCTGGTGGCCACCGCGGTCGCGTACCCCCGCCTGCGTGCCGGGGGCAGGGCGGTTGTCGCGATGACCCTGGGGGCGCTCGGCGTTGTCGTGGGAGTACCCGCGGCGTACTCCCTGCGCAACGGCGGAATCGAGGGCGACGACTACACAGGGCTGCTGGCGGGCGTAGCCGGGGTCGTCCTCCTCATCACGGGTCCCGTCATCTTGTGGCGCAACCGACGTGTGGACGGCAGCCGGCGTCAACGCTATGGACGCCGGGCGCTGGCGATCGTCTGCGCGCCGGTGGTGGCGCTGGCGATGGTGTGGTTCCTCATCTTCCCGATCGGCGTCGGGTACATCTACACCCACACCGCCCCCGTACCGCCCACGCCCGACCTGCGTGTGCCGTACGAGGATGTCGTCGTCACCACCGACGACGGGCTCGAGCTGACGGCCACCTATGTGCCTTCCCGCAACCGGGCGGCGGTCCTGCTCTTCCCGGGCGCTAGTCGCTCAGAAGAGGCGCGCATGCTTCTCGCCCACGGTTATGGCGTGTTGTTGCTCGATCCTCGCGGGCAGGGCCGGAGCGACGGCGACAGCGTGCGATGGGCAGGCGATCAGGATGTCCTGGCCGGAGTCGCCTACCTTCGGAAGCGTCCAGACGTGGACGCCGATCGGGTGGGCGCCATCGGGTTCTCCGTCGGCGGCGAGATGTTGCTGCGGGCCGCTGCACAGTCAGACACCATCCGGGCCGTTGTCTCCGAGGGCGCCGGCGAAAGCGTGGGCGAGAGTGATATCTCCGGGCCCGCCCGGATACTGGTCGACCCGTCCCAAGCCGTGATGACGATCGCGACGACCGTCTTCTCCAACCACCGGCCGCCGCCACCGATCGTCGACCACATCGGAGCGATCGCTCCACGTCCGGTGCTGCTCATCTACGCCGACCCCGGCATCGGCGGCGAGAACACCCGGCAGCCGATCTACTACGCGGCCGCGGGAGAACCGAAGTCGATCTGGAAAGTCCCCGGGTCGGATCACACCGGCGGCATCGACGCAGCACCTCTCGAGTACGAGAGACGCGTCGTGGACTTCTTCGACGACGCGCTCCTGCAGAACGACAACTCTCTGGAAAGGAACAGGCCATGAGCCCTACAAGGACCCGCTTGGAAGCAGATCAGGGCACAATCTGGCGGCTGTCGACCACGACGCGGCGCGTGCTCCTCCTCGTACCCCCGCTGGTGCTCGCCGGATTCACCGTCCTCCATCCGCAGCCGGATCACACCGCCCAGGCCCTGATGGACGCGTCCACCTGGTTCATGGGCTTCCACATGATTCAGCTGGGGCTGGTAGGGCTGGTAGCCGTCTCCGTGTTCGTCCTGGCGGACCAGTTCCATCGCGCGAGCGCATGGCAGACCTGCCTGGGCATGGGCGTCTTCCTCGTCTACTTCAGCGCCTACGACACGCTGGCCGGCATCGGCACCGGACTCGCGATGCGAAGCGCACGCGACCTGCCGGTCGCCCAGCAGGAAGCCCTGTTCGACATCGTCCAGGACTGGCCGGCGTTGGAGCCTTGGGTGTTCTGGCTCAGCATTCTCGGCACGGGCGGGTGGGTGCTCGCGCTCGGCTACCTGGCGGTCGTCGCTCGAGCCGCGCGCGCATCGCGTGCCGAGTGGCTGTTCATCGCGGCGGCCGCCTTCTTCTTCCTGCTGGGACATCCTGCGCCGTTCGGCACGATCGCGTTCGGCAGCCTGTTCGTCGCCGCCCTGATCCACGAACGCCAGACCTCACGCGTCACGGGCCTGGCGCCTTCAGACACCTCGCAAGCGGGCGTGACCCCGTGAGCGCGTCAGTGCGCTCCGAGAGCCGAGGGCGCGAGATGGTCGCACCCCGGCGCACATGGCGGCGAGTGGTGTTGCTCGGCGTCCCGTCCCTCTACCTGCTCCTCGGCCTTTTGCATCCCTCGCGCAACCCAGAACTGGGCGACGAGACCGACCTCTTCGTCAACCTGCACATCGCCCAGCTCTTCCTGGTCATGGGGCTGGGCTATGTGGTGTGGCTGCTCGTGGAGGGCGTGACCAACCGAGCAGCCACCTTCACACGGGCGCTGATCATCCCATTCGTTGTCGTCTACACGGCCCTCGACGCGATCCTGGGGATCGCGTGGGGTCTCGCGGCCGAGACCGCGAACGACCTGCCGGCCGCGGACCAGGCCGGAGCCGCTCAGCTTGTCCACGAGCTGATCTCCGGCGACCCGGACCCACGAGGGCTCATCCTCTACTGGGGCGCCGGCCTGCTCTGGCTCGCGGTGATGCTCACGGTCGTCGCGGCGCTCAGGGACACAGCGCCTCTCGGCACGCTCATGTGCCTGTCAATCGGTGCGGCAGTGTTCGCGATCGGTCACGCGCCACCGATGGGTCCGGTCGGGATGGGCCTGATCCTCATCGGCATCGCGTGGACCGAGTTCCGGCCTCGCCCGGCCAAGGGGTGGTCCCAGGCCGCAGGAACCTGAGTCGATCGTGGTCAACAGAACCGGCTCTGACTCGCGTTTCCGCAGGTCAGAGCCGGATTCTTGGTCGGGCTGACAGGATTTGAACCTGCGACCCCTTGACCCCCAGTCAAGTGCGCTACCAAGCTGCGCCACAGCCCGAAGCCCCGGCGAGCGAGGCGGAGGGAACCCTACCGCAGCGGGTTCGCGGGTCTCGAACCGTGGCCGCCGGTTCACCGGAAGTCGCGGGACGACTGGCGGGCCTGGAGGGCGGCGCCGGCGCCGGGCACGTAGTCGTCGAGGGCCACCACCCGGTCGGCGATGAGGTTGGTGACGCCCTCGTTGCGCTCCAGGGTGCCGCGGATGACGACGGCGACCCGGTTGCGGGCGGCCTGCCGGTGCACCCGCATGACGCCGATCGAGCAGACCACGTTGAGCATGCCGGTCTCGTCCTCGAGGTTGAGGAAGGTGACGCCCATGGCGGTGCCGGGGCGCTGCCGGTGCGTCACCAGCCCGGCCACGTGCACCCGGCGGCCGGAGTCGGTGGTCTGCAGGTCGGCCACCGACCGGATGCCGGCGGCGAGGAGCTGGGCACGCAGGTGCTCCACCGGGTGCCGCTCCGGCGAGACACCGGTGGCCCAGAGGTCGGCGAGCGTGGTCTCGATCTCGCCCATCTCCGGCAGCGGCGGGGCCGCCGCGGCCGGGGTGGTGCCGGAGAGGTGGCCGTCGGCCTCGGCGAACCCGGCCGCCCACAGCGCCTGCCGGCGGTCGAGGCCCCAGCAGTCGAAGGCGCCGGCGGTGGCGAGTGCCTCCAGCTGGGTCGCGGTGAGACCCGCGCGGCGGGAGAGGTCGGTGACGTCGGTGTACTGCGCCTCGGCACGGGCCGCGACGATCCGCTCCGCGACGTCGGTGCCGACGCCGCGCACCGAGTCGAGGCCGAGCCGGACGGCGAGCCGCTCGTCGCGGCGGTGGGTGAGGGTCGGGTCGGGAGTGTCGGGCGACCACTCGGTGCGGGCGAACCGTGGCTGGCAGCACTCCGCCAGGCCGGTCGCGACCACGTCGCCGTCGACGGGCTCGAGGCCCGCCCGGGCTCCCGAGAGGACGACGTCGGGCCGCCGCACCTCGACGCCGTGCCGCCGCGCGTCGCCCACCAGCGACTGCGGTGAGTAGAAGCCCATCGGCTGGTTGCGCAGCAGCCCCGCGAGGAACGCCGCCGGGTAGTGGAGCTTGAACCACGAGCTGGCGTAGACCAGCAGCGCGAAGCTCAGCGCGTGCGACTCGGCGAAGCCGAAGTTGGCGAACGACAGGATCTTCACGTAGATCGCGTCTGCCCTCTCCCCCACCAGACCACGCCTCGCCATGCCGGCGTACAGCTTCTCCTTCACCGACTCGATGCGCTCCACGCCCCGCTTGGAGCCCATGGCCCGGCGCAGCAGGTCGGCGTCGTCGCGGCTGCAGTCGCCGAGCGCCACCGCCATCGCCATCAGCTGCTCCTGGAACAGCGGGACGCCGCGGGTGCGCTCCAGCACCGGCACCAGGTCGGGGTGGTCGTACTCGACCTCCTCCTGCCCGGTGGCCCGGCGCACGTAGGGATGCACGGCACCGCCCTGGATCGGGCCGGGCCGGATCAGCGCGATCTCGATGGCGAGGTCGTAGAACTCGCGCGGCCGCAGCCGGGGCAGGGTGCCGATCTGGGCACGGCTCTCGACCTGGAAGACGCCGATGGAGTCGGCGCGGCACAGCATGTCGTAGACCGCCGGCTCCTCCTTGGGCATCGTGGCGAGCGTCCACCGCTCCCCCAGGTGCTCCCCGACGAGCTTCATCATGTGGTCGAGCGCGCCGAGCATCCCGAGGCCCAGCAGGTCGAACTTCACCAGCCCCATCGACTCGCAGGCGTCCTTGTCCCACTGCAGCACCGTGCGCTTCTCCATCCGCGCCCGCTCGATCGGGCACACCTCGCCGATCGGCCGCTCGGTGAGCACCATCCCGCCGGAGTGGATGCCCAGGTGCCGCGGCGCCCCGAGCAGCTCCTCGGCCAGCGCGACGACGGGCGCGGGCACCTGGTGCGCCCCGGGGTCGTCGTGGTGTCCTGCCACGCCCTCGACCACCGACGACCAGCCGTCGATCTGCTTCGACCACGCGTCCTGCTGGCCCTGGGAGTGGCCCAGCGCCTTGGCGGCGTCGCGCACCGCCATCCGCGGCCGGTAGCCCACCACGTTGGCCACCTGCGCGGCGTTGCGGCGGCCGTAGGTGTCGTAGACCCACTGGATCACCTCCTCGCGGCGGTCGGAGTCGAAGTCGACGTCGATGTCGGGCTCCTCGTCGCGGTGCGCGGAGATGAACCGCTCGAACGGCAGCCGGTAGAAGACGGCGTCGACCGCGGTGATGCCGAGCGCGAAGCACACCGCCGAGCTCGCCGCGGAGCCGCGGCCCTGGCAGAGGATGTCGCGGCTGCGGGCGAAGTCGACGATGTCGTGCACGATCACGAAGTAGCCCGCGAAGTCCTTCTCCTCGATGATCCGGAGCTCGTGCTCGAGCCGCTCGCGGGCCTCCTGCTCGTGCGGCACCCCGGCGTAGCGCTCGGCGAAGCCGCGCTCGGCGAGCACCCGCAGCCACGACGACGCCGTGTGGCCGGCGGGGATCTGCCGCTTCGGCAGCGCGGGCGAGGCCTTGCGCAGGTCGAAGGCCAGCTCGTCGGCGAGCGTGACCGTGCGGGTGACGGCGTCGGGGTGGTCGGCCATCGTCCGCGCCGCCTCGGCGCCGCTGCGCAGGTGGCCGGACGCCGCCAGGTCGAGCCAGCCGTCGAGATCGGCCAGGCTGCGCCGGGCCCGCACCGCCGCCATCGCCGAGGCCAGCCGGTGCCGGGCCGGGGTGGCGTGGTGCACGTTGCCGGACACCACGACGTCGAGCCCGTGCCGCCGGGCCAGCCCGGCCAGCGCGGCGTTCACCTGCTCGGCACCTGCCCGCGACGAGAGCTCGACCACCACGCCGTCGAGGCCGAACAGCGCGGTGAGCCGGTCGAGCTCGGCGGCCGCGGCCTCGGTGCCGCCCGCCGCCAGCGCCTGCAGCACGAGGCCCTTGCGGCAGCCGGTGAGCACCACCCAGTGACCGCGGCCCCGCTCCCCCAGCTCGGCGAGGTCGTAGACCGGCCGGCCCTTCTCGTCGCCGCGCAGGTGCGCCTCGGTGATCTCCCCGGCCAGCCGGTGGTAGCCCTCGACCCCGCGGGCGAGCACGAGCAGGTGGCTCCCCTCGGGGTCGGGGACGCCGTTCTGCGGTCCGGTGAGCCCGAGCGACAGCTCGGCGCCGTAGACCGTGAGCAGGTCGTGGTCGGCGGCCGCCTCGGCGAACATCGGCGCCCCGTAGAAGCCGTCGTGGTCGGTGATCGCCAGCGCGTGCAGCCCCAGCCGCACCGCCTCCTCCACCAGCTCGGTCGGCGAGCTGGCGCCGTCGAGGAAGCTGTAGTGGCTGTGGCAGTGCAGCTCGGCGTACGGCGTCGCCCCGGCCGGCCGCGCCACCGGCGCCACCGGCGCCGCCCCGGCGGCCGCTTGCGCCGCGACACCGGGGCGTCGTCGGCGCCCGGGAGCCCGCTGAGCCGCCGCTCGAGCTCCTTCCAGTGCATCTTCGGGTTGTTCCAGCCCATGGCTGCCCCTCAATCCCTGGTTGATGCCAGCGTCGTCGAGGGCGTGCAATGGCAAGGCGCCGTAGCGAAGGCAGGCTGGGCGCCTTTCGAGCGACGGCAACGCCGCCAGTGTGCGTGCTCGGCGGCGCTGGCGCTGTCAGGGATTGAGGGTCGCGCCATCAGTCGTACCCGGCTTCCACCGACCAGCCGTCCGGCCCGCACACGCACAGCCACGCCCGGCCGTCGGCGCCGACCACCTGGAACCGGGCGACCAGCCCCGCACCGCCCGACCACCACGCCTCGTCGACCGGCCACGGCCCCGCCCAGGCGGTGACCGGCTGCCACGGCAGTGCCGGGACGACGTCGCTGCCGGCCAGCCGGAACCGGCTCGGGTGGCCGGACACCGCACCGCGATCGGAGACCGCCACCGCGCGGCCGACCTCGTCGACCACCTCGGCGGCCATCGGCTCGGCGAACACCCGCACCGGCGCCGGGCCGGGCACCTGCCCGGGCCACGGCCGGTCACGCGGGCGCAGGTCGACGGCCCGCTCGCCCCACGCCACCGTGGCCTGCCGGGCCGCGGGGCTGCGCCCGCCCTGCAGCACCGGACGGCGGACGGCGTCGAACCCGACCATGCCCTGCACCCGGGCCACGCCCCGCTCCACCCGCGCGTCCGACCCGCCGCCCCACAGGTCGTCGCCGTGGGAGGACGCCGGCTCCACCGTCTCGGGCACGAACCGGACCAGCTCGACCGGCGCCCGCACCCCGCCGGTGTGCTTGCGCGCCCGCAGCGCGGACCCCGCGGTGCCGGCCTGCAGCTGCCAGTGCACCCGGTCGACGAGGTCGCGGGCACCGAAGTAGCGCGGGTGCAGCCAGGTGCGCGCCGAGCTCACCTCGCTGCGGTCGTCGTCGGTGACCACCTCGACCCGCACCCCGGTGGCCACGAGCTGGTGGTGGGCCAGCTGCGCCACGAACCGCTCGGCGGTGGTGCGGACGCTGAACGCCACCGCCTCGGCCGAGTCGAGCGGCGGCTCGAACGCCACCTCGACGTCGAGCTCCGGCGGCGGGGTGCGCGGCGAGAACAGGGTGGGGTCCTCACCCCGCACCCGGCGCCAGACGTCGTGGCCCTCGCGTCCCAGCCGCTGCAGCACGGCGTCGCCGGGCAGGTCGGCGACGTCGCCGAGGGTGGTGAGCCCGAGCCGGCGCAGCAGGCTCACCAGCTCGGCGTGCTCGAGCACGCCCACCGGCAGCCCCCTCAGGAACCGGGCCGAGCCGCCCGGCGGCACCACCTCCCAGCCCTGCAGGTCGGCGGCGCGGGCCGCCTGCTCGGCGGTGAACAGGTCGTCGGCGACGCCCAGCCGCACGTCCCAGGTGCCGGCGTCGACCAGCGCCTGGCAGACCGTGGCCGTGGCGTTGGTCTCGGTGCCGAACCAGCTGCCGGGGGCCCGGACGGCGAGCAGCCCCGGCCGCAGCGCCGCCACCCCCGGCCGGAGGTGCTCGACGGTGGCCAGCACCGGCTCGAAGGCCCGGGCGTCGCGGTCGGGGTTGGCGGGCAGCAGCGCGAGCTCGGGGCACCGCGCCTGGGCGTCGCGGCGCCGGTGGCCGCGACGCACCCCCTCGGCCCGGGCCGGGCCGTTGCACGCCTGCACGATGTTGGCGGAGAACACCGCGGCCGGCGTGGTGGCCGGCTGCTCGGCCTCCACCAGCCCCGCCACCACCGACCAGTCCGGGCACCAGACCACCAGCACCCTCATGCCAGCGCCTCCACCACCCCGACCGACCCGACCGGCCCGACCCTCTCGTCGGCGGGGCGCAGGCTCGGCCACCACAGGTCGGCGTGCTGCGGCGGCCGGCTGCCACGGCGGACGACGAGCCGCGACCGGCGCTCCTCGAGCCGGCCCCGCCCGGCCCCGGCGCCGGACCACGCGGAGCGCTCGACGCTCGCCCGCGCCTCCACCCGCGGCCACTCGCCCCACACCACGAGCACCGAGGAGCGGGTGCGCAGCCGCGACTCCAGCCGGCCGGCGTCCTGCGGCGAGACGTCACCGGACCGGGCGGGGCGGCGGAGCACCACCACGCGCAGCACGTCGACCAGCGCCGCGGTGACCTCCAGCCAGTGCTCCCCCGGGTCGGGCACGAGCACGGTGCGGTCGAGGCGGACGCCGAGCCCGCTCGCCGCCTCCGCGCCGAAGTCGCTCCAGCCCGCGAACCCGACCCACTCCCCCGCGGCCGACGCGCCCGCGGCCAGGGCGAGCGCCAACCCGGCGGAGTCGACGCCGTACACACCGCCGGCGTGCAGCGGCAGCAGGTCGTCGAGCGCCGGCACGGTGGCCACCCGCTGCCGGGCGGTGCTCCGCTCCATCGCGGCCATCCGGCCGCGCAGCCGCGCCACGACGTCGGCGGGGGCCTCGGCGGCAGCGGCGGTCATACCCCATGATCGAACACCTGTTCGAACAGGTCAAGCCGTGGCTCAGGAGAAGCAGTCGTCGCTCGTGGCCTCGGCGAGCTCGACGTCGTCGACCTTCCACTCCCCGTCGTCGACGACGAGGCGGTACACGTCGGTGTACTCGTGGTCCTCCTCGCCGAAGCCGGAGCAGTCGTAGTGGTCGGTCACCTCGACCGTGGCCTCCTCGCCATCGACGTCGGCCTCACCGACCTGCGGCCCGCCGGCCACCTCCGCCTGCGGCTCGCTGCAGCGCGGCAGCGGGTCGCCGACGAACAGGTCCTCGTAACCGTCGCAGTCGCCGGCGGTGCGGGCGTCGACCACCTGCTGCACGACGTCGGCCGGGTCGCCCTCGGGCTCGTCCTCGCACGCCACTCCGAGCACGACGACGGCGAGCGCGGCGAGCACGCGAAGGGTCACGGGACACATCCTCGGTGGCACCGCTGCCCAGAGGGAAGGGCGTTCTCGGTCTCGGCCAGCCGAGCACTCAGTCCGAGCGCACCGCCATCGAGTTCCGGGCGACGCGCAGCGAGGAGGTGTCGACGGCGACGAACGCCGAGGCCGGGATGGTCTTGAGGTCCGCGATCATCCGGTCGGGCCAGGCGCGGTTGCGCTCGCCCTGGAAGAACCACGGCGAGCCGTTGTCGGCGAGCACCAGGCCGTGCCGCTTCATCGCCGCCGCCACCACCCGGGCGCCGCGGCCGAGGTGGCTGGCGTCGAACGACGACCGCATCCGGAACCGCGCCCCCATGGGCGGGAAGGCCCGGCTGTCGCGGCTGCCGGCGTCGTGGCGGGCCGGCCACAGGTGCCAGCGGCTGGTGACGTCCGTGGTGAAGCGGATCGCGTGGTCGACCCGGCCGGCGCGCACCTCGTTCCACCGCAGCAGGCCGGGCAGGATCGGCAGCCCCGCGGCGTCGGCCGAGGTCCAGCCGTCCGGGCGCAGCCGGTTGCTGCGCAGCGACCACACCGCACCGGAGCCGGCCCGCCACTTCCCGCGCACCTGCTGCAGCGCGAACAGCTCGTAGAGCCGGCAGGCGTCCCGGTCGACGACGATCGCGTGCCGGTCGCCGTCCGACCCGCGGCCGCCCTCGATCGCCGTGTCGCGGCCGAGCGGGTAGCGCACCCGGTCGCTCTCGGAGGCGTAGGTGAACCGCACCCGCACCCGTGCGTGCCGCTTCCCCACCACGGTGATCGGGATGCCGTAGTTGGGGCCGTCGCCGTAGGACGGGCCGAAGTCCGGGTGCAGCTTGCTCCGCGGCGACATCCGCGCCATCCACTGGCGGCTGCGCGGGTGCACCGGCAGCCGGCGGACGTCGGCGCGCCACCAGCTGTCGGCGCGGAACTCCGAGCACCGGGTGCCGGCGACCGGCGTCGACCCGGCCGGCGCCGTCGGGCCGGACAGGGTCAGCAGCGGTGCGAGCAGTGCCAGCGCCGCCGCCGCGGCGGCCCGTCTCCGAGTGCTCATCCAGCTCATCCAGCGCACGCTAGCCGCCCAGTGCGTCGCCGGCGAGCGAGACGGCGTCGATCGTGAACTGGCCGACCTCGGGCTCGATCAGGTCCTGGCTCTGGGTGACGGCCACCGCCACGTAGGTGTCACCGACGAGCACGCCGCCCAGCCCGGTCACCTGTCCGCTGTCATCCGGGCCGATGACGAAGAACGCCTCGTCGCCGACGTCCTCGACCGGCTGCGCCTGGCCGCCGGTGATCTGGGCGGCGGCGTCGCGGGCCTGCGCGAACGCGTCGGGAGTGATGTCCCGGCTCTGGACGAAGTCGACCGCGGGGGCGGTGTCGTCGTCGGGGACGGCGTAGCGGCACCCGTCGTCGTCGAGGGTCTGCTCGACCGGCACGAAGAGCACGTCGCTCATCTGCTGGGCGGTCACCACGGCGCACGCCTGCGGCATGGCGTTCTCCGAGGCCGGCGGCGAGGGTGCGGGCGTGCTCGTGCTCGGCTCCGGGGACGGCGGGGTGCTCGTCGTGCTCGGCGCGGTGCTGGTCGGCGTCGACGACTCCGTGGTGGGCGCCGAGGAGTCGTCGGGCTCGGCGTCGTCGTTGCAGCCGGTCAGCACGAGCACGAACGCGGCGGAGAAGGCGACCAGGACCCGGGACGGACGCATGGCCACGACGGTAGACGGCTAGGGCGTGTCTCCCAATCCGGAGGCGGCGCCAGCGCCGCCCAGGCGGCACGCTGGCGGCGTTGCCGTCGCTCGGAAGGCGCCCAGCCTGCCAGCGCTCCGGCGCCTTGCCATCGCACCACCTGGACGACGCTGGCATCCACCTGGATTGAGAGACACGCCCTAGCGCCGCCGCTTCTCGCGGACGCGCTGCTGGAGCACGATCGGGGTGCCGACGAAGCCGAACTCCTCGCGCAGCCGGCGCTCGAGGAATCGCTCGTAGGAGGCGTCGAGCTTGCCGGAGGTGAACAGCACGAACATCGGCGGCGCGGTCGTGGCCTGGGTGCCGAACATGATCTTGGGCTGCTTGCCACTGCGCACGGGGTGCGGGTGCTCGGCCACGATCCGGCCGAGGAAGCCGTTGAGCGCGCCGGTGGACACCCGGGTCTCCCAGCCCTCGAGCGCCTTCTCGAGCGCGGGCACCAACCGGTCGACGTGCCACCCGGTGCGGGCGGTGACGTTGATCCGCGGCGCCCACGGCACCTGCACCAGGTCGCGCTCGATCTCACGCTCGAGGTAGTAGCGCCGCTCGTCGTCGACGAGGTC
Source organism: uncultured Actinomycetota bacterium (assembly GCA_963808855.1). Classification (GTDB taxonomy): domain Bacteria; phylum Actinomycetota; class Actinomycetes; order Propionibacteriales; family Nocardioidaceae; genus Nocardioides. The sequence continues at coordinate 2,164,731 of CAWEHA010000002.1, read as the reverse complement.
CCACTTGTTGAAGGCGATCACCAGCGCCCGGCCCGCGTCGCGCACGGTCTGGAGGATCCGCACGTCCTGCTCGGAGACCGACTGGCTGCCGTCCAGCACGAGCACCGCCACCTCGGCGCGGTCGACGGCCGTGGCGGTGCGCAGCGAGGCGTAGTACTCGCTGCCCGAGGCCTCCTTGACCCGCTTGCGGATGCCGGCGGTGTCGATGAACCGCCAGGTGCGGCCGCCGAGCTCCACCAGCTCGTCCACGGGGTCGACGGTGGTGCCGGCGACGTCGTCGACCACGGCCCGCTCGGAGCCGGCCAGCTGGTTGAGCAGCGAGGACTTTCCGACGTTGGGCTTGCCGACGATCGCGACCCGGCGCGGGCCGCCGGGCTCCGGGTCGACCTCGGGCGGGGCCTCCGGCAGCGCGGCGAGGACGGCGTCCAGCAGGTCGCCCGAGCCGCGGCCGTGCAGCGCCGAGACCGCGTACGGCTCGCCGAGCCCGAGGTTCCACAGCGCGTACGCCTCGGCCTCGGTGCGCTCGTCGTCGACCTTGTTGGCGGCCAGCACGACCGGCTTGCCCGAGCGGCGCAGGATCTTCACCACGGCCTCGTCGGCGTCGGTGATGCCCACCGTGGCGTCGACGACGAACAGCACCGCGTCGGCGAGCTGCACCGCCACCTCGGCCTGCCCGGCGATGCGCTGGGCGAGGCCGCGCGCGTCGGGGTCCCAGCCGCCGGTGTCGACGACGGTGAACGCACGCCCCGCCCAGTCGGCGTCGTAGGGCACCCGGTCGCGGGTGACGCCGGGCACGTCCTCCACCACCGCCTCGCGGCGGCCGAGGATCCGGTTCACCAGCGTCGACTTGCCGACGTTGGGCCGGCCCACCACGGCCAGCACGGGGATGCGGGTCGCGGTGCCTGTTGGTTCGTCGGTCACTTCGACTTCTCCGTCACTCCGCCGCCCGGGTCGGGCTCGTGCTCGCCCGCGGGCAGCGGGCCGGGCAGGTCGCGACCCAGCAGGGTCTTGGCGTCGGCCAGGTCCTCGAGCATCCGCTCGCGCAGCTCGCGCGACACCTCGGCCACCCGGGCCCGGGTGCGGGGCCACGGCTCCGGCTCGACCGTGAACGGCCGGCCGTACACGAGGTCGATCACCGCGCCCTTGGCCGGCACCGAGGAGGAGTGGCCGCCGGGCTCGCGGCTGCCGAAGATGCTCACCGGCACGATCGGGGCGCCGGTGACGAGCGCGAGGTAGCCGGCACCGCGATGGAACAGGTCGAGCTCACCGTCGCCGCGGGCGCCCTCCGGGAAGATCGCGACGACCTGGCCCTCGCGGAGCGCTGCGCAGGCTGATCTTCACCGCGGCCGGGTCGGAGCTGTACCTGTCGACAGGGATCTGGCCGCACCGCATGAGGAACCACCCCATGACGCCCTTGAACATCTCGACCTTGGTGAGGGCGTGGGCCGGCCGCGGCGAGAAGATCGCGAGCATCGGGCCGTCGGAGACGCCCACGTGGTTGGCGGCCAGGATCACCCCACCTCGACGCAGCACCCGGTCGCCGTGGTGCAGCCGCACGTCGTACCTCCGACGGATCACCCAGCGCCCGAGCGGGCGGCCGCCGTAGAGCAGCCACCGGCTCGGCCGCCGGACGCGGTCGCTCCGGGGTCGCTCCAGGTGCGCGCCGCCGGTCGGGTGACGCCTCACCGCTGGGCCTCGAGCGCGGTCTCCACGAGTCCGACCACCAGACCGATCACCTCGTCGAGGGTGTAGGCGGTGGTGTCGACCTGCACCGCGCCGTCGGCGAGCGCCAGCGGGGCGACGGCGCGGCCGGAGTCGATCCGGTCGCGCTCGCGCAGCACCTGCTCGGTGGCAGCGAGGTCGGAGCCGCCCTCCTCGGCAGCGCGCCGGCTGGCGCGCGCGCCGGCCTCGGCGGAGAGGTGCACCTTCACCTGCGCCTGGGGCCACACCACGGAGCCGATGTCGCGGCCCTCCACCACGATGCCGCCGCTCTGCTCGATCGCAGTGGTGATGATCCGGCGCTGGAGGTCGAGCAGCACGGCGCGCACCTCGGGCACGGTGCTCACCGGCGAGACGGCGCGGGTCACGTCGTCGCCGCGGACGGCGAGCGCGACGTCGGTGCCGTCGACGTGGATCGTCGGGTCGAGGGGGTCGGTGCCCGACTCCAGCCGCGGCTCGCCGGCACGGGCAGCGACGGCGGCCGGGTCGTGCACGTCGACGCCCTGCTGGAGCATCCACCAGGTGACGGCGCGGAACTGGGCTCCGGTGTCGAGGTACCGCAGCCGGAGCCGGGCGGCGACCCCGCGGCTGGTGCTCGACTTGCCCGACCCGGAGGTGCCGTCGACGGCCACCACGAGCCCGGCCACACCCCCATCGTTCACGGGGCGGCAGCCTACTCGTCGGGCGTCGAGCGCACGCGCGTCAGGTCCGTGCGGAGCAGTGCCGCGCCGTGCAGGTAGACGTGGGTGACGTCGGCGCGCTCCAGGTCGGTCTCCACGTGCGCCATCATCCGCACCACCCGCGGCATCGACTTCTCGATCTCCAGCTCCCGGGCGCACAGCAGCGGCACCTCGCCGAAGCCGAGCTGCCGGGCGGCGTACGCGGGGAACTCACTGTGCAGGTCGCCGGTGGCGGTGAAGATCACCGAGATGAAGTCGTCGACGGTGAGGTCGTTGGCCGACATCGCATCGAGCACCATCTCCGAGACCCGCTCCAGCATGTGGTCACGGTCGTCGGTGTCGAGCTGGGTCGCTCCCCTGACTGCGCGTATCGCCACGGGCGCCACGCTATCGGGGGCTACTGCGGCTGGTAGGACCCGAACGACCAGTGGTTGCCCTCCGGGTCGGCCACGCTGCCGCCGCGCCCCCCGTAGTCGTTGTCGACGAGCTCGCGCTCCACCGTGGCTCCCGCAGCGACGGCGCGCCCGAACACGGCGTCCGGATCGTCGGTGACCAGGTAGGCGGCGGAGCGGCCGACGTTGTCGACGGCGCCGTCCGGCCGGCTGGAACCGAACATGATCCCGCCGCCGTCCGGCCACACCCACTCGGCGTGCACGACGACGGTGGGGTCGCTCTCGTCGCGATAGGTGGCGTGCTCAGTGAAGCCGACGGCGGCCAGCCAGGTGATCATCTTCTCGGCGTCGGCGAAGGCCATCGTGTGCCAGAGGCGGGTGTCTGCGGCGGCGGTTCCTGAGGAGCCGAGGGACGAGGCGTCTCGAAGGGTCATGGCACTCAGCCTGCGGTGTCGGGTCCCTCGTCGTCTTGCACGGTTGGGAGCTCCCGTCGCCCCCACTCCGTCGGGCTGACGCCGGCGAGGGCGTTCCATTCCCGGGTCAGGTGGGACTGGTCGGCGTAGCCGGCGCCGGCCGCGGCGTCGGCCAGCGTGCCGGCACCCCGCAGCGCGGCGGTGACCAGCGGACGGCTCAGCTCGAACCGGGCCAGCCGGCGGTAGGCCGCCGGGGAGACGCCGGTCTCGGCGCGCACCAGGTCGCCGAGGTGGCGCCGGCTGAAGCCGACGTCGTCGGCCACCCGCGCCACCTGCTCGCCGCGGGTGAGCGCCGCGAGCGCGTGCCCCACCTCGGCGCGCGGGCCGGGCTCCTCGCGCCGGGCGAGGGCGGCGGTGAGGGCGCGCGCCACGACGGCGCCCCAGGTGTCGGCGGGCGCCTCGGCCAGCTGCTCGGGCAGGTGGCGCAGGTCGGGCGCCACCGCGGCCAGGTCGGTCAGCGTGCCCGACAGCTCGCCGCCCGGCGTGCCCAGCAGTGCGCGGGCCCCGGCGGGCGTGAGGTCCAGGTAGACGCCGCGCTGCCGTTCGCCGTGGTGGATCTCGGCCGGTGCGGTGTGCAGGCCGGCCAGGTTGGCCCAGAACTCGCCGCGCGACGGCGGCGCTCCGGCCCAGCCGACGTCGAGCGGCTCGTCGACGGCGAGCACCAGCGTCAGGTTCGTCGACGGCATGCCGATGTGGACGCCGGGCTCCCCCACCACGTCGTAGGGCTGCAGCGCGGCGACGTACGGCGCGAGCGCAGGCGTCGGCACCTGCTCAGCGTCGCACGGTGCGGTGAGTCGGGCAGCCTCGTCTGCTTGGCGTGCTCAGGGTGCGTGCATCGCAAGGCGGCGGAGCGCTGGCGTACTGGACGTACTTCGAGCGACGCCAACGCAGCGAGGTGCGTGCCATGGGTGCGCGAAGCGCACGAGGATGTCCGACTCACCGCACCAGATCGAGCAGCTCGCCGAGCTCGTCGTTCGTCAGCTCGCGCAGCTCGCCGGGCTTCAGCTGCCCCAGCGCCACCGGCCCGATGCGGATGCGGGAGAGCCGGCGCACCGGGTGGCCGACGTGCTCGAGCAGCCGCCGCACGATCCGGTTGCGGCCCTCGTGGATCACCAGCTCGACGATCGACTTCGCGCGGGTCGACTCCACGATGCGCGCCCTCGACACCGTGACCGGGCCGTCGTCGAGCTCCACGCCTGCGAGCAGCTGCTTCACGACCCGCGGGAACAGCTCGCCCTCCACCTCGGCCACGTAGGTCTTCTCGACCTCGAAGGAGGGGTGCGCCATCGCATGGGCGAAGTCGCCGTCGTTGGTGAGCAGCAGCAGCCCGGAGGTGTCGGTGTCGAGCCGGCCCACGTGGAAGAGCCGTTCCGGACGGTCGGCCACGACGTCGGCCAGCGATCGGCGTCCCTCCGGGTCGGACATCGTGGAGACGACGCCGCGGGGCTTGTGCAGCACCAGGTAGACGTGGTCGGACAGCGGCGGCAGCAGCCGGCCGGAGACCCGCACCTCGGCGGTGCGGGGGTCGATCTTGGTGCCGAGCCGGGTGACCACCTCGCCGTCGACCTCCACCTCGCCCGCGAGCATCAGCTCCTCGCAGCGACGGCGGGAGGCGACCCCGGACTGCTGGAGCAGCTTGTGCAGCCGCACGAGCCCGTCGTCGTCGGTGGCGATCTCCCTGCTCATCGGACGGTCACGTCGGGTCGGGTGGCCCCGGCGGCCGAGTGCCGGTCATCTCCGCGAGCTCCCCGTCGAGGTCGTCGAGGTCGGGCAGGTACGGCGCCAGCTCGGGGAGCTCGTCGAGCGAGGTGATGCCGATGCGCTCGAGGAAGTAGGACGTGGTGCGGTAGAGCGTGGCGCCGTGCTCGCCGTCGCGGCCGGACTCCTCCACCAGGCCGCGGGTGAGCAGGGTGCGCATGACGCCGTCGACGTTGACGCCGCGCACCGCCGAGACCCGGGCCCGCGACACGGGCTGCTGGTAGGCCACCACCGCCAGCGTCTCGAGCGCCGCCTGGGTGAGCCGCGCCTGCTGGCCCTCCAGCACGAAGCCCTCCACCACGGGGGCGTAGGCGTCACGGGTGTAGAACCGCCAGCCGCCGGCCACGTTGCGCAGCTCGAAGCCCCGGCCCTGCTCGTCGTACTCCGCGGCCAGCGCGGCCAGCGCGTCGGCCACCTCGTCGGACGCGTGGCCGACGGCGGTGGCGAGCACGACGGCGTCCAGCGGCTGGTCGGCCACCATCAGCACCGCCTCCAGGGCCGGCCGCAGCTCGGCGACGGGCACGGTGAGCAGGGCCTCGTCGGCCTCAGGGCTGGTCGGTGTGTGGCTCATCGGGCACTCCTCCGTCGAACTCGTCGGTGATCTCGAAGGCGTCGGCGTCCTCATCCTGCCCGGTCCAGCGCACGGTGAGCTCACCGAGCGCCTCCAGCTGCTCGAACGCCACCGCGCCCTCGCGGAACAGCTCCAGCAGCGACAGGAACCGCGCCACCGTGGTGAGGGTGTCGGGCGAGTCGCCGCACAGGGCCCGGAAGGTGAGCGTGCCTCCGCGGCGCAGCCGCTCCACCATGATCGTGGCCTGCTCGCGCACGCTCACCGTGGGCGCGTGGATGTGGCCGAGCGACACCTCCGGCACCGGCTTCGGCTGCAGCGCCCTCGCCGCGAGCGACGCGAACTGGTCGAGCCCGATGCCGATGAGCACCTCGGGCAGCAGCCCGGCGTACCGGTCCTCCAGCCCGACGGCGCGCGGGTGCCGCAGCCCCTCGCTCTCGAGCCGGGTCCGGAACTCGCCCGCCACCTGCTTGAACGCCTTGTACTGCAGCAGCCGCGCGAACAGCAGGTCGCGCGCCTCGAGCAGCGCGAGGTCGTCCTCGTCCTCGACGTCGCCCTGCGGCAGCAGCCGGGCCGCCTTGAGGTCGAGCAGGGTGGCGGCGACCAGCAGGAACGACGTCGTCTGCTCCAGGTCCCAGGCCTTGCCACCGGCCTTGACGTGCCCGATGAACTCGTCGGTGACCCTGGCGAGCGCCACCTCGGTGATGTCGAGCTTGTGCTTGGAGATGAGGCTCAGCAGCAGGTCGAAGGGTCCCTCGAAGTTGTCGAGCCGCACCTCGAACGCCGGCGTCGCCCGGTCGTCCTGCTGCTCGGCCAGCGTCGTCATCCCTCGCGCAGCCGGCGCACCAGCATGCTCTCCTCGCCGTGCTCCTCGAGCTCGGCGAGCACCAGCGCGACCGCCTCGCGCACCAGCCGGCCGCGGTCGACGGCGAGCCCGTGGCGCGCCCGCAGCGTGAGCCGCGCCTGCTCCACGTCGAGCAGCTCCTCGGAGGTGACGTAGACGGTCATCTTCTCGTCGTGGCGGATCCGTCCGCTCGCGGCGCGCTTCGGCTCGTCGTCAGCGGGGTCGGGGACGACGCGCACCGCCTTCGCGGGCGCCGGCCCCGCGGCGTCGGCGTCGGCGTCCTCGGTGGGTCGGAAGAGGTCGTCGGCCGTCGGGAGGCTCACGCGTCGGGCCACCGGGTGAGCACCTCCTTCGCGAGCATCCGGTACGACTCCGCGCCGCCCGAGCCCGAGGCATAGGACGTGATGGGCTCGCCCGCCACGGTGGAGTCGGAGAACTTCACCGTACGACGGATCACCGTGTGGAACACCTTGGGCCCCCACGCCTCGACCAGCCGATGCATGACCTCGCGGCCGTGCAGGGTGCGGCCGTCGAACATCGTGCCGAGCACGCCCTCGATCTCCAGCCTCGGGTTGAGCCGCTCCCGCACCTTGTCGATCGTGGTCTTGAGCAGCGCCACCCCGCGCAGTGCGAAGTACTCGCACTCCAGCGGCACGATCACACCGTCGGAGGCGGTGAGCGCGTTCACCGTGAGCAGGCCGAGCGAGGGCTGGCAGTCGATGAGGATCACGTCGTACTTGGCGATCGCCGGCGCCAGCACCCGCTGCAGGGTCTGCTCGCGGGCCACCTCGTGCACCAGCTGCACCTCGGCGGCCGACAGGTCGATGTTCGACGGCAGCAGGTCCATGCCCGGGACGCCCGAGGGCACGACGACGTCGTCGAGCGCGACCTCGCGGTCCATGAGCAGGTTGTAGATCGTCAGGTCCATCTCGTGCGGGTTGAGCCCCAGCCCGACCGAGAGCGACCCCTGCGGGTCGAAGTCGACCAGCAGCACCTTCCGGCCGTACTCGGCCAGCGAGGCGCCCAGGTTGATCGTGGTGGTGGTCTTGCCGACGCCGCCCTTCTGGTTGCACATCGAGACCACGCGCGCGTTGCCGTGCTCGGTGAGCGGCTGCGGCTCCGGCAGGTCGGGCATCGGCCGCCCGGTGGGGCCGAGCACCGGCTCGGCTGCCTGGACGTCGACCGGGTCGTCGACCGGGACGTCGACCAGCGGGTCGGCGTCCGCGGCGGGCGGCGCGAAGGGGATCGGCTCGGCGGCCGGGGACGCCGCCGACGGGTCGACGACGTAGGTGGCGGTGCGCGGGGGCATCGCGGGGGCGGTGCTGCCCGTTCCGGGTCCGGCGAAGGTTCCGTGGCTCATGGCCCCATCACACATTGTCGACACGGCGACATTGCGGCGACGCGCCGGACAGCGACTGCAGTCGTCAGGAGGACGTCACGAGGAACCGTGGTCGGTGCGGGCCAGGATCCACCCGGACACGATGCCGATCACGCCCAGCACGACGAGGTAGCCCAGGGTCGTGGCACTCGGCCAGGACAGCGCTTCCCCGTAGCGGAGCAGCGCCACTGCCTGCAGCACCACGAAGGTCGCGCCGGTGAGCCCGAGCGGCCGGACCGCGGGCAGGTCGTCGATGAGCCGGGCGTGCCCGGCGGCCCAGCCCAGCCCGACCAGCCAGGCGCCGACCGCGCGCCCGGTGAGCTCGGTGAGGGGCCACGGCCACAGCTGTGCCGCGTCGAGGGGCGCCACGAGCAGCGCAACCCCCAGCGTGAGCAGCACCGCGGCCAGCCAGGTCAGCAGCGCCCGCAGGCCGCGCGGCAGGCGCACCCGCCCCGACGCCGGCTCCCCGGCGTCGTCCGAGCGGGCCTGGCGCCAGATCAGCACCGCCATCGCGATCGGCACGACCACGTAGATCGCGAGCCACCCCACGGTGACGGCGCGCGCGGACCCGGGGTGCTCGGATCCGAGGTGGAAGAGGTCGAGGTGCAGCAGGGTCACCACCAGCGTCAGGGTGGTGAACACCAGCACGGTCCAGACCGACAGCCGCGCACCGCGCCACGTCGCCGACCGGGCGCCCGCCACCTCGAGGACCGCGCTGGACCAGTACGCCGCGCCGAGGAACACCGCAGTCATGGGCACCTGGATCGTCCAGGCGAACCAGTCGGCAGTGCGTTCGGTGAACAGGAAGAGCTGCGCGCCGGCCAGGAACACCAGCAGCGCGGCCAGGCGCAGGAGGCCGCGCATGGCCGGGACCGTCCGGACAGCCGGTTCGACGGTGCTCATCCGGGGTGCTGGGCCAGGTAGCCGTGGGCGACGGAGATCACGGTGGCGCCGTCGCCCACCGCGGTCGCCACCCGCTTGATCGACCCCGCCCGCACGTCGCCGATCGCGAAGACTCCCGGCAGCGAGGTCTCCAGCGGCAGCCGCGGGCCGCCGTCCAGGGAGACCTCGCCGTCGGACGGGACGACGTCGCGTCCGGTGCGTACGAAGCCTGTCTCGTCGCGCTGCACCAGCGCGGGCAGCCACGACGTGCGCGGCACCGACCCGATGAGGACGAACAGGCCCGCGGCGTCGATCTCCTCGAGGTCGGTCGCTCCGCCGTGGTTCGGTGGCCCCACCGTGAGCGCGGCCAGGCAGCCTTCGGCGGCGCGACCGCCGTGCACTGCCGTGCGGTAGCGGAGCGACACGTTGCGGGTGGCGTCGAGCTGGGAGATCAGGTACTCCGACATGCTGGCGGCGAGCGACGGACCGCGGACCATCAGCGTCACGTGCTTGGCGTACTTCGCGAGATGCAGCGCAGCCTGGCCCGCGGAGTTGCCGCCTCCCACCACGACCACCGGCTCGCCGGTCATCGACGGCGCCTCCGACACCGCCGCGCCGTAGAAGACGCCGCGTCCGATCAGCGCCTCCAGCTCCGGCACGTCGAGCCGGCGGTAGTCGACCCCGGTGGCGATCACCACGCTGCGTGCGCGGACCACGCTGCCATCGGACAGGGTGACCGTGCGCAGGTCGCCCTCGACACCGAGCTCGACCACCTGGCGCATGAACGAGTAGTCGGTGCCGAAGCTCCAGGCCTGCTGGAACGCACGGGCGGCGAGATGGGTGCCGCTGACGCCGCGGGAGAACCCGGGGTAGTTCCGGATGAGCGAGCTGGTGCCGGCCTGGCCACCGACCGCCTGCTGCTCCACCACCAGGGTGGAGAGCCCCTCCGACGAGGCGTACACGGCCGCGGCGAGCCCGGAGGGGCCGGCGCCGACCACGACCACGTCGTACTGGCTGTCCGCGGGCAGCGGCTCCATCAACCCGAACGCGTCGGCGATCTCGAGGTCTGTGGGGTTCTCCAACGTGGTGGGTGGCGAGGTGAACGACAGCACGACCACCGGCAGGTCGGGCTCGTCGAGGCCGAGCCCGGCGATGATCCGGTCGGTGGCCTCGCTGCCGACGCGGTGGAACGACACCGGGATGTGGTTGCGGCCGAAGGAGTCGCGCAGCTCGTGGGTGCGCTCGTCGCGCTGCTCGCCGATCACCCGCACCGCGGCGAACCCGACGCCCTGCGCGAGGTGCCAGTCGTCGAGGGCGTCGGTGATGGCACCGTGGAACTCCTCGTCGCGCGGCCGCTCCGGGCGCAGCAGGGTCAGGTCGGCGTGCCCACGGCCGATCGCGGCGAAGACGGTGGGTGCGCTGGCGAAGTCGCCCCAGGTCACCGCCACCGCCCGCTTCGCTGCGGGATGCAGTCCGTAGGCGCGGCGGAGGAAAGACAGCCCGTCCCGGTCCTCCGGTCCGTAGTAGCCGATCACCAGGGCCACCGACCGGCCCCACCGGCGGAGTCCCTCGAGCACCGCGCGGGCGTGGAGGTAGTCGGCGCACACCACGACCTCGTAGTCGGCGCCGTAGCGGCGGCGCAGCTCCGACCCCAGCACCTCGCGCGACACCGCGTCGGTGGTCGCCAGCATCATCACCGGATCCGTCGCGTCCATGGCAGGCCCCCTCCGCTGCGGCCCCCATGAACCGGCTCCACGCTACCTGCGAACGTGCCGCCTGGCGACGCGTTTTGCGTCAGCGCGCGTCGGTGAGGCAGCGGAGCGCCGTGGTGGTGAGCACGAGCTCGCCGACGGCGTCGGAGGCGTCGAGGTCGACCCGGGCCTCGATCACCCAGTCGAGATGGCCCTCGGGGTCGACCAGCGTTCTGGGTGACCGCCCACTCCCGGCTGCCGCCACCCTCGATGCGGAGGTGGTCGGGGCCGCGTGCATCGGCGTCGAGCACCACCTCGTCGTGCTGGGCGTAGTAGCCCTCCAGCGCCTCGTCCCACTCCTCGCGGGCGAGCGCCGGCTCCTCCTCGAGCCCGACGAGCCCGTCGACGTCGTCGCGCGCGACCAGCTGCACGCGGCGCCACATGGCGTTGCGCACCATCCGCTTGAACGGCCGCTCCTGGTGCGACAGCGGGCGGGGCGGGGGTGGCGGCTCGTCCTCGGTGACCGAGCGGGCGGCGTGGTCGGGGTCGGTGAGCGCCTCCCACTCGTCGAGCAGCGAGGAGTCGACCTGCCGCACGGTCTCGCCCAGCCACTCGATGAGCTCCTCGAGCTCGGGGCTGCGGTGCGCGTCGGGCACGGTCTGGCGCAGCGTGCGGTAGGCGTCGGTGAGGTAGCGCAGCACCAGTCCCTCCGAGCGGGCCAGCTGGTAGCGGCTCACGAGGTCGGTGAAGCCCATCCCCTGCTCCCACATGTCCCGCACCACCGACTTCGGGTCGAGCGCGTCGGGCGGCAGCCACGGATGGCGCTCGCGGTAGATCTCGAAGGTCGGCTCGAGCAGCTCGGCCAGCGGCTGCGGCCAGGTGACGTCGTCGAGCAGCGCCATCCGCTCGTCGTAGTCGAGGCCGTCGGCCTTCATCTCGGCGATCGCCTCGCCGCGGGCGGCGTGCTGCTGGGCGAACAGCACCTGCCGCGGCGGGTCGAGCACGGCCTCCACCACCGACACGACGTCGAGCGGGTAGGTGTCGGCCTCGGGGTCGAGCAGGTCGAAGGCCTCCAGCGCGTAGTGCGCGAGCGGCTGGTTGAGGGCGAAGTCGTGGGGCACGTCGGCGCCGAGCACGTAGCGACGTCCGAACTGGTCGGGCTCGTCCAGCCGCTCGAGCGTGCCCGAGGCCACCAGGCTGCGGGCAGACCGCAACGCTCGGCGGGCGAGCTTCAGCTGCTGCCGCGGCGGCTCGTGGTTGTCGGTGAGCAGCCGCCGCAGCACCGGGAACGCGTCCTCCTCGCGGGAGACGACGTTGACGATCATCGAGTTGTCGACCTTCATCCGGCTCACCAACGGCTCCGGCACGCCCGCGACGAGCTTGTCGAAGGTCTGCTCGGTCCACACCACGGTGCCCTCGGGCGGCTTGCTGAGATGCGGCTTCGACTTCCGCTTGGCCTTCTGGTGCTCGCGTAGCGCCGCGTTCTTGGCGTCGGCCTTGGCCTTCGCCTTCTCGTTCGCGATCACGTGCTCCGGCGCCTGCACGACGACGTGCCCCGAGGTGTCGAACCCGGCCCGGCCGGCCCGGCCCGCGATCTGCAGGAACTCCCGGGTGCGCAGCACCCGCGACCGGGTGCCGTCGTACTTCGCCAGGCCCGTGAACAGCACGGTGCGGATCGGCACGTTGACGCCGACGCCGAGGGTGTCGGTGCCGCACACCACCGTGAGCAGTCCGGACTGCGCCAGCTGCTCCACCAGCCGCCGGTAGCGCGGCAGCATCCCGGCGTGGTGCACGCCGATGCCCTTCTTCAGCAGCTTCTGCAGCGTCTTGCCGAACCCACCGGCGAAGCGGATGCCGGTGAGCCGCTCGTTGATCGCGTCGCGCCGCTCCCGTTGGTCGAGCTTGTCGAGACCCTGCTTCTCCAGGGACGTCGCGTGCTCGACGGCGTCCTTCTGGGTGAAGTGCACGACGTACACCGGCGCCTGGTGGGTCGCGACGAGCTCCTCGAGGGTCTCGGCCAGCGGCGTGGTCGACCAGGCGAAGGTGAGCGGCACCGGCCGCTCGGCGTCGTCGACGACGGCGACCTCGCGCCCGGTCCGCCGGGAGAGGTCGGCGGCGATCTCCGCCATGTCGCCCAGCGTGGCCGACATCAGCACGAGCTGCGCCTGCGTCAGCTCGAGCAGCGGCACCTGCCAGGCCCAGCCGCGGTCGGGCTCGGCGTAGAAGTGGAACTCGTCCATCACCACGAGCCCGACGTCGGCGTCGCGGCCCTCGCGCAGCGCGATGTTGGCGAGGATCTCGGCGGTGCAGCAGATGATCGGGGCGTCGGCGTTCACCGACACGTCGCCGGTGATCATCCCGACCTGGTCGGCCCCGAACACCTGGCACAGGTCGAAGAACTTCTCGCTGACGAGCGCCTTGATGGGCGCCGTGTAGAAGGAGACGCGGTCGTCGGCGAGGGCGGCCATGTGCGCGGCCAGCGCCACCAGGGACTTGCCCGAGCCGGTGGGGGTGGCGAGGACGACGTGGTTGCCGGCCAGCACCTCGAGCACCGCCTCCTCCTGGTGCGGGTAGAGCTCGATCCCGCGGCCGGCGGCGTGGGCCGTCAGCTCGTCGAGGACGTCGTCGGGGTCGCTCACTCGCGTGCCCGCGGGTGCGCGGTGGCGAACACCTCGCGCAGGTTGTCGACCGTGACCAGCGTGTAGATCTGGGTCGTCGTCACCGACGCGTGGCCGAGCAGCTCCTGCACCACGCGCACGTCGGCGCCGCCGTCGAGCAGGTGGGTGGCGAAGGAGTGGCGCAGCGTGTGCGGCGAGACCTCGCGGGTGACACCGGCCCGCTCGGCCGCCTTCGCCAGGATCGCCCACGCCGACTGCCGCGACAGCCGGCCGCCACGGGAGTTCAGGAACAGGGCCGGTGTGCCGGCACCGGTGCCGACCAGCTCGGGGCGGCCGCGCACCAGGTAGGCGTCGACCGCCTCCCGCGCGTAGCTGCCCACGGGCACCAACCGCTCCTTGCCGCCCTTGCCGCGCAGCAGCACGGTGCCGTCGCCCGAGGGGTCGACGTCGAGGTCGTCGACGTCGAGCCCGGTGGCCTCGGAGATGCGGGCGCCGGTGCCGTACAGCACCTCGAGCAGCGCCCGGTCGCGCAGCGCGAGCGTGGTGCCGGGCGACCCGGCCGCCTCGAGGATCGCCTCCACCTCGGAGAGCGGCAGCGCCTTGGGCAGCCGCTTGGCCGGTGATGGCGGCTTCACCGCTGCCGCGGGGTCGGCGCGCGCCAACCCGTCGCTCACCGCGAACTTGTGGAACCCGCGCACCGCCACCACGGTGCGGGCCGCCGAACTGGCACCCAGCGGCGGATGGTCGGCGTCGCCCTCGCGCAGCCGCACCAGGAACCCGGTGACGGTGGCCTCGGTGACGGCGTCGAGGTCGGTGACGCCCTGCTGCTCGAGGTGGGCCAGGTAGCGGCGCAGGTCGCGGCGGTACGACGTCAGCGTGTTGGCGGCCAGGCCCTTCTCGACGGTGAGGTGGTCGAGGTAGGTCCGCACCGCTCGTGCGACGCCGTCCACCTCTGTCGGCCTACGTGGTGAGGACGTCGTCGAGCGAGACCGCCTCGATGCCGACCGCCTCGCCCACGGGTCCGTTGGTGAGCTCGCCAGCGTGGGTGTTGAGGCCGAGCGCGAGCGAGTGGTCGTCGCGGCAGGCGGTGAGCCAGCCCTTGTCGGCCAGGGCCACGGTGTAGGGCATGGTGGCGTTGGTGAGCGCGTAGGTGGAGGTGTTCGGCACCGCGCCGGGCATGTTGGCCACGCAGTAGAACACCGACTCGTGGACCATGTAGGTGGGGTCGGCGTGGGTGGTGGCGCGGGTGTCCTCGAAGCAGCCGCCCTGGTCGACGGCGATGTCGACGAGCACCGAGCCCGGCTTCATCTCCGAGACGAGCTGGTTGCTCACCAGCTTCGGCGCGGCGGCGCCCGGGATGAGCACGGCGCCGATCACGAGGTCGGCCTCCCGCACCTGCTGCTGGATCGCCAGCTTCGACGACGCCAGGCCGTGCACCCGGTTGTCGTAGCGCCAGAACGACATCCGCAGCTTGTCGAGGTCGGTGTCGAGCAGCGTCACGTCGGCGCCCATGCCGAGCGCGATGTTGGCGGCGTTCTGACCGGAGACGCCGGCGCCGATGATCACGACCTTCGCCTGCGCGACACCGCCGACGCCGCCCATCAGCACGCCGCGGCCACCCTGCGCGCGCATCATGGCGTGCGCCCCCACCTGCGGGGCGAGGCAGCCGGCCACCTCCGACATCGGGTACAGCAGCGGAAGCCCGCCGGACGGCAGCTGCACCGTCTCGTAGGCGATCGCGGTGACCTTCTTGGCGATCAGCTCGTCGGTGAGGCGCTTGTCGGCGGCGAGGTGCAGGTAGGTGAAGAGCGTGAGCCCCTCGCGGAGGCGGTGGTACTCCTCCTCGATCGGCTCCTTCACCTTGAGCACCATCTCCGCGGTGCCCCACACGTCGTCGGCGTCGTCGAGGATCGTGGCTCCGGCCGCGACGTACTCCTCGTCCGGCACCTGCGAGCCCACCCCCGCATCGCGCTCGACGAACACCTCGTGTCCGTGCTGCACCAGCTCGTGGGCACCGACGGGCGTGAGGGCCACGCGGTACTCGTGGTTCTTGACTTCCTTCGGGACGCCGACCTTCACGCGTCCGACCCTATCCGGCTCCTCGCACCTCGAGGGTGTGGACCCTGGCGACGCTGCGACGATGTGAGGCATGAGCGACACGTCGGACCCCAGGAACACGCTGCGGGTGACGACGTGCGACACCGACGAGACGCTCGCAGCGGCCAGCGGCCTGTTCCACCAGTACCGGCACCACTACGGCGAGCCGCCGGACGACGACGAGCGCACCCTCGGATGGCTCAGCGACATGGTCCAGTCGCACATGCTCACGGTCTACACAGCATCCGTGGGCTCGCCGGCGGACGCACCTCCGGTCGGCCTGGCGACCGCGCACGCGATCCCGGCATCACTGGGCATGGGGCGGTTCTGGCAGCTGCGTGACCTCTACGTGCTCCCCCGGTGCCGTCGCCGAGGAGTGGCAGCCGCCCTGGTCAGCGCAGTCCGGGAGGCGGCACTCGCAGCAGGCGCGACACGACTGTCCCTCGTGACGGAATCGGACAATCACGCCGCGCTCGGCGTCTATCGGAACCTCGGGTTCAGGCCTGTCGAAGGTCTGGCATCGCTCAGCCTCGACCTCGCTCCCCCAGCGATCAGGGACCCCCGAGCCCCCGCGCCCGGGCCAGCAGCACCGCCAGGGCGGTAGGGCCGTCGGTGACCCGCCCCGCCGCCACCGCGGCGTAGAGATCGGCGAACGGCACCCAGCCCGTGGCCATGTCGGCCTCCTCGTGGTGCAGCTCGAAGTCGCCGCGGCTGGCGGCGCTCAGGTCGCGGGCGAGGTAGAGGTGGTGCACCTCGGCCGAGATGCCCGGCGAGGGGTAGGTCGAGCTCAGGAGGGTCCACGAGGCCGCCTCGAGCTCGGCCTCCTCGCGCAGCTCGCGGCGGGCGACGTCGAGCGGCGCCTCGCCGTCCGGGCCGTCGCACAGCCCCGCCGGCAGCTCCACGAACCGCTTGCCGGCCGGGTGCCGGTACTGCCACAGGCAGAACACCCGCTCCTCGCCCGGGTCGCCGTCCAGGGCGAGCACCACCACGGCGCCGGGGTGCTCCAGCGTCAGCCGCCGCGCGGGCTCGCCGTCGCCCGTCCGCACCTGGTCGGCGCGCAGTGCCACCACCCAGGGGTCCTGGTGCAGGTACTCCGACGAGACGACGGGCCAATGCTCCTCGACGTCGTCGAGCGGACCCGTCACTCGTCGTCGGCCAGCGGGCGCCGGAGGCCCGACTCGTCGATCGGGAACCGGAGCTCCTTCTGCCGCTCGATCGCGGCGCCGACCAGGCCGGCGAACAGCGGGTGGGGCCGGGTCGGCCGCGACCGGAGCTCGGGGTGCGCCTGGGTGGCCACGTAGTAGGGGTGCTCGTCGCGCGGCAGCTCGACGAACTCGACGAGGTCGAGGTCGGGGTTGGTGCCGGAGAACACCAGCCCGGCCGCGGCGAGCTGGTCGCGGTAGGCGTTGTTGACCTCGTAACGGTGCCGGTGCCGCTCGCGCACCTGGGCCTCGCCGTACGCCTCCCGGGCCAGCGAGCCGTCGGCCAGGTCGGCCGGGTAGAGCCCGAGCCGCATGGTGCCGCCGAGGTCGCCGCCGCCGTGCACGATCGACTTCTGCTCCTCCATGGTGGCGATCACGGGCTCCACGCAGTCGGGGTCGAACTCGGTGGAGTCGGCCTTCTCCAGGCCGGCCATGTTGCGGGCGTACTCGATCACCATGCACTGCAGGCCCAGGCACAGGCCGAGGGTCGGGACGCCGTGGGTGCGGGCGTAGGTGAGGGCGCCGATCTTGCCCTCGAGGCCGCGGACGCCGAAGCCGCCCGGCACGCAGATCGCGTCGACGTCGCTGAGTGCCCGGGCGGCGCCGGCCGGGGTCTGGCAGTCGTCGGACGGCACCCAGCGGATGTTCGCCTTGGCGTCGTGGGCGAATCCACCCGCGCGCAGCGCCTCGGCCACCGAGAGGTAGGCGTCGTGCAGGTCGACGTACTTGCCGACGAGCGCGATCGTCACCTCCTCGCTCGGGTGGTGCACCCGCCGCAGCAGCTCGTCCCACGCCGTCCAGTCGACGTCGCGGAACGGCAGGTCGAGGCGGCGCACCACGTAGGCGTCCAGTCCCTGCCGGTGCAGCACCTTCGGGATGTCGTAGATCGACGGCGCGTCGGCGGCGGTGATGACGGCCTCCTGGTCGACGTCGCACATCAGCGAGATCTTGCGCTTGATCGACTCCGGCAGCTCGCGGTCGGCGCGGCACACGACGGCGTCCGGCTGGATGCCGACCTGGCGGAGCGCCGCCACCGAGTGCTGGGTCGGCTTGGTCTTCAGCTCGCCCGAGGGACCGATGTACGGCACCAGCGAGATGTGCAGGAAGAAGCAGTTGTCGCGGCCGATGTCGTGGCGCACCTGGCGCGCGGCCTCGAGGAACGGCAGCGACTCGATGTCGCCCACCGTGCCCCCGACCTCGGTGATGACGACGTCGATCTCGTCACCGCCCATCGCGAGGATCCGGTCCTTGATCTCGTTGGTGATGTGCGGGATCACCTGCACGGTGTCGCCGAGGTAGTCGCCGCGGCGCTCCTTGGCGATCACGCTGGAGTACACCTGGCCGGTGGTCACGTTGGCGATCTGGCCGAGGTCGACGTCGAGGAACCGCTCGTAGTGCCCGATGTCGAGGTCGGTCTCCGCGCCGTCGTCGGTGACGAACACCTCCCCGTGCTGGAACGGGTTCATGGTGCCGGGGTCGACGTTGAGGTACGGGTCGAGCTTCTGCATGGTGACCCGCAGGCCGCGGGACCGGAGCAACTGGCCGAGGCTCGAGGCGGTGAGGCCCTTGCCGAGCGAGGAGGCGACGCCTCCGGTGACGAACACGTGCGCCGTCTGCGCGGGCCCCGGATGCTTCACGGAACTCCACCCTATTACAGAGGACCGCTATTCCGGGCCGCCACGCGCGACCTCGAGCAGCTCGCGGGCGTGGGCGAGCGCCGTGTCGGAGTCGGCCATGCCCGCGAGCATCCGCGACAGCTCGCGCTCGCGGCCGGCGTCGTCGAGCACGGTGAGGCCCGAGCTGGTGACGCTGCCGTCGTCGGACTTCTCCACCAGCACGTGCCGGTCGGCGTAGGCCGCCACCTGGGGCAGGTGGGTGACGACGAGCACCTGGGCCGACCTCGCCAGCCGGGCCAGCCGGCGTCCGACCTCCACCGCGGCGGCGCCACCGACGCCGGCGTCGACCTCGTCGAACACGAAGGTGGGCACCTGCTGGTCGTCGGCCGCGGCGAGCGCGACCTCCAGCGCGAGCATCACCCGCGACAGCTCACCGCCGGACGCGCCCTTGTGCAGCGGGCGCGGCTCGGCGCCGGCGTTGGCGGCCAGCAGCAACGCGACGTCGTCGGCGCCGTGAGCGGCGGGCTCGATGCGGCTGACCGTGATGTCGAGGCGGGCGTGGGGCATCGCGAGCAGCGCCAGCTCGTCGGTGACCCGCTGCTGCAGGTCGGCGGCCGCCTGCGTCCGGGCCGCGTGCAGTGCGGCCGCGGCGTCGTCGAGCTCGGTGTCGAGCCGCTCGCGGTCGGCTCGCAGCTGTTCGATCCGCTCGTCGGTGGAGTCGAGGTCGAGCAGCCGGGCCGACGACGTCTCCGCCCACGCCAGCACCTCGTCGACGGTCTCGCCGTACTTGCGGGTGAGCGCGACCACCGCCGCCCGCCGCTCGGAGACCGCCGCCAGCCGCACCGGGTCGGTGTCGACGCCGGAGGCGTAGGAGGCGACGTCGGCGGCCAGGTCGCTCACCAGGTAGCTCACCTCAGCCAGTCGGTCTGCCAGCTCGCCCGCGGCGGGGTCGTGGTCGCGGACGCCGTCCAGCAGCCCGCGCGCCGCCGCGACCGCGGTGAGCGCATCGGGTCCGTCGCCGGTGTCGGTGGAGAGCGACTCCCGCGCCTGCTCGGCCGCGCCGCGCAGGGTGTCGGCGTAGCCGAGCCGCGACTCCTCCGCCGCGAGCTCGGCGTCCTCGCCGGGCCGCGGCGAGACCGCCTCCACCTCGCCCACCCCGAACCGCAGCAGGTCGGCCTCCCGGGCCCGCTCCCGGGCTGCGGTGACCAGCTCGTCCAGCTCGCGCTCGCAGGCCCGCAGCGCCTGGTACGCCCGCTGGTAGTCCGTCAGCAGCGCCGCCAGCCCGGCGCCGCCGAACCGGTCGAGCGCGTCGCGCTGGGCCTGCGGCGCGAGCAGCCGGTGCTGGTCGGACTGGCCGTGCACGGCCACCAGCGACTCCGCCAGCGACCCGAGCGTGCCCACCGGCACCGCCGCGCCACCCACGAAGGCCCGCGACCGGCCCTCGGCCGACACGTTGCGCGCCAGCACCACGGCGCCGTCGTCCGCCTCTCCACCGGCCTCGTCGACCGCGGCCGCGACGGCGGGCAGGTCGGCGAGCGCCACCACGCCCTCGACCCGGGCCTGCCGGGCGCCGGTGCGCACCGCGCCGGAGTCGGCGCGACCGCCGAGCAGCAGGCCGAGCGCCGTGACCAGCATCGTCTTGCCGGCGCCGGTCTCGCCCGTGACCACCGTGAGGCCCGCCCCGAGCTCGAGCGTGGAGGACTCGATCACCCCGAGCGAGGAGATCCGGATCTCCTCGATCACGAGGCCCCCTCGCCGGCGTCCCGGCGGAACCGGCGACCGCCCGCGCCGCGCCACCCCTCCACCGGCAGGCCGAACTTCGCGACCAGCCGGTCGGTGAACGGCGCCTCGTGCAGGCGGGCCAGCCGGGCCGGGTGCGCGCTGCGCCGCACCTCGATCCGAGCGCCGGGCGGGAGGTCGACGGTGCGGCGTCCGTCGGCCCACATCACGCCGGTGCCCTGGGTGCCCGCGAGCACCTCGATGGCCAGCACGGAGGTGGGCGCCACCACCAGCGGCCGCGCGAACAGCGCGTGCGCGCTCAGCGGCACCAGGCAGATCGCCTCCACCTGCGGCCACACGATCGGACCTCCGGCGCTGAAGTTGTAGGCGGTCGACCCGGTGGGCGTCGCGCACACCACGCCGTCGCAGCCCCACCGCGACAGCGGGCGGCCGTCGACCTCCACCACCACCTCGATCATGCGCTCGCGGGAGGCCTTCTCGACGCTCACCTCGTTGACCGCGAACGTCTCGCTCACCTGCTCGCCGTCGCGCAGCACCCGCACGTCGAGCACCAGCCGGTCCTCGACCGTGTAGCGCCGCTCCACGATCGCCGCGATGGTCGACTCGACGTCGTCCTGCTCGGCCTCGGCGAGGAACCCGACGTGCCCGAGGTTGACCCCGAGCACCGGCGTGGAGCTGCCGTAGGTGACCTCGACCGCCCGCAGGATGCTGCCGTCGCCCCCGATCACCAAGGTGAGCTCGCAGTCGCGGCTGGCGCCCTGCTCGGACTCGGTCACCTCCACCGGGGAGGCGAAGCCCTCCGGCGCGACGTCGAGGTCGGCGGCCTCGGCGGCCAGCAGCCGCACCACCACCCCTTGCTCCGTGAGCGCCTTCAGGCACGCGTGCGCGACCTCGCGGGCCTCGGCGCGGCCGGTGTGGGTCAGCAGCAGCACCCGGCGCACGCCGTCGGTCGCGGGCTCGGTCACGGGGTCAGCCTCTCACCCGGCGCCCCCGGCGGGTCGGAGCCGTGCACAGCCGCCTCGATCGCCTCGGAGGTCAGCGCGGCCGGTCCGCGCCGCAGCCACACGAAGAACTCGACGTTCCCCGACGGACCCGGCAGCGGGCTGCGCGCCACCATCCGCGCGCCCCACCCGCGGGTGGCCGCCGCGCCCGCCACCGTGGCGACGGCCTCGGCCCGCAGGGCGGGGTCGCGCACCACCCCGCCCTTGCCCACCCGGTCCTTGCCGACCTCGAACTGCGGCTTCACCATCAGCGCGAGATCGCCGTCCTCCGCGGTCACCGACACCAGCGCGTCGAGCACCAGCGTCAGCGAGATGAAGGACAGGTCGCCCACCACCAGGTCGACCGGCTCCCCGACCAGCTCGAGCGCCAGGTCACGCACGTTCTGCCGGTCGTGGACGACGACCCGAGGGTCGGAGCGCAGCGACCACGCGAGCTGGCCGTACCCGACGTCGACCGCCACCACCTCCCGCGCCCCCCGGCGCAGCAGGACGTCGGTGAAGCCACCCGTCGAGGCGCCCGCGTCCAGGCACCGCCGGCCCGCGACCATGAGTCCGGCCGGCTCGAACACGTCCAGCGCGCCGGCGAGCTTGTGCCCGCCGCGCGACACGTAGTCGGGCCGGTCCGCGTCCTCGGCGACCACGATCGCCGCGTCGGTGGTGACCCCCGTGGCGGGCTTGGTGGCCACTGCCCCGCCCACCTTCACCCGGCCTGCGGCGACCAGCTCGGCGGCGTGCTCGCGGGAGCGTGCCTGCCCGCGCCGCACCAGCTCGGCGTCCAGGCGCAGCCGGCGCGGGGACATGCCCGTCAGCGCGGGTCGAGGGCGGCCCGCAGCTCGGTGTGGGCGTGCTCGAAGACCGCCACGTGCTCGGCCACGGGCTGGTCCGCCAGCCCGGCCACGGCGTCCACCACGGCGTCGACCCGCGGGATGCCGGTCGGGTCAGGACGCTCGGCCAGGTGCTCGGCCAGGTCGTCGGCCAGATGATCGGTCTGCTCCGCGGGCTCGCTCACGGCGCCGAGGCTACCCGCCGCCGGGCCCGCCCTCCGGCACCGGCGGCTCGACGTCGCCGGTGTCGACCACCTCCCCGGTGCGGTCCAGCTCGGCCCACGCGCACGAGGCAGCGGCCCGCCACCAGTCCGCGGCGTCGCCCGATCCCCGCAGCCGCAGCGTGCCGTGCTCGGCCGTCGCCGACCAGCCGCCCACGGTCCACGTGCCGGCGTCGCCCACCACCTCCGGATGCGCGGCGAGGAGGCCACCCAGGTCCGGCGCGAGGTACGTCGGCCGCTCCTGCGGCCGCGCCGCCACCAGCTGTGGCAGCCCGGTCACACCAGTGAGCACCAGCAGCGAGTCGACCTCGGCGCGGTGGGCGCCCTCGATGTCGGTGTCCAGCCGGTCCCCCACCATCAGGGCCCGCGTCGCGCCCATCCGCCGCACCGTCTCGTCCAGCAGCGGCCGCGCCGGCTTGCCGGCGACCTCGGGCTCGACCTCGGCGAACCGAGCCAGGGTGTCGACCAGGACACCGTGCCCGGGCGCCACCCCGAACGGGGTCGGGATGGTGCGGTCGGTGTTGCTCGCCACCCACCACAGGCCGTCCCGGATCCGCACCGCGGCGCGCATCACGTCACGCCACCGCACCTCGGGCCCGTAGCCGCTCACCACCGCCGCCGCGTCGTCGTCGACCGCCACCGGAACCAGTCCGGCCTCGGCCAGCGCCGACTCCAGCCCCGGCCCGCCCAGCAGCGCCACCCGGGCGCCCTCGCCGAGCCGGTCGCGCAGCACCCGGGCCGCGGCCTGTGCCGACGTGACCACGTCGTCGGCCGTGGCGGGCACCCCCAGCTCCTCGAGGTGCTCGGCCACCGTCTCCGGCGGGCGGGCGGCGTTGTTGGTGATGAACGCGCACCGCATCTCGGTCTCGCGGACCCGTGCCAGGTGCTCGCCCGCACCCGGCACCGCGTCGGCGCCGATGTAGACGACGCCGTCGAGGTCGAGCATCGCCAGGTCGTAGGACTCGGACAGCGGACCCGACGTCGACAGCACCCGCCGAGTCTCCCAGGCTGCCCCCAGTTGCTACCCGTAGCGTGTGTCGAATGGACGCCGCCGTCATCCCGCCGTACGTGGCGGGTCCGCTGCGGCTGGTGCCGTTCACGGCGATGAGGCTGGCGTCGTCGCGGATCTCGGACCCGGCCTCCGCCCGCGCGTTCGCCCGCCCGTACCGCGACGTCGCCGCTCGGTTGGCGCAATGGCAGGAGCGTGGCCTGCTCGTGCACGACGAGCGACCGGCGCTGTACCTGCACGAGTACACGATCGACGGCACCGTGGTGCGCGGCCTGGTGGGTGCGCTCGACGTGTCGCGGCGGGCCGCGCGGCCGGAGGACCGAGCCGTGCTGCCACACGAGGGCATCTACCCCGCGCACGCCGACGACCTGGCCGACCGGATGCTCGAGATGGGCCTCAACCCGGCACCGATCCTGCTCGTGCACCACGCGACGACCCGGCTGCGTGAGCAGACCGCCGCGATCCTGGCCCGGGTGCCGGACCACCAGTTCCTCGACCGCTCCGGCAACGCCCACCGGCTCTGGGTGCTGGCGGATCCCGAGGAGCAGGCCCGACTCGGCGAGGGCCTCGCCGAAGCACATGCGCTGATCGCCGACGGCCACCACCGCTACGCCGCCTACCTGCGGCTCCAGCAGCGTGCGCCAGGCACGAGCGCCGACCAGGGACTGGCGATGCTCGTCGACCAGGACGACACGCCGCTGTCGCTCGGCGCGATCCACCGGGTGCTCCAGGGCTCGTCCGCCCACGACGTGGAGGTCGCAGCGCTCTCGCTGGGCCTCGGCGTCTCGCCGGTGGACCCGGTGGCGGTGCAGACACCACGGGAGGACAGCCTCGTGGTCACCGACCGCGAGCTCGGGATCTCGGTGACCTTCCCCCGGCTGGGCCGGCGGAGCCCGGTCGAGGCTCTGCACCACGAGCTGGTGCCGGCGCTGCCGCGGGGTCCGCACCGGATCGGCTACCACCACTCGGCCGAGGCGGCCCTCGACCACGCCGGGCCCCACCTGGGGACGGCCGTGCTGGTGCCCGCCGTGACCCTCGACCACGCGCTCGAGGTGGCCTCCGCCGGCCGGCTGCTCCCGGAGAAGGCGACCTCGTTCCAACCGAAGCCCCCGTTCGGCGTGCTGCTCAGGTCGCTGCACGACGGATGACCCGGCCGCCGGTCACCTCGACGTCGACCCGGGACACCGGACCGGCGCCGCCGCGATAGAAGCGCCGGCGGATCGCGCCGGTGACCTCCACGACGTCGCCGGAGCGCCACCCGGCCACCGACCGCTTCACCCGACCGCCCCACACCACGCAGTCGAGCGTGTCGTGGCGCTGCTTGCTGCGGTTCGGACCGCCCTCGCGCCGGTCGACCACCACCCGGAACGACCGCATCGTGTCGCCGCTGGGCATCTCCTTCTCGTCGGGATCGCCCGACAGCCGCCCGACCAGCCGCACCTCGTTGACCGCGACGTGGCCGTTCCCGTCCGGCTCGACGTCCGGACCCAACTTCTGTGAGTTCATCTCACCCACCTCCTGCGAGCAGCCTCGAAGCGGACGCCGACATCGACCGTCCCGGCGGGAGGAGGCCTGTGGATATCGCGCCCGAGTTGCCGCTGTGGACGGTTCGTGGGTATTCGGAGAGAAAAAGGAAAGAGGCCGGCCCCTGACGGGACCGGCCTCTTCCTAATGATTGTCCGGCGGCGTCCTACTCTCCCACAGCCTCTCGGTTGCAGTACCATCGGCGCTGGCAGGCTTAACTTCCGGGTTCGGGATGGGTCCGGGTGTTTCCCTGTCGCTGTGGCCGCCGTAACTCTTGTCCACCCGGTGTGTGAGGGAGTTGTCCCTGTGGGTGGTGGATTGTGGACGCGATTGCGCGGTGTGTAAACCCTGCTTTGAACACGTGTGTGTTGGGGGGTTTGTGGTGTGGTGTGGGGGGTTTGTGTGGCAAGCCCTCGGCCTATTAGTACCGGTCGGCTGGGCATTGCTGCTGTATACCTCCGGCCTATCGACCCCATGGTCTGTGGGGGGCCTTAACCCTTACCAGCGAGGCTGGTTGGGTGGGAAACCTTATCTTGAAACGTGCTTCCCGCTTAGATGCGTTCAGCGGTTATCACTTCCGAACGTAGCCAACCAGCGGTGCCCCTGGCGGGACAACTGGCACACCAGAGGTTCGTCCATCCCGGTCCTCTCGTACTAGGGACAGCCTTTCTCAAGTTTCCTGCGCGCGCGGCGGATAGGGACCGAACTGTCTCACGACGTTCTAAACCCAGCTCGCGTGCCGCTTTAATGGGCGAACAGCCCAACCCTTGGGACCTACTCCAGCCCCAGGATGCGACGAGCCGACATCGAGGTGCCAAACCATCCCGTCGATATGGACTCTTGGGGAAGATCAGCCTGTTATCCCCGGGGTACCTTTTATCCGTTGAGCGACCACGCTTCCACTTGCCGTGGCCGGATCACTAGTTCCGACTTTCGTCCCTGCTCGACATGTCTGTCTCACAGTCAAGCTCCCTTGTGCACTTACACTCGCCACCTGATTGCCAACCAGGCTGAGGGAACCTTTGAGCGCCTCCGTTACTCTTTAGGAGGCAACCGCCCCAGTTAAACTACCCATCAGGCACTGTCCCTGAACCGGATCACGGTCCGAGGTTAGACATCTAGTACGACCAGAGTGGTATTTCAACGACGACTCCACCCACACTGGCGTGTGGACTTCACAGTCTCCCACCTATCCTACACAAGCCGAACCAAACACCAATACCAAACTATAGTAAAGGTCCCGGGGTCTTTCCGTCCTGCCGCGCGTAACGAGCATCTTTACTCGTAGTGCAATTTCGCCGAGTCCATGGTTGAGACAGCGCCCAAGTCGTTACTCCATTCGTGCAGGTCGGAACTTACCCGACAAGGAATTTCGCTACCTTAGGATGGTTATAGTTACCACCGCCGTTTACTGGGGCTTAAATTCTCCGCTTCAACCAGACGAGTCTGGTCTGACAGGTCCTCTTAACCTTCCAGCACCGGGCAGGAGTCAGTCCGTATACATCGTCTTACAACTTCGCACGGACCTGTGTTTTTAGTAAACAGTCGCTTGGGCCTGGTCTCTGCGACCCGCACCGCTGCAGGGAGCTAGTCCCGTGACGGTTTGGGTCCCCCTTCTCCCGAAGTTACGGGGGCATTTTGCCGAGTTCCTTAACCATGGTTCACTCGATCGCCTTGGTATTCTCTACCTGATCACCTGAGTCGGTTTCGGGTACGGGCGGCTCGTTGCTCGCTAGAGGTTTTTCTCGACAGCATAGGATCACCCACTTCCCCCAAGAGGGGTCGGCGTCACATCTCAGGCTCGACAATCCAATGTCAGCGGTACCGGATTTACCTGGCCCGCGCCCTACCTGCTTACCCACGCAACAACCATCGGCGTGGTTGGGCTACCTTCCTGCGTCACCCCATCGCTTGACTACTACCGGATTGGACCCCACGCTCCGCCAGCCGCTCTCACCCCGAAGGGATCGATACGACTGGTTTTGGGTGGTTAGCATCACCGGGCTCGTCAGGGGCGCAACTTCGCCGGTACGGGAATATCAACCCGTTGTCCATCGACTACGCCTGTCGGCCTCGCCTTAGGTCCCGACTTACCCAGGGCAGATTAGCTTGACCCTGGAACCCTTGATCATTCGGCGCACGGGTTTCTCACCCGTGATTCGCTACTCATGCCTGCATTCTCACTCGTGACGCATCCACCACACGATCACTCGGCGGCTTCACTCGCGACACGACGCTCCCCTACCCACCAACACTCATCCGAAGACGTCGTGTCAGTGCCATAGCTTCGGCGGATGACTTGAGCCCCGCTACATTGTCGGCGCGGAACCACTTGACCAGTGAGCTATTACGCACTCTTTCAAGGGTGGCTGCTTCCAAGCCAACCTCCTGGTTGTCACTGCGACTCCACATCCTTTTCCACTTAGTCACCGCTTAGGGGCCTTAGCTGATGGTCTGGGCTGTTTCCCTCTCGACCACGGAGCTTATCCCCCGCAGTCTCACTGCCATGCTCTCACTTACCGGCATTCGGAGTTTGGCTAACGTCAGTAACCTGGTCGGGCCCCTCGGCTATCCAGTGCTCTACCTCCGGCAAGAAACACACGACGCTGCACCTAAATGCATTTCGGGGAGAACCAGCTATCACGGAGTTTGATTGGCCTTTCACCCCTATCCACAGGTCATCCCCTCCATTTTCAACTGAAGTGGGTTCGGTCCTCCACGCCGTCTTACCGGCGCTTCAACCTGCCCATGGATAGATCACTCCGCTTCGGGTCTTGATCACGCGACTACCCAGAACAACCGAAGCTGAACTGGTACGCCCTGTTCGGACTCGCTTTCGCTACGGCTTCCCCACACGGGTTAACCTCGCCACGCAACGCAAACTCGCAGGCTCATTCTTCAAAAGGCACGCCATCACCACCACCAACAGGACAAGTCCTGCCAGCAGCATCGGCTCTGACGGATTGTAGGCACACGGTTTCAGGTACTATTTCACTCCCCGCCAGGGGTACTTTTCACCTTTCCCTCACGGTACTGGTCCGCTATCGGTCATCGAGAAGTATTTAGGCTTAACGGGTGGTCCCGCCAGATTCACACACCATTTCAGGGGTGGCGTGTTACTTGGGAAGAGTCTCAGGCAGGCACACGCTTACGTCTACGGGGCTATCACCCACTCTGGCGCCGCTTTCCAACGGACCTCGACCTCACATGTACTTTCTTACTGCCCCCACCGCCGGCAGACGAATGGAAAAAACACTCCCACAACCCCACAACCGCAACCCCTGCCGGGTATCACACGATCATGGTTTAGCCTCATCCGATTTCGCTCGCCACTACTCTCGGAATCACAATTGTTTTCTCTTCCTACGGGTACTGAGATGTTTCACTTCCCCGCGTTCCCCCCTCACACCCTATTTCATTCAGATGCAGGTAACCGCACACAACTGCGGCTGGGTTCCCCCATTCGGACACCCCCGGATCAACGCTCGGTTGCCAACTCCCCAGGGCTTATCGCAGGCTCCCACGTCCTTCATCGGCTCTCGATGCCAAGGCATCCACCATGCGCCCTGTCCAGCTTGCCCACACAAACACCCCACACCACACAACAACACTCGCCGCAGACATGAAGACGTTCGCACATCACACACCAGACACAACACAAAACCGACCACCAGCACAATCACGCCGGCGACCGGACCAACAACATCCATATGAACTGAACGTTCTCTCGAACAAACAAAATCACACAGAAGACACATTCAAAGCACTACACACCAACCACCCACGAACTCAGGATCCAATGACCCACGCGGGTGGTGATGCTCGCGTCCACTATCCAGAAAACAAACAAACGTGCTCATCAAGAGACCAATCAGCGGCGCATCCCCTCACGGGACCGCCCGGGCCTGATGTCTCAGGGCCCAACAGTGTGTAGCCAGACCCAACCGTCTGGGCACCCGACCAGCTCGATGGCTGTCACGGGTTTCGTGTTCCACTTTTCCGGTGCACCACATACGCACGCAGACACTCGCTGCGCACCGTGTGCTGCTCCTTAGAAAGGAGGTGATCCAGCCGCACCTTCCGGTACGGCTACCTTGTTACGACTTCGTCCCAATCGCCAGCCCCACCTTCGACCACTCCCCCCACACAAGGTGGTTGGGCCATGGGCTTCGGGTGTTGCCGACTTTCGTGACGTGACGGGCGGTGTGTACAAGGCCCGGGAACGTATTCACCGCAGCGTTGCTGATCTGCGATTACTAGCGACTCCGACTTCATGGGGTCGAGTTGCAGACCCCAATCCGAACTGAGACCGGCTTTGTGGGATTCGCTCCCCCTCACGGGATCGCAGCCCTCTGTACCGGCCATTGTAGCATGCGTGAAGCCCTGGACATAAGGGGCATGATGACTTGACGTCATCCCCACCTTCCTCCGAGTTGACCCCGGCAGTCTCCCATGAGTCCCCAACACCCCGAAGGGCTTGCTGGCAACATGGGACGAGGGTTGCGCTCGTTGCGGGACTTAACCCAACATCTCACGACACGAGCTGACGACAGCCATGCACCACCTGTACACCCCCAAAAGAAGCCCCATCTCTGGAGCGGCAGGGCGTATGTCAAACCCAGGTAAGGTTCTTCGCGTTGCATCGAATTAATCCGCATGCTCCGCCGCTTGTGCGGGCCCCCGTCAATTCCTTTGAGTTTTAGCCTTGCGGCCGTACTCCCCAGGCGGGGCGCTTAATGCGTTAGCTACGGCACGGAACCCGTGGAATGGATCCCACACCTAGCGCCCAACGTTTACGGTGTGGACTACCAGGGTATCTAATCCTGTTCGCTCCCCACACTTTCGCTCCTCAGCGTCAGAACATTCCCAGAGAACCGCCTTCGCCACCGGTGTTCCTCCTGATATCTGCGCATTTCACCGCTACACCAGGAATTCCGTTCTCCCCTGAATGCCTCAAGTCTGCCCGTATCGAAAGCAAGCACTCGGTTAAGCCCAGTGTTTTCACTCCCGACGCGACAAACCGCCTACGAGCCCTTTACGCCCAATAATTCCGGACAACGCTCGCACCCTACGTATTACCGCGGCTGCTGGCACGTAGTTGGCCGGTGCTTCTTCCCCACCTACCGTCACCCCAATCAACATGAGGCTTCGTCGATGACGAAAGAGGTTTACAACCCGAAGGCCGTCATCCCTCACGCGGCGTTGCTGGATCAGGCTTCCGCCCATTGTCCAATATTCCCCACTGCTGCCTCCCGTAGGAGTCTGGGCCGTGTCTCAGTCCCAGTGTGGCCGGTCACCCTCTCAGGCCGGCTACCCGTCAAAGCCTTGGTAGGCCATTACCCCACCAACAAGCTGATAGGCCGCGAGCACATCCCCCACCCACAAAAGTTTCCACACCACCACATGCGTGACAGTGTCATATCCGGTATTAGACCCCGTTTCCGAAGCTTATCCCAAAGTGAAGGGCAGATTACTCACGTGTTACTCACCCGTTCGCCGCTCGTGTACCCCCGAAGAGGCCTTACCGCTCGACTTGCATGTGTTAAGCACGCCGCCAGCGTTCGTCCTGAGCCAGGATCAAACTCTCCATAGAAACCTACGAAAAATCAAACCCCGACAAACAAACCCCGACATAAAAACGATCCGAAGATCAGCCAGAATCATTGTCGAAATAACTACCAAAGAAATTCACGAAACCCAACCAACAAACAATCAGGCACACAAACAATCTCGTCGACTACACACTGTTGAGTTCTCAAACATCAGACGCACCCGTGGCAGGCCTCTCGACCGCCTCCGGGGCAACCTGCGAAACGTTACCGAGGTGCGGAGGGAGCGTCAACTCGGATTCGAGCCGCTCCCCTGCCCTGCAGTACCGGACGCGAGAGACAACATTACGGGGTGCCGGAGGGGCGGTCCAAATCGGGGTCGGCCTGGGCCCGCGGGTGCCGCCGATAGGGCGAGACGGAGCGCTCGTCGGGCAGCCAGAACCGCCATGGTCGGTCGGCCGCGAGGCGGAGGCCGACCCGCGGTCCGGTGGCCGCGGGGCCGGGGGCGGGAGTGGCCAGCTCGAGCGTCAGGTCGCCGGTGGAGAGGTCGGTGCCGTCGTGGTCGAGGCCGATCCCGAGCGCTCGGCACAGCCGGGCCGGACCCCGCGCCAGGTCGCGGTCGGAGGCGCCCGGACGGCGGCCGCGCGCGACGTCGACGCCCTCGATCACCTCCCCCGCCCGCAGCAGGACGGCGGACGCCGTGCCGTCGGGTCCGGTCGCGACGTTGGCGCACACGTGCATCCCGTAGGTGAAGTAGCAGTACAGGTGGCCTGGTGGACCGAACATGACGGCGTTGCGCGCGGTGCGACCGCGGTAGGCGTGCGAGCCCGGGTCGCGCGCGCCGTCGTAGGCCTCCACCTCGGTGAGGCGTAGGGCGACGTCGTGGTGGCGGAGCACGGCGCCGAGCAGTCGCGGCGCGACCTCGAGGACCGGCCCCGCGAGCTCAGGCCAGCCGGTCACGCAGCTCCGTGGCCCGCTCGCGCAGCTCCGCCAGCTGCTCGGCGACCCGGACGGGGGCGGTGCCGCCACGGCCGTCGCGGGCGGCGACCGACCCATCGACGGTGAGCACCTCGCGCACCGCCGGCGTGAGGGCCGGCGAGATCGCCGCGTACTCGCCGTCGGGCAGGTCGGGCAGGTCGACGCCGAGCTGCTCGCACCGGCGCACGCAGGCGCCGGCGAGCTCGTGGGCATCGCGGAACGGCACGCCCTGGCGGACCAGCCACTCAGCGACGTCGGTGGCGAGCGAGAAGCCCTGGGGTGCGAGCGCCGCCATCCGGTCGGTGTCGAAGGTGAGCGTGGCGACCATCCCGGTGAACGCCGGTAGGAGCACCTCGAGGGTGTCGACGGAGTCGAACACCGGCTCCTTGTCCTCCTGCAGGTCGCGGTTGTAGGCGAGCGGGAGCGCCTTGAGCGTGGTGAGGAGCCCCGCCAGGTTGCCGACCAGCCGGCCCGCCTTGCCGCGAGCCAGCTCGGCGATGTCGGGGTTCTTCTTCTGCGGCATGATGCTCGACCCCGTCGACCAGGAGTCGTGGAGCCGCACGAAGCCGAACTCGGCCGTGGACCAGAGGATCACCTCCTCGGCGATCCGGCTGACGTCGATCCCGGCCTGGGCGGCGACGAAGGCGAGCTCGGCCACGAAGTCGCGGGCGGCGGTGCCGTCGATCGAGTTGGCGACCGAGCCGGCGTAGCCGAGCTCGACGGCGACCAGCTGCGGGTCGAGGCCGAGGCTCGACCCGGCGAGTGCGCCCGAGCCGTACGGGGACTCCGCGGCGGTGCGGCGGCGCCAGTCGGCGAGCCGGTCGACGTCGCGCAGCAGCGCCCAGGCGTGGGCGAGCAGGTGGTGGGACAGCAGCACCGGCTGGGCGTGCTGGAGGTGGGTGCGGCCGGGCATGACGGCGCCGAGGTGCTGCTCGGCCTGCGCGGCGAGCGCGTCGACCAGGTCCAGGACCAGCGCGCCGACGCGCTCGGCGTGGTCGAGGAGGTAGGACCGGAACAGCGTGGCCACCTGGTCGTTGCGGCTGCGGCCGGCGCGGAGCCGGCCGCCGATCTCGGCACCCACCTCGGCGAGCAGCAGCCGCTCGAGCGCACCGTGCACGTCCTCGTCGGACGGGTCGGGCCGCAGCTCGCCGTCGGTGAACCGCCGGGCCAGGACGTCGAGGCCGCGGTGGATCTCGGCCTCGTCGTCGGGCGTGAGGTAGCCGGCGGCACCCAACGCCTTGGCGTGGGCGTGTGAACCGGCGATGTCGTAGAGCGCCAGTCGCCAGTCGAAGTGGGTGGAGCGCGACAGCGCCTCGAGCTCGGGCGACGGCCCGCCGTCGAACCGGCCGCCCCAGAGCATGCCCTCGTTCGTGGATCCCGTGGTCATCAGTCGGTGCCGAACTCCATCGCGGCGTGGTCGAGCGCCTCGTCGTGGTCGCGCTCGGCCTGGTCGCGGTCGGCGATGCGGGCCGCCCCGCCGGCCGGCAGCTCGCCGAACAGCGTGCCGTGCTCGACCAGCACGTGGCCCTGGTCGTGCGGCTGGTCGGCGTACTGCTCGAGCTTGGCGCGCGAGTCGGCGATGTCGAGGTTGCGCATCGTGAGCTGGCCGATCCGGTCGGTGGGGCCGAAGACGGCGTTGGCGGTGCGCTCCATCGAGAGCTTGTCGGGGTGGTAGGAGAACGCCGGGCCGTCGGTGCGCAGCACGGTGTAGTCCTCGCCGCGCCTCAGCCGGAGCGTCACCTCGCCGGTGACCAGCGAGGCGATCCACCGCAGGATCGACTCGCGGAGCATCAGCGCCTGCGGGTCGAGCCACCGGCCCTCGTAGAGCAATCGGCCGAGCCGGCGTCCCTCCTGGTGGTAGTTGTGGATCGTGTCCTCGTTGTGGACGGCGTTGAGCAGCCGCTCGTAGGCGATCCAGAGCAGCGCCATGCCGGGCGCCTCGTAGATGCCGCGCGACTTGGCCTCGATCACCCGGTTCTCGATCTGGTCGGACATGCCGAGGCCGTGGCGCCCGCCGATCGTGTTGGCCTGGTGCACCAGCTCGACGGCGTCGTCGTACGGCTTGCCGTCGATGGCGACCGGGCGGCCCTGCTCGAACCGGATGGTGACGTCCTCGGGGTCGATCGGGACCGTGGGGTCCCAGAACCGGACGCCCATGATCGGCTGCACGGTCTCGAGGGAGACGTCGAGGTGCTCGAGCGTCTTCGCCTCGTGGGTGGCGCCCCAGATGTTGGCGTCGGTGGAGTAGGCCTTCTCCTGGGAGTCGCGGTAGGGCAGGCCGCGCTCGGTGAGCCACTGGCTCATCTCGGTGCGGCCGCCGAGCTCGGCGACGAACTCGGCGTCCAGCCACGGCTTGTAGATGCGCAGATCCGGGTTCGCGAGCAGGCCGTAGCGGTAGAAGCGCTCGATGTCGTTGCCCTTGAAGGTGGAGCCGTCGCCCCAGATGTCGACGTCGTCCTCGTGCATGGCGCGCACCAGCAGGGTGCCGGTGACGGCGCGGCCCAGCGGGGTGGTGTTGAAGTAGGTGCGGCCGCCGGAGCGGATGTGGAACGCGCCGCAGGCCATCGCGGCGAGTCCCTCCTCCACCAGCTGCGGCTTGATGTCGACGTGGCGGGCGAGCTCGGCGCCGTACTCCATCGCGCGGTCGGGGACGCTCTCGATGTCGGGCTCGTCGTACTGGCCGATGTCGGCGGTGTAGGTGCACGGCACGGCGCCCTTGGCGCGCATCCAGGCGACGGCGACCGAGGTGTCGAGGCCGCCGGAGAACGCGATGCCGACGCGCTGCCCGACCGGGAGGGAGGTGAGGACCTTGCTCATGGGGGTCAGTGCTCCTTGGTGAGGGCGAGGAGGGCGGTGGCCAGCGGCTCGCCGCCGGCGGGGTCGCGGGAGATCAGGAGAACGGTGTCGTCGCCGGCGATGGTGCCGAGGACGTCGTCGCGCTCGGCCTTGTCGAAGGCCGAGGCGAGGAACTGCGCGGCGCCGGGCGGGGTGCGGAGGACGACGAGGTTGGCGCTGGTGTCGACGCTCACCAGCAGCTCGCCGCACAGCCGGGCCAGCCGCTGGTGGGAGGCGTCGCTGCCGGCGGGTGCCGCCAGGCGCCGGTCGCCGCCCTCGCCGGGGACGGCGTAGACGAGGTCGCCGGAGGCGGCGCGGACCTTCATCGCGTCGAGCTCGACGAGGTCGCGCGACAGGGTGGCCTGCGTGACCCGGAGCCCCTCGGCGGCGAGCAGGTCGGCGAGCTCGGTCTGGGAGTGCACCTCGTGGTGGCCGACGAGGTCGACGATGCGCTGCTGGCGCGCGTTCTTGGTGGCGGGGAATCGGTTCACGACAGTGACTCCTCCTGATCGAGGAGCCAGGCGAGCACGGCCTTCTGGGCGTGACGGCGGTTCTCGGCCTCGTCCCACACCACGCTCTGCGGGCCCTCGAGGACACCGGCGTCGATCTCCATCCCGCGATAGGCGGGCAGGCAGTGCAGGGCGATCGCGTGCGGCGCGGCCAGCGAGAGCAGCTGCGGCGTCAGCGCCCACGGCGTGAGGACGGCGACCCGGTCGGCCTCCTCGGTCTCCTTGCCCATCGAGATCCAGGTGTCGGTGACGACGACATCGGCTCCGGTGACGGCCGCCTGCGGGTCGGGCTCGACGACGGCGGAGCCACCGGTGCCGGCGGCGATGTCGGTGGCCCGCTGCACGATGCCCGCGGAAGGGAGGTAGCCCGATGGACCCGAGACCCGCACGTGCATCCCCGCGGTGGTGCCGGCGAGCAGCCACGAGTTGCCCATGTTGCAGGCGGCGTCGCCGACGAAGGCCACCGTGAGCCCGGCGAGCGCGCCGAGCTGCTCGCGCACGGTGAGCAGGTCGGCGATCACCTGGCAGGGGTGGAAGTCGTCGGTGAGCGCGTTGACGACCGGCACCCCGGCGTGGGCCGCCATGGTGTCGAGGTCGCCCTGGTGGAACGTGCGCCACACCACGACGGCGACCTGCCGGCCGAGCACGCGGGCGACGTCCTCCACCGACTCCCGGATGCCGATGCCGGCGAGCCGGCCCTCGACGAGCATCGGGTTGCCGCCGAGCTCGGCGATGCCGGCCGCGAACGACACCTGGGTGCGCAGCGTGGGCTTGTCGAAGATCATCGCCACCGAGCGCGGCCCCGCGAGCGGACGGCGGTCGTAGGGCGCGGCCTTGAGCTTGGCGGCGAGGTCGAGCACCTGCGCCTGCTCGGCCGGGCTGAGGTCGTCGTCGCGGAGGAAGTGCCTCACGGCTTCTCCACCCCCGCGGCGTCGAGGAGGCCCGGCCACGCGGCGAC
This sequence comes from uncultured Actinomycetota bacterium, assembly GCA_963808855.1. Taxonomy (GTDB): domain Bacteria; phylum Actinomycetota; class Actinomycetes; order Propionibacteriales; family Nocardioidaceae; genus Nocardioides. Next base: position 2,129,665 of record CAWEHA010000002.1, on the reverse strand, counting down.
GAGCGCGTCGATCTCGGCGTCGGTGACGACGAGCGGAGGCGCGAACCGGATCCGGTCCGGACCGGTGGCGTTGAGGATCCAGCCCGCCTGCTGGGCGGCGGCGACGACGTCGGGCCCCTTGGCCTCGCTCAACGTGAGGCCGACGAGCACGCCGGCACCGCGCACCTCGAGCACCCGCGGGTCGGCGACGACGCCGGCGCGCAGCCGCTCCCCCGCCTCGGTGGCGCGCTGCAGCAGTCCGTCGCGCTCGATGGTGTCGAGGACGGCGAGCGCGGCGGCGCACGCCACCGGGTTGCCGCCGAAGGTGGTGCCGTGGTTGCCGGGCTCGAGCAGCGTGCCCGCGCGGCCGAGGCCGAGCACGGCGCCGATCGGCAGCCCGCCGGCGAGGCCCTTGGCGAGCGTGACGACGTCGGGGGTGACGCCGCTGGGGTGGCTGGCGAGCCACTGCCCGGTGCGACCCATGCCGCTCTGCACCTCGTCGAACCAGAGCAGCGCGCCGTGGGCGGCGGTGACCTCGCGGGCGGCCCGGAGGAACTCCGGGTCAGCGACGTTGACGCCGGCCTCGCCCTGGAGCGGCTCGATCACGACGGCGGCGGTGGAGTCGTCGACGACGGCGGCGAGCGCGTCGGCGTCGCCGTAGGGCACCCAGGTGACGTCGCCGGGCAGCGGCTCGAACGGCTCGCGGTAGGCGGCCTTCGCCGTGAGCGCGAGCGCGCCCATCGTGCGGCCGTGGAAGGCGTCCTCCATCGCGACCAGCCGGGTGCGCCCGGTGCGCCGCGAGATCTTGATCGCGGCCTCGTTGGCCTCGGCGCCGGAGTTGCAGAAGAACACCCGGCCGTCCGTGCCGGGCGCCATCACGGCGAGCAGCCGCTCGGCGAGCCGCACCTGCGGCTCGGTGGTGAAGAAGTTGGACACGTGCCCGAGTCGGCCGAGCTGGGCGGTGACGGCGGCGACCAGCGCCGGGTGGGCATGGCCGAGGGTGTTGACGGCGATGCCGCCGAGGAAGTCGACGTACTCGTTGCCGTCGACGTCCCACACCCGCGTGCCCTCACCGCGCTCGAGGGCGAGCTTCGGCGGGCCGTAGGTGTTCATCAGGGCGGCGGCGTACCGCTCCTTCAGGTCGTCGGTGGCGCTCATTTCGGGGTCCCCGCGGCGTTGTTCGGCGGAGGAGCGAAGCGGGGGAGGCGAAGAACGTCGTGGGGTGATTTCATGTGTCGCGGGCCTTCCGGGTCTTGGTCTCGACACCGGGCAGCACCTGGGTGCCGATGCCCTCCTTGGTGAACAGCTCGAGCAGCACGGCGTGCGGCTCGCGGCCGTCGACGACGGTGGCCCGCGGCACTCCACCCTTCACGGCCTGCAGGCAGGCGCCCATCTTGGGCACCATGCCGCTGGCCAGCGTCGGGAGGATCTCCTCGAGCGCCTCGGGGCTGATCTCGCCGATCACGTCGTCCGAGCTCGGCCAGTCGAGGTAGAGCCCCTCGACGTCGGTGAGGACGAGCAGCTTCTCGGCGCCGAGCGCGATCGCCAGCGCGGCGGCGGCGGAGTCGGCGTTGACGTTGTGGACGAGCCCGTCGGCGTCCGGCGCGACGCTGGAGACGACGGGGATGCGGCCGGCCTCGATGAGGTCGAGGACCGACTCGGGCCGGACGCGCGTGACCTCGCCGACCAGGCCGAGGTCGACCTCCTCGCCGTCGACCACGGTGTTGGTCTGGGTGGCGGTGAACAGGCCGGCGTCCTCGCCCGAGAGACCGACGGCGAGCGGACCGTGGTCGTTGACGAGCCCGACGAGCTCGCGCTGCACCTTGCCGACGAGCACCATGCGGACGACGTCCATCGCCTCCGGCGTGGTGACGCGCAGGCCGCCCCGGAACTCGGACTCGATGCCGAGCTGGTCGAGCATCGCCGAGATCTGCGGGCCGCCGCCGTGCACGACGACGGGCTTGAAGCCGGCGAACCGCAGGAACGCGATGTCCTCGGCGAAGGCGGTCTTCAGCTCGTCGTCGATCATCGCGTTGCCGCCGTACTTCACCACCACGATCTTGTCGTGGTAGCGCTTCAGCCACGGCAGTGCGGCCGCGAGGGTGCGAGCCTTCGCGGGGTCGGGCTTGCTGGGGTCGTGCTGGGTGTGTTCGATCGTCATGTCATCTCAGTCGCGGTCAGGAGCTGTAGGCGCTGTTCTCGTGGACGTAGGCGTGGGTGAGGTCGTTGGTCCAGACGGTGGCCCGCTCGACGCCGGACTTGAGGTCGACGGTGACGCTGACCTCGCGCGGGGCGAGGTCGACGAGCGAGGGGTCGTCGGCGGGTGTGGAGTGGCGGCAGACCCAGACACCGTTGACGGCGACGTCGAGGTCCGCGGGGTCGAAGGCGGCGGCGGTGGTGCCGAGGGAGGCGAGGATGCGGCCCCAGTTGGGGTCCTTGCCGTAGACGGCGGCCTTGAACAGGTTGGAGCGGGCGATGCTGCGGCCGGCCTCGACGGCGTCGGCCTCGGTGTCGGCGCCGACCACGGTGATGGCGATGTCGTGCTCGGAGCCCTCGGCGTCGCGCAGCAGCTGCATCGCGAGGTCGACGCAGGCCTGGGTGAGCGCGTCGGTGAGGTCGGGCAGTGACGGCGTGATGCCGCTGGCGCCGCTGGCCAGCACGGTGACGGTGTCGTTGGTGGACATGCAGCCGTCGGAGTCGAGCCGGTCGAAGCTGACCCGGGTGGCCGCACGCAGCGCCTGGTCGAGGTCGCCGGCGTCGACGACGGCGTCGGTGGTGAGGACGACGAGCATCGTGGCCAGCTGCGGCGCGAGCATCCCGGCGCCCTTGGCCATGCCGCCGACGCTCCAGCCGGCGCCCTCCACGACGGTCTGCTTGGGCACCGAGTCGGTGGTCATGATCGCGAGCGCGGCGTCGTCGCCGCCGTGGTCGGTGAGGGCCGCCGCGGCGGAGTCGACGCCCGCGAGCAGGTGCTCGCGCACGCTGGTGAGGCCGATCAGGCCGGTGGAGCAGACGACGACGTCGCCAGCGCCGATGCCGAGGTGGCCGGCGACCCGCTCGGCGGTGGCGTGGGTGGTCTGGAAGCCCTCCGGGCCGGTGTAGCAGTTGGCGCCGCCGGAGTTGAGCACGACGGCGTGGACCACGCCGTCCTTGGCCACCTCGCGGCTCCAGATCACGGGGTTGGCCTGGCAGCGGTTGGCGGTGAAGACGCTGGCTGAGTCGAAGCGGGGCCCGTCGTTGACGACGAGCGCGACGTCGCGCCCGCCGCTGGTCTTGAGTCCGGCCTCGACGCCGGCGGCGCGGAACCCGGCCGGGTGGGTGACGCTCATGGCGCGAGCCCCACCGCGGAGAGCCCGAGCGACTCCTCGAGCCCGGCGGCGAGGTTGAGGCACTGGACGGCGGCGCCGCCGGTGCCCTTGGCGAGGTTGTCGACCGCTCCGACCGCCACCAGGCGGCCCGCGGCGGCGTCGACGGTGACCTGGAGGTGCACCGCGTTGGAGCCGAGCACGGACTGCGTCTGCGGCCACTGCCCCTCGGGCAGGACGTGCACGAACGGCTCGTCGGCATAGGCCTTCACGTAGGCGGCCCGCACGTCGTCGGCCGAGACGTCGCCGGCCAGCCGCGCCGAGCAGGTGGCGAGGATGCCGCGCGACATCGGCACGAGCACGGGCGTGAAGCTGACCGTGACCGGGCCGCCGGTGGCACCGCTGAGGTTCTGGACGATCTCCGGCGTGTGCCGGTGCGCGCCGCCGACGCCGTAGGCGCTGGCGCTGCCCATCACCTCACTGCCGAGCAGGTGCGCCTTCGGGGCCTTGCCTGCGCCGCTGGTGCCGGACGCGGCGACCACGACGACGTCGGGCTCGACGAGGTCGGCCGCCACGGCGGGGACGAGGGCGAGGGTCGAGATCGTGGGATAGCAGCCCGGGACGGCGACCCGGCGGGCGCCGCGCAGCCGCTCGCGCTGCCGGGTGCCGTCGCCCAGCAGCAGCTCCGGCAGGCCGTAGGGCCAGGTGCCGGCGTGGGCGCTGCCGTAGAACGTCTCCCACGCGGCGGCGTCGTCGAGCCGGAAGTCGGCGCCGCAGTCGATCACCGTGACGTCGCCCGGGAGCGCCTCGGCCAGCGGACCGGACTGCCCGTGCGGCAGCGCCAGCACGACGGCGTCGTGCCCGGCAAGAATCTCCGGTTCCGTGGGCTCGAGGATGCGATCGGCGAGCGGCAGCAGGTGCGGCTGGAGCGCACCGAGTGGCTGTCCAGCGTTCGACCCGCCGGTGAGCGCGCCCACCTCCACCTCGGGGTGGCCCAGGAGGAGCCGGAGCACTTCGCCGCCGGCGTACCCGCTGGCGCCCGCGACCGCGACCTTCAACGTCATGTCGCATCACTATACATGCTCGCGTATGTCTACTCACGCGGGCTAGCGTCGCCGCGATGCCCGACCACACCCGCCTGCCCTTCCCGTCCTACCTCACCCACCTCGAGACCGAGTCGGCCCGGTTCCGGGAGGTGCTCGAGGCCTGTGACCCCGCCGCCCGGGTGCCCGGGTGCCCCGACTGGGACGCCGTCGAGCTGCTGTGGCACCTCACCGGGGTGCAGTCGTTCTGGGCCGGGGTGGTCACCGGCCGCCCGGCCGCGCCGAGCGAGAGCGGCACCGAGGAGGCGATCGCCAACCGCCAGCGGCCGGAGACCCACGAGGACCGGCTCGCCGCCTTCGACGCCGCCTCGGCCGCGCTGCAGGACGCGCTGCGCGACGCCGATCCCGCCGAGGCGGCCTGGACCTGGTCGGAGGACCAGTCGGTCGGCTTCACCTACCGCCGGCAGGCCCACGAGGCGCTCATCCACCGGCTCGACGCCGAGCAGACCGCCGGGCAGGTGACCGCCCTCGACCCGGCCCTCGCCGCCGACGGCGTCGCCGAGGCCCTGGGCGTGATGTACGGCGGCGCCCCGCCGTGGGGCCGGTTCGACCCGCTCCCCCAGCACGTCCGCTTCGACCTCACCGACGTCGGCACCAGCGTGTGGGCGCAGCTCGGCGTCTTCAGCGGCACCGACCCTGACTCGGGGAAGACGTACACCGACGAGGACGACGTGGCGCTGGTGGACGACCCCGGCACCGAGCCCGACGTCGTCGTCTCCGGCTCGGCCGGCGACGTCGACGCGTGGCTGTGGCACCGCGGTGGCGCGGACGCACTCCGCGTGGAGGGCGACCCCGCCGTGCGCGAGCGGCTCGGCGCGATCCTGTCGAACCCGGTCGACTAGAGCGTGCCGCCGGCCGGCGCGCCGGGCTCGCCGGGGATTTCCTCGTAGACGGTGACGTCGGAGGGGTCGGTGTACGGCGACGAGGCGAGCCGCTCGCCGTCGTCGGTGTCGACGATGTACAGCAACAGGGTGCCGTCGCCGGAGAGCGCTCCGTCGAGCACCGGCTGCCCGACGTCGAGCAGCCTCTCGCCTTCGTAGGGCGACCAGGTCCACAGCTCGCCGCGCGCCTCGGGGCCCTCGTCGGGCGACCGGAAGAAGAGCGCGACGCCGTTCTCCTCAGACCAGTCCGGACGGGAGTCCGGTCCCGGCCCGTCGGTGAGCTGGGTGGACACACCGTCGCTGAGGTCGTACTGCCACAGGGTGCTCGGGGCCCCGGAGCCGTCGGAGCGGGCATAGATCAGCGTGCTCTCGCTGCTGAACGTGATGCCGCCGTCCGGGTAGCCGTCGGGGACCACCTCCGCCTGCTCCTGTCCGTCGAGGCCGACGACGTGGGTGCCCACGTACTCACCCGCCGCGTTGACGCACTTGAAGACCACGCCGTTGCCGGACGGGCTCCAAGCCCCCCGGCCCACGTAGTCGCACGGACTGCTGTCGCCGAACAGCGGACGCTCCTCACCACTCTCGACGTCAAGCAGGAACGGCGCGCGACGGCCGTGCGCCTCCGGCGCCGGCTGCAGGAACAGCACCGTCGTACGGTCGGGCGAGATCGAGGCCAGCCGGTCGTCGGGGCCGTCGGTGAGCTGCTCGACGGACCGGTCGGCGGTGTCGAGCACGTAGAGGCTCGTGACGTCGTCGACGGTCACGGGGAGCACCACCGCCGTCACGGGCAGGGTCGACAGGGAGTCACCCGGAGTGGCCGAGTCGCCGCCGGCCTCCTCGGACGACCCGGTGTCGTCGCTCGCGGTGTCGGGGTCGTCGCCGTCCGAGAGCAGCAGGAAGGCCGCGACGCCGGCGGCCACGACGAGGACCACCGCCACGAGGACCGCGACCAGCCGGCCGCGGCCCCGCTGCTGTGGCGGTGCCGGGGAGGCGGGCTGGAACGGCGGCGGCCCGGGCGGCGGGGCCGGCGTGGCCGCCGGAGTGCTGTCCGGCACCGGCTCGGTGGCGTGCTCCGGCAGCGTCGTCGTGCCGGGCCGCTCGGGCGGGTCACCGGCGAGGTTGGTGGGCGGTGCGGGGATCCGCGCGGGCTCGGGCGGGGGCGGCGGGGCCGGCTCCGACTCGGGGCGGGGGAACGACGGGTGCGACGGCGGGTCGGTCGGCTCGGTGGAGAGATCCGGAACCGACGGCGGCGGCGAGGCCGTGATCGGACGCTGCGCCGGAGCGGGAACGCTGGAGGGACGGGCAGCGCCGAGCAGGTCGGCGGGAACCTTGCCGAGGGCGTACCCGATCACGCCGAGCGCCCACCGAGCACCGGTGGCACTGTCGGCCCCCCGGTCGCGGGCCAGCTCGACGGCGACCTCGGCGATCGCCGCCCCGGGATCGGCCCCGTGATCAAGCATCGTGACCACGCGATTGACCGCACCCAACCGGACGGCGTCGACCAGCAGGTTGATCTCGCCCCGGGTGGCCTCGTGCTCGCCCAGGAAGTCGTCGAGCGCACCGCGGAACTGGTCGGCGTCCCCCACGACACCGGCGCCCCGGGTCTCGACGAGCTCACGCAACAGGTCGTGGACCGCCATCCCACCTCCCTCGGTGACCTCTGAGCGTAGTTGCCGCCCGGCTCAGCGACTGCCCCACGCCGGTGCTCCCGGCTCACCGGGCACCGAGTCGTGGATGGTGAGGTCGCCGGGCTCGGAGCCCGACGCGGTAGCCAGGCGCTCGCCATCGTCGGTCTCGACCACGAACGCGACCTGCGACCCGTCGACCGACCAGGCCGGATGCGACACCGCCCGCCCCACGACGAGCTCGGCCTCACCCTCGTACTGCGAGTAGGTCCAGAGGGTCCCGCGCGCGTCGGGGTCGCCGTCGGTGGAGCGCTGGAAGAGCACCACCCCGTTGTCCTCCGACCAGTCCGGGTGGGAGTCGTAGCCGGCACTGCCGTCGGTGACGGGCTCGGAGGTACCACCGCCGAGGTCGTGGACCCACAACGTGGTGGGCCCATCGTCGGTGTCCGCGCGGCAGTAGACGATCACGCTCTCCGAGACCCAGCTGAGCCCGCACGGCACGCCGTCGAGCGCGAGCTGCTGGATCTGCTGGCCGTCGAGCCCCACCACGAACGTGCCGACCGGATCGCCGGCCTCGTCCACGCAGCTCACGGCGAGTCGGTCGCCGGCCGCTGCCCACACCGGGGGCGAGGAGTAGACACAGGGGCTGTCCTCGGTGAAGAGCCGCCGCTCCTCCCCCGTGGCCAGGTCGAGCAGGTAGGGCTCCCGGACGCCGGTACCGCGGGTCTGCGGGCGGAGGAACGCGACCGTGGCGCGGTCGGGCGAGATGGTGGGAAGTCGGTCGTCGACGCCCTGCGAGAGGCGGGTGACCGCGCCGTCGCCGGTGTCGACGACGTAGAGGCTGGTGTCGCCTTCGACCGTCACGGGCAGCACGAGCTGGGACGCCAGCAGGGTGCCGTCGGGCACCGGCTCGACCGGCGGCCCGCTGCCGGTCTCCGTGCCTCCACCCGAGTCTTCGGACGGACTCGCGTCCTGGCTGTTCGGGTCGCTCGCGGTCCGGTTGGTGTCGTCGCCACCGTCGTCACCGACGAGCAGGACGGCGCCCACCGCGCCGGCGCCGATCACGAGCAGGAGCGCGGCGAGGACCGCGATCAGCCGGCCGCGACCCTTCTTCACCGGGGCGCTCGGCGGCGGGGCAGGCGAGTACGGCGGCGGCGCCGCGTGACCGGCCGGCGGCGCGGGCGGCGAGTCGTCCGGCACCCGCTCGGTCGCGTGCTCCGGCAGCGTGATCGTGCCGGGCCGCTCGGGCGGCTCGCCGGCGACGTTGGTCGGCGCTGCGGGGACCCGCTCGGGCTCGGGCGGGGGCGGCGGGGCCGGCTCCGACTCGGGGCGGGGGAACGACGGGTGCGACGGCGGGTCGGTCGGCTCGGTGGAGAGGTCCGGCACCGACGGCGGCGGCGAGGCCGTGATCGGACGCTGCGCCGGAGCGGGAACGCTGGAGGGCCGATCCGCACCGAGCAGGTCGGCAGGCACCTTGCCAAGGGCGTACCCGATCACCCCGAGCGCCCAGCGAGCACCCGTGGCGCTGTCGGCCCCCCGGTCCCGTGCCAGCTCGACGGCGACCTCGGCGATCGCGGCCCCGGGATCGGCCCCGTGGTCGAGCATCGTGACCACCCGATTGACGGCACCCAGCCGGACGGCGTCGACCAGCAGGTTGATCTCGCCCCGGGTGGCCTCGTGCTCGTCCAGGAAGTCGTCGAGCGCCCCGCGGAACTGGTCGGCGTCCCCCACGACACCGGCGCCCCGGGTCTCGACGAGCTCACGCAACAGGTCGTGGACCGCCATCCCACCTCCCTCGGTGCACGCGAGCGTAGTGGCCGGGTCACCGCCTCGCAGCGGTACGACGAACCCGCCTGCGGGTGCGCATGGCTTCGCGCCGGGGTCAGCGCTGCACGGCGCCGCATCGCTCCGCGGCCAACGCCACGGCAGCGTCGCGGGCGGCGCCGGTCTCCTCCTCGGTGAGGGTGCGGTCGGCGGCGCGGAAGCGCAGCGCGAAGGCGAGTGAGCGCTTGCCCTCGCCGACCTGCGGTCCGGTGTAGACGTCGAAGAGCCGCACCGACTCGAGCAGGTCGCCGGCGCCGGCGCGTAGTGCGGCCTCGACGTCGGCGGCCGGCACCGTGGCGTCGACGAGGAGGGCGACGTCCTCCTTGGCCACGGGCATGGTGGAGAACTCGGGCCCGGCGACGACGTCGGGTGCCGCGGCCATGAGGGCGTCGAGGTCGATCTCGGCGGCCGCCGCGCGCGGCGGAAGCCCCCAGGCCCGGCAGACGGTGGGGTGCAGCTCGCCGGCGTGGCCGACGGTGGTGCCGGCGACCACGACCTCGGCGCAGCGGCCGGGGTGCCAGGGCATCCGGTGGCCCGCCCGCACCTCGACGGCCACGCCGAGCTCGGCGGCCAGGGCGGTGACGGCGCCGACGGCGTCCGACCATGAGGCCTCACGGCCCGGGCCCCACCAGCCGGCGCGCTCGCGCTCCCCGGCCAGCACGACGGCGAGCCGCAGCGGCTGCGCCGGCACCGCGCCGAGGAGGGTGGCGAGCTCGGTGTCGTCCGGGCGTCGGTCGACGCCGTAGATCGGGGCCGAGCCGCCGTCGACCGGGATCGCGACCTGCGCGGCCTCGAACAGCGCGACGCCGTCGGCGCCGCGGCCGAGGTTGCGCGCGGCGGCGACGAGCAGGCCGGGCAGCAGGGTGGTGGCGTACGACGGCTTCTCCGCGGACAGCGGGTTGGCGAGCCGGACCGTGGTGCGGCGGGGGTCGTCGGCGGGGAGCCCGAGCTTGTCGAGGTCGGCGTCACCGAGGAACGGGAAGCTCACCACCTCGACGTACCCGGCGCCCGCGACGGTGCGGCCGACCCGGCGCCGCAGCCGCTGCTCGCGGGTGAGCCCGCGGCCGGCCGGCGGGGTGGGTAGCACCGACGGCACCCGGTCGTAGCCGACGACGCGGGCGACCTCCTCGACGAGGTCGTGGGGGTCGGTGAGGTCGGGGCGCCAGGGCGGCGGGGTGGCCACCAGGACGTCGCCGCGCTCCTCGACCGCGCAGCCCACGGCCCGCAGGTCGGCCACCGCAGTGGCGGCGTCGACGTCGAGACCGGTGATGCGGGCGGACAGGTCGGCGGCCAGCTCGATGGGCGCGACCTGCGGCGGCGCGCCGGCCACGGTGACGCCGGGCTCGGCGGTGGCGCCGCCGTGGGCCACGAGCAGCTCGACGACGCGGTCGGCGGCGGCCTCGGTGACCGTCGGGTCGACGCCGCGCTCGTTGCGCTTGCCGGCCTCGGAGGTGATCTTGTGGCGGCGGCCGGTGCGGAACATCGAGGTGGCGTCCCAGTGGGCCGCCTCGACCAGCACCCGGGTGGTGGTGTCGGAGATCTCGGTGTCCTCACCGCCCATCACGCCGCCGAGCCCGATCACGCCGGAGTCGTCGACGACCACCAGGTCCTGCTCGTCGAGCACGCGGGCGGTGCCGTCGAGGGTGGTGAGCTTCTCCCCCGGCTCGGCCCGCCTGACCCGGACCGCCCCGGAGAGCTTGTCGGCGTCGTAGCCGTGGATCGGCCGGCCGATCTCGAGCATCACGTAGTTGGTGACATCGACCGCGAGCGAGATCGGCCGCATGCCGGCCTGCACCAGGCGGTGGGCCATCCAGTCCGGCGTCGGCGCCATGGGGTCGAACCCGGACACGGTGCGGGCGACGAACAACGGGCAGCCGTCGGTGTCGTCGAGCACCACCGGGTGGCCGGCGTCGTTCGCCTCCGGCACCGTGCGGTCGGCGGGGTCGGTGAAGGCCGCGTCGAAGCCGAGGGCGGCGTCGCGGGCCACGCCGCGGATGCTCAGGGCGTAGGCGCGATCGGGGTTGATCTCGAACTCGATGACGTCGTCGTCGAGGCCGAGCACGCCGAACGGCGTCGTCGCCGGGCTCACCGGCGCCCGGCCGGGCAGCACGATGATCCCCTCGTGGTCGTCGCCCAGGCCCAGCTCGCGGGCCGAGCAGATCATGCCGGCGCTCACGTGCCCGTAGGTCTTGCGCGCGGAGATCTCGAAGTTCCCGGGCAGCACGCCGCCCGGCAGCACCACGACGACGAGGTCGCCCGCGCCGAAGTTGTGGGCACCGCACACGATGCCCTGCGGCTCGCCGGTGCCGTTGGCGGCGCCGACGTCGACCTGGGTCCAGTTGATCGTCTTGCCGTTCTTCTGCGGCTCGGGCTCCACCGAGAGCACGCGGCCGACCACGAGCGGGCCGGTGATCGCGTCGGCCGGGCGGTGCAGGCCCTCGAGCTTGAGGCCGAGCGCGGTGAGCCGGGCGGCGAGCTGCTCGGAGGTGACGTCGTCCGGCAGGGCGACGTGCTCGCGGATCCAGCTGACCGGCGCCTTCACAGCTCGGTCCCGAAGACGGTGGTGAAGCGGACGTCGCCCTCGAACAGGTCGCGCATGTCCTCGACCCCGTGACGGAACATGAGCGTGCGGTCGATCCCCATGCCGAACGCGAAACCGGTGTAGCGGGCGTCGTCGACGCCGCAGGCGCGCAGCACCCGCGGGTTCACGACGCCGCAGCCGCCCCACTCGATCCAGCCCTCGCCGCGGCAGGTGCGGCATGAGGCGGGGTCGACGTTGCGGCAGACGAAGCAGACCAGGTCGACCTCGGCGCTCGGCTCGGTGAACGGGAAGTACGACGGCCGGAACCGGGTGACGATGCCGTCGCCGAACATCCGCGACGCGAAGTGGTCGAGGGTGCCCTTGAGGTGGGCCATCGTGAGGCCCTCGTCGATCGCGAGCCCCTCGACCTGGTGGAACACCGGCGAGTGGGTGGCGTCGAACTCGTCGGTGCGGAACACCCGGCCCGGGCAGACGACGTAGATCGGCGGCGTGCGCTCGAGCATCGTGCGCGCCTGCACCGGCGAGGTGTGGGTGCGCAGCACGAGGTGGTCGTCGGGCGGGTCGACCCAGAACGTGTCCTGCATCGTGCGGGCGGGGTGGTCGGGCCCGAGGTTGAGGGCGTCGAAGTTGAGCCACTCGGCCTCCACCAGCGGACCCTCGGCGACCTCCCAGCCCATCGCCACGAAGATGTCGGCGATCAGCTCGGATCCGGTGGTGAGCGGGTGGCGGGCCCCGGCCGGCACCCGCTGTGTGGGCAGGGTGACGTCGACGGTCTCCTCGGCCAGCATCCGCTCCTCGGCCTCGGCCTCGAGCGCCGTCCGCCGCTCCGCGAGGGCCTGCTGGACGACGCCGCGGGCGCGGCCGACCCGCTGGCCGGCCTCCTTGCGGGCCTGCGGCGGCAGCGCGCCGATCTCGCGGTTGGCCAGTGCCAGCGGCGAGCGGTCGCCGGTGTGCTCGATCCGGACTCGCGTGAGCTCCTCGAGGTCAGCCGCCGCCGCGATCGCGGCCAGCGCGACGTCCTGGGCCCGCTCGACCTCCTCCGGCTGCAAGGCGGTCACCTCGACGGGGTCGTAGTCGGTGTTGGGTCCTGACACGCCCGCAGTGTAGGAATCGACGGGGCGGCACCGCGAACCGGTTAGCGGCCCGTCCTAGCCCGTGAGCATCTCGGTGAGCTCGGCCGGGACGCCGGGCCAGGTGCAGGAGAGCACGGCGCCGCCGCCCGGGGCGTCCCCGATCGTGACCACGCCGCCGTGGGCGCGCACCAGTCCGTTGACGATGTAGAGGCCCAGGCCGGAGCCGCCCCGGACGCCCTGGGTCCAGAACTTGGTGAAGACCCGGCGTCGCAGCTCGACCGGGATGCCGTCGCCCTGATCGCTGACGGTGACCCGGACGCCGTCCGAGGCGTCGTCGTGCGGCTCGCGGACGACGTCGACCCGCACCTCGCCCTCGCCGTGCCGCACTGCGTTCTCGACGAGGTTGGTGACGACCTGGGTGAACTTGTCGGGGTCGACCAGGATCTCGGGCAGGTCGCCGACGTCGAGCGCGATGTCGCGCGCGGTGCCGGCCGCGACCGACTCCACGATCCGGCGCACCAGCACTCCGGCGTCGGCCGGGCGCGGGTAGAGCTGCAGCCGCCCGGTGTCGATGCGGGCGACGTCGAGCAGCTCGGCGATGAGCCGGCTCAACCGGTCGGAGTCGACGCTGACGGTGGTGAGCATCAGCTTCTTCTGCTCGTCGTTGAGCTTGTCCCAGCGGTTCAGCAGCGCCTGCACGAACCCCTTGACGCCGGTGAGGGGCGAGCGCAGCTCGTGGGCGACGGTGGCCACCAGGTCGGAGCGCTCGCGGTCGAGCCGGGCACGGCCCCGCCCCGAGCGGATGCTCACCGCCACGTGGGTGACCGGTCCGAGCGGGACGTCGCGACCCAGCCGGGCGGCGACCAGCACCTCGGTGCCGTCGGGCAGCAGCCACGACTGCTCGGTGATCGCGGTGCGGGTGCGCAGTCCGTCGTACGGCTCGTTGCACGCCACCCAGGCGTTGGCCTCGGTGTCCTGGAGCCGCAGCACGTCCTCCAGCGGCTTGCCGACCAGCGAGCCGGCGTCGGTGACCCCGAGCATCCGCCCGGCGTGACTCGAGACGAGCGTCACCGTGCCGTCGGCATCGGCCAGGACGACGCCGTCCGGCAGCGCGTCGACCACCCGCTGGGCGTCGGTGGGCGGTCCCCTCACGTCGCCAGCCTGTCATGCGCGTGCAGCCGACCGACCAGGACCGCGCGAGCGCGCCTCATTGGCAACGTCAACCCTGCGGGCTAGTGTCGATCCAGGATCAGTCGTCCCGGACCCCGATGGCCAGTTCCGTCGAGAGGTCTGCACCGGAGAAATCCGACACCGCTCGGTGTCTCCTCGCCGGCGTCTCACGCGGCCACGGCCGCACGACCGGCCCACTCACGCACCGCCATTTGCGGTGGTGTCCTGCGACCGGTCGCCCAGGGCGCTTGCTGGGGGGCGCGGGGGGCGCGCCCTGGGCGACCTCAGCTGCGGTGCGCCCGGGCACTCTCGAACAGGCAGAGCGCGGCGGCGGTGGCGAGGTTGAGGCTCTCGGCGCGGCCCGCGATCGGGATGCGCACCCGGTGGTCGGCGAGCTCGGCGAGCTCGGGCGCCAGCCCCCAGGCCTCGTTGCCGAACAGCCACGCGGGCGTCGCGAGCAGGTCGCCCGCCTCGAACAGGTCGACCTCCCCCGCCCCGTCGGCGGCGAGCACGTCCATGCCCGCCCGCCGCGCCGCCGTCACCGCGGCGGCGGCGTCGGGCACCACGCTGACCGGCAGGTGGAACAGGCGACCCGACCGTGGCGCGCACGGTCTTGGGGTTGTAGGGGTCGACGCTCTGCCCGGCGAACACCACACCGCCGGCCCCGACGGCGTCGGCGGTGCGGACGATCGTGCCGGCGTTGCCGGGGTCGCGCACGTCGGCGCAGATCACCAGCGGCGGCGACGAGTGCCGCAGCAGGTCGTCGAGCGGGACGTCGACGAACCGGCAGACGGCGACGACACCGGCCGGGGTGACCGAGTCGGAGAGCGCGGCGAGCGCGCGGTCGTCGACGAGGGTGACCATGCCGTCCGGGGCCTCGGGCACCAGCGCGGCGCCGGCCGCGGTGGCGAACACCTCGATCACGCAGCCGGGCACGCCGAGCGCCTCCTCGACGGCCTTCGGGCCGTCGGCGAGGAACAGCCGCCGCTCGGAGCGGACCGAGCGTCGGTGGAGCCGACGGGCCTCCTTGACGCGGGCGTTGCCCGCCGTCAGGGCAGGGCGTGGCCGAGGGTTCACGGTCGATGTCCAGCGTCGTCCAGGGCGTGCGATGGCAAGGCGCCGGGGCGCTGGCAGGCTGGGCGCCTTTCGAGCGACGGCAACGCCGCCAGCGTGCGTGCTGGGCGGCGCTGGCGCGGCCGGGAACTCTCGGCCACGCCCTTAGTCAGGAGGCCTCGGCGCGCGGGGCGTTGACGTCGTCGGGCAGCGCGGCCTTGGCGGTCTCGACGAGCGTGTTGAACGCGGCCGGGTCGTTGACGGCGAGGTCGGCCAGGATCTTGCGGTCGACCTCGACTCCGGCCAGGTTCAGACCCTGGATGAACCGGTTGTAGGTGAGGCCCTGCGCGCGGGCGGCCGCGTTGATCCGCTGGATCCAGAGCTTGCGGAAGTTGCCCTTCTTCTTGCGCCGGTCGTTGTAGCTGTAGACCAGCGAGTGGGTGACCTGCTCCTTGGCCTTGCGGTACAGGCGCGAGCGCTGGCCGCGGTAACCGGCGGCGCGCTCCAGGGTGGTCCGGCGCTTCTTGTGGGCGTTCACTGCCCGCTTGACGCGTGCCATGGGTTGAGCTCCTTGGGACTAGAACTGGGTGATCGTGGAGAGGGCGTGCTCGCGTCAGCGACCGAGCAGCTTCCGGGCCCGCTTGACGTCGGCCTTGGCGACGTCGGTCGTGCCGGACATCCGGCGAGTGACCTTCGAGGGCTTCCTCTCCAGGTTGTGGCGCAGGCCCGCCTTCTGCCGGCGGATCTTGCCGGTTCCCGTCACCTTGAAGCGCTTGCTGGCGCCCGAGTGGGTCTTGTTCTTCGGCATCGTCGTGCCTCTCCTTCGTGCGTCCCGAGCCCGGGTGCGGGACGGGGTGGGGCTGGGTCAGGCGTCGATCTCGGGATCGAGGTTCTCCGAGCGTCCGCGCGCCTTCTTCTGGGCGACCGGGCCGGCCGCGTGCGCCGCGTCGCGCTCGGCCTTCTCGTCGGCCTTCGCGGCGGCCCGCTCGGCCTCGCGCTCGGCCTTCTGGGCCAGGTGGTCGGCCTTGGCTTCGGCCTTCTTACGGTGCGGTCCGAGGACCATCACCATGTTGCGGCCGTCCTGCTTCGGCGCCGACTCGACGAACCCGAGGTCGGTGACGTCCTCCGAGAGCCGCTGCAGCAACCGGAAGCCCAGCTCGGGGCGGTGCTGCTCGCGACCGCGGAACATGATCGTGATCTTGACCTTGTCGCCGGCCTTGAGGAACCGGACGACGTGGCCCTTCTTCGTCTCGTAGTCGTGCGCGTCGATCTTCGGGCGGAGCTTCATCTCCTTGATGACGACGTTCGTTCTGGTTCCGGCGCGCCTCACGGGCCTTCTGGGCGTTCTCGTACTTGAACTTCCCGTAGTCCATGAGCTTGCAGACGGGCGGACGGGCGGTGGGCGCCACCTCGACGAGGTCGAGGTCGGCCTCCTGCGCCAGCTTGAGGGCCTGGTCGGTCGGCACGATGCCAACCGTCTCGCCGTTGGGTCCGACGAGGCGGACCTCGGGGACCCGGATCCGATCGTTGATACGCAGCTCGGTGCTGATAATGCCTCCAGTGGGTTCGGGGAATGCGGGGCGTCCGCCCCCAAAAACCACGGAGGCCTCCGCCGTTGCAAGCGGAGGCCAGCCACGACCACCTGACCCTGCCCTGCGCGTCTGGCGGACGTGCTGTGGGCGAGGCCGGAGCCACTGGACCGGACCCGACGACCTGATAGTGCAGGGCGGTCGATGCGGGTGGGAGACGATCGAGCCTGGTCTCCGCTTGCGGATCAGTCGCACGCCCGGAGACGGGCGGCTGATCGGTCAACACCCAAGACTAGGCGCTCATTCCCCCCGGAGCGAATCGGAGCGGCCCCCGGAACCGGAAGCCAGCGCCCGCAGTGCCGCGCCCTCCACCACGAAGGTCACGGGGCCTGCGATGTCGACGACGACGGCGGCCGCGTCCTCCTGCACCGCAGCGAGCGCGGCGGTGCGGGCGGGCACCGGAACCGGTCGGGCCTCGGGGTTCCAGGCGGTGAGGGAGTCAAGGCTGGTGAAGGCGAGCAGCGCGCGCCGTCCGTCGCGCCCCTGCATCAGTACAGCTGCCATGTCGCTGGACTTGTCGCGGGCCAGGCCGCGCTCGTCGACCTCGGCCTCGCCGAGCACGGCGACGACCGGCACCACCAGCCGCGTGGGCGCCAGGGCCGCGAGGGCCGTGTCGTGGTCGCCGGTACCCGCCTCGTAGGCGGCCAGCGCGGCGGCGAGGGCGGGGTCGGCGGCGCCGTCGTCGTCAGGGAATGCCGGGGCGGCCAGGTCGCGCATCCCCCGATTGTGACCGAGCGTGACCCCGGTCACGATTCTCGCTTAAGTTGAGTGTTCGAGTTGACTTAAGTGGAGGGACCTCGTAGGCATGACTCCCATGACCGCGACCTCCCCCGCCGCCTCCCCGGTCATCCCCGGGACGCCGCCCGACACCCTCGTGCCCGAGCGCAGGCGCGGACCCCGCGCCCCGCGCCGCAACCCGCTCCGCCTGCTGCGCCGCTGGGTCTCCCCCGTCGCCCTGATCGCGCTGTGGCAGCTGGCGAGCGTGACCGGCGTCCTCGACGAGCGCAAGCTCGCGGCGCCGTCGACGATCTTCCAGGGCGCCGTCGAGCTCGTGCAGGATGGCGTGCTCGGCCCGGCCGTGCTGGTCTCGGTGCAGCGCGTCGGCCTCGGCTTCCTCATCGGCGCCACCGCCGGCCTGGTGCTGGCGGTCGCCGCCGGACTGCACCGGATCGGCGAGGACGCCGTCGACCCGCCGATGCAGATGCTGCGCACGCTGCCGCACTTCGGGCTGATCCCGCTCTTCATCATCTGGATGGGCATCGGCGAGGCCCCGAAGCTCGCGCTCATCGCCATGGGCGTGTGCTTCCCGCTGTACCTCAACACGCTCGCCGGCATCCAGGGCGTCGACCGCAAGATGATGGAGGCGGCCCGGTCGATGCACCTGTCGTGGGGCCAGCGGCTCAAGCACGTCGTGGTGCCGGGCGCGCTCCCCCAGACCCTGGTGGGACTGCGGCAGAGCCTCGGCATCGCGTGGCTGTCGCTGATCGTCGCGGAGACCGTCAGCGCCGGCAGCGGGCTCGGCCACATGATCACGCAGGCCCGTGAGTTCCAGCAGACCGACATCATCGTCGTCGGACTCGCCTGCTACAGCCTGCTCGGCCTCATCACCGACGGCATCGTCCGCTACCTCGAGCGAAGGGCACTGGCATGGCGGTAACCCCCCGTACGTCCTCATCCGATCAGGTTGTCGGTACCGAAAGGCCTATAGCGAAGGTTCGCAAGCACAACCGCGCCTTCGGCCGCAACCAGGTGCTGAAGTCGGTCGACCTCGACATCGAGCCGGGCGAGTTCGTCGCCCTGCTCGGACGCAGCGGCTGCGGCAAGTCGACGCTGCTGCGGAGCCTGGCGCGCCTCGACAAGGTGCCGCCCGGCGAGATCGAGATCGCCGGCCGCTCCGCCGTCGCCTTCCAGGAGCCGCGACTGCTGCCGTGGCGCCGGGTGCGCGACAACGTGGCCCTCGCGCTGCTCAACACCCCCGAGCGGCGCGACCGGTTCGAGCGCGCCGAGGCGACGCTGCACGAGGTGGGCCTCGACGACAAGCTCGGCGCCTGGCCGCTCGAGCTCTCCGGCGGCCAGTCCCAGCGGGTGTCGCTGGCTCGGGCGCTGGTGAGCAACCCCGATCTGCTGCTGCTCGACGAGCCGTTCAGCGCGCTCGACGCGCTCACCCGCATCGAGATGCACCAGCTGGTGATCGAGCTGTGGCGCCGGCACGCGATGGCGATCCTCATCGTCACCCACGACGTCGACGAGGCCATCGCCCTCGCCGACCGCGTCGTCGTGCTCGACCAGGGCCGCATCGCGAAGTCGTGGCACATCGAGACCCGGCGCGACGAGCGCGCGCCCTCCCACCACGAGATCGCGCAGATCCGTGGCGAGGTGATGCGGGCGCTCGGCGTGAAGCCGACGCCCCCCAACCCGAACCGCACCCCGATCGCGAAGCAAGGAGCAGCATGAGCACCCGCACCCGTCGGTTCCGCCGACTGGCCGCCGTCCTCGGCGCCGTCGCCCTCACCTCGGCCGCCCTCGTCGGCTGCGCCGACGACCAGAGCACCGGCAACGAGGACGCCGTCCGCGACGACGGCTCGGTGGACCTCCAGAAGGTCACCCTCATCGTCGGCGACCAGAAGGGCGGCTCGAAGGCGCTGCTCGAGGCGGCCGGCGAGCTCGACGACCTCGAGTACGAGATCGAGTGGAAGGAGTTCACCTCCGGGCCCCCGCTGCTCGAGGCGATGAACGCCGGCTCGATCCACGTCGGCGGCGTCGGCAACACCCCGCCGCTGTTCGCCGCCGCTGCGCAAGGCGAGTTCCAGGTGATCCAGGCCGCCACCTACGGCGGTCGCGGCGACGCCATCGTGGTGCCGCCCGACTCCGATGTCTCCAGCGTCGCGGACCTCAAGGGCAAGACGGTGGCCGTCGTCGAGGGCAGCTCGGCCAACTACCACCTGCTCGCCCAGCTCGAGAACGCCGGACTCACCTACGAGGACGTCGACATCAAGAACCTCCAGCCGGCCGACGCGCTGGCCGCGTTCTCCGGCGGACACGTCGACGCCTGGGCGATCTGGGAGCCGTTCACGTCCCAGGCCGAGGAGGACGCCGGCGCGGAGGTCCTCGCCGACGGCTCCGACCTGGCCAACGGCTACGTCTTCACCGCCGCCTCCAACGCGGCGCTCGACGACCCGGCGACCACCGCGGCCCTCGAGGACTACGTGGAGCGCATCGCCCGGGCCCAGGTGTGGTCGCAGAGCCACCAGGAGGAGTGGGCCGAGTCGTGGGCCGACGAGACCGGTCTGGCGTCATCGGTGACGCTGGCCGCGGTGAACAAGCGGGAGATCGCGACCGTGCCGATCGACGACGCCGTGATCGACTCCGAGCAGGAGATGGCCGACGCGTTCGCCGACAACGGGCTCATCCCCGACAAGGTCGACGTCGGTCCGTTCTTCAACGACGAGTTCAACGAGTACACGAGCGCGAAGGGCTGACGACATGAGCCTGCGACTGCACTGGTTCCTCCCCACCACCGGCGACAGCCGCTCGCTGGTGGGGGCGGGACAGGGCGTGCCGACCGCGCTCGACGGCGGACTGGGCCGGGTGGCCGGCACGGGCGCGTCGGCGTTCCGCCCGCCCACCATCGACTACCTGGCCGACGTCGCCCGCACCGCCGAGAAGCTGGGCTTCGAGGGGGTGCTGACCCCCACCGGCACCTACTGCGAGGACGCCTGGCTGACGACCGCGGCGCTGCTGCGCGAGACCAGCCGGCTGAAGTACCTCGTGGCCTTCCGGCCCGGCGTGATCAACCCCGTGCTCGCCGCGCAGATGGCCGCCGCCTACCAGCGGATCTCCGACGGCCGGCTGATGCTGAACATCGTCACCGGTGGCGAGCCCACCGAGCAGGCGCGGTTCGGCGACACCGACCCCAAGGAGGTGCGCTACGCGCGCACCGGCGAGTTCCTCGAGGTGCTGCGCGGCACCTGGGAGCAGCCGCCGTTCGACTACGACGGCCAGTACTTCTCGGCACAGGGCGCGTTGGTGAGCGGCGGCGTGCAGCCGCAGCCCGACATCTACTTCGGCGGCTCCTCCGAGCCGGCCGGCGCGGTGGCGGCCCGGAGCGCCGACGTCTACCTCACCTGGGGCGAGCCTCCCGACCAGGCGGCCGAGAAGATCGCGTGGATGCGCGGGCTGGCGCGGGCCGAGGGCCGCGAGCTGCGGTTCGGCCTGCGGGTGCACACGCTCTCGCGCGACACCCACGAGGAGGCCTGGAAGCACGCCCAGTGGCTGCTCGACGGCCTCGACCCGGCCACGGTCGCGAAGGCGCAGGAGGCGCTGCGGAACAGCGAGTCCACCGGCCAGCAGCGGATGATGGCGCTGCGCGACTCCGGCGACCGGGCGTCGTACACCGACGCCCGCCAGCTCGAGGTGCACCCGGGACTGTGGTCCGGGGTCGGCCTGGTGCGCGGTGGGGCCGGCACGTCGCTGGTGGGCAGCCACGAGGAGGTCGCCGACCTCATCGAGACCTACCACGGCCTCGGCATCTCCGAGCTGATCCTCTCCGGCTACCCGCACGTCGAGGAGGCGTACTGGTTCGCCGAGGGCGTGGTGCCCCACCTGCGCCGCCGCGGGCTCCTGGGCGAGCGAGCAGCGGGCGACCGAGGCACGAGGTCGGTCGCGTAGCGAGCGAAGGTTGAGCGAGTGCCCGCGAGTGAGGAACGAACTCGCGGTGGGCGAGTCGAAACCTCCGGAGGTCAACGGCTACGTGACCACCGGGCGCCACCTGGCGGCGTCCGCCTGACACCATCCCCGGGTGGACGCCGCCCGCGAGGTACTCGACCTCGCGCTGCGGCGTCCCCCGACGGTGGGCGGCGAGACCCGGCTGATCGTCGTCGACGGGCCGGCGGGGTCGGGGAAGACGACGCTCGCGGCCGCCGTCGCGGCTCTGGAGCCGGCGGCCGCGGTGCTGCACATCGACGACCTGCTCGAGGGGTGGGCCGGCATCGGTGGCGCCACCGACCAGTTCGACTCGTTCCTGCTCCCGCTCAGCCGCGGTGAGCCCGGCAGCTACCGGCGCTACGACTGGTACGCCGCCGCGTTCGCCGAGACGGTGGCGGTGCCGGTCACTCCCCTGCTGGTCGTCGAGGGCGTGGGGTCGGGGTCACGCTCGCACGCGCGTTGGCACACGGTGCTGGTGTGGGTGGAGACCGACGACGAGCGGCGGCTCGCGCGCGGGATGGCGCGCGACGGCGAGGGCATGCGCGCGCACTGGGAGCAGTGGATGCGCGACGAGGTCGGCCTCTTCGCGCGCGAGGGCACCCGCCGGCGTGCCGACGTCCTGCTGGCGACCTGACGTGCACCTCGACCCCGGGCCCCTCGTGGTGGTCCTGGTGCTCGCGGCAGCCGTGCTGCACGCCACCTGGAACGCGATCGCGCACACCTCGGCCGACCGGCTGGTCGGCTTCGCGCTGATCTCGATGAGCACGCTGGGAATCGGCGCGGTGCTGGTCGCGGTCGGCGGGACCCTGGACCGCGACGACATGCTCCTCGCCGCACTGTCCGCCGTCCTCCACGTGGCGTACCTGCTGCTGCTCTGGGCGAGCTACGAGCACGGTGACCTGAGCCGGTCCTACCCCGTCGCGCGCGGCACGGGCGTCGCGCTGACCGGTGTCGCGTCGGTCTTCGCGCCGCGGTCACCGTTCGGTCCGGAGGTGGCGCTCGGGGTGGCCCTCGTCGTCGCCGGGCTGCTCGGCGTCGCCCTCACCGGCGGCGGTGGCCGCCGCGGACTGGTGGCCGCCCTCGGCACCGGGGTGGCGATCGCCGGCTACACGGTCGTCGACGGTCTGGCGGTGTCCGGCGGTGCGCCCGTCGTGGCGTACGCCGGGTGGCTGTTCCTGCTCCAGTCGTGGGTGGTGCCGCTGGTCGCCGTCGTGCGGCGAAGGCGGGCGCTCCTCGATGTCGGGACCCGGACGGTGCTCGTCGGGTTGGGCGGCGGAGCCGTCTCCCTGGCGGCCTACGGCCTGGTGCTCGTGGCACAGACCTCCGGGGCCCTGGCCGCCGTCGCCGCGCTGCGGGAGATGAGCATCGTCTTCGGCGTCCTCATCGGCGCCGTCGTGCTGCACGAGCGAGCGGCCCGGCGCCGGCTGGTGCCGGCCGTGGTGCTGACCGCCGGGGCGGTCACGCTCGCCCTCAGCCTCTGAGCACGGGTCAGGCCCGGTCGAGCAGAGCCCGCAGCTGGCGGACGGCGTCGCGGGCCCGGGTGCCGTCGGAGCTCTGGATGCCCATCGCCGGGGCGGTGGTGCCGTCGGCGAGGTCGAGCGTGACCCACGGGGCGCCGGGGTCGAGCCGGACGGCGACCACCTCGGCCCACTCGTACTCGTGGCGCCGGTAGCCGTTCACCACCACCAGCCGGTCGGCGGTGGCCTGCACCCGGGAGCGGGCGAGGGCGTAGAGGCAGGAGAACCCGAGCAGCCCGAGCGCGATCACGGTGCCGCGCTGGAACGGCGTCACCGACGCGCGGGTCTCGTCGTCGAACCCGAACCACAGCATCGCCGTGACCGTCAGCAGGGCGCCGCCGGCCACGGCACCGGCGATCCGGGGGCCGAGGGGGCGCCAGGTCACGGGGAGCTCCCGGCCGCGGGGGTCAGAGTCGGCAGGCATGGATGTCGGTGAGCAGGATCGCCCGCGCCCCGAGGTCGTAGAGCGCGTCCATGAGCTTCTGGGCGCCCTCGCGCGGCACCATCGCCCGGACGGCGACCCAGCCCTCGCGCCCGAGCGGGGAGATGGTCGGACCCTCGAGACCCGGCGTGAGCTGCACGGCGGCGTCGAGGTTCGCGCTGGCGATGTCGTAGTCCATCATCACGTAGCCGCGGGCCACCAGGACGCCCTGGAGGCGCCGCTCGAACACGGTGTACCCGTCGGGCAGGTCGTCGCCGGCGCGGGTGACGAGCACCGCCTCGGACTCCAGGATCGGCTCGCCGAAGACGGCCAGCCCGGCCTGCCGCAGGGTGGCGCCGGTCTCGACGACGTCGGCGATCACGTCGGCCACGCCGAGCTGCACGCTGGTCTCGACGGCGCCGTCCAGCCGGACGACGGTGGCGTCGATGCCGTGCTCCTCCAGGTAGCCGCGCACCACGCCGACGTACGACGTGGCGACCCGGGTGCCGGCGAGCTGGGTGGCCAGGTCGACCTCGCCGGAGCCGAAGCGCTCGATCGGACCGGCGAACCGGAAGGTGCTGCGCCCGAACCCGAGCGTCATCGCCTCCTCGGCCTTCGCCCGCGAGTCGCGCAGCAGGTCGCGGCCGGTGACGCCGATGTCGAGGGTGCCCTCGCCGACGTAGAGCGCGATGTCGCGGGGCCGCAGGTAGAAGAACTCCACGCCGTTCTCGGCGTCGAGGAGGGTGAGCTGCTTGCCGTCGTCGCGCTGCCGGTAGCCGCACTCGCGGAGCATCTCGGCGGCCGGCTGCGCCAGCGAGCCCTTGTTGGGGAGCGCGATCCGCAGCGGGGTGTCGGAGGCAGTCGTGGTGGTGGTCATGGGGGTCCTAGAGGTGGGCGTAGACGTCGTCGAGGTCGAGTCCGCTGGCGAGCATCAGCACCTGTGCGTGGTACAGCAGCTGGCTGATCTCCTCGGCAGCGCGCTCCTTGCCCTCGTGCTCGGCCGCCATCCACGACTCGGCGGCCTCCTCCACCAGCTTCTTGCCGATCGCGTGGACGCCGGCGTCGAGCGCTGCCACCGTGCCCGAGCCGTCGGGCCGGGTGCGCGCCTTCTCGGACAGCTCCGCCCACAGCGCGTCGAACGTCTTCACACCGTTCAGGTTAGGACGTGGGCCGGGTCACGCCGGTGTCGGCGTCCATGGCCGCGAGAAGCCGGCCGACCACCTCGACCACCATCCCCGACAGCTCCCACCGCGAGACCCGCGGCTGGGCGCGGTAGATCTGCTCGTAGGTGACCATCTGGAACGCCTGCTCGACAACTGCGGTGTCGGCCCACAGCGCGTCGAGGTCGACGTCGGGTCGGGCGACCTGCCAGGCGGGTGCGAACGCCGCCCACACCGCGTCGGCGGCGGCCGGGTCCTCGGTCTCCTGGACCGCGCTCTGTGCGAGGTGCCGGACGTCGAGCAGGGGCTGGGTCAGGCAGGTGTCGGTCCAGTCGAAGAGCAGCGGACGCCCCTCGACCCAGGCGATGTTGCCGAGGTGGAGGTCGCCGTGCGCGAGGACGTCGGGCAGCCCCACCGCCCAGTAGGCCTCGACCCGCGCGAGCAGCCAGGTCTCGAGCTCGCTCAGCCGGGCGACCTGGGCCTCGGCCATGAGGGGGCGCTCGACGGTGTCGCGGAGCACGCTCCGGATGCCGTCGCGCGTCGCGGCGAGGCCGCGGTCGGGGGCGCCCGCGGCGAGGAGCTCGTCGCGGTCGCCGAGGGTGTCGAGCTGGAGCCGAGCCAGGCGGGCGGCGGTCTCCGGCGCGCGGGTCGCGTCGTCGTCGTCGGCGCCGGGGATGTCCTCCAGCAGCAGCCAGGCGTGGTCGACATCGGCGGCGACCACCCGGGGCGCGACGTCCGGGGCGAGCCTCGCGACGGCCGCGGTGAGTCCCGCCTCGCCGTGGAACCCGTCGCACGTGGCCTTGAACCACAGGTCGCGATCGGCCGTCGGGACGCGGAGCACGGCCGACAGGCTCCAGAGCTTCGCCGGGTGCGGTGGGCCGGTGCGCCGCCGTCCTTGCTCCGCGAGCCGGTCGTCGATCCAGACCAGGACGTCGTCGAGCCAGCCGGGTCGGAACCAGGCGGCGCGGCCGTCGTCGACCTCGGCGCCCTGCCAGGCGCGGGCGGTCCGGCTGATCGCGGCCAGGGCGTCGTCGCTGACGCCGTGCGCGGCGAGGTCGGCGAGCGGGACCCAGGCGCCGTCGAGGCTGGTGGTGCCGCTGCCCGCGAGCACGCTGGTGATGGTGCCGTCCTGCTCGCGGGTCGACGGGCCGGCCACCCAGGCCGCCGGGTCGCCCACCGTGCCGGCGAGGTCGGCCGGGCCGGCCCAGCGACCGGGGAACCGTGGCAGATGTCCCTCGACCACGAGCACCCGCTCCCCCGCCGAGTCCAGCAGAGCGACCTGACGGTGGGTGGTGCTCATCGGGACATCATCGGGCCATCATCGGGCCCTCAGCGGGCAGCGCGGACCTCGCGCAGCGTGCGCGCGGTGAGCAGGGCGGCCGAGGTGGCCTCGTAGCCCTTGTCCTCCTTCGACCCGACGAGCCCGGCGCGGTCGAGCGCCTGCTGCTCGTCGTCGCAGGTGAGCACGCCGAACCCGACGGCCACCGTGTGGTCGAGGGCTACCCGGGTGAGGCCGTCGGTGGCGGCGTTGCAGACGTAGTCGAAGTGCGGGGTGCCGCCGCGGATCACGACGCCGAGCGCGACGACGGCGTCGTAGCCCTGCGCGGCGAGCGCCGAGGCGACGACGGGCAGCTCGAAGGTGCCGGGCACCCGCACCACCTCGGGCTCGACGCCGAAGTCGGCGCAGGCCCGCTGCGCGCCGGCGAGCAGGCCATCCATCACCGGCACGTGCCAGCTCGCGGCCACCACGGCGACCCGCAGGCCACTGGCGTCGAACGGCTGGACGGCGGCCGCCCCCTCGCCGCTCACGGGTGCACCTCCGGCCCTTCGAGGTCGGGGAGGTCGTGGCCCATCCGGTCGCGCTTGGTGAGGAGGTAGGCGAGGTTGTGGTCGTTGGGGTGCGGGGTGAGCGGCACCCGCTCGGCGACGTGGATGCCGAAGTCCTCCAGGTTGCTGACCTTGTCAGGGTTGTTGGTCATCAGCCGCACGCTGCCGATCTTGAGGTCGCGCAGCACCTGGGTAGCGGTGCCGTAGTGCCGGGCGTCGGCCGGCAGGCCGAGGTCGAGGTTGGCGTCGACGGTGTCGCGACCGCCGTCCTGCAGCTGGTAGGCCTGCAGCTTCGCCACCAGCCCGATGCCGCGGCCCTCGTGGCCGCGCAGGTAGACGACGACGCCGCGGCCCTCCCCCACGATCCGCCGCAGCGCCTCGTCGAGCTGCGGGCCGCAGTCACACCGGCTGCTGCGGAGCACGTCGCCGGTGAGGCACTCGGAGTGCACGCGGGTGAGCACCGGCTCGTCGCCGCCGACGTCGCCGTGCACGAGCGCGATGTGCTCGGAGCCGTCGACGGTGATCCGGTAGCCGTAGGCGGTGAAGTCGCCGTACTGCGTGGGCAACCGGGTCTCGGCGACCCGCTCGACCAGGTTCTCGTGGCGGCGCCGGTAGCGCACCAGGTCCTCGATCGAGATCATCGCCAGGTCGTGCTCGTCGGCGAACTCGCGCAGCTCGGGGGCGCGCTTCATCGAGCCGTCCTCGTTCACCAGCTCCACCAGCACGCCGGCGGGCGTGAGCCCGGCCAGCGTGGCGAGGTCGACGGCGGCCTCGGTGTGGCCGCGGCGGGCCAGCACGCCGCCGTCGCGGTAGCGCAGCGGGAACACGTGACCGGGGCGGGTGATCTCCCACGGCTCGGTGGCGGAGTCGGCCAGCACCCGCGCGGTGTGGGCGCGGTCGGCGGCCGAGATGCCGGTGGTGACGCCGTCGCGGGCGTCGACCGAGATCGTGTACGCCGTGCGGTAGGCGTCCTTGTTGTGCGGCGTCATCAGCGGGATCTCGAGCCGGTCGAGCATGTGGCCGGGCATCGGCACGCAGATCACGCCGCTGGAGTGGCGGATCGTGAACGCCATCAGCTCCGGCGTCGCCTTGCTGGCGGCGAAGATGATGTCGCCCTCGTTCTCGCGGCCCTCGTCGTCGACCACCACGACGGCCTTGCCGGCGGCGATGTCGGCGATCGCGCGCTCGATGGGGTCGAGCCGCACGCCGCCGTGCTGATCTTCGTGCCTGATGGTCATGACAGGTCCTTCCGGTGGGCGAGGAGCTTCTCGACGTGCTTGGCGAGCACGTCGACCTCGAGGTTCACCCGGTCGCCCGGCTGCCGGGCGCCGAGCGTGGTGCGGGCGAGGGTCTCGGGGATGAGGCTGACGGTGAACGCGTCGTCGCCGGCGTCGACGACGGTGAGGCTCACGCCGTCGACCGTGATCGAGCCCTTGTCGACCAGGTACCTCGTCATCGTGGGGTCGGGCAGCGCGATCGTGACGAGGTCCCAGTGCTCGCTGGGCGCGCGGCTCACGATGCGACCGACGCCGTCGACGTGGCCCTGCACGATGTGGCCGCCGAGCCGCTTGTCGGCAGTGACGGCGCGCTCGAGGTTCACCCGGTCGCCGGGCTGCACCCCGTGCAGGCTCGTCTTGTCGAGCGTCTCCTGCATCACGTCGGCGGTCCAGGTGGTGCCGTCGTGCTCGGTGACGGTGAGGCAGCAGCCGTTGACCGCGATCGAGTCGCCGGGCGCGGCGTCCTCGAGCACCAGGGGCGAGGTGACGGTCAGGCGGACGGCGTCCCCCTGGTCCTCGACGGCGGCGACGGTGCCGAGCTCCTCGACGATGCCGGTGAACATGTCAGCCCTTTCCTGGGATCAGGGTGTAGCGCACGTCGTCGCCCACCCGGGTCACGTCGGTGACCGTGGGGCGGAACGCGTCGCCGATGGTGGTGATTCCGAGGTCGGCGACCGCGGGGGTGCCGGCGCCGAGCAGCACCGGAGCGACGTAGGCGACGATCTCGTCCACCAGCCCGCCGCGCAGGAACGCGGCGGCCAAGGTGGGGCCGCCCTCGAGGAAGACGTGACGGCGGCCGCGCGCGAAGAGGTCGTCCAGCGCAGCCTTCGGGTCCCGGGCGCGAAGGTGCACGGTCTCGGCGTCGTCGTTGAGGACTCGGCGGTCGGGCGCCAGGTCGCGCTCGCCCATCACGACCCGCAGCGGCTGGTGCGGCAGCGGCTCACCGTCGTCGTCCCGCACGGTGAGCAGCGGGTCGTCGACGGCCACCGTGTTCGTGCCGACGAGCATCACGTCGGCCTCGGCGCGGAGACGGTGGGTGTCGCGACGCGACTGCTCGCCGCTGACCCACCGCGAGGTGCCGTCGGCGGCGGCACTGTGGCCGTCGAGTGTGGTGGCGAGCTTCCAGGTGACGAAGGGACGGTGATGCTCGAGCCCGAACAGCCAGGCGCGGTTGAGCCGGCGGGCGTCGTCCTCGCGCAGGCCGGTCTCGACCTCGACGCCGGCGGCGCGCAGCGTCTCGGTGCCGCCGGTGGCCACCGGGTTGGGGTCGGGCATCGCGACGACGACGCGCCGCACCCCGGCGTCCACCAGCGCTGGCGCGCACGGCGGGGTGCGGCCGTGGTGGTTGCAGGGCTCGAGGGTGACGACGGCGGTGGTGCCGCGGGCGGCGTCCCCGGCCCGGGCGAGCGCGTCGGCCTCTGCGTGCGGTGTGCCGGCGCCACGGTGGAACCCCTCGGCGACGGTGCGGCCGGCGTCGTCGAGCAGCACACAGCCCACCCGGGGGTTGGGACCGAGTGGCACGCCGGGGGTGGCGGCGACGTCGAGGGCGCGCGTCATCGCGGCGTCCTCGACTGCGCTGAAACCCATGACCCCTCCGTCCGGTGGAACTCACGGACTCCGGGGCGACGGGACGTCGGCACATGCTGCGCGCCGGGACGTCACCTGCGTGCGCTTCCCATCCGGACTCTCACCGTCGGTCCAGGATTTCCACCTGGTCAACCGATGACTGGCTGCCATCGGGTCGCGGACTGTCACCGCCGGCTCGGAATTTCACCGACCCCAGAGCACGCGAGCTTGTCTGCTCGTCTGCGCCAAGCGTGCCACAGTCCGCCCCCACCCGGCTGTCGGCTCGATCACAACCGTGGTCGATCGGCTCCGACTCCCCGCCTGTGGATATCGGGCCACCGGGACGGTAGTCCCTGACGAAATCGTCGTGATTTCGCCGATTTCAGGACGCGATCGTCAGGGACTACCTCGAAATCGCGCTCTCAGCCTGTTGACGAAGATCGGCGATCATCGCGTCCGGATCGTCGGCGTGGTAGACGGCGCTGCCGGCCACGAAGACGTCGGCGCCGGCCTCGGCGCAGCGCTCGATGGTGTCGAGCGAGATGCCGCCGTCGACCTGGAGCCAGGTCTCGAGGCCGTGCTTCTCGACGAGCTCGCGGGCACGGCGGATCTTGGGCAGCACGAGGTCGAGGAACTTCTGGCCGCCGAAACCGGGCTCGACCGTCATGAGCAGGAGCATGTCGAGCTCGGGCAGCAGGTCCTCGTACGGGTCGACGGGGGTGGCCGGCTTCAGCGCCATGCTCGCCCGCGCGCCCTGCGCCTTGATCTCGCGCGCCAGCCGCACCGGGGCGGCCGCCGCCTCGACGTGGAAGGTGACCGACCCGGCGCCGGCCTCCACGTAGGCCGGGGCGTGGCGGTCGGCGTCCTCGATCATCAGGTGGACGTCCAGCGGGAGGTCCGTGCTCCGCGCCAACGCCTCCACCATCGTGGGCCCGAAGGTCAGGTTGGGCACGAAGTGGTTGTCCATGACGTCGACGTGCACCCAGTCGGCACTACCGATCCTCGCCACCTCGTCGGCCAGCCGCGCGAAGTTCGCGTTGAGGATGCTCGGCAGGGCACACGACCTCGAACCCCTGGCCGCCCACCGGGCTCGACGGTCATCAGCAGCAGCATGTCGAGCTCGGGCAGCAGGTCCTCGTAGGGCTCGACGGGGGCGGCCGGCTTCAGCGCCAAGCTCGCCCGCGCGCCCGGCCGCGCGGATCTCGCGCGCCAGCCACGGCGCCGCGTCGACCTCCGACGTGGACGGTGACCGACCCGGCGCCCGACCTCGACGTACGCCGGGACGAGACGGTCGGCGTCCTCGATCATCAGGTGGCGTCCAGCGGGCACGTCCGTGCTGCGGCGCGCAGCGCCTCGACCATCGTCGGCCCGAAGGTCAGGTTGGGCACGACGTGGTTGTCCATCACGTCGACGTGCACCCAGTCCGGCGCTCCCGATCCGCGCCACCTCGTCGGCCAGCCGCGCGAAGTCGGCCGACAGGATCTCGGGTGATCTGGATGCCCACGGGCGTCAGCGTAGGACGCGCGGAGTGTGAGCCCGGCGTCAGTGGGGATCCTGCCGCTCGTGAAGCCGACCCGCTCCGCTCGTCGCACTGCTCGCCGCCACTGTCGGTCGCGACGGCCGGCTGTGCCGGCGGCGGCGCCGACGAGCCCCGGCCCGTGACGGCGTCGTCGAGCGGGCCGGACGAGCCGGCGGTCGCCCGACCCCGAGCCGTCCTCGCCGGTGCCGCCCACCGAGCCCGCGCCGTCGACGCCGCCCACGGAGGCCGCACCTCCGCCGCCCCCGGAGGTGTGGGACCACGGCGGCGCGACGGGTGCCACGCTGATCGGCCGCGCCGCCGGGCGCTACGTGGTGGCGTGGGAGGGCCGCGTCGCCGGTGTCGACCGCGACGGCGAGATCGCCTGGGAGCACCGCTCCGGTGGCCAGTCGGACGACCCGCCGGTCGTGGTCGGCGACGTCGTGCTGACCGTGCTGACAACCCGCGCGACCGGAGCTGCCGGGCACCGATCACCTCGAGGCCCGCGACGCGCGGACCGGCGAGCTGCTGTGGGAGGACGACGAGTCGTTCCCGACCGGGCTCGAGGGCACGGTCTTCACCTCGGCCTGCACCGGCGAGCAGGACACGGTGATCGGCGACTGCACGCTCTCGGCCCGCGACCCGCGCACCGGGTCGACGCGCTGGGCGGTGCCGACCTACGCGAGCGTGCTGGTGGAGCGTGGTCGGCGACGCCGTCGTCCTGGTGGCGACACCCCGACTGCGCCCAGCCCTGCTCTCCAGCACGCAGCCTCGCGTCGGGAGTCACGATCAGTCGGGCCTCGTGAACGAGAACTTCCTGACCCTGGAGTCGACCGGGTTCCTCGACGTCGTCCGGGCCGGGGACCGCCCCCGCTGCCGGAACACCCTGCGCGCCCTCGACCTGAACGGCGACCGGCTCTGGACCCGCCGGTTCGTGCACCCGCGCAACCGCGACATCAACGACTGCGAGGACCTGTTCGCCGAGTCCGCCTGGCCCGGCGGTCCGATCGTGGTCCGCACCTACAGCGGCGACGACCGGGTGCTCGACGCCGCCACCGGCCGCGAGCTCGTGCGCGCGGGCCGCGGCGCGCAGGTCCGGCTCGTCGCGGCGGGCCTCGCCGTCGTCGAGGACGAGGACGGACTGGCCCGGGCCGTGCGGCTCGGCTCGGGCCGCACGGCCTGGTCGCTCCGCGCCGACCTGCCGACCGTGTGGGCCGACGCGGGGCCGGTCGTGCTCCGGTCCGTCCGTCGACTACGGCGGCGGCGACTCCCGCACCGACGTCGTCGACCGCCGCACGGGGAAGATCCTCGACCTCGATGCCGGGTGGCTACGTGGTCAGCGGGAACGGCTGGGTGGTCACCTCCACCGACGTCGGCGGCTACGACCCCGCCCACCTCCGGACGTTCCGGGTGCGGGGCGTCCGGCCGGCGCCACCGGTCTCGGAGCTCGACCGCCCCGAGTGACCCTCACTCGCTCGGGCTCTCGCGCACGAGCCGACGGTCGAGGTCGTCCCAGTCGCCCCTCATGCCTCCTGCTCCAGCAGCGTCTCCAGCCGGTCGACGGTGGCCTCGACGTCGCCGTCGATCCGCGGCAGCCGCCGCACCCCGGGCAGCGCGAGCACCTGCTCCAGCCCGGCGGTGAACACCGAGTGGTTCGGCAGGTCGACGCTGTCGAGGACGACGTGCCAGAACGCCGCCCCGGCCTCGTGGGCGGCGCCGGCGAACCGGTCCACCTGGTCGGGCCGCGCCACCAGCTGCGGCACCAGGACGTCGTGCCCGGTGCGCAGGTGCGCCTCGGCCATGGCGAGCGCGAGGTGGCGGGAGGCCTCGGCGTGGTCGGCCGGGTCTCCGCCGATCCAGATCCGCAGCTCGTCCGCCTCCACGCGCAGCACACCCGGGTGCCGCGCCACGTAGGCCCGCGCCACCGTGGACTTCCCGGTGGTCGGCAGCCCGTTGAGCAGCACGAGCCGGGGCCTCACCCGTCGGCCTCTGGCACGGCCGGTGTCTCCTCGCCCTCGGCCTCGTCGCGATCGGCCCACTCCAGCAGCGGCGCGATGTCGAAGACGTGGTCGTCGATGTCGTCGTGGAGATCGCCGACCTCGGCGAACCGCGCCGGCATCGTGAAGATCGTGAAGTC
Source organism: uncultured Actinomycetota bacterium (assembly GCA_963808855.1). Taxonomy (GTDB): domain Bacteria; phylum Actinomycetota; class Actinomycetes; order Propionibacteriales; family Nocardioidaceae; genus Nocardioides. The sequence goes on along the minus strand of CAWEHA010000002.1, from coordinate 2,097,396 downwards.
GTGCGGGTCGGCGTCCGGCACCTCCTCCCACGCCACGGGTGCCGAGACGCGCGCGTCGGCGAAGCCGCGCACCGAGTAGGCGGCGGCGATGGTGTGGTCGCGGGCGTTCTGGTTGTAGTCGACGAACAGGTGGTGCGGGTCGCGGTCCTTGCGCCACCAGGTGGTGGTGACGTCGTCCGGCGCGCGCCGCTCCACTTCGCGGGCGAAGCCGAGCGCGGCCCGCCGCACCACCTTGTGGCCGTGGTCGGGCCGGATCCGTACGTAGACGTGCAGCCCCTTGCCGCCGCTGGTCTTCGGGTAGCCGACGGCGCCCAGCTCGTCGAGGATCTCGTGGACGACGGCGGCCACCCGCCGTACTTGGGGGTAGTCCGAGAGCGGCCCGGGGTCGAGGTCGATGCGCCACTCGTCGGGCTTCTCGGGGTCCTCGCGCCGGCTGTTCCACGGATGGAACTCGACCGTCGACATCTGCACCGCCCAGATCACGCTCGCCAGCTCGGTGACGCACAGCTCGTCGGCCGTGCGGTTCCAGCGCGGGAAGTGCAGCCTCACGGTCTCCACCCACGGCGGCGCACCCTGCGGCAGCCGCTTCTGGTGCACCTTGTCGCCGGCCAGCCCCTTCGGGAACCGGTGCAACATGCAGGGCCGCTCGAAGAGCGCATTGACGATCCCCGGCCCCACCGCCAGGTAGTACTCGACGAGGTCGAGCTTGGTGGCCCCCGACTCCGGGAAGTACACGCGGTCCGGGTTGCTCACCCGCACCACCCGGTCGTCGACCTCGATCTCGACCGACGGGGACTTGGAAGCCACGGCCCCAGTCAACCTCAGCCGACCCGGCGGAGCACCGCGATGAACATCGCGTCGGTGCCGTGCCGGTGGGGCCAGAGCTGGAGGGTGCCGGGGAGCGGGCCGGTGGCGTTCTCGAGCTGGGGCAGCAGGGCGGCGGCGTCCTCGAGCACGACGTCCTCGCGGGCCTCGGCCACCGAGCCGACGACGCGGGAGGTCTCGGCGACCACGGGCGAGCAGGTGGCGTAGACGACGACGCCGCCGGGACGCAGCAGGTCGAGGGCGGTGGTGAGGAGCGCCCGCTGCCGCAGCACGAGGGTGACGAGGTCGTCCGGACGGCGCCGCCAGCGCGCCTCGGGACGGCGGCGCAGCGCTCCCAGGCCGGTGCACGGGGCGTCGACGAGCACCCGGTCGAACGACGCGGGGCGCAGTGGCGGACGGACTCCGTCGGCGGTGACCACCCGACGCGACGCCGCGGTGCCCTCCAGGGTGCGGGCCACCAGCCGCGCCCGATGGGGCTGGAGCTCCAGGGCGGTGAGCGAGCCACCCCGCCGCTCGGCGAGCGCCGTGAGCAGGGCGGCCTTGCCGCCGGGTCCGGCGCACAGGTCGAGCCACTGGCCGGTGTCGTCGGGCACCTCGGCCGCGGCCACGGCCAGGGCGACCAGCTGGGAGCCCTCGTCCTGCACCCCGGCACGACCCTCGGCCACCGCGGGGACGGCGGACGGCGTGCCGCCGTCGAGCACCACGCCGTACGGCGAGAGCGTGGTGGGAGTGCCGGGCAGCTCGGAGACCTCGGATCGCCCGGGACGTGCCACCAGAGTCACGCGGGGCGGCTCGTTGTCGGCGGCGAGCAGGTCGTCGAGCTCGTCGACGGCGCCGATCGCGGCGAGTGCCCGACGCAGCTCGCCCACGATCCAGGCCGGGTGGCTGTGCGCGATCTCGGCACGGCGGTCGGGGTCGGTCTCGGCGTCGAGGAGCTGGGTCACCCAGCCGTCGAGGTCGCGCTCGTCCACCCGCCGGAGCACGGCGTTGGCGAACCCGGCGGCGCCCTGGTTGGACACCTGCCGCACCAGGTCGACGGTGGTGCTGATGGCGGCGTGCGGGGGCACCCGCATCGCGAGCAGCTGGTGGACGCCGAGCCGCAGCGCGTCGAGCACCTTGTCGTCGACCCGCCCCATCGGCCGGTCGACGCACGCGGCGAGCACGGCGTCGTAGGTGCCGCGGCGCCGCAGGGCCCCGGCCGACAGCTCGGTGGCGAACGCGGCGTCACGCGGGCCGAGGGCGTAGTGCGCGATGACGGCCGGGAGCACGAGGTTGGCGTAGGCGTCCTGCACCCGGACGGCCTTCAGCACCTCGAAGGCGGCCCGCCGCGCGGGGTCAGCCATCGAGGTGCTCCCGCACCAGCCGCTTCGGGGCCCGCTTGGCCCACGCGTCGGTGATGATCTCGGCCAGCTCGTCGCGACTGATCTCCCCGAGCCGCGACTGCTGCACCAGCACCGCCGCGTACCCGTCGAAGTGCGGGATCGTGAAGAACGGCGTGGCCCCGTCGTCGACCAGCGCGGCCTTCTCGGCCTCGGTGGGCGTGAGGATGACGACGAGGTCGTCGTACATCTCGCCGGTCTCCGGGTCGATCGCGGTCTTGCCGGGTGGGCGGTAGAGCACGAAGCCCTTGCCCTTCTCGCCCCGCGGCACCTTCCACGTCGGCACGTCGCCCCACGACGTGCCGAGCTCGGTGTCGGGCAGGGCCGCGCAGATCTCGTCGACGTCCTCGGGACGGGCGCGTCGGTTCATGCCGCGTCACCCAGGACGGTGCCCTCGGCCAGCCGGACGCCGCGGGCCCAGTCGGCCGCCGGCATCGGCCGCTTGCCCACGGCCTGCACCTCGCCGAGCCGGACCGCGAACGTGCCGGTGCCGACCAGGACCTCCTGCTTGCCCACCGCCACCGCACCGGGCGAGAGCGAGGTGTCGGTGAACCGCACCGGCCCGAGCTTCAGCCGGTCGCCGTCGAGCGTCGTCCACGCGCCGGGCGCCGGGGTGCACGCGCGCACCCGGCGGTCGACGGCGAGGGCGGGTTCGGACCAGTCCACCTGCGCGTCGTCGACGGTGATCTTGGGGGCCAGGCTGACGCCGTCTGCCGGCTGCTCGCGGGCCTCCAGGCTGCCGGCCTCGAGGCCGTCGAGGGTGGCGACGAGGAGCCCGGCCCCGCCCTCGGCGAGCCGGCCGAGCAGGTCGCCCGCGGTGTCGCGGGGCCGGATGGCCTCGGTCATGACGCCGAACGTCGGGCCGGCGTCCATCGCCTCGACGATCCGGAAGGTCGTGGCGCCGGTGACCTCCTCCCCCGCCCAGATCGCGTGCTGCACGGGTGCCGCACCGCGCCAGGCCGGCAGGCACGAGAAGTGCAGGTTGACCCAGCCGAGCCGCGGGATGTCGAGCGCCGTGCGCGGCAGCAGCGCGCCGTAGGCCACGACGGGACAGCAGTCGGGCGCGAGCTCTCGCAGCGCATCCTGGAAGTCGGGCTCGCGCGGGTGGCCCGGCTTGAGGGCGGGCACGCCGAGCTCCTCGGCACGCTGCGCCACCGGGCTGGCCACCAGCCGCCGGCCGCGCCCGGCGGCGGCGTCGGGCCGGGTGACGACGCCGACCAGCTCGTGGGACGACGCCGCGACGGCGTCCAGCGACGGGAGAGCCACCTCGGGGGTGCCGGCGAAGACGACGCGCACTAGATCCCCAGTCCGCGGGTGGCGTGCGGGCTCACCTTCACCGTCGGCTGCTCGAGCCCGAACCAGTCGGACTCGCGGATCTCGCGCATCGCGGCCCGGCGCGCGTCGGCGTCGAGCCGGTCGACGAACAGGACGCCGTCGAGGTGGTCGGTCTCGTGCTGGATCGCGCGGGCGAGCTTGGCCGAGCCCTCGATCGTCACCGGCTCGCCGTGCACATCGAAGCCACGGGCGACCACGCTCAGCGCGCGCCGGCAGTCGTAGGTGAGCCCGGGGATCGACAGGCAACCCTCGGGCCCGTCCTGGCTCTCCTCGGAGAGGGTGAGGTCGGGGTTGATCAGATGGCCCGTCTCGCCGTCGACGTACCAGGTGAAGACCCGCAGCCCGACGCCGATCTGCGGGGCCGCGAGCCCGGCCCCGGGAGCCTCGAGCATCGTGTCGGTGAGGTCGCGGACGAGGGTGCGCAGCTCCTTGTCGAAGTCGACCACCGCGCGGGCGCGGGTGCGCAGCACCGGGTCACCGAAGAGCCGGATCGGCTGGACCGCCACGCACCTGCCTCCTCCCCATGGCGGCCGCCGGGAGCAGCCGCACCTGAAGTCTAGGGAGACACGGAGATCACCAGTCGGCGCAGGGGCGCGTCTCGCCGGGGAGCACGAGGGCGGCCGTGACCGACCAGGAGCGGCCGTCCTGCCGGAACAGCGTGTCGTCGGGGCTGCTGCTCATGGTCTCGACGACGTCGGCCACCGCGGCGGGGTCGTCGACCACGGTGCACTCGCCGACGCCGGTGAGGTCGACGGCGGCGGGCCACTCGGTGACGACCGGGTAGTCATCGGCGCCGGTGGGCTCGCTGGCGGTGAGCCGCAACGCCTCGGGCTGGTAGGGCTCGGCGTCGGGGTCGTCGAGCACCTCGTGGGCCTCGTCGACGAAGTCGGCCAGCGCCGCGCGCACGCCCTTCTCCTCCTCGAAGCCGAGCGCATAGGCGGAGTGCGACCAGGTCTTGCCGTCGGCGGTGATCTCGACCGTGGTGCTCGGCATGTCGGTGACCGGCGGCATGTCCTTCTGGTAGTCGGGGGGCTCGGCGAGGAGGCCCGCCTGCTCGGCGCGGCGCAGCAGGTCCTGGAGCGTGGCGGCGTCGACGGTGTGCTGCAGGTAGGGGTTCAGGCTCGGCTGCGGGGTGCCGCCCTCGATGGCGGCCGGCTGGAGCACCCGGCCGTCGCCGAGAACGAGCAGCGTCGGCCCGTTGGCGAACGCGTAGTCGACCGGCACGAAGCCGCCGGCGGACTCGATCCGGAGCACGACGTCGTCGGACCCCTGGGGCACCACCGGCCCCTCGCTGGGCCCGCCGGAGTCCGTACCGGTGTCGCCGGAGTCTGCCTGACCGCAGCCGGCGAGCAGGAGCGCGAGGGTGGTCAGCACGGCGCCTACGAAGCGGGTCATGCCACTTCGACGGGACGTCGTGGGTTCCCAGCGGTCTCCGTGGCAGGGTCAACGTCACCGGGTCGACCTGCACGCGGACGGCGTCGAGCTTGCGCGCCGAGCGCACCCGCTGCAGCTCGGCCAGCGCGCGGGAGAGGTCGCCACCGCGTGCCCGCGGCACCCGCAGCACCAGCCGCTCCTCGCCGTCGCCGACGGGCACCGGGCCGAGCACCTCGAGGCCGGCGGGCCGGTCGAGCAGGGTGAGGGCGTCGTCGACGGCGCCGGCCTCCCCCGTGACCGTGGCAACGCGCGACGCCGGCGGCAGGTGGGCAGTCGCGCGGTCGGCGGCCTCCCGCGCGGCGAACCCGGCGGCGTCCCACCGCACCAGCGCCTGGAGCGCCGGGTGCGCGGGGTCGCCGACGGCGAGCGCCCGGCCGCCCGGCCGCACCAGCCCGACGGCGCCGGCCCAGCGCCGCAGCGCCTCCTCGGCGGCGCGCAGGTCGTCGCGGACGAGCAGCAGCCAGGTGTCGAGCAGGACGACGGCCGCGTAGCCCCCGGCCGCCGACCGGCTCGGCGCCGGGCGTGGCGACCACCAGGGCCGGCTCGTCGCCGATCTCGGCGAGCACGTGGTCGCCGGCCGAGGAGCGCACCCGCACGGCGGGGAACGTTCGCCCGAGCTCCTCGGCGGTGCGGGCGTCGCCCAGCACCGGCGCTCGCAGCCCGGCCGCGCCGCACACCGGGCACGCCCGGCCGGCCGCGGACGTGGCGCACCACCGGCACGCGGGCGGCGTGGTGGGCGAGGTGAGCGCGAGCGGGCCGTGGCAGGCCTCGCACCGGGCCGGGGTACGGCACCGCTCGCACGCCAGCGCCAGGGCGTAGCCGGCCCGCGGCGTCTGCACGAGCACGGGCCCCGCCGCCAGGCCGTCGCGGATGGCGTCGTGGGCCTGCTTCGGCACCCGGGCGGTGAGGGCGTGCCGGTCGCGGTCGAGGTCGTGGTCGGTGGCCCCCGCCACCGTCACCGTGACCCGCTCGCGCACCGTGGCGCGGGCGCGCCGCCACCTCGTGCGCCCAGCCGGACTCCACCAGGTGCTGCGCCTCGACACTGCGGGCGAAGGAGCCGAGCACGGCGGCCGTGCCCTCGCGCTCGGCCCGCAGCAGCAGCACCTCGCGGGTGTGCGGGTACGGCGCCCGCGGCTCGGCGTGCAGGTCGTCGCCGTCGTCCCAGCACACCACCAGGCCGAGGTGGTGCACGGGCGCGAACGCGGCCGCCCGGGTGCCGACCACGATCCGGCGGGTGCCGCGGGCCACGGCGAGGAAGTCGCGGTAGCGGCGCGCCGGGCCGGCGTCGGCGGTGAGGGTGACGTGGTGGCCCGGACCCAGCGCGTCGGTGAGCGCGCGGTCGACCCGGTCGACGTCCTTGCGGTCGGGCACGCACAGCAGCGCGCCCCGCCCGGCGGCGAGCGCGGTGCCGGCGAGCTCGGCCAGCCGGGCCGGCCAGTTCTCCGCCCGGCGCGGCCGCCCACACCGCACGCGGCGCGCCGCCGTCGGCGACGTGGCGCAGCAGGGCCGGTCCGGCCGGGTAGTCGTCCCAGCCCGGGCCGGCCGTGAACGAGACCGGCTCCTCCGCCGGCGACGGCTCCTTCTCGGCGGTGGCGTGGCGGGGCGGGACGGCGAGCCGCAGCACGTCGGAGCGCGCCCCGGCGTAGCGGGCGGCGAGGTCGGCGGCCAGCCCGGCGACGGCCGGCGTGAGCACGGGCTCGGCGCTCACCACCCGGCGCAACGGCGTGAGCCGCCCCGCGTGGTCGCTCTCGGCGCGGCGCTCGAGCAGGAAGCCGTCGACGTCCTGGCCGGCGAACCGCACCTTCACCCGCGCACCGGGGCGCGCGTCGTCGGCCATCGCCGCGGGCACGGCGTAGTCGAAGCTGCGGTCGAGGTGAGCGAGCGGCACGTCGACCAGCACCCGCGCCACCGGGTCGACCTCGGTGATCGCCGCGGCCGCGGCCTTGCGGGCCCGGGTGGCCTTCGCCTTGGCCTGGCCCTCCTTCACCGAGGCGCGCGCCAGCCCGGGGAGCTCCCCCTGGTCGGGGTCCGGTGTCGCGGTCACGAGCGCGTGTCTACCAGTGGATACCGACCACCCGAAGGTGTGCACGAGGTCGGCGCGGACCGACCTAGCGTCGGTCGGGTGTCAACCTCGCCCCCGTCGACCCCGCCGGCTCCCCCACCAGGTCCAGCCGCCGCGCTCGGCCTCCCGCTCGGGACGCGCCGCCACCACGTTGCCGTCGTCGTCCTCGACGGCCCGGCCGCGCAGCACGACCCGGCTCACCAGGGTCGGGGCCAGCGCGTCGTAGAGCGCGGGCGCCAGCCGGAACCCCGCGACCGCAGGCAGGTTGACGGGCCCGACGTGCACCTGCCGCCGGGGCCGCCGGTCGCCGATCGCGGCCGACACGCAGGCCCGGGCGACCCGCTCCGGGGCCACCACGGGGGGCGGCGCCCAGCCGCGGCGCCCCGCGAAGGTGGCGGCCTGCTCGTAGATCGGGGTGTCGACGGCGCCCGGCAGCACGAGCGCGACGTGGATGTCGCGCTCGCGCCTGGTCTCGGCCTGCAGCGACCGGACCAGGCCCAGCTGGCCCCACTTCGCCGCACAGTAGGTGCCCATCGACGGCACGGCGATCTCGGCGAGCAGCGAGCTCACGACCACCAGGCGTCCGCCACCCTGCCGCCGGAACACGGGCAGCGCCGCTCAGGCGGTGTGGAAGGCGCCGAGCAGCGCTGTGTCGACGACCCTCTCGAACACGTCCTCCGGCACCTGCTCGACGGTGCCGTAGGCCATGGTCTGCGCCGTCAGGACCACCGCGTCCAAGCGGCCGTGCTCGGCCGCAGCGGTGGTGACCGCGCGCTCGACGTCGGCCGCGACGGTCACGTCGACCGGCACGACGGTGTGCTTCCCGGGCAGCTCGCCGGCGGTCTGACGCAGCCGCGACTCGTCACGAGCGGCGAGGACGACGCGGTCGCCCCGCTCCGCGAGGAGACGAGCCGTCGCCAGACCGATACCGGAGGTTGCTCCGACGACCAGGACCACGTGCGACTCGTCCACCACGGCTCCGACGGTCGGACCGGTGTCCTCACCGCCGAGCCCGCGGGGTGGGTCCGATGAGGGGCGGGGTGTTCCACGCTGCCGGGATCGGCCCGGCCTCCGTCGTGCTGGTGACCGGCGCGTCCAGTGGGATCGGCCGGGCCGTCGCCCAACGGCTGTCTCAGGACGGGCACCACCTCGTGCTCGTCTCCCGGACCGAGTCGGCCCTCGACGAGGTGGCCGAGCAGTGCCGCGCGGACGGGGCTCGCTCGACGCGGGTCGTGGCGACCGACGTCGCCGACGACGACGAGGTCGCGCACCTCGTCAAGCAGGTCCTGGTCGAGCACGGCCGCATCGACGGCATCGCCCACTGCGCCGGGAGAGGTCACCTACGGCCGGGTCGAGGACACGACCGCCGAGGTGTTCGACCGGGTGCTGGCCACCAACCTGTCGGGCACCGCGAACCTCGCCCGCCACGTCGTGCCCGTCCTGCGCGACCAGGACCGGGGGGTGCTGGTGATCGTCGGCTCGCTGCTCGGACACGTCGCCATCCCGGAGATGACGCCGTACGTCGTGAGCAAGTGGGGGGTGCGGGCGCTGGCCCGCCAGCTGGTGGTGGAGAACATCGACCGCCGGGGGCTGCGCATCGTCCACGTGACGCCGGGCAGCGTCGACACGCCGATCTACGACAACGCGATCGAGTCGGCCGGGGTGAACATCCCCCCGCCACCGACGATCAGCCCCGAGCGGGTGGCGGAGGTCATCGTGCAGGAGCTCGACGGGCCCACCCGAGGCGTGCTCAGCAGACAGACCGCGTGGAGCAACCATCTGCTCACCGGCGGGTTCCGAGCCGTCCCGTGGGCCTACCACCGGGTGATCGGGCCGACGTTCAAGCTCGCCTCGCGGCGCGGTGGCTCCGACGCCGGTCCGGACGGGGAGCCGACCACCGGGGTCAGACGCCGACCGCGGCCTTGAGGGCGTCGGCGCGGTCGGTGCGCTCCCAGGTGAACTCGGGAAGCTCGCGACCGAAGTGGCCGTAGGCCGAGTCTTCGCGTAGATCGGCCGGAGCAGGTCGAGGTCGCGCAGGATGGCGGCCGGGCGGAGGTCGAAGACCTCGAGCACGGCGTCCTGGATCCTCTCGTCGGACACCGTGCCGGTGCCGAAGGTCTGCACGAACACACCCACGGGCTGCGCCTTGCCGATCGCGTAGGCCACCTGCACCTCGCAGCGGCGGGCCAGGCCCGCTGCCACGACGTTCTTGGCCACCCAGCGCATCGCGTAGGCAGCGGAGCGGTCGACCTTCGAGGGGTCCTTGCCGGAGAACGCGCCGCCGCCGTGGCGGGCCATGCCGCCGTAGGTGTCGACGATGATCTTGCGGCCGGTGAGGCCGGCGTCGCCCATCGGGCCGCCGACCACGAACCGGCCGGTCGGGTTGACCAGCAGCCGGTAGCCCTCGGAGGGCAGGTCGAAGGCCTCCAGCACGTGGTCGACCACGTGCTTCTTGACGTCGGGCTCCAGGGTGGACAGCTCGACGTCCTCGGCGTGCTGGGTGGAGAGCACCACGGTGTCGACGCGGACCGCGCGGTCGTCGGCGTCGTACTCGATGGTCACCTGGGTCTTCCCGTCGGGACGCAGGTAGGGAAGCGTGCCGTCCTTGCGGACGGCGGTGAGCCGCTCGGCGAGCCGCTGGGCCATCACGATCGGCAGCGGCATCAGCACGTCGGTGTCGTCGCAGGCGTAGCCGAACATCAGGCCCTGGTCGCCGGCGCCCTGCTTGTCCATCGCGTCCACCGAGCCGGTGCGGCTCTCGTGGCCGGTGTCGACGCCCTGGGCGATGTCACCGGACTGGCCGCCGATCGCGACCATGACGCCGCAGGAGTGGCCGTCGAAGCCCTTCTCCGAGGAGTCGTAGCCGATCTCGAGGATCTTCTCGCGCACCCGCTGCTTGACGTCGACGTAGCCGGTGGTGGCCACCTCGCCGGCGACGACCACCACGCCGGTGGTGAGCAGGGTCTCGACGGCGACCCGGCTGCCCGGGTCCTGCTCGAGCAGGGCGTCGAGCACGGAGTCGCTGATCGCGTCGGCGATCTTGTCCGGGTGCCCCTCGGTCACGGACTCGGAGGTGAAGAGGCGTCCAGCCACGGTGTCACTCGCTCTCGTTCTCGGTGCGCGGTAGTTCAGCAGAACACTAGATAATGACCAGGATGCAAGACCGGCATCTCAGGTCGCGAATCGGCGCGCGACCTCGTCCCAGATCGCGTGCGCCAGCAACCCCTTCGAGCCGCGCGGGACGTCGACCGCGGAGCCGTCGGCGCCGAGGATGACCGCCTCGTTGTCGGCGCTGCCGAACACCGCTCCCCCGCTGACGTCGTTCACCACCAGCAGGTCGCAGCCCTTGCGGGCGAGCTTGGCGCGGGCATGGTCGAGCACCGAGCCGGTGTCGTCGCCGGTCTCGGCGGCGAAGCCCACGATCACCGAGCCGGGCCGGGCCCGGTGGGTGGCGAGCTCGTGGAGGATGTCGGGGTTCTGGGTGAGCTCGAGCGGCGGCGCGGAGCCGTCGTCGGTCTTCTTGATCTTGGTGCCGCTCACCGACGCCGGGCGGAAGTCGGCAGGCGCGGCGGCCATCACCACGGCGTCGGCGTTGCCGGCCGCGGCGACGGTCTCGTCGCGCAGCTGCGCGGTGGTCTCGACGCTCACCACCTTGGCGCCGGCTGGGTCGGGGAGCGCGACGTTGGCGGCCACGAGCGTGACCTCGGCACCGCGGGCGACCGCGGCGCGGGCCAGCGCGTAGCCCTGGAGGCCGGAGGAGCGGTTGCCGAGGAAGCGCACCGGGTCGAGGTACTCGCGGGTGCCGCCGGCGGTGACGACGACGTGCCGGCCGTCGAGATCGCGGCCGCGCTCACCGCCGGTGAGCACCTCCACGCACACCGCGAACAGCTCGTCGGGCTCGGGCAGCCGCCCCTTGCCGGAGTCGGCACCGGTGAGCCGGCCCTCGGCCGGCTCCACCACCAGCACACCGCGCGAGCGCAGCGTGGCGACGTTGGCCTGGGTGGCGGCGTGCTCCCACATCTCGGTGTGCATGGCGGGCGCCATCACCACCGGGCACCGGGCGGTGAGCAGGGTGTTGGTGAGCAGGTCGTCGGCGAGCCCGTGGGCGGCCTTGGCCAGCAGGTCGGCGGTGGCCGGGGCGACGACCACCAGGTCGGCGGTCTGCCCGATCCGCACGTGCGGCACCTCGTGCACGTCGGCCCAGACGTCGGGCGACACCGGCTTGCCGGACAGCGCCGCCCAGGTGGGGGCGCCCACGAACCGCAGCGCGGCCTCGGTGGGCACCACGGTGACGTCGTGGCCGGACTCGGTGAGCCGGCGCAGCAGCTCGCACGCCTTGTAGGCGGCGATGCCGCCGGCGACACCCAGGACCACCCGGGGGCCGGCGGACGTCACCATGATCGGGGTCAGGCGCCGGTCACTCGGCGGCGGCGCGTCCGGCGTCGGCGGCCGCCTGCTTGGCGGCGGCCTCCTCCTCGGCGAGCTCGGCGGGGTCGACGTGCTCGAGGGTCAGCTTGTCGTCGGCGATCTCGCGCAGCGCGATCGACAGCGGCTTCTCCTGGACGTGGGTGTCGACGAGGGGGCCGACGTACTCGAGCAGGCCCTCGGCCAGCTGGGAGTAGTAGGCATTGATCTGCCGGGCGCGCTTGGCGCTGTAGAGGACGAGCTGGTACTTGCTGTCGGTCTTGGACAGCAGGTCGTCGATGGGGGGCCGGGTGACTCCCTCGGCGGCAATCTCGGGCGCAGACACGCGTGAGCCTCACTTGAAGCATTCGGGGGCTCGGAGTCGATGGTCAACCGAGCATCATCAAGGCTACCAACTCGTCCGCCGCCTGATGAACTTCACGATTCACCACCGTGACGTCGAACTCGGCCTCCGCGGCCAGTTCCTCGCGCGCGGTGGCGAGCCGGCGCTCCCGCTGGGCCTCGGTCTCGGTGCCCCGTCCGACGAGCCGGCGCACCAGCTCCTCCCACGACGGCGGCTTGAGGAACACGTACAGCGCGCCGGGCATGGCCTCGCGCACCTGCCGGGCGCCCTGGAGGTCGATCTCGAGCAGCACCAGGTGGCCGGCGGCCAGCGCCGCGACGACGGGTGCGCGCGGCGTCCCGTACTTGGCGACGCCGTGGTTGACGGCCCACTCGAGCAGCTCGTCGTCGGCCACCATGCGGTCGAACTCGGCGTCGTCGACGAAGTGGTAGTGCACGCCGTCGACCTCGCCCGGGCGCGGCGGGCGGGTGGTGGCCGACACCGAGATCCACACGTCGGGGTGGCGCTCCCGGACGGCGGCGGCCACCGTGCCCTTGCCGACCGCCGTGGGGCCGGCCAGGACGACCAGCCGACTCAGCTTTTCGGGGTCCCCACGGCGTTGTTCGTCGGAGGAGCGAAGCGGGGGAGGCGAAGAACGGCGTGGGGTGTTCACAACCGGCTCACTCGGGCGCGAACTCCCTCTCCAGCGCCGCGATCTGCTTGGTGCCGAGGCCCCGGACGCGGCGGGACTCGGCGATGCCGAGCCGCTCCATCACCTGCCGGGCGCGCACCTTGCCGAGGCCGGGCACGGCCTGCAGCAGGTCGACGACGCGCATCTTGCCGACGACCTCGTTCCTCTGGCCCTCGTGCAGCACGTCGAGGATGGAGGCGCCGGAGTTCTTCAGCCGGTTCTTGACCTCGGCCCGTTCGCGCCGGGAGGCGGCGGCCTTGTCGAGCGCCGCCTGGCGCTGTTCGGGCGTCAGAGGGGGCAGAGCCAAAGCAGGTCCTTGAGGTCGGGTCCAGCACCGAGAGGCCCGGGTGGGAGCACGGGTCAGGCTGGTCAATCTAGTCAGACCGCCCATCGGCGGCAACGGCGGACTAGGCGAGACCGCAGGGCACGACCGAGGAACGAGGTCGGACCCGTGGCGGGCGAAGATTGAGCGAGCGCCTGCGGGTGAGGAACGAACCCGCAGTGCGCGAGTCGAAATCACCGAGCCGATCCCGGAAACTGTGGCGAGATCGGTTCCGCGCGTCTCGACAAGCTCGACGAACGTGGTCACGGCGTCTCGACAAGCTCGACGAACGTCAGGGTCAGAGGCTGAGGGGGACGCCGCAGACGTCGCGGACCTGCTGCTGCACGGCGGCGAAGGCCGCCTGGGTGTCGCGGTTGGCCAGGCCGGAGGCGGCGGCGGCGATGGCGGCGCGCTGCTCCTTCGTGACGCCGGGCGGCGGCTGCTTCGGGTCGTAGGTGGCGGGGTCGACGCCGGCGTCGTCGAGCGCGTCCTGCAGCACGGTGAGCCGGCCGACGACGGTGCCCCACTCGTCGGCGACGTCGTCGGGGGCCACGTCGCTCAGCGCCTCGAAGCTCGGCAGGGCGGCGAGCAGGCCGGTGGTCTCGCCCTGGGCGAGCGCCTCGCCGATCGGTCGCTGCTGCTGCTCGACCTCGGCGCAGTAGGCGGCGAACCGGTCGCCCTCCTCGCGGGCGGCGGGGTCGGCGCCGTCGGTGTTCTGCACGACGATCGCGATCGCGCTTCCGATCACCGTGAGCACCGCGAGCGCGACGAGCACGCGGGTCACCGTCATCCGGCCCTCACGACCAGCGCCTCGTTGGTCGCGCGCACGACGTCGCGCATGGCCTCGACGTCGGGGCCGGCGCGGAGCACCTCACGGCTCGAGCTCGGCGTCACGTGCGCGGCGGCCCGGCCGAAGATCCGGCCGATGTCGGCCACGGTGCCGCCCTGGGCGCCGAACCCGGGCGCGAGGATCGGGCCGTTCATGTCGAGGTCGGCGCCGACGGCGGCGGGGTCGCCGATGGTGGCGCCGACCACCGCACCGAAGGAGCCGAGCGGCTCGGCGCCGCGGTTGAGCTCGCGGAGGTGGTCGAGCACGGTGGCGCCGACGGTGCGCCCGGTCTCCTCGACGCGGGCGTGCTGCACCTCGGGCCCCTCCTTGTTGGAGGTGAGGGCGAGCACGAACAGGCCGGCGTCGTGACGCCGCGCGGTCTCGACGAACGGCGTCAGCGAGCCGAACCCGAGGTACGGGCTCACGGTGATCGCGTCGGCGGCGATCGGCGAAGCCGGGTCGAGGTAGGCCTCGGCGTAGGCCTGCGTGGTGGAGCCGATGTCGCCGCGCTTGACGTCGAGCAGCGCGAGCGCGCCCGCGGCGCGCGACTCGGCGAGCACCCGCTCCAGTACGGCGATCCCGCGCGAGCCGAACCGCTCGTAGAACGCCGACTGCGGCTTCACCACCGCGCACAGCGGCGCCACCGCCTCCACCACCGTGAGCGCGAACCGCTCGAGCCCGGCGACGTCGTCGTCGAGCCCCCACTCCTGGAGCAGCGCGGAGTGCGGGTCGATGCCGACGCAGAACGGGCCGCGCTCGGCGAGGGCGGCGACGAAGCGAGATCCGAAGGTCATCGCGGGAGCCTCAGGTCGACGACGGCGTCCCGGGTGAGGTCGGCGCGGGTGGGGTAGCCGTCGACCGCCATCACCAGATCGGTCTCGGCCTGCAGCGAGCGGAGCAGGTGCACGAGTCCGGGCACGCCGCCGAGGGCGAGGGCGTAGACGTAGGGCCGCCCGACGGCGACCGCGGTGGCGCCGAGCGCCAGCGCCTTCACGACGTCGGCGCCGCTGCGCACGCCGGAGTCGAACACCACGGGGGCGGTGTCGCTCACCGCGCGGACGGCGTCGACCACGCCGGGCAGCCAGTCGACCGCTCCCCCGCCGCCGTTGGCCTGCCGGCCGCCGTGGTTGGAGCAGTAGATGCCGTCGGCGCCCTCGTCGAGCGCCCGGCGGGCGTCGTCGGGGTGGCAGATCCCCTTGAGCACGAGCGGGAGGTCGGTGAGCGAGCGGAGCCAGGCGAGGTCGTCCCAGGTGAGCGGGCCGCCGAAGGTGCTCACCCAGGTGAGCACGAGGGTGCCGATGTCGGGGTCGGGCCCGGTCATCTCCTGGAACACGGGGTCGGAGGTGTAGTTCGCGAGCGCCTTGCCGCGCAGCTGCGGGAAGTTGCCGCTGGCGAGGTCGCGCGGCCGCCAGCCGGGCACCCAGGTGTCGAGGGTGACGACGATCGCCTCGTAGCCGGCCTTCTCGGCGCGCGACACCAGGCTCTGCGCGAGCTCGCGGTTCTTCGGTGTGTAGAGCTGGAACCAGGCCGGGGTGTCGCCGGTGTGCGCCACGACGTCCTCGAGCGGGTCCGACATCAGCGTGGACCCGATGAACGGGACGCCGGTGGCGGCGGAGGCCTCGGCCGCGTGGACGTCGCCGTGCTGGTCGTCGGTGACCAGGCCCAGCACGCCGACCGGCGCCATCATCAGCGGGGTCTCGAGCCGTTTCCCGAACAGGTCGACCGACAGGTCGCGCTCGGTGGTCGCGCGCAGCATCCGCGGCACCAGCGCCCACTGGTCGAACGCGGCGACGTTGGCCCGCTGGGTGGCCTCGGTGCCGCTGCCGCCGGCGATGTAGGTCTTCAGCTCCGGCGGGAGCGCCGCGAGCGCCGCGCTCTCCAGCTCGTCGTAGGCGATCGGATGCGCCGGCAGGGTGCCACCGAGCGCTCCGAGGTAGAGCTCGTTCTGGTAGTCGCCGAAGCTCACACGTGCTCCTTGTCGGGGTGGTGGTCGAGGGCGGTCACGAGACGGCGCGGCCAGCCCGGGCCCTCGTAGACGAACGCGGTGTAGGCCTGCAGCAGGTCGGCTCCCGCGGCCAGCCGCTCCCGGGCGTCGTCGGCGGTGGCGATGCCGCCGACCCCGATCAGCGTCGGGCCCGGGCCGAGGCGCTCGCGCAGCAGCCGCAGCACCGCGGTGGCGCGGCCGGCGAGCGGCCGGCCGGAGAGACCGCCCGCGCCGACGGCGGCCACCTGGTCGGGGTGGCTGCGTAGCCCGTCGCGGCTGACCGTCGTGTTGGTGGCCACGATGCCGTCGAGGCCCACGTCGAGCGCGAGGTCGGCGACGGCCACGACGTCGTCGTCGGCGAGGTCGGGCGCGATCTTCACCAGCAGCGGAACGGACCGGCCGGCGGCACGGTCGGAGGTGAACCGCACGTGGTCGAGCAGCGGGCGCAACCGCTCCACGGCCTGCAGGCTCCGCAGCCCGGGGGTGTTCGGCGAGCTCACGTTCACCACGAGGTAGTCGGCGTGCGGCGCGAGCAGCCCGGCGCTGCGGCCGTAGTCGTCGAGCACCGCAGCCTCGTCGTCCTCGGGCACCACCTTCGTCTTGCCGATGTTGACGCCGAGCACGACGTCACCACCGGCACGCTTCGCGAGGCGTTCGGCGACGGCGGCGGCGCCCTCGTTGTTGAAGCCCATCCGGTTCACCACGGCGCGGTCGTTCGGGAGCCGGAAGAGCCGCGGCCGCGGGTTGCCGGGTTGGGCCCGACCGGTGACGGTGCCGATCTCGACGTGCCCGAAGCCGAGCCCGGCCAGCGCGTCGATCGCGACGGCGTTCTTGTCGAAGCCCGCCGCGAGCCCGAGCACGTTCGGGAACTCCAGGCCGAGCGTGTGGACCGCTCGGCCCGGGAGATCGCGCCGGGCCAGCGCCGGGCGGGCGGCGCGGATCGCCGTCATGCCGACGTGGTGGGCGCGCTCGGGGTCGAGGCGACGGAAGCCGTGCTCGAACAGCCGGGAGTAGGCCGTCATGTGCGGGCGGCCCAGGACTGCAGGCTCCGCACCTCGACGTCGCCGCGCATCCGCGCCTCGATGCCCTGCACCGCGGCGCCGAGACCCTGCACGGTGGTGATGCACGGGACGTTCGCTCGCACCGCCGCGGTGCGGATCTCGTAGCCGTCGAGCCGGGCGTTGCCGCCGGTGCCGGTGCCGTAGGGCGTGTTGACGATGAGCTGGATCTCGCCGTCGAGGATCAGCTGCACGGTGGTCTTCTCGCCATTCGGCCCGGGCCCCTCGTGCTGCTTGCGGACGACGGTGCACGCCACGCCGTTGCGGCGCAGCACCTCGGCGGTGCCCTGGGTGGCGAGGATCTCGAATCCGAGGTCGGCGAGCGCCTTGATCGGGAAGATCATCGAGCGCTTGTCGCGGTTGGCCATGCTCACGAAGATCCCGCCGCTGGTGGGCAGCGGCCCGAAGGCGGCGGCCTGCGACTTCGAGAACGCCCGGCCGAAGTCGCGGTCGAGGCCCATCACCTCGCCGGTGGACTTCATCTCCGGGCCGAGCACGGTGTCGACCTGCGAGCCGTCGGCGGTGCGGAACCGGTTGAACGGCATCACCGCCTCCTTGACGGCGATCGGCTGGTCGGCCGGCAGTGCGCCGCCGTCGCCGGTGGCCGGCAGCAGCCCGCTCGCCCGCAGGTCGCCGATCGACTCGCCGAGCATCACCCGCGCGGCCGCCTTGGCCAGCGGCGTCGCCGTGGCCTTCGACACGAACGGGACGGTGCGCGAGGCGCGGGGGTTGGCCTCGAGCACGTAGAGGATGTCGGAGCCCAGCGCGAACTGGATGTTGAGAAGCCCGCGGACGCCGACGCCGCGCGCGATCGCCTCGGTGGCCTCGCGGATCCGCCCGACCTCGCGGGCGCCGAGCGTGATCGGCGGCAGCGCGCACGAGGAGTCGCCGGAGTGGATGCCGGCCTCCTCGATGTGCTCCATCACGCCCCCGAGGAACAGCTCGGTGCCGTCGTAGAGCGCATCGACGTCGACCTCGACGGCGTCGTCGACGAACCGGTCGACCAGCACCGGCGCCCCCGGCCCGATCAGGCCGGCGACGACGTACTTGTCGAGGTAGGTGCGCAGCGTGTCCTCGCCGTAGACGATCACCATGCCGCGCCCGCCGAGCACGTAGGAGGGCCGCACCAGCACCGGGTAGCCGATCTCGGTGGCGATCGCGCGCGCCTCCTCGAAGGTGGTGGCGGTGCCGTGCTTGGGCGCCACCAGTCCCGCCTCGGCCAGCACCCGCCCGAAGGCGCCGCGGTCCTCGGCGAGGTCGATCGCGTCGGGCGAGGTGCCGACGATCGGCACGCGGGCGGCCGCGAGTCCCTGGGCGAGGCCGAGCGGCGTCTGGCCGCCGAGCTGGCAGATCACGCCCGCGACCGGGCCGGCCTGGGTCTCGGCGTGCACCACCTCGAGCACGTCCTCCAGCGTGAGCGGCTCGAAGTAGAGCCGGTCGGAGGTGTCGTAGTCGGTGGACACCGTCTCGGGGTTGCAGTTGACCATCACGGTCTCGTAGCCGGCCTCGCTGAGCGCCAGGCAGGCGTGCACGCAGGAGTAGTCGAACTCGATGCCCTGGCCGATCCGGTTCGGCCCGGAGCCGAGGATGATCACCGCCGGCTTCTCCCGCGCCGGCACCTCGGACTCCTCGTCGTAGGAGGAGTAGAGGTACGGCGTCGCGGCGGCGAACTCGGCGGCGCAGGTGTCGACGGTCTTGTAGACCGGCCGGACGCCGAGCGCGTGCCGCACGCCGCGCACGACGTCGGCGCTCATCCCGCGGATCTTGCCGACCTGCGCGTCGGAGAAGCCGTGCCGCTTGGCGCGCCGCAGCAGGCCCGGCGTGAGCTCCGGAGCGGCGGTGACCTCGGCGGCCACCTCGTTGATCAGCACCAGCTGGTCGACGAACCACGGGTCGATGCCGGTGGCCTCGAAGACGTCGTCGATCGTGGCGCCGGCGCGGATCGCGTCCATCACCTTCTTCAGCCGGCCGTCGTGCGGCACCCGGATCTCGGCGAGGAGCGCGTCCTTGTCGAGGTCGACCCACTCCTGCTCCCAGTCGAAGACGGCGTCCGGCTTCTCGAGGCTGCGCAAGGCCTTCTGCAGCGCCTCGGTGAAGTTGCGGCCGATGGCCATCGCCTCGCCCACCGACTTCATGTGGGTGGTGAGGGTGGGATCGGCAGCCGGGAACTTCTCGAAGGCGAACCGCGGCACCTTCACCACCACGTAGTCGAGGGTCGGCTCGAACGAGGCGGGCGTCTCGGCGGTGATGTCGTTGGGGATCTCGTCGAGCGTGTAGCCGACAGCGACCTTGGCCGCGATCTTGGCGATCGGGAAGCCGGTGGCCTTCGAGGCCAGCGCGCTGGAGCGGGAGACCCGCGGGTTCATCTCGATGACGACGATCCGGCCGTTGGCGGGGTCGACGGCGAACTGGATGTTGCAGCCGCCGGTGTCGACGCCGACCTCGCGGATCACGCCGATGCTGATGTCGCGCAGCCGCTGGTACTCGCGGTCGGTGAGGGTCATCGCGGGCGCGACGGTGATCGAGTCGCCGGTGTGCACGCCCACCGGGTCGACGTTCTCGATCGAGCAGACGATGACGACGTTGTCCTTGGTGTCGCGCATCACCTCCAGCTCGTACTCCTTCCAGCCGAGGATCGACTCCTCGAGGAGCACCTCGGTGGTGGGGCTGGCGTCGAGGCCGGCACCGGCGATGCGATGCAGGTCGACCTCGTCGTAGGCGAGGCCGGAGCCGGCGCCACCCATGGTGAAGCTCGGCCGCACGACCACCGGGTAGCCGAGGTCGCCGACGGCGTCCAGGCACTCCTGCATCGTGTGGCAGATCGCGCTGCGCGCCACCTCGGCGCCCCACTCCTCGGGCAGCGCCTCGACGATCCGCTTGAACGACTCGCGGTTCTCGCCCTTCTCGATCGCCTCGATGCTGGCGCCGATCAGCTCGACGTCGTACTTCTCCAGCACGCCGTCGGCGGCGAGCGCCATCGCGGTGTTGAGGGCAGTCTGGCCGCCGAGGGTGGCGAGCAGCGCGTCCGGCCGCTCCTGGGCGATCACCGCCTCCACGAACTCCGGCGTGATCGGCTCGACGTAGGTGGCGTCGGCGAACTCCGGGTCGGTCATGATCGTGGCCGGGTTGGAGTTCACGAGGATGACGCGCAGCCCCTCCTCCTTCAGCACCCGGCACGCCTGGGTGCCGGAGTAGTCGAACTCGCAGGCCTGACCGATCACGATCGGCCCCGAGCCGATCACGAGGACGGACTCGATGTCGGTGCGGCGCGGCATCAGAGGTCTCCAGCCATCAGGTCGACGAAGCGGTCGAACAGGTAGGCGGCGTCGTGGGGGCCGGCGGCCGCCTCGGGGTGGTACTGCACCGAGAACGCCTTCAGCGCGCCGGCGTCGTCGCGCAGCTCCAGCCCCTCCACGACGTCGTCGTTGAGGCAGACGTGGCTGACCGTGGCGACGCCATACGGCGTGGTGGTGGGGGCGTCCAGCGGGGCGTCGACGGCGAAGCCGTGGTTGTGGGCGGTGACCTCGACCTTGCCGGTGGTGCGGTCCATCACCGGCTGGTTGATGCCGCGGTGGCCGTACTTCAGCTTGTAGGTGCCGAACCCGAGCGCCCTGCCGAACAGCTGGTTGCCGAAGCAGATGCCGAAGTACGGGACCCCGCGCTCGAGCGCCTGCTGCAGCACCGCGATCTGGTGGGTGGTGGCGGCCGGGTCGCCGGGGCCGTTGGAGTAGAAGAGCCCGTCGGGGTCGACCGCGAGGACGTCGTCGAGGGTGGCGGTGGCGGGCAGCACGTGGGTCTCGACACCGCGCTCGGCCAGCCGGCGCGGCGTCATCGCCTTGATGCCGAGGTCGAGGGCGGCCACGGTGAGCCGCTTCTCCCCCACCGCCGGCACCACGTAGGCCTCGCGGGTGGACACCTCCCCGGCCAGCTCGGCGCCCGCCATCTCGGCGGTGCCGAGCACCCGCTCGAGCAGCGCGGCGGGGTCGGTGTCGACCGAGGAGATGCCGACCCGCATCGCGCCGCGCTCGCGCAGGTGCCGGGTGAGCGCGCGGGTGTCGATGCCGGAGATGCCGACGACACCGTGCGACTTCAGCTCGTCGTCGAGCGAGCGGCGCGAGCGCCAGCTCGACGGCACCCGGGCGGGGTCGCGCACGACGTAACCCGCGACCCAGATGCGGGAGGACTCGGCGTCCTCGTCGTTGACGCCGGTGTTGCCGATGTGCGGCGCCGTCATCACCACCACCTGCCGGTGGTAGCTGGGGTCGGTGAGGGTCTCCTGGTAGCCGGTCATGCCGGTGTTGAAGACGGCCTCGCCGAACGTCTCGCCCTCGGCGCCGTAGGCGTCGCCGTGGAAGGTGCGTCCGTCCTCGAGCACGAGGATCGCGCCCGTCATGCGGCCGCCTCCAGGTCGCGCAGGAAGGCGAGCAGCCCGGCCACGTAGGTGTCGTGGTCGTCGATGTGCGCCATGTGGCTGCCCTCGGGACTGTGGTGGTACTGGCCGCGGGGCAGCTGGTCGGCCATCCAACGCAGGTGCTCGGGGTCCATCGTGTCGTGCCGGGCGCCCATCACCAGCGTGGGGACGTCGATCCGGCCGAGGTCGCCGCTGCGGTCCCAGCCCTTCAGCGTGCCGACCGCCCCGAGCTCGCTGGGGCCGTTCAGCAGGTCGTAGACCTGGTGGTTGATGTGCTCGAGGCTGCTCCTCGCCACCTCCGGCCACTCGGCCAGGGGCAGGCGCAGCACGTGGTCGACGTAGTAGTGCCCGAGCAGCAGGTCCTCGTAGGCCGGGTCGGCGGTCTCGCCGTCGGCCTCCATGCGCTTGATCTCGGCCAGGGCGTCCTGGTCCATCGCCGGCATCAGCACCTGCTCGGCGTAGCCGTTGTAGAGCGGGATGCTCGACATCATGTTGGAGACCACGAGGCCCTGCAGCCGCTCGGGGTGGGCGAGGGCGTACTCGATGCCGAGCACGCCGCCCCACGACTGGCCGTAGAGCACCATCCGCTCGAGCCCGAGCCCGGCGCGCACCTGCTCGACCTCGTCGACGAAGCGCGGGATCTCCCAGAGCGACGGGTCGTCGGGCTGGTCGGAGAAGTGCGAGCCGAGCTGGTCGTAGAAGTAGATCTCGTACCCGGCACCGACGAGCGGCTCCTCCAGCGGCAGGAGGTACTCGTGGGTGGCGCCGGGGCCGCCGTGCAACAGGAGCATCTTGACCGTGGGGTGGTCACCGGCCTTCCGCGTCCAGACCTCGAAGGTGCCGGACGGCGTCTCCACCGGGACGCGCTTCTCGGTCACAGGAGCTTTCCTTCCAGGACGGTGGGGACCCCGCGCAGGAACGTGGCGTGCACGGATGCGGCCAGGGTGCGGCCGTGCCAGGGGTTGTTGCGCGAGAGCGACACCGACTCCTCGCGGTCGACGACCAGCGGGGTGCTCGGGTCGACGAGGGTGAGGTTGGCGGGCTGCCCGACGGCGAGCGGCGCGCCCTGACCATCCAGGCCGGCGATCCGGGCCGGAGCTGCGGACATGACGCGGGCGACGTCGGCCCAGGTCATCCGCCCGGTCTCCACCATCACCGTGGCCACCACGGGCAGGGCGGTCTCCAGGCCGAGCATCCCGAAGGCGGCGTCGACGAACGCGTGCTCCTTGTCGTGGCGCGCGTGCGGGGCGTGGTCGGTGGCGACGGCGTCGATGGTGCCGTCGGCGAGCGCCTCGCGCAGCGCCTCGACGTCCTCGTCGGGCCGCAGCGGCGGGTTGACCTTGAAGGTGGGGTCGTAGCCGGCGAGCAGGTCGGTGGTGAGCAGCAGGTGGTGCGGCGTCACCTCCGCGGTGACCGCGATGCCCTGCGCCTTGGCCCACCGCAGCACCTCGACGGTGCCGGCGGTGGACACGTGGGCCACGTGCACCCGGGAGCCGGTGTGGCGGGCGAGCATCACGTCGCGCGCCACGACCACCTCCTCGGCGACGCCGGGCCAGCCCGGCAGCCCGAGCCGGCCGGAGAGCTCGCCCTCGTGGCAGCAGGCCTGCGGCCCGGCGAGGGCCGGGTCCTGGGCGTGCTGGCTCACCACACCGCCGAAGGCGCGCACGTACTCCAGCGCCCGGCGCATCACCCGGGCGTCGGCGACGCAGCGGCCGTCGTCGGAGAACACCGTGACCCGCGCCCGGGAGCGGTGCATGAGGCCGAGCTCGGCGAGCTCCTCCCCCGCCAGCCCGCGGGTGACGGCGCCGACCGGCTGCACGTCGACCAGTCCGGCGGCGCGGCCGAGGTCGTGCACCCGCTCGGCGGCCTCCGCGGTGTCGGTGACCGGGCTGGTGTTGGCCATCGCCAGCACCGCCGTGAAGCCCCCGACGGCGGCCGCCTGCGACCCGGTGAGCACGGTCTCGGCGTCCTCGCGGCCCGGCTCGCGCAGGTGGGTGTGCAGGTCGACGAGTCCGGGCAACGCCAGCAGCCCGTCGGCGTCCACCACCCGGGCCTTGGCGTCGGAGACCGAGCCGACGTCGGCCACCACGCCGTCCGCGAGCAGCAGGTCGGCGGCGTCGTCGCCGAGCAGGCGCGCGCCCTTGACGAGGATCCGGTCGGTCATGGCGTCTCCTCCCCGGCGAGCAGGTGGTAGAGGATCGACATCCGCACGGCCACGCCCGCCGACACCTGGTCGAGCACGAGCGACTGGGCGGCGTCGGCGGCGTCGGCCGCGATCTCGAGGCCGCGGTTCATCGGGCCGGGGTGGCAGATCGGGACGTCGGGGCCGATCACCCGAAGCCGCTCCCGGGTGAGGCCGTAGCCGACGGTGTACTCCCGAGCGCTCGGGAAGTAGCCGCCGCTCATCCGCTCCCGCTGCACGCGGAGCATCATCACGGCGTCGGCCGACGGCAGCACCTCGTCGAGGTCGTAGGAGGTGGAGAACCCGGCCTCCTTGGCCCAGGTGGCCACCCCGCTCGGCATCAGCGTGGGCGGGGCGACCGCGGTGACGTGGGCGCCGAGCATCGTGAGCAGCCCGACGTTGCTGCGGAACACCCGGCTGTGGGTGAGGTCGCCGACGACGGCGATCTGGCGGCCCTCGAGGCTGCCGAGCCGCTGCTGGAGCGTGTAGGCGTCGAGCAGCGCCTGGGTGGGGTGCTCGTGGGTGCCGTCGCCGGCGTTCACCACCGCGGCGTCGACCCACTCGCTCACCTGCTGCGCCGCGCCGCTGGCGTGGTGACGCATCACCAGCGCGTCGACGCCCATCGCGGTGATCGTGCGCACGGTGTCGCGCAGGCTCTCGCCCTTGCTGGCCGAGCTGCCCTTGCCGGTGATGTTGATGGTGTCGGCGGAGAGCCACTTCCCCGCGATCTCGAAGGAGGAGCGGGTGCGGGTGGAGTCCTCGAAGAACAGGTTGATGACGGTGCGGCCGCGCAGCGCGGGCAGCTTCTTCACCTGCCGCCGCTGCACGTCGTGCATCTCGGCGGCGGTGGCGAACAGGGTGGCGACGTCGTCGGGCGTGACGTCGTCGACGCTCAGGAGGTGCTTCCTCATGGGTTGATCCACACCCCCTCGACGCCGTCGGTCTCCTCGAGCCGCACCATCACGCGCTCGGCCTGCGAGCTCGGGAGGTTCTTGCCGACGTGGTCGGCGCGGATCGGCAGCTCGCGGTGGCCGCGGTCGACCAGCACGGCGAGCCGGACGACGCCCGGCCGGCCGAGGTCGTTCATCGCGTCGAGCGCCGCCCGCACGGTGCGGCCGGAGTAGAGCACGTCGTCGACGAGCACCACGGTGCTGCCGTCGATGCCGCCCGGCGGCACCTCGGTGGGGTGCGGAGCGCGCGCCGGGTGCCGGCGCAGGTCGTCGCGGTACATCGTGACGTCGAGGGCGCCGTGCGGCACCTCGACGCCCTCGGTGGCCGAGATCCGCTCGGCGAGGCGGCGGGCGAGACCGACGCCGCGGGTGGGGATCCCGAGCAGCACGAGCCCGGCCGGACCCTTGTTGCGCTCGAGGATCTCGTGCGAGATGCGAGTGAGGGCCCGGGCGATGTCACGGGCGTCGAGGACGACGCGGCCCTCGGGGGCCGGGGCGTTCTGCTCTGGGGCTGGCTGGGCACACACGGGTGCTGCCGGACCTCCTTCTCCGCCTCACGGGACGGCTCGTTAAAGGATGTCTGATCTGCCCGCGACCCTAGCAGCGCGCCGGCCCGAGGTGCGGCGCGGCGCGGCCGGCGATCAGCGGGAGGTCGAGGTAGGTCTTGATGCCGGGCTCGGCGGCGACGACGTACGGGATCGCGTTCACGCAGTGGTTCGCCGTCGACACCACGCCCGGGTTGCGCTCGAGGCCCGCCTCGATCGTGTCCGGCTGGAGCCCGTGGATCGTGAGCTTCACGCTCGGGTCGCCGGTGACCTCGACCTCGAACCGCTCACCCTCGGGCCCGAAGCTCCAGCGCGGGGTCGAGGTGCTCCTCTCCCATCAGCCAGTTCACCGTGGCGGTCACCACCGGCTCGCCGTCCACGAGCGCCCGCCAGTGGAACCGGCGGGCGGCCACCAGGCCGGGCTCGATCGGCCCGATCGGTGACTCGATCGGGGCGGTGGCGACGGCGACCTCTTGGATCGTCTCGATCCTCGGGTCGGTGGCGAACCCCATCTCGGCCACCACCATGCGCACCGAGGACTTGAAGCCGCCGCCGAGCAGGGCGGCCATCGGGCTGGCCAGCGCGTCGGCGGGCGTGCCGCCGAAGCCCATCACGTGGCGGACGACGTCCGGGGCGCCGTAGGTGCGGATGTCGGAGAACTCCTCGGCGCGCACGTGGGTGACCCGGGCGCTCACGCCGCTGACCATGAGCGGGAACCGCTCGGTGATGCCGCCGGGGTGGATGCCGGTGCCGTGCAGCGTCGACCCGCCCGCCCGGCACGCCTCCTCGATCGCGGCCACCTTGTCGGGGTTCGGGTAGATCCAGCCGACCGGCGTCACGACGTCCTTGCCGGACCGCAGCAGCGCGACCACCTCGTCGTCGTTCGGCACCAGCGGTGCGTACACGACGACGTCGGCGTCGAGGGCACACACCTCCTCGAGGCTCCCGACCGTGCGCACTCCGAGCTCACCGAGCCCGAGCACCTCGCCGACGTCGCGGCCGAGCTTCTCGGGGCTGTGCACGAACGCCCCGGCGAGCGCCAGGTCGGGGTGGCTCAGCACGCCCTCGATCGCGGCGCGGCCGACGCCACCGGTGGCCCACTGGACCACCCGGATCGGGTGGCTCACGACCCGGCCGTCACGTCGAGCAGCACCTTGCCCACGGTGCCGTGCTCGACGGCGTCGTGGGCGGCCGCGGCCTCCGCGAGCGGGTGGTGGTGGAGCGCGAGGCCGGCGTCCTCGCCCACCCGCAGCGCCCCGGCGGCCACCGCGGCCGTCACGTCCTCGGCCGCGGCGGCAAGCAGGTCGGGGGCGAGGAAGTAGAGGATGAGCCCCTGCAGCCGGATGTTCTTCGCGAAGCTCGGGCGCACCGGCAGCGTCGCCTCGGTGCCGCCGTTGTCGGCGTAGTAGGCCAGCGTGCCGTGGTTGCGCAGCACCTCGACGTCGAGTGCCAGGTTGGTGGCGAGCGACACCTCCACCACGAGGTCGACGCCGTCCGGCGCCACCTCGCGCACGGCGTCGGCGACGTCGGTGGTGCGGTAGTTCACGACGTGGTGGGCTCCCGCGGTGCGCGCGAGGTTCGCCTTCTCCTCGCTGCTCACGGTGGTCACGACGGTGGCGCCGGCCCACCGCGCGAGCTGCACGGCCGCGTTGCCCACCGCCCCCGCTCCCCCGGCGACGAGCACGGTGGCGCCCGCGAAGGCACCGGGCTGGAGCCGGGTGACGCCGTCGCCGGCGGTGAGCGCGCGGTGGGCGGTGACGGCCGGGACGCCGAGCGAGGCGCCGAGGTCGGCGTCGGCGTTGTCGGGCAGCGGCACCACCCGGGCCACCGGCTGCACGGTCAGCTCGGCCGCGGTGCCGTGGGGACGCTCGTGCTGGGCCAGCATCAGCCAGACCCGGTCGCCGACCCCGAACGCCGCCACGCCGTCCCCGACCGCCGCGACGGTGCCGGCGCCGTCCTGGCCCGGTACCACCGCGTCGAACCCGCGCATCGTCTGTGAGCGGAACTTCCAGTCGGTGGGGTTCACCCCCGCCCGCTCCAGCCGCACCAGCACCTCGCCGGGGCCCGGCTCCGGGTCGGGCAGCTCCTCCAGCCGCAGGACGGAGGACGGACCGGGCTCGGAGTAGACGACCGCGCGCATGGCCCGACGCTAGCGCCGAGCCGTCACGAAATCGCTGATCCGTCGCCTACACGGGACGGGTCAGCGAGTTCGCGACGGGTCGGCGAGGAAGCGACGGGTCAGAGGGCCTCGGCCATGCCGGCGCAGGCGCGGAGCCAGGACATCCGGGTCTCGGCGGAGAGTTGGTTGTAGGGCACGACGGACCCCGCGACGAGAGCGGGGTCGTAGGGCACCCGGAACACCGAGCGGGTGCGCTGCTGGTAGACCGACGCCAGGTCGCCGGCCAGCTTCTCGTCGACCTTCGCCGAGGGGTCCGAGAGCACGGTGACCGTCTTGTAGCGCAGGTCGTGCATGCCGGCGTCCTGGAGGGCGTCGAGCATCCAGAGACCGGAGTAGCCGGTGTCCTCGCGCACGGTGCTGGTGACGACGAGCAGATCGGCGGCGTCGACGGCAGCGAGCCAGTTCTCGGCGCGCATGTTGTTGCCGGAGTCGACGAGGATGATCCGGTAGAAGCGCTCGAGCAGGTCGTGCACCTCGTTGAAGTCGTCGGCGGCGATGGTGCCGGTGACGTCGGGTCGCTCGTCGGAGGCGAGCACGTCGAAGTGGGCGTCGCCCTGGCTGCGCACGAACGAGCCGAGGTCACCGATCCGGGACTGGCCGACGTCCTTGAAGCGCCCGAGGTCCTCCAACAGCTCCCGCGTGGTGTTGCGGTGGGTGCTGCGCGCGCCACGGATGCCGAGGGTGCCGCGGGTCTCGTTGTTGTCCCATGCCACGACGCCGCCACCGCGGACGGTGCCGAACGTGTACCCGGCGGCGAGCACGCCGGTGGTCTTGGCGGCGCCGCCCTTGGGGTTGACGAAGACGATCGTGCGCGGGCCGTCGAAGTCCTTCTGGATCAGCTGGCGGTCGCGCTGGTACGCCTCTTCCTTGCGGCCCATCTTCGGCTTGATGGCACCACCGGACCAGCGGCGCATCCGGCCCCGCCAGCCCCAGGTGGCCGGTCCGACCGGCTGCTCCTCGTCACGGCGGTCGAGGAAGTCGGTGGCCGTCATGAAGCGCCGCGGCTCGGCCTGGGCGTGGGGTGGCGGTGCCGCCGGGGCCGCAGGTGCCGGGGCGGGGGGTGCGGCCGGGGCAGCCTGGACGCTCGGAGGCGGTGTGGTCGGTGCAGCGGGCGGCGGCCCCACCGGTGCGATCGTCGGCGGCGGTGCCGCGGGCGGCGGGCTGCTGGGCGGCGGTGCCGACGGTGCCGACGGTGGTGCCGATAGAGGTGCCGACGGCGGGGGGCTGCTCGGCGGTGGCGCGCTGGGCGGTGGACCGGCCGGGGGCGGACCGCTGGGCGGCGGTCCTGCCGGCATGCCCTGCGGCTCCTCGAGCGGCGGCGCCTCGCCCCACGGCGGCGGCTTGTCGGGGCCACCGTGGGGTGCCGAGACGCGGGTGTGGTCGGCGGAGCCGCCGGCCTGCTCGTCCCAGATCGGGTCGGCCGGCGGAGTCTCGGGCGCCACCGTGGGCACCTCGACGGTGTGCTCGTCTGCGAAGAGGTCGACCGGCTCGGGGATCTCGTCGGACAGCGGGTCGCTCAGCGGGTCCGGGAGCGGATCGGACAGGGGGTCGGACAGGTGATCAGTGCGGGGACCCTGCTGGTCCGGCTGCTGGTCTGCCTGGTTCACGCGGCACCTCCGAGCGTGCGAGCGGCTCGGGCGACCCTACGCCCTCGCGGAGGTCTGGCCTCCGTGGGGCGAGCGTGGGGGAAGTGACGCATGGGCTCCGCCTCTCCGATCGGTGGGGTCGCCAAACCTGGTCTGGACAACTGCCGGTGTGCTTCAGCGGTCCAGGTAGCGCGCCTTGACGAGGCAGAACACGCCGTAGGCGGCGAACCCGAGGCCCACCGCGGTGAGCAGGAACGGACCGAACGGCTGGTCGAGCAGCTTGCGGAGCGCCTGATCGAGCCCGGCGGACTTGTCGGGGTCGTGGGTGACGGCGGCGTAGAGGAACAGGCCGCCGATCCCCCCGAGAGCGAGTCCCTTGGCGATGTGCCCGATCCGGCCGAGCCAGCGGACGACGGTGCCGGTGCGGCCGCTGGTGGCCTTGCTCTTCAGCGAGCCCAGGTACTTCTCCCGGACCCCGACCACGATCAGCCCGATGCCGACGCCGATGATCGCGAGGGCCACGAGCCCCACGAGCACCTGCCCGCCGGGCGCGGACATCAGCTTCGCCGTCATCGTGTCGGTGCCACCGGAGCCACCGCCGGAGCTGCCGGTGGCCACCGAGATCGCGCCGACCGCGATCACGCCGTACACGACCGCCCGGCCGGCGTTGACGGCCCGCTTCATCGTCCGCTCGGTGCCGTCCTTGTCGCGGTTCCCGACCGCGGCCTCGAGGGCCTGCCAGGCCGCGAGCACCACCAGCCCGACCGCCACCAGCCACACCAGGACCTCGCCGAACGGCTGCTCGGCCAGCTGCTGGACCGCGCCCTGGGTGTCGGCCGAGCCCTCGCGGTCGCCGAATGCGAGCTGGACCGCGAGCCAGCCCAGGATCAGGTGCACGACACCGAAGGAGACGAGGCCGTAGGCGGCGAGCCGGTCGACCCAGTCACTGTTGTGGGCCTGCTGGGCGCTCGGCATGCTCGGCATGCTCGGCTTCGACGGCGTCGACGTCATGAGAGGTCTCCGATCGCGGACTCGATCGCTCGGTGGAAGGTGGGGTAGGCGTAGATCATCGTGCGCAGCGTCGCGGTCGGTACCTCCGCGTGGACGGCGAGCGCCAGCAGCCCGAGGATCTCGCCACCGTAGGGCCCGACGACGGTGGCGCCGACGAGCACCCCGCGGTCGGCGTCCTCGACGACCTTCACCAGCCCACGCGCACCGGCGCCGTGGGTGAAGCCGCGGGTCGAGTACTCCAGTGGGGTGCTGCCGACCCGCACGGCGAGGCCGGCGTCGCGGGCCTGCTGCTCGGTGAGCCCGACCCCTCCGACCTCCGGGTCGGTGAAGGTGACGTGCGGGACGGCGTGGTAGCTGGCGGGCGGCCCGTCCTCGCCGAGGACGTCGCGCAGCGCCACCGCGGCCTGGTACATCGACAGGTGGGTGAACGCGCCGTGCCCGGCCACGTCGCCGATCACCCAGAGCCGTTCCGCGGCGCGCATCCGCTCGTCGACCTCGACGTGACGCGCGTCCGGGTCGAGACCGACGGCGTCCAGGCCGATGTCGTCGTGGTTCGGACGACGACCGGCCGACACGAGCAGCCGGTCGGCGGTGAGGGTCTCGTCGGTGTCGAGGTGCACGGTGAAGGTGCCGTCGGCGTGCTCGACCCGAGTGGCCTCGACGCCGGTGAGCACCCGCAGTCCCTCCTCGGTGAACACCGCGGCGAGCAGGTCGGCGGCCTCCGGCTCGTCGTTGCCGAGCAGCCGGTCGTCGTGCTGCACCATGGTGACCCGCGACCCGAACCGGGCGAACACCTGCGCCAGCTCGCACCCGATGGGGCCGCCGCCGAGCACCACGAGCGAGCCGGGCACGGCGTCGGTCTTCACGACGTCGCGGTTGGTCCAGTACGGCGTGTCCTCCAGCCCGTCCACCGGCGGTATCGCGGGCCGGGTGCCGGGGTCGAGCGCGACGCCGCGGGAGGCGGTGAAGCTCCGCGTGGTTCCGTCCGGCAGCGTCACGGCCACCTCGCCGACGCCGGTGAGCCGGCCGTGGCCGTGCAGCACGGTGGCGCCGTGGCCCTCGAGCCGTTCCACGGCCACCCGGTCGTCCCAGTGGTCGGTGACCTGGTCGGCGATCTTGGCGGCCACCGGCGTCCAGGACGGCGTCACCGCCACCTCGCCGGCAGTGCCCTCGATCCGCCGCGCCTCGCCGAGCACCTCGCTCGCCCGCACCATGGTCTTGGTGGGCACGCAGCCGTAGTAGGGGCACTCGCCACCCACCAGGTGCTTGTCGACCGCCACCACCGTCAGCCCCGCCTGCGCCGCGCCGGTGGCCAGTGCCTCCCCACCCGGACCGAGCCCGATCACGACCAGGTCGACGTCCTCAGATCCCTCCGTCACTCGGTCAGCATGGACCGGCCGTCAAGAGGGCGGGCTCACCCAGGAAGTTCGTCCGTGGCGCGGTGGCGGGCGATGGTGCCGAGGAGGCCGTTGACGAACGGCGGCGACTCGTCGGTCGAGAGGTCGCGCACCAAGGCCATCGCCTCGGTGATGGCGACCGTGTCGGGCACGTCCTCGGCCCAGATCAGCTCCCACACGCCGATCCGCAGCACGTTGCGGTCGACGGCGGGCATCCGGTCGAGGGTCCAGCCCTCGGAGTAGGCGCTCAGGATGCGGTCGATCCGCTCCTGGCGCTCGACGACGCCGCGCACCAGGGTCTCGGAGTAGGCGTTCGTCGGTCCGGTGCCCTCGGCGACGGCGCGCTCGAGGGTGTCGGTGGCCGGCTCGTCGCGCAGGTCGGCGGCGTACAAGAGGTCCAGCGCACGCCGGCGGGCCTTGGAGCGGGCTCCCGGCATCAGGACTTGACGCGGCCCATGTAGGAGGAGTCGCGGGTGTCGACCTTGACCTTCTCGCCCTGCGTGACGAAGAGCGGCACCTGGATCTCGTGCCCCGTCTCGAGCGTGGCGGGCTTGGTGCGGCCGGTGGCCGAGTCGCCGGCGACGCCGGGCTCGGTGAAGGTGATCTCGAGCTCTACCGAGGCCGGCATCTCGATGAACAGCACCCGGCCGTCGTTCGAGGCCACCACGGCCTCCTGGTTCTCCAGCAGGAAGTTCTGGGCGGTGCCGACGACCTCCGGCGGGATCTCGACCTGGTCGTAGGTGCTGGTGTCCATGAAGACGTAGGACGTGCCGTCGTTGTAGAGGTACTGCATCGTGCGGCGGTCGACCGTGGCGGTCTCGACCTTGGTGCCCGCGTTGAAGGTCTTGTCGACGGTCTTGTTGGTCTCGACGTTCTTGAGCTTGGTGCGCACGAAGGCGGGACCCTTGCCCGGCTTGACGTGCTGGAACTCGACGACGGCCCAGAGCTGGCGGTCGAGGACGAGCACCATGCCGTTCTTCAGGTCGTTGGTGGTGGCCATGCGCGCGATCCTAAGTGCGGCCTCGGTGTGACATCGAGTCGGCTCATGTGCCGACAGTTAGACCGTCCTTCGGGGTCGGTGGCCGCGCGCGTAACACGCCGGGTCTCGCCGTCACACCAGCACCGCGACCCAGGCGATTCCTGCTCTTGTCAGCCGAAACTTCGGCCGACAAGAGCAGGAGTCGGCTGACCGGTGATACGGGTGGGAAGCTGGGGCGCCCGCGCATGCGGGCGGCGCGGGCGGAGCCCGTGCCGACTGCGCGCCGTGGACCCGACCGGCCGGGACCCGCAGTCAAGGACGCGCGAAGCGCGCCGCGAAGCGGGGCCGCAGGCATCCTTGACGGCGGGTGCCGGTCGGGTACGCGCGCGGGCGCCACACGGTCACCTGCAGCACATGACCCGGCGTCAGGACAGGTGTTCGGCGACGGTGGCGAGCGCGATCCGGTAGCCCTCGATGCCCTGGCCGGCGACGACGCGGACGGCGTGCGGCGTCACCACCGAGGTGTGGCGGAACTCCTCGGGCCGCTGCGAGGGGTCGGAGATGTGCACCTCCACGAGCGGTCCGGTGAGCTGGGCACAGGCGTCGAACAGGGCGTAGGAGTAGTGGGTCCAGGCCGCGGCGTTGAGGACGACGGGCGTGCCGTCGTCGGCGGCGCCGTTGAGCCAGTCGAGCAGCTCGCCCTCGTGGTTGGTCTGCCGCACCTCGACGTCGAGACCGAGCGCACCGCCCCACTCGACGCACTGGTGGGCGAGCTCGGCGTGGGTGGTGGTGCCGTAGATCTCCGGCTGCCGGCGGCCGAGCCGGCCGAGGTTGGGGCCGTTGAGCACGAGCACGCGGGTCATCGGGAGCCCCCGATCGCCGCGTACGCCGCCCGCAGGTCGTCGTCCGACGGGCCGGTGAGGATCGTCGGCCGCGCGACGTCGTCGAGCACGACGAACCGGAGCCGGTCGCCGCGGGCCTTCTTGTCGACGCGCATGGTGGCGAGCAGGTCGTCGAACGGCGCGCCGTCGTAGGTGGTGGGCAGCCCCACCCGGCCGAACGCCGCGCGGTGCCGCTCGACGAGGTCGGCGGACAGGGCGGCGGCGCGGTGGGCGAGCTCGGCCACGTAGACGCAGCCGATGGCCACGGCCTCGCCGTGCCGGATGGTGTAGCGCTCGGCCCGCTCGACGGCGTGGGCGAGGGTGTGCCCGTAGTTGAGCGCCTCGCGTCCCGGGTGTCCCCCGGCTCCCCCGGTCTCCTTCAGGTCGGCCACCACGACGTCGATCTTCACCCGGATCGCTCGTTCCACCAGCTCGCGCAGCACCGGCGACGACGGCACCACGTCGTCGGGGTCGGTCTCCTCCACCAGCCGCAGGATCTCGGGATCGGCGATGAACCCGCACTTCACGACCTCGGCGAGGCCGGAGACCAGCTCGGCGCGGGGCAGCGTCTCGAGCAGCGCCAGGTCGCACACCACGCCGGCCGGCTCGTGGAACGCGCCGACGAGGTTCTTGCCGGCCTCGGTGTTGATGCCGGTCTTGCCGCCCACGGCGGCGTCGACCATCCCGAGCAGCGTGGTGGGCACGTGCACGACCGGCACGCCGCGCAGCCAGGACGCCGCCACGAACCCGCCGAGGTCGGTGGTGGCGCCGCCACCGAGCGTGACCACGACGTCGGAGCGGGTGAAGCCCTCCTCGCCCAGCGCCTCCCAGCAGGAGTTGGCGACCTCCGCCGTCTTGGCCTCCTCGCCGTCCGGCACCATCAGCACCGTGAGGTCGCGCTCGGCCAGCGACGGCACGATCTCGTCGACCAGGTGCTCGAGCGGGTCGGGCGCGATGATCGCCACCCGGTGCGCGTCGCCCACCATCGCGGGCAGCCGGTCGGCGAGGTGGTGGCCCACCACCACGTCGTACGGCGAGGCGCCGCCGACGTGCAGCACGGACGCGGGTTCGTGGGTCATCGGAGGGCCTCCTGGATCCGGTCGGCGACGTCGTCCGGTGTGGTGTCGTCGGTGTCGACGACGAGCGTGGCCACCGACTCGTAGATCGGGGTGCGCTCGTCGAGCAGCACCTTGATGCGGGAGCGCACGTTGCCGAGCAGCAGCGGCCGGCCGACGCCGAGCCCGACCCGCTTCACGGCCTCCGACAGCCCGACCCGCAGGAACACCACCGGATGGCCGGCGAGGGCCGCTTGGGTCTGCTCGTCGAGCACGGCACCACCGCCGAGCGCGAGCACGCCGTCGTGGGAGGCCAGCGCCTCGGCCACCGCCGCCCGCTCGAGCGCCCGGAAGTGCGCCTCGCCGGACTCGACGAAGATGTCGGAGACCGTGCGGCCCTCGGCGGCCTCGACATCGGAGTCGGTGTCGCGGACGGCGACGCCGAGCCGGTCGGCCAGCACCGCGGCCACCGTGGTCTTGCCGGCACCCATCGGCCCGACCAGCACCACCTTCGGGCTCACCGGATCCTCAGGGCGGCGAGGTACGACTCCGCGTTGCGGCGGGTCTCGCCGAGCGAGTCGCCGCCGAACTTCTCCAGCACGGCGTCGGCCAGCACCAGCGCCACCATCGCCTCCGCCACGATGCCGGCGGCGGGTACGGCGCAGACGTCGGAGCGCTGGTGATGCGCCACGGCCTCCTCACCGGTGTTGACGTCGACCGTGCGCAGCGCCCGCGGCACGGTGGCGATCGGCTTCATCGCCGCCCGCACCCGCAGCACCTCGCCGGTGCTCATGCCACCCTCGGTGCCGCCGGAGCGGTCGGAGGCGCGGCGGATGCCGTCGGCGGTGGGCACGATCTCGTCGTGTGCCTGCGAGCCCGGCGTCGCAGCGAGCTCGAAGCCGTCGCCCACCTCGACGCCCTTGATCGCCTGGATGCCCATGAGCGCCCCGGCCAATCGGGAGTCGAGACGGCGGTCCCAGTGCACGTGCGAGCCGAGGCCCGGTGGCAGTCCGTGCACCACCACCTCGACAACGCCGCCGAGAGTGTCGCCGTCGGCGTGGGCCTGGTCGACGCGGGCCACCATCGCGGCGGAGGCGTCGGGGTCGAGGCAGCGCACCGGGTCGGCGTCGAGCCGCTCCAGCACGCCACCGGTCGACCCGTCGTCCGGCTGCGGCCAGACGCCGGCCGGCGCGCGGACGCCGCCGAGCTCGATCACGTGCGAGAGCACGGTCACCCCGAGCGCCTGGTCGAGGAAGTTCGTGGCCACCCGGCCCAGCGCCACCCGGGCCGCGGTCTCGCGGGCCGAGGCGCGCTCGAGCACCGGGCGGGCCTCGTCGAAGTCGTACTTCTGCATGCCGGCGAGGTCGGCGTGGCCGGGCCGCGGCCGGGTGAGCGCGGCGTTGCGGGCCTGCCCCTCCAGTACCTCGGCGTCGACCGGGTCGGCCGCCATCACGGTCTCCCACTTCGGCCACTCGGTGTTGCCGATGGTGATTGCCACCGGGCCGCCCTGGGTGCGTCCATGCCGCACGCCGCCGGTGATCGTGACGGCGTCCTGCTCGAACTTCATCCGCGCGCCGCGGCCGTATCCCAGGCGGCGGCGGGCGAGCGCGTCGGCGAGGTCGTCGGTGGTGACGGCGACGTGGGCGGGCATCCCCTCGAGGATCGCGACCAGGGACGGGCCGTGGGACTCCCCCGCGGTCAACCAGCGCAGCATGGGAGGAAGTCTCCCTCAGGCGCCGAGCAGCGCCGTCAGGGGTCGCTGGATGACGAGACCGATCGGCACCGCGCCCAGCAGGAACGGCCCGAACGGGAAGTGCCGGCGGAGCACGTTGCGGTCCCGCCGGACCGTGGCCACCACCAGCGCCGGGACGCTGAAGAGCACCGACCCGAGCCACAGCGCGACGACGAGCACGCCCCAGCCGAGCGGGGCGAGCAGGAAGCCGGCGAGCGCGGCGGCCCGCACGTCGCCGAACCCGAGGCCGGACGGGCTCAGCCACCACAGCGCGCCGTAGACGAGACCGGCCGCCACGTACCCGCCGGCCCCGCGGACGAGGACGTCGGGCGACCCGGTGGCCGCCCCGACCGCGGCCGCGCCCACCACAGCGAGCAGGAGCGCTGCATACACCAGCCGCAGCGGGAGCAGGCGCACTCTCAGGTCGATCACCGCCAGGGCCGCGCCGAACGGCACGGCCGGCAGCACGACGGCGAGGTAGGAGTCCCAGCCCAGCGCGGCGCCGGCCACCGCACCCACGGCGGCCGCCGTCCACACGACCGCGACGGCGAAGCCGGGCGACCCGGCCAGCTCGCGGTAGGGCGGCTTCGGACCCTCGAGCTCCTCCAGCTCCGGATCCGGCTCGGGCTCGGGGAGCCGGGCCACCAGCCTCGGCAGCAGAGCCGCGGCCAGCGCGCACGCCGCCGCACCGGCCACGCCGGCCTGCACCGCCTCGGCCACCTCGACGGCGCCGCTCATCCGCGCTCCCGCAGCGCCCGCTCCCCCGCCTGCCGCATCACGGCGAGCACGTCCGGGTCGGCGTGACCGTCGGGCTCGCCGGTGAACCGGGCGTGCTGGAGGGCGGCCTGGTGCACGAGCAGGTCGAGGCCGCTCACGAGCACCTGGGTCTCGTCGGCGGCGGCCGCGGCGGCCAGCGGGGTGGGCCACGGGTCGTAGACGACGTCGAACACCACGGGCACCGCGGCGCAGCGGTCGACCAGGCCGGCGTCCTGCGCCTCGGCGGGGACCGTCGAGACCACCACCTCGCCGGTCGCGACGTCGGTGCCGAGGTCGCCCACGGTCACCGCCGGCGGCGTCGGGTGGCGGGCCAGCGCGGCCACCGTCTCGGCCGCCCGGGCCGGTGACCGCGTGAGCAGTCGCACCTCCCGCGCGCCCAGGTCGCACAGCGCCAGCCCGACCGACGCGGCGGTGGCGCCCGCCCCGAGCACGGTGGCGACGTCGACCGGTCCGGTGTAGCGCTCCCGGACTGCGGCGACGGCGCCGGGCAGGTCGGTGTTGTCGAGGGTCACCCCGCCGGCGCCGTCCAGCACCACCGTGTTGGCGGCGCCCGCCAGGTCGACCACCCTGGTCCGTGCGCCGAGCCGCAGCACCTCCCGCTTGAGCGGCATCGTGAGGGACAGGCCACGCCACTCGTCGTCGAGGCCGCCGAGGAAGGCCGGCAGGCCGCCGGCACGGACCCGCACCGCCTCGTAGGTCCAGTCGAGCCCGCGGGCGGCGTACACCGCCCCGTGCAGGGCCGGCGACAGCGAGTGGTCGACCGGGTCGCCCAGAACCGCGCAGCGCATGGAGATCCGCTCAGCAGCGGTCGGACTGGTTCGCGCAGTAGGCGTCGAGCTGGGCGCGGAACCGCGTGAACTCGTCGGGGTCGTCGGTGAACTTGGTGAGACCGGTGCGGAGGTTCACCGTGATGTAGAAGAACCACGGCCCGTCGGCCGGGGCGAGGGCGGCCCGGAGCGCGTTGGAGTCGACGGTGGCGATCGGGCCGGGGGGTAGGCCCTGGGTGCGGTAGGTGTTGTACGGCGAGTCGGCCACCGAGTCGATCTGCTCAATGGTCAGTCGGGCCACCTTCTCCCCCAGGGCGTAGTTGACGGTGGCGTCGATCTGGAGGAATCCGCCAGTCGGGTTGCCCTCGATCTCCAGCCGGTTGTAGATCACCCGCGCGATCTTGGGCCGGTCGGCCGCCCGGCCCTCCACCTGCAGCATGCTCGCGACGGTGACGACCTCGAGCGGTGTGTAGCCGAGCCCCTCGGCGCCGCCTACGAGGTCGACCGACTCGGCCTCGGCGCTGAACCGGTCGAACATGGCGGCCAGGATCGTCTCCGGGGTGTCGTCCGGCCCGAACACGTAGGCGCCCGGTGCGAGGAACCCCTCGATCTCGCCCTCGGCGTAGTCGGGCAGGCCGAGCGCCCCGGGGTCCTCGAGGGCGCGTTGGTACGCCCGCTTGCCGAACTCGGTGTCCTGGCCCAGCAGCGTCACGATCTCGTCGACGGTCTTGCCGGGCAGCAGCGTGAGCCGGATGCTCTCGTCGTTCGCGCGGTCCGCCAGGACGTCGAGCGCGTCGACGGCCGCCATCTCCTCCTTGAGCACGAACACCCCGACCTGCGGGCTCTGGGTGCTGCCCGCGACGGCGTCCGTGAAGGCCTCCACGCTGGCCACCACGCCGGCGCTCTCCAGGTTGCGCCCGACCTCTCCCGCCGAGTCGCCGTCCTGCACCTCGAACACCACACGGCCCGAGCCGGGGCCGGGGTAGTCGTCGGCCTCCCCGCTGAACTGCTCCTGCACGAAGTCGATGCCGCGGGTGACGCCGAACCATCCCAGCGCGCCGATGATCACCAGCACCACGAGGATCGGCAGGCAGCCCGAGCCACGGCGCTTGCGACGCCGGGCTCCCGGCGCCCGGCGGGCGCCGGGCTCGGGGGCGATGCCGGGCACCACCGTGGGGTCGTGCTGGTCACGCTCCGTCATTCGTCTCCTGGGCTAGGTCCGGCGTCGTGCCCACCTCATCAACGGGCACCGTCTCGCCGGGGGCGCGACCCGAGGCGCGCTCGCTGTCGAGGGCGTGTTGCAGGATCAGCACCGCCGCGGCCTGGTCGACCACCGCGCGCCGTCCGCTCCCCTTCCGGCCACGGTCGCGCAGCATAGCCTCCGCCGTCACGGTGGTGAGGCGCTCATCGACGAGCCGCACCGGCACCGGCGCGACGCCGGCCGCGAGCGTCGCGGCGAACTCCCGCACCTTGGCCGCGGCCGGGCCCTCGCCGCCGGACAGCGAGCGGGGCAGCCCGACCACCACCTCCACGGCGTCGTGCTCGGCCGCGATCCGGCGGATCCGGCGCAGCGCGCTCGGGCCGGCGCGCACGGTTTCCACCGGGGTGGCGAGCATGCCGGAGGGGTCGGAGCGGGCGACCCCGATCCGGGCGTCACCCGGGTCGAGGCCGATGCGGACGCCGGGTCTCACGAGTGTGCTGCCACCTCGGTGACCACGAGCGCCAGCGCCTCGTCGATGCGGGAGACGTCGGAACCGCCGCCCTG
Organism: uncultured Actinomycetota bacterium; assembly: GCA_963808855.1. Classification (GTDB taxonomy): domain Bacteria; phylum Actinomycetota; class Actinomycetes; order Propionibacteriales; family Nocardioidaceae; genus Nocardioides. The sequence continues at coordinate 2,058,513 of CAWEHA010000002.1, read as the reverse complement.
CGCGACGTCGGCGCGGCCACCGCCCTTGCCGCCGAGCAGCGGGCCGACCGCGCGCACCAGGTCACCGGCCGCAATCCCGCGCTGTTGAGCCAGATCGTTGCACGCCGCGACCACCGACACCTTGCCGTCGGCAACGCCCACCATCACCACGACGCCGGGCGCGTCCTGTGGCAGCCGGCCCCGCACGTCGAGGGCGAGGGTGCGCACGTCGCCGCTGCTCGCGCCGTCCACCCGGTGCGCCACCACACGGGTGCCCGCGACGTCCTGCGCACCCGCGGCGAGCTCCGCACCGCCGGCGAGCAGGTGCTGCACGCGCGCCTTCTCGATCTCCTTCTCGGCCACCCGGAGCCGGTCGACGAGGTCGGCCACGCGGGGCACGAGGTCGTCGGGCTGGGTCTTGAGCAGGCCGGTGAGCTGGCCGACGACGTCGCGCTCGCGGGCGAGGTAGGCGAAGCCCTCGACGCCGGTGAAGGCCTCGATCCGGCGGCTGCCCGAGCCGACCGACGACTCGCCGGTGACGACGACGGTGCCGATCTGCGAGGCGTGGTCGACGTGGGTGCCGCCGCACAGCTCGCGCGACCACGGGCCGCCGATCTCGACCACCCGGACCTTGCCAGCGTCGTAGGTCTCGCCGAACAGCGCGACCGCGCCCCACTCCTTGGCCTCGTCCAGGGTCATGTACTGCCAGGCCACCGGCAGGTCGGCGCGCAGCGCCTCGTTGGAGACCAGCTCGATCGCGCGCAGCTCGTCGGGGCTCAGCGACGTCGTCCACCCGAAGTCGAGGCGCAGGTAGCCGGGCCGGTTGTAGGAGCCGGACTGCAGCGCGCTCGGGCCGAGCACCTGCCGCAGCGCCGCGTGCACCACGTGGGTGCCGGAGTGCGCCTGCCGGGCGCCGGTGCGCCACTCGGGGTCGACGCGGGCGTGCAGGAGCGAGTCGGCGACCGCGCGGGCGTGCAGCTCGCCGTCGACCACGCGCACCTGGTGCACGACCAGCCCCCGCACCGGTCGCTGGACGTCGACCACCTCGAGCCGGCCGCCGTCGAACTCGATGAGGCCGGCGTCGGCGGCCTGGCCGCCGGACTCCGCGTAGAACGGGGTGCGGTCGAGCACCAGCTCGCCCACCTCACCGTTGCCGAGCAGCTCGGTCGGGCGCCCACCGCTCAGCAGCGCGAGCGGGCGCGACTCGGTGTCGAGGGTCTCGTAGGCCAGCCACTCGGTGGGCCCGTGCTCGTCGAGGATCGCTCGGTAGACGGCGGTGTCGGCGTGCTGGCCCCGCTTCGCCTTCGCGTCGGCCTTGGCCCGCTCCCGCTGCTCGGCCATCAGCGCGCGGAACCCGGCCTCGTCGACCGCGAGCCCGGCCTCGCTCGCCATCTCGAGGGTGAGGTCGATCGGGAAGCCGTAGGTGTCGTGGAGCGCGAACGCCCGATCGCCGCCGAGCTCGGTGCCCCCGGCGTCGCGCACCTCGCGGGCCGCGGTGTCGAAGATCGCGGTGCCGGCGGCGAGCGTCTTGCGGAACGCCTCCTCCTCGGCGTAGGCGACCCGCGCGATCCGGTCCCAGTCGCTCTTCAGCTCGGAGTAGGTCTCGCCCATCTTGTCGCGGCTGACCGGCATCAGGGTGGGCAGCACGGGGTCGTCGCAGCCCAGGAGCCGCATCGAGCGGACGGCGCGCCGCAGCAGTCGCCGCAGCACGTAGCCCCGGGCCTCGTTGCCGGGCGTGACGCCGTCACCGATGAGCATCATCGAGCTGCGCACGTGGTCGGCGACCACGCGGAACCGGACGTCGTCGTCACCGTCGGCGCCGTACCGGCGACCGGTGAGCTCCTCGGCGACCTCGATCACCGGCCGCATCACGTCGATCTCGTACATGTTGTCGACGCCCTGCAGCAGGTAGGCGACCCTCTCGAGGCCCATGCCGGTGTCGATGTTCTTGGCCGGCAGCGGCCCGACGACGTCGAAGTCCTCCTTCGACCGCACCGCGCTGAGCTCCTCCTGCATGAACACCAGGTTCCAGATCTCGAGGTAGCGGTCCTCGAGCTCGGGGTCCATCACGGGGCCCATCGCGGCCCAGTCGGCGTCCGGGCCGTAGGCCGGCCCGCGGTCGTAGAGGATCTCCGAGCATGGCCCGCCGGGGCCGGGCACGCCCATCGACCAGTAGTTCTCCTTGGGGCCGAGCTTGACGATGCGGTGCTCGGGCAGGCCGGTGACCTTCATCCACAGCGCCAGCGCCTCGTCGTCGCCGAGCAGGATCGAGGGCCACAGCCGGCTCTCGTCGAGGCCGAAGCCGCCGTCGTCCTGCGACGTCGTGACGAGGTCCCACGCCAGCTCGATCGCGCCTTCCTTGAAGTAGTCGCCGAAGGAGAAGTTGCCGCACATCTCGAAGAACGTGCCGTGCCGCGTGGTCTTGCCGACGTCCTCGATGTCGGGGGTGCGCACGCATTTCTGCACGCTGGTGGCGCGGTCGTACGGCGGGGTCTCCTGGCCGAGGAAGAACGGCTTGAACGGCACCATGCCGGCGTTCACGAAGAGCAGGTTCGGGTCGTCGAGCAGCAAGGACGCCGAGGGCACCACCGTGTGCCCCGCGCGCTCGAAGTGCGCGAGGAAGCGGCGGCGGATCTCGCTGGTCTGCATCAGGTGCTGCTCTCTTCAGTCTCTGGCTCACGGTCGGGGGACGCCGTGAGCTCACGGCGTCGCTCCGCTTCATGGAGCGCGACGCCCATACGTTCGCGCAACCCGGTTTCGGCCTCGGCGCGGCCCTGGGCCACCTCGTCGCGGAAGATCCGCGCGCCCACGACGGCGGCGCCGACCCGGTCGCGCAGGCCGTCGACGGAGAGGGCCTCGGCCACCCGCTTGGCCCGGACGGCGGCGTACACGCCGGCCCCGGTGCCGGCGACGAACCAGATGGCGCGACTCATGCCGCGGCCCGCTGGCGTGCCTCGTACTCGCGGCGCGCCTGGCGCAGGTCGGCACGACGCTGCCTCCGGGCCCGCTTGACCTCCTGCCGCATCTCGAAGCGGATCCGGTTGCGCGTCTCGGGGGCGAGCGCCCGGCGCAGGCCGGCCACCAGCGACACCGCCTGCACCACGCTCTCGCGCAGCACGAGGTCGGCGAACAGCGGCGCGGGCACCGTCGGCACCGGCCCCTGCTCGGGCTCATCGCGACCGATCGTCGTGATCGTGTACTCGCTCTCCTCCGCCCGGTGCCGGGGCGCGGGCTCGGCCAGTCGCCGCTCGATGGCCGCGACCTGCTCGCGCAGCGCCTCGGCGTCGCGCCGGGCGACCTCGAGGGAGGCCGCGGTGCGGCGCCGCGACCGAGCCAGCGCGAACGTCAGCCCGACGACGAGGACGACCAGCACACCGACCGCGGCGAGCACGGCCCAGGCCGGCGCAGTCCAGTCGGCAGTCACGGGACACGAGCCTAGGCCATCCCCTCACCCGCCGAGTCGGCGCTTGATTGCAGCCCCAGAGGCCCGACTCGGCGAGGCACTCAGGAGCCGCGGATGAGACGGCGGATGCGCTCCCAGCGCTCCTTGACCGCGGCCTCGGCGCCGATCTCGGTGGGGCGGTAGTACTCGGCGTCGGCGACGACGTCGGGGGCGTACTGCTGCTCGGCGATGCCGTAGGGCTCGTCGTGACTGTAGGTGTAGCCCTTCCCGTGGCCGAGCTTGCTCGAGCCGGGGTAGTGGGCGTCACGCAGGTGCGCCGGCACGGGACCGATCTTGCCGTCGCGCACGTCGGCGCTGGCGGCGCCCAGGGCCATGGTGACGGCATTCGACTTCGGCGCCACGGCCAGGGCGATCACGGCGTGGGCGAGGTTGAGCCCGGCCTCCGGCATCCCGATCAGCTGCACCGCCTGGGCGGCCGCCACCGCCGTGGTGAGCGCGGTCGGGTCGGCGAGGCCGATGTCCTCGCTGGCGAGGATCACCAGCCGGCGGGCGATGAAGCGCGGGTCCTCCCCCGCCTCGACCATGCGGGCCAGGTAGTGCATGGCGGCGTCGGCGTCGGACCCGCGGATCGACTTGATGAAGGCGCTGGTCACGTCGTAGTGCTGGTCGCCCTGCCGGTCGTAGCGCACCGCGGCCCGGTCGACCGCGGTCTCGGCGGTCTCGAGGTCGATCCGCTCGGCGCCACGTGAGGAGGCCGCGCCGGCCGCTGCCTCGAGGTAGGTGAGGCCGCGCCGGGCGTCGCCACCGGCGAGCCGCACCAGGTGGTCGAGCACGTCGTCGTCGACCGCCACGGCTCCGGCCAGGCCCCGCTCGTCGGCGATCGCGGCCCCCAGCACCGCGCGGACGTCGTCGTCGCGCAACGGCTCGAGCCGCAGCAGCAGGCTGCGCGAGAGCAACGGCGAGATCACGCTGAAGAACGGGTTCTCGGTGGTGGCCGCCACCAGCGTGACCCAGCGGTTCTCGACGCCGGGGAGGAGCGCGTCCTGCTGGGCCTTGCTGAACCGGTGCACCTCGTCGACGAACAGCACCGTCTCCGGGCCGCCCCGCACGAGCTCGCGGCGGGCGGCGTCGATGGCCGCCCGCACCTCCTTCACCCCCGCCGAAACTGCCGACACCTCGACGAACCGGCGCCCGGTGGTGCGGCTGACGATCGAGGCGATGGTGGTCTTGCCGGTGCCCGGCGGGCCCCACAGCAGCAGCGACAGCGACTGGTCGCCCTCGACCAGCTGGTGCAGCGGGGACCCCGGCGCCCGCAGCTGCTCCTGGCCGGCGAGCTCGTCGAGCGTGCGCGGCCGCATGCGCACGGCCAGCGGCGCGGCGGCGTGCGCAGAGTCGCTCAGCGAGCCGCCGCCACCCGCCGCCCCCGGGGCCGATGCGCCGGCGGGCGCGTCGAACAGCGCGTCAGGCTCGTCCAAACGTCTTCTTGTCCAGGTCGAACCAGGTGTCGTCGTAGCCGGGCTGGGTCTGCAGCTTCTCGCTCGGGCTCGCTCCCGGGTCGGGGTTGCCGGCGTCGTCGACCCCGAGCAGCCGCGAGGTGATCGGCGTCTCCGGGTGCTGACCGATCCGGCCCGGGAAGTGGCAGGCCACCTTGTGCTTGGACCCGATCTGGAGCAGGGGCGGCTCGTGCTTCGCGCAGATCTCCTGGGCCAGCGGGCAGCGGGTGCGGAACCGGCAGCCGGACGGCGGGTTGATCGGGCTCGGGACGTCACCCTCGAGCCGGATCCGATCGCGGCGACCACCGATCGCGGCCTGCTTGACGTCGGGCACCGCCGACAGCAACGCCTGCGTGTAGGGGTGATGGGCGTTGTGGTAGATGCTCTCGCGGTCACCGATCTCGACGATCTTGCCGAGGTACATGACAGCGATCTCGGGGCAGAAGTGACGCACCACCGCGAGGTCGTGGGCGATGAACAGGAAGGCGACGCCGAACTCGCGCTGGATGTCCTGGAGCAGGTTCACGACCTGCGCCTGGATCGAGACGTCGAGGGCCGAGACCGGCTCGTCGGCCACCAGCAGCCGGGGGTTCAGGGTGAGTGCGCGGGCGATGCCGATGCGCTGGCGCTGACCACCGGAGAACTCGTTCGGGTAGCGGTTGTAGTGCTCCGGGTTGAGCCCGACGATCGCGAGCAGCTCCTTGACCCGGTCCAGCACCTTGTTCCTCGGCACGATCTCGTGGATGCGCAACGGTGCACCGACGATCGACCCGACGGTGTGCCGCGGGTTCAGCGACGTGTACGGGTCCTGGAAGATCATCTGGATGTCCTTGCGCAGCGGCTTGAGGTCGCGCTCGCGCGTGGAAGCGATGTTCTTGCCCTGGAAGATGATCTCGCCGCCGGTCGGCTCGTAGAGCCGGGTGATCAGCCGGCCGGTGGTGGACTTGCCGCAGCCGGACTCGCCGACCAGGCCGAGCGAGCCGCCCTCGAGCACCTCGAAGGAGATGCCGTCGACGGCCTGCACCTGCCCGACCGTGCGGTGGATGATCCCGGACGACTTCACCGGGAAGTACATCGTGAGGTTCTTGACCTCGAGGATCGGCACGGCGTCGACGGGCGCCTCCGTGGGCGCGTGCGCCGCCAAGGGCGCCAGGTCGGCGTCGGTGACGAACGTGTCGGCGCTCTCGGGCTCGGGCTTCGGCTCCCCGGAGGGGTCGTGGGTCTCCCAGGTCGGCTTGTCGGTTCCGGTGTCGGACATCAGCGCTCCTCCACGAGGTCGGGGGCGATCTCGGGCAGGACTTCGGTCTCGAAGACCTCCTGGGAGTTGGGCAGGTGGCATCGCTTCAGGTGACCTGGCCCCCGGCTCCCGGGCAGCAGCTCGGGCACCTCGGTGCGGCACAGGTTGCCGGGAACCTTGTCGCGATGCAGGCAGCGCGGGTGGAACGCGCACCCCGTCGGCGGGTTGAGCAGTGAGGGTGGGTTGCCGGGGATGGGGATCAGCTTCGCGCTGGTGTCGCCGGTGACGTCGGGGACGCTCGAGAGCAGGCCCCAGGTGTACGGCATCTCCGGGTGAGTCAGGATCTCCTTGGTGGCGCCGTACTCGACCGCCTTGCCCGCGTACATGACGAGGGTGTCGTCGGTCATCTCGGCGACGACCCCGAGGTCGTGGGTGATGATGATGACCGCCGAGTCGAACTCCCGCTGCAGGTCCTGCAGCAGGTCGAGGATCTGGGCCTGCACGGTGACGTCGAGGGCGGTGGTGGGCTCGTCGGCGATGAGCAGAGCGGGGTCGTTGACCAGGCCCATGGCGATCATCGCGCGCTGCCGCATGCCGCCGGAGAACTGGTGCGGGTAGGCGTCGACGCGGGAGTCGGGCTGCGGGATGCCGACCCGGTCGAGCAGCTCGATCGCCCGGGCCCGGGCCACCTTCTTGCTCACGTCGTTGTGCACGCGGTAGGCCTCGATGATCTGCGCGCCCACCGTGTAGTACGGGTGCAGGGCCGACAACGGGTCCTGGAAGATCATCGAGACGTCCTGGCCGCGCAGCCGCCGCATCTCGTTCTCCTCGAGCGCGAGGATGTCGCGCCCGTCGAGCCAGATGCTCCCGGAGAGCTGGGCCGTGCTGCCGTGGAACAGGCCCATGATCGCCGAGCTCGACACCGACTTGCCGGACCCGGACTCGCCGACGATGCCGAGGGTCTTGCCCCGCTCGACGGTGTAGCTCAGCCCGTCGACGGCCTTGACGACGCCATCACTGGACGGGAAGTGGACCTTGAGGTCCTCGACGACGAGCAGCGGGCTGTCGGCCGGCGGCCGGGCGGCTGGCGACGAGGTCACGGCGATTTCCTGTCCAGTGGTGGACATGAGGCTCCTTCTGGCGGCTAACGATAGTGCGCGTGCGTGTTCCTGACTGGGCTCAACCCAGGCGTACCCGCGGATCGATGACCGCATAGAGGAGGTCGACCACGATGTTCGCGACGATGACGAACGCCGCCACCAGCATCACGATCCCGACGATGATCGGCAGGTCGAAGCGGGCGATCGAGCGCACGGCCAGCCGGCCGACGCCGTTGAAGTTGAAGACCGACTCGGTGATGATCGCTCCGCCCAGGAGCCCGGCCAGGTCCAGCCCGGACAGCGTGACCAACGGGGTCAGCGTCGCACGCAACGTGTGCTTCCCGACGACCGTGCGTTTCGGCAGTCCCTTGGCACGAGCGGTGCGGATGTAGTCCTCGCTCATCGTCTCGAGCACGAAGGCGCGGGTCATCCGGATGTAACCCGCCATGTAGACGAGAGCCAGCGTGAACGCGGGTGCGATCAGGCCGGTGAGCCACGCCCACGGATTCTCCGTCAGCGGGACGTAGCGGGGGATGTCGATGAGGCCCCACTGAATGGCGACGAACTGCAGGATGAGCAGGCCGATGAAGAAGGTGGGGAACGCGAAGGCGACCAGCGACAGGGCGACGATGCCGCGGTCGACGATCGTGCCCTTTTTTAAGGCGGCGAGCACCCCGAACACGACGCCGCCGGTGATCCACATGATGAACGCGACGATGGCCAGCGAGACCGAGATGGGGAGCGCCTCGGAGATCTTCTCGAGGACCGGTGTGTTGTATCCCTGGGAGTACCCGATGCAGGGGGCCGGGCACTCGGTGATCAGCTCGGGTGCGGCTTCCTTGAGCTTCGCGTCCTCGGGGAACTCGCGGCCCACGAAGACGCCCTTGGCGAACTTGCCCCACTGCACGTAGATCGGCTCGTCGTAGCCCAGCGACTTCTCCGTCGTCTCGAGCTGCTGTTGGGTGCACTTGGGTCCGCACGCGAACCGCTCGGGAGACTCCGAGCTGGCGAAGAAGAGGACGAAGGTGATCATGCTCATCACGATGAGCAGGATCAGTCCTGCGAAGACCCGTCGGACCGTGTACGCGAACATCTGGCACCTCGGAGATTTGGTCGTATGTCCCGGACCCTACGCCCGGACGGTGCCGCGCGGCCCCACGTCATTGACGTAGGGCCGCGCGGACCGGTGGCGCCTCAGCGCCGGTGGTGCTGGTCCTGCCGGGTGATCACTGCGGTCGAGCCAGGGATCACGCGTCAGGGTCGGCCAGGGAGATGACTCCCAGGTCGGGGTAACCGCTCGTCGACACCGCGTTCACGTAGTTCGCGATGTTCGACCCACGCAGGAAGTAGAACTTGTCTGCGTTGAGCGGGATGTAGGCGACGTCCTCGGCCAGCTTGGCGTCGACCTTGGCCCACGCGGCAGCGCTCTCGTCGAGGTCGGTCACCTTCCCGGCCTCGTCCATCAGGGCGTTGGCCTCGTCGCTGTCGTAGTTGCCGTAGTCCTGACCGTTGTTGGTCGGGGTCAGGTTGATGCGGCTGTCGAACAGCGGCGGGATGACCGTCGAGATCGACGGCCAGTCAGCACCCCAGCCACCCCAGATCAGGTCGCTGTCGGAGTCGGGCTTCTGGATGGTGTCGTAGTACGGACCCGACGGGTCGAGACCCTCGAGCTCCACCTGGAAGCCAGCCGCGTCGTAGGTGTCCTTCAGGGCCGCGAAGGCCTTGTCGGTCTCCTCCGAGCCGATCGGGTAGGTGAGCTTGATCGGGTACGGCGTCTCCTCACCGGACTCCTCGAGCAGCTTCTTCGCGGCCTCGATGTCGCCGCCGTCCGGCGAGCCGAAGGCGTCGTTCTGCTGGTGACCCGGCACGTCGGCGCTGACGACCGTCAGCGTCGGGATGGCCGCGTTCTCACCGCCGAGCGCGCCGGTGTAGGCGATCCGGTTGGTGGCGAGCGCGAGTGCCTGGCGCACCTTCAGGTTGGTGACCCGGTTGAAGTTGGGCACCAGGTAGTTGGTGAACGGCGACTCGATGTTGATCGCACGATCCTCCACGTCGCCGGTGATCTGCGCGTAGCGGGAGGCCGGGATGTCGGTGGCGTTGATCGTGTTGGTGTCCTCGGTGTCGGCGATGAGCCGGTCGGCCTGGACCTCGGGCTCGACGCCCTGCTCGAAGGTCAGCGTCTCGAAGTTCGCCTCACGGTTCTTGTCCTCGTCGCCGCTCCACTCGGGGTTGCGCACGAAGGTGCCGCCGGAGTCCTCGTTCCACTCGCCCTCGAGCATGTACGGACCGTTCGAGAAGACCTCGAGGTTGTCCTTGTCGCCCTGGTCCTCAGACTCCTTGAACGGCGCGAACGCGTGCAGCGCCGCGATGGCCAGCGGGAAGTCCGGGAACGGCTTGCGGAACCGGTAGGTGATGGTGCTGCCCTCACAGGTGACGGCCTTGTCGAACTCCTCCTGGCCCTCTCCGGTGTAGGGGCCCTTGTAGACCGACACACCGGGCTCCGACTCGGGAACGTCCAGGTAGTCGCGCGGGTAGAAGTTCGGGCCACCGTCGATCACGTCGGTGGCGAAGTTGCGGGACACGCCGTACTTGAAGTCCTCGCAGGTGACCGGGGAGCCGTCCTGCCAGACCGGGCCCTCCTTGACCGTGAACTCCCACTCGGTGGCGTCCTCGTTGGAGGTGCCGGTGTCGGTGGCGAGGTCGGGGATGGGCGTGGTGCCCTTCGCCGGGTCGGTCTCGCCGGGCGGGAACATCACCAGGCCGCGGTACGACAGCCGGTTCAGGTTCGAGATGTCGCGGCCGACGTAGACGCGCTGCGGGTCGAGGTGCTCGATGACGGCGGTCGCCAGATAGGTGATGTCGCCACCCTTCTCGGCCTCCGTGCGCTTCTGCGCTTCGCCAGCACCGCCTCCGCCGCCGTCGTCGCCGCCGCACGCGGCCAGGGATGCCGCGAGGGTGACGGACGCAGCGACTGCAAGCAGCCGATTGCGATTCCTGCCCATGTTTTCTCCTTCAAGGGGTTCTCCCGCCGAGACGCCGACGGGGCTCTTTCCTACGGAAAGTCTGTGTGTGGATGGGGAGTCGTGGGTGGGGCGCGCTACCTGGCCGCCCTTGGGTCCAGCGCGTCGCGCGCGCCGTCGCCCAGCAGGTTGAACGAGATCACGATGCTGGCGATGATCAACGCCGGCACGAAGAAGAAGACGAAGTCGCTCTGGGAGTAGCCGAGCGCGGCCTGCAGGACGTTGCCCAGGGTGGGTGTCGGGGTGTTGATGCCGACGCCGAGGAACTTGAGCGCCGCCTCCGCCGACACGAACGCCGGCATCAGGAGCGTGAAGTAGACCAGGATCGGAGCCCACAGGTTGGGCAGGATCTCCTTGAAGTAGATCCGCCGGCGCGAGGCGCCCATGAGGATCGCGGCGTCGACGAACTCGCGCTCGCGGATCGACAGCACCTGACCGCGGATCAGCCGGGCCACGGGCGGCCATCCGAACACCGCCAGCACGATCACCACGTAGGACCCGTCGATGAAGGCCCCGTTCGGACCGGGGGGGATGCCGATGTCGGCCATCCGGTCGGTGATCACTCCGGACAGCGCCAGCAGCATCAGGGTGCTCGGGAAGGAGAGCACCAGGTCGATGATGCGGCCGATGCCGCTGTCGACGACCCCGCCGGTGAAGCCGGCGATGATGCCCAGGGAGGTGCCGATCATGACGGTGAGCAGTGCGGCGCTGAGCGCGATCGCCATCGAGATCGTGGTGCCGAGCATGAGGCGCGAGAGCACGTCGCGGCCCGTCGTCGGCTCCACGCCCAACGGGTGGCTCCAGCTGATGCCGCCGCCCCAGCCGCTCGGGATGCCGCCCTTGGTGAAGTCGAGGAGGTCTTGGTTGAACCCGTTCGGGTCGAGCACACCGAACTTGACCAGGAACGGCGTGACGATCGCCGTGACCACAAAGATCGCGGTGATGATGAACGCCACCATCGACAGCTTGTCCTTGCGGAACCGGGTGACCGCCAACCGGAGCGGCGAGCGACCTTTGACGTCGCCGCCACCACCTGAATCGTCACCGGGCGCCGCGTCGCCGTCGAAGTGGTCGTCGCCGTGCGACTCCAGGTTCGAAGCGGTCAGCGTCACCTGGTCACCTTTCGAAGGATGTCGAGTGTTTCCAGCGTGGTGGGCGGCGGGGGTCTCCCGTACACCGCAGTGGACTCTATGTGACCTGGGCCTCGGCTCGGCAAGCACGCATCGGTAACGATGTGGTCTCGACCAGGGTCGAGATCGTTACGCGTGATCAGGGCGTGTCGCGCGGTTCTTCCGGCGCGACGGCGTCCACGCCCGCTTCCTTCCGCTGCTCGGCGGTGATGGGTGCGGGGGCATCGGTGAGCGGGTCGATCCCACCCCCGGACTTGGGGAACGCGATGACGTCGCGGATCGACTCGGTGCCGGCCAGCAGCGCGACCACGCGGTCCCAGCCGAAGGCGATGCCGCCGTGCGGCGGGGCCCCGTACTGGAAGGCGTCGAGCAGGAAGCCGAACTTCTCCTGGGCCTCGGCCTCCCCGAGCCCCATGACGCCGAAGACCCGCTGCTGGACGTCGCGGCGATGGATACGGATCGACCCGCCGCCGATCTCGTTGCCGTTGCAGACGATGTCGTAGGCCCACGCCAGCGCGCCACCGGGGTCCTGCTCGAACCCGTCGGCGTCCTGCGGGCTGGTGAAGGCGTGGTGGACGGCGGTCCAGGCGCCGCCGCCGACGGCCACGTCGCCGGCCGCGGTGGCCTCGTCGGCCGGCTCGAACAGCGGCGCGTCGACGACCCACACGAAGCTCCAGGCGGACTCGTCGAGCAGACCGCCGCGGCGCCCGATCTCCAGGCGCGCAGCGCCCAGCAGGGCGCGGGTCGACTTCACCGCTCCGGCGCCGAAGAACACGCAGTCGCCCGGCTCGGCCCCCACGTGCGCCATGAGCCCGGCGCGCTCCTCCTCGGAGAGGTTCTTGGCCACCGGGCCGCCGAGCTCGCCGTCGTCGCCGTACAGCACGTAGGCGAGGCCGCGGGCGCCGCGCTGCTTGGCCCACTCCTGCCACGCGTCCAGCTGCTTGCGCGGCTGGCTCGCACCTCCCGGCATCACCACGGCGCCGACGTAGGGCGCCTGGAACACGCGGAACGGCGTGTCGGCGAAGTAGTCGGTGCAGTCGACGAGCTCCAGGCCCATCCGCAGGTCGGGCTTGTCGGTGCCGAACCGGGCCATCGCCTCGGCGTAGGTCATCCGCTGGATCGGCGTCGGCACCTCGTAGCCGATGAGCGACCACAGCGCGACCAGAAGCTCCTCGGACAGCGCGATGACGTCGTCCTGGTCGACGAAGCTCATCTCGATGTCGAGCTGGGTGAACTCGGGCTGCCGGTCGGCACGGAAGTCCTCGTCCCGGTAGCAGCGTGCGATCTGGTAGTACCGCTCGAGGCCGCCGACCATGAGCAGCTGCTTGAACAGCTGCGGGCTCTGCGGCAGCGCGTACCAGCTGCCGGGCTGCAGCCGCGCCGGCACCAGGAAGTCGCGCGCCCCCTCGGGCGTGCTGCGGGTGAGCGTCGGGGTCTCGACCTCGACGAAACGGTGCTGGTGGAGGACGTCACGAGCCGCACGGTTGACCTGGCTTCGCAGCCGGATGGCGGCGGCCGGCCCGCTGCGGCGGAGGTCGAGGTAACGGTGGCGCAACCGTGCCTCCTCCCCCACGGTCACGTGCTCGTCGATGGGGAAGGGCAGCGTGGCAGCGGGGCTCAACACCTCGAGGTCGGCGGCCACGACCTCCACCTCGCCGGTGGCGAGGTCGGGGTTGACGTTGTGGTCGTCGCGGCGCACGACCTCGCCCGTCACCCGGATGCAGTACTCACTGCGTAGCGCGTGCGCGGCGTCCTCCTCGCGCACGACCACCTGCACGACGCCGCTGGCGTCGCGCAGATCGAGGAACACCACCCCGCCGTGGTCGCGCCGGGAGGCCACCCACCCGGCGAGGGTCACGGTCTGGCCGACGTGGTCGGCACGCAGGGTGCCGGCGTCGTGGGTGCGGATCACTGGTTGTCTTCCTTCTGGATGGTCGTGGGGTACAGGTCGATCTCCGGAGGTCTCCATGACGCCGGATCGGCCGGCACCTGGTCGCCGGAGCGGATGTCCTTGACCTCGTGGCCGTCGTCGGCCGGTGAGCTCGGGGGGAACCAGACGAACGGGATGCCGCGCCGCTCGGCGGTGCGGATCTGCTTGCCGAACTTCTGGGCCGCCGGCGCCACCTCGCACGGGATGCCCCGCGCGCGGAGGGCCGCGGCCACGGCGTCGCTGGTGCCGCGGGACTCCTCGTCGACCACGGCGACGAGCACGGCGCTCGTCACCGGCCGGGAGCCGGCCAGCATGCCGTGGGCGAGCAGCGGCACCAGGGTGCGCGAGACGCCGAAGGAGACGCCGACGCCCGGGTAGGTGGTCTTCCCGTCGCTCGCCAGCGCGTCGTAGCGGCCGCCGCCGCCCACCGACTTCAGGTGCTCGTAGCCGGTCATGAAGATCTCGACGACGGTGCCGGTGTAGTAGTCGAGGCCGCGTGCGATCCGCAGGTTCGCCTCGACCGTGACGTTGCGCCGCTCCCCCGCCCCGCAGCCCTCGACGACGGCGGCGAGCTCGGCGAGTCCCTCGTCGAGCAGGTCGTCCTGCACCCCGAGCGCGCGGACCCGCTCGACGAAGGAGGCGTCGGGGGTGCGGATCGTGGCGAGCTCGAGGCACTGTGCGGCCTGCTCGTCCGAGAGTCCGAGCTCGACCAGCTGGGCCGCGACCGTCTCGGCCGGCTGCTTGTCGAGCTTGTCGATCACCCGGATCGCCGCGGCCACGTCGGGCACCCCGACGCCACGGTAGAAGCCCTGGATCAGCTTGCGGTTGTTGAACTGGAAGCTGAGGGGCGGCAGCGGCAGCGCGTCGAGCGCCTCCACCATCACCACCATCACCTCGATGTCGTGGTGGAACGGCAGCTCGTCGCGGCCGATCAGGTCGACGTCGGCCTGGGTGAACTGCCGGAACCGGCCCTCCTGCGGCCGCTCGCCGCGCCAGGCCGGCTGGATCTGGTAGCGCCGGAACGGGAACTCGAGGTGCCCGGCGTGCTCGAGCACGTAGCGGGCGAACGGGACGGTGAGGTCGAAGTGCAGGCCCAGCACCTTCGACGGGTCGGTGTCGCCGGCGTCGTCGTCGGCGTGGAGCCGGCGCAGCACGTAGATCTCCTTGTCCACCTCGCCGCCCTTGGCGAGCCGGTCGAGCGGCTCGACCACCCGGGTCTCGATGTTGCCGAACCCGTGCAGCTCGAAGGTGCGCGACAGCGACGCCACGACCTCGCGCTCGACGACGCGCTGCGCGGGCAGCAGCTCGGGGAACCCGCTGAGCGGGGTGGGGCGGGGCATGGGTACGTCTCTCAACTCGGGGTGGATGTCAGCGTCGTTCAGGTGGTGCGGTGGCAAGGCGCCGGAGCCCTGGCAGGCTGGGCGCCTTTCGAGCGACGGCAACGCCGCCAGCGTGCCGCCTGGGCGGCGCTGGCGCCGTCCCGGGTTGAGTGACGTGCCCTCATCAGCGCCCCGCGGGGTCGGTGTCGAGATCGTGCTGCAGCTCGAGCAGGAACGGGTTGGTGGCGCGCTCGCGGCCGATCGAGGTCTGCTCGCCGTGCCCGGGCAGGACGACGATGTCGTCGGCGAGCGTGAGCACCTTGTGGCGCAGGCTCTCCAGCATCGTGGAGTGGTCGCCGCCGGGCAGGTCGGTGCGTCCGATCGAGCCGGCGAAGAGGAGGTCGCCGGAGAACAGCACCTCCGACACCTCGGCGACGTCGGGGTAGGGCGAGCGGAACGTCACCGATCCCTCGGTGTGGCCTGGGGTGTGGTCGACGACGAAGCGGATCCCCGCGAGCTCGAGCTCCTGGAGGTCGGCGAGCTCGCGGACGTCGTCCGGCTCGGCGAACTGCACGTCCTGGCCGAGCAGCATGGCCGCGGTCTCGGGCGACATGCCGGCCATCGGGTCGGACAGCAGGTGGCGGTCGCGCGGGTGCACCCAGGCGGTGGCGTCGTAGCTGCCGGCCACCGGGGCGACGCTCCACATGTGGTCGATGTGGCCGTGCGTGACGAGCACCGCCACCGGCTTGAGCCGGTGCTCGCGCACCACCTCGGCCACGCCGGCGGCGGCCTCCATGCCGGGATCGACGACCACGCACTCGCTGCCCGGGCCGGTGGCGGCCACGTAGCAGTTGGTGCCCCACGGACCCGCGGGGAAGCCGGCGATCAACACCGGGTCAGGGTAGCGAGTGAGCAGTGACCGACCGAGGGACGAGGTCGGTCACGTGGCGAGCGAAGGTTGAGCGACGGCCCGCGGGTGAGGGACGAACCCGCGGTGCCGGAGTCGAAACCACGCAGCCGAGCCACCGAGCCGAGTCGCGGCCCGGTGCCCCTAGCATGGGCGGCTCCGGGAACGCTACGCAGAGGGAACTGTGGTGACGAGCAGCGAATGGGGTCGCGTCGACGACGACGGCACGGTCTACGTGCGGACCGCCGACGGAGAACGGTCGGTCGGCCAGTACGCAGCCGGATCGCCCGAGGACGCACTTGCGTTCTACACGGCCCGCTACGACGCACTGGTCGCCGAGGTCGAGCTCCTCGAGCAACGGGTGCGGGCCTCCAAGCTGACACCCGAGGAGGCCCACGACACCGTCAAGGGCGTCCGCACGCAGGTGACCGACGCCAACGCCGTCGGCGACCTGGCCGCGCTCTCGGCGCGGCTCGACGCCCTCGGGCCTGTCATCGCCTCCCAGCGCGAGGCGCGCAAGGTCGAGCGCGCGCAACGCGCCGAGCAGGCCCGCGAGGACAAGGAGAAGCTGGTCGGTGAGGCCGAGGGCATCGCCGCCGGCACCGACTGGCGGCACGGCGCCCACCGGCTCCGGGACCTGCTGGAGACCTGGAAGGGCCTGCCGCGTCTCGACCGCGCGTCCGACGACGCGCTGTGGAAGCGGTTCTCGGCCGCGCGGACGGCCTACACGAAGGCCCGCAAGGCGCACTTCGCGGTGCAGGACGAGCAGCGCGAGTCGGCCCGGCTCGTGAAGCTGCGGCTGGTCAAGGAGGCCGAGGCGCTGGCGACGTCCACCGAGTGGGGGCCGACGGCCGGCAAGTATCGCGACCTGATGCGTCAGTGGAAGGCCGCCGGGCCTGCTCCCAAGGGCATCGACGACGAGCTCTGGGCGAAGTTCCGCGGCGCCCAGGACACCTTCTTCGGCGCCCGCGACGCCGCCAACGCAGCCCTCGACGCCGAGTTCGCTGCCAACGCCGAGGTGAAGGACCAGCTCATCGTCGAGGCCGAGGCGCTGCTCCCGGTCACCGACGTCGACGCCGCCAAGAAGGCGTTCCGCGACCTCGCCGACCGCTGGGACGCCGCCGGCAAGGTGCCCCGCGACCGGATCAAGGAGCTCGAGGGCCGGATCCGCAAGGTGGAGCAGGCGATCCGCAGCGTCGAGGACGAGAAGTGGCGCCGCTCCGACCCCGAGAAGACCCGCCGCGCCGACGACATGGTCGGCAAGCTCGAGGCCGCCATCGCCGCCATCCAGGCCGACCTCGACAACGCCCGCGCCGCCGGCGACGACCGGAAGGTCAAGGAGCTCGAGGAGAACCTGGCCTCCCGCCAGTCGTTCCTCGACATGGCGAAGCGGGCGTCCTCGGAGTTCAGCGGCTGATCGTCCTACGGGTGACCATGGGCGCCGTCCGCGCGCGGGCGCCCTTCGGCGATCCGAGCCGCACGAATCGTTCGATCGAACGGTTCTGACACCGAATCGGGCCAGGACCCTGTCATTCCCGTTCGATCGAACGATTCGTGCGCATGGACAGTGGTGGCCGCGCCTGCGCGGACGGCGTGGCGGAGCCCGCCGTTCGTGCGCCGTCGAAACACGCCGGACGAGGCTCGCAGTCAAGGACGCCGAAGGCGCCGCGCAGCGGCGGAGCGAAGCGACGTCCTTGACGGCGAGACCCGGCGTGTTACGCGCGCGGCCACCAGCCCCGAGGAACAGCTACTGCGTCACCCGGTAGGCGTCGAAGACGCCGGGCACCGAGCGGACGTTCTTGAGGACGGTGTCGAGGTGCATGGCGTCGGCCATCTCGAAGGTGAAGCGGGTCTTGGCGACGCGGTCGCGGGTGGTGGTGAGGTTGGCGCTGAGGATGTTCACGTGGGCGTCGGAGAGCGCCATGGTGATGTCGGAGAGCAGCCGGGCGCGGTCGAGGGCCTCGACCTGGATGTTGACCAGGAACGACGACTGCGCGGTGGGCGCCCACTCGACCTCGAGCAGCTTCTCGGGCTGGGTGCGCAGCTCGGCCGCGTTGGTGCAGTCCTGGCGGTGCACCGAGACGCCGCCGCCCTTGGTGACGAAGCCGAGGATGACGTCGGGCGGCACCGGCGTGCAGCACTTGGCGAGCTTCACCCACACGTCCGGGGCGCCCTTGACGACGACGCCGGCCTCGGTGCCGCCGGTGATGCGCGGCCGGCCGCGCCGTCCGGTGAGGGTGACCGCCTCAGCGAGGTCCTCCTGGACGCCGTCCTCGCCGCCGAGGAACTCGATCACCTTGCGCACCACGGTGGGGGCGCCGAGGTTGCCCTCGCCCACCGCCGCGTAGAGCGCGGAGACGTCGGTCAGCCGGAAGTGGGCGGCCACCTGGGTGAGCGAGTCGTGGGAGAGCAGCCGCTTGATGGGCAGCCCCTCCTTGCGCATCAGCTTGGCGATCTGGTCCTTGCCCTGCTCGATCGCCTCCTCGCGGCGCTCCTTGGTGAACCACTGCCGGATCTTGGAGCGGGCGCGCGGCGACTTCACGAAGCTCAGCCAGTCGCGTGACGGGCCGGCGTTGACGTTCTTGGAGGTGAACACCTCGACGACGTCGCCGTTGTCGAGCGCGGACTCCAGTGGCACCAGTCGGCCGTTCACCCGGGCGCCGATGGTGTGGTGGCCGACCTCGGTGTGCACGGCGTAGGCGAAGTCGACCGGCGTCGAGCCGGCGGGCAGCGAGATCACGTCGCCGCGCGGGGTGAACACGTAGACCTCGGCCCGGTTGATCTCGAAGCGCAGCGACTCCAGGAACTCCCCCGGGTCGTCGACCTCGCTCTGCCAGTCGAGCAGCTGGCGCACCCAGGTCATGTCGTTCATATCGCCGCGCTGCTCGGTGTCGCGACCCTCGCGGCCGTCGTCCTTGTACTTCCAGTGCGCGGCCACGCCGTACTCGGCGCGGCGGTGCATCGAGAAGGTGCGGATCTGCATCTCGACGGCCTTGCCCTGCGGGCCGATCACCGTCGTGTGCAGCGACTGGTACATGTTGAACTTCGGCATCGCGACGTAGTCCTTGAACCGGCCGAGCACCGGGTTCCATCGCGAGTGCAGGACGCCGAGCACGGAGTAGCAGTCGCGGTCCTGCTCGACGAGGATCCGGATGCCGACCAGGTCGTGGATGTCGTCGAACTCGCGACCGCCGACGATCATCTTCTGGTAGATCGAGTAGTAGTGCTTCGGCCGGCCGGTGACGGTGGCGGTGACCTTGGCCTCGCGGAGGTCGTTCTCGACCTGGCTGATCACCTCGGCCAGGAACTGGTCGCGCGACGGCGCCCGCTCGGCCACCATCCGCACGATCTCGTCGTAGATCTTCGGGTGCAGGGTGGCGAACGCGAGGTCCTCCAGCTCCCACTTGATCGTGTTCATGCCCAGCCGGTGGGCCAACGGGGCGTAGATGTCGAGGGTCTCGCGAGCGGTGCGCTCCTGGCTGCGCAGCGGCACGTACCGCAGGGTGCGCATGTTGTGGAGCCGGTCGGCCAGCTTGATGACGAGCACCCGGATGTCGCGCGACATCGCGACGATCATCTTGCGGATGGTCTCGGCCTGCGCGGAGTCGCCGTACTGGACCTTGTCGAGCTTGGTGACGCCGTCGACCATCTGCGCCACCTCCTCGCCGAACTCCTCGCGGCAGCGCTCCAGCGTGTACGGCGTGTCCTCGACGGTGTCGTGCAGCAGCGCGGCCACCAGGGTCGGCTCGGTCATGCCGATCCCGGCGAGGATGGTGGTGACGGCGAGCGGATGCGTGATGTAGGGATCGCCGCTCTTGCGCATCTGGGTGCCGTGCATCGCCTCGGCGGTGCGGTAGGCCCGCTCGAGCAGCGCCAGGTCGGCCTTCGGGTGGTTCGCGCGCACCGCCCGGAACAGCGACTCCAGCACCGGGTTGGTCGGCTGGCTCCGGGTGCCCATCCGGGCGAGCCGGGCGCGCATGCTGCGGCCGGGGGTCGCGGCCTCCGGGACCGGGCGCTCCGGCTCCGGTTCCGGCGCACTCTCACCCGCCACGGGTTCGGTGCGTTCCTCGGCCATGCGCCCAGTCTAGGAGCGGCGGGCGGGCGGGGTCAGATCGTCAGGATCGCCGCGACCGGCAGCTGACCCACCGTCGTCCGGCCAGGCAGGAACGCCAGCTCCAGCACGACGGCGGCCGCCACGGGCACCGCGTCGCACGCCAGCACGAGATCGCGGGCGGCGGCCATGGTGCCGCCGGTGGCGAGGACGTCGTCGACGAGCAGCACGCGCTCCCCCGGCGCGAACGCGTCGCGGTGCACCTCGATGCTCGCCTCGCCGTACTCCAGCGCGTAGGAGACGGTGTGGGTCTCGCGCGGCAGCTTGCCGGCCTTCCGCACGGGCACGAACCCGACGCCGAGCGCCAGCGCCACGGGTGCGCCCAGCGCGAACCCGCGGGCCTCGATCCCCGCCACCTTGTCGACGGCCACCGCGCCGGTGTCGTCGAGGCCCGACGCCGCCAGCGCCGCCACGACGGCGGTGAGCGCGTCGTGGTCGGAGAAGACCGGGGTCAGGTCCTTGAACACGACCCCCGGCTCGGGGAAGTCGGCGACGTCGACGACCAGCCGCGTCACCGCGGCCGCGGCGTCGCTCAGGGTCATTTGCCGCGCTGCGACTTGGGCTTGCGCGAGGGCTGCTGCCGCCCGGAGCTGCGACTCTCGCCGACCGGGCGCCGTGGCTCCGGGGCGGTGCGGCCGCGCCCGGCTGCCGCCGGCGTGGCCGGGCCGCGTGGCTCGGCGTCACGCTCGTCGTCGATGTCGTCGTCGGCGACCTCGGCGTCCGGGTCGGCGGGGGCGTCCTCCTCGCGCACCGGCATGTCGTCGGTGAACGCGGGCACCGCGGCGTACTTGTCGGCGCGGGCGCGCTCGCGCGCCTTGGCGCGGCGCTCGGCGAGCACGACCTCGTTCTCGTTCGACTTGAGGTGCACCAGGACGCGCGGCGCCAGGAAGATCGAGGAGTAGACGCCGACCGCCATGCCCACGAACTGCGACAGCGCGAGGTCCTGCAGCGAGCTGGCGCCCAGCTGGAGGGCCGCCACCCAGAGGATGGCGCCGATCGGGATCAGCGCCACGATGCCGGTGTTGATGGAGCGCACCAGGGTCTGGTTGACCGCGAGGTTGGCGGCCTGGGCGTAGGTCCACCGCCGCTCGCGCATCTCGTGGGTGTTCTCCCGCACCTTGTCGAACACGACGACGGTGTCGTACAGGGAGAAGCCCAGGATCGCCAGGATTCCGGTGACCGCCGAGGGGGTGACGGGGAACCCGGAGAGCGCGTAGACGCCGATCGTGATGACGACGTCGTGCACCAGCGCGACGAGGGCGGCGACCGACATCTTCCACTCGCGGAAGTAGAAGCCGATGAAGATCAGCACCAGGATCAGGAACACGATGACGCCGAGGACGGCGCGCTGGGCGACGTCCTCGCCCCAGCTGGCGCCGATCTCGGAGATGGTGATGTCGTCGGTGGGTACCCCGGAGGCCTCCGAGATCACCTGGGCCACCTCGTCGGTCTCCGCGGTGGTCATCTCCTCGACCTGGATGAGCACCGAGTTGCCCGCCGTGGTGGCGATCGGCGACTCCGCCTCGGGCACCCCGGAGCCCTGCACTGCCTCGCGCAGGTCGTCGGCGGAGTCCTGGGAGACGCTGGAGACCGGCACGGAGTACTGCGTGCCGCCGGTGAACTCGATGCCGAAGTTGAGACCCTTGATCATGATCGCCGCGACCGCGGCGAGCACGAACACCGAGGTGATGGCGTACCAGAGCGGGCGGCGGTGGACGAAGTCCATCGACTTCCGGCCCGTGTAGAGCTGGTTGCCCAGCCGCGAGAACTTGCCCATCAGGCCCTTCCTCCCGCGGTGGCGGCGACCGGCTTCTTCGGCTTCGGCTCGTCGAGGCCGAGCGTGCCCTTGCTCAGCCCGGAGAGCCGGTGGCCGCTGTTGAAGAACTTGAACCTGGCGAGCCACGACACCATCGGCTTGGTGAACCAGAACAGGATCGCGAGGTCGACGATCGTGGTGAGGCCGAGCGCGAACCCGAAGCCCTTCACCGCGCCGGTGGCGAAGATGTAGAGCACCAGCGCCGAGAGCAGCGACACCACCTGGGCGGCCAGTCGGGTGACCTTGGCGCGCTTCCAGCCGGTCTCGACGGCGACGCGCATGGACTTGCCCTCGCGCATCTCGTCTCTGATGCGCTCGAAGAAGATGATGAAGGAGTCGGCGGTGACACCGACGGCGATGATGAGGCCGGCGATGCCGGGCAGGGTGAGGGTGAAGTTCGCCGTCTCGCTCAGCAGCAGCACCATCGCGTAGCTGGCGGCGGCCGCCACGAGCAGCGAGCTCACCACCACCAGGCCGAGGCCGCGGTAGTAGAAGAGGCAGTAGATCAGCACGAGCCCGAGGCCGAACCCGCCGGCGGTGAGGCCGGCGGTGAGCTGGTCGCCGGCCAGCGACGGGCCGACGGTCTGCACCGACGGCTCCTCGAAGGCGATCGGGAGCGCGCCGTAGCGCAGGCTCGTGGCGAGCGAGGACGCCGCCGCCTCGGTGAAGTCACCGCTGATCTGCGCGTTGCCGTTGGGGATGCGGCCCTGGAAGGTCGGCGCCGAGATCACCTGGCCGTCGAGCACGATCGCGAACTGCTCCTGGTCGGTGCGCAGCTTCTCGGACGCCTGGGTGAAGACGTCGCGGCCGGATCCGCCGATCTCGAGGGTGACGACGTTCTGCACCTCGCCCTGCGGGATGCCGTAGTCGGCGCCCTCGAGGTCGGTGCCGGCGATGATCGCCTGCGACAGCAGGAACTTCTCCGCCGGGCGGTAGTTGTCGTCGTCCGGGCTGCCCTCCGGTGGCGAGCACGCCACCAGTGGCTTCAGCGGGTCGTCGACGACGGCCTCCTCGGGCCCGAGCGCCGAGCCGTCGGCCTTGGTGAGGTTGCCGTCCTCGTCGCAGGCGTACTGGTTGAACAGCTCGATCGACGCCTGGTCGGGGGCGCGGGCCCAGGCCAGCTCGTCGTCGAGGTTGGCCACCGCGGACTCGTCCGGCACGTCGGCCGGCTCGGGCGTCGACGACGGGTCTGCCGGCTCGCTGCCCTCGGTGGCGGACGGGTCGTCGGTGGGCGCGGGCGTCTCGGTGCCGTCGGCGGAGAAGCCGGTGGGCGGCCGGTTGGAGGTGGGGGGCGGCGCCGTCTCGGTGCCGGCGGGCGGCGGGGCCGTCGTCGCGTTCGGCGCGGCGGGACCGGTGGGCGGGGCGTTCGGGTCGGCCGGGGCCTGCGGCTGCTGCTGCGGAGCGGTGCATGGGCTCGAGTCGGAGCACGCCACCAGGCGGAACCGGAGCTGCGCCTGGCGCTGCACGGTCTCGATGAGGTCGCGGCGGCGCTCGCCGGGGATCTCCACCGCGATGATGTTGCCGCCCTGCGTGGTGACCTCGGCCTCGGCGACACCGGAGCCGTTGACGCGCTGGTCGATGATCGAGCGCGCCTCGTCGAGGCTGGTCTGGCTCGGGTCTCCCTTCGCGATCAGGGTGATCCGGGTGCCGCCCTTGAGGTCGAGCCCGAGCTCGGGGGTCCAGCTGCCGGCCAGGGCCACCAGGCCGTACATGATCGACAGCCCGACGAAGAACAGCACGAGGGTGCGCCCGGGGCGGGCCGGCCGCTTGGCCATCTCAGCGCTCCTCGGGGTCGGCGGGGTCGGCGGGGTCGGCGCGGTCGGCGGGGTCGGCGCGGTCGGCGTCGCGCGACTCGATGACGTCGTCGCCTGCCTTCGGCACCACGCTGCCGATCGCGCCCTTGGCGACGGTGACCACGACGCCCGGCGCCAGCTCGATGTCGAGCCGGTCGTCGACCACGTCAGTCACCGTGCCGAAGAAGCCGGAGGTCAGCATCACCTCGTCGCCCACCGACAACCCGGACTGCAGCGCGCGCATCTCTTTGTTGCGACGCGACGCGGGCCGGATGATCAGGAGCCAGAAGACGAGGGCGATGCCCACCAGGGGCAGCAGCCCGATGACATCCACGAACAGACCTCTCAGCGTTGAATGCAGGGAGCAAGCGGCACACGCCTCACGGGGCGGCGGGGCGGCCGACGGGCCAGTGTAGCCGTGGGTATCCGGCCGTCAGCGAATCCCCGAGTCCCCCAACGACCGGCCGGCTCCCGGGGTTCCCGGGCCCGGTTCAATCGTCGAAGAGTGCGACGTCGGTGCCGCTGGCCGGCGCGCTGAGGCCGAGGTGCCGCCAGGCGGACGGCGTGGCGACGCGTCCGCGCGGGGTGCGGGCCAGGAAGCCGCTGCGCACCAGGAACGGCTCGGCCACCTCCTCGACCGTCTCCCGCTCCTCCCCCACGCCCACCGCCAGCGTCGACAGCCCGACCGGGCCGCCGCCGAACCGCCGGCAGAGCACGTCGAGCACCGCGCGGTCGAGGCGGTCGAGGCCGAGCCGGTCGACCTCGTACAGGTCGAGGGTGGCGTGGGCGATGTCGAGCGTGACGACGCCGTCGGCGCGCACCTGCGCGTAGTCGCGCACTCGCCGCAGCAGCCGGTTGGCGATCCGCGGGGTGCCGCGGGAGCGCGACGCGATCTCGGCTGCGCCCTCGGGGGTGACCGTGACCTCGAGCAGCCGGGCCGAGCGGCGGACGATCTCGTCGAGCTCGCCGGCGTCGTAGAACTCGAGGTGGCCGGTGAAGCCGAACCGGTCGCGCAGCGGCCCCGGCAGCAGGCCGGCCCGGGTGGTGGCGCCGACCAGCGTGAACGGCGGGATCTCCAGCGGGATGGCGGTGGCGCCCGGTCCCTTGCCGATCACGACGTCGACCCGGAAGTCCTCCATCGCCAGGTAGAGCATCTCCTCGGCGGGCCGCGACATCCGGTGGATCTCGTCGACGAACAGCACGTCGCCCTCGTTGAGGCCGGAGAGGATCGCCGCGAGGTCGCCGGCGTGGGTGATCGCCGGCCCGCTGGTGAGCCGCAGCTGGGCGCCGAGCTCGGTGGCGATGATCATCGCCAGCGTGGTCTTGCCCAGGCCCGGCGGGCCCGAGAGGAGCACGTGGTCGGGGGCACGGCCCCGCCGTCGCGCCGCCTCGAGCACCAGGCCGAGCTGCTCGCGCACCCGGTGCTGCCCCACCACCTCGGCCAGCGTGCGCGGCCGCAGCGCGGCCTCGACGGCCTGCTCGTCGCCGTCGGCCTCGGCCGCCGTGAGCGAGCGCAGGTGCTCCTCCTCGGCGAGCTCGAGGTCGTCGTCGTGCATCGCTCCAGTGTCCGTCACGTCGTGCTCAGGGTGCGGAGCGCCGCGCGGAGCAGGGCCCCGACGTCGGGACTGTCACTCGCGGCCATCGGGTCGTCGGCGACGGCGTCGACCGCGCGGTCGGCCTCCTTCGTCGTCCACCCGAGCCCGACCAGACCCTGGGCCACCTGGTCGCGCCACGGCGCCACGGTGGCCGCCGCGGGTCCGGTGGTGGTGCCGACACCGGTGGGCGGCCCGATCCGGTCCTTGAGCTCGAGGATGATCCGCTGCGCACCCTTCTGACCGATCCCGGGCACCTTGGTGAGCGTCTTGGTGTCGTCGGTGGCGATCGCGCGCCGGACGTCGTCGGGCCCGAGCACGGCGGTGATCGCCTGCGCGACCTTCGGACCGACGCCGGAGGCCGTCTGCACGAGCTCGAAGATCGACTTCTCGTCCTCGTCGGCGAAGCCGTAGATCGTGAGCGAGTCCTCGCGCACCACCATGCTCGTGGGCAGCATGGCCCGCTGGCCGGACCGGAGACCCGCGAGGGTGCCGGGGGTGCACTGCACCTCCAGACCCACGCCGCCGACCTCGAGCACCGCACTGGTGAGCGTGAGCGCGGCGACCTCACCGCGGACGAACGCGATCATCGACTCCTCCTGTCAGTGCTCGCGGCCGCGAGCGCCGCGTCGATCCGTGCCTGGGCGCCGCCGCGCCAGATGTGGGTGATGGCCAGCGCCAGCGCGTCGGCGGCGTCCGCCGGCTTCGGCGCGACGTCGAGCCGCAGGATGCGGGTGATCATCTGCGCCACCTGCGCCTTGTCGGCCCGCCCGCTGCCCGACACCGCGGCCTTCACCTCGCTCGGTGTGTGCAGCGCGACCACGAGGCCGCGCCGCGCGGCCACCACCATCGCGACGCCGCTGGCCTGGGCCGTGCCCATGACGGTGCTGACGTCGGAGCGCGCGAAGACCCGCTCGATCGCGACGGCGTCCGGCCGGTGCTCCTCGACCCACGCCTCCACGCCGCGCTCGATGGTGACCAGCCGCTCGGGCACCGGGAGGTCGGCGGAGGTGCGCAGCACGCCGACGTCGACCAGCGTCAGCGGGCGCCCGACGTCGCCGTCGACCACCCCCAGCCCGCACCGGGTCAGCCCCGGGTCGATCCCCAGCACCCGCACAGCAGCTCCTCACGGTCGAACGTGTGTTCGTAACCGTAGGCGGGGTCGCCTCCCGCTCGCCGTTGCGACACGCCTCATGTTCTTTGTGGTCGGTGGCCGCGCGCGTAACACGCCGGGTCTCGCCGTCAAGGATCTCGCTGCGCTCGCCCTCTTCGCGGCGGCGCAGCGACCGGAGCGAAGCGGAGGCCCTTGAGGCCGAGTCTCGATCGGCTACGCGCGCGGGCGCCCGACAGTCATGCCCAGAACGGTCAGGCGTCGGCGCCGGCCAGCTCCTCCATCACGGCGTCGCTCACGTCGTAGTTGGCGTAGATGTCCTGGACGTCGTCGAGGTCCTCGAGGGCGTCGACGAGACGGAACAGCTTGCCGGCGGCGTCCTTGTCGAGCTCGACCTTGTTGTCGGGCACGAAGGAGGCCTCGGCGGAGTCGTAGTCGATGCCGGCCGCCTGGAGCGAGGTGCGGACGGCGACCAGGTCGGTGGCCTCGGACACCACCTCGAAGGCCTCGCCGAGGTCGTGGACGTCGTCGGCGCCGGCCTCCAGCGTGGCCTCGAGCAGGTCGTCCTCGGTGACCGTGCGGCCCTCCTGGTTCACGGGCACCACCACGACGCCCTTGCGGTGGAACAGGAACGACACCGAGCCGGGATCGGCCAGGGAGCCGCCGTTGCGGGTCATCGCCATGCGGACCTCCATGGCCGCGCGGTTCTTGTTGTCGGTGAGGCACTCGATGAGGAGCGCGACGCCGGACGGGCCGTAGCCCTCGTACGTGATCGTCTGGTAGTCGGCGCCGCCGGTGTCCTCGCCGGAGCCACGCTTCACCGCGCGGTCGATGTTGTCGTTCGGGACCGAGCTCTTCTTCGCCTTCTGGATGGCGTCGTAGAGCGTCGGGTTGCCGGCCGGGTCGCCGCCGCCGGTGCGCGCGGCCACCTCGATGTTCTTGATGAGCTTGGCGAACATCTTGCCGCGCTTGGCGTCGATCGCGGCCTTCTTGTGCTTCGTGGTCGCCCACTTGGAATGCCCGGACATGCTTCCTCTTCTACGGCTCGCGGATCAGGTCGACGAACAGAGCGTGCACGCGTGGGTCGTCACCCATCTCGGGGTGGAACGACGTGGCCATCAGCGGGCCCTGCCGGACCGCCACGATCCTACCGGCCGCCTCGCCCTCCTCCACCCGGCCGAGCACCTCGACGCCGGGCCCGGCGGACTCGACCCACGGGGCGCGGATGAAGATGCCCGCCACCGGGTCGGCGATCCCGGCCACGCGCACCGGGCCCTCGAACGAGTCGACCTGGCGGCCGAAAGCATTGCGGCGCACGGTGACGTCGAGGCCGCCGACGGTCTCCTGGCCGGGCGCCGCGTCGAGCAGCCGGTCGGCGAGCAGGATCATCCCGGCGCACGTGCCGAGGGCGGGCAGTCCCTCCTTGACCCGCTGCCGCAGCGGCTCCAGCAGGTCGAAGGCGCGGGCGAGCTTGGCCATCGTGGTGGACTCGCCGCCCGGCAGCACCAGCGCGTCGACGGCGTCGAGCTCGGCGGGACGGCGGACCGTGGTGGCCCGCACCCCCAGCGAGTCGAGCGACCGCAGGTGCTCGCGCACGTCGCCCTGCAGGGCGAGCACGCCGACGGTGTACGACACCGCCCGATGGTAGGTGCCGGTCAGCGTCCTGCCATGTTGAGCTGCGCGATGTCGGACGCCGAGCGGGCGCTCAGGTAGACGGCGACCTCGTCGATCGTGCCGGCGAAGTAGCGGCTGCTCGGGATCGTGTCCCAGGTGTCGAGGTTGTCGAAACCCACCCGCCAGAAGCCGGAGTAGCTCTGGGCGGAGGTCGTGTCGGTGCGGGAGACGACCAGTGTGCCGTCGACGTAGAGACGCATGCCGGCGCCCGAGAGGGTCGCGGCGACGTGGTGCCAGGCGCCGTCGCGGTACGTGGCCGGCGAGGTCACCGTCCGCACCGCGCTGGGGCGGACGCCGAAGACGAGCCGCCCGGCATTGGTCATGTAGATGTGCCGGTCGTACTGGCTCGAGGTCGTCTCACGCTGGTTGCCGAACCCGATGAGCTTGCCTCCGGAGCTGGTGGTCGTGCGGAACCACAGGCTCAGCGTGAAGGTGTTGGGCCCCTGGACCGCGCTGCGCCCAGAGGGCTGGCCGATGAGCTCGTCGGATCCGTTGAACGTCATGGCGGTGCCGGTGTCGCGCGTACACGCGCGGGCGGCACCGCCAGCCGGGGAGTTGACGAGCAGGCCGTCGCGGTTGTTGGACGTCGTGTCGTTCGCCGTCGTGCCGGAGGTCTCGTTGAGCTTCCAGTAGAAGTACGGGTTCGCCACCCCCCTGATCGCGGCGTCACAGGTGAAGTACTCGGCGGCCGAGAACGTGCCGCTCTGCTTCGCCGGGTCGGTGAACTTGGCCAGCGTGCCCGAGGTGCTGGCGGCGGCCACCCCGCCGAGGACCACGGAGAGCAGGACCGCGCCCGCGCTCACCGCCTGCCGGTGCCGCGCGCGAGGCCGGTGATCGTCCTCGCTGATCGGGTCCTCGTCGTCCTCGTCGTCCTCGGCCCGCTCGTCGTCCTCCTCGTCCTCGGCCCGCTCGTCGTCCTCCTCGTCCTCATCGGTGGACCAGCCCATCACCAGGAGCATCAGGCTCAGGCAGGTCATCGCCAGGAGGCCGGGCGGGGTGAGGGCGTGGGCGACGACGTAGCCGCCGTAGGGCACCGAGGCGACGACCCGGTCCGCCGAGCGGACCACGTACACCTCGGTGTCGGGGGCGCCGTTGGCATCGCCTTGGAGCACCAGCGTGGCTTCGCCACCACGCAGCGTGGTCGAGACCACCCGGTGGGTGATCCGCTCGCCGTTGCCCGCGGTCACGCTGACCACGTCGCCGGCCCGCAGATCCTCGGCCGCGACGGTCCGCGACAGCGCCAGTCCGCCGGTCGGGATCTCCGGGGCCATCGACCCCGAGCGGAACACCAAGAAGCTGAACCCGAAGAAGGTCACCGCCACCGCGGCGGCCACGGCGAGCAGCCCGAGGGCCGCACCGGCCCACAGCACCACCTCGCGCAGTCGACCCCGCCGAGCGGGGCGAGCACGTCGGCGGTGGGGGGCCGCGCTCGTCACACGAGGAGGGTAGGTGCTGCGGCGAACCGGTGTGTCCATGGCGGGGTCACCAGCTCTCGGAGTCGGCGTCCCATGACGCGGATCAGATCTGCTTGGCGTCGAAGAGCAGGCTCGCGCTGCCGGACAGGCCCTGCAGCCCGTTGCCGGCGTTGCTGTTGAACCGGGCCACGATGCACACCGTCTCCTGGGTGCCCACCGCCAACGTGCGGGTGGTGGCCAGCGAGGTCGAGGTCGAGGTCAGCAGCGTGGTGTTGGCATCGCTCGAGGCGGTGCCGCCACAGGCACCGGCACGGTTACCGCCAGCCTGGGAGCCGCTGTTGGCGGCGTTGACCCCGAAGGCCACCGAGTACTGCAACCCGTTGGTGACCGCCAGACCACCCGCACCGGTGCCCGCCACGGTGTAGCCCAGCGGCACACTGCCGTTGTTGCGCACCGGGAAGCTCACCGCGATGCTCTCCCCGGGCACCATCTCGGCCAGCGCGAAGCTGGTGTTGTTCCACGTGCCACCGTTGTTCGCCGCACCGGCCAGGTTCCCGCTCAACGTGACGTCGAGCGTGCCCGAGGTGAAGCTCCCGGTCTGCACCGACGCCGAGTCGGTCCAGAACGCGAAGGTCCCCTTCACACTCAGACCCGTCGCCATCACCGCCACCGCAGCCAACGAGATCAACGCACGCGTGCGGCCACTACGACGACGCTTGCTCGCCGAGGTGGCGGGCCGCTTGGTGGGGGGCTTGGTGGCCATGAGGGGGGTCCCATCGGTGCGATCGTGGTCAGGACTGGATGACCTGTATTCGACCGGACGCAGATCAAGCCGGGGCCAACGAAGGCACCGGCGAACCGCAAGGTTGTCGCAAGGGAGCTCGCGCTCAGTTGTGAGTGTGGGCCGGGGGTGCGGTTCAGCAGCCGAAGATCGCGATGCCCCAGACGTTCCCGAGCTCGATCTGGGCGGTTCCCACGGCGGCGCTGGTCCAGTTCCCGCGCACCGTGCGCACCTGGACGTTGTAGGTGCCCAGCCCCAGCGAGATGAGCGGCCGCCAGCGGGTCTGGCCGCCGACCGCGACGGTGTCGGTGCCGCTCAGGATCCCGTTGGTCCAGCTGATGAGGTATCGGTCGAAGGACGGCGGCGTGGCCGGCGCCGTCCAGGTGATGTAGCTGCTCAGCCCGAACGGGCCCGCTGTCGTGCACGTGACGTTGACCGGCGGGTTCAGCGTCTCGGCGGTGAAGGTGCCGGTGGCGTGGCGGGCCGGGTCGCCGAACCTGGCTGAGGTGGGGTCGACCCCGAGGCTCGCCGCGACCGAGACCCCGGTGACCAGCACGGTCGCCACCACGGCCCGGCGGGCGGCCAGCACCAGCTGCCGGCGCCGGCGCCGGCCGAAGCCCAGCACGGCGGCCGGGACGACGACCGTCGACCTCGACCTCGTCGAGCTCGTCCTCGACCGGCTCCTCGTCGTCGGGGTCGTCGTGGTCGTCGGGGTCTTCGTCGTCGTGGTCCTCGTTGTCGGGGTCGTCGTGGTCGTCAGGGTCTTCGTCGTCGGTGGACCAGCCCAGCACGAGGAGCATCAGGCTGAGGCAGATCATCGCCAACAGTCCGGGCGGGGTGAGGGCGTGGGCGACGACGTAGCCGCCGTAGGGCACCGAGGCGACCACCCGGTCCGCCGAGCGGACCACGTAGACCTCGGTGTCGGGGGTCGCGTTCGCGTCCCCCTTCAGCACCAGCGTGGCCTCGCCACCACGCAGCGTGGTCGAGACCACCCGGTGGGTGATCCGCTCGCCGTTGCCCGCGGTCACGCTGACCACGTCGCCGGCCCGCAGGTCCTCGGCCGCGACGGTCCGCGACAGCGCCAGTCCGCCGGTCGGGATCTCCGGGGCCATCGACCCCGAGCGGAACACCAAGAAGCTGAACCCGAAGAAGGTCACCGCCACCGCGGCGGCCACGGCGAGCAGCCCGAGGGCCGCACCGGCCCACAGCACCAGCTCTCGGAGTCGGCGTCCCATGACGCGGATCAGATCTGCTTGGCGTCGAAGAGCAGGCTCGCGCTGCCGGACAGGCCCTGCAGCCCGTTGCCGGCGTTGCTGTTGAACCGGGCCACGATGCACACCGTCTCCTGGGTGCCCACCGCCAACGTGCGGGTGGTGGCCAGCGAGGTCGAGGTCGAGGTCAGCAGCGTGGTGTTGGCATCGCTCGAGGCGGTGCCGCCACAGGCACCGGCACGGTTACCGCCAGCCTGGGAGCCGCTGTTGGCGGCGTTGACCCCGAAGGCCACCGAGTACTGCAACCCGTTGGTGACCGCCAGACCACCCGCACCGGTGCCCGCCACGGTGTAGCTCAGCGGCACGCTGCCGTTGTTGCGCACCGGGAAGCTCACCGCGATGCTCTCCCCGGGCACCATCTCGGCCAGCGCGAAGCTGGTGTTGTTCCACGTGCCACCGTTGTTCGCCGCACCGGCCAGGTTCCCGCTCAACGTGACGTCGAGCGTGCCCGAGGTGAAGCTCCCGGTCTGCACCGACGCCGAGTCGGTCCAGAACGCGAAGGTCCCCTTCACACTCAGACCCGTCGCCATCACCGCCACCGCAGCCAACGAGATCAACGCACGCGTGCGGCCACTACGACGACGCCTGCTCGCCGAGGTGGCGGGCCGCTTGGTGGGGGGCTTGGTGGCCATGAGGGGGGTCCCATCGGTGCGATCGTGGTCAGGACTGGATGACCTGTATTCGACCGGACGCAGATCAAGCCGGGGCCAACGAAGGCACCGGCGAACCGCAAGGTTGTCGCAAGGGAGCTCGCGCTCAGCTCCTCGCGTGGCGGCGGTCGCGGCGGCCCGCGACGAACATGGAGGCGGCGTAGAGGACCAGGCCTGCGGCGGCGCCGTAGATCGCCAGTTGCTTCTGGTCACCGCCCAGCAGGGTGTTCACCCGGCCGAGGTGCGGCACGTCGTACCACAGCTCGCCGCGCACCTGCTCGGGCCGGACCCACCGCTGGTCGGCGACGTTGTTCGCATCGCCCTGGGTCTGCCACTCGGTCTCGCCCTTCAGGTTGCTGCGCACCGCGACGACCCGGTGGGTCACCACCTCGGACTCACCCGAGCGCAGCTGGTAGGTGATGACGTCGCCCACGGCGATCCCCGACGGCTCGACCGGCTTGACCACCACGAGGGTCCCGGGCAGGAGCCCCGGGCTCATCGAGCCCGTCAGGATCGTGTACGGCGTCGCGCCCCCCACGCGCGGCACCAGCACGGCAACGCTGATCACCAGGACGCAGGACAGGATCACCAGCCACATCACGACGGCCAGCACCCACCGCACCACCCGCGGCGCGCGCTCGGGCGAGCGGCGGCCTCGGTGCGGTGGGCCACTGGGGCGTCCAGGAGTGACATGAGGAGTTCCGATCCGTGCGACCAGGCCGGTCAGGACTGCGTGAGGGTGACGGCCAGGTCGTCCAGCGTCGCCGTCAGGGCCTGGGTGTCGTTGACGTTGACCTCGGAGGTCGCGCCCTCGGCCGAGCCGAACGGCACCGTGACGGTGATGGTCGCGGTCAGCGTGTCACCGTCGTTGTCCTCGGTGATGGTGTCGCCGTCGGCCAGCGCCGCGCCGCCCAGGTCGTAGACCGCGTCGACGTCCAGGTCGAGGCTGGTGCCCGCGCCACCGGTGTAGGTCACGGAGTCGGGCACGTCGACGGTGGCCGCGAGGTTGTCACCCTCGGCACCGATCGTGAACGTGCACTCCCGCTCGACCTCGTCGCCGGGCACGAACGCGTTGACCGCGTCGGTGGTGCCGGCGTAGACCCAGCCGGTGCCGCAGTCCACGGCATCCAGCGACAGCGAGCCGGAGGTGATGCTGCCAGCGTTGACGTCGGCCTCGTCGCTCCAGTAGGCCAGCGAGCGGCACCCCGAGAGCAACACGGCAGCCGCGCCAGCGGCGAGGGCGCCCTTGGTGTTCTTGTTCATGTCATTCCTTCGATCGTGGGGGGAATCGCTTGACCTGTATTCGACCGGACGCAGATCAAGCCGGGGCCAACGAAGGCACCGGCGACGCTCAAGGTTGTCGCAAGGGAGCTCGCGCTCAGTGGTGAGTGTGGGCCGGGAGTGCGGTTCAGCAGCCGAAGATCGCGATGCCCCAGACGTTCCCGAACTCGATCTGGGCGGTTCCCACGGCGGCGCTGGTCCAGTTCCCGCGCACCGTGCGCACCTGGACGTCGTAGATGCCCAGCGCCAGCAAGATGGGCGGCCGCCAGCGGGTCAGGCCGCCGACCGCGACGGTGTCGGTGCCGCTCAGGATCCCGTTGGTCCAGCTGATGAGGTATCGGTCGAAGGACGGCGGCGTGGCCGGCGCCGTCCAGGTGATGTAGCTGCCCAGCCCGAACAGGCCCGCTGTCGTGCACGTGACGTTGACCGGCGGGTTCAGCGTCTCGGCGGTGAAGGTGCCGGTGGCGTGGCGGGCCGGGTCGCCGAACCTGGCTGAGGTGGGTCGACCCCGAGGCTCGCCGCGACCGAGACCCCGGTGACCAGCGCGGTCGCCACCACGGCCCGGCGGGCGGCCAGCACCAGCTGCCGGCGCCGGCCGAAGCCCAGCACGGCGGCCGGGACGACGACCGGGACGACGGCCGGGACGACGGCCTCGACCTCGTCGAGCTCGTCCTCGCCGCTCCTCGTCGGGGTCGTCGAGGTCGTCGTCGAGGTCGTCGTCGTCACGGCCGAAGCCGACCATGACGAGCATCAGGCTGAAGCAGGCAACCGCCAGCAGCCCGGGCGGGGTCAGCGCGTGCACGATCACGAACCCGCCGACGGGCACCGAGGCCACGACGCGCTCGACGGAGTCGACGACGTAGATCTCGCCGTCGGGGGTCGCGTTGGCGTCGCCCTTGAGCACGAGGCTGGCCTCGTCGCCGCGCAGGGTGACGCTGACGACGCGGTGGGTGATCCGCTCGCCGGTGTCGGCGATGACGCTCACGACGTCGCCGACCCGGATGTCCTGGGCGGCAACGGTGTGCGAGAGGGCCAGCCCGCCGGTGGGGATCTCGGGCTCCATCGACCCCGAGCGGAACACGAGGAAGCCGAAGCCGAAGAAGGCCACCGCGATGCCGGCGATCATGGCGAGCAGTCCGAGGGCCGCTCCGGCCCACAGCACGAGCTCACGCAGTCGACGTCCCATGCCTCAGATCACGCACCGACCTGCTTGGAGTCGAACAGGAACGCAGCGGTGCCCGACAGGCCCTGGAGGGCGTTGGGAGCGTTGCTGTTGAGCCGGGCGACGACACACACCGTGTCGGTGGCGTTGACGGCCAGCGCGCGGTTGGTCGCGAAGGTGCTGGGGGCACCGGTGAGCAGCGTGGTGTTGGCGTCGGTGGCGGCGCCGCCGCAGCTGCCGGCGCGGTTGCCGTTGGCGGCGGTGCCGGAGTTGGTCGCGGTCGCGCCGAAGGAGATGGAGTACTGCATGCCGTTGGTGACCGCGAGGCCGCCCGAGCCGGTGCCGGTCAGCGTGTAGGTCAGCGGGATGCTGCCGTCGTTCTTCACGGGGAACGCCGCGGCCACGCTCTCGCCGGGCACCATGTTGGACATGGTCAGCGACGCGACCGTGGTGGAGCCACCGTTGTTGGCGGACCCGGCGAGCTTGACCGTTGACGGTGATGTCGAGGGTGCCGGCGGTGAAGGTGCCGCTGCTCACCGTGGCCGCGTCGGTCCAGAAGGCGAAGGTGCCCTTGACGCTCAGGCCGGTGGCCAGGACGGCGACGGCCCCGAGCGAGATGATCGCGCGGGTGCGGCCCGAGCGGCGCCGACGCGAGGTCTGGCTGGGCTTGGGGCTCATGGGATTCTCCTGGTGGTAGTGGCCGTGGGGGGCCAGGTCGAGCGACTGAGGTAGACGCTAGGCCGCGGGGATCAAGGCACCGGTGGGCCAGCGGTCAAGATTGACTCAAGGCCGATCGGTCGTCCCTTGAGGTTCTGCGGCAGAGCACCAGGAAGGTGCCGGTGCCGAGCATCAGCAGTGCGAGCGGCGGCAGCCAGACGGGGAAGTCGCCACCCGTGTCGGGCAGCACGCCGAGGCCGCCCTCGGAGTCACCGTCGGAGTCACTGTCGGAGTCACCGTCGGGGTGGCCAGCGGAGTCACCGTCGGAGATCCGTCGTACGAAGTCGTCGTTGTGGTCGCCGTCCGGAGAGGTGGCCGAGGCGTCGGTGAGCCGCACGCTGAAGCCGAAGTCGGAGGCGAGGAGCTTGGTGTCGTTGGGAGCGTTCTCGGCGAGGCGTACCCGCACGAGCACGGGGACGTCGGCACCGGAGGCGACCTCGGTGCCGTCGACCAGCGACTTGGGGGTCATCTCGTCGACCGCGTCCACGGGCCGTCGCCGGCTCGGGCGGACACGGTCAGGAACCCGCTGTCGAGCAGGGAGTAGGACTCGGTGCGCGCAACGGCGATCTCGAGGTCGCCGGCGTCGGAGCCGTCGTTGCGCACGTGGAACGAGGCGGTCCGGACGTCGCCGGGCACCCACTGCACGCTGCCGTCGAAGAGAGGCGTGGCGAGCGAGGCGTGCCAGTGCACACCGTCGAGGCATGCGCTCGTCGTCGGCGTGGGCCGCCGTCGGAGCGAGCACGGTCACGACCGTCGCCAGGAGGAGGCCGGCGCGACGCGCGATGTGGACGAGGTTCATGGGCTCCTCCTCTCGGTAGGTCGGGGGCGAGCCGAACGGGCTCAGCGGGTGGTGCGGCGGCGCTCGCGCACCGCGCCGGCGAACATGGCGCCGGCGTAGAGGACCAGGACGCCGGCGAAGCCGTAGACGGCCAGCTGACGCTGGTCTCCGGAGAGGAGGGTGTTGACGCGGCCGAGGTAGGGAGCGGCGTACCAGAGCTTGCCGCGCACCTGGACCGACCGGACGGGCTCGCGCGTCGGGGACGTCGTTGGCGTCGCCCTTGGTGATGAACTCAGGCTTGCCGTCGGCGCCGACGAGGACGCCGATCACCCGGTGGGTGACCACGGTGGACTTGCCCGACCGAGCTGGAAGGTGATGACGTCGCCGATCCTGATGTCGCTGGGCTCGGCGGGCTTGGCGACCACGAGGGTGCCGGGAGGGTAGTTCGGCTCCATCGAGCCGGTGAGGATCGTGTACGGCGTACCGCCGCCGAGCCGCGGGATCGCCACGGCCACGGCGAGCATGGCCACGACGGCGAGGATGACCAGCCAGCACGCCACCCAGGAGCCACCGGAGGGCTCCACGGCGGCACCGGTCGGGGCGGACGCGAGATCACCGGACGGTGTCTCGACGTCCGCCCGACCAGGCTGCTCATCACTGTCTCCTATGACCCTGCTGATCAGGACGCGACCTGGGTGGCGGTGACCGTGAAGTTGTCGAACTGGCCGTCTTAGCTTCGAGACGTTGTCGACGGAGGTCGCCGAACGGGAACGCGACGGTGATGACCGCGTCGATCGTCTTGTTGGTGTCGGCGCTGGTGACCGAGGAGATCGCGGTCGAGCCGATCTTGAACGAACCGGTCACCGAGTAGGCCGCGCCGGCCATCGTCGAGGCGGTCGTGGCGCCGCCGGTGGCCGCGAGGCTGGCCTTCAGGTTGGCACCGGTGGCGGT
Source organism: uncultured Actinomycetota bacterium (assembly GCA_963808855.1). Classification (GTDB taxonomy): domain Bacteria; phylum Actinomycetota; class Actinomycetes; order Propionibacteriales; family Nocardioidaceae; genus Nocardioides. The sequence goes on along the minus strand of CAWEHA010000002.1, from coordinate 2,021,892 downwards.
CACGGCGACGGTGCAGGTCTTGGTGAGGGTGTCGCCGGGCACGATGCTGCCGGTGGTCGGGTTGAACGCCTGGTCGGTGACGCCGCGGGCGGTGTTCGTGACCTTCCAGCCGGCGGTCGTGCAGCTGCTCGAGTCGAGGTTCAGCGTGCCGGAGTTGATGCTGCCACCGGCGACCGACGCGGTGTCGTTCCAGTAGGCGAGCGAGCCGGCGCCACCGAGGAGGAGAACGGCGGCGGCGGAAGCGGCGAGGGCGCCCTTGGTGTTCTTGTTCATGTCGAGCCTTTCTGTGATGTGGGGTTGGAGTCAGTGGTTTTGATGCCGACACCTACTCAACGACAGCTGATCAAGGATGGGGCCGCATATTCAACATCGGCTCGCCTCAAGATGCGACAAGGATTCAACGCTCAAGGTAGGTGCATGGTTGAGCAGATCCCGCGGCTCGGGCAATATGCCGGCACAGTGCCGCGAAGTGCCGCGAAGTGCCGGAATTGACAGGACCGCTCGAATTCCGGGTGCGTCGCGGCGTCATCGGAATTCGCCGCGAGCGTGGAACTCGAGGCGTTGATCAGGCCCTCGGCGGGGGCTGACCCGCCAGGTGCTACCAGCCGCGCTCGGCGAGCCGGTGCGGCTGGGCGATGTCCTCGACGTTGATGCCCACCATGGCCTCGCCGAGGCCGCGGGAGACCTTGGCGACCATCGCCGGGTCGTCGTGGAAGGTGGTGGCCTTGACGATCGCCTCGGCCCGCTGCGCCGGGTTGCCGGACTTGAAGATGCCCGAGCCCACGAACACGCCCTCGGCACCGAGCTGCATCATCATCGCGGCGTCGGCGGGGGTGGCGATGCCGCCCGCGGTGAACAGGACGACGGGAAGGCTGCCCGTGCGCGCCACCTCGGCCACGAGGTCGTAGGGCGCCTGGAGCTCCTTGGCGGCGACGAAGAGCTCGTCCTCGGGGAGGCTGCCCAGCCGCCGGATCTCCTGCCGGATCGTGCGCATGTGCGTGACGGCGTTCGAGACGTCGCCGGTGCCCGCCTCGCCCTTGGAGCGGATCATCGCCGCGCCCTCGGAGATGCGCCGCAGCGCCTCGCCCAGGTTGGTGGCGCCGCACACGAACGGCACGGTGAACGCCCACTTGTCGATGTGGTGCGCGTAGTCGGCGGGGGTGAGCACCTCGGACTCGTCGACGTAGTCGACGCCCAGGCTCTGCAGCACCTGCGCCTCGGCGAAGTGACCGATCCGGGCCTTGGCCATCACCGGGATCGAGACCGTCGCGATGATCTCGTCGATCATGTCGGGGTCGCTCATCCGGCTGACGCCGCCCTGCGCTCGGATGTCGGCCGGCACCCGCTCCAGCGCCATCACCGCGACGGCGCCCGCCTCCTCGGCGATCTTCGCCTGCTCGGCGGTGACGACGTCCATGATGACGCCGCCCTTGAGCATCTCGGCCATCCCCCGCTTCACGCGGGTGGTGCCGGTCTCGGGGTGGGACGTCGGGTTCTGCTCAGCCATGCTCGAAGCGTACGGCGGTCACGGCGTCGGGAGCCGACTCGGCGGCGGCGTCGATCTCGAGGGCCTGGCGGCGGACCTTGAGCACCCGGACGACGACGGTGGCGGTGCTGGCGGCGGCGAGCAGCCACAGCGCGCCGTACAGGAGCTCGGGGAGGTCGAAGATGTCGGAGAAGCCGGTGAGCACGAGGATCAGCACCAGCCGGTCGGCGCGCTCGGCGATGCCGCCCCGGGCGTCCATGCCGAGCGACTCGGCCCTGGCCCGGGCGTAGGAGGTGACCGAGCCCGTGACCAGGCAGTAGAGCGCCACGCACAGGTAGAGGTAGCTGTCGCCGTCGCCGGCGAAGTAGAGCGCGAGGCCGACGAACACCGCGGCGTCGCCGAACCGGTCGAGGGTCGAGTCCCAGAACGCGCCGAAGGTCGAGTCACGCCCGAGCTCGCGCGCCATCTTGCCGTCGATGAGGTCGCTGAACACGAAGGCGGTGATCACCAGGACGCCGATCAGCAGCTCGCCCCTCGGGAAGAAGACCAGCGCGCCGGCGCAGACGCCGATCGTGCCGACGAGCGTGACGGCGTCCGGGCTGATGCCGAGCCGCAGGAAGAGCCGCACGAACGGCAGCAGCACCACGCCCTGCCAGAACCCCTTGAACCGGTCCAGCACGCTCGTTTCCAGCACGCGGAGAGGGTAGAGGAGACGAACCGCCCGCTAGCCGGTGAGGGTGGCGGCCACGGCCTGCGGGTCGTCGAGCAGCGGGGCGAAGGCGAGCTCGGCCGCGCCGACCAGGGGGCTGTCGAGGCCGAGCCGCGCGGACGTGATGACCACCTCGTCCCGCGGGGGGAGCGGCGGGCCCTGCTGCACGGCCGCGTCGACGGCGTCGGCGGCGACGTCCCAGATCTGGGCGAGGGTGCCGCCGAGCACGATCACGTCGGGGTTGAAGACGTTGATGACGGCGCGCAGCCCCACGCCGACCCAGCCCGCCACCTCGGCGAACGCCTCCGCGGCCCGGACCTCGCCGTTCCGCGCCGCCGTCATCACCTCGGCCACCGCCTCCGGGCCGCCGCCCGCGAGCCGGCCGGCCAGCTGGAGCAGCCGGTTCTCCCCCGCCCGGCTCTCCCAGCAGCCGACGGCGCCGCACCGGCAGGGCGGTCCCCCGGTGTCGACCTGGAGGTGGCCGACCTCGCCGGCGTACCCGTGCGCACCGCGCAGCGGCACGCCCTCCACCAGGAACCCGCCGCCGATACCCACCGAGCCGTTGAGGAACGCCGGGTGGGTGAAACCGACCGCGGCGCCGCGGACGTGCTCGGCCAGCACACCGAGGTCGGCGTCGTTGCCGGCGTTGACGGGCAGCGCGAGCCGCTCGCAGAGCAGCGCGGTGAACGGCGCCCGCTCCCAGCCGAGGTTCGGCGCGAACTGCACCAGCCCGTCGGAGGCGCGCACCGCCCCCGGCACCGCCACGCCGACGCCGAGGTGGCGGTCCGCCGGGGTGGCGGTCATCAGGTCGTCCACCATCTGCGCCACCGACTCGACCACGTGGGCGACGTCGTGCTCCCCGCGGTGGTGCGGCCGGGTCCGGCGCTCGCGCACGCCGCCCCCGAGACCGACCACCGCGGCCGAGATCCGGTCGACGCCGACGTCGACCGCCACCACCGCGTTCTCCTCGCACGGCGAGACCACGTGCGAGGGCCGGCCCGGACCCCCGACGGTGCCCGTGCCCTCGCTCACCAGGCCGAGGTCCTGGAGCTCGGCGACGAGGCCGCCGATGGTGCTGCGGTTGAGGCCGAGCTGGCGGGTGAGGACCGCGCGGGTCGTGGGGCCCCGGCGATGCACCGCCTGCAGGATCGCCCGCAGGTTGGTGCGCCGGAGCCCGTCCGAGGCGACTCCGGTCGGGCGGGTGCTCATGGCTCTGCTAACCGAGCCCTTGGGCCTTGCTCCGGCGCCGGGTGATCGCGTCGACGCTGGCCGCCAGCAGCAGCACCGAGCCGGTGACGATCTGCACGTTGCTCGGGGGTTGGTCGAGCAGGCCCATGCCGTTGGCGATCACCGCGATCACCAGGCCGCCGATGATCGCGTCGGTGACCCGGCCCTTGCCGCCGAAGAGGCTCGTGCCGCCGATCACCGCGGCGCCCACCGCGAAGAGCAGGGTCTGCTCGCCGCCGGTGCCCCCCGAGACGCCGTTGTCGCGGCTCGCGATGAGCACGCCCGCGAGAGCGGCGGTGGTGCTGCAGATGATGAAGCAGCTGAGCTTGATCCTCGTGATGTTGATGCCGGCGCGGCGCGCGGCCTCGGCGTTGCCGCCGACGGCGTACACGTGTCGTCCCCACGCCGTCGTGCTGAGAAGCAGCCCGAGCACCGTAGCGAGCACGACGATCACCAGCACCACGAGCGGCACGCCCTTGAGCGACACGAAGGCCGGGTTCCGGCTCCGCTCCAGGGACAGGTAGAAGACCGCGGCGAAGACGACGGCGGCGAGCGCCCCGGTCTTGATCGCCCACAGGAGCATCGGCTCCGCGCCGAGGCCCCGCGAGCGGCGCCGGACGTTGCGGAGAAGGGTGACGCCGGCGAAGGCGCCGACACCCGCCACGGCCAGCGTCCACCCGAGCCACACGGGCAGCGTGTCGTTGTTGAGGGCCAGGATGATCTCGTTGCGGTAGCTGATGGTCTTGCCCTCGCCGACCACCTTGAGCAGCACGCCCTGGAGGCCCAGGAACGCGGCCAGCGTCACCACGAACGACGGGATCCCGAGCCGGGAGACGAGCAGCCCGATCCCCGTTCCGATCACCACTCCCGTCGCGAGGCAGGCGAGGAGACCGGGCACCAGGGGCCAGCCCTGGTCGGTCATCGTCCAGCCGAGCACGGCCGCCGCGGTGCCGCCGGCGTAGCCGGCCGAGAGGTCGATCTCGCCGAGCAGGAGGACGAAGACCAGGCCCATGGCGAGCACGACGATCCCGGCCGACTGGTTGATGAGGTTGGCGAAGTTGAAGGAGTTGGTGAAGCTCTCCGGGCGCAGGATCGAGAAGGTGATCACCAGGGCCAGCAGGCCGAGCACGGCGGGCAGCGAGCCGACGTCGCCACCTCGGATCTTGATGAGGTAGGCCCGCCCGACGTCGCCCATGCTGGCCCGGCTCGACTGGGCCGCGGCGAGCGCGTCGGCCGCGCTGGGTGGCGTGGGCGGCGTGGTCACGGTGCTCACAGCGCTGCTCCTTCCGCGGTGTCGGAGGTCGGGGCGAGGCCGAGGTCGCCGGACCGGCCGGAGGTGATGAGCTCGACCACCTGGCCGTGGTTGACCTCGCGCCGGTCCACCTGGGCCACCATCCGCCCGAGGTAGAGGACGGCGATGTCGTCGGCCACCTGGAAGACCTCGTTGAGGTTGTGGCTGATCAGCACCACGCCGAGGCCCTTGTCGGCGAGCCGGCGCACCAACGCGAGCACCTGCTCGGTCTGGGCGACGCCGAGGGCGGCGGTCGGCTCGTCGAGGATGACGATGCGCGAGTTCCACAGCACCGCCCGGGCGATGGCGACGGTCTGCCGCTGGCCACCCGACAGCGCCGCCACCGGCGTCCGCACCGACTGCAGGGTGCGCACCGACAGCCCGTCGAGGGTCTCCCTAGCGCGTTCCTCCATGCTGTCGTTGTCGAGGAGCCGCCGCTTGCGCAGCTCGCGACCCAGGAACATGTTGTCGACGACGTCGAGGTTGTCGCACAGCGCGAGGTCCTGGTACACGACCTCGATCCCCAGCGCGCTGGCAGTCGCGAGGGCCTGCGACGGAGACCGGCCGGCCCTCGAAGGTGTACTCGCCGGCGTCGAAGGCGTGGATGCCCGCGATGCCCTTGATCAGGGTGCTCTTGCCGGCGCCGTTGTCACCGACGAGCGCGGTGACCTGGCCCGCGCGAACGTCGAGGTCGACCCCCTGGAGTACGTGGACCGCGCCGAAGCTCTTCTCGATGCCGCGCAGGCTCAGCAGTGGGGTCGTGTCGGAGGTGGGCCAGGTGGGTGGTGAGGACTCGGGTGCGTCGACGGACACGGGTGGCCTCCTTCGGAGGTGGTCGAGTGGGACCCGGCCGGGCCGCGGGGGCACCGCGACCCGGCCGGGAGACTACGTCCGGCCGGGTGTTACGGCGTGATGCCGTTCTCCTCGCACAGCTGGGCGAAGTCGCCGGCGCACACCTCGGCGGCATCGGCGAAGCCGTCCTCGATCGGCGTGGAGATGTTGTCCAGCGTGATGATCTCCGGCTCGGCGAGCGCGGACGGCACGTCCTCGCCGGTCTCGCTGTCCGGCACCGAGCCGTTGAGCAGCTCCTCGGCGGCGCTGTCGTCGCCCTCGATGAGGGCGATGGCCAGCTTGGAGACGGTGTCGGCCTCGAGGTTGGTGTTCTTGTAGACCGTCATGCACTGGTCACCGGAGAGGATGTTCTGCAGGCCCTCGACCGAGGCGTCCTGGCCGGTCACCGGCACCTCACCGTTGACGCCGTTGGCGCGCAGCCGGGCGATGATGCCGCCGGCCATGGTGTCGTTGGCGGACACGACGCCGTCGATGGCGCCGTCGTTCTGCGTGTAGAGCTGCTCGAACGCGGTGCCCGCGATGGTGGCATCCCACTCGCCGGTCTGGTCGCCGACGAGCGAGTAGTCGCCGCCGTCGATCTTCTCGGCAAGCGCGTTCTCGTAGCCCTCCTTGAACAGGGCGGCGTTGTTGTCGGTCGGCGCGCCGTTGATGTACACGATGTTGGCCTGCTGCTTGTTCGCCGCGTCGAGGCACGAGATCAGGCCCTCGCCCATCAGCTCGCCGACGCGCACGTTGTCGAACGACACGTAGTACTCCGCGCCGCCGCCCAGGGTGAGCCGGTCGTAGTCGATGCTCGGGATGCCCGCCGCCTTGGCCTTCTCCAGGCATGCCCCGCCGGAGTCGGAGTCGAGGTTGACGATGATGAGCACGTTGACGGCGTCGTTGATCATGCCGTCGCAGATCTGGCCGAACTGGGCCACATCGCCCTGCGCGTTGTCGATGGAGGCGTCGATGCCCGCCTCCTCGAACGCGGCCTCGAGACTCGGCCGGTCGTTGTTCTCCCAGCGCGGCGACGACTCGGCGTCGGGCAGGATCACGCCGACGCTGCCGCCGCCCTCACCACCACCGCCGCCTCCTCCGCCGCCGTCGTCCTCACCGCAGGCCGCGAGCATCGCGCTCGCCAGGACCCCCACTGCAGCGATCGACGCGATCCGCGCCGCACCCCTCCACCTTGACCTCGTCATGCGCCCGTTCTCCTTCGTCCGTTGGGCTTGGGCTGTCGGTGCCGGTTGTCGTGTGATCGCCGTCACCTATATGTTGCTTGCCACAACATAGAGACGTGACCCCCGCGTGGCAATAGTCCTTCCGGGCCGGGTTTGTTGGTCACGCACACAAGATGTGAGGAGCCTGTGGTGAGCGACTACGCACCGACCCGGGAGGACCGCTTCACCTTCGGGCTGTGGACCGTGGGCTGGCAGGGCGTCGACGTGTTCGGCGGCGCGGTGCGCCCGCCGCTGCCGACCCGGCTCGCCGTCGAGAAGCTCGCCGAGCTCGGCGCCAGCGGCATCACCTTCCACGACGACGACGTCGTCCCGTCGGGCTCCACGGCGGCCGAGCGGGACCGGCATCTCGCCGAGCTGCGGCAGGTGCTCGACGACACCGGGCTGGCGGTGCCGATGGTGACCACGAACCTCTTCGGGCACCCGGTGTTCCGCGACGGCGGCTTCACCAACAACGACCGCGACGTGCGCCGGTTCGCGCTGCGCAAGACCCTCACGAACCTCGACCTCGCAGCCGAGCTCGGCGCGTCGGTGTTCGTGGCCTGGGGCGGTCGCGAGGGCGCGGAGTCCGGCGCGGCGAAGGATGTCCGCACGGCCCTCGACCGCTACCGCGAGGCCTTCGACGTGCTGGGCCAGTACGTGCTCGACCAGGGCTACGACCTGCGGTTCGCGATCGAGCCCAAGCCCAACGAGCCACGCGGCGACATCCTGCTGCCCACCGTCGGCCACGCGCTCGCGTTCATCGGCTCGCTCGCGCACCCCGAGCTCGTCGGCGTGAATCCCGAGGTCGGCCACGAGGAGATGGCGGGGCTCAACTTCTCCCACGGCATCGCCCAGGCGCTGTGGCACGGCAAGCTGTTCCACGTCGACCTCAACGGCCAGACCGGCCCACGCTTCGACCAGGACCTCCGCTTCGGCGCCGGCAACGCCCGCGGCGCGTTCTGGACCGTCGACGTGCTCGAGACCTACGGCTACGACGGCCCGCGGCACTTCGACTTCAAGCCGCCGCGCACCGAGGACCTCGACGGCGTGTGGTCCTCCGCGGCCGGCTGCATGCGCAACTACCTGATCCTGCGGGCCAAGGTGCGCGCCTTCCGCTCCGACCCCGAGGTGCAGGCCGCGCTCCGCGCCGCCCGGGTCGACCAGCTCGCCGTCCCCACCCTGGCCGAGGGCGAGACCCTCGCCGACCTCCGTGCCGAGACCTTCGACGCCGACGCCGCCGGCGAGCGCGGCATGGCCTTCGAGCACCTCGACCAGCTCGCCCTCGAGCACCTCTACGGCGTGCGCGGAGGCTGAGCTGCTCCGGAGCGAGGAACGAGCGGACGAGCCTGAAACCCTAGCGATCCGCCGACCCTGCCGCAGTGTCCCGTGCCTTGACCTCACGAGGTTTCGAGGCTCGGCTGGCGCTCCTCGCACCTCAACCAGCGTCGCTACCCAGCGCTCCGCGAGCAACGCGCGGGTGTCGGTGAGGAGCTCGGGGAGGGTCTTGGTGCGGCCGATGATCGGCATGAAGTTCTGGTCGCCGGGCCAGCGGGGCACCACGTGCTGGTGGAGGTGGGCGGCGATGCCGGCGCCGGCGATGTGGCCCTGGTTCATGCCGAGGTTGAAGCCGCCCGCGCCGGACACCTGGCGGATCGTGCGCATCGCCTCGCGGGTGAGCTCGGCGATCTCGACCACCTCCTCGTCGGTCACGTCGGTGTAGTCGGCGACGTGCCGGTAGGGGCAGACCATGAGGTGGCCCGGCGCGTACGGATAGAGGTTGAGGACGGCGAACGCGGCCCGCCCGCGGCGCACGACCAGTCCCTCGGCGTCGTCGAGGGTGGGGATCCGGCAGAACGGGCACTCCCCCGTCGAGGCGTCGAGCGGCTTGTTCTCCCCGCGGATGTAGGCCATCCGGTGCGGGGTCCAGAGCCGGTCGAGGTCGTCGGGCTCGCCGATGCCGTCCTGGGCGTGCTGGTCGGTCATCCCACGAGCTCCGCGAGCGGCTTGTCGGGGTCGATCTCGAGGCCGAGCCGGCGGGCGTGGCCGTCGAGGATGAACCACACCGACTCGCCGAGCAGCTCGCTCAGCTGGGCGGCGCTGGGCGTCTGCTCCTCGCGGGCGATCCAGGGGCGGACGGCGCCCACCACCGCGCCGACCAGGCCGTGCGCGAGCGGGTCGATCGACGCGCGGTCGTCGTCGGCGAGGTCGACGCCGAGCAGCTCGATCGCCGCCTCGAGCAGCTGCCCGAGCACCGTGGCGATCCGGGCGATGCCGTGCTGCATCGGGCCGGCGCCCTCCTGGTCGGCGAACCGGTGCAGCGACGGGTGCGCCACCACCCAGTCGACGTAGGTGGACACGACGCGGTGGATGATCTCGCGCACCGTGCCGTCGAGGGTGATGTGCGGCAGCAGGTCGGCCGCCAGTCCGTCGAGGATGTGCGCCCGGATGGCGCGGTCGAGGTCGGCGCGGTCGGTGAAGTGGCGGTAGACGACGGTGCGGTTGAGCCCCGCCTGCTCGGCGATCTGCTGCACGTGGAACTCGGTGCCGGGTTCGGACGACTCGAGGACGACCACTGCGGCCTGCAGGATGTGCAGCCGGCGCTCGCGGTTGTGACGCTCCCAGCGGGCCTGCCGGCCGTCGCGCGCCGCGGTCGCCTGGGCCATGTCACCTCATCTGCTCGAGCCGGTCCTCCCGGTCGTGGAAGGGTCCTGGAAGCGTAACGGCGTGACGTCGGCCGGCACGTCAGACGATCTCGTCGGCCACGATCACCAGGCCACCGCCGGACTCGGCGAGGTAGAGGCGCCGGGTCTCCGGCTCGCTGCCGTCGGCGGTCACGTAGGTGAGCGAGACGTCGACCGTGGTGTCGTCGACGACCTCGACCCCGTCCACCTGCACCGACTCGACGGTGTTCCAGAACGCCTCGTAGTCGGCCTGCGACATCTGGGCCCGGTAGTCGGGCGACAACAGCTGGTACGCCGACCCGGTGTCGTCGGGCAGGTAGCCGTAGTAGGTCTCCGCGAACGCGCTGGGGTCGCCGGTCTGCTCCCCACCGTCGGGCTCCTCGGTGGTGGGCTCGGGAGCCGGCGGGGGCGCCTCCGTCTCCTCGGTACCCGGATCGGTGGACGGGTCGGTCGTCGGTTCGGATGCCGGCTCGGACGTCGGCTCGGACCGGCCCTCACCGGTGTCGCCGCTCGTCGTCCGCGCGCCGTCGGAGGGCGAGTCGTCCCCCCGGGTGGCGAGGGCGACGCCGACCGTGGCGAGGGCCAGGAGCAGCACGACCGCCACCACCAGCGGCACCAACCCCGGGCGTCGGCGGCGTCCGGCGGGGGCGGACGAGGGCTCGACAACGGGCGCGGCCGCGGCGACCGGCTCGGGCTCGGCGACCGGCTCGGGCTCGGCGACCGGCTCGGGCTCGGTCGGGCGTCGCGTCGGGTGGGACGGCGAGGACGGTCGTCGCCTGGGTGTCGACGACGTCGCCCGCCGCGATGCGCGCGAGCTCACGCGCGGCCTCGGGCATCGTCCAGCGCTCCGCGGGCTCGCGCGCCATCATCGCGGCGATCGGGCCGGTGAGCACGCCGGCTTGGCGGGGCGGTGGTGCCTCCTCGCCGGCGATCGCGACGAGCAGGGCGAGCGGGTTGCCGCCGCCGTGGCCTGCGTACGGCGTCCGACCCTCGACCGCCTCGTAGAGCGAGGCGCCGAGCGCCCAGACGTCCCCGGCCGGGTCCGGCTCTCCGCCGCGGGCGGCCTCGGGGGAGAAGTACGACGGGGTGCCGACCACGAGCCCGGTCTGGGTCAGGCGCGGGTCGCCGGTGATCAGGGCGATCCCGAAGTCGGTGATCTTGACCCGGTCGTCGTCGGTGACCAGGAGGTTGCCGGGCTTCACGTCCCGGTGCACGACGCCCCCGGCGTGCGCCGCAGCGAGGCCCTCGGCCGCCTGGGCGCCGAGATGGGCGGCGCGCCGGGGGTCGAGCGGGCCCTCGGCGGTGAGGATCTCGGCCAAGGTGCGCGACGGCACATACTCCATGACGAGCCAGGTGTGCCCGTCGTCCTCGACGGCGTCGAAGACCGCCACGACGTGCGGGTGGGTGAGGCCGGCGGCCGAACGCGCCTCGCGGAGCGCCCGGCCGAGGTCGGTGGCCGACTCGCCCGGCAGGTTGCCGACCCGCTTGACCGCCACCTGGCGGCCGAGGACGTCGTCACGGCAGAGCCAGACGGTGCCGGTACCGCCCCGGCCGACGGCGCGCTCGACCGTGTAGCGGCCGGCGATCTGGGTCCCCACGGAAGTCATCCCTTCCGTCCTACCGGGTCGCCGGGGCGACCGCTCCACCTGCCCCGGTGAGACGTGGGGAGCGTCACTCGCCGTCGGCGAGCCGAGGCGGGAAGCCGCCCGTGGCGACCGGGCCCCACCGCAGCGGGGTGACCCGGATCAGCGACTTGCCCTGGTCGCGCATCGCCTGCCGGTACTCCTCCCAGTCGGGGTGCTCCCCCGCCACCGCCCGGTAGTAGTCGACCAGCGGCTCAACGGAGTCCGGCGGGTCGATCACCTCGGCCGTGCCGTCGACCTGCACCCAGGCGCCGTCGAAGTCGTCACTCAGCACCAGCACGGAGACCTGGGCGTCGCGGCGGGCGTTGGTGGTCTTGGCGCGCTCGGGGTAGGTGGAGATGACGAGCCGCCCCTCGTCGTCCACGCCGCCGGTGACGGGGCTGACCTGCGGGCTGCCGTCGCGGCGCCGGGTCAGCAGCACGTAGTGGTGGCGCTCCCGGGCGAAGTCGAGCAGGGCGTCGCGGTCGACGGGGTCGGCGGTGGCGATGTTGCGTGGCATGCCCCCACCTCACCAGATCGGGCCAAGGTCACACTTGCTCGCGCGACGCGACGGCGGCGGTCACCCGGGCGATCGCGTCGTCGACCGGGACGCCGTTCTCCTGGTGCCCGTCGCGGTAGCGGAACGACACCGCCTCGGCGGCCACGTCGTCGTCCCCGGCGATCACCATGAACGGCACCTTCTGCAGCTGCGCGTTGCGGATCTTCTTCTGCATCCGGTCGTCGGAGTCGTCGACCTCGACCCGCAGCCCCTGGGCGGTCATCCGGGCGGCGATGTCGCGCAGGTAGTCGTGGTGCCGCTCGGCGATCGGGATGCCCTGCACCTGCACCGGCGAGAGCCAGGGCGGCATCGCGCCGGCGTAGTGCTCGAGCAGGACGCCGTAGAACCGCTCGATCGAGCCGAACTTCGCCGAGTGGATCATCAGCGGCTGCTGCCGGCTGCCGTCGGCCGCCTGGTACTCCAGCTCGAACCGGGCCGGCATGTTGAAGTCGTACTGGATGGTCGACAGCTGCCAGGTGCGGCCGATGGCGTCGCGCGCCTGCACCGAGATCTTGGGCCCGTAGAACGCCGCGCCGCCCGGGTCGGGCACGAGCTCGAGGCCGGAGTCGACGGCGACGTCGGAGAGCACCTTCGTCGCGGCCTCCCAGTCGGCCTCGGTGCCGGCGAACTTCGGGTTCCCCTCGTCGCGGGTGGAGAGCTCGAGGTAGAAGTCGTCGAGGCCGAAGTCGCGGAACAGGCTGAGGCAGAAGTCGAGCAGGTGCTTGATCTCGGCCGGCGCCTGCTCCGGAGTGACGTAGGAGTGGGAGTCGTCCTGGGTCATGCCGCGCACCCGGGTGAGGCCGTGCACGACGCCCGACTTCTCGAACCGGTAGACCCCGCCGAACTCGAACAGCCGCAGCGGCAGCTCGCGGTACGACCGCCCGCGCGCCTTGAAGATCAGGTTGTGCATGGGGCAGTTCATGGGCTTCACGAAGTAGCGCACGCCCTCGAGCTCCATGGGCGGGAACATGTTCTCCTCGAAGAAGTCGAGGTGCCCGCTGGTGCGGAAGAGCTGCTCCTTGGTGATGTGGGGGGTGCCGACGTACTGGAACCCCTCCTCGATGTGGCGCTGGCGGACGTAGTCCTCCATCACCCGCTTGATCACGCCGCCCTTGGGATGGAAGACGGCGAGACCGGAGCCGAGCTCGTCGGGGAAGCTGAACAGGTCGAGGTCGCGGCCGAGCTTGCGGTGGTCGCGCCGCTCGGCCTCCTCGAGACGGTGCAGGTGGTCGGCGAGCGCCTCCTTCGACTCCCACGCGGTGCCGTAGATGCGCTGCAGCATCTTGTTCTTCTCGTCGCCCCGCCAGTACGCCGCCGCGGAGCGCATCAGCTTGAAGGCCGGGATCCGCTTGGTGGTGGGCAGGTGCGGCCCGCGGCACAGGTCGCTCCAGGCGACCTCGCCGTCGCGCCGCACGTTGTCGTAGATGGTGAGCTCGCCGGCCCCGACCTCGACGCTCGCCCCCTCCGCGGCGTCCTCGCCGTGGCCAGAGCCCTTGAGGCCGATGAGCTCCACCTTGTACGGCTCGTCGGCGAGCTCGGCCAGGGCGTCGGCGTCGCTGGTGACCCGGCGGGAGAACCGCTGCCCCTCCTTGATGATCTTGCGCATCCGGGTCTCGATCTTCTCGAGGTCCTCGGGGACGAACGGGGTCTCGACGTCGAAGTCGTAGTAGAAGCCGTTCTCCACCGGCGGGCCGATGCCGAGCCTGGCCTCCGGGAACAGGTCCTGCACCGCCTGCGCCAGCACGTGCGCGGTGGAGTGGCGCAGGATGTCGTGCCCGTCGTTGCTGTCGATCGCCACGCCCTCGACCTCGTCGCCGTCGACGAGCTCGTAGGAGAGGTCCTTGAGCTCACCGCCGACCCGGGCCGCGATCACCTCGGTGTCGTCGGCGAACAGCTCCCAGGCCTTGGTGCCGGTCGTGACGTTCCGGTCCTCGCGCACCTCGGCGTGGACACGGACGACCTTGATCTCGGACACGTCCGCGATCGTAACGAGCGCGGCGACGCCGGCGCGCCCGGGTTTGCGGTGCGCTCAGCCGGCCATCATGTTCGCCTGCTCGCGCAGGAAGAAGATCGGTGTCGACGGCACAGCCGCGCTACCACTACGGGTGGGCGATACTGGGTTCGAACCAGTGACCTCTTCGGTGTGAACGAAGCGCGCTACCACTGCGCCAATCGCCCGTGCGGGGAGCGACTCTAACGCATGGCGCGGGTGCCTTCGCATTCGGCGGCACTCCCCCACGCGGGCCCGATCTTGGCCGTGATTTCAGCCGGCTCTCAGGGTGGTTTCAGGCTCCGCCGACACGCTGCTGCCATCTCGGATCGCGCCGAACCGCCGGGCGCTCCATCCGTCACCCGCGCAGCAGGAGTGTCCGTGATCGTGTCGCACCGGCATCGGTTCATCTTCATCAAGACCCGCAAGACGGCGAGCACCAGCGTGGAGATCGCGCTGTCGCGCCACTGCGGGCCGGACGACGTCGTCACGCCGATCACGCCGGAGGACGAGGTGCTGCGCGCACGGCTGGGCGGGCTCGGGCCCCAGAACCACGAGCCGCCGGACTTCCCGGTCCGCGCGGCCAACCACAGCGGCTGCCGCGCCGTCGGCGCCGCCGTCGGATGCGCGGTCTGGAACGACTACTTCACGTTCGCGGTCGAGCGAAACCCGTGGGACGCGGTGGTGTCGTCGTACCACTACCGCTTCCGCCACCGGCTGCGATCCCGTTCTCCGACTTCGTGCTGGGCGGCATGGCCGACAAGCTCGCCGTCGGCGAAGTCGGGATTCCGCGACCCGCGCGACTACCGTTCCTTCTACGGCACGCGCGAGCGCGAGTACGTCGCCCGGTTGTTCCGGCGCACGATCCGCGACTTCGGCTACGAGTTCTGAGGAGGACCGATGGTCGTGCCGCACCTCTCCCGCCGCATCGTGCTCGTCGTCGTCGTGACCGTGCTGGTGCTCGTCGCCGGCGTGCTGGTGGCACTGCAGCGGGACGACGGGCCGGCGGCCGGCCCGCAGGCCCACTCCCAGCGCGAGCGCACCCGCTCCGACCACGAGGTCTCGGACCTGCCGTCGCCGGCACGTCCGGACGACGAGCGGCCCAACATCGTCGTCGTCCTCACCGACGACATGCGCGCCGACGAGCTGCAGTACCTGCCGCAGACCCGCCGGCTGCTCCGCGGGACGACGTTCACGAACGCCATCTCGTCCCACCCGCTGTGCTGCCCGGCGCGCGCGATGCTCCACTCCGGTCGTTACGCGCAGAACAACGGCGTCCGGGCGAACGACGGTCCCCGGGGAGGCTTCCAGGCGTTGGTCGATCCCACCGCCACGGTGGCGCACTGGCTGCACGAGAGCGGCTACCTGACGGCGCTGCACGGCAAGTACATGAACGGGTACGCGCGCTCCGACGGGCGGCAGGCCGGGTGGGACGTGTGGGACCCGCTGGTCAACGGGGTGTCGCGCTACCGGGAGTTCGAGTTCTTCGACGGCGACACGTACGTAGACGACTACGTCACCCACCGCATCACCCAGCGCAGCGAGGCGACGGTGCGGGCGGTGTCCGGTCCGGGGTCGCCGTTCTACCTGTTCGTCAATCACACGGCGCCGCACGAGACCGTGCGCTACGGCGGTCGCAAGGTCCGGCAGGTCACCCCGACGCCGGAGCGGAAGTACCGCGATGTGCTGGCCGACGAGGTGCCGCCGTCCTTCGCCGCGCCGTCGTTCGACAACCCGGCCGCGTGGCCCGCCGGCTTCGGCCGCCGCAACTCCGACCCCGAGCGCGTGAAGCGATTGTTCCTCGGCCGGATCCGGACCCTGCGCTCCGTGGACGACTCGATCGTCTCCCTGCTGCGCACGCTGCGCGAGACCGGCGAGCTCGCGAACACGTACGTGGTGTTCACCTCCGACAACGGGTTCCAGCTCGGCGAGCACACCTACACGACCAAGAACGTGGTGGCGCGGGAGTCGCTCGACGTGCCGCTGCTCGTGGCCGGGCCGGGTGTGCCGGTGCGCCGCGTCGATGCCCCGACAGCGCTGCTCGACCTCCCGGCCACGTTCGTCGACCTCGCGAACGCCCGGCCCCGGGTGCCGCTGGACGGCGCCTCGCTCCAGCCGTTCCTGCGCGGCCGGCGGCCGGCGGGCTGGCGCACCACGACGCTGATCCAGACCAGCTCGAACCGGAGCCGCGGGCCCCGGGCCGGCTGGCGGATGCGCGGGGTCACCACCGCCCGCTACATCTACGCGGTCGACGTCAGCGGCTCGCGGCTCGTGCAGCTGTTCGACCACCGGGTCGACCCGTTCGAGATGCGAAACGTCGCGAACAACCCCCGCTACCGCCGGGTGCGCGCCGAGCTCGACCGCCGGCTCCGCATCCTCGCGCCGTGCCGCGGCGAGCGGCAGTGCAACCGCGTCTTCCGGCCGGTGCCCAGGCCCCGAGGCTGACCGCCCGGTGTCGTTACCGTTCGATCGAACGATTCGTGCGCCCGGAACGGGCCTCGGAGTGTCGTTCCCGTTCGATCGAACGATTCGTGCGCCCCAAACGGGCCTCGCGATGTCGTTCCCGTTCGATCGAACGATTCGTGCGCCCCAAACAGGCCTCGGAGTGTCATTACCGTTCGATCGAACGATTCGTGCGCCCGGAACAGGCCTCGGAGTGTCGTTCCCGTTCGATCGAACGATTCGTGCGCCCGGAGACCGCTCAACCGCGACGCCGGCGGATCTCCTCGTTGATGGCGGGCACGATCTCGTGCATGTCGCCGAGGACGGCGTACTGGGCCTGGGTGACCATCGGGGCTTCGGCGTCGGTGTTGATGGCCACGATCGTCTTGGCGCCCGAGCAGCCGGCCCAGTGCTGGATCGCGCCGGAGATGCCGCAGGCCACGTAGAGGTCGGGCGTGATCCGGCTGCCGGTCTGGCCGACCTGCTCGTGGTGCGGCCGCCAGCCGTTGCCGGTGACCACCCGCGAGACGCCGAGGGTGCCGCCGAGCAGGTCGGCGAGCTCGAGGACGCCGTCGAACCCGTCGGGGCCGCCGGCGCCGCGGCCGGCGCCGACCACCACCTTGGCGGACTTGAGGGCGCCGGAGAGGTCGGGCGGCGGTGGCTCGCGGGAGACCACCCGGGCGACGAGGTCGGCCTCGGCGATCTCCGGCTTGAACTCGGTGACCTCGCACGAGGTGGGCGACGCCGCGGGCGCGGCCTCGACGGCGTGGCCGGCGACGCTGAAGACGGCGGGACGCTGGCTGAGGTTCATCTCCTCCAGCGCGGCACCGCCCACCACCTGGCGGACGACCACGAACGGCGAGAGCCCCTGGAACGACAGCACGTTGGCGCCCATCGGCACGTCGAGCCGGGCGGCCACGTGGGCGAGGATCTCGTTGCCCCGCGGCGTGCCCGAGCCCATCACCACAACGGCGCCCGCCTGCTCGCGTGCGGCGATGAGCGCCGAGGCCCAGGCCGCGCCGGAGTAGGCGTCGAAGGCGTCGCCGACGGCGTGGTAGGCACGCCGGACGCCGTAGGCGCCCAGCTGGTCGACCAGGCCGTCCGGCAGCTCGCCGACCACGAACGCGTCGACGGGCACTCCCCCACCGGACTCGGACAGGCTGCGAGCGAAGGTCAGGGCCTCGCTCGACAGCTCGTTGATCGGCGGGCCGTCGACCTCGCCGGCGCCGCGCGGCTCCACGAGCACGATGATCACTTGGTCAGCACCCCCAGCCGCTCGAACAGGTCGACGACGGCGGGCGCGGCGGCCGCACCCTCGCCGAGCACCTCGACGTCGCTGCGCACCGGCGGCGGCAGCACGAGCCTCACGCGGTTCGCTCCCGCCGGCTCGGTGGCGAGCTGACGCTCCTCGATCGGCACCTTCTTGGCCTTCATCCGGCCGGGCACCGAGGGGTAGCGCGGGTCGACGCCGCCCTCGAGGATCGTGGCGACGGCCGGCGTCGGCAGCCGGAACGTCTCGTGGCCCTCGGGTCCCTCGCCGCGCGCGACGACGTCGCCGTCGTCGACCTCCACGGTGAGCACGCCGTTCACCACCGGCCGCCCGAGCAGGTGGGCGAGCCGGATGCCGACCTGGAAGTCGCCGCTGTCGGCGGCGTCGTTGCCGAGCAGCACCAGGTCGTGGCCGCGGCCCTCGGCCTCGTGGTCGCGCACGACGGCCGCGATCTCGCGGGCGACGTCGGCCGGCCCGAGCCGGGTGGGGTCGGCCACCACGTGGGTGGCGGCGGTGCAGCCGACGGCGAGCGCGTTGCGCAGCTGCTCGACGGCCTCCTCGGCGCCGAGGGTGAGCACGGTGGCGGTGCCGCCGGTGGCGGTGGCGATCCGCACCGCCAGCTCGACGGCGCACGACTCGTGGTCGCTCACCGTGAAGCCGAGCTGCCGGGCATCGACCGCCTGCTCGTCGTCGGTGAGCGACACCTCGCCGCCGACGTCGGGCACGCGCTTCACGCAGACCAGGACGTTGCTCATCGCATGCGCTCGTTCGCCGGGTCGAAGGCGGGCGTGGCGTCCACCGACACGACGGTGACGGGGTAGAGCTCCTCCATGTAGGAGACGGCGAGCTCGTTGCCGATCGTGGCCTCGGACGGCGGCAGGTAGGCCAGCAGCACGTGCTTGCCGAGCGACGGCGCCGAGCCCGCGCTGGTGGCGTACGGGTGGTGCCCGTGGCCGTCGGTGAGGGTGCCGCCGTCGCGGGTGAGGATCGGCTCGCCGCCGAGCATGTAGCGCTTCACGCCGCTGGCCGAGGTGTGGTCGTCGACGGTGAGCGTGCAGAGCACGGTCTTCGGCGAGGCCTCGCGCTGCGCGAGGTAGGCCTCCCGGCCGGTGAAGTCGGCCGCCTTGACCTTCGGCCGCTGCATGCCGGCCTCGATGATCGTGCGCTCGCCGTCGAGCTCGGCGCCGTAGGCGCGGTAGCCCTTCTCGAGCCGGCCGGTGGTGCCGTAGACGCCGATGCCGACCGGCCGGGTGCCGTGGCTGTCGCCGGTGTCGAGCAGCGCCTCCCACAGCGTGGCGGCGTCGGCGATCGACACGTAGAGCTCCCAGCCGAGCTCGCCGACGTAGGAGATCCGCGAGGCGAGCACGGGCACGCCGGCCACCTCGAGCTCGCGGCAGGTGAGCATGCCGAAGCCCTCGTGGGAGACGTCGGCGTCGGTGAGCGAGGCGAGGATGTCGCGCGCCCGCGGGCCCCACAGGCCGATCGTCGACACCTCGTCGGTGACGTCGGTGAGGGTGGCGTCGCCGACGAGGTGGTCGCGGAACCACTTGCGGTCGGCCGGGCCGTGCGCGCCGCCGGTGACCACGCGGAAGTGGTCGTCACCCAGCCGCATCACGGTGAGGTCGGAGCGGAACCCGCCGGCCGCGTCGAGCACCGGCGTGTAGATCACCTTGCCGACGGCGACGTCGCACTGCGCCACGCAGGTGCGCTGCACGCTGTCGAGCGCGCCCGGCCCCTCGATGTCGACCACCTGGAACGCGGTGAGGTCGATGACGCCGGCCGCCTCGCGCATCCGCAGGTGCTCGGCGTTGATGATCGGGCTCCACCACCGCGAGTCCCACTCGTGCTCGCGCGGCATCACGGCGTCGCCGTACTGCTCGAGGAGATCGGCGTTGGACTCGTACCAGTGCGGCCGCTCCCAGCCGGCGGTCTCGAAGAAGAACGCGCCGAGCTTCTCCTGCGACTCGTACATCGGCGACTTCCGCTGGCCGCGGTCGGACTCGTACTGCTCGGCCGGGTGGATGATCCCGTAGGTCTTGATGAACGACTCGGTGGTGCGCGCCCGCGTGTGCTCGCGCGGCTTCTGGTGCTCGTGGAAGCGGGCGATGTCGCTGTGGCTGACGTCGATCTCGCTGTAGCCGTGGGTCATCCACTCCGCCACCGCGCGGCCGACCCCCGGGCCCTCCTTGATCCAGACGGCGGCCGCCGTCCAGAGACCCTTGACGTCGCTCTCGCCGAGGATCGGCAGGCCGTCGCAGGTGAGCGAGAGCAGGCCGTTGATGGCGTAGCGGATCTCCGCGCCCTCGGCGCCGAGCAGCTCGGGCATCAGCTCGTAGGCCTGCTCGAGCTGCGGGTCGAAGTCGTCCTCGGTGAACGGCAGCTCGGTGGGCGAGAGCTTGCTCGCCTCGATCGAGGGGATGTCCTCGGCGTCCATGAGGATCGCGCGGTGCGCGTAGGAGCCGACCTCCATGTCGGCGCCGTGCTGGCGCTCGTAGCAGAAGGTGTCCATGTCGCGCACGATCGGGAAGGTGATCTCGCCCTCGGTGCCGGTGAGCTGCGGGCACGGGCCGACGCTGATCATCTGGTGCACCGCGGGCGTGAGCGGCAGGCTGACGCCGGCCAGGTCGGCGATCTTCGGGCTCCAGACGCCGCAGGCGATGACGACGTAGTCGGTCTCGATGTCGCCGCCGTCGGTGCACACCTTGGTGACGCGGCCGTCCTCGACGTCGAGGTCGGTGACCTCCACGTTCGGGACGACGGTGAGCACGCCCTTGCTCTGCGCGCTCTCGCGCATGATCGTGCCGGCGCGCAGCGAGTCGACGACGCCGACGCCGGGCTGCCAGAAGGCGCCGATGATCGGGTCCGTCTCGATGAACGGCACCTTCTCCTTCACGAAGGCGGGGTCGACGATCTCCGCCTCGATGCCCCACGCCTTGGCCGACGACATCCGCCGCCGCAGCTCCTCCATCCGCTCCTCGGTGCGCGCCACCTCGAAGCCGCCGGACTGCGTGAAGACGCCCATCTCCTTGTACTGCTCCACCGAGTCGAGCGTGAGATCGGTGATCTCGCGGGAGTGGTCGGTGAGGAAGATGAAGTTCGAGGCGTGCCCGGTGGAGCCGCCCGGGTTCGGCAGCGGCCCCTTGTCGATCTGCACGATGTCGGTCCAGCCGAGCTCCGCGAGGTGGTGGACGAGGCTGTTGCCGACGATGCCGGCGCCGATCACGACGACGCGGGCGGTGGCGGGGACGGTGGCCATGCGTTGCTCCAGATCCTAGCGATGTTGCGTATTGTGCAACTCAATGCGTGATGCGAGACAAGCGTAGATTCCCGCCTGGCCCGGGGCAATCCCCGCGGCCGGGTGCTGGGTGGTCGAGGCCGTCACGCGGTCTGACCTCGGCGACTCGAGCTCAGCCAAGCCACCCGTCGACGGTGTCCTGGTTCTCCTCGATCCACTTCGCCGCGGCGTCCTCGGGGGCCATGCCGTCCTCGGAGATGTACTTCGCCACGAGGTTCTGGTCCGTCGTTGGTCCACTGGAACCTCTCGACCAGGTCGACGGCGGGACCGCCCTCCTCCGCCCACGCGGTGGAGACGATCTTCTTCAGCTCGGTCTCGGGGTAGTCGCACGCGACCTTGGCCGGGTCGTCCTGGCAGCCGTCCTCGTACGGCGGCAGGGCGACCTTCTGCAGGTCGAGCTCGGCGAAGAGCCACTGCGGCTCGTAGAAGTAGCCGATCAGGAACTCCTTGTTCTTCTCGGCCTGCTGGAAGGCCGTGATGCTGGCCGCCTCGCTGCCGGAGAAGACGACCTTGAAGTCCAGGCCCAGGTTCTCGATGATCGCCTCGTCGAACTGGACGTAGGACGGGTCGGCGCCGAGGAACTGGCCCTTGCTGCCGGTCTCGGAGGTCGCGAACTCGCTCGCGAAGTCGTTGAGGTTCTCGTAGTCGAGGATCTCCGGGTGCTCCTCGGCGAGCCACGGCGGCACGTACCAGCCGATGATGCCGACGTTGCCGGTCGGGCCGAGGTCCATCGCGCTGCCGTCGCCGCTGCTCCTCGAAGAACTTCTTCTCGAGGTCCGGGTGGCCCCAGTCCTCGATGACGACGTCGACCTCGCCGGTGCCGAAGCCCTGCCAGGACGACGTCCTCCTTGAGCTCCTTGTAGTTCACCGTGCAGCCGAGCTCCTCCTCGGCGAGCGTGCCGACGACGTAGGCGTTGGCCTCGTAGCCGACCCACGGGTTGACCGCCATGTTGAGGTCGCCGCAGTCGCCCTGCTCGGCCGGCCCGCTCCTCGTTGGCCTTGGTGTCCGTCGTCGATCGAGCTGTCGCCGCAGCCGGCGATCACCAGGCTGAGCGAGCCGATCGCCACGCCGGCGAGCACGCGGGCGCCCCGCCTGTTCTTGTTCCTCATGCTTCCTCCAGGTTGTGGTGGTGCTGCCCACCGGGACGCCTGCCCGGGGTGGGTTCGGGGCGGGGCGTCTGAGCTCATCGCGCCGGTCTCATCGCACCGGCCTCCGCATCAGGCCGGCTGACGCTCGGGTGCGCCGGACTGGAAGTCGGCCGCGGCCCGCGTGATCCGGTCGATCATGATGCCGAGCAGCACGATGGTGAGGCCGGCGGCGGCGCCCCGGCCCCACTCCTCGGAGCGGGAGAAGCCGAGCACGACGTCGTAGCCGAGCGCGCCGGCGCCGACCAGGCCGCCGATCACGACCATGGCCAGCACGTAGAGCAGGCCCTGGTTGGCGGCGAGCACGATCGAGCCGCGCGCCATCGGCAGCTGCACCTTGGTGATCTCCTGCCAGGTGGTGGCGCCGGTGGAGCGGGAGGCCTCGACGGTGGTCGGCGAGACGCCCTTGACGCCGTCGGCCACCAGCTTGATCGCGACCGGCGCGGCGTAGACGACGCCGCCACGATCGCGGTGAACCGGGTGGCGCCGAACAGCGCGAGCACCGGGATCAGGTAGACGAACGGCGGGATGGTCTGGCCGGCGTCGAGCACCGGTCGCAGCAGGAAGTCGGCCCGGCGGCTGCGAGCCATCCAGACGCCGAACACCAGCGCCAGCACCATCACCATCACGGTGGCGACCAGCGTCATCGTCGAGCGTGACCATCGCGTCGTGCCACAGGTCGAGGAACAGGATGCCGGCCAGGCAGATCGCGGTGGGGACCAGCGCCTTGGTGCCGCCGAACACGCACGCCAGCGCCAGGATGCCGAGCGCGGCGACGTACCAGGGCGACTCGGCGAGCAGCTCCTGCAGCGGGTTGAGCAGGCCCTCGGTGACGAGGTCGCGCACGCCGTCGGTGACGCCGCCGAAGGTGTCGACGACCCAGGTCGACGAAGTCGTTCACGCGCGTCGGCGACCGTGCGGCCCGAGCTCGCTCTCGGGGAACTCCGCGGCCCACAGCTGCTGGCGGGAGATGTAGACGGCACCAGCGCGCCGACGCCGGCCGCCGGCCAGCACGATCCGCCGCCGCCTCGGCGTTGCCACCCCCGCCGCGCGCCACCTTCTCGGCCCGCTCGCTCGCCGCGGTGGTGGTGCGGTCGAGCATGATCGCCATGACCACGATCAGCATGCCGGGCACGAACGCGCCGCCGATGTCGAGCGCGGATCAGCGCGCTGAACACCGGGTCACCCAGGCCGGGGCCGTCGACGTAGGCCGCGAGGGTGGCCATCGCCAGCGCGGCCATGATCGTCTGGTTGAGCCCGACCACGATCGTGCGCGCGCGCCATCGGCAGCTGCACCTTGAACAGCCGCTGCCGGAACGTCTGGCCGGCGGAGTCGGTGGCCTCGATCGTGGTGGGCGAGACGGTGCGGATGCCGTAGCCGGCGATGCGGATCAGCGGCGGCAGCGCGTACACCAGCGTGCAGACGACCGCGGCCGAGGCGCCGATGCCGAAGAACAGCACGATCGGCAGCAGGTAGACGAACGTCGGCATCGTCTGCATCAGGTCGAGCACCACCGTGACGGCGCGCTCGGCCCGCCTGCTGGAGGCGATCCACACCGCCAGCGGCATGCCGACGACGATCGTGATGGCCACGGCCACGAAGGTGACGATCAGCAGGTCCATCGCGTCCGACCAGTAGCCGAGCGCGCCGAACGACGACGAACGAGGCCGCGATCAGCAGCGCGATGCGCCAGCCGGCCACGGCGAGGCCGATCCAGACGGCGACGGCGGTGACGCCGAGCCAGCCGATCTCCGGCACCGGGCGCGGGAAGTTCGGGACCGAGATCATCCGCTGCAGCCAGTCGACGGCGTCGACGAACGTGCCGCCGATGCCAGTAGGTGAACTGGATGACCGGGTTGGAGTCGCGGCCCGCGATCACGTCGTTGCGGAAGCCGGTGAAGTCGTCCATCAGCCCGGTGCGCTCGCGCACCGGGCGGGCCAGCGTGTCCTCGCCGCGCAGCACCAGCCAGGCGAGGATCCAGAGCCCGATCACGCCGAGGGCGAGCAGGCCGCGCGGGGCCTCGGTCGCGGCGCTCGCGCGCCGACGCCCGGCCCTCCGGCTGCTCGGCGTCGGGCGCGCGCTCGAGGGTGGCCGTCATCGGGCGCCTGCCAGGTCGGGCACCTCGTCGGGGTCTCCTCGGCGACGACGACCCGCAGGATCGCGTCGTCGTCGACGATGCCGACCACCCGGTCCGGTCGTCGACCACCCGCACCGGGTGGTCGGAGGCCAGCGCGGCCTGGGCGGCCTTGCGCACGATGGTGTCGGCCGGCATCACCGGGCCGTCCATCGAGTCGTCGGGCCGCGGCTCGCGCATCACCCACCTCAGCGTGAGCACGTGCGAGCGCGGGACCTCGGAGACGAAGTCGCGCACGTAGTCGTCGGCCGGCGCGCCCACCACCTCGTCGGGCGCGCCGATCTGCACGATCTCGCCGTCGCGCATGATCAGGATCCGGTCGCCGAGCTTGAGCGCCTCGGCGAGGTCGTGGGTGATGAACACCATCGTCTTGCCGAGCTCGCGGTGGAGCCGGATCACCTCGTTCTGCATGTCGCGGCGGATCAGCGGGTCGAGCGCCGAGAACGGCTCGTCGAACAGCAGGATGTCGGGGTCGCCGGCGAGCGCCCGCGCCAGGCCGACCCGCTGCTGCATGCCGCCGGAGAGCTGGTCGGGGTAGGAGTGCTCGTAGCCCGTCAGGCCCACCAGGTCGACGATGTCGCCGGCCGTCGCGCGCCGCTCCTTCTTCGAGCATGCCGCGGATCTCGAGGCCGTAGGCCACGTTGTCGATCACCTGCTGGTGCGGCAGCAGCCCGAAGTGCTGGAACACCATCGAGACCTGCTTGCGGCGCAGCTCGCGCAGCTCGCTCTCGTCGGCGCCGGTGACCTCGGCGTCGAGTCGACACCCGGCCCGCCGTCGGCTCGATGAGCCGGGTCAGGCACCGCACCAGCGTGGACTTGCCGGAGCCCGACAGGCCCATCACCACGAACACCTCGCCGGGCGCGACGTCGAAGCTAGACGTCCTTGACGCCGACCACGCAGCCGGTCTTCGCCTTCAGCTCGGCGCGGGACAGGTCCGCGTCGGGCGTCCCGATGATCTGGTCGGCCCTCGGGCCGAAGATCTTCCAGAGGTTCTCCACCGTCAGGGCCGCGGTCATCGGCCCACCTCGCTCTCGTCTCGTTCACCCGGCGCTGTTGCGCGGATCGCCGGGCGGGTGGAGCGGCATCCCGTCGCGATATCGGTAGTAAGCCACGTCAGCGGCGGGCAGGGGCGTGTTTCCGAGGATCAGGTCGGCCGCCTTCTCCGCGACCATCATCACCGGGGCGTAGATGTTGCCGTTGGTGACGTAGGGGAAGACCGAGGCGTCGACGACGCGCAGCCCCTCGACGCCGTGCACCCGCATCGTCGCCGGGTCGACGACGGCGTCCTCGCCGGTGCCCATCTTCGCGGTGCACGACGGGTGCAGCGCGGTCTCGGCGTCCTTGCGCACCCACTCGAGGATCTGCTCGTCGGTGTCGACCGCGGGGCCGGGCGACAGCTCGCCGTCGTTGTAGGGCGCGAACGCCGGCTGGTTGAGGATGTCGCGCGCCACCCGGATCGCCTCCACCCACTCGCGCCGGTCGGTGGGCGTCGAGAGGTAGTTGAAGAGCATCGACGGGTGCTGGCGCGGGTCGCGGCTCCTGATGCGCACGTGGCCGCGGGTGTCGGCGTACATCGGGCCGATGTGCACCTGGTAGCCGTGGCCCTCGGTGGGCGCCGAGCCGTCGTAGCGGATGGCCACCGGCAGGAAGTGGAACATCAGGTTCGGGTAGTCGACGTCGTCGTTGCTGCGCGCGAACCCGCCGCCCTCGAAGTGGTTGGTGGCACCGAGCCCGCGGCGGTGGAACAGCCAGTTGTAGGCGATGCCGGGCCGGGCCCGCCAGCGCAGCCCGGGGCGATCGACACCGGCTGCTTGGAGGCGTACTGGACGTAGACCTCGAGGTGGTCCTGGAGGTTCTCCCCCACCCCCGGCAGGTGGTGCACGACGGGCACGCCGTGCTGCTTCAGCAGCGCCTCGTCGCCGACGCCCGGAGAGCTGCAGCAGCTGCGGGCGTGTTGATCGCGCCGCCGCACAGGATCACCTCGCCGGCGTCGACGCTGCGGTGCAGCCGGCCGGCCCGCTCGTAGTCGACGCCCACCGCGCGCTTGCCCGTCGAACCGCACGCCGGTGACGAACGCGTAGCGTCTCGACCGTGAGGTTCTTCCGGCTCCGCACCGGGTGCAGGTAGGCGCGGGCCGCGGAGAGCCGGCGGCCGCGGTGCACGTTGCGGTCGAACTTGCGCGAAGCCCTCCTGGCGGTAGCCGTTGACGTCGTCGGTGAGCGGGTAGCCGGCCTCCTGCACGGCCGCGAAGAACGCGTCGAACAGCGGGTTCTCGGCCGGGCCGCGCTCGAGCACCAGCGGGCCGTCGCCGCCGCGCCAGTCGTCGGCGCCGGCGAGGCAGGTCTCCATCCGCTTGAAGTACGGCAGGCAGTGCAGGTAGTCCCACTGCTCCATGCCCGGCGTCGGCGGCCCAGCGCTCGTAGTCCATCGGGTTGCCGCGCTGGAAGATCATCCCGTTGATCGACGACGACCCGCCGAGCACCTTGCCGCGGGCGTGGAACACCTTGCGGCCGCCGAGGTGCGGCTCGGGGTCGGTCTCGTAGCGCCAGTCGTAGAACCGGCTGCCGATCGGGAACGGCAGCGCCGCCGGCATGTGGATGAACGGGTCGATCCTGTAGTCGGAGCGGCCCGCCTCGAGCACGAGCACGGACGTCGAGGGGTCGGCCGAGAGCCGGTTGGCCAGCGCGCAGCCCGCCGAGCCGCCCCCGACGATCACGTAGTCGTACGTCCTCGCTCTATCCGCTGAACCACCGCTGCTCGGCCGGGCTGATGTTGTGCCACACGTGCTTGGTCTCGCGGTACTCCTCGAGCCCCGCCTGCCCGAGCTCGCGGCCGATGCCCGACTGCTTGTAGCCGCCCCACTCGGCCTGCGCGACGTACGGGTGGTAGTCGTTGATCCACACCGTGCCCATCCGCAGCCGGGCGGCCACCCGCTGCGCCTTCCCGGCGTCCTGGGTCCACACCGCGCCGGCCAGGCCGTAGATGCTGTCGTTCGCGACGGCCACCGCGTCGTCCTCTGTGCGGAAGGTCTCCACCGTGAGCACCGGGCCGAACGACTCGTCCTGGGTCACCGACATGTCCGACGTGCAGCGGTCGAGCACGGTCGGCAGGTAGTAGAAGCCGTCGGCGAGCGCCGGGTCGTCGGGCCGGGCGCCGCCGCAGCGCAGCTCGGCGCCCTCCTCGATCCCGCGGGCGACGTAGGCCTCCACCTTGTCGCGGTGGGCGGCGCTGGTGAGCGGCCCGGTCTCGGCCTTGTCGTCGAACGGGCCGCCGAGCCGGATCCGCCCGGCGCGCTCGACGAGCTCGTCGACGAACGCGTCGTGCAGCGACTCCTCCACGAGCAGCCGGGCGCCGGCCGAGCACACCTGGCCGGAGTGGAGGAACACGGCGGTGAGCGCGAAGTCCAGCGCCACCGGCACGTCGGCGTCGGCGAAGACGATGTTGGGGTTCTTGCCGCCCAGCTCGAGCGCGATCCGCTTCACCGTGCCGGAGGCGGCGCTCATGAGGCTGCGGCCGGTCTCGACGCCGCCGGTGAACGACACCAGGTCGACCCGCGGGTCGGTGGCCAGCGGGGCGCCCACCTCCGCGCCGGCCCCCAGCACCAGGTTGCCGACGCCGGCCGGCAGCCCGGCCTCCTCGAGCAGCCGCATCAGGTGGATCGAGGTGTGCGGCGTGATCTCGCTCGGCTTGAGCACGAAGGTGTTGCCGGCCGCGAGGCAGGGCGCCACCTTCCACGAGGCCTGCAGCAGCGGGTAGTTCCACGGCGCGATCAGGCCGCACACGCCCACCGGCTCGTGCACGATCCGGCTGACGACGTCCGGGTTGCCGGTGTCGACCACGCGGCCGGCGTCCTCGGCGGCCACCCGGCCGAAGTGGCGGAACACCGAGGCGACGTCGTCGACGTCGTACTCCGACTCCACCAGCCGCTTGCCGGTGTCGAGGCTCTCGGCCCGGGCGACGTCGTCCTTGTCGCGCTCGAGCAGGTCGGCCACCCGCAGCAGCAGGTCGCCGCGCTCGCGGGCGGGCGTGTGCGGCCAGGGGCCCTCGTGGAACGCCCGTGCGCCGCGGCGATCGCCCGCTCGGTGTCGGCCGCGGTGCCCTCGTCCACCTCGCCGACCAGGGAGCCGTCGGCCGGGCAGTGGATCTCACGACGCCCGTCCGTCGGCGGCGCCCTCCCAGGCGCCGCCGACGTACAGGGTCTTCGGTTTCCGCTCAGGTCACGGTCCGTCCGGGAAGCGCTGCGAGTGCTCGACGGCCCGCCGCACCCGGCTCGGCAGGGTCGCCTCGAACGTCTCCTCGCGCAGTGCCTTCATGAGCGAGACGCACATGCCGATCAGGATCAGCATGAACGGCGCTGCCACGAGGATCACGAGCGTCTGCAAGGCACTGAGCCCGTTGCCGTCACCCGCCCACAGCAGCACCGCGGCCACGGCGCCGGTGGCGACGCCCCAGAACACGACGAGCCAGCGGTTCGGCTCCTCGGTGCCGTTCTGGCTGAGCATGCCCATCACGATCGACGCGGCGTCCGCGCCGGTGATGAAGAAGATGGCGATGAGGAACACCGCGACCGCCACCGTGATCGCGCCCAGCGGGTACTCGCGCAGCACGGCGAAGAGCGAGCCCTGGCTGTCGACCGCCCCGTCGATCTTCGGCGGGTCCCAGCCCTCGTTGAGCTGCAGGTTGAGGGCCGAGCCACCGAGGATCGCGAACCAGATGAACGACACCAGGCTCGGCACGAGGATCACGTAGATCACGAACTGCCGGATGGTGCGGCCCTTGGAGATGCGCGCGATGAACATGCCCACGAACGGCGTCCACGACATCCACCAGGCCCAGTAGAAGATCGTCCAGCCGCCGAGCCAGGAGCTGGCCTCGCCGTCGTAGACGCCGGTGTTGAACGCCATCGAGGGCAGGTGGGTGAGGTAGTCGCCCATCGTGGTGGTGAACGTGCCCATGATGAAGACGGTCGGGCCCACCACGAACAGGAAGAACACGAGCACCGCGGCGGCGATCGCATTCGCGTTCGAGAGGTACTTGATGCCCTTCTCGACGCCGGACACGGCCGACAGCACGAAGCACAGCGTCAGCACCGCGATCACGGCGACGGCGAGCGTCTCGCTGCCGGCGCCGCGGTCGAAGACGTCGTCGATGCCACCGGTGATCTGCAGCGCGCCGAGACCCAGCGAGGTGGCCGAGCCGAAGAGCGTCGCGAAGATCGCGATCACGTCGATGGCCTTGCCCGGACCCTGCGAGGCGCGGCGCCCGAGCAGCGGGCGGAACGTCGCGGAGATCGTGTTGCCGTAGCCCTTGCGGTAGGCGAAGTAGCCGATGGCCAGGCCGATCACGGCGTACATGGCCCAGGGGTGGAAGCCCCAGTGGAAGTAGGAGTACTGCATCGCCATCTCGGCCGAGTCGGACGTGCCCGGCTCACCCTCACCGAGCGGCGGTGCGTTCATGTGGGTGAGCGGCTCCGCGACGCCCCAGAACATGAGGCCGATGCCCATGCCGGTGGCGAACATCATCGACACCCACGAGAACGTGCTGAACTCCGGCTCGCTGTCGTCGGGGCCGAGCTTGATGTTGCCGTAGCGCGTGATGGCGAGGTAGGCCGAGAACACCAGGAACGCTGCGCTGGTGAGGATGAACAGCCAGCCGAAGTTCCTGGTGACCCAGCCGAGCGCCTCGCCGGTCTTCTCCAGCATGCCCTCCGGCCAGATCACGCCGGCGGCCACGAAGCCCACCGAGAGCGCCGCCGCGACGCCGAACACGACGGTGTTGATCGGCACGTTCTTCCGCAGGTGGAGCGGTGTCTCCTCCACCGGTGCCGCTGGTTCCTGGATGTCAGTCATTCGCGCACCCTCCTGGTTGCGTATCACGCACCGCTGGTGCTTGTGACACAACTCATAGTGAGCATGTGCGATCGTGAGCCGACCGTCAAGCACCTGCATGTTGCGTGTTCGTGACGGTTCGCGGCGCTCAGCGGTGGCCCCACCCGAGCCGGTGCGACACCTCGGCCGCGGCCTCCACCAGGACCGGCACGATCTCGTCGATCCTCTTCTGCGGCAGCCGGAACGTCGGCCCCGACACGCTCATCGAGGCGATCACGTCGCCGTGGGCGTTGTGGACCGGCGCCGCGACGGCGGCCAGCCCCAGCTCGAGCTCGTCGACCGCGACGGCGTACCCCTGCTCGCGCACCTCGCCCAGCTCCTGGCTCAACGCCTTGATGCTGGTGACCGTCTGCTCCGTGTACTGCGGGAGCTTGCCGAGCAGGTCGGTGAGCTGCTTCTCGTCGAGGTCGACGATGAGCACCTTGCCGTTGGCGGTGGCGTGCAGCGGGATGTGCTGGCCCACCCAGTTGTGCGACTGCAGCGCCGACGACCCCGCCACCTGGTCGAGGTAGAGCGCCGAGCGGTCGGCCAGCACCGCGACGTTCACGGTCTCGCCGGTGTCGGCCGCCAGCTTGCGCGAGATCGGCCGCGCCTCCTGCACGACGTCGAGCCGCGCCGTCGTCGCGCCGGCGAGCCGCAGCAGCCCGACCCCGAGCCGGTACTTCCCCCGCCCGTCCACCTGCTCCACCAGCCCGTGCGACTCCAGCGTCGCCACCAGCCGGAACGCCGTCGACTTGTGCACGCCCAGCGACCCGGCGAGCTCGGTGACCCCCGCCTCCCCCGCCCGCGCCAGCGCCTCCAGGATCGACAGACGCC
Source organism: uncultured Actinomycetota bacterium (assembly GCA_963808855.1). Taxonomy (GTDB): domain Bacteria; phylum Actinomycetota; class Actinomycetes; order Propionibacteriales; family Nocardioidaceae; genus Nocardioides. Next base: position 1,991,279 of record CAWEHA010000002.1, on the reverse strand, counting down.
CGATCCACCGACTGCACGCTCGACCCCGCGTTGCTCATGACGCAACGGTAGTGCACATCAGTGTCGAACGCCCACGGTGGTTGAGGTGCGAGGGCCGCCAGGCCCGAGCCTCGAAACCACGCGCAACCCCGACGCTGGTTGAGTAGCCCGGCCGCCAGGAACGGCGGTCGGGCCTATCGAAACCCCGCAGCGTCAACCGCTCAGCTGACCACCGCCTTCCGCTCGTGCGCTGGCAGCTTCCGCGCAGCGCCGGCAACGCTCTAGTCGCGCCGAATCAGCGCCTCCCGCTTCTTCCGACTCCACCCCTGCACCCGCTTCTCGAAGTCGAACGCCTGCTGGATCGACTCGTACCAGACCGACCAGACCGAGCCGCACCGGTTGGCGAGCCCGCGTGTAGGCGGCCCCGAAGTCCGGCGAGTTGTGCTCCCCGATGCGCTGCTCGAGATCCCACGTGCTGCCGACGTAGTAGGAGTCGTCGCTGCACTGAACGATGTAGGTGTAGGGCATCGCGCCAGCGTCGACGTCGGAGGCGCGCTCCCGCCAGCCGACGTGGCGCGCCTGTGGAGAAGCCTCCGCGCCCCGGAGGTTTCGAGGCTCGTCGCTTGCGCTCCTCACACCTCAACCACCGTCAGTAGCTGACGGTGGTTGAGGTGCGAAGGCCGCCAGGCCTGAGCCTCGAAACCACCGCACGACGGTCACGGAGACCCGTCAGCTGACGGTGGTTGAGGTGCGAAGGCCGCCAGGCCTGAGCCTCGAAACCCCGCAGCACGGGTCAGCGGAAGACGACGGTGCGGTGGCCGTTGAGGAGCACCCGGGACTCGGCGTGCCAGCGGACGGCGCGGGAGAGCACCTGGGCCTCGACGTCGCGGCCGGCGCGGACGAGCTGCTCCTGGGTGTAGCCGTGGTCGACGCGGATGACGTCCTGCTCGATGATCGGGCCCTCGTCGAGGTCGGCGGTCACGTAGTGGGCGGTGGCGCCGACGAGCTTGACGCCGCGGTCGAAGGCCTGGTGGTAGGGCTTGGCGCCCTTGAAGCTCGGCAGGAACGAGTGGTGGATGTTGATCACCCGGCCCGCGAGCTCGCGGCACAGGTCGTCGGAGAGCACCTGCATGTAGCGCGCGAGCACCACCAGGTGCACGCCGTGCTCCTCCACCAGCGCGAGCAGCTTGCCCTCGGCCTCGGCCTTGCTGTCGGGTCGCCGGGCGTGACGGGCAGGTGCACGAAGTCGAGTCCGTAGGAGCGCACCAGCTTCTCGGCGTCCGGGTGGTTCGAGACGACGGCCGGGACGTCGATCTGCACCGCGCCCGTGCTGGCGCGGAACAGCAGGTCGTTGAGGCAGTGCAGCTGCTTCGACACCATCACCAGCGTCCGGTACGGCGCCCGCGCGTCCCACAGCTCGTAGTCCATGCCGAACCGCCCGGCGACGTCGGTGAACTGCGAGCGCAGCGTCTCGGCCGTCGTCGCCTCCGCCACCGCGAAGTCGACGCGCAGGAAGAACCGGTCGGTGAGCACGTCGTTGAACTGCTGGCTCTCGACGATGTTGCCGCCGTGCTCCAGCAGGAAGCCGGAGACGGCGTGCACGATGCCGGGCCGGTCGGGGCACGACAGCACGAGGACGAAGTCGCCCGAGGGCTCGGTCATCAGTCGCCGAGCTCGGCGCGACGGCGGATCACGTACTCCTCGAGCTCCATGCGCACGGCGTCGTCGAGCGGCGGCTGCTCGTAGGCGTCCAGCTTCTCCTGGTAGATCTTCGTCGCCCGCGCGGTGGCGTCGGAACCGCCGTTGCGCATCCACCGCTCGTAGTTCTCCGAGCTCGACAGCAGCGGCCGGTAGAAGCAGGTGCGGAACCGCTCCATCGTGTGCATCGCGCCGAGGAAGTGCCCGCCGTGGCCGACCTCCTCGTGGGCGCCGAAGGCCATCGAGTCCTCGTTGATCTCCAGCGGCGTGAACTCGGCCTGCATCATCTGCAGGATCTCGATGTCGACGACGAACTTCTCGTAGCCGGCCACCAGCCCGCCCTCGAGCCAGCCGGCGGAGTGCATCACCCAGTTCGCGCCGGCGAGGAAGGTCGGCAGCATCGTCATCAGCGCCTCGTAGCCGGCCTGCGCGTCGGAGGTCTGCGACGACGTCATCCCGCCGCCGGTGCGGAACGGCAGCCCGAAGTGCCGCGCGATCTGCCCGGTGCACAGCAGCCCGATGCCCGACTCCGGCGTCCCGAACGTCGGCGAGCCCGACTGCATGTCGATGTTGGAGAGGAACGACCCGAAGATCACCGGCGTGCCGGGGCGGATCAGCTGCGAGAGCGCGATGCCCGAGAGCGCCTCGACGATCTGCTGCACCAGCGCGGCCGGGATGGTCACCGGCGACATCGCGCCCATGAGGATGAACGGCGTCAGGACGACGGGCTGGCCGGCGGCGGAGTACTCGAACTGCGCCTCGAGCATCCGGTCGTCCCACTTCAGCGGCGAGTTGCAGTTGATGAGCGAGATCGACACCGGCGTCTCCTCGATCGCCTCCCGCGAGCCGAACAGGATCTCCCCCATCCGGATCGTGTCGGCGGCGTTGACGCCGGACACCACGTTGCCCATGTAGACCTTGTCGGTGAGCGTCTGCAGCGCGTAGGTCATGTCGAGGTGGCGGCTGTCGAGGGGCGTGTCGTTGGGCTCGCAGATCACGCCGCCGGCGGAGTCGAGCACCGGGAACGCCTGCGACAGCTTCGTGAACCGGCGGAAGTCGTCCATCGTCGCGTCGCGCCGCACCTCGCCCTCGCGCACGAACGGCGGCCCGTACACGGCGCCGAAGGCCATCGCGTCGCCGCCGATGTGGATCGAGTTCTCCGGGTTGCGGGCCTGCACGTCGAACTCGCGCGGCGCCTTCGCCACCTGCTCCAGCACGAAGTCGGGGTCGAGGAACACGGTGTTCTCCTCGACCCGCTGGCCGGCGGCGGCGAACAGGTCCAGCGCGCGCTGGTCCATGAACTCGACGCCGATCTCGGTCATCAGCCGGCGCCAGCCCTTGTCGAGGGTGGCCATCGCCTCCTCGGAGAGGATCTCGTAGCGCGGCATCCGGTTGCGGAACATGCGTGGCTCCCTTGACCTCGGCCCGAATCGGACCTCATGATGTGGAACAGTTGGTTCCACATCATGGGACTTCATTCGGAGGCGGGTCAAGCATGAGCGGCACCCAGGCGGTCGACCGGGCAGCACTGCTCGTCGCCACCGTCGTCCGCGCTCCCGAGCCGGTCCCGTTCGCCGACCTCGTCGAGGTCTGCGAGCTCCCCAAGTCGACGGCGTCGCGCCTGCTCACCGCGCTCGAGCGCACCGAGCTGGTGGTGCGCCACCAGGCCGGCGGCTACGTCGCCGGCCCGCTGTTCTCCGAGTACGCCACCCGCCACGACCCGTGGGAGGCGCTCGGCGAGCTGGCCCGCCCGGTGCTCGCCGCGATCGGCGAGGAGACCGGCGAGACCGTGAACCTCGGCGTGCCCCGCGGCGACCGGGTGCGCCACGTGGCGCAGGTCGACGCCCGCTACCTCCTCGGCACCCGCGACTGGACCATCGTCGAGGTGCCGCCCCACGCCTCCGCCCTGGGCAAGGTGCTCTACGCCCACGGCGTCCTCACGGTGCCGCCCGGCCCGCTGGCCGCCGTCACCGAGCACACGGTCACCGACACCAAGGCCTTCGCCGCCCAGCTCGCCACCATCCGCCGTCGCGGCGTCGCCTCCACCGTCGACGAGCTCGAGGTCGGCCTCACCGGCATCGCGGTGCCGGTGCGCGACGCCGACGGCGACGTGGTCGCGGCCCTCGGCATCTCCGGGCCCACCGCGCGCCTCGCGGACGAGCTCACCCCGATCGGACGACTGCTCACCACGCAGTCCGAGCGCATCACCACCCTCCTAGGAAAGGTCGGAGCGGCATGAACGAACAGGAGATCCTCCAGGGCCTCTACGACGAGACCCTGGTCGGCAACGCGCCGCGGGTGCTCGAGCTCACCCACGAGGCCCTCGGCATGGACATGGAGCCGCAGAACCTGCTGTTCGACGCGCTCATCCCCTCGCTCGAGGAGGTGGGCGCCCGGTTCGAGCGCGGCGACTTCTTCGTGCCCGAGATGCTCATCGCCGGCCGCGCGATGGCCGGCGCGATGGAGGTGCTGCGGCCGCTGCTCGCCGAGACCGGCGTGGAGACGGTGGGCAAGTTCCTCATGGGCACGGTGAAGGGCGACGTGCACGACATCGGCAAGAACCTCGTCAACATCATGCTCGAGGGCGCCGGCTTCGAGGTGATCGACCTCGGCGTGCAGGTGGCGCCGGAGAAGTTCGTGTCGGCGATCGAGGAGCACCAGCCCGACATCGTCGGCTTCTCGGCGTTCCTCACCACCACGATGCCGATGTTCAAGGCCAACATCAACGCGCTCCAGAAGGCCGGCATCCGCGACAACGTGATCGTGATGGTCGGCGGCGCCCCGGTCACCCAGGAGTACGCCGACGCCGTCGGCGCCGACGGCTACGCGGCCGACGCCTCGGCCTGCGTGAAGCGGGCCAAGAGCCTGCTCCACGAGAAGCGCGCCAAGGTGCCGGCATGACGGCGCCGATCCGGCACACCGTCATCCGCTCGGCCTCCAAGGAGGTCACCCTCGGGCGGGACAAGCCGTTCTGCGTGATCGGCGAGCGCATCAACCCCACCGGCCGCCGGATCTTCCAGGAGCAGCTGCGCGCCGGCGACCTGAGCGCCATCGAGCGCGACGTGAAGGCCCAGGTGGAGGGCGGCGCCGACGTGCTCGACGTCAACATGGGCGTGCCGCTCACCGACGAGGCCGAGCTGCTCGCCAAGGCGATCACGATGATCCAGGAGCTCACCGACCTGCCGATCTGCATCGACTCCTCGGTGGTGGAGGCGCTCGACGCCGGCCTCGCGGTCTACCAGGGCCGGGCGCTCGTCAACTCGATCACCGCCGAGGACGAGCGGATGGAGCAGATCCTCCCGCTGGTGAAGAAGTACGACGCCGCCGTCATCGCGCTGCCCAACGACGAGGAAGAGATCCCGATGGAGCCGGAGAAGCGGCTCGAGCTCGTCGACAAGATCGTGCGGGTGGCCACCGAGGAGTACGGCATCCCGATCGACGACATCGTGATCGACCCGCTGGCCATGCCGATCGGCGCCGACGTCACCACCGCGTTCAACACGATGGAGACCATGCGCGGCGTCCGCGACAAGCACGGCCTCAACATGACCTGCGGCGGCTCCAACGTGTCGTTCGGCATGCCCGGGCGCCACGTGCTCAACGGCACCTTCCTGCCGATGGCGATGACCGCCGGCCTCACCAGCGCGATCATGGACGCCCGCACGCCGTCGGTCGTCGAGTCGGTGCGCGCCGCCGACCTGCTGATGGGCAACGACGAGTGGGGCATGGCCTGGATCGCCGCGCATCGGGCCAAGCAGCAGACATGACGGTCACGGTGGTTGAGGTGCGACGAGCGCTAGCGAGCGGAGCGCGCTAGCGGAGCGAACCCCGTGACCGCAGACCGACCCGAGATCACCAACCTCGCGCGCGAGGGGCTCATCACCCCGTCCGGCGGCGCCGAGGTCGAGCACGACGGCGCCGGCCGGGTCGACCTGGCGTTCACGGTCGAGGCCAAGGACGGGCCGTCGTCCACCCGCTCGGTGCGGGTGCCGCCCGGCGTCACCGTCTTCGACTCCGCGTCGTGGAACGGCATCGCCATCGACTCCACCTGCGGCGGCCACGGCACCTGCCACAAGTGCAAGGTGCAGGTCTCCCCCGCCGCTCCCGTCACGCGGCACGACGAGCGCACCTTCACCCCCGTGCAGCTGGACGGCGGCTGGCGGCTGGCCTGCCTGGTGCAGGCCACCACCGACCTGGCGGTGCACGTGCCACCGCTGCTCACCCGCCCGAAGGCCGCCACGGTCGGCGTCGGGCGGCAGGTGATCCTGCGGCCGGCGATCCAGAAGCGGCACGTGGTGCTCGAGCGAGCCGACGCTCGCCGACCAGCGCACCGACCTCGACCGGCTGCTCGACGCCATCGACGACCTCGAGCTCACCGTCGACCTCGCCGTCCTGCGGCGGCTCCCGCAGGTGCTGCGCGAGGCCGACTTCGACGTCACCGCCGTCGTCGTCGACGAGGCGCTGATCGACGTCGAGCCCGGCGACACCACCGCCGTCCAGCACGCGATCGCCTTCGACCTCGGCACCACCACCGTGGTGGCCACGCTGCTCGACGTCACCACCGGCACCCCGCTCGCCGTCTCCTCGATGCTCAACAAGCAGCAGCCGTACGGCGGCGACGTCATCACCCGCATCAGCGCCACGATGCTCGACCCCGACACCCTGGGTCTGCTCCAGGAGGCCGCGGCCGCCACGCTGCGCGAGCTGGCCGACGAGGTGTGCGCCGAGGCCGGCGTCGACCCCGCCACGGTGTACGAGGTGGCGGTGGCCGGCAACGCCACCATGACGGCGCTCCTGCTCGGCATCGACCCCGAGCCGCTCGGCGTCGCGCCGTTCGTGATGAGCACCGCCACGCCGCCCACCGTGCTCGCCGCCGACCTCGGCCTCGCCGTGCACCCGCGCGCCCGCGCCGCCCTCTTCCCCGCGCTCGGCGCCTACGTGGGCGGCGACATCGTCGCCGGCATGCTCGCCACGGGCATGGACCGCGACAAGCGCACCCGGCTGTTCATCGACGTCGGCACCAACTGCGAGATCGTGCTCTCCGACGGCGACACCATCGTCTCCACCGCCGCCCCCGCCGGCCCCGCCTTCGAGGGCGGCGCCATCCGGTGCGGCATGCGGGCCGCCGACGGCGCGATCGAGGTCATCAAGCTCGGCGACGCCGACCACCCGGTCGAGCTCGGGGTGATCGGCGACGTCGAGGCGCGCGGCCTGTGCGGCTCCGGCCTCGTCGACGCCGTCTCCGAGCTGGTGCGGGTCGGCCTGCTCGACGCCTCCGGCCGGTTCGTGCCGAACGAGGTCGCCGCCGACGCCGTCCCCCACCTCGCCCCCCGGCTCACGAAGATCGGCGAGGAGCGGGTGTTCTACCTGAGCGACGACGTCTACCTCTCCCAGCGCGACGTGCGCGAGCTGCAGTTCGCCAAGGCCGCCATCTCCACCGGCTGGACCCTGCTGCTCGAGCAGCTCGGCCTCGGCCACGACGACGTCCAGCAGGTGCTCCTCGCCGGCTCCTTCGGCTCCTACCTCTCCCCCGCCTCCGCCGTCCGCATCGGCCTGGTGCCGAAGCTGCCGGTGCTCCGCATCGTCTCCGCCGGCAACGTGGCCGGCGAGGGCGCGAAGATGGCCCTGCTGTCGGTGCGCGAGCGCGCCGGCGCCGCCACGCTGCTGAAGGAGGTGGAGTATGTCGAGCTCAGCGACCGCCCCGACTTCAACGACCGCTTCGTCGAGCAGCTCTCCTTCTGAGTCGACGTCGACGTCGAGCTTCGAGACGCCGGAGTCCCCACGCCGACGCTCGTCGAGCTTGTCGAGACGCCAGAGCCGATCCCGCCAACCGACCTCATCGCCTGCGGAGCCTGGTCCCAGCCCGCGATGGAGATCATCGAACGCCGCGGCTGGCCGGTGACGGTCCACCCGCTGCCGCCGCTCCTCCACAACCAACCCCACCTGATCGCCGACGAGGTGCGCGCCCTGGCGGAGAAGCTGCAAGCAGAAGGACGCCGGGTGGTGGTCGGCTACGCCGACTGCGGCACCTACGGCGCCCTCGACGACGTCTGCCACGACCTCGGCCTCGCAACGCCTCCCCGGCCTCCACTGCTACGACGTCTACGCCGGCGCCGACCGGGTGGCCAAGTTCTTCGAGGACCAGCCCGGCACCTATCTACTGACGGACTTCCTGGTCCGCTCCTTCAACCGCACGGTGATCCGGAGCTCGGCCTCGACCGCCACCCCGACCTGCGAGACACCTACTTCGGCACCTACACCCGCGTCGTCTGGCTCGCCCAAGACCGCGACCGCCGAGCTCGAGGCCCTGGCCGAGCAAGCAGCGGCCTCCATCGGCCTCCCCCTGACCGTCGTCGAGACCGGCAACCAGCGGCCTCGAAGAAGCACTGGCCCGCACGCTGGTTGAGGAAGGCGCCCCACACGCTGGTTGAGGAAGGCGCGCTAGCGCCTGTCTCGAAACCACAGAGCCGATCCACCCAACCCGACCGAGTCAGTCCTCCAGCCGCCGCAACCAGTCCTGCCGCCACGCCTCGGTCTCAGCGACGGCGTTGAACGTGTAGACGTGCAGCCCGGTCACCCGCGCCTCCGCCTCACCGACGGTGGGCGCGCACTTGGCGAGGAACGACTCACCGGTGAACCCACCGGGCGCCACCAGCCGCGCCATCATCCCCTTCTGCTTCACCAGGAACCGGGTCGAGTCGCCGACGCCGATCTTGGTGGCGACGTTGAGCAGCTTGGTGCGGTCGATCGGCCCCGGCACGCCGAGCAGCAGCGGCAGCGTGATGCCGCGCAGCCGCATCCGGTGCACCCAGTCCTTGATCACGCCGGCGTCGAAGGTGAGGTTGCTGACCACGTAGGTGGCGTGCTTCCGCTTGTCCCACATCGACTGCACCGTCAGGTCGTCGTGGATCGTCGGGTGGCTCTCCGGGTAGCCGGCCACGCCGACGTCCTTGAACGGGCTGCCCATCGCGGTGAGGTCCTCGAGCATCGAGAGCGCGTCGGGGTAGTCGCCGACGGGGTCGGCGTCACCGCCCGGCACGAACACCCCGGTGATGCCGGACTCCCCCAGCCGCGCCACCAGCTCCTCGAGCTGGGCGCGCCCGCTGACCATCTTGGCGGCCAGGTGCGGCACCACCTCGTAGCCCTGCGCGGCCAGCCGCTCGGCCGCCTCCAGCCCCTTCTCGAGGCCCATCGACGGCGACGACGTGATGGTGATCGGGACGTCGAGCGGCACCGCGCCGACCACCTTCGCCTCGACGCTCGCCGTCGGCAGCACCTCGTAGCGGGCGTTGCTCAGCAACCGCCTGATCGTGGCCTTGTCCTTGTTGCGCATGATGCAGCCCTGTTTCGTGATGCGCTTCGACAGGGTCGAGCCTACAAGCGGACGGCGCCGCTGTCAGCGGCTCAGGAGCTCGGGTTCCCGCCGGCGCCAGGTGGCCAGGGCATCGGCCGTCACCGGACCCGGCTCGAGCTCCCGCTCGTCCCACCGGACGACGGCCTGCACGTCCCGCGTCGTCGAGGCGAGGAACACCTCGCTCGCCTGCTCGATGACCCCGATCGGCTCGTCGACCTCCCGGCCGCCGTACCACTCGAGCAGCAGCGCCCGGGTCACGCCGGCGAGGCACCCGCTGCCCAGCGACGGCGTCCGCAGCTCGCCGTCCACCACGTAGAAGACGTTCGACCCGGTGCCCTCGCACAGGTGGCCCGCCAGGTTGGCGAAGATCGCCTCGCTCGCGCCCTCCTTCTTGGCGTAGGCCAGCGCGACGACGTTCTCGCCGTACGACGTCGTCTTCAGCCCCGCCAGCGCCCCCCGCTCGTTGCGCGGCCACGGCACCACCGCCACCGCGGTCTCGGTGGGTGCCGGGTCCATGGGAGCCGCGACGACGGCGACCGTGGGCGGGTGCTCCCCGCGCCCCGACCCGAGCGGCGCCGGTCCCCCGGTCACCGTGATCCGGACCCGCCCCAGCGCCAGGTGCTCGGCGTCCAGCACGGCGTCGATGCCCGCCCGGACGGCGATCACATCGACCTCCGGCAGCCCCAACCCCTCCGCCGAGACGACCAGCCGGTCGAGGTGCCGCTCCAGCGCGAACGGCTCCCCGTCCACCACCTTGAGCGCCTCGAACACGCCGTCCCCCACGGTGAACCCGTGGTCCGCGACCCGCACCGCCGGCGCCTCCGCATCGGCCAGCAGCTCCCCGTCCACCCATGCCCTCACGCCGACACCCTAGGGAGCGAACCGGTTTGGGCGGCTCCGAGGGCGTCGGCTATGGTTCTGACGCATTCGAACCGGGCAACCGGAGCGGATCAAGCGGACGTAGCTCAGTTGGTAGAGCGCAACCTTGCCAAGGTTGAGGTCGCGAGTTCGAGCCTCGTCGTCCGCTCGGAGAGGTCTCTCCCTGGTTTGGCCTCCACGGTGGGTTGGCCGAGAGGCGAGGCAACGGACTGCAAATCCGTCTACACGGGTTCAAATCCCGTACCCACCTCGAACCCACCACAACTCAACACCCACGGGCGATTGGCGCAGCGGTAGCGCGCTTCCTTGACACGGAAGAGGTCACTGGTTCAAACCCAGTATCGCCCACTTCAAATTTTGTCTCCGCACTGAGAAAGTTTGGATCTGGGGTCTAGTTCATTGCTCGCGTGTGATTGGCGTGCGCCAACTCGATCGCGGCAGCCCTATCGCACGGTTGTTGAACGACGCCGACGTGCGCAGTGGTAGCCAGGGAGTCCGCGACCTCCGGCGTGACCTCTCCGCCTCTCTTCCACGGAGCCGCTTCGTCGGGCGCACCGATGCCGCATTGTCACCCTGTTCTGGCGCGGGGACGGAGCTGCTCCGGTGCGCCATTGAGAATTAGGAGCGCAGGACGAAGAGTCCGCATTAAGCCCAAGCACGATCGGACGGCAGCTAGACAATAAATACTCGAACGGCGTTGCTGAGCAGTTCTCGCTCTCGAGCGTCGTACTCCACGTCTGTCCAAACTGGAAGCGATGCTAGGTCTGCCGTCATGCCGATCTCGCTCATCGGGTAGATCGCTACTCGCTTTGTTGAGAACGGCTTGTTGCCCGCAGTCGAGTTGTCCTTTGGACCAAAGAAGGTGAGGTTAGGTAGCCAGTGCTTCAAGGGCTCGAGGGAAGCGTCCTTATCGCCAGCGGCGGCGTTCTGCGGGTAGATGTGCTCGATGGTGACCTCGTCTAGGTCGATGACCTTGGACATGGATGGCCTCGGCGTAGCGCCAGCTTGCTTAGCGCCTGGCTTTGCGAGCCAAGCGCGATGGTCCTCGAGTGTGGTCAAGAGTTCCTTGATGTTCACGCGCTGGCTGGAGTTTGAGTAACGGAGCTTCTCCAGGAGGAGTTGCTCGAAGAGGGCGTCGCCCGCCTTGTCGACGATCAGCTGGCGGAGCTCCAACCTGATCTCCTTAAGCTTGTATGCTTTCGTCCCTGCCGCGTCCCGCATAAGTCGCGCGTGCTCATAGTAAAGATTCGAGGGCCTCGTCGCGTGTGCTCCACAGATGATCTTGTACCTAAAGGCGAATATCTCAAGCATGTGGACGAGCGAAGCGAAATTCGCTTCAGAGAGTGACCTAGCCGCCGCCAGCAGAAGCGGGAGCGCGAGGTCGTGCCGGAGGGTAACCGTGAGCCGACGAAGCCGCTCCATCTGCCACTGGGTGACTTTCGGCTGCGTTCCGGGCTTTCGGTCATAGGGCCACTCGCCGTTGACCAACTGGGTGTAGAGCAAGAACTCATCCCGAAACCACTCGACCCGGTCTAGGATCCGCTGCGCCTGAGAGCTCACCGTGGGTGGCGCCTTGGGTAGGAACTCACCCTCGAGGGCTTCGAACAAGTCGCCTTGCGCACGCTTGCCAGTCACGGATGGGTAGATGGCTTGAAAGAAGCGATCGATGTCTCGAGAGGGGTGTGCGAGAAGCTCATCCCAGATCAGGGCGGTCTTCTCCTGTACTTCGGTAAATCCCTCCAGCAGTTCCAGACTGCGACTCCGAAGAAGGTCTGCGTCGGAAAGGGACTCGCCGCGATGGTTGAGCACCGAGAATAGTCGGTAGGCCTGCGCTCGTTCCAGTGACACGATGTGCACCACGTGCGAGTCATTCAGCAGCGCCTGTCGGAGCCTGACCAGCTTCTGGAGCCGATTCTTGAATCTCCCGTTCGCGCCAACAAAACGGATAGTCATCTCCATCAACGCCCGCTGAGCTTCGATAAGCAGCGTGTGGCTCTCACGGCTCGGCTCCGGTACCTCCTCGCGCATAAGGAGGGCGCCGAAGACCTCGTCGTCGGCCAGTGAGAGGTGCATGCGACGGCGCACGAACGCCTCGCCTGCGTCGACGTCCGAGTCCTTCCACGTGATGTAGTTCTCGACAATTTCGTCTCGGAGAGTGCGAGCGCTATTCGCAACTTGGGCGTCACTTTGTTGAGACCGACTGATCAGGGTCTCCGCGACGTGGACCACGCAGGACAGGGCGAGCATAAGCGTCGCCATTCGTTGTTGCCCGTCAACGACCTCGTAACTGATCGTTCGGACCTTCTGGTTGTCGGTGTGCTGTATGCAGACCATGCCGCCGAAGAAGTGGCTGGTCTGTCCGGTGCTCTTCGCGAGCATGGACTCGATGTCGTGGACGAAGAAGCCGACAGCCTCGTCCTCCCAGGCGTAAGCGCGCTGGTAGCGAGGCACGGCGAACGGGAAGCGCTGGTTGATGACATCGCCTACGGTCAGGCTCTTTGCGTCGACAGAGTCCTTGCCGTACACCACTTCCCGCTCCTTCCGTCGAATGGGCGGAAGCGTATCTGCGCATGACTGGCGTGTCTGGCAGCAACGCCGCGGCCTCACGTTGGCTGACGCGACGGCACAGTTGGCTTTCGCCCTGCAATCCGCGCCGGAGACTGTGCAGCCGGACGTGCCTATCCACCAGACCAACGTCCTGCGCAACATGTTTCGGGGCCAAGCTTCTCCGAATCGGGCAGACGACTGCGCTGGTAACGCCAAACCCGTGCCTGGATTGTCCTGATCGAGCAGGATGCTGTCGGAGGTCTCGCGTAGAACCTGCGCAGACCTACGGGGAGAGAGAGAACTGTGACCGACGACCTCAACTTCAACTTCGATGACATCCGTCCACGGACGTGGGCGGACGCCTTCCCATGGCTCTCAGGGGTCTCTGGGATCGCCGGCAGCGCCTGGTGGGAGCAGGCGTCATCAGCGACACGGACGACAGCTGTCGCCAGACCTACCTCGCCCAGATCTCTGAGCTGGCGATCGAACGACTTACGCAGTGGTCGATTGGCCAGATCTTCCCCGGGCTCCCGCCAGGGCTGGATCTCCTCGCTACCGACCTGCCAACGCGCGCGCACAATGCCCTCGCCCGGTTCAACTGCGGCATCTCTGGCCAACTAGTGGCAGTGACACTCGAGGATCTAATTAGCTGGCGAGGTGTTGGAGTCGGCACGGTCGACGCCATTCTGCAACGGCTCGCCGACGCCTCAACCACTAGCGGAACGCCCCCGATCGCACACGAGGACTACACGCCCCCAGCAGATTCGACGTTCTCGTTCGACACCGTTCGCATGCCTGACTGGTATGTCCGCCCTGGTTGACGATCTGAACACCATCGCCACCTGGTACGGCACAGTCGGGCTGCCGGGCCAAGCGCTCCTCGGCGCACCAGTCCCCGCCGGCACGCCCGCCGGAAGTCGTCAAGGCTCGGCAGCGGATCGAGTCGCTTGTGCCCGACCGACATTCTCACCGAGGGCGAACTTGAGCTGGATGTTGCCGGGCTCTTCGACGACGCCCTCGGCCTGCTCGACCCTCGCGCCGCGCAGGTCCTCGGCGGTCGCCTGTTCGCGGACGAGCCGATCACCCTGGACCAGCTCGGGCAGATGCACGGCGTCACTCGCGAGCGCATCCGCCAGATCGAGGGCAAGGCTCGCGGCGCCATGCTGAGCTTCATCTCCGAGGAAGGGCCCGCTGGCGACGGTCGCCGACGAGCGCCCGGGACCTGATCGGCACGATTCGCCCGCTTGACGACCTGCTGGAGCTGATCCCGGCGCTTGGGCGCAACGGTCGAGCGGGTTGGCCAGCCGGCATGGCGAGTGCTCGATCGGCTCGATGATGCCTACGAGATCGAGGACGGCTGGTGCGTCGTGCCGACGATGACGGCCGCGGAGACCGTCACCCAGACAGCTGCTTGAAGAGCGCGCTAACCAGTACGGCGTCGTGCGCCTCGACGAGTTCGATCTGATCCAGACCAGCCACCCGGAGAAGCTGCCCGAACTGACCGCTGCGTGGATCACCCACTGCGGCTACATCGTCGACGGCAACTTCGTGCTGACGCGCACGTCCTCGGTGGGCGACTACGCCGCCGCGGTCCTGTCGATGGAAGGGTCGCCGCTCAGCACCCAGGAGATCGTGGACCGCTTCGTCTTCGACCGCAGTCGCGCGCTCGCTCGGCAACGCAATGAGCGGTCGACGACCGATTCGAGCGAGTCGATCGCGACCGCTGGGCCCTGAAGGAGTGGGGCCTCGACGCCTACTCCGGGATCCGATCGGTCATCCGCGAGCAGGTGGCCCGCAGCGGAGGCCGGGCCAACTTGACGGACCTGGTCGAGTACATCACCAGCGCGGTACAGCGTCAGCGGCAGCAGCGTGGTGGCATACGCCGGCGCGGCTCCGTTCGCGACGAAGGACGGGATTGTGCAGCTCGCGACCGAGGACCAGGGCGCCCGAAAAGCGCCCGAGCGCACGCGTCGGCTGTTCCGCCGCCCAGATGGCTGGGCCTACCGGGTGCGGATCAGCACCGACCACCTGCGCGGCAGCGGCTCGGTCGCACCACACGCCGTCGCGACCATCCTCGATCTCCGCGCCGGCGAGACGCGTCAGCTCGACAACCCGCTCGGGCCGCAGTCCGTCGCCTGGACCGGACTCCAGCCGCAATTCGGCACCATCCGCCGCTTCCTCGATGGCCGAAGACGTCGCCGCCGGCGCCGAGGCCTTCCTCGTCCTTCACGACGACGAGACCTTCACTTTTGAACTTGACTCGTGAACTGATCGACAACCCGCTCGCCGACGCTCTGTCGCCTCGCCGGGGCGCCCGCCGTCATCGACCGCGAAGAAGCACGGCTGGCCTTGGCCCGAGCGCTCCGCCTGCCGGACGCACTCACCGGTAACCAGCATCATCGGCGGCTACCGCGAGCGCGGTGACGACGACATCGCCGAGCTGCTTACCTCGGTGCGCGAGTACCTGGAGACCGGCCACGTACCGACCGAGGCGGAGCACACGCGCCGACGTCGACGACATCCTGGATCTCCTGTGACATGACGCTCCCCGCGGACTTCGGTCGCTCCCGCTGAACGACCGATACCGCAGCGACCAGGAAGATGTCGTCAAGACCTTCTTCGTGCCAGCCTTCACTGTCGCCACCAGCTACAGCCGCGCTGTCGGCTACTTCACCTCGACCAGCCTCGCCCTGTATGCCCGCGGGATCGAGATCTTCGCGGCGCGGGGCGGATCGATGCGGCTGATCGCCTCGCCTCACCTCAACGAGGACGACGTCGTCGACATCGAGCGCGGCTACGACGTACGGGCAGTGTTGGAACGCGCGACGATGCGCGAGCTGGATGTCGAGGACCAGCCTGAGACCGTGCTCGACGGGCTCGGGCTGCTCGGTCGCCTGATCGCCGAGGGTCGGCTCGACATCAAGCTGGCCTTCGTCCAGCAGGAAGGCCGCGTCGGGATCTACCACGAGAAGATCGGCATCTTCCGCGACGACGCTGGGCGACTTGGTCGGCTTCACCGGCAGCAGCAACGAGACCTTCGGCGGCCTGATGGCCAACTTCGAGTCGGTCGAGGTCTACCGCGGCTGGGTTGCCGGCGACGGCACGCCGGGCCCTGCGACTCGAGGCCGACTTCGAAGCGCTGTGGTCCAACCAGACCCCCAACCTCTCAGGTCGAGCGGTTTCCCGGACGTGGCCCGCGAGCGGCTGGTCAAGCTCGGCAACGACCGGCCGCGCCGCGACCTGCCGGGAACGGACAACGCGCTCGACGCCGACACCGGCCGAGGTCTACGAGCCGACCCGGCTGACGCTTGCCCAACTGGCTGACCGTGCGGGACTACCAGCGGGAAGCGGTCGACTTCCTGGCTCAGCCACCAGGGTCGCGGCATCCTCAAGATGGCCACCGGCACCGGCAAGACCAAGACCGCCATGATCGCCGCCACGCAGCTCGGCAACGTGCTGCGCCAGCGTGAGCAGCCCCTCGTACTCCTGATCGTCGCGCCGCTGACTCACCTGGTCGACCAGTGGATCACCGAGGTCGAAGGGCTTCGGCGTCCGGCCGATCGCGGTCTACGAGAGCAGCCAGAAGTGGCTGCCCCTCGTCGAGGAGCAGTTGGCGGCGGCGCGGCATGGGTCAGCGTCCTGTCGTGGCCATGGTGGCGACCAACGCCTCCTTCTCGGGCGAGAAGTTTCAGTCGGTGCTGTCCCGAATCAACCTGCCGCTCATGATCATCGGGGACGAAGCGCACAACCTCGGGTCGGCGGCCTACCAGTCGTCGCTCCCGGAGAACGCCACCTATCGACTGGCACTCTCGGCAACGCCGGAGCGCTGGTTCGATGACGACGGCACCGACGCCCTCATCGACTACTTCGGACCGATCATCTTCGAGCTGGGTCTCGGCAAGGCCATCGAGATGGGCGCCCTCACCCGCTACGAGTACCTGCCTCGCCTCGTCGAACTCAATGACGCCGAAACGGCCTTGTACGTCGACCTGTCGGCCCAGATCGCGACCCGCATTGCGTCGGGCGACAACCTCAAAGACGCTGACCCGAACTCCCCGCTCGGCTTCCTGCTGCGCCAGCGAGCCGGGGTGCTGGGACACGCCGAGGGCAAGCTGGCGGCGCTTCGTGCTGACCTCGACGCCCGTCGCGACGACTGGTTCCAGCTCATCTACTGCGCCGAGGGTCGGCGACCCGCCGAGCCCGGTGAGGAACCAGGGCCGAAGCAGGTCGAGGAGGTCATGAACCTCGTCGGCAACCAGTTGCACCTCTCCGCCCACTCCTACGTCTCGGAAACGCCACGCCCAGAGCGCAAGGTCCTGCTTCGCCGGTTTGGCGCTGGCGACGACCTTCGGGCACTGGTTGCGATGCGCTGCCTGGACGAGGGTGTGGACATCCCGGATGCCCGTACGGGGTATCTGCTGGCGAGCAGCAGCAACCCCCGGCAGTTCATCCAGCGCCGGGGTCGGCTGCTGCGGCTCGCCCCTGGCAAGGATCGCGCCGTGATCCTGGACTACCTGGCCGTCCCTCCAGCGGGGACGCAGCATCAACTTCAACGTCGAACGGGCACTACTCGTTCGTGAACTCGAACGAGCCAACGAGTTCGGCAAGCTGTCCGAGAACTACGAGACAACACTTCAGGTGCTGCGGCCGCTCAAGGAGCGCTACCAGCTCATGGACATGTAAGGGTCGAGATGATCGAAGAGCCATGACAAGGAGGGCGCAGCGTGAGCCGACGCACCGAGAAGCAGGTCCTCGAGGAGCTGAGCGACGAGCAGCGGGCGCTGCTCAAGCGCGTGCTTGAGATCGAGCGCGCCAAGCTGCACATCACGGCGTACGACGCGACCGACGATCTGCTCGCTGCGGTCAAGGAGATCATCCCGTGAAGCTCCAGTCGATCACGCTGACCAACTTCCGCCAGTTCAAGGGCACGCAGACGTTCGACCTGACCTCGGACACGGTCAAGCCGGTCACGCTGCTGTTCGGCGCCAACGGCGCGGGCAAGACAACCCTCCTCAACGCCTTCACCTGGGGCCTCTACGGCACCATGTCCGAGGACGTCGAGCAGCAGGACCGCATGGTCACCGACAGCGTGTGGCGAGCCCTGCCGGTCGGCGACTCGATCGAGGTCGCCGTCGAGGTTCGGTTTGACCACGAGGGGCAGGACTACCGACTTCTGCGCAGCGCCACGTTGCGCAAGGAGTCCGACGACCAGGGGCCGTCTCGGCCCGAGCTTCAGCTCTGGACGACCAAAGCCGACGGCTCTTCCGAGGTCAGCCACGCGCCGCAGGAGACCATCCTGAGCATCCTGCCGGTCGGGGTCAGCCGCTTCTTCTTCTTCAACGGTGAGCGCATCGAGAACTTGGTGAAGAAGGGCGCGTACGCCGAGGTCCAGAAGGACATCAAGGTGCTGCTTGACCTCGAACAGGTCGAGCGGGCGATCGCTCACCTGCCGCGAGGTCAACCGTCGGCTGACCGACGACCTCAAGAAGCATGGCGGCGCGACGGCCAGCGCCATCCAGGACGCGATCGACACTCTCACTGACCAGCAGGCCAAGGCCAAGGACGACTTGAAGGTCGTCGAGGCCAACCTGGCCGAGCTCGATGAAGAGCGGAGCCGCACCGAGGACCTTCTCCGGCAGCACGCCGAGGCCGCCCCTATTCAGGCCGAGCGCGATGCCGTCACCAAGGAGCTGGAGGAGGCCCGAGCTGCGCGTGACGCTGCGCTGAACGAGCGCAAGGTGCTGGTCGCGACCCGTGGCTTCCAGGCGTTCACGGACACCCTCGGCGAGGCCACCAAGACCATGGCCGAGACCCTGTACCAGAAGGGTGCGCTGCCCGCGCCGCTGAAGCGCGAGTTCGTCGACAAGCTGCTGGACGAAGGGGCCTGCATCTGTGGCACCCCGCTTGCCGAGCACACCGAGTCGTGGGAGCACGTCAAAGAATGGCGTCAGAGGGCCGGCCTGCAGGCCGTCGAAACGGCTTGGCAGCGAGTCAGCGGACAGATCGCTCCCCTGGCGGACGCCCGTGAAGGACTCCGTGAGGCACTGGCCACCCTCATGAACCGCATCGGTATCGAGCGGGAGCGCGTGGCACGTCTTGAGGCCCGGAAGTCGGAGCTCGACGGCAAGCTCAAGGACAACCGCATGGAGGGTGTGCAGAACCTCGAAACCAAGCGGCTCGACCTGGAGGGCCGGATCGCGCGTCAAGAACCAGCGCAAGGGCTCCATCGAGACCGAGCTGCTGAACGTCGCCAAGGAGATCGAGCAGAAGACCAAGGAGCGCTCGCGGGCGCAGGTCACGGACGAACTCGCCAACAAGGCCCGGTCACGGTCTGACCTGGTGACGTCAGTCAAGCGTGCGCTCGAGGAGATCCTCGCCATCCGCGAGGAGGACATGCGCCTGCCGCCTCGACGCCGAACTCAAGGCGGTGTTCAAGAGCATCACGCACCAGGCTCACGTCCCGACCCTCAGCGAGGGCTTCGAGCTGACGCTGCACAAGAACGTCAACGGGGTCGCAGCTCCCGGTCCCGAAGTCCACCGGCGAGAACCAGATCCTGAGCTTAAGCTTCGTCGCCGCGGTGTCGAAGTTCGCCCGGGAGATCCGGACAGGAGCGGCGGGCCGAAGGCGAACCGCGCCGAGGACGCCGGCACCTACCCGATCGTCATGGACGCCGCGTTCGGCTCGCTCGACCAGGACTACCAGGAGGCGGTGTCCCGTGCGCTCGCCAAGATGGCGCCACAGCTCGTGGTGCTGGTCAGCAAGAGCCAGGGACTCGGCAAGGTCGTGACTGAGCTGCTGCCCGTACGTCAGCCACCTCGGGGTAATCGAGACCCACACCACCGCCGCCGGGCAGCGTAGCCGACGACATCGAGCTCGAGGGCATCTCACTACCCGTACATCCGGTCAGCCGATACCGACCACTCCGAGCTGAAGGAGATCAAGTGACCACGCTGCACCGAGCGACGTCCGAGCTCGCCGACCCGCAGCAGCACGAGGCCCTGATGATGGAGCTGCAGAGCGAGGCGAAGTTCCCGACCTACCGGGACATCTTGCTCTTCGCGGCCGCGGTTGGCTTCCGCCAGACCGGCGCGTGCCGTTCACTGCCTCCTCTGGCGACCCGATCCGCTACGAGACGTCCTGATTGCGCCGGGCTTCAGCGACACCCTGATCAACATGATCGCGGCGAACGTCGTGACCGACGACCCGGAGATCATGGACGACACGCGGCATCGAGGAGCGGGTCAAGATCTTCGAGGAGTACGCCAACGGCGGACTGAGTACATCCAGGAGCAGGTCAACGTGCGCCACCAGCCGGCCGCACTCGTGGTCATCGATCTGGTGACTGAGGCCTTCGCGACGACGGCGGCGCCAAGCCGGTATCGGTGGACGAGCTGCTCGGCGGCGTCACCTGGGGGTGACCGCGGTCGCGCGACGGGTCAACCTCTGACGAGGCGATGGCCCCGCAACGCCACGCCGGCTGCGGCCAGCGTCGCCTGCCACCTTTCAGCGTGCCGATCCGCTCCGGATGCTCGTAGAGCCCGCCCGCATCTCGGCCCGCGTCAGCCGCTCGTACAGCGGCGCGACGCGGGTCGTCGACCCCGAGGAACTCCTCCTTGCGATGAAGCAAGGGCGGGTTCTCGGATCGGCTGTAGTCGCGCCAGTCGACCGTGAGCTTGCGCAGGTTGACCGTGATGGCCGAGCGCAGCGTCGGGTGCGGATCCCGGTCGAAGTCGGGATAGGTCAGGTACGACACCTGCGGCTCAGTCACCGACAGCTTGATCATGTTGGCCTGGGATCGTGCCCGGCGAGCACGCGCGCGCATCCCTCGTAGACCTGGAGCACCGGCGGGATCTCGGCCATGGCGGATCGATGGACGTAGAGCGCGCTCGGGGTCTGCTTCCCGACCTTCGAGCTGCGCGCGTTGACGTAGAGCATCGCCTGATCGCCGCAGGCCAGCAGCAGCCGATCGGCCTGGAGGCAGGCCTCCTGCGTAGGTCCCGAACAAGGTGCGGATGTCCGCGGCCAGCGACTCGATCGAGCTGCGAGAAGCGTGGACGCCGCCCGAACCGCGACAGGCCACATAGGTCAGCAGCTCGGCGCGACGTTGGACGGTGACCTGCGTCCCAGTAGTCGTCCTCGGTGACCTGCCGGATCAGGCGCTGGGCTCGGCCGAGGCTGCCCATCGCCTCGCTGAATGGTCGGCGAGTCATCGGCGGGAAGCTCGCTGGCCTGCGGCGGCCGCGCGTGATCGCTGCATGAACGTCGAACAGCGGCGCCGAGGGCGTCCTTGATTGGCCTCGTACTGGACCTGCGGGTCGATCGTGACCCGAGGCCGGTAGGTGTAGACCCGTGAGGCCAGGAAGCGTTGGGCGGCCGCCTCGTCGCGGAAGACGTAGAAGATGCCGGGCGCCGCGGCGTGCGGCTGCACACCGAGCGTCTGCTCGATCCAGTCGGGCCAGCTCCGATCTGCTCGTAGAACTTCTGGAAGGTGCCCGTGCGGGTGACCAGCCCGTCCCCCATCGGGCGGCCGACCAGGTCGCGGGCGTCCCATGTCATGCGCGCCGAGACAACCAGCAAGCCTTCGGCCAAGTTCCCAGGCCGAACGAAGAGTCGTCGGCGCGCTCGTCCGGGCGCTCGATGACGTTGATGACGTAGCCCAGGTTGACGACGTCGGCAGGTCGACGCTCCGCCGCTCGGCCGGTGCGTCGGGTCCCAGCCGTCGACGTCGTAGCCGAGGGCTCGGAGGTGACGGATGTCGTCACCCTTGCCGCAGCCGTAGTCGAAGACCGACTCATCCGGCGGCGAGCAACCCGTCCGCCAGCAGCCGTCGCCATCGGGCCGCGACAGGGCGACCCGGGTCAGCGCCGTCTTGTGACGCGCGACGGGCGCCGGACTCATGCCGCTGGCGACTCGCCTAGCCCGACGCTGGCGAGCCCGGCAACGTCGGTGACGCGCGGGTCGCCGACGAGGTAGCCGATCCCGCGATGGAGGTGGAGCCGGAACTGCTGGGCGAGGGTCTCCTCGTCCAGCGGCAAGCCCGTCGTTGTGGCAGCGCAGTCGCACCGCCGCCCAGAGCACGTCGCCGAGGTCGCCACCGAAGGTTCGCCAGTTCATCTCGACGTTGCTGTCGAGGGTCAGCTTGATGGCCGGCGGCTTGGCCGGCTCGGCCAGCGAGCGGCACAGCGCCCACCGGCACAGGACGTTCCAATGCTGCGATGCCGGTCCGGCGCTTGAGGGTGATGAGCTGGTCGCGAGCCTGCTGGGACAGCCGGATGTGTTCAATCGCCATCATTCGCTCCAGAAGTAGCCGTCGACGACGTACGACGCGTTGGTCGCCGCGTCGAACTCCAGGTGGTAGGCACGACCCACGCGCGGGGCAATGCGCTCGTACGCCTCTTCGTCGATCTCCGTGTCGGTAGACAGCAGGATCACCTGATGGCTGGCCTGCGGGAAGTAGCGCTCAAGCAGGTGCTCGCGGTGAGTGCCGTCGAGGCGCCCAAGTGGCGTGTCGATGACAACCGGCAGCGGCTGCCCGGCTGCCCGGGCAAGGCCCCAGAGCAGGGCCACGGCAAGGAGCTGGCGCTCCCCCGCGGACAGATCCTTCGCGGGAAGCGTGTGGCCATCGACGCCCGTCAGGGCCACGGCGTGGGTCTCGGGATCGATCTGGACGTCGGTGATCAGGTTCTCCTTGCGGAGCAGCATGCCGAGCGCTTCCATGACCAATTGGGAGATGCGCTCCAGGTGGCGTCGGGTCGCCGCCACGCGCAGGGTCTCCAAGGTCGCCCGGACTCGGTCGACGTGCTCGACGAGGCGTCGATCGTCGTCGGCAGCCAGGTTGGCGTGTGCTGCCTTGTCGAGCGTCGCCTCGTAGGCGTCGTGCGCCTTGGCGCGGTCGGTCCGCGCGCTGTTGAGCAGTTCCGTCGCTACCGAGTAGGCGGCCTCCGCCCGGTAGAGCAGATCGCGCGCCTCCTCACGCTTGGCATTGAGCGGAGCCAGCGCCTCAGGATCGGGGATCGCCGCAAGCACGCGCTCGGCCTGCTCGCGCTCCGCCTTGAACATGGCGCGCCGGTCGACGGCCGACTGGAGCCGCGTTCGGGCTTCGGGCAGCGTTGAGGCAAGGAGTCCCTCAAGCGCGACAGGATCGGGGAACCCGACGATCTCTTCGATCTCTGCGGAGCTCCGCCGCGTCTCTCGGTCGTCCGCAAGGAACTGCTCGACAGCGGTCAGTGTCGATGCCTTGACCTTGGCATCCGTGAGCTTCTGCAGCAGCGTGTCGTCTCGGGCCATGAAGGCCTCGACAAGCAAGGTGTCGCGCTGTGCGATGGCCTCCACGCGCACCTGTTCACCGAGCTGGTCAAGCAGCCCACCGAGCTGCAGCAGCGGCGACGCCTCCGCGAGCTCGTGGCGGATCTCGTCTTCGCAGCGAGCCAGACCGGCGCGCACCATGGCCGCGGTCGACTTCGGCAGTCTCACGCTGCTCCAGCAGGTCCCCACCGGCCGCTCGGTACGCCTCCGTCGCCTCGTGGAAGAGCTTCTGCGCAGCGCTCAAGCTCCGTTCGGCGGGCGGCCTCTGCTTCGGTGGCAGCCTCCTCGCCCTGACGGTGAGCCGTGACGAGCTGCTTCTTCTCTTCCACTGCCTGACGAAGCGAGTCGGGCACCTGCTCGCCGCGGTGCCGGCGCTTCAACACAGCCAAGTCCGTCGTCAGCCGCTCCACGAGGTCGAGACCGAGCAACGCCGCAAGCGCTGAGCTGAGGACCTGGCGGGACCGTTCCAGGTCGGCCAGCGCCTCGATCTGCTCACCGTCGAAGAAGAACAGGCCAGCGATGCCGCGAGGCAGGAACGTCTCGACGTGCTCGCTCCAGGTCGAGGTCAACGCCTGGTTGTGACGGTCGTCGACCGACACGAGCAGGATCTCGCGGATCGAGGCACCGGTGCCCTTCCAGCTCCGTCGGATCCAGTACTTGTGCTCCATCCCCTCCTGGTGGGCGGTGAAGGTCAGCTCGATGGCCGCACCTTCGCTGGCCGGGACACCGCGGTGGATCAGGCCGCGCAGGTAGTTGTCGTAGCTGCCATTTCGGCGTCCCGAGGCGTGAGCCAGGGAACCGTAGAGCGCGAGCTGGATGGACTCGAGGATGGTCGTCTTGCCTGCACCGTTCAGACCACCGACCAGCACGATCGGTCGGCTAGCCGACGGCGGCGTGAGGTCGATGACGTGACGGCCTGCGAACGTACCGACGTTGTGCAGCACCAGCTGGTTGAGGATCACTGGGCCGACTCCGCCGTCGCGCGGACGTAGCCGTCGGCCAGGTCGAGCGGGTCCGGGGATCCATCCTCGGTCGTCAGGCGGCGTGCGGTCGATGGCGGCCTTCCGCTGGTGCGCCCGCATCGTCGCGTCCTCCTCGTCGTCGTAGAAGCCACGACGCAGAGCCTTCTCCAGCGACTCGAACAGACCCGCGCGACGGACCTGCGCCCGGTGGCGCTGCTCGACGTCGAGAAGCTCGCGCACCAGCTCGAAGTGGAGGCGGTCCTCCCCCACGACTTCGAGCAGGGCCTCGATCATGTCTGGCCCCAGAGGCAGGTGCTCGTCGAGGGGACCGCCCGGGTACGGCTCGCCCATCGCCGCCTCGTAGATGCCAGGCAGGTGGTCCTCGAACTCGTGCTTGTCGACGACCCACATGCGGCGGATCTCCTCGAGCTCCGCGCAGCGTGATCAGGTCGAGTGCTCGGACGTACTCCGGGCCGTTCTCGCGGATCCACGCCTGCGCTTCGAGCAGGCGCTTCAGCCAGTCTTCGCGGGCACTCTGCTTGTACGGACCGTGGATCGGCCGATCGTGGAACAGCTGGACGGAGCCGTTCATCCGACGGAAGTCGCGCAGGTGTCGGTCGTCTGCGACGTCGAGCGCGTTGCGCAGCTCCAGGAGCGGCAGCATCCACTCCTTCTCCTCGTCGTTCTGGATCATCGCCGACATCGACTTGTCCTTCTCGACGAGCGTGCAGGTCCAGCAGCCGAAGCGGCTGTCGCCACAGCTCGGCGTGCTGGAGTCCACCACCAGCGGGCACTCGCCGTCCGCCGAGGCGCCCTGGTACATCGTGAGCAGCTCCTTGTTGGAGTAGCCCCAGGGGTTCGGCCGACTGCATCAGGAAGGTCCAGACGTCGTCGTTCGACCAGTTCTCGACCGGCGAGTAGACGAGCGAGTTCGGCAGCGAGTCGTTCGGGCTCAGCAGGTCGCGCACCCGCCGCGACTCCAGCTTCGCCATGCGCGCGTGCGCGACCGGAGCTCTCCGCCTTGCGGGTGCCGAGCACGAGGATGGCCTCGCCGTGCGAGCGCACCATCTCGCGGATGAAGGAGTTGGAGGGCTTGATCTTGAGTCGCTCGGTGCACCAGCGGAACTTCGGCCGCGGCGCCGGGTAGCCGCGGCCGATGAGGTTCACCCAGAAGGTGTCGGTCACTGTCGGCGTGAGCCGGTGCGGCGTGAGCGGCAGTCCCTGCTCCTCGGCGGCCGCCGCCATGACGTCGAGCGAGTGGGTCACCCACGCGGCGACGACCGGGTTCTCGACGAGGGTGTCGGTGCTGATCACGTGGACCGGCTTGGTGCGCTGCTCCGGCTCGAGACCCGCCAAGCGCGCGCCAGACGAGCTGCAGCACGGCGGTCGAGTCCTTGCCGCCGGAGTAGCCGACAACCCACGGCACGCCATCGGCCAGGTAGAGCTCCTGCGTCTGGGCCACGAGGGCGTCGATCGACCCCGCGAACCCGAGATCATCGAACGCTGAGCGCGGTCGGATGGTCAGGTTGGTCGTCATTTCTCTCCTCGTTTGAACGCGTCTTCGGCGCGCTGCTCGTCGGGCGGGAGCGGCAGGCCCAGGACAGTCCGGATGTAGGCAGTGGTCAGCAGCGACGTTGCGATGCGCTCTTGCTGACCTTGCCGCCGACCGTCGCGCGCCCCTCCCAGATAGTGGCGTTGCTGCGGTGCCAGTCGATGGTCTGCAGCTTCTTCAGCTGCTTGTCCCAGGTCGTCGGCGACTCGGCTCTGCCGGAGCAGGGTGTTGCCGACCTGCCCGAGAGCGTGCAGGACGATGCCGTGGGTGTGGATGAAGTCCGTGCGGATCTCGCCGGCACGTGACCTTGCCGTCGTACACCTGGTGCCAGGCTGGGAACTGCTCGGCGACGTGCTCCCAGTACTCGGCCGCCAGGTCGACGCGCTCGGTCGATCGAGTCCTCTTCGATGCCTTCGAGCAGCGCAGCGGTCGGCGGTGTAGAAGGCCGAGAGGGTGAAGAGCTTGCGCGAGCGGGCCGCGAGGTTGCTGGTCTCCATCTCGGTGAGGTCCCTGTAGAACGGCGACTTCAGACGACCACCTGCGTGGCCACCTCCGCCATCGGGTCGCGGTGGTCGTAGAGCACGCCGATCGAGCGCGGCGGGCGGATCGCGTAGCGGTTGAGGTCGGCGAACATCTGCTGGCAGCGGCTCGAGCCCGATGTCGATGAACAGCACGATGGCGATCGTCTCGTCGCCGAGGTCCGGGTTCTCATCGAGAGCGCGTGCTGATGGCCGCACGGCGGTGCTGCCCGTCGTTGATCACGAAGCGTGCGCCACATCGGGATGGTCAGCGTGCCGACGCGGTCGGCGATGCCGCCCTCGCTCACCAGCGGCTCGAACCGCACCTCCGCATTCACGCTGGCGCGTGAGGGCCGAGAAGACGTAGCCGTCGGGGTTGTCGACGATGTAGCGCGCCATCTCCGGAACGCGCGCCTTGTTGAGGGTCCGCTGGGCACGCATCTCCGGCGGAAGCTCCTCCTCGTCGAACAGGAAGAGCTGCGGGATCAGGCGCAGCGGGCACATCGTGACGTAGTACTCGCGACCCGCCTGGACGCCGCGGATCGCCGGGAAGACGTACTCGAACTCGCCGGGTCGAGAGACCGCCGGCCGGTCGCTCCGCCCCTCCGAGATCGCCGTCACCTTCGCCACGCCTAACATCTACCATGTTCGGACCGAGTTCCGAACATCCCCTGCCGTGGTTCCGAACTACGGTCTGTACGGACGGCTAGAGTTGCGAACATGACCGTAGCGCCCGCCTCCGACAACGACGTCGACCGGGCGCACCGCAGCCCGCGCCCGACGTACCTCGACTACGCGGCCACCACGCCGGTGGACCCGCGCGTCGCCGACGAAGTGCTGACGCTTCATGTCGTACGAGTTCGGCAACGCCGGGAGCCGCACCCACACCTACGGCCAGGTCGCGAAGGAACGGGTCAACCGTGCCCGCGAGGAGGTCGCGGCGCGTGGTCGCCGCCAAGCCCGACGAGGTCATCTTCACCAGCGGCGCAACCGAGAGCGACAACCTCGCGATCCTCGGGCTGGCCGCGCACGGCGAGGCGATCGGGCAAGCGACACATCATCTCGACACAGATCGAGCACAAGGCGGTACTTGAGCCGCTCGAGGCCCTGGCGAGCGCGTGGCTTCGAGGTCGAACTCCTCGCACCGACGAGGGCGGTTGGGTCTCGCCCGAAGCGGTCGCGGCTGCCCTTCGGCCCGACACGCTGCTGGTGTCGGTGATGGCCGTGAACAACGAGACCGGCGTCATCCAGCCGATCGAGGAGATCGCCGACGCGCTCGCCGGGCACGACGCGTTCTTCCACGTCGACGCCGCGCAGGCTTACGGCAAGCTCATCGAGCCGCTGCGCAACCCGCGCATCGATCTGCTCTCGATCTCCGGCCACAAGATCGGCGGGCCCAAGGGCGTCGGCGCACTCGATCACGCGGCGACGCGGCTACAAGCGCCCGCCGCTCGACGCCGCTGATGTACGGCGGCGGCCAGGAGCGCGGACTCCGACCGGGCACGCTGCCCGTGGCGCTGATCGCGGGCCTCGGGACTGGCTTCGGCCCTCGCGCTGACGAGTCGAAGCAGCATGCACGGAGCGCGCGTCGCCATCAAGGAGCAGCTGCTCGCCGCACTCCTGCCGCTTGGGCGCCGAGCTGAACGGCGACCCCGAGCGCACGGTCGCCAGCACGCTCAACGTCTCGATCCCCGGAGTCGACTCGGAGGCGGCCATCGTCGCGCTGAAGGACGTCGTGGCGCTGTCCAACGGCTCGGCCTGCACCTCGCCAGAGCTACGAGCCCAGTCACGTTCTGGTCGCCGCAGGGCTTCCGCGCAACCGGATCGAGGGCGCGCTTCGGCTCTCATGGGGACCGGCCAGCGGAACGATTCCGATCGATCTTATTGTCGAGCGATTGAGCCGACTCATTCGCCACTAGGCCCGTCCGATGCATCCGTCCGCAGGGTCTGGATTCGTCATCGAGGCGAACATGCCTGCGCCAATTACTGAGTGAGCGTCGCTCTGCAGACTTCCTCGGCCGTTGTTTGGGTGATCACAAGCGAGTTCACATGCCGCTCGCCACCGCCGACCGGGCTGCCGCCGCGCCGTGCTGGCCGGGCACCGCGGCGATGACGTGCGGGATGGCGGTGATCTGTTCTGGGACGGGCAGAGCATGCGGCGGGTGATCGGGGGCGTGGGAGGGCGCCGTTGGGGCCGATGAGGATGCTGCAGACCTCGCCTAGCACGTCGAAGTTGTCGATCTCCGCGCGTTCCGTGGGCGTCAAGGCGTCGTAGAGAGTCGAGGCGCCGGGAGCCTAGGCGCCGATCGAGACCGCAGCGACGGTCACCTCCGGCAGGCGACCGATCGCGCCTGCCACCTCGGGCTGGGCGCGCATCGACTCGGCGGCGCGCTCATCGCTGAAGATCGTGGGGGCGTACTACACGTAGGCGGGTCCGCCGCTGGTCGCGCCGATGGTCAGGGCGGCGGCGCCGCGGGCGGCCACCTCCTCCAGCAGGCGAGTGCCCGGGTCGACGGACTACACCCGTGCGGGTTGACACCACGAGAGGGCTGCAGGCGACGCCTGTGCTCGGCTGGATGGTGGCCTTAGGTGTGACGCCCAGGGGACGACGCGGCGAACGGCGGGTCGTCGAGGGCGGTGAGGGCGGGGGTGTCGTAGTCGTCGGCGAGCGCCAGGCCGCGCTGGGCCCACTCGATCTGGAGGCGGGCCTGGGCGATGAGGCCGTCGTAGGCGAAGACCTTCCAGGCGACGATGCGGTCGTGGTCGGCGGGTGGGTAGCGGTCGAGGCGGCGGACCAGGGTGGGGTGGGTGCGGTCGAGGAGGGTCTCGCGGGTGCGCTCGAGCATGTCGAGGAGTGAGGTGTAGAAGGCGATCTGGCTGCGCATCTCCTCGCGGGTGCACTCCGGGTCGGCCCACTCCAGGTAGGCGGCCTTGAGGAAGGCGGGGTCGCGCTGGCGGCGGATCTCGATGGGGTCGTTGATCCACTCCCGGAAGGCCGCGAAGCCGGCGTCGGTGACGTGGTACTCCTTCTTCTCCCCGCGGCTCCCCCACTTGACCGTCTCGACCTCGAGCAGGCCCTCCTCGCTCATCCGGCGCAGCTCCGGGTAGATCTGCGAGTCGGGGGCGTGCCAGACGTGCGCGACCGACTGGCTGAACTGCTTCGAGACGTCGTAGCCCGTCATGGCGCGCGAGCTCAGCAGGGCAAGTAGCGCGAATCGCAGGCTCATCGGGGACCACCCTTCCTTAACCGAGCGACCCTTGCCACTCCCTATGAGTATAGGTAACGTGACGGCGAGCACATACCTATCCCCATAGTGAGTGAGGGAGTCTCGATGACGACGCAGCTGACGCGCCCCGCCCCGGAGAAGGAGCAGGCCGAGGAGGCGCCGCGGTCGGCGACGAGCAAGGTGTTCCCCTACCCGCTCAACGCCTGGTACGTCGCCGCCTGGGACCACGAGGTGACGGCGAAGGCGCCGATGGCGCGCACCGTGGCCGGCAAGCCGCTGGCCCTGTGGCGCACCACCGACGGCGCCGCGGTGGCGCTGGACGACGCCTGCTGGCACCGGCTCGCGCCGCTGTCGATGGGCAAGGTGCTCGGCGACGAGCTGCAGTGCCCCTACCACGGCCTGCGCTACAACTCCGCCGGCCGCTGCACGCTGATGCCGGCCCAGAAGACCATCAACCCCAGCGCGATGGTGCCGTCGTACCCCGTGGTGGAGCGGCACCGCTTCGTGTGGGTGTGGGTGGGCGACCCCGACCTGGCCGACCCCGACGCGGTGCCCGACATGCACCAGATGGGCCACGACGAGTGGGCCGGCGACGGCGAGACGATCGAGGCCGGCTGCAACTACCAGCTCGTGCTCGACAACCTCATGGACCTCACGCACGAGGAGTTCGTGCACGCCGGGAGCATCGGGCAGGACGAGCTGAGCGAGTCGGAGTTCGAGGTCACCCGCGACGGCGAGCGCCGGGTGACGGTGAGCCGCTGGATGCGCGACATCGACCCGCCGCCGTTCTGGCTCAAGAACATGCGCGACAAGTTCCCCGGCTTCGAGGGCAAGGTCGACCGCTGGCAGATCATCCACTACGAGGCGCCGTCGACGATCAACATCGACGTCGGCGTGGCCAAGGCCGGCACCGGCGCCCCCGAGGGCGACCGCAGCCAGGGCGTCAACGGCTACGTGATGAACACGATCACCCCCGAGACCGACCGCACCTGCCACTACTTCTGGGCGTTCATGCGCAACTACCGCCTCGAGAGCCAGCTCATCACCACGCAGCTGCGCGAGGGCGTGCACGGCGTCTTCGAGGAGGACGAGGAGATGCTCATCGGCCAGCAGCGCGGCATCGACGAGCACCCGGGCCACGAGTTCTACAGCCTCAACATCGACGCCGGCGGCATGTGGGTGCGCCGGATCCTCGACCAGCATGCTCGCCGCCGAGGGACGCGGCGGCGAGAGCTGATGGCGGCCGACAACCAGGCGGTCTGGCAGCACGGCACGGTCGTCGAGGCCGAGCCGGTGGCGCGACGGCGTGCAGCGCATCGTGCTGGAGCCCGAGCGCCCCCAGCGGGCGCGCGCCGGGTGCCACGTCGACCTGCGGCTGCGCCTCGGCTCCCGCACCGTCACGCGCTCGTACTCCGTCGTGCGCTCCGAGGACGACGGCCGCCGGCTCACGCTGAGCGTGCAGCTCGCGCCGGCCTCCCGCGGCGGGTCGCGGCACATGCACGGCCTGGCGGCCGGCGACCGGGTGGAGATGACCCAGCCGCTGCAGAACTTCCCGCTCGGCGTCGGGGCGGCGCGCTACGTGCTGGTGGCCGGCGGCATCGGGATCACCGCCCTGCTGGCGATGGCCTCGGTGCTGCGCGAGCGCGGCGTCGACTACGAGCTCGTCTACGTCGGCCGCACCCGGGCCGTGATGCCCTACCTCGACCAGCTCACCGAGGAGCACGGCGAGCGCTTCCACCTGCACGTCGACGACGAGGGCACGCCGCTCGACGTCGAGAAGCTGGTCGACGGCGTCGTCGCGCACGAGGCCGCCCAGCGCACCGAGATGTACGTGTGCGGCCCGATCCGGCTGATGGACGCGCTGCGCCGCAGCTGGATCGACCACGACCTCCCGGCGCCCAGCCTGCGCTTCGAGACGTTCGGCAACAGCGGCGCCTGGGCCGCCGAGGACTTCCTGGTGCGCATCCCGCGGCTCGACACCGAGGTGCGCGTCGACGCCGAGCAGTCGATGCTCGACGCCCTCGAGGACGCCGGCGTCGAGGTGATGTGGGACTGCCGCAAGGGCGAGTGCGGGCTGTGCACCGTGAAGGTCCTCGACGCTCAGCGGGCACCTCGACCACCGCGACGTGTTCCTCGACGAGCACCAGAAGGCCGCGGGCTCCACGCTGTGCTGCTGCGTCTCGCGCGCCGCCAGCGGCACGACGACGAGCGCGGGCCGACCCCGGCGGACACCGAGCCGCCACCGCGGCCACCACCACCAATCCCCCCGGGCACGGCCGAGAGCCGGCCGTGCTCACGATCGACCTCCCCTGAAGGACGGATCACATGAACCTGCGCGACCGCCTCGACGCGGCCCCGATGTCCCGCTACCAGTGGATGATCATCGGCCTCTGCGTGCTGCTCAACACCCTCGACGGCTTCGACGTCATGACCATGGCCTTCACCGCCAACGGCGTGTCGAAGGAGTTCGACCTCTCCGGCACCGAGCTCGGCGTCCTGCTGAGCGCCGGCCTCGTCGGCATGGCCATCGGGTCGCTGTTCCTGGCGCCCTTCGCGGACGTCGTCGGACGGCGTCCCACCGTGCTCGCGTGCGTGGCGATGGCCGGCACCGGCATGCTCCTCGGCGCCCTGAGCCCGACCGCGCTCACGCTCGGCGGCGCCCGCGTGCTCACCGGGCTCGGCGTCGGCGGCATCCTGGCCTGCACCAACGTGATCGCCAGTGAGTACTCCAACTCCCGCCGCCGCGGCCTGGCCATCGGCATCTACTCCGCGGGCTACGGACTCGGCGCCACCCTCGGCGGCCTCGCCGCGGTGGGCCTGCAGGAGCAGTTCGGATGGCGGGCGGTGTTCGTCGTCGGCGCCGTCGCCACCTTCGCGGCCCTGGCCCTGCTCGCCGTGCTGCTGCCCGAGTCGGTGGACTTCCTGCTGCACCGCCGCCGCCCCGACATGGTCGCCCGGCTCAACAAGATCCTGGTCCGGGTCGGTCAGCCGCAGATCGCGTCGGCCGACGAGGCGCCCGCGCCCCGCGGCCCCGGCGGCGAGGAGCTCGACGGCCGCGCTCGCCAGGTCGGCAGCCTGCTGACGCCCGCCCTGCGGCGCTCCACCGTGCTGGTGTGGCTCGCGTTCTTCGCCACGATGTTCGGCTTCTACTTCGTCAACACCTGGACGCCGAAGCTGCTGGTCGAGTCCGGCCTCAGCGACCAGCAGGCCGTGACGGCCGGGCTGATGATCGCCCTGGGCGGCACGGTCGGGGCGGTGGGCTACGGCGTCGTGGCCACCCGCGGCGACAACCGCCGGGTGCTGATGTGGTTCACGCTGCTGGCCGCCGCCACGATGGTGGTGCTCATCCTCACCACCGCGGTGCTGGCCGTCGCGCTCGCCGTGGGCGTCGTCGTGGGCGCGCTCATCAACGGGTGCATCGCCGGCCTCTACACGGTGACTCCTGCGCTCTACGACCCGCGGATCCGGTCCACCGGCATGGGCTGGGGCATCGGCCTGGGCCGGATCGGCGCGATCCTGGCGCCGCTGGCCACCGGCGCCCTCGTCGACGCCTCGTGGTCGCCCGTGCAGCTCTACGTCGGCGCCGCCGCCGTCGTGCTCGTGGCGCTCGGTGCGCTCTCCCTGATGCGCGACCCCGACACCGCACTGTCGCAGAGCAGCGATTCACGAGATCTGGGTCGGTGGGTTGACCCGGGTGAAGGAGTAGCGGGCGACGTCGGGGAGCCAGCTCGCCACCCGTTCGGTCGGCTCGTTGTCGTAGCGGGCGTTGCGGCTCAGCCAGGTCCGGATGCTGCTGAGCTGTTCCTGACGTCGGATCGTCTCGACTGTGGGCGTGGAGCCGGGCACGGCGACCGGGTCCGGCGGGTCGGCCGGGATCGCCTGGCCAACGGATGCCGTCGGGGACGCCGCGCCGAGCGCCTCGAAGACAGCGGCCGCGGCCGCGGGCTTGCCGATCACCACCGCCAGCAGGAAGGCGACGATCTCGTGGTCGCCGAGCCCTCTGCCGATCTCGGCGTCGAGGGAGTCCGGCGCGGCAGTACTCGCCTTCAGGAGGCGGAAGGTGTTGACGAACCGCTTGACCGTCCGCGGCGTCGTGGCGAAGAGGTCGGCGACGGCGAGCATCGCGGCGGTCTCCCGGGGTGACACACGCAGGACGTCGGCCGGGAGCGCCGGGGGCATGATCCGCTGGGTAGCGGCGGTGAGCCAGCTCCCGTCCTGGCTGAGCACGAGGGCCTCCGGGCCGGATGCGGTGCCCGTGGCCGCGACCGGGGCGCCCGCGTCGCCGAGGGGTGCCTCGGTCGCGTTCGCCAACCCCGTGATGAGCCTCCGCACCCGGGAGGGACCGAGCGTCGGGAGCTGGATCGGCACCTGCAGGATCTTCTCGAGGTAGTCGGTCGGCGCGGCGGTGCCCGGGCGGCCGAGGAGCTGCCGGTAGCGGATCCGGAGGGACTGCTCGAGCCACCGCGTGTCGACGGCGATGACCACCACGAACATCTCGAAGCCGAACAGCAGGTGCACCGCCTCGAGCACCCCCACGACCTTCTCGGGCGGGCACCGGTCGAGGTCATCGATCACGACGACGACGCGGTCGAGGTCGCGGCGCGGGCTGCGTCCTCGTCGTCCGGGTCGCGACGTGATCCGGCGTCGGCCTCGATCTCACCGCCGCGGCCTCGCGTGACGCGCACCGCTCGGTCGATGTCGTCGAAGAGGTCGTGGACCCGGGTGACCATGCTCAGCTGGTCGCGGTACTCCCGCAGGTCGGCGAGCCCGTGCAGCAGCGCCTGGAGCGGCTCCTTCTCGGCATGCTCCTGTGCCGTCGTGACCTGCGCCGTCCGTTCCTCGAGCAGGACGGCGGCCGCGTCGACCTGCCGATCCGCCTCCTCGCGCTCGGCGACTCGCATGGCCAGCAGCTGCGACTCCTGGCCGTCCGAGGAGGTTGCCCGCGAGGTCCGCGCCACTTGCCACGGTCTGCGCGACCTCGTCGGCCGTCTTCGCGGCGCGCGTCGCCTCGCGGACCACCACCGTCGCGAGCCCGGCGATGGACACCACGACGGGCCAGAGTGCGGCGATACCCGAGAGCCAGCCGAGAGCCACCGCGGCGACGACCCCCGCAAGGAGGAGCAGCAGGCCACCCGCCACGTAGCCGAGGAGCCGGCGTCGCTTCGCCAGCTTGCGCTTGGCCGTGGTCGACCTCCTCCTTCGCCTTCTCGGAGCTGCTCGGTCGTCGCCTTCTTCCGGGCCTCGGCCTCCTGCTGCCGGGCCTGCGCCTCGGCCACCTCGTGCGGCGGCGGCGGGGCCTGCAACGGACCGATCGCCCGGAGGACGGCGTCGACCAGGCTCGCCCACAGGTTCGTCTCCGAGTACTGCCAGGCGTTGAACTCGACGACGCGCAGGTGCTCGAGGAACCCGGGAGGCTTGTCGGCCTCCAGCTCCGTCTTGATCTGTCGCAGCACGAACGACTTGCCGGAGCCCCAGTCGCCGAACAGTCCGATCGACAGCGGGGGCACCAGGTCCTTGCTGGCGATGAGGGCCGCGATCGCCCGGGCGTCACGGCCGGTGTCGAGGTGGTCCACGGCGAGGTCGGGACGGTCGTTGTCGAAGTCGGGCTGACGCAGGGTCTGGGCCCGGTGGGGTCGGAGCGACCAGGTGCGCACGTGCCCGTCGGCCGCGACCGCGAGCTGGGTGCCGGAGGCGTCGATCGCCAGGTCGGTGACGTTGACGCGTCCGGTGGCGACCCGGCACACGAGCAGCCCGTCGTCGCCCGTGGCGCCGGCGATGTCGCCCGCGATGTTCCTCAGCTCGAGCCCCCGCTCGGTGGCGGCCACGCAGCGCAACGGCCCCAGCGCCGGGCACGGCGAACACCCGGGCGGTGGCCGGGGCCCAGCCCATCAGAGCGGCTGCGTCCGCGGGCCAGGACACCTCACCGATCAACAGGCCCGGGGGCGCAGCGGTCGACACCAGGGCGACGCGGGAGTCGACGTGGACGAGGCCGCGCGTGCCCGTGTGGTCGACGGCCAGGGGGGTCGCGTCCCGCTGCTCGGACCCGCTCACCACCTGCTCAGCACCCGTCGTGGGCGACCAGCGGACCACACCGGAGGAGCCGCGGATCCAGGCCGAGGAGCCGTCGCCGCTCAGCACGCCACCGCTGGCTCGGATCGCGCCCAGAACGACGTCGTCCCCGGCGAGGCGCACCTCGGCGAGGCCGTCGTCCACGGTGAGCACCATGACCCCGCGCGACCCCCAGGCCAGCGAGCGCGCGCCGACCGGTGCCTCGCCCAGGTGCGTGGCGTCGGCCCGTCCCGGCGTCACCACGACGATCTCCCGCTCGAGCAGGAGCGCGAGCTGGTCACCTCGAGGTGACCACGCCATCGCCCAAAGCATCCCGGTCAGCGGGCGCTCGGTCTCGGCCGGCGCCCCCAGCGCGACGGCCAGCAACGGCTGCGCCTCGGCGAGGCGGCGCCCCTCGTCACTCAGGGCGTCCCAGGCCACCCGCTCGGGCTCGTCCGGTGGGTGGCCCGGACTCCACAACGTGAGGATCGAGGCCACGACACCCGACTCGAGGAGGTCGTCGCCGAGGCCGAGGAGCGCGAGGCCGAGGACGACGTGCCGCCCGGTCAGCAGGCCGACGCCGGCGTCCCAGAGGGCGTCGACCGCCCGGAGGTGCGCCTCGGCCGACTGTCGGTCGCCGCGCTCCTCGAGGTCGGCACCGGCCACCGTGTTCGCAGCGGCCTCGTCGAGGTACGGGTCGGTGCCCTGACGGCCGTGGGTCCGGAGCAGGTCGGCACAGATCTCGCCCGCCGTCGGGGTGGCGTCCGGTGGGAACCGGGCCATCAGGTTCCGCACCGACGGGCTCAGCCGTCGCGGAGCGGCCTTCGTGGGCCCGTCGGAGCCCGCGGCTCGAGGCGGCGTCGTCGTCGACGAGGGCTCGGGAGTCGTGGCTGACACGGCGGCATCTCCTCGGGCCTTCCACTCTGACGAGGGTGGGCCCAGGAGTGCAATGACACGAAGAGGCTGTTTGCGTCGCCGGCCGGAGTCAGGCCAGCGCCGACGCGAGGCTCCCCGCGGCGGCGCGGAGCAGGGGCACCGCGTGCTCGATCAGGTCGTCGGTCATCCGGGGCGCAGGCCCGGAGACGGAGACGCCCAGGCGGAGGGTGGGTCCGGGGACGGCGACCGCGACGCACCGCACGCCGACCTCCTGCTCGCCCTCGTCGAGGGCGTGCCCGCCGCGGCGGATGTCCGCCAGCTGGGCCAGCAGCGCGTCGAGGTCGGTGATGGTGTGCTCGGTGTGGCGGCTCAGCCCGGCGCGGCCGAGGCGGGCCGCGACGTCGTCGTCGGGGAAGGTGGCGAGCATGGCCTTGCCGACGGCGGTGCAGTGCGCGTCGACGCGTCGGCCCACCTCGGTGAACATCCGCATCGAGTGCCGGCCGGGGCACTGCGCGACGTAGACGACGTGGTCGCCGTCGAGCAGGGCGAGGTTGGCGGTCTCGCCGAGGGCGTCGACCAGCCGGGCCAGGGCGCGCTCGGCGCCGGCTCCGACCATGCCGTTGGCGACGCTGCTGAGCGGGAGCAGCCGGAACCCGAGGGCGTAGCGCCGGTCGGGCCCCTGGCGCATGTAGCCGCGCTCCACGAGGGTGCGCAGCAGGCGGTGCGTCGTGGGCAGCGGGATGCCGGTCGCGGCGGCGATCTCGCCGATGGTCAGGGCGCCGCCGCGGGCGGCCACCTCCTCGAGCAGGTCGAGTGCCCGCTCTACGGACTGCACTCGTCCGCGGGTTGACACCACCGGGACTCCGTTCCTAGGTTTCCAGAATACGAGTCATTGTTTCCACGATGTGGAAACTTGACAAGGCCGGACGATTCTCGAGGGAGTCCCATGGCGCAGCGTGTCAACGATCGGCGGGCTCCAGGTCGCCGACGAGCTCCACCGGTTCGTCGCCGAGGAGGCGCTGCCGGGTTCCGGCGTCGACGCCGACGCGTTCTGGGCGGGCGTCGAGGCGATCGTCGACGACCTCGCGCCGCGCAACCGCGAGCTGCTGGCCCGCCGCGACGACCTCCAGGGCCGGCTCGACGACTGGCACCGCGAGCACCCCGGGCGCCCCGACCCCGCGGCGTACACCGCCTTCCTGCGCGAGATCGGCTACCTGGCCGACGAGCCGGACGAGGTGGCGGTCACCACCGCCGACGTCGACGACGAGGTCGCCCGGATCGCCGGCCCGCAGCTGGTGGTGCCGCTGCTCAACGCGCGGTTCGCCACCAACGCCGTCAACGCCCGCTGGGGGTCCCTGTACGACGCGCTCTACGGCAGCGACGTGGTGCCGCAGGACGGCGACCTCGCGCCCGGCGACGACTACAACGAGGTGCGCGGCGCGGAGGTGATCGCCCGCGGGCGGGCGCTGCTCGACGCGCACTTCCCGCTCGCCTCCGGGTCCCACGCCGACGCGACGTCGTACGCCGAGGACGGCGACGGTCTCGCCGTCACCGTCAAGGACGAGACCGTCCGGCTCGCCGATCCCGGGCAGTACGTCGGCCGGCGCGGCTCCGCCGACGCACCGGAGGCGGTGCTGCTCGTGCACCACGGCCTGCACGTGGAGATCCAGGTCGACCGGGAGCACAGCATCGGCCGCGGTGACACCGCGGGCGTGAAGGACCTCCTGATGGAGTCGGCGGTGTCGACGATCATGGACCTCGAGGACTCCGTCGCCGCCGTCGACGCCGAGGACAAGGTGCTCGGCTACCGCAACTGGCTGCGGCTGATGGAGGGCTCCCTCACCGCCGAGGTCACCAAGGGCGGCGAGACGTTCAGCCGAGCGATGAACCCCGACCGCACCTACACCGGGCCCGACGGCGACGAGGTGACGCTGCCGGGTCGCTCGCTGCTCTTCATCCGCCAGGTCGGCCACCTGATGACCACCGACGCGGTGCTCGACCGCGACGGGCAGGAGGTCCCGGAGGGCGTGCTCGACGCGATCATGACGGCGCTGGGCTCGCTGAAGGACCTGCGCGGTCAGTCCGAGCTGCCGAACTCCCGCACCGGCGCGATGTACGTCGTGAAGCCGAAGATGCACGGCCCGGAGGAGGTGGCCCTCGCCGTCGAGCTGTTCGGCCGCGTCGAGGAGCTGCTCGGCCTGCCGCCGCTGACCATCAAGGTCGGCATCATGGACGAGGAGCGGCGGACGTCGCTCAACCTCAAGGCCTGCATCGCCGCGGCCCGCGACCGGGTCGCCTTCATCAACACCGGCTTCCTCGACCGCACCGGCGACGACATCCACACCTCCATGCAGGCCGGGCCGATGGTGCGCAAGGCCGCCATGAAGGGCGAGACCTGGATCCAGGCCTACGAGGACCTCAACGTCGACATCGGCCTCGAGTGCGGGCTG
The DNA here is from genome assembly GCA_963808855.1 of uncultured Actinomycetota bacterium. Lineage (GTDB taxonomy): Bacteria > Actinomycetota > Actinomycetes > Propionibacteriales > Nocardioidaceae > Nocardioides. The sequence continues at coordinate 1,952,883 of CAWEHA010000002.1, read as the reverse complement.
CTCGGCCGCGCCCAGATCGGCAAGGGCATGTGGCCCGCGCCCGACAGCCTCGCCGACATGTACGAGGCCAAGATCGGCCACCCGAAGGCCGGCGCCTCCTGCGCCTGGGTGCCCTCCCCCACCGCTGCCACCGTGCACGCGCTGCACTACCACGACGTCGACGTCCGGGCCCGCCAGGAGGAGCTCCGCGACGGCGGCCGGCGCCGCGAGCGCGAGCAGCTGCTCGAGGTGCCGCTGGGCGACCCCGAGGACTGGTCGGACGACGACCGGCGCGACGAGATCGAGAACAACCTGCAGTCCCTGCTCGGCTACGTCGTGCGCTGGGTCGACGCCGGGGTCGGCTGCTCCAAGGTGCCCGACATCACCGGCGAGGCGCTGATGGAGGACCGCGCCACCTGCCGGATCTCCGCCCAGCACGTCGCCAACTGGCTGCACCACGGCGTGGTCACCCGCGACCAGGTCGACGAGACCCTGCGCCGGATGGCCAAGGTGGTCGACGAGCAGAACGCCGGCGACCCGGACTACGAGCCGATGGCCCCGGCGTACGACGGCGTCGCGTTCCGCGCCGCGCAGGCGCTCGTGCTCGAGGGCCTCACCCAGCCCAGCGGCTACACCGAGCCGATCCTGCACCGCCACCGCCGCGAGAAGAAGGGGACGACGCGTGACCAGCATCGACCTGGAGACCGCCCGCGCCATCGTCGCCGGCACCCGTGCCCACGGCGCCGAGGCCGGCTTCAAGCCCCTCACCGTGGTGGTGCTCGACGCCGGCGGCCACGTGGTCGCCGTCGAGCGCGAGGACGGTGCGTCCATCAAGCGCTTCGAGATCGGCTTCGGCAAGGCCCACGGCGCGCTGGCCCTCGGGATGGGCTCGCGCTCGATCATGGCCCGGGCCGAGCAGCAGGCCTACTTCATCGCGGCCGTCACCGACGCCGTCGGCGGCGCCCTCGTGCCGGTGCCCGGCGGGGTGCTGGTCAAGGACGCCGAGGGCGCGGTGGTCGGCGCGGTCGGCGTCACCGGCGACACCTCCGACAACGACGAGGCCGCCGCCGTGGCGGGCATCGAGGCGGCCGGTCTCGCCGCCCAGATCGACTGAGGCCACTGATGAGCTCGGGCGTGGCCGCCGTCGCCGAGGTCGCGCGACGCCTGCTGCCGCCCGACGCGGTGATCTCCGACCACGCCCGGCTGCGCACCTACGAGTGCGACGGGCTGGCCCACTACAAGGTCGTGCCGGCCCTCGTGGTGATCCCCCGCGACGCCGACCAGCTGGCGGCCGTGGTCCGCGCGTGTGCCGAGCAGCGGGTCCCCTTCGTGGCGCGCGGCTCGGGCACCGGCCTGTCGGGCGGCGCGCTCCCCCACGCCGACGGCGTCCTCATCGTGACCTCGCAGATGCGCCGGATCCGCGAGGTGCGCCGGGACGACCAGCGCGCCGTCGTGGAGCCGGGGGTGATCAACCTCGACGTCACCCGCGCCGCCACCCCGGACGGCTACTACTACGCACCGGACCCCTCCAGCCAGCAGATCTGCTCGATCGGCGGCAACCTGGCCGAGAACTCCGGCGGGGCCCACTGCCTCAAGTACGGCTTCACCACCAACCACGTGCTCAGCGCCGACCTGGTGACGCCGCAGGGCGACCAGGTCACGCTCGGCACCACCGCTCCGGACGCCCCCGGGTACGACCTCCTCGGCGCCGTCGTCGGCTCCGAGGGCACCCTCGGCATCGTCACCGCCGCCACGCTGCGGCTGGTGCGGCTGCCCGAGGAGGTCCGCACCGTCCTCGTCGGGTTCCCCTCCACCGACCAGGCCGGCGCCGCCACCTCGGCGATCATCGCGGCGGGCATCGTCCCGGCCGCGATCGAGATGATGGACGCGCTGGCCATCGAGGCGGCCGAGGCGGCCGTGCAGTGCAACTACCCCGACGGCGCGGGTGCGGTGCTCGTGATCGAGCTCGACGGCGCCTCGGTGGAGGTGGCCGCGGAGTACGACGCCGTGGAGCGGCTGTGCGGCGAGAACGGCGCGTTCGAGCAGCGGCTCGCCACCGACCCGGCCGACCGCGCGCTGATCTGGAAGGGCCGCAAGTCGGCCTTCGCGGCGGTCGGGCGGATCAGCCCCGACTACATCGTCCAGGACGGCGTGATCCCGCGGACCGCGCTGCCGGAGGTGCTCACGGCCATGGCCGAGCTCTCGCGCAGCTCGGGCGTGCGCGTGGCCAACGTCTTCCACGCCGGCGACGGCAACCTGCACCCGCTGGTGCTCTTCGACGACGCGGTCGAGGGGGCCGGCGACGCGGCCGAGAAGGTCAGCGGCGCGATCCTCGACCTCTGCATCGAGCACGGCGGATCCATCACCGGCGAGCACGGCGTCGGCATGGACAAGTCCAAGTACATGCCGCGGATGTACAACGACGAGGACCTCGACACGATGCAGCTGGTCCGCTGCGCGTTCGACCCGGACCACGTGTCCAACCCCGGCAAGATCTTCCCCACGCCGCGCCTGTGCGGGGAGGTGCCCGGCCGGCGCAAGGCCGCGCACCCGGCACAGCAGGCCGGGTTGGCGGAGGTGTTCTGATGACGAGCACCGTCGACGTCACCCCGGTCGGAGAGGTGGCGAGTCCGACCAGCACGGCCGAGGTCGCCGAGGTGATGCGCGACGCGGCGGGCCGGGGGCTGAGCGTCATCCCGTCCGGACGCGGCACCAAGCTGACCTGGGGCATGCCGCCCACCTCGGCCGACGTGCTCCTCGACCTCTCCGGCCTCGACCAGGTGCTCGACCACCAGCCCGGCGACCTGATCGCCGAGGTCCAGGCCGGCACGCCCCTGGCCGACCTGCAGCAGGTTGTCGGCGGTGAGGGCCAGCGCCTGGTCGTCGACGAGATGCTGTCCGGCAGCACGGTCGGCGGCATGGTGGCCGCCCACACCAGCGGCCCGCAGCGGATGCTCGCCGGCACCGCCCGCGACCTGCTCATCGGGATCACCGTCGTGCGCGCCGACGGCGTCGTCGCCAAGGCGGGCGGCCGCGTGGTGAAGAACGTCGCCGGCTACGACGTCGGCAAGCTCATGATCGGCTCCTTCGGCACGCTGGCCGTCATCACCTCGGCGATCTTCCGGCTGCACCCGGTGCCCGAGGCGCACCGCTGGGTCGGCGCCCCGGTCACGGACGCCGAGGAAGCCCACCGGCTGGCGCACGCCGTGATCCACTCCCAGGCCGTGCCGGGCGCGGTCGAGGTCGACCTCGCCGCCGACGGCCGGGGCACCGTGACCGTCCTGCTGGGCGGCCGGGCCGAGGCGGTCGAGCAGCGCGCGGGCACCGTGCGCGACCTGCTCGGCGCCGGCGCCACCGTGGCCGAGGAAGCCCCGGAGGGCTGGGCGTCGTACCCGTGGCGCGACGGCGAGACGGCGCTCAAGCTCACCTGCGCGCTCTCCGGCCTCCGCGGCGTGCTCGCGGCGGCGAGTGCGGCCGGCGCGGCGGTCCGCGGCTCCGCCGGCACCGGCGTGCTGTACGCCGCCCTGCCCGCCGACGTCCCGGTCGACCGGGTCGCCGAGGCCGTCCGCCGGCTCCGGGCGACCTGCACGGAGGCCGGCGGCTCGCTGGTGGTCGTCGACGCCCCGGCGGCGGTCAAGCAGGCGGTCGACGTCTGGGGGCCGGTGCCCGCGCTGGACCTGATGCGCCGGGTCAAGGACCAGTTCGACCCCGACCACCGGCTCTCCCCCGGCCGCTTCGCAGGAGGCATCTGAATGACCGTCCCCGTGCCCGAAGCGCCCGTCCCCGGCGGCGCCTTCGACGACCACCACCCGCCCGACGCGGCGCTGATCGGCGACTGCGTCCACTGCGGCTTCTGCCTCCCCACCTGCCCCACCTACGTGCTGTGGGGCGAGGAGATGGACTCCCCGCGCGGCCGGATCCACCTGATGAAGCAGGGGCTCGAGGGCGAGCCGATGAGCGACTCGATGGTCTCCCACTGGGACGCCTGCCTGGGCTGCATGGCGTGCGTGACCTCCTGCCCCTCCGGCGTGCAGTACGACCGCCTGATCGAGCAGACCCGTGCGCAGGTCGAGCGCCGCCACGAGCGCACCCGCCGGGAGAAGGCACTGCGCGGCCTGGTGTTCTCGCTGTTCCCCTACCCCCGCCGGCTTCGGCTGCTGCGCGGACCGCTGCGCGCCGTGCAGGCCGTCGGCCTCGACCGGGCGCTGCGACGCACCGGACTCCTCGACCGGCTCGCCCCGCAGCTGGCCGCGATGGAGCGGCTGGCCCCACGGCTCGGCAAGGCGGAGCGGCTCCCGGAGCACCTGCCGGCGAGCGGCGCCCGGCGGGCCACGGTCGGGATGCTCACCGGCTGCGTGCAGGGCGCCTTCTTCCCCGGCGTCAACGCCGCCACGGCGCGCGTGCTCCAGGCCGAGGGCTGCGACGTCGTCGTGCCCGCCGCGCAGGGCTGCTGCGGCGCGCTGTCGGTGCACAACGGGCGCGAGCCCGAGGGCCAGGACTTCGCCCGCGCGCTGGTCGACGCCTTCGAGGACGCCGGCGTCGAGCACGTCGTCGTCAACGCCGCCGGCTGCGGCTCGACGATGAAGGAGTACGCCGAGCTGCTGGCCGACGACCCGGCGTACGCCGACCGGGCCGCCGCGTTCGCGGCCCGGGTGCGCGACGTCGCCGAGATCCTCGACGAGCTCGGCCCGGTCGCGCCGCGGCACCCCCTCGAGATGAGCGTGGCCTACCACGACGCCTGCCACCTCGCGCACGCGCAGGGCGTGCGGGCCCAGCCCCGGCGGCTGCTCGAGGCCGTCCCCGGGCTCGAGCTGCGCGAGATCGCCGAGAGCGACCTGTGCTGCGGCTCGGCCGGGACCTACAACATCATGAACCCCGGTCCGGCCAACGAGCTCGGCGATCGCAAGGCCGCCAACATCGTCGCCACCGGCGCCGACGTGCTGGTGACCGCCAACCCCGGGTGCCTGATGCAGGTGACCTCGGCCATCGAACGGTCGGGGCACCCGATGGGGATGGCCCACACCGTGGAGGTGCTCGACGCCTCCATCCGCGGCGCCCCGCCGGCCGTCTTCCGGCCCGCCTGATCCCACCACCCTCGACACCTCTCGGGAGCTCAGATGTTCCAGCAGGACCTCGACCCGGTCGGCGGCTCGCTCGCCCTGAGCGCGCTGTGCGGCGCCATCCCCCTCCTCGCGCTGTTCGTGCTGCTCGGCGGGCTGCGGCTCAAGGCCTGGCTGGCCGGGCTGATCTCGCTGGGGGTCGCCCTGCTGGTCGCGGTGCTGTTGTTCGGCATGCCGGTGGGGCAGGCGCTGCTCTCCGGCACCGAGGGCGCGGCCTTCGGGTTCTTCCCGATCCTGTGGATCGTCATCAACGCGATCTGGGTCTACAACCTGACCGTCTCGTCGGGGCACTTCGACGTGCTGCGGCGCTCCTTCGCGAACGTGAGCTCCGACCAGCGGGTGCAGGCGATCATCATCGCGTTCTGCTTCGGCGCGCTGCTCGAGGCGCTGGCGGGCTTCGGGACGCCGGTCGCGATCACCGTCGTCATGCTGCTGGCGCTGGGGTTCCAGCCGCTCAAGGCCGCCGCCGTCGCGCTGATCGCCAACACCGCCCCGGTGGCCTTCGGCGCCCTGGCCACCCCGATCGTGACGCTCTCGACGGTCACCTCCGGCGTGAACCCCGACCCCGGGCTCACCGTCGACGGGCTGGGCGCGATGGTCGGGCGGCAGACCCCGATCCTCGCTCTCGTCGTGCCGCTGATCCTGGTCTACGTCGTCGACGGACGGCGCGGCGTGCGCCAGACCTGGCTGCCCGCCCTGGTGTGCGGTGTCGCGTTCGCCATCGCGCAGTTCGTCGCGGCCAACTACATCTCGGTGCCGCTCGCCGACATCGTCGCCGCGCTCGTCTCCGCCGCCGCGGTGGTCGTGCTGCTGCGGGTCGTGGAGCCCGGCCGAGGTGTTGACCGAGGACACCTCGGACGAGCCCGCACGAGGTCCCGGCGCGGTCCGGCGGCGGCACCGCCGGCACCACGGACACCGCCGAGGCCGGCGCGACCACCGGCGACGAGGACGTGCACGACAGCCGCAGCGAGGTGGCCAAGGCCTACGCGCCGTACGCCGTCATCATCGCGATCTTCTCGATCGCCAACATCGGCGCGGTCAAGGAGTACCTCGCCGAGAAGCCGTGGACGGTCAGCTTCGGCTGGCCCGGGCTCGACGTGCGCACCACCGCCGGCGACCCGCTCGCCTCCACCATCTACGCCTTCAACTGGCTGCCCGCGGCCGGCACCCTGATGATCCTCGCCGGCATCATCACCGCGCTGATCCTCAAGGTCTCCCCCGGCGAGGCCGTCCGCACCTACGGCCGCACCTACGTCGAGCTGCGCTCGGCGATCATCACGGTGATGGCCGTGCTCGCGCTGGCCTACGTGATGAACCAGTCCGGCCAGACCACGTCGCTGGGCGCCTGGCTGGCCGGCACCGGCGGGGCGTTCGCGATCCTCTCCCCGATCCTCGGCTGGATCGGCGTGGCCGTGACCGGCTCGGACACCTCGGCCAACGCGCTCTTCGGCGCGCTGCAGGTGCAGACCGCCGCGGACGCCGGGCTGGACCCGGTGCTGATGGCCTCGGCGAACTCCTCCGGCGGTGTGCTCGGCAAGATGGTCAGCCCGCAGAACCTGGCCATCGCGGCCGCCGCGGTCGGCATGGCCGGCAAGGAGGGCGACCTCTTCCGCAAGGTCATCGGCTGGAGCCTGCTGCTCCTGGCACTGATGTGCGTCATCGTCGGCCTGCAGGCGACGCCGGTGCTCGGCTGGATGGTGCCCTAGAACGGGTAGCCGGCGACCTCGCCGCGGACGGTGATCCAGCGGGTCTCGGTGAACGCCTCGATGTTGGCCGCCGCTCCGCCGATGCGGCCGAGGCCGGAGGCGCCGAGGCCGCCGAAGGGGACGTTGGCCTCGTCGTTCACGGTCTGGTCGTTGATGTGGACGATGCCGGTGGGGATCTGCTCGGCGATCGCCAGGCCGCGCATCACGTCGCGGGTGACGATGCCGAGCGAGAGGCCGTAGTCGCTCTCGGCCGCGAGGCGGATCGCCTCGTCGACGCCGGAGACCCGGGTGATCGGGGCGACGGGGCCGAAGACCTCCTCGGTGAAGACCGCGGAGTCCAGCGGGACGTCGGCCAGCACGGTGGGGCGGTAGAAGAGGCGGTCGTACTCGCCGCCCTCGGCGAGGCGGGCGCCGGCGTCGACGCTGCCGGTGACCAGGCCGTGGATCTTGTCGCGGGAGGGCTCGTCGATGACGGGTCCCATGGCCACCTGGTCGGTGGCGGGGTTGCCGACCGGGAGGTTGGCGGCCTTGGCGGCGAGCTGCTCGACGAAGTCGTCGTAGAGGGAGTCGGCGACGAAGTAGCGGCCGGTGGTCATGCAGATCTGGCCCTGGTTGAGGAACGAGGCCCAGCCGGTGAGGCCGACGGCCTGCTCGACGTCGGCGTCGTCGAGGACGAGGAGGGCGGAGTTGCCGCCGAGCTCGAGGTGGGCGCGCTTGAGGTGGCGGCCGGCGAGCTCGCCGATCGCGCGGCCGACGGCGGTGGAGCCGGTGAAGGAGATGACGCGGACGTGGGGGTCGGTGACCATCGCCTCGCCGACGTCCTTGCCGCCGGGCAGCATCTGCAGGACGCCGGCCGGCAGCCCGGCCTCCTCGAACACGCGGGCCATCAGCGTGCCGCCGGTGACGGCGGTGCGCGGGTCGGGCTTCAGCAGGACGGCGTTGCCGAGCGCGAGCGCCGGGGCCACCGAGCGGATGCCGAGGATGATCGGCACGTTGAACGGCGAGATCACCGCGACGACGCCCGCCGGCAGCTGGCGGGCCATCGACAGCCGGGGCTGCTCGCTGGGCAGCACCTGGCCGATCGGGTGGCCGGGCAGCGCGGCGGCCTGGTAGCACTCCTCGGCGGCCACGTGCAGCGCGAAGTCGGCCATCGGCGGGATGGCGCCGACCTCGCGCACGTTCCAGTCGCGGATCTCCTCGGCGTGCTCCGACCACAGGTCACCGGCGCGGCGCAGCACGGCGGCGCGGGCGGTGTGCGGGAGCGCGGCCCATTCCTTCTGGGCCTCGGCCGCCGACGCGGCCGCCTCGGCGACGTCACCGGCGTCCGCGTTGCCCATCGTGCCGAGCTCGTCGCCCGTGGCCGGCTCGACGACGGCGTAGGTGCCGCCTCCGCCGTCGGTCCACGCGCCGTCCTTGAAGACCTTGCCCTCCCAGGCGATGCCGTCCAGCAGTCCCATGGTTACCCCCACACTTCCTCGGCCGTCTCGACGATCAGCTGCAGCTTGGCCAGCTCCTCGCCCACCGTCAGGTCGTTGCCCTCCACCGTGGAGGAGAACCCGCACTGGGGCGAGAGGCAGAGCTGGTCGAGCGGCACGAACTTCGACGCCTCGTCGATGCGGCGCTTGAGGTCGTCCTTGCTCTCCAGCTCGCCGGTCTTGGTGGTGACCAGCCCGAGCACCACCTGCTTGCCCTCGGGCACGAAGCGCAGCGGCTCGAAGCCGCCGGAGCGCTCGTCGTCGTACTCGAGGAAGAAGCCGTCGACGTCGAGCTGGCTGAACAGCACCTCGGCGACGAAGTCGTAGCCGCCCTCGGCCGCCCACGAGGAGCGGAAGTTGCCGCGGCACATGTGGGTGGTGACGCGCAGCGAGTCGGGGCGGCCGGCGATGGCGTCGTTGACGTTCTTCACGTACTGCTCGTGCAGGTGGTCGGGGTCGCCGCCCTGGGAGGCCACCAGCGCCCGCTGCTCGGGGTCGTTGAGGTAGGCGAGGCTGGTGTCGTCGAGCTGGAGGTAGGTGCAGCCGAGCTCGGCGACGCGCTTCACCTGCTCGCGGTAGGCGGCGGTGAGGTCGGCCCAGAACGGCTCGAGGGTCGGGTACACCGACTCGTCGATCGCGGCTCGCCCGCCGCGGTAGTGGACCATGTTGGGCGACGGGATCGTCAGCTTCGCCACCTGCCCAGCGTCATCAGGGCCGACGACGTCGCGCAGGAACTCGAAGTCGCTGCCGAAGATCGTGTGCCCCAGGCCCACCCGGTCGTGCACGCTCAGCGCGGCGGACTCGAAGTCGAGGTCGCCGCCCTTGTTGTGGAAGTGGACGGCGAGCTTCTCCTCGGTGGGGTCGACGCCCTCGAGCTGGTAGATGAAGTCCATGTGCCACGACGTGCGGCGGAACTCGCCGTCGCTGGCGGTGCGCATCCCGGACTCCGCCTGCAGCCGGACGACGTCGCGGATCGCGGCGTCCTCGAGCTCCCGCAGCCCGACGTCGTCGAGCTCGCCGGCGCGGTGGCGCTCGCGCGCCTCGAGCAGGGCGGGAGGTCGAAGCAGGCTGCCGACGTGGTCGGCACGGAACGGCGGGAGCGCGTTGGCAGGCATCGGTTCGACCCTAGCCTTGCGTCGGATGGCCAGACGTCCGCTGGCTTCCGCTGGTCGGAAGCGAGGTGTTGGGTCGGCGGGATCGGCTCGGAGGTATCCGAGGCTCGGGCCTGGCGGCCTTCGCACCTCAACCAGCGTGGAGGGCCCGCTTCACCGGTGGGATGTTCTGGTTGAGCCGGAAGATGTTCTCGGGGTCGTACTCGGTCTTGAGCTCGACGAGTCGAGCGAACTTCTCTGCGCCGAAGGTGCTGTGGACGAGGTCGGGGTCGATGGCGCTGAAGAAGTTCAGCGGCATGCCGGGCATCGTCCACGGTTGCATCGTCCGCTCGGTCGCCCGCACCCACGCGATGTTGGGGTCGTCGTCGACGTGGTCCCACGACCCGTAGCAGTGGAACTGCCAGGGCGCCGTGCGTCCGCTGATGGGCGTCGCCTCGTCCGGGACGTCGGCGATCGCCCCGCCGGCGCGGCCGAGGATCTGCACGCTGAACGGGGAGGTCGCGCCCGCTGCGCAGGCGAGGAAGGCGTCGACGGCCTCGTCGGGCAGGTGCCGCAGGGACCCGGAGCGCCAGTAGTTGCGCCGTCCAGGCGGGTTGCCGGGATCGGTCAGCGCCTGGAACTCGAGATAGGGACGAGGGTGGACGTCGTCCACGGCCGGCGAGGCGAACTCGCGAAGCGGCGCGAGCACACGCTCACCCTCCTCGACCGGCCCGAGGTAGGCGGCGAGCAGGCCGACGGCGGGACGACCGCGGAGGTCGGGCGGCACGAACGGCGCGGGGGGCGCGGTCATCAGGATGGCGCCGCCGCACACCTCCCGCGGCGCCGCCTCCATGAAGTCGCGGAAGTACCGCAGCACCTCCGGTCCCTGCGACCGCGGGTGCATCACCATCCCGCCGCAGATCGTCGGACCGACGGGGTGGAGCCGGAACGTGAACTCGGTGACCACCCCGAAGTTGCCGCCGCCGCCCCGGAGCCCCCAGAACAGGTCGGGGTTCTCCGTCTCGCTGGCCATCAGCACGCGGCCGTCGGCCGTGACGACCTGCGCGGCCAGGAGGTTGTCGCAGGCCAGGCCGTGGAGGCGCTCCAGCCAGCCGCTGCCGCTCCCGAGCGTGAACCCCGCCACGCCCGTCGTGGTCATCCGCCCGCCCGTGGTGGCGAGGCCGTGCGCCTGCGTGGCGGCGTCCAGGTCACGCCACACGACCCCGGCGCCGACCCGCACCGTGCGGTGCTCGGGGTCGACGACGATGTGGTCGAGGGGGCGGAGGTCGATCACCAGACCGTCGTCCACCGCCGAGTAGCCGGCGACGGAGTGCCCTCCCGCGCGCACGGCGATGCGCAGGTCGTTCGTGCGTGCGTAGCGGATGGCCGCCACGACGTCGGCGGGCGACGCGACCTTGGCGATCGCCCGCGGCCGCCGGTCGAACATGGCGTTGAAGACCCGCCGCGCCTCGTCGTAGGCGTCTCCGTCAGCAGCAGTGACGAGGTGGACGGCATCGGCCGTGGTGATGGTCATGGACGCGATCATGGGCAGCCGCGAGGTCGAGCGCAGTGCCGTACGTCACCGACCAGCGGAATCCCGCGCGGCGAGCAGCGCCTCCCGGTCGCGGATCTCGAACTGGCGCTCGTGGTAGACGACCGATCCCGACGCGAAGAAGCCCGCCAGGGCGCGGTTGACGTTCTCGCGCGAGGCCGCCACGAGCGCGGCCAGGGTCGGTTGCGACAGCCGCAGCCTGATCCGCGTGCCGGTGGCCGTCGGCTCGCCGTACTCCTCGGCGAGGGCCAGGAGCGCCGCCGCGACCCGCGCGCGGATGTCGTGCAGCGCCAGCTCGCTGTAGGACGTCGCCGCCTTGACCGCGATCGTCGCCAGCTGCTCGAGCATGCGGACCATGGGCCGGGGGTGACGCGACAGGAAGGCGACCAGCGGATCCCGCGGAATGACCAGGCAGCGGGTCGGAGCCATGGCGGTGACGCTGACGTGGCGGACCTGCGCGGGGTGGAACAGCCCCACCTCGCCGGCCACGTCGCCGACGGTGTTGAAGACCAGGATCACCTCCTGACCGTCGAGGGCCACGCGATGCGACTTGATCATCCCCTCGACGAGCACGTAGAGCCCGTCCACCGGATCACCCTCGACCCACATCACCTGATGGGCAGCGAACGAGCGCTCCCGCACGTGGGGCACCAGCTCGGCGACGTCGTCCGCACTCGAGTCCCCCAGCAGGCGGGTTCGGAGCAGCACCGGCACCACGTCCATCCGGTGATGGTCCCACCTGCGCCCGGCGCACCGCTCCGGTCAGAGCAGGGGAAGCAGCGGGTCCACGGTGCTGACCCGTCCGGCCGCCGCCCTGATCCACGACAGGGTGGGGACGGCGTCCGGTCGCGTCCCCGCGCGCTCCTCGTAGGCCTCGGCGAGGGCCTCGGCCACCACGGACGCCGCCTCGTCGAGGATCGGCGTCCAGCCCACCGGGGGCAGCGAACGCTCCAGGTCGTCGGCGTGCACGACCAGCTCCAGCAGGCGGGTCATCAGGTAGTCACGCCGCGTGATCGGTCCGCGTCGGCCTTGCACCACCGGTGCCGTCAGCGAGTCGAGCGCCGTCCAGGCCTCCTCGGCGATCGCGTCCAGACCCGCCAGCACGTCCGGGCCGAGCTCCTCGGCCAGGGCGTCGGTCTCCTCCGCGATGGCGGAGGCGGACGGCGGGTAGGCGGCGACGTACCGGCCGAGCGAGGTCGGCTCCGCGTCACCGTCGGCCGGACGGGCCCCGACCATCAGGCGGAGACCCAGGCCGAGATGCGCGACGAGGTCCGAGACGGTCCAGGTGCCCAGACCGGTGGCCCGGTGGCCGTGCTGGTCCAGGTCGACCTCGCCCAGCCACCGGCGCAGCAGCTCCCATTGCGCGCGGAGGAGATCCGCGATGTCCGGTGTCATGTCTTCCACCCCTCTCTCGTCGGTCTCGTTGGCGGGATCGGCTCAGTGGTTTCGAGGCTCAGGCCTGGCGGCCTTCGCACCTCAACCGGCGTTGGGTGGGGTGAAGCGGATCGGGAAGCTCAACGCGCCGGTGTTCCCGGAGACGGGCATCCACTCCCCCGGGCCGTCGGGCTGGGCGTCGGGCATGCGGCGGGCGAGGAGTGGGAGGGCCACGGCCATGTCGGTGCGGGCGACGAAGTGGCCGAGGCAGTGGTGGACGCCGGCGCCGAAGCCGAGGTGCGGGGGGCGTTGTTGGGTGATGTCGAAGGCGGGGTCGGGCATGGCGGCGGGGTCGGTGCCGGCGGCGGCCGACAGGGTCTGCACGATGCCGCCGGCGGGGATGTGGAGGCCGAACAGGTCGACGTCCTCGATCGCCTCGCGAGTGACCCAGGTGACGGTGGGGTTGACCCGCATCACCTCCTCCACCGCGTTGCCGCCGAGGTCAGGGCGCTCGGCGAGCAGCGCCCACTGGTCGGGGTGCGCGAGGAGGGTCTGGAGGGCGAGGCCGAGCTGGTTGCGGGTGGTCTCCATGCCGGCGAAGGCGAGGAACACCAGCGCGACGCCGAGCTCGTGGCGGGAGAGCCGGTCGCCGTCGTCGGCGGCCTGGACGAGGGTGGTGACCAGGTCGTCGCGCGGATGGGCGGCGCGGTCGGCGACGACGTCCTCGAGGTAGCCGTGCAGGCCGGTGAGCGCCGCCTCGATCCGCGGCACCTGGTTGCCGACGTCGATCGAGAACGAGGCGCCGAGGTCGTCGGCCCAGTGCGCCACCTGCGGCCAGTGGTCCTCGTCGAGACCGAGCAGGACGCAGATGATCCGAGACGCGTACGGCTCGGCGAACTCGGAGATGAACTCACAGCGCCCGCGGTCGGAGAAGCCGTCGACCAGCTCGTCGGCCAGGGCCTGGAACCGCGGCCGCATCGCCGCGATCGTCTTGTTGCGGAACGCCGGCATGAGCAGCCGCCGGATGCGGGCGTGGTCGTCGCCCTCGAGGGAGAGCAGGGTCTCCCGCCACCAGTCCGAGAACAGTCCGGCGTGGATGCCGTTCTGCTCCGGCCACCGGGCGTTGCCCTGCCGGAACCGGCGGTCGCGCAGCACTGCGCCGGCTTCGGCGTGCCGCAACACTGCCCAGCCCCAGGTGGTCTCCACGTACCAGTCCCGCTCGCGGGCCCGGTGCACCTCCGGCGAGGTGACGTCGAACGCGGGGTCGCCCATGTCGAACCGAGGCACGGCGTCATCGTCGCACCCGGCTCGAGGGTCAGGTCGGCATGGCCCGATTCGGGCCATCTTCGACGGTTCGGGGTACAGGAGCCGGCCACCCTGCCTACGGTCCGCCGGTGATGAGACGCTCCCTCCTCGCGCTGCTTGCGACGCTCGCCCTGACCCTCACCGCCGCTCGTGACCGTCGCGCCGACGCCGGCCGGTGCCGCGCCCGCCCGGATGGCCGACCGTGACTGCTCCGACTTCGACACCCAGGCGGCGGCGCAGCGGTTCTTCCTCGAGCACGGTGGACCGGACTCCGACCCGCACCGGCTCGACGCCGACGGCGACGGGGTGGTGTGCGAGTCGAACCCGTGCCCGTGCAGCACCAGCCAGGCTGGCGGCGGTGGCGGGGGCGGGCAGGCCGCCGGCCCGACGCGGCCGGCGCGGCTCAAGCAGCGCGCCGTCGTCGTTCGGGTGGTGGACGGCGACACCGTCAACGTCCGCATCCGCGGGCAGCGCGGGGTGAGGTCGGTGCGCATCTTGGGCATCGACACCCCCGAGGTCCACGGCGGCACCGAGTGCGGTGGGCCGGCGGCGTCGGCGTCGGCCAAGCGGCTGATGCCGAGGGGCACTCCGGTGCTGCTCGTCTCGGATCGCACGCAGCCCCGCAAGGACCGCTACGGCCGGCTGCTGCGCTACGTCATGAAGCGGGGCAAGTACGACATGAGCCGCTTCCAGCTCAAGCGCGGCCATGCGCGGGTCCTCGTGGTGGGCCGGCCCTTCGAGCGGGTGCGCACCTACCGGTCGGTGCAATCGGCGGCCAAGCGCCGTGGCCTCGGGCTGTGGGGACGGTGCTGACACACCCTCTGCGTCACCCCGGGTCAACCCAGTCCGGTCCTCACGACGCCTCCAGCCGGTAGAAGCGGAAGATGTCGTGCTCGATCGGGAGGATCGTCGTGTCGGCGAACCCGGCCCGCCTCGCGTAGTCCCGCAGCGTCGCCGGGCGCATCACGGCGCCGGTCGCGGCCGACGGCTGCTCGGCCATCCCGGAGGGCAGGCAGTGCAGCACGCTGGCCGCGTAGAACAGCCGCTCGACCGGGCTGTCGGTCGGCGCCTCGAACTCCTCGGCGGCTCGCTCGTCGACGACCAGGTGGGTCGCCCCGGGAGCGCCCAGGCGCCGCATCGTGGCGAGTGCCTCCACCGGCCGGGCGAGGTCGTGCACCATCTCGAAGGCGAGCACCAGGTCGTGACCGCCCTGCTCGAAGTCGTCGGTCCGGGCGACGTCGGCGACCTCGAACGTGACCCGGTCGGCGACGCCGCTCTCGGCCGCGTGACGGCGGGCCGCCGCGACCGAGGCGTCGTCCAGGTCGAACCCCTCGACGCGCGCACCGGGGAAGGCCCGCGCGATCGCGATCGCCGCCCAGCCCTCGCCGCAGCCGACTTCCGCCACGCGGGCGCCGGGGACGGCGAGTCGCTCGGCCAGGCCCGGGACCGACGGCAGCCAGTCCGTCGTCAGCAGGTTCAGGAACATCGGGCGGTTGAAGTCACCCTGGGCGTCGTGGATCGCGTAGTCGGCGTACGGCACCCCGCCGCCCTCGCGGAAGGCCCGCACGAGGGCGGGGTAGATCGCGCCGACGCTCACCGTGAAGTCGAGGAGCGGGCCGACCGAGGCCAGGCTCTCCGGGTCGGTGAGGCAGGCGGCCGCGGCCGGAGAGAGCGTGTAGCGACGCTCGTGGGCGGCGGCACCGGCGTCGTCGACCTCGAGGTAGCCGGCCGCCGCCTGCTGCTCGAGCCACTCCTGGGCGTACCTCGGATGGATGCCGGCCGCCGCGGCCAGCTCGTCGGGCGTGCAGGCGCGGCCGCCCAGCAGCGGGTAGAGCCCGAGCTCGCGGCCCAGGGCGATGGTGGCGGCCTCGAGCGCGGCGAGCCCGACGCCGAACAGTCGTTCTGCGAACGCGCCGACCTGGGTCTCGAGGTCGTCGGGGTGGATCTCGGTGGCGGTCATGGAACTCCTCCTGGTGGGTGCTGTCACCCAGGAGGCGCTACATCCGATGACGCATCGCCAGAGCGCGTCCCGACCACCCACGTGATCGGGACCTCGGGCCGGTAGGAGCAGTAGGTGCCGGTGCGTACCGAGTTGCGCAGGTGGGCGGCGAGCTCGGGGTGGACGCGGCCGATCCGCTCGATGGCGAGCCGGATTCGTGCGGACACCGCCTTCCGAGCCCGCTCCACCGGATCGCCCGCCGCGCGGCTCCGGCCCCCCAGGCCGACGGCCGCGGTGAGCTCGGCGACCAGGAAGTCGCGCTCGTCCTCGGCCCGCTCGCGTCGTCCGCGGTCGCCGTCGTGCGACGCCTCGTCGATCTCCTCCTCGAGGGCTCGGAGCCGCGCGCGGTAGGCCCGGCGTGCCCGGTCGTCGAGCACCGCACCGAGGTCGCCCTCGCGCGGCGAACCGAGGGCCGCTCCGGCCAGGTCGACCACCGCGGTCTCCCGTCCCGGCCGGGCCAGCAGCGCGGCCAGGTCGACCAGGCCCTTGGAGTCCGGCACCCGGATCGTGCGGCCCGCGTAGGCGATCGTCCTCAGCCCGCCGTCCAGACACCAGGACGCCGGCGGCCCGGCGTGGGTCGCGGCCACCACGGGCGCGGGGACCGCCGGATCGGCGGCGAGGGAGGCCTCGAGCTCCTCGAGGTCCGGCAGATAGACGACTGCGCCGGCGTTCTGGATGAGGGCGTGGGCTGTGGTCAGGTGGGCGCGTGCCGCGTCGGCCCGGCCGAGGGCTCGGGCGAGCCGACCCAGCTCCAGCGCCACCGGGCCCCAGCACTGCGCCGCGATCCCGTCGACGATCCACCGCGCGGAGTACGGCGACAGCGCGTCGTACATGGCCGCGACGGCGCCGTGCTCGCCCAGGCCGACTGCGGTGCGCCCGAACATCATGACGGTCGTCAGGTGCTCGGAGTCGTCGCCGATGCGCTCGAAGCCGTTCTCGGCATGGGCGTGCAGGGCCGAGCGTGCCTGCTCGAGGTCGCCGGCCAGCAGCGCGACGTACCCCGTCGTGGCGGCGTAGCTCGCCCACGAGGCCGGGTCGACGTCGACGAGGTCCGAGAGGTCCAGGAGCGCCGGCCGGCCGGTCAGGACGTCGATGCCCGTGCGTTGGGTGACCGCCAGGAGACCCGCGTTGACGCTCCCGGTCCGGCCGGCGGCCTCGTGCACCCGCTCGCAGTGCTCCAGCGCCTCGGCGACGTGACCGCGCATGAGGGCCCGCGTGCCACGGAACAGCGCGCCGTACCAGGTGAGCAGTGGCTGACGGAGCACCTCGGCGGTGCGCTCGAAGGCGACGATCTCACGGTCGAGCGCCGCGAAGTCGCCCTGCTCCAGGAGCGCGACGACAAGCAGTCGCCGCCCCAGCAGCTCGAGCGCCTGGTCACCGCACCCGATGGCCAGGGCGACGAGTGCCTCGGCCAGCTCCTGGCGGCGCTCGGAGTGCGCGGGGCCCGCGATCGCGTCGCAGAGCGCGCCGATCGCCTGCGCCTGCACCCGTGGGTCTCCCATGTCGCGGGCGAGGCCGAGTGCCTCCTCGGCCAACCGCTCCGACTCGGACAGGGTCTCGGGGGTGGCCCGGGCCACCGACAGCCGCGCCAACAGCTGTGCCCGCAGCCGCCGCTCCCCCGCCGGAAGCACCGCCAGCGCGTCCTCGATCAGGCGCACATAGGTGCTGTCGGAGATCGGCACCTCCCACCCGGCCGCACCTGCGCCGATCCCCAGCACCCCCCGCACCATCGCCTCGGGCTCCCCGAGCGAGCGCGCCAGCTCGACCGCCGACGCGAACGTCGCTCGGGCCTCGACCAGCGCTCCGGCCCGCAGGAGCGCGTCGCCCTCCGTCAGCAGCAGGTCGACGGCGGTGCGGCTGCCCGGGTCGGTGCACGCCCGGGCCCGGGCGCACGACTCGGCCGCCTCCTCCCAGGCGCTCATCGAGAGCGCCCAGTCCGCGGCACCGCGCCAGTGCGCGCCGGCGCCGTCGTTGTCACCGGCCAGCTGCAGGTGGGTGGCGATCTCGCTGTGCAGCGCCCGGTTGGTTCCGACGCGTTCCTGGAGCGCGGCGGCGGCGCGCGCGTGGAGCGTCGCCGACTCCTCCCGCGCGGTCGACTCGCGGACGACGTCCAGCACCAGGTCGTGGGCGAACCCGAACCCGTCACCGTCGACCGCGAGGACGCCGGACCGGACCGCGTCGTCCAGGGCCGCGACCACTGCGGGTCGCTCCACACCGGTGACCAGCGCGACGAGCAGGTCGAGCGGGAAGCGCCGCCCCAGCACCGCGGCGGCGCGGACCACCGCCATGACCTGCTCCGGCAGCCGGGCGAGCCGCCGCTCGATCACCGGGACCACGCCCGCCGGCACGGCGTGGGCGGCCACCTCCGCCCGCCCGGTGGCGCGCAGCAGCCGGCCGAACTCGGCCACGAAGAGCGGGTTGCCCCCGCTCCTGGCCGCCACCACGTCGGCCACCTCGGTCGCGGTCGCGGCACCGAGCGTCGCGGCGAGCACGTCGCGCACGGCCTCGGCGTCGAGCCCGGTCAGGGCGAGCGTCGTGGCGGCTCGGGTGAGGGCCGCCAGCTCCTCGGGATCGATCTCGTCGGGGCGACAGGTGCCGACGACCAGCAGCCGCCGCGCCCGGCCGGACCCCAGCAGGTAGGTGAGCAGCCGCAGCGTCGCGACGTCGGCCCACTGGAGGTCGTCGAGGACGACGAGCAGCGGGTCCTCGGCGGCCAGGTCGTCGAGCGCCCGGTCCACCGCGTCGAACTGCGCGAAGCGCGCCGCGTCGGCCCGGTCGGCGTCCGACACCGGCGCCGGCGGGAGGGCCGCGGTCGCGTCGACCCCGAGCCTGCGCAGCACCTGCGACCACGGCCACAGCGGCGGGGCGCCGGCGTGCTGCCAGGCCGTCGCCCAGGCCGTCCGGACGCCCCGGGCCTCGGCGCGGGCGACGACCTCCTCGGCGAGCCGGGTCTTGCCGATGCCGGGGTCACCGGTCAGGAGGAGCAGGCCGCCGTGGCCCTCGCCGAGCCGCCGCACCGCCTCGGCCGCGCGGTCGACCTCGTCGGCACGCCCCACCAGCTCCTGACCGATCACCTCAGCGACTCCTCGCCACCGTCTCGAGGATCGTCTCGCGGCAGGTCGCCCGTGCCAAGGAGCGGGGTCAGCGGCGGAGCTCGAGCACCTGGTTGAACGGGTTCTCGGCGGCCGTGCGGACGCGGGTGAAGCCGGCCGCGCCGCGCGACCTCGGCGAGGCGGGCAGGCCCGGCCTGGGCGCCGAGCGCGAGGCCGACGTCCTGGGACTGCGAGGCCGGGGTGCAGATCAGCGACGAGGCCGCGTAGAACACCCGGCCGACGGGGTTCAGGTTGTCCGCGACCGTGTCCCCCGCCTGCGGCTCGACGAGCATCACCACGCCGTCGTCGGCGAGCTGGGTGCGAGCGTGCCGGAGGGCACCCACCGGGTCGCCCATGTCGTGCAGGCAGTCGAAGTAGGTGATGAGGTCGTACGGGCCGCCGGTGAACCCGTCGGCAGCGGCCACCTCGAACGAGGCGTTGCCGGCGCCGGCGGCCGCGGCGGCTTCGCGGGCCGCGTCGACCGAGACGGCGTGGTAGTCGGACCCCACGAAGGTCGACGCCGGGAACGCCTGCGCCATGAGCACCGTCGAGGCGCCGTGGCCGCAGCCGATGTCGGCCACCCGGCCCCCGGAGCCGAGCCGCTCGACGACGCCGTCGAGCGCGGGCAGCCACTCGGCCACCAGGTTCGCGACGTAGCCAGGGCGGAAGAAGCGCTCGGTGCCCTCGAACAGGTCGTGGTGGTGCTCGTGCCACCCGACGCCGCGGCCGGTGCGGAACGCCTCGGTGAGGTGCTCGTCGGCCTTGGCGGCCGCCGTGACCACCTGGAAGCCGCCGGCGACGAAGGCCGGGCTGTCGTCGTGGGTCAGCGCCACGACCTGCTCCGGCGACAGTGAGAACCGGTCGGTCACGCCGTCCGGTCCCGGCCCGTCGTAGGTCACGTAGCCGGCCGCGGACTGGGCGCAGAGCCACTCGCGGACGTTCCGCTCGGTGGTGCCGGTGGCCGACGCCAGGTCCGCGGGGGTGGACGAGCCGAGCCGGGCGAGAGCACGGTAGAGCCCGAGCCGGTCGCCGACGACCACCAGCGCGGCGTTCAGCACGGAGCCGAAGTCGCCGACGGCCTGCTCGACGAGGGCCTGGAGCCGGTCGGGGTCGACGGCGGCCGGGGCAGCGGTCGAGGGGGTGAGGGTGTCGGTCATGGAGATGCCTCCTGCGGTGACGTGGGTGCCGGCGGGGTTGCCGACCGCCCGACCCTCGCGTCGGCGTCCTGCCACGACCTTGCAACGCGACGCGGGATCTGTTGCAAGGTCATGGCAACCCGCAGCGGTCACGGTGTCGTCATGACCGCGCAGGCCACCCGCACCCACCCCGTCGACCGCGCTCCTCGACGAGATCAGCGAGGGCCACGGCATCACCACGCGCACCTTCACCGACGACGCCGTGCTCGACGCGACCGTGCCCCACTGGCGCTACGAGCGGGCCGGAGCCGCCGACGTCGCTGCCGAGCTGACGAGCTGGTACGCCGCCCCGACCACCCTCGAGTCCGTCGTCCGCCGCGACGTCGCCGGCGGAGAGGTGGTCGAGCTCGACCTGAGCTGGGTCGAGGACGGCGTGCCGCACGCCGCCCACCAGGTGCACCTGATCGCCCACGACGGGCACCGGATCAGTGCCGACACGATCATCTGCGGCGGCCGCTGGCCCGCCGCGCTGCTCGCCGACATGGAGGCCGCCCGTGTCCAGTGAGACCACGCCACCGCGCCTCGCCGACAGTCTCGAGGAGCTCGTCGCGGGCGCCACCGACCGGCGCGAGGTGCGCACCCCCGACGCGCGGTCGGGCGCCCGCTTCGAGACGCTGCGCATCGCCGGCGTGCCCCACTTCCTCAAGTCGCTGTCGGCGGCGGACGACTGGATCATGCGGGTGACGGGCAACGACTCCCACTGGGAGTACCTGGTGTGGTGCGCCGGCATCTACGACGAGACGCCGCCGGTGATCGACCACGCCATGGTCGGCATGGCCCTGGAGGGCACCGGCCCCACGGCCCGGCTCTCGATGCTCATGACCGACCGCTCGGCCGACCTGGTGCCGCCGGGCGACGAGCAGGTGCCGCTCCCCCACCACGCCGACTGGATCGACCACATGGCGGCCGGGCACGCGCACTTCCTCGGCTGGCGCGACGACCTCGGCCTCCAGGACCTGTCACGCCGCTGGCTGTACTTCGCGCCGGCGACCATCGCCCCTGAGCTCGAGGTCGACGACGTCCCCGGGCCGGTCGCCGTCGCCCACCAGGGCTGGGGGCTGCTGCCCGAGCGGGCTCCCCGGCTGCACGACCTCGTGACCGCCGTGCACCGCGACCCCGACGCCCTCAGCGACGCCCTGCGTGCCACCCCGCTGACCTTCGTCGCCGGCGACTGGAAGCTCGGCAACGTCGGGCGACGCCCCGACGGCCGCACCGTGCTCCTCGACTGGGCCTACCCGGGCGAGGCGCCCCCGTGCTGGGACCTCACCTGGTACCTCGCCCTCAACCGCGCGCGCCTCCCCGAGAGCAAGGAGGCGACGATCGCGCGCTACCGCGAGCGGCTCGAGGCGCACGGCGTCGACACGACCGACTGGTGGGACCGGCAGCTCGGGCTGAGCCTGGTGGGGATCGCCGCCGTCTTCGCCTGGGAGAAGGCGGTCGGCGACCAGGACGAGCTGGAGTGGTGGGAGCGTGCCGCGCTGGACGGCGCGCGGTGGATGTAGCGGCCCCCGGCTATGCGGGCCTGGCGGCGCGCTGGGCCACCGACGCCGCCCTCGTCTACGGCCCGTTGGCTGACCACCTGGTCGGCCGCGCCACCGTGCCCCTCGCCGAGGCCGCGGCGCTCGACGCCGGTGCGGGAACGGGTACCGCCGGCGACGCGCTGCGGGCACGCGGGGCGCGTGTCGTGGGGGCCGACCGCGAGCTCGACATGGTGGCCCACGGCGCCCGGCCCGCGGTCGTCGCCGACGTGACGGCCCTCCCGTTCCGCGACGGCACCTTCGACCTGGTGGTGGCGGCGTTCGTGGTCAACCACCTGCCTGACCCGGTGGCCGGCCTCGCCGAGCTGCGGCGCACGACCCGGGCCGAGGGTCAGGTGCTGGTCTCGACGTTCTCCGACCACCGGGCCGCGGCCAAGGAGGCGGTCGACGCCGCGGCCGCCGCGCACGGCTTCGTGGCGCCGTGGTGGTACGCCGAGTTCCGCACCCACGCCCAGGCCGTCGGTGGAGCGGCCGCCGTCGAGCAGGTGCTGGCCGCCGCCGGGTTCGCGCGGTGGAGGGTCACCGAGGCGCCGATCGACGTCGGACTGAGCGACCCGGCGGACGTGGTGCGCTACCGGCTGGCGACGCCGCAGCTGTCGCGGTTCGTCGCCACCCTGCCGGACGCTGTCCGCGCCGAGCTGGTGGCCGACGCCACCGAGGCGGTCCGCGCGACCGGAGAGCCGTTCGCCCCGGTCGTCGTCGAGGCCGTGGCGACGGTCTAGGGCTGGTCGAGCCGGACGGCGGCGACCCGACGGAACGCCTCCGCCCGGTCGCCGGCCTCCCGCGCGACGTGTTCGGCCAGCCGGACCGCCTCCGCCCGGGCGGCTCCCGACCCGGTCGCGTCGGCCACGTCCGCAGCCAGCCACCAGCCCTCGAGCGCCGCGACCTCACCGAGCCGGCCGAGGTCGCGGGTCAACGGCTCGTCGTCCACCGGGTCGCCCAGCCGGGCCCGCGCCGTCGCCCGCACGAGGCGGGCCAGGACGCCGTACCGCTCGTCGCCCCGCTCCTCCGCAGCTGCGGCCACGATCTCGGCCGCGTCGACGGCGGCGGCTGAGTCGCGGTAGGCCAGCGCGAGCCGGGCGAGCAGGAGCAGGCGGCGCTGGTCGAAGCGCCACTTGTTGTGAAACCAGCGGGTGCCCGACTCGGCCTCGGCGACCGAGAGCCGGTCCGCGGCGCCCGCGAGATCACCGGCGCGCAGCCGACAGTCGGCGACGTCGAGGTGGCACTGGGCGAGGATCTCCTGCGAGCCGGGCGAGGCGAGCCCGGCCTGGGCGAGCTCCTCGGCGCCGGGGTCGCCCAGGTTGCGCAGCACCCAGCTGCGATAGGTGTGCTGGACGCCGGCGTACCGCACTCCGGTGCCTCGGCGGCCGACCTCCCGCTCCAGCCGGTCGACCACGCGCAACGCGTCCGCGCTGCGGCCGAGCAGGCCGTAGGCGTGCGCCGTCATCTGCAGGGTGTGCTCGACCCAGAATCCGTGCGCACCCCGGCGGGCCTCGGCACCGAGCACCGGCTCGAGGGTGGCCAGCGCCTCCGTCGGACGCCCCTGGTGGACGCGCAGCACGCCCGTCCAGGCGGGGAGGCCGAGCTCGGGCGGGGAGTCCGCGGCCTCGGCGAGCACCAGGTCGGCCTGTCGCAGGTCGCCGTTGCCACGGTGACCGAAGGCCACCGCGATCAGGCTGCTGCCCCGCACCATCGGGTCGGTGGCTGCCTGCGCCGCCGCGCGGCCGAGCCGGATCGCGCCGTCGAGGTCGTGCCGGTTGCGGGCGGCCCAGGCCCGCAGCTCCAGGGCCTCGCCGGTCTCGTCGTGGGCGAGCGCCGCCTCGGCGTCGGCGTCGGCGCCGGCGAGGTCACCGCGCGACATCCGGACCCGGGCGCGCCGCAGCCGCAGCGACGCGTCGTCCTGCAGCGCGACCGCCTCGTCGAGCAGCCTCTCGGCGCCCGGCAGGTCGAGCCGTGCGAGTGCCAGGTCGGCCGCGGCGGCGAGCCCCGCGGCGGCCAGGGCTCGGTCGCCGCCGTCGCGGGCATGCCGGGCGAGCTCGAGCGGGTGGGCCTCGGGTCGGGTCCGCAACAGCTCGGCGGCGCGGCGGTGCAGCCAGGCGCGTCGGGTCGGTCCCGCCTCGGCGGCGACCGCCAGGCGGACCAGCTCGTGCCGGAACGCCAGCACGCCCTGCCGTTCGGCGAGGAACGACTGCCGGAGACCGAGGTCGAGGTGCTCCAGCGCCGCCAGCGTCCGGACGTCGAGCACGGCGGCCAGCAGCTCGAGGTCGATGCTCGCACCGAGGACGGCGGCCGCCTGCAGCGTGCGCCCCGCGGGCCCGGTGCGGCGAAGCCGCCCGGCCACGGCGTCCCGCAGCGACACCGGCACCGCCTCGGCGGCGTCGGCGCGGGCCAGCTCGGTGAGCAGCAGCGGGTTGCCGCCGCTGCGTGGGAGCACGGCCGGCGCGCGTCCGGCACCGACCAGTGCCACGGCCTCCACGTCCGTGAGGGGCGGCACGACGACCGTGGTGTCGGCGTCGACCCCCGCCGCCGACGGGTCACGCAGGGCCGCGACCACCAGGAGCGACAGCTCCCGGCGGCGACGGACGTGGGCCAACCAGGCCCACGTCACCGGGTCGGCGCCGTCGGCGTCGTCGACCACGAGCGTCGTCGCCGCGGCACCGGGGAGCGATCGCACCGCATCGTCGAGCCGGGCGAAGACCCGCTGGTTCAGGGCGTCGGCGGTAGCCCCCGGCCCCGGCAGCCGGCCACCACCACCCGAGAAGACCGGTTCGGCCAACCGGCCGGCGAGTGCGTCGAGCACCGGCTGGAGGGCCAGCGCGCCGTCCTCGGCTCGAGCGGTGAGCACCGTCACGCCCCGCGCGGCGGCGCGACCGGTCCAGTGGTCCAGCAGGGCGGTCTTGCCGATCCCGGGCTCCCCGACCACCGCCACCACGCGGGCGCCGCCCGCCGCACGGTCGAGCTCGGCGTCCAGCACCCGCACGCACTCGGCCCGTCCGACGAGCGAGGCTGCCGGTTCCCTGGTGGGTGGCGGACCGGACCCGGAGCGCAGCAGCTCCTCGTGCAACGCACGGGTCTCGGCGGTGGGGTCGACGCCCAGGTCCTCGGCCAGCAGCGCACGGACCCTGGCGAACTCGGCCAGCGCCGACGCCGGACGCCCCGCGGCGGCCTGCGCACGCATGAGGACACGGAGTGCCGCCTCGTCGTAGGGGTCGGCGCGCAGCGCCTCGGCCGCGTGCACCGCCGCATCGCCGACCTGGCCCGTGGCGAGCGCCGACGTGGCTGCGATCCGCCGGACCTCCGCCACCGTTCGGTGGATCTCCACGCGCGCGTCCGCCGCCCATGCGGCGTCCGGCTCGTCGGACAGCAGCGGCCCCCGGACCAGCGCGGCCGCACCCTCGGCGGCCGTGCGCGCGCCGGCCTGGTCGCCGGTCGCGGACCGGCGTGCGGCTTCGCGGGCCAGCGCGGCGAGCTCGTCGACGTCCCACCAGTCGGCCTGGAGGCTGTAGCCGGCGTCACGGCGCACGATGCGGTCGGCGCCGACCAGGGCCCGCGCCCGGCTGACCAGCACGTACAGGTCACGGTCCGGCTGCGCCGGGCGCGCACCGGGCCAGACGACCTCGACGAGGGTGTCGGTCGCGACCGTCGCGCCCCGGGCCAGGGCGAGCCGCTTCAGCAGGGTGCGGGCCTGCCTGCTGCGCAAGGACTCCAGCTCCACGCCGTCCAGGCGGAACTCGCCGAGCAGCCGCACACCCAGCCGGTCGGCCATCCCCTCATTCTGCGGCCCCGGCCGCGCGGTGTCAGCAGCCGCCGAGGCCGGTCTACGGATCCGCGCACTCACCCCCGCGGGCTAGCCCGGATGTGAGCGCCGGCTTGCGGGCGAGGGGTCACAACGCGTCATGTGGCGGGGCCGATCACCCACCTAGCGTTGGTGGTGCCATGTTCGAGATCATCTTCCGCGCACCCGCGTCGACGACGTCGACGCGGGTCGTCTACGCCACCGGGGAGATGGACGTGTTCGCGGCGCACGAGCTGCGGCAGCTGCTCCGGCGGCAGGGAGCGCAGGGCGTGATCCGGATCGAGGTGGACCTCTCCGAGGTGACCTGGGTGAACGGGTCGGCGCTGCGGCACCTCGCCGCCACGCGAGAGGGCATGTTCGCGACGCTCGGCGTGCACGTCGACCTGGTGGAGTGGAGCGCTGCCGTGCAGGAGATGAGCGCCCGGGCGAGGCTCGCGGACGCCCTGCGTCACGTGCTCGTCGCCTGAGCCAGAGCGTCGAGGTCGCGCTCGGCGAAGCGGCGGTGGTGGTACTCCTCGTTGAGGACGACGAGCAGGCACTCGCTGACGGTGAAGCTGCTGCCCTCCGGCGTCCAGCCCGGCCCCTCGGCGGGTGGGGTGGCGGCGGCGAGACGCTCCTCGGTGAGGGAGTCGACGAGCTCGTCGACGGTGGCCCGACGGTCGCGGCGGAGCTCGAGCACCTCGTCGAGCGCGGGCCGAGCCTCCCGGTCGCGGGGCACGCCCGGGGTGTCGGGCATGCCGTCCCACGGGAGGCTCAACGGGTGCCAGGGCGCGCGCTGCCCGAGGATCGCGCGGTGCACCCAGCACTCGGTGGCGAACACGAGGTGACGCAGCGTCTCGACGAACGACCACTCGCCGTCCACCGACTCGTGCAGCTGCTCCGGCGCGAACGTGCGGGCGCGGGCCACCGTGCCGTCCCAGAGCCCCTCGACGAGGTCGAACGCCTCGCGGAACCCGGCTGGGTCGACCGGCCGCATCTTGGCGCGATCGGGGTCGCGGCGGTCGAGCTCGGCCTCGACCAGCGGGCCGACGTCGACGCCGTTGATCACCAGGTTGCGGACATAGCCGTCGATCGACACGTCGACCAGCTCGACCCCGCGCATCACCGCACCGGAGAGGTCGACGTCGCGGAACCGCGCCCCGGACAGGTCCCGGTTCTCGAAGAGCTCAGCCATGGACCGACCGTAGCGATGGTTCCGGCCACCGCGCGTCCGGTTCGGCTCACCCCCTCGGGCTGGCCCGGACGGGCCGGGTCCGGGCCGTCCCGAAGGGGCGCGAACGCGTCATATGCCGAGCCGTTCGGTGGCCGTAGCGTCGAGGAGCCGGGACCCAACCCCCCACGAGGTCACCATGTCCGCTCGCCTGTCAGACCAGACCACCATGGCGGTGGTGGTCGACGGCGACCTCGACCTCTTCGCCGCGTGCCGGCTGAGCGAGGAACTGCGGGAACACGCCCGATACGGGTTCGCGTGCCTGCAGCTGGATCTCTCGCTGGTGCCGTGGGCGAACGCGTCGGCGCTGCGACACCTGGCGATCACGCGCGCTCGGCTCGCCGACGCCGCGGGGGTGGACCTCGAGCTCACCGACGTCAGCCCCGCGGTGCAGCGGATGAGTAGGCAGGCCCGGCTGGACTCGGCCCTGGGCCACGGGTGGCCGCCGGACGGGCTGGCCCGGACCGTGGCCCGGCCTTGACTCCGGCGGCCGGGCCACGGGCCTCCCGAATCACCCCGGATCGAGTGGAACCACCACCCGGGCGTGGTGAGTCACTCGGAAGACATCGTGACGGTCGCACGCTGTGCGCGCGCCTGCTTCACCCCGTCGTACGCATCAGCAGGTCGCGCAGCACGTCGCCGTCGAGGTTCCACGAGTAGTCGGCCCGCACGCTCGACGCCGGGAGCGCGACGTCGTCCGCAGCGGCGACGAGGTCGCCCACCACGTCGGGGTCGGGCTGCGGGCTCACGCTGCGAGGGTGACACCGGCCGGAGGCACTGTCAGCGAAGTGACCCAGTTGTGACCGGGCCGTTGACCGCCCGAGGGAAAAGTAGAACCGAGCCGCTGGCGTCTCGGGTCACCAGCGGCTCGGTAGGTAGAACACTAGCGACCGGCCGGTGAGAGTCGCAGGAGAAACGCCAAAGTTCGCTTCGCCGGTCTGGACCGCGGGGTTTCGAGACGGGCGCTGCGCGCCTTCCTCAACCACCATCAGCTAGTCCTCGATGTCGGTGGCGAAGTCCTCGTTGTGGGTTCCGGGGCGGGGTGCCCAGGGCAGCTCGCGGGCCGGGCGGACGACGATCAGCCGGTCGCCGCGGGCGAGCATGGTCACGGTGGGGTCGAAGTAGCGGTAGACCTTCTCGTCGCGCACGACGGCGATCACCTGGTCGGGCAGCATCTGCGGCTGCTTGCCCACCTCGCTCACGAGCAGCTCCCGCTCGGCCACCTCGAGGCCCTCGCCGTAGGTGAGCAGGTCCTCCATCACCGAGCCGAGGGTGGGCGAGAGGGTCGAGAGGCCGAGCAGCCGGCCGACGGCGTCGGAGGAGGTGATCACCGAGTCGGCGCCCGACTGCCGCATCAGCGGCGCGTTCTCCCCCTCGCTCACCGACGCCACGATCCACGCGTCCGGGTTGAGCTGGCGGACCGTGAGTGCGGCCAGCACGTTGGAGTCGTCGCGGCCGGTGGTGATGATCACCTGCTCGGCGTTCGCGACGCCGGCGCGGCGCAGCACGTCGCGGCGGGTGGCGTCGCCGGTGACGACGGCCAGCCCGTCGGCGTGGGCGTCGGCCAGCGCCGTGGGCGCCGGATCGACGACGACCACGTGGTCGCGGTCGAGGCCGTTGTTGACGAGCGTGTCGATCGCGCTGCGGCCCTTGGTGCCGTAGCCGACGACCACGACGTGGTGGCCCATGTGCTTCCTCCATCGGGCGATGCGGATGAGCTCGCGGCCCTGCGTGGCGAGTACCTCGAGGGTGGTGCCGATCAGCAGCACCAGGAACGCGATGCGGAGCGGCGTGATGACGAAGGCGTTCACCAGCCGGGCCTGGTCGGTGGCCGGCGCGATGTCGCCGTAGCCGGTGGTGCTCAGCGTGACGGTGGTGTAGTAGATCGCGTCGATCAGGCCGATCTCCTGGCCCGGGTGCGCGTTGTCGTTGTAGCCGCTGCGGTCGAAGTAGACCAGCAGCACGGTGCCGACCAGGATCCCCACCGCCATCAGCACTCGGCGCCCGAGCTCCCACCACGGTGACCGGCTGCGGTCGGGAAGGGCGATCTTGCCGCGGAGCGAGCCGACGCCTTCCTGTTGCACGTCGCGAATCTAGCCCCCGGGGGCACCCGATCCGGTCAGGCCGCGCGGCCCCGGTCCCGCGCCACCCGGCTGCGCAACCGGTTCACCAGCTCGACCCGGGCGCGGGCGATGCTCTTCTGCGGCCAGACGCTGTCGAAGGCGGCGTTGACGGCGGCGCCGATGAGCACCGCCAGCGCCACGACGTAGAGCCAGATGAGGACGGCGATCGGTGCGGCCAGCGGGCCGTAGATCGACCGCGAGTCGGCCGCCGTCACCGTGAGCACCCAGCGCAGTAGATACGACCCGGCGATCCAGGCGAGCAGCGAGAAGCAGGCGCCCGGGAGGTTGAAGCTCCAGCGGGTCCGCACCGGCACCGACACGTGGTAGAGCGTGGCCAGGAAGCAGATGCAGATCACGATCACGAGCGGCCAGTAGAGCCCCATCAGGAACTCGAGCTCGGTGGGCAGCCACCGGTCGACGAGCTTCGGGCCAGCCACGATGAGCGGGATCGAGATGCCGCCGGTGATCACCGCCAGGATGTAGAGCACGAACGACAGCGCGCGGGTCTTGATGATCCCGCGGTGCCCGCCGAGCCCGTGCATGATCGTGATGGTGTCGACGAAGACGTTGAGCGCCCGCGACCCCGACCACAGCGCGAGCACGAAGCCCAGCGAGATGACGTCGAAGCGGCCGCCGTCGAGCACGTCGTCCAGGGTCTTCACGATCACCTGGTTGACGGCGCGGTCGGTGAGGAACGTCGAGCAGAAGTCGATGACGGCCTGCCGCACCTGGTCGACCTGCCCGGCGCTGAGCTGCTCGGACACGTAGCCGATCGCGCCGGCCAGCGCGAAGATCAGCGGCGGCACCGACAGGATCGCGAAGAACGCCCCCTCGGCGGCCAGGCCGGTGACGCGGTACTGCAGGCACGACGACACGGTGGTGACGATCAGCCGCCACAGCGTGTGCAAACCGGAGCGGGTCCTGGCCAGCACCCGGCTGCGCAGGTCCGAGCGCTCGTCGCGGGCCGGGCCGGCCCGGTCCGGCGTCTCGGCCGCCGTCATGAGTCCACGTTATCTGCGCACGCGGCGCTCGCCGGGATCGTCGGCGGCGCCGCGCGGGCGCCGCTACCGTCCGTCCATGACCAGCCAGCCCGACCGAGCGGTGCTCGGACCCGCCGACGTCGACGACGCGGTGCTCGCCGGCATGGTGGCCGACCTGCTCGGCCACCGCTCGGTCGACCTGCTGGAGGCGACGGCGGAGCTCGTGCCGTACGACGTCCCCTCGCTCACCACGGTCGGCCGCTACTGGGTGACCGGACGGGCGGCGACGCCGACCGGGGTGCGGCCGTACCGGCTGTTCGTGAAGCATGTGCAGGGCTGGCACCACTCCCCGTTCTTCGCCGACGTGCCCGAGGAGATCCACGAGATGGCGAAGGCGTCCTACCCGTGGCGCACCGAGCCGCTCGCCTACCGCTCCGACCTCGGCGACCGGCTCCCCGACGGACTGTCGATGCCGCGCGCGGTGGGGGTGTTCGACCTCGAGCCCGACGCCGCCGTCGTCTGGATGGAGGCCGTCGACCACCCGCCCCGGGTGTGGGACCTCGACCGCTTCCGGCGCGCCGCCTACCTGCTGGGCCGGCTAGCGGCGAGCCCGAGCGTCGCCGAGCTCGGCAACGTGGGCGAGTTCGAGTGGTCGGTGATGCAGTACGTGCACGGGCGGCTCATCTGGCAGGTGGTGCCGGTCCTGCAGTCCGACGAGCTCTGGACGCACCCGCTGCTCGCGGCCCACGTCAGCGCCGGGCTGCGGGACCGGCTGCGCGCGGCGGCCGGGCGGGTCGAGGAGTACGGCGTCGAGCTGGCCGGCGCCGTCCAGACGCGCGCCCACGGCGACGCCAGCCCCGGCAACCTGATGCCCGGGCCCGACCCCGACTCCTTCGTGCTCATCGACTTCGGGCTGTGGCTCCCCCAGGCCGTCGGCCACGACCTCGGCCAGCTCGTGGCCGGCGACGTGCAGCTGGGCAAGCGGCCCGCCGCCCTGCTGGGCGAGACCGACGAGGCCTGCCTGGCGGCGTACGCCGAGGGCCTGGCGACCGAGGGTCTCGATCTCGACCTCGACGTCGTGCGCCGCGCGCACGCGCTTCAACTGCTGCTGTTCGTGGGCCTCTCGGCGGTGCCGTTCGAGATGCTGGAGGCGCCGCCGTCCGAGGAGCTCGACCAGCTGGTGGCCGAGCGGGCCCTGCTCGCCGAGTTCAGCCTGGACCTGGTGGACTCGACGTCCTGAGACTCCACTTCTCAGTGGACGCAACCTCCCGCCGGGAAGGGGAGTCTGTAGGGCTGAGGAGGTGGTGCCGATGCCGACCACAGCTCGCACGGAGGCGCCGACGTTCGAGGAGTACGCGACCGCGTCCTGGCCGTCGCTCTACCGCCGCGCCTACCTGCTGACCGGCAACCACGCCGACGCCGAGGACCTCGCCCAGCAGACCCTCATCAAGGCTCACGGCGCCTGGTCGCGGGTCAGCGCGTCGGACTCCCCGAACGCCTACGTGCGCAAGATCCTCACCAACACGTTCCTCTCACTCCGGCGGCCGAAGGGACGCCGGTTGGAGGTGCTCGCCGGCGACCACGCACCCGAGCCGGTGGCGCCCGCGCCGGACGGTCCGGAGGACCGGATGACGCTGTGGCCGCACATCCAGGACCTGTCGCCGCGGCAGCGCGCCGTGGTGGTGCTCCGCTACTACGAGCAGCTCAGCGAGGCCGAGATCGCCGAGACCCTCGGCTGCTCGCGCGGCAACGTGAAGGCGACCGCGCACCACGCCCTGAAGAACCTGCGAATCGCTCTCGGGGACGGGAGGGAGGACTGATGGACACCGATCTCGAGCAGGCCCTGACCCGCGAGCTGGACGACGTCGCGAGCCGCCTCGTCGTCCCGCCGCTGCCGGCGCTCCCGGACACGCCTCCCCGGTCGTCGCGGTGGCAGTCGGCTCAGCCGCTGCTCGTCGCCGCGGTCGCGCTGGTGGCGGCGATGGCGACGCTCGGCGCCCTCCTGCTGTTCACCGGCGGAGAGGACCGAGACGAGCCGGCGCCGGCTCCGAGCCCCACCACGGCCGAGGACGACGGCGGCCCGATCTCGCGAGCGGTCCCGGACGTGACGTACGTGCTCGGCAACCGGCTCTACGTCGGCGGTCGGCAGGTGGACGGTGAGTGGTTCGGCGTCCAGGGCACGGCAGACGGGTGGATCGGCTGGCGCTCCGACAGCACCTGGTGGCGCGGCAACGGCATCCGACCGGAGCCCATCGAGGGGACCATCGACCAGTCGGTGCTGGCGTCGCCCGACGGCCGGTACGCGGCTTACGTCGTCGACGAAGGGTCCGGCCCCACGTTGACCGGCTTCAGCACCGAGGCCGGCGGCGAGGGCCTCGGGGCCCTGCCGGTGGCCGACAGTGATCCGGCACCGACCGTGCGCGCCGTGACCGACGACGGCCTGGTCGTCGTGCGCGGGGCCGACTACCAGCTGCTCTGGCGGCCGCTCGTGGACGGGGAGTCCGTCGACCTCGCGCAGACCGCACCCGACCAGGTCGTGGTCGGCAACACCGGCGCCGGCCTGATCGTCAACGAGGGCGCGTACAACGCCACCGACGGCGACCAGGGCGACCCCTACCTCGCGCGCCTCGACGCCGACGGCACCCTCACCCGCATCCGCTCGGTGCCCGTGCACGCCGACCTGATCGCCACCCGGGAGTGGCTGGCGTGGAGCACGCCGGGCACGGGCGGCGGCGAGTCCACCACGACCGACGAGCTGCGGGTCGAGCGCGTCGGCGGCGACGACGCCGGCGTCCTCACCCCACCCGACGGCTTCAGCTTCGCCGTCGGGAGCTGGCGGTGGGAGGACGAGGAGAACCTGGTCGCCGTCGTGGTGAAGGGGCGTCTGCGGCAGCTGGCGCGGTGCCGGCCCGCGCGTGAGCGGTGCGTCCTGGTCACCGCATCCTGAGCCGGCGGCCGCTCAGGTGAGCTGCAGGCCCGGGTACAGCGGGTGCTTGTCGAGGAGCTCGGCGGAGGCGTCCTTGACCTTGTCGGCCACGCCCTCGGCCAGCACGTAGGAGGCCTTCGACGGGCCGCCGGCCTTGGTGGTGCCGGGCTGGGTGTTCTGGAGCACGTGCACGATGAGCTCGGCGACGGTGTCGAACTCGTCGTGGCCGAAGCCGCGGGTGGTGAGCGCCGGGGTGCCGAGCCGGATCCCGGAGGTGTACCAGGCGCCGTTCGGGTCGGACGGCACCGAGTTGCGGTTGGTGACGACGCCGGCGTCGAGCAGCGCCGACTCGGCCTGCCGGCCGGTGAGACCGAACGAGGAGACGTCGAGCAGCACGATGTGGTTGTCGGTGCCGCCGGTGACCAGCGTGGCGTCGCGGCTGAGGAAGCCCTCGGCCAGCGACTTGGCGTTGTCGGCGATGGATTGCGCGTATCCGCGGAACGAGTCCTGCCGCGCCTCGGCGAGCGCCACCGCCTTGGCAGCCATGATGTGCGACAGCGGACCGCCCAGGACCATCGGGCAGCCGCGGTCGACGCTCGGCGCGAACTCCTCGGTGGCGAGCACCAGGCCGCCGCGCGGGCCGCGCAGGCTCTTGTGCGTGGTGGTGGTGACGACGTGCGCGTGCGGCACCGGGTCCTCGTCGCCGGTGAACACCTTGCCGGCTACCAGCCCGGCGAAGTGCGCCATGTCGACCATGAGGGTGGCGCCCACGTCGTCGGCGATCTGGCGCATCTTCGCGAAGTCGACCCGCCGCGGATAGGCGGAGTAGCCGGCCACGAGCACCAGCGGCTTGAACTCGCGCGCCTTCGCCGCGACGGCGTCGTAGTCGAGCAACCCGGTGGTGGGGTCGGTGCCGTACTGCTGCTGGTGGAACATCTTGCCGCTGATGTTGGGCCGGAAGCCGTGGGTGAGGTGGCCGCCGGCGTCGAGGCTCATGCCGAGCAGCCGCTGGTCGCCGAGCTCGCGGCGCAGGAGCTCCCAGTCGGCGTCGCTGAGCTCGTTGACGTTCTTCGACCCGGCCTTCTCCAGCCAGGGCCCCTCGACGCGGTGGGCGAGGATCGACCAGAACGCCACCAGGTTGGCGTCGATGCCGGAGTGCGGCTGGGCGTACGCGTACTCGGCGCCGAACAGCTCGCGCGCGTGCTCGGCGGCCAGCGCCTCGACGGTGTCGACGTTCTGGCAGCCGGCGTAGAACCGGTGGCCGATCGTGCCCTCGGCGTACTTGTCGCTGAACCAGGTGCCCATGGTGAGCAGCACCGCGGGCGAGGCGTAGTTCTCGCTGGCGATGAGCTTGAGCGAGCCGCGCTGGTCGATGAGCTCCTGCCGGGTGGCCTCGGCGATGCGGGGCTCCACCGAGGCGATCACCTCCAGGGCCTGGGAGTAGGCGGAGCTGGTGAGGGCGTCGAGGTCGGCCATGGTCGCCAGCGTAGAGCCCGGCAACGCCATCGGGAGTAGCGCGCGCGACGATGGGAAGGGTCGGGGCGTGTTCTTCCGGATCGGTGCCGCCCTGAGCGTCTCCCTCGCTCTCCTGGCCGCCGGCTGCGGTGGCCCGGACGCCGATCCCGAGACGGCTCTGCGGTCCGTGTGCGGTGACGACGCCTCGGTCACCGAGACCGACAGCGACGCTGCCGTCGACGAGGACTACGACGGGACCCCGCTCCTGTGCCGCACGGACGGTCACACCGTCGTCGCGGAGAAGTACAAGCGGGACGCCGAGGAGACCGCTCGCGAGTACGCGGAGGAGTACGCCTCCGGCAACGGCGACCACCTCGTGTACGCGATCGTCGAGGCCGACGGCGGCGCAGGCACCGTCGTCTATGCCTACGGGCCGCGGCCCGACGACGACGAGGTGCGCCGCGCCGACGTCGCGGTGCTCGACCCACTCGACGACGACGGCTGGGACGTGGTGGACCCGACGTGAGAACCGCACGCACCGCCGCGGTGGCGGCCATCCTGACCCTCGCCCTCACCGGTTGCGACGCCCTCGACGCCGCGCTCGGCGACACCGACGACGGCCCCCCGCCACCGGACCTCCGGGAGGCCCTGCACGCCGTCTGCGGCGAGGACGCCGAGATCGACGAGCAGGATCCCGCGCCCGAGCCGGGCTACGACGAGACGAGGGGCGAGGGCCGCACCGAGCTGCTGCACTGCGAGGCGCCCACTGACCGCGGCGGCAGCGAGCACGTCTACGCCGCCCGCTACACCCAGGACCCCACGCCCGACGTCGAGGACTCACACGCCGGGTACCAGGACGCCGACGGCAGCACGGTGTCGTGGGGGCTGGTGGAGTCGGAGGACGACGGGGACCCGCTCTGGACGGTGGTCTACGCGGCTCGCCTGGGCACGGACGGTCTTCGTCCGCTGGAGGACCTCGGCTTCGACCTGTACAGCGGCGACGAGTGACCTGCGACACGGCGCGCGCCTGAGTACGCCGTGATCTGTCCAGATGATGGACACGCTGTCCGCATCACGAGATTCGCCGTTGTGGACAGGCGGTCCGGGTCGTGAGACTCCACGTCATGGTCACTGCTGCCACCTCTGCGCACCTCGTGGTACGTCGCCACGTGGACTTCGGGCGCACCCGCAGCATGATGTGTCCGCCCCGCTGAGCACCGACGCCCCTCTGCCGCCTCTCGCGGCCCCAGCTCTCAGCGAAGGACCCCGTCTCCTCATGCCCGATCTGCGCCACCATGGCCACCGGCCGCAGCACACCGAGATCCCTCGCCCCAAGCGCGCGGAGGGTCAGTGGGCGCTCGGCTACACCGAGCCGCTCAACAAGAACGAGCAGTCCAAGAAGGACGACGACCCGCTGCACGTGCGGGACCGGATCCTCCACATCTACTCCAAGCGCGGCTTCGCCTCGATCGACCCCGCCGACCTGCGCGGCCGGTTCCGGTGGATGGGCCTCTACACCCAGCGCGCGCCCGGCTTCGACGGCGGCAAGACCGCGATGCTCGAGGAGGAGGAGCTCGACGACGAGTACTTCATGCTCCGCGTCCGCTCCGACGGCCAGCTGCTCTCCCCCGCCACCGTGCGCGCGCTCGGCACGATCGGCGTCGACTTCGCCCGCGACACCGCCGACGTCACCGACCGCGAGAACATCCAGTACCACTGGATCCGGATCGAGGACGTGCCCGAGATCTGGCGCCGGCTCGACGACGCCGGGCTGTCGAGCACCGAGGCCTGCGGCGACTCGCCGCGGCCCTTCCTCGGCTCGCCCGTGGCCGGCGTCGCCAAGGACGAGATCATCGACGGCAGCCGGGCGTTGGAGGAGATCTACGAGCGCTTCATCGGCGACCCCGAGTTCTCGAACCTGCCGCGCAAGTTCAAGACCGCGCTGACCGGCCACCCCAGCCACGACGTCTCCCCCGAGACCAACGACATCGCCTTCGTCGGCACGGTGCACCCGGTGCACGGGCCCGGCTTCGACCTGTGGGTCGGCGGCGGCCTGTCGACCAACCCGATGCTCGCCCAGAAGATGGGCGTCTGGATCCCGCTGGACGACGTCGCCGACGTCTGGGCCGGCGTCACCTCGATCTTCCGCGACTACGGGTACCGGCGGCTGCGCTCGCGGGCCCGCCTCAAGTTCCTGGTGGCCGACTGGGGCGTCGAGAAGTTCCGCGAGGTGCTCGAGAAGGAGTACCTCGGCCGCGAGCTCGTCACCTGCGCCTCACCGCCGTCGCCCACCGGCCACCGCGACCACATCGGCGTCCACGAGCAGAAGGACGGCCGCTTCTACGTCGGCCTCGCGCCGACCGCCGGCCGGGTGTCCGGCTCGATGCTGGTGGCGCTGTCCGAGGTGATGGAGCGCTTCGGCGTCACCGGCGCCCGGCTCACGCCGTACCAGAAGATCGTGCTGATCGGCGTCGACGGCGACCGGGTGCCAGCCCTGCTCGACGCCCTCGACGGCATCGGGCTCTCGGGCCGGCCGTCGCAGTGGCGGCGCAACACGATGGCCTGCACGGGCATCGAGTTCTGCAAGCTGGCGATCGTCGACACCAAGAACCGCGCCCGCGACCTGGTGGCGGAGCTGGAGCGGCGCTTCCCCGACCTCGACGTGCCGATCACGGTCAACGTCAACGGCTGCCCCAACGCCTGCGCCCGCACCCAGGTGGCCGACATCGGCCTCAAGGGGCAGCTGGTGATGGACGGCGGCGAGCAGGTGGAGGGCTTCCAGGTGCACCTCGGCGGCGCCACCGGCCTGCAGGCCAACTTCGGCCGCAAGCTGCGCGCCCACAAGGTCACCAGCCGCGGGCTCGACGACTACGTCACCGCCGTCGTCTCGAACTTCCTCGCCGACCGCGAGGCGGCGAGAGCTTCGCGACGTGGGTGGCTCGCGCCGACGAGGAGCTGCTGCGCGGCGAGAAGGTCCTGGAGGTCGCATGAGCAGCCGCGGAGTCCCCTTCCACTGCCCCTACTGCGGGGAGACCGACCTCTGGCCGCACGAGCCGGCCGAGGGCGCCGGCCACGGCGCCTGGGAGTGCCGCGGCTGCCTGCGCGCGTTCCAGCTGAAGATGCTCGGGCTCGTGCGGCCCACGGGCGGTCCGTCATGACGGCGGCGACCACCCGGCTGGCCAGCGACTCGCGCGGGGCCACCACCGCGGGCCGCTCCCCCGAGGAGCTGCGCGACCTGGTGAGCCACTGGGGCGCCGAGCTGGAGCTCGCGCCGGCCGAGTCCATCATCGAGTGGGCGGCCGCCACCTTCGGCGACCGGTTCTGCCTCACCTCCTCGATGGCCGACGGCGTGCTCGCCCACCTCGCCTCGCGGGTGGTGCCCGGGATCGACGTGCTGTTCCTCGACACCGGCTACCACTTCGCCGAGACCCTCGGCACCCGCGACGCCGTCGCCGCCACGCAGGACGTCAACCTGCTCACGATCACGCCGAAGCAGAGCGTGGCCGAGCAGGACGCCGCGCACGGCAAGGACCTGTTCCGCACCGACCCCGACCGGTGCTGCGCGCTGCGCAAGGTGCAGCCGCTGGCCGAGCGGCTCGCCGACTACGACGCGTGGGCCACGGGCCTGCGCCGCGCCGAGACCCGCAACCGGGTGATCGCGCCCGTCGTCGGGTGGGACGCCAAGAAGGGGAAGGTGAAGGTGTCCCCGCTCGCGCGCTGGACCGACGAGCAGGTCGAGCAGTACGTCGCCGAGCACGGCGTCCTGGTGAACCCGCTCGCCTACGACGGCTACCCCTCGATCGGGTGCGCCCCCTGCACCCGACGCGTCGCGCCCGGCGACGACCCGCGCAGCGGGCGCTGGGCCGGCACCGCCAAGACCGAGTGCGGGATCCACACGTGATCCCCGAGATGGAAGGCACCACCCCATGACCGCTCCCGCCCTGGTGGCTGTGGCCCACGGCGTCCGTGACCAGCGCACCACCAAGACCGTCACCGATCTGGTCGACGAGGTGAAGGCGCAGCGCCCCGACCTGCGCGTCGAGCGCGCGTACCTCGAACACCCCTCGCACCGGTGCCGCCCCGCGTTCCAGTCGGTCGTCGACCGACTGGTGCGCGCCGGCCACGACGAGATCGTGGCGGTGCCGCTCGAGCTCTCCGCGCCGCCGCTCGGCAGCGCCTCACTCGCCGACGCCGTCGCGGAGGCGACGGCGCGCCACCGCGGGCTGCAGGTGCGGGCGACGCCGATCCTCGGCCACGAGCCGAGCTTCCTCGAGGTGCTCGACGAGCGGATGCGCGAGGTGCTCAGCGCCTCGCGGGTGCGCGAGCTCGACGCCCTGGTGCTCGCCGCCTCCGGCTCCACCGACCCGCTGGCCAACCAGTCCGTGGCCCGGCTGGCGCGGCTGTGGGGCCAGCACCACAAGCTGCCGGTCACCGCCGCCTACGCCGCCAGCGCCCCGCCGGCCACCGGCGAGGCGGTGCGCGCGTTCCGCCGCGAGGGACGCCGCCACGTCGCCGTCGCCTCGCTGTTCCTCACCCCCGGCGAGCTCATCGACCGCGCCGCGGAGCTCGCCGTCGAGGCCGGCGCCGTGGCGGTGTCGGCGCCGCTCGGCGACCACCCCGTGGTCGCCCGCACGGTGCTCGCCCGCTACGCCGTCGGTGCGGTGGAGCTCGTGCCGGTCTAGCCGGCAGCCTCGACCTCGGCCAGGTGCTGCTTCAGTGCGGGCACCAGCGCCTTGATGGCCCGCACGTGGGTGACGCGGTCGGACTGGCCCTGGATGATCTCGCCGGTGAGGGTGCCCTCGCTCAGCAGCACGTCGACGCTCACCTCGACGAGGTAGCTGTCGACGGTGAACAGGTAGGTACTCCCGTCGTAGCCCTGGATGGGGTACTCGGCCGCGAAGTCGGCGGGCGTGCGGAGGCGGGAGTCGCGTCGGCCGAGCGGGAGGAAGCCCTCGATCCGCATGCTCTCCCGCAGCGCCTGCACCGACGGCGCGTAGCGGATCGCGAGCCTGATCGTGACCTCGGTGGAGGAGAAGTCGGCGCGCTCGGTCTCGTGCTTGCGGTCGCAGCTGTTCAGGATGGAGATCTCGCTGGCCGCGGTCTCCGACGTCCCGGGCGCGTCGATGTCGACCGGAGGCAGCACCTCGCGACGCACGATCTCGTTCGCCTCGCGCCCCGTGATCGCTCGGAACACGTTCTTGGTGAGCACAGCGCACGGCTCCAGCAAGTAGGTGTCGCCGTACTTGTCCATGTCACCGGTGAGGGTGGGCGCCGACGACTGCGACAGCTGGGGGTCGGCCACTCGCTCGCGCACCCGCTCGATGGCAGTCTTCAGCCGCTCCAGCTGGTCGAGCAGGTCCTGGTCGGACAGCGACGGCAGCTCGGTGAAGTCGTCTCCTGGGGGACCGATGGTGAGCGCCACGTTCCGATGGAAGAACCGGAGCTCCAAGGGATCCGGCCCCACGGGCACGACGACGTCGCGGAACCGGAACCCGCGAAACGCCCGGCGGTCGTAGTCGCGGCCGTAACGGACGTTGGCCTGGCCGGCCGCGACCAGGTCCTCGACGAACGCGGTGAGCTCCGGGTCGTCGGAGAGCGACGCGGCGCTGCGGTAACGCCGGAGCTGTGGCGCGATCTCCTCCGGCTCGGCGCCCGAGATCGACGCCGACCCGATCCCGGAGGCCGTCAGGTCGAGGACCGTGGGGTACTGCTCCGTCGTGAGCGCGACCAGCCCGTCGTAGTCGCAGGTCGCCTCGATCGGGGTGGACAGCGCGTCGGGTGGGTAGGCGATCGAGGAGTCGTAGTTCTCCTCGTGGATCCTGCCGGCCGGCGGCAGGTCTCCGAAGATCTCGCGGACGTCGTCGTAGTTCAGGGCCTGGCACGGGCTGACGTACGGCAGGCGGGCGACCTTGATCGGCGAGGTCGGCGCGAGCCAGTCCGGGAACTCGGGCCTCTCGGGCTCGTCCTCGGTCGGGTCGGGCTCGTCCGGGTCACCGGTCTCGCTCGCGCCGCCGCCACGGCGGTCGTCCGCGGCAGGCTTCGACCCGTCGCTGGTGAGCACCACCACCAGGGCCGTCGTCATCGCCACGGCGGCCGCCAGGACGACGGCGAGCAGCGCCACGAGGCCTCGGCGTGAGGATCGGGGCGCCGGCGGCGGGTACGGCGGCGGCCCCCAGGGCGGCGGGCCGGGCGGTGGCGGGCTCGACGGCGGCCGGCCCCAGGTAGCGGGGCCAGGGCGAGTGGGGTCATCGTCCACGGACTGTGCCTACCCGCCGTGGGCGGTCGCACACGCCATTTGCTCACCGCTCCAGCCACGCCAGCACGGCAGCGACCCGCCGGTCGACGCTGGGCTCGTCGAGGTCGAGCTTGGTGAAGATCGCCGACACGTGCTTCTCCACCGACGACAGCGACAGGTACAGCCGCGCGGCGATCGCCGAGTTCGTGAGGCCCTCGGCCATGTGCGCCAAGACGTCGCGCTCGCGGTCGGTGAGGACGCCGAGCCGGTCCGGGCCGGCGACGAGGAGGTCGACCACGCTCCGGTCTAGCACCGACTCGCCGCGGGCGGTGCGGCGCAGCGCGTCCACCACCTCGTCGCGCCGCCCGATCCGCTCCTTCAGCAGATACCCGATGCCGGCGGAGCCGTCGACGAACAACTCTCGCACGTAGGCCTCATCGAGATGCTGACTGAGCACCACCACCCCGGTGGCCGGATGGGAGCGGCGGATCGCGAGCGCGGCGCGAAGACCGTCCGTCGCGTGGTCCGGCGGCATCCGGATGTCGGTGAGCACGGCGTTCGGTCGGTGCCGGGCTACCGCCGCGAGCAGCGCGTCGGCGTCCGCGGTCGCCTCGCACACGCGTACGTCCGGCGCCGACGTCAGCAGCGCGGCCAGCCCCTCCCGCACCAGGAAGTGGTCGTCGGCCAGCACGACTCGAAGTGGCTCAGTCACGGCCGGTCCCCGGGAAGGTCGCCGTCAGCACACTCCGGCCCGGGCGCGACTCGATCGACACCGTGCCGCCCACCGACTCGACCCGGTCGCGCAGACCCCGCACGCCGAACCCGCCGGTGTTGATGCCGCCGCGGCCGTCGTCCTCCACCTCGAGGCGCAGGCCGGACTCGAGCTCGAGGAGCCGCACCCGGACCCGGTGCGCTCCGGCGTGTTTGAGCACGTTCGCGAGCGCCTCGGTGGCCACGAACAGGGTCGCGCTCGCCACCTCGGGGTCGGGTGGGTGCCGCGGCTCGGCGAGGTCGAGGTGCACCGGCACCGGCAGCCGCTCGGCCGCGGCGCGGACGGCGGCGGCCAGCCCGAGGTCGTCCAGCACGGCGGGTCGGACCCCGTGGGAGACCCGCCGCACCGTCTCGTAGGCGCCGTGCGCCAGCTCCGCGACCCGCTCCAGAGCCCTGGCTCGCTGCCCGGCGTCGTCACTTGCCCGAGCCACCTCGGCCTGCGCGATGAGCGCCAGCAGCTCCTGTTGGGCGCCGTCGTGGAGGTCGCGCTCGATGCGCCGCCGCTCGGCGTCGGTGGCCGCCGCGAGCCGACGTCGGGACTCCTCGAGCTCGGCTACGCGCGCTGCGAGATCGGCGCTGAGCCGGCCGGTCTGGTCGGTGAGGGAGAGCAGTCGGCGCCGCACCGGTCCGAACGCCACCGTCAGCGGCACGACGGGCGCCGCGACGAAGAACGCGGCATCGGCGGCACCGGGGTAGGCGCGCCCGAGCAGGATGCCGCACGCCGCCAGCACCGCCACGACAGCGACACCGGCGACCGGCCAGAGCATCATCTGGCGCCGGTCACCGTCGGCCCGGACGAATCGCGCCGCGAACACCCCCAGGGTTGCCACCGGCAGCAACAGCAACGGCACTCCGCCCACGACCGCGACGTGATCGGGGAGAATGTGAGCCACTGGTCCCAGCTCGTCGTCGGACGCGAGGACCGTGGGGGTGGGTCCGCTGAGCGCCGCCAGTAGCGCGCAGACCGCGGACCCGGCCATCGCCAACCACACCGCGCGGCCCGGGCCACCGCCGTCCGGGAAGACCACCGCGATCCACAGCAGCGCCACGAATCCGCCCGCGAAGAAGACGAGTGACGTCAGGTGTGCCACGGCCGCAGTCGTGCCGGTGGTGTCGAGGGCGATGGCCGAGGCCGCCAACGCCAGCAGATGACCGCCGCCAACCCCGGCCAGACCAGCCGCGATGCTGCGCGGCGTGCCCAGGCGCAGGCCGAGAACCCCGGCCAGGAGGAAGCAGGTCGGGACCACCAGCAGCGCGACCGTGTCGGACGTCATCGCGGCCAGTGTGGACGGCCGACCGCTCTGCTGACCTGCAGTTCACCGCAAACCTTGCTGCGGCCGACCCGGTGTCCCGCGGGCAAATCGCTTCCTAGCGTCCTCGTCACTGCACACCGACCCTGCTTGGAGGCACACCATGACCCGAACCGCCCGCGCCGGACAGGCCGTTCTCACGCTGCTCGGCCTGCTCTGCGTCCTCATCGCGATCTCCGTCTACTTCGTCCCGGACCCCTTCGACTCCGACGCCCAGGCTCTCGTCGCCACCTTCGGGGCCGGCATGGGCCTGCTCGTGGTCGTGCTGGCCATGTCCGGCCTCGGCGCTGGCTCGCGGGTGGCCTGGCTCGCCCTGTGGGTGCTGCCTGCGTTCTTCGTGAGCCACGTCGCGCTGCTCGGCACCTGGCTGCCCGACGGGCTGTTCGCCGTCGTCGCGACCTTCTGCCTGGTCGCGACCCGTCCCCGGGTGAGTGACACGGAGCGCGAGCCCGTCCCGATCGCTTGACAAGCCGGTCGCCGGGGAGGAACTTCGGTTGCTGAATGCGTCCTCCCCGATCGCTGCGAGGAGGACGAGCATGACCACCGGAAACACCTTCGACCTGGACGCATTGCGTCGCGGCATCGAGGACCGCGATGCGGAGGCGCTGCTTGCCCTCTACGCGGCCGACGCCGAGATCGTCGAGATCGACAAGGACCATCCGCCCACCTCCCCGCGCACCATCCGCGGGCACGACGCGATCGCCGCGCACCTGCGTGACGTGTGCGCCCGCGACATGACCCACCGACTGGAGCGCCCGGTCGTGGCCGACGGCCGGCTCGCGTTCACCGAGGCGTGCAGCTACAGCGACGGCACCAACGTCCTCTGCATGGCCACCGCCGACCTCGACCCCGACGGCCGGATCTCCCGGCAGGTCGCCGTCACCGCCTGGGACAGCTGACCCCGCCGAGTCGGCGTGTCATGACACGCCGACTCGGCCTGCTGAGCGTGAAATCAAGCGCCGACTCGACACTGCACCCGACTCAGCCGACGAGCTGGTGGAGGAGCCGCTCGAGCTGGCGGGCGGGGTCGGTGGTCACGCCGCCGTGCACTGGTCCCGGCTGGACGACGGTGCTGCGCGGCGCCTTGAGGAACCCGAACCGCTGCCCCACCGGCGCGCGGCCCGCTCCCCCGGCCGCCGGGTCGCCCGCACAGACGGCGTCGACGAAGGCCAGCGCGTCGCACACCAGGTCGAGGTCGAGCCCGGGGTGCACGGCGGCCACCCGGTCGCGGTCGACGTGCCAGGCGGCGCGCAGGAAGTCGGCGGCCTGGCAGTACACGACGACGCCGACGTTGAGGAACTCCTCGCGGTCGACGCGCGGCACGCACCGCAGCGCGACGTACTGGTACGACATCCCGCTCACCGGTCCACCTCCGGCAGCCACTGCCGGGTGGCCAGCCGGGCGGTCAGGAAGTCCACGTACGCCTCCCGCAGCGCGGCCGGCGACTCGGCGCCCGGCACCGGATCGAGCCAGTCGTCGGGCACCCGCGCCACGACGTCGCGCAGCAGGCCGGGCGTCACCTCGGCCGACAGCCGCTCGTCGGTGGCGGCGAGGTCGCGCACCCGGTCGAGCAGCACGTGGCCGCCGGGGTCCCACGGCTGGGCCGCGAACCGCTGCGGGTCGGTGAGCCCGCCCGCCCACGCGTGGTGGAAGTAGAGACAGGCGCCGTGGTCGATCACGTGGAGGGCGCCGTTCCACACGAGCAGGTTCGGGTTGCGCCAGGTGCGATCGACGTTGGCGCAGTACGCGTCGAGCCACAGCACCGACGCCGCCTCGGGCAGCGGCGTCCCGTCCACCTCACCGTCGTAGCCGAACGATCCCGGGCAGGAAGTCGATCCCGAGGTTGCGGCCCACGCTCGCCGTCAGCAGGTCCTGCACCTCCTCGTCGGCCTCGTAGCGCGCGATCTCCGGGTCGAGGTCGAGCACGACCTGCCGGGGCGTGGCCAGGCCGAGCCGCCGGGCCAGCTCGCCCACCACCACCTCGGCCACCAGCACCCGCGGACCCTGGCCCGCGCCCCGGAACTTGCACACGTAGGTGCCGAGGTCGTCGGCCTCGACGACGCCGGGCAGGCTCCCGCCCTCGCGCAGCGGCGTCACGTACCGAGTGACCGCGACGGTCTCCAGGGCGGTGACGGTCACGCGACCGGGGCCTCGTTCTCCAGTCGCTCGCGCTGCTCCGCGACGTCGTAGTCGGGAGCCGGCCACTGCGGGTCCAGCGCGCGGAGCGCGTCGAGCAGCAGCGTGCCGATCGCGAGGTTGCGGAACCACTTCTTGTCGGCCGGCACCACGTGCCACGGCGCGGCGTCGGTGTGGGTGCGCAGCAGCGCGAGCTCGTAGGCCTCGCGGTAGGCGGGCCACAGCGTCCGCTCGTCGATGTCGCCCGGGTTGAACTTCCAGCGCTTGGCGGGGTCGTCGAGCCGGGCGAGCAGCCGTTCCTTCTGCTCGGCGGCCGAGATGTGAAGCATGCACTTGACCACCGTGGTGCCGGCGTCGACGAGCCGCTGCTCGAAGTCGACGATGGCGCGGTAGCGCCGCTCGATCTCCTCGGGCGACGCCAGACCGCGCACCCGGGCGATCAGCACGTCCTCGTAGTGCGAGCGG
The DNA here is from genome assembly GCA_963808855.1 of uncultured Actinomycetota bacterium. GTDB lineage: Bacteria > Actinomycetota > Actinomycetes > Propionibacteriales > Nocardioidaceae > Nocardioides. The sequence continues at coordinate 1,908,049 of CAWEHA010000002.1, read as the reverse complement.
TCGAACACCCCCACGTAGCCCGGACCCGGCAGCGCCCGCTCGATGCGCCACAGGAAGTCGTGTGCGCGCTCCTCCTCGGTGGGCGCCTTGAAGGAGGTGATCCGCACGCCCTGCGGGTCCATCAGGCCGACCGTGTGCCGCAGCGTGCCGCCCTTGCCCGAGGTGTCCATGCCCTGGAGCACCAGCAGCACCGACCTCTCGCCACCGGCCTTGCCTTCGGCGAACAGCCGCTCCTGGAGCTCGGCGAGCTCGGGTCCGAGCGCGAGCAGGGCCTTCTTGCCCGCGCTCTTGCCACCGTCGAAGCCGGGGGCGGCGTCGGTCTCGATCGCGGTCAGGTCGACGAGGCCACCGGGGAGTCGTAGATGCTGCACCCGCTCATCATGACCTGTCGGCGGGGCCGGCGTGGACCCGCTCGCGGCGGACGAGCGGCGGCTCGGTCGACCACGGGAAGTCGATCCACGCCTCGGTGCTCCGCCACACGTAGTCGGGGCGGACGACGGAGCGCTGCTTCTCGTAGATCACCGCGGTGCGCGCCCGGGCGACGTGGTCGGCGCAGAACTCCTGCACGTGCCGCAGCGTGTGGCCGGTGTCGGCGATGTCGTCAGCGATCAGGACGTCGAGGCCGGCCAGGTCGACCGCGGCCGGGGTCGGCGGCAGCATGATCGGCACCGGCAGCCGGGTGTCGACGCCGGTGTAGAACTCGACGTTCAGGGTCGCCAGGTTCTTGACGTCCAGCGCGTAGCCCAGCGCCATCCCGAGGCCGAGACCGCCCCGCGCCACCGACAGGATCAGGTCGGGCTCGAAGCCGTCGTCGACCACCTGCTGCGCGAGGTCGCGCACCGCGCCGCCGAAGTCCTGCCAGGTGAGTGCCTCGTGCTCGGTCACGGGCCGAGTGTGGCACCTCAGCCGAGGACGCGGCAGACGCTCATCGTGCAGCCGACCATCGTGGTCACCGACCCGTCGGGCTGCGGCTCGTCGAACCACGTGCCACGGACGAAGCCCACCTTGTCGAGCACCCGCAGGCTGGCGCGGTTGCGGTGGTCGGGAGCGGCGAAGTACGTCGCGACGTCGGGGTAGTGCTCGCGGGCCTCGCGCACCCACGCCCACAGCATCGCGGTGCCGACGCCCCGGTCGACCAGGGCGGGCTCCCCCACCACGTAGTCGACACCCACCGCGTCGGGGTCGGGGGTGAGCACGGCGAACCCCGGCTGGTCGCGCAGCCGGTAGTCCTGCACGAAGCCGGCGCTCCGGCCGTTGACCTCGGTCACCCACATCCGGGTGGGCTCGGTGCCGTCGATCCGCGGACCGTAGTGCCGCGTGACGGTGTCGAGGGTCGGCGTCTCGGTGTCGGCCCACCAGCGCCGCACATGCGGTGCGCCGCGCCAGCGCAACACGGCCGGCAGGTCACCGCGAGTCATCGGGCGCAGCGTGACGCGCGGCTCGGGATCGAGCACGAACCGCTTCACCTCGCCGGACAGGTCGAGCGCCACCGGGTCGTGCGGCCCCGCGACCCGCCGGGCGGCGGCCGCCCACGACTCGCCCGGAGCCACCTCGGTGCTCCGCTCGTCCCCACCCTCGGCGACGACCCGGACCTCCACCCACGGCAGGATAGGAGCCGGCTAGGGCGTGTCGAGCTCGTCGCGCACGATCGAGTACGCCAGGCCCGGCGGGTAGCCCTTGCGGGCCAGCATGCCGACCAGCCGCCGGGTGGCGGTGGTGTCGTCGACCCGCGACAGCGAACGCAGCTTCTTGCGCACCAGCAGACGGGCCGCCTGCTCCTCGGTGTCGGGGTCGACGTCGGCCAGCACCTCGCGCACGATCTCGTCGTCGACGCCCTTGCGACGCAGCTCCTGGGTGAGCGCCCGCTTCGCGAGCCCCTTGGACCGCTGCCGGTCACTGACCCAGGTGCGGGCGAACGCCTCGTCGTCGACGAGCCCGACCTCGGTGAACCGGTCGAGCAGCCGCTCGGCGATCTCGGGTGGCACGTCCTTCGAGCGGAGCTTGTCGGCCAGCTCGCGTCGGCTGCGCGCGCGGCCGGTGAGCTGGTCGAGCAGGATCGTGCGCGCCACCGACTCCGCGTCGGCGTCCGGGCCGAGGGCCTGGGAGTCCTCCGGTGGTTTCGAGACGGTTCCTAGCGGAACCTCCTCGACCACCGGAGGACGGCGGCCATGGGTCCAGGCGTCGACGCCGTCGCCGACGTCTCCTCGCCAGGACTCAGAAGTCATCGATGCCGATCGGGCTGTCCGGGAGCTCGGAGAGGTCGTCACTCGGGGCATCGACGGTGGGGCCGACGCCGAGCTTCTCGAGGATCTTCTTCTCCAGCTCGTTGGCGAGGTCGGGGTTGTCCTTGAGGAACGTGCGGGAGTTCTCCTTGCCCTGCCCGAGCTGGTCGCCCTCGTAGGTGTACCAAGCGCCCGACTTGCGGACGAGGCCCGCCTCGACGCCGACGTCGATCAGGCCGCCCTCGCGGCTGATGCCCTTGCCGTACATGATGTCGAACTCGGCCTGCTTGAACGGCGGCGCGACCTTGTTCTTCACGACCTTGACCCGGGTGCGGTTTCCGACCATGTCGGTGCCGTCCTTGAGGGTCTCGATCCGGCGGACGTCGAGCCGCACCGAGGAGTAGAACTTCAGCGCCCGGCCGCCCGTGGTGGTCTCGGGCGAGCCGAACATCACGCCGATCTTCTCGCGCAGCTGGTTGATGAAGATCATCGTGGTGTTGGAGTTGTTGAGGGCGCCGGTCATCTTGCGCAGCGCCTGGCTCATGAGCCGCGCCTGCAGTCCGACGTGGCTGTCGCCCATCTCGCCCTCGATCTCGGCGCGGGGCACGAGCGCGGCCACCGAGTCGATGACGATGAGGTCGAGCGCACCGGAGCGGATGAGCATGTCGGCGATCTCGAGCGCCTGCTCGCCGGAGTCGGGCTGGGAGACCAGCAGCGCGTCGGTGTCGACGCCCAGGTTCTTGGCGTAGTCGGGGTCGAGCGCGTGCTCGGCGTCGATGAAGGCGACGATCCCGCCGGCGGCCTGAGCGCTGGCGACCGAGTGCAGGGCCACCGTGGTCTTGCCGCTGGACTCCGGGCCGTAGATCTCGACGACCCGGCCGCGGGGCAGCCCGCCGAGGCCGAGCGCGACGTCGAGCGCGATGGAGCCGGTGGGGATGACCTCGAGCGGGGCGCGGGTCTCGTCGCCGAGCCGCATCACCGACCCCTTGCCGTACTGCTTCTCGATGTTGAGGAGGGCGGCGTCGAGCGCCCTGCCCTTGGGGTCGGTCTTCGAGCTGGTGTCTGCTGCAGGCATCGCGGAGTCCTTGTCGTGTGGTGAGCGGGCCAGGTACGTCGGCGACGCTAGGACGGCCCACCGACAACGCCTGGTCAGCGCTGCCGACGCCTGTGGAGAACTCCGCCCGCGTCGTACCTGTGGACAAGAACCTAACGAACAGACGTTCGAATGCGGCTAAGACACGCCCGGGGTGTGCACGATCATGACCCGCACTCGGTGAGCCCGAGGGCGGTCAGCCCCTTGTTGACGTCGGTGAACAGCAGGTCGACCTCGGCGTACCGCGCCGGGTCCTCGGAGATGAAGTCGAGGATCCGGTCGGTCTCCTCGAGCAGGGGCTGGAGCTGCCGCTCCAGCCGGTCCGGCCCCTTCAGCTCCCGGACGTCGGAGGCCTGGTCGCGGATGCCCGGCACGATCACCTTGGTCACCGCCCGCCGCGCCTGGGCCGGCGTCGCGGTGTCGAGGTCGCCACCGCGCCGGTCGAGGTCGCGGGAGCCCCGCAGGCAGATCTCGTTCGCGCGGGTCACGAACTGCTCCCTCGACAGCTGCGGCGTCTCCTTGACCGGGATGGGGTCCGGCTCCTGCGAGCAACCGGCGAGCGCGCCGGTGCACAGCACCGCCGTCAGTACCGCCCCCACCGCCACCCGCACCTGGCGAACACTACGTCCGTGTCAACGCTCCGACTCCGGCAGTTCCAGGGCCCGCCACACGGCGCGCCACACCTGCTTCGGCGGGACGCCGGCGTCGAGGGCCTGGAGCGTGGTGCGGCCGTCCAGGTCGGCGAGCACGAACTGGTCCGCCCAGACGCGGACGTAGCCGGTGCCCAGCGCGTGCTCCATGCGCGCCCAGAACTCGGTGTGCCTCACCCCGACATTGTGCAGAGCACGCCCAGCCAGGACTCACCTCGGTTGCCGTCGGCGTGGTCGACCCGCTCCACCCGCCAGCCCGCGCCGGCGAGGACGTCGCGCAGCGGCTGCTCGCGCCAGTAGACGAACATCCGCGGCAGCGCGACGTCGCCGTGCACCGACCAGCCCTCGCCGTCGCCCTCCTTCAGCGACATCCGCAGCAGTCCGCCCGGGCGGGTGACCGCCGCCAGCCGGGCCAGGACGACGGGCAGGTCGGCTCGGGCGACGTGCAGCAGCGACGCGCTGGCCCAGACGCCGTCGAACGGACCGCCGCGGGCCAGGTCGTCGTCGGCGCAGGTGAGCGGGTCGAGCAGGTCGGCGTCGTGGCCCTCGTCGCGGAGGAGGGTGACGAACCCGGGTGTGACGTCGGTGCGCCGGACCGCCAGGCCCGCGGCCTCGAAGAGCAGCGCGTCCCGGCCGCCCCCGCTCCCGATCTCGAGCACCCGCGTGCCCGGGCCGAGTGCGGCGGCGAAGTCGTCGACGGTCCGGCGGTGCAGGTCGTTCGGGGTGGAGGTGGCGGCGCGGTAGGCGCCGGCCGCGAGGTCGTAGCCGGCCCGGGTGACCGCCGCGCGCACGTCCCACAGGTGGTGCACGACGTCGTGCAGGTGGTAGCGCGCGAGGGTGGCGACGGTGAACCGGTCGCCGTTGCTGCGCTCCCCCGGCCGGTCGAGGTCTGCCTCACGCACACCGTCGTAGACCTCGGCCACGGCCTCGGCCGCCGTCACCAGGTCGGGGCCGACGGCGGCGGGGTCCTGGAGGTCGTAGCGCTCGGCCACCGCGGCCTCGTCCTGGTCCCAGTTGTCGAAGCGCGGCTCGTCCTCGGCGAGCATGCGCCGCGCTCGCTCGGCGAAGACGCGGTGCACGTCGCGGACGTGGCAGGCGTACTCCAACGGCGACCAGACGGCGGGACGTGGCCGCTCGGCGACGCCCGGTCGCGAGAGCAGCGCGGCCCACACCGCGGCGTCCTCGCGGATCCTGCTCGCGACCTCGGCCGGGGTGACGCCGGTGGTGTCGAGACCGCACTCGGGGCACGGGCGGTCGAGCACCCACGTCCAGTCCTTCGTGTCCGGCGCGATCGTCACACCCGGGATGCTCGCAGCGTGGTGCGCCGCCCGTCGCCCGACATCCGGTCAGGCTGCGACAGGATGCCGCCATGGTGCTGGTCCGCGATGCCACCGAGGCCGACCTTCCCGCCGTCGCCGCGATCTACGACGCGGAGGTGGCCGGCGGCCACGCGACCTTCGACACCGAGCCGCCACCGCTCGACTACTGGCGGGCCAAGCTCGGCGGGCCGCTCCTCGTGGCCGAGGACGACGGCGTCGTGCTCGGCTTCGCCTACGCGACGACGTACCGCCCGCGGGCCGCCTACGACCGCACCCGCGAGGTGTCGGTCTACCTCGCGCCCGCGGGCCAGGGCCGCGGCCTCGGCCGTGCTCTCTACTCCGACCTGCTCGGCCGGCTGCGGACCGAAGGCATCCACGTCGTGCTCGCCGTCGTCGCCACGCCGAACCCCGCCAGCGAGGCCCTGCACCGCGGGTTCGGCTTCGAGCACGTCGGCACGCTGCCCGAGGTGGGCCGCAAGTTCGACCGCTGGATCGACACCGCCTTCTGGGCGCTGCGCCTCTAGGGCCCTAGAACCCGTCCCGGCGCCGTAGCGGTCGCGGCCGGCCGTCGGGGTCGTGCGCGAGCAGGTAGAGAGGCGTCGCCAGCGCGCGGGTCACCGGTCCGATCCTCGGTGGCTCGAGACGGCGGAGCCGGCCGCGCGGCCGGGGGCCGGTCCGGCCCTCCTCGTGCCAGCGGTCGAGGGCGGCGGCGCACTCTGCGTAGGCCGCGAACATGCCGGCCGGATCGGCGCAGTCGGTCATCGGGTCGTCGTCGTCGCGCTCGAGATGCTCGGCGGCCAGGCGCAGCCGCAGCGTGCGCGCGTAGTCGCCGGCGGTGTCGACCACCACCGCCGACAGCTCGGAGTCGTGGGTCCAGGAACGACGGTTGAAGTTGTCGGACCCGATGGTCGTCCAGGTGTCGTCGACGATGCAGGTCTTGGCGTGCACGTAGATCGGGGTGCCCGCCCGGTTCTCGATGCCGTAGACCGCGACCCGGTCGGGCGCGGTGCGCGCCATGTCGAGCATCGCGCGGCGCCGCCCCACGAGCTGCGCCGTGCGGTTGACGCCGGTGACGTCGGGATACATCGGCACGACGGCGATCACGCGCAGCTCGGGGTGGGCGTCCAGCGCCTCGGTGAAGACGCTGCCGACGTGAGCGCCCCACAGGTACTGGTCCTCGACGTAGACCAGGCGCCTCGCCCGCTTCACGGCCTTGGTGTAGCCGTGCGCCACGCTGCGCTCGCCGCCGCGGGCGAACGCGTAGTCCCGCCCGTGCCGGAGGTCCGGGTAGGTGCGCAGCAGCTGGACGACGTGGGTGCCTCCCTCGACGGGCGGCGGGGGTGGCGCCTGGTCGGGTAGCGGGTCCGGCCTGGTGTCGAGGCCGCGCAGCCGGTCGCGCGTCACGATGATCGGGCTCCGGCGCAGGGTGGTGGGGTCCTCCCACCGCTCCCGGAAGACGGTCTCGACGTCGTGGACGGCCGGCCCGCTGATCGCCGCCTGGATGTCGTGCCACGGCGGCGTGTCGCCGTACTCCTCGCCCATCCCGCCCTGGGCCTGCGGGTCGCCCCCGTGGTCGCGCGTCGTCGCGGCGGGAGTGGCACAGGTCGATCCCGCCCACGTAGGCGACGTCGCGGGTCGGGTCGTCGCCGTGCCGGATGACGACCAGCTTCTGGTGGTGGGACCCGCCGCTCCGGACCCGCATGTCGAGGATCGCCTCGACGCCGCGGGCCTGGAGGCGCCGACCCAGGTGCAGGTTCTCGTCCGCGGTGAACGCCGATCGCGCCGCTGTGGGAGCGCCAGACGAGCCCGCGGACGTCGGCGCCGCGCTCGTCGGCGCGGCCCAGCACGTCGGCCACCTCGCTCCCGGGCTCGCCGGTGAGCCGCTCGTCGGCGTCGCCCTGCCAGTCGGTGAACAGCACCAGATCACCGGGCCCGGTGGCCTCGATCCGCTCGTACAGCTCGGCGAAGTAGGTCGCCCCGTGCACGAGCGGACGCACCAGGTTCCCCTCGGACCAGGCCCGGCCGTCCGGGTGTCGGGCGTCGAGCCGCGTGGCGGGGTTGCCGCGCTCCTCGGCGGTCAGCAACCAGTCGGTGAGGTCGTCGGACACCGCTAGAGCGCGACCGGGGCGGTGCCGAAGGCGACGTTGAACCGGTCGCACCAGATGACGACGCTGACGAGCCCGCCGAGGTCGGCGTCGTCGGGGATCTCGTAGTTCTGGTTGCCGTGGGTGGCCTTGAGGTCGCCGAGCTTCACGTAGCGGCCGTCGTCGTAGGAGCCCCACTCGCCGCCGCTGGGCTGGTCGGTGACCCACACGTGCAGGTCGGGGCCGTCGGAGGTGGCGAGGCTCCTCGAGCCGGACGAACCGGCTGCCGTCGGCGAGCTCGAGCACCCGGGCGCGACCGGTGACCTCGTGCTCGGCGTCCTCGAAGTCACCGGCGCCGAGCTCGACGAGCTCCGGCTTCGGCTCTCCTTCCGGCGGGGTCTCGCCCGGCGCGCGGGTGGGCACCGAGCTCGGCACCTCGCCGTCGGCGGTGGGCAGCCCCTCGTCGACCCGGCTCTCGGTGAACAGCCGCCACGGCTCGAACAGCACCAGCCCGACGACCAGCACCACCACCGCGACGGCCGCGAGCGGGATCAGGACCTTGCGCACAGGACGACGGTACCGCCCGTTCAGGTGAGGAGGAGCGTGTCGAGCCGGCGGCGCACGACGGCGAGCCCGAGCGCCCCCATCGCCGTCAGGTAGACGACCGAGATCAGGGAGTCGACGGTGACCGCGCCGGTGGTGAGCTCGCGGCACAGCGCGACGCCGCGGTAGAGCGGCGTGCACTCCACGACGACCTGGAGCCACCGGTCGTAGGCGCGAGAGCGGGAAGAAGGTGGCCGAGAACAGGAACAGCGGCAGCTGCACCAGCGTGATCTTGTCGAAGTCCTGCCACGACCTCATGTACGTGGCGAGCGCCATGCAGATCGGCGCTGAACGAGAACCCGATCAGCAGGGCTGCGGGCAGCGCGAGCAGGGCCCACCACGAGTCGACGAGGCCCATCGCGAGCATCACGAGCAGGAACGCCGCCGAGTAGGTGCCGCCGCGGATCTGGCCCCAGGCGATCTCGCCGCGGGCGACGTCGCCGGTGGACAGCGGCGTGGCCAGCATCTGGTCGTAGAGCTTGAGGAACTTCAGCTTGAAGAAGACGTTGAACGTCGAGTCGAGCAGGGCGCCGTTGAACGCCGACACCGCGAGCATCCCGGGCGCCACGAACTCGGCGTACGGCACCTGCTGGCCGTTGAGCTCGAAGCTCTCGATCAGCTGCCCGACGCCGATGCCGATCGACAGCAGGTAGAAGACCGGCTCGAGGAAGCCGGTGAGGAACAGCTTCCAGGCGCCGCGGTAGCTGATGTAGTTGCGCAGCACGAGCAGGCCGACGGCGCGGGGCGGCGTGAGGGGCGAGGTGACGTCGTCACCGGGACGGACCGTCATCAGGTCACCATCCGCTGCTGCAGGCCGCGCACCGACCAGCCCGTACCGAAGGCCACCAGCGCCACCAGCACCGCGGCGTTGACGGCGGCGGTGGACCAGTCGACCTCGTCGACGCAGAACATCCGCGACAGGTTCACCCCGTGCCACAGCGGCGTGAGCCGCGCCAGCCACGCGCCGACGTCGCCCAGGTTGGCGATCGGGAAGAACGCTCCGCTGAACAGGAAGAGCGGGAAGACGCCGAGCCGGTAGATGACGCCGTAGCCCTCCGCGTCGTGCATGCGGGCGCTGAGGCCGTAGACCAGCGACCCGAACGCCAGCCCGACCAGCACCTGGGCGACGAACGCGAGCAGCGGCCCCCACCAGGTGGCGAACACGCCGAACGGGGCGACCACGACCATGAACACCGCGCTCGTGGTGGCGACCCGGAACAGCACGAAGCCGAGGTGCGACAGCACGACGTGCGACACCTGCAGCGGCGTGGCCAGCATCGACTCGTAGACCTTCTGCCACTTGATCATGCTCATCACCGGGTAGGTGGTCTCGCCGACCGCCGTCATCATCGCCTGCGACGCCACCAGGCCCGGGCACGACGAAGGCGAGGTAGGACGTCGCGCCCTCCAGCTCGTCGGGGTCGCCCTGCGATGAAGCCGCCGAGCAGCACGCCCATCGCCAGCACGTAGAAGAGCGGCGACAGGAACGAGCCACGCCACCGAGGCGCTCCAGGTGCGGCGGTAGGCGGTGACCCAGAAGTCCTGGAGCCGGCCGAGGCCGACGCGCAGCGGGAGGTCGTGGTGGCCGTCACTCAGTCGACCAGCGTGCGGCCGGTGAGGCGGAGGAAGACGTCCTCGAGCGTGGAGCGGCGCACCAAGGTGGCCACCGGCTCGAGGCCGCGCTCGTGGGTCTTGGCGATCACCTCGTCGCCGTCGTCGGTGTAGACGAGCAGCCGGTCGGGCAGCGCCTCGACCCGCTCGCCGAGGTCGGCGAGCTTCTCCGCCATCCGCTCGTGGGTGTCGCTCTCGTCGTCGACCCGGAACCGCAGCTCGGCGACCTCGCGGGTGGAGTGGGCGGCGATGAGGTCGCGCGGCGAGCCCTCGGCGGCGATGAGGCCCTTGTCCATGACGACGAGCCGGTCGCACAGCTGCTCGGCCTCGTCCATGTAGTGGGTGGTGATCACCAGCGTGACGCCGGACTGCTTCAGCCGGAACAGCCGGTCCCACAGGATGTGGCGGGCCTGCGGGTCGAGGCCGGTGGTGGGCTCGTCGAGCAGCAGCAGGTCGGGGCGGTTGATGAGGCTGCGGGCGATGGTGAGCCGGCGCTTCATGCCGCCGGAGAGGTCGTCGACCTTGGCCCGCGCCTTGTCGGTGAGCTGCACGAACTCGAGCAGCTCGTCGACCCGCTCCTGCACCGTGGCCTTGTCGATGCCGAAGTAGCGGCCGTAGATGTAGAGGTTGTCGGCCACGTTGAGCTCGATGTCGAGGGTGTCCTCCTGCGGGCAGACGCCGAGCCGCGACGCGGATCGCCGGGCCGTCGACCGCCGGGTCGCGCCCGAGGATCCGCAGCTCGCCGTCGCTGACCGGCGAGACCGCGGCGATCATGCGCATCGTCGAGGACTTGCCGGCGCCGTTGGGCCCGAGGAACCCGAAGGCCTCGCCGCGGTGGACGTCGAGGTCGATGCCCTTGACCGCCTCGAGGTCGCCGAAGGACTTGCGCAGCCCGCGGGCCGAGATCATCGGGTCGCTCACGTGGGACGACGCTAATGGAATTCACCGACAATGCTCATGCGGTTTACATCGCCCACACCTGCGGGCGGCGGCTGGTCGGCACGGTGGAGGCATGAGAACCCGAGACGACCACCTGGCGGACCTGCACCGCGACTCGGTGTGGTTCGACCTCGCCCTCGCCTCCGCCATCCTCCTCGTCACGCTGGTCCTGCTCGCGGTGGTGCTCGGCTGACCTTTACCGTGCGGGCATGAGCACCCCCGCACGCAGCCGGGCGTCCTCCGGGTCGCCGTACGAGCAGACCATCGGCTTCAGCCGCGCGGTGCGCGTCGGGGACGTCGTGGCCGTCAGCGGCACCGCGCCCGTGTGGCCGGACGGCGCCGTCGACCCCGACCCGGCCGTGCAGGCGCGGCGCTGCCTCGAGATCGCGCTGGGTGCGCTGGCCGAGCTCGGCGGGCGGGTCGAGGACGTCGTCCGCACCCGGCAGTACGTCGTCTCGGCCGACGACGCCGAGGCGGTCGGCGCCGTGCACGGCGAGGTGTTCGGCGACGTGCGGCCGGCGTCCACGATGGTCGTGGTGGCCGGCCTGCTCGACCCGCGGTGGCGCTACGAGGTGGAGCTGGATGCCGTCGTCGCCCTGACGCGGTGGTGCTCGTGGAGGGCGAGAGCGACCGGCACGCGCTCCTGACCCTCGCCCGCATCAGCGACACCCCGCTCGCGCCGGAGTCGGTGGTGGCGATGGCCGGCATCACCAACCTGCGCACGCACCTCGCCGCCGTCGACGGCGCCCGGGTGGCGCTGCGTGCACGACGCCGCCGAGACGACGTACGTCGCGCGGGTGCTCGCCGGCCACCCGACCGTGCCGGTCACCACCCACGTGTGCGTGGCCGACCTGGAGGACGAGCTGGTGCGCGCCCTCGGCGTCCCGCGGGTGCTCGAGGTGATCGCCGGGAACGGCGACCTCACCTCGTTCCGGCTGCTCCAGCAGCAGCCGGCGCAGCGCGGCCGCGACGTGGTGGCGCAGCTGCGCCGCTTCTTCGGAGCGCACAGCGGGCACAAGCGGCGCTACGCCGGACTGCTCGCCGCGGCGCTCGACCCCGCCCGGGCGCCGGCGCCGTTCCGCTCGGCGCTGGACGCCGTCGCCCGTTGAGCGGGCTCAGGCCCAGGCCGCGACCTGGGCCCGGGTGGGGTGCCAGGGTTCGTCGCGCAGCCGCATCCCGGCCTCGGCGGGCGTGCGGTTGCCCTTGCGCTCGTTGCAGCGCGCCGCACGCCGCCACGGTGTTGAGCCACGTCCAGCGTGCCGCCGCGCGAGCGCGGCAGCAGGTGGTCGATCGTGGTCGGCGCGGGCGCCGCAGTAGACGCAGCGGTGCCGGTCGCGGGCGAGCACGCCGTGGCGGGTGTAGCCGGCCGGGCCGGTACAGCCACTTGGTGGCGACGTAGCGCACCAGCCGCAGCGCCAGCGGCCACTTGTAGGGGCCGATCATCCGCTCGCCGTGGGCCTCGTGGACGACGGCGACCTCGCGCACGAGCATCTTCACCGCGTGCTTGAAGCTCACCTTGCCGAGCGGCTCGTAGGAGGCGTTGAAGAGCACCACGGGACCGTGCGGCCTGGCCACGCTGATCGTGCTCACTGGTGCCTCCTCTCCGGCTGCCTCCTCGGGGTCGGTGGATGAATGGTCCGTCATCGAGGCGTCGCAGGGAAGTCCCTCGGCCGACGACGTGGTGACGATGGCGGCTCAACAGTAGGCAGCGCGGCGTGCGGCCGGGCATCCGGTTTACAGGCGGGCCCGGTCCAGCCACCAGGCCAGGGCGGCGTCGTCGTCGTAGGCCGCGCACATCGCCTCGGCGCACGCCCGCAGCGCCTTCGCGCGCTGATCGTCGTCGCTGTCGTCGGCGGCGTCATGGGCGGCGCGGGCGTGGCTCGGCGGCCTCGTCCCAGGCGGCGGTGTCGGTGGGCAGTGGGCAGGGTCGCGACCTGCCCGGCCGCGAGCTTGAGCGCGGTCGCCGACAGGCGCCGTCCCCGCGTAGCGCGCCGCGGCGTGGGCCACGACAGGAGGTGCCGTCAGCACACTGACAACTCGATACAGCAGCTGCCGGCGGCGCGGCCACCGTCACCACCGGCACCGACGGCAGCCACGCGCCGCGCTCGTCCACCACCGCCTCGATCACCCGGCCCTGGGTGGCCACCAGCACCTTGGGCACGAGGCGCGTCCGGGCCCACCGCGCCAGCGCCTCGTCGGGGCCGGCGTCGAGGGCGTCGAGGTCGACGACGGGTGCGGTCCAGACGCGTCCGGGCGAACCGGGTCGGGCGCGCTGCCCCACCGGCAGGTCGCGGGGTCGACCAGCCCCGAGGTCACGAGCGGCGCGGTGCGCACGCCGGCGGGCACGTCGGCCGCCTCGCGCACGTAGGGCACCAGGCCGTAGTACTGGTCGCGGAAGTCGGCGGTGCAGGTCGCCAGGTCGCCGACGACGCGCGGCGGGTCGGCTGCCACGCGGAGGCGCACCGGCGGGACGCCGAGCGGCGGGCGCCACGAGCGGCCCCCACTCCGCCGTCGGGCATCGGCGACCCGCGGGTCCGGGCACGCACGCGGCGCCGTGCCAGGTCGGCACGTCGTCCTGCGCGGGCGGCGACCTCCACCACCGGCACGCAGGTGGCCACGTCGGTGCCCGCGGAACACCGGCGCCGACGACGACCAGAACGCCGTCACGGCGCCGGCGCCGGTCACCGCCCGCGCGCACCGGCGCGGCGTCGCGGGCCGCGAGCAGCGACCACGGCTGCACCAGCGCGACGGTGCCGCCGGGCCGCACCCGGTCGAGCGCGCGCTGCAGGAACAGCGCGCTCGTGTCGGTGTAGCGCCGCGGGTCCGCTCGCCGGACGCTCGCGCGGTGCGCCGGCGCAGCTGGCCGAGGAACGGCGGGTTGCCCACCACGGCGTCGAACGGCGGCTCGTCGGTCGCCTCGGCGAGCCCGTCGGCCACCCGCACGTTCGCGACGACGACGTCCGGGTCGACGTCCGGGGCGGCGATGCGCAGCAGCAGCCGCGTGATCGCCACCGCCACCGGGTCGAGGTCGGTGCCGTGCAGGTCGGCGACGACGGCGGCCGGCGCGCGGCCGGTGAGATCGGCGAGCCGGCGGACGGCGGGCACGAGGAACGCGCCCGCGCCGCAGGCGGGGTCGATCACGCGGCGGGTGTCGGCGCGCAGGGCGCGATCGAGCACCCAGGCGACGAGGCGGTCCGGCGTGTAGTAGGTGCCGCTGCCGTGACGGCCCGCCACGGTCGCCTCGTGCACGGCCGCGAGGTGACGGGCGGCGTCCGGGTCGCGCCACGCCGGCCGCGGCCGGATGCCCGGGGTCCTCGGCCCAGCCGTGGGCGGCCGCGACGGTGGCGAGCACGACGTCCCACCCGGCGTCGAGCACGCTGCGGCGGAGCGCTTCCACGCGGTGAGGGTCGCACGCCCGGGTGCCGAACCACCGGATCTGTTATAGTCAAAATGACTATTGAGGAGGTGCCGATGCCCGTCTCCCCCGGTCTGCTCACCGACCGCTACGAGCTCACGATGCTCGCGTCGTTCGTGCAGGACGGCAGCGTCGCGCGCCCCGGCGTGTTCGAGGCGTTCGCCCGCCGGCTCCCGGAGGGGCGCCGCTACGGCCTGCTCGCCGGGCTCGGCCGGCTGCTGCCGCTCGATCCGCGACTTCACCTTCGACGCCGACGAGGTGGCCTGGCTGCGCGAGTGCGGCGTGGTCGACGACGCCACCGCCGACTACCTGCGCGACCTTCCGGTTCACCGGCGACGTCGACGGCTACCGCGAGGGCGACCTCTACTTCCCGGGCAGCCCGGTGCTCACGGTCAGCGGCACCCTCGGCGAGTGCGTGGTGCTCGAGACCCTGGTGCTCAGCGTGCTCAACCACGACAGCGCGATCGCCAGCGCCGCGGCGCGGATGGTCACCGCGGCGCGGCCGGGCGCCCGCTGGTGGAGATGGGCGGCCGGCGCACCCACGAGCAGGCGGCGGTGGCCGCGGCCCGGGCGGCCTACCTGGCCGGGTTCGCCTCGACGTCCAACCTGGCCGCGGGCCGGCTGCACGGCGTGCCGACGGTGGGCACCGCGGCGCACGCCTTCACCCTCGCCCACCGCAGCGAGCTCGACGCGTTCCGCAGCCAGGTCGCCGCGATGGGCAAGGACACCACGCTGCTGGTCGACACCTACGACACCGAGCAGGGCATCCGCAACGCGGTCGAGGCGGCCGGGCCGGGCCTCGGCGCCGTCCGCATCGACTCCGGCGACCTCGCCGACGGTCGCGCACGCCGCCCGCGCCCTGCTCGACGAGCTCGGCGCCACCGCGACGCGCATCGTCGCCACCAGCGACCTCGACGAGTTCGTGATCACCGCGCTCGCCGACGCTCCCATCGACGGGTACGGCGTCGGCACCCGCGCTCGTCACCGGGTCGGGGCACCCGACCGCGCAGATGGTCTACAAGCTCGTGGCGGTGGCCGACACCCCGGACGGACCGCCGCACCCGGTGGCGAAGAGGTCGCACGACAAGATCTCGGTGGGCGGTCGCAAGACGGCGTACCGCCGCTACGACGGCGACGTGCTGGTCGCCGAGGGCTACCGCACCGACGGCCGGGTGCCGGACGGCGCGGTACCGGTGCACGTGCCGCTCGTGCGGGCCGGCGAGCTCGTGCACACCCCGTCGCTGGCGGAGGTCCGCGAGCACGCGGCCGCCGCCCTGGCCGCGCTGCCGGCGTCCGCGCTGGCGGTGGCTGCCGGACCGCCGTACCTGACCGCGACCCACGACGGCCCCGAGGAAGGAGACCGACGATGACGAGCGCACGAGCCCTGCTGATCGTCGACGTGCAGAACGACTTCGTGGAGGGAGGCTCGCTCGGCGTGACCGACGGACGCGCGGTCGCCACCCGCATCAGCGAGCACCTCGCGGCGCACGCCGACGAGTACGCCGCCGTGGTCGCCTCCCGCGACTGGCACGACGCCGACAGCTCCAACGGCGGCCACTTCGCCGAGCCCGGCGCCGAGCCCGGACTTCAGCACCACCTGGCCGGTGCACTGCGTGTCCACCACGACGGGCTCCGACTACGCACCCGAGCTCGACACCACCCGGGTCACCCACCACGTGCGCAAGGGCATGGGCGTGCCCGCCTACAGCGCCTTCGAGGGCGTCACCGACGACGGCTCCGACCTCGCCACCGTGCTGCGCGACCTCGGGGTCACCGACCTCGACGTCGCCGGCATCGCCACCGACTACTGCGTGCGGGCCTCGGTGCTCGACGCCCGGCGGCTCGGTCTCGCCGTCCACGTGCTCGACGGCCTCCACGCCGGCGTCGCTCCCGCCACCAGCGAGGCCGCCGTCGCCGAGATGACCGACGCCGGCGCGCAGGTCGGGTCATGACGTACGAGTCCGAGTACCCGCCGTTCGCGGTCACCGTCGACCTCGCCGTGTTCACGATCCGCGACGGCGGCCTCGCGGTGCTGCTGGTCGAGCGCGGCGCCGACCCGTTCGCCGGCCACTGGGCGCTGCCGGGCGGGTTCGTCGAGCCCGACGAGGACGCCGAGACCGCCGCCTGGCGCGAGCTGCGCGAGGAGACCGGCGTCGACCGGTTCGGCGAGGACGGCGGCCAGGGCGGTCACCTCGAGCAGCTGCGCACCTACTCCGCCCCCGACCGCGACCCGCGCATGCGCGTGGTGTCGGTGGCGCACGTGGCGCTCGCGCCCGACCTGCCCGAGCCGGAGGCCGGCTCCGACGCCGCCGGCGCCCGGTGGTGGGCGGTGGCCGACCTGCTCGGCGAGAGCGACGGCGAGGACCGCCCAGTGCTCGCCTTCGACCACGCCGAGATCCTCGAGGACGCCGTGGAGCGGGTCCGCGCCAAGCTCGAGTACACGACGCTGGCGCTGGAGTTCGTCACCGAGCCGTTCACGCTCGCCGAGCTGCGCCGGGTCTACGCCGCCGTCTGGGGCGCCCCGCCCGACCTGGGCAACTTCCGCCGCAAGGTGCTCGGCACCGACGACTTCGTCGTGCCCACCGACACCCACGGCCCCTCCGGCACCGGCGGCCGCCCCGCCCTCCTCTACCGCCGCGGCGACGCCACCGCCATCCAGCCCCCCATGCTCCGCACCTCCACCGGCCTGGAGTAGCGCCGAGTCGGCGCTTGATGTCACGCCAGCGGGCCCGAGTCGGCGCGTATGACGAGCCGACTCGGCGTCTCCGACGTGAAATCTGGCGCCGACTCGGTGGGGGAAGCGGGTGTCGGTGGGCTGAGGGAGACTGGCGGGCGTGCCCGACCCAGCCACCACGAGCGCCGCGCTGAGCCGGTTCAGCGCGCCCACGCGCGCGTGGTTCGAGGCCGCGTTCGCGGCGCCCACGCCGGCGCAGGCGGGCGCGTGGGAGGCGATCGGCGCCGGCAGGCACGCGCTGGTGGTGGCGCCCACCGGGTCGGGCAAGACGCTGAGCGCGTTCCTGTGGTCGATCGACCGGCTGCTCACCACCCCCGGCCCGGCCGACCGCGCCCACCGCACCCGGGTGCTCTACATCAGCCCGCTCAAGGCGCTCGGCGTCGACGTCGAGCGCAACCTGCGCGCGCCGCTCACCGGCATCCGGCACACCGCGGATCGGCTCGGCACCGCGGTGCCGGAGCTCCAGGTCGGGGTGCGCTCGGGCGACACGACCGCGGCCGACCGGCGGCGAGCTCACCACGCGGCCGCCCGACATCCTCATCACCACGCCCGAGTCGCTGTTCCTCATGCTCACCAGCCAGGCGCGCGAGTCGCTGCGCGGCGTCGAGACGGTGATCGTCGACGAGGTGCACGCCGTGGCGGGCAGCAAGCGCGGCGCCCACCTCGCGCTCTCGCTGGAGCGGCTCGACGCGCTGCTCGAGCGGCCGGCGCAACGCGTGGGGCTGTCGGCCACGGTGCGGCCCCTGGAGGAGGTCGCGCGCTTCCTCGGCGGCAGCGCGCCGGTCGAGATCGTGGCCCCGCCCGCGGAGAAGCGCTGGGACCTCTCGGTGGTCGTGCCCGTCGAAGACATGACCGAGCCCGACGGCGACCTCGACTACGACGTCGACCAGGGGGCCGACGACGCCCGCACGGGCAGCCTGTGGCCCCACGTCGAGGAGAGCGTGGCCGACCTCATCGACCAGCACACCTCCACCATCGTCTTCGCCAACTCCCGCCGGCTCGCGGAGCGGCTCACCGCCCGGCTCAACGAGATCGCCACCCGACGGGCCGAGGAGGCGCTGCGACGGCAGCGACCCCGACGCCCACCGGCCGAGATCATGGCGCAGTCCGGCGCGTCGAAGGGCGCCGAGCAGGTGATCGCGAAGGCGCACCACGGCTCGGTGAGCAAGGAGCAGCGCGCGCTCATCGAGGACGACCTCAAGCGGGGCCGGCTGCCGGCGGTGGTGGCCACGAGCAGCCTCGAGCTCGGCATCGACATGGGCGCCGTCGACCTCGTGGTGCAGATCGAGTCGCCGCCGAGCGTGGCGAGCGCGCTGCAGCGGGTCGGCCGCGCGGGTCACCAGGTGGGCGAGACCTCGCGCGGCGTCCTCTACCCCAAGCACCGCGGCGACCTCGCGCCCACGGCGGTAGCCGTGGAGCGGATGCGCAGCGGCGGCATCGAGGCGCTGCGGGTGCCCACCAACCCGCTCGACGTGCTCGCCCAGCAGGTCGTGGCGGCCACGGCGCTCGACGAGGTCGACGTCGACGACCTCTACGACCTGGTGAAGCGGAGCGCCTCGTTCGCCCAGCTGCCGCGCTCGGCCTACGACGCCGTCCTCGACCTGCTGAGCGGCCGCTACCCCAGCGACGAGTTCGCCGAGCTGCGGCCCCGGATCGTGTGGGACCGCGTCGGCGGCACCCTCACCGGCCGCCCCGGCAGCCAGCGGCTCGCGGTCACCAGCGGCGGCACCATCCCCGACCGCGGCCTGTTCGGCGTGTTCCTGGTCGGCGGCGAGGGGCCCGGACGCCGGGTCGGCGAGCTCGACGAGGAGATGGTCTACGAGTCGCGGGTCGGCGACGTGTTCACGCTCGGCGCCACCAGCTGGCGGATCGAGGACATCACCCACGACCGGGTGCTCGTCTCCCCCGCCCCCGGGCTGCCGGGCCGGCTGCCGTTCTGGAAGGGCGACACCCTCGGCCGCCCGGCCGAGCTCGGCGCCGCCGTCGGCGCGTTCACCCGCGAGCTCGGGTCGCTGCCGCGGGACAAGGCCGAGGCGCGGGCCCGCGACGAACGGCCTCGACGCCTGGGCCGCCGGCAACCTCGTCGGCTACCTGCACGACCAGCTCGAGGCCACCCAGGTGCTGCCGAGCGACACCACGATCCTGGTCGAGCGGTTCCGCGACGAGCTCGGCGACTGGCGGCTCGTCGTCCACTCGCCCTACGGCGTCCCGGTGCACGCGCCGTGGGCGCTGGCCATCAACGCCCGGCTGCGGGAGCGGTACGGCGTCGACGGGCAGGCCGTGGCCTCCGACGACGGCATCGTGGTGCGGATCCCCGACACCGAGGCCGAGCCGCCCACCGGCGAGGTGGTGGTGTTCGAGCCCGACGAGATCGAGCAGCTGGTCACCCAGGAGGTCGGCGGCTCGGCGCTGTTCGCCGCCCGGTTCCGCGAGTGCGCCGCGCGCGCCCTGCTGCTGCCGCGCCGCGACCCGGGACGCCGCTCCCCGTTGTGGCAGCAGCGGCAGCGGGCGGCGTCGCTGCTCGAGGTCGCCTCGAAGTACCCCTCGTTCCCGATCGTGCTCGAGGCGGTGCGCGAGTGCCTGCAGGACGTCTACGACCTGCCCGCGCTGCTCGCGCTGATGCGCGCGGTCGAGCGCCGCGAGGTGGCGGTCACCGACGTCACCACCACCAGCCCCTCGCCGTTCGCCGGCAGCCTGCTGTTCGGCTACGTCGCCCAGTTCGTCTACGAGGGCGACTCCCCCATCGCCGAGCGCCGGGCGGCGGCGCTCTCGCTCGACCAGGGCCTGCTGGCCGAGCTGCTCGGCCGCGCCGAGCTGCGCGAGCTGCTCGACCCCGAGGTGCTCGCGGAGGTGGAGGCGGAGCTGCAGCGGCTCGCCCCCGACCGCCGCGCCCGCGACGCCGAGGGCCTCGTCGACCTGCTGCGCCTGCTCGGTCCGCTCGACGACGCCGAGGTGCGCGACGCGCAGCGTCCCCGACGCCGACACCGACGGCTGGCTCGCCGCGCTCGTCGACACCCGGCGGGTGGTGCAGGTGCGGATGGCGGGGGCCGAGCGGTGGGCGGTCGTGGAGGACGTCGCCCGGCTGCGCGACGGCCTCGGCGTCCCGGTGCCGCCGGGCACGCCCGAGGTGTTCGCCGAGCCGGTCGACGACCCGCTGGCCGACCTCGTCGCCCGGTTCGCCCGCACCCACGGCCCGTTCACCACCGCCGAGGTGGCCGAGCGGCTCGGCCTCGGCGCCGCGGTGGCCCGCCACACCCTGGAGCGGCTCGCCGGTCAGGGCCGGGTGCTCGACGGCGAGTTCCGGCCGGCGGGCGCCGGCACCGAGTGGTGCGACGCCGAGGTGCTGCGCCGGCTGCGCCGCCGCTCCCTGGCCCGGCTGCGCCAGGAGGTCGAGCCGGTCGAGCCGCCGGCGCTCGGGCGGTTCCTCGGCGCCTGGCAGCACGTGCACGGCCGCGGCCTGCGCGGCGTCGACGGCGTGGTCACGGCGGTCGAGCAGCTGGCCGGCTGCCCGGTGCCGGCCTCCGCGCTGGAGCCGCTGGTGCTGGGCGTCACGGGTGCGCGACTACACGCCGTCCTACCTCGACGAGCTCACCACCGCCGGCGAGGTGGTGTGGGCGGGGCACGGCGCGCTGCCCGGCTCCGACGGCTGGGTGAGCCTGCACCTCGCCGACCAGGCCCACCTCACGCTCCCCGAGCCGCAGCCCCTCGAGCTCACCGAGCTGCACCAGGCGCTGCTCGACGCCCTCGCGCCCGGCGGCGCCTGGTTCTTCCACCAGCTCGCCGAGACCGCCCGTCGCGCCACCGACAGCAGCCGCACCACCGACGCCACCATCAGCGCCGCGCTGTGGGAGCTCGTGTGGGCCGGCCGGGTCGGCAACGACAGCCTGGCGCCGCTGCGTGCGCTCACCCGCTCCGGCCGCCCGAGCCACCGCACCAAGCGCCCGCCGCCGCGGCCCGGCCGGGTCGCCCGCACCGGACCGCCCGAGACGGCGGGCCGCTGGGCGCTGCTGCCCGAGGTCGACACCGACCCCACCCGCCGTGCCCACGCCACCGCCGAGCGGCTGCTCGACCGGCACGGCGTCGTCATCCGCGGGGCCGTGGTGAGCGAGCGGGTGCCGGGCGGGTTCGCCGCCGTCTACAAGGTGCTCGCCGCGTTCGAGGACTCGGGCCGCTGCCGCCGCGGCTACTTCGTGGAGGGCCTCGGCGCGGCCCAGTTCGGCACCTCGGGCGCGATCGACCGGCTGCGCACCTTCGCCGACCTGCCCGTCGACGCGAAGCCCACCGCCACCGCGCTGGCCGCCACCGACCCCGCCAACCCGTACGGCGCGGCCCTGCCGTGGCCCGACTCCGGCGGCGGGCACCGGCCGGGCCGCAAGGCGGGCGCCGTCGTGGTGCTGGTCGACGGCGTGCTCGTGCTCTACGTCGAGCGCGGCGGTCGCACGCTGCTCACCTGGCGCGACGACGTCGAGGTGCTCACCCACGGCCACCACCGCGCTCGCCGAGACGGTGCAGCGCGGCTCGCTGGGCCGGCTCACCGTCGAGAAGGCCGACGGCGCGCAGCTGCTCGGCGGCGGGTCGACCCCGCTGCGCGAGGCGCTCGACGCCGCCGGGTTCGTGGCGACGCCGCAGGGGCTGCGGCTGCGGCGCTAGACCGGTGCTATGCCGCGGACGCGACGTCGTCGGCCGGCACGGGCACGATGCGCGGCGTGAGCGTGGCGGCCTCCTGCAGCGCCACGGCGTCGGAGACGTCGCGCAGCACGGCCGACAGCGGGGCGTCGAGAGCACCGCACAGCGACGACAGCAGCTCGGAGGACGCTTCCTTCTGGCCGCGCTCGATCTCCGAGATGTAGCCGAGGCTCACCCGCGCCTGCGCCGAGACCTCACGCAGCGTGAGGCCGAGCTCGCGACGCCGCTCGCGAAGGACGTCGCCGAGCAGCTGACGGAACAGCGGCATGTCGGGCGCCCCCTCTCGGGCTCGGAATGTGCGGATGGGCTGAACGCTAGACGACCCCGGGTTGTTCCGGGTCGGCTCCGATCATGTCAGAGAGGGCCGACAGCGCGGCGCGACACGTCGCCTCGAGCACCGCCTCCCGGTCACCCGGCAGCTCCAGCGCCGAGACCGACGTGCCCGACGCGCCACTGACGGCCACGAACACCGTGCCGGGCGGGTGGTCCTCCTGCGACGCGGGCCCGGCCACGCCGGTGGTGGCGACGCCGTACGACGCGTCCAGCAGGGTCCGGGCGCCGCGCGCCATCGCGCCCGCGCACTCGGCCGACACCACGCCGTGCCGCTCGACCAGGTCGGACGGGGACGCCGAGCACCGTCGTCTTGACCTCGGTGGCATAGGAGACCACCCCGCCGCGCAGCACGTCGGAGGCCCCGGCCACCGCGGCCAGGAGCGCGCAGAGACGGCCGCCGGTCAGCGACTCGGCGGTCGCCACCGTCGCCGACCGCTCGCGGAGCAGGTCGTGAAGAGCCTGGACCTGCTCCGCGAGCTTCGGACGTCGACGCACCGGCACTCAGTGCGTCGCTACTACCGCACCACCCGGATGAAGTACCTCTTGCTCACCGTCCGGGTCGTCGCGTTGCCGAGGTAGGTGACCACGATCAGCTTGACGCCGGGGTTGGCGAACCGGCCGAGCCGCAGCGAGGCTCGTCCGTCCTCGAGGTTGACCCCGGTCGTGCCCTGGCCCTCGACCTCGAACCGGACCCGGCCGGTGGCGTTCGCCGCGCCTCGCCGCACGATGGCACGGATCACGGCCTGGGTGCGTCCCGCCCGCACCTGCGACGGACTGTGCGCGACGGTCATGGTGGGCGTCACCATCGGCGGCGTGGTGGAGGCGACCGTGATCGGCACTGGCACCGAGGTGCCGGTGGTGGCGCCGATGAGCACCAGGTCGTGCTCACCCGGTGCGAGCCCGGCGGGCAGCGTGACCGACACCGACGCGGTGCCGGACTCGTCGAAGCCCGGGCAGCGCCGGCTGCACCGTGTTCGTCAGCGGGAACGACCCGAGCTCGTCACCGTCGAGCTCGACGACCACCGCGGTGTCCTTGGTGTCACCGGGTCCGGTCATCGAGAACGACGACACGTCGAACGCCACGGTGCCACCGGGGGCGTAGGTGGCCGGCGCCGAGGCCGGGAACTTCACTCCCACGCTGCGCTGGGCCAGGCTCGGGGCGACCGGCAACGGCTCAGTGGAGGCGAACTCGGCGAAGTAGTCGACCTGCGCCTGCAGGTCGGTCTTGCCGGTGTCCTGCTTGCCCGCGCCCTGACCGAGCGTCGTGAACCCGTCGCCGCCGGCGGCGAGGAACGAGTTCACCGTGACCGAGTACACGCCGGCGTCGGTGATCGGGTCACCGTCGAGCCACATGCCCGTGACCTCGCCCTTCGTGCCGGCCGGCGCACCCGCGGCCGGGGGCACGTAGGTGTAGGTGAAGCCCTCGGAGGTGCCCAGCCGGAGGAACGGACGCGACGAGCCCGCGGGCTGCCACTGCTCCTCCAGCACCTGCTCGATCTGGGCGCCGGTGAGGTCCATGTTCACCAGCGTGTTGGCGAACGGCTGGACCGTGGCCGCCTGCCGGTAGGTGACGGTCCGCGGGCTGCCGGTGCCGGTACCGACCAGGTCGGCTCGCAGGCCGCCGGGGTTCATGAACGCGATCTGCGCCGCGCCGGCCTCCGGCGTCTCGGTGGCCCACCGCTGGATCTCGGCGACCAGGTTGCCCAGGGTCGACTCGCCACCGCGGTTCTCGGTGGTGCCGTCGGCGAGCTTGGCTCGGTAGAACGGGCCGCCGATCTCGCCGAGCTCCTGCGCCCCGAGCTCGTTGGCCACCGCCACCGCGTCGTCGACGATCTCCTTGGTCGGCTGGTCGACCGGGTAGTTCGGCACGAACGTCGTGCCGGGCCCGGAGCCGTCGACGTCGGTGGCCAGCGGCAGGATCGCCTGCGACTTGGCCACGACCTCGCCCGCGTCGTTCACCTGGAACTTCAGCTGGTTGAGGTTGGTGCCGTACTGGCCGGCCGACACCACCGGACGCTCGGTGACGTCGCGGCCCGCCCACTCCGGCACGGGCACCGAGTGGTTGTACGCCAGGTGCGTGTGACCGGAGACGATCGCGTCGACGTCAGCGCTGACGCCGTTGACGATCGCGCCGAAGGCGTTGGCCGGGTTCACCGCGTCGGCGTAGGCGGTCGACGGTGCTCCCTCGTGCACGAGCAGCACGATGACGTCGGCGCCGCCCGCCTTGAGCAGCTCGGCCTCGGCGTTGGTGGCCTCGACGATGTCGGTGACCTCGACACCCTCGATGCCGTCGGGCGACACCAGGGTCGGGAGGTCCTCGGTGACCGCACCGACGAAGCCGACCTCGACGTCGCCGAAGGTCTCGGTCCACGACTCCGCGAGGTCGTCACGACCCTCCGGCTCCTCGATGTTCGCCGCGATGTACTCCCAGTCAGCGGAGTCCTGGACCCGGCCGACGAGGTCCTCGTAGCCCTGGTCGAACTCGTGGTTGCCGGCCGCCGAGACCTCGAGGCCCGCCTCGTTGAGGGCGTCGATGGTGGGCTCGTCGTTCTGGATGAACGACTCGAAGGTGGAGGCGCCGATCAGGTCACCCGCGGCGCTGAACACGGTGGCGGGGTTCTCGGCCCGCAGCTGCTTGACCGCACCGGAGAGCACGGCCGCGCCGGCCTCGGCGCCGTTGGCCAGCAGCCGCCCGTGGAAGTCGTTGATGCCGAGGATCTGGATCTCCGCCGTGTCGGACGGTGGGGGCGGTCGAGGCCGACGACCTCCGGGTTGTGGTCGGACGCCGCGAACGGGTCGCCGGCGTTGAAGAACCGGGTGACGTTGTAGTTGAAACGGCTGTACTGGAAGGCCACCGACTCGTTGGCGTTGATCTCCCAGATGTCGGCGCCGGTCACCATCCCCTGCGCCGCCTCGTTGGCGAGCACGTGGTCCAGCGAGCCCGACTGACCACTGAAGCTGTAGCTGTAGTCGTCCTCGCTGGTCGGACTCGACGATCGTGTAGCCGGCCGTGGCGAGGTCCTGCATCGGGTCCTCCTGCGAGTAGGAGTTGAGGTCACCGGTGATGAAGACGGCCTCGATGCCGCGGTCCGCCGCGAACTGGTCGGCGAACGTCGACCAGCGCCGCGGCCTGCCGCCTGCGGTCGCCGTTGAAGCAGCCCTGGGGGCCGTTGGCGTTGTCGCCGGACTCGCCACCGCAGCCCTTGGACTTGAAGTGGTTCACGATCACGGCGAACGCCGCGTCGTCGCCGAGACCCGCGGGCTTGAACGCCTGGGCCAGCGGCTCGCGGGCGTTGTTGAACGGCACCGAGCCCACGAGCACCTTCGACGCCCCGACGGGGCGACGACGGTGGGGTCGTAGATGAACGCCGTGCGGATCACGTCCTGCTCGGCCAGCGCCGGCAGGTCGGCAGCGGCCGGCGAGGCGGCGAAGGCCCAGCGGCGGCTGCCGGCGGCGGTGTTGAGCGCGTTGACGAGCTGCTTGACGGCGTCGTCGCGGTCGGTCTCGCCGAGCAGCTTCACCGAGTTCTCGATCTCCTCGAGCGAGACGATGTCGGCGTCCATCGTGTTGATGGCGCGCACGATCTTGGCTCTGCTGGCGGTTCAGGTCGCCGCCCTCGGCGGCACCGCGCGGACCGTTCGGGTTGCAGCTGTTGACCGCCACCGGGTCGCCGTCGCGGTCGTTGAAGTAGCGTGCACGTGCCACCGCGGCTCTCGAAGACCTCTCCGGTGGTGTTGAAGTAGTTGAGCACGTTGAACGTGGCCGAGCTTCAGGTCGCCGCCGACCGGCTGCGGCGCAGCGTTCTCGGTGCGGGTGTCGGTGAAGGTCGCGACCTCGCCACCGTGCCCGTGACCTGCTGCTGCGGCTGGAACTTCCAGGTGTTGTTGCGGTAGTCGAGGACCACCGCGGCCTGCAGCGTGGCCGCCGCGCCCACCCGGATCGGGTTGCTCGGCGAGAGCCACGGCAGCGGCGTGCCCTGGTTGGCACTGCTGAGGAAGTTGATGCTCGAGCCGTCGTCGAGGGCGACGCCGCGGTCGGCGTTGTCGCTCGATCTGCGCCTCGTACTCCGGCGTGCCGACGGCGCCGACCTCGGTGGGCGAGATCAGCGGTCGGTTGCCGGTGGCGAGACCGATCTCGGCGAACTGGTTGGTGGTGAAGGTGTTGGTGACCGTGAACGCGTCGCTCGGGTCGAGCAGCTCGCCCTCGTGGGCCTCGCGGTCCGCGGCGGTCGCGGGAGCGCGGTGTCCAGCGGGGTGACCGGGTCGAGCGCCGGGATGTCGGTGACGTCGACCGGCCCGACGGCGCGGGCTCGCGGCTGATCTCGGTGAGCCCGTTGAACTCGGAGACGAGGCCCGCGCACGCTCGACCGAGTCGCCGACCGCGGGCATCGTGGTGGCGTCGAGGCCGGGCGCGAAGACGAAGATGCCGTCGGAGGCGCCGGGCGTGGCGTCGGTGGCGCCGCCGGTGCCGCCGGTCTGGAGGTAGAAGCCGGCGAACCCGCCGCGTGGGGTAGGCCGCGGTGACGACGCCCTCGGTGGTGGCGATGTCGCCGGCGAGCGGGCTGGTCGCCGCGTCCGTGCCCTGGATCTCGGCGATCGTGGTGTCACCGAGGTCCTCGGGGTGCGCGGGCCCCTCGCCCGGCGCTGTTGATCGGGGTCGGCGCGCCGGTGGTGAAGTCGGCGTCGTTGTTGTCGGTGTCGGCGCCGGTCGCGTTGCGCGAGGACGACGTGCGTGTTGGCGATGCCGGGCGCCTTGTTCGCGCCCTCCCACACGTTGCTGTTGACGCCGACGAGGTCGATGATCGCCGGGTTCGCCGCGACCGAGCCGGTGCCGCGGGTTCGACGGCCGTCGGTGCCGTTGGACAGGATCACCGTGCCGCCGGTGCCGCCCATGGCGATCGGTGCCGGTGGCGTCGGCGTGCGGGCAGGGCGGTGCGTGCCGCCGCTGCCGGCCGCCTGCTGGACCAGGTAGTGGCCCCGGCCGGCACCGTGCCGCTCAGCGGCGTGACGCCGCGTGGCGGCACCGGTACCGCGCGGAGCTGCGGTACTGCACCGACCAGCCGTTGACGCTGATCGGCGACGTCGGTCGGGTTGTAGAGCTCGATGAAGTCGTTGGTGAGGGTGGCGCCGCTGTTGCCACCTCCTCCGTAGACCTCACTGATGACCAGCCCGGTGCCGGCCGGGTTGGCCTGGGCGGGAGCAGTGGTGAGCAGGAGCGAGAACGAGGAAGCGAGCATCGCCAGGATCGCCGGAGCGATCACCGCACGACGCCGGGAAGCGTGTTTGAACACCGACAGGAACCCTTCGAAGAGGAAGACACCACGACATGACTGGGTACAGCGCCGGGGAAGCGGGCTGACCCTAACCCGGTCGTTCGGCGATAGATACCGAACGCCGGAAACTCATCCGAAAGTTACGGAGTCGACACGCGTCGGTCGCCCCGCTGCCGCCAGAAGTCCCGGAAGAACTCATATCCGGACCACAGCGTGAGGGCGACGGCGACGGCCAGCGAGGCCTGCCCGACGTAGAAGACGATGTCCCCCGGGGATGTCGAGCCAGCCGTCGACCTGGCGCGCCGGGAGGGTCAGCAGAGCGAGAGCGAGCCCCTGGGTCGTCGTCTTCCATTTGCCGCTGGCCGCGGCCGCGATCACGACCGTCTTCGCCACCGAGAGCCGCAGCAGGGTGACCGACCACTCGCGCACGAGCACCACGATGGTCACCCACC
Source organism: uncultured Actinomycetota bacterium (assembly GCA_963808855.1). Classification (GTDB taxonomy): domain Bacteria; phylum Actinomycetota; class Actinomycetes; order Propionibacteriales; family Nocardioidaceae; genus Nocardioides. The sequence continues at coordinate 1,880,635 of CAWEHA010000002.1, read as the reverse complement.
ACCACACGTCGCCCATCACCGAGAGCGCGACGAGCGCCATCCCGGTGAGCGCCTTGTCGGCGATGGGGTCGGCGATCTTGCCGAAGTCGGTGATGAGGTTGCGGGACGCGGGCGATGTCGCCGTCGATCTTGTCGGTGGCCATCGCCACCACGAAGATGCCGAAGGCCACGCAGCGCCACGCGCACGGAGTCGTAGTCGTGGGCGAGCAGTGCCCAGCCGTAGAGCGGCACCAGCAGGATCCGCAGCGTCGTCAGGACGTTGGGGATGTTCCAGTTGCTCGGCTTCTCGGCCGGGGCGGTCGGGTCGCTCATCGCGCGGGCCCTGCGGGCCGGGCGAGCAGGTCGACGCCGTCGGAGCCCACCACGACGGCGGGGACGAGGTCACCGATCTGGAAGGCTCCCTCGACCAGCCGGGTGGTGCCGTCGACCTCGGGACCCTGGTGGTCGGCGCGGCCCTCGGCGTCGTCGTCGACGCTCTCGACCAGCACCGTGACCTGCTCGCCGACGCGCTCCTCGGCGCGCTGGGCGGTGAGCTCCTCGACGAGCGCTGTGACGTGCTGGGCGCGTGCCCACACCTCGTCGGCGTCCAGCTTCTGCGCGTGCGGGAACGCCGCCGCCTCGGTGCCGTCCTCGTCGGAGTAGCCGAACACGCCGGTGACGTCGAGCCGCGCCGCCTCGAGGAAGGCGCAGAGGGTGTCGAGGTCGTCGTCGGTCTCACCGGGGAAGCCGACGATCACGTTGGAGCGGACGCCGGCCTCCGGGGCGAGCGCGCGGACCTGCTCGAGCAGGCCGAGGAAGGCGTCCGGGTCGCCGAAGCGGCGCATCCGGCGCAGCACCGTCGGGCTGGCGTGCTGGAAGGAGAGGTCGAAGTAGGGCACGACGCCGTCGGTGGTGGCGATCGCCTCGAGCAGACCGGGCCGGATCTCGGCCGGCTGCAGGTAGGACACGCGGACCCGCTCGACGCCGTCGACGGCCGCGACCTCGGGCAGCAGCGTCTCGAGCAGCCGGAGGTCGCCGAGGTCCTTGCCGTAGGAGGTGGTGTTCTCGCTCACCAGGAACAGCTCGCGCACGCCCTCGCCGGCCAGCCAGCGGGCCTCGGCGAGGACGTCGGAGGGGCGGCGGCTCACGAAGGCGCCGCGGAACGTGGGGATCGCGCAGAACGAGCAGCGGCGGTCGCAGCCCGACGCCAGCTTCAGCGGCGCCAGCGGACCGGACTCCAGCCGCGCTCGCGGGGCCACCTCGGGGGCGGTGCGGTCGATGGGGCTGATCGGCAGCAGCCGGCGGCGGTCCTGCGGGGTGTGGGCGTGCGGCCGCTCCCCCGCCACGATGCCGCGCAGCCGGGCCGCGATGTCGGGGTAGTCGTCGAAGCCGAGCACGGCGTCGGCCTCGGGCAGGCTCTCGGCCAGCTCGGCGCCGTACCGCTCGGCCAGGCACCCCACCGCCACCACGGCCCTGGCCTTGCCGTCCTGCTTGAGGTCCGAGGCCTCGAGGAGCGCGTCGACCGAGTCCTTCTTCGCCGCCTCCACGAACCCGCACGTGTTGACCACGACCGTGTCGGCGTCGGCCGCGTCGGGCACGAGCCGGAACCCGTCCGCCGCCAGCCGCCCGGCGAGCTCCTCGGAGTCCACCTCGTTGCGCGCGCACCCGAGGGTGAGCAGGGCGACGGAGAGCGGCTCCTCGGTCGTCGCGGCGTCGGTGGTCATGTCCTGGCGAGGATAGTCGCGGCGGCCGGGTCCGCCCCGAAACGGCGGTGGTCGCGTAGCCGTTGACCTCACGAGGTCTCGACACGCCGGTCGCGACCTCGCAAGCTCGGTCGCGCGGCTCGCTCGACCACCATCGACGGGTTCGCCCTCGTCCCTCGGGCGTCCCCGTCAGTTTCGGACGACGAACACGTTCTGCGCATCGGCACCGGTCTCGCCGAGGGCGCCGCGGTTGTCGCCGTCGACGGTGACGGTGAGGCCGCCGTCGGTCGAGCTGATGCGGACGGGCGGCACGACGTCGACCTCGGCGGTCTGCATGAACGGGAGGGTCTCGTCGAAGACGACCTCCTGGTTGCCGTCGCGCACGATCACCCGCGCCCCGCCGGTGGCGGCGGTGAACTCCACCGGCACCTTCGGGGTGCTGCCGGACAGGGAGGCCTTGCCCCCGGGCGAGCCGTCGAGCACCGGGCGGTCGGCGAGCGGCACCGGCGCGTCCATCACCAGCCGCGCGATCGACCACACGAGCACGACGGCCATCACGGCCGCGACGAGCACCGACCAGTTGAGGCCGCCCTTGGTGCCCCGGATCGAGCCCGGTGGCGAGCTCGGCCTCGAACACCGAGCGGGGGTCGATCGGCGCGTCGGCGTACTTCTCGTCGTAGGCCTCGAGCAACGGCGCCGCCTCGACGCCGAGCACCCGCGCCAGCGTGCGGAGGTGGCCGCGCGCGTAGAAGTCGCCACCGCACGGCGCGAAGTCGTCGACCTCGATCGCCTCGATGACGTGCGGACGGATCCGGGTGCGCTCGGCGAGCTGGTCGACGCTGAGCCCGATCCGGCGCCGGGCCGTGGCCAGCGGCGGGCCCACCACCGGGTCGGCCACGCCCTCGCGGACGGCGGCGTCGTCGATCACCATCGTGGTCGTGTCGGCCGAGCCGGGCTCGGGGGCCGCGACCACCACGGGAGCGACGACGGGCAGGGGGTCGCGCCGCACCTCGACCCGGCGGCCGGCGTCGAGGTCACGATCGGGGTCCGGGGACGGCGAGGGCTCCTCCTCCTCGTCCGACAGGATCGGCGAGCACGACCTGCTCGACCGGCGTCTCCTCCACCTCGCCCGCGACGAGCTCGTGCACCTCGGTGCGCCCGTCGGCGAGCTCGACGAGGGCGTCGGTGAGCTGGTGCCAGTCCGCGCCGATCAGGCGGGTCGACAGCGAGAGCCGCACCTGGGGTGCGGCGTCGGCGGTGACGAACGTCAGCCGGCCGTCGCGCAGCATCGAGGTGCGAGGGCGATGCTCCACGCGGTCGAGGTCGGCCCACGCCATGCCCTCCCACCGCCGGCCGCGCCGGAGCCGGACGCCGTGCCCGTCGGCCACCACGAGCGGCACCCGGGCGTCGAGCGCGAACCCGAGGTGGGCCAGGGCGACGACGCCGAGGACGGCGCACAGCAGCCAGTCCAGCGGCGCACCGGTGCCGACGGCCCGCTGCAGCCAGGCCACCGCGACGCCGGCCGCGCTCAGCCCCACGACGGTCACGAGCGCGCCGTCGCGGCGCACCTCCAGCACCTCGGGCTCGGCGACCACCTCCACCGCGGTCGTGGTGTCGTCGGATGTCGGTTCGATGTCGACGCTCATCCCTGCTCCCCCTGGATCGTCGCGATCACGGAGTCGACCTCGTCGGGCTTGACCAGGACGTCACGGGCCTTCGACCCCTCGCTCGGCCCCACCACGCCTCGGCTCTCGAGGATGTCCATCAGCCGGCCGGCCTTGGCGAAGCCGACCCGCAGCTTGCGCTGCAGCATCGAGGTCGACCCGAACTGCGTGGAGACCACCAGCTCGATCGCCTGCACGACGAGGTCGAGGTCGTCGCCGATGTCGTCGTCGAGCTCGCGGGTGGTCTGCGCCGGCGCCGTGACGTCGTCGCGGTAGACCGGCTGCAGCTGACCCTTGCAGTGCTTGACCACCTGGTGGATCTCGACCTCGGTGACCCACGAGCCCTGTACGCGGATCGGCTTCGAGGCGCCCATCGGCAGGAACAGGCCGTCACCTTGGCCCACGAGCTTCTCGGCACCGGGCTGGTCGAGGATCACCCGGCTGTCGGCGAGCGAGGAGGTGGCGAATGCCAGCCGCGACGGCACGTTGGCCTTGATGAGGCCGGTGACGACGTCGACCGACGGCCGCTGCGTCGCGAGCACCAGGTGGATGCCGGCGGCCCGCGCCAGCTGGGTGATGCGGACGATGGCGTCCTCGACGTCGCGCGGCGCCACCATCATCAGGTCGGCGAGCTCGTCGACGATCACCAGCAGGTACGGGTACGGCGTCGGCTTCCGCTCGCTCCCCTCGGGCACCGTCACCTTGCCGGCCCGCACCGCCTTGTTGAAGTCGTCGATGTGGCGGAACCCGAAGTTGGCGAGGTCGTCGTAGCGCAGGTCCATCTCGCGCACGACCCAGGCGAGCGCCTCGGCCGCCTTCTTCGGGTTGGTGATGATCGGGGTGATGAGGTGCGGGACGCCCTCGTAGGCGTTCAGCTCGACCCGCTTGGGGTCGACCATGATCATCCGCACCTCGTCGGGCGTGGCGCGCATGAGCACCGAGGTGATCATCGAGTTGATGAAGCTCGACTTTCCGGAGCCGGTGGCGCCGGCCACCAGCAGGTGCGGCATCTTCGCGAGGTTCGCGACCACGAAGCCGCCCTCGACGTCCTTGCCGAGCCCGGCCACCATCGGGTGGTGGTCGCCGCGGGCGTTGCCCGACCGCAGCACGTCGCCGAGGGAGACGATCTCCTTGTCGACGTTGGGGATCTCGATGCCGATGGCGGACTTGCCGGGGATCGGGCTGAGGATGCGGACGTCGGCCGAGGCCACCGCGTAGGAGATGTTCTTCGACAGCGCGGTGACCTTCTCCACCTTCACCGCGGAGCCGAGCTCCACCTCGTAGCGCGTGACGGTGGGGCCGCGGGTGTAGCCGGTGACCTGCGCGTCGATGCCGAACTGCTCGAGCACCTGGGTGAGCCGCTCCACCACGTCGTCGCTGGCGCGGGAGCGGGCCTTGTGCGGCGAGCCCGGCTTGAGCACCTCGTTGCCCGGCAGCGTGTAGACGATGTCGCCCGACAGCGCGAGCTGCTCCATCCGCTGCTCGATCGGCGTGTGCGGCGGCGGCACGAGCTCGCCGGTGGCCTCGGGGTCGGCGTCAGCGGCGGCGGCCGCCATGGCGACGGTGTCGTCGCCGGCGTCGGGGCCGTGCAGGTCGACGTCGACCTGCTCCTCGGGCGGTGCCTTGCGTCCGCGCCGCTTGCGGGGCGGGTCCTCGACGACGGGCGTGTCGTAGGCGGCGTCGCCGCGGTGGAAGTCGCTGGTGTCGTCGTCGGCTCCATGGGCGTCGGCCGGGTCGGCGGGGGCCGGGGCGCGCCCCAGCGCGGTGTCGCGCAGGCCACGCAGCCGCTCGGGCACCTTGTAGAGCGGGGTGGCCGTGACGACCAGGACGCCGAACAGCGCCACCAGCACGAGCACCGGCACCACGACGTAGGTGGAGCGCAGCAGGTCCAGCAGCAGCGAGGCGACGACGTACCCGACGGCACCGCCACCCTCGCGCAGCGGCGTGGTGTCGCCGGCGACGGGCTGCGGGTTGTCGGCGGCGAGGTGCACGATGCCGAGCGAGCCGAGGGCGAGCGCCGTCCAGCCGATGGCCTGGCGGCCGGCGGGGCCGTTGCCCACCGGGTCGCGCATCAGGCGCCAGCCCGACCACACCAGGGCCAAGGGCACCAGCCAGCCGACCTTGCCGACGGTGCCGGTGACGGCGGTGCGAGCGAGGTCCATGACCCCGCCGGGCACCACGAACCAGACGGCGGCGGCCACCACGACGGCGGTGGCCACCAGTGCCAGCCCGGCGCCGTCGCGGCGGTGCTCGGGCTCGAGGTCGCGGGCGCTGCGGCCGATCCCGCGGGCGCCGGCGCCGAGGGCGTGGGCGATCCCGAGCCAGACGACGGCGAGCCCGCGCAGCAGTGTCTGGAACAGGCGTGCGACCGGACCCGTCCCCGAGCGGACCGCGCGCGGGGCCGGGCGCTTGGTGGAGCGCGACGACGACCGCGAGGTCGACGGTCGCTTCGAGGACTTGGAGGGGGACTTCCCGGCGCTCCGGGCCCGCGTGCTCGACCCTCCCGACCGTCCCGAGCCACCGCGGCTGGTGCCGCTCCTGGACCGTGACGGGGAAGAACTCTTGCTCCGCGAACCCGGCGGGGAAGACGTACGGGTCGCCATGCCACCAAACCTAGGTGGTCGTCACACCAGCCACATGCACCACACGGAGCGTGTCGTGGGAAGGCCTCGGCCACGACAACCAACCCTTCGAGGTACTGGACCCCCGGCAGGGGGCTGCTTAGGGTGACGCTGGTCCGGACGCGTGTTCACCGGATCTCCGCCTCTCGGATCTCGGAAGGATCCCCCGTGAAATCACCCATTCACGGTCGACCAGTCCTGGTCGGCCTTCTCTCTGCGGCCCTGGCCGTGTCGGCGAGCACCCTCGCCGGACCGGCCCTCGCCGTCCCCGCCGCCCCCACCGGGGCCTCGGCGGCCGAGCCGGGCGGCAGCCCGTCGGCCAAGGACGTCTCGGGTCGCGACGCCCTCGGTCAGCACGACCGTGAGCTGCTCGCCGAAGCGCTCAGCAAGGGCACGAAGCGCGTCACCCTCATCGTCGCCACCACCGAGGGCGAGACCGACTCCGTCGTGAGCGGTCTCGAGGACCTCGGCGGATCGGTGATGAGCCGCTACGACCAGGTCGGCTACGTGTCGGTGAACCTCCCGACCAAGGCCGTCACCAAGGCCGCGGACCTGTCCGACGTCGAGGGCGTCGACCTCGACGAGGTCGTCGAGAACCCCTCGCCCAGCGCCACCACCCGGAGCGGTGCGGCGGCGGTGGCGCAGGAAGGCCCCGGCCCGGACACCCCCGACAGCAACCCGTACATGCCGACCCGTGACACCGGGGCGATCGCGTTCAAGCAGCGCTACCCGAACTCCGACGGCCGCGGGATCACGATCGGCATCCTCGACTCCGGCGTCGACCTCGACCACCCGGCGCTGGCCGAGACCACCACCGGCGAGCGCAAGATCGTCGACTGGGTGACCGCCACCAGCCCCCTGGAGGACCCCAGCTGGCGGTTCATGTCCACCGAGGTCACCGGACCCACCTTCACCTACCAGGCGCAGACCTGGACCGCGCCCGCGGGCACCTACCGCATCAACCGGTTCAACGAGGCGATCGCGGTCGGCGAGGCCGGTGGCGACGTCAACCGTGACGGCGACACCTCCGACCTGTTCGGCGTGCTCTACGACCCCGCGACCCACGACATCTGGGTCGACACCGACCAGGACAACGACTTCACCGACGAGGGCGACGCGATGCGTCCCTACAACGAGGACTTCGGTGTCAACCACTTCGGCACCGACAACCCGGCCACCGAGATCGCGGAGCGGATGCCGTTCGTCGTCGAGTACCGCGAGGACGTCGACAGCACGCCGATCGGCGGCCCCGGGCCGCTCGACGTCGTCAACATCGGCATCCCCCAGGCCGCCCACGGCTCGCATGTCGCCGGCATCACCGCCGCCAACTCGATGTTCGGCGGCGAGATGGACGGCGCCGCTCCCGGCGCGAAGCTCATCTCCTCGCGCGCCTGCAACTGGGGCGGTGGTTGCACCGCGGTCGCGCTGACCGACGGCATGTCCGACCTCGTGCTCAACCGCGGCGTCGACGTCGTCAACATGTCGATCGGCGGCCTCCCCGCCCTCAACGACGGCAACAACGCCCGCGCCGAGCTCTACAACCGGCTCATCGACGAGTCCGGCGTGCAGATCTTCCTCTCCGCCGGCAACAGCGGACCGGGTATCAACACGATCGGCGACCCCTCGGTCTCGAGCGACGCCGTGAGCGTCGCCTCGTCCATCACGAAGGAGACCTGGCTGTCCAACTACGGCTCCACCGTCTCCTCGGCCGAGAACCTGCACAACTACTCCTCGCGCGGCCCGCGTGAGGACGGCGGGTTCAAGCCCGACCTGATGGCCCCCGGATCGGCGATCTCCACCATTCCGACCTGGCAGCCCGGCACCGCGGTGGCCGAGGCCGGCTACCAGCTGCCGCCGGGCTACGCGCACTTCAACGGCACCTCGATGGCCTCGCCCCAGGCCGCCGGCGCAGCAGCGCTGCTGCTGTCGCGCGCCCGCCAGACCGACGTGGCCGTGATGCCGACCCAGCTGCGGGCCTCGATGTTCTCCACGGCGAACTTCCGCGCCGGCATCCCGGCGGCGGGCCAGGGCCGTGGTCAGGTCGACCTCCTCGAGGCGTGGACCGTGCTGTCGCAGGAGCCGACCATCCGCAGCTACACGAGCCGCGCGCAGGTGTGCACCCCGCTCGACGACTTCCTCGCCACGCCGAACCGCGGCACCGGCCTGTACAACCGCTGCGCCCCCGGAGCCGGCGGCGGTCAGTCGCCGGGCCAGGCGCGCGTCTACCCGATCGACATCACCCGCACCTCGGGTCCGTCGCGTGCCGTCGCGCACCGGGTGAGCATCGTCGGCAACGACGGCACCTACACGGCGCCCACGACCGTGAACCTGCCGCTCAACCAGGCGGTCCGGATCAAGGTGAAGGCGACGCCGCGCACCGCCGGGCTGCACTCGGCGATCCTGCGGGTCGACGACCCGAGGACCACCACCATCGAGCACGACGTGGCGATGAACATCGTGGCCACCTCGGCGCCGACCGCGCCGGGCTTCAGTGCGACGCAGACGAGCAGCGTCGAGCGCAACCTGACCAAGAGCCTGTTCATCCCGGTGCCGGAGGGCGCGTCGTCGCTTCAGCTGAACCTCGGCGGGATCGCCTCGGGGAGCCAGACCCGGTTCATCGCGATCGACCCGTACGGCGTCCCGGTGGAGAGCACCTCGTCGCTGGTCTGCTTCACGAACTTCAGCGACCGCGAGGCGTGCAACCCCAACGCCCGCGCCTACGAGGACCCGCTGCCGGGTGTGTGGGAGATCGAGGTGGAGGCCCGCCGCACCTCACCCAGCCTGCGCAACCCGTACCGGCTCACCGCCGCGGTGCAGGGCATCACGGTGGATCCGGAGACGGTGACCCTCCCGTCGGTCGAGGCGGGCACGCCGGAGCCGGTCGAGTGGGAGGTCACCAACAACTACGGTCCGGTCACGGTGCATGGTGAGGGCGGCCCGCTGGGCAGCTCGTTCTCCGAGCGCCCGACGATCGCCGACGGTGCCGTGCAGGACTTCGAGGTCGAGGTGCCCGAGGGCTCCTCGCGCCTCGATGTCGCGATCGGCAACGTCTCCGACCTCGCCGCCGACCTCGACCTCGAGGTGTACCTGGGCGACGACCTCGTGGCCTCGGACGCCGACGGCGACTCCGAGGAGTCGGTGAGCATCCCGAACCCCGAGGCGGGCACGTACACGGTGGAGGTGATCGGCTACGAGGTCCCGGCCGGCACGACCGAGTACGACTACCTCGACGTGTTCTACTCCCCGGCGCTGGGCCAGCTCGCGGTCGACCCGACCGAGACCACCCTCGCCCGCGGCCAGTCGGCCACGATCGCGGGAGAGGTCACGGCCAACGACACCCCCGCCGAGGGGCGTCAGCTCTTCGGTGAGCTCGTGGTCCTCAGCGAGCAGGACGCGGTGCTCGGCACCGGTTCGGTCGTCATCGAGGAGGTGACCGAGCCGACGCCGCCCGCAGGCGGCTGAGTCGCAACCCCCGAACGCGCTGACCCGTCGCCTCTAGGCGACGGGTCAGCGCGTTTTGCGACGGGTCAGCGGGGTGGGAGGACCTCGAGGGTGGCGACCTGGAGCGGGGTGCCCTGCTGGCAGGTGGTCATGAGCTCGGGGTCGGCGGCGCCGGTGACGCGCACGCCGTCGCCCTCCTTCAGGCCGGCGACGTCGGCGCCGCCGAGGAGCAGGTACAGGCGACCGTTGCCCTCCAGCAGGATGCAGCCGGGCTCGACCCCCAGGGAGACCCGGCCACTCACGGTGACCGCCCCGTCCTCGGGCTTGTCGGGCAGGTCGGGCGGCAGCGGACCGGTGTTCGTGGGGCTCGGTGTCGGCGTCGCGGTGGTGGGCGCCGGGTCGTCGGCACTTCCGGAGTCGTCGCCTCCCCCGCACCCGCCGAGGGCGAGCGCGAGTCCGGCGACCAGGGCCAACGCGAGGATCCGAGACATCACCTGAGTGTGACGCACGAGGGCCGGGGGCGGTTCCGCCGCCCCCGGCCCTGTGTGGTGCTACTCGGACCTGGCTAGGAGATCCGGATCCGCATCGAGGTGCCGTCCTGGTTCACGACACGGATCTTGACGCCGACGCCGGCGACCCGGACGCCGACCCGCGGCAGCCCACCGTCGACGAACGGCTGGAAGTAGCGGTTCGGGTCGGTGTCGTCGAACACCGGGTTGGCGGCCTCACCGCGCACGTAGCTGGCCTTGCCGTTCACGTGGAGCGTGAACGAGTCGGCCTTCTGCGTGCCGAAGGTGCCGTCGTAGTTCTGGATGCGTCCGCGCCACGGCTGGCCCTCCAGGTTGAAGTCCACCTCGGGGTGCGCGTCGATCGGCAGCACCAGACCGGCGCCCGGGTGCTGACTCGTGTTGTTGTCCGAGTACGAGGTGTCCCAGTAGTTGACGAGCAGGCCGTCCTGGTACGGGAAGTGCTCGGCGAAGTCCGGCCGGTCCGGGAACCCGAAGTTGTACGGGCCGGTCTTCAGGTACTTGTCGTACGACACGTAGGCGCGGTTGCTCGCCAGGTAGAAGTGGTCGTACGGCGTGGTGAACGACGCCGCCACCGAGCGGAACCCGCTGAGCGTCCAGCCGCCGGGCGGCGCCTCCGCACCGTCGGCGAACACGGTGGTGGTGCCCGAGGTGACCTTGATGTCGTCGACGAGCAGGCCCGTCCACGGCACCGCCCGGGTCTGGCCGAGAGTGCCGCCGTCGGTGGTGTGGCGCACCCGCAGGCCGACGGTCTGACCCGCGTACGGCGCCAGGTCGAACGACGCCGGCACGTACGTCGTCTGGGCGCCGTCGATGCCTGGCTCGTCGGCGTGGGTGCCCGTGTCGGGGTCGACCGCGGAGGTGGGCAGCGGCGTCCAGTCGCCGCCCGGCGGCTGCACCTCCACGTAGCCGTAGTCGAAGTCCTCCTCGATGTTCCAGGCGAGCTTCATGCTGAGCGTGCCGCCCGCGGCCGGGACCGCCACCTCCCGGGTCATCGACGCCGTGTACCGGTTGCCGGTGCCGCTCCACCACTGCTTGCTGCCCTCCGGCGGCGCCGGGAGCGCGGTGGGCACGTCCTTGTCGGGCAGCACGACCGCGACGCCCTGCGCCTTGGCGCTGTTGTACTCGTGGGGGCCGAGGTCCAGCGTCCGCTGCTGTCCGGCCACGACGGTCTCGTAGTCGAGCCAGCCGAGCTGGAGCTTGTCCCACACGCCCAGGTCGGCGGCACGGGTGCCGATGCCCTGGTCGCCCTTGTCGGAGACCCGGCTCTGCGCCATCAGGGTCCACCAGCTGACCGGGTTGTCGCCCGAGGCCGCGGTGTCGTAGTGGTCGGGCAGGCCGAGGTCGTGGCCGTACTCGTGGGCCACCACCGAGAGGCCGCCGTTCTCCGGCTGGATCGTGTAGTCGCCGACCCACAGGCCGGTGTCGCCGATCTGGGTGCCGCCGAGCTTGTTGGTCGGCGGACCGGTCTGGCCCTGATCGGTGTAGTAGGCGTACCAGCGGTGGCTCCAGATCGCGTCCTCGCCGAACTGCGGGTCGGCGTCGGCCTGGTCACCACCGGCGTGGATGATCTGGAACCGGTCGAGGTAGCCGTCCGGCTCGTCGAAGTTGCCGTCACCGTCGAAGTCGTAGCGGTCGAGCTTGTCGTAGGTGGCGAGCCGCTGCTTGATCTGGGCGTCGGTGCGGCCCGCGGCCTTCTGGTCGGCCACCCACTGGGTCATGCCGTCCTTGATGAGCGCCCAGGTGTTGCTGCACACGATGTCGCTGGTCGTGCAGCCGGCGCCGGCGAACTCGCCCTCGAACGGGCGGCCGTAGCGGGCCTGGTTGTACTGCACCCGGGTGACGTCGGTGACCTCGCCGCTCACGCTGTAGCGGCCGGAGGACTGCCGCTCGTAGTAGGTCTTGAGCGACTCGTCGTTCTTGCCGGCACCGAAGTACAGCTTGTTGTAGTAGGCCTTGTTGAAGTTGGGGCGCCACTGGGTCTTGTTGTTGTCGGGTCCGGGCTTCGGGATCTGGTTGAAGGCGGGGCCGTCGTAGCGGGCCGGGCCCGGCGTGGCCGGGTCGACGTCCTGGTCGGGGAAGTCGGGGTGCCGCTGGTCGCCGAACTCGACCAGGAACACGAACACCCGGTCGGTGCGCTCGTTCTCGAGCTCGACGTACTGGTCCTGCTTGGTCTGGGCACCGGCGCGACCGTTGGTGCGGGTGGGCGCGGACTCCCGGCCCACCTTCACGACGCGGTTGCCGTTGACCGTGCGGGCCTTGGCCTCGCCGCTGAGCACGTCCGCCCAGGCCTGCTGGCGCAGCTCCTGCTGCTTGTCGGCGATCGGGCTGGCCAGCGCGTCGGACGGCGCCGCGGGGCTGGGCTCCTCGGCCCCGGTGGGGGCTGACTGGGACTGCTGAGTGGCCGGCTGGGCGGTCGCGCCTGGTTGCGCGACGAGGCCCAGACCGGCGACGACGGCGAGGCTGATGAGCCCGCCGGCGGTACGCGTGGGTCGCACCTTGCGTGTCCTTCCGTTGCAAGACGTGACGGACACACGGGTTCCCCCAGGTGCCCGATCACCTGTCCTCGGGAATCTAGGCCGGAACGGCGTCGGCGGGCACCCTCACCTTTGTGCAAACCGTCCGGCGTGCGATGCAGGACGCCGGACGGGTTACGTGGCCGTTGACCTCGCGAGGTCTCGACACGCCGGTTCCGACCTCCTCCGTCGGTCGGACGGCTCGCTCGACCACCGGTGAAGCCTGCACGCGGTCGCAGGCTCCCGCGTCAGGCTTCGATCACCACCGGGATGATCATCGGCCGGCGGCGGTAGCGGTTGCTGACCCAGCGGCCCACCACCCGGCGCACGGTCTGCTGGAGCTGGTAGGCGTCGGTGCTGCCCTCGCCGATCGCGGCGTCGAGCGCGTCGATGATCGGCTGCTTGATCTCGTCGAAGGTGGTGTCGTCCTCGGCGAAGCCGCGGGCGTGGATCTCCGGACCGCCGGCGACCTTCCCGCTCACCGAGTCGACGACCACGATCACCGAGATGAAGCCCTCCTCGCCCAGGATCCGGCGGTCCTTGAGGTCGGCCTCGGTGATGTCGCCGACCGAGGTGCCGTCGACGAACACGTAGCCGCACTCGACCTTGCCGCTCACGGCGGCCACACCGTCGACCAGGTCGACGACGACGCCGTCCTCGGCGATCACCACGTTCTCGACGCCGGTGGAGCTCGCGAGCGCGCCGTTGGCCAGCATGTGCCGGATCTCGCCGTGCACCGGGAGCACGTTGCGCGGCTTGACGATGTTGTAGCAGTAGAGGAGCTCGCCCGCGCTGGCGTGGCCGCTCACGTGCACGAGCGCGTTGCCCTTGTGCACCACGCGGGCGCCCCACCGGGCCAGGCCGTTGATCACCCGGTAGACGGCGTTCTCGTTGCCGGGGATGAGGCTGGACGCGAGCAGGACGGTGTCGCCCTCCTCGATGTGCACGAAGTTGTGGTTGCGCTGCGCGATCCGGCTCAGCGCGCTCATCGGCTCGCCCTGGGAGCCGGTGGAGATCAGCACCTGCCGCTCCGGCGGCAGCTCGGCGAGCTGCTTGGCGTCGACCATGACGCCCGGCGGCACCCGCAGGTAGCCGAGATCGCGGGCGATGCCCATATTGCGCACCATCGAGCGACCCACGTAGGCGACCTTGCGGTTGTGGGCGACGGCGGCGTCCATCACCTGCTGCACGCGGTGCACGTGCGAGGCGAAGCACGCCACGATCACCCGCTGGGCAGAGTCGCGGAACACCTGGTCGATCACCGGGGTGATCGACTTCTCCGAGGGCGTGAACCCGGGCGTCTCGGCGTTGGTGGAGTCGGTGAGGAAGAGGTCGACCCCCTCCTCGCCGAGCCGGGCGAAGGCACGCAGGTCGGTGATGCGGCCGTCGAGCGGCAGCTGGTCCATCTTGAAGTCGCCGGTGTGCAGCACCAGCCCGGCCGGCGTGCGGATCGCGACGGCGAGCGCGTCCGGGATCGAGTGGTTGACCGCGATGAACTCGAGGTCGAACGGCCCCATCGTGAGCTTCTCGCCCTCGGTGACCGGGTAGTGCACGGTCTCCTTGAGGCGGTGCTCCTGCAGCTTGCTGCGCAGCAGCGCCAACGTGAGGTTCGAGCCGATGAGCGGGATGTCGCCGCGCTCGCGCAGCAGGTAGGGCACGGCCCCGATGTGGTCCTCGTGGCCGTGGGTGAGCACGAGCCCGACGATGTCGTCGAGGCGGTCCCGGATCGCAGCGAAGTCGGGGAGGATCAGGTCGACGCCCGGGTGGTGGTCCTCGGGGAACAGCACGCCGCAGTCGACGATCAGCAGCTTGCCGTCGAACTCGAAGACGGTCATGTTGCGGCCGACCTCGCCGAGACCGCCGAGCGGGATGACGCGGAGGCCTCCTGCGGGGAGCTCGGGGGGCGCGGTCAGCTCGGGGTGGGGATGGCTCACGAAGTTCCTGTCTGGTGGGTGCGGGGAGGTTCAGAGGAGGCCGGCGGCGGCCAGGCCGGCGCGGAGCGCCTCGACCTCGTCGTCGTCCAGCGGTACGAGCGGGCCGCGCACGGCCCGGTTGTCGAGCACGCCGAGCAGCTGGAGCGCGGCCTTGGCGGTGGTGGCGCCGTAGTTGTCCGGGCCCATCACGGCGTCGATGGCGGGCACGATCCCGGCGAACACCGCGCGGGCGGTGGCGGTGTCGCCGGCGTCCCAGGCGTCGACCATGGCCCGCAGCTGGTCGCCCGCCGCGTGGCCGACGACGCTCACGAAGCCGGCGGCGCCGTGGGCGAGCCAGCCGAGGTTGGCGACGTCGTCGCCGGAGTAGACCGCGTAGCCGAGGTCGAGGAGCCGCAGCCCGCGCACGAAGTCGCCGACGGCGTCCTTGACGGCGACGACGGGCTCCCAGGTGGCGGCCTCGGCGTAGGTGTCGAGGGTGATCTGGGTGGCGGTGCGGGCCGGCACGTCGTAGAGCATCACGGGCACGTCGGTGGCCTCGACGACGGTGCGGAAGTGCTGGAGCACGCCGGCCGGGCCGGGCTTGTTGTAGTACGGCGTCACGAGCAGCAGCCCGTCTGCCCCGGTCTTCTCGGCCTGCCGGGCCAGCTCGACGGAATGGGCGGTGCTGTTGGTGCCGACGCCGGCCACGACGCTGGCCCGGTCGCCGACGGCATCGACGACGGCGGCGAGGATCTCGGCGTCCTCGGCCACGGTGGTGGTGGGCGACTCGCCGGTGGTGCCGGAGACCACCACCCCGTCGTGCCCGTGGTCGACGAGGTGCCGGGCGATGCGGGCACACCCGTCGGGGTCGACCGACCCGTCGTCGTGGAACGCGGTCGCCATCGCCGTCAGGACGCGTCCGAACGGCGCCTCGGGAGTGGCCATGTGGTTCAGGTTAACGCTGCCGGGATCACGTCCTGCGCGACGAGCCGGAGGTGATCCAGGTCGGCGAGGTCGAGGACCTGGAGGAACAGCCGGTCGGTGCCCGCGTCGCGGTAGCGGCGGACCCGGTCGACCACCTCGTCCACCGTGCCGCCGAGGTGGTCGCGGCGCAGCTCGGCCGGGTCGTGACCGATGGCCTCGGCGCGCCGGGTGAACTCCTTCTCGTCGGCGCCGACGCAGAGCACGAGGGCGCTGGAGAACCGCATCGACGCCGGGTCGCGGTCCCGCTCCTCGCACGCCTGCCGGACCCGCTCGTTCTGCGCGAGCGCGACGTCGAGAGGCGCGAACGGCACGTTGAACTCCTCGGCGTAGGTGGCGGCCAGCCGCGGGGTGCGCTTCTTGCCGTGCCCGCCGATGATCACCCGCGGCTTCGTCTGGTGCGGCTTGGGCAGCGCGGGGCTGTCGGCGAGCGTGTAGTGCTCGCCGGCGAAGTCGAAGGTCTTGCCCTCCGGAGTGGCCCACAGCCCGGTGACGATCGCGAGCTGCTCCTCGAGCCGGTCGAAGCGCTCGCCGGTGTCGGGGAACGGGATGCCGTAGGCGGTGTGCTCGTCGGCGAACCAGCCCGCGCCGAGGCCGAGCTCGACCCGGCCGCCGCTCATCGCATCCACGTTCGCCACGGTGATCGCGAGCGGGCCGGGCAGCCGGAACGTTGCGCTGGTGACCAGCGTGCCGAGGTTGATCGTGGACGTGTCGCGGGCCAGGCCGGCGAGCGTCGTCCAGGCGTCGCTGGGGCCCGGACCAGGATCGTGGTCGCCCATCAGCAGGTAGTGGTCGGAGCGGAAGAACGCACCGAACCCGAGTCGCTCGGCCTCGAGGGCGACGGCCAGCAGGTCGTCGTAGGTGGCGCCCTGCTGTGGCTCGGTGAACACCGCGAACTCCATGCCGACACCCTGCCAGGTGCTTGCCCCCACCCCGCGGTTCGGTCAGCCTGTCGCCATGGGCACCCTGGACCTCCCGGGCGCCGTCGCCGTCGCCGGGGCTGCCGTCGAGGACCACGTGCTGCGCGAGCTCCGGGAGCGAGGCTTCACCGGACTCCGCCCGCGGCACGGGTACGTCGTCCAACGGCTGCTCGCCGGCCCCGACACGGCCAGCTCGATGGCCCGCGACCTCGGCGTCTCCCAGCACGTCGTGGCCACCATCGTGCGCGAGCTCATCGCGCTCGGTTACGTCGAGCACGTCACGGCGGAGGTCGACCGGCGCGGCCGGCCGGTGGCCCTCACCGGGCGCGGCCACGGTGCCGTGCGCGCCACCGCCGCGGCGTGGGAGCGCCTCGACCTCCGGCTGCGCGACGCCGTCGGCGGTCCCCAGGCCGAGACCGCCGTCGAGACCCTGCAGGCGCTGCTGCGGCTGCTCGACGTCGCCGTCGCCGAGCGCAAGGTGCCGCTGCCGGACGACCGGTCCTAGCTTCTCCTGAGCAGCCGGACGATCGTGAAGCCGTCGCGCTCGTCGCGGGTCGTCTCGGTCCACTCGGTGCGGTCGAAGTCGGGATAGTGCGTGTCGCCCTCGGGTGACAGCGGCACCTCGCTGAGCACCTGCTCGTCGGCGTACGGCAGCGCCGCTGCGTAGACCCCAGCTCCCCCGCCGACCATCACGTCGCCCGGCAGGTCGCGCTCGTCGGCCAGCGCCATGGCGTCGTGGAAGGTGCGGGCCACGAGGACGCCCTCGGCGGACCAGTCCGGGTTGGTCGTGAGCACGACCGTGGTGCGGTCGGGGAGCGGTCTGCCGATGCCCTCGTGGGTGGTACGGCCCAGCACCAGGGTGTGGCCGATGGTGGTGGCCTTGAAGTGGGCGAAGTCCTCCGGCAGACGCCACGGGATCTCGCCGTCGGCGCCGATGACGCCGTTCTCCGCCACCGCCGCCACCAGGACGACGCGCTTCCCGCCGGGCGTCATCGGCGGCTCATACCGCGATCGGGGCCTTGATGCCGGGGTGCGGGTCGTAGCCGCTGATCTCGACGTGCTCGAGGTCGAACTGGTCGAGCTCGGTGACGCTCGGGTCGAGGTGGAGCGTCGGCAGCGGCCGGGGATCGCGGGTGAGCTGGAGCCGGGCCTGGTCGAGGTGGTTGGCGTAGAGGTGCGCGTCGCCGAGCGTGTGCACGAAGTCGCCGACGCCGAGCCCGGTGACCTGGGCGACCATGTGGGTGAGCAGCGCGTACGACGCGATGTTGAACGGGACGCCGAGGAACACGTCGGCCGAGCGCTGGTAGAGCTGGCAGCTCAGCCGGCCGTCGGCGACGTAGAACTGGAACATCGTGTGGCACGGCGCGAGCGCCATCTGCGGGATGTCGGCGACGTTCCAGGCGCTGACGATGTGGCGGCGGCTGTCGGGGTCGCGCTGGATCTGCTCGACGACCTGCGCGATCTGGTCGACGTGCCGCCCGTCCGGCGTCGGCCAGCTGCGCCACTGGTAGCCGTACACCGGCCCGAGGTCGCCGGCCTCGTCGGCCCACTCGTCCCAGATCGTGACGCCGCGGTCCTGCAGCCACTTCACGTTCGTGTCGCCGCGGAGGAACCACAGCAGCTCGGCGAACACCGAGCGGGTGTGGATCTTCTTGGTCGTCACCAGCGGGAACCCGGCGGTGAGGTCGAACCGCATCTGGTGCCCGAACACCGACCGCGTGCCCGTGCCCGTCCGGTCCCCCTTCTCCACCCCCTCGTCGAGGATCCGCGTCAGGAGATCGAGGTACTGCTGCACACCCCCGAACCTACCGCCGCCGGGTGGGATAGTCCCTGACGAAAAGCGCCTGCCGGGCGGCAATTCTGGCGCTTTTCGTCAGGGACTACCCCGCATACGTGCCCGAGAGGACGGTGGTGGTGTTGCCGCCGACCCAGACCTCGCCGTCGACGACGTCGACGTGGACCCGGCCGCGGCGGCCGAGGGCGGTGCCCTGGGAGGCCACGTAGGAGGTGGGGAGGCGGTCGCCGGCGAGCCACTGGGCGAGGCCGGCGTTGAGACTGCCGGTCACCGGGTCCTCCACCACGCCGATGCCCGGGCAGAAGGCGCGCACCTCGACGGCGGCGTCCGAGGAGCCCGGCGGGTACGGGCCGACGAGGCCGACGTCGAGATCGCCGAACGCGGCCCAGTGGGGCTGGCATGCGAGCACCGCGGCGGCGTCGGCGAGCAGGACGCCGACCCACCCCGGCCCGTTGTCGACCCAGGCGGCGTCGAGGATGTCGTGCTCGTCGAGGGCCAGCGCACGGGCGATCCGGGCGAGGTCGTCGACGTCGACCGGCCCCGACCGCAGCAGCGGCGGGCCGCGGAACGCGAGCCGTGCCGGCTCGCGGCGGACGGTGACCAGGCCGGCGCCGCACTCCTGCACGACGGCGTCCGCGGACCGCGCCACACCGCCCGCCTCCAGCCACGCGTGCGCCGAGCCGAGGGTGGGGTGGCCGGCGAACGGCAGCTCGCCGCCCGGCGTCCAGATGCGCAGCCGGTAGTCGGCGGCCGGATCGGTGGGCGTCAGGAGGAACGTGGTCTCGGAGAGGTTGGTCCAGCGCGCGAACGCCGCCATCTCGCTCTCGTCGAGCCCGTCGGCGTCGTGGACGACGGCCACCGGGTTGCCGAGCAGCCGCTCGGCGCCGAACACGTCGACCTGGCGGAAGGCGCGGTTCATGCGTGCAGCGACATCGGACCGTAGACCTCACGGTCGTGCTCGAGCAGGACGACGGCGTCCACCCCGGCCTCGGCGAGCTGCGCCCACGTCTCGCCGACCCACGACTCGGCGTCGGCCTGGCTGAGGAACCGCTGCTCGGCCGAGGTCGCCGGTGACCTCGACCTCGGCGCCGGCGGCGTCGACGAGCCGCCACCACCAGGGGCGCTCGGCCGGGGTCGGGCGGCGGAAGGTCTGCGGCTGCTCGGGGAGGTTCATCAGTGGTCACCGCACCGACGTGTCGACGAACGGGACCTTGGTGATCTGGAACAGCTCGCGGCGGCCCCGGACGTCGACGCCCACCTGCGCCTCCGGGTTCACCACGGTCGACAGCAGCGCCAGCGCGATGCCCTTCTTGAGCGTGGGCGAGAAGGTGCCGGAGGTGATCTCGCCGAGGAGGACGTCGGGCGTCAGGCTCACCGACATGTGCGGACGCGGGATCGCGCGCCCGGTGGAGACCAGCCCGACCAGACGGCGTCGCGGCCCCTCCTCCTTCTCGGCGACCAGCGTGTCCTTGCCCCAGAACGACTCCTTCGACCAGCCGACCGCCCACCCGAGCCGAGCCTGGTTCGGCGTCACGTCGAGGCTGATGTCCTGGCCGTGCAGCGGGTAGCCCATCTCGGTGCGGAGCGTGTCGCGGGCCCCGAGGCCGCACGGGCGGATGCCGAACGGCTCGCCCGCCTCGAGCAGCGCGTCCCACAGCGGCTGGGCGGCGTCGGCCGCCACGATGAGCTCGTAGCCGCGCTCGCCGGTGTAGCCGGTGCGGCACACCACCACCCCGACGCCGTCGGCGCCGGGCGACTCGGCCTCGACGAAGCTCATGTAGTCGTGGCCCGCGGGCAGCCCGACCGCCTCCAGGGTCTCGTCGGACTTCGGGCCCTGGACGGCGAGCACCGCGTAGTCGCGGTGGTGGTCGACCACCTCGATGCCGTCCGGGGCCGCGGCCTGCAGCCGGCGCACCACCTCGGCGGTGTTGGCGGCGTTGGGCACGAGCAGCACGTGCTCGTCGTCGCGGTAGTAGGCGATGAGGTCGTCGACGATGCCGCCGGTGGCGTCGTCGCAGCACAGCGTGTACTGCGCCTGCCCCGGCCCGATCCGGCCCAGGTCGTTGCTGAGGGTGGCGTTCACGAGGTCGGCCGCGCCCGGGCCGACCACCATGGCCTTGCCGAGATGGCTGACGTCGAACACCCCCACGCCCGTGCGGACGGCGGTGTGCTCGGCCACGACGCCACCGCCGGCGTACTCCAGCGGCATCGACCAGCCGCCGAAGTCGGCGAACTTCGCCCCAGCTGCGGCGTGACGCTCGTGGAGCGGTGACAGGAGAGCGGACTCCGGCATGCCCGCGAACCTATCGCGATCCGTGGGTACCGTTCGCCGGGTGACGACCTTCGCGCTGTCCGGCGCCAGCCCCGCCAAGTCGCGCGCCGACGCCGTGGTCGTAGGTGTGCTGAGGAAGAAGGGCCGCGGCGCCGCCAAGGATCCCGTGCCCGTGCTGGCACCCGGCGCCGAGGACGTCGCCAAGGCCTACGGCCGCAAGCTGGCGCCGCTGCTGGCCACGCTCGGCGTCACCGGCAAGGCGGGCGAGACCGTGAAGGTGCCCACCGGCGGCACCGTGAGCACGCCGCTGCTGGTGCTGGTCGGGCTCGGCGACGAGGCCGACACGCGGTCGGTGCGCCGGGCCGCGGGCGCCGCCGCGCGCGCCGTCACGAACGCCGTGTCCGTGGCCCTCGCGCTGCCCGCCGACTCCCCCGAGCTGGTGGCCGCCGCCACCGAGGGCTACTTGCTGGGCGGCTACGCCTTCGACGCCTACAAGCCCGCCGCGGGCAGCGAGCAACCGCCGGCCGAGGTGGCGCTGCTCGGGCCGGGCTCGCGCAAGAAGACGCACGCCACCGCGCTCGAGGAGGCGCAGGTGGTGGCCGCCGCCGTCGCCACCACGCGCGACTGGGTGAACCGCGCCCCCAACGACCTCACCCCGCCGGTCTTCGCCGAGGCGATGGCGGACGCCGTCAAGGGCCGCGGGCGCGGGCGGCGCAAGGTGACCGTGACCGTGCGCGACGAGAAGGAGCTCGCCGAGCTCGGCTGCGGCGGGGTGCTCGCCGTCGGCGACTCCTCGGCCGCTCCGCCGCGGCTGGTCGAGCTGAGCTACTCGCCGCGTGGCGCCAAGCGGCACCTGGCGCTGGTGGGCAAGGGCATCACCTTCGACTCCGGCGGCTACACCATCAAGCCGCCCGGGAGCATGAAGGAGATGAAGTCCGACATGGCGGGCGCGGCGGCCGTCGTGCAGGCCACGCTCGCGATCGCCGCGCTCGGGCTCCCGCTCAAGGTCACCACCTACGCCGCCCTGGCCGAGAACATGGTCTCCGGCTCGGCGATGCGCCCCGGCGACGTGATCACGATGGTCGACGGCACCACCGTCGAGATCAGCAACACCGACGCCGAGGGCCGACTGCTGCTCGGCGACGCGATGCACCTCGCCGCGCAGCACGAGCCCGACGTGCTGCTCGACGTCGCCACCCTCACCGGCCACATGGTCGTGGCGCTCGGCGACAAGGTCGGCGGCGTCATGGGCGACGACGAGATCGTGCGCGCCGTGCTCGCCGCGTCCGAGGCCGCGGGCGAGGACATGTGGCCGATGCCCATCCCCGAGGCCATGGACGAGCGCATCCACAGCAGCCGGATCGCCGACCTCGCCCAGCACGACTGGGTCCGTTGGGGTGGCGGGCTGTTCGCCGCGGCCTTCCTGCGCGAGTTCAACGGCGGCCGCCCGTGGGGCCACCTCGACATCGCCGGCCCGGCCTACAACTCCGGCGGCCCGAGCGGCCACCTCACCAGCGGCGGCACCGGCGTCGCCGTCACCACCCTCGTGGAGTACGCCCGACGGCTCGCCGGCTAGTCACGCCTCGGTCTGGCGGCCCTGCTGCTTCTGGCGGCGGTTGAAGTCGCGCATCCGTTGCGGCACGCCGACCACGGCGGCGTCGTAGGAGGGGATCTGGAACTTGTTGGCGAAGTCGTGGGCCCACTTCACCGACGGCACCCGGCGGCGGGTCCACTCGCCGTCGTGGGCGACCAGCAGCAGCGTCACCTCGCTGACCGCCGTACGCGGCTCGACGAATCCCTCGACCCCGCGCCGCGCCTGCACCCATTCACGCAGATGCTGCTCGTCGACCTTGTCCGACCCGCGCACCCGGGTGGAACCGGTGCGGGTGCCGCCGGTCGGCCCGCTCATCTTCGGTCCGGAGCGACGGAACCGGTCGAGGAATCCCATGGGCTCTAGTCTGCCCTGTGCCTCCGCGTGGATCAGGAGAACGCGGCTGGTGTTAAGTAGGACGCACCGGCCAGGAGGAGCCGGACCGAACTGCAGATCGTGAGGAGCAGCGTGGCCGACGTCGACGTCGACGTACTCGTCCTGGGGGCCGGATCGGGCGGATATGCGTGCGCGCTGCGCGCGGCGCAGCTCGGGCTGTCGGTCGGACTGGTCGAGAAGGACAAGCTGGGCGGCACCTGCCTGCACGTGGGCTGCATCCCCACCAAGGCGCTGCTGCACGCCGCCGAGGTGGCCGACAGCGCCCGCGAGGCCGACCAGTTCGGCGTCCGCGCCAGCCTGGAGGGCATCGACGTGCCGGCGGTGAACGCCTACCGCGACGGCGTCGTCTCCCGGCTGTACAAGGGTCTCGCCGGGCTGATCAAGGGCCGCGGCATCCAGGTGATCGAGGGCGAGGGCCGGGTCACCGGGCCGCGCCAGGTCACCGTCGGCGACCGCACCTGGACCGGGCGCCACCTCGTGCTCGCCTCCGGCTCCTACCCCCGCACGCTGCCCGGCCTCGAGCTCGACGGCGAGCGGATCCTCAGCTCCGACGACGCACTTCGCCTGGAACGGGTACCGGCGTCCGTGGTGGTGCTCGGTGGCGGCGTGATCGGTTGCGAGTTCGCCAGCGTGTGGCGCAGCTTCGGCGCCGAGGTCACGATCGTCGAGGCACTGCCGCGGCTCGTGCCGGCCGAGGACGAGGCCTGCTCGAAGGCGTTGGAGCGCGCGTTCCGCAAGCGCGGCATCAAGTTCCACACCGGCACGCCGTTCCAGAGCGCGAAGGCCGGCGACGACGGCGTCACGGTCACCCTCGAGGGCGGCGAGGTGCTCGAGGCCGAGCTGATGCTGGTCGCCGTCGGCCGCGGACCCAGCACCGACGGTCTCGGCTACGAGGAGCTCGGCGTCGCGATGGAACGCGGGTTCGTGCTCGCCGACGAGTGCTGCCGCACGAACGTCGAGAGCACCTACGCCGTCGGCGACATCGTGCCCGGGCTGCAGCTCGCGCACCGCGGGTTCGCCCAGGGCATCTTCGTGGCCGAGCACATCGCCGGGCTCGACCCGGCGCCGGTCGACGAGCTCGCGATCCCGCGGGTCACCTACTGCCGCCCCGAGGTCGCGTCGGTGGGACTCGACGAGGCGGCCGCCCGTGAGGCCTACGGCGACGAGGCCGTCGAGTCGCTCACCTACGACCTCGGCGGCAACGGCAAGAGCCAGATCCTCAAGACCCAGGGCTTCGTCAAGCTGGTGCGCCGCACCGACGGGCCCGTCGTCGGCGTCCACCTCGTCGGCGACCGGGTCGGCGAGCTCATCGGCGAGGCCCAGCTGATCTTCGGCTGGGAGGCCCACGCCGAGGACGTCGCGCCGCTGGTGCACGCCCACCCCACCCAGCACGAGGCGCTCGGCGAGGCCCATCTCGCCCTCGCCGGCAAGCCACTCCACGCCCACTCCTGACCGAACAGCTAGCGAAGGAACGCCATGGCCACCGAAGTCAATCTCCCCGCGCTCGGCGAGTCCGTGACCGAGGGCACCGTCACCCGTTGGCTGAAGTCGGTGGGCGACACCGTCGCGGTCGACGAGCCGCTGCTGGAGGTCTCCACCGACAAGGTCGACACCGAGATCCCCTCCCCCGTGGCCGGCACGCTGCTGGAGATCAAGGCGGAGGAGGACGAGACCGTCGAGGTCGGCGCGGTGCTCGCCCTGGTCGGCGACGAGGGTGAGTCGTCGGGTGACGACTCCGGCGGCGAGGAGTCCGCGACTCCCGAGGCGGAGCCGAAGGACGAGCAGGAGGCCGAGAAGAAGGCCGAGCAGGAGGAGGAGATCGCCGAGGAGAAGGGCGATCTCCCCGAGGGGGACGAGACCCCCGAGGAGGAGAAGGGCTCCGACGACGACTCCGACGACTCCGACGACTCCGACGAGTCCGACGACTCCGACGAGTCCGACGACTCCGAGCAGGAGGAGAAGCCGGCCGCGAAGTCCGACGACGGGGGCGGCGGCGGGGGCGGCGGGACCCCGGTCACGCTGCCGGCGCTCGGCGAGTCGGTCACCGAGGGCACGGTGACCCGGTGGCTGAAGAAGGTGGGCGACGAGGTGGCGGTCGACGAGCCGCTGCTGGAGGTGTCCACCGACAAGGTCGACACCGAGATCCCCTCCCCCGTGGCCGGCACGCTGCTGGAGATCAAGGTCGAGGAGGACGAGACCGTCGAGGTCGGCGCCGAGCTCGCGATCGTCGGGGACGGCTCCGCGGCGCCCGCCGAGGACGCGTCCGAGGAGAAGTCGGAGGAGAAGTCCGAGGAGCCCGAGCCCGAGCCGGAGCCCGAGGACAAGTCCGAGCCGGAGCCCGAGCCCGAGCCCGAGGGCGAGCCCGAGCCCGAGCCGGAGCCGGAGGAGAAGTCCGAGGAGAAGTCGGAGCCCGAGCCCGAGGAGGCGCCCGAGCCCACCAAGGAGCCGAAGCAGGAGTCGGGCAAGGAGCCCGAGAAGGAGTCCGAGAAGGAGTCCACGGACGGCGGCGGTGCGGGCTACGTGACGCCGCTGGTGCGCAAGCTCGCCGCGCAGCACAACGTCGACCTGGGGAGCGTCACCGGGTCGGGCGTGGGTGGCCGGATCCGCAAGCAGGACGTGCTCGAGGCAGCCCGGTCGCAGGAGACCCAGGCGGCGCCGGCGGCGACCGCAGGCACCCAGGCGCCGCAGGCGGCGTCCGGTGAGGGCTCCGCGCCGAGCGTGACGCCCGACCCGAAGCGCGGCACCACCGAGAAGATGACCCGGCTGCGCAAGATCATCGCCGAGCGGATGGTGGAGTCGCTGCACGTGGCGGCGCAGCTCACCACGGTGGTCGAGGTCGACGTCACCGCGATCGCCCGGATGCGGGCGAAGGCGAAGGACGACTTCGCGCAGCGGGAGGGCGTGAAGCTGTCGTTCATGCCGTTCTTCGCCAAGGCGGCCATCGACGCGCTGAAGCAGCACCCCTCGCTCAACGCCGGCGTCGACATCGGAAAGGGCGAGGTCACCTACTACGACCGCGAGAACCTCGCGATCGCCGTCGACACCGAGAAGGGCCTCCTCACGCCGGTGATCAAGGACGCCGGCGACCTGTCGATCTCGGGCCTGGCCCGCAAGATCGCCGACGTCGCCGAGCGCACCCGCGGCAACAAGATCGGCCCCGACGAGCTGTCCGGCGGCACGTTCACGCTCACCAACACCGGCAGCCGCGGCGCGCTGTTCGACACCCCGATCATCAACCAGCCGCAGGTGGCGATCCTCGGCACGGGCAGCGTGGTCAAGCGGGCCGTGGTGATCGACGACCCGAAGCTGGGCGAGACCATCGCGGTGCGCAACATGGTGTACCTGGCGCTCACCTACGACCACCGGATCGTCGACGGCGCCGACGCCGCCCGCTTCCTCAGCGAGGTCAAGGAGCGGCTCGAGGCCGGCGTCTTCGACTTGTGACCCTGCGTCACTCCTGTCACGGGAATCCCCGGTGGACCGGGGATTCCCCGACTTGGCAGGCAGTGCAGTGCCTGCCAAGTCGGGGAAGTGCCTGCCCAGTCGGCCGCATCGCGCGGGCGGGTGACCCGCGGAGCGGCAACCGCTGACAAGGTGGCGGCATGGCCGACGCACCCCTCACCGTGGTCATGGCCGGCGCGTCCGGCTTCCTCGGCAGCCACCTGCGCGCGGCGCTAGAGGGGCGCGGACACCGGGTGGTGTCTCTGACCCGCGGCGAAGCGACAGGCGAGGACGAGTCGCACTGGGACCCCTATGACGACGACGTCGACCGCACGCTGGTGCGCACCGCCGACGTCGTGGTGAACCTGGCCGGCTCCCCCACCCTCGGCAACCCGCACTCGGAGAAGTGGGCCACGCGGCTGAAGGAGAGCCGGGTGACCACGACCCGGGTGCTGGCCGAGGCGGTAGCCGGCGGCTCCGCACCACTGCCCGCCTTCCTCGCCGGCAACGGGATCTCCTACTACGGCGACCACGGTGACGCCACGCTCACCGAGGCCTCCGACACCCGCGGCCACGCGCTCCTCACCGACGTCACCCGCGCCTGGCAGGACGCCGCGCAGCCGGCCGTCGACGCCGGCGCCCGAGTGTGCGTGCTGCGCACCTCACCGGTGATGGACCGCCGCGCGGCGCCGCTCAAGCAGCTGCGGCTGCTCTACAAGGCGGGGCTCGGCGGCCGGCTCGGGTCGGGGCGCCAGGTGATGCCGATGATCTCGCTGCGCGACTGGGTCGGCGCCGTCGTCCACCTCGCCGAGCATGCGACGGCGTCCGGGCCGTTCAACCTCACCGCACCCGACCTCCCCACCAACGCCGAGTTCACGAAGGCCCTGGCCCGGGCCGTGCACCGGCCGGCGTTCGCGCTCGTGCCGAGCCCGGCGCTGAGGGTCGCGGCCGGCAAGATGGCGCCGGAGCTGCTCGGCTCGGTCGACGCCCACCCGGCGGCCCTGCTGGAGTCCGGCTACGCCTTCCGCGACCCCGACGTCGCCGCCGTCCTCGCCGCCGGCTTGGCCGGTCTCGACGCCTGACCCGTCGCCAGATCGCTGACCCGTCGCCTACAGGCGACGGGTCAGCGCATTACTGACGGGTCACCGCGAGGAGGCGGTCGTCGTCGTCGGCGGGGTCGCCGCGGCCGTCGGTGTTGGAGGTGGCGACGACCAGGCCGTCGCCGTCCGGAGCGACGACGGCGTTGCGCAGCCGGCCGTACTCGTCGCGCAGGTGCGGGACCGGGTCGCCCGCGTCGGCGCCGTCGAGCGGGATCTCCCAGAGCGTCTCGCCGGCGAGGGCGGTCATCCACAACGAGCCGTCCCAGAACGCGAGGCCGGACGGCGACGCGGCGGAGGTGTCCCACACGACCTGCGGGTCGGTGTAGTCGTCGCCGCCACCGGTGCCCTCGACCTCGGGCCAGCCGTAGTTGTCACCCGGCTCGATCAGGTTGAGCTCGTCCCAGGTGTTCTGGCCGAACTCGGAGGCCCACAGCCGCCCGTCGTCGTCGAAGGCGAGGCCCTGCACGTTGCGGTGGCCCCAGCTGTAGACGGCGTCGTCGAACGGGTTGCCGGGCGCCGGGTCGCCGTCGAGCGTGAAGCGCAGCACCTTGCCCGACAGTGAGTCGCGGTCCTGGGACGACTCGGGCTCACCGTTGTCGCCGGTGGACACGTAGAGCAGGTCGTCCGGGCCGACGACGAGCCCTCCGCCCTGGTGGAACGACGCCCCGCCGGGGATCCCCTCGACGACGACCTCGGGCTCGCCGAGCGTGGCGCCGTCCCAGGCCATCGACACCACGCGGCTGTCGTCGGCGGTGGTGTAGTACGCCAGCACCTGCGACTGGTCCGGTGTCACGGTGAGCCCGAGGAGCCCGGACTCCCCCTGCGCCCGGACGTCGAGCGACCCGACCACCTCCGGCTCGGCGGCGCCGTCGGGCAGCCGCCGGATCTCGCCGGTGTCGCGCGACCCGAACAGCAGCGATCCGTCGTCGAGCACGACCATGCCCCACGGCGTCTCGAGTCCGGTGGCGACGTCGGTGGTGCTCACCTCGTCGGCGGCTCCCGCGTCGGGGTCGGCGGTGGCGGTGTCGGGGTTGGGCTCGTTGTCCGGCTCGTCGGAGCAGCCCACGAGCAGCAGCACAGCAGCGACGGCGATCCCCAGGCCTCGTCTCACCGCACCAGCGTCGCAGCCTCACCAAGCCGCACCGTGCTCACCGATGCCACCCGCCACCCGCCGTCGCCGCCGCGGCGCAGCACCACCTCCCGGGTGTCCCACCGGTCGCGCGGCAGCGCCACCGGATCGGCGCCGGGCCGCACGGCCACCGCCCCCACCACTCGGTCGGCCACCAGCAGCGTGAGCGACTTCGGCCCCTCCCGGACGACGCGCAGCGCGCCCACCTGGGTGCGCAGCCCTTCGACCCGCCAACCGCGCTCGCGCCAGGCTCGCAGCCGGGCGACGTCGCGCCGGCCGGCCACCGACCGCGGTGTATAGACGGCCGCGAGAGCGCGAACGTCGCCGGCGGCCCACGCCTCGGCCCGCGCCCGGTCCCAGCCCCGCAGCACCTCGCGGGCGTGGGAGGCGCGCGGCGCCGGCTCCGCGGCGCTGGGCTGCGCCCGCACCGGCGCCGGGGACGGCTCGCGGTCGACCACCAGCGCGACCCCGAGTGCCGCGGCGGAGGCGGCGAGCGCCACCAGCGAGCGGGCGAGGAACGACGACGGCAGCAGACGCATCCCCCGATGCAACCCGACGGCGACGGAGCGCGCATCCGGCTCTCCACAGGCCGACGTAGATTGGGCCCGTGAGCGACCTCGACGTCAGCATCGCCGGTCTCGGCGACGATGCCGTCGACTACCTCGCCGCCTGGGACCTCCAGCGCGACGTGCACGCGGCCGTGGTGGCCGGCGAGCGACTCGACACCGTGCTGCTGCTCGAGCACCCGCCGGTCTTCACCGCCGGCAAGCGCACCGAGCCGCACGAGCGGCCGCTCGACCCGGGCGGCGCCGACGTGATCGACGTCGACCGCGGCGGCAAGATCACCTTCCACGGCCCCGGCCAGCTGGTCGGCTACCCGATCGTCACGCTGCCCGACCACGTGAAGGTGGTCGACTACGTGCGCCGCGTGGAGGAGGCCCTGATCCGGGTCTGCGCCGACCTCGGCGTCACCACCGCCCGCGTGCCCGGCCGCAGTGGCGTGTGGCTGCGCGCCGACGAGCGCGGCCCGGAGCGCAAGATCGCGGCCCTCGGCATCCGGGTCAGCCGCGGCGTCACGATGCACGGCTTCGCCCTCAACTGCGACGTCGACCTCGGCTGGTACGACCGGTTCGTGCCGTGCGGCATCGCCGACGCCGGCGTCACCAGCCTCACGGCCGAGCTCGGCCACCGTGTCACCACCGCCGATGTCGTGCCGCTCGTCGAGCGGCACCTCGCCACCTTCCTGGCCTGGACGCCGTACGACGCCACGCCCGACTACGAACCGCGCCCCGACCCCGCGCGTGTCCCGCGTATCGAGCTGCTGACCCCGTGATGGGGTGAGCCGGTGCACGACACCGGCTCCCTCGTCATCGAGACCGAGGGTCTCCGCAAGGAGTTCCGCGGCCGCCGCGGGCTTCGTGTCGCCGTCCGTGACCTCGATCTCGCCGTCCCCGCCGGCGGCGTGCACGGCTTCCTCGGGCCGAACGGGTCCGGCAAGACGACGACGATCCGCATGCTGCTCGGTCTCGCCCGCGCCACCGAGGGGCGGATGCGGCTGTTCGGGCAGGAGGTGCCGCAGCACCTGCCCGACGTGATCGACCGGGTCGGGGCCGTGGTGGAGTCGCCGAAGTTCTCCCCGCACCTGAGCGGGCGCCGCAACCTGTTGCTGCTGTCGCGCAGCATCGGCGCCCCCACTGCGCGGGTCGACGCCGCGGTCGAGACGGTCGGGCTCGCCGGTCGTGACCGCGATCGGTACCGGTCCTACTCGCTCGGCATGAAGCAGCGGCTCGCGATCGCGGCCACGCTGCTCAAGGACCCGCAGCTGCTGATCCTCGACGAGCCCACGAACGGCCTCGACCCGGCCGGTATCCGCGAGATCCGCGACACCATCCGCAGCCTCGGCGAGGCGGGCGTCACGGTGCTGCTGAGCTCGCACATCCTCGCCGAGGTGCAGCAGGTGTGCACCTCGGCCACGATCATCGGCAACGGCCGGATGCTCGCCTCCGGCCGCGTCGACGATCTGCTCGACGGCGGCGCTGCCGTCCACGACGTCACGGTGCCCGACACCGACGCCGCCACGGCGGTGCTCGCGGCCGCCGGGCTCACCGCCCACCGCCAGGACGACGGCCGGCTGCGCGTCGAGACCACGGACCCGGCCCGGGTGACGCAGGCGCTCGGCGAGGCCGGCATCTGGCTCACCGGCCTCACCACGGTCCGCCGCGACCTGGAGTCGGTCTTCCTGGAGCTGACGGCGGGCGACACCCTCGGCCACGAGGAGGGCGAGCGGTGAGGCAGCTGATCGGCGTCGAGCTCACCCGGCTCCGCTGGCGGCGGGCGGTCGTCGTCCTGCTCGCCGCGATGGTCGTGCTCCCGGTCGTGATCGCCGTCATCACCGTGGTCAACCGGGAGGCGCCCGGCGGCGACGTCATGGCGGAGGCGACGCTGATCGCCGAACGAGAAGCACAGCGCTGCGTGCGCGACCCGAGCGCTGTACCTCGGCGAGGAGCTGACCGGAGAGGAACTCGTGCAGGCGTGCGAGGAGGCGAACCGGCCCGAGCACTTCGCCTACTCCAACAAGCTCGACCTCGTCCAGGAGCGCGACGAGGGCTCCGGATTCGGTGTGGCGGTCGTGGTGGGTCTGCTCGCGTTGCTCGTCGGAACGACGTTCGTAGGCCACGACTGGAACACCGGGTCGATGGGCAACCAGCTGCTGTTCGTGCCCCGCCGGGTGCAGGTCTGGGTGGCGAAGGCGATCGCGGCCACGGTGGCGTGCTTCGCGGCGGCCCTGGTCGGCGTGACGGCGTTCTGGCTGGTGCTGGCCACCCGGTTCTGGACCAGCGGCGCCGACATCCCGCCCGGCGCCCTGCTCGACGGCATGCAGCAGGGGTGGCGGGGCGCGGGCATGGCGGCCGCGGCCGGCCTCGCCGGCTACGCGATCACCATGCTGTCGCGCAGCACGGTGTTCACGCTCGGCCTGCTCTTCGGCGTCTCGGTGGCGGGCGGCGTCGTGATCGGCCTGTTCGTCGACGACCCCGGCTGGGTCGACCCCACGGTCAACATCGGCGCCGTCGTCAACGACGGCACGACGTACTACGTCGACGTCCCCGAGCTGCTACGAGCGCGGGCGGGTCGGTGTGCGACGGCGAGCGGCAGCGATCCCTCGGCGACGGCCTGATCTACCTCGGCGTGCTCGGCGCCGCCATCGTGACCGGGTCGACACTGTCGTTCCGGCGTCGCGACGTACCCTAGAGCGAGTGAGCACCACCCATCCCGCCCCCGAGGGCCGCAAGCTGCTGCGTCTCGAGGTCCGCAACGCCGAGACCCCGATCGAGCGCAAGCCGGAGTGGATCAAGACCCGCGCGAAGATGGGGCCCGCCTACCAGGAGCTCCAGAGCCTGGTGAAGGGCGAGGGCCTGCACACCGTGTGCCAGGAGGCCGGCTGCCCCAACATCTTCGAGTGCTGGGAGGACCGCGAGGCCACCTTCCTCATCGGCGGCGACCAGTGCACCCGGCGGTGCGACTTCTGCCAGATCGACACCGGCAAACCGCAGCCGCTCGACCGCGACGAGCCGCGCCGGGTCGCCGAGTCGGTGCAGAAGATGCAGCTCAAGTACGCCACCATCACCGGCGTCGCCCGCGACGACCTCCCCGACGGCGGCGCGTGGCTCTACGCCGAGACCGTGCGCGTGATCCACGAGCTCAACCCCGACACCGGCGTCGAGAACCTGATCCCCGACTTCAACGGCAAGCCCGACCTCCTGCGGGAGGTGTTCGAGTCGCGGCCCGAGGTGCTCGCCCACAACGTCGAGACCGTGCCGCGGATCTTCAAGCGGATCCGCCCGGCGTTCCGCTACGACCGCTCGCTCGACGTGCTCACCCAGGCCCGCGACTTCGGGCTCGTCACCAAGTCGAACCTCATCCTCGGCATGGGCGAGACCCGCGAGGAGGTCTCGCAGGCGCTGCGCGACCTGCACGACGCCGGCTGCGAGCTGATCACGATCACCCAGTACCTCCGGCCCTCGCTGCGCCACCACCCGGTGGAGCGCTGGGTCAAGCCCGAGGAGTTCGTCGAGCTCGCCGCCGAGGCCGAGGAGATCGGGTTCGCCGGGGTCATGTCGGGGCCGCTCGTGCGTTCGTCCTACCGCGCCGGACGGCTGTACCGTCAGGCGATGGACGCCCGCGCGGCGTCCTGACACACCGCACTCGCACGCAGCACCACCGGCAGAAGGCAGGCAGACGCACGCGCATGGCCAGGAAGCCCAAGCAGCCCAAGGAACCGAAGACGGACCCGACCGACCCGTCGGAGATGAGCAAGCGCCGGCAGATCGTCGAGACCTACCGGATGTCGAAGCAGACCGACCCGCGCATCGGCGCGGCGATGCTGCTGGCGTTCCTGGTGGCCGGCGCCATCGGCTTCGGCGTGTTCTGGCTGCTGCCGCCCGGCGAGGGCGTGCTGCACCTCGTGATGCCGATCGTCGGCGGGCTGCTGCTCGGCCTGCTCGGCATGATGATCGTCTTCAGCCGGCGCGCCCAGAAGGCCGCCTACAAGCGGCTCGACGGCCAGCCGGGTGGTGCCGCCCGCGCGCTGTCGATGCTGCGCCGCGGCTGGAAGACCGACGAGGTCATCGGCTTCACCAAGCAGCAGGACCTGCTCCACCGGGTGGTCGGACCGCCGGGGATCGTCCTCGTCGGCGAGGGCAACCCCCACCGGCTGCGGCAGCTGATGACGAGCGAGCGGCGCAAGCACGAGCGCGTGGCCGCCGACTTCCCCATCCACGAGATCGTCGTCGGCAACGACGAGGGCCAGGTGCCGCTGCCCAAGCTGGTGCGGCACGTGCAGAAGCTGGGCCGCGAGGTGAAGGGTCAGCAGATGACCGACATCCTCAACCGGCTCAAGGCCCTCGACGCGCAGCGGCCCAAGGCCCCGATCCCGCGCGGCCCGGTGCCCACGAGCATGAAGGGGCTGCGGTCCCAGATGCGGGGCCGCTGACGCTCAGCCCCCGGGCTTCTCCGGCGTCATGGCGAACCAGCCGAAGTCGGTGAAGTCCGTGACCTCACCACGCGGCGCCTTGATCCGCACCGGCTCGCCCTGGTCGGAGCAGCGTGAGCTCGACCGTGCCGGTGTCGCCGAGGTCGACGACGAGCGCGTCGAGCCGGTCGCCCTGGAAGGTGGCAGTGAGCTCCGACCGTCGCCGGCACCCTCGGTGACGTGGCCCGCCGAGCGCGCCGGCATCGGCGAGCAGCTGCGCGGGGTCGACCGTCGCGTGCCAGACCTCCTCGCCGGTGTCACCGGAGACGTCGACGTCCGACAGGCTGCCGGCCAGTGCGTCGGCGAGCTGGTCGAGGTCGACCCCGCCGAGGTCGACCGGCAGCATCGAGAGCAGGGTGGCGAGGTCGGCCTTCACCCACTGGCCCTCCATCTCGGCGTAGGCGACGCCCTTCACCAGCCGCACCTCGGACACCCCGAAGAGCGGCGTCTCGGGCGTCAGCTGCACCGACGGCGGGTCGGTGGTGAGGTCGGCGGCGCCGGTGGCGCTCGCCTCGAGCCGCCCGGTCAGCCGCACCTCGAAGCGGGTCGTGGTGAGCTGCTCGAGAGCCGTCCGGAGCTTGGCGACCAGCGCGTCGCCGTCCGCCTCCCGCGACGACACCGGCTGCGCCGCCGGGGCGTCGACGGCGGCGCGGTCGGCCGAGGTGGTCTCGGCGGTGCCGCCGCAGCCCGCGAGCAGCGTCAACGGGAGCAGGAGTCCGGCGATGCGGGTGGCGCGATGCATGACTCGACGGTACGCGTCGCTACCTCACGACGGTGCGGGTTCCGGCGAGGAGGTCGTGGAGCCCGCGGCCGTCGTCACCGCGGAACACCAGCGGCGGGATCACCACCGCCACGAGCACCTGACGCACGAGCAGGATCAGTGGGTTGAGCGGCCGGGGCGGGCCGTCGGCGGCCACCAGCCGCAAGCCGGTGGCGAGCTTGCCGAACGAGCCGCCCAGCAGCCAGGAGAAGAGCGCCGACTCCACGACGTACACGCCGAGCACGTAGAACGGGCCCGGGCTGCCCGTCTCGGCGTACTGGTCGAGGCCCATGACCGAGATGACGACGAGCGTGCTGGCCACCCAGTCGACGAACAACGCCAGGATCCGCCGCGGCCACGAGGCACTGCGCAACTCCCCCGGATCTGTCACGCCGCGAGCCTAGTCAGGCCATCGACCTACCGAGGTCGAGTCGCCGACCGCCGGCGGACGAGGAGCGTCGAGGCCGCTGCTCCAGCGGCGAGCACCACGAACGCCGTCGTGTAGTCGCCCAGACTGGCCGCAAGGGCCGCGCCCGCCCAGGGTGCGAACGCAGAGGCTGCCATGACCCCTCCCGAGAGCACGGAGTTGCGGGCTCCGAAGGCACTCGTGCCCCACCGGTCGCTCACGGCAGTGGCTTGCAACAGGGTGAAGATGCCTCGCGCCGTGCCGGCAGCGAACGCCATCAGACAGGCCAGCAGGAGCGACGCGGAGAACACGGCGAGGGTGAGGGTGGTGAGGCTGGCGGTAGCGAGAACGGCGATGGTGCGAGGGCGCACGGCGAGTCTGGTGAGGACCGGCCCGTACACGAGCCGGCCGGCGACTTGTCCGGCTCCGCCGACGCCCAGAGCGATGGCTGCACCGGTGGTGGTGAGCCCCTTCTCCGTGAGGAGTGGGACGAGGTTGATGACGACGGCGTAGACGCTGAATCCGGCCATCGTGAAGGCGAGGGTCAGCATCACGAACTCGGGTTGCCGCATGACACTGAGACGGGATGGCTGCGCCGATTCCGAGACCTCGTGGCGATGGCTGCGCGCCTCCGCTTCAGCTCGGGTTCGCCAGGGGTCGCGGAGGCCCCACCAGTGCGCCGGGACCGTGACGGCGAGGGCGATGGTGAGGAGCAGGTAGGTCTGTCGCCAGCCGCCGTGGGTGACGAGCAGTGCGGTGAGTGGTGCGAACACGGTGGAGGCGAACCCGGCGACCACCGTGATGGCGGTGAGCGCCTTGACCCGTTCGAGGCCTCCCCAATGCGTCACGGTGGCGAACGCGGGCGGGTAGAGGGTGGCGGACATGGCGAGACCGGCGAGCACCCATGCGCCTGCGAAGACTGCGAGGTTCGGTGCCAGCGCGATGGCGGCTGCGGCAGCGACGGCCAGCACGGAGCCGCCGGTCATGACCCGTTGCGGGCCATGGCGGTCGAGATACCGCCCGACCCAGATCCCGGCTGCTGCGGCGACGAGTTGGGCGAGCGTGAAGACGGCAATGAGCCACGTCAGCGACCAGTCCTGCTGGTCGCTGATGGTGGTGACGAGAACGGGGAAGGCGTAGAAGAGGACGCCCCACGAGATGATTTCGGTGAAGCAGAGCACCGCCACCACCCGGCGGAGCCGTACCCCGTCGAGCGGGACGACCTGCCGGGCAGTGGCGGTGCCCGTGCGTTGGGTTGTCACCCGCAGGAGGTCGGTCCGCATCCGCCGGACTGGGACGCAGTGGCGTCACTGGGTGCTCCGATGGTGATGAGTTCGGGGGCTGGTGCGCAGCAGGCTCCCCCGTTGGCGTCGGTGGGTTCGCCGTCGAAGAGGCCGGAGCCGCCGCAGACACCGGACTCGGGCAGGACGAGGTCGACGCGTGCTGCGGCCTCGTGGTCACCGGCGATGGCTGCGACGACGCTGCGGGTCTGCTCGAAACCGGTCATGGCGAGGAAAGAGGGTGCGCGGCCGTAGGACTTCATCCCGGCCAGATACAGGCCGCTCTCGGGCTGTGCCAGTTCGGCGGCTCCGTGCGGGTAGACGGTGCCGCAGGAGTGCACGTTGGGGTCGATGAGCGGTGCCAGCTTCGTGGGCGACGAGAGCACCGGGTCGAGGTCGAGCCGCACCTCGGCGAGGAAGGACAGGTCGGGCCGGAAGCCGGTGACCACGATGACCTCGTCGACGCCGGAGACGGTGCGTCCGTCCATCCCGGTCAGGGTCAACGCGCCGCCGTCCCCGCCACCACCACCGTTGTCGGAGGTGATCTTGCTGGTGCGGAACGAGGTGATGACCTCGACGGGACCGGACTCGACGACGCGCCGGGCGTTCTTCCCGAGCGCGCCGCGTGCCTCCAGCTGGTCGTTGTCGCCGCCGCCGAACGCGTCCCCGGTCTCGGCGCGCCGTAGCAGCCACGCCACCGTGGTCTCGGGAGCCTCCTTGGCGAGCCCGGCGAGACCCACGAGGGTGTTCTGGGCCGAGGCACCACGACCGGCGACCGCGACCCGCTTCCCGGCGTACCGGGCGCGCACAGCCGAGTCGGTGAAGTCGGGGATGCCGTAGAAGATGCGGTCGGAATGCTCGGCCTCGCCGAGTGCTGGGAGCCCGTCGGCACCCAGCGGGTTGGGGCCGGTCCAGGTGCCGGAGGCGTCGATGACCGCCGAGGCGGTCAGACGGATCCGCCCGGTCGGGGCCTCGACGTAGACGGTGAACGGCGCGGTCACGCGTCCGGAGTCCACCAACCGGTCGCGGCCCTGCTTGGCGACACCGACGACGCGGTGGTGGTAGCGGACGTCGATCTCGCTGGTCGAGTCGAGGGCGTCGGCGAGTGGGGCGAGGTACTGCTCGGCCCACTCCGCGCCGGTCGGGTAGGAGTCGCCGTCCGGCTCGGTCCAGCCAGGTGCTGCGTCGGTGGTGAGGAGCGCGCGGGCGGCGGGGTCGACCAGTTCGCGCCATGCCGAGAAGAGCCGCACATGGCCCCACTCGCGCACCGAGGACCCAGCGGCTGGCCCGGCCTCGAACACGACGGCGGACAGACCGCGCGACTGGGCGTGAGCGGCCGCGGCGAGACCGATGGGGCCTGCTCCCACGACGATGATGGGCAGTTCCCGGCCGGGGGTGGTGCTCATGGAAATCTCCTCAAGACCATTCATCGACGAACTTCGATGTATTGAGAGTATCGACCGGGTTCGATGGAGGCAACCCCAATCATCGAAGAACATCGATGTAAGGTGGTCGACGTGGACACTGCACTCGAGCTGACCCCCGTGACCACCAGCGGGAACGACTGCTGCGCGGACCCGGCTGACCAGTCCGGAACGCAGCTCAGCGCAGCCCCCGGTGCGCTGGGAGACGACACCGCCGCCACGTACGCCGAGTGGTTCGCCACCCTCTCCGACGCAACGCGCGTGCGACTCCTGCACGCCGTCTCCACCGCTCCGACCGGGCACATGCGCGTCGGAGACCTCGCGGTCGCGCTGGGCATCAGCCAGTCCACCGCCTCCCACCACGTGCGCAGGTTGGCCGAGGTCGGGTTCGTCGCCGTCGACAAGGTCGGCACCTCCTCCGTCGTCTCGGTCAACCCGGCCTGCTGCACCGGGCTCCCGCACGCCGCCGACGTCGTCATGGGGACGCTGGCAACGCCGCCCTGCTGCCCTGAAGACCTCCCCGAGGGCGTCGCCACTCGCGCGATGACCGACGCCGACCTGCCGATCGTGCGCGACATCTACGCCCAAGGCATCGCCACCCGCAATGCCACCTTCGAGACCGAGGTCCCCGACCTTGCCACCCTCGCCAGCACGTGGGTCCCCGGCCACCGGTGGGTCGCCGAGGCCGAGATGGACGGCACGACTCAGGTGGTGGGGTGGGCCGCGATCAACCCGGTCTCGACCCGCGACTGCTACATCGGCGTCGGCGAGACCAGCGTCTACGTCACCGAGGCCGCTCGCGGACGCGGGGTCGGCAAGGCTCTGATGTGGCGGCTGGTCAACGAGGCCGACGCCGGGGGTTGGTGGACCCTGCAGACCTCGATCTTCCCCGAGAACCGGGCCTCCATCGCGTTGCACCACGCGGCGGGCTACCAGACCCTGTGCGTGCGCTCCCGAATCGCCCAGCTCGACGGGGTCTGGCGCGACACCGTGCTCCTCGAGCGCCGTCGCGAGAACGACTGACACCCGACCACCGACGACGACTCATGGAGACCCGGCAGCCTTGGCGCCCCACAGCGAGGCCGTGCCGTCTGCCCTCCTACGACGGCTGTGACGGAGAGGACTGCGCGAACTGACCGCTGCTCGGGCAGCCCCAGTCGATTCCAGTCCAGTTCCGGTCCTCGCGGCGCGCCGCCTCGCGCGCCGGCCGCCCCCAGGAGTGCTGAGCCGTGTCCCACCCGCGTTCGCCTGTCCCCATGCTCGTCGCCGCTGCCGCCTGTTGGGGCGTCGGCACCGTCGTGACCAAACAGGTCCTTGATGACTTCGACCCACTCGTGTTGCTGCCCGTGCAGTTGGCTGCCAGCTGCCTGTTCCTGCTGGGCGCGTTCGCCATCCGAACTGGCACGGCGGTCCTGACTACCCCGGTCGGATGGTCTCCGGAACTGCGCAGGCTGACCGCGCTCGGTGTCCTCAACCCCGGCCTGGCCTACGCCCTCGGACTCGTGGGGTTGGTCTCCATCAACGCCAGCATGTCGGTCCTGCTGTGGGCAGCTGAACCCGTGCTCATCGCACTTCTGGCCGCAGCTTTGTTGGGTGAGCACGTGCCTGCCGCGCTCGGCTCCGCGCTCGCGGTGTCGGTCGTTGGCGTCGTGCTCGTCGTCTATCAGCCCGGCATCGCAGGGGACGCCTTCGGCGTCCTCATCACCCTCACTGCCGTCGCGATGTGCGCCTTGTACAGCGTCCTGACCCGCAGCCTCATGAGCGACGACTTCTCGCTCCCGGTCGTGCTTCTTCAGCAAGCTGCCGCGCTGGCCTTCGCACTGGCCCTCGCCGTGGTCGCGGGCCTGTGCGGCTGGCAGACATGGCGCCCCGAGCACCTCTCCGTCGGCACCGTCCTAGGAGCCACCGCCTCCGGCATCCTCTACTACGGCGCAGCCTTCTGGTTCTACCTCGCGGCCCTGCGACAGGTGCCCGCCTCCGTCGCCGGGGCGTTCCTTCCGCTGATCCCGGTCTTCGGCGTGGCAGCCAGCCTCCTCGTCGGAGAACGCCTGCTCGGCATCCAGTGGGCCGGTGGCTTCCTCGTCATCGTCGGGACCCTTGCCGTGGCACGCACCGCGGCCACACCTTCACCCGTCTCCGAGGTGCGACCGCGTCACCGTCGGTTCTGACGCACGCCGCATGAGCTGCCACACCAGCCGGCACGACCAGGTTTCTGACACGAAGTCGCCGAAGTCCGGGCCGTCTCGACACCTGTTACATGGGCGAAACAATGCCGATACGGTCGAGCAACCGCCCCTACGTACGTTGCGGGCAGCCGCGGCGCAGCGACGCGCCGCAGCCCTACCCGCTCCACAGAATCGTGTCGGTCGGCCGCGGTCGGCCAAGGAGGACGAATGTTCCAGAACAGCGAAGAGCTGCTCGCCTACATCAAGGACGAGGGCGTCGAGATGGTCGACGTCCGCTTCTGCGACCTGCCCGGCCTCATGCAGCACTTCACGGTGCCGGTCTCGTCGTTCGACCAGTCGGTCTTCGACGACGGGCTGAACTTCGACGGCTCCTCCATCCGCGGTTTCCAGGCCATCAACGAGTCGGACATGTCGCTGTTCCCCGACCCGACGACGGCCTACCTCGACCCGTTCCGGACGTCGAAGACGCTCAACCTCAACTTCTTCATCCACGACCCGATCACCGGCGAGGCCTACTCGCGCGACCCGCGCAACATCGCCAAGAAGGCCCTGGCCTACCTCGAGAACACCGGCATCGGAGACACCGCCTACTTCGCCCCCGAGGCGGAGTTCTACATCTTCGACAACGTGCGGTACTCCACCAGCGAGAACGAGGGGTACTACCACATCGACTCCCAGGAGGGCTGGTGGAACTCGGGCCAGGCCACTGCGGACAACCGGGGCTACAAGACCCGCTACAAGGGCGGCTACTTCCCCGTCGAGCCGTACGACCACTACAGCGACCTGCGCGCCGAGATGGTCAAGAACCTCGAGCTGAGCGGCCTGCAGGTGGAGCGCGCGCACCACGAGGTCGGCACCGCCGGGCAGGCGGAGATCAACTACCGGTTCGACACCCTGCTCAAGGCCGCCGACGACGTGATGAAGTTCAAGTACCTCATCAAGAACACGGCCTGGGCGGCCGGCAAGACGGTCACCTTCATGCCCAAGCCGATCTTCGGCGACAACGGCTCCGGCATGCACGTGCACCAGTCGCTGTGGAACGACGGCGAGCCGCTGTTCTACGACGAGACCGGGTACGGCGGCCTGTCCGACCTCGCCCGCTGGTACATCGGCGGCATCCTCAAGCACGCGCCGTCGCTGCTGGCGTTCACCAACCCGACGGTGAACTCCTACCACCGCCTGGTGCCGGGCTTCGAGGCGCCGATCTCGCTGGTCTACTCCTCGCGCAACCGCTCGGCGTCCGTGCGCATCCCGATCACCGGCGCGAACCCGAAGGCCAAGCGCATCGAGACCCGGTTCCCGGACCCCTCGGCGAACCCCTACCTCGCGTTCTCGGCGCTCCTGCTCGCGGGCCTCGACGGCATCCAGAACAAGACCGAGCCGGCCGCGCCGATCGACAAGGACATCTACGAGCTCCCGCCGGACGAGATGGCCGACATCGACCAGGTGCCGACCTCGCTGGGCGCCGTCCTCGACTCCCTCGAGGCCGACCACGAGTTCCTCACCCGCGGCAACGTGTTCACGCCCGACCTCATCGAGACGTGGATCGACTACAAGCGCACCGAGGAGATCGCCCCCGTCCAGCTCCGCCCCCACCCGCACGAGTTCGAGCTGTACTACGACATCTAGTCACGTGTGCACGTAGAGCTCGAGCTCACCGTTCGAGAAATCGAGGGCCCTGGCGATTGCCGGGGCCCTCGTCGTGTCCTACGGATGGCGATGTCTCAGCGAAATGCGCAGCCGCTCCGACACCGAAGCGCCGCAGGATGCTGGCGGCCGGGCAGAAGCCGGTGATGCTCGCCTGCAGTTGGTCGGCGACGACGAACACCGCCACGACGAGCCACCACGGCGAGATGGTCATTGCTAGGAGAGCACTGGCCAGGTCAGGGTGCCAGCCATGGCGACGGTGGCGCGATCGAGGTTCATCGGGGTCTCTTCCCTCAGCGGCCGACCATCCGGCGCAACCAGCCGGCGCGCCGCTCGCTCCTCGGGTGGCCGGAGCACCACAGTTCAGCCGGGACCGCGGCTTTGACCTGGGCGATGTGCTGGCCGCAGCCGGCCCAGGTGGTCTTGCCGCACTTCTTGCAGCTGACGGCTCGGCACATGGTGCAGCTCCTTCGATTCGAGGTGATGTTGCAGGAAAGGTGCAGGTGGTGCGAGGTGTGGTCCGTACGTCCGTTGGGGACGGGCGTCCGGGCCACCTGCCGCGGCGCAGAGGGATGCGCCGCGGCGGTTGAGGGGTGATCAGCCGTGCGAGAACGTGATGGTCGGCATCGGCTGGATCACGTCAGCGATGCGCGGCTCGGCCTCGAGGACCGCGGTCACCCGGGCAAGGACCTCGGCGCCGGGGCCCTCCGTGACGGGCCCGTCGGTGGAGTGCACGACGACCTGGATGGCCGAGGAGGCGTTGCCGCCGAAGCTCTCCTGGGCGAGCTCACGCGCCGCGACGGACTCCGAGCCGTCGGCCTGCCAGCCGGCGCCGGACAGGTTGTGCTCGACCTGGGGGGCGAAGGCGCCCAGGCCGACGATCAGCAGCAGCCAGGCGCCGGTGACGAGCTTGGCGTGGTCGGCCACCCAGAGGCCGAGGTGGCCGAGCGGTCCGGGGCGGAAGCCGGGGGTGAAGTCGGCAGAGGCGCCCTTCGACGGGGCGGTGGTGCTGCTCATGGAGGTTCCGTTCGGTGAGGGTGATCGACGGGTGTGATCAGAGGAGGGCGGGGACCGCGCGGGCGGCGGTGTAGACCGCGACGCCGAGGACCAGGACGGCGAAGCCGGCCTGGAGTCGGTTGGTGCCGACACGGTCGGCGAGGCGTGCCCCTGCGACGGCTGCTGCCGCCGACGTCGTGGTGAGGACGGCGACGGACGTCCAGTCCGGCGCGACGCCGGATCCGGCCCGGACAACGAGCGCCGCGGCGCTGGTGATGGTGATGACCACCAGTGACGTGCCGGCGGCGTGCTCCAGCGGCAGCGCGAGGGCGAGGAGGAGCGCGGGGACGACGAGGAAGCCACCGCCCACGCCCAGGAAGCCGGTCAGGGCGCCGACGACCGTGGCGGTGATGAGCACTGCGAGCGCCCGGGGGCACTGGCAGGCGAAGGTAGGGCTGAACGTGATGATCGGGTCGTCCAGGGTGGGCCGTGCGGCGTGCCGGGGGCCACCTTCGCGACCGTGACGTAGCTGGCGCCAGGCCAGCAGGCCGCCGACCAGCAGCATCAGGGCGGCGAAGGCGGCCAGCAGGACGTCCTCGGGAACCCGGGTGGACGCTTCTGCCCCCAGCACCGCCCCGCCGATGGCGACCAGGCCGAAGACCAGGCCGCGGCCGAGCAGGACGTTGCCTGCGCGGTGTGCGGCGATCGCCCCGATCAGGGAGGTGACGCCGACGACCACCAGCGATCCGGTGGTCGCCTGGGAGGCGGACTGGTCGAGGAGGTAGACCAGCACCGGCACGGCCAGGATCGAGCCGCCGCCACCGAGTGCCCCCAGGGACAGGCCGATGAGCGCACCGGCGGCGACAGCGAGGACCAGGGTCATCTCAGGCGTCGGGCCCGTGGGCGCCTTCGGTGGTGTCGGTGATGTCGCCCTCTGGGCTGACCAGGTGCAGGCCGACCTTCTCGGCGTTCTCGAAGGAGTCGTCGATCGCGACCGGGGTGCGGCCGGAGGCGGCGATGAACGAGGCGGCGACCGAGGCGCGGTAACCGCTGGCGCAGTGCACCCACACCTCACCGGTCGGCACCTCGCCGACGCGGCGGGGCAGCTCGTGGATCGGGAGGTTGACCGCCCCTGCGATCGCGGCCCCCTCGTACTCGTCGGCGCGGCGCACGTCGAGCACGACGACGTCGCGGTGGTGCCGCACCTGCGACAGGTCAGCGAAGGTGGCGGTGGGGAAGCTGGCGGGCTCGCCCTCGGTCCAGTCCTGCGGTCCGCCGGTGGCCTGGGCTGCGGGCCGGTCGATGCCGATCCGGACCAGCTCGCGCTGGGCGGTGGCCACGTCCTCGGCGGTCTCGCCGAGCAG
Source organism: uncultured Actinomycetota bacterium (assembly GCA_963808855.1). Classification (GTDB taxonomy): domain Bacteria; phylum Actinomycetota; class Actinomycetes; order Propionibacteriales; family Nocardioidaceae; genus Nocardioides. The sequence continues at coordinate 1,837,554 of CAWEHA010000002.1, read as the reverse complement.
AGTCACGGCGGTGCCCCACTCGATCAGCCAGCCCAGGTAGGTCGAGAAGGCACCGTCGAGTCCGAAGTTGAAGGTGCCCGGGGCATGCCCGGCGGCGAAGGCCTTGCGGCTGCGCAGGTCCACCACCCACTCGCCCGCCTCGATCCGGCGCCGGAGCTCGGTCGCGTCGGCCTCCTCCACCGGCGACAGGTCCGGGGCGGACGGGCCGGCGGCGTTGGCGGGAGCCATGTGCACGTAGTAGGCCGGCCAGGCACCCAGACCGTCGAGCAGCTCGCGGACGTAGGTCTCCTCGTCCTGGGTCAGCACCGGGTTGGACCTCTTCTCCTGCCCGACGGTCGAGGCGGTCGCGTCGGACTGGCTGGCGGAGCAGAACGAGCCGAACCCGTGGGTCGGGTACACCTCGGCCTCGTCGGGCAGCTCCGCGGCGAGCTTGTGCGCGGAGGCGTGCTGATGGCGCACCAGGGCGTCGGTGTGCTCGTCACCGAGCAGATCGGGACGACCGGTGGCGCCGTACAGCAGCGACCCGCCCGTGAACACGGCGTACGGCTCGTCGCCGTCGGTGAGCGCGTAGGACAAGTGGGTGAAGGTGTGGCCGGGCGTGGCGATCGCGCGGACGCGCATCCGGCTGCCGACCTCGACGACGTCGCCTTCGGCGATCGGGGTGCGGTTGAAGGAGACGTCGTCCTCGACGTTGACCAGGTACGCCGCGCCGGTCTCCTGCGCGAGGGCCAGGCCGCCGGTGACGTAGTCGTTGTGGATGTGCGTCTCGAAGACGTGGGTCAGCCGGACGCCGTCGGCCTCGAGGACCTCCAGGACCCGGTCGATGTCGCGCTGCGGGTCGATCACGAGGGCGACCTCGTCGTCGTGCACCACGTAGGTGCGGTCGCCCAGCGAGGGGGTCTCCAGGGTGCGCACGGTCAGTCCCGCGGCCGGGTGCTGCTGTGCCTCCTCGGTGGCGGAGGCGGGTGCGGTGGTCTCGGTGTTGCTGGTGTCGGTCACGACTGACCTCACTTCTCGATCGGGCGCCCGGAGCGGATCCAGGCGCTGGTGCGGCCGGCGACGTTGATCGCGTCGTAGCCGTGGGCGGTCAGGACTCCGGTCATGGCGCTGCTGCGGTTCCCGGAGGCGCACACCACGTGCACCGGACGGCTACGGTCGATCTCGCCCTGGCGAGCGGACAGCTGGCCCCTGGGGATGCTGCGGGCGCCGGGCACGTGGCCCTCGCGATACTCCGCGGGCTCGCCGACGTCGACCAGAGCCGCGTCCTGTTCCAGCGCCGAAGCGAGCTGCTCGATCGTGGCCTCGCGCATGAAGTGAACTCCTCTGCTCGGCACCATGCCTCCCTGTCGACTTGATCCCCCGTGGGGGTTCGGCGCCCGACGCTAACATAACCCCCGGGGGGGTTGTACAGTTGACCGACGTGGCCCACTCAGGCCTACAGCCGATCGGCACGCAGGAGGACAGACTCATGACCCAGTACACGCTCCGAACCACGGTGCCTCGGCCCTACGACGAGACCGTCGGGGTGGTGCGCGACGAGCTCGCGACCGCCGGCTTCGGCATCCTCACCGAGATCGACCTGAAGGCGACGCTGAAGGAGAAGCTCGACGTCGACGTCCCAGCGCAGGTCATCTTGGGAGCGTGCCGGCCGCAGCTGGCCCACCAGGCGATCGAGGCCGACCCGTCGATCGCCGCGCTGCTGCCCTGCAACGTCGTCGTCCGTGCCGTCGACGACTCCACCACGGTCGTCGAGGCGTTCGACCCCGACGCGATGATGTCCCTCGCCGGCCATGCCGACGACGTCGTCCGCACCGTTGCGACCGACGCGCGGCAGCGGTTGACGACGGCCCTGGCCGCTCTGGAGAACCACTGATGGACCTCGAACCCACCGAGATCAAGGCGATCATCACCCGCATGAAGCGCGCCAACGGCCATCTGGCCAGCGTGATCCGGATGATGGAGGAGGGCTCCGACTGCGAGTCGGTCCTCACCCAGTTGGCCGCGGTGAACAAGGCTCTGTCCCGCGCCGGCTACGCCATCGTCGCCACCGGCCTGCAGCAGTGCCTCACCGAGTCCGATGAGGGTCTTGCCGACGTCGACGTCAAGAAGATGGAGAAGCTCTTCTTGGCCCTCGCCTGAGCGGACCAGGGTGGCCGCCCGGAGTGCGGTCGCTGGTCTGGCCCCGGTGCCTCGACGCAGTGGTCACCCGGTCATCGATCCTGGCGGGTGCCGGTCGGAACTCACGCGGTCGAGACGTGCCCGCTGCTACGCCTGTCGAGGACCAGCGGCAAGGCCGCGGTGAGCAGCGCAGCAGCCAGGGCACCGGAGGAACCGACGATGGTGAACTGCTGGTCGACGTCGATGCCCGCCGCGGTCGTGACCGCCCACCCGACGGCGAAGACGCCGCTGAGATAGACCGGCCAGACGAAGGCCAGGTGGCAAAGTCGGGGAATCAGGACGATCCCCCGAGGGATGCCGACCACCAGGCCGCTCACCACGCCCTGGACGACCAACGACACGTCGAAGGAGACCCAGCGCCCCCTCCGCCGCTGACCGAGGATGCGGTCCGCGCACCCGCAGTCACGGGGGCAGCCGCGCAGTAGCCCTGCCGCCTCGCCTGACCCCGACGCTCGGCCTGACTACGACGGGCCATCCCCAGGCACCATCCGCCCAGCCGAATCTGACCCGGCTGGGCGGTGGTGCATGCGGGCTGGGGTATGTGACGGTAGGAGACTTCCGGACCACACCACGCCCGGGTGCGACGCGTCACACCAGATTCGGGGTGTTAGGAAGCTGCGGCCCCGCGACCTCGGTCGCGGGGCCGCGACGCTCCACGCGGGCGCTAGTCCAGGACCGCCGTCACCGTGCCGGCAGCCACGGTGCGGTTGCCCTCGCGGACGGCGAAGCCCAGGCCCGGCTCCATCGCTACCGCCCTGCCGAGCTCGACGGTGACCTCCACCGAGTCGCCCGGGTTCACCTGCGCCACGGCGCCGAGGTCCAGCGACCCCGGCACGTCGGTGGTCCGGAAGTAGAACTGCGGCCGGTAGTCCGACGTGAACGGCCGGTGCCGGCCTCCCTCGGCGGCGGTGAGCGCTTGCAGGGTCGCGGTGAACCTGGCGTGCGGCGTCACCGACCCGGCGGCGACCAGCACCTGGCCGCGGCGCACGTCGTCACGACGGACGCCGCGGAGCAGGACGGCCGCGTTGTCGCCGGCCTGGACGGCGTCCAGCGTCCTGCCGAACGACTCCATGCCGATGGCCGTCGACGTGACCGTCTCACCGAGGCCCACCATCTCCACCTGCTGTCCGACGGCGAGCACGCCCCGCTCGACGGCGCCGGTGACGACCGTGCCGCGCCCGCTGATCGTGAGCACGCTCTCGACCGGCATGAGGAACGGGTCCTCGAAGGCGCGGTCCGGAAGCGGGACGTAGCCGTCGACGGCGTCGAGGAGGTCGCGCACCGACTGCGTCCAGCGCGCGTCGTCCCGCAGCGCACCGAGGGCGGAGACGCGGACGACGGGCACGCTGTCGCCCGGGAAGCCGTACTCCGAGAGCAGGTCCCGGACCTCGAGCTCGACGAGGTCGAGCAGCTCGTCGTCGTCGACCAGGTCGACCTTGTTCATCGCCACGACGAGGTAGGGCACCCCGATCCGACGCGCGAGCAGCACGTGCTCCCGCGTCTGCGGCATGGTGCCGTCCTGCGCGGACACGACGAGGATCGCGGCGTCGACCTGGGCCGCGCCGGTGATCATGTTCTTGACGTAGTCGGCGTGGCCGGGCATGTCGACGTGGGCGTAGTGACGGGTGGCCGTCTCGTACTCCACGTGCGCGATGTTGATGGTGATGCCGCGCTGCACCTCCTCGGGTGCCCGGTCGATGCCGTCGAACGCCACGAACCGGTTGGCGGTCGGGTCGGCCTCGGCGAGCACCTTCGTGATCGCGGCGGTCAGCGTGGTCTTGCCGTGGTCGACGTGACCCATCGTGCCGACGTTGAGGTGCGGCTTGGTGCGGACGAACTGGCGCTTGGCCATGGTGATGCGTGCTCTCTGTGAGTCGTGGATGCGCGGCGTGCGTGAGTGGCGCACCGCCGAGGGACCGCTGCGGGTCGGTCGACCCTCCCCCGCCGCGGTCCGGGGACTCACGAGGAAGGGTCAGGTTCGCGCGTCGAGAGCGCGCGCGACGACGGCCGACCGGCACGATCCGGTCGGCGAAAGGGTCGCGAGGCGAGCAGCGAACACGGTGGACATGGTGCGGGCTCAACGCGTCGGGGCACCACCGGATTCCCGGAGACCGGTCTGGTCTTCCACCCCTACGGGTGCCATCCCGTTGCGGCTCCGGTCCGAATCCCCCTCGCAACCAAACGTGACCAGGAGGTCCCGATGAACCGCACCCGTACCTACAAGACGCTGGCCGGCCTCGCCGGCATGGCGCTCGTCGCCGTCCCGCTCGCCGCCTGTGGCGAGGAAGACACCGGCGGATCCGCCGCCGCGAGCAGCCAGAGCAGCGAGACGCAGAAGGTCGAGGCCCAGGCCGAGATCAAGGCGCTCACCGGCGACAACACCGCCGTGAAGCTGGACGCCGGCTTCGTGGACGCGATCACCCAGCTCAAGCTCACCCCCGGCGTTGCCGGAGACGCGAAGCTCGAGGGTGGCGACACGCTCGTGTTCCCGATCACCGGGGGCAACGTGAGCCTGTTCGAGCCCGGCAGCGTTCCCAACTACGTGGTCGGCCAGGTGCAGCACGAGGGCTCCGCCCTCACGCTGAGCGCCGGCGGCACCACCGTCGAGATCGGCAACTTCAACGTCGACCCGGGCGTCTCCGTGGTCTACGGGGACGTGTCGGCCAACGGCGAGCCCGTCGTGTCGAGCGTTCCGATCTTCGACCTGAACGGCAGCACGCTCGAGCCCATCACGCAGGAGGGTGGCGCCACGGTGCTCACCGGGAGCCAGGTGCTCATGTCCGCTCCGGCGGCCGACCTGCTGAACCAGACGTTCAAGACCGACGCGGTCAAGCCCGGTCTGCTCGTGGGCGTCGCCACCATCACCGCCAAGTGACCTGACCCGGAACCGGGGAGGGACTATCCCGATCCCCCGCGGCCTCTAGGCCGCGGGGGATCGGTTCGTCCCGGACGAGAAAGGATGGGCTCATGAGAGTGCTGCTCACCGGCGCGGCCGGGTTCATCGGCGGCGCCGTCGCCCGGGCGCTGGCCGACGCCGGTGACGACGTGGTCGCCGTCGACCTCATGCTCGCGCAGGCCCACGGCGACCGTGCGGAGACGCCCGGCGCGGTGCATCGCCTCGACGTCCGGGACGCCGAGGCCTGGAGCGACCTCCTCCGCGGCGTCGACGTGGTGTGCCACCAGGCCGCCGTGGTGGGCGCGGGCGTCGCCGTCTCGGACCTGCCGGTGTACGCCTCGCACAACGACGTCGGCACCGCCGCACTGCTCGCGGCCATGCACGACGCCGACGTCGACCGGCTGGTGCTCGCGTCGTCGATGGTCGTATACGGCGAGGGCCGCTACGTGTGCGCGGATCACGGCGACCGGGTGCCGCCCCCACGGCGGCCGGCCGACCTCGACGCGGGCCGCTACGACCACGCCTGCGACGTCTGCGGGGCGCCGCTCGCCTGGGCCCTGGTGGACGAGGGCGCGCGGCTCGACCCTCGCAGCTCCTACGCCGCGAGCAAGGTCGCCCAGGAGCACTACGCCTCGGCGTGGGTGCGCCAGGCCGGGGCGTCGGCGGTGGCGCTGCGCTACCACAACGTCTACGGCCCCCACATGCCCCGTGACACCCCCTACTCCGGCGTCGCCGCGATCTTCCGCTCGGCCCTGGAGCGCGGCGAGGCGCCGCGGGTCTTCGAGGACGGCGGCCAGGCGCGCGACTTCGTGCACGTCGACGACGTCGCGCGCGCCAACGTGCTCGCGATGCGGTCGGTGGTCGAGAGCGGAACGGGCCGGTTCGACGCCTACAACGTCTGCTCCGGGCAGCCCGTGACGATCCTCGACGTCGCCCGGAAGGTCGCGGCCGGCCGCGGCGACGACGTCTCACCCGAGGTCGTCGGCGGCTACCGCGCCGGCGACGTCCGGCACGTGGTCGCCTCTCCCACCCGTGCCGCCGCCGAGCTCGGCTTCACCGCGCAGGTCGGCCCGGACGACGGCCTGGCCGCGTTCGCGCACGTCCCGCTGCGGTAGTCACCACGAGAGATAGAGCAGGTGCTCGACGAGCAGCGCCGTGAGGAGCTGGGCGGCGAGCGCCGGTCGCAGCCACCGGTCCGGGAGCAGGGCCAGGGAGACCGTCAACCACGGCATGAACGGCAGCCAGATCCGCTCGGTCTCGGCCCGGCTCATCTGGGACGACGTCGCCACCAGCACCATGAGCGCGGCGGAGCCGGCGAGCAGGACCGGCACCCGGTCGGGGCCGGCCCGCACCTGCCGCAGGCGGGTCAGCAGCACGGCGATGCCGGAGCCCAGCAGCGGTCCGGCGGCGAGCAGCAGGCAGGCCAGGTTTGCCCAGGTCCAGTAGTCGCCGGGGCGATCGGAGGCGACGCCCTCCCAGTAGCGGTCCCGCAGCACCGGGAACGCCTCCCACCACGAGAAGCCGAACGGCACGAACACCAGCGCCACGGCCAGCGCGGCGAGCGCCGCGACCGGCAGGGGGCGCCACGAGCGGGCCGCCACGAGGACCGCGACCGCGAGCAGCCCCATGAGGGGCATCCCGTACGACATCATCACCAGCGCACCGAGGAGCAGCCCCGCGAGCGCGGCCCACAGCAGCATCCGCCGGGTCGAGCGCGCGGTGGCCGCCAAGGCGAGGAGGGCGATCCCCCAGGCCCCGGCGGTGGCGAACACGGCGTCGCCCGAGACCGCCAGGAAGACCGCGGCCGGCGTGAGGGCGAGGAACGGGGCGGCTCGCCGTCCGGCGGCCTCGGCGCCCAGCGCCCGCAGCGTCACCAGCACGGCGGGCGCGATCGTGGCCGCCAGCGCGACGATGACCAGCGCGATCCCCAGGTCGCTCAGCCCCAGCCGGACGAGCAGCACGAAGAACAGCGTCGCCAGCGGCGGGTGGCCCGCCACGTGCACCGGCCAGTTGTCCTCGGCCTCGTAGGAGATCCGAGGAACCCATCCGTCGAGCGCGGCCGGGACGTCGTCCATCTCCTTCGCGGTCGCCAGGTACTCGTAGGGGTGCACGAGCCGGCCCTCGAGCCCGTCGCGACCGTCGACCGTCGCCAGCGCCAGCAGCCATGCGGCACTGACGACGAACGACCCGGCCAGCAGCGCCCGCCACGACAGCCGGTCGGCGAGGCGCGCGGCGAGGACCAGGCCGAGCACCGCGAGCAGCAGCGCCGGGAGCGTCCCGGGCCCGAACCATTTCGGCTCCCAGAGCGCGTGCAGCGGGTCGACGCTGTTCGCCTCGGCGTCGGCGCGGGTGAAGACCTCCCACCCAAGGAGGGTCGGCAGCAAGCAGGCCGTCGCGACCAGGAGCAGCGCGACGACCAAGCCCACCCAGGGCGCGAGCGGGGAGCCCGACGGCCTGGTGCGGAGCACAATGTCACCCTAGGGAATGGCCGGTCGGCTCCTCGGCGGCTCGTAGGTTGGGGAAGTGCCGGACTGCGACCTCGTGCTCCCCTGTCGTGACGAGGCCGCGGCCCTGGTGGACCTACTCCCCCGGGTCCCGCCGTCGTACCGGGTGATCGTGGTCGACAACGGCTCCCGCGACGGCACGGCCGAGGTGGCCCGCCGGCTGGGCGCCACGGTGATCACGGAACTCACCCCTGGGTATGGGGCTGCCGTCCAATCCGGGCTCGAGGCGGCGACGAATCCCTACGTGGCTTTCATGGATGGCGACGGCTCCTTCGACCCCGCCGCGCTCGACCCCCTGCTCGCCCAGGTGCGGGCCGGACGAGCCGACCTGGCGGTGGGACGACGCCGCCCGGCCGGTCGCGGCGCCTGGCCGTGGCACGCACGCGCGGGCAACGCCCTCGTCGTCGCCTGGCTGCGTCGCCGGATCGGGATGACCACCCACGACATCGCCCCGATCCGGGTGTGCGGCCGCGAGCCGCTGCTCGCGCTCGACGTCCGTGACCGCCGGTTCGGCTACCCGGTCGAGCTGTTGCAGAAGGCGACGCTCGCCGGCTGGCGGCTGCACGAGGAGGACGTCGCCTACCACCCGCGTGCCGCGGGGACCCGCTCGAAGGTCTCGGGGTCGGTCGTCGGAACCGTGCGAACCGCCCGGGACTTCTGGCGGGTGCTCTCGTGACCCGCGTCCTCGTCGTCGCGAAGGCCCCGGTGCCGGGGCTGGCGAAGACCCGGCTCGCGGCCACCCTCGGTGACGCCGCGGCGGCCGACCTCGCCGCCGCCTGCCTGCTCGACACGCTCGACGTCGCGCGGTCGTTCGCGGGTTCGTCGGGCGTGATCGTGGCGCTGACCGGCGATCTCAGGGACGCCGGACGCGGCGGTGAGGTCGAGGAGGCACTCACCGGCCTGAACGTCGTGCCCCAGCGCGGCGGTGGCTTCGCCGAGCGTCTGGTGAACGCCCACACCGACGCCGGCGACGGCCCGGTGCTCCAGATCGGGATGGACACCCCCCAGGTGACCCAGGAGCTGCTCACGGCGTCGGCCGAGGCGCTCACCCGCTACGGCGCGGTCCTCGGCGCGGCCACCGACGGCGGCTGGTGGGTGCTCGGGCGACACCTGGCGAGCGACGCGGAAATCCTCGGCGGCGTCCCGATGTCGTCACCCACCACCTACCACGAGACCCGTGCGGCGCTCGTCCGCCGCGGGCTGCGGGTCGCCGAGGCTCCCCGCCTCCGCGACCTCGACGAGGTGACCGACGGCGCCGCCGTGGCGTCCGCCGCGCCCGGCACCCGGTTCGCCGCCGCCTGGGCCGCGCTCGGACGTCCGGCGAAGTCCGCATGACCGACCTCGGCGAGTCACTGCGCGTGCTGTCGCTCGCGACGTGGACCCGCGACCCCGACTCGGACGACGAGGCGCTGCTCGATCTCTGCGTCGGGTCGACGATCGACATCGGCTGCGGCCCCGGCCGCCTGACCAAGGCACTGGCCGAGCGCGGCCACCTGGCGCTCGGCATCGACGTCGTCGGCCAGATGGTCGGCCAGGCCCGGGCCCGCGGGGCCACCGCCGCCGTCCGCGACGTGTTCGGTCCGCTGCCCGGCGAGGGTGTCTGGACGACCGCCCTGCTGGCCGACGGCAACATCGGGATCGGCGGGGACCCGGCGGCGCTGCTCATCCGGGCTCGGGAGCTCGTGGAGGATGATGGGCGGGTGGTCGTCGAGACCGAGCCGCCGGGTGCCGTGTCGCGCACGGGTCTCGCCGTCCTGGAGTGGCGGGACCATGAGTCGTGGACGATCCCGTGGTCGGTGCTCGCCGTCGACGACCTCGCCGACGTCGCCGCCCGGGCCGACCTCGACGTCCTGTGCACCACGCCCTCGGGCGGGGACCGCTGGTTCGCCGTCCTGGGCCGACGATGACCGCCCTGCTCCCGCCCGCGCCGGAGAGCTTCACCTCGCGGCTCCGCAGTGCCGCCGTCGCGGCCCGGGTGGGCGTGTGGCTCGGCGTGTGCTTCGGCATCTGCTTCCTCACCGGGCTGGTGAGTCACTATGCACAGGATCCCGGTCAACCGCTGGGGTTCCCGACGTCGCCGTCGTGGGGCTACCGCGTCACCCAGGGACTCCACGTGATCACCGGTACCGCCGCCATCCCGCTGCTGCTCATCAAGCTGTGGAGCGTCTATCCGCGGCTGTTCGAACGGCTGCCGTCGTTGCGCCCGGCGGGCTCGCTAGTGGTGAATCTCCTGGAGCGCGCCTCGATCGCGGCGCTGGTCGCCTCCGCGGTCTTCCAGCTCACCACCGGCCTGCTGAACACCACCCAGTGGCTGCCGTGGGACTTCTCGTTCCGCAGGACCCACTACGCGGTGGCGTGGATCGCGATCGGCTCGCTGCTCGTGCACATCGCGGTGAAGCTGCCGATCACCCGCGCGGTGCTGCGTGCGGACGTCGACGACACCGCGCACGACCGGCCCACCGCGACGCAGCCGGGCGCCCTGTCGCGGCGCGGGCTGCTGCGCGCCACCTGGGTGGCGGCCGGCGTCGCGGTGCTCGCGACGGCGGGCGCCACGGTGCCGTTGCTGCGGAAGGTCTCGGTGCTCGGCGTGCGGTCCGGCGAGGGACCGCAGGGGGTGCCGATCAACAAGTCAGCCGTGGCTGCCGGCGTCACCGAGACCGCCGTCGACCCCAGCTGGGTGCTCGAGGTGACCTACGGCGACACCACCGAGCGACTGGCCCGCGCCGACCTGCTCGCCATGGAGCAGCGCACCGAGTCGCTGCCGATCGCCTGCGTCGAGGGCTGGAGCGCCTCCGCCACCTGGACCGGCGTCCGGCTGCGCGACGTGCTCGACCTGGTCGGGGCGCCGTCCGGCCGCGACGTGTACCTGCGCTCGCTGCAGGAGTCGGGGCCGTTCCGGTCGTCGGTGCTCCAGAGCTACTTCGCCGACGACGATCGGACGCTGCTCGCCCTCCAGCTGCACGGCGAGGACCTCCACCTCGACCACGGGTACCCCTGCCGCCTCATCGCGCCCAACCGTCCGGGCGTGCTGCAGACCAAGTGGCTCGCCTCGGTGGAGGTCACATGAATGCCAGCACGAGCAGCGCCGAGCTCGCCGTCCGGTGGTGCGTGGCCGCCCTCGGGGTGGCCGCGGGCCTGTACGGCGGGTACGTGCTCTGGGCCTGGTCGGACCCCGACCAGCTGGTGAGCGCGGCGATCTGGCTCGGGGCCGGCGTCGCCGCCCACGACGCCCTCGTGGCGCTGATGGCGCTCCTGCTCGTGGGCCTGGCGGTCCGGCTGCCGGTCTCGGCCGCCCGCACGCCCACGGTGGCGGCGTTCGTCGTGCTCGGGCCGCTGACGCTCATCGCGATCCCGTTCCTCGGGCGGTTCGGCGCCAAGGCCGACAACCCCACCCTGCTCGACCGGCCCTACGTCGCCGGGTTCCTGATCGTCGTCGGCCTCGCCGCCCTCGCGGTGGTCGTCGCCTCCGTCTGGCGCGCACGGCGCGGGTTCACCGACGTCACCGACCCTGACTAGGGTTCCGACCGTGACGACGCGCACGGCCGACGTCGGCGTGATCGGCGGTACCGGCTTCTACTCGTTCCTCGACGACGCCGACGACGTCGTCGTCGAGACGCCGTACGGCGACCCGTCGGCCCCGCTCGCCGTCGGCCGCGTGGGCGAGCGCAGCGTCGCGTTCCTCCCCCGCCACGGTCCGCACCACGAGTTCCCGCCGCACGCGATCAACTACCGGGCGAACCTGTGGGCGCTGCGGTCGCTCGGGGTGCGGCAGGTGCTGGCGCCCTGTGCCGTCGGCGGCCTCTCCACGGACGTGGCTCCGGGCGACCTCGTCGTGCCCGACCAGCTCGTCGACCGCACCCACCGCCGGATCGGCTCCTACGTCGAGCGGGGCGCGGTGCACCTGCCGTTCGCCGACCCCTACTGCCCGGGGGTCTCGGCCGCGCTCACCGGCGCCGACGCCGACGTCCGCGCCGGCGGCACGATGGTCGTCGTCGAGGGGCCGCGGTTCTCCACCCGCGCCGAGTCCCGCGCCTACGCGGCGTCGGGGTGGACCCTGATCAACATGACCGGAGCCCCCGAGGCGGCGCTCGCCCGGGAGCTCGGCATCTGCTACGCCGCGCTCGCCCTCGTCACCGACCTGGACGCCGGCGCCGAGAGCGGCACGGGCGTCGGCCAGGAGGAGGTGTTCGCCCTCTTCCGCGGCAACCTGGAACGGCTCACCGGGATCCTCGGGCGGGCGGTGGCCGCCCTGCCCGACCCGCTCGGCTGCAGCTGTGCCGGATGGATGGACGGGATCGACCTGACCTACCCGGTGCCCGGCGAGGCGTAGCAGTGGGACGAACCTGGCGCCGCCGCGACGACGACGGACCTGAACAGCGGGTCTGGGCGGCGTGGATGGACGCCGACGACGCCGGTGACACCGCCCGGGCGGTGGCCGCGGCCGAGCAGATGCTGGCCCTCGCGCCGGACTCCTCCTTCGTCTGGTTCCAGGCCGGCCTGCTGTCCAAGGCCTTGGGGCGGTGGGACGAGGCGGTTGCTCGCAACGCGCGCGCCGTCGAGCTGTTCACCCCGGCGGACGCCGCGCGGTTCGAGGGCGACAACCCGGCCGCCTGGAACCTGGGCATCGCCGCGACGGCGCTCGGCGACTGGGCGGTGGCACGCCGGGCGTGGCGGGCGTACGGCCACGAGGGGATCGCCGACGGCGACGCCCGGGTCGACGTCGACCTCGGGCTCTGCCCGGTGCGGGTGAACCCCGACGAGCCGAGCCTCCCCCACCAGCGGCCCCCGCAGCACGGCACGCCGGAGGTGCTGTGGTGCTGGCGGCGGAGCCCCGCGCACGCGGTGGTCGCGAGCGTCCCGCTGCCCGAGTCGGGGCACCGCTTCCGCGACGTGCTGCTCCACGACGGCGCGCCCCGCGGCACACGGATGCTGGACGGCCGGGAGGTCTCGGTCTTCGACGAGCTCGCCCGGCTGGAGGACTCCGGCGTCCCGACCTGGCAGGCGCACGTCGTCGGCGCCGGCCCCGACGCCATGGCCGCCCTGTCCGACCTGCTCGGACGGCGCCGGCTGGCCGTCGACGACTGGTCCGGGATGCGGGTGCTGTGCTCCGCCTGCTCGCACGGGTCGCCCGACGCGGGCCACGACCACGAACCCCCGGCCCAGGACGCCACCCGCCTCGGCCTCGCCGGCGCCGAGCCCGAGCTGCGCGCCGCGCTCGACGAGTGGCTCGACGCCCACCCGCAGGTGGCGATGGTCGACCTCGAGCTCGTGTGGGAGGGATCCCGGTGAACCAGGCGGACGACGTCCTCGCCGCCGCGCAGGAGCGTGCGGTCGCGCTGCGGGCCGGTGAGGCCGACCGACTGCGGCGCCTGCTGCATCCGGAGTTCCGCTGGACGACGCACACCGGCGTCCACTTCGACCGCGAGGGCTACGTCGCCTCGAACACCAGCCGTGACGCCGCCACGGTGCGGTGGGTGCGGCAACGGCTGGAGGATCCCGACGTCACCGTGGTCGGCGACGTCGCGGTGCTGGTGTGCACGGCGGTCGACACCGTCGTGCCCTCCGGCGCCGAGCACGAGGTGACCAAGCGGATGCCGATGACGCAGGTGTGGGTGCGGGCGCACCGGGGGTGGCAGCTGCTTGGCCGGCCACGCCGGTCCGGTCCGGACGGAGTGAGCCGAGGACCGGACAAACCCACTCCTGGGTGTGGTCGTGGTCTCTGCCCCTCGGCCACGGTGATGAGGAATCGCGTTCCGTGAGGAGGTTCCGATGACCACCGACCCGCTCAGCGACTCGTGCCCCGCTTGCGGCGGCCGCATGCAGCCCGTGCTCGAATCGACGCCCTCGTCCGGGGGGTCGGGTCTCCTGACCCCCGACAGCCCGGTGCACCTGCGGTGCCCGACCTGCAACGACACCGACGAAGCCGGCGTCAGCGGTCACTGACGCGGCCGCGCGACCAGGGCATCGAGCGACTGGCCGACGTCCGCTACGCCGTCCTCGAGGCCGACGGCCGGCTCTCCTTCCTGGTCACCGCGAATGACGGTGCGGGGCAGTCGGGTGCGCCGGAGAAGCCACCGGGAGGCTGACGCACGAGGCAGCGCGGGCCAACCGGCACCGACCTCACCGCGCGCGCCGGATCCGCTGGAAGTTGCGGCCGCCCCGTGCGAAGGAGTCGAGGACTGCGCTCGGCGGGTCGGCTCGCTGCCATGCGCAGGGCCGCACGTGCACCAGGTCGGCGGTCACGGCGCGCGGGTCGGCGTCGTACCGCCACTCGCCCGTGATCACGCCGTGGTGGAAGCCGCCGCCGGTGTCGCGGGTCCACGCCACGGCGCCGTCCGGCACGCCGGCGAACCGCTCGAGCCGCCGGGCCGCGCGCTCGCCCCAGGCGGCGTCCACCTGTCGCAACGCGTCGGCCAGTCCGCGAGGCGGGGCCGACAACCGGCCGCCGATGCCGCAGAGCCCGAGGCGCAGCGCGCGGTCGACCGCGAGCGCCGGGTCGACATCGTCGAGGCGGGAGCGCATGGGCGCCCGGTAGATGCCGTACGTCATGCCGATCACGCTGCCACGCGTGCTCGACGGCTGCTGCACCCCTGAGGTGGTGGAACCCCCGCGCACGGCGTCCTACGGTCTCTCCATGAGCACCGGACCCAACGACCCCGAGACCGAAGAGGTCGAGGCCGACGACGCCGCCGACGCCGACGTCGAGCCCGACACCCAGTCCGACCCGGCCCACGACGACAGCAGCTCCACCGAGTGGGCCTCCGAGGGCGGGGCGCCCACCGAGGGACCGGCCACCGACACCGACGACGGGTAGTCACCCGCGCGGCGCCGTGCGCCTCGCGTCCCCCGGCCGGCCCCGGCCGCCGGGGTCTGGACGACCAGGACCTGAGAACGGATTCGCCCCGCGGTGCTCTCCGTTCCTCCGGTGGCGGTTCCCTTCGGCTGTCCCGGCATGCACCCTGCGAAGCAACGCGGGCCTCATCCTCCGTTCAGTGACCACCGCACCAGAGCCGAGGAGAACGCCGCCATCCGCTCACCGGCGACGAGCGCGCCGAGCTTGTCAGCGGTGCCGGGATACCCCAGCTGCCTCGCTGCCTCGAGAGCACGGCGGTCGAAGTAGGGCCGCACCTCGGGCCACACCGCCTGCACCTCGCGGCAGAAGATGGCAGCGCCGGTTGGTCCGATCCGCGGGAACTCCTGCAGCGACTCCTCGAGCTCGGAGACCGACCCCTCACGCCCGGGCCGGATCCGGCGCAGGTCCCCGCGGAGTCGCTCCTGGAGCGACGCCGCGGACTCGTCGAGGTAGTCGGCCGTGCTCTCGTCGTAGCGCCGGTAGCCGCCCCGCCCCAGGGCGTCGACCCGCTGTTGCCAGGTCGAGTCCCGCATCCGCTCCGGCGTGCGCCAGCCGGCCCGGAACAGCTCGCGAGCGGCGTCCGCGGCGACGTCCGCGGAGATCCGGATCGACGAGAGCGTGGTCAGCACGAGCAGCTGGTACAGCGGCGACGGCTTGTCACGCAAGGTGATGCCCGCCTGCTCGGCGTAGGTAGTGCCGTGCTCGGCCATCAGCTCCGAGGGCTCCATGCGGTACGCGGCCATGGTCCGACGTTGCCAGCGCCGGTGCCGTCCGTCAGCACCCCTGGAGGCGTGGTCACTTCTCCTCCGACGGTTCTACGGTCGTGAGCAACAGGCCCGTCCGACCAAGGAGGTTGTCGCCATGCCCGCTCGTCAGTCGCCAGGTCCCAGCGTGAAGAACAAGAAGCAGTACGAGGAGCTGCGGAAGAAGGGAGAGTCCAAGGAGAAGTCGGCGCGCATCGCCAACGCCTCCGCACAGCGTGGAACCAAGGCGGTCGGAGCCAAGGGCGGCAAGGCCGGCTCGTACGAGGACTGGACGCTCGACGAACTGCGCAAGCGCGCCTCGGAGATCGGCATCTCAGGCCGCTCGTCCATGAGCAAGGGGGAGCTGGTCTCCGCACTGCGCAACCACTGAGGTCGCGCTCACCGTCGGTGGACTCCGCGGAGGCGCGGAAGCCCCGCCCGTCACTTGGGCAGGTTCATCGGACCTTCGTTGCCCGGCTCCCGGAAGTCCGCCTCCCCAGGATCATCGGTCTCACCGCCGGGGTCGGGCTCGGCGACGGCGTCCGGGTCGTCGGGGTCGAGCCCAGGGTCGCCGCCGGGGGCGGCCTCGTCGGGCTCGAGCGGTTCCTCGCTGGTGTTGGTCATGGCCCGAGCCCACCAACTGCCCGCGAGGCGCACCACACCCGCAGAGGTCCGGTGAATCTCATCCGCAGGGTCGGAGCGCCGCAGCCGGCTCGCGAGGATCATGTGCTGTTGCCATGACCGACGACGACGAACCGACTGCCGAGAAGCTGACCCGCAACTGGAACGAGCTGCTCCAGGAGCTGCGTGTCGTGCAGACCGGCGTACAGATCCTCACCGGGTTCCTGTTGACGGTCCCCTTCTCGACGCGGTGGGACGACCTCGACGACTTCCAGATCGGCGTCTACCTGGCGGTGCTCAGCGGTGCGGTGGCCACCACCGGGTTCGTCGTGGCCCCGGTCGCCTTCCACCGGATCCTGTTCCGCCAGCACCAGCGTCCGTGGCTGGTGCGGACGGCCAACCGGACGGCGACCGTGGGTCTGGTGCTCATGGGGCTGACGGTCTCCGGGGTGCTGCTCCTCGTGTTCGACGTCGCCCTCGGCACCACGGCCGGTCTGGTGGCCTTCGGGGTCACCCTGGCGGTACTGATCACGCTGTGGGCCGGACCGCCGCTCACCACCGGGCGCCGACGCTCAACCTGAGGACGTCGCTTCACCCGGCCCCAGTGCCGCAGGTCGCCCGGCGCTGCCACGGCGGTCAAGAGCGTGGTCGTCGACCCAGCCGGATGCGGCGTCCCTGCTCCACGTCCTCACGCTCCTTGCGCTCGGCCTTCACGACGTTGCGGTCGTCGCGCAGGGGTAGCTGGATGTCCTGCTCCGCCGCGATGCCCGACTGCAGCTCACGCCCGCGCTCGAGCTCGGCGTCCAGCTCGGCGCCGAACAGCAGCGCCAGGTTGGTGATCCAGAGCCAGAGCAGGAAGACGATCACACCGCCCAGCGCGCCATAGGTCTTGTCGTAGGAGGAGAAGTTCGCGACGTAGAAGCCGAACGCGGCCGACAGCAGGATCCACACCACGATCGCGAGCACCGCGCCGACGCTCACCCACCGGAACTTCGGCGGTCTGACGTTGGGGGTCGCGTAGTACAGCAGCGCGACGATCACGACGACGACGCCCAGGAGCACCGGCCACTTGACGATGTCCCACACCAGCACGGCCGTCGAGCCGACGCCGAGCTGCGACCCGATCGCGTCCGCCACCGGGCCGGTCACCACGAGAGCGAGCAACGCCAGCGCCAGCAGCACGACGAGCACGAGGGTGAGCAGCAGCAGGGCCGGCCGGAGCTTCCACACGGGCCGGCCCTCGCGGACCTCGTAGACCCGGTTCATCGCACGTCCGAAGGCACCGACGTAGCCACTGGCCGACCACAGCGCCCCGGCCAGGCCGAGGACGAAGGCCGGTCCCGCCGCCTGCGAGCTGCTGATCTCGAGCAGGGGGTCGCGAACGCTCTCGACGACGGAGGAACCGCCGAGGTCGCTCACGACGTCGAGCACGGTCTGGACGGCCGAGGTGCCTTGGCCGACGAGCCCGAGCAGGGAGGTCAGGGCGATGGCCGCCGGGAACACCGCGAGCACTGCGTAGTAGGTGAGTGCGGCCGCCAGGTCCGTGCACTCGTCGTCGGTGAACTCGCGCACCGTCTTCCTGAGCACGTACATCCACGACCGCTTGTCGAGGTCGGTCGGCGAGTCGACGTCCTCGTGCGGTCCCTGGGGTTGGCTGGTCATCACGGTTGGTCCTCCCGGGAGAGCTCGAGGGCGAGGCGTTCGGGGTCGCGGACGGTGAGCGTCGCGGCCGGGTGGCGGAGCCGGCCGGTCGGGTCGAGCACGCGCACCGGCTCGTGGAAGCGGACGCAGACGGCCCGGCGGCCGTTGGTGGCGAAGGTGACCCCGCGGTCGGTGAACGACAGGTGCGGTGGGCCGGCGGTCTTCCACCACGAGAAGCCGCCGGTGGTCTCGACGCCAGCGACGTTCTCGATCGTGGTGCGCAGCCGCCACAGCCCGAAGCGCACGAGCAGACCGTCGGGACCCACCTCCACCCACGACGTCGAGCCGGTGACGCCGAGCAGCAGGGCGGGCAGCCGGTAGGACCGGTCGAAGGCGAAGTCGTGCCGGGTCGGGCCCGCAGTGATCTCCCCCATCACTTTCAGGCCTCCCCGCCCCGATGCGGGAGGAGATCCTGCGCCTTGGTGCGCAGGCCCTCCTTGATGACGCCCCACCGCGAGGTGTCGCCCTTGATGAGCGCCTGGGCGGTGTCGAGCATCTGCTGCAGGTCGGCGTGCGGCGGGATGGGAGGCACGTCGGCGTCGACGTGGACGTCGAGCACGAACGGCCGGTCCGCCGCCAGCGCGGTGCGCCACGCCGACTCGAGGTCGTCTGGATCGGTGACGGTGCGCGCGGCCAGGCCCATCGAGGTGGCGACGTCGGCGTAGCTGACGTCGGGCAGCGCTTGGGACTCGACGAACTTCGGTGTGCCTCCCATCGCCCGCAGCTCCCAGGTGACCTGGTTGAGGTCGTTGTTGTGCAACACGGCGACCACCAGCCGAGGGTCGTCCCACTCGCGCCAGTAGCGCTGGATGGTGAGCAGCTCGGCGAGCCCGTTCATCTGCATCGCGCCGTCGCCCTCGAACGCCACGGCAGGCCGGCCGGGGTGGGCGAACTTCGCGCCGATGCAGTAGGGCACCGCCGGCCCCATCGTCGCGAGCGTGCCCGAGAGCGAGCCCCGCATGTCGCCCCGGAAGCGGATCTGACGCGCGTACCAGTTGGCCGCCGAGCCGCTGTCGGCCGCGACGATCACATCGGGAGGCGCCTGGCGCGAGAACTCGCTGAACAGCCGCATGGGGTTGACCGGCTTCGCCGGCACCTCGGCCTCGGCGTCCATCACCTCCCACCAGCGGCGGACGCCGGACTCGACGCCCTCGCGCCAGGAGCGGTCTGCCTTGCGCTCGAGCAGCGGCAGCAGTGCGCGCAGCGTCGTGGCCGCGTCGCCGACGAGGTTCACCTCGTAGGGGTAGCGCATCCCGATGAGCGTCGGGTCGACGTCGACCTGCACGGCGCGGGCCTGGTCGTACTCGGGGAGGAACTGGCTGTAGGGGAAGCCGGAGCCGACCGTGAGCAGCGTGTCGCAGTCGCGCATGAGCTCGTAGCTGGGCCGGGTGCCGAGCAGCCCGATCGATCCGGTGACCCAGTCGTGCTCGTCGCTCAGCACGTCCTTGCCGAGCAGCGCCTTCGCGACTCCGGCGCCGAGCACGTCGGCGACCTCCGTGACCTCGGCGGCCGCACCCCGCGCGCCCTGCCCGACCAGCATCGCCACCTTCGACCCGGCGTTGAGCACCTCGGCCGCGCGGGCGACGGCGTCGGGGTCCGGCACGGCCGTGGGCCACGTGATGCCGAGGCTGGACGGCACCATCTTGAAGGCGTGGGCCGGCGGCTCGTAGTCGAGCTCCTGCACGTCGTTGGGCACGATCAGCGCCGTGGGCGCCCGGCGTGCCATGGCCACGCGGATCGCCCGGTCGACCAGGTTGGGCAGCTGCTCGGGCACCGTGACCATCTGCACGTAGTCGCTGGCGACGTCCTTGAACAGCGCGAGCAGGTCCACCTCCTGCTGGTAGCTACCGCCGATCGCGGTGCGGTTGGTCTGGCCCACGATGGCCACCACCGGGACGTGGTCGAGCTTGGCGTCGTACAGGCCGTTGAGCAGGTGGATGGCACCCGGGCCGGACGTCGCCATGCACACCCCCGGGCGGCCCGAGAACTTCGCGTAGCCGACCGCCTCGAACGCGCTCATCTCCTCGTGTCGCGCCTGGATGAACCGCGGCCGGTCGTCAGCCCGCGAGAAGGCACCGAGCAACCCGTTGATGCCGTCGCCCGGGTAGCCGAAGACGTGCTCCACCCCCCAGGCACGCAGCCGCTCGAGCAGGACGTCGGCCACCGTGGTCGCGGTCATACGTCGAGGCTGCTGGCTGGCCGGACCCGACCCGGACACCCGGAGGGGTGCTTTTGCCGCCGCGTCCCACTCACTCGTGGTCGAGCCTCACCAGGTCGAGCACCTGCTGGGCCACCGAACCCGCGCTCGCACGCAGCCGGAGACCACCCTGACCCGTCAGCTCGTACAGCACCTGCACGCCCACGCTGCCCAGGTGGGTGACCCGGTCCAGGTCCACCATCCGCGGCGCCTCCCCTGGGCCCGGGAGCTCGCGGTAGAGCAGGGCCCGGAACCGGTCACCGCTGACGAGATCCACCGCCCCGGACACCGTGACCACGTCATCCTCGGCCTCGACCTCGAGGTCGCCAGGAACCAGCGGTGGCGGGGGGTGCGGCAGTCCCCGGGACCGGAGCAACAGCGCCGGGCGGGTCAACGGGCAGAACACGGTCACGGTGGTCCCCCGGTCGCTGCGCTCGACCCGCGTGGTGTCCATGAGCGCACGCACCATGGCCAGCCCGCGCCCGTCCGTGGCGGAACCGTGCCGCCACCGGCCGACGTCGGAGACAACACCGCGCAACAGGCCGTCCGGCCCCACGTCGAGGTGGACGCGCACCGTGCCGGCCTGATCCTCGTAGGCGTGCTCGACGACGTTGGCCACCAGCTCGCCCACCGCGTGCTCGACCGCGTTCACCTCGAGACGACTGACCTCGAGCTCGCCGAGCCACCGCACGATCGCACCGCGGATCTCGCGCAGGTGATCGCTGGTGGCCGGCCGTTCCAGGCGCCGCGACGCGGCGACGGAGGTCCGCTGTGCGGCCAGCAGCGTGATGTCGTCGCGGTGCCCGGTCTCCCGGCTGAGCAGCTCCAGCGCGTCGCAGGTGGATCGGGCCGCGGCCCGAGACGAGGAGCCCCCGGTATCGCGCACCACCTCCTCGCGCACGGCCCCGAGCAGCTCGACGCTGCTCTGCGCGGGGGTGCGACCCGGGCGCTCGAGGATCCCGTCGGTGTAGAGCAGCAGCGTCGCGCCCTCGGCCACGTGCTCGGTCCGGACCGCGGGCGCCGATCCGGTGCCCAGCGGGCCGCCGCCGGAGCGGGGCAGGTAGGACGCCGATCCATCGGCGTCCACCACGAGCGGCACCGGATGGCCGGCAGTGACGTAGTCGAGCGCGCCGGTCGCCCGGTCGAGGACGGCGACGCAGACCGTCGCGGCCGCGGACTCCGCCCGGGAGCCGGCGAAGCGGTCCAGCGCCGCTACCGCGGCCGGCAGCGGGTCACCGCCGAGCAACCGCTCGTGCAGGACCGCCCGGAGCTGGCCCATGACCGCCGAGGCCACCACCCCGTGCCCCACCACGTCGCCCACCACGAGGGCGACCGACCCGTCCGGTCGCACGATGCAGTCGAACCAGTCGCCGCCCGCCCGGGCCTCGTCGGCGAGCAGGTAGCTGGCGGCCACGTCGAGGTCGGGCAGCACGGGCAGTCCCCGCGGGAGCAGCTCGTCCTGGAGCGCGGCCATGGCGCCGACGGCCGTCACGTGGCGGTGCCGCGCGTCGCGGACCTGCTCCTCGCTCCGGCGCGCCGCGAGGACGCGATCGGTGACGTCGGTGACGACGAGGTACAGGCCGGCCACCGCCCCGTCCGCGCCGCGGAAGGGCGCGATCACGAGGTCGAAGTAGGCGTCGGTGCCGGCCGGGGCCCGATCGACACCCAGCTGCCACGCCCGGAACGACTCCCCCACCCCCGACTCACGCGCGCGGTCGAGGACGTCGACCACCAGATCCTCCAGCTCGGGCCAGGCATCCTGGGCACGGCGACCGAGCAGGTCGGTGCGTCGGCACAGCGACCGGTACGCGTCGTTGCACGCGACGAACCGGTGCTCGGGCCCCGCCACCGTGGCCAGGGCCACCGGCGCCCGGTCGTAGGAGGCGCGCACCGAGTCAGGCGTGCCGACGACGTCGGCGGGATCGAGCGGCTCGGCCATCATGTCGTCCCGGCCGGGTCATGCGGAGGGGTAGCCGTCCGACTGCAGGAGCCGGGCGAGGTGGACGGCGTTGGCGGCGAGGGTGCGGGTCGTGTCGGCCGTCTTCTCCGGCGGCGGCTGCACCTCCCGGTAGTCGGTGGCCTGCATGGCCTCCCCGACCCAGTACGTGGAGGCGTTGGCCGGGATCGAGAAACCCGTGTCGTTGAGGGCCTGCAAGCACTCGGCCGTCACATGATGCGCGCCGTCCTCGTTGCCGACGACCGCGACCGCGGCCACCTTGCCGTAGGTGAGGAGGCGGCCCTCGTCGTCGGTCTCGGACAGCTCGGCGTCCAGGCGCTCCAGCACGACCTTGCACACCGACGACGGCTGCCCCAGCCAGATCGGCGTCGCCAGCACCAGGATGTCGGCGTCGAGCATCCGCTGCCGCAGCGCGGGCCAGCCGTCACCCTCGCCCTCGTCGGTGCTGACCCCGAAGGCGACGTGGTGGTCGACGACCCGCGCTGCCTCGCCGGTGACGCCGAACGACTCGAGCTGCTCCAGCACCTCCTGCCCGAGCTGCCAGCAGCTCGACGGAGCGGGCGAGACCTTGAGCGTGCAGACGAGGACGAGAGCGCGGAGGGGCATGACACCCGGTTCCCGCTCGGGGCGGAGTGATGCACGCTCGTCCGCGTGCCAGGAGCCGCCGACGGCACCCCTCGGCCGACGCGGCGTCAGCGGAGACGTACGAACCGCTCGCGCAGGTTCTTGGCGATCCCGGCCCAGCCGCTGCCGTGCCGGCCGTCGGTGGCGTTGAGCTCCGCTCGTGACGTCAGGACGTTGCCCTCGCCGGGAGACACGGGTCTGGTCAGGTCGGTGGCGCCGAGCGGGAACACCGCGCCGATCACCGCGTCGTAGAGCCGCGGCAGCAGCTGGAACCCGCCCACCATGCCGTGGTTGAGGAGACTGAGCTGCTCGAGCCTGCGGCGCGGTCCCAGCCGACGCACCACCTGACGGGCGACTCGCGACGACGCGGCCGCGGGCGGCGGCGGGCGACCCGCGAACCCCGCGAAGTTGGCCGCCTGGTCGTAGATCGGTGTGTCGACGCCGCCCGGAGCGACGTAGCGGATGCGCACGTCGGGACGGTCACGGTTCTCGATGGCGACCTGCCTCGCCAGAGCACGCACCCCCCACTTGCTCAGCACGTAGGGCGACATCGTCGGGATCGCCACGTGTCCGATCACCGAGCCCACGTAGAGCAGCGTGCCCTCTCCCTGCCGGCGCAGGACGGGGAGGACGTGCCGGGTCACGTTGACCGAGCCGAGCAGGTTCGTGCGCAGCACGCCGTCGAACACCTCCACCGGGACGTCCTCGGTCCGGCCGTAGGCCACCACACCGGCCGCGTTCACGACGACGTCGAGTCGACCGTGCTCGGCGAGCACCGCGCTCACCACCGCGGCCACCTCGCCGTCCTGGCCGACATCGGCCGGCAATGCCAGCACCGAGGCCGCCCCGGCCGCACGGCACTCGGCAGCGGCGTCCGCCAGCGCCGACGGTCCCCGAGCCACCAACGCCAGGTGGGCGCCCCGATCGGCCGCGACCTGCACGGCGGTCGCACGGCCGATGCCGCTGGAAGCCCCAGTGACCAGGACGACCGACCGTCGTCCCACCGTCACGACGTCGACAGCGACGACTCCCGGTGTGCCGCCGTCGCCCCCGTCTTGTCCGACTCGACGATCCAATAGGGCTCGTCGTCGCTCGCGACGAACTTCTGGTTGTCGTGCTGGAACGGCTCGGTCCTCTTCTCGACCGCGGTGCCGTGGGTCGTGCCCTGCGAGGTGTTCCAGCTGACCTTGTCACCCTTGTTGATGCTCATGGCCGTCATGGTGCGATCGCACCTCGGCGATCTGCTCACCCTCTGGTGGTCCCGCCGACGAGGCGGCCGTCGGCGGCCGCTCCGCGACGGAATGGGGTCAGATCGCCATCAGGTCGCCGTCGTCGAGCTTGTCGCGCAGGTCGCGGTAGATCCGGGTCAGCCAGCGGGAGACCTGCATCTGCGGGACCCCGAACTCCTCGCCGATCTGGCGTTGGGTCTGGTCCTCGAAGAACCGGAGGTACAGGATCCGGCGGTCCCGCTCGGAGAGGCGACGCACGACCGGAGCAAGCACGGTGCGCGCCTCCACCGCCTCGTCGCTCTCCGCGTCGTCGGGCAGTGACTCCCCCACCGTGAGCTCGCCGTCCGTGCCGGACACCGGCTGGTCGAGCGACGGCGGTTGGAAGCAGCCGAAGGCGCCGACCGCCTCGTCGTACTCCTCGCGGGTGACGCCGAGACGCTCGCAGATCTCTGTCGCCGACGGTTCCCGGCCCATCTCCAGGGACAGCTCGTCGAGAACCTGGTTCACCCGCCACTGGAGGTCCTGCACCCGGCGCGGTGGCCGTACCGTCCAGCTGAGGTCGCGGAAGTAGCGCTGCACCTCGCCGCGCATGGTGGGAACGGCGTAGCTGAGCAGGTCGTGCCGCCGTGTGGGGTCGAAGTGCGTCACGGCCTTGACCAGGCCGACGGACGCCGCCTGCTCGAGATCCTCCAGTGGGACCCCGCGACCGCGGTACCTCGCTGCGACCGCGTGGGCGACCCGCAGATTGATCGCCACGACCTCGGCCAGCAGCTCACGGCGTTCGGACTCGCCGGCCGTCTGCGCGCGACGCAGGAGACGGTCGGTCAACGCGCTGCGCTGCTCGTGGGACAACTCGTGTGGCGAGATGACTGGACGCACCATGACGAGAACTCCCGAGACTTGGGACGTTCCTCGCCGGGCTGCTTCAGCAAGGGAGATGAGACTGCATCGACGACGGTAGCGCCACCTCGCGCAGGGCGCATCGCCCGCGAGTGTGATGTGCCGACGCCGTGGGCGGGCGGCCGGACCCGCTCGGTGACTTCACCCTCAGAGGTGCATGCGTCTGCGATCGCGGGGAACCGGTCCCCATGGACTCCATCACTCGCCGCGTCGCGATCCAGAGCCCCCATGAGGTCGTGGTCCGCGGATTCCACAGCATGCTCGTCGACGTCTCGGCCGTCGAGGTCGTGGAGGTCTCCGACCGCCCCGACCTCGTGCTGTACGACGTCCTCGGGTTGCATCGGGGCGGCGGCGCCGACCTGACCGGGCTCCTGCGTGACTCCGAGGTCACGGTGTTGGCGGTCGCCCGCGACCTGCGGCCGGACCTGGTGGCGCAGGCGCTCGCCGCGGGTGCCCACGGAATCGTTCCCATGGATGTCACCTCGACGTCGCTGACCGAGGCCGTCACAGCCGCCGTGCGGTTCGGCCCCGGCACCGACGACCGGTCGGATCGCGACCGCAGCCGCGACCGAGGGCACGTGCCGGGCTCCGAAGTCCATCTGACCGGGCGCGAGCGCGACGTCCTGGGTCTGATCGCGCGCGGCTACAGCAACCAGGAGGTGGCCACCCTCAGCTTCCTCAGCATCAACTCGGTCAAGACCTACATCCGCACCGCCTACCGGAAGATCGGCGTCAACAGCCGAAGCCAAGCCGTGATCTGGTGCCTCACCCACGGCTTCTCGGCGGAACACCGGGTGGACGACGTGGCGGTCGACACCGAACCGGCGCCGGTCACGTCGCTCGACCGCGTCCCTCCCGGTCGCCCCGCCGTAACGCGCCGAGCCGGCTGACCACGGGTCGACCGAGCGTTCCCATCCGGTGGTGCGCGATCGCGGCGCGCGCCGCGGCCGCGCCGGGAGTCCCGTGCACGCCCCCGCCCGGGTGGGCGGACGCCGAGCCCAGGTAGAGGCCTGGCACGCCGGTCTCGGCACGACCACGCAGGGCCGGCACCGGCCGCAGGAACAGCTGTTGGTGCACCTGTGAGGTGCCGCCGTTGAGCGCACCGCCGTGCAGATTGGCGTCACGGGACTCGAGCTCGCGCGGCCCCAGCACCCGCCGCGCCAGGACGCATGACCCGAACCCGGGCGCGAGCCTCTCGATCCTCGCCTGCATCCGGTCGGCCATGCGTTCGGCGTCGTCGCGATCCCAGGTCCCGCGGATGCCGCCGTCACCCGCGTCGACGACCCCTCCCCGGCTCGGGTGCGGCACGTGGGTGTAGGCCCAGAGCGACTCGGTTCCCGCGGGCGACCGGACGGGGTCGGTGGCGGTCATCTGGCCCATCAGGAGGAACGGCGCCGCCGGCACCGCGCCCGACGTCACCTGGGCGGTGGCCTCGGTCATCTGCGTCACCGAGTCGGCGACGTGCACGGTGCCGGGCGTCATCGGTGGCGGTGACGACCACGGGACGGACCGGTCGAGGGCCCAGTCGACCTTGACGGTGCCCGGATCCCACTCGAAGAGCCGCATGCTGCGCTCCACACGGCCGGGTACGTCGGCCGGGTCGAGAAGCGCGTGGAACAGCGCGGGGGCGGTGACGTCGGCGACCACCGCCCGGTCGGCGAGGTGGCGTCCACCGTCCGAGGTCCGCACGCCGACGGCGCGCCCGCCGTCCACCAGGACGCGTTCGACGTCGGCCTCGCACCGCAGCTCACCGCCTCCCGCGTCGAGTCGGCGCACGAGCGCGGCGGTGAGCTCGCCGGCTCCGCCGTGCGGCACGGGGAAGCCGACGGTCTGACCGAGCATGGCCATGAGCACGGCGAAGACGCCCGAGCCGGTCGAGTCGAGCGGGAGGTCGGCGTGGCCGGCGCACCCGGCGAGCAGCAGACCGGCCCCGGGACCGTCGAAGGTCCGGGCGAGTGCCGTCGCGGGCGACGCCAGGGTGCGCACCAGGTCGAGCCCGCCCGCACCGGGAAGCGACCGGAGCAGGCCGAGACCGTGGCGTACCGGAGGGAAGGGCGAGGTCAGCGCCCCGATCAGGTCGTCGCCGACCCGGTCCCAGGTCCGGCACAGATCGAGCCACCGCTCGCCGTCACCCGCGGCTGCGTCGTCCAGGAGGGCCGCTGTCACCTCCCGGTCCCGGGCGAGCACCGCCCAGACACCGTCCTCGGTGGGGTGGCCGAGCACCGCCGGTGCGTGCTCCCACTGCAGGCCGTGCTCCTCGAGGCGCAGTGACTGCACCGTGGCGGACGCTGCGGCCAGCGGGTAGAACGCGCTGAAGGTGTCGTGCACGAAGTCGGGATGCACCTCACGGTCGCTGCGGACCGCTCCCCCGGGCTCCGGCTGCGCCTCGAGCACCAGCACCGACCAGCCCGCGTCGACCAGCAGGTTGGCCGCGACCAGCCCGTTCGGTCCGGCACCGACCACCACCGCGTCGTGCCGGGTGTCGCCGTCCGGGCTCACCCGCTCACCGGCTCACCGGTTCTCCGCGAGGAGGGCGAGTCGCCTCAGCGTCTCGGTGTTCCGCCATCGCAGGAGAGCGGACCGTGCCGGTCTCGGCACCAGCGTGCCTGGCCCGGACACGGCGTCCTCCTCGATCACGACGTGCGATCCATCGGCGTGGGGCTCGACCGAGATCGTCACCTCGGCAGCACCCCCCGGCCAGGCGGCGGCTCGCAGTCGCAACCTGCTCCCCGGGTCGCACTCGAGCACCTCGGTGGCGTCGTCCAGCAGCATCGGCCACACGCCCACCGAGTGGTGCAGCCTGCTGCCGACGTGTGGCCAGGTGTCGTCGACCTCCCGCATGCGCGAGGCGCCCACGACGAACAGCGGGTAGAGCCAGCCATCGGCCAGCACGTCCCACACCTTCTCGGGGGTCGCGGCCACGTCACGCTCGTTGATCGTCACCGGGCCCGGTTCCCGTCGGTCGAGGCGTCATGCAGACCATTCTGAGTGCGGGGCCCGATTTCGGATACCGGGGAACGACGGTCGGTCGCCGGGACCGGCCCCCGACGGAAGGAGACTGCGATGACGACAGCACGCGACGTGATGAGCGGCGGGGCGGAGTGCGCGGGCGTGAACGACACGGTCACCGAGGCCGCGCGGAAGATGAAGGAGCTCGGTGTGGGTGCACTCCCCATCTGCGGGGACGACAACCGGCTCAAGGGCATGATCACCGACCGCGACATCGTGCTCAACTGCGTGGCGGAGGGCATGGACACCACCGACGTCACGGTCTCGGAGTACGCCGGGGACGAGGTCGTGACCATCGGGGCGGACGACTCGATCGAGGAGGCGCTGGCCACGATGAGCAAGGCCGGGGTGCGGCGACTCCCGGTCATCGACGGCCACGACCTGGTCGGCA
Source organism: uncultured Actinomycetota bacterium (assembly GCA_963808855.1). GTDB lineage: Bacteria > Actinomycetota > Actinomycetes > Propionibacteriales > Nocardioidaceae > Nocardioides. The sequence goes on along the minus strand of CAWEHA010000002.1, from coordinate 1,809,751 downwards.
TGATCAGCCAGGCCGACATCGCGAAGAACCTGCCCGAGGACCAGGTCGGCAGCCTCGTGGAGGCGATCTCCTCGGCCCCAGCCAGCGACTGACGAACCCGCCGGCACGATGGCACCCACGAGGGGGTGGTGACACGTGCCGGCACCGAGGAAGGATCGGCGTCTGTGTCCGAGCAGCTCCTGCACGCCGCCGAGCGCCTGTTCGCACGGCTCACGCCGTCCGACCTCGACGAGACGTTGCGGCAGATCACCACTGCCGCCGTGGAGGTGCTCCCGCAGGTCCAGTTCGCGAGCATCACGGTGATGCACGCCGACGGGCGGCTCGACACCACCGCCGCGACCCATGATCTGCTCCTGGAGGTCGACGCCGAGCAGCACCGGCTGCACGAGGGACCGTGCGTCATGGCCGCGGAGGTCGGCCGGCGGATCGCGTCCGGGGACCTGCGCGCCGACGAGCGATTCCCGCGCTACGGGCCCATGGCGGCGGACCACGGCATCCGATCGCAGGCGGGGCTCACGCTGTTCACGAGCGAGCGGTCCAACGGTGCGCTCAACCTGTACTCCGCCAGCACCGGGGCGTTCGACGATCCGGAGTCGGTGCAGGCACTGTTCGCCACCCAGGCCGGCGCCGCGATCAAGTACGCGCAAGAGATCGACGGGCTCCAGCAGGCGATCCAGACCCGGACCATCATCGGCCAGGCGACCGGGCGGATCATGGAGCGCTTCGACATGAGTGAGGAGCGGGCGTTCGCGCTGCTGCGGCGGCTGTCGTCGACGCGCAACCGGAAGCTCCGCGACATCGCCACCGAGGTCGTGAACGACGTGCCGTCGGCTCAGCACGGCTGAACGCTACGGCGCGGGTGTCTCCGAACGGACGGAGTCGGCCGCCGCGCTGCCCTCGTCCTTCACGGTCGAGGCCGAGTCGGCGGCGGTGTCCTTCACCTGAGCCGCGGCGTCGGTAGCGGTCTCCTTGATCTCCTGACCCGCATCGACAGCTGCCGACTTGAGGTCCTCGGCCAGCGGCTGCGCGTGCTGCTGCACGGTGTCGGTGACGGTCGCCCCGGCCCTGGCCTCCGCGCGGCTCGCGGGCAGGAGGGCGGCCGCGACGAGACCCGCGCCGAACGCGATCAGCCCCGCGGCGACCGGTGCGCCTTGCACCTGCTGCCGCGCGCCGGCGACGGCCTCGCCCGGCGAGGGAACCGCTCCGGCGGCGGTGTCCGACGTCGACGACGCCGCGTCGGAGGCACGACGCGCTGTTCCCATCACGCGGTCGCGCACACTCTGGGTGCGCTCCCGCACCGCCGTCTTGCGACGCTCGACGATGGCCGACGGACTCACCCGGTCCTGCAGGGCGTCCAGGTCGGACCCCAGCCGGTCCCGGGTCTGGTCGATCTGGGCGGTCAGTTCCTCTGAGCTCTGGCCCATTGGGCATCCTCCTTCAGGGTTCGCTGCGTCTTGGGCAGCTCGGGATGGGTTTTCTTGAGCGCGCCGCGGCCGGTCACCGCGAGAACGCCCGCGATCGCACCCCAGATCGCGGTCACGATGAGTGCGGCCGCCCAGAGCGGCAGCGCGAGGTCGAGCGCGAACACGGCGGCGAGCGATCCGAACACCAGCAGCAGATGGGCGGCGACCGCTGCCCCACCGAGCATCCCCGCGCCCTTCCCAGCGCGTCCGGCCTCCTCCTTGAGCTCGGTCTTGGCGAGCTCGAGCTCCTGCCGCACCAGGTCGCTGAGGTCGGAGGTGAGGTCGCTCACGATGTCGCCGAGGCTGCGCTCGTCGGGCCGCGTCCGGTCGGCCCCGCCACCCGGCGCGGCGCCGTGCGAGCCGGTCGGAGGCGGTGAGCCGGCCGTGCTCACCAGCGCTCACCCGCTGTCGGTGTCGTCGGGTCGTCATACGCCGGCGGGGCCGGCGGGGGCGGCAGGGGCGGGGACACCCCCGGTGCGCCGCCCGGCGGCGCGGGGTCGAACGTCGGGTCGAGGGCGCCCGGCGCGGTCGGCGATGGTGCGGTGGCCACCCCGGCCGATGAGCCCGCGGGCGTCGACATGGCGGGCGCCGTCGCGGTCTCGCCCGACGTGGGAGCTCCGTCCTCTCCCAGGCCGGCGTCGGCGGCCCGCGCACCGTCGGTCACACCGCGCGCCAGCCGACCCACCGCGACGCCCGCGGCCAGAGCGCCGAGCAGGAAGACACCCGGTCGGCGCCGGGCGAAGTCGCGGACGTCGTCGAGCAGCTCGCCCGGCTCGCGCTCGGAGAGGTAGCGGCCGAGCTCGCGGGTCCGACCTGCGGCGTCGCGGGCGAGGTCGCCGGCGAGGCCGGAGCCGTGCTGGGCCATCTCGTCGAGCTCCTCGCCGAGGCTGCGCAGCGTGCCGCCGAGACGGTCCTGCTGGCCGCGGGCCTGCTCGTCGAGCGTCGAGGTCACCTGCCGTCGGGCGTCGTCGACGACGCGACGGGCCTGGGTGGCGGCCTCGCCGGCCACCTGACCAGCCTGCTCTCGCGCCACGCCGGCCACGTGCTTGCCTTGGTCGGCCGCCGTCGCCGCCGCCTCGCGTGCTTGGCTTGCGGTGTCCTGGCCGGAGCCGTGGTCGGTCGGTACCGGGTCTGGGGTGCCCTGCCCGGCCGTGCTCGGGCGGTTCGAGCCGTACAGGTCGCTCATGCGGGTCTCCTGTCGCGTGGTCCTGCCGTCTGTGCCCGGTGCCCGGATCGGGCGGGCCCATGCGGGTTCGGTGGTCCCCCGACGGGGTGATTCCCGCGCCGCCACGGCCGCCGCGCCTCGCCATGGGTACCGAGGCCCGTGCCGAACCAGCCGCGCCTGATCCCCGTGACCGTGCCGAGCAGCGCCGAGGCCGCCGTGGTGGTGATCCACGGCGGCGCCAGCCGCCGCGGCGACCCGATGGTCAGTCCGGCGCAGCTGTCCGTCCTGCGGATGGTGCCGGTGGCACGTCGGCTGGCCCGGACCGGTCGGGGCCGGTCGGCGGTATACCGGCTGCTCAACTCCACGCGCGGATGGGACACCACGCACACACCCGTCGACGACGTCCGCTGGGCGCTCGGGCAAGTGACGACGCGGCACCCCGACGTCCCGGTGGCACTCGTCGGACACTCCTTGGGCGGGCGCGCCGCGCTCCTGGCGGGTGACCACCCCGCCGTCGAGACCGTGGTCGCCATGAACGCCTTCGTCTGGCCGCACGACGCACCGCAGGTGGCCGGTCGGCACGTGTTGTTCGTCCACGGCAGTCGTGACCGGATCGCCCCCATCCAGCGGGCCGCCGCGGTGGCCGACCAGGTGGGCCACCGGGCCCGCACCGCGTTCGTCGCGATCGAGGGCGGCAAGCACGCGATGCTGCGGCACGGACGAGAGTTCGAGCGGATCGCCGCCGAGTACGTGACCGCCACCTGCACGAGCCTCCGACCACGCGGCGGATGGTCCGACGTCGTCGACGCCGCTCTCGCCGGCGAGTCCTGGCTCACCACCTGAGACGACGGGGCACCGCGTCACTCTGAGGCGTCACGCTCGCGCATCTCGCCCACCGGTGCGACCTCGAAACGGCGGTCAGCACCTGCCGGCGCCGGGCCGCCACGTCGGTCATCAGCGCCGGGGCGTCCGCGAGGGGCACCAGGTCGGTGACGAGGTGCTTCCGCACGACGTCACCGTGGCGGCGCAGCAGCGTCACGGTCTCCGCCGAGAGCCGCAGCCGGTCCCAGGACGCCGCCATCCCGCGCGGTACCCGGCCGATCTGCGCGCACCGCAGGGTCAGGCCGTTGTGGTGGAACTCCTCGCCGAGGGCGACCTCGCCGGCCCCGCCGGTGTAGAACGCGAGATCGACCACGGTGCCCTGCGGACGGACGGCGCGCAGCGCGACCGCGAGGGCCGCGGCCCGGCCGCGGCACTGGAAGACGACGTCGGCGCCGTGGTCGCCGGGTGCATGGCGCCACCGGGTCTTGAGCACGCGGCCTGCGTCGTCGTCCGGTGCGATCGCCCCGAAGCCCAGCGCCTCCGCGACCTGCCGTCGGCGCGGGTCGGCGTCGACCACCACGACCTCCTCGGCGCCGTGCGCCTGCGCGAACAGCCCGGTGAGCAGGCCGATCGGGCCGGCGCCGACCACCGCGACCCGACGTCCACCCACTCCCGCGCCGATAGAGGTGGCACCCGGGCCGGCCAGGTCGGCGGCGGCGTGCAGCACGCCGTTCGCGCAGATCGGGCCGAGGTGAGCGACGTAGACACCGAGCAGCGGGTCCAGGTCCGGCGGCAGCCGGACGACGTGCTCGCGCACCGGGTCGCAGACATGGGCGGTGGCGTGCCCGTAGGCCGCGGCCACCCGGTCGCCGACCGTGAAGGCCGGGGTGCGGCTCTCGGCCACCCGCGCGACCTCCATGTAGCCGAGCCGCCGCACGGGGTACGCCTCCTGCGACGCCGCGTCCTCGAACAGGCCGAGCTCCGGGTCGTGACGGCGGTGCAGACCCGGGTGGTCGCCTTTCACAAAGGTGAGCTCAGTGCCGGCCGACAAGCCGGTGGCGATGGTTTCCAGCAGAACTCCACCGTCCGGCACCGCCGGCAGCTCCTCCTCGACCAGCTCGAGCCGCCCCGGCTCCACCACCACCAGGTTCTGCCGGGTCCGGCTCACGGCAGGACCTCCGGCCGCACCGCCGTACCCGACCGGGCGGACCGGCTGATGGCGCAGGCCAGCAGGTGGCTGCGGACGGCCTCGTCGTAGGGCGTGAGCGTCCGCTCCTGTTCTCCACGGACGGCTGCCACGAAGTCGCGGTCGACCACGACGCGGGGGTCCTCGCTCGGCGGGTAGGTCTGCCGGTCGCCGCCGCGATCCACCACCAACCCGTCCTGGGACATCTCCATGGCCAGCCCGCTGCTGAAGGTCTGCACCGACGCGCGGTGCAACCCCGCGAGAAGCGAGGTGGCTGACACCGTGGCCACCGCGCCGGAGGCCATGCGCAGCACGGCCGTCGAGGCGTCCTCGACCTCCGTCTCGGGGCGCGTCGCGATCCGGGCGTCTGCGGCGTGCACCTCGTGCACCTCGCCGAGCAGGAGCCGCAGCAGGTCGAGCACGTGGGTCAGCTGCTCCACCACCTGGCCGCCCGAGCGTGCCGGGTCGCCCCACCACGCCACCGGCGGTCGGCCGCCGAGCCAGACGGCCTCGGCCAACAGCGCGGGCCGCTCCGCGAGCTCGCGACGGGCACGCTCGAGCACGTCGAGACACCGCCAGTGGTAGCCGGTGCCGGTGACCACACCTGCGGCCGCGACCTCCTCGGCCAGGACGCGGGCGGTCTGCTCGTCCACCGCGACCGGTTTCTCGACGAAGAGCGGCAGCTTCCGGGCCAGGGCCGCCCGCTCGGGCGCCCCGTGGGCGAAGGGCGGCACGCACACGTAGACGGCGTCGACCTGGACGGCGTCGAGTGCCCGCGTGGCATCGGCGAACGCCCGGGCCCCGCAGCTCTCGGCGAGAGACTCAGCCGCTGAACGGACGGGGTCCGCCACCGCCACGACGCGCACCGACCCCAACTGGCTCAGCGTGGACACGTGGCGCTGCGCCACCGCTCCCGCTCCGATCATGGCGATTCGAGTCGTCACGTGCGTGCCTCCGCAGCAGGTGGTCGTAGAGGTCGAGGTACCGGTCGGCCATCGCCCGGGGCGTCCACGGCGCCGCCGCGGCACGACACGCCTCGGCGTCGAGGCGGTCGACCTCGCCCAGCAGCGAGGCCAGCGCGGCCTCGTCCGGGTCGAGGTAGCCGGTGACTCCGTGCTCCACCAGCGACGGCAGCACCCCGCGCGGCGTGCCGACGACGGGGACGCCCCGCGCCAGTGCCTCCACCACCACGGTGGCGCCGGGCTCAGCCCATTGGATGGGCATGAGCACTGCTCGCGCCGACTGCAGCAGCCGCTCCTTGTGGGGTCCGCCCACGCCGCCGACCCAGGTGACCCGGTCGCCGTCGACCAGCGGCCGGACCCGCTCCACCCAGTACCCGACGTCGGGATGGCGGTGCAGCGGGTCGTCGGGGTCGGCGAGGCGCCGGTCGAGCTCGTCGGGGTCGTCGATCCCGCCTACCGGTCCGGCCAGCACCAGCGGCACACCGGCGGCGAGCGCGATCCTGGCGGCGGCGTCCTGGCCCTTGGCCGGCGTGATGCGGGCCAGGCACAGCGCGTGCTCCCCGCGGACGGCGGTCGCGTCCGGTGGCGGCTCGACCGCCAGTGGCACGACGCCGATCGTCTGCCGGCGCAGGTTGCGCGGTGCGCGGTCCAGCTGCGAGTGCGAGACGGCCGCGAACGCGACCCGCCCCCGCCCGTCGAACCCACGGTAGAAGTCACCGTGCTTGGCGAGGTCCCAGTGCAGGGTCTGCAGGGTGGGTGGTGCGGCGTCACCGAGCGCAGCGAGCACGGCGGGGCCGACGACCTCGAGGTGGTCGTGCACCAGGTCGATGGTGGGGTCGTCCCGCAGCGCCTCCACCACCACCTGCATGTGGGCGTGCGCGATGCCGACCGCCTGGTTGTAGGGCGCGGCCACGTGCTCGAGCCGCGGCGCAGGCGCCGTCGGCACGAACCGGTCGACCTCGAGGGCACTACCGGCGACCCCCGCGAGGACCACCCGAACGCCGGCTCGCCGCAGCTCCGGCACCAACGTCGCCACGATGGTCTCGATGCCGCCGTAGCCGGGCGGAGGCACGGTCAGCCACGGGCCCGCGTTCATGAGCACGGTCAGGCTCATCTGGCCTCCACGAGATCCCGTCGGCGGTACTCCGCCAGCTCGCGCATGGGTTGGCGCTCCGTCACCGCGACGTCGGTGACCTCGGGCTCGAAGACGTCGGCGCGCCTCGTGAACTGGGTGATCGTCGTCGAGCGCGCCGTACCGGGCCGGACCCGACCGTGCCGCTCCAGCCGCGAGAGCATCGCGAGCTGCACCTGCGCCGCCATCCGGCCGAGCTCGGCGTCCGTGGAGTTGCGGTGCCGACGCCGCCCGAGGTCGACCTGGGCCATCGCTGCGAGCCCGGCCTCCTCGACGACGTCGACCAGCATGCCGATCTCCACGCCGTATCCGGTGACGAAGGGCAGCCGCTCGAGCAGCGCGCGGCGCGCCGCGTACTCCCCCGCCAGCGGCTGCACGAAGCCGGCGAGCTCGGGCCAATGGATATTGAGCAGCGGCCTCGCGACCAGCTCGGTCACGCGGCCACCGCCGGCCGGCAGCACCGTGTCGCCGTTGGTCAGGGGACGGTCGTAGAACGCCTTGACGAACGAGATCGACGGCGCGCACAGCAGCGGGCCCACGAGGCCGACCGCGAACGCCGGGTCGAACTCGTCGAGATCGGCGTCGATGAAGGCCACGACGTCGCCGCGCGTGACCAGCAGCGACTTCCACAGCGCCTCACCCTTGCCGGACACGTCACCGGCGTGCGGCAGCAGGTCGCCCTGCCGGTGGACCTGTGCTCCGGCCGCACGAGCGACCGCCCCAGTGCTGTCGCTCGAGCCGGAGTCGATGACCACCAGCTCGTCGATGAGCGGCACCCGCTCCATGAGCTCCCGGCGCAGCGCCGTCACGATCGTGCCGACGGTCGCGGCCTCGTTGCGCGAGGGGAGCACCACGCTGACCGTCTGGGCACCCTTGAGGCCGACCAGCTGCTCCGCGCAGTAGCGGTCGCCGCGCCAGGTGTGCGTCGCGAGCCACCGCGCGACGTCGTCACGCACGAGGCACCCCGGCCGAGGAACGCCATGTCGACCGCAGCGGGTGCTGGTTCCAGTGAGCCGGGCGGCGTTCTGGCGGCTGCGTGATGTCGCGGTACTCGACCAGCATCGGGTCCTCCATCGGCGTGCGGCTGTGGTCCTCTGGGGTCCTCGCGGTACCCGCCTCCGATCGTGACGAACGCTCGTGGGCCGAAAACCACCCCTGGGTGGTGTGCGCGAGCAGAGTCCGAGTGCGTCGATGCCGACGGGGTACCGGCGGACATGACCCCACCCCACGGCGACTCCGGTGCGCTCGAGCTCGTCACCGGCGCCGGCGACGAAGGACGGAGAGACGCATGAGGGCAGTCACCTGGCAGGGCCGCAAGGACATGCGGGTCGAGGACGTGCCGGACCCCACCATCGAGGAGCCGACCGACGTGATCGTCCGGATCACGACCACCGGGCTCTGCGGCTCCGACCTCCACCTGTACGACCCGCTGACGCCGTTCATGACGCCCGGCGACGTGGTCGGTCACGAGCCGATGGGCATCGTCGAGGAGGTGGGTCCCGACGTCGTGAGCCTGCAGCGCGGCGACCGCGTGGTCGTGCCGTTCAACGTCAGCTGCGGCACCTGCTGGATGTGCGACCAGGGCCTGCACAGCCAGTGCGAGACCACGCAGAACCGCGACCAGGGCACCGGCGCCAGCCTGTTCGGCTACAGCAGGCTCTACGGACAGGTGCCCGGCGGCCAGGCCGAGTTCCTCCGCGTGCCGTTCGGCGACACCCTGCCGATCAAGGTGCCCGACGGCCCGTCCGACGACCGCTTCGTCTACCTGTCCGACGTGCTGCCCACCGCGTGGCAGGCCGTCGAGTACGCCGACGTACCCGACGGCGGCACCGTGATGGTGCTCGGCGCCGGCCCGATCGGCGATATGGCGGCGCGGATCGCGATGCACCGCGGGTACCGAGCGTTCGTCGTCGATCTCGTTCCCGAGCGGCTGGAGCGGGTGCGCGGCCGTGGCGCCGAGACCATCGACCTCGACGGCGGCTCGGACGCCGTCCCGGAGAAGGTGCGCGACCTCACCGACGGCCGCGGGCCGGATGCGGTGATCGACGCCGTCGGACTCGAGGCCCACGGGAACCCGATCGCGGAGGCGGCGATGAAGGGGCTGGCCCTGCTGCCGAAGCGGGTACAGGGAGCGGTGATGACGCAGGCCGGGGTCGACCGCCTCGCCGCGCTCCACCTCGCGATCGAGTGCGTGCGACGTGGCGGCACCGTCTCGATCTCCGGCGTCTACGGCGGCGCCGCAGACCCCATGCCGCTCATGCAGATGTTCGACAAGCAGATCCAGTTCCGCATGGGACAAGCCAACGTCCGACGGTGGAGCGACGACATCCTGCGCCTGCTCGCCGACGACGAGGACCACCTCGGCGTCGAGTCCTTCGCCACCCACCGGCTGCCCCTGGAGGAGGCGCCGGCTGCCTATGCCAGCTTCCGCGACAAGGAGGACGGCATGGTGAAGGTGCTGTTCCAGCCCTGAGTCCGACGCACCAACGATGAGAAGGGAGAAGTCATGACCAGCACACCCGAGGAGCCGCAGCCCGACCCGGAGGTCGTCCCGAGTGGCGACCCGGCGGAGCCGATCGACCCGGACCGGCCCGGCCAGGACCCCGGTGCCGATCCCGACGTGGAGCCGGAGAGCAAGCCCCTCTGACGGAGTGGAGGCCGGGGTCGTGGGTACCGGTGCCTCCACGTCACCGATCGGCAGGAGCCCCCGTGGACCCCAAGAGCACCGCCCAGGACATGACCGACGCCGTCAAGGGCGCGGCCCACAAGGTGGCGGACAAGGCCGCCGAGCTCCTGGAGCCGATCCCGCCCGGCGTCCCCGGCAGTGAGCCGGCCCCGCTGGAGGAGCCCACCGAGCCGCGGACCCCGCCCGACCCCAAGCCCGACCAGGCCGCCCCCGCGCTCCGCAGTGCCACCGGTCGTGACCTCGAGGGCCCGGCGCGGGGTCGGGCGCAGGACGGCGCCTTCCTGACGACGTCGACCGGCGCTCGGCTGCGCGACACCGACCACTCGCTCAAGGCCGGCGAGCGTGGTCCCACGCTGCTGCAGGACCACCACCTGCGCGAGAAGATCACCCACTTCGACCACGAGCGCATCCCCGAGCGGGTGGTGCACGCGCGTGGAGCAGCGGCCCACGGCATGTTCGTCGGCTACGGCACGGCCTCCGGCGTCACCCATGCGGCCTTCCTCGGCGAGGACGTCGAGACGCCGGTGTTCGTGCGGTTCTCCACCGTGCTGGGCTCGCGCGGCTCGGCCGACACCGTGCGCGACACCCGCGGCTTCGCCACGAAGTTCTACACGAGCGAGGGCAACTTCGACCTGGTCGGCAACAACATCCCGGTGTTCTTCATCCAGGACGGCATCAAGTTCCCCGACATCATCCACGCCGGCAAGCCGCACCCGGACCGCGAGATCCCGCAGGCGCAGAGCGCGCACGACACGTTCTGGGACTTCGTCTCGCTGCACACCGAGGCCCAGCACCACACGATCTGGAACATGTCGGACCGCGGCATCGCCCGGTCCTACCGGATGATGGAGGGCTTCGGCGTCCACACCTTCCGGATGGTCAACGCCGACGGCGAGACCTCGCTGGTCAAGTTCCACTGGAAGCCCGAGCTCGGCGTGCACTCCCTCACCTGGGAGGAGGCGCAGCTGCTCGGCGGCATCGACCCCGACTTCCACCGCCGCGACCTCGCCGACGCGATCGAGGCCGGTGCTCACCCGAGCTGGGAGCTCGGGCTCCAGGTGATGCCGGACTCACCGGACCAGATGTTCGAGGGCATCGATCTGCTCGACCCCACCAAGATCGTGCCGGAGGAGCTGGCGCCGGTGCAGGCGGTGGGCCGGCTGACGCTGAACCGCAACCCCACGAACTTCTTCGCCGAGACCGAGCAGGTGGCCTTCCACATCGGGAACCTGGTGCCGGGCATCGACGTCACCGACGACCCGCTGCTCCAGGCGCGCCTGTTCTCCTACGTCGACACCCAGCTCACGCGGCTCGGCGGGCCGAACTTCAACCAGCTCCCGATCAACCGTCCGCACACGCCCACCAACGACATGCTGCGCGACGGGTTCCACCAGCACGCGGTGCACGAGGGCGTGGCGCCGTACCGGCCGAACTCGCTCGACGGCGGCTGCCCGTTCCATGCGGGGGGCGGCGACCGCCCGTTCACCGACCTCGAGGTGACGGTGCCGGCGGCCGCGAAGGTGCGACGCAACCCGCAGAGCTACGACGACCACGTCAGCCAGGTGCGGATGTTCTGGCAGAGCATGACCCCGGTGGAGCAGGAGCACATCGTGCTCGCCTACACCTTCGAGCTCGGCAAGTGCTACGAGCAGGCGATCAAGGAGCGCCAGCTGCTCTCCCTCGCGGCGGTCGACGCCACGCTGTGCAGCCGCGTGGCCGAGGGTCTGGGCCTCCCGGCGCCCGAGGCGCCCGACGTGACCGGGGTGGACACCCCGACCGTGAGCAGTCCCGCGCTGAGCCAGCTCGGCGCCACCTGGCCGGTCGCCGGCCGCCAGGTCGGCATCGTGGTCGACCTGGAGAACGAGGACAGCCTGGCCGGCCTCGACGACGTCCGACGCGCGGTGCTCGGCGACGACATGGTGCCGCTGGTGATCGCCGCCCGCGGTGGCGTGCTGCCGAACGGCACGGCGGTGCAGCGGACCTTCGCCACCGTGCGCTCGGTCGAGCTCGACGCGGTGCTGGTGGCGGGGAACCCGGCCCCCGCCCCGGACGCCCTCCCGGCCCGGGACAGCAAGGCCGAGGGCCGCTCCGGGACCGGGGCGGACCCGCGCGTCGGTCTTCTGCTCGACGAGGCGTACCGGCACGCGAAGGCCATCGGCGCCTGGGGCGAGGGCGTCACGGTGCTGGAGGGCCTCGGGATCACCGGCACCCCCGGGGTGGTGACGGCTGACGACCCGGACGAGGTGCGTTCCCAGGTGACCGATCTGCTGGGTGCCCACCGCGTGTGGGACCGGTTCCCGCCGCAACCGGCCTGACGAGGACGCTGATGAGCACCCACTCGATCTGGCAGGACCGCCACCCACCCGACCCCGACGCCACCTCCGACCCCCTGCCCGACCATGTCGAGGTCCTGGTGGTGGGAGCCGGCCTGACCGGCCTCACCACGGCGTTGCTGCTGGCGCGCGCCGGACGATCGGTGACCGTCGTGGAGGCCCACCGCGTCGGCGCCGGCACCACCGGTGGCAGCACCGCGAAGGTGAGCCTGCTCCAGGGCACCCGGCTCTCGACCATCGCGCGGCGCCAGTCGCCGGAGACCGTGCGCCGCTACGTGGAGGCGAACCTGGAGGGCCAGCAGTGGCTGCGCCGGTTCTGCGACGACCACGGCGTGCCCGTCACCACGACGGACGCCTACACCTTCGCCTGGACCGACGCCGGTCGACGGCAGGTGCGCGACGAGCTGGACGTGGCGCGCGCCGCCCGGCTCGACGCGACGTGGGTCGCCGAGCCGAACCTGCCCTTCCCGACCCACGGCGCCGTGCGGCTCGCCGACCAGCTGCAGGTCGATCCGATGCAGGTGCTCCACGCCCTGCGCGAGGAGGCCCAGCGTCACGGCGCACGGGTGGTCGAGGGACGCCGGGTGCGCACCGTCAAGGGGCGCGACCCGGTGCGTGTGCAGGTGGACGACGACGAGGTCTGCGCCGACGCCGTCGTGATCGCCACCAACATGCCGATCCTCGACCGAGGGGGCTTCTTCGCCCGCATGAGCCCGGCCCGCTCGTACGGGCTGGCGTTCTCCGGCGTTCTACCCGCCGTCGACGGGATGTTCCTGTCGGCCGACGAACCGTCACGCTCGCTGCGCACCGCGGACGGCGGCCAGGTCCTGGTGGTCGGCGGTGCCGGGCACCCCACCGGCCGCGGCGGCTCCACGGAGGCCAGACTCGAGCGGCTGCGCGAGTGGACGCACCGGTACTGGCCGGAGGCCGAGGAGACCCACGCGTGGTCCGCCCAGGACTACGTGCCGGCGCGGGGCGTGCCGTACGCCGGACCGGTGCTGCCCGGCCAGGACCACGTGCTCGTGGCGGGGGGCTACGCGAAGTGGGGCATGACGAACGCGGTGGCGGCAGGTCTCGCGCTGACCGGACGGCTCGTCGACGGGCACATGCCGTGGGCCGACGTCTACGACCCGTGGCGCCGCGAGCTCGGCGGAGCCCTGCCGTTGACCGGGATCAACGCCGAGGTCGGCCTCGAGATGGCTCGCGGATGGATCCGCCCGCTGCGGCACCCGGGGCGCGGCGCCGCCCCGTCCGAGGGCGACGGCGTGGTGCGCTACGAGAGCGCGCTGCCTCCGGTGGCCCAGTCGCGAGTCGGTGGTGTGGAGCGCCGGGTCTCGGGCGTGTGCACGCACCTCGGTGGCATCGTGAGCTGGAACGACGCCGAGCGCAGCTGGGACTGCCCGCTCCACGGGTCCAGGTTCGGGCCCGACGGCACGGTGCTGGAGGGTCCCGCCACCTGCGGCCTGCGCCAGCGTCGCTGACTGCGGCGGAGCACCTGAGCGAGCCAGGTGAGCTACCGGCCGTGCAGCACCTCGATGACGCTGTCGGCCAGGTGCGCCAGCGGGACGCCGGCACGTACCGCCGCGCCGCGCAGCCGATTCTCCGCCTCGGGAACGGTGAGACCTCGTGCCTGCGACAGCAAGGCGGAGGCGGCCGCCAACCTGGTCGCGGCGCGCAACAGCTCGGGTGCACGCCGGGCCACGTCGAGGGTGCCGAACCCGAGGTCCGCGTCCGTCACTGCGCCCTCCACCCAGGCACCCAGCAGGTCGGCCAACGCCTCTTGGTTTCCGGCGAAGGCATCGGGGGTTGATCCGTAGAGGTTGAACCCGGCAACAGCGACGTCGTCGGCCATCACCGGCAAGGACAGAGTGCTCCTGACGCCGTGCGCCGCAGTGGCCGCCGCGTACACCGACCATCGCTCTTCCGACAGCGGGTCGTCGGTCACGTAAGTGACCTGCGCCCCGTCCAGGATCGCGTGCTGGCACGGCCCGTCGTCGGCGAACTGGACGGCGTCCAGCAGGGCGGTCCTGGTGTCCGTGGCGACGACGGTGAAGGTGACTCCCTGGTCGGTCATCGACAGGCTCATGCCGACGCACTCGGGCGCGATCCGTTGGACGTCGTCGCCGACGGCGACGAGGTGCTCGACCAGGTCACGGTTCTCGTAGTCGAACGGTCCGTACTGGCGATCGGCCTCGGTCGTCTCCGGTATGGGCTCCACCAGCCGTCTCCCCTCAGTCCCTGCTGCCCACTGTCTCGCGCGTTGTCTACCCGACCCGCGCCGGGATCTGCTACCCCTGCACGGGCAGTAGCACTCTGGAGGCGACGTAGCGGGCGGCTCTACCCAGCAGCCCCGCCGCGACCCGTCCCGCCCTCGTGCCCGGGATGGTCGAGGGCGTCCGGCTGCTCGGGGTCCGTGCGGTTGCGCTGCTCGTCCGGGTCGCGGTCGAGCTCCTCGGCGGCGTCGGCGACCTCGACGTCCTCGCCCTCGGGCACCTCGGACAGGTCGACCGGCCGTTCCTCGTGTGGGTTGGTCATGGTCACCGGTACCCGGACGACGTCCTGACATGCCACGGTGCGCGCGCGCTGACCCACGCGGGCGAGCCCGCGTGGCAGACTTCCCGCCGTGGCTGAAGACGAGGGGGAGCGTCGGGCACTGGTCGTCGAGGACGACGAGGACGTCCGTTCGCTGATCGAGTTCACGTTGAGCACCCAGGGGTTCACCGTGCACGCCGTCGACGACGGCCTGGTCGCGGTCGAGGAGGTGCGCACCTTCGACCCCGACCTGGTGACGCTCGACCTCGGGCTTCCGGGCATCGACGGCATCGAGACCTGCCGCCGGATCCGCGAGCTGAGCGACGTCTACATCGTGATGATCACGGCGCGCGACGACGAGATCGACCGGCTGCTGGGCCTCGAGACCGGCGCCGACGACTTCCTCTCCAAGCCGTTCAGCGTGCGGGAGCTCAAGGCACGCGTGAACGCGCTGTTCCGGCGCCCGCGGCGCGGGGCGGGCGCGACGTCCGCCACCGAGGAGCCGACGCCGACCGCACCGGCGGTGCCCGACCACGAGGTGCTCGAGCACGGGCCGCTGCGCGTCGACGTCGACGGCCGGCGGGCCTTCAACGGCGCCGAGGAGCTCACCTTGACCCGCACCGAGTTCGACCTGCTCACCGAGCTGATGCGCACGCCGGCGCGGGTCTGGACCCGCGAGGCGCTGCTCCGCTCGGTGTGGGGCACCGACTGGGCGAGCGACACCCACCTCGTCGAGGTGCACATCGGCAACCTGCGGCGCAAGGTCGACGCCTCCGGCGGACCGGGCTACATCAAGACGGTGCGGGGCGTGGGTTACCGCATGGAGTCGCTCAGCGGCTGAGCCGCCGTGGCGAGGTAGTCGCTGAGCGCGCGGTCGGCGCAGGCGGCGACGCGCGGGAGCCGCGCGGTCTCCTCCTGAGCAGTGCCCAGGTCACCGGCACGGATCGACTGCTCGATCGAGCGGGCCACGGCGGCGACGTCCTCGAGGCCGGTCATGGCCGAGGAGACCTTGAGGCTGAGCACGGCGTCCAGGCTGTCGACGAGGTCGACGTGCGGGGCCTCCCCCACCGCCGCGACGATGCGCGAGACCCGCTGGCCGAGGAGCCGCTGGTAGGTGCGGGCGAGATCGAGGGCGAACGGATGCCCGGACTCGTCGTCGACGAGGTCCAGCAAGGTGTTCGGGTCGAACACGGACATGCGGCGCCTCCGAGGGCCTGGGCACGGGGTCGTGGGGGGAATGACGAGGACAAGCATGGCCGGTTCGCATCAAGCATCCCAGAGCCGAACCTCAAGCAACCCGCAAGAACTGGCAACAACTGGCATCAACACGAGTGTCGGTGCTCGCGTTCGCGTGTGACCTCCCGACGTCTCGACAAGCTCGACGGGCGGCGGGGTCTACTCCCAGAACAGCCGGTCGACGACGCCGCGGGCGAGCCGCGTGGCGCGGAGGTAGTCGTTGACCATCGCGTCGGTGGTGCCCGTGGGGTAGCCGAGGATCGCTGCCACCGCCGCCCGCTCGCGGGCGTCGCTCGGCATCTGGTCCGACGGCTTGCCGCGGGCGAGCGTCACCGCGTTGCGCACCCGGCTCACCCTGCGCCACCCGTCGGTGAGCACCCGGGCGTCGTCGGCGCCGACCAGACCGGCCTCCCGGGCAGCGGCCAGGGCAGCGAGGGTGTGCGGGGTGCGCAGCCCCGGCACCTCGGCGGCGTGCCGCATCTGCAGCAGCTGGATCGTCCACTCGATGTCGGCGAGCCCGCCGCGGCCGAGCTTGAGGTGCAGCTGCGGGTCGGCGCCCTGGGGGAGCCGCTCGCGGTCGACGCGGGCCTTGATCCGCCGGATCTCGACGACGTCGTCGTCGGAGAGGCCCGACTCCGGGAACCGGAGCCCGTCGATGAGATCGGTGAACTCGCGGCGCAGGTCCTCGTCGCCCACCACGGCGTCGGCCCGCAGCAGCGCCTGCGCCTCCCACACGTGCGACCACCGGTCGTAGTAGGCGGCATAGGAGTCGAGGGTGCGCACCAGCGGGCCCTGACGGCCCTCCGGGCGCAGGTCGGCGTCCACCTGGAGCGGCGGGTCGCCGCCGGGCAGCGCGAGCAGCCGGCGCAGCTCCAGCGCCACCGCCTGCGCGTACGACGCCGCCTGCTGCGCCTCGGCGCCCTCGACCGGCCGATGCACGAAGAGCACGTCGGCGTCGCTGCCGTACGACAGCTCGAAGCCGCCGTAGCGCCCCATCGCCACGACCGCGATCCGGGTGGGCGCCTCGTCCAGCGACTTCTCCCGCCGCACCGCCCGCCCGGCCAGGCCGAGCGTGGCCTCGAGCGTGGCGTCGGTGAGCCGGGAGAGCCCGATGCCGACGTCGGCGACGTCGGTGAGCCCGAACACGTCGCCGGCGCCGATCCGCAGCAGCTCGCGACGCCGGACCGCGCGCACCGCGCGCACCGCCTTCTCGGGGTCGTCCTGGCGGCCGGCGGTGGAGGTCATCTCCTCGGTGAGCTGCTCGGAGCTGAGCGGGGTGAGGTCGTCGGCGAGCAGCTGCACGCCCTTCGGCTCCCGCTCGAGCAGGTCGGTGAGGTAGCGCGACGTCGAGAGCACGACGGCGAGCCGCTCGGCCACCTGGCCCTCGTCGCGCAGCGTCTTCAGGTACCACGGGGTGCGACCGAGGTTCTCGCTCAGCCGGCGGAACCCGGCCAGCCCGGCGTCGGGGTCGGCGCCCTCGGCGAACCAGCCGAGCAGCGCCGGCAGCAGCGCCCGCTGGATGGTGGCGGTGCGCGTGACGCCGCTGGTGAGCGCCTCGAGGTGACGCAGTGCCGCCACCGGGTCGTCGTAGCCGAGGGCGGCGAGCCGCGCCTCCGCCGCCTCCGACGACATCCGGACGCCGGCCCCGGGCAGCTGGGCCACGGCCTCCAGCAGCGGCCGGTAGAACAGCTTCTCGTGCAGCCGCCGCACCTCGCGGCGATGGTGCTGCCAGACCCGGTCGAGGGTCTTGGCGGGCTCCTTGCCGAAGCCGAGGCTGCGGCCGAGCCGCCGCAGCGCCACCGGGTCGTCGGGCACGACGTGCAGCCGCTGCAGCCGGTGCAGCTGGAGCCGGTGCTCGAGGGTGCGCAGGAACGAGTACGCCTCGTGGAGCGCCTCGCCGTCCTCGCGGCCGACGTAACCGCCCTCGGTGAGGGCCGCGAGGGCGCTGAGCGTGGCGGACGGGCGGATCCGCTCGTCGCCGCGGCCGTGGACCAGCTGGAGCAGCTGCACGGCGAACTCGACGTCGCGCAGCCCGCCCTCCCCCAGCTTGAGCTGGCGGTCGGCCTCGCGGGCCGGGATGTGGTCGATCACCCGGCGCCGCATCGCCCGGGTCTCCGCGACGAAGCCGTCCCGCTCGGCGACCCGCCACACCATCGGCTGCACCATCGCCACGAACTCGCGTCCGAGCGCCAGGTCGCCGGCCACCGCACGCGCCTTGAGCAGCGCCTGGAACTCCCAGGTCGCGGCCCAGCGCTCGTAGTAGCCCTCGTGGCTGGCCAGCGTGCGGCTCAGCGGACCGGCCTTGCCCTCGGGCCGCAGGGCGGCGTCGACCGGCCAGATCGTGCCCTCGCCGGTCTGCTCGGAGCACACCCGCATCAGCTGCGCGGCCAGCCGGCTGGCGGTGCGGACGGTGGCCGGGGCGTCGCCATCCGGGTCGGTGGGCTCGTGCACGAAGATCACGTCGACGTCGGAGACGTAGTTGAGCTCATGGCCGCCGCACTTGCCCATCGCCACCACGGCCAGCCGCACGGTGGCGGCGTCCTCCCCCACCCGCTGCCGGGCCAGCGCGAGCGCGGCGTCCAGCACCCCGGCGGCGAGGTCGGAGAGCTCGGCCGCGGCGTCGTCGACCCCGAGGTCGTGGGCCAGGTCGCGCGCGGCCAGCCGGAGCAGCACCCGGCGGTGCTCGACCCGCAGCGCGTCGACCGCCTCGGCGTCGGGGAGCGTGGCCACGGGCACGGGATCTGCGGGGTCGGCGCCGACGGCGGCCAGCAGGCCGGCGCGCACCGCGAACGCGGCCGGCCGGGTGGAGCCGAGGGTGGGGTCGGTGAGCTCGTGCCAGTGCCCGGGATGGCGCACCAGGTGGTCGGCGAGCGCCTCGCTGGCGCCGAGCACCGACAGCAGCCGCATCGCGGTGCCCTCGTCGTCGGCCACGGCGCCCACCAGCGCCGCGCCGTCATCGGCGGCCTCGACCAGCCGCACCAGCCCGGCCAGTGCGGCGTCCGGGTCGGCGGTGCGGCCGAGGTAGGCGACGAGGGTCTCGCCGGGGTCGCCCAGCTCGGCGAGCCGGGCGAGCGCCGCGTCCGTGTCCTCGAACCCCACGCGGAGCAGATGCCCCTTGGTGGTGGCCTCGCGGCTCATGCCGACGCCCCGGCCAGGGCCGCGAACCGGACGGCGAGCTCCCGCTCGGCGGCCACGAGCTCGTCCCGCGCCGCGGCGATGTCGCGCAGCACCAGCCCCTGGTCGATGCCGCGCTCGGTCTGCCGCTGCACGTCCTCCTCCGCCCACGACCTCGGCACGCCGCCGGCGATCTCGGGGTGCCACTGCACGCCCCACACCGTGGGCGCGAAGGCGACCGCCTGCACCTCGCCGAACTGGTCGCGGGCGAGCACCACAGCGTCGTCGGGGAGCCGGGTGACGACGTCGTCGTTCCAGAACACCGCCCGGCGAGGCGCACCGCCGCCGGCGTCGACGAGCGCGGGCACCGGCCCGTGCCGGGGGCCGGCGTCCACCAGCCCCAGCTCGTAGAGCCCGACGTACTGGCCGTGCGGGCTGCGCCCCACCTCGCCGCCGAACGCGAGGGCGCAGAGCTGGTGGCCGAGGCAGACGCCGAGCGTCGGGATCTCGCGGTCGGCTGCGTGCCGCACCAGGTCGCGCACGGGCCGCAGCCACGGCACGGCCGGGTCGCCGGCGTCCATCGAGCCGCCGAGCACGAGCAGCGCGTCGTAGGGCCCCGGCTCCGGCAGTGCGTCGCCCGCGTAGGGCCGCACCACCTCCAGCACACACCCGGCCTCGGTGAGCCAGTCGCCGAGCAGGCTCGCCGGGCAGTCGTCCTGGTGCTCCACCACGAGCACCCGGGGGGTCGCCATCGCCGGTCAGATCACCGGCAGCATCTGGTCGCGCTCGTACGTCGAGACCACCCCGCGGTAGCCGTCCCACTCGGCGCGCTTGTTGCGCAGGAAGAAGTCGAAGACGGTCTCCCCCAGCGTCTCGGCGAGCAGCTCGGAGGACTCCGCGACCTCGATGGCCTCGTAGAGGTTGCGCGGCAGCGGCGCGATGCCGAGGCTCTGCCGCTCCCGCTCGGTGAGCGCCCACACGTCGTCCTCGGCCTCGCGTGGCAGCTCGTACTCCTCGTCGATGCCCTTCATGCCCGCGGCGAGCAGTGCCGCGAACGCGAGGTAGGGGTTGCAGGCGGCGTCGATGGAGCGCACCTCGACCCGGGTGGAGGCGCCCTTGAGCGGCTTGTACATCGGCACCCGGATCATCGCCGAGCGGTTGTTGTGGCCCCAGCAGATGTACGACGGCGCCTCGCCGCCGAACATCATGCGCTTGTAGGAGTTGACCCACTGGTTGGTGACGACGCTGATCTCGCTGGCGTGCCGCAGCACCCCGGCGATGAAGCGGCGTCCGGTCTGGGAGAGCTGGTACTCCGCGCCGGCCTCGTAGAAGGCGTTCTGGTCGCCCTCGAACAGCGAGACGTGGGTGTGCATGCCCGAGCCCGGGTGGGTGGTGAACGGCTTCGGCATGAACGAGGCCCAGATGCCGTGGCTCAGCGCCACCTCGCGGATGACGGTGCGGAAGGTCATCACGTTGTCGGCGGTGCTGAGGGCGTCGGCGTAGCGCAGGTCGATCTCCTGCTGGCCCGGGCCGCCCTCGTGGTGGCTGAACTCCACCGAGATGCCCATCGACTCGAGCATCGTGATCGCCTCGCGACGGAAGTCGGCGCCCTTGGACTGCGCGGTGTGGTCGAAGTAGCCGCTGCGGTCGACCGGCACCGGCTCGACGCCGGCCTGCGGGCTGTCCTTGAACAGGTAGAACTCGATCTCGGGGTGGGTGTAGAAGGTGAACCCCTTCTCCGCCGCGCGGGCCAAGGTGCGCTTGAGCACGTGCCGCGGGTCGGCGAACGACGGCGAGCCGTCGGGCATCACGATGTCGCAGAACATCCGCGCCGTGGAGGGGTCCTCGCTGCGCCACGGCAGCAGCTGGAACGTCGTCGGGTCCGGCTTGGCGAGCATGTCGGCCTCGTAGACGCGGGCGAACCCCTCGATCGCCGAGCCGTCGAACCCGATGCCCTCGGAGAACGCGCCCTCGAGCTCGGCCGGAGCCACCGCCACCGACTTCAGGAAGCCCAGCACGTCGGTGAACCACAGCCGCACGAACCGGACGTCGCGCTCCTCCAGAGCGCGGATGACGAAGTCCTCCTGCTTGCCCATGGCGTCACTATCGCGCATGGGGGTGGCGGGGCGCGTCAGCCCTCCCGCACCACGAGGAGAGCGGCGACGTCGTCGTCGCGGGTGGGGTCGCGGACCTCCTCGACCAGCGCCGACAGGTTCTCGTGGAGCGTGCCGTCCCGTTCGACCCGCAGCGCGTCGAGGAGCCGCGCGGTGCCGGCGTCGGCGTGCTCGTGGCGGCGCTCGATCAGCCCGTCGGTGTAGAGCAGCAGTCGGTCGTCGGGGTGGAACCCGGTCTCGAGGAGAGCGCGGTCCCCGCCGCCGACGCCGAGCAGCAGCGTGTTCGAGTGCTCGAGCACCTCCACCGCGCCGTCGGCCCGCACCACCACCGGCTCGGGATGCCCGGCGTTGATCACCACGAGCCGGTCGCGGGCGGGGTCGGCGACGGCGTAGACCATGGTGACGAGCTGCTCGAGCTCGAAGCTCTCGAACACCCGGTCCATGCCGGCGAGCACCGCGGCGGGCTCCGGGTCGAGCGCCACCAGGGTGCGGATCGCCGAGCGCATCTGTGCCATCACCGACGTGGCGTACACACCCCGGCCCATCACGTCGCCGACGAACATCGCCACCCGGCCGTCGTCGAGGGCGACGACGTCGTAGAAGTCGCCACCGGCGTCGGTGCGCCCCGCAGGCCGGTAGGCCACCGCGGTCTGCCAGCCGGCCAGGTCGGGCAGCCGCTCGGGCAGGACCGCACGCTGCAGCTCCAGCGCGGAGTCCCGCAGCTGGGTGTGCAGCTGGGCGGTGTCGATGGCGAGGGCGGCCCGGCGGGCCAGGTCCTCGCCGAAGGCGAGGTCGGCCTCGCTGAAGCGCCGTCCGTGCTCGCCGGCGATCCACGTGATCACGCCGAAGCTGCGCTCGCCCACCCGCAGCGCGCACGACATGCCGCTGCGCAGCTCCAGCTGCCGCATCAGCCGCAGGTGCTCCTCGCCCTGTGCCGTCTGCGCCAGCAGCTCGTCGGTGATCTCGGGGGCGAACTCGCTGACGCCGGTGCGCAGCACCTGGTAGCTGCCGCGCGGCGCTTCCGGGTCGGTGGGCCACCGCTCCTGCAGCTCACGCACGAGCTCGACGTGCTCGGGGTGGTTGTGGGCGACGGCGATGGTGCGCAGCACGCCGTCGTCGTCGAGGGCGATGGCACACCAGTCGGCGAACCAGGGCACGGCGGCCTCGGCCACGGCCGCCAGCGTCGACTCGTAGTCGAGGACGCCGGCAAGGTTGGCGCTGGTCTCGGCCAGGAATGCCAGCTTCGCCTCGCGGTCCGCGGCGGCGGTCTGCGCATCGATCCGGTCGAGGGTCATCGCGCAGGTGTCGGCGAGCATCCGGAAGAACACGTGCTCGGCATCGGAGAGCACGCGCGAGCCGGGGAAGGACAGGTTGACCGCCCCCAGCATCCGAGTGCCGACGGCCAGCGGGAGTGTCAGCACCTGACGGTCGGCGGTGACCGATCCCGCGAGCTCGGGGTACCGCGTGACGGTCTCGGCGTCAGTGAGGAACAGCGGTCGACCGGTGCGCACCGACTCGGCGGTCGGGTTGTCGCTGGTGAGCGGAAAGGTCGCCCACCGGCTGGCAACTCCCGGCTGGCCGCCGCGGATCGCCACCAGTGCCAGGGTCTGGTCGTCGACGAGCAAGCACAGCGCGGCGACGGTGGCCTCGGCCGCCTCCATCATGCGCTGGGTCACCACGGCGCAGACGGCGTCGACGGAGTCGGCGGCGAGCAGCTCGGTGGTCACGGCGGCGAGCGCCGCCAGCCGCGGCTCAGCCTGCGCGACGGTTGACTCCGGTGGCGGCACGGTCGGATCGTTTCACGCTGCGGGCGGCACGGGCGGCGTTCACTGCACCCGGCGGGACCATTTTCACCTGGCCCGTTCGGGCCCTCAGGGCCGGATTATCCGCTCGAGGATGCGGCCGACGATGAGGTAGACGACGGCGCCGAGTCCGTAGTTGAGCAGGGCCTCCTTGGTGGGGCCGTTCTCGCCGCCGAACTCCCGGATCGGGTTGGCGAGGTCGAAGACACCGAGGTCGACGGCGTCGGCGAAGTCGAGGACGAACTTCACGATGCTGTTGTCGGTGTTGGCGTCGAGGGCGATGCACAGCGCGGCCAGCGCGAGCCCGAGGGCGAGCACCAGGAACACCAGACCGACGACGCGCGCGAGCTGCACCCGCAGGTGCTTGGCGTCCAGCTTCGACCCCTTGCGGCGCGGGCCGTCGCCGTCCGGCACGACCTTCGAGTCCGGTGGCGTCTTCTTCCGGCCGGCCGCCTCGGTCGTGCCCGGCTTCTCCGCCGGGGCTGCCTTGTCGGCCTCGTCAGCCACGCGTCACTTCCCTTCGAAGCGGGCCTTGCCCGGCCCGTTGTCGATGAAGGATCGCATACCGGTGGCCTGGTCCTCGGTGGCCCACAGCGCCGTGAAGGCCTGGGTCTCCATCGCGAGTCCGGTGTCGAGATCGACGTCGAGCCCGCGGTCGATCGTCTCCTTCGCGGCGCGCAACGCCACCGACGCGGCGTTGGCGAACTGCGAGGCCCAGGCGACGGCCTCGGCGTACACCTGGTCGGCCGGCACCAGCCGGTCGACCAGCCCGATCGCGAGCGCCTCGTCGGCCTTCACGAAGCGGCCGGTGAAGATCAGGTCCTTCGCCGTGCTGGGCCCGACGAGCCGCGCGAGCCGCTGGGTGCCGCCGGCGCCCGGGATGATGCCGAGCAGCACCTCGGGCTGGCCCAGCGTGGCGTCGTCGGCCGCGATCCGGATGTCGGCGCACAGCGCCAGCTCGCAGCCGCCGCCGAGCGCGTAGCCGTTGACGGCGGCCACCACCGGCTTCGGGATGCCGGCGACGGCGCGGAGCGCGTCCTGGAGGTCGCCGGCGAACCCCAGCATCTCGGTGTAGGAGCGCGAGGCCATCTGCTTGATGTCGGCACCGGCCGCGAAGACCCGCTCGCCGCCCCAGATCACGACCGCCTTGACGTCGTCGCGCCGGGTCGCCTCCTCGGCCGCGGCCCGGATGCCGTCGCGCACCTCGGCGTCGATCGCGTTCATCTTCGGCCGGTCCAGGCGGATCGTGCCCACGCCGTCCGCCACCTCGAGCCGCACCGTCTGGCCACCTGGGTCCGTCATGTCTCTCCCGTCGAGTTCGCTCCGGTTGCTGATCCCTATCATTGCCGCTCGTGAGTCCCGGCCTCTGGCGCAGTCTCGGCGAGAGTGCGGCGGTCTGGCCGGGCCGGATGGAACCGCTCGGCGCCACCTGGGGTGCGGAGGCCACGAACTTCGCCTTCCACGCGCCGCGCGCCACGGCCGGCTGGGTCTGCCTGTTCGACGACGACGGCGTCGAGACCCGGCACCGGCTCACCGAGAAGACCCTCGGCACCTGGCACGGCGCCGTGCCCGGCGTCGTGCCCGGCACCCGCTACGGCTTCCGGGCCGACGGGCCGTGGGACCCGGCCGCGGGCCTGCGCTTCAACCCGGCCAAGCTGCTGCTCGACCCGTTCGCGCGGGCGGTGTGCGGCAGGTTCGAGCCGCACCGGGCGGTCTACGGCTACGACGTCGACGACCCCGCCCGGCCGAGCACCCTCGACTCCGCGCCCCACGTGCCGCACGGCGTCGTCACCGCGCCCGACCACTTCGACTGGGGCGACGACGCGCCCGGCCGGCAGCGGTGGCGCGACGTCGTGGTCTACGAGCTGCACGTGAAGGGCATGACGGCGCTGCACGACCGGGTGCCCGAGCACCTGCGCGGCACCTACGCCGGCCTGGCCACCCCCGCGGTGGTCGACTACCTGCGCGACCTCGGCGTCACCGCGGTGGAGCTGCTGCCGGTGCAGCAGTTCGTCTCCGAGCCGGCGGTGCTGGGCCGCGGCCTGACCAACTACTGGGGCTACAACACGATCGGCTTCTTCGCCCCGCACGCCGCCTACTCCGCCGCCGGCGACCGCGGCCAGCAGGTCACCGAGTTCAAGGCGATGGTGAAGACGTTCCACGAGGCCGGGATCGAGGTGTTCCTCGACGTCGTCTACAACCACACCGCCGAGGCCGGCGTCGACGGCCCGACGCTGTCGTTCCGCGGCTACGACGACCGGCTCTACAGCCGCGAGCAGGACGGCGCCGACGACTACTGGGACATCACCGGCTGTGGCAACACCGTCGACGCCTCCGACCCGTTCGGGCTGCGGCTGATCCTCGACTCGCTGCGCTACTGGGTGACCGAGATGCACGTGGACGGGTTCCGGTTCGACCTGCTGTCGGCGCTCACGCGGCGCGACCGCGAGATCGACATGCGCTGCGACCTGATGACGGCGATCGGCCAGGACCCGGTGCTGCGCGGGGTCAAGCTCATCGCCGAGCCGTGGGACGCCTCGCTGGACGGCTACACGGTCGGCGCCTGCCCGCCGCCGTGGGTGGAGTGGAACGACCAGTACCGCGACGAGATCCGCGACCTGTGGCGCGGCCGGTCGGCGGGCATGCGCACCGTCGCCACCCGGCTCGCCGGCTCCTCCGACCTCTACGCCGACGACGGCCGCTCGCCGTACGCCTCGGTCAACTTCGTCACCGCCCACGACGGCTTCACGGTGCGCGACCTGGTGAGCTACGGGAGCAAGCACAACGAGGCCAACGGCGAGGGCAACCGGGACGGCTCGGACAACAACCGCTCCGACAACCACGGCGTCGAGGGCGAGACCGACGACGCCGACGTGGTGGCCGCCCGACGGCGCACCGCGGCCAACCTGATGGCGACGCTGTGCCTGTCGAACGGCGTCCCGATGCTGGTGGCCGGCGACGAGCGCGGCCGCACCCAGCGCGGCAACAACAACCCCTACTGCCTCGACGACGAGACCTCGTGGGTCGACTGGCGCGCCGAGGACGCCTGGCTCGACGTGTACGAGCTCACCAAGGCGGCGCTCGCGCTGCGCCGCGCCCACCCGGCGCTGCGGCAGCGGCACTGGTTCGAGGGCAGGCCCACCATCGAGGGCGGCCCGAAGGACCTCGCCTGGCTGCACCCCGACGGCCGCGAGATGACCACCGACGACTGGCACGACGAGGAGCTGAGCACCCTCGGCATGTTCGTGCTCGGCACGCCGCTGCGCTCCCCGGGCCCGCGCGGCGAGCAGCTGGCCGACGCCTCCTTCTGCCTGTGGTTCCACGCCGGACGCGAGCCCCGCGACGTCGAGCTGATGGCCAACCCGTGGTTCGACGGCGGCGAGGTGGCGCTGTCCACCGACCCAGCGCTCGCCCCGGGCACCCCGGTGGCCGGCGGCGGCACCCTGTCCCTGGGCGGTCCGTGCGTCGTCGTGCTGCGCGGGACCTGACGCTGACCCGTCGCCTCTAGGCGACGGGTCAGCGCGCTGCAGATGTTCGCAGCGCGCAACTGTGAGTCTTCCGACCCCGGGGTGGCGGTGTTCGGATCGACGACATGACCCTCAGCGCCCCCTCGCGGCGCCGATTCCTGTTCGGTCTCGGCGCGTGCGCGTTCGTCCCCTCCGTGGTCGCGGTCACCTCCCCACCGGTCGCCGCGGCGTCCGAGGAGGAGGTACCCGAGTGCCTGGCCGACCTCATCGAGAGCGGGGAGGTGACCCGTGCGGATCTCCTGGCTGGGTGACGTGCTCACCGCCTCGGGCGTCGAGTGGGTCGCCGAGGGCGACTGGCTCAACCGCTCCGCCGGCGCCACCTTCGAACCGATCGGCGTGCTCTGGCACCACACCGCGGCGCCGTCGAGCGCCTCCAACCCGCACCCGGCGCTGAACATCTGCATCAACGGCCGCCCGGACCTGGCGGGCCCGCTCTGCCAGGCGCTGGTCGACTACCACGGCGTCTTCCACCTGATCTCGGCCAACCGCGCCAACCACGCCGGCACCGCGCGGGCCAGCGGCCCCATCCCCGCCGGCAGCGGCAACACGATGCTCATCGGCTGGGAGATCGACTATGCCGGCGACGGTGGCGGCGGTCAGGTGCAGGAGATGACGTCGGCGCAGTACGAGGCCTCGGTGAAGGCGACCGCCGGCGTGCTCGCCCGCCTCGGCCGCGACGCGTCGTACGCGCGCGGGCACCGCGAGACCAGCACCACCGGCAAGATCGACCCGTCGTTCATCAACCTCGACTCGATGCGTGCCGACGTCGCCGCCCGGATGGGCGGCCAGCCGCCCACCGACCCGCCCGGCACCGCGTTCGAGACGTGGGTCTCCGACGTCAACGTGCGCCCGCTCCCGAACACGAGCCAGCCGCCGGTCGGCAACCTGCCGAACCCCACGACCATCCACGTCACCTGCCAGGCCCGCGGCGAGACGGTCAACTACGGCGGCTACACCAACGACCTCTGGGCCCACCTCTCGAGCCCGGTCGAGGGCTACATCTCCAACATCTTCGTCGACGGTCCCGCGTCGCTGCCGGTCCCGAACTGCTGAGGGTCCGGGGTCAGGCGGTGGCGACGAGGCCCAGCTCGGCCACCGAGTCCAGCGCCAGGTTGAGGGGTACGACGCGGACGGTGTAGCCGAAGGTGCCGCTGCGGGCGAGGCGCACCTCGCCGTCGAAGCGGTAGCGGCCGCCCTCGTAGGACTCCGCCACGCTCAGCGGCGCCGTCGTGGCGTCGGTGAGGAGGTCCTCGGAGTCGGCGCGCCCGTGCACCACCTGCACCTGCACGTCGTCGGACGTGAGCGAGCCGAGGCTCACGAACGCGTGTACCGACAGCACTGCCCCCAGCTCGGGGGCGTCGCCGACGCCGGAGCTGTCGACGTGCTCGACACGGACGGCGTCCCAGCCGGCCTTCACCCGCTGCTTCCACGCGGCGAGCTCGCGGGCCCCGGCGTAGTCGGCGTTCATCGCGCGGCCGGTGGTGGCGGCGGGTGCGTAGAGCTGGCGGGTGTAGTCGCGCACCATCCGGGTGGCGAGCACCTTCGGGCCGAGCGAGGTGAGGGTGTGGCGCAGCATCTCCACCCAGCGCACCGGGACGCCCTCGGCGTCGGTGTCGTAGAACCGCGGCGCGACCTCGCGCTCCAGCAGGTCGTAGAGGGCGGAAGCCTCGAGGTCGTCACGCTTGTCGGGGTCCTCGACGCCGTCGGCGGACGGGATCGCCCAGCCGTTGTCGCCGTCGAACCACTCGTCCCACCAGCCGTCGAGGATCGACAGGTTGAGCCCGCCGTTGAGGGCGGCCTTCATGCCGGAGGTGCCGCAGGCCTCGTAGGGGCGTAGCGGGTTGTTCAGCCAGACGTCGCAGCCCGGGTAGAGCGGCTGGGCCATCGCGATGTCGTAGTTGGGCAGGAAGACGATGCGGTGCCGCACCTCGGGGTCGTCGGCGAAGCGCACGATCTCCTGGATGAGCCGCTTGCCGCCCTCGTCGGCCGGGTGTGACTTGCCCGCGATCACGAGCTGCACGGGGCGCTCGGGGTCGAGCAGGATCCGCTTGAGCCGCTCCGGGTCGCGCAGCATCAGGGTGAGCCGCTTGTACGACGGCACCCGGCGCGCGAAGCCGATCGTGAGCACGTCGGGGTCGAGGGCCTCGTCGATCCAGCCGAGCTCGGCCTTCGCTGCGCCGCGCTTCTGCCAGGAGCGGCTCAGCCGCCGCCGCGCGTCGAGCACCAGCCGCTCCCGCAGCTGCCGCTTGACCGCCCACACGTCGGCCGACGGGATCTTGTCGACGGCGGTCCAGTACGTGTCCGCGTCGTCGGCGTCGGCCCCGTGGTCGCGGGCCAGCTCGAACACCTCGCGGGCCACCCAGGTGGGCGCGTGCACGCCGTTGGTGATCGACCCGATCGGCACCTCGGCCTCGTCGAAGGCGGGCCACAGGCCGTTGAACATGTCGCGGCTGACGCTGCCGTGCAGCACCGAGACGCCGTTGGCGCGCTGCGCGAGCCGGAAGCCCATCACCGCCATGTTGAACACGCCGAGGTCGCCGCCCTCGTAGTCCTCGGTGCCGAGCGCGAGGATCCGCTCGGTGGGCACGCCCGGCGTCGCCCCGCCGTCGTCGTTGAGGTACTGCTCCACCAGCGTGCGCGGGAACCGGTCGATGCCGGCCGGCACCGGGGTGTGGGTGGTGAACACGGTGGACGCGCGGCCCACCTCGAGCGCGGTGTCGAAGTCGAGGCCGGGCCCGCCCTCGCCGACGGTGAGCTCGCGGATCCGCTCGATGCCGAGGAATCCGGCGTGCCCCTCGTTGGTGTGGAACACCTCGGGCTCGGGGTGGCCGGTGATCCGGCAGTACGCGCGCAGCGCCCGCACCCCGCCGACGCCGAGCAGCAGCTCCTGGCGCAGCCGGTGCTCGGTGGTGCCGCCGTAGAGCCGGTCGGTCACGTCGCGGTAGTGATCGGGGTTGCCCTCGACGTCGGTGTCGAGCATGAGCAGCGGCACCCGGCCGACGCTCGCCACCCACACCCGCGCCAGCAGCGGCGGGCCGTCGGGCAGGTCGATCGAGATGACCGCGCGCTCGCCGGTCGGCGTCGCGCAGCAGCGAGATCGGCAGCCCGTCGGGGTCGAGCACCGGGTAGGTCTCCTGCTGCCAGCCCTCGGCCGAGAGCGCCTGCTTGAAGTAGCCGTGCCGGTAGAGCAGCCCCACGCCGATGATCGGGACGCCGAGGTCGCTGGCCGCCTTGAGGTGGTCGCCGGCGAGGATGCCGAGGCCTCCGGAGTACTGCGGCAGCACCGCGGTGATGCCGAACTCGGGCGAGAAGTAGCCGATCGCGGCCGGGCCGCCGTCGGGGGCCACCTTCCGCTGGTACCAGCGGTCGTCGACGAGGTAGCGCTCGAGGTCCTCGCGGGCGGCCCCGAGCCGGCCGAGGAAGTCCGTGTCGGCGGCCAGCGCGTCGAGGCGCTCCGGCCCGACCGCGCCGAGCAGCCCGACCGGGTCGTGGCCGCTGGCGTCCCACAGGGCGGCATCCACCTCGGCGAAGACGTCCTGGGTGGGTGGGTGCCACGACCACCGCAGGTTGCCCGCGAGCTCGCCGAGGGCGGTCAGCGCCGGGGGCAGGACGGGACGGACGGTGAAACGTCGGATCGCGCGCACGAACCGACGCTAGCGTCGATCTTGGATCGTTCCAAGTGGACGCCGACGCCGGTCTGGTCCTCCGCGGATACCCCCCAGCCATAACGGCGCCGACGGCGCGGCGTTGTGCGGGTATGACCGCTCCCTCCCCCGGACGTCGCCGCTACCCGGCCGCGCTCCTGGCCCTCTTGGTCCTCATCCTGGTCCCGGGCCTCACCCAGCTCCCCGCCGCCGTCGGAAGCCCCGGCGCCGCGCGGGATCTCCGCTCCGCCGAGCAGGACCTGCTCGACGGCGGGGCACCCGTCGGCACCCTCGCCGACCCCGTGGCCGGCCTCGAGGACGTCGACACCCGCGGCGTCACCAAGCCGTCGTCCGCCCAGCTGCTGGCGGCCCGCCGGCTCGGCGCCACCAGCCTGCGCTGGAACGCGTTCGGCACGCCGTCCTCGATCCTCCCCGCCGACGGCGTGCTGGCCCGCACCGGCGGCGCCGCTCCGGCCGCGGCCGCCCGGTCGTGGCTGGTGCGCAACGCCTCGCTGTTCGGCCTCACCGCCGACCAGATGCGCTCCCTCGACCTGGTCAACGACCAGCGCATGGCCGGCTACGACGGCCACGCCGTCCTGTTCCGCCAGCGGTTCGGCGACCTGACGCCGGCGCTGGGCAGCATGGTCACCGTCGGTGTCGCGCGCGGCGAGATCGCCTACGTGTCGTCGTCCCTCACGAGGACCACCGAGACGCCCGACGACGCCGAGCTCGACGAGCTCCAGGGCTGGCTGCGCGCGGCGGAGGACGTCGGCCTCGAGCTCCCGCAGGCCGACATCGACGCCATCGACGTGGCGGAGCGCGGCGGGTTCACCCGGCTCGGGGTGCCCGGGCTGGCCCAGGAGCAGCAGGCCCGGCTGCGGGCCCTGGCGTTCGCCGACGGCAGCGTGCGCCCGGTGATCGAGGCCAACGTCGTGCAGGTCTCCGGTGGCAGCGCCCAGGCCTACACGGTGATGGTCGACGCCGTCACCGGCGACGTGCTGCACCGGGAGAACAAGGTCGAGAACAGCAGCGACGTCTACCCGTTCGCCGGCGCCACCACGGCTACCGAGTGCGGCCCGCGCCACGAGTTCGCGCTCACCGACGGTCAGACCCGCACGATCGCGATCGGCGCCGCGGCGGTCAACAGCGCCAACGACATCGTGGTCAAGCTCTTCAAGGGCACCACCCTCCTCAGCTCCGGCGACCTGGGCACCAGCCCCGAGCAGCTCGTGTACTCGCCGGCCGGCGGCGGCACCATCCCGCAGGGCACCGACTACGCGGCGCAGGTGTGCCCGTTCGACGACCCGACTGCGCCGCTGCTGCCGCCCTACGACTACGCGCTGAGCGTGATCACCAGCGACGAGGGCGGCGGGGCGGGCGGGGCCAACCCGTACGAGCCGAAGTGGCGGTTCTTCCCGGCCAACCCGACCCTCGACTCGCCGTCGCAGACGCCGCGCAACTCAAAGGTCGGCTGCTGGTTCCGCAACAGCACGGGTTGCACGCTGTCCACCGGCGAGCTCGAGAACGTCCAGGCCTTCGGCCCGTGGGACACGCTGCCGGCCACCGGCCTGTCCACGTTCACGACGTCGGGCAACAACGCAATGACCCGCGAGGCGTGGTTGAGCCCGCTCACCCCGGGTGGCACCGCGCAGGCGCCCGTCTCGCCGACCGGCCAGTACACCGAGCGGTTCACCGACGCCTGGAACAACAGCCGGTGCGACCCGGCCCAGCTCACGCCGGGTGGCAACGACATCAACGCCTCGGTGACCAACCTGTTCGCCACCCACAACCGGATGCACGACTTCTCCTACTACCTGGGGTTCACCGAGCAGAACTACAACCTGCAGGTCGACAACTCCGGGCGCGGCCGCGGCACGCTCGACAACGACCCCGAGGTGGGCAACGCGCAGGCCGGTGCGCTCTCCGGCGGGCAGCCCAGCTTCCTCGGGCGCGACAACGCCAACCAGATCGCGCTCCAGGACGGCATCCCCGGGATCACCAACCAGTACCTGTTCCAGCCGATCGCCGGCGCGTTCTACGCCCCGTGCACCGACGGCGGCCTCGACATGGGGATCGTCGGTCACGAGTACACCCACGCGATCAGCAACCGCATGGTCGGCGGGCCCGACGAGGGCCTCACCTCCGAGCAGGGCGGTGCGATGGGCGAGTCGTGGAGCGACCAGGTGGCCGCGGAGTACCAGTTCGCGCACGGGTACAGCAACGGCGGCAACATCTGGGCCGTCGGCGTCTACGCCACCGGCAACAAGTCCCGCGCCATCCGCGACTACGCGATCAACCAGAACCCGCTCAACTACGGCAACTACGGGTTCGACGTCACCGGGCCCGAGGTGCACGCCGACGGCGAGATCTGGAACGGCGTCGCGTGGGAGGTCCGGCAGGCGATGGTGCGCAACAACAACGCCCGCTTCCCGTACTCGCGCAAGCAGCTTCAGCTCCGGTGCGCCCAGGCCCAGAGCGTCAAGGGCATCATCAAGGCGCAGTACTGCCCCGGCAACCGGCGCTGGATGCAGGTCATGTTCGACGCCTTCCTGATGCAGCAGGGCGCCACCTCGATGCTCGACGCCCGCGACGCCTACCTGGCCGCCGACCGGATGCGCTTCCGGGGCGCGAACCGCAAGGCGATGTGGGACGCGTTCGCCCGCCGCGGCATGGGCAAGAACGCCACGACGCCCAACGCCGACTCGGAGAACGTGACCGGAAGCTGGGCCTCGCCGACCTCCCGCAACACCGGGGTCACCTTCCGCACCTCGGCTCCCGGGAGGATCTACATCGGAGACTTCGAGGCACGCACCACGCCGGTGGCCGACACGACGCGCGCCACGAGACTGGACGCCACCGCGTTCTTCACGCCCGGCACCTACCAGGCGCTCTACGTCGGCCCGCGCAACGGCGCCAAGCGGTTCACCTTCACGGTCACCGGGCAGCGCAGCCGCGTCGTCCCGATCCGCACCACGCACAACGTGGCCGGTCTCCGGGCGGGCGCGCGGCTGATCTCGTCGACTGCGGGGTCGCGCAACCCGCGCTTCCTCATCGACGGCACCGAGAGCACCGGGTGGGCGGGCGTCACGCCGTCGGGCCCGGTCGACAGCACCCGGCCGCGCATCACCGTCGACCTGGCGGGCGGCGTCAGCACCATTCGCACGGTCAACGTGAGCGCGATGCTCAACCCCGCCATCGGGTCCGACGAGGACGCCGGCTCGCGCTTCACCGCGCTGCGCCGGTTCGCGCTCGACGCCTGCGTGTCGCGGTGCGGCTCGCCGGGCGCCACCTGGCGCCGGTTCTACGTGTCGCGCCCCGACGCGTTCCCCGCCGTCCGGCCCCGCCCGACCGCGCCCAACCTCAACCTGCGCACGTTCCGGGTCCGGCCGACCCGCGCGGCGGCACTGCGGCTGGTCGTGCTCGAGAACCAGTGCACGGGCTTTGCCGGCTACGCCGGCGAGCAGGACAACGACCCGCTCAACAACACCGACTGCAAGACCGGCTCCGACCGCGGCACCATCGTGCACGTGGCCGAGCTCCAGGCCTTCGGTTCGGCGTTCACCAACCGCTACAACGGCGGCGGCGGGCGCGGGCAGTTCACCGTGGTGCGCTGACCCACACCATCACCGCGCAACTCACCCCGGGGCGCTACACCCCGGCGGTGAGTTGCGTGGCCGTGGCCGGGTTCGCTTGTGTGGAGACATGGTCGGCCGCATCCCTGTCATCGATGTCATGCCACTCGTGGACCAGGGACGGCTGCCCGCGAAGGCCACCGTCGGCGAGCCGTTCCCCGTCTCCGCCACCGTGTTCCGCGAGGGGCACGACAAGCTCGGCGCCGACGTCGTGCTCACCGGGCCGGACAGGAAGCCGCGGCCGCCGGTGCGGCTGGTCAAGCAGGACGCCCCGGTCGACCGGCACCTCGCCTGGGTGACGCCGGACGCGCCGGGCGCGTGGACGTTCGAGGTGCGCGCCTGGTCCGACCCGCTGGCCACCTGGCAGCACGACGCCGGGCTCAAGATCCCCGCCGGCGTCGACGTCGACCTGATGTTCCTCGAGGGCAGCCTGCTGCTGGAGCGGGTGCGCAAGCAGCTGCCGCGGGGCACCGCCGCCGAGAAGGCCGTGGTGGACGCCGCGCTCAAGGCGGCCAAGGACGCCAAGCGCCCGGTGGAGGCGCGGCTGGCCCAGCTCCAGTCCGAGGAGCTACTGGCCGTCCTCGACGCCTACCCGCTGCGCGACCTGCTCACGACCTACGGCCCGTTCCCGGCGTACGCCGACCGCGAGCGCGCGCTGTTCGGCAGCTGGTACGAGTTCTTCCCCCGCTCCGAGGGCGCCACCGCCGACCCCGTGACCGGGAAGGTCACCACCGGCACGTTCCGCACGGCGGCCGAGCGGCTGCCGGCGGTGAAGGCGATGGGCTTCGACATCATCTACCTGCCGCCGATCCACCCGATCGGCGAGGTCAACCGCAAGGGGCCCAACAACACGCTCACCCCGGGGCCCGACGACACCGGCTCCCCGTGGGCGATCGGCAGCAAGGACGGCGGCCACGACGCCGTGCACCCCGACCTCGGCACGATCGAGGACTTCGACCACTTCGTCGGCCGCGCCATCGAGCTCGGCCTCGAGGTCGCCCTGGACCTCGCCCTGCAGTGCGCACCGGACCACCCGTGGGTCACCAGCAACCCGGAGTGGTTCACCACCCGCGCCGACGGCACGATCGCCTACGCGGAGAACCCGCCGAAGAAGTACCAGGACATCTACCCGGTCAACTTCGACAACGACCCGAAGGGCATCTGCCGCGAGGTGCTGCGCGTCGTGCGGCACTGGATCAATCACGGCGTGCGGGTCTTCCGCGTCGACAACCCGCACACCAAGCCGGTGGCGTTCTGGCAGTGGCTGCTCGGCGAGGTGCGCCGCACCGACCCCGACGTGATCTTCCTGTCCGAGGCGTTCACCAAGCCGCCGATGATGCACACCCTCGGCGCGGTGGGCTTCCACCAGAGCTACACGTACTTCACCTGGCGCACGGCGCGCTGGGAGATCGAGGAGTACCTGCGGGAGGTGAGCTCGGCCTCCGACCACCTGATGCGGCCGAACTTCTTCGTGAACACCCCCGACATCCTCCACGAGTACCTGCAGTACGGCGGTCCGGCGGCGTTCAAGGTGCGCGCCGCGATCGCCGCCTGCTCGGTGCCGAGCTGGGGCGTGTACGCCGGCTACGAGCTGTTCGAGCACGTGGCCGTGAAGCCGGGCAGCGAGGAGTACCTCGACTCGGAGAAGTACCAGATCCGGATCCGCGACTGGGCCGGCGCCGAGGCCGAGGGCCGCTCGCTGGCGCCGTACCTGACCCGGCTCAACGAGGTCCGCCGCGCCCACCCCGCGCTGCAGCGGCTGCGCAACATCACCATCCACAGCGCCGACGACGAGAACGTGCTCGTGTTCTCGAAGCGGGCGGCCTCCCCGACGGCACCATGACGTCGTGGTCGTGGTGGTGAACCTCGACCCGCACGCCACCCGCGAGACCACTGTGCACCTGAACATGCCGGCGCTCGGGCTCGACTGGCACGACAGCTTCAGCGTGGTCGACGAGATCACCGGCGCGGAGTGGCTGTGGTCCGAGCACAACTACGTGCGGCTCGACCCGGGCTACGAACCCGCCCACGTGCTGTCGGTGAGGAGGAGCGGGTGACCCAGGAGATCCCCATCGTCGAGGACGTCAGCCCGGCCACCTCGGGTGAGCCGGTCGAGCAGCCGGTGCCGCCGGCGTCCCCCGGCGACCCCGTGAACCAGACCCCCGACTGGTTCAAGAGCGCGGTGTTCTACGAGGTGCTGGTGCGGAGCTTCCGCGACTCCAACGGCGACGGCACCGGCGACTTCCAGGGTCTGATCGAGAAGCTCGACTACCTGGAGTGGCTGGGCGTCGACTGCCTCTGGATCCCGCCGTTCTTCTCCTCGCCGCTGCGCGACGGCGGCTACGACGTCGCCGACTACACGAACATCCTCCCCGAGTGCGGCACCGTCGATGACTTCCACGAGTTCCTCGACGCCTCCCACGCGCGCGGCCTGCGCGTGATCATCGACTTCGTCATGAACCACACGAGCGACCAGCACCCGTGGTTCCAGGCCAGCCGGTCCGACCCCGACGGCCCCTACGGCGACTTCTACGTGTGGTCCGACACCGACGAGCTCTACCAGGACGCGCGGATCATCTTCGTCGACACCGAGCCGTCGAACTGGACGTGGGACCCGGTGCGCCAGCAGTACTACTGGCACCGGTTCTTCTCCCACCAGCCCGACCTCAACTTCGACAACCCGAAGGTGCACGACGCGATCCTCGACGCCGTCAGCTTCTGGTTCGACATGGGCCTCGACGGGTTCCGGCTCGACGCCGTGCCCTACCTCTACGAGCGCCCCGGCACCAACGGCGAGAACCTCCCCGAGACACACGAGTTCCTCCGCAAGGTCCGGCGCTACGTCGACCAGAAGTACCCGGGCAAGGTGCTGCTCGCCGAGGCGAACCAGTGGCCCTCTGACGTCGTCGACTACTTCGGCGACTTCGAGTCCGGCGGCGACGAGTGCCACATGTGCTTCCACTTCCCGGTGATGCCGCGCATCTTCATGGCCGTGCGCCGCGAGTCGCGGTTCCCGATCTCGGAGATCCTCGAGCAGACGCCGCCGATCCCCCATCACTGCCAGTGGGGCATCTTCCTGCGGAACCACGACGAGCTGACCCTCGAGATGGTCACCGACGAGGACCGCGACTACATGTGGAACGAGTACGCCAAGGACCCGCGGATGAAGGCCAACATCGGCATCCGCCGACGGCTTGCCCCGCTGCTCGACAACGACGTCAACCAGATCGAGCTGTTCACCGCCATCCTGCTGTCGCTGCCCGGCTCGCCGGTCCTCTACTACGGCGACGAGATCGGCATGGGCGACAACATCTGGCTCGGTGACCGCGACGGCGTCCGCACGCCGATGCAGTGGACGCCCGACCGCAATGCCGGCTTCTCGTCCGTCACCCCCGGCAAGCTGCACCTGCCGGCCGTGCAGGACCCCGTCTACGGCTACCAGAGCGTCAACGTCGAGGCGCAGCTGGAGAACCCGTCCTCGCTCCTGCACTGGACCCGCCGGATGATCCACGCCCGGCGTCAGCACCCGGCGTTCGGGCTCGGGGCGTTCCACGACCTCGGCGGCTCCAACCCGACCGTGCTCTCCTACACCCGCGAGCTGTCGATCGGCCCCGACCACCCCGACGACGTCATCCTCTGCGTCAACAACCTCTCCCGCTTCCCGCAGCCGGTCGAGCTCGACCTGCGCCGGTTCGAGGGCATGGTGCCGTTCGAGATGCTCGGCGGCGTCCGGTTCCCGCGGGTCGGCGAGCTGCCCTACCTGCTCACGCTCAGCGGCTACGGCTTCTACTGGTTCCGGCTCGTGCCCGGGGAGCATCTCGACGAGGGGCAGCTGCTGTGATCGAGTGGCCCGATCACCTGGACCCGCAGGTCTTCGTCGACTACCTGGCGCGGACCCGCTGGTTCGGCGGCAAGGGCCGGACTACGCGGTCACCGGCGTCCGACGGCTCGGCGCGCTCGGCGACGGCAGCGGGCAGGTCGACGTGCTGCTCGTCGAGGTCCGCTACGCCGACAGCGCGGCGCCGAGGTCGCGAGCTCTACCAGGTGCCGCTGAGCTACTACCGCGACCCGGAGCACCGCCTCGACCACGCCTTCGTCGGCTGGTGGGAGGACCCCGACCGGGGCTGGGTGCACGCCTACGACGCGCTGCACGACCGCGAGGCCACCCACCTGTGGCTGCGAGGCGTTCGGCGACGCCCGGCGACCGTCGGGCGGGCTGACGTTCCACCGCGTGCCCGGCCACGACCTCGACGTCGACGCCGTCGGCGCGCTGTTCACCGGCGAGCAGTCGAACTCCTCGGTCGCCTTCGGCGAGGACTCGGTGCTCAAGCTGTTCCGCAAGATCACGCCGGGCGCGAACCCCGACATCACCACCCACGAGGTGCTCACCCGGGTCGGCTCCGAGCACGTCGCCCAGCTCTACGGCTGGGTCGAGCACGGCGCCGGCGACGAGCGTGCTGCACCTCGGGATGCTGCAGCAGTTCCTGCGCACCGCCACCGACGGGTGGGAGCTCGCGCTCACCAGCATCCGCAACCTGTTCGCCGACCCCGAGCTCGCGGCGCGCGACGCCGGCGGCGACTTCTCCGGCGAGGCCGCCCGGCTCGGCGAGGCGCTGCGCGAGGTCCACGACGTGCTGCGCCACGAGATCCCGGTCTCCCCGGACCGGGCCCTGACCCCGGCCGCGATCGCCGACGCCATGGCGGCCCGGCTCGACGCCGCCCTGCTCGTGGTGCCCGGCGCTGGAGGAGCACGCCGGCCGGCTGCGCGCGGCGTACGCCGCGCTCGGCGCCCTGCCGGACGTGCCGGTGCAGCAGATCCACGGCGACCTGCACCTCGGGCAGACCCTGCGCACCTCCGCTCGGCTGGAAGATCGTCGACTTCGAGGGCGAGCCCGCCAAGCCGCTCGCCGACCGGCTGCTGCCCGACTCGCCCTGGCGCGACGTCGCCGGCATGCTCCGCTCCTTCGACTACGCCCCGCACGTCGTCGAGCGCGACCTGTTCGAGCACGAGGACGACCGAGCGCGCCGAGCTGCGCGCCCGCGGCGAGGAGTGGGCCGAGCGCAACCAGCGCTACTTCCTCACCGCCTACGCTGGCGGCGACCTCACCGCCGAGCAGGACCTGCTCGTGCACGCCTACCTCGCCGACAAGGCCGTCTACGAGGCCGTCTACGAGACCCGCAACCGACCCTCGTGGGTGGACATCCCACTCGCGGGACTAGCCCGAATCGGCCAAGGATCGGAACGTGATGCCCCCAACCTCGCCCCACCCCGTCAACCGCGGCGAGCTCGACCAGCTCGTGCGCGGCGAGCACGGCCACCCGCACGCCGTCCTCGGCCCTCACGAGCACGACGGGCGTGGTCACGGTGCGGGTGCTGAAGCCGCTGGCCTCCGCGGTCACGGTGCGCGTCGGCGACGTCGACCACCGCGCTCGAGCACGAGCACGGCGGCGTCTGGGCCGGCGTGGTGTCGACCGGACGGGCACGTGCCCGGCTACCGGGTCGCGGTCGACTACGGCCAGGGCGAGGTCGTCGTCGACGACCCCTACCGGTTCCTGCCCACCCTGGGCGAGGTCGACCTGCACCTGGTCAACGAGGGGCGCCACGAGAACCTCTGGCAGGTGCTCGGCGCCCGGGTGCACCACTACGAGGAGCCGCTGGGCGGCACCGTGAGCGGCACCTCGTTCGCGGTGTGGGCGCCGTCGGCGCGGGCGGTGCGCGTCAAGGGCGACTTCAACTCCTGGGACGGCCGCGAGCACCCCATGCGCCAGCTCGGCGAGTCCGGCGTGTGGGAGCTGTTCGTGCCCGGCGTCGGCACCGGCGCCTGCTACAAGTACGCCGTCCTCGGCGCCGACGACGTGTGGCGCGAGAAGGCCGACCCGATGGCCACCCACGCCGAGATCGCGCCCGACACCGCCTCCCGGGTCTACGAGTCCTCCCACACCTGGACCGACGACGAGTGGATGACGGCGCGGGCACAGCGCGCCCCGGTGGACGAGCCGATGTCGGTCTACGAGGTGCACCTCGCCTCGTGGAAGCGCCACCCCGGCGGCGGCATCTGGAGCTGGGACGACCTGGTGGCCGACCTGGTGCCGTACGTGGCCGAGCTCGGGTTCACCCACGTCGAGCTCATGCCGGTGATGCAGCACCCGTTCGGCGGCTCGTGGGGCTACCACGTGACGTCGTACTTCGCGACCGACTCGCGCTTCGGCGACCCCGACGGCTTCCGCCGGCTCGTCGACGCGTTCCACCGCGCCGGCGTCGGCGTGATCCTCGACTGGGTGCCCGGCCACTTCGCCACCGACGAGTGGGCGCTGCCCCGGTTCGACGGCACCCCGCTCTACGAGGACCCCAACCCGCAGCGCGGCTGGCACCAGGAGTGGGGCTCCCACATCTTCAACTTCGGGCGTCGCGAGGTGCGCAACTTCCTCTACGCCAACGCGCTCTACTGGCTCGAGGAGTTCCACGCCGACGGGCTGCGCGTCGACGGCGTCGCCTCGATGCTCTACCTCGACTACGCCCGCGACGAGGGCGAGTGGACGCCCAACGTGCACGGCGGCCGCGAGAACCTCGAGGCGGTGCAGTTCCTCCAGGAGATGAACGCCACCGTCTACAAGCGGGTGCCTGGCGTCTGCACGATCGCCGAGGAGTCGACGTCGTGGCCCGGCGTCACCCGCGCCACCTCGGGATCGGGGCTGGGCTTCGGCTTCAAGTGGAACATGGGCTGGATGCACGACACGCTCGACTACCTCGCGCGCGAGCCCGTGCACCGGCAGTGGCACCACCACGACCTCACCTTCGCGATCACCTACGCCTGGACCGAGAACTTCGTCCTCCCGCTCTCGCACGACGAGGTGGTGCACGGCAAGGGGTCGCTGCTGCGCAAGATGCCCGGCGACCGCTGGCAGCAGCTCGCCACCCTGCGCGCCTACTACGGCTTCATGTGGGCCCACCCCGGCAAGCAGCTGCTCTTCATGGGCTGCGAGCTCGGGCAGGAGGCGGAGTGGGCCGAGTCCCGCGAGCTCGACTGGTGGCTGCTCGCCCACCCCGAGCACCGCGGGCTCCACGACGCCGTCCGCGACCTCAACGCCGCCTACCGCGACACCCCGGCGCTGTGGCGCACCGACGTCAGCGCCGGCGAGCTTCGCGTGGATCGACGCCGACGACGCCGGCCACAACGTCTACGCCTTCGTGCGCTCCACCCCGGGCGAGCCCGACCTGGTGTGCGTCTCCAACTTCGCCGCGACGCCCCACAACGGCTACCGGCTCGGGCTCCCGGCCGCCGGCGCCTGGGAGGAGGTCGCTCAACACCGACGCCCACGCCTACGGCGGCTCCGGGGTCGGCAACTTCGGCGCCGTCGCCGCCGTCGCCGGCGAGTCACGCCGGCCAGCCCGCCCACGCCGAGCTCGTCCTCCCCCCGCTGGCCACCGTCTGGCTGCGAGCGACAGTGACCGAGCGAGGACAGCTGGTCACGTGGCGAGCGAAGGTTGAGCAACGGCCCGCGGCTGAGCTCGGCGACCCGCGGTGCCGGAGTCGAAATCACTGAGCCGATCCGCCCAACGGTGGTGCTCTCAGTAGGGTTGCCGGGTGCCCTCCCCGGACGTCGAGACCGTCGCCGACGGCGTGGCCCGGATCCGCTGGATCGAGGGCGAGAACGTCGACGTCGTCCGCCGCGAGGTGGCCTCCGCGCTGGAGAGCCACCCGCGGGTCGAGGCCCACGTCGGGGTCGACGACGTCGTCGGCCAGCGCACCGCCACCTGGTCGGGGATGCGCCGCGAGGGCG
This sequence comes from uncultured Actinomycetota bacterium, assembly GCA_963808855.1. Classification (GTDB taxonomy): domain Bacteria; phylum Actinomycetota; class Actinomycetes; order Propionibacteriales; family Nocardioidaceae; genus Nocardioides. The sequence goes on along the minus strand of CAWEHA010000002.1, from coordinate 1,768,619 downwards.
TGATGCGCGGCGTCGAGGGCGACGTCGTCGTCTACGCGCGTCTCACCACCGACGCCCCGGTCAACGAGCCCGGCGGGTTCCGGGCCCTGCTCAACTCGTTCCTGCCGCGCAAGCGGGCGATCAGCCAGATGCTGGTGCGCGACGCCGAGGGCGACCACACCCGGGTGCTGCTGTGCCGGCTCACCTACAAGCAGGACTGGGACCTGCCCGGCGGGGTGGTCGAGGTCGGCGAGTCGCCGCAGGACGCCGTCGGCCGCGAGGTGCACGAGGAGCTCGCCCTCACGCTCCCCGCCGGCCGGCTGCTGCTCACCGACTGGCTGCCGCCGTGGGGTGGCTGGGACGACGCGCTGTGCCTCGTCTTCGACGGCGGCGTGCACGACCCGTCGCTGGTCGAGGGGATCGTGCCCCAGGCCCGCGAGATCCGCGACGCCGCGTTCTGCACCTGGGCCGAGGTCGAGGAGCGCGCCGCCGACTTCACCGCCCGCCGGATCGCCGCCGCCCTGGCCAACCTGGCCGGCGACGGCCCGTCCTACACCGAGTCCGGGCGGTAGGCCAGCGCGCCCTCCGGCGTCGCGTCGAGCACGTCGCGCACCAGCATCGTCGCGCCGGCGATCGCGGCGGGCATCACGAGCACCCCGCCGAGCGGGATGAAGAAGCACAGCTGGGTGACGCACGCCGAAGCCCGAGCACCCGGCGCCGGTACGGCGCCAGCAGCTGCCTGCTGGGCGGCGGTCGTCGAGGCCGCGCGGCCCGAGGGCCCGGCCGAGCAGCTCGCGGCCGAGCAGCCGCCCCGACAGCAGGACGCCGAGCACCACGCCCGGCGGCGGCCCGACCACGCGGCACGATCCCGCTGCCGAGCACCAGCACCGACGACACCACACCCATCGCGGCCAGCCGAGCGCCGTCGCGCACCGACTGCACGAAACCGACCTCGCCCGTCGGGCACCGGACCGCCCGAGCGCGGCCTCGGTCTCGCGCCAGATCCGCTCGTAGAACGGGTCGCCGACGGCGAGGGTGAGCCCGACGAACACCGAGGTGCACAGCAGGAACGGCGCCCACGAGCACCGCGAGCACGAGCAGGAACCGGGCGAGGTGCGCAGCGGCGTCGGGCCAGTCGTCGGCGAACGGCGTGGCCCACGACGACGAGGTCGCCGAGCGAACAGCAGCGAGGGCGACGAAGGAGCCGGCGAGCACCAGGAAGACGATGAGCGCCGGCAGCGCGCCGAGCAGCAGCAGCTTCGGCCGGGATGCACGAAGCCGAACCCCGCGCCCAGGTAGGACGGCGCCGTGCCCGAGCTCGGTCACCGAGCGTCCTCAGAAGAGCGCGGAGGCGAGGTTCTGGCGGCCCTTGAGCACCCGCGGGTCGTCGTTGCCGACGGCGGCGAACAGCCCGAGCAGGTGCTCGCGCGCCTTGGTGCGGTCGGCGTCGGCAGTGCGCCGCACCAGCTCGACCAGCCGGGCGAAGGCGTCCTCGACCTGGCCCGCCGACCAGGTCGAGGTCGGCCACGAGGGTCTGCGCGTCGACGTCGTCGGGGCTCGCCGTCGGCGGCGTCGCGGGCCGCCTGCAGGTCGACGCCCTGGGTGCGCTGCAGCACCTTGGCCATCGCCAGCCCGGCGGCGGCCTCGGCGTCGGCGGGGTTGGCGTCGACCAGCTTCTGGTACTCGGCGACGGCGCCGTCGACGTCGTCGCGGGCCAGCGCGTCCTGGGCGGCGGCGTAGCGCGGGTCGGCCTGCGGGCTCGGCGTCCTCGTCATCGGCGTGCCGGCGCCGGCCGAGCGGGGCTGGTGCCGCCCGGTGACGCCCTGGGTGGTCAGCTGCTGGCCGAGCTGCTGGAGCAGCGTGCTGCACCTCGTCGGGGCTCAGCGCGCCGGGGATCGGCTGGGTGGCGGGGCGGCCGTCGAGCAGCACCAGGAGCAGCGGGCACCTGCGTCGACCTGGAGGGCCTGCCCGATCTGCGGGTTGGCGTCGAGGTCGACCAGCGCGGCCAGGAACCGGCCCTCGTACTGCTCGACGACGGCGGCGACGTCCTCGGCGTAGGTGGTGCTCTCCGGGGAGCGGGACGGCGAGTGCACGACGAGCAGCACCGGGGCGGTCATCGACTGCTCCAGCACCGACTGGAAGTTCTCGGTGTCCACGTGCACGGAGTACGAGCCGACCCCCGGCCGACGTCCGCTCGGTGGCCGAGCCCGCCGGTCGCCCGCCGGCGGCGCGGTGCCGGCCGCTTCAGTCCGGAGAGGTCGACGGCGCCAGGACGGGTGAACGGCTGCTGCGACATGCGGCCATCCTAGGGAGGGTCTTCCCGCCGTTGGCCTCACCGGCCGGCATGGCAGGGTGGCGGCATGACGACGCTGTCTCGGGCGCGTTTCGCCGCCCCCACCCTCTCCTCGCCCTCGCCGCCACACTCCTCGTGGCGCCGCCCTCCGACGCCGGCCGCGACCACGGCCACGGCCGTCACGGCCACGCCCACGACCCCACGGTGCGGTTCCAGACCTTCAACGCCTCGCTCAACCGGACCCGCGCCGGCGAGCTGGTCGAGGACCTCTCCACGCCGGACGACGCCCAGGCGGCCACCGTCGCCGAGATCATCCAGCGCACCCGGCCCGACGTCCTGCTGCTCAACGAGTTCGACTACGTGCCGAACGGCGAGGCCGTCGACCTGTTCCGCGAGAACTACCTCGAGGTCGGCCACAACGGCGCGAAGCCGATCCGCTACCGCTACGCGTACGTGGCGCCGTCCAACACGGGCATCCCGAGCGGCTACGACCTCGACAACAACGGCACCGTCGGCGGCGGCAACGACGCCTACGGGTTCGGCGAGTTCGAGGGCCAGTACGGCATGGCGGTGCTCAGCCGCTACCCGATCGACACCCGCAAGGTGCGCACCTTCCAGAAGTTCCGGTGGAAGGACATGCCGGGCAACCTGATGCCCCACCGACTTCTACTCGCCCGAGGAGCAGCGGATCCTGCGGCTCTCCAGCAAGTCGCACTGGGACGTGCCGGTCCGGATCGGCCGCGACACCGTGCACTTCCTGGTCTCGCACCCGACGCCGCCCACCTTCGACGGCGCCGAGGACCGCAACGGCCGCCGCAACCACGACGAGATCCGGTTCTGGGCCGACTACGTGTCCGGCGCGCGCTACCTCTACGACGACCGCGGTCGCCGCGGCGGCCTGGACCGCGGCGCGTCCTTCGTGATCGCCGGCGACCAGAACGCCGACCCGCTCGACGGCGACTCGGTGGCGGCCGCCATCGACCAGCTGCTGAACACCCGCCGGATCGTCGACCCGCTGCCCACGTCCGCGGGCGGTCCGGAGGCCTCGGTGCGCCAGGGCGGCGCCAACACCACCCACCGCGGCGCCTCGGCCTACGACACGGCCGACTTCAACGACAACCCCGCGCCCGGCAACCTGCGCGCCGACTACGTGCTGCCGTCGCGGAAGGGGCTCCGGGTCGAGGACGCCGGCGTCTTCTGGCCCACCACCACCGACCCGCTCTACCGCCTCACCGGCGACTTCCCGTTCCCCTCCTCCGACCACCGCGCGGTCTGGGTCGACCTGTCCGCGCTCCACCGGTGGTCAGAGCCTGCCCGTCCCGCACCTCGACCGTGCGTCGGGCGGCCGCGGGGTGGGGTGGTCGGCGAGGTGGCGCAGCACGTTGGTGCGGCCGCGCAGCCGAGTCGCGCCGTCCTCGAAGCGGACGTACGGGTGCAGCAGCGGCCGCAGCTCGCCCCACTCCTGCTGCTCGGTGAGGTGCCAGGCGCGGGCGGCCGGCGCCGGCAGGTCCGGCAGGTCGTGGAGCATCTTCGGCACGCACATCCGCCACGCGTCGGTGACGAGCTCGCGCATCTCGTCGTCGGACAGCCGCCCGAGGCGTGCGCACACCCACTGGTAGCGCAGGTCGGAGGTGGGCGGCAGGAAGAAGGTCTCCGGATCGGAGGCGATCAGCCCGTCGCGCTCCACCTTCGGGTACCCGAACCCCATCTCGGTCTCGTCGCGCGAGAGCGCCGCGAACACGATCTGCCCCACCCGGAACTTCGCCCGCGCCCGCACCTCGGCCTCGTAGGCGCGCGGCAGCGCGAGGGCCACCGCGCGGACGGCGGCGGCCGTCGTCACGGGAGCCCCTGACTCCCCCACCAGCCGGTCGGCGGCGGCGTAGGGGTCGACCTCGCCGGCGACGACGGCGGCGGCGAGGTGGTCGAGGTCGGTGCCCTCGATCCGCTCCCACCGGGCGCGCAGGAGGGCGACGGCGAGCGCCTCGATCTCGGCACGGGCACGTCGGGCGCGGCGCCGGGCGAGCTCGCCGGACGACGTCAGCCACTCGTGGTGCTCGTCGAGCGCGGCGACGACCTCGGGCACGCCCTCGCCGGACTGGGCGGTGGTGCGCAGCACCGGCGGCTTCCAGGCGCCGTCGGCCCGCTCCGACATCGCCAGCATCGAGCGCAGCTCGCGGGCGACCTCGCGGGCGCCGTCGCGGTCGGCCTTGTTCACCACGTAGACGTCACCGACCTCGAGCAGGCCCGCCTTGGCCGCCTGGACGCCGTCGCCCATGCCGGGCGCGAGCAGCACCACGGTGGTGTCGGCGAGCCCCGCCACCTCGACCTCGGACTGGCCCACGCCGACGGTCTCGACCACCACCACGTCGAAGCCCGCGGCGTCGAGCACGCGCATCGCCTGCGGGGTCGACCACGCCAGCCCGCCGAGGTGGCCGCGAGCGGCCATCGAGCGGATGAACACGCCGTCGTCGCCGGCGTGGTCGCCCATCCGCACCCGGTCGCCGAGCAGCGCGCCGCCGGAGAACGGCGACGACGGGTCGACGGCGAGCACGCCGACGGTGCGGCCGGCCTCGCGCAGCGCCCGCACGAGGGCGTTCGTCGAGGTGGACTTGCCGACGCCGGGAGCGCCGGTGAGCCCGACGACGCGGGCCCGTCCGGTGTGGGGCGCGAGCGCCGCCGTCACCTCACGCAGCGACGGCGACTCCTCCTCGACCAGCGAGATCAGTCGCGCGACGGCCCGGTGCTCACCTTCCCGGGCCCGCGCGACGAGATCCGGGACGTCAGCTCGACGGGACACGCACGATCAGCGCGTCACCCTGACCGCCGCCTCCGCACAGCGCCGCCGCACCGACGCCGCCCCCGCGCCGCTGGAGCTCGAGCGCGAGGTGCAGCACGACGCGGGCGCCGGACATGCCGACCGGGTGGCCGAGCGCGATGGCGCCGCCGTTCACGTTGACCTTCTCGTCGGGCAGGCCGAGCTGGCGGGCCGAGGAGATGCCGACGGCGGCGAAGGCCTCGTTGAACTCCACGAGGTCGAGGTCGGTGGGCGCGATGCCCTCCTTCTCGCACGCCTTCGCGGTGGCGTTCGCGGGCTGCGCCTGCAGGGTCGAGTCGGGGCCGGCCACCATGCCGTGCGCGCCGATCTCGGCCAGCCACTCCAGGCCGAGCTCCTCCGCCTTGGCCTTGCTCATCACCACGACGGCGCAGGCGCCGTCGGAGATCTGGGACGCCGACCCCGCGGTGATCGTGCCGTCCTTGCTGAACGCCGGACGCAGCTTCGACAGCGACTCGGCGGTGGTGTCGCCCCGCACGCCCTCGTCGGTGTCGACGACGACCGGGTCGCCCTTGCGCTGCGGGATCTCGACGGGGACGACCTCGTCGTCGAAGACGCCGTTCTTCCAGGCCACCGCAGCCTTCTGGTGCGACTGCGCCGCGAACTCGTCCTGCTCCTCGCGCGTGAGGTTCGCCGAGGCGCTGTTGGCCTCCTCGGTGAGCAGGCCCATCGCCTGCGAGGTCACCTGGTCGAACAGGGCGTCGTAGGCCATCGAGTCGACGAGCGCGGTGTCGCCGTACTTGAAGCCCTCGCGCGACTTCGGCAGCAGGTGGGGCGCGTTGGTCATCGACTCCATGCCGCCGGCGACCACGATCTCGCACTCACCGGCCCGGATCAGCTGGTCGGCCATCGCGATCGCGTTGAGGCCCGACAGGCACACCTTGTTGATCGTGATCGACGGGACGTCCATCGCGATGCCGCCCGCCACGGCGGCGCCGCGGGCCGGGTTCTGGCCGGCACCGGCCAGGATCACCTGACCCATGATCACGTAGTCGACCTGGTCGGCGGAGACCGCCGCCTTCTCCAGGGCGCCCTTGATCGCGACGCCGCCCAGGTCGGCGGCCGACAGGCTCTTGAGGCCACCGAGGAGGCGGCCGATCGGGGTGCGTGCCCCGGCGACGATGACGGACGGACCTGCGGACATGTGGGCGCCTCCAGACTCACGGGTAACTCTTGCGACCATACCGACATGACGACGTCGCCTGACATCCCGTCCGACCTCTTCACCGCCATCGACCACGTCGGCATGGCCGTGCCCGACCTCGACGCCGCGATCGCGTTCTACCGCGACACCTTCGGCATGACGCTCGCCCACCAGGAGGTCAACGAGGAGCAGGGCGTGCGCGAGGCGATGATGGCGGTGGGCGACTCCGGGTCGTACGTCCAGCTGCTCGCACCGCTGAGCGAGGAGTCGACGATCGCGAAGTTCCTCGACCGCTCCGGCCCGGGCATCCAGCAGGTCGCCTACCGCGTCACCGACGTCGAGCAGGTCAGCGCGGTGCTGCGCGAGCGCGGCGTCCGGCTGATCTACGACGCGCCCCGCCGCGGCACGTCGGAGTCCCGCGTCAACTTCGTGCACCCCAAGGACGCCGGCGGCGTGCTCGTCGAGCTGGTCGAACCCGCCCGACTGAGACCTGCCGCACACGACGCTCGACCCCGTGGTGACTCGCCGGTAACCTGCGGCGCAGCCGCCCCGACCCTCAGGAGAGAGCCGACCGTGCAGCACATCCTCGACGCCGTCCTCGCCGGCGACACCAGCAGCGACGACTTCGCCGCCCTGGAGATCCCCGAGTCCTACCGCGCGGCGCTCGTCCGCAAGGACGAGGCCGACATGTTCGAGGGGATGGCGAGCAAGGAGAAGGACCCCCGCAAGTCCCTGCACGTCGACGACGTGCCGGTGCCCGAGCTGGGGCCGGGAGAGGCGCTGGTGGCGGTGATGGCGAGCGCCATCAACTACAACACCGTGTGGACCTCGATCTTCGAGCCGGTGTCGACGTTCGGCTTCCTCGAGCGCTACGGGCGGCTCTCGCCGCTCACCGCGCGCCACGACCTGCCGTACCACGTGGTGGGCTCGGACCTGTCGGGCGTCGTGCTGCGCACCGGCCCCGGCGTCACGAAGTGGAAGCCGGGCCAGGAGGTCGTCGCGCACTGCCTGTCGGTGGAGCTGGAGGACGCCGACGGCCACGGCGACACGATGCTCGACCCGCAGCAGCGGATCTGGGGCTTCGAGACCAACTTCGGCGGCCTCGCCGACGTCGCGCTCGTGAAGGCCAACCAGCTCATGCCGAAGCCGGCCCACCTCACCTGGGAGGAGGCCGCCTCCCCGGGGCTGGTCAACTGCACCGCCTACCGCCAGCTCGTCAGCAAGAACGGCGGCGACATGAAGCAGGGCGACAACGTGCTGATCTGGGGTGCCAGCGGCGGCCTCGGCGGCTTCGCCACCCAGTACGCGCTGAACGGCGGCGCGACGCCGGTTTGCGTGGTGTCGAGCGACGACAAGGCCGACATCTGCCGCTCGATGGGCGCCGAGCTCGTGATCAACCGCACCGCCGAGGACTACCGGTTCTGGAAGGACGAGCACACCCAGGACCCGAAGGAGTGGAAGCGCTTCGGCGCGATGATCCGCGACCTCACCGGCGGCGAGGACATCGACATCGTCTTCGAGCACCCGGGCCGGGAGACCTTCGGCGCGAGCGTCTACGTCACCCGCAAGGGCGGCACGATCACCACCTGCGCGTCGACGTCGGGGTTCATGCACGAGTACGACAACCGCTACCTGTGGATGAACCTCAAGCGGATCATCTCCTCGCACTTCGCCAACTACCGCGAGTCGTGGGAGGCGAACCGGCTGGTCGCGAAGGGGAAGATCCACCCGACGCTCTCGCGCACCTACCCGCTCGACGAGGTCGGCCAGGCGGCGCTCGACGTCCACCAGAACGCCCACCAGGGCAAGGTCGGCGTGCTCTGCCTCGCCCCCGAGGAGGGCCTCGGCGTGCGCGACGAGGACCTGCGCGACCAGCACCGCGAGGCGATCCACCGGTTCCGGGGAGTCTGAGCCCCCCACCCTCGCCGCAACCACCGCCGGGCGGGCATCATGGGGGCGCGTGCCCCCTTCCCCTAGCACCCCCCGAATACGACGACGGTGAGGACCGCTTGATGAGCGACCAGCGCGACCAGGGACTGTCCATCTTCGACGACGTCGAGACCGACGAGGTCGAGACCCGGGACGACGCCAGCACCGACTCCCCCACCTCCGACTCCCCCACCACCGAGACGCCCACCTCCGACGCCGACACCGAGGCCACCCAGGTGCTGCCCGTGCAGGAGCCGAAGTCGGCTCCCCCGGCCCCGCCGGCGGCGCCCCCGTCGGCCGCCGAGCCACCGGCCCGCCCGCGCCCCGTGGTGCCGCCGGCCGCGAGCGCGCCGGCCACCACCGCCGCCGTCAGCACCTTCCCGGTGGTGCGGCGGGGCGGCTACGACAAGGCCGCGGTCGACTCCCGGGTGCGCCAGCTGTCCAGCGAGAAGGCCGGGCTCAGCGCGAGCCTCACCGAGTCCGAGCAGCGGGCGCTGCAGCTGGAGCGGCAGATCGAGTCCCTGCGCGAGCAGCTCGCCGAGCACAAGTCGCCGTCCTACGCCGGCCTCGGCGGCCGGGCGAGCACCATGCTGCGGCTCGCCGAGGAGGAGGCGGACGAGATCCGCGAGGCGGCGCAGCGCGACGCCGGCGAGATCCGCGCCCAGGCCGAGCGCGACGCCGGAGCCACCCGCGCCGACGCCCAGCGGGAGGTGGAGGACATGAAGACGGTGCAGCTCCAGGAGCTCGACGAGAGCCGCGCCCGCGCCGCCGCCGACGCCGAGCAGGAGCGCAACCTCGCCCAGGCCCACGCCCAGGACCTGGTGGCCGCCGCGCAGCGCGAGGCCGACCAGGTGCGGCTCGCCGCGCAGCAGGAGACGGGCGAGATGCGCACCGGTGCGCAGCGCGAGGTCGAGCAGGCCCGGGCCGCCGCCGACCGCGAGGTCCAGGAGGCCCGCCGCACGCTCGCGGTGGAGAAGGAGCGGCTGGCCCGCGAGGCCACCGATCACCACAACACCGCGACGGCCGAGACCAAGCGGCTGGTCGTGGAGGCCGAGGAGCGCGCGGCCGCCGCGGAGCAGCGCTCGACCGAGGCCACCCGCCAGGCCACCGAGCACCGCGCCGCCGCCCAGAAGGAGGCCGAGGGGCTGCTCGCCCGGGCCCGTCGCGAGGCCGAGCAGATCGTCGCGGCCGCCCGCAGCAAGGCCGAGTCGGTCACGGCCACCGGCGACGAGGCCGGTGAGCGCAAGATCGCGGCCACCAGGGCCGAGCTGGAGCGGCTCACCCGGCGCCGCGACGCCATCACCGCCCAGCTCGCCTCGCTGCGCGACGTCGTCGCCGGCTTCGCATCCGACGACCCCGACGACGACGCGGACGCGGACGCGGGCGCGGACGGCTCCGGAGACAAGAGTTGAGCCACGGCCCGGGCGGCGCCAGCGACCAGGTGCCCGCGGTGACTGAACCCGCCGACGAGGCGGTCGAGCACGCGGAGCAGTCCGCCGTCCGGGCCGAGCTGGCCGCCGAGCGCGCCGCCGAGGCGGCCGACCAGGCGGCGCTGGCCGAGGAGCGGGTCGGGCACGAGCTCGGTCAGCCGGGGCGACCGTTCGCCCGGCGCAACCCCTTCTACATCGGCTTCATCGGCGGGTTCGGTGCCCTGCTCGCCTGGTTCCTCTTCAACGCGCTGACCTCGATCGCCTCCACCCTGCTGCTCGTCATCGTCGCGTTCTTCCTGGCCGCCGGGCTCAACCCGTCGGTCGAGTTCCTTCAGCGCCGCGGTCTGGGCCGCCCGTGGGCCGTGCTCGTGGTGATCTGCGTCGCGCTGATCGCGGTCGCTCTGTTCGTGGTGGCGATCGTCCCCGTGATCACCGACCAGGTGCGCTCGCTCACCGACAAGGTGCCCGACTGGTTCGACCAGCTGCAGAGCAACAACCAGGTGCAGGACTTCAACGAGGAGTACGGCGTCCTCGAGAAGGCGCAGGACTACGTCACGGGCGGCGACTTCGCCGGCAGCCTGTTCGGCGGCGCGGTCGGCATCGGTCTCGCCGTTCTCTCGGCGCTGTTCAACGCCTTCATCGTCATCGTGCTGACGCTGTACTTCCTGTCCTCGCTCGAGCAGACCAAGAACGCCTTCTACCGGCTCGCGCCGGCCTCCCGCCGGCCCCGGGTCTCGGCGCTCGGCGACCGGATCATCCGCAACATCGGCGGCTACGTGTCGGGGGCGTTCATCGTCGCGATGTGCGCCGGCATCACGTCGCTGATCTTCCTGTTCGTCGTCGGGCTCGGCGAGTACGCCGTGGCGCTGGCCTTCGTGGTGACGCTGCTCGACGTGATCCCGATGATCGGCGCCACGATCGGCGCGGTGATCGTGACGGCGATCGCGTTCGCCACCGACATCAAGATCGGCATCGCCTGCGCGATCTTCTACCTCGTCTACCAGCAGGTCGAGAACTACCTGATCTACCCGCGGGTGATGAAGCGCTCGGTCGACGTGCCGGGCTCGGTCACCGTCGTGGCCGCCCTGGTCGGCGCCAGCCTGCTCGGCGTCGTCGGCGCCCTGCTGGCGATCCCCACCGCCGCGGCGATCCTGCTGATCATGCGCGAGGTCGTGGTCAAACGGCAGGATCAGCGCTAGCGACGCTCGCCACCTGACGCTCGCCCAGCTTCACCACCACCACGCCGCCCACGACCAGCAGGCCGCCGACCAGCTGCAGGGCGGCCGGCAGCTCGCCGAGCAGCGCCCACGCCCACAGCACGCCGGCGAGCACCTCGCTCAGCGCCACGAACGACGACAGCCGGGAGCCGAGGCGGCGGCTGGCCGCGATGCCGGTCACGTAGGAGACGGCGGCGGTGACGAGGCCCAGCATCAGCAGCGGCAGCAGCGGGCCGACGTCGAGCCCGGCGTAGGAGACGACGTCACCGGTGGCGCGCATCGGCAGCAGGCCCACCAGTCCGGCGAGGCCCAGGGCCGCGGCGCCGACCACCAGACCACCGGCGGCCAGCGAGATCGGCGGCAGGCCGGTGGACTCGTCGGCGTTGATGATGAAGTAGGTCGCGCAGCCCACCATCGCGCCGAGCGCCCACAGCACGCCGGCGATGCTGAGGTCGGCGCCCGAGAGCAGGTCGAGCACGAGCACCAGCCCGAGCACGCAGAGCCCGGCGCCGGCGAGCGTCACCGGCCCGGGGCGCTCGCCGTGGCGCAGCCACAGCCACACCACGACGGCGGCCGGGGCGGTGTACTCGATCAGCAGGGCCGGGCCCACCTGCATGTGGGCGACGGCGGAGAAGTAGCAGAACTGGGCACCGGCCACCGCGAGCACGCCGTAGAGCAGCACCAGGCGCGCGTTGTCGCGCAGCAGGTGCCAGCGGCCGCGCAGCGCGCGCACGCCGAACGGGGCGACGATCAGCGCGCCGAGCGCGATCCGCGCGAGCACGACGGCGCCGGGGGTCCAGCCGGCGTCGAGGAGCGGGCGGGCGATCGGGCCGGAGAGCCCGAACGAGGCGGCCGACACCAGCGCGAGCACCAGACCGGCGCTGGCGCGGGTGGCCGGCGTGGCGGGGGTGTCATGGGTCAACGTGCTCATAGAACATGACGCTCTCACGGCAGTCCGGTAACCTGTCAACGTGGTATTCACCCATGACACCGAGGTGGCGCTCCAGTGCGCCGTCCAGCTCGCCAACTCGATGCTGGAGCCCGACACCCTGGAGACCGTGGCCGACCTCGACGAGCTGTTCGACCAGTTCGAGTTCACCGGGCGCCACGACCGCGACCGCGCCGAGCTCGACGCCGTGCGCGCCGTCCGGGCGCCGCTCCACGCGCTCCTCACCGCGAGCCGTGACGACGCGGTCGAGATCGTCAACACCATGCTCGCCGAGGCCGACGCGCTCCCCCAGCTCGTCCGGCACGACCACTTCGACTGGCACATCCACGCGGTCTCCCAGGACGCGCCGCTCGCCGAGCGGCTCGTCGTCGAGGCCGCGATGGCGATGGTCGACGTGATCCGCTCCGAGGACCACTCCCGCCTCGGCATCTGCGCCGACGACGACTGCGACGGCATCGTGCTCGACCTCTCCCGCAACCGCTCCCGCCGCTTCTGCTCCACCACCTGCGGCAACCGCAACGCCGTGGCGGCCTACCGGGCCAGACAGTCAGCTGCCGACGCCGGTTGAGGTGCGAGGAGCGCTAGCGACGAGCCTCGAACCCTCAACCACCGTGCGGTGGCTCCGGGACCGGCACGTCCTTGAAGGCTTCTAGGTTCCGAGCGTTGTAGGCAGAGGTGTCGGCGGTCTCCATCGGCCCGTCCCACTCCCGCGGCAGCGGCAGGTCGACGCCGGGGGCCACCCGGCGCACCACCTCGTCGAGCACCCGCTCGGCGTCGCCGACCCACAGGTGCTTGCTCCCCTCGAACGGCACCACCTCGGCCTGCGGGATCGCCGCGAACCGCTCCGTCGCCTCGGCCGGCCGCAGGTAGTCGTCGAGCTCGGGCACGAACGCGTGCACCGGCTTGCCGGACTCCGCCCAGGCCGCGAGGTGCTCGGCGCGGCTGAACCGCAGCGGCGGGCTCAGCAGGATCGCGCCCCGGACGGTGGGGTCGAGGCCGTGCATGAGCGCGAGGTCGGTGCCGAACGACCAGCCGAGCAGCCAGATGTCCGGCAGGTCGGCGAACTCGGCCTGCTCGATGGCGGCGGCGACGTCGAACCGCTCCCCCTCGGCGTGGCCGAACTCGCCCTCGCTGGTGCCCTGCTCGCTCCAGGTGCCCCGGGTGTTGAAGCGCAGCACGGCGATCCCGGCCAGCGCCGGCAGCCGGAACGCCGCCTTGCGGAAGAGGTGGCTGTCCATCATCCCGCCGTGGGTCGGGAGCGGGTGCAGGCAGACGAGGGTGGCGACCGGGTCGCCGTCGGCCGGCCGCGCGAGCTCCCCCACCAGCGACAGTCCGTCGGCGGTGTGGAGGGTGAGCGGCTCGCGGTGGGCGGGCAGCACCGAGTTGGCGCGGATCGGCTGGGCCACCCGGTCAGCGTAGAGACCGGGCTCTCAGCAGTAGCGCGGGGAGTACCGGGGGCTCAGGTCGCGGTCGCGCAGCACGATCGGGTGGGTGTCGCCGTAGCGCCGGCACGCCTGCCGGAAGTCGCGGAGCCGGTACTCGACCATCACCACCCGGCGGCCGTAGGAGTCGACGTAGCGGTAGCACTCGTCGTAGCGCGCGCACTCCTCGGCCACGGCGAAGTCGAACCCGAGCGCGCTGCCGTCGAGGTCGGCGGTGTTCTTCTGGCCGACGGCGAGGCCGGCGCGGTGCGAGGCCCGCACCAGCAGCCGGGCGAAGGCCAGCGCCTGGCGACGGCGCACCAGGCCCCGGCTGCGCGTGTAGGAGTCGAGGTTGTCGAACTCGACGGCCTCGTAGCCGTCGCGTGCGCAGCGCCGGGTCCAGCGGCCCACGACGGCGGCGAGCGACCGTCGCTTCGCGGTGGTGCGGACGTCGAGGAGCCACTCGCCCCAGGCCTCGTCGACCACCGCCCGCCCGCGGCGGTCCTTCAGCACCAGGTTCCAGTGGTGGCGGCGCCAGAACCCGCGCTCGTTCGGCTGGGTCTGGAACCCGTTCACGTAGCAGATGTCGTAGCGGCCCGCCGGGCGCGCGAGCCGGTCGCGGACGACGATCCCGACGCTGGCCGGACGCTGCACCGCCCCGCCGAGCTGGTAGTCGACGTCGGTGCTCGCCGGGCAGCGGCGCCGGCTCGGCCGACGCCGGAGTCGGCACGAGCAGTGCGAGCACGCCGAGGAGGACCACCACGAAGCGGACTGGACCGGTGCGCACGCGACCACCGTAGGCGTAACCCCTGCCGACGGTGCGGCGTTGGACCCGTGACCGTGCCGCTAGACAGCGGCCACGGCACCGTCGGCGGTGCGGTGCACGAGGCCGTCGGCGAGGGCGAGGGCGAGGGCCCGGTCGAACCGGCCCTCCTCCCACCATCGGGCGCCGACGAGGTCCCGCAGCTGCTCCGGGGGTTGCGGGCCCTCGGCCTCGAGGGCGCGCACGAGCTGGCCCATCTCGTGGACGACCTGACGGTCGCGCGGCCCTTCGGTGGAGGGCTTGGGAGGTGGCATGGGCATGGTGGACTCCCTTCCTAGGACGACGCCGACGCCGACTCGGCGGTCAGGGGCTGCGCGATGCTCTCCAGCGACTGGCCCTCGGCCTTGACGCCCAGGAAGGCCTCCACGATGCCGCCGCCGATCATCAGGGCCGCGCCGATGAAGTAGCCGATCGCGATGCCGGTCACGTCGCCGTCCGCCGACGCCTGCTCGATCAGCCAGCCGAACAGCAGCGGGCCGGAGATGCCGCCCGCGGCGGTGCCGATCGCGTAGAAGAACGCGATGCACAGCGCCCGGGTCTCCATCGGGAAGATCTCGCTCGCGGTGAGGTAGGCCGCGCTGGCGCCGGCCGAGGCCATGAAGAAGATGACGACGCCGAAGATCGTGAGCGTCGTGGCGTCCAGCGATCCGAGCATGATGCCGGCGACGCCGAGCAGCACCCCGGACCCGACGTAGGTGGCGGTGATCATCTTGACCCGCCCGACGGTGTCGAACAGCTTGCTGAGCAGCAAGGCGCCGGCGAAGTTGCTGGCCGCGAAGATCGCGAGGTACCAGCCGGTCTGCTTGACGCCGAAGAACGTCGTCAGGGTGTCGCCGTAGGTGAAGAAGAACGCGTTGTAGAGGAACGCCTGGCCCACGAACAGCGAGAAGCAGAGAACGGTGCGGCGTGGGTAGAGCGTGAAGACCGTGCGGGCGATCTCCGGCAGGCTGATGGTGCGCCGTTGGCGGATGGTGATGGTCTCGCTGACGTCGTGGAGCGGCTTGCCGGTCTCGTCGGTGACCGTGCGCTCGATGCCGCGCACGATCTCCTCGGCCTCGTCCTCGCGGCCGTGGATGAACAGCCACCGCGGGCTCTCCGGCACGTTGCGGCGCACCAGCAGGATGCCGATGGCCAGGATCGCGCCGAGCCCGAACGCGAGCCGCCAGCCCCACGCGGGGTCGACCTTCGTGGGGTCGAGCAGCGGGATCGTGAGCAGGGCGCCACCGGCGGCTCCCAGCCAGAACGACCCGTTGATGGCGACGTCGACCCGGCCGCGGTAGGCGGCAGGGATCAGCTCGTCGATCGCGGAGTTGATGGCGGCGTACTCGCCGCCGATGCCGGTGCCGGTGAGGAAGCGGGCCGCGAAGTACCACGCCGGGTTGGGTGCGAACGCCGTCAGCACGGTGGCGACGGTGTAGACGCCGAGCGTGATCAGGAACAGCTTCTTGCGGCCGAACCGGTCGGTGAGCTGCCCGAAGAACAACGCGCCCACGCACGCGCCCGCCACGTAGGCCGCGCCGGCGAAGCCGACGTCGAAGCTGCTCAGGCCCAACCCGGTGTCCTCCGGCTTGAGAGCGTCCGACATCGAGCCGACGATCGTGACCTCGAGGCCGTCGAGGATCCACACCGTGCCGAGCCCGATCACGACCATCCAGTGCCAGCGGGCCCAGGGCAGCCGGTCCATCCGGGCGGGGATGTCGGTGGTGATCCGGCCGGTCTCGACACTCATACGTAGGTGGTACTCCGATCGCGGCCATCCCTGGCTCCACCCCTGAGTGGGGTGACTGGCAGGGTGGGACGGGTGAGCGAGACCCGGATCGAGACCTCCCGCGTCCTGTCGTCCCCGCCTGCCGCGGTGTTCTCCCTGCTGTGCGACCCGCAGGGCCACGTGGCGATCGACTCCTCCGGGATGCTCCAGGACGCCGAGGGCGACCCGGTCACGCGAGCCGGGGACTCGTTCGTGGTGCACATGGACCGCGAGGCCCTCAACGACTACCCCGAGCTCGGGCTGTACGACGTCACCGTCACGATCCGCGAGTACGAGCAGGACCGGCTGATCAGCTGGGACGTGCTCGGCCGGATCCGCCCGCAGCTCGGCCACTACTACGGCTACCGCCTCGAGCCGCACGAGGAGACCGGCGGCACCCTGGCGACGTCGTTCTACGACTGGTCCGAGGCCCACCCCGACTGGCTCGCGATGGGCATCTTCCCGGTGCTCGACGAGGGCGCCCTCCGCGCCACCCTCGGCATCCTCGACCGCACAGTGCGGCGGGGGTACGCGCGCAACGCTGGTTGAGCCTCGAAACCTGGTGAGGTCAACGAGACCTCACGGTGGTTGAGGTGCGAGGAGCGCCAGCGACGAGCCTCGAAACCTGGTGAGGTCAACGAGAACTGCACCCCGAGGCCTGGGCACAGCTGCTCAGAGGTTTCGAGGCTCCTCCGCTCGTTCCTCGCTCCGGAGCACCTCAACCACCGTCAGCGCCCGTAGTCGCGGAAGCCGCGCTTGGTCTTGCGGCCGAGGTAGCCGGCGGTGACCAGGTGCTCGAGCAGCGGAGCCGGGGCGAAGCCGGGCTCGCGGAACTCCTGGTAGAGCTCGCGCTGGATGGCCAGCGAGACGTCGTTGCCCACGACGTCGAGCAGCTCGAACGGGCCCATCGGCAGCGCGCAGCCCTGCTTCATGGCGAGGTCGATGTCGTCGGCGGTGGCGTAGTGCGCCTGGAGCATCTTCACCGCGTCGTTGAGGTAGGGGAACAGCAGCGCGTTGACGATGAACCCGGCGCGGTCGCCGCACGACACCGGCACCTTGCCGAGGGTGGAGCACAGTGCCCGGGCGGTCTCGGTCACGTCGTCGTCGGTGGACACGGTGGAGACCACCTCCACCAGCTTCATCACGGGCGCGGGGTTGAAGAAGTGCAGGCCGACGACGTGCTGCGGCCGCGAGGTGGCCGTGGCGCACGAGATGATCGGCAGCGACGAGGTGGTGGTGGCGAGGATCGCGCCGTCCTTGCAGATCTCGTCGAGGTTCTCGAAGAGCGTGGTCTTGATCGCGAGGTCCTCGGCGATCGCCTCCACCACCAGGTCGACGTCGGCGAGGTCGTCGAGCGAGGCGCTGCCGGTGACCCGGGCCAGCACCTCGGCCTTGGCCTCCTCGGTGGCCTTGCCGCGCTGGATCTGCTTGTCGAAGTTCTTGGTGATGGCCGCGCTGACGCCGTCGGCCTTGTCCTGGCTGCGGCCGACGACGAGCACGTCGTAGCCGCCCTTGGCGAACACCTCGACGATCCCGGAGGCCATCGTGCCGGTGCCCACGACGCCGACCTTCGCGATCTGGTGCTTGAGCTCGGGCGCCTCGTCGGCGGACGGCGTCCGGTCGTCGGCCACGACGACCGGGCTGTCGGGACCCTCGTAGGTGTAGAAGCCGCGGCCGGACTTCCGGCCCAGCATGCCCGCGGTGACCATCTGCTTGAGCACCGGCGTCGGCGCGTGCAGCCGGTCGCGGCCCTGCCGGTACATCGTCTCGAGGATCTCGTAGGCGGTGTCGAGCCCGATCAGGTCGAGCAGCGCGAGCGGGCCCATCGGGTAGCCGCAGCCGAACCGCATCGCCGCGTCGATGTCCTCGCGGGTGGCGTAGCGGCTCTCGAACATCGACGCCGCGTGGTTGAGGTAGCCGAAGAGCAGCGTGTTGGCGATGAAGCCGGCCTTGTCGCCGCACACCACCGGGCTCTTCCCGAGCGTGCGCACCAGGGCCGTGGTGTCGTCGAGCACCTGCGGCTCGGTGACCACGGTGTTCACGACCTCGACGAGGTTCTGCACCGGCGCCGGGTTGAAGAAGTGGACGCCGACCACCCGGCCCGGGCGGGCGTTGGCGGTGGAGATCTCGGTGACCGACAGCGAGGACGTGTTGGTGGCGAGGATCGTGTCCGGCGACACGATCGCGTCGAGCTCGGCCATGATCGACTTCTTCAGCTCCAGCGACTCCACCACGGCCTCGACCACCAGGTCGGCGTCGGTGAGGTCCTTGAGCGAGGTGGTGAAGGTGATGCGGCCCAGCAGCTCGGCCTGCTCGGCCTCGGTGATCTTCTCCCGCTTCACCGCGCGACCCGTGGAGTGCTCGAGGTGCTGCCGGCCGCGCTCGAGGCCCTCGTCGTCGCGCTCCACGCCGACGACGCTGAACCCCTCGCGGGCGAACACCTCGGCGATGCCGGCCCCCATCGTGCCCAGACCCACCACGCCGATGGTGGTGAAGGTGCGGGCGCTCTCGGTCTCGTTCTCCGTGGCCGTGTCGCTCATGGGGGGCATGATGGCATGGCGCCCACGCTCACCGACCGCCGTCCAGCGCGACCTCCATCACGGTGCGCGCGCCGGCGTCGTCGAGCCCCAGCTCCCGCTCGTGGGCGCGCTGCCGCTCCTGGAACGGCTCCAGACTGTGCTTCTCGACGAAGCCGAGCCGCGCGTAGAACGGGCCGTTCCACGGCACGTCGCGGTAGGTGGTCAGCGAGAGCCGGTCGTGGCCGGCCCAGCGCGCCTCCTCCATCACCGCACGCACCAGCGCGGCACCGATCCCGCGCCGGCCGTGCTCGGGAAGCACGGAGAGCTGGTCGAGGTGGGCGTACCCGTCGGGGAAGGCGAGATGGGCGAAGCCGACGACCTCGCCGGCGTCCGCGGCCACCAGCAGGGTGCCGGTGAGCTGCCGGTCGACGCCGGCGGGCGCCGGGCTCGCCAGCACCGGCACCATGGCGTCGCCGAGGTACTCCTCGAACATCGGCACACCGGCGTCCTCGATCGCGGCGAGGTGTCGCAGGTCGGAGGGACGGGCCAGTCGGATGCGCACCTGGCAAGGGTAGATTCGCGCCCCGTGAGACTCGTCGTCGCGCGGTGCCAGGTCGACTACGCCGGACGCCTCACGGCCCACCTGCCGATGGCCACCCGGGTGCTCATGATCAAGGCCGACGGCTCGGTGCTGGTGCACTCCGACGGCGGCTCCTACAAGCCGCTGAACTGGATGTCGCCGCCCTGCAAGGTCAGCGAGGGTGTGAACGACGACGGCCAGGTGGAGTGGACGGTCACCGGCAAGGACGACGACACCCTGCGCATCCTCATCGAGGACGTCCAGCACGACTCCAACCACGACCTCGGCGTCGACCCCGGGCTGCAGAAGGACGGCGTCGAGAAGCACCTCCAGGAGCTGCTCGCCGAGCACCCGGGCACCCTTGCCGACGGCCTCACGCTGGTGCGGCGCGAGTTCCCCACCGCCATCGGCCCGGTCGACCTCATGTGCCGCGACGCCGCCGGGCTCAGCGTGGCGGTCGAGATCAAGCGGCGCGGCGAGATCGACGGCGTCGAGCAGCTCACCCGCTACCTCGACCTGCTCAACCGCGACCCGCTGCTCTCGGCCAAGGGCCCGGTGCGCGGCATCTTCGCCGCCCAGCTGATCAAGCCGCAGGCACGCGTGCTCGCCGAGGACCGCGGCATCACCTGCGCCGTCGTCGACTACGACGGCCTGCGCGGCATGGACGACCCCGCGCACCGGCTGTTCTGACGGCGCCGACGTGCGGATCTTCCACCTCGCCACCGCCGCCGACTGGGAGGCCGCGCGGCTCTCCGGGCGCTACACGACCTCCACCTACGGCCGCACGCTCGCCGAGGAGGGGTTCATCCACGCCAGCCGGGCCGACCAGTGGCAGGGCGTGCGGAGGCGGTTCTACGCCGACGTCACCGAGCCGCTGGTGCTCCTCGTGCTCGACACCGACCGGCTCGACGCCCCGGTGGTCGAGGAGGAGGCCGTGCCCGGCTCCGGCGAGACCTTCCCGCACGTGTACGGCGCGATCGGGCCCGACGCCGTGGTGCAGGTGATCCCCCTCGACCGGCACGTCACCGCCGCCGCCGTGCCCGAGGCGTCGTTCAGCCGGCTGTTCCTCGGCGAGGTGCTGCACCAGGCGCTGCTCGCCTCGGTGGTGCTGGTGCTCGTCGCCGCGACCACGCTGGTGGGGATCGCCGTGGCCGACGACTGGGGCCCGATCCTCGGCGTCCTCGTGGGCCTGGCCCTGGGGCTGCTCCTCGCACGCCTCATCCATCAGCGGCGGGCGGCTAGCCTCCGCACGTGATCCGTCGGGTGCTGGCCGCCGCCGCTGCTGCTGGCCGCCTGCGGCGCCGTCACCTCCTGCGCCGAGGAGGCGAACGACGTCACATGCGGCGAGTTCGCGGGGATGTCGACCGACCAACGGCGGGTCGTCGTGCGCGACATCGCCCAGGAGAACGACACCGAGGACGAGCTCGCCGAGCTCGGCGAGGGCGACCGCGGGGTCGACCTGGCCGCGCAGGGCATCGCCCAGCAGTGCGCCGGCGAGGACGAGGACGCGACCCTCAGCGACGTGTTCGCCCCCGACGAGCCGCTGACGCCCTCGACCTCGACCTCGGCGGGGTGAGTCAGTCGCGTCGGTCGCCCACGGCGGCCGCGCTGATCGCCAGCCAGAGCGGAACGAGCATTGCGGCGACCCAGCTTGTGAACGGCACGACCGTCATGAGCGCCAGGACGGCGGCCGTCACCCACACCCCGGCCGGCAGCCGCCGGCGTGCTGACAGCGCGGCGGCCACGAGTGCGAGCCCGGGCGCGTAGCGGGTGATCTCGGTCAGGTTCACGAGGAACGAGGTGGCGATCCCGATCGCGGGGTCAGGTCCGGAGATCACCTCCCCGGCGAGCAGACCGCCCACGCCGAACGACGCGTAGTAGGCGACGAAGAGGACGGCAACCGCGACGCCGGAGCCCGCGACGACACGTCCGGCGGTCCCGGCCACCCTGCGGCCAAGCACGATGGCGGCCAGCATGAGCAGCGCGCCCGCGAAGGTCGCCGCGATGGCCCCGGCCTGCAGCGACCCGGAGTGGTCGGCGAGGCTGGCGGTGATCTCCTCACCGGTATCACCCTCGAAGGAGCACAGGGCGAACGGGACGACGGCGAGAGCGGCGGCCGCGCCGCACGCGATCCGGGTGAGCGGGGCACTTGGCCCCGCCGACGTCGTCGGGCTGGTGGTGGACACGGTCATGGTGGAGCTCCGATCTCGGTCGCGGGTGATGGCGACGACGCTAGGAAGCGGCATCTCCGCCCACATCGGCCGCGCGGCCCGATCGCCTCTGTCGTCAGACAGAGGACAGGCACCCGATCCCGTCCCTACCCTCGACGCGTGGTCCGGAAAAGCGCAGCGTGGCTCCGTGACGGCCTCGCCGGACTGGTGGTGGGGGCGGTCGCCGAGATCGAGCTCGTGCTGCTCGACCCGGACCGCATCGAGGGCCCGGTGGCCGGACACCACCTGCTGAACCTGCTGATCGTGCCGTCCTTCGCCCTCCGCCGGGTCACACCGGTCGGCTCGATCGCCGTGGCGTCGCTCGGCTTCGCCGTGCAGCCGCTCCTGGGATCGGCGCCGACCGCTACGCCGTACCTCGCCCTGCTGTTCCTCCTGGCCTCACTCGGCTGGTACGCATCGACCCGCGCCGGCGCGATCGGAACCCTGCTGGTGGTGGTATCGGGACTGAGTTACGACCTGACCACCGACGACTTCCGCTGGGCCGACCTGATCGTCAACACCGTGATCATCGTGGCCGCCTGGGGTGCTGCGCGCGGCGTCCGGACCGCCACCGACCGCCGGGTGTCGGCGGAGGTCGACGCCGACCGGCAGGCCCGCGCCGCCGCCGAGGCCGAGCGGACCCGGATCGCTCAGGATCTCCATGACTCCCTGGCCCATGCGCTGACGCTCATGACGCTCCAGGCCGGCAGCGCGCGCGAGCGGGCCGATCAGCCGCTGGTGGCCGAGGCCCTGTCGTCGATCGAGCACAGCGGACGCGAGGCGCTGTCGGACATGCAGCGGTTCCTTGGCCTGCTCGGCATGCGGGACGGCGAGGCCCCAGGCATCCCCGACCTGCCCGACCTCGCCGCGAGCGTGCAGCGCGGCGGTCTCGCCGTCGATCTGCGCGTCGAGTCCGACCCGGTGCCCCTGAGCGTGTCGACCACGGTCTACCGCGTCGTGCAGGAGGCCCTCACCAACGTCGTACGCCACAGCGACGCCCAGGCGGCCGAGGTCCACGTGTCCCGCTCCGGTCGCGAGATCGTGGCCGTCGTCCGGGACGAGGGCCGAGGCGCGGCACCGAAGACCACCGGGAGCTGCCGTGGCATCGCCGGCCTCCGCGAGCGCATCGCGCTCTTCGAAGGCACGCTCGTGGTCGGTGCCACCGACGACGGATGGCGTCTGGAGGCCCGGATCCCGCTACCCGAGGTCGAGCCGTGACGACGCGGATCGTCATCGCCGACGACGAGCCGCTGGTGCGCCAGGGGCTCCGCATGGTGCTCGACCTGGACCCCGACCTCGAGGTCGTCGCGGAAGCGGCAGACGGCGAGGCAGCGGTGGCCGCGGTGGCCGAGCACCGTCCGGATGTCGCCCTCCTCGACGTGAGGATGCCGCGGATCGACGGGATCGAGGCCCTGCGCCGGATCGTCGCGAACCCCGTGCTCTCCGCGGTGCGGACCGTCGTGTTGACCACGTTCGCGGACGACGACCTCGTGGTCCTGGCGATCCGGTCCGGCGCGTCCGGCTACCTGCTCAAGAGCATGCCGCCCGAGCAGATCCGGGCGTCGGTCCGGCTCGCCGTCGAGGGACGCACCGCCCTCGCGCCGGACCTGGTCGACCGCCTGGCACGGGAGTACGCCGGGCGACGGGCACCCCGCTCACCCGTCCTCGACCGGCTGACGCCTCGGGAGACCCAGGTTCTGGCCGAGGTTGCCGCCGGGCTGAGCAACGGCGAGATCGCCCGCAAGCTCTTCCTCGGCGAGGGCACCGTGAAGACCCACGTGGCGTCGGTCCTGCACAAGATCGGCGTGCGCGACCGCACCCAGGCCGCGGTCGCGGCCTATGAGCTGGGGCTCGTGCGACCGGGCCGCAGCGCCGGTCCCCCTTCTTAGGCGCCGGCCTGGCGCGGCGCGGTCGGATCGGCGTCGGCGCCGCCCTGCTCGCGCGCGACGTACTCCTCGATGTCCTCGATGTCGTCGGCGTTGCGGGTCACCACGGCCAGCAGGTCGGTCATGGTGGCGACCTCCTCGACCTGCTCCTTGATGAACCACTGCATGAACTGCTCGGAGGCGAAGTCGCCCTCGGTGCGGGCGATGCGCAGCAGGTCGTTGATCTGCTCGGTGACCCGCTTCTCCTGATCCAGGGCGAGGCGGACCGGCTCGACGACGTCGGCGAAGGTGGGCACCGGCGCGTCGACGCCCGGGATCACGACGTCGACGTCGGTGTCGATGAGGTACTGCACCATCATCATCGCGTGCCCGCGCTCCTCGAGCGCCTGGCCGTAGAAGAACGCGGCCATCCGCGGCATGGTCAGCGCGTCGTAGTGCACGGCCACCGCGAGGTACTGGTTGTGCGCGGCCAGCTCGTTGCCGATCTGGACATTGAGCTGGTCGACGAACTGCGCTGCGGGCATGTGATCAGGCCACCTTCGTGAGCTTCTTCTTGGTGACCTTCTTACCGTCCAGGCGCACCAGCTTGCGGCGCTTGACGGTATACCCCGGGGGCAGCGTTCCCTCCTTCAGCATCCGGATCGGGCAGCGACCGCAGCGCTTGCGGGACTCGCAGCACTCGATCTTGGGCAGCTTGACGACGGTGCCGCCGCTGCTCTTCTTCTTGCCCACGGAAGAACCGTATCAAAAGGGTTAGGGAAGGCTTACTTCACCCGAGGTCGTGGGCCCGGCGGATCACGTCGACGATGCCGCCCATGATCTCGGTGAGGCCGAAGTCCTTGGGCGTGTACACCGCGGCGACGCCCTTCTCGACCAGCCGGCGGCCGTCGCCGTCGGGGATGATCCCGCCCACGATCACCGGCACGTCGTCCAGTCCGGCCTCCCTCAGCCCGTCGAGCACGTCGGGCACCAGCTCCATGTGGGAGCCGGAGAGGATCGACAGGCCGACGCAGTGCACGTCCTCGGCCACCGCGGCCGACACGATCTGCTCGGGCGTGAGCCGGATGCCCTGGTAGATCACCTCGAAGCCGGCGTCACGGGCCCGGACGGCGACCTGCTCGGCGCCGTTGGAGTGGCCGTCGAGGCCCGGCTTGCCGACGAGCAGCCGCAGCCGGCCGCCGAGCTCGTCGCCGGTGGCCTTCACCCGCTCCCGGACGGCGGTGAGCTCGGCACCGGCCTCCCCGACCGAGCGGCCCACTGCCCCGCCGACACCGGTGGGGGCGCGGAACTCGCCGAACACCTCGCGCAGGGTGCCGGCCCACTCCCCCGTCGTCGCCCCGGCCCGGGCGGCGGCGAGCGTGGCCGTCATCAGGTTGGCGTCGGACTTGGCGTCGTCGGCGAGCCGCTTGAGCGCGGCCTCCACCTCGGCCTCGTCGCGCTGGCTCTTCCACTCGGTCACGGAGTCGAGCGCGGACTGCTCGGCCTGGGGGTCGGCGGCCATGATCGCGGCGTCGAGGTCGGCGGTGAGCGGCGACGGCTCGGTGCTCTCGTAGCGGTTGACGCCGACGATCACCTCCTCGCCGCTCTCGATCCGGGCGCGGCGGGCGGCGTGGGCGGACACCAGCTCCTGCTTCATGTAGCCCGACTCGACGGCGGCGATCGCCCCGCCCAGGGCCTGCACCCGGTCGATCTCGGCCGTGGCGCCCTCCACCAGCTCGGCGACCTTCGCCGCCACGACGTGCGAGCCGTCGAACAGGTCGTCGTACTCGAGCAGGTCGGACTCGAACGCCAGCACCTGCTGGAGCCGCAGGCTCCACTGCTGGTCCCAGGGTCGCGGCAGGCCGAGCGCCTCGTTCCACGCCGGCAGCTGGACGGCGCGCGCCCGGGCGTCCTTCGACAGCGTGACGCCGAGCATCTCCAGCACGATCCGCTGCACGTTGTTCTCCGGCTGCGCCTCGGTGAGGCCGAGGCTGTTCACCTGGACGCCGTAGCGGAACCGCCGCATCTTCGGGTCCTGCACGCCGTAGCGCTCGCGGGTGATCTCGTCCCACAGCTGCACGAAGGCGCGCATCTTGCACATCTCCTCGACGAACCGCACGCCGGCGTTCACGAAGAAGGAGATGCGCCCGACGACCTTCTCGAAGTCGTCCTCGGAGACCTGCCCGGACGCCTTCACCTGGTCGAGCACGGCGATCGCGGTGCACAGCGCGTAGGCGAGCTCCTGCGTCGGCGTCGCGCCCGCCTCCTGCAGGTGGTAGCTGCAGATGTTGATCGGGTTCCACTTCGGGATCTCGTGGACCGTGTAGGCGATGAGGTCGCTGATCAGCCGCAGCGAGTGCTGCGGCGGGAACACGTAGGTGCCCCGCGACAGGTACTCCTTGATGATGTCGTTCTGGGTGGTGCCGGCCAGCTGGTGCGCCACCTCGGACGGCTCCAGCTCCGGGTTCTGCTCCTCGGCCACCACCTGGTACATCGCCAGCAGCCACATCGCCGTGGCGTTGATGGTCATCGAGGTGTTCATCTCGGTGAGCGGGATGTCGTCGAAGAGCCGCCGCATCTCGCCGAGGTGCGGCACCGGCACGCCGACCTTGCCGACCTCGCCCCGGCTGAGCGGGCTGTCGGGGTCGTAGCCGGTCTGCGTGGGCAGGTCGAAGGCCACCGACAGGCCGGTCTGACCCTTGGCCAGGTTGCCGCGGTAGAGCGCGTTGGACGCCGTCGCCGTGGAGTGCCCGGCGTAGGTGCGCATCACCCAGGGGCGTTCCTTCTGGGGGCGTTCTGCCTCACTCATGGGGCCGAGGGTACGACCAGAGTGACTCGCGAGTAACCGCGTGTGGGTTAGTCCACAGTGCGGCTTGGGTGCAGCCGTTACCAGGTTTCGACGCGCTCTCGCTGCCTTCGTTCCTCAGCCAGCGACGCTTGCTCAACCACCGTCGACGCAGGCACCCACTCGCAAGCTCGTGGGTCCCGCGTCAGGCAGTGGCGCCGTGGTCGACGTCGACCGCGCGGATCAGGTGCGTGAGGTGGAGCATCCGGCGCACCGCGCCGTTGCAGCCGCGCAGCGTGACGTGCTGGCCGTGGTTCGAGCGCCTGATGCGAGGCGGCGGCGAGCACGCGGAGCGCGGTGACGTCGACGGTGGCCACGTCGGTGAGGTCGACCACGACGTCGCCGTGCTCGGCGAGGAGGTCGTAGAGAGCGGTGCGCACCTCCATCGTGCTGCGCACGTCGAAGTCACCGGACAGGACGACAGTGGGGCCGTCGGTGGTGATGTCCATCGCTCTCCCGAGGTCGTCGTTCCTGCACCTGTAACCGTTAAGACGCTCCGACACTTCCTGAGGTTGCGTCGAGGTGCCAACGATTTTCGGACGTCGCGAGCGCCACCCATCCCGTACCAAGTCCGATCAACGCCATGCCGGCCACGCCGACCGGGGCGAAGATGTGGTCGGTGTGCACCAGCCACGCCCCCACGAGCAGCACGACGGCAGGCGCACCGACGACGCCGTGACGGCGCACGGCGTCCACCGTGACGGCGAGCGCGGCGGCGAGCAGGCACCACGACCCGACCTCGCCGAGCGGGGTGCCGATGCGGAACAGCAGCCTCACCTCGTCGTCGCGCACGTAGCCGGCCCCCATCTCGCGGGTGACGTAGCCGGCGGCGATCCCGCTGATCACGTCGAGCGCGGTGTAGAACGTCGCGTACCCGTAGGCCGCGAGCCGCACCACCCAGGCCAGCGGGTCGCCCCGGCCGCGCACGAGCCAGGCGAGCGCCACGCCCACGAGCGGGAAGACCACCAGCCCGGCCACGTGGAGACCGAACCACCGGCCGGCGGTGTCGGGGGTGAGGTGGTGCGGGTGGAGCAGCCCCGCCACGGCCAGCACGAGGCCGGGCAAGGCGAGGAGCAGTGGCGTCCCGAGGCGTCGTCCCATGCTCGCTACCCTGCCCGCATGGTCAACCTCACCCGCATCTACACGCGCACCGGTGACGGCGGGGAGACCCGGCTCGGCGACATGAGCGTGACCACCAAGGGCGACCTGCGCCTCGCGGCCTACGCCGACGTCGACGAGGCGAACGCCCACCTCGGCGTCGCGCTGGCGACGGGCGGCCTCGACGACGACGTCGTCACGGTGCTCACCCACGTGCAGAACGACCTGTTCGACGTCGGCGCCGACCTCTGCACCCCGGTGGTGCCCGACCCGGAGTTCCCGCCGCTGCGCATCGAGCAGACCTACGTCGACCGGCTCGAGGGCTGGTGCGACCACTACAACGAGGGGCTGCCGAAGCTGCGCTCGTTCATCCTCAACGGCGGCACCCCGGCCGCCGCACACCTGCACGTGTGCCGCACCGTCATCCGCCGGGCCGAGCGCTCGGCCTGGGCGGCGTTCGGCGTCCACGGCGGCTCGATGAACGTGCTCGCGATCACCTACCTCAACCGGCTCTCCGACCTCGTCTTCATCCTCGCCCGCTACGCCAACCGCGAGCAGGGCGACGTGCTCTGGGTGCCCGGGCGGTGAGAGGAGCGAGCAGTGACCGAGCGAGGAACGAGCTCGTTCACGTGGCGAGCGAAGATTGAGCGAGAGCCCGCGAGTGAGGAACGAACTCGCGGTGCGCGAGTCGAAATCACCGAGCCGATCTCGGCAACTCACCACGAACCGGTTCCCTGACAGCAGGCAGCGCCAGCGCGGCCGGGACGAGCAGCACGGCGACGGCGAGGAGTGCGCGCAGGGTGCCGACCTCGTCGCCGAGGGCGCCGAGGAGTGGAGGGCCGGCGAGGAAGGCCGCATAGCCGATCGTCGAGACGACGCTGACCCGGGCGGCGGCGCGGCGCGGGTCGTCGGCCGCCGCGCTCATGCCGACCGGGAAGCCGAGCGAGGCGCCGAGGCCCCACAGCACGATCGCGGGCGCCACCACCGGCCCGGAGCCGAACACCAGCACCAGGAGGCCCGCGCCGGCGAGGACGGCGGTCACCCGCAGCGTCGCGACCCGTCCGTACCGGTCGATCAGCACCGGCCCCAGCATCCGGCCGACCGTCATCGCGGCGACGAAGGTGGCGAACCCGGCCACCCCCACCCAGCGCGGGGTGTCGTGGCCGTCGACGAGCGCGAGTGCGAGCCAGTCGTTGGCCGAGCCCTCGGTGACGGCGAACGTGAGCACCACGACCCCGATGAGCAGCACCCGCGGCTCCAGCCACGCCCGGGCCGACGACGGGCCGGACTCCTCCGGCTCGACCGGGAAGAAGGAGCGCACGGCCACCAGCACGGCGACGAGCGCCAGGAGGCTCACGACCGGCAGGTGCGCGAACAGCGGCAGCCCGAGGGCCACCACGGGGACGCCGAGCAGGGCGCCCACCACGGTGCCCAGGCTGAAGCCCGCGTGGAAGCGCGGCATGATCGTGCGGCCGAGCCGCCGCTCGACCTCGGCACCCTCGATGTTCATCGCCACGTCCCACGAGCCGGTGCCCACCCCGTAGAGCACGAAGCCGGCGGCGACCAGGGGGACGCCGCCCGCGGCGTCGGTGCCGATGCCGGCCAGCGTCTGCCCGACGAACGCCGACACGGCAGCGCCGCCCACGACGGCGGCCGAGCCGACCCGGGCGACGAGCGCCCCGGTGAGCGGCAGCGACACCAGCGACCCGACCGCGATGGCGAGCAGCAGCAGCCCCAGGCCACCGTTGCTCAGGTCGAGGCCCGCGCGCAGGTCGGGGACCCGGGAGACGAGCGAGGCGAACAGCAGGCCGTTGAGGAAGAAGACCATGCCCACGGAGTTGCGGGCGGCGAGTATCGAAGTCATCGGCTCCAGTCGGTACCGGGCGGGCTCGCCTCCAGCCACGACTGGAAGCCGGTGAGGGACCCGGCGCTCATGGCCAGGTCGACCTGGCCGTCGTCGGTCATGCAGTGGATCACGAGATGGTCGGGGTACAGCGAGGTCTGCTCGGCGCCGAACGGCTCGCGGCTGCCGTCGTAGCTCAGCGCGTCACGCTGCCAGACCCGCTTGGGCCGTGGCGAGACCGAGAAGATCCGGAACCACTCCAGCCGCTCACCCGAGTACCGCCCCAGCCCCAGCACCCAGCCGCGCTCGTCGTCGGCGGACGCGGTGCGGTGCGACAGCTCGAACGTGCCGCCGTGGCGCCCGAGGTAGCGGCGTCGGAGCACCAGGTAGAGCCCGTACAGGAGGACCAGCAGCAACAGGACACCGGCAATGTCGACCACCCACTGCCACCACGCCATGCCGCCCCCTCCTCGGAAGCGGTCAGCCTAGTCGGGTGTCTTAGCCGCCGACGCCCCCGGGTCGGTCCGAGGTCAGACCTTCTCGGCCGCGCGGATCCGGGCCTCGGCCCGGCGGATCCGGTGCTCGCGCTGGTCGTCGTCGGCGTCGAGGCCCTGCGCCTCTTCCAGCTCCGCGCGCTCCTCGTCGACCGAGATGTTCTCGGCCAGGATCGCGTGCTCGGCGAGGATCGAGACCCGGTCGCCGGCGACGGAGATGAGCCCGCCGTCGACGGCGGCGTGCACGACGCCGTCGTCGGAGGTGATCTCCACCGACGACTCGGCGAGCAGCGACAGCACCGGCGCGTGCCCGCGCAGGATGCCGATGTCGCCCTCCACCGTCTTCGCCACGACCATCGAGGCGTCGCCCGACCACACGGTGCGGTCGGCCGCCACCATCTCGACGTGGAAGTCGCCTTCGGCCATCAGAGGTTCTTCTGGATGTCGGCCCACTTCGCCTCGACGTCGTCGAGGTTTCCGCACATGAAGAACGCCTGCTCGGCCACGTGGTCGTAGTCGCCGTCGGCGATCTTGTTGAACGCCTCGACGGTCTCCGACACCGGGACGGTCGAGCCCTCGAGGCCGGTGAACTGCTTGGCCACGTAGGTGTTCTGCGACAGGAACCGCTGGATGCGGCGCGCCCGCGAGACGATGATCTTGTCCTCCTCGGACAGCTCGTCGACACCGAGGATCGCGATGATGTCCTGCAGCTCCTTGTTGCGCTGGAGGATCTGCTTGATCCGGATCGCGCAGTCGTAGTGCGCCTGCCCGATGTACTCCGCGGCAAGGATCCGCGAGGTGGAGGTCAGCGGGTCGACGGCCGGGTAGATGCCGAGCGACGCGATCTCGCGCGAGAGCTCGGTGGTGGCGTCGAGGTGGGCGAACGTCGCCGCGGGCGCGGGGTCGGTGTAGTCGTCGGCCGGCACGTAGATCGCCTGCATCGAGGTGATCGAGTGACCGCGGGTCGAGGTGATCCGCTCCTGCAGCGTGCCCATCTCGTCGGCCAGGTTGGGCTGGTAGCCCACCGCGGACGGCATCCGGCCCAGCAGGGTGGAGACCTCGGAACCGGCCTGCGTGAACCGGAAGATGTTGTCGATGAACAGCAGCACGTCCTGGTTCTGCACGTCGCGGAAGTACTCCGCCATCGTCAGGGCGGACAGCGCGACCCGCAGCCGGGTGCCCGGCGGCTCGTCCATCTGGCCGAACACGAGGGCGGTCTGCCCGATGACGCCGGCCTCCTCCATCTCCACGATCAGGTCGTTGCCCTCACGGGTGCGCTCGCCGACGCCGGCGAACACCGACACACCGCCGTGGTCCTTGGCGACGCGGGCGATCATCTCCTGGATCAGCACGGTCTTGCCGACGCCGGCACCGCCGAACAGGCCGATCTTGCCGCCGGTGACGTACGGGGCCAGCAGGTCGATGACCTTGATGCCGGTCTCGAACATCTCGGTCTTGGCCTCGAGTTGGTCGAAGGCGGGGGCCTGGCGGTGGATGCTCCAACGCTCGTGCTTGCCGAGCTCCTCGCCGTCCTCCAGGTTGAGCGGCTCGCCGAGCATGTTGAACACACGGCCCTTGGTGACGTCGCCGACGGGAACCTTGATCGGCTCGCCGGTGTCGCGCACCTGCGCACCGCGGACCAGGCCGTCGGTCGGCTGCAGCGAGATCGCGCGGACCATGCCGTCGCCGATGTGCTGGGCCACCTCGAGGGAGAGGACCCGCGTCTCACCGCCGAGCTCGAGGTCGCACTCGAGCTTGTTGTAGATGTCCGGCATCGCGTCGACGGGGTACTCCACGTCGACGACCGGGCCGATCACGCGGGCGATCCGGCCGGTGCTGCCGCCGGACTCGGTGTCCTTGGTCTCCTCGACCGTTGCAGTCATGTCTCTCTCCCTTACTACGCTTCTGCTTGGGCATCGGCGAGGGCGTTCACGCCGCCGACGATCTCGCTGATCTCCTGGGTGATGCCGGCCTGACGGGCCTGGTTCGCCACCCGGGTGTACTTCTTGATGAGCTCGTCGGCGTTGTCGGTGGCCGACTTCATCGCCTTCTGGCGCGCCGCGAGCTCGGAGGCCGCCGCCTGGAGCAGCGCGAAGAAGATCCGGCTCTGCACGTACTGCGGCAGCAGCCCGTCCAGCACCGCCTCGGCCGACGGCTCGAACTCGTAGAGCGGCAGGAGGTCGTCGCCGCTCGTGTCGTCGTCCTGGCCCTCCTCGGCCTCGACGACCTCGAGCGGCAGCAGCCGCACGGCCGTCGGCTCCTGGGTGAGCATCGAGCGGAACCGGGTGTAGACGACGTGCACCTCGTCGACGTCGCCCTCCTCGCCCTGGTCCTTCACGAAGGACTGGATGAGGGTGTGCCCGATCTCGGCGGCCACGTCGTAGGACGGCTGGTCGGAGAAGCCCGTCCACACCTTCACCACGTCGCGCTGGCGGAACCGGTAGTACGCCTCGCCCTTGCGTCCGCAGAGGTAGGTGTCGATCTCCTTGCCCTCGTCGCGCAGCCGCTCGGCGAGCCGCTCCGCCTCCTTCAGCACGCTGGAGGAGTAGGCGCCGGCCAGCCCGCGGTCGCTGGTGACGATGAGGACGGCGGCCCGCTTGGGGTCCTCCTCCTCCTTCGTCAGGGGGTGGTCGACGTTGGAGAACGTCGCCACCGCCGAGACCGCGCGGGTGAGCTCCCGGGCGTAGGGCGCGGCGGCCTGAGCCCGCTGCTGCGCCTTGATGATGCGCGACGCAGCGATGAGCTCCATGGCGCGCGTGATCTTCTTCATCGACTCCGTCGACTTGATCCGCGCGCGGTACTCACGCAGCGATACAGCCATGTGCTACCTCAGCCTCGCTTCTGCTTGACGATCTGCTCCTGCTCGAGCTCGTCGTCCTCGAGCGCCTCTTCCTTGGGCTCGGTGCCGACGTGGATCGACTCGCCCTCGGAGGTCTCGAACTGCTGCACGAACTCGTCGTAGGCGTCCTCGACCGACGACGCGGTGTCGTCCTCGAACTTCTGCGACTCGCGGATCGTGGTGAGGACTCCCTCGTGCTGGCGGCGCAGGTGGTCGAGGAACTCCCGCTCGAAGCGGGCGACGTCGTCGGTGGGCACCTTGTCGAGGCGGCCGGTGGTGCCGAGCCACAGCGACACGGTCATCTCCTCCAGCGGGTACGGCGAGTACGCCGGCTGCTTGAGGAGCGCCATCAGCCGCTGGCCACGGTCGAGCTGCTGGCGCGACGCCGCGTCGAGGTCGGAGGCGAACATCGCGAACGCCTCCATCGCGCGGAACTGCGCCAGGTCGACCTTGAGCGAGCCGGTGACCGACTTCATCGCCTTGGTCATGGCGGCACCGCCCACGCGCGACACCGAGATGCCGACGTCGATGGCGGGCCGCTGGTTGGCGGCGAACAGGTCGGACTGCAGGAAGATCTGCCCGTCGGTGATCGAGATGACGTTGGTGGGGATGTAGGCCGACACGTCGTTGGCCTTGGTCTCGATGATCGGCAGGCCGGTCATCGAGCCCGCACCGAGGTCGTCGGAGAGCTTCGCGCAGCGCTCGAGCAGCCGGCTGTGCAGGTAGAACACGTCACCCGGGTAGGCCTCGCGGCCCGGCGGACGACGCAGCAGCAGCGACACCGCGCGGTAGGCCTCGGCCTGCTTGGTGAGGTCGTCGAAGATGATGAGGACGTGCTTGCCGTCGTACATCCAGTGCTGGCCGATGGCCGAGCCGGTGTAGGGCGCCAGATACTTGAAGCCCGCTGAGTCGGACGCCGGCGAGGCGACGATGGTGGTGTACTCCAGCGCGCCCGCCTCCTCGAGGGCACCGCGCACCGCGGCGATCGTGGAGCCCTTCTGGCCGATGGCGACGTAGATGCAGCGCACCTGCTTGTCCGGGTCGCCGGAGTC
The DNA here is from genome assembly GCA_963808855.1 of uncultured Actinomycetota bacterium. Lineage (GTDB taxonomy): Bacteria > Actinomycetota > Actinomycetes > Propionibacteriales > Nocardioidaceae > Nocardioides. Next base: position 1,735,509 of record CAWEHA010000002.1, on the reverse strand, counting down.
CCAGTTCTGCTTCTGGTTGAGGATCGTGTCGATCGCGATCGTGGTCTTGCCGGTGGCGCGGTCGCCGATGATCAGCTGTCGCTGACCGCGGCCGATCGGGGTCATCGAGTCGATGGCCTTGATGCCGGTGGCGAGGGGCTCGCTCACCGACTGGCGCATCATCACGCCCGGCGCCTGCAGCTCCAGCGCACGGCGCTCGGACGACTCGATCTCGCCCATGCCGTCGATCGGGGTGCCCAGCGGGTCGATGACGCGGCCCATGAAGCCGTCGCCGACCGGCACGGAGAGGATCTCGCCGGTGCGGCGCACCGACTGTCCCTCCTCGATACCGGCGAACTCACCGAGGATGACGACGCCGATCTCGCGGGTGTCGAGGTTCAGCGCGATGCCGAGCGTGCCGTCCTCGAACTCCAGGAGCTCGTTGGCCATGGCCGAGGGCAGGCCCGCGACGCGGGCGATGCCGTCACCGGCGGTGGCGACGGTGCCGACCTCCTCCTTGGCGGCCGCCGACGGCTTGTAGTCGTCGACGTACTTCTGGAGCGCGTCCCGGATCTCCTCCGGGCGGATGGAGAGCTCCGTCATGTTCTCTGCCTCTTCCCTCTGTGTCTTCTGAGTTGGACTGTGGTCGGGCCGTGGGTCAGCCGGTCAGCCGGCGATCCGGCGGTGGGCGTCGTCGAGCCTGCTGGCGACGGTGCCGTCGATGACGTCGGCCCCGGTCTCGATCCGCAGGCCGCCGATCAGCGTCGGGTCGACGACCACGTGCAGCTGCACCTGGCGCCCGTACTGCTTGGTGAGCGCAGCCGCGAGCCGCTGCTCCTCCTCGGAGGTGAGCTCGCGGGCGGTGTGCACCGTGGCCACCGACTCGTCCAGGGCCGCTGCCGCCAGCTCGAGGTACTCCTCCAGCACCGCCTCGACGGTGCCCCGGCCCCGGGTGACGGCCTGACCGACGAGCACGCTCGTGGCCGGCAGCGTCTTGCCGTCGAGGAGGCCGAGGAGCAGCGCGCTGCGGTCCTCGTCCGTGCGCGAGTGGTCGGCGAGCGCGCCGCGCAGCGACGGGTTCTCCTCGAGCGTCCGGCGGACGGCGAACAGCTCGTCGCCCACCCGGTCGCCCTTGGCGCCGGCCGAGCGCACCGTGACGGCGACCGCCACCTGCTCGAGCGCGTCGGCGAGGTCCCTGCCTGCGATCCAACGCCGGGCCACCGCGTCGGCCAGCAGGTCGAGCGCGGGATCATCGAGTGCCTTGCCGAAGACCGCGCGGGCCAGGCCCGCCTTGTGCTCGCCCTCGACCGAGGCGTCGGTGAGCGCGCGCCGCAGCGCGACGTCGTGCCGCACCACCTCGGCCACCCCGAACAGCTGAACGCCGAGGGTCGCCGCCTCATCGAGCGTGCGGGTGCGACCCGCGTGCTCGCTGAGCTCGGACAGGGCGTCGGCGGAGGCTCCACGCAGCATCAGGACGGCGCCCCGTTCCGGGCGGTCTTGCTGGTCTCGAGCGACTCGAGGTCGGCGAGGAACCGGTCGACGACGCGGGCACTGCGCTCGTCGTCCTCGAGGCTCTCGCCCACGATCCGGCCGGCGAGCGAGGTGGCCAGCGTGCCGACCTCCGCGCGCAGCGTGGTGAGCGCCTGCTGGCGCTCGGCCGCGATCTGCGCCTGGCCGTGCTCGAGGATCCGGCCCGCCTCGGTCTGCGCCTGCTCGCGCATCTCGGCGATGATCTGGGCGCCCTCCTCGCGGGCACCCTCGCGGATGCGCGCGGCCTCCTTGCGGGCGTCGGCGATCTGGGCCTTGAACTCCGCCTCGGCGTTGTTCGCGTTCTCCTTGGCCTCCTCGGCCTCGGCGAACTCCTTGCGAATGGCCTCCTGCCGCGCCGTCATCGCCCGGTTGATCGGCGGGATGACGTACCTGGCCAGCAGGAAGAACATGACCGCGAACGCGGCCAGCTCGACGAAGAACGTCGCGTTCGGCACGAGGAAGTTGCTCGCCATGGCGTTCGGCGCCACGAGCTGTCCTGCCATCGTCGTTTCCTTTGGTTAGCGGTGCTGGTCCTGAGCTGCGGGTGGTGAGTCAGGCGGCGAGGACGAAGACGAACAGCGCCATGAAGGCGAGGTTGATGAAGAACACCGCCTCGCAGAGACCGACCGTCAGGAAGAAGATCGTCTGGAGGCGACCCTGCGCCTCGGGCTGCCGGGCCACACCCTGGATGTAGGACGAACCGGCCAGACCGTCACCGATACCGGTACCGATCGCGCCACCGGCGAGAGCGAGGCCGCCGCCGACGAAGGCACCGGCCAGCTCGATCGATCCTTCTACTGCCATGGGATTTCTCTCCTCTATCTAGCGCCGCGAGGGCGACGCATCGGGTTACCTCTTGTCGGGTCCGACCGTGTGGTCAGGCCGCGGGAACGGGTTCCTTCTGGTCCTTCGGCGCCTTCTCCTCGTGCTCCTCGTGGTCGTCGTCGCCGTGTCCGGCGCCGGCCATCGCGAAGTAGAGGACCGTCAGCAGCGCGAAGATGAAGGCCTGGATGCCGCCGATGAACATGTCGAACAGCTTCCAGATGATGTTGGGCCCCCACAGCGCGTAGGTGGGCAGGAGGGCGATCAGCGACAGCATGATGCCGCCGGCGAAGATGTTGCCGAAGAGTCGCAGCGCCAGCGTGAGCGGCTTGATGAGCTCCTCGAGGATGTTGAGCGGGAGCAGGATCGGGAACGGCTCGACGAAGTGCTTGAAGTAGCCCTTGAAGCCCTTCTCGCGGATGCCGTAGGTCCACACGCTGAGGATCACCAGCAGCGCCAGGGCGTAGGTGAGGTTGACGTCGGCGGTGGGCGCCGGCGTCAGGTGCACGTCGTGGTTGAGCTCGGTGGGCAGCAGCTCGAACCAGTTGGCGAACAGGATGAAGAAGAACAGCGAGATCGCCAGCGGCGCGACGTAGGGGTGGATCTTGCCGAGGTTGTCCTCGACCTGCCGGTTCACCTCGCCGACGACCGACTCCCAGAGCAGCTGGAGCTTGGTGGGCACGTGGTCGTCGGGGTCGCGGGTGAGCGCGCGGCGCGCGAGGAACCCGAGCAGCAGGACGAGTCCCGCGGCCAGGAGCGTGGTCCAGATGGTGTCGAGGTTGAACGTCACCCCGAGGAACTCCCGCTCCACGTGGTGGCCGATCTGGATCGCCGGCTCCTCCTCGCCGCCGTCGGCGGCCAGGGGAAGGGCGACAGTGCTCAGCAGGCCCGCGCTCATTCGCTCTTCAGCTCCTTCAACAGGGTCATGCTGGTCATCGCCAGCGCCAGCAGGCGGAAGATGGCCAGGCCGAGCAGTACCCCGATTCCGCCGGGCCACATCAGGACGGTCAGCGCGATCGCGACCGCCACCAGGACGGTCAGGCGGCCGATGGTGGAGCGGATCATCGCGCCCCGGCTCGGGTTGCCGTCGGTGGTGATGATCTTCAGCAGCCAGAACTCGGTGGCCAGGTGGTTGAGCAGGCCGAGGCCGATGCCCACCGCCAGAGCGGCGGCCAGCGCCCACTCGCCGAGCTGGCCGACGATCCAGAACGAGGCCACGGCCAGGCCGAGGGCCAGGAACACGGTCTTGCGCTGGTCCTTGACGACGGTGAACACCGAGGCCTTGCGAGGCGGGGACACGGCCGGCTCCTGGGTCACGGGGTTACTCATCGGGTCACCTCGTCAGCGCATGGCCGCGCGGACGCGCAGCGCGAAGCCGACGGCGCCGGCGACCATGCCAGCGAAGACGCCGGCGATGGTGAACACCGGAGTGGTGTCCGCCGCGCGGTCGACCACGATGCCGAGGACGGTGCCGGCGACGATGGCGCCCACGAGGAGCCCGCCGAGCCCGATGAGGTCGCGACCTCGCAGGCCGGCGTCGTCGCTCGGCTCATCGGCCATTCACCCAGATCGCTTTCGAAAAAGAAGGTCGGGACGCCGGTGGGGTGACTACCTCCGTGAGGGCGGAGGAGCGGCGACGCGGCGAAGTTACCACGACGCACCGGTCCCTCGATCCGGGGGAGCGGGGCAGTCGTCATGAGGTGGCGGCCGTCCTGTTCGCGGGCGTCGTCTGGGTGCTTGTGAAAAGTAGCACAAGGTCTGGGTTGGCTCCGAACCGGGCCCCCGTCAGCCTCTCAGCCCTCGTCGGCGACCTGCAACCTGGGCTTCCGCAGCACGGGCAGCACGAAGGTGAGCACCAGCGTGAGGAGGAAGGCCGCGCCGAGCGAGATCCACACCGGCGGGCCCGTGTAGAGCCCCGAGATCACGGTGGCGAAGGCGATGAGGCCGGCCCACGCCCACATGATGAGGACGGCGCGGCGATGGGAGTGCCCGATCTCCAGCAGCCGGTGGTGCAGGTGCTGCTTGTCGGGCGCGAACGGCGAGCGGCCGGCCCGGGTGCGGCGCAGGACCGCCAGCGCGAGATCCGCGAACGGCACGATCAGGATCAGCACCGGCAACGCCACCGGCAGTAACAGCACGAAGGGGCTCGGCCCGTTGCCGTGCGCTCGCCCCGGCTGAGGTCCTGGAACGACGAGCTGGGTGGTCACGGTGATCGCGGTGGCCGAGAGCACCAGCCCGATCAGCATCGAGCCGCTGTCGCCCATGAACAGTCGCGCCGGATGGAAGTTGTGCACCAGGAAACCGGCGCAGGCGCCCGCCAGAGCGGCCGAGAGCAGCGCCCCGGTGGTGGCCACGGTGACGTCGTTGAGCCGCGAGAGCTGGTAGCAGTAGAGGAAGAACGCGGCCGCGCTGATGCCGACGACGCCCGCCGCCAGGCCGTCGAGCCCGTCGACGAAGTTCACCGCGTTGACGGTCGCGAGCACGACGAGCGCCGTCAGCAGCGCTCCCTGGGTGGGGTCGAGGGCGAGCTGGTCGTCGTCGGGCGTCGTGAAGTAGCGGTACTGGATGCCGGAGTAGACGAGCAGGCCCACCGCGAGCACCTGGCCGCCGAACTTGGTGAGGGCGTCGAGGTCGAAGATGTCGTCGAGCACGCCGACGCCGCAGATCAGCGCCCCGGCGACGATCACGGCCTGGGCGTCCTCGAACACGAACGGCTGGCTGCGGCCGAGGAACGGCAGCTCGCGGGCCACCAGGAAGGCCGCCACCAGGCCGCCGAGCATCGCCGATGCCGCCGAGGTACGGGATCGGCTCGTCGTGCACGTCACGGTCGCGCACCCGGGCCACCGCGCCGGTGCGGATGGCCAGCTCGCGGGCCACCACGGTGAGCAGGTAGGTGATCGCGCCCGCGACCAGGAAGACGACGAGGTACTCACGCACCGGGAGACCCGTCCTCCTCGTCGGTGAGCGTCGCGCCCAGCGGCTCGAGCACGTCGTTCAGCTGCTCGAGCGAGAGCGCCCCGCGCCGCAGCACCCGGCCCTGGTCGCCGGTCGCGTCGATGATCGTGGACGCCCGCCCGCCGGGCGAGGCGCCGTCGTCGATCACGACGGCCACAGAATCGCCGAGCATCTCCTCCGCCTGGTCGGCGTCGGTGGCGGCGGGTGACCCCGTGGTGTTGGCCGAGCTGACGGCGAGCGGCCCGGTGCGGTCGAGGATCTCCCGGGTGAGCTCGTGGTCGGGCATCCGCACCGCGACCGTGCCGCGGGTGTCGCCCAGGTCCCACTGCAGCGACTTCTGCTGGCGGCACACCAAGGTGAGCGGCCCGGGCCAGAACTCCTCGATGAGGGCCCGCGCGTAGCCGGGCAGGTCGGAGGCGAGAGCGTCGATCGTGGTGGCCGTGCTCACCAGCACCGGCGGCGGCATCTCCCGGCCCCGCCCCTTCGCCGCGAGCAGCGAGGCGACGGCGTCCGGGTCGAAGGCGTCGGCCCCGATGCCGTACACGGTGTCGGTGGGGATCACCACCAGGTCACCCTGCTGGACCGCCATGGTGGCCGCCTCGATGGCCGCCTCCCGCTCCTCCGGCGAGGTGGTCGGGTAGCGCTCGGCGGTCACGGGGAGACCCTACGGCGCAGTGTCCTGCGGGTGACTGTTCGGGCGCCCGCGCCGCCCGCATGCGCGGGCGCCCCACCTTCACCACCCGTCGCATCGGATAGCTGACTCCTGCTCATGTCAGCCGAAACTTCGGCCGGTAAGAGCATGAATGGGCTGACAAGTGGTGGCCGCGCCTGCGCGACGGCGTGGCGGAGCCCGCCGTTTGCGCGCCGTCGGAACACGCCGGACGAGGCTCGCAGTCAAGGATGCGCGAAGCGCACCGCGCAGCGGGCGAGCGAAGCGAGATCCTTGACGGCGAGACCCGGCGTGTTACGCGCGCGGCCGCCAACCCCGCAGCACAGTCACGCCAGCCGGGCGGTGAGGTAGCGCGGCCGGCCGGCGAGGTCGGGGTGGTCGCGGACGTCACGCCAGCGGCCGGTTGCAGTGAAGACGGCGGGGGCGGAGGTGCCCTGCGCGTCGGCGTGCTCGACGCCCACCACTCCCCCGGACCGCAGCAGCCGGGCGGCGCGGGCCTCGAGGGCGCGGATCGCGTCGAGGCCGTCGGCGCCGGAGAAGAGGGCCAGGTGCGGGTCGTGGTCGCGGGCCTCGGGGGCCACCGACTCCCACGCCTCCAGCGGCACGTAGGGCGGGTTGGACACGACGACGTCGACGGTGCCGTCGAGCTCGGGCAGGGCGTCGGCGAGCGACCCCACGTGCAGCTCGACGCCGGTGCCGGCGAGGTTGCGCTCGGCCCAGCGGACGGCGTCGGGGTCGAGCTCGACGGCCACCACCCGGGCGTGCGGCACCTCGTGGGCCACCGCCTTGGCGATCGCGCCCGAGCCGGTGGCGAGGTCGACGACGAGCGGCGCAGCGAGCGGGGTGGCCTGCTCGACCGCCCAGCCGGCGAGCAGCTCGGTCTCGGGGCGGGGCACGAAGACCCCCGGTCCGACGGCCAGGTCGACGTGGCGGAACGACGTGGTGCCGGTGAGGTGCTGGAGCGGCTCGCGGGCCTCCCGTCGGGCGAGCAGCGCCTCGAATGCCGCCGCGGCGTCGTCCGGCACGTCGTCGACGAGCGCCAGCTGGCCGCGCGGGGTGCCGAGCACGTGCGCGAGCAGCGCGGCGGCGTCGTGCTCCGGGCTGGCCACCCCCGCGTCGGCCAGCCGCGAGGCGGCCCCGCGGAGCAGGACCCGAGGGGTCATGCCTCGAGCGCGGCGAGCCTCGCCTCGAGGTCGGCGTCGACGGCGGAGTCGAGCACCGGCCCGAGGTCGCCGTCGAGCACCTGGTCGAGGTTGTGCGCCTTGTAGCCGGTGCGGTGGTCGGCGATCCGGTTCTCCGCGAAGTTGTAGGTGCGGATCCGCTCGGAGCGGTCGACCGTGCGCACCTGGCTGCGCCGCGCCTCCCCCGCCGCGGTGTCCGCCTCGTCCTGCGCCGCCGCCAGCAGCCGGGCGCGCAGGATGCGCAGCGCCTGCTCCTTGTTCTGCAGCTGGCTCTTCTCGTTCTGGCAGCTCACGACGATGCCGGTCGGCACGTGGGTGATGCGGACGGCGGAGTCGGTGGTGTTCACGCTCTGGCCGCCGGGGCCGCTGCTGCGGAAGACGTCGATGCGCAGGTCGTTGTCGTCGACGGTCACGTCGACCGGCTCGGCCTCGGGCAGCACGAGGACGCCGGCGGCGCTGGTGTGCACGCGCCCCTGCGACTCGGTGACCGGCACCCGCTGCACGCGGTGCACGCCGCCCTCGAACTTGAGCAGCCCGTACGGCGCCTGGCCCGGCTCGGTGGCGCCCTTGGCCTTCACCGCGACGGTGACCGACTTGTAGCCGCCGAGGTCGGACTCGGTGGCGTCGAGCATCTCGACCGCCCAGCCCTGCTGCTCGGCGAAGCGGGTGTACATGCGCAGCAGGTCGCCGGCGAACAGCGCCGACTCCTCGCCGCCCTCCCCCGACTTCACCTCGAGCAGGGCGTCCTTGTCGTCGGCCGGGTCGCGCGGCACCAGCAGTCGCCGCAGCCGCTCCTCGGCCTCCGGGAGCCGGGCGGCGATCGCGTCGACCTCGGTCGGCGAACGTCGGGTCCTCGGCCGCGAGCTCGCGCGCGGCGACGAGGTCCTCGCCCAGCGCCAGCCAGTCGCGGTAGGCGCCGAGGATCGAGCTGAGCTCGGCGTAGCGCTGGTTCAGCCGCTTGGCCAGCCGGGCGTCGGCGTGGGTCTCGGGCGCGCCGAGCCGGCCCTCGAGGTCGCGGTGCTCCGCGACCAGGCCCTCCACTGCCTCGAACACGACACCTCCCGACGACGGACTGCTGCGGACACACGACGGCACCGGTCCGTGCGGACCGGTGCCGTGGTGGGAGCTACTTGGTGTCGGCGGTCTCGGGGTCCTTGGCGGGCTCGGCGGTCTTCTTCGCGTACCGCTTCTCGAAGCGGGCGACGCGGCCACCGGTGTCGAGGATCTTCTGCTTGCCCGTGTAGAACGGGTGGCACTGCGAGCACACGTCGGCGCGGATGGCTCCGCCCTGCGCCGTGCTGCGGGTCGTGAACTGCGCGCCGCAGGTGCAGGTGACCTGCGTCTCGACGTAGTCGGGGTGGATGTCCTTCTTCATGACAGGTGGTGTCCTCTCCATGTGCTCCGGGTCGCCGCACGGACGCGCGGCGTGAACCGGAACCGGCTGTCGATGATAGAGAACGTCCCGCAGGACCCGCGCAATTCCCGGCACCACGTCCGTCAGTAGGCGGCGTCGGGTTCGAGCTCGTCGTCCAGATCCGGTTGCAGAGCGTGGCTGACCGGGAGCCGCACGACGACGGTGGTGCCCTCCCCCTCGGCGGACTCGATGACCACCTCGCCGGCGTGCTTGTCGACGATCGTCTGCACGATGCGCAGGCCCAGACCGGTGCCCGCGATCTCGTTGCTCATCGCGTTGGAGGCGCGGAAGAAGCGGGTGCCGAGCCGGTCGAGGTCGGCGCGCGGGATGCCGATGCCGTGGTCGCGCACGGCGACCTCGACCCGGTCGCCGACCCGGAGCACGCCGACCTCCACGACGCCGTCGTCGTGGCTGAACTTCACCGCGTTGCTGAGGAGGTTGAGGAAGGCCCGGTAGAGCATCGGGCGGTCGGAGACGACGGGCACCGGCTCGTCGGGAGTGGCGAGGACGAGCGTGATGCCGCGCCGCGCGGCCGACATCCGGACGTCGGCGACGGCGTCGGCGACCAACGCTGCTGAGGTCCGACGGCTCCAGGTCGGTGGGGCGGTTCTCCGCCGTCGAGAGCGCCAGCAGGTCGTCGATGAGCGCCCGCAGCCGCACCACGTTGCGACGGGTCGCGTCCAGCATCCGCTCGTGTCGGGGCCCGATCTGCCCCTCGAACTCGTCGGCGACGAGCTCCAGGTAGCCGCTGATGGTGGTGAGCGGCGTGCGCAGCTCGTGGGAGACGTTGGAGACGAAGTCGTCCTTGGCGCTGTCGAGCACCGAGCAGCTCGTCCTGGATCCGGCCCTCGACGGCGCGGCGCCCGCGACTGCGCCTCGGCGAACTCGTTGAGCGCGCGGGCGATCGCGCGCACCTCCTTGGGCCCGTGCCCGGCGTCGGCGCGCCCCTGCGGGTCGTTCTTCGCCATCCGCTGCACGACGCGCTCCAGCGCCAGCAGCGGCTCGGAGAGCTCCGCGAGCATCCGCCTGCGGGCCCGGCCGATGAGGATCCACGACAGGCCGACCAGCAGCACCGCGGCGCCGACCGTGAGGCGGAAGCGCAGGATGGCAGCATCGGAGGCGGCCTCCCGGCGGTCGGCGACGGCGTCCTCGGTGGCGTCCTGGGCCGCGGCCACCGGGGCGAGGAGCTCCTGGCCCCGCGCCACGGTCTCGGGCGGCACGCCGTCGGGGCCGCCCGCGCCGGCCATCACCGGGTCGGCGTACTCCTCGACCCAGCGCCCCACCGCGTCGAGCTCGGTGACCACCGGGCCCTCGAGCCGGTCGACGTCGTCGCTGGCCCGGCGCAGCGCCTCCGCCGAGGTCTCGTAGTCGCCGCGCGCGTCGGCGTAGGCGTCGCGCAGCTGCGGGTCGTCGCGACTCGTGAACGCCGTGGTGATGGTGGTGAGCCGGTCGACGTCGTCGACGTACGCCTCGTGGGCGCGGTCGGCGGGGTCGACCTCCTGGGTGAGCTCCTCGACCGCCTGGGTGGCGAACACGATCCCGACCACGCAGATCGCCGCCATGAGGACGACGAGCGCGCCGATGCGCCACACCACTGGGGCCACCAGCCGCGAGACGGGCACCCCGGGGTCGCTCGCAGGGGACATGGCCGCATCACCCCCCAGGCAAGACGCAGGACCCCGTGCGACGTCGCCAGACGTCCGCAGCGAGCCTACGCCGCCGGAAGCCGGCGCGACCCGGGTTCGGTGAATGCCCCAGATCAGGAACGCAGGCCGAGGAGGGCCTCGACCCGGGACCCCAGCTCACGGGGGCTGAACGGCTTGGTGACGTAGTCGTCGGCGCCGGAGTCGAAGCCGGTCTCGACGTCGGACTCCTGGGCGCGCGCGGTGAGGAGGATGACCGGGATGTCGACGAGCTCGGCGTCGGCGCGGATCACCCGGATCGCCTCCAGCCCGGACATCCCCGGCATCATCACGTCGAGCACCGCCAGGTCGGGCCGGTGCTCACGGCACGCCGCGATCGCCGCCGCGCCGTCGCCCACCGTGACGACGTCGTGGCCCATCGTCGTGAGCTTGAACTCGACGAGCTCGCGGATGTCCACGTCGTCGTCGGCCACCACGATCCGCGCCATGACTCTTCCTATCCCTCCCGTTGCAGCTGGGTCAGCAGCTCGACGTTGTTCTGGCTGCGCCGGAGCCGGGCGAGCAGGCGCTCGTGCGTCTCCACCGCGCCGACGTCCGACGCCACCGCACGCCGCAGCCTACGGACCAGGTCGCGCTCGCCGTCACCGAGCAGGTGCTCGTCGTGACGGGTGCCCGACCCGACGACGTCGACGGCGGGGAAGACACCCCGCTCGGCGAGCTCGCCGCTGAGCCGCAGCTCGGAGTTGCCGGTGCCCTGCAGCTCCTCGAAGATCGTCTCGTCGGTCTCCGAGCCGGTGTCGACCGCCGCAGTGGCGAGGATCGTGAGCGACCCGCCGTTCTCGATGTTGCGCGCTGCGCCGAGGAACCGCTTGGTCGGGTAGAGGGCGGCCGGGTCGACGGCGCCGGCCAGCGTGCGGCCGGACCCGGTGGAGGCCAGGTTGTAGGCGCGGGCCAGCCGGGTGACGCCGTCGAGCAGCACCACGACGTCGTGACCGAGCTCGACCAGCCGCTTCGCCCGCTCGATGGCCAGCTCGGCGGCGGTGGCGTGGTCGGCCGGCGCGCGGTCGAAGGTCGAGGCGACGACCTCGCCCTTCACCGACCGCTCGAAGTCGGTGACCTCCTCGGGCCGCTCGTCGACCAGCACGACCATGAGGTGGCACTCGGGGTTGTTGCGGGTGACCGCCCGGGCCACCGCGTGCAGCAGGGTGGTCTTGCCCGCCCCTGCCGGCGACACGATGAGGCCGCGCTGGCCCTTGCCCACCGGCGCCACCAGGTCGACCATGCGGCCGAGCAGCTGGTCGGGCTCGGTCTCCATGCGGAGCCGCTCGGCGGGGTGCAGCGGCGTCAGCTTCTCGAACTCGGCGCGGGTGCGGGACGCGTCGGGGTCGGCGCCGTTGACGCTGTCGATGCGCACCATCGGGTTGAACTTCTCGCGCCGCTCGCCCTCGCGGGGCTGCCGCACCTGGCCCACCAGCGCGTCGCCGCGCCGCAGGCCGTACTTCCGCACCATCGACAGCGACAGGTAGACGTCGTCGGGTCCGGCGAGGTAGCCGCTGGTGCGCACGAACGCGTAGTTGTCGAGGACGTCGAGGATGCCGGCCGCCGGCACCAGCACGTCGTCCTCCATGATCGAGGTGTCGGGCTCGTTGCGCTGCCCGCCACCGCCACCGCCACCGCCGCCACCGCCGCCGCCGCCGCCGCACCGCTCTGGCCGGTGCCGGGCCGGTTGCGGTCGCGGCCCCGACGGCGACGGTTGCGTCGGCCGCCCTCGCCGTCCTGCTGGCCGTCCTGCTGGTCCTGCTTGCTCTGCTGGTCCTGCTTGTCCTGCTTGTCCTGCTGGCCGCCCTGCTGGCCGCCCTTGCCGCCCTGCTTGCCGCTCCTGCGTGCCGTCCTGCTTGCCGTCCTGCTGCTTGGCGTCCGGCTTGTCCTGCTGCTTGGCGTCGGGCCTGTCCTGCTTCTGGGGCCTGTCCTGCTCGGCCGGCGCGTCCTGCGTGGCCTGCTTGGCCCGCTGCGGCTGACCGCCCGACTGCGCGGCCTTGATGGCCTCGACCAGCTGGGCCTTCTTCATGCCGCCGGCGCCGGCGATGCCGAGGCCGCCTGCCATCTGCTTGAGGTCGGCGAGCAGCATGGTGCTCAGCCCGCCGCCGCGCTTCTTCGGGGCGGACTCGGTGGTTTCCGTCAACGTGGGTCCTTGAGACGTCGCCGCTCGACGAGACTGCTACCGCATGGCGGGTGCCATCCGCGCCGAGGGGGATGGGGTGCACGCGGGAGATACCGCGGGCCACGCCGGGATGCCGGCGCGGCCGTCACTCTAGCAGCGTCCGCTCACTCGGACCGGATTCCGGTGACGTCGACGGCGAGGTGGTGGGCGCGCCACCCGGCCGGGCAGCGGGCGGCGACGTCGACCCCGGCGGCGGTGCCGGCGGCCTCGGTGAACGCGAGCACGGTGGGCCCGGCGCCCGACACCACCGCCGGGACGCCGTCGGCACGCAGCGCCTCGACGAGGTCGAGCGAGGCCGGCATGGCCGGGCGGCGGTAGCGCTGGTGCAGCAGGTCGTGGGTGGCACGCAGCAGCTGGTCGGGGCGGCCGGCGAGGGCCGCCACGAGCAGGCCGGTGCGGCCGCTGTTGGCGGCGGCGTCGGCGTGCGGCACGACGTCGGGCAGCAGCCCCCGCGCCACCTCGGTCTCGACGCCGTCGGGTGGCACCAGCACGACCGCGGACAGCTCGGGGGCCACCGCCGACGGCACCGCCCAGAAGCCGTCGTCGTCCTTCCCCGAGATCACGAAGCCGCCGAACACCGCGGGCGCGACGTTGTCGGGGTGGCCCTCGAGCCGGGCAGCGAGGCCGAACAGGGCGTCGTCGTCGAGCCGCTCGTCGCCGCCGTCGACCAGCGCCCGCGCGAGCGCGAGCCCGCCGACGATCGCCGCCGACGACGACCCGAGGCCGCGGGCGTGCGGCACCGCGTTGCGACAGTGGAGCCGCAGGCCGGGCACGGTCTCGCCGAGGGCGTCGAGCCCCGCCCGCAGCGACCGCACCACGAGGTGCGCCTCGTCGCGCGGCACGCTGTCGACGCCGGCGCCCTCGACGTCGATCGCGAGACCGTCGGGGCGCACCTCGGCCTCGAGCTCGTCGCGCAGGTCGAGGGCGAGGCCGAGCGCGTCGTAGCCGGGGCCGAGGTTGGCGGAGGTGGCGGGCACGCTCACCCGCACCGGGCCCCGGACCGTCGACATGTCAGCTCACGCGAGTCCGGCGGCCGCGGCGGCGGCCTCGACGTCGGCGTCCACCACGACGTCGACCAGCGGCCCGACGCCGTCGAGCGCGGTGGCGGTGTCCTTGAGGCCGTGGCCGGTGACGGTGATGGCCACGGTGGAGCCGGCGTACGGCTCCCCGTCGGCCACGGCCTGGAGCAGCCCGGCGATGCCGGCGGCGGAGGCCGGCTCGACGAACACACCGTCGCGGGAGGCCAGCTCGCGCTGCGCGGCGAGGATCTGGTCGTCGGTGACGGCCGCGAACCCGCCGCCGGACTCCTCCGCCGCCGCCACGGCCAGCTTCCACGACGCCGGGTTGCCCACCCGGATCGCGGTGGCCCGGGTCTCCGGGTCGGGGAACGGCTCGCCGGTGACCAGCGGGGCGGCGCCGACGGCCTGGAACCCGCGCATCCGCGGCCGCTTCGTGGCCAGGCCGAGGTCGTAGTACTGCTGGTAGCCGAGCCAGTAGGCGGAGATGTTGCCGGCGTTGCCGACCGGCAGCAGGTGGTGGTCGGGAGCGTCGCCGAGCCGGTCGACGATCTCGAACGACGCCGTCTTCTGGCCCTCGAGCCGCACCGGGTTCACCGAGTTCACGAGCGCCACCGGGTAGTGCCAGGCGAGCTCGCGGGCGATCTGCAGGCAGTGGTCGAAGTTGCCGCGCACCATGATGATCTGCGCCCCGTGCAGTACCGCCTGCGCCATCTTGCCGGCCGCGATCTTGCCCTCCGGCACGAGCACGAGCGGCTTGAGCCCGGCCTTGGCGGCGTAGGCCGCCATCGACGCCGACGTGTTGCCGGTGGAGGCGCACACGACCGCCTCGTCGCCGTCGGCCTTGGCCACCGAGATGGCCGCGGTCATGCCGCGGTCCTTGAACGAGGCGGTGGGGTTGTCGCCCTCGACCTTGAGCCACACCTCGGCCCGGGAGAGGCCACTGAGCCATCTCGAATGGACGAGCGGTGTACCGCCCTCCCCGAGCGTGACGGCGGGGACGCCGTCGGGGAGGTCGAGCAGGTCGCGGTACTCCTCGATCACGCCTCGCCACTGGTGCACGTGGGTGCGTGTGCTGGTCACTCCTCGACGCCTTCCACCCGCATCACGGAGGTGACCTCGCGGACGATGTCCATGGCGCGCAGCGACTCGACGGTGGCGCTGAGGGCGGCGTCGGTGGCCTCGTGGGAGACGACGACGAGCTGGGCGTCGTCGTCGCGGCCCTCCTGGCGCACGGTCTGGATCGACACGTCGTGCTCGGCGAAGGCCAGCGCGACGGCGGCGAGCACGCCCGCGCGGTCGTCGACGTCGAGCGCCACGTGGTAGCGGGTGCGCGCCTCCCCCATCGGCAGCACCGGGTGGTCGGCGTAGGCCGACTCCCCCGCCCCGCGGGTGCCGGTGACGTGGTGGCGGGCCACGGTGACGAGGTCGCCGAGCACGGCGCTCGCCGTCGGGGAGCCGCCGGCGCCGGGCCCGTAGAACATGAGCTGGCCGGCGGCGTCGGACTCGACGAAGACGGCGTTGAACGCCTCGCGCACGCTGGCCAGCGGGTGCGAGCGCGGGATCATCGCCGGGTGCACGCGCACGCTGACGGCGGCCGCGTCGTCGGCGTCGGCGCCGAGCTCGGCGATCGCCAGCAGCTTCACGACGCTGCCCATCTCGCGGGCCGAGGCGACGTCGGCCGCGGTGACGTCGGAGATGCCCTCGCGGTGCACGTCGGCCGCGGTGACCCGGGTGTGGAAGGCGAGGCTGGCGAGGATCGCGGCCTTGGCGGCGGCGTCGAAGCCCTCGACGTCGGCGGTGGGGTCGGCCTCGGCGTACCCGAGCTCCTGGGCCTCCTCCAGCGCCTCGGCGAACCCGCTGCCCTGGGTGTCCATCTTGTCGAGGATGAAGTTGGTGGTGCCGTTGACGATGCCGAGCACCCGGGTGACCCGGTCGCCGGCCAGCGACTCGCGCAGCGGCCGCAGGATCGGGATGGCGCCGGCGACGGCGGCCTCGTAGTAGAGGTCGCGGTCGGCCTTCTCGGCGGCCTCGAAGAGCGTCGGCCCGTCCTCGGCCAGCAGCGCCTTGTTGGCGGTGACGACGCTCGCGCCGTTCTCCAGCGCGGAGAGGATGAGGGAGCGGGCCGGCTCGATGCCGCCGATCACCTCCACCACGACGTCGACGTCGTCGCGGGCCACCAGCCCGGCGGCGTCGGTGGTGAGCAGCCCGGCGGGCACCTCCACCTCGCGGGGCGCGTCGAGCCGGCGCACCGCGACGCCGACGAGCTCGACCCGGCGTCCGACCCGTGCGGCGAGGTCGTCGCTCTGCGCGGCGAGCAGCCGCACGACCTGCGAGCCCACCGACCCGCAGCCCAGTACCGCCACCCTCAGCGGCTCGTCGCTCATCGCACACCCACATCCGTCGCCAGCAGGTCGTCCTCGGTCTCGCGCCGCAGGATGACACGCACCTCGCCGTCGCGCACGGCGACCACGGGGGGTCTCAGAGCGTGGTTGTAGTTGGAGGCCATCGAGCGGCAGTAGGCGCCGGTGCCCGGCACGGCGAGCAGGTCGCCGGGCCGGACGTCGCCGGGCAGGAACTCGTCGCGCACCACGATGTCGCCGGCCTCGCAGTGCTTGCCGACCACCCGGGCGAGCACCGGGGGCGCGTCGGAGTGGCGGTTCGCGAGGGTGCAGGAGTAGTCGGCGTCGTAGAGGGCGGTGCGGATGTTGTCGCTCATGCCGCCGTCGACGCTCACGTAGGTGCGCACCGCTCCGCCGTCCAGCTCGACCGGCTTGACCGTGCCGATCGTGTAGAGGGTGCACATCGCCGGGCCGACGATGGCGCGGCCGGGCTCGATGGAGAGCTTCGGCACCTCGACGCCGAGGGCGCGGCACTCGTGCTCGACGATCTTGGTCATCTCGGTGGCGAGCTGCGCGGGGTCGGACGGGTCGTCCTGGGTGGTGTAGGCGATGCCGAAGCCGCCGCCGAGGTCGAGCTCGGGCGCGGTGACGCCGAGCTCGTCGCTCACCCGGGCGTGCAGCGCGAGCACCCGGCGGGCCGCCACCTCGAAGCCGCTGGAGTCGAAGATCTGGCTGCCGATGTGGCAGTGCAGGCCGAGCAGGTCGAGGCCGGGCGCCGCCAGCACCCGGCGGACGGCGTCGATCGCCTCCCCCGTGGCCATGGCGAACCCGAACTTCTGGTCCTCGTGGGCGGTGGCGATGTACTCGTGGGTGTGGGCCTCGACGCCGGGGTTCACCCGCACCATGACGTTCGTCGAGCTTGTCGAGACGTCGCGAGTGATCCGGTCGAGCCGCTCGATCTCGGTGAACGAGTCGAGGATCACCCGGCCGACGCCGGCGTCGACGGCGCGCCGCAGCTCGGGCTCGGTCTTGTTGTTGCCGTGGTAGCCGATGCGGGCCGGGTCGACGCCGGCGCGGAGCGCGACCGTGAGCTCCCCCGGCGAGCAGACGTCGAGGCTCAGCCCCTCCTCGGCCACCCACCGCGCGACGGTGGTGCAGAGGAACGCCTTGCCGGCGTAGAACACCTCGTAGCCGGAGAAGGCGTCGCGGAACGCGCGGGCGCGGGCCCGGAAGTCGGCCTCGTCGAGCACGTAGGCCGGCGTGTTCACCTCGGCGGCGAGGTCGGGCAGCCGCACCCCGCCGACCACGAGGTCGCCGTCCACCTTGTGAGCGGTGCCGCTCCACAGCAGCGGCACCAGCGCGTTGGGGTCGGCCGGCGGGCGCAGCCACGACGGGCCGCGCAGCGCACCGGACGCGTGGGCCCAGCCGGCCTCGTGGGTGGTGCTCACGTGGGCGCTACATCCGCTCGGGCGCGGAGACGCCGAGCAGGTCCAGGCCGTTGGCGATCACCGTGCGGGCGGCCACCACGAGCAGCAGCCGGGCCAGGTTGGCCGGCGCGACCGGCTCGTCGCCCTTCGGGAGCATTCGGCACTCGTCGGTGTCGTACCACTTGTTGAACACCGACGCCGTGTCCTCCAGGTAGCGCGCCACCCGGTGCGGCTCGCGCAGCTCGGCCGCGCTGGCCACCACCTTCGGGAAGTCGGCCAGCGCCCGGAGCAGCTCGCCGTCGCGCGGGTGATCGAGCAGGGACGGGTCGAACTCGTCGCCGTCGGCGGCATCATGCCGAGGTCGGCCGCGTTCGCCATCATCCGGCAGGTGCGGGCGTGCGCGTACTGCACGTAGTACACGGGGTTGTCGTGCGTGGTGCGCGTGATCTCGGCGACGTCGAGGGTGAGCGGGGTGTCCGACGGGTAGCGGGCGAGCGAGTACCGCAGCGCGTCGACGCCGACCAGGTCGACCAGCTCCTGCAGCGCCACGATGTTGCCCGCCCGCTTGGAGAGCCGCAGCTCCTCGCCGTTCTGGAGGATCTTCACGAGCTGGCCGATGAGCACGTCGAGCGTCTCGGCCGGGTCGTCGCCCGCGCACGCCGCCATCGCCTTGAGCCGTCCGACGTAGCCGTGGTGGTCGGCGCCGAGCAGGTAGATGCAGTGGTCGAAGCCCCGCTCGCGCTTGTTCACGTAGTAGGCGGTGTCGCTGGCGAAGTAGGTGAGCTCGCCGTTCGACCGGATCAGCACCCGGTCCTTGTCGTCGCCGAAGTCGGTGGTGCGCATCCACAGCGCGCCGTCGTGGTCGAAGAGGTGGCCCTGGGCGCGCAGCTTCTCGAGGCTGGCGGCGACGTCGCCCGCGTGCAGGCTGCGCTCGGAGAACCAGACGTCGAAGTGGGTGTTGAACCGGTCGAGCTGCTCACGCTGCTCTGCCAGCTGCAGCTCGTAGCCCCGCTCGCGGAAGGCCAACCGCCGCTCGTCCGCCGGGAGGTCGACGATCCCGGGGTCGGCCTCGACGATCTGCCGGGCGAGGTCGTGCACGTACTCGCCCTGGTAGCCGCCCTCCCGGACCTCGATGCCGAGCGCCCGCGCCTCGATCGAGGCGCCGAACAGGTCCATCTGGTTGCCGAGGTCGTTGATGTAGAACTCGCGGGTGACCTCGGCGCCCGCCGCGGACAGCACCCGGCCGATCGCGTCGCCCATGACGGCCCAGCGGGTGTGGCCGAGGTGGAGCGGGCCGGTGGGGTTGGCCGAGATGAACTCCACGTTGATCCGCTGGCCGGCCAGCGTCGCGGACCGTCCGTACGCCGCGCCGGCGTCCGCCACCTGCCGGGCGACGAGCCCCTGCGCACCGGCGGCGACCGTGATGTTGAGGAACCCGGGCCCGGCAACGTCGACCGCGGTGATGCCGTCGGTGTCGCGCAGCCGCTCGGCGAGCAGCTCGCCGAGCGCCCGGGGGTTCGTGCCGGCCTTCTTGGCCAGCTGCATCGCCACGTTGGTGGCGTAGTCGCCGTGGCCCTGCTGCCGCGGACGCTCGATCGTGACCGCCGCCGGTACGCCGTCGGGCAGGGCGAGCGCGCCGTCGTCGACCAGGGCGCGGAGCGCCCCGACCACGGCGGCGGAGAGATCGGCAGGAGTCACCGTGCCAGGGTATCGACGGCCGCCGGTTGAGCTGGCGCGGATATCAGCCGGTAGGGTCGGCACCCGGCCCTGTGGGGGCCGAGGCCTCCGTAGCTCAGGGGATAGAGCACTGGTTTCCGGTACCAGGTGCCGCAGGTTCGAATCCTGCCGGAGGCGCCCATCGCAGCTCGGCCATCCTCCCCTGCCGTTCCCGTTCGATCGAACGATTCATGCGCGGATCCGGCACTTTCCCCTGCCGTTCCCGTTCGATCGAACGATTCGTGCGCGTCCGGGCTGGGGTCGCGGGTCCTCACTGGCGCGTGGTGATGATCCGCATGCGCTCCTCGGGCGTGATGAGGTGGTCGTGGTCCTGAGCGTCGTCGCCGAGGTCGATCTGGACCCGGTGGATGCGGCCGGTGAAGTGGCTGGTCCGGCTGGTGTAGTCGTCGCTGACCGGGGTGCCGGTGTCGGAGCCGACGTCGAGGGTCTCGTCCCCGGAGAAGGCGAGCGGCACGGTGGCGTCGATGCGGCCGGTGGCGACCTGACTGCCGTCGACGTACAGGTCGGCGGTGGCGCCCTGGCCGAGTCCGCCGCCGTCGTAGGTGAACTCGAGGCGTACCTGGTGGTCCCCGGCCGGGACCGGCTGGTCGGCACGGACATGGGAGCGCTGGAGGCCGAACAGGTTGTAGCAGTAGGTCGGCCGACCCTCGTGCAGGTAGATGCCCCACCCGCCGAAGGCGCCGCCCTGGGCGACGATCACGCCGTTCGCGCCACCGTCGGGGACGGTGAGGTCGGCGGTGACGGCGTGCGACTTGTTCTTCACGTTGAGCACGACGTTCTCGGTCAGCCTCCCCATCCCGCCGAACAGCACCTGGCTGGTGCCGTGGATGAGCGAGGGGCGCCCGGCGAGGTCGGAGTTGAAGCGCTCGATCCGCCGGTCGTCGAGCGGGAAGACCTGGTACTTGGCCGCCTCGAGCAGGAACTTCTGTTGCAGGTGCGCCAGCTGGTCGGGGTTGTCGGAGGCGAGGTCGCGGGCCTGGGTCCAGTCGTCGGGACCGTAGAGCTCCCACGTGTCGTCGTCGATGGGCGGGAGTGGCTTTCCCTGGTCCCACGGGATGGAGTGCCGGGTGACCGCGGCCCATCCCTGGTGGTAGATGCCGCGGTTGACGAACATCTCGAAGTACTGGGTCTGGTGCCGGTCGGCGGCCTGCTCGTCGTCGAAGGTGTAGCCCATGCTGACGCCTTCGTAGGGTCGCTGCTGGACGCCGTGCACGAACGTCGGCTCCGGCACGCCGGCCGCCTCCAGGACGGTCGGGGCGACGTCGATGACGTGGTGGAACTGGTTCCGGACCTCGCCCTGGGCGTCGAAGCCGCGTGGCCACCGCACGATCGTGCCGTTGCGAGTGCCGCCGTAGTGGGAGGCAACCTGCTTGGTCCACTGGTACGGCGTGTTCATGGCATGCGCCCAGCCCACGGCGTAGTGGTTGTAGGCGGCAGGGGTGCCGAAGTCATCGATCCGGTCGATCATGTACTCGGTGGTCTGCAGCTCGCCGG
The DNA here is from genome assembly GCA_963808855.1 of uncultured Actinomycetota bacterium. Lineage (GTDB taxonomy): Bacteria > Actinomycetota > Actinomycetes > Propionibacteriales > Nocardioidaceae > Nocardioides. Next base: position 1,715,078 of record CAWEHA010000002.1, on the reverse strand, counting down.
CACCGTTGAGGTTGATGATCTCGTTGAAGCAGCCGTGCAGGTCGCCCTCGGCGGAGGCGCCGTTGTCGCCGACGATGACGTAGACCAGCGTGTCGTCGAGGATCTCGAGCTCGGCCAGGGCGTCGACCAGCCGGCCGACGTGATGGTCGGTGTGCTCGAGGAACCCCGCGTACACCTCCATCTGACGCGCCAACACCGGTCGCAGGTCCTCGGGCATCTCCTCCCACGCCGGGATCTGCTCGTGCCGGGCGGTCAGCTCGGCCGACTCCGGCACCACGCCGAGCTCCTTCTGACGGGCGAAGGTCTCCTCACGCAACGCGTCCCAGCCCTGGTCGAACCGGCCGCGGTACTTGTCCGACCACTCGACCGGCACGTGGTGGGGTGCGTGCGTGGCGCCCGGCGCGTAGTAGGCGAAGAACGGCTTGTCGGGCATGAGGGCCTTCTGCTGCCGCACCCACGAGATCGCGTGGTCGGTCATGTCCTCCGTCAGGTGATAGCCCTCCTCCGGCGTGCGGTCGGGCTCGGCCGGCGTCAGGTTCTCGTAGAGCGCCGGTGCGTACTGGTTGGTCTCGCCACCGATGAAGCCGTAGAAGTACTCGAACCCGCCGCCGCCGGCGGGCCAGTTGTCGAAGGGTCCCATCGGGCTGGTCTGCCAGACGGGCACCTCGTGGCACTTGCCGAACTGTGCGGTCGAGTAGCCGTTGAGCTTGAGCGTCTCGGCCAGCGGTGCGCAGTCATTGGGTCGCATCGAGCTGTAGCCGGGCGCCGACGTCGCGATCTCGGTGATGCCGCCCATGCCGACGCTGTGGTGGTTGCGGCCCGAGAGCAGTGCCGCGCGGGTCGGCGAGCAGAGCGCGGTGGTGTGGAACCTCGTGTAGCGCAGTCCCTCGCCGGCGAGTCGCTCGAACGTCGGCGTCTGCACCGGACCGCCGAAGGCGCTCGAAGCCCCGAACCCGCAGTCGTCGACCAGGACGATCAGCACGTTCGGGGCGCCCTCGGGCGGCCGCAACGGAACGATCGGTGGGAACGCGGTGTCCGGGTCCTTCGCGTCATACGTCGCGGGCGAGTTCGCCGTCCGGTGCGGAATGGGCAGGACCTGGCGCTGCATCGACATGCTCATGGGATCTCCTTCGACACCCCTCACCCTGAGGCGGACCCACCTGCCGGCGACTCACCCGAACCCGGTGACTCGGACCGGTCCCCTAGCCTGCGGGTCGTGCTGGAGACGCAACGCGAACCGGTCCCCCGCGACGACGAGGGCGAGCTCGTCACCGCACGTGCGTTCCTCGACTTCGCCCGCCACTGCCTCCTCAAGAAGCTCGAGGGGCTCGACGAGGAGCAGTTGCGACACCGGCTGGTCGCCTCCGACACCAACCTGCTCGGCCTGGTGCAGCATTGCGCGGCCGGCGAACGGTGGTGGTTCGCCTACCACTTGGGCGGCGACGAGCAGTACGCCGACACCGACTTCACGATGGTGGTGCCGCCGGATCGCAGCGCCGCGGAGGTGATCGCCGACTACCGGGCGGCGATCACGGAGAGCGACCAGTACCTCGACCGTGCCGAGTCACCCGAGGACCGCACCGCCATCGAGGTCGACGGCGTCCCGAAGACCCTGCGCTGGGTGCTCGCCCACAACGTCAGCGAGGTGATCCGCCATGTCGGCCATGCCGACATCCTTCGCGAGCTGATCGACGGCACCACGGGGCGCTGAGTCCTGCTCAGTTGTTGGCGACGACCGCCGCGCCGATCGCGATACCGATGATCGTGGCGACGATGCACCAGATCGCCGCGAACAGTCCCAGCCGGTCGCCCTTGCGGTGGCCGACGAAGCCCAGGACCACACCGACCGGTCCGAGGATGATGGGCAGGATGAGGATGGCCACGACGCCCAGCACGATGCTGATGATGCTGAAGACGCGGCCGTTGTTCGTGGCGGCGGGAGCGGGCTCACTCATGACGGTTCCTCTCGGTCGAACGCGGGTGGCTCTCAACAGCGCTTGATGGTGGCGTCCCTGCGGGCGTCGTCGGCCCAGCGGCGGCCCTGGTCGAGGTTCGGTGAGATGACGCTCGCGCCGCCGATGGTGGCGAACCCGCCGGACAGCACGCATCCGGTGATCTTCTTCGGGTTCACCTGGGCGACGGCCTGGCCGATCCGGAACAGCTCACCGGGCGGGACGTCGGTGGCCAGGTGCCGCAGCACCGAGACGACCCCCTCCTCGATGAAGCCGGGGCGGTCGGCGCGGGCGGCCACCCGCGCCTGGATGCCGCGCAGCACGCGCTGCTGGTTGGCGGAGCGGTCGAAGTCGCCGCCGGGCAGGCTCTTGCGGATCCGCGCGAAGGACAGCGCGATCACCCCGCCGAGCCGGATCTTGCCCTTCTCGAACCCCTGCGGCTTCAGGTTCGAGTCGCTGAAGAAGCGCGGGTTGCGGACGTAGATGCCGCCGATGTCGTCGATCATCTCCTCGAAGAACTTGAACCGCGTGACCATCACGTAGTCGGGCTGCAGCCGGAGCATGTTGCCGACGGTCTCGCCGAGCAGCTTCGGGCCGCCGTAGAACATCGCGGCGTTCACGCGGTCCGACCCGTGGCCGGGGATGGGCACGTAGGAGTCGCGCGGGATGCCGATCGCGGTGGCCGCACCGGTGCGCGTGTTGATGCCGACCATCTGGAGCGCGTCGGCCCGGGTCGAGGTCATCGACTGCCCGGGCCGGGCGTCGGAGCCGACGGCGAGGATCCAGATCGTGTCGCTCTCCAGCGCCACGCTGGCGCCGTCCATCTTGACCAGCGCGACCTCGGTGGAGGCGACGGTGCTGTTGGGCACCACGAGGGCGAACAACGACAGCACGGCCGCCAGGGCCACGAGGCGGAGAGGACGGCGGTTCACTTGATCAGCTCCCGTCGGAGGTCGTAGCCGAAGACGCGCCAGGCGCCGTTCGTGACGGACAACAGCACCCGGCCCGAGATCCGGTCGCGCCGGTCGAGGCCCTTGCCCTCGAGCTTCATGAGCAGGGTGACCCGAGCGGTGGCGGCCACCGGCCGCTGGTCGACGGCGAGCACGTCGACCACCACCCGCCGGGTGATCGCCTCGACGCCGGTGAGCCGACGACCGATCCCGGCGTTGCTCAGCAGGTTGCGGTCGGCGCGGGCCCGGTCGGCCGCGCGGGGGGTGAAGCCCTCGAACGCCCCGGAGAAGCTCGTGCGCGGGAACTCGCCGCGGACGTAGGCGCGGTCCCACCAGTCGTCGACGACCCGAGCGACGCGGTTCGCGACCCGGTCGCGCCCGTCGGCCGGCAGCTTGCCGACCACTGCCCCCACCGTGGCCTGGGTGGCCACCCCGCGCTCCTGGGAGGCGGCGCTGGCGCTCTCGCCGTCGCCGGACGGCTTATCGTCGTCGTCGCCGGAGCAGGCGGACAGCGGCACGAGGAGGAGGACGGCGAGCGCCGCCGACCCGACTCGCAGTGCGGTCCGGCGCCGGCGCAGAGCAGGCAGGCGTCGAGGCATGGCCACCAGGGTGCCTGACGCGGTGCCGTCGGGCGGACATTGGGTTGCCGGTGGGTCTAGCCTTGACGTCGCGTCCGTCGCACTTTCTCCACCCCACCGCACGCTCACCGGAAGAGGCGAACACAGCCGTGCCGCAGTCGTCAGGCTCCAGCAGCTCCACCCCGACCCACACCGAACCTGACGGCAGCGACTTCGGAGCCAACGAGTGGCTCGTGGAGGCCATGCGCGAGCAGTACGACGCCGACCCGGCGAGCGTCGACCCGGAGTGGAAGCGCTACTTCGAGAACGGGGGCGGCGCGCACCGCTCGGAGACCGCGGACGAGAAGCCCGCCGCGCGGCCGCCGAAGAAGCCCGCCGAGAAGCCCGCTGAGAAGCCCGCCGCGCACAAGGCCGAGCCGAAGCCCGCGCCCGAGAAGACCGAGACGAAGTCGGAGTCGAAGACCGAGTCGAAGACCGAGTCCAAGTCCGAGTCCAAGACCGAGTCGAAGACCGAGTCCAAGGCGACGCCGCGGGCGGTGCCGCGGCCGGACTCGGCGGCCGCCGAGCCCGCCAAGGCGACCAAGAACCCGACGCCCAAGGACTCCGCGCCCGCGGAGCCGGCGGCGGCCACCGACGAGCCCACCTACACCGTGCTGCGCGGGGCGCCGGCGCGCACCGCCCAGAACATGGACGCCTCGCTGACCGTGCCCACCGCCACCTCGGTGCGGTCGGTGCCGGTGAAGCTGCTGTGGGACAACCGCACGGTCATCAACAACCACCTCGCCCGTGCCCGCGGCGGCAAGGTGTCGTTCACCCACCTCATCGGCTACGCCATGGTGAAGGCGCTGCGGGCGATGCCGGAGCTGAACGTCGGCTTCGACGTCGTCGACGGCAAGCCCAACCTGGTCACGCCGGCGCACATCAACCTGGGCCTGGCGATCGACGTCCCGAAGTCCGACGGCACCCGGCAGCTGCTGGTGCCGTCGATCAAGGCCGCCGAGACGATGGACTTCGCCGGCTTCTGGACCGCCTACGAGGACATCGTCCGCAAGGCGCGCGACGCCAAGCTGACGATCGAGGACTTCCAGGGCACCACGATCTCGCTCACCAACCCCGGCGGCATCGGCACCGTGCACTCGGTGCCGCGGCTGATGAAGGGGCAGGGCGCGATCATCGGCGTCGGCGCGATGGAGTACCCCGCGGAGTGGCAGGGCGCCTCGGAGGAGGCGATCGCCCGCAACGCGATCTCCAAGACGATGACGCTCACCTCCACCTACGACCACCGCGTCATCCAGGGCGCACAGTCCGGCGAGTACCTCAAGCGGATCCACCAGCTGCTCCTGGGCGAGGGCGGCTTCTACGACGAGATCTTCCGCTCGCTGCGCATCCCCTACGAGCCGATCCGCTGGGCCGCCGACATCGCGACGTCGCACGACGACGAGATCAGCAAGCAGGCCCGGATCCTCGAGCTGATCCACGCCTACCGCGTGCGCGGCCACATGATGGCCGACACCGACCCGCTGGAGTACCGCCAGCGCAGCCACCCCGACCTCGAGGTGGAGTCGCACGGCCTGACGCTGTGGGACCTCGACCGCGAGTTCGCCACCGGCTCCTTCGGCGGCGAGGGACGCCGGTTCATGAAGCTGCGCTCGATCCTCGGGATCCTGCGCGACTCGTACTGCCGCACCACCGGCATCGAGTACATGCACATCATGGATCCCGAGCAGCGGCGCTGGATCCAGCAGCGGGTCGAGCAGCCGCACTCCAAGCCGCCCCGCGAGGAGCAGCTCCGGATCCTGCTGAAGCTCAACCAGGCCGAGGCGTTCGAGACCTTCCTGCAGACCAAGTTCGTCGGCCAGAAGCGGTTCAGCCTCGAGGGCGGCGAGACCACGGTGCCGGTGCTCGACGAGATCTGCGAGGCCGCCGCCGAGCTAGGCCTCGACGAGGTGACGATCGGCATGGCCCACCGCGGTCGGCTCAACGTGCTGGCCAACATCGTGGGCAAGAAGTACTCCCAGATCTTCCGCGAGTTCGAGGGCAACATCGACCCGCGCACCGTGCAGGGATCGGGCGACGTGAAGTACCACCTCGGTGCCGAGGGCGAGTTCGTCTCCGACAAGGGCGACACCGTGAAGGTGTCGGTCGCTGCGAACCCCTCGCACCTCGAGGCCGTCGACCCGGTGCTGGAGGGCATCGTGCGCGCCAAGCAGGACGTGCTCGACCGCGGCATCGAGTACCCGGTGCTTCCGCTGCTCGTGCACGGCGACGCGGCGTTCGCCGGCCAGGGCGTCGTCGCCGAGACCCTCAACCTCTCCCAGCTGCGCGGCTACCGCACCGGCGGCACGATCCACGTCGTCGTGAACAACCAGGTGGGATTCACCACCTCGCCCGGGTCGTCGCGCTCCTCGCTGTACTGCACCGACGTGGCGCGGATGGTGCAGGCGCCGATCTTCCACGTGAACGGCGACGACCCCGAGGCGTGCATCCGGGTGGCGCGGCTGGCCTTCGAGTACCGCCAGGCGTTCAACAAGGACGTCGTCATCGACCTGGTCTGCTACCGCCGCCGCGGCCACAACGAGGGCGACGACCCGTCGTTCACCCAGCCGCTCATGTACGACCTCATCGAGCAGAAGCGGTCGGTGCGCAAGCTCTACACCGAGTCGCTCATCGGTCGTGGCGACATCACGATCGAGGAGGCCGAGCAGGTGCTGGCCGACTACCAGCAGCAGCTGGAGCGGGTCTTCACCGAGGTGAAGGAGGCCTCCTCGCAGCCGTCGGAGTGGACGACGGTGCCCGACTACCCCGACAAGCCGGTGAGCGAGACCAGGACGGCGATCCCGCGGGAGACGCTGAAGCGGATCGCCGACGCCTACGTCACTCCGCCCGAGGGCTTCACGGTGCACCCGAAGGTGATGCCGCAGCTGCAGCGCCGGGCGGCGGCGATCACCGACGGCCCGATCGACTGGGGCACCGGCGAGGTGCTCGCGCTCGGCTCACTGCTCATGGACGGCCGGCCGGTGCGGCTGGCCGGGCAGGACTCGCGCCGCGGCACGTTCGTCTCCCGGTTCGGCACGATCATCGACCGGGTCAACGCCGACGAGTGGACGCCGCTGTCGGCGCTCAGCGAGGACCAGGCGAAGTTCTACCTCTACGACTCGCTGCTCTCGGAGTACGCCGCGCTCGGATTCGAGTACGGCTACTCGGTGGCGCGCCCCGACGCGCTCACGGTCTGGGAGGCGCAGTTCGGCGACTTCGTCAACGGCGCCCAGATCGTGATCGACGAGTTCATCACCGCGGGCGAGACCAAGTGGCGCCAGCAGTCGGGCGTGGTCATGCTGCTGCCGCACGGCTACGAGGGGCAGGGACCCGACCACTCCTCGGCGCGCATCGAGCGGTTCCTGCAGATGGCGGCCGACGACGCCTTCGTCGTCGCCCAGCCCTCGACGCCGGCGTCGTACTTCCACCTGCTGCGCAAGCACTCGCTCAGCGAGCGGCACCGCCCGCTCATCGTCTTCACGCCGAAGTCGATGCTGCGCCGCAAGGAGGCCGCCTCGCAGCCGGACGACTTCACCGACGGCACGTTCCGGCCGTTCCTCGGCGACGTCGAGGCCGACCAGGACCAGGTCGACACGCTGCTCGTGTGCTCGGGCCGGGTCACCTGGGACCTCATGGTCGAGCGGGCGAAGCGCGACGACGCCGGCCGGTTCGCCATCGCCCGGGTCGAGCAGCTGTACCCGCGGCCGGTCGACGAGCTCAAGGCCGAGATCGCTCGCTTCCCGAAGCTGAGGACGGTCCGCTGGGTGCAGGACGAGCCCCGCAACATGGGCCCGTGGCCGCACTACGCCCTCAACGTGTGGGACGGGCTCGACGCCACCGTCGAGCCGATCACCCGGCCCGCGTCGTCCTCGCCCTCGGTCGGCACCGCCAAGCGCCACCTCGCCGAGCAGAAGGAGCTGGTGGCGGCGGCCTTCGCCTAGCTCACTCGAGCTCGGCGAGGAGCGCGGTGGTGAGCTCGTCGACGCTGGAGCCGGGGTTGGGGAACGGCTCGCCGTCGAGGAGCACCGTGGGGACGGCGGTGATGTTCTCCTCGTCCTGGGCCGCCTGGGTGGCCTCGTCCACGAGCGCGCGCCGGGCGCCGCCCTCGATGCCGGCCCGGACGTCGTCCTCCTCGGCGCCGGCCTGGATCGCGAGCACCACCAGGTCCTCGTCGCTCGGGTACGGGCCCGACTCCGGCGGCTGCTCGTCGAGCAGCAACCCCTGGAAGCGCGCGGCGACGTCGTCGCCGGCCGCGTCGCGCACGACGAACAGCGCGCTGGCCGCGTTGCTGGAGTACACGTCGATCGACTCGAGGAAGTCGACCGGCCGCAGCACGAGCCGCAGGTCGCCGTCCTCCGCCATGGCCTGCAGGCGCGCGCCGGCCTTGCGGTGGAACTGGCCGCACGGCGGGCACAGGAAGTCCTCGTAGACCACCACCGTGCGCGGCGCGTCCGCGGGCCCGACCGTCACGCCGTAGCGGTCGGGGGGCGCGGCGGGTGTCGAGGTGGTCGGGGTGGTGTCGGTGCTGCTCGACGTGGCGGTGTCGGCGCCGCTCTCCTCGCCGTCGTCACCGCTGAGCACCACCGCCGTGATCGCGGCGGCGATGACCACCACCACCGCCACCGCGACGATGGCGAGCGCCACCACCACGCCGACGTTCGACCCCGCGCTGGGCGGAGGCGGCGGTGGTGGCGGTGGCGGAGGGGGAGGCTGCGGCCCCAGAGCGCTACTCACCCGCGCGATCGTAGAGGCGACGCTGCGAGACTGCCGCCATGTACTTCACCGACCGGGGAATCGAGGAGCTGGTCGCGCGGCGGGGTGACGAGGAGGTCAGCCTGGCGTGGGTGGCCGAGCAGCTGCAGGCGTTCACCGACACCCACCCGGAGTTCGAGACCGCCGTGGAGCGGCTCGCCACCTGGCTGGCGCGGCTGGACGACCCCGAGGACTGACGAACCACATGCCCTAACCTGCCGGGCATGACGGCTCCGCTCCCCTACGAGAAGGTCGCCTACCCCGCCGCTCCGTGGCACATGGTCGGGTCGCTGTGGCTCACGCTGTTCAAGCTGGGCGAGCCCGGCACCGGCTCGCCCGAGGCACTGGACGGCGTCCGGCCGGCCGGCGTCTACGGCGCGGCGTTCGTCTCCTACGCCGAGGGCAGCCCGCTCACCTACTCCGAGCTGCTCGTGGCCCGACCGGTCGAGGCGCCCGGCGGCGGCCGGGGGCGCCGGGTGAGCATCACCGACATCTGGGTCGACTCCCCCGCCTCGGTGGCCGGGGGCCGCGAGCTGTGGGCGATCCCCAAGGGCCTGGCCGACTTCACGCTGGAGTCGGAGCACCGCGGGCCGCTCACCACCACCGAGTGGTCGGCCACGATCGCGCGCCGACCGGTCGCCTCCGCGTCGTTCCGCGACGTGTCACGCGCGGCGCCGCGGCTGCCGTTCAAGGGCGGCACCTGGCAGCCCGAGCTGCCCGAGGGTGGTGGCGAGAAGACCGCCGTCCTGCAGGGATCCTCGAAGACCCTCCCGGCGCGTGCCCACTGGGACTTCGACCCCGACGGCCCGCTCGCCTTCCTCCGTCCGGCACGGCAGCTCGCGTCGTTCCGGATGGCGTCGTTCCGAATGTCCTTTGGCTGAGGCAGGGCGGCCGAGGAACGAGGCCGGGCTGCCTCGATGGTCGTCGAGCCGCACGGCGCTACTGAGCTTGCGAAGTCGCGGCGGGCGAGTCGAGACGTCGTAAGGGATCTCGATGACTGAACCTCGTCCCGAGCCGCCGGAGGAGTACATCCTCCGGGTCGGTGCAGTGGCACGCGCGCTGCCGGACGCGTACGAGGAGGAGGCGTGGACCGGCACCCGGTGGCGGGTGCGCGGCCAGACCTTCGCGCACGTGATGGTGCCGCGGGCGGAGCACCTGGAGGAGATGGGCGGCCCGAACGAGTTCCGGCCGACGCTGCGGTTCCGGTCGAGCGGCGAGGAGTTCGAGACGCTGCGCCACCTCGGGCTGCCCTACCTCGTCCACCCGGTGATGGGGAACGCGGTGGTGCTGCTGCTCGACGACGACACCGACTGGAGCGAGGTGGCCGAGCTGGTGATCGAGAGCTACCGGCTGATGGCGCCGCAGAAGCTGGTGCGGCTGCTGGACGGCGGCGCCTGATCCGCGCTCATTCGGGGTCGTGGTCCTCCGACGCCTTGCGCGCGGAGTCGCGGATCTCGAACACCTCGGTGGCGAACCCGCCGACGGCGCCCGCGACGTCCTTCACCGCCGCGGTGATGATCGTCGCCACCTCGCCCACCGTGCGTGCCGCGGCCTCGGCGGTCGACTGGACGGCGTCCTTGCCGATCTCGGCGCGGCTGAACCGGTCCGGACCTGCGGGGTCGGAGGGGCGCTCGCTCATGCCACCAGTGTGCGCGCTGCTGCTCACGCGGCCAACGGCGTCTCGGACGCCGCGCCGTCGGGGCTGCTCGACGTGCGGTCGGGGAGCGCGAGCCGGCAGATCTTGCCGACCACGCTGCCGACCTGCTTGGTGAGCCGGCCGGTGTTGTAGGGCAGCCCGTAGCGCTCGCAGATCTCCCGCACCTCGCCCGCGATCTGCGGGTACCGGCGGGCCGGCAGGTCGGGGAACAGGTGGTGCTCGATCTGGTGCGACAGGTTGCCGCTGAGCAGGTGGAAGAGCGGGCCGCCGGTGATGTTGGCCGAACCGAGGATCTGGCGGTAGTACCAGTGGCCGCGGGACTCGTCCTCGCACTCCTCCTGGGTGAACGTCTCGACGCCGGCCGGGAAGTGGCCGCAGAAGATGATGTTGAACGCCCAGACGTTGCGCACCAGGTTGGCCACGGCGTTGCCGGCCAGGGTCATCGGGAACAGCGGGCCGGTGAGTGCCGGGAAGAGCACGTAGTCCTTGAGCGCCTGACGCCGGACCTTGCGCATGATGCCGGCGTGGAGAGCCTGGTTCTCCTCCAGCTTGCGGGTGCCCTTGACGATGTTCTCGACCTCGAGGTCGTGCATCGCCACGCCCCACTCGAAGAACACCATGAGCAGGAACGCGTAGAGCGGGTTGCCCAGGTAGTAGGGGTGCCACTTCTGGTCCTCGTCCATCCGGAGGATCCCGTAGCCGATGTCGCGGTCCTTGCCGAGGATGTTGGTGAAGGTGTGGTGGATGTAGTTGTGGCTGTACTTCCACTGGTCGGAGGGGCACACGTTGTCCCACTCGAACTTCCGTGAGCTGAGGCCGGGGTCGCCCATCCAGTCGTACTGGCCGTGCATCACGTTGTGGCCGATCTCCATGTTGTCGAGGATCTTCGACACGCTGAGAGCGGCGACGGCGAGCGGCCAGGCGGGCGGCACGTAGAACAGCGCGCGGCCGGCGATCTCGAAGGCGCGCTGCGCCTTGACGACATCGCGGATGTACTTGGCGTCCTCCTCGCCGAGGTCGTCGAGGATGCGTCGGCGCAGCGCGTCGAACTCCTCGCCGAACCGGTCGAGCTCCTCGGGGGTGAGCGTGACGGTGTGAGTGGTCATGACGTTCCTTCCTCGAGCTCTCAGAGCTCGACGACGCAGTCGCCCTCGGGGGCGCTGACGCAGATTCGTATGTCCTCATCGGGGACGGATGAGGTCTCACCGGTGCGCACGTTGCGCACGGTGCCCTCGGTCTTGCGGGAGGTGCAGGAGAAGCAGATGCCCATCCGGCAGCCGAACTCCGGGCTGAGCCCGAGCGCCTCGGCCTGCTCCAGCAGCGTGGCGCCCGAGTTGGGCGCCTCCCGGCCGGCGCGGGCGAACACGACGTCGCCGTCGGCGCTCCCGCCGGTGGGAGCGGGCGCGAGCTTGAACTGCTCGGAGCGCAGCCGCGGCGAGCCGTCGTAGGCCTGGGCGACGGCGGCCATGAAGCCCGCCGGGCCGCACACCCAGGTGTCGAGGTCACGGAACCCCGGCGCCACCCGGTGGAGCTCGAGCTCGGAGACCAGCGGGTCGACCGGAGTCGACGTGCCGGAGATGGACCGTGACGTCGTTGTCGGCCGCGGCGATCGCGGCCAGCTCGTCGGCGAAGATCTGGTCGCTCTCCGACTGGGCGTAGTGGAGGAAGGTCACCCGGCGTCCGGCCCGCCCGTCGTATCCGTCCCGCAGCAGGGTGCGCAGGATCGACATGGCGGGAGTGATGCCGGAGCCGGCGGTGACGAACAGCAGGTGGCTGTTGGTGGGGGTGGCCGGGCTCTCGTCGAGGGTGAAGTCGCCCTGGGCCTGGCTGAGGTGGAGCATCTGGCCCGGCCGCGCCTCGGTGGCGAGGAACCGCGACACCTGGCCCTCGGCGTGGGCGCGGACGGTGAGCGTGATGCGCTCCCCCGGCGCCGACGCCGCGGACGACACCGTGAAGCAGCGGGTCTGCCGCGTGGCCGAGCCGGGGAGGTCGATGCCCGACCTGCACGTACTGGCCGGCCCGGTGGCCTCGCCAGGTGGCGGTGGGCTGCAGCGTGAGCGTGGCGACCGGCGCGGCGTCGCTTCCCGGGTTCTCCCGCTGGACGTCGACGACGCGGGCGCGTACCTCGGTGGCGGCCCACATCGGGTTGACCAGCTCGAGGTAGCGGTCGACGCCGTGCGGGGACGTGAGCGCCGCGAGCACCCGGGACCGGAGCAGGGCCTGCACTGCCATAGAAGTCTCCTCGGGTTGAGTGAACGTTCGTACACTCAAACTCTGGTCGCTGGGGCGGGCCACGTCAACGACCTCGGCGGGTGAGGGTGCCCACACACCTAGGGTGTGTCAGTGGCCGAGACCCGCGTGGAGCGCAAGGAGCGCACCCGCCAGGCGATCCTCGACGCCGCTCTCCGGTTGTGCGAGGACAGCAGCCTGGTGGCGCTGTCGCTGCGCCAGGTGGCCAAGGAGGTCGGCATCGTGCCGACCGCGTTCTACCGCCACTTCGACTCGATCGAGGCCCTCGGCCGCGCGCTCGTCGACGACTCCTTCGTCAGCCTGCGCGCGATGCTGCGCGACGTCCGCCGCGACGACCCCAGCTACCGCGACATCGTCGACCGCTCGGTCGCCGTCCTGCACGAGCACGTGCGCCGCCACCATCGCCACTTCCTGTTCATCGCCCGCGAGCGCAGCGCCGGTCCGCCGTCCGTGCGCGCCGCGATCCGCCACGAGATCGAGCTGTGCGAGCAGGAGCTCGCCGCCGACCTGACGGGCCTGCCCGGCACCGAGGAGTGGAGCCCCGCCGACCTGCGCACCGTGTCGCAGCTGATCGTCACCGCGATGGTCGCCACCGCCGAGCACCTCGGCGACGCAGCCGACGACGCCGCCGCCGCGCAGCAGGTGGCCGACACCGCCCGCACCCAGCTGCGGATGATCCTCATCGGCGCGTTGAAGTGGAAGAGCCGGGACTGACATCGGTCGCCTTCGGATCAGAAGGCGCCGCCTCCACCACGGGCGTGCGTTCCTGCCTCGTGGTTCTCCTTGCCACAACGCTGACAACGCAGGAAGGTGCCGGATGCCTCCCCGTCCAGCGACGGCGGGTAGGAGATCCTGGCCCAGTCGTGGCCCGCCAGCTTGCACACCGTGAACCGCTTCAGCTTGCTCATGACGACCAACCCCTCGGTACTCACCCTCCTCGAGTGTCTCACTGATCCACGGCCGGGTACCTCCACAGAACCTCCACCTGCCCTCCCCGCCACCCGGCCCCGATCCGCCCTACCGTCGGAGGCATGACCTCCGCCCGCACCTACTACTGGCTCGGCCTCGCACTGGCCGGGTTCACCGCGCTGTTCGTGCTGTTCGCGGTGGGCGCCCTCGGGATCGTCGGGGACGGCGGCCCGCCCGACCTGTTGTACGTCGGCGCGCTCGCCGTCGCGCTGGTCGGCGCGGCGCTCGCGCGGTTCCGGGCTCCCGGGCTGGCCGTCGCGTTCGCGTCCGCCGCCGTCGTCACGCTGGTCGCGCCGGTCGTCGTGCTCGCCGCCGACCTGCTCGGCGACGGCTCGGTGGTCGACCTGCTCGGGCTCACGGCGATGTACGGCTGCCTGTTCGCCGGCATCGCCTGGCTGTTCCACCGCGCCTCACGGGAGACCGCGGACGCCTAGGATCCGGCTCGTGGATCACAGCGAGTACAGCAAGCACGACGCCGTCGGACTGGCCGCGCTGGTGCGCGCGCGGGGACGTGAAGCCCGACGAGCTGCTCACCGCGGCCCGGGAGCGGGCCGAGGAGGTGAACGGCCGGATCAACGCGATCGTGCGCGAGCTCGAGCCGCCGCCCGGTGACGCCGGGGACGACGCTCCGTTCGCCGGGGTGCCGTTCCTCGTCAAGGACCTCTACCAGGAGATCGCGGGCCAGGTCACGAGCCAGGGCTCGAAGGCCTACGGCACCCACCGCGCGGTCGAGACCACGGCCACCGTGCAGCGCTGGCTCGACGCCGGCCTCCAGGTGTTCGGGCAGACCAACACCCCCGAGTTCGGCGCCAAGGGCATCACCGAGTCGTGGCACCTCGGCGCCGCGCGCAACCCGTGGAACACCGACCACACCCCGGGCGGCTCCTCCGGCGGAGCGGCCGCTGCGGTGGCGGCCGGCATCGTGCCGTGCGCCGGGGCGAGCGACGGCGGCGGCTCGATCCGGATCCCGGCGTCGGCCTGCGGCCTGGTCGGGCTCAAGGCCACCCGCGGCCTGGTGCCGTCCGGGCCGGCCAAGGGCGAGCCGCTCGCGGGCTCCTCCACCGACGGCGTGATCTCGCGCAGCGTGCGCGACTCCGCCGCCATGCTGGACGTGATCGCCGGCCCCACGCCGGAGTCGCCGTGGCTGCCCGCCGTCGGCGGTCCGTACGCCGACGAGGTGGGCCGCGACCCCGGGAGGCTGCGGATCGGCGTCAGCACCGCCAGCCCCATCACCGACCCCGACCCGGAGGCCGTGACGGCCGCCCAGGACGCCGCGGAGCTGCTCGCGAGCCTCGGCCACGACGTCGTCGAGCTCGACGAGCAGCCCTTCGACGCGGCGGTGCTCGCGAAGGACTTCCTCACCACCTGGTTCACCTTCCTCGCCTACCAGGTGGCCGAGGCCAAGCGGATCACCGGCAGCGGCGACGACGGCTTCGAGGCCGACACCCGGCTGATGGCGGCGCTGGGCCGGGCCACCGACCCGGTGGCCTACGTGAGGGCGGTGGAGGGCCGCCACGCGCACGTGCGGCGGCTGGCCGAGTTCCACCAGTCCTACGACCTGCTGCTCACCCCGACCACCGCGACGCCGCCGCCGCGGATCGGGGCCTTCGACCCGCCGCCGGCGCTGCAGGTCGCGCAGAAGGTGCTGCTCACCGCCCGGGTCGGCGGCGTGCTGCGGTTCACCCCGATCGTCGACCAGCTCATCAACGAGAACCTCGGCTGGGTGCCCTACACCCAGCTGGCCAACCTGACCGGCCGCCCGGCGGTCTCGGTGCCGCTGCACTGGACCGCTGACGGGCTGCCGATCGGCACCCAGCTGGTGGGCGCGCTCGGGTCCGACGGCCTGCTGCTGCGGGTGGCCGCCCAGCTCGAGGAGGCCCGGCCCTGGGCCGATCGCCGTCCGGCCCTGTAGACGGCCTGGAAGACGACAGGGGGTTGCTCCGCCTCCCGACGGCGAGTAGGCAGGAGCGCATGCCACGCTCTCGGGTCCTGCTCGCCTCTGCCGCAGCCGCCGTGCTGCTGCCGCTCGCGGCGGTCTTGCCCGCCGCTGCGGCGCCACCGGCCCCCGCCGCTGCGCCCTGCCTCGACACCTCGACCCCGCAGACGGTCGAGCAGGCACGACTCCGGCGCCCGGCCCCGCGCGCGATCCTGCGGCGCAGCGGCGCCGACCATCGCGTCGTCCGGTTCGCCGCAGCCCTGTGCCGGGCCGACTCGCGGCGTGCCGCGCGACGCGTGGTCGATCGGCACGGCCACGCGTTGTGGTGGTGGGCCACCGGCCGCGCCCAGGGCCGCATCCCGGTCACCGGCAGCCTGCCGGGCGGCGACGACCGCCCCCTCTACTGGGCCCGGGTGGCGATGACCCGGGTGCTCGCCCGGTGGCGGGGCGACGCCGGACCGCGGCTGCTCGACCGCCTCGAGACGACGTCGCGAGGCCAGGACACGGTGCGCTTCGCGCGCGAGCCCGGCCGCGTGCTCGTCACCGGCTTCGATCCCTTCACGCTCGACGTCGACACCCGCATCGGCAACCCGTCCGGCGCGGTCGCCCTCGCGCTCGACGGCCGCCGGGTGCGCACCCCGGGCGGGTGGGTGCGCGTCGAGACGGCCATGTTCCCGGTGCGGTGGGACGACTTCCGCGCCGGCGAGGTCGAGCGCACCCTCCGTCCCCACGTCCGCCGCGGCAGTGCGGGTCTCGACGCCCTGGTGACCGTGAGCCAGGGGCGCCCCGACCAGTTCGACCTCGAGGTCTGGAACGGCGCCCACCGCGGCGGCTTCGCCGACAACGCGAACCGCGAGCGCACCGGCACGATCCCGATCCCCCGTGGCTACCCGACGGTGCGGCCGCAGCCGCAGTTCACCCGCACCACGTTGCCCGTGCGGGCCATGCGCGCCGACGACACCGGCGGCTACCTCGTGCTGGTCAACCGCGAGATCACCGAGCGGAACCCGGAGACCGGCGAGGAGCACACCACCACCGACGGCCCCACCCCGGGCTGGGTCGCGGTGTCCGGGAGCCCGGGTGACTACCTCTCGAACGAGATCGCCTACCGCGCCACGCTGCTGCGCGACGCCGTCCGGGCCCGCCACGCGGGCGGGCACGTGCACACGCCCGTGCTCGGCGTGCCGCGAGGCGACGCGCTGACCGACCCTGGCTACGAGGGCCGCCGCGACGCGATCGTGGCCCAGACGCGAGCGCTCGTGCGGCTCGCTGTCAGGAAATAGTCCGCTCGGCGCGGAACCGGAGGGGCCGCTCGCGGCTCTAGGACGGGTGTGAGTGTGATGCGGAGTCGCCGCCCGTCGTGGGAGGACGCGTACTGCGAGTTCTTCCATGCCCGGCAGCGCCGGTTCATGCGCACGTCGTACGCCATCCTCGGCAGCTGGCCGGCCGCCGAGGACGCCACCCAGCAGGCGTTCACCCAGCTCTACGTGCACTGGCCGCGCATCCAGCGCGGTGCCGTGGACACCTACGCCCGCCGGGTGCTCGTGAACACCTGCCTGCGCGGGCTGCGGAACCGCGGCCGCGAGGTGGTGGTCGACGACGTCCCCGACCGGCCCGCCCCGCCGGGCGGCGTCGAGGACCGGCTCGACCTCGTGGCGGCCCTCGACGGGCTGTCGGCCACCGACCGGGCGGTGCTGGCGCTGCGGTTCCTCGACGACCTCCCGGTCGCCGAGGTGGCCGCCGTGCTCCGCATGCCCGAGGGCACGGTCAAGAGCCGCACCTCCCGCGCGCTCGCCCGCCTCCACACCCGACTCACCGAGCAGGAGATCTCCCATGACTGACCTGACCGTCACCGAGCACGCGCTGCGCGACCACCTCGACCGCCAGACCGACGCCGTTCCCGGCGGCCCCGACCTCGGCCGCAGCCTGCGGGAGGGACGCCGTCGCCGCCGCACCCGCTCCCTGGGAGCTGCCGCGGCCGGGGTGGCCACCGCTGCCGTGGTCGGCACCGTGGCCGTCGTCGGCCTCACCGGCGACGACGGCCCGGCGCCCGGCCCGGTCGACGACCCCGGCGCCGCGGCGGCTCCGGCCGATCCGACCGACTTCGTGGCCGGCACGGACGTCGACACCCGGTTCGCGGCGCTCGTGGCCGAGCACCTGCCGGCCCTCCCCGACCCGGACGACGTCTACCCCAGCGACTTCGAGACCGCCGGCGCGCTGCCCGACGACGCGTTCCCGCGCGCCACCGAGTGGCAGGCCGTCTACACGCCCGAGCAGGGAAGCCAGGTGCTCGTGCTGATGGGCCTCCCGGTACCGGGCGAGGACCCGGCCGACACCTGCGACGGCGCCGGAGTGCCGGTGCGCGGGTGCCAGGTCGAGGAGGAGCCCGCCGGGAGCCTGCTCGTCACCCAGGAGTACTCGACCGACGACGGCTTCACGTCGTTCACCTCGCAGGTCGACGCCGACGGGTTCCGGGTCAGTGTGCTCGACACGCGGCCCACTCCGAAGCGGACCCTGGACGACGTGCTGCGGGCCCACGGCCTCGTCACAGACCCGCGCTTCACGTTCGAGCAGGGCAAGTAGGCCCTAGACCGGACGGACGCACTCCTCGCCAGTCTCGTCGTCGAGCCGGGCGAGCTCGGCGTCGAGGTCCTCGTCGACGGCGGGCGACGCCTCGGCCGGGGCGCCGTGCGGGTCGGCAGCCGGGCGGCTGGGCAGCATCACGGCCAGCGCCACGACCACGAGCGACAGCACCGCGGTGACGACGAACGCCGCCCGCATGCCGTCGACCATGGCGGAGAGCGGTTCGACCCCGGCACGCACGCGGTCCTCGGCGCGCGTGGTCATCACGGTGATGACGAGCGCGGTGCCGAACGCGCCGGCGACCTGCTGGATCGTGCCCAGCGTGGAGCTGCCGTGCGAGTACAGGTGCATCGGCACGTCGCCCAGGCCGAGCGTGAACACCGGGGTGAACAGCGCGGCGAGGCTCACCATGAGCATCACGTGGATGCCGAGGATCAGCCAGTACGACGTCGTGGTGCTGATCTGGGTGAGCGCGGCCAGGCTGGCCACCATCACGACCGAGCCGGGGATGACGAGCGGGCGGCCGCCGAAGCGGTCGAACGCGGCGCCGACGCGGGGGCCGAGCAGACCCATCGCCAGACCACCGGGCATCACCAGCAGGCCGGTCTCGAGCGGCGAGAGGCCGCGGACCTCCTGCAGGTAGAGCGGCAGCAGGATCATCGCGCCGAGCATCGAGAGGAACGCGACCGACATGAGGATCAGCGAGAGCCGGTAGGTGCGGTGGGTGAGCACGCGCAGGTCGAGCAGCGGCGACCCGGTGCGCATCAGCTGGAGCTGGCGGAGCACGAAGATCGTGATCGCGACCACGCCGCCGACGATGAGCAGCGCCGGGCGCAGCCGGTCGCCGGTGGCGAACTCGCTGAGGCCGTAGACCAGGCCACCGAAGCCGACGGTGGCGGCCGCGGCGCTGAACCAGTCGATGTCACCGGCCATCGGCTCACCGATGTCGGGGAGCTTGCGCAGCGCGAAGTAGGCGACGGCCACGGCGATCGGGAGGACGGTCGCGAAGATCAGGCGCCACGACCCGAGCTGCAGCAGCACGCCGGACACGGCGGGGCCGAGCGCGGGCGCCACGGACATCGCGAGAGTCACGTTGCCCATCACCCGGCCGCGGTCGGCCGCGGCCACGACGGTCATCAGCGTGGTCATCAGCAGCGGCATCATCACGGCGGTGCCGGTGGCCTGGACGATCCGGGCCAGGAGCAGCACCCAGAACACCGGGGCGACGAGCGCCAGCGCGGTGCCGGCGATGAAGGTCACCATCGCCACCGTGAACGCGGTCCGGGTGGTGACGCGCTGAAGGAACCAGCCGGTGATCGGGATCACCGAGGCCATCGTGAGCAGGAACGCGGTCGAGAGCCACTGCGCGGCGTTCACCGAGACGTCGAAGTCGGACGCCAGCGAGGGGATGGCGTTGATCATGATCGTCTCGTTGAGGATCACCGTGAACGTCGCGGCGACGAGCCACTTGATGACGGCGGGGGTGCGGCCGGTGGCGGCGTCGGCGGCGGCGGTGGCCGGGACGGGCGCAGACATGTGAGGTCCTTCGGGATGGAGAGCGTGGTACCGAGACAGACCGGATCCGGTCGAGAAACTCAGCGACGGGTGCGGAACCAATCGTGACGGTCCGGCATTCCTTCGATCAAACGGTTATTTCAAGCGAGCACGCTGCGACCGAGGCACGAGGTCGCGGCGTCGCGAGACGAGGTTGAGCGAGCGTCGGCCCGAGCTTGCGAGGGCAGAACCGCGAGTCGAAACCCAGTTCGCTTCGCGGGACGGTCAGGTGCCAGGGCGCGGCACCACCGGTCGCACCGTGACCTCCGGGATGGTGGCGTCGGGCGGCAGGTCGAGCACGTGGAGCATCGTGGCGACGACGGTGTCCGGGCTGATCCAGCGCGAGGCGTCGTAGGTGCGGCCCTCCTGTTCGTGCACCTTCTCCTGCATCGGGGTGGCCGTGCGGCTCGGGAACACGGTGGTGACCCGGACGCCGTGCTCCACCTCCTCGGCGCGCAGGGAGTCGGCGAGAGCCCGCAGCCCGAACTTCGAGGCGGCGTAGGCCGACCAGGTGGGGCCCGCGGTGAGCCCGGCCGAGGAGTTCACGAACAGGTGCAGCCCTTGCGCGCGGCGGACGGCGGGCACCACGAGCCGGGTGAGCAGCGCGGGCGCCACGAGGTT
Organism: uncultured Actinomycetota bacterium; assembly: GCA_963808855.1. Taxonomy (GTDB): domain Bacteria; phylum Actinomycetota; class Actinomycetes; order Propionibacteriales; family Nocardioidaceae; genus Nocardioides. The sequence continues at coordinate 1,695,240 of CAWEHA010000002.1, read as the reverse complement.
CACCTCGATCTGCGCGCGCACCAGCGACGCGTCCAGGTCGGCCACGGGCCCGAGGTCGACGACGCCGGCCACATGGTGCACCGAGTCGAGCGAGTCGGGCAGGCCGGTGAGCCCGGCGACGGCGTCGGCGTCGGCGAGGTCGACGACGAGCACGTCGGCGCCGTCGTAGCGCGACCGCAGGTCGTCGGCGCGCTCCTCGGTGCGGGCAAGCAGCACGAGGTGGTCGCCGCGCTCGTGAAGGCGGTCGGCCAGCGCCGCCCCGATGCCCGAGCCGGCGCCGGTGACCAGGTGCGTGGCCATCAGCGGGTGAAGACGATCTTGCCGAACTGCTCGCCGTCGGCCATCGCCGCGAAGCCGTCGCGGGCCTGCTCCATCGGCAACGTGCGGTCGACGAGCGGGCGGGCGCCGGTGGCGTCGAGCAGCGACACCAGCGAGGCGAGCTCGTCGCGGGTGCCCATCGTGGAGCCGACCACCGCGAGCTGCAGGAAGAAGATCCGGGTGAGCTCGGCGTCGTCGACATCGGGCCCGGACGTCGTGCCGGAGACGACGATCCGCCCGCCCGGCTTCAGCGAGCGGATCGAGTGCGACCAGGTGGCCTTGCCGACGGTCTCGATCACGGCGTCGACCTTCATCGGCAGCCGGGCGCCGGACTCGACCACGTCGTGGGCCCCGATCTCGAGCGCCCGGGCCCGCTTGGCCTCGTCGCGGCTGGTGGCGAGCACCCGCAGCCCGGCCGCGCGGCCGAGGATGATCGCGGCGGTGGCGACGCCGCCGCCGGCGCCCTGCACGAGCACGGAGTCACCGGCCTTCAGCTCCCCGCGGGTGAACAGCATCCGGTAGGCGGTGAGCCACGCCGTCGGCAGGCAGGCCGCCTCCTCGAAGGAGAGCGACTCCGGCTTCGGCACCACGTTGCGCCGCGGCACCGCCACCTTCTCGGCGAGGGTGCCGGGGTGCTTCTCGGAGAGCAGCGAGCGTTTCGGGTCGAGGGTCTCGTCGCCGGCCCACGCGGGGTCGGACACCACGGCGTGGACGACGACGTCGTTGCCGTCCTCGTCGACCCCGGCCGCGTCGCAGCCGAGGATCATCGGCAGCGCCTCCTCGCGCAGCCCGACGCCGCGCAGCGACCACAGGTCGTGGTGGTTGAGCGAGGCCGCCTTCACCGTGACCGTCGTCCACCCGTCCGGCACGTCGGGGTCCGGTCGCTCCCCCACCACCAGGCCGGCCAGCGGGTCGGACTTCGAGAAGGACTCGGCGTAGACGGCGAACATGTTCCACGACCCTACTGAGGTGACCTGCCCGTCATGCGGGAGGTCTAACGTCGGAGACATGCCAGAAGACCACCCCCATGTCGTCGTCCTGTTCGGGGCGACGGGCGACCTCGCGAAGCGCAAGCTGCTCCCCGGCCTGCTGCGGCTGTTCGAGGCCAAGCTGGTGCCGGACGTGCACATCATCGGCACCTCGCTGGAGGACATCGACTCCGCGCAGTTCGACGCGCTCGCGCGGGCGGCGTGCGAGGAGTTCGGCAAGGGCGACGTCACCGACGCGCGGTGGGCGCCGTTCTCGAAGCGGCTGCGGTTCGTGCCCACCTCGGAGGGCCCCGACGCCCTCGCCCGGCTGGTGAAGGAGTGCGAGGAGGCGCTCACCGCGGCCACCGGCCAGGAGTGCCGTCGGCTGCACTACCTGAGCGTGCCGCCGAAGGCCGCGCTCGACGTCGTGCACGAGCTCGACGAGGCCGGTCTCGTCGAGCGCTCGAGCATCGTGATGGAGAAGCCGTTCGGCACCGACCTGGAGTCGGCGAAGGCGCTCAACGCCGAGCTGCACGAGGTGTTCAGCGAGGACCAGATCTTCCGCATCGACCACTTCCTCGGCAAGGAGGCGGCGCAGAACATCCTGGCCTTCCGGTTCGCGAACGGGCTGTTCGAGCCGATCTGGAACCGCAACTTCATCGACCACGTGCAGATCGACGTCCCGGAGACCCTCGGCCTCGAGGGCCGCACGGCGTTCTTCGAGTCCACCGGCGCCTACCGCGACATGGTGGTCACCCACCTGATGCAGGTGCTGGCGTTCATGGCGATGGAGCCGCCGACGGACCTGTCGCCGGGTCCGATCGGCGAGGAGAAGCTCAAGGTCTTCCGCTCGATGCGGCCGATCGAGCCGCACGCCGTCGTGCGCGGCCAGTACGCCGGCTACCGCGGCAAGGAGCAGGTGGCCGACGACTCCGACACCGAGACGTTCGTGGCGCTCAAGGTCGAGATCGACAACTGGCGCTGGGCCGGCGTGCCGTTCTTCCTCCGCACCGGCAAGAAGCTGGCCGAGGGGGCGCGGATCATCTCGATCGCGTTCAAGGAGCCGCCGCTGACGATGTTCCCGTCGGGGTCGAACGCCGGCACCCAGGGCCCCGACCACCTGACCTTCGACCTCGCCGACCAGTCGCGGATGTCGCTGTCGTTCTACGGCAAGCGGCCCGGGCCGGGCATGAAGCTGGAGAAGCTGTCGATGCAGTTCGCCACCGTCGACACCGGCACCTCCAGCTCGGTGCTCGAGGCCTACGAGCGCCTCATCCTGGACGCCATGCGCGGCGACCACACGCTGTTCACGTCCGCCGCGGGCATCGAGACGCTCTGGGAGAAGTCCGAGCAGCTGCTCCACAACCCGCCGCCGGTGCGGCACTACGACCCGGGGTCGTGGGGCCCGAACGCCATCCACCAGCTCATCGCGCCGCACGCGTGGCGGCTGCCGTTCGAGCGGGTCTGGCGCGCCCCCAACTCGGTGGGCCAGTAGTCAGGCCAGTAGTCAGGCCAGTAGTCAGGCCACTAGTCAGGCCAGGGCCGGAAGCAGTGTCTCGGCGAGCCGCTGCGACTCGGCGTCGTCCGCCGCCTCGACCTGGACGGTGAGCACGGTGCGGTCGGTGGCCACGAACAGCTCGCTCCCGGCGTAGTCGGACGACGTCGGCCGGTAGGCCGTCAGCGGTGCGGGCGCCGGCACCTCGATGCCGCGGTCGCCGCCGATCGGGCTCGCCGCGTTGTCGACCCGGTTGGTGCGGCCGAGGTCGATCACCGACACCGAGAGTCCCGGGCTGTCGTAGACGCATTGACGCACCGTGCCCCCGGAGTTGTCGGCCCGTGCCGCCTCGACCGGAGCCCCCAGCGCCTTCCGGGCCTCGGCCTGGGTGAGCTGCTCGCACGGGTGCGGCACCTCGGCGCGGTCGACGACGTCGGCCGGGTCGGGCTCGCCACCGAGGAGCACCCGCAGCACGGCCGTGCCGATCCGCAGCTCGTCGTCGCGAGTGAGACCGGTCGGGTACACGGTGTACGCCCGGTCGCCCTCGCGGGCGAGCATCGACGTGCCGACGAGGGTGTCCGTCAAGGAGTCGACCACCAGGGCCTCGTCGGCCCCGTCGATCTCGAGCGGTGCGGTGTCGACGTCCTCCGCCGGTCCCTCGGCGAGGTCCTTCAGGGTCTCCCAGGAGCCGTCCCGCTCGAGCACGAACACGGTGACCAGGCCGTCGCCGGCGTCGTCGCTGAACGTGCAGGTGGTGCCGCCGGGCGCGCCGTCGGTCTTGCGCGTGACCGGCACACCGACCAGCGCCGACACGTCGTCCTCACCGAGGTCCTCACACACGCTGGTCAGGTCGGCCGGAGGCCGGCCCCGGCTGTCGTCGGAGTCGTCGGGGTCGCCGGGTTCGCCGGTGCAGCCGACGACGGCGAGGAGCAGGGCGAGGGGCAGGAAGGCGCGGCGCACGCGGCAGTCCTGCCCCGGCGACCTCAGTCCAACACCTCGCGGAGCTTCGCCGCGAACGCCTCGGGCTCGCCCGGGAAGTCGCCCTCGGCGCTGGTGAACCCGGCGTGGTGGCTGGGGAAGACCTCGACCTCGCGTCCGAGCCGCGCAGCGAGGCCGTGGCTGCCGCGGGCCGCGACCTCCTGGCTCGACTCGGCGCCGACGGCGACGTGCACCCGGTCGCCGCAGCGCCCTCAGCGCCTCGTAGTCGGGCACGTAGGTGTTGGTGGCCGGCATGTTGCGGATGAGCGGGTTGGTGCGCTCGCCGTCGTCGTCGGCGCTCATCCCGAACATCGCCGGGTCGGGCGCCGGGCGGTCGAGGTAGTCGGCCGGCAGCGGCTCGGGCACCATCACGAGGGCGATGAACTTGGCCATGGCAGGTCCGTTCCCGTCGCGCTGGTAGGTGTCGCGGATGTCCTGGACCGCGGCCAGCACGACGTCGCCGTCGGAGAGCACGTCGACGAAGGGCGGCTCGTGCACGACCGCCTTTCGGACGTCGTCGGGATAGTGGTCGAGCAGCGCCAGCAGGCAGACCGCGCCACCGCTGGAGCCGAAGGCGTCGACCGGCCCGACGTCGAGCGCCTGGATCACCCGGTGGAGGTCGGCGGCATGCTGCTCGGGCGTCATCGGCTCGGTGCCGCTGGCGTTGCGGCCGGCACCGCGGGGGTCGATGGTCACGACCGGCCGGTCGGTGATCTGCGCGGCCAGCGCCCCGAAGGCCGCGGCCTCCATGGGGTTGGCGAACGCCAGGAGCGCCGGGCGCTCGGCGGTGGCGGCGGCCAGGTCGCCGTGCACGTCGTAGTGAATGGTGTCGTCGCCCTCACCCACGGTGCGGGTCTGGCTGGGGTTCTCGGTCATGCGCCTGTGGACCGCCTCACCGCAGAGAACTCATCGCCGCGCGACGCCGTCGGCGCGGGCCGCGGTCGAGACCGCCTCGGCCACGGCCGGGCCGACCCGGGGGTCGAAGGGCGAGGGGATCACGAGGTCCTCCCGCAGCGCGTCGCCGACCAGCCCGGCCAGTGCCTCGGCGGCCGCCACCTTCATGCCCTCGGTGATGGCCGTGGCGCCGACGTCGAAGGCGCCGCGGAAGATGCCGGGGAAGGCGAGCACGTTGTTGATCTGGTTCGGGAAGTCCGAGCGGCCGGTGGCCACCACCCGCGCGTACTTGTGCGCGACATCGGGGTGCACCTCGGGAGTCGGGTTGGCCATCGCGAAGATGATGGCCTCGGGCGCCATCCGCGCGACGTCCTCCTCGGGGATGGTGCCGCCGGAGACGCCGAGGTAGACGTCGGCGCCCGCGAGCGCGTCGGCCAGGGTGCCCGTGCGGCCGGTGCGATCGGCCGTCATCTCGGCGAGTGCGCGCTTCACCGGGGTGAGGTCGTGGCGACCGGCGTGCACGACGCCCTTGCGGTCGGTGACGGCGAGGTCGGTGATGCCGGCCTCGAGCAGGATCTTGGCGATCGCCACGCCCGCGGCGCCGGCGCCGGAGATCACCACGCGGGTCGACGCCTTGTCCCGACCGGTGAGGGCCAGCGCGTTCTCGAGGGCGGCGAGCGCCACGACGGCGGTGCCGTGCTGGTCGTCGTGGAACACCGGGATGTCGAGGCGCTGCTTGAGCCGCTCCTCGATCTCGAAGCACCGCGGTGCCGAGATGTCCTCGAGGTTGATGCCGCCGAAGCTGGGCGCGAGCCGCACGACGGTCTCGACGATCTCGTCGACGTCGGTGGTGTCGAGGCAGATCGGCACGGCGTCCACGCCGCCGAACTGCTTGAACAGCACCGCCTTGCCCTCCATCACCGGCATCGCGGCGGCGGGGCCGATGTCGCCCAGACCGAGCACGGCGGTGCCGTCGGTGACGACGGCGACGGTGTTGGGCACCCACGTGTAGTGCCGGGTCAGCGTGGGGTCGGCGGCGATCGCCTCGCAGACCCGGGCGACGCCGGGGGTGTAAGCCAGCGAGAGGTCGTCGGCGCCGTCGAGCGCGACCGTCGAGACGGTCTCCAGCTTGCCGCCGACGTGGAGGTCGAAGACGGGGTCTCCGGCGCGGGGGTGAGGCACGACCCGCGAGTCTCGCACACCGCGTTCCGCGGTCAGCGGACTCGTCCGGGGCGGGGCCAGACCCGCAGCCGCGCGACGGCCACCACGTCGGCGTCGGGAACCGCGCCCCGGTGGCGGGAGTCGGTGCCCTCGGCGGCGTTGTCGCTGAGGAGCCACCAGCCGGCGTCGCGCCGCTCGGCCACCCGCTTCACGGCGAGCGTGCCGTCGGCGAACCGGGCGAGCACCACGTCGTCCACCCGGGGCCGGCGGCGGTAGTCGACGAGCAGCCGGTCGCCGGGCCGCAGCGCCGGGAGCATGGACCTGCCTCGCACCAGTGCGAACCCGTACCGAGGGGTGGTCGGGGGGCCGGCCATGCGGAGTAGTGTCGCAAGCCGAGCCATCCCAGACCGAGAGGATCCGCATGTTCGCGCGACTGTTCGCCCCCACCGTCGAGGCCTCGGCCCACTGCGACCTGCCGTGCGGTGTCTACGACCCCGCGCAGGCACGCATCGAGGCCGAGTCCGTCAAGGCCATCATCCAGAAGGTCGCCGACAACGACGACCCCGACTTCCGCACCCGCGCCGTGCTCATCAAGGAGCAGCGCTCGGAGCTCGTGAAGCACCACCTGTGGGTGCTCTGGACCGACTACTTCAAGCCCCCGCACTTCGAGAAGTACCCGCAGCTGCACCAGCTCGTCAACGAGGCCACCAAGCTGGCCGGCGGTGGCGGCGGCACCAAGGCCGTGTTCGACGAGTCGGTCGCCGACGAGCTGCTCGCCAAGATCGACGAGATCGCCGAGATCTTCTGGGAGACCAAGAAGGGCTGAGCCCTCCCTCACTCCCCGTCGCGGCCGTCGTCCACCTGGACGGCGGCCGTCGTCGTCTCCGGCCCTGTTGTCCCCTGTCAGGATGACCGGGTGCGTCGTGTGGTGTCTCCGCTGCTCCTCGTGGCCGTGGCGCTGGTGCTGGCCGACTCCGCTGTGGTGACGTTGGCGCTGCCCGACATCCTGCGCACCCTCGACGCCTCGGTGGGACAGGTCGCCTGGGTGCTCATCGCGTTCAACCTCGTGCTGGGCGTGTGCGCCGTGCCGACGGCCGCGGCCGTCTCGCGGGCGCAGCCGCGGATCGTGGCAGCGGTGGGCATCGCCGTGTTCGCCGGGGCCTCGGCGTGGTGCGCGGTCGCGGAGACCATCGAGGTGTTGATCGCGGCCCGGTGCGTGCAGGCGCTCGGCGGTGCGCTGGCGCTGGTCGGGTGCCTCGAGCTCCTGGTCGCGTTGCACGGCGAGCGCCGCGGCCTGGGCGGGTGGGTCACCGCGGGGGTGGTGGGGACGGCGACCGGGCCGGTCGCCGGCGGGCTGCTCACGGAGGCCATCTCGTGGCAGGCGATCTTCGTCGTGCAGGTGCCCTTCGCGGTCCTGGCGGTGCCCGCCGCGCTGGCGGTGCGCACACCGGTGGCCCACCCACACGTGGAGCGGCACCGTCCCGCCGTGCGCGCCAACCTGACCCTCGCGCTGCTGTCGGCCGCGCTCACCGCCGCCCTGTTCCTGCTCGTCCTGCTCCTGGTCGAGGGGTGGCGCCACTCCCCCGCCACCGCCGCGCTGACGGTGTCGGTGGTGCCGGTCGCGGCCCTGGCCGCACGGCCGCTCGCGCGACTCCTCGAACCACCCGACACGGTCGAGGTCGGAGTCGGCTGCTTCCTCGTCGCCGGTGGCCTGGTCGGGCTGGCCATCCCGCCGTCGGCCGATCTCGCCTGGTCGATCGCGCCACAGGCCCTGGTGGGTCTGGGCCTCGGGTTGACCATCGACCGCCTCACCGCGCAGGCGACCGAGATGCGGCTACCCCGCGCGCGGCACGCGGCGTGGACGATCGCTGCCCGCCACGTCGGCGTGGTCGCCGGGCTCGCGATCCTGACGCCGGTCTTCACCACGGATCTGCAGGACGCGCAGGTGCCCGCCCAGGAGGCGATCACCTCCCTGGTGATCGACGCTCCGTTGCCACCGCGCGACAAGATCGACCTGGCCCGCGCCCTCGGCCGCGAGCTGTCCGGCCAGCAGGGCCAGGTGCCCGACCTCCATCCCGCCTTCGCCTCCGTCGAGGTCGAGCCCGGCGACCAGCCGGCGGCGGACGAGCTCGAGCGCGACCTCGACTCGCAGCTCGAGCGGGCCGCGACCTCCGCCTTCCGCGACTCCTTCCTCATCGGCGCCGGCCTCGCGCTGCTCGCCCTGCTCACCGTGGTCGCGCCCCGCCGGAGGAGGACGTGAGCCGGCTCGCGCGCCTGGTCGGCATGCCGCTGGTGGCCGTCGTCCTCGTGGCCGGCGTCCTCGCCACCCAGGTCGCCAGCGGCGGCGGGTCCTTCGAACCGCTGGAGCCCCCCGACCCGTGCGCCGAGCGCCCCGTCACCTCGCAGGCCGACGGCATCGACGGTCTCACCGAGCAGCTGGTGCTGCGCGGGATCGCCAACGCCGCGTGCCAGCTGGGAGTGACCCGCGAGGCGCTCACGCTGGAGCTCGCGCAGCCCGGCGAGCGCACCGACGCCGAGGTCGACGCCCTGCACGACGGCCTGCTGGAGGCGGTGCAGCAGCTGGACGACGAGGGCTCGCTGCCCCCGGCCTCCGACCTGGTGGACGAGGCCCTCGACACCGCGGACCTCAACGGCTTCCTGGAGGCCGCGATCCGCGCTCTTCCCGACTCCGTGATCGACAGCGCCCTGAAGACCGACGACGTCCTCACCCGCGCGATCGAGGACCTCGACGTGCGCGAGCTGCTGGCGAACCTCGACGACGAGGACGACCTCGAGGACCAGGTGCAGTCGGGGATCACCGAAGCCGTCAAGGACTCCCTCGTCGCCCGCCTGCGTGGCCTGATCTGACGGGGGGTACCGCGCCTCACCCGTGGCGCGTTGGCTGGCGGGAGTTGCCGACGAGCGAGAGGAGACAGCACATGACCGACGAGACCCCGCACGAGGACCGCGAGCGCCGAGAGGGGCGCGGCCTGCCGACGACGAACCAGCCGCTCCACGGCCGGCGCCGCCCGCTGGCGGTGCCGTTGCTGTTGCTGGCCGCGTTCGTGCTGGCAGTGGTGCTGTTCTACTTCTTCGGGCTCGAGGTGCTGGTGCCGGCGGACTGAGCGGGAGCCGGCTCGGCGCCGACGCCGTCGTGCCTACCGCAGCACGACGGCGGCCACGGCGTCGCGCCGGGTAGCGGCGTGCGACGAGATCGAGCGGACCTCGAACCCGCGACGGTCGCCGGCCCGCGTGGCGGCGGTCCGGCTGACCCGCATCACCAGACGCACGAAGCTCCCGGGCCGCACGCTGCCGGTGCGGTAGGTACCGGCGATGACCGCCCGGGTCACGTTCCGTTCGCCCACCAGGTAGGTCACCACGAACCGGGAGGTCCCCGGCGTCCCGCGCACCGCGAACGAGTCCGCGACGTTGCCCCGGTTCGTCACCCGCACCACGAAGGCCACGCTCCTGACGGTGCGGCTCACCCGGGCGGAGACGCGCTGGCGGGCCGAGCTGCCGTAGGTCCCGACGCCGACCAGGCTGCCGCTGCCACGGCTGATCGCGGCGTCCGGGCGGTAGGACGCGTTGATGGTCAGCGTCTGGGTCGCGGTCCCCCTGTTGCCGGCGGCGTCGGTGATCGAGGCCACCACCTGGTGGGCACCGTCGGGCAGGGCCTGCGCGCTCACACCCCACGTGCCGCCGCTCGCCGTGGTGGTGGTCAGGCGCTGGTCGCCCACGACGAGCACCACGGTGCTGCCGGCCTGCTCGGCCGTCGTCCCGTAGGTCCAGGGTGAGGTGTCGCTCGTCGACCGCGTCGGCCCGCCGTCGATGGTCACCACGGGCGTCGTCACGTCGACGGTGAGCACCTGGCTCGCGGTCGCGGTGTTGCCGGCCTCGTCCTCGACCGAGGCCGCCACGCCGTACGGGCTCTCGTCCAGGGTCGACGTGGTCACGGTCCAGAGGCCCTCGGCATCCGCCGTCGTGGCCAGGGTCTGCCCGCCGACAACGACCGTCACCGGCGCGTCGCCCGGCTGGTCGGTGGTGCCGGAGATGGTCGGGGTCAGGTCGCGGGTCGCCCGGACGGCGCCGCCGTCGATCGTGATCTCGGGGGCCGTCAGGTCGACGGTCAGCACCTGGCTGGCCTCGCCGAGGTTGCGGGAGGGGTCGGTGATCGAGGCCGTCACGTCATGGTCACCCGGCGGGAGCGTGCTGGTGCCGAGGCTCCAGACGCCTCCCTCGCCGACGGTCGTGGTCACGGTCTGGTCGGCCACCGTCACCGTCACCAGGCCGCCGGCCGGCTCGTCCGTGGTGCCGGAGATGGGAGGTGACGCGTCGCGCGTGGCGCGGGCGGGCCCGCCGTCGATGGTGATCTCCGGCGGGGTCAGGTCGTCCTTCGTGATGGCGAAGGGGCTGTTCGCCAGGGCGACCGTGCTCGTGGTGAGCATCCGGCCCTTGACGGTCGCACCCTCCCCGATGGCGACCGCGCCGGCGGTGAGGAAGGTGCCGACCACCTTGGCGCCGGCGCCGAGCGAGACCGCTCCGAGCACCTGCCAGAACACGTTGTTGGCGAGGGCGCCGTCGGTGAGGACGATCTTGCTGGCGGCCGCGGAGCTGAAGGCCGCATCCACCTGGAAGACGAAGACCGCTCCCGAGTCGCCGTCGGCGTCGAGGGTCATGGTGCCCGTGTTGGTGACGGCGGCGGCGCTGGTGTGGACGCCGGGCTTGAGGATCGCGCCGGCCTGGTCGCCACCGAAGTCGCCGGTGCTCGTCTGGCCCGCGGCGTCGTCATAGGCGGTCTGGCGGTCCTCCTGCGCGAGCTCGGCCGCGGGGTCCTTGTCGTGGATCGTGCCGTCGGTCGTGCCCGGCGGGAACCCGGCGATCAGGCCGGACGGGCTGAGGCCGAGGTCGGCGGCGAGCACGGTGGCGGCGCCGGTGTTGCTCACCCCGGTGCCCGCCAGCACGGAGTAGTCCGCCGCGGTGCCCAGGTCCACGAAGGTGGCGCGCGGCGCCTCAGCGGCGGCAGGTGGCGCGAGGGCCGCGAGTGACCCGGCCACGAGGAGGACGCTCGCGCCGAGGGCCACCACCGCCGTCCCGGTCCGAGTGAAGAGGGGTCTGCTGGATCGGGTCGGACTGGGCATGGGGGGCCTTCGGTCGAGGCCCCGCGGTCGCCCGACTGGTCGTCCAGCCGAACGCGTTCACGGGTGCCTGCGCTCTTGACCATAGCCCCATGGTTGAGCGGACCTCGGATCCGAGCTACGGAACGAAGACGAACCAGACCGTCATCCCGACGTTGTCGACCTCCGAGCCCCAGCGGGCGGACAGGGCGTCGACCAGCTCGAGGCCGCGCCCGTGGACCCGCAGCGGGTCGGAGTCGGACGGGCCGGAGCTGTAGCCGATGCCCTCGTCGCGGACGCTCACGGTGAGCACGCCCTCCTCCAGGAGAACGCGCACCTCCGACGGCTGGCCGGTGTGCACGACGGCGTTGGTGACGACCTCGGAGAGGCAGAGGATCGCGGAGTCGGCGGTGTCGTCGTCGACGCCCCAGTCAGCGAGGGTGCGGCGCAGGAACCGGCGCGCGTCGCCGACGGCGCGGGGGTCGGCCTCGACGTCGGTGGTGGCCACCTGCGCGCCGGCCGCGACGTCGTCGTCGATCCGCTCACCGCGGCGAGGAGCCTGGGCGCGCGCCTCGCGCCAGGCATCGGCGAGCGCCCCGGCGCGCGCGGCAAGCGCCCGGTGGTGGGCGGCGTCGAACACCTGCGGCTGGTCGTAGAACAGCACGATGCCGCCGACCGGCGAGCCGCTGCCGGGGAGCGGGATCGCGGCGAGCGCGGCGACCGACTCCGCCCGCTGCCGGGCGACGACGCCGGGGAACCTGTCCTCGAGCTCGTGGAGGCTGCCGGCCACCGACGTCCCGGTGCGGACGACCTCGGTCAGCGGCACGTCGTCGTAGGCGTCGATGTGGCACCAGTCGGTGGACTGCCCCGACTCCGTGCGCGCGGTGAACCGGAGCCGCCGACCACCGCCCTCGGTGATGGCGAGGCCGGCACGCACCACGTCGGGCAGGCTGAGGGCGTCGTCCAGAGCCGCGGCCGCCAGTCGATCGACGTCGGCGGCAGCACCCAGCCTCCCGTACACGAGGCCCAGGCTAGTGCCGACCGTGGCCTGGATTGCGCGGAAGCGCGTCGAGCCCGGCGGGCCGCACGCGGCGCCAGGCGTCGAGCACCGGGGCGAGCTCGGCGGGGGTGGCGCCGTGCAGCACCACGCTGTCGGCGCCGGCGTCGAGCTGGTCCCGGACCCGCGACGCACAGGTCGCGGCGGTGCCGGTGGCGGCGGCCTCGAGCCACCTCGGCGGCAGCACCTCGCGCAGGTGCCGCAGCTCCTCGGGCGTGCCCACGGCGTCGAAGGCACCCGGGTAGCCCTGCACCAGGTCGTCGGCGCGGAACCGCTCCAGGTCGGCCGGGTCCCAGCCGTTCGCGCGCACGAGCACGGCTCCGTAGCCCTGCAGGTAGGTGGCGAGCCGCCCCACCAGCTTGCGCAGCCGCAGCTCCTCGGGCAGGTCGTCGGTCACCGTCGCCAGCACCGCCCAGATCCGGATCGACGCCGGGTCGCGGCCCGCATCGGCGGCGGCGTTGCGCACCACCTCCACCGAGCGGCGCAATGCGTCGTCGGAGAGGAAGGTGTGCAGCACGACGCCGTCGGCGATCCGGCCGGCGAGCTCGAGGGAGCGGTCGCCGACCGCCATGAGCAGCACCGGCACGTCCTCATCGAACGTGGCGTCCTGGTTGAGGAACGGGTACTGACCCGCCGGTCCGTCGTGACCGGCCACCGCCTCGCCGTGCCAGAGCCGGCGCAGGATGCCGACGGCGTCCTCGAGCTGAGCGCTGGTGACCCGCGGGACGCCCATGAGGTCGAAGAGCACGTCGAACCCGCGGCCGAGCCCGAGCGCGTACCGCCCGCCCGACATCCGGTGGAGCGTGGTCGCCATCGTGGCGGTGACGAGCGGGTGCCGGGTGTTGTGGTTCGTGGCGGCGGTGGCGACACCGATCCGGCTGGTCGCAGCGACGGCGGCGCCGGCCAGCACCCCGGCGTCCTTGACGTTGAACCGCTCCGAGAGGAACACCGACCCGATGCCGAGTCGCTCGGCGAGCACCACCTCGTCGAGCAGGTCGCGCGGCTGGTCGGTGTGCCCGGCCAGTCCGTAGCAGCCGATCTCGGGAAGTGCCTCAATCACCGGTCGCCTTGGCGATCGTCTCCTCCACCAGCGAGTTCAGCCGCGCGCCGTGCGGCCAGCCCGCGTAGTGGCAGACCAGGATCACGACCTCGCGCAGCGCGTCGGCGTCGAGGTCGCCGGCGGCGAGGGCGGCCGGCACCTGGATGCCGAGGACGTCGTGCTGCCCGGTGCCGGCGAGCATGCCGAGGAGGAGCAGCCGGCGGTCGCGGTCGGAGAGGCCGGGGCGCTGCCAGATGTCGCCGAAGAGGTGCTCGACGGTGTAGCGGAAGAAGTCGCCACCCGGCCCATCACTGGCGTCGCTCATCTCGAAGCCGTAGACCTGCTCCATCTTCTCCAGGCCGCGTCGCCGTTGCTCGGGCAGATCGTCGAACTTCCCGCTCACAATCCGAGTCCCTTCCTCAGCCGCTGCTCCGCGAGTGCGGCCAGCGGGGTGTCGACGCCGAGCTGGTCGGCGAGGTCGAGGGCGAAGCGGAGGTCCTTCTCCCCCAGTGTCGCCACGTGGTCGAACACGGCGTACCAGAAGTCGTCCGGCGCGATCGGCGCCGTCGTCTCGCGGTGCATGATCGCGCCGACGCCGCCGGTGACGGCGTCGGTGTGGCGCACCACCTCGCCGAGCTCCTTCAGGTCGAGGCCCGCGGCCTCGGCGAGCCGCTGCGCCTCGGTGGCGGCGGTGAAGGCCGTGAAGTGGATGAGGTTGCGGGCGAGCTTGAACCGGGTGCCGGCGCCGAGCGGCCCGGCGTGCACGACCTTGCTGCCCACCGCCGCGAGCACCGGCAGGGCCTCGGCGAACGCGGCGTCGTCGCCGCCCACCATCACGGCCAGCGACCCGTCGGCGGCGCCCATCGGGCCCGCCGCTCACCGGCGCGTCCAGCACTCGAAGTCCTCGTGCGGCGAGCTCGGCGGGTGTGCCGGGTGCCACGGTGGAGTGCACCACAACAATGAGTTGCTCTCGGGTACCCGACCGACAACTCAGCCCCGTCACTTCCTCAACCACGGTTCGCACCTGGTCGTCGTCGCGCACCATCACGCACAGCACCTCGACGTCGGCCGCGAGCTCGGCCACGCTCCCCGCCGCCGTCGCCCCGGCCGCCACCAGCTCGGCCACCGGTGGCTCGGCGACGTCGTACACGCTCAGCTCGTGCTCGGACGCCGCGAGCCGCAGCGCCATCGGCTTGCCGATGTTGCCCAGCCCGACGAACCCGACCCTGGTCATGCGCGGAAGGTCTGGCCGCCGTCGACGGCGATGATCTGCCCGGTCACCCAGGCCGACTCGTCGGAGAGCAGGAACAGGCAGGCGCCCACCATGTCGTCGGGCTGGCCCATCCGCTTGAGGGCGAGCCCCTTCACGAGCTCCTGCGCAGCGTCGCCGGCCTGGGTGCGGGTGGCGGCGGTGTCGGTGGGGCCGGGGGCGATGGCGTTCACGCGGATGCCCATGCCGCCGAGCTCGTGGGCGAGCTGCTGGGTCAGGCCGTTCACGCCGACCTTCGCGAGCCCGTAGAACCCGGAGTAGAGGTAGGCCGCCGTCGAGCTCTGGTTGACGATCGCGCCGCCGCCGCGCTTCTGGAGCTCCGGGTAGACCGCGCGGGTCATCACCAGCACGCCGTCCATGTTCACCGACATGAACTTCCGGTAGTACTCCCAGTCGACGCTGATCAGCAGGTCGAACTGCATGTCGCCGTAGATCGCGGCGTTGTTCACCAGCCCGTCGATCCCGCCGTACGTCTCGACCGTGGCGGCCACCAGGGAGGCGGCCGACTCGTGCGACGACACGTCGGTGTGCACGAACCGCCCGCCGACGTCGGCGGCCACCTTCTCCCCCGCCTCCTCGTTGAGGTCGGCCACGACGACGCGCGCGCCCTCGGCCGCCAGCGCTCGCGCGTAGGCCTCGCCGATCCCCTGCGCCGCACCGGTGACGATCACGACCTTGTCCTGGAATCTCATGCCGGCTCCGCCACTGTCTTCGTCTCCAAGTACTCCTCGAACCCGGCGACGCCCATCTCCCGGCCGAGGCCGGACTGCTTGTAGCCGCCGAACGGTGCGTCAGGACTGAACCACACCCCACCGTTGACGGCGATCGTGCCGGTGCGGATCCGCGCCGCCACCGCCTTCGCCCGCTCCAGCGAGCCGGACTCCACCGACCCCGACAGGCCGTAGGGCGAGTCGTTGGCGATGCGGACGGCGTCGTCGTCGCCGTCGTGCGGGATCACGACGAGCACCGGTCCGAAGATCTCCTCCTGGGCCAGCCGCGAGGTGTTGTCGAGCCCGGCGACGACGGTGGGCTGCACCCAGTAGCCGTCCCGCTCGATCACCGCGCCGCCGGTGGCGAAGCGACCGCCCTCCTCGACGGCGAGCCGCAGGTAGCCCTCGACCCGGTCGCGCTGGGACGCCGAGATCACCGGCCCGCAGATCGCCGAGGGATCAGCGGGGTCGGCCACGCCGATCGACTCCATCGTCTGCGCCGCCACCTGCACCGCCTCGTCGTAGCGCTCCCGGGGCACGACCAGCCGGGTGGTGAGGGCGCAGCCCTGGCCGGCGTGGATGCACGCGGTGAACGCGGTGGCACCGGCGGCGGCGCCCACGTCGGCGTCATCGAGCACGATCGCGGCCGACTTGCCGCCGAGCTCGAGGAACACCTTCTTCAGCGTCGGCGCGGCGGCGGCCATGATCGCGCGCCCGGTGGCGGTGGAGCCGGTGAACGACACCATGTCGATCCGCGGGTCGGTGGCGAGCACCGCGGCCACCTCGTTCGACCGCGGGGTCACGACGTTGAGCACGCCGGGCGGCAGGTCGGTGCGCTCGGCGGCCAGCCGGCCGAGCTCGCAGGCGAGCCACGGGGTGTCGGGCGCCGGCTTGAGCACGACGGTGCAGCCCGCCGCCAGCGCCGGCCCCACCTTGGCCAGGTTGATCTGGGTGGGCACGTTCCACGGCGTGATCGCCGCGACGACGCCCACCGGCTCGCGGCGCACCGTGCGCCGCGACGCGATGCCCATCGGCTCGGCGACGCCGAGGTCGGTCTCGAACTCGTAGCCCTCGAGCAGGTCGGTGACCCACCGCAGTCCGTCCACCGGCACGTCGAACCCGGCGGCGCCCATCATGAAGCCCGGCATGCCCACCTCGGCGGTGGTGAGGGCCTTGAAGTCCTCGGCCACCTCCAGCAGCGCGTCGTGGAGCTGCCGCAGGCACCGCACCCGCAGGTCGCGATCACCTGCCCAGGTGCCCTCGTCGAAGGCGCGGCGGGCGGCGGCGATCGCGGCGTCGACGTCGTCGGCCGTCGAGTCCGGCGCCAGCCCGATCTGCTCGCCCGTGGCCGGGTTGAGGATCAGGTAGGTGGCGCCGTCGGAGGCCGGGCCGAGCTTGCCGTCGACCAGCTGCTGGGGCGGGGGCGGAAGAGTCACGGGACGTCCTGCGTCACGTAGTCGCCGCGCTCCACCGGCGGCGGCCACAGCGTCGACGGCATCTCGTCGTAGGTGTAGTGGCCGGGCTGGGACTTCCCGTCGACCTTCATCCGGTCCAGCAACCCCTGCGGTGCCTTGCCGGAGCCGGCGATGGCCAGGAACGTCGTCGCCGTCGACCCGAGGTCGAACCAGTCGCGCTGCCAGGCGAACTTGAGCACCCGTCGTCGGGTCCATCAGTCTGCCGCTCGACGCCGAACCAGGAGCCGCCGATGCCGAGGATCTCGTACTCGCGGCCGGTGGCGTCGTCGGTGATGCCGGACTTCTGCTTCCAGAACCCGAGCACCATGCCCTTGGCCTCGTCGACCATCGTGCACTGGTAGTCGTAGTGCCAGCCGTCGAGCCCGGCCATCTCCTGGCCGATCGCGAGGTCGCGGATCTCCTCGCGGCCGACCGCCATGAAGTGCTCGTCGGGGGTGTACATCCAGCCGTAGGTGGCGTCCTCGGCGTACCAGTCGGCCATGATCGTCCAGTCGCCGATCCGCTCGGCCTCGCGGTTCACCTCCAGCCAGGTGTCCCAGAACTCCTCGATCTCGGCACGGTTGAGCGTCATTCAGTCCTCCTCGATCGGCCCGTCGTGAATGCTCAGTGCCATGGCGGGGCAGTAGGCGACCGCGTTCTGCACCTGCGGCCGCAGCGTCTCGTCCGGCTGCTCCTGCAGCACGGTCACGACGTCGGCGTCCTCGTCGAACCCGAATACGTCCGGCGCCTCCCCCTGGCACATCTGGTGCCCCTGGCACAGGTCCAGGTCGGCGACCACCTTCACCGCGACCGCCGCCGATACTTCACCCGGCACGGCTGCTCGAGCTGGATCACCATCTTCGACACGTCGTCGCGGTAGGAGTCCAGTGGTTGAGCGGGTTCGAACTCGTAGTCGCGCAGGATCACCGAGAAGATCGCCTTGAGCTGCATCATCGCGAACGCGTTGCCGACGCAGCGGTGCTTGCCGGCGCCGAACGGGATCCAGGTCCAGCGGTTCACCAGGTCGGCCTGCTCGCCGTCGAGGTAGCGGCCGGGGTCGAAGCGGTCGGGGTCGGGGAAGTCCTCGGCGATCCGGTTCGACACCCGCGGCGAGGCCGCCACCATCGTGCCGGGCGCGATGGTGTGGCCGGCCAGCTCGATCTCCTCCTGCGCCACCCGCAGCAGGATCACCAGCGGCGGGTGCAGCCGCAGCGTCTCCTTGAGCGCGGCCTCCAGCCGCGGGATCGACCGCAACGCCTGGAACGAGATCTCCGAGCCGTCGGCGTAGAGGTCGTCGAGCTCGGCGACGACGTCCTTCATCGTCTCCGGGTTGCGCAGCAGCTCGATGAGCGTCCACGCCGCCGTCCCGGACGAGGTGTGGTGGCCGGCGAACATCATCGAGATGAAGATGCCGGTGATGTAGTCGGCGCTCATGTCGATCGAGATGAGCACGTCGAGCAGGTCGCGCTCGTCCTTCGGAACCGTGCCCCGCACTCGGCGGCGGTCGATGATCCCCTGCACCAGCGCCACGAGCTGCTCGCGCGCCCGGTCGCGGATCGCGAACGACTCGACGCCCTCCATGTAGGGGTCGACGTACGCCAGCGCGTCGGTGCCGCGCTCGAGGTCGTGGTAGTGCCGGGCGAAGGAGGAGTCGAGCTCCTCGCGGAAGGGCTTGCCGATGAGGCACGACGACGTCGTGTAGATCGTGAGCTCGGCGAACCAGTCGAGCAGGTCGATCTCGCCGCTCTGCCGATCATTGGCGCCCCAGTCGTCGACCATCCGCCGGATCTCGGCCTCGATGGTGGCGGCGTGGCCGCGCATCATGTCGCCGCGCAGCGCCTGGTTCTTCAGCATCTGCTGCCGCTCCTCGGGCGAGGCGTCGAACACCACGCCCTGCCCGAAGATCGGCGTCATGAACGGGTAGGCGGCGGCCTGGTCGAGGGTCGTGTCCGGGCGCCCGGAAGAACTGCTCGTTGGCCTCGGCCCCCGACACCAGCACGACGTCGCGGTCGGCCAGCCGGAACCGGCCGATGTCGCCGCACTCGGCGCGCACCCGCTCGAACAGACCGATCGGATCCACCCGCATCTCGGCGAGGTGGCCGTGCCCGTCGTCCGGCACCGCGTAGCTGACCTCGGGGATGCGTCACGAGTCCTCCACCGGCGCCTCGGGCGTGACCTCCACCAGGTTCAGGTGCACGCCGCGGGGCGCGTCCACGACGGTGGCGATCGCGTCGGCCACCGCCGCCGGCTTGAGGAAGTGCGGGTGCCGGGCCAACCCGAACTTCGCCCACTGCTCGAGCACGAACCCGGCGTCCTCGGCGTCCCAGTCGTCGCCCATCTCGCTGTGGGTGGGGCCGGGTCGCACCACGCTGGCGCGCACGCCGGTGCCCTCGAGCTCCATCTGCAGCGAGGCCACCATGCCCTCGAGCCCCCACTTACCGGCGGAGTAGGCGGCCATGAACGGCCGCGGCCGCACCGCGCAGTCCGACGACACGAACACGACGTCGCCGCGGTGCCGCTCGACCATCCCGGGCACGAAGGCCCGCACCAGCCGGTGCGCGCCCACCACCGCGAGGTCGAGCTCGCGGGTGAACCGCTCCGGCTCCACCTCCACGATCCGTCCGGGCGCCACCGCGCCGGCGTTGCTCACCACCACCTCGACGTCGCCGAGGTCGGCCGTGACCGCCTTCGCGAACGTGGTGACCGAGCTGTCGTCGGTGAGGTCGAGCGGGTGCACCACGGCCTCGCCGCCCTCGGCGCGGATCTGGTCGGCCACCGCGGCGAGCCGGTCGGTGCGGCGGGCGCCCAGGGCCACCGGGTAGCCCGCCGTCCCGAGCCGCAGTGCGATCGCGGCGCCGATCCCGGACGACGCGCCGGTGACGACGGCCGGTCGGCGCTCGGGGCGCTCGTACTTCTCGCTCATCGCAGCGCTCACCGTCACCGGCAGCGACGCGAAGCCGCGCACGCTCACCGAGTGCACCCGGCGCGCGCGCTCGGCGTCCACCTCGAAGGTGCGCACGCGACGCACGAGCTCCTCCAGCACGACCCGCGCCTCCAGCCGGGCCAGGTTGGCGCCGAGGCAGAAGTGCCGGCCGCCGCCGAACGACACGCTCTGCGACAGCTCGTCCTTGGCGCGGCCGAGGTCGTAGCGCGTCGGCTCGGTGAACACCGTCTCGTCGCGGTTGGCCGACCCGAGCAGGAGCAGCAGCTTCGCGCCGGCCGGCGCCACGACGCCGTCCACCTCGACGTCGGCCCTGAGGTGCCGGGCGAGCATCTGGCTGGACGTGTCGAACCGCAGCGTCTCCTCGATCCACGGCACCACGAGGTCGTGGTCGTCGGCGTCGGCGAACACGGCCGCCTGCTGCTCGGGGTGCGGCAGCGAGGTGGAACAGCGCGTTGCCGAGCAGCTTGGTGGTGGTCTCGTTGCCGGCGACGACCATGAGGAACAGGAACGCGATGATCTCGTGGTCCTCGAGCCGGTCGCCGTCCACCTCGACCGCCAGCAGCGCCGAGGTGAGGTCGTCGGTGGGCCGACGTCGTCGCTGCGCCAGCATGTCGGCGTAGTAGGCGGTGAGCCAGACCCACGCGTCGCCGGCGCCGGGCGGCACGTCGCGGATGCCCTCCTCGCGGTGCACGAGCAGGTCGGCCTGACGCCGCACCTCGTCGCGGTCGGCCTCGGGCACGCCCATCATCTCGGAGATCACGTCCATCGGGAGCCGGCCGGCCACCTCGTCGATCCAGTCGTGCTCCTCGCCGTCGCGCAGCGCGAGGTCGAGGTACTTCTCGGTGAGCCCCTGCACCTGCGGCGTCAGCTCCCGCACCCGCCGCGGCGTGAACGCCCGCGACACCAGCGACCGGATCCGCTGCTGCCGCGCGCCGTCGAGCGCGAGGAACGACATCACCCGGTGCGCGTCCGGCGACCACGCGCTCTTGTCGACGGTGACGCCCATCTCGTTGGAGTAGGTGGCGTCGTCGCGGAACGCGGCGGCGACGTCGGCGTGCCGCGACAGCGCCCAGAAGTCCTGCTCGGCGTTGTAGTAGAGCGGCGCCTCGGCCCGCAGCCGCGCGTAGGTGGGGTACGGGTCCTCCTGGAACCCGTAGTCGTACGGGTCCAGCACGAGCGGGTCGGTGAGCGTGGTCGTCATGCGTTGCCTCGCAGGATGGTGGCGACGACGACGTGCAGCCGCTCCCCCATCTCGGTGTAGGTCATGACGCCCATCCCGGCCTGCAGCAGCGCACCGGAGAACGCGAGCAACAGCGCGTCGAGCACCGCCGGGTCGCCGTCGTCGGCGAGCGCCGCCTCGAACCGCCGCCCGAACTCCGCCCCGATCTTCAGCCGCAACCGCTCGACGTCGGGATCGGAGCTCAGCAGCGCCGGCGTGACCGCGGCCGCCAGCTCCGGCGCCGCGGCGAGCCGCTCCGCCATCCGCCGCGTCACGCTCCGCACCCGCGCCACGGCGTCACGGCCCTTCGGCTTGTGGTCGTCCTCGACCAGGTAGGCGAGGAAGAGCTCGGCGAACAGGTGGTTCTTCGACGCCAGGTAGGTGTACGCCGTCGCCGGGCTGACCCCGGCCCGTGCCGCCACCGTCCGCACCGTCAATGCCTCGTGCCCGACGGCGCGCAGCTCCTCGGAACCGGCCGCCAGCAGCCTCTCCACCGTCGCTGCGCGGCGAGTCCTCAGACCGACGCGCGGTTGCACAGACACCTGGCTGGACACCTGCGTACCACGGTCAGCGCCTCGTGGCCCACCGCGCGCAGCTCGTCGTCACCGGCCGCCAGCAGCTTCTCGAGCGTGGCCGCCCGCCGCGTACGAAGGCCGGTCCGCGGCTGCACGGACAGGTGACTGGACACATGTCCAATCTAGATCCGGTCGTCCTGCCACCGCAAGGCGTTGGCGACGATCACCGTGATGCCGAGAACGGCGCCAGGATCGTCCACGCACTGGCCAGCATCCCCGTCACCGCACCGAGCACGATGCAGACCCGGCGGGTCGTGCTGGACAGCCCGGACACGAGACCGCAGACGATGAGGCCCGCGCCGGCCAGGAGCGTGCCGCCGAAGAACACGATGGTGGGCGCCTCCGCATCGTCGGCGACCTTCAGGACGACCTCGAGTGTTCCCAACGCGGCGTACACCGCAGCCAGGCCGAAGCTCAGACGGCGGACCGATCGCCGACTCACGCCGTCAGGCCGTCGTCCGTGCTGACGCGGGCGAGTGCGACACCGAGCGCGGCCCACGCCAGCCCGCCCGCCCCGTAGAGCAGGAACGCAGCAGTCCGGTAGCTGCCCAACCCGGCCTCGTCCACCATTAGGACCATGCGACCAGCCCTCCGTGCAATACCCGCTGCGTGCGGTGACGATGCGCACGGCCGGATCGCCAGGAACACCTGATCGGTGCGACGCGGCGGCGACCAGCAACGCCGGAACCATGACGAAGTAGACGAAGAGCGGGCCCAGCGCACGGAGGCAAGGTCCTGCGCTGCCGAGAGAACGAGCAGCACCGCGACGGCGGCCCATGCCGCCCGAGTGACTGCTCGCGCTCCCGCGGCGAGGTCGCGCAGACGCCAGAGCGCCAACCCGAGCACGACGCACGGGACCACGCCGAGAAGGAGGCCCCACACCTGCATGTCGGCGTACAGGACCTCGTCGCCGCGGTTGATCGACGTCGGGCCATGGGCGACCGTGAACGGCACGAAGAGAACCGTCATCAGTAGACCGCCGAGTACCACGACCCCTGCGGCCCAGCGATATCTCTCCATCAGCTGCCTGCTCCATGCGTGTTCTCCGCCCGTCGACGAGGCTGCCGAGATCTGGAGAAGCATGGCACTCCGCGGCCAGGTTCTCCACCGGTCGTCGGGCCGAGAGGTGCGCCCGTCTACCCGGAGTCAGCCCTGCCTCGAGAACGTGTCCGTCATGTACAGCGCGCGCTGGAACACCTCGTCGGGGATCCCCCCGTAGGCCGGCAACGTCGACTTGACGAACCGGAGGTCAAGTGTCCTTGGCTACCTGCCAGCGGTAGGTGTTCGAGCCGTCGGAGTGGTGGAACACCACGTCTCGCCGTCGATCTCGTACTCCGCGTCGTAGTCTATCGGCTCCTGCTGTCCGTCACTCCCGGACTTGCCGTACAGGTCCCACCCTCCGTCCTCGATCGTGAGGTCAACACGGTGTCGTCGAGGAACGGGGCGTTCTCGCGGTAGTCCTCGACATACCGGCCGAGCCCGTGGCGGCGCACGGTGCGCTCGGTGTCCTCCAGCGAGATGGTCCGGTCTGCCAGGTTCCCTCCAGATCGGAGCTGGCTGCGAGTGGATGCTGCGGGCGTTTCCGCTCCTGTGGTGCTCGGCGCTCCGAGGGTCCGCCGCTACCCCGTCGAGTCGCCGGACCCACAGCCGCCCAAGAGACGGACAGGCGGCCAGGACGACGCAGCCGACCGGCGTGTGCTGACGATTCTGGTGCTCATAGTGCTTCCTCACCGCTGTGACAGCCGTCGCCAATCTCGCTCCACCAGCCGAAGGCACCTGGGCGGTTCCGACACCGCAACCTCTGGCACCGGCGAGTGAAGTGCTGTTGTGCAATACCGCTACTCGGGACGTACCAGTTTGTAAGTTACTTGTCATATATCGCGTCCCGCAGGCCAGTCCCCCGCACCAGCAGCTCGCGCGCCAGCGCCGAGTTGACCGCGTAGTCGACCTTGCTCACCGGAGTGCGCGCACCTACACAAAGGACCTGCTTGCACCTCGTAGTTGCGATGAGCGAGCGGCAAGTCGCGGATCGTCCTCTCACGTCAGCCTCGCCACTGACGAGGCGGTGACCTGTCGCCGGGCCAGCTCAGGTCCGCTCGAGCCGCCGCGCGAGGTACGGCGCGGTCGCGCTGCCTTCGGCCTTCGCGATGTCGGCCGGCGTGCCGGTCGCGACGACCCGACCGCCGGCGTCTCCTCCGCCCGGGCCGAGGTCGATGACCCAGTCGGCGGTGGCGATCGCGTCGAGGTCGTGCTCGACGAGAACCACCGTGTTGCCGGCGTCGACGAGTCGGTGCAGCTGGCGCAGCAGGAGTGCGATGTCCGCGGGGTGTAGTCCCGAGGTCGGCTCGTCGAGCAGGTAGAGCGCGTGGCCGCGGTGCGCCCGCTGGAGCTCGGTGGCGAGCTTGATGCGTTGTGCCTCACCGCCGCTCAGCTCGGTCGCAGGCTGTCCCAGTCGCAGATAGCCCAGGCCCACCTCGCGCAGCGTCTGAAGGCTCCGTGCGGCGGCTGGCACCTCGGCGAGGAACGTCGCGGCGTCGTCGACGGACAGGGCGAGGACCTCCGCGATGTTCTTGTCGCGGTAGGTGATCTCGAGTGTCTCGGCGTTGTAGCGATCGCCGTGGCACGCCGGGCAGGGTGCGTAGGTGCCGGGCAGGAAGAGCAGCTCGACGGAGACGAATCCCTCGCCCTCGCAGGTCTCGCAGCGGCCCTCAGGCACGTTGAAGGAGAAGCGACCCGGGCCGTAGCCGCGGGCCCGGGCCGCATCCGTGGCGGCGTAGAGCTTCCGCACGGCGTCGAACATCCCCGTGTACGTCGCGAGGTTGGACCGCGGCGTCCGGCCGATGGGCCGCTGGTCGACCAGCACCAGTCGGTCGAACGACTCGAGGGCAGTCGGGTCCTCGGCGAGCACCTGGCTGACCAGGGTCGACTTGCCGGAACCGGACACCCCGGTGACGGCGGTCAGCACGCAGAGCGGGATGTCGACGGACAGGTCGCGCAGGTTGTGGCGGCGCACACCAGCCAACCGCAACCAGCCCTGGGGGGCACGCACGTCGTGCAGCAGTCGCTCCGCACGGCCGAACAAGTAGGCACTGGTGGCCGACTCGGTGACGCCCTCGAGATCCGCTACCGGGCCGCTGTAGAGCACTCGGCCCCCGGCCTCGCCCGCACCGGGGCCGATGTCGACGACCCAGTCCGCACGCCGTACGACGTCGAGGTCGTGCTCGACGACGAACAGCGAGTTGCCGGACGCCTTCAGGCGGTCCAGGACATCCAGCAGCGGCTCCGCGTCGGCCGGGTGCAGGCCGGCGGAGGGCTCGTCCAGCACGTAGACGACCCCGAACAGCCCGGAACGCAGCTGGGTGGCGATCCGCAGGCGCTGCGCCTCACCGGGCGACAGGGTCGTCGAGCTCCGTCCCAGACTCAGGTAGCCCAGGCCCAGGTCGAGGAGCACCTCGATGCGGGCGACCAGGTCAGAGCAGATCCGCACCGCGACCTCGTTGGTCTCCTCGGGCAGCTCGGCGGTCGGCCGCAGCACCGGGACCAGCTGGGTGAACGCCAGGTCGTTGACCTCGGCGATCGAACGCCCGAGGAAGGTCACCGCGAGTGCCTCCGGCCGTAGTCCGCTGCCCTGGCACTCGGGGCAGGGCGCGTCCTCCACGAACCGCAGGGCCCGCTCGCGCATCCGCTCGCTCTTGGAGTCGGCCAGGACATGCATGACGTGCTTGCGCGCGCTCCAGAACTTCCCGTAGTAGCCGTGGTCGACGCGATCGGGTTCGGGCTCGATGAGCACCGACGGCTGCTCGTCGGTGAAGAGCAGCCAGTCTCGGTCCCTCTTCCTGAGCCTGCGCCACGGCTTGTCGATGTCGATGCCGAGACCGGTGACGATGCTGCGCAGATTGGCACCCTGCCAGGCACCGGGCCAGGCGGCGATCGCGCCCTCGCGGATGCTCAGGGACGGGTCGGGGACGAGCAGCTCCTCGGTGACGTCGTGCACGAGACCCAGACCATGGCAGCGCGGACACGCGCCGGCCGCGGTGTTGGGCGAGAACGCCTCGGCCGGGAGGTGGTCGGCCCCGGCGGGGTAGTCGCCCGCTCGCGAATAGAGGATCCGCAGCAGGTTGGAGAGCGTGGTGAGGGTGCCGACCGACGAGCGGGACGTGGCCGCGCCGCGTCGCTGCTGCAGCGCCACCGCCGGTGGCAGCCCGGTGACCTCCTGGACGTGCGGAGCACCGACCTGCTGCAGCAGCCGGCGCGCGTAGGGCGCCACCGACTCGAAGTAGCGTCGCTGCGCCTCGGCGTACAGCGTGCCGAAAGCCAGCGAGGACTTCCCCGAACCGGAGATCCCGGTGAACACCACCATGGCGTTCCGAGGGATGTCGACGTCGACGTTGCGGAGATTGTGCTCGTTGGCGCCCCTGACGCGCACGAAGCCGCCGGTCGTGTCGATGGTCACGCGCCCCTCGTACCACGCGAGCCCGGTCGGCTACGAACGCGGGGCGACGACCTGCGCCGACATCGACCGGCGGGCCACGTCGCCGGGGATCGACCAGATCAGGCGCACTCGGGCAAGTAGTGCAACGCGAGTCGGTCGCGGAACCAGATCTCCATCCGGGACAGCGGGGGTGGTGGTCGGCTCGGGACGAGTGATCGGTAGCGGTGGCCGGTCGGTGTGGTGGTGTGGACGACGTCCGCCGGCCCGGGTCTGGCTCGCCAGCCGGGTGCCTGTTTGGCGTGGTTGCACGCCTCGCAGAGTCCTTGGGCGTTCACGAACGCGGTCGTGCCGCCCTCGTCGTGCGGCTCCACGTGGTCGGTGTGGCGGATCGGGGCGTCGCACCACGGGGTGCGGCAGACCTCGTCGCGGATCCGCACCAGCTCGGCGAGCCCGGCGGGGAAGCAGCGCGAGGTGGACTCCATCGCCACCAGCTGCCCGGTGGGCGCCTGGTAGAGGCGCCGCAGGCTGGTCCTCGCGGTCTCGTCGAGGCTCGGCCAGCACCAGCTCGCGGGCCAGCTCGGCGGGGATCGCGCCTCCGCCGCTCGCGCCCGGGGCGAGCAGCGCGTCGTCGTCGGCCCCGGTCAGCAGCGCCTGGTCGCTCAGCACCACCGTGACCGCGGCCGGGACCGCGGCGGCCGTGGTCCTGCCCGGTGACCCGCTCCACGAAGGTGTCGGCCATGACCTGGCCCTGGCTCCGCGGATCACCCGCGGCCCGCTTGGACGCGGCGTCCCGGGTCAGCGCGGCGTGGACGGCGACGCCCTGGGCGACCGGGAGCAGCGCGGTCACGTACGTCATGGTGTCGGGCGCGGGCCGGATCGTGACGCTGCGCTCCTCCTCGGCCCGCCGGCGACGCCGCGCCACCGAGGCGGGGTCGAGCCGCGCGGCCAGGCTGGCCGCGGCACCCGCGAGCTCCCGGTCGCCCATCGCCTCCAGCCGGCCGGCGTCGGCGGCGAGCTGCGGCGTCGACGACGGCGCGCTCCTCCCGCTCGAGCATCGCGGTCTCCCGCGCCAGGATCGTGGCCCGCCACTCCGAGATCCGGCCGGCCCGGAACGCCGCCATCGTGTGCGGCATCTCCGCATGCAGCACCTTCGCCAACCCGAGCAACCGCTGCCCGCGGTGCGGCGAGACCCGCCGCGCCAACGCGACCTGGGCGGCCACGCCCGCGCCCCTGCCGCTCCGGCCCGCTCGCCCGCCGCGGCCTGCTGCGGCCCGCTGCGACGCATCGAACGCCACCGCCTCGCGCGCCTGCCGCCCCTCCGCTGCGCACTTCAGCTCCTCCATCGCCCGGATCAGGTCGATCCGCCCGGCGTCGTCGGTCGGGCCCTCGCCCGACACGAGCGCGGCGGTGAAGGCGCGCACAGTGTCGGCATCCACGGCGACTGCACCCTCGGCTATCTCGAACATGCATTCGATTATATCTCCACCCGCCGACATCGTCATCCCCTCGTCGCAGGCTGTGGAGAACGAGATCGCTCACCCGAACCGGGTACGTTTGCCGCCCATGACAACCCTGCGGGGCTCCCGCATCCGGCACCTCGTCGTCTTCACGCTGCGACAAGACGAGGGCAGTCCCGAGGCCGAGGCGTTCCTGGCGGCGTTGAGCTCTCTCGCCACCATCGACGGGGTCGAGGAGTTCGACGTGGTCCGCCAGGTCGGGCTCAAGAACGACTTTCGCCTCGCGGTGACGATGGAGTTCGCGAACCGCGAGGCGTACGACGCCTACAACGCCCACCCGATGCACGTGGCCTTCGTGAGCGACCGCTGGGCCGCCGACGTCGCCGACTTCATGGAGATCGACCTCGCGGAGCTGCGTCCCGACGATGCGGGGCGATGAGCAAGCCGCAAGGCATGGAGCGGACGCGAGGATTTGAACCTCGACCTCTTCCCTGGAAGGGAAACGTGCTGCAGCTACACCACGTCCGCGAAGCCAGCCTCTGACGAGGCCGGCACGTTCCTAGTATGAGCCCTGCACCTGGCTAGGCCGAGTCCCCCGCACCGAGCAGCTCCCGCGCCAGCGCCGAGTTGGCCGGGTAGTCGACCTTGCTCACCGGGGTGCGCGGCACCTGGGGCACGAAGAGCACCTGCTTCGGCACCTTGTAGTTGGCGATGAGGGAGCGGGCGAAGTCGCGGAGGTCGTCCTCGGTGACGTCGGAGCCGTCGCGGCGCTGGACGAGGGCGGTGACCTGCTGGCCCCAGCGCTCGTGGTCGGTGCCGACGACGGCGGCGTCGAAGACGTCGTCGTGGCGGAGGAGGACGGCCTCGACCTCCTCGGGGTGGACCTTCTCGCCGCCGGTGTTGATGCACACCGAGCCGCGGCCGAGGACGGTCACCGAGCCGTCGTCCTCGCGGCGGGCGAAGTCGCCGGGGATCGACCAGCGCCGGCCGTCGATCTCCTTGAAGGTGGCGGCGGTCTTCTCCTCGTCGCGGTAGTAGCCGAGCGGGATCGGGCCGCTGCGGCCGAGCATCCCGTCGACGCCGGGCGGGCACGGGCGCATGTCGGTGTCGAACACCTCGACGTCGTCGCCGACGCCGAACTTGGGGGCGCCCATGCGCGCCCTCGGTGCCGTCGTCGACGCGGGAGCCGGTGGCGCCGGACTCCGAGGCGCCGTAGGAGTCGAGGATGAACCGGTCGGGCAGCGCGCGGCGGATCTCGGCGCGCACGCCCTCCGACAGCGGCGCGGCGCCGTTGGAGACGGCGACCAGCGAGGAGAGGTCCCAGCGGTCGGGCTCGGCGAGGATCGCCTGCGCCACCGGGCGTCCCATCGCGTCGCCGAGGAAGGTGAGGCTGTTGACGCCGGCCTTCTGCACCAGGTCGAGGATCTTGACGGCGTCGAAGGTCGGCTCGTCGTAGAGCGCGACGGTGGCGCCGGAGACGTGGCCGTTGCCGAGGATCCACTGGCTGCCGCCGTGCATCATCGGGCCGCACGCCAGCAGCACCATCGGGCTCTCGTTGGCGGCGGCCTCCTCGGCGAGCTGCTCCACCGAGTCGAACGGGGCGCCGAACCGGCCGGCGTTGAGCGCCGCGCGGATGATGTCCTCGTTGCGCCACACCACGCCCTTGGGGTGGCCCGTGGTGCCGCCGGTGTAGAGCACGTAGCGGTCGTCGGCGCTGCGGCCGCCGAGCCGGTCGGTGGACGCCGCGGCGAGCGCGGCGTCGTAGTCGTCGCCGAGCACGATCGTCTGCTCGAGCTGCGGGAGGTCGAGCGCCTCGACGGCGGCCACGTGCTCGGGCGCCACGATCGCGGCCACGCAGTCGGCGTTGTCGTAGAGGTAGGCGAGCTCCTCGTGCAGGTACTTGTAGTTGACGTTGATCGGCACCGCCCGCGCCTTGAGGCAGCCGTAGAACGCGTCGACCCACTCGATCCGGTTGGCCGAGTGCACCGCCACGTGGTCGCCGGGCCCGATCCCCCGCTCCACCAGCAGGTTCGCGAGCCGGGTCGAGCGCTCGTCGACCTCGGCGTAGGTGTAGTCGCGGTTCATCGTGACGACGGCGAGCCGGTCGGGCACGGCGTCCGCCATCGCCTCGATGACGTCGGCGATCGTGATCGGTCGGGGCTGCGCGCTGGGCATGCCGCATACTAGAACGTGTTCTAGGCTGAGCGGGTGCACAGCCGCTTCGCGTCCCTGAGCCGCACCGAGCTCGCCACGCTCGTGCCGGAGCTGCTGCTGATCGGCCAGCTGATCGACCGCTCCGGCATGGCCTGGTGCATCTCCGCCTTCGGCCGCGAGGAGATGGCGCAGATCGCCGTCGAGGAGTGGTCGGGCGCGTCGCCGGTGTACACCCGGCGGATGCAGCGCGCCCTCGGCTACGCGCCCGAGGTGGAGGGCGAGGGCGACGTCGTGACCATCTTCAAGGGCCTCCAGCTCGACATCGGCGCGCCGCCGCAGTTCATGGACTTCCGCTACACCGTGCACGACCCGCGGCACGGCGAGTTCCACCTCGACCACTGCGGTGCGCTCATGGACGTGGAGCCGATGGGCGAGGACTACGTGGTGTCGATGTGCCACGACATCGAGGACCCGACCTTCGACGCCACCGCCGTCGCCTCCAACCCGCGCGCCCAGGTGCGGCCGGTGCACCGCCCGCCGCGCAGCAGTGCCGATCGCGAGGCCGACCGCCACCCGCACTGCCGGTGGACCGTCGTGATCGACGACGCCCACCCGCCGGTCGAGCCGCTCCCGCCGTTCCACCACGTGTCTCGCACGGCCGCGGCGTCGCTCGAGCTCGACCCGATCGACCCGGACGACGAGGGGCAGGCCGACTACGCCGGGCCGCTGGTGTCCGACCTCGACTTCGGCGCCTTCTCCCACTCCGCGCTGGTGCGCATCGCCGACGAGGTGTGCCTCCAGATGCACCTGCTCGACCTGTCGTTCCAGCTCGCCGTGCGCGCCCGCGCCGAGACCGAGGCGCAGGCCGCCGAGATCTGCCGCAAGCAGCTGGTGGGCATCGCGGGCATCGCCGCGGAGCGGATCCACCGCGCGTTCGGCCTGCCGTCCGACGAGGCCGGCGCCCTGCGCACCCTCTCGTTGCACCCGCTGCTCAACCCCGCGGCCTACGTGGCCGCCGCGGTCGGCACCGACGGAGTCCGCGTGCAGCAGGGCCCGGCCCACGACGACGGCGCCTGGATCGCGCGCTGCGGCCCCGATGCCGTCACGCCGCTCCAGGCCGTGGTGCGCGCCGTCGACCCCGCGCTCGACGTCGAGGTGGAGGGCACCGCCGACGACTGGTACCTCCGCGTCGTCCGCGGCGAGCCGGCGCCGGAGGCCGAGGAGGTGGCCGTCACCCGCGTCAGCACGGGCAGCGGGTTCGCCTTCGAGCCGCGGAGGTCGCTGCCGATCACCCCCGTGTGAGGGCAGTAGAGTCGCGCCCGTCGAGGCGCGCCGGGCGGCGGCGCGCGTGAGCAAGGGGTCGGAGTGACGGGGATGGCGGACAGCACCCTCATCGGCAAGGCGGACGTGGAGCTGAGGCTGCCCGCCGACAGTGCGTACGCGTCGGTGCTGCGCACCACCACCGCGGGTCTCGCCGCGCGGCTCGACTTCACCATCGACGACATCGAGGACCTGCGGATCGCCGTCGGCGAGGCGAACGCCATGGTGCTGGAGCACGCCGACCCCGGCAGCGACCTGGTGTGCAGCTTCCACCTGGCCCCCGGCGAGATGACGGTGGCCGTCAGCGTGCAGACCGCCAGGCCGCCGGTGCCGGACCTCGACAGCTTCGCCTGGCAGGTGCTCACGACGCTCGCGACGAGCGCCGAGGTCGACACGGGTGACGGCCGGTTCACGGTGTCGATGACCATGCGGTCCTCGGCAGCGGGCTCCGTGTGACATGACCCCCGACCCGGACACCGAGCCGGCCACCGGAGCCGCGCCCGCGGAACCCGGTGCCGGGCCGGTCGACCACGCCACCCGCGTGGAGCAGACCCGCCGGCGCAGCGCGGAGCTGTTCGCCGAGATGCGCGCCGACGGCGCCTCGCAGGCGGTGCGGACGACGTCGCGCGACGGCCTCGTGCACCTGCACCTGCCGCTGGTCGAGCACTGCGCCCGCCGGTTCCGCAACCGCGGCGAGCCCTTCGAGGACCTCGTGCAGGTCGGCACGATCGGGCTGATCAAGTCGATCGACCGCTTCGACACCGACCGCGGCGTCGAGTTCTCCACCTACGCCACCCCGACGATCATCGGCGAGATCAAGCGGTACTTCCGCGACAAGGGCTGGGCGATCCGGGTGCCGCGGCGGCTGCAGGAGCTGCGGATGCAGATCAGCAGCGCCACCGCCGAGCTCACCCAGAAGCTCGGCCGCTCCCCCACCCCGCGCGAGCTCGCCGAGGAGATCGGCTGCTCGGTGGAGGAGATCATCGAGGGCCTGGAGTCGAGCAACGCCTACGCCACGCTCTCCCTCGACGCCACCGACGACAACGACGAGAATCCGTCGAGCATGCTCGACGCGATCGGCATCGACGACGAGGGCCTCGAGCACGTCGAGATCCGCGAGTCGATCAAGCCGCTCCTCGAGCAGCTCGACCCGCGGGAGAAGAAGATCCTGCTGCTGCGGTTCTTCAAGAACATGACGCAGTCGCAGATCGCGGAGGAGATCGGCGTCTCCCAGATGCACATCTCGCGCCTGCTCAGCCGCACCCTCGCCCAGCTCCGCAGCTCGCTGGAGGAGGACCCGCCCCCGCCCAAGGACTAGGTGGTGTCGGGGTCCGAGGCGAGCGCATCGACGCTCGCCGGGTGCAGCACGCCGGCGAGGACGACGAGCGCCGCCACCGCCATCGGCACCGCGAGCGGCCAGAAGTCGCGCACGTTCCACGCGATGCCCAGCTGCACGAGCTGGGTGAGGAGCACCGGGCCGCGCACCCACGACACGCGCCGCACCAGCGCCACCGCGCAGGCGAGCAGCGCGACGCCGTAGCCGCCGAAGAACACCGCGCCCGAGATCGCGACGGCGCGCCGGTCGGGGTCGATGCTGCCCAGCTCGACCACCGCCAGCCCCACGAGCACCACGCCCTGGACCGCGACCAGGGAGGCGGCGACCCGCAGCGGGGGCGGGTTGTCCGGCGCGGCCACGCGGGGCAGCCTAGACAAGATCGGGCGCGCTCCTGGTCCAGTCAGTTCGCCGTGTGACTCAACGAACCTTCCCAGACCCTTGATCCCGCGGCCTGAGATTGACACTCTGGGCGAGCCGCATGTGTAAACGTTCACAAAGCGACGCGCGTGTGCGCCCGCAGGCCTGAGCATCCCTGCCTGCACGTTACGACTTCGAAGGATCTACCTACCCCATGGATTGGCGTCACCGTTCTGCGTGCCTCGACGAGGACCCGGAGCTGTTCTTCCCGATCGGCAACACCGGTCCGGCCATCCTCCAGATCGAGGAGGCCAAGCAGGTGTGCCGACGCTGCGACGTGCGCGAACAGTGCCTGCAGTGGGCCCTCGAGGCCGGCCAGGATCATGGGGTCTGGGGCGGTCTCGGCGAGGACGAGCGGCGCGCTCTCAAGCGCCGCAACTCCCGCGCGCGGGTGCGCACCGCCTGACGCCGACTCGCGCTACGGCAGCGGCAGGTCGACGACGACCCGGGTGCCACCCTCCGGGCGCGCGGCCAGGTCGAGCTGACCGCCGAGCTCGGACTCCACGAGCGTGCGCACGATCGACAGCCCGAGGTTCGTCGACCCGTCGAGCGTGAACCCGTCGGGGAGCCCGCGGCCGTCGTCCGCGACGGTGACGTGGAGCCGTCCCACGATCCGGTCGGCCCGAACCTCGACCGTCCCCCGGGCCGGGCCCTCGCTGTCGGCGTAGCCGTGCTCGACGGCGTTCTGCAGCAGCTCGGTGAGCACCATCGCCAGCGCGTTGGCCGACTCCGAGGGCAGCACGCCGAACCGCCCGATGCGCCGCACGTCGACCCGCCCGGTGAGCGCGCTCACCTCGGTGACCATCTCCCCCAGCCGGTCGGCGATCTCGTCGAAGTCGACCGACTCCTCCACGGCCTGGCTCAGGGTCTCGTGCACGATCGCGATCGACCCGACCCGCCGCACGGCCTCCTCGAGCGCCGCCTTGGCGTCGTCGCTGTCGATCCGGCGGGCCTGCAGCCGCAGCAGCGCCGCCACGGTCTGCAGGTTGTTCTTCACCCGGTGGTGGATCTCGCGGATCGTGGCGTCCTTCGTGACCAGCTCGCGGTCGCGGCGGCGCAGCTCGGTGACGTCGCGCACCAGGATCAGCCCGCCCTGGTGCGTGCCGTCGGGGCGCAGCGGGATCGACCGCACGATGAGCGCGACGTCGTCGGTGGCGATCTCGACGTCGCGGTGCGCCCGGCCGCCGAGGACGGCGCTCAGCGTCTCCTCGTCGGGCCGCCGGCGCCCCGGCACCAGCTCGCGGGTGAGGTCGGGCAGGAGCTGGCCGGCGACGTCGCCGGACAGCCCGAGCCGCCGGAACACCGACTGGGCGTTCGGGCTCGCGTAGACCACGCGGGCGTCGGCGGCCACCCGGAGGAACCCGTCGCCGACCCGCGGTGAGTCGGCGTGGTCGCTGCGCTGGCCGGGCGCCGGGAACTCGCCGGCGGCGATCATCGTGGTGAGGTCGGCGGCGGTCTGGAGGTAGGAGAGCTCGAGCCGGCTCGGGGTGCGGACGCCGAGCAGGTTGGTGTGCCGCGCCACCACCCCGATCACCGTGCCGGCGCGCACCACGGGGATGGCCTCGCCGCGCACCGGCACCTCGTCGCGCCACTCCGGGTCGCCCTCGCGCACGATCCGCCCCTGCGACCACGCCTGGTCGAGCAGTGGACGACGGCCGGCGGCCACGTGGCTGCCGACGATGTCGTCGACGTACGCCGTGGGACCGGTGGTCGGCCGCATCTGCCCACAGGCCCAGAAGCCCGTCGTCGTCCTTGTCGCGCAGCCACAGCACGAGGTCGGCGAAGGACAGGTCGGCGATGATCTGCCAGTCGGCCTGAAGCAGCTGCAGCCAGGCGACGTCCTCGGGCCCGAGCACGGTCCGGAGGCGGACCAGCTCCGGGAAGGTCGGCACGTCCGTCACGGTAGTGCGCAGGTGTCCGCATGGCGGAGCGTTCCGGCTGTGAACCCCGGCACCCCTCTGGGCGAACCGGGCACCCGGTTGGCAGGATGGGGCAGGTGGGTCAGGTCTCTCGGGTGAACTGGAAGCAGGTCCACGACGACGACTTCCGCGTGCCCACCGCGCTGCCGCTGGCCGACCTCACCGCCGAGCTCACCGCCCTGCTCGGCGACACCGACCCGCAGCAGCGCGACGGGCTCGCGCTCCCGGTGCTCGCCACCTGGATCGAGCGGGGCGTGTACGACGACCTGCTGCGCGGGCTCGGCGACGGCATGGCGGCCGGGCTGCGGCGCGGGCTCGGCGAGGTCGGCACCGACTCGGTGTTCCGGCGCAGCTTCTCGGCGCTGATCCTGGCCGAGTGCATCGCCCGCGACAACGAGCGGCCCCTGGTGCCCGGCGGGAAGGTGCTCGAGTGGGGCGACCGGCTCGCCTCGTGGCTGCTCGCCGAGCGCGACGCGCGGGGCTTCGTGCCCGGCAAGGGCTGGGCGCACGCCATCGCGCACGGGGCCGACGCGATCGGCGTCCTCGCCGCCTCGCCGCACGTGGGCGGCGCCGAGCTCATCGTGCTGCTCGAGGTGCTCGGAGAGCGGGTGGTCACCCCCGTCGACGCCCCGTTCGGCTCGGGCGAGCCCGACCGGCTCGCTGCCGCCACCTTGACGGTGCTCCGCCGGGAGCGGATCGGCATCGACACGGTGGAGATGTGGCTGGTGAAGCTCGTGGACGGCGTGCGCAAGCGGCGCCGCGACCTCACCACCGATCCCTACCGCTTCACCGGCAACCTCGACGCCTACCTGCGCGCGCTCTACCTGCAGCTCGCGCTCGGGCCCGAACCCGCCCGCCGTCCGGGCCGACCTGCTGCTGCTGCTCGTGGACGCCCTGCGCGCTCTGCGGCCGCGCTTCATGGGACGCTCGGCGGGTGACTGACACCGCCACCCCCGACACGTCCAGCACCACGATCGAGGGCCACTCCGGCGAGCTGGCCGTGGCGGTCGCTCGTGCCCACGGCGTCGAGACGATGTTCACGCTCTCGGGCGCCCACGTGTTCCCGATGTACGACGGCGCGGTGAAGGCCGACCCGCCGATGCGGCTGCTCGACGTCCGCCACGAGCAGACGGCGGCCTTCGCGGCGGAGGCCACCGGCAAGCTCACCCGGGCGCCCGGCCTGGCGGTGCTCACCGCCGGCCCCGGCGTCACCAACGGCGTCAGCGCGATCGCACAGGCGCAGTTCGCGGGCTCGCCGCTGGTCGTGGTCGGCGGCCGCGCGCCGCAGAACCGCTGGGGCAGCGGCAGCCTCCAGGAGCTCGACCAGCCGCCCATCGTGGCCTCGGTGTCGAAGCACGCGGCGACGCTGCCCACCGCCGGCGACGTGCTGGGCGGGATGGACCACGCGTTCCGCACGGCCGGCTCCTCCCACCGCGGCCCGGTGTTCGTCGACGTGCCGATGGACGAGTTCTTCAACTCCGCCTCCGGGCCCGCCCCCACCGGGGAGCGCGACCGCGGCGCCGACCCCGACCCCGAGGCGGTCGAGCGCATCGCCGGCCTGCTCGCCCGGGCGTCGCGCCCGGTGCTCGTGCTCGGCACCGACGTGTGGGCCGACGGCGCCGAGGAGGCCGCGCTGCGGCTGGTCGAGGGCGCCGGGCTGCCCGCGATCACCAACGGGATGGGCCGCGGCGTCGTGCCGGGCGGCCACCCGCTGCTGGTCACCAAGGCCCGCAGCAAGGCGTTCAAGGAGCCCGACCTCGTGGTCGTGGTCGGCACGCCGCTCGACTTCCGGCTCGGCTACGGCGTGTTCGGGGAGGCGCAGGTGGTGCACGTGGCCGACTCCCCCGGCCAGGTGTCGCGGCACGCCGAGCTCGCCGCGTCGGCGTCCGGCGACCTCACCGCCGTGCTCGACGGGCTGCTCGCCGCGCTCGAGCGCGGGGCCAAGCCCGACTGGGGCGGCTGGGTGAGCGACCTCCAGGACACGGTGAAGGCCGGCGTCGAGCGCGACCGCGAGCTGCTCACCGCCGAGGCCGACCCGGTGCACCCCGCCCGCATCTACGGCGAGCTGGTGCCGCGGCTGGCCGAGGACGCCGTGGTGATCGGCGACGGCGGCGACTTCGTGAGCTTCGCCGGCAAGTACGTGGAGCCGAAGCGGCCCGGCGGCTGGCTCGACCCCGGCCCCTACGGCTGCCTCGGCGCCGGGCTCGGCGCGGCGATCGCCGCCCGGATCGCCCGGCCGTCGTCGCAGGTGGTGCTGCTGCTCGGCGACGGCGCCGCCGGCTTCTCGCTCATGGACGTCGACACCCTGGTGCGCCACGACCTGC
This sequence comes from uncultured Actinomycetota bacterium, assembly GCA_963808855.1. Classification (GTDB taxonomy): domain Bacteria; phylum Actinomycetota; class Actinomycetes; order Propionibacteriales; family Nocardioidaceae; genus Nocardioides. The sequence goes on along the minus strand of CAWEHA010000002.1, from coordinate 1,658,685 downwards.
CGGTCGTGATGGTGATGGGCAACAACTCCGCGTGGGGCCTGGAGAAGGGCCCGATGCAGATGCTCTACGGCTACGACGTCGCGGCCGACCTCAACCCGGCCACCTCCTACGACGGCGTCGTCAAGGCGCTCGGCGGTGCCGGCGAGACCGTCTCCGACCCCCGGCAGATCGGACCCGCCCTCGACCGGGCCTTCGACTCCGGCGTGCCCTACCTCGTCAACGTCATCACCGACGTCGACGCGGCCTACCCGCGCGCCACGTTCGGCGTGTGAGCGCGCCGGACCTCCGCCGGCTCGAGCCGCGCGACCACGACGCCGTCGTGGCGGTGCTGCTGGCGGCCTACGACGACCACGTGAAGGTCGAGTTCGAGTACGTCGAGGTGCTCACCGACGTCGCCGGCCGCGACCGCGACGCCGAGGTGTGGGTGGCCGTCGACGGCACCGACGTGCTGGGCACCGTGACGATCTGCCCGCCGGGCTCGCCGTACCGCGAGATCGGGCGCGACGACGAGGGCGAGTTCCGGATGCTCGCCGTCGACCCGCGGGCGCGGGGCCGCGGCGTCGGGCGCCTCCTGACCGAGCTCGTGGTCGACGACGCCCGGCGGCGCGGGCTCGGCGCCGTGGTGCTGTCGTCGACGCCGACCATGACGGCCGCCCACCGCCTCTACGAGAGCATGGGCTTCACCCGGCTCCCCGACCGGGACTGGGCGCCCAACGCCTACGTCGACCTGCTCGCCTACCGCCTGGAGCTCTAGCCCGATGCACGCCACCTTGACGTTCACCGTCACCGACGACGACACCGCCGCCGCGCTCGGCTCCGGCGACCTCGCGGTGCTCGGCACCCCGCGGCTGCTGGCCTGGTGCGAGGCCGCCACCTGCGCCGCCCTCGCGCCGGAGCTCGGCGACGGCGCCACCAGCGTCGGCACCCGGGTCTCGCTCGAGCACCTCGCCGCCTCGGCCGTCGGGCAGGAGGTGGAGGTGACGGCGTCGCGCACCCACGTCGACGGCCGGCTGCACAAGTTCACCGTGGCCGCACGGCACACCGACGGGAAGGTCGTGGGCTCCGGCGAGGTGACCCGGGTGGTCGTCGACGAAGAGCGGTTCCTGAGCCGCCTGTGAGAGACTTTCGCGTTCCCTGACCGAGGAGTGACCGATGGGCAAGACCGGCCGCAAGCGCAAGTCGCGCCGCAAGAAGAGCGCGAACCACGGCAAGCGCCCCAACAGCTGACGCACGACAGACCGAACCCCGGCCCATCAGGCCGGGGTTCTGTGCTGTGCTCAGGACTCGTAGCGGACCTGGACCTCGCGCAGCTGCACCAGCACCCGCGCGCGCAGCGAGTCCGGGGCACGCTCCGCGCAGGAGCGGGCCACCAGCGCCTTGATCGTGCGCTGGACGTCGTAGCGCTCCAGGCACGGGCTGCACGACTCGATGTGCACCCGCACCTCGGCGCACTCGGTCTCCTCCAGCTCGTTGTCGAGCAGGTAGACGATCCGCTCGAGGAAGTCTGCGCAGTCGTCGCTCATCGCTTACCCCCCTCCACCGTGCCGGCGGGAAGCAGGTCGTGGCGGCGCACGTAGTCGGCGAGCATGTCGCGCAGCTGCCGGCGTCCGCGGTGGAGGCGCGACATCACGGTGCCGATCGGCGTGTCCATGATCTCGGCGATCTCCTTGTAGGCGAACCCCTCGACGTCGGCGAGGTAGACGGCGAGCCGGAACTCCTCGGGCAGCCGCTGGAGTGCGTCCTTCACCTCGGAGTCGGGCAGGTGCTCGAGCGCCTCGGACTCCGCGGACTTCAGGCCCGCGGAGGTGTGCGACTCGGCGCGGGCGAGCTGCCAGTCCTCGACGTCCTCCGACATCGACTGCTGCGGCTGCCGCTGCTTCTTGCGGTAGTTGTTGATGAACGTGTTGGTGAGGATGCGGTACAGCCAGGCCTTCAGGTTCGTGCCCGGCTTGAACTGGTGGAAGGCGGAGAACGCCTTCGCGAAGGTCTCCTGCACCAGGTCCTCGGCGTCAGCGGGGTTGCGGGTCATCCGCATCGCGGCCGAGTAGAGCTGGTCGAGGAACGGCAGCGCGTCGCGCTCGAAGCGCAGCGTGCGCTCGTCCTCGGTCTCGGTGGCGACGTCGACGACCTCGTCGGCGGTGTCGAACTGCTCAGTCATCGCCCACCAGCGTACGTCGGGCGCGGCGCGAACCAGGGTGGCCATCACGTGACGTGGAACGCCTCACCGCGGCACCACATTCCCGACGATCTCCCGCACCACCCACTCCAGCGTCGACTCGACGACGATGTCGAGCGCCTCGTCCTGGGTGACCGGGCCGCGCGCGGCGACCTTGAGGCCGTGGTCGGCACCCGGCACCACGGTCATCTCGACGTCGTCGGGGAACGCCTCGGGCCGGCCCATCGTGTCGTTCTCCCCCTGGACGACGAGGGTGCGCACCCGCGCCCCGAGCAGCTCGTCGAGCCGCGACTTCTCGGGCCGTCCGGGCGGGTGGAGCGGGAACGACAGCGCGAGGCAGCCGACCGCGCCGAGCCGGGCCGCCGTGCGCGTGGCCGAGCGGGCGCCGGCGGAGCGGCCGCCGACGATGAGCGGGGTGCGGACCCGCAGCCGGTCGGCGGCGGCCACCAGCGCCGCGTCGAGGGTGGGCGGTGCGGTGGCCACCTTCCGCCCCGCGCGCCGCCACGGCTGCTCGAACCGCACCACGGTGACGCCGTTGCGCGGCAGGTGCCGCGCCAGCGCCTCGAGGTCGCGCGACTCGATCCCGCCGCCCGCGCCGTGCCCGAGCAGCAGCGTGGCCACCGGACGCTTGGCGCGGCTGGTGACCAGCCGGCCCTCGCCGTGCGGGGTGGCGACGAGCAGCTCGCTGGTCACAGGAGGGTCTCGTCGAGCGGCAGGGGCTCGACCAGCTCGGGCCCGTTGTTGCGCACGTTGCCCACCGCGGTGGAGACGGGGAACGCCTCGAGCGTGCCCGGAGCGGCGGGCACGAGCAGGTCGAGCAGCGAGTCCGTCGCGGTGCGCGGGTCGAGCCAGGCGGCCCACCGGTCGCGCTCCACCATGAGCGGCATCCGGTCGTGGATCCGCCCGAGGTCGTCGGCGGCGTCGGTGGTGATGACGGTGCAGGTCCAGCGGAACCGGTCGGGGTCGTCGTCGTCGCGGGTGGGGTCGCGCCAGATCTCGTAGAGGCCGGCCATCGCGAGCACGCCGCCGTCCTTGGGGCGGATGAAGAACGGCTGCTTGCGCGGCTTGCCCGCCGCGGTCTTCTGCTCGGTGGGGTACCACTCGAAGTAGCCGTCGGCCGGCAGCAGGCAGCGGCGCTTGGCGAACGCGCGCTTGTACGCCGGCTTCTCGGCCACCGTCTCCATGCGGGCGTTGATCATCCGGTTGCCGATGCCGGGGTCCTTCGCCCACGACGGCACGAGCCCCCAGGTGAGCACCCGGAGCTGCCGCTCGGGATCCGCCGTCTCCTTCTCCTCGGGCTCGGCCGACCGCGGCGGCCGCTCGACGACGGCGTACACCGGTTTCGAGGGCGCCACGTTGTAGTCGGCGCCGATCGCCTCCGGCACCCGGTTGTCGACGACGTCGAACTCCTCGACGAGGTCGTCCGGCCTCCGGCTGGAGGCGTACCTGCCGCACATGGCGGTCAGCCTAGGACTACGTTTGGACACATGAGCATCAGTCGACTGGTCGCCCGTCCGATGATCGCCGCCGGGATCATCTATCTCGCGCAGGGTGCGCTGCGGAAGCCCGAGCCGATGGCCCCGAAGGCCGCGTCCGTCACCGACAAGGTGGTGCCCGCCATCCGCAAGGCCGGCGTCCCGCTGCCCGAGGACACCGAGACCCTGGTGCGCCTCAACGCCGGCGTGCAGGTGGCCGGGGCACTGGCCCTCGGCACCGGCCGCGCTCCGCGCCTGGGTGCCGCGCTCGTCGCCGGCTCTCTGGTGCCGACGACGATCGCTGGGCACCAGTTCTGGGCCGAGAGCGACCCCGCGGCCAAGAAGGCCCAGACCATGCAGTTCTTCAAGAACCTCGCCCTCACCGGCGCGATGATCGTGGTCGCCGGCGACACCGACGGCCAGCCCGGCGTCGCCTGGCGCGCCCGCCGCGCCGCCAAGGACGCCCGCCGTCAGACCAAGCACCTCGCCAAGTCGGCCCGCCGCGAGGCCAAGCTCGCCAAGGCGAACATCACCTGACGCAGATAGCCTCGGGCGGGTGACCGAGGACCCGTGGCCTGCGCCTCGTGCGCGGGCGCCGGTGGACGCCGCGGTCACACTGCCCGGGAGCAAGTCGCTGGCCAACCGGGCGCTGCTGCTGGCGGGGATCGCCGACGGCCCCTCGGTGGTGCGGCGCGCGCTCCGCTCGCGCGACACCCTGCTGATGGCGGACGCGCTGACGGCGCTCGGGTCGGCGGTCGACACCGCGGGTGAGGACTGGGCGGTGACGCCCGGGCCGTTCGACCGCGACGCCGACGTCGACTGCGGGCTGGCCGGCACCGTGATGCGGTTCGTGCCGCCGGTCGCGGCGCTGTCGCGCGGCACGGTGGCGTTCGACGGCGACCCGCACATGCGCAGCCGCCCCGTCGGCGAGGTGCTCACGGCGCTGCGCACCCTCGGCGTCGAGGTGGACGACGGCGGGCGCGGCGCCCTGCCGTTCACGATCCGCGGCACCGGCGCGGTGCGGGGCGGCACGGTGGTGATCGACGCCTCGGCGTCCTCGCAGTTCGTCTCTGCGCTGCTGCTGGCCGGGGCGCGGTTCGAGCACGGCGTCGACGTCCGCCACGACGGCAAGCCGGTGCCCTCGCTCCCCCACATCGACATGACGGTGGCGGTGCTGCGCGAGCACGGCGTCGAGGTCGACGACTCCGACGCCAACCGCTGGTCGGTGGCCCCCGGCCCGATCAAGCCGGTCGACCACGTGATCGAGCCCGACCTCTCGAACGCCGCGCCGTTCCTGGCGCTGGCCGCGGTCACCGGCGGCACGGTCACGGTGCGCGACTGGCCGCGCGACACCACCCAGCCCGGCGACCGGCTGCGCGAGATCCTCACGCTCCTGGGGTGCGAGGTCGTGCTGGACGACGCCGGCCTCACCGTCCGCGGGCCCGAGGGCCGGCTGCGCGGCGTCGACCTCGACCTGCACGACGAGGGCGAGCTCACGCCCGCCGTCGCGGCCCTCTGCGCGCTCGCCGCGAGCCCCTCGCACCTGCGCGGGATCGGCCACATCCGCGGCCACGAGACCGACCGGCTCGCCGCGCTCGCCACCGAGCTCACCGCCCTCGGCGGCCGGGTGGTCGAGTACGCCGACGGCCTCACCATCCACCCCGCCCGGCTGCGCGGCGGCACCTGGCACACCTACGCCGACCACCGGATGGCCCACGCCGGCGTGATCCTCGGCGCCGCGGTCGACGGCGTCCTCGTCGAGAACGTCGCCACGACCGGCAAGACCTTCCCCGACTTCGCCGGCTTCTGGTCCGGGCTCTTCCAGGACTGACGGGCATGTCCGGGCGCTACTACGAAGGCGACGTCGAGCACTACGAGCGCCCGCGCCGCCGCACCCGCCCGCGCACCAAGGAGCGCCCGACCTACGACGACGCCGTCGACGGCGTCGTGGTCACCGTCGACCGCGGCCGGTTCACGCTGCTGGTCGACGGGGTGGTGGTGCTCGCGGTCAAGGCGCGTCCGCTCGGCCGCAAGGGCGTGGTGGTGGGCGACCGGGTGCGGGTGGTCGGCGACACCTCCGGCGACGACGGCGCGCTGGCGCGGATCGTCGAGGTCACCGAGCGCACCACCACGCTGCGCCGCACCGCCGACGACGACGACCCGGTGGAGCGGGTGATCGTGTCGAACGCCGACCAGCTCGTCGTCGTCACCGCGCTCGCCGACCCCGAGCCCCGCACCGGGCTCATCGACCGCGCGCTGGTGGCCGCCTACGACGCCGGGATGGCGCCGCTGCTCTGCCTCACCAAGGCCGACCTCGCCGACCCGGAGACGCTGCTCGTCACCTACCGCCCGCTCGGCGTGCCGTGGGTCGTCACCCAGCGCGGCGAGGATCCCGCGGGCCTGCGCGAGCGGCTGGCCGGCCGCACCAGCGTGCTCGTCGGGCACAGCGGCGTCGGCAAGTCCACGCTGGTCAACGCGCTGGTGCCGGACGCCGACCGCGAGGTCGGGGTGGTCAACGCCGTGACCGGCCGGGGCCGCCACACCTCGACGTCCGCCTACCTGCTCGAGCTGCCGGACGACGGCGGCTGGATCATCGACACCCCCGGCATCCGCTCCTTCGGCCTCGCGCACGTCGAGCCGCAGAGCCTGATCAACGCCTTCCCCGACCTCGACGAGATGACCGTGGACTGCCCGCGCGGCTGCACCCACGGCGACGACGAGCCCGAGTGCGGGCTGGACGAGGCGGTCGAGCGCGGCGACGCCGACCCCGACCGGGTGGCGTCGTTCCGGAGGCTGCTCGCCGCGCGGAGCGCCAGCGACTTCTAGGGATGCGCTGATCGACAGGCCAGGTCGGGGTGGCATCGGGCCGTCACCGTGCGAGGGCGACGGCCCGATGCGGCGTTGCGTCAGCCGCAAACGCCGCGCAGGCTCAGCACCCAGCGGCTGCTGCCGTCGTCGTTGAAGTCGATCTCCAACTGGCCGGAGGCGTGGCGGTAGCAGCCGGAGCCACCGGTGACCGGGACCGGGACCGCAGCGGCGGATTCGAGGTCGAGCGCGGTCTGGAACGTGACCTCGCCGCCCGGCAGCAAGGCGCTGGCCTGACAGAGCAGGAACCCGGCACCGTCGGCCGTGCACTGGTGCGGCGCCGAGCCGACGTGCTTCGCGCCCCGGTAGAGCTCAGCAACCCAGAAGAGCTCGTCTCCCGCCGCGAACGGAGCATCCGGGGTGGACGGCGTGGGGACGCGGGTCTGGTCGAACGCCGGCGCCCGGAAACGGAGGGTGGTCGAGTCGCCTGGGGCATGTGTGGTCGCGCTTCCGGTGCCAATGGCTTGGTCGTCAGGCCACGCGGCCGACGCGGGGCCGGTGATCGAGGCCATGACGAGTGCTGCCGCAGCAGCGGCGATGGCCGTCGGGGTGATGGGCGAGCGGTTCATGGTGAGCGCCTTACGTCGAGTGTGTGATGGGACGTTCCTCAGTGCAGCGCCGTCCGGGCGTGTCGCGCGTCGGGGAAACCCCTCGCAGGAACGCTCGGCGAGCACAGGCGACCCCGCTCGATGACGTCCGCGGCGGGCGACTCCAATCCCCTGCAGCGGTCGCCTCGGGTCTGCCATGCTGAACGGATCCCGGGCAAGGGAGTCGGGGCCATGGACCGGTTCGGCGGCGCAACGGAGCGTTCCCTGGTGGGCCGCGGCTTCGAGCGCGAGGAGCTCGAGGACCTGTCACCAGCACTGGCCGGTGGTCCCGCCGCCCTGCTGCTGCTCGGCGACGCCGGCATCGGCAAGACGGCATTGTGGGAGTACGGCATCCAGGCAGCCGACGCTGCGGCACAGGTCCTCGTCTCCCGGCCGTCGGAACTGGACCTCCGCACCGCCTTCTCCGGGCTCACTGACCTCCTCGGCGGCCACGAGCAGGAGATCGCGAACCTCCCAGGGCCGGCTCGCACCGCGTTGAGCCGAGCAGTCGGCCTCGACGCAGGGGATGCCTCCATGGATCACGTCGCCGTGGCGTTGGCAGCGGCCGAGCTCCTCGATCACCTCTCGGCCGAGCAGCCGGTCCTGCTCGCGCTGGACGATCTCCAGTGGCTCGACCCGGCGACCACTCGGGTCATCGGTTACGCACTGCGGCGGCTACGGGATCGTCGCGTCGGGCTCCTCGCCTGCCAGCGCGGTCACACGGTGCCCGACATGGTCAGGTCTGCGGTCCCACCCGAGCGGGTCCGGGCGCTCGACCTGTCCGGCCTGACCGTCGAGGAGGTGACCGAGCTCGTCCGCCGCAGGCTCGGTGTCGCGTTCCTGCGGCCGATGATCGCCCGCGTGCACGCCGCCTCGCGAGGCAACCCGTTCTACGCGCTCGAGCTCGCCCGGCACGTGCTGTTGCAACCCGACCCGATCCTCCGCAGCGGCCGGCTGCCCCTCCCGCCCAACCTGAGCGACCTCGTCGGTCGGCGCCTCGCATCAGTGCCGGCCGCGACCCGCGAGGTCCTCCTCGTGGCAGCGACTGCGAAGCCGGCCACGCTCGCGGTGCTCGAAGCAGTCGCCGGTCCACGGGCGAAGGCGGCTCTGCAACGTGGGCTCGACGCTGGCCTCGTCGTGCTCGACGGCGGCGAGGTCCGGTTCAGCCATCCACTCCTGGCCGAGACCGCGTACGCCCAGGCCGACCCGGCGCGGAGGCGTCGTCTTCACCTCGCGCTAGCAGAGATGGCCGACAGCATCGAGGTCCGAGCCGCGCACCTGCACGCCGGTACGACGTTCCCCGACGAGCGGGTGGCTGCCGACCTGGAGGCGGCAGCGCTCGACGCCAGCGCGAGAGGTGCTCCGGAGGCCGCCGCGGACTTCTTCACCGCCGCCGGCGACCTCACACCGGGCAGCGACCCCGAGGCGCGCCGTCGGCGCCTGTTCGCCGGGGCGCACCAGTGCGTGCTTGCTGGGCAGAGCGACCGAGCAGAGCAGATCCTCCGCGGCCTCGCCGAGATCGTCGAGTCAGGCCCGGAGCGGGGTCGGGTGCTGCTGTTGATCGGGTTCCTCGAACGGGGTACCGGGAGTTGGACACAGGCCCTGAGGACCATGCGGCGCGCCCTCGACGAGATCGGGGATGACCCGACCGACCGCGCCGAGCTGGAACAGGTGATCGCGGTCGTCGAGATGCAGGCCGGCGACCTCCGCACCGCAGAACCCCACGTCCGCTCGGCAGAGACGTGGAGCAGCCGCGGGATCGACGAGCAAGTCGCGGCGGACGTCGAGGCGGCGGCGATCATGCATGAAGTGGCCTCCGGGGACACACCCCGTGAGGACCGGACCGCACGGCTCGTGGTCCTCGGTCGCGCGGCCATCCGGACGCCCCGCATGGACGAGGTCGCCAGCATGCGGGTGGTCGAGGTCGCAGCCAGCCTGAAGTGGCTCGACGAGCTCGATCACGCCCGCGAGCTCCTCGACCAGCTCGTGGAAGTGCTGTGGAACCGGCAGGCTGACGGTTTGCTGATGCCCCCGCTGTTCCAGCTGTGCGAGCTCGAGTGCTGGAGTGGACGGCTGGACCGGGCCCGCGACCTGGCCCGGCTTGCCGAGCAGACGTGCGAACGCACCGGCGTCCCAGCCATGCGCGCGATGTCGCTCGTCCTGAACGCCACGCTGAGTGCGCGCATCGGAGATCTCGCCGCCGCACGGGCGGCGGCCGAGGCGTGCAGCGCGGAGGCGAGCGAGAGCGGCGACGTACGCAACCTGATGCGAGCCCTGGCCGTGCACGGGTTCGTGGAGCTCTCCGCCGGCAACGGCGCCGCAGGAGTCGACTCGCTCGAGCAGTGTCGCCGGCTCCAGGACGAGCGCTGCTACGGCAACCCGGCCGTGATCCGGAGCGCCGCCGACCACATCGAGGCACGGCTCGCGGCCGGACAGGTCGACGACGCGGAACGACTCGCGGAAACCCTGGTCAGGCAGGCCGACCGCAGTCGCAACCCGTGGGCGACCATGACCGCACACCGGTGCCGCGGCCTCCTCGCCGCCCAACGTGCGGACCTTCCCGACGCCCGCGAACTGCTGGAGACCGCACTGACCCTGGATCGAAAGACCGACCCCGTCGAGACCGGACGGACGCTGCTGGCCCTCGCGACCGTACAGCGACGCAGCAACCGACGAGCCACCGCTCGCGCCACCGGACAGCGGGCGTTGACGTCTTTCAACGCAGGGCACGCTGTCGCGTGGGCCCTTCGCGCCCGGACAGAGTTGCAGCGACTTGACGGCACGTCGACGACACTCGGCGAGCTCACCCCCATGGAAACCGAGGTCGCCCACCTCATCGCCGACGGCCGCACCAACGGCGAGATCGCCACGACGCTGTACGTCAGCCCGAAGACCGTTGAAGCACACCTGACCCACATCTACCGCAAGCTCGGCCTGCGTTCCCGCACGGAGCTCGCTGGCCGGGTGACCGCCCAACGGGCCCCTGCGGTTCCTGGGGAAACCCCTGATGCGCGCCCGCGGGGCGCTACCTACGGTGAAACGAGATGGACGCCATCCAGGAGGGCCCCGTGAAGAAGCAGACCAGCCCGGGATCCGACCCGGCAAGCATTCCCGCTGGTGGCTCGGCGTCGCCGGTCGCTCCCACCTTCCAGGTCGGCGAGGTCGCCGGCTTCGTCATCGCCGACGGAAACGCTCAATACCGCCCGGACTTCCTGTTCGCCAACATCGGCGATGCCGAACGTGTGGACGCGCTCGCCGGGCGCCTGGACCAGCAGGGAGAGGTGACCTCGCACTACCAGTGCATCGTCCTGCAGACCGCTGGACACACGGTTCTTGTCGACACCGGCCTCGGCGCGCTCGCCGAGGTCATGGGCGCCCCCGCCGGCCACCTCCGACCGTCCCTGGCCGCCGCCGGATTCACGCCCGAGGACATCGATACGGTCGTACTGACCCATGCCCATCCCGACCACATCGGCGGCCTCGTCCACGACAACAGGCTCGCCTTCGCGAACGCCCGGCACGTCATGTCCGCCACCGAGTGGGCGTTCTGGACTGACCCGGACAGCCTCGCCCGGATGCCCGAGATGCTCTCCGCACCCGCCCGTGCCCTGCTCCCACCGCTGCGCGACGCCGACGCCGTCGACCCGCTCGACCGCGAGGAGCAGATCGTCCCCGGTGTCAGGCTGGTGCCGGCCCCGGGGCACACGCCTGGGCACTGCGTCGTCGCCATCGAGTCCGACGGCGAACGAGCGACACTGCTGGCCGATGCGGTCCTCGACGACCTGAACTTCACCCACCCGGACTGGGTCAGCTACGTCGACATCGATCCCGTTGCGACCGAACACACGCGACGGCGGTTGCTGGACGAGTCCGCGAGCAACGGGGGCCGCGTGGTCGCGTACCACATGACTGGCATCGGTCGCGTCGAACGCCGCGGCCGCGCGTTCCGCTTCGTGCGCGAGGTGATGCCGGGCGGGGAGGAGGCATGGCCCTCCTGATCCTGCCGATCGGACTCCTGGCCGGATGGTTCCTCGCGGCACCCTAGGTGGTCCGCGGGGCTCACCGCGCTGCGCACACTCGGCGTCGAGGTCGACGACGCCAACCGCTGGTCGGTGGCCCCGGGCCCGATCCAGCCGGACGACGGCGGCTGGATCATCGACACGCCCGGCATCCGCTCCTTCGGCCTCGCACACGTCGAGCCGCAGAGCCTGATCAACGCCTTCCCCGACCTCGACGAGATGACCGTGGACTGCCCGCGCGGCTGCACCCACGGTGACGACGAGCCCGAGTGCGGGCTGGACGAGGCCGTCGAGCGCGGCGACGCCGACCCCGACCGGGTGGCGTCGTTCCGGAGGCTGCTCGCCGCTCGGAGCGTCAGCGACTACTAGGCCGTCACGGCGACGGTGGCGCTCGTCGTGAACCGGTGCACGGGGCGGCTCCCGTACTGAGCGACGATCGCGAAGTCGTGACGCACGACGAGCTCGCGGGGCAGCTCGTCGACCAGCCACACCGCCGTGCCGTGCACCGCGATGTTGCCGACGCCCGCGCCGTCCTGCACCTCGAGCTGCGCGTCCTGCGGGCGCCCGCCGTCGAGGGTCTCGGTGTGCCCCTCCAGCCGCAGCCGGTAGCCGAACCTGCTCTCGGGCTGGACGTCGGGCGAGGGGTCGACGAGCGTGCGGATGGACACGCTGCACCAGGCGGTGCCGGGTTCCTCGACCCAGCCCCGGTCGGGGAGCCACGGCAGGTAGGTGACTCTCGTGACGGACGCCTGGCCGTCGGATCTGAACCCCGGGGGCATGCGTCCGGTCAAGACCGCGGGATCGGGCAGGAACGACGAGGTGGCGTCGTCCAGGTCGTAGAGCGGCGCCGCGCGGCCCGGGTCGAGCTCGCCGTCCGCCAGGCTGACCGTCTGGGTCTCGCCGTCGAAGGTCACCTCGACCGTCGCCGACCCCACGTCGTCCTCGTCGAGCACGACCGCCACGGCCGGACTCGTCGTCCGATCCGGGACCTGCTGCCACCCGCGACCACGGCCAGGCTCAGCAGGGGGTCGGGCTCGAGCTCCCACTGCAGCGGGACGAAGTCGGCACCACGGGGTGCGTGGAGGTCGCCGTCGTCGACCTCGCCGAGGTCGGCCGTGCGCGACCCGTGCGGCAGGTCGTCGACCGGCGCGCCGACCCGCAGCACCACGACGCCGGTGGGCACTCGCACCTCGACCTCGTGCGCCAGGTCGAGGTCGAAGCGGTCGGGCCCCACCTGGGCGTGCAGCTCGACGACCTCGCCGACCTCGGCGACCTCGCCGTAGGGCGAGAACCACCACACGGTGCCGGCGACCCCGCCCGCGACGACGGCGGAGGCGGTGACAACGGCGAGGGTTCGACCGAGCATGGGCGCAGCCTTCCGTCGCGCCGGTGCGCGAAACGCCCGGGCGTTCCGGCTGTGGAGAGAGCGCTCAGACCTCGGTGCCGTACCAGGCGATCTGCGCCCCGGCGTCGCCGGTGAGGGCGACGTAGACGCCGGTGACCACGGCCGCGACGGCGGTGAGGCCGGCGAGCGTCATCCGGACGGCGCCCGTGCGGGTGTGCAGCCACGCGGCGACCACGGCCACCACCGCGAACCCGGAGGCCGAGAAGCGCAGGATGCCGGCCCGGGCCTCGTGGGTCTCGAGGAGGTGGCGCCAGGTCACCGGTGTAGTTGCCGGTGTCCTCCAGCTGCTCGCCCGGAGAGGTAGGAGGCCCACACCGAGACCAGGAGCACCAGCACGGAGGCGACGAGCGGCCAGCGCAGGTAGTCGCGGAACCGCGGCACGGCGTAGAGCACGCCCGCGAGTGCCGCGAGCGGTCCGAAGACCACCGCAGCGTGGTTGACCAGTGCATGGAGTGGCAGGCCGTTGATCTCCATGGATGAATGTTAAACGAGTTCCCTCCGCGGGGCACCTGCCCGCGCCGTCTAGGGTGAGCGCCGTGCCGGCAGTGGACTACACCGACGACCTCCGACTGGCGCACGTGCTGGCCGACGACGCCGACGCCCTCACCACCGCACGGTTCAAGGCGCTCGACCTGCACGTCATGACCAAGCCCGACCTCTCGCCGGTCACCGACGCCGACCAGGCGGTCGAGGAGGGCATCCGCCGCACGCTGTCGCGGGTGCGCTCGCGCGACGCGATCACCGGCGAGGAGCAGGGCAGCTCCGGGCACTCGCCGAGGCGGTGGGTGGTCGACCCGATCGACGGCACGAAGAGCTTCGTGCGGGGAGTGCCGGTGTGGGCCACGCTCATCAGCCTCGTCGTCGACGACGAGGTCGTGCTCGGCGTCGTCTCCGCGCCGCTGCTGCAGCGCCGCTGGTGGGCCTCGGCCGGCAACGGCGCCTGGACCGGCCGCTCGCTGCTCAAGGCCTCCGAGATCCGGGTCTCCGACATCCGCCGACTCGAGGACGCCTCGTTCGGCTACGCCTCCCTCACCGGGTGGGAGGACCGCGGCCGGCTCGACGACGTGCTCTCGCTGATGCGCCGGTGCTGGCGCACCCGTGCCTACGGCGACTTCTGGAGCTACATGCTGCTCGCCGAGGGCGCCGTCGACGTGGTGGCCGAGCCGGAGCTCGAGGTGTACGACATGGCCGCCCTCGACGTGATCGTGCGCGAGGCCGGCGGCCGGTTCACCTCGCTCGGCGGCGTCGACGGCCCGTTCGGCGGCAACGCGCTGGCCACCAACGGCCATCTCCACGACGCGGCGCTGTCGTTCCTGGGCTCGTTGCCCGACGACCCCGACGGCAACGACCCGGACTGGCCACGCACCGGCGGCGGGTCGGTTTCCGACCTCAGCACCCGACGGCGTCCACGTGACGGGTCGGATCAGTGACCGGGGCCACTCCGACGCGCTAGTTTGCGGCCATGCGTATCGGCGAGATCCTGTCCGCGAAGTCGAAGGCCGGTGGCGACACGCCCGCGCTGGTGACCATCGGGCCCGACGCCGGCGTACGCGAGCTCATCGCGCTGCTGGCCGAGCACAACATCGGCGCGCTCATCGTCACCAGCGACGGCACCTCGGTCGACGGCATCGTGAGCGAGCGTGACGTCGTCCGCCACCTGCACCACGACGGCACCGTCATCAACAACAACGTCGCCGCGATCATGACCGAGGTCGTCGAGACCTGCACCGCCGACGACGACCTCGACGAGGTGATGGCCACGATGACCCGCCGGCGGTTCCGGCACATCCCCGTGGTCGAGGACGACGAGCTCATCGGCGTCATCTCGATCGGCGACGTGGTGAAGCACAAGATCGGCCAGCTGCAGTTCGAGCGCGACCAGCTCGACAGCTACGTGCACCAGGGCTGACCCGGTGGCCGACCCGGACACCGCGGTCGCCGACAACCCGGCCGAGCACCGCTTCGAGATGCGGGTCGACGGCGAGCTCGCCGGGTTCGCGGCCTACCGCGACCGCGACGGCGTCCGCTCCTTCACCCACACCGAGGTCGACGACGCCTTCGAGGGCCAGGGCGTCGGCTCGAGGCTCGTACGCGGCGCCCTCGACGCCACCCGCGACGCCGGGATGTCCGTGCTCCCGTTCTGCCCGTTCGTGCGCGGCTGGATCGGCAAGCACCCCGACTACCTCGACCTCGTGCCCGGGAATCAACGAGCCCGCTTCGACCTTCCCGAGTCGTGACCGCCGTCCCCGCCGCCGATGGGCTCGTGCTCTCCTCGGCCGCGGGACGCTGGGCGCTCACCGCCACGATCCTGGGCTCGGCGCTGGCCGGCATCGACGCCACCGTCGTCAACGTGGCGCTGCCCGCCATCGGCAGTGACCTCGACGCCGACTTCGCGGCCCTGCAGTGGACGGTGTCGGCCTACGCCCTCACCCTCGCGTCGTTCATCCTGATCAGCGGCACGCTCGGCGACCGGTTCGGCCGGCGTCGGGTCTTCGTGGTCGGCGTCGCCTGGTTCGCGCTCGCCTCGCTGCTGTGCGGGATCGCGCCGAACGTCGAGACCCTCATCGCCGCCCGCGCGGTGCAGGGCGTCGGCGCGGCACTGCTGACGCCCGGGAGCCTGGCGATCCTGCAGGCGTCGTTCGCCACCGACGACCGGGCCCGCGCCATCGGCGCCTGGTCCGGCCTGGGCGGCGTGGCGACGGCGATCGGGCCGCTGCTGGGCGGGTGGCTGGTCGACGTCGCCTCGTGGCGCTGGGTGTTCCTCATCAACCTGCCGCTGGCGGCGCTCGTGATCTGGCTGGCGTGGCGCCACGTGCCCGAGTCGCACGACCCGGGTGCCGACGGCACCCCCGTCGACTGGGCCGGCGGGCTGCTCGGCGCGCTCGCCCTCGCCGGCGGCACCTACGCGCTCATCGAGGCCGGCGCCGGCACGGTGGCCGTCACCGTGGCCGTCGTCGTCGGGATCGTGGGCACGGTGGCGTTCGTGCTGCGCGAGCGCAGCGCGCCCTACCCGGTGCTGCCGTTCCGGGTGTTCTCCTCGGTGCAGTTCAGCGCCACCAACGCCGTCACCTTCCTCGCCTACGGCGGCCTGGGCGTCGTGTTCTTCCTGCTGGTCGTGCAGCTCCAGGTGGCCACCGGGTTCGGGCCGGTGGCGGCCGGCTCCGCGCTGCTGCCGGTCACCGCGATCATGCTCCTGCTGTCCTCGCGCTCGGGTGCGCTGGCCTCACGGATCGGCCCGCGGCTGCAGATGGCCACCGGGCCGCTGCTCGCCGCGGTCGGCGTCCTGCTGCTCTCCGGCGTCGGGCCGGGCGACGGCTACCTGCGCGACGTGCTGCCCGGGGTGCTGGTGTTCGGGTTCGGGCTCGCGGTGATGGTCGCGCCGCTCACCGCCACCGCTCTCGCGGCCGCCCCGGCCGAGCACGCCGGCATGGCCTCCGGGGTCAACAACGCGGTGGCCCGCACCGGCGGGCTCGCCGCGGTGGCGGCGGTGCCGGTGCTCGCGGGCGTGGGCGACGACTTCGCCGACGGCTACCGGACGGCGCTGTGGATCTCCGCCGGCGTGCTGGCCGCGGCCGGCGCGCTGGCCGCGGCTGACGATCCGCAACGACGTCCTGGAGGACGAGCCGACGCCGGCCGCCGCCACCACGAGCCATCTCGTCCCACTGCGGCGTCGGCGCCCCGCCGCTGGCCTCGGCCTGCGACGACGCCGGGCGGCCGTGCTCGGGGCGTGTGGCCGAGGAGGAACCGCCGGCACCTAGGGTGGCGTGATGAGCGAGAAGCCCGAGATCGACTTCCCCGGCGGCGAGCCGCCCACCGACCTGGAGATCACCGAGGTCACCGAGGGCGACGGCCCGGTGGCCGCGTCCGGCCAGACCGTGTCGGTGCACTACGTGGGCGTGGCCCACTCCACCGGCGAGGAGTTCGACGCCTCCTACAACCGCGGCGAGCCGCTGCAGTTCCGCCTCGGCGTCGGCCAGGTGATCCAGGGCTGGGACGACGGCGTGCAGGGCATGAAGGTCGGCGGCCGGCGTCAGCTCGTGATCCCGCCCCACCTCGGCTACGGCGACCGCGGCGCCGGCGGCGTCATCAAGCCCGGCGAGACCCTCATCTTCGTCGTCGACCTGCTGGAAGTGCGCTGACCCGTCACTCGTGCGCTGACCCGTCACTTGTACAAGTGACGGGTCGGTGCATTTGTGCCGGGTCAGCGCATGACTGACGGGTCGGCGATTACCAGGGGTAGTCGTCGGGGGTGGAGCCGTCGGCGACGCGGGCCGAGTTGGCCGCGACGGTGACGAGGTCGCCGTTGACGAGCTGGCGACCGCGGCGGGACTCCGGCGCGCCGTTCACCCGGACCACGCCGCCGGCCAGCAGCGACTTCGCATCCGAGCCCTTGTCGACGAGGTCGGCCAGCTTGAGGAACTGGCCGAGCTTGATCGACTCGTCCTCGATGCGCACGTTCTTGACGTCGGACATGCCGACAATTCTTCCACCGACCCCGCGGCTCGGAGAAATCTCAGGCGTCAGTCGACCAGCACCGCGACGGTGTGGATGAGGACGCCGACGAGGCCACCCACGATGGTGCCGTTGATGCGGATGAACTGGAGATCGCGGCCGACGTGCAGCTCGATGCGGCGCGAGGCCTCGCGGCCGTCCCACCGCTCGATGGTCTGGGTGATCACGGCAGTCAGCTCGCTGCCGTAGCGGTCGACCACGAACACCGCCGCGTCGGCGGCGGCGCCGTCCAGCCGGGCGCTCAGCCCGTCGTCCTCGCCGATGCGGGTCGCGAACCTCTGCACCTCGAGCAGCAGCCGCTGCCGGACGGCGCCCCGCGGGTCCTGCAGTGAGCCGGTGAGGGCGCGGCGCAGCGCGTTCCACAGCCCGATCCCGGAGGAGATCACGGCCGGGTGGTCGAGCATCCGGTCCTTGAGCCGCTCGGTGCGCTCGCGGACCTCGGGGTCGAGCTGGAGGTCGTGCGCCAGCTGGGTGAGCATCCGGTCGAGCGCGGTCCGGGCCCGGTGGTCGGGGTCGTCGCGGATGTCGCCGACCCACCGCACCATCTCGAGGTGGATGCGCGCCGTCACCCGCTCGTTGATGCTGTCGGGCGCCCACCACGGGGCCCGCTCGCCGATCACGTCCTGCACCGTGCGCGGGTTCTCCTCCAGCCAGTCGTGCAGCTCCGAGAGCGCCAGGTCGACCAGGCCGTGGTGCAGGTCGTCGCGCAGCGCCTCGGCGAGCAGCCCGCCCAGCAGCGGGGAGATCGGCTCCTCGCGGAACCGCGGCACCAGCGCGTCCTTCACGAGGCTCTCGATGTGCTCGTCGCGCACCTTGCTCAGCGCGATCGCCGCCACCTCGGCCACCTCGTCGACCACCCGCCGCGCGTTGTCCTCGACGGCGAGCCACTCCCCCACCCGCCGCGAGATCGAGGCCGACGCCATCCGCTCGCGGATGATGTCCTCCTGCAGGAAGTTCTCGCCGACGAAGTCCTGGAGCCCGCGGCCCAGCTCGTCCTTGCGGCGCGGGATCAGCGCCGTGTGCGGGATCGGCATGCCGAGCGGGTGCTTGAACAGGGCGGTGACGGCGAACCAGTCGGCGATGGCGCCGACCATCGACGCCTCGGCGCCGGCGTTGACGAACCCGAGGAACCCGTCCTGGTCGAGCGTCAGCAGGTAGACGGCGGCCGCCAGCAGCAGCAGCGAGACGGCGACCGTCCGCATCCGTCGCAGCGCCTGGGCCCGGACGGCGTCGGCCGTCGGGTCACCGGCGAGCATCGACACTCCCGACACACGACTGGCCATGGTGCCCATCGTTCCGTAGAGCGCGAAGCCCCGCGTGACAGACTCGCGCCCATGTCCTCGGCCGCTCCCGATCCGACGACGGATCGTCCGCGCCGCACGGTCATCACCTTCGGCACGTTCGACGTCTTCCACGTCGGGCACCTGCGCGTCATCGAGCGCGCGGCGGCGCTGGGCGACCGGCTGGTGGTGGGGGTGTCGGCCGACGAGCTCAACCTGCGCAAGAAGGGCCGCGAGCCCGTGTTCAGCCAGGGCGAACGGATGGCCATCGTCGCCGCGCTCAAGCCCGTCGACGCCGTCTTCATCGAGGAGTCGCTCGAGCTCAAGCGGCACTACATCACCGAGCACGGCGCCGACGTGCTCGTGATGGGCGACGACTGGGCAGGCAAGTTCGACGAGTTCGAGGACATCTGCGAGGTCGTCTACCTGTCCCGCACGCCCGCGATCTCCACCACCGCGCTCATCGAGAAGATCTCCGCCACGACGTAACCTTCCCCCGTGCGGCGCCGCTCCCGCGCCCCACTCCCTCATTGATTTGGATGCGACCATGCCCTTCCCCGCACGTCGTCCCACCGCCCTGACCGTGATCGCGACCGCCCTCGCGACGGTCGCCGTGCTGGCGCCCACCGCCGCGACCGCCGGCGGGGGCGGCGGTGGCCAGCCACCGGCGCCGGTGAGCCTGCAGACCGCCGACGACACGGGCGAGCGCGCCCTCGACCGCGCCGAGCGGGTGCTCGCCGAGGGTGAGCCGGCGCCGCCTCCCGAGGACGAGGAGGCCGACGCCCCCGACGCACCCGCCGCACCCGACGCCCCGGGCGCCGGCGTCGACGCGAGCATGGCGCTGCGCGACCTCTTCCTGGCCCGGCCCGCGCTCGAGGGCGACGACGCCGTGCGTGCCGCGAACCTGCTCGCCCGGCCCACCGACCCGGGCGGCGACGCGCTCGGCCAGAGCTACGCGGTGCCGTCGTCGCGACGCTGCGGCGCCCACGTGTGCGTGCACTTCGTGGAGCGCACCGCGGACGCGCCGCCGAACCGCGCCTGGGTGGGCACCAACGTGCGGGTGATGGAGGACGTGTGGCGCCACCACATCGGGAAGCTCGGCTACCGGGCACCTCGCACCGACGGACGCCGGGGCGGTGACGCCCGCTTCGACATCTACCTCAAGGAGATCGGCAGCCAGGGCCTCTACGGCTACTGCGCACCCGAGCGCCGGGTCGCGGGGCAGCCGCGGCAGGCCGCGAGCTACTGCGTGCTCGACGACGACTTCGCGGCCTCGCAGTTCGGCCGGGCGCCGATCAAGACGCTGCGGGTCACCGCGGCGCACGAGTTCTTCCACGCCGTCCAGTACGCCTACGACATCCAGGAGGACCTCTGGCTGCTCGAGTCGACGGCCACCTTCATGGAGGAGGTGTACGCCGACGGTGTCGACGACAACCGCGCCTACCTGCCGTACGGGCAGGTGAAGCGGCCCGGTGGCTCGCTGGACTTCTTCAACCCCAACGGTTTCGAGCACTACGGCAACTGGCCGTTCTGGCAGTTCGTCACCCGCCGCTACGGGATCAACGCGATGCGGCGCGTTTTCAACCAGGTCGGCACCGGCGGCGGACTGCCCAACCGGTACTCGATCGCCGGCGTGCAGAAGGTGCTCGACCAGGAGAACGGGTTCACCAACGTGCTCAGCGCCTACTTCGGCGCCAACGCACTCCCGAACAAGAGCCACCCCGAGGGTCGCACCTGGCCGAAGCCCGGCATCGCGAACGCCAAGCGGCTGCACCCCGACCGGCGGGTGTTCACCGTCACCCGGGGCGTCAACCACCTCGCGTCCCAGCACGTCCGGGTGAACCCGGCTTCCACCCTGGGCCGGGCCTGGCGGCTCGGCATCCGGGTCGACGCCCCGCCGTCCGGTGGCCGGTTCACCGCCTACCTGACGGTGCTCAACGAGAACGGCACGGTGTACCGCCGTCGGGTGCCGCTCAACGCCGCCGGCGACGGCTCGGTCACGACGCCGTTCTCCGACGCCCGCGTCGTGCACGCCACCGTCACCCTCGTGAACGCCTCGACCCGCTACAACTGCAACGAGGCCAGCACCTACGCCTGCCGCGGCGTCTCCCGCGACGACCGCCGCCAGTTCACCGTGCGGTTCGGCGCCTACCGGCGATAACCCCAGGGGAGGTAGTGATCGCCTGCTCGTGACGCGAGCGTGGGCGGCATGAGCGAGCAGGACTCCGAGCCCACCGGCCGCATCGACGACGAGCAGGAGGTCGCGGCCGACTCCTCCACCACCGACGGCCCCGCGGCCGAGGGCGACTACGACCCCGCCCAGGGGTCGCCCGACACCGGCCCACACCCCGTCGCCGACGACTACCCGGACGAGAAGAAGGGCTACGACGAGCCACCCGGCTGACCCGGCCGCACCTGGTCCGAGAACCCGCCGACCCGCCCGGACGCTTCCGGGCGGGTCGGCGTGCGCTGGGGGTTGACACCGCCCCTGTGACGTCCGTTACGGTCATGTAACCGGTATCAGAAACCGGTTACATGCGCAGTCGACGCTCGGGAGGTGATCCGGATCCGCACCACGATCCGGGACGTCGCCCGCGAGGCCGGGGTGTCGATCGCCACCGTCTCGCGCGTCATGCGGGCCTCCGACAGCGTGCGGCCCGACACCCGCGACCGGGTGATGGACGTCGCGCGGCGGATGGAGTTCGTGCCGAGCCAGCTCGGCCGGCAGCTCGCCGAGCGGCGCCACGCCGCGAACGGCATCGTGTTCTCCGACCTGAGCGGCCCCTACTACGCCGAGGTCGTGCTCGGCTACGAGACGGTGGCCGCCGAGCTCGGGCGCAGCGTCCTGATCCTCTCCACCCACGGCCGCGCGGACGCCGACCAGAAGGTGTTCGAGATGGCCGAGCGCTGCGACGGCCTGGTCGTGCTCGGCAGCGCCGTCGGCGACGACGTGCTCGAGCGGCTCGCCCGCCGCGGCACGCCGCTCGTGCTCCTGGCCCGGCCCGAGATCGCCGCCGCCGACAGCGTCAAGGTCGAGAACCACGACAGCGCGGTCCGGCTCGTCACGCACCTCGTCGAGCGCGGTGCGCGCCGGCTGCGGTTCGTGGGCGACCCGGCCGCCACCTCCGACGTCGCCGAGCGCTGGGACGTCGTCACCGCCACCGCCGGGGTCGAGTCCGACCTGCTGCCGGTGGCCGGTCTCGACGTCGACGCCGGCGCCGCCGCGGCCGACGGCGTCGACCCCGCCGACCTGCCCGACGCACTCGTCTGCGCCAACGACGAGCTCGCCCTCGGCCTGATGGCGCGGCTCGCCGAGCGCGGCGTCGACGTGCCCGGCGACGTGATGGTCACCGGGTGGGACGACGTGATGGCGGCCCGCTTCGCCGGCCTGACCACCGTCCGGCAGCCCATGCGCGAGCTCGGCAGCACCGCCGCCCGGCTCCTCGACGAGCTGATCGGCGGCACCCGCGACGAGCCGCGCCACGAGGTCCTCGAGACCGAGCTCGTGATCAGAGGAAGCACCGACCCCAGCACAGCCACCAGCACCGGACGTCGTCCGGGGAAGGACCCACGATGAAACCCCTCAACCGCGGGCACGCCCGCAGGACCACCGCCACTGTGGCGGCCCTCGCGACGGCCCTCGTCCTGGCCGGCTGCGGCCGCTCCGACGACAGCGGCGCCGGCAACGAGGCGCAGAGCGACCCGATCGACGACTCCCCGGCCGAGGGCACCATCGAGGTCTGGGCGATGGGCGCCGAGGGCGACGCGCTCGACGCCTTCGCCGAGGAGTTCGAGGAGCAGAACCCGGACGCCGAGGTGGAGGTCACCGCGGTGCCGTGGGAGTCGGCCCACGACAAGATCGCCAACGCCATCACCGCCGGCGAGACGCCCGACGTGAGCCTCATCGGCACCACGTGGATGGGTGAGTTCGCCGAGGCCGACGGCCTGATGCCGACGCCGGAGGGGCTGGTCGACGAAGCCGACTTCTTCCCCGGCGCCTGGAACTCCACCGTCGTCGGCGGCACCTCCTACGGCGTGCCGTGGTACGTCGAGACCCGGGTGCTCTACTACCGCACCGACCTCGCCGAGAAGGCCGGCTGGGACGAGGCCCCGCAGACCTGGGACGAGCTGTCGCAGTTCGCCGCCGACCTGCAGGAGGCCGGTGCCGAGTACGGCATCAGCGTGCAGCCCGGCCAGACCGGCTCGTGGCAGACGATGCTCCCGTTCGCGTGGTCGAACGGCGCCACGCTCACCAACGAGGACGGCACCGAGTACACGCTCGACAACCCGGAGACCGCCGAAGCGCTCGACTTCTACAGCTCGCTGTTCGAGGAGGGCCTCTCGCAGGACCGCGTGCTCGACCCGGGCGAGTCCGAGAGCGGCTTCGCCGACGGCACCTTCGGCTCGTTCATCTCCGGCCCGTGGCACACCGCGCTCGTCGAGGACCAGGGCGTCAAGCCCGACCAGTACGCCGTCGCGCCGCTGCCCGGCGTCGACTCCGGACCCGGCACGTCGTTCGTGGGCGGTGGCGACCTCGCGGTCTTCCGCGACGCCGAGAACCCCGACGGCGCCTGGAAGTTCGTGCGCTGGCTGAGCGAGCCCGAGACCCAGCAGGCGTTCTACGACGAGGTCGGCGACCTCCCGGCCGTGCAGGCCGCCTGGGACAGCGGCAAGCTCGCCGACGACCCGAAGCTGTCGGTGTTCGGCGACCAGCTCGAGAACGCCGAGGCCCCGCCGTCCGTTCCCACCTGGGAGCAGGTGGCAGCCGCGATCGACTCCATCATCGAGCAGGCCGCCCGCGGCAAGATCGACCCCGAGGACGCCGTCGCGCAGATGCAGCAGGAGGCTGCGTCGATCGGTACCGGGCTGTGACCTCCGCAGTCCAGGAGGCCGTCCAGGAGGCGCCCGCGCCGCGGCAGCGGGGCACCGACCCCACCCGGCGCTCGCAGGCCGTGGCCGCGTGGGTGCTCGCCTCGCCGTTCGTCCTGCTGTTCCTGGTCTTCACGGCCGGGCCGGTGCTGGCCAGCCTCGGGATGAGCTTCACCGACCTGCGGCGGCCCGACGTGCCGTCACCGTTCTCGGTGGAGTTCGTCGGGCTGGACAACTACAGCCGGCTGCTGCAGGACCCGGTGTTCCTCAAGGTCGTCCGCAACACCACGCTCTACCTGGTGCTCGGCGTCCCGCTCACCATGGCGGCGGCGCTGGCGGCCGCGGTGGGGCTCAACCGGATCACCCGGTTGCAGGGCTTCTTCCGGGTCGGCTTCTACCTGCCCGTGATCACCAGCATCGTCGCGGTGTCGGTGGTGTGGAAGTTCCTGCTGCGCGAGCGCGGCGGGCTGCTGTCGACGGCGGCCGGCTGGGTGGGCATCGACCTGCCCGACCTGCTGAACTCCACCACCTGGGCGCTGCCGACGCTCGTGGTGATGGCCACCTGGCGCAACTTCGGCACGCTCACCGTGATCTTCCTGGCCGGCCTGCAGACGGTGCCGCGCGAGCTCGTCGAGGCGGCCGAGTCCGACGGCGCCTCGGCGTGGGCGCGGTTCCGCTACATCACGCTGCCGCAGCTGCGCCCGATCATGCTGTTCGGCGCGGTGATCACCGGCATCGGCTACCTCCAGTTCTTCGAGGAGGCCTTCGTGATGACCCGCGGCGGGCCGCTCGACTCGACCCGGTCGGTCACGTACTTCACCTACGACCAGTTCGGCTTCGGCAACTTCGGCTACGCCGCGGCCGCGAGCTACCTGCTGTTCCTGGCGGTCGTCGTCCTGACGTTCGTCCAGTTCCGGCTGCTGCGGGAGAAGGACTGACATGGCCACCGCACTCGACACCCCGACCACGCCGGCCGAGCCGACGGGTCCGACCGGCCCGCCCAAGCGGTCGTCCTACGACCGCGAGCGCGCGCCGCGCTGGCTGTACGCCGTGCTGTCGATCGGGCTGCTCGTGACCGTCCTGCCGTTCGTGTGGATGGTGGTGAGCTCGTTCAAGCCCGAGCGCGAGGTGCGCGCCGTTCCGCCGACGTTCTGGCCCGAGCAGGTCACCCTCGACAACTACGACCGGCTGTTCACCCAGCTCGACTTCCCGACGTACTTCCTCAACTCGCTGATCGTGGCGGTGGCGGTGACGCTGGGCAACCTGGCGTTCTGCTCGATGCTCGGCTACGCGCTGGCGAAGCTGGAGTTCCCCGGCAAGCGGGTGCTGTTCGCCGTCGTGCTCGGCACGCTGATGGTGCCGGGCGTCGTCACGTTCGTGCCGCTGTTCGTGCTCACCACGAACATCGGCCTCACGAACTCGCTGCCGGGCATGATCCTGCCGTTCCTGGCCGGGCCCGTTCGGCGTGTTCCTGATGCGGCAGTACATCCAGCGTCTGCCCGACGAGCTGATCCAGGCCGCCCGGGTGGACGGCGCCGGCGAGCTGCGCATCTTCACCTCGGTGATCATGCCGCTGTGCGGGCCCGCGCTCGCGACCCTCGGCGTGCTCACGTTCCTCACGTCGTGGAACAACTTCCTGTGGCCGCTCGTCGTGGCCACCCAGGAGGACAAGTACACGCTCCCGGTGGCGCTGGCGCTCTACGCCACCGGCCAGAACGCCACGCAGTACGGCCTGATGCTCGCCGGCTCGGTCGTCGTCGTCATCCCGGTCATCGTCGTGTTCCTCGTCCTGCAGCGCTTCATCATGCAGGGCATCGCGATGACCGGCATCAAGTGATCTGTCCATGATCCCTGTCAACCAAGCGAAGGAGATCAGTCATGCGCATCCGGGTGCGTACCGCCGTCGTCGCCGTCACGACCGCCGCCCTGCTCACCACGGGCGCGGCCGCCACCGGCTCCCCCACCCCCGCCGAGCGAGGCGGGTCGGCTCACCAGGCGCAGCAGGCCCAGCAGCCGACCGACCGGGTGCTGCGCCGCTACCTGCGCGACACCTGGCGCTCCTTCGCCGCGATGGTGGTGCCGCGCACGGGCATGCCCACCGACAACGTCGGCGGCGACCTCGCGCCCGGCAGCCGGGCCGACTACACCTCCCCCACCAACATCGGCGCCTACCTGTGGAGCACCGTCGCCGCGCGCGACACCGGGCTGATCGACCGGCGCGAGGCCCGCAACCGGATGGCGAAGGTGCTCGGCTCGGTGGCACGGCTGGAGCGGCACGAGCCGTCCGGCATGTTCTACAACTGGTACGACCCCGCCACGCTCGCGAAGCTGCGGGTGTGGCCGGAGAACGGCAACGTGGTGAAGCCGTTCCTCTCCAGCGTCGACAACGGCTGGCTGGCCACCGGGCTGCTGCTCGCCGCGCGCGCCGAGCCGGCGGTCGCCGACCGGGCGAACGCGCTGCGCCGCGACATGGACTTCGGCTGCTACTACAACGCGGCCGAGGGCGAGGGCGGGCAGATCCGCGGCGGCTTCTGGGACGAGGACCCGCAGGAGACTGCCCCCGTCACCGGCGACTACTGCGGCATGGGCACCGACGTCTGGTACACCGGCCACCACTACGGCGCCTTCAACACCGAGCCGCGGATCGCCTCGTACCTCGGCATCGCCGCGGGCCAGATCCCGAAGCGCCACTACTTCGGCACCCAGCGCACCTTCCCGCCCACCTGCGACTGGTCGTGGACCGAGACGATGCCGTCCGGCCGCTGGCGCACCTACGAGGGCGTGCGCGTCTTCGAGGGGGCGCTCCCCTACCGCGGCTCGAAGGTCGTGCCCACCTGGGGCGGCAGCATGTTCGAGGCGCTGATGGTGCCGCTGTTCGTGCCCGAGGAGCGGTGGGGCCCGCGCTCGTGGGGCCGCAACCACCCGATCTACGTGCGCGGCCAGATCGAGCACGGGATGCGCGAGGCGAAGTACGGCTACTGGGGCTTCTCGCCGTCGAACAACCCGGCCGGCGGCTACCGCGAGTACGGCGTCGACCAGCTCGGCCTCGACGGTCCCGGCTACACCACCGACCAGGAGCGCACCACGGTCGAGCAGCCCTACGGCGACTGCCGGGCGGGTCAGCCGGCGCCGAAGCGGTTCGGCGACGGCGTCGTCACCCCGCACGCCTCGTTCCTCGCGCTGCGCTACGCACCGCGGGCCTCGCTGGCCAACCTGAGCCGGATCGCGCGCGACTTCGACGCCTACGGGCCCGGCGGCTTCTACGACGCCGTCGCCGTGCGCAGCGGAAAGGTGTCGAAGCGCTACCTCTCCCTCGACCAGGGCATGGTGATGGCCGCGCTCGGCAACGCGCTGGCCGACGACAGCCTGCGCGGCTACGTGGCCCGGGGCGCGATGTCGCGCACCGTGCGCCCGCTCATGGCCCAGGAGGTCTTCGAGGTGTCCGGCCGGCGAGGAGGCAGCCGATGAGCTCCGCCCGCGCCGACTGGGAGGAGCGGATCGGCCAGCGCACGTCGGGCAGCGGCTCATTCGGTGGCTACGCGCCCCGGCTCGACCCACCCGAGCGGCCTCACCGCGGTGGCCGGCGGCCACCAGGTCACCCTCACCTGGGACGCCGTCGACGGCGCGGTGGGCTACCAGGTGCACGTGGCCGACGGACCGGGCGGGCCGTGGCTGCCGCTCGACCACGCCGGCCGCGACGTGCTCGCCGTCCCCCACCCGCCGTACGTCGACACGACGGGCACCCCCGGCGCCGAGCGCTGGTACGCGGTGTCGTCGCTGTCCGACGTCGGCGTCGAGGGGGCGCGCTCGGCGGCCGTGGCGGTGGCGCCACTGGCCGCCCCCGGAGGACCGGTGTCCGTGGTCGTCGACGTCCGCGACGACCACGGCACCCTCCCCCGGCCGTGGCGCCCGATGATCGGCAGCGAGCACCTCTCGCACGCGCTCAGTCGACCGACACCACCGGCGGTCGCGTGGTCGGCGAGGAGCTGACGGCGGCGCTGCGCGCCGCGCACGACGAGCTCGGCGTCAGCCACGTGCGGGCGCACGCGATCCTCGGCGACGACGTCGGCGTCTACCGCGAGCCCGACGGACCCGACGGCGAGCCGGTGCACGACTTCTCCGGCGTCGACCGGGTCTACGACCACATCCGCTCGCTCGGGCTGTACCCGGTGGTCGAGGTGTCGTTCATGCCCCGCGACCTGGCGGCCGACCCGACCAAGACGGTCTTCGAGTACGGCGCGATCATCAGCCCGCCGAAGAGCTGGGAGCGCTGGCACGCGCTGGTGCGCGACCTCACCGCCCACCTGCTCGAGCGCTACGGCGAGGAGGTCGTCGAGCACTGGTCGTTCGAGGTGTGGAACGAGGCCAACCTGGAGGTGTTCTGGTCGGGCACGCCCGAGGAGTACCTGCAGCTGTACGACGTCACCGTCGACGCCGTGCGCTCGGTCGACTCCCGGCTCGTCGTCGGCGGGCCGTCGTCGGCCGCCGCCGGCTGGGTGGAGGAGCTGCTCGCCCACGCCGACCGCACCGGCACGCCGGTCGACTTCATCTCCACCCACACCTACGGCAGCCCGCCGCTGGACTTCCGGCCGATGCTCGACCGCTACGGCCGCCGCGGCACCCCGATCTGGTGGACCGAGTGGGGCGTCACCCCCACCCACTTCAACGAGGTCAGCGACGCGGTGTTCTCGGGCACCTTCCTGCTGCGCGGCATGGCCTCGGCGATGGGGCGCATCGAGGCGCTCTCGTACTGGGTGGTGTCCGACCACTTCGAGGAGCTCGGCCGGCCCCCGGCGCTGCTGCACGGCGGCTTCGGGCTGCGCACCGTCGGCGAGCTGCGCAAGCCGCGGTGGTGGGCGCTGGCGATGCTCGAGCGGCTGGGTGACCAGCGGCTCGGGGTCGCGCTCTCCGGCGACGGCGGCGGCTCGCTGGTGGAGGCCGTGGCGGCTCGCTCCGACGACGGGAGCATCGGCGTCCTGGCCTGGAACCTCACCCTCGACCAGACCAAGGCCGCCGGCTCGGCCGACCTGGCCCGCGACGTGCGGGTCGCCGTCGACGGGCTGGAGCCCGGGGCGTCGTACCGGCTCACCCACGAGCGGGTCGACGAGGACCACTCCAACGTCGCGTCGGCCTGGGGCCGGCTGCGGCGCGAGGGTCAGGACTGGCCCGACGACGAGCAGTGGGCGGCGCTCCGCGAGGCCGACCGCCTCGACGAGCTCGAGCCGGCCCGACCGTCGTCGCCGACGAGTCCGGCCGCGTCGACGTCGAGTTCGACCTCCCGATGCCGGCGATATCGTTCGTCGAGCTTGTCGAGACGCCGTAGGTCGCTCAGCTCGCCGTGCCGCCGGCGCGCAACAGCCGTGCCAGGCTGCTGCGGCGCAGCTCACGCGTCTCCCGCCACGCGACCGCCAGGGCGGTGGCCAGCAGCAGGACGGCCGCCACCGCGGTCCACCACGGGATGACGACCTGCGGCGGCTCGTCCTGGCCGGTCACCTGCTCGAGCCCGAGCGAGCCGAACACCGCGAACGCGCACGCGGTGCCGAGCCCGACGCCGATCAGCACGCTTGCGGCCACGGGCGCCAGCCAGCTCCCCGGCGAGCACCCGCCGCAGCTCGCGGCGACCCCAGGCCGAGCGAGCGCGCAGCCGCCCCGGCCGAGTCGGCGCGGGCCGGGGCGTCGGCGGCCGCTGCCGAGCGCCACGCCGAGGACGGCGAGCAGGCAGCAGCAGCGCCGACCGCCGCGAAGGCCAGGGTCGACCAACGCCGACGTGAGGGGAGCGTCGCGGCGGTCGGCGAGCACGTCGGCGTACGTCGTCACGGAGTCGCCCACGTCGTCGTCGGCCAGCGGCGGTCGAGCGCGGCCGCGGCGCCGGGTCCGACCGCCCAGACCGTGTCCGGGTCGACGCCGTCGCCCGCGGCGGCGGCGAACGCGTCGGCGTCCACGACGACGCACCGGGTCGACGGCCGCCTCGACGTCCGGGGCGCGTCGCCGACGACGGTCAGCGGGACGTCGGTGTCGTTCCAGTCACCTCCAGGCGGCTCGCCGCGACAGGACGGCCCGCCGAGGAGGAGCGCCGGCACCGCGCCGTCGCGCGCGACGAGCGAGCCGGGCCAGCTCGGGGGCGTCCGGGCAGCGGGCGCTGGCCGCAGCAGCCGCTCGGTAGCGCCCGGGCGTCGACGACGACGAGCCGCACCGCCGTCGCCGCGTGCTCCGACGAGAGCAGCACGCCGTCCTCGACCCGGGCGGCGACGGCCGCCTCGACGCCGGGCCGCCCGGCGACGTCGTCCGCCTGCTCCTGCAGTGCCGGGTCGGGCGCGGCGGTCCAGCCGCGCGTCGCCCCCCACCGCGAGCAGCGCCCCCGGCTCCTGGCCGCGCTGCGAGGTGGAGGCCAGCGCGCCGGTGAGCACGAGCTCAGCCACCGCGACGGCGACGACGAGCAGCGGGAAGGCGAGCCGCCCCGGCCGGGCCAGCCGGGCCGCGACGACGAGGCCCACCGGGCCGGTGCCACGGCGCGCGGCCCGCAGTGCGAGCCGCACGGCCGGCGGCAGCAGCCGCCGCAGCACCAGCGCGCCCGCCACCGTCCACCACGCGGTCGGCGCTGGTGGTGGTGAGGTCGCCGCCCTCGACGGCGCCGACGCTCGCGCTGAGGGCGCACGAAGGTGAGCACCGCGACCGCGACCACCGCCGCCTCCACCACCAGCCGCCGCACCCGCCGTGCCCGCGCCACCGCACGCCGGGCCGCCCGGTTGGCGGGCACCCGGCGGGCGTCGGTGGCGCGGGCCGCCTGCGCTGCGCCGAGCACCGGTGCCGCCAGGGCCGCGGCACACCATCACCGGCACCGCCGCGGCCCAGTCCGGCGATCCGACGAGGACGCCGGTGACCGCCAGGCCGGCAGCCGTCGCGCCGGCCACGCGCCACCAGCAGCGACTCCGTGACGAGCTCCGACGGCCATGCCGGGCAGCGACGCGCCGCGCTCGCGGGCCCCGGTCAGCGACCGCGCTGCGGCGTGCCACCAGCAGCTGGCCGGCCAGCACGAGGACGAGCAGCGCACCGGCGAGCAGGCCCACCGAGGAGGACCTGCGCCTGACCCGCGCGCGAGCGACCTGGCGCACGTCCGTCGTCGCAGCACCCTGCCGAGCAGGCTGTCCCAGCGCGTCTCGCCGGGCCGCCCGGCGCACGACTGCAGCTCGCGGATCGGCCGCTCGCAGCGCGCGCCGGCTCGCCAACGTACCGGCGTCGCGCTCGGGGGCGAACACGACGCGCTGCCTCGAGCGCGTCACCGGGGAGCGCGAGCCGGAGGTCGGCCAGCGCGTCGTCCGACACCGAGGGCCGCCGCCGGGCGCGCGCGCGCCGTCGGCGAGCGCCCTGCTCGTGGTCGCTCGAGCAGCTGGGGGGCACCTGCCAGGCCGCGTCGCCGCGTCGTCGGGACGAAGGTGCCGCTGACGCGACGACCACCGACCGGCCGTGCTCGTCGCGGGCCGGGACGCGGTCGCCCACCCGCAGGTCGAGCGCGTCCGCGACCGTCCTCGGACACGGCGACCTGCACGGCCCGGCGGTCGTTCCCGTCAGCTGGCGGGCGGCCTCGGGCGCGCTCGCCCCGGCGGTCGTACGACACCGGCCGCGCGCCGTCCGCGGTGTCGACGAAGGCGAGCTGGAGGTAGCGGCGTCCGGGCCCGGGTCGAGTGAGCTGCAGGGGAGTTGTGGTGACGGTGGTGACCCCGGGCTGCAGCACCGTCCGCGAGCTCGCTCGGCATGGCGCTGCGGACGAAGTCCGCGTCCTGGCGGACCTGCGTGGCGGTGCTCGGGTCGCGCTTCTTGCCCCGCGGGTCGTCGTACCACTCGCGGCAGGGTGGCCACGACGTGCCGCGCGGGCCGGCGTCGCGCACGCGCGGCCGCCATGGCCCGGTCGGCCGACCGCTCGGTGACGGGTGACACCGCGCCCATCAGCGCGGCGGTCAGGGCGACGACCGTGCCGACGAGGAGCAGCAGGCCCCGGTCGGCCCGCAGCCGGCCGACGACGGTGGGCAGGTGCAGCCCGGGGTGCCGCCGCATCACCGCTCCCCCGTCCGGAGTCGTGACGGCTCGGACCGCGGACCAGGAGCGGCCGTGAGACCCCACGTGACGACGAGGATGCCGAGCACGAGCCCGCCGACCAGCGCCAGCTCCGCCGGCCACGGCCACGCCACCACCGGCGCCTGGACGGGTGCCGCGCCCACGTCGGAGCGGACCAGGTGCGGTCCGACCAGCACGGTCGGCGCCGCGCCGACGAGCGTCCCGACGAGCGTCAGGGGCAGCAGGAGCAGCAGGTGCTCCGCGAGCTGCACGCGACGGCCTCGCGCCGGGACGCGCCCAGCGCCCGGAGCCGGACCACCGCCGCCGATCGCCGCTGACCGGTCCGCGCCACCAGGACCAGCACGACGGCGGCCAGGAACAGCGCGACGGCCAGCGCCGAGCAGGACGAGGAGCGTGGTGGGCACCGCCACCCGCAGCGGGCCGCGGGCGCCAGGTCGGCGGCCACCTCGGTCGCGGGTGGTGACGGTGCCCAGCCCGAGGTCCCCAGGGCGGCCCGGACCGTGTCGGCGACGGGTCGGCCACCCACCACCCGTCCACCACGGGTCGAGCCGCCCGGCGTCGATGAGCGCGCGGGAGAGGGTGTCGGCGTCGGCCAGGACCGCGACCTCGCCGGGCGCCGACGGGACGGTCGGCACCACGGCCGACCATCGCAGCGCCAGGGCGGTGTCGCCGACGATCGCCGCGAGCTCGTCGCCGACCTCCGCCCCGACGGCGTCCACGAGGTCCTGCGAGACGGCGACCCGGCACGTCGTCCGGGACGGGGAAGGCCGTGGCGAGCACGTCGGCGCCGGTGTAGCTGAAGTAGTCGAGGTTGATCGCCCAGCTCGCGCGCAGCTCGCGTGCCGCGTGCCGTCGTGCGTGACGCTCAGCCTCGGCGCGCCTGCACCGGGCTCTGCTGCTGCAGGGGGCAGCACCCTGCCACGGCGGCGCCGGTCGGGCTGGGCGGTCGCCGGCGGCGGGACGTCACGGTCACGGTCCGGCAGCACCGGGCCGCGTGCTCGCGACCCGGTCGGCGCCGGAGCCGTCGAGCTCGAGCTTGACGCCGACGAGCCGCAGGCCGTCGCCGACCGGGGTCGACATCAGCGGACCGTGGGAGGCCGTCCGTCGAGCGGGACCGGCTGCGGCGAGAGCTGCCCGGAAGCCGGTCGGGTCCTCGACCACCGCCGTCACCCTCGCGGTGATCGTCGCGCCCTCCGGTCCGCGCCCCCGCAGGTCGTGCCGGCGCCGTCGTCGGGCAGCGGGATACCGGACACGGCGTCCGCGGGCGCCAGTCCGCGTGCCGACGCCGGCCCAGGTCGCGCCGGCGCGAGGCCGACCGCGCAGCAGCGCACCGGCCTGCGGTGTCGACGGCGACGAGGACGGGACGCGACCCT
Source organism: uncultured Actinomycetota bacterium (assembly GCA_963808855.1). Classification (GTDB taxonomy): domain Bacteria; phylum Actinomycetota; class Actinomycetes; order Propionibacteriales; family Nocardioidaceae; genus Nocardioides. The sequence continues at coordinate 1,626,051 of CAWEHA010000002.1, read as the reverse complement.
GCTCGCCGACGTAGCGGCCGAGCGCCAGCGGGCGGTGGATGACCGGCGAGACCGCCGGGCCGGTCGCTGGCCGGCGAGCGCGGCGCCGACCTGCGCGTGCCTCGCGGACTCGCCGGGGCCCGCAGCGTGAGGGCGAGGTCGGTCCCGACCCGCAGCGCCGCCTGGTCGTCCTGGGAGCGCTCCCACGTGGTCCGCAGTGCCGAGCGCGAACACCGCGGCCGCGACCGCGGCGGCGACCAGGACCATCGCCGTCGCCGCGTGCGCGCGCCGCGCGGCCTGCTGCGTGGCCAGCGGCAGCACGAGGCCGCGCGACCGGCCGACGAGGGCGGCCGCCCGGCCCAGCAGCGCCGGCACGAGACGTACGCCGAGCACGGTCAGCACCGCGAGGCAGAGCACGGGCGCCGCGGTGAGGACGACGTCGCCGGTCGGCGCGTCGTGGACGGCTGTCCGCGCAGCTGCCACCAGGCGAGCGCCGCCGCGACGAGCAGGACGCAGGTCGAGGCCGTGGCGGGCGCCAGGCCGCGCCGCGCCGACCGGTCGGCGACGCGGCCGCCGTGGTCGCTGCGTCGCGCGCGAGCGGCGGTCCCGGTGCAGCAGCGACGGCGGTGCCGAGCACGGCCAGCACCAGCGCCCAGGTGACGGACGGCCCCTGCTGCGAGCCCGGCCGCGGCGAGGTCGGCCCGGTGGGTCAGGCGCGAGTGGAGGAGCGACGCAGCGGGTACGGCGATCGCCGCGGCCACGAGCGCGAGGAGCGCGGCCTCCGCGGCCGCGGCGGCCAGCTGCTGGCGGCGCCCGAGCCCCATCGCCACGAGCAGGTCGCGCTCGTCCTCGCGGACGGACCCCACCAGCCGTCCCGCCAGGAGCGCGGCGGCGAGGGCCAGCGCCGTGCCGAGGAGCAGGACCACCAGGACGGTGGAGCGGCCGTGCTCGCCCGCTGGGCGTGGAGGCGCGCGAGCGTGCGGGGCAGGTCGGACGCCAGCCGGGTGAGCCGGGCCCGGTCGCCGACCCGCGCCGCCAGCAGTCCCGGTGCGTCGTCGAGCAGTCGCCGCGGCCTCCTGGAGCGGGAGTCGCCGGCGCAGGTCGAGCTGCGGGTGCGCGGTGACGCGGAGCGCGTTGACCGAGGACCCGCTGCGAGGAACGCCTGCTCGTCGACGACGAACGGGCCGTAGGTCGGCGCGGCCTCGAGCCCGTCGCTGTAGGCCGGGGCGAAGCCCGCCCCGCCGAGCGGGTCGCGCTCCCACTCCAGCCGGCGCGCGGCCGGAACGTGCCGACCACCACGAGCGGCGACGGTGCCGTCGACGCCGCCGAGCCCGCGCTCCCCGCCCAGCGTGACCTCGTCGCCGCGGCCGAGCCCGAGCAGCCGCGCGGTCGTGTCGGGCACCGCGACCTCGGCGCGCGTCGCCGCCGGCGCCGGCCACCGGCCGGCCGTCAGGTCCGCCCGGTCGGCGCGCAGCGCGTCGGTCGCGACCAGGTAGGCCTGGCTGCCGGCGCGTGCGCCGTCGCCTCGAGGTCCCGCAGCCGCGACGTGATCGTGGTCGCCTGCGTGGGCCGCATCGGGGCCAGCGACGCCCGCGACCACGCGCCCGGCCTCGTCCCGGCCGCTGCGCATCGCTGCTGGTGAGGTCGACGAGGAAGGCCGTCACGCTGAGGTCGTCGGGGTCCGAGCGCTCGACCGCCTCGTGGAACGCGCGCGCCTGCGTGACGTCGAGCACGAGGGTGCAGGTGCCCACCAGGGTGCACGCGGTCGCGACCAGGACGACGACCGCCGCCAGCAGCCGTCGCTGCACGCAGCGCTCGCCGCAGCACCAGGAGGAGCACGCCGTCCGTCCTCAGCCGTCGACCCGGCCGTCCGAGATCGCGAGGACCCGGTCGGCGAGCGACATCAGCACGGCGTCGTGCGTCGCCACCACAGCGGTGACGCCCTCCGACTCGACGACGGCGCGCAGCAGCGCCATCACCGCCAGCCCGGTCTCGGTGTCGAGCTGCCCGGTGGGCTCGTCGGCCAGGAGCACCCGCGGCGACCCGGCCAGGGCGCGCGCGATGGCGACCCGCTGCTGCTGGCCGCCGGACAGCTCGGCGGGTCGCTGGCAGCGCGTGGTCGCGCGAGCCCGACCAGGTCGAGCAGCAGTGCGACGCGCTGCTCCCGCTCGGCCACCGGCGTACGCCGCAGCCGCAGGGGTACGCCGACGTTCTCGGCGGCGGTGAGGGCGGGGATCAGCCCGAAGGTCTGGAAGATGTAGGACGACCGTGTCGCGGCGCAGGGCGCTGAGGCCCTCGTCGTCGAGGGCGGTGACCTCGGTGCCGTCGACCCGGACCGTCCCGGCGTCCGGGCGGTCGAGCCCGCCGAGCAGGTTGAGGAGCGTGGTCTTGCCCGACCCCGAGCGGCCGACGACGGCGAGCATCTCGCCCGGCGCGACGTCGAGCGAGACGTCGTGCAGCGCCGTGCACCGGGCGCGGCGGTGGTGCCGTACGTCCGGGTGAGCCCCGCGTGACCGTCACCATCGGCTCGACGCCGTCGCTCACGCCGTCGGCTCGCCGCGGTCGGAGCGGATCTCGACGTGGTCCGTCGGCGAGCGCCAGCCGGACCCGGCGGGTGAGGTCGAGCGCCTCGCGGTACTCGCGCGGCAGCTGCACGCGACCGGCGCGGTCCATCACCGCGAACTCCTCCGCGGCACGCCCGGCGCGTCCGCGGCGCCGTGGCTGCGCAGCACCTCGCTGCTCGTGCGGCCGTCGCGGATCGCCACGGTGCGCGCCACCTGCCCGCTCACCGCCGCGTCGTGGGTGACGACGACGACCGTGGCGCCGAGCTCGCTGGTTGACGGTGCGCAGCGCGGCGAACACCTCGGCCGCGGTCTCGCTGTCGAGCTCACCGGTGGGCTCGTCGGCCAGCAGCAGCCGCGGACCGTTGGCGAGCGCGACGGCGATCGACACGCGCTGCTGCTCGCCGCCGGACATCTCGGCGGGCCGGCGGTCGGCGCAGTGCGCCACGCCGAGGAGGCTCGAGCAGCTCGGCCGGTGCGCTCCCGGCGCTCGCGGCGCGGGACGCCGGCGATCGTCAGCGGGAGGTCGACGGTCTGGCGCGCGGTCAGGTAGGGCACGAGGTTGCGCGCGGTCTGCTGGCGGACGAAGCCGACGACGTGGCGCCGGTAGTGCACCCGCTCGCGCCGCGACATGTCGACGAGGTCGTGGCCGGCGACCCGGGCGCGGCCGGCCGTCGGCGAGTCCACGCCGGCGAGCACGTTGAGCAGGGTCGACTTGCCCGACCCCGAGGCGCCGACCAGCGCGACCATCTCGCCCTCGTGCACCAGCAGGTCCAGGCCCTGCAGCGCCTGCACCTCGACGTCTCCGACTGGTAGATGCGCACCAGGTTGTCGCACACCACGAGGGCGTCGTGGCCGAACTCCGGCTCCTGGTGCGGGGCCGTGGGCAGGGTCAGCACCGGTCCCCCACCCCGCCCCCCACCGTCCCCGACCCGATCCGATCCGGCGTGATCCTACCTATCGCCGGCTCGGCGAGATCAGCCCGGGAACGCGCTGGTCCTTGCCGAGCACGGTGAGGCCGTCCTCGACCACGAAGCCGCGGGCCGCGTCCGCCTCGAGGTCGACGCCGATCTCGGCGCCCGGCGGGCACGATCGACGTTCTTGTCGAGGATCGCGTTGCGCACGACCGCGCCGGCGCCGACGCGCACGCCGTTCATCAGCACCGAGTCCTCGACCTCGGCGCCCGGCTCGACCCGCACCGCCGGCGAGAGCACCGACCGGAGCACGGTGCCGCCGCTGACCACGACCCCGGGCGACAGCACCGCCTCGTCGACGTCGCCGGCAGCGTCCGTCGGCGCCCTGCACCAGCTTGGCCGGCGGCTGCGGGCCGTAGGAGGTGTAGATCGGCCACTCGAAGTTGTAGAGGTTGAAGACCGGCAGCGGCGAGACGACGTCCATGTGGGCGGCGTAGTACGACGCCGAGCGTCCCGACGTCGCGCCAGTAGCCGCGGTCGCGGTCGGTCGAGCCGGGCACGTCGTTGTCCTTGAAGTCGTAGACGCCGGCCTGGTCGCGGCGCACGAACGCACGGCACGATGTCGCCGCCCATGTCGTGCTTGGAGCCGTCGTCGGTCGGCGTCCTGGGTGACGGCCTCGACCAGCGCGTCGGCGTCGAAGACGTAGTTGCCCATCGAGGCCAGCACCTCGCCGGGGCTGTCGGGCAGGCCGACCGGGTCGGTCGGCTTCTCGAGGAACTCGCGGATCCGCGCGGGTCGTCGGGCTCCACGTCGATGACGCCGAACTGGTCGGCCAGCTCGATCGGCTGCCGGATCGCGGCGACCGTGCAGGCGGCGCCGCTCTCGACGTGCTGGTCGACCATCTGCGAGAAGTCCATCCGGTAGACGTGGTCGGCGCCGACCACGACCACGATGTCGGGCTGCTCGTCGCTTGATCAGGTTGAGCGACTGGTAGATCGCGTCGGCGCTGCCGAGGTACCAGTGCTTGCCGACCCGCTGCTGCGCCGGCACCGGCGCCACGTAGTTGCCGAGCATCGTCGACATCCGCCAGGTCTGGGTGACGTGCCGGTCGAGGCTGTGCGACTTGTACTGCGTCAGCACGACGACCTGCAGGTAGCCGGAGTTGACGACGTTCGACAGCGCGAAGTCGATCAGCCGGTAGATGCCGGCGAACGGCACCGCCGGCTTGGCCCGGTCGGCGGTCAGCGGCATCAGCCGCTTGCCCTCCCCACCGGCGAGCACGATGGCCAGGACCTTCTTGCCGGCGCAGTGGCGTCATGTCGCCAACCGTAGTGCCGGCACCGGTAGCGTCTCGGCGCGTGCGCGTCGACGTGCTGAGCAAGGAGTACCCGCCCGAGGTCTACGGCGGCGCCGGCGTGCACGTGGCCGAGCTGGTGCGGGCGCTGCGCGCCCGCGACGACCTCGACGACCCGCGTGCACGCGTTCGGCGCACCGCGCGACGAGGCCGGCACGGCGTCGTACGCCGACCTGGCCGAGCTGGCCGGCGCCAACGCCGCGCTGCGCACGCTCGGCGTCGACCTCGCCATCGCCGACGGCTGCGCCGGCACCGACCTCGTGCACTCCCACACCTGGTACGCCAACCTCGCCGGCCACCTGGCCGGCCTGCTGCACGGCGTCCCGCACGTCGTCACCGCGCACTCGCTCGAGCCGCTGCGGCCGTGGAAGGCCGAGCAGCTCGGCGGCGGGTACGCCGTCTCGTCGTGGGTCGAGCGCACCGCCGTACGAGGCCGCCGCCGCGGTCATCGCGGTGTCGGCGGCGATGCGCGACGACGTGCTGCGCGTCCTACCCCGCCGTCGACCCGGCGCGCGTGCACGTGGTGCACAACGGCATCGACACCGACGCTGTGGTCGCCGCGTCACGACCCCGACCGGGTGCGCGAGCTGGGCGTCGACCCCGACCGCCCGTCGGTCGTGTTCGTCGGCCGGATCACCCGGCAGAAGGGGCTGCCGTTCTTCCTGCGCGCGTGCGCCGCAGCTGCCGCCCGAGGTGCAGGTGGTGCTGTGCGCCGGCGCCCCCGACACCCCCGAGATCGATGGCCGAGGTCGACGGCGCTGGTCGACGACCTGCGCGCGCCGCGCGCACCGGCGTCGTCTGGATCCGCGAGATGCTGCCCCGCGCCGACGTCGTCGCCCTGCTGACCGCCGCCACCGTGTTCGCCTGCCCGTCGATCTACGAGCCGCTCGGCATCGTCAACCTCGAGGCGATGGCCTGCGAGACCGCCGTCGTCGCCACCGCCACCGGCGGCATCCCCGAGGTCGTCGTGCCCGGCGAGACCGGGCTGCTGGTGCCGATCGAGCAGGCCACCGACGGCACCGGCACCCCGCTGCGACCCCGACCGCTACGTCGCCGACTTCGCCGCCGCGCTCACCGAGGTCGTCGCCGACCCCGACCGGGCCGCCGACGATGGGCCGGGCCGGCCGGCAGCGGGCGATCGAGGCGTTCAGCTGGGACGCGATCGCCGACCGCACCGTGGAGGTCTACCGCGCGGCGCTCGCGCTAGCGAGCCCAGCGTTCCTCGGGGACTCGGTGGCCGCGCGCGTACACGCCGGGGTCTCGCCGTCAAGGATCGTCGCGCGCTCAGCCCGCTCGAGGGGCGCCCGCGCTTCCTTGACCGCAAGCCTCGTCCGGCGTGTTCCGACGGCGCACGACGGCGGGCTCCGCCACGCCGCCCGCGGAAGCTCGGCCAGAGATGAGCCGCAGCCCGGTGGTTGAGGAAGTCGCGCTAGCGCCTGTCTCGAAACCACCGAACGATCTCAGAAGAGTTATCCACAACCCCCGTGGTTGAGCGTGATTCTCGGATCCGACTGTCGGTGGCCGGTGCTTGAATGAAGGCATGGCCAAAGACGCGCACCGCCCCGGATCGGGACACCCGATCCCGGCCGCGGTGGCGCGCTCGGAGGCCGAGATCCGGCCGGTCGCCGACACCCCGACCTGGTCGCTGACGCCCCGCGAGGTCCGCGACACCCCGACCGCTGATCGCGCAAGCACGCGCGCGAGCACGACGAGCTCGAGGCCCGGCTGATCGCCGAGGGCGAGCGCAACGGCGCCTTCACCGAGGCCGGCGCCACCGACGCCGCCGCCTGGCTGGCCCACACCACGAACATCACCCGCGCCGAGGCCAACCGCCGCGCCAAGCTCGCCCACCACCTCGACCCCCACGACCCGTCCGCGACGCCATGGCCGCCGGTCAGGTCCACGCCGACCAAGCCACCGTGATCTGCGCCGCCGTCGACGAGCTCCCCGAGCAGCCGCCGCGGGAGCTGTGCGAGAAGGAGCTCGTCTCCCTCGCCGACCACTACGACGCCAAGGCACTGAGGATCCACGGCCGCCGGGTGCTCGCGATCGTCGACCCCGACGCCGCCGACGCCCACGAAGGCCAGCTGCTCGAGCGCGAGGAGAAGGACGCCGCCAAGGCGACGTCGTTCTCGATGTGGGAGACCGGCGACGGCAAGGTCAAGGGCAAGTTCACGATGCCCGCCCTCGAGGGCGGCATGCTCCGCAAGGCGCTGATGGCGATGGCGGCGCCGAAGCACGTCCGCGCCAACGGCGAGACCTACGACCACGAACGCCCCACCGCGGAACGGCTCGGCCAGGCGTTCGCCGAGTACGTCGTCCCGCTACCCGGCCGACAAGCTCCCGAACGCCGGCGGCATCAACGCCACCGTCGTCGTCACCATGGAGCTCGAGACCCTGCTCGGCGGGTTGAAGGCCGCGTCCGTCGACACCGGCGGCCGCCTCACCGCCGGCGCCGCCCGCCGGCTGGCCTGCGAGGCCGGGATCATCCCCGCCGTCCTCGACGGCAGCTCACGCGTCCTCGACCTCGGCCGCAAGCGCCGCTTCCACAACGAAGCCCAACGCCTCGCGCTCGCGATCACCCAGAAGCACTGCCAACACCCGACCTGCGACGTCCCCGCCTGGCTCTGCCACGTCCACCACAAGAACCCCTGGAGCCGCGGCGGCAAGACCAACCTCGAAGAACGCCCAGCTCCTCTGCCCCCGCCACCACTCCCTCGCCCACCGTGACCCACCCCGATGCGGACGTGAGGTCGACCTCGCGAGAACCGCCCGAACCTGCCGATGATCGGGTACCCTCCGGTCATGGGGGTCGATGCTCGAGACGACGGGCGCGCGTGGTCCCGAGCTGCGTCCCTCGCAGAGTCTGAGGCGCGCCGGCACGACGCCAACCAGTTGGTCGGGGTATGTAGCCGTCTGGAGAAAAGGGGCGTCGCCCGCGCAGGGGAGGTCATCGCAAGAGGTGGGGAGTGGGTGGGCTGAGGGCGGTCCCCAGACCGTCAGGGGTGGGGTGTCTTCCCGTAGATGCGTAAAGACGTGAAGTGGGGGAGGAGAGAGAGGATGGGGAGAGGGGGGGGGGGAAAGGAAGAGGAGGAGGGGGGGGGGGGAGGGGGGGGGAGGAGGGGGGGGGGGCGGCGGGAGGGATGGGGTGGCATCGCATCCGGACCGTCCGCTACTTCACGTCGAGCTACCGCCGCCCCGACCTCATCCCGAGCTGGTCGACGATGCCCCTGGCCCCCTCGAGGCCGAGTCGGGTGCGGCCGAACCGACATGGCAGTCCGACGGCCTCGATGCCGATGGACTAGGGGGGGGCTACGGGGTGCGGGCTGGAGCTCATCACGGAGTCGGGCGTCTCGTTCTGCGCTTCGACCTGGGAGCCTGCGGGCGACCGCGAAGGGATTGGCGGGCAGCGCACCCCGATCTCGGAGGGGGGGGGGGACGCGGCCTGCGAGGTGATGCGGACGTCGCCATCTGGAGAAGAGGCGGGGGGGGGGGGGGGTGGGGCAGGGGGGGGAGGAGGGGGGGGGAGACTAGAGAGGAAGCGCGCCGCGGCCTGGATGCCTCTCGTCGAGGAGGTGGAAGAGCGAAGGGGGGGGAGGACGGCGTCGTACGGCTGAGCCGCACCCGGCCGGGGCGCGAGTCCGAGCCCTGTGATGCCCGCACATCACGTTCCGGACGGCGATCACGGGCGCGTCGAGGTCGTGAAGGCCGTCACCCTCGACGGCATCTTCGTCCCGTCGGCGGACAACGGTTGAGTGCTCCACCCGCGCACATCCCGGCCTAGCTGTCTGGCTAGGATCTACCAGCGGACAACCGTTCGCCGTGCTCGCGCGTCCCACGGGTATGGGAACTCCGGTAGTCCTCACGAACGTGCTCGTCGCGCTCGCGCTGCTGACGTCGTGCGGTGGCGACGCCGGGGACCTGGCCACGAGCTCGACGACCAGCGGACCGACGGACGTGTCCGGCGAGGACCTGCAGACGCGCCGACCGTCGGGCCCGTACGACCTGGTGCTCGGGGACGTCCGGGTGGTAGGCCATGACGGTCACGACCGGATCGTGCTGAGGTTCGCCGGAACCGGGAGGCCAGGCTGGGCCGTGCGGTTCGTCGACGAGGCGGTGCTCGAGGGCAGTGGCGAGGTGGTCGAGCTCGAGGGCGACGCGATCCTGCAGCTCGACATCTCGGGAACTCCGACGTTGACGCCGAACAGCAGCGGCCCCGTCCGGAGCGAGCTCGGCGGGGACGTCGTCGACGTCCACGCGGTCGGTGCCTGGGAAGGCGTCACCCAGGTCTTCCTCGGGCTCCGAGGCGGCCGCACGCCGTTCCGGGTCGTCGCGCTGGATGCGCCGTCGCGACTGGTCGTCGACCTCGGGTGAACGGTCAGCGCCAGCCGAGGGCCGGCGCCACCTGCTGCACGACCGTCTCGAGCACGTGGGCGTTGTAGTCGACGCCGAGCTGGTTGGGCACGGTGAGGAGGAGGGTGTCGGCGGCGGCGATGGCCTCGTCCTCGGCGAGGTCCTTCACCACCTGCTCGATCTCACCGGCGTAGGTCTTGCCGAACCGGGCGATGCCGCCGTCGATGTGGCCCACCTGGTCCTGGCTGCGCGACTCGCGGCCGAAGTAGGCGCGGTCGAGGTCGCTCACGATCGGGAAGATGCTGCGGCTCACCGAGACGCGCGGCTCGCGCTCGTGGCCGGCCGCGGTCCAGGCGGTGCGGAACCGCTCGATCTGCTCGGCCTGGAGCTGGTGGAACGGCACGCCGGTGTCTTCGGTGAGGAGCGTCGAGCTCATCAGGTTCATGCCCTGCTCGGCGGTCCACTCGGCGGTGGCGCGGGTGCCGGCGCCCCACCAGATGCGGTCGCGCAGGCCCTCGGAGTGCGGCTCGAGGCGGAGCAGCCCCGGCGGGTTCGGGAACATCGGGCGTGGACTCGGCTCGGCGAAACCCTCGCCCTCCAGCATCTGCAGGAAGACCCGGGTGTGCTCGCGGGCCATCGCCGCGTGGTCGCCGTCCTCGGGCTCGTAGCCGAAGTAGCGGAACCCGTCGACGACCTGCTCCGGTGAGCCACGGCTGATGCCGAGCTGGAGGCGGCCGCCCGCGATGAGGTCGGCCGCGCCGGCGTCCTCGGCCATGTAGAGCGGGTTCTCGTAGCGCATGTCGATCACGCCGGTGCCGATCTCGATCCGCTTCGTGCGCGCGCCGACGGCGGCGAGCAGCGGGAACGGCGAGGCGAGCTGGCGGGCGAAGTGGTGCACCCGGAAGTAGGCGCCGTCGGCGCCGAGCTCCTCGGCCGCGACAGCGAGGTCGATCGACTGGAGCAGCGCGTCGGAGGCCGTCCGCACCTGCGAGTGCGGCGACGGCGTCCAGTGCCCGAAGTTCAGGAAACCGATGTTCTTCTTCACGATTCAACTAACCCCGAACCTGCCCTAGTTGTTCCCGCGATGAGTTCGGCTCGCGCGACCGGTCGGACCAGCCATGCCCACCGAGATGCTGCGACCGGGCGACGTCGGATACGACGACGCGCGCCGGGTCTGGAACGCGATGGTCGACCGTCGTCCGGCCCTGGTGGTGCGGTGCCGGTCGGCCGCCGACGTGGCCGAGGGGCTCGCGCTCGCGCGTCGCGAGGGCCTCGAGGTCGGGGTGCGGTGCGGCGGCCACAGCATCGTCGGCCACGCCGTGCCCGAGGGCGGTCTGATGCTCGACCTGACGCCGATGGGCGCGGCGCGCGTCGATCCCGAGGCACGGCGGGCGTGGGTGCAGGGCGGCGCGCTGCTCGGCGCGCTGGACGCCGCCAGCCAGCCGCACGGGCTGGCCACCACGGCCGGCAACGTCTCGCACACCGGCGTCGGCGGTCTCACCCTCGGCGGCGGCATGGGCTGGCTCGCCCGCGAGCACGGCCTCACCTGCGACAACGTGGTGTCCTACGAGGTCGTCACGGCCGCGGGCGACGTCGTCCGGGCCACGGAGTCGGAGAACCCCGAGCTCTTCTGGGGGCTGCGCGGCGGTGGTGGCAACTTCGGGGTGGTCACCGAGTTCGAGTTCCGGCTGCACCACACCGGCACCCGGGCCCTCACCGCCGAGTACGACTTCCCGGTGGCCGACGCGGCCGCGGCCACCGCGCGGTGGCGCGACCTCAGCGGGGAGGCGCCGCGGCGCGCCACCTACACCGCCACCGTGCTCGGCGGCATCGCCACGCTCGGCTTCGTGTGGGTCGGCGACCCGGACGAGGGCCGCGAGCACGCCCGCGCGTTCGAGAGCCTCGGCCGGCCGCGCGCGAGCCGGGTCGCCGAGATCTCCTACGTGGACCTGCAGCGCCGCGAGGACACCGTCGAGGGCCACGAGCAGCGGCGGTACTGGAAGGGCCACTACCTGCGCGAACTGCCGGACGGCGCGATCGAGGCGCTGCTCGCCCACGACCCGCTGACCGCCGCCAGCCTCCAGGCCTACGGCGGCGCGATCGCCGACGTGCCGCCTGACGCCACGGCCTTCGGACGACGCGACACCGCCTTCGAGTACGTCGGCGCGGCCCGGTGGACGGACCCGGCCGCGGACGGCGAGCGGATGGCCGCCGCGCGGGCGAGCGCAGCAGCCCTCGAGCCGTTCGCCGCCGGCGCCTACGTGAACGCGATGGGCGACGACGACGTCGTCACCGGCGTCGCCCGTGCCTACCCGCCCGCGCAGCTGGCCCGGCTCACCGCGCTCAAGGACGCGCTCGACCCCGACAACGTGTTCCACCTCAACCAGAACATCGCACCCACCACAGCGATGGGCGCCGCCCGATGAGGACGATCCTGACGGGCATCCGGGTCAACGACCTCGATCTCGCGGTGGACTTCTACACGGCCGTGGGCTACCTCGAGGTCGGTCGGGTCCGTCCCGACGAGGACTGCACGCTGGTCGTGCTCCGGCTGCCCGACGAGGACGCGGCGTCGCTGGAGCTCGTGCACCGGCCGGCGGAGGGCCCGGTCGCCGTCGGCAGCCTCGACCACCTCGCCGTCCAGGTCGACGACCTCGCCGCCGCGCGGGCCGACCTCGCCCGACGCGGCGTCACGTGCGGCCCGACGGAGACGCCCGGCGGGTCCGACGGTCCGCAGATCGCCTGGATCACCGACCCCGACGGCCACCGCATCGAGCTGGTGCAATGGCCCGCCGGCCACTCGGTCGGCCTCACCGAGGCCGACTTCCCCGACAACGCAACTGCAGGAGACGACACATGACCACCACGCCGATCCGGCTCTACATGTCGGTCTCCCTGGACGGGTTCGTCACCGGACCCGACGACCGGCCGGGGCAGGAGCTCGGCCGCGGGGGCGGCCGGCTCTTCAACTGGCTCGACCACCGCAACGAGCCGGGGGTCGACGGCGACGTGTACAGCGAGGCGATGGCCACCGGCGCCATCATCACGGGCCGGCGCACCTTCGAGCTCGCGGGGCGCTGGGGCGGCGACCACCACGACGGCGTGGCGATCCACGTGCTCACCCACGACCTGGAGGAGCGGACCGGCACCACCTTCTTCCACGACGACGTCGCCGCGTGTGCCGCCGCGGCTCGCGCCTCCGCCGGTGACCGCGCCGTCATGGTGCACGGTGCCGCCGCGGCGCAGTCCCTCCTCCGGGCCGGCGAGCTCGACGAGCTCGAGCTCCACCTCGTCCCGGTGCTGCTCGGCGCCGGCCGCCCGCTCTTCGCGGACGACGCCGACCGGGTCGAGCTGGAGCCCGTGCGCCGGCTGCAGGGGCACGACGCGACCCACCTGCGGTACCGCGTGCGACGGGGCTGATCTCCCCGGCGCTCAGGACAGCCCGAGGATCGTGCCGTCGTCGGCGAGGTCGATCCGGGCGGCGGACGGGTCCCTGGGCAGCCCGGGCATCGTCATCATGTCGCCGCACACCACCACCACGAACCCGGCGCCGGCCGACAGCCGCACCTCGCGCACGTGCAGCTCGTGGCCCGACGGTGCACCGAGCGACGCCGGGTTGGTGGAGAACGAGTACTGCGTCTTGGCCACGCACACCGGCAGTGCGGAGTAGCCGTCCTTCTCGATGCGCTGCAGCCGCCGTCGCGCGGCCGCGTCCCAGGTGACCAGACCGGCGCCGTAGAGCCGGGTGGCGATGGCCTCCACCTTCTCGGTGAGCGAGAGGTCGTCGTCGTAGGTGAAGGAGAAGGTGTACGGCGACTCCTCGTCCAGCGCGGCGAGCACGCCCTCGGCGAGGTCGCGCGCGCCCGCGCCGCCGTCGGCGAAGTGGGTGGCGGGGAAAGCGGGCACGCCCTCGGCGGCCACGAGCTCGACGAGCCGGTCGACCTCGGCGTCGGTGTCGCTCGGGAACCGGTTCACGGCGACGACGCACGCGATGCCGTACACGTCGCGGACGTTGGCCAGGTGCCGGCGCAGGTTCACCATGCCCGCCTCGAGCGCGCCGATGTCCTCGGTCGCGAGGTCGGCGAGCGCCACGCCGCCGTGGTACTTCAGGGCCCGCACCGTGGCGACGACGACGGCGACGTCGGGCCGCAGCCCGGACTTGCGGCACTTGATGTCGACGAACTTCTCGGCCCCCAGGTCGGCGCCGAAGCCGGCCTCGGTGACGACGATGTCGGCCAGCCGGAGCCCGGCCCGGGTGGCCATCACCGAGCTGCAGCCGTGGGCGATGTTGGCGAACGGGCCGCCGTGCACGAAGGCCGGCGCGCCCTCGAGGGTCTGCACCAGGTTGGGGGCGAGCGCGTCGCGCAGCAGGGCCGCCATCGCGCCGTCGGCGCCGAGCTCGCGGGCGGTGACCGGCTCCATCGCGCGGGTGTAGCCGATCACGATGTCGCCGATGCGCTGCTTCAGGTCGGCCCACGACTCGGTGAGGCAGAAGATCGCCATCAGCTCGGAGGCCACCACGATGTCGAACCCGTCGCCGCGCGGGAAGCCGTTGATATGGCCCCCGAGACCGACGGTGACGTCGCGCAGCGCCCGGTCGTTGACGTCGAGCACCCGCTTCCAGGTCACCCGGCGCACGTCGATGTCGAGCGCGTTGCCGTGGTGCACGTGGTTGTCGATCAGCGCGGCGAGCAGGTTGTTCGCGGCGGCGAGCGCGGCGAAGTCGCCGGTGAAGTGCAGGTTGATGTCGGTCATCGGCACGACCTGGCTGTAGCCGCCGCCGGCCGCGCCGCCCTTCATGCCGAACACCGGCCCCATCGACGGCTCGCGCAGGCACGCCACCGTGCGGTGCCCGAGGCCGTGGAGCGCGTCGGTGAGGCCGACCGTGGTGGTGGTCTTGCCCTCACCGGGCGGCGTCGGCGACAGCGCGGTCACGAGCACGAGCCGGCCGAGCGGCCGGTCGGCCAGCGAGGCCAGGTAGGTGAGGTCGACCTTGGCCTTGGTGTGGCCGTACGGCACGAGGTGCTCCTCGGCGATCCCGAGCGTCTCGGCGGCGATGTCCTTGATCAGGCGCAGTGTCGCCGCGTTGGCGATCTCGATGTCCGACAGCACGCAAACCCCTCCCGGTGTCCAGGGGGCCCACCGTGCCACGCTGGCCCATGGCCCGTGACCCGAACATCCCAGACTCCTTCGACGTCTACACCGTCGTCGTGCTCCGCCGGCCGGACGACGCCCCCGACCTTCCCGAGGCCGAGCTGGACTCCCTCCAGACCCAGCACCTCGCCTACCGCGCCGGGCTGGCCGAGCAGGGCGTGCTCGCGGCCAACGGCCCGTTCGACGCGCAGAGCGACGACTCCTACCGCGGCATGTCCGTGTTCGCGTGCGACCCGGAGGAGGCCGCACGTCTCTCCGACGGCGACCCGTCCGTGCAGGCCGGGCGGCTGGCCTACGACGTCATGGAGTGGTGGGTGCGCTCCGGCCAGCTGGCGTTCCCGCTCACCGAGCGTCCGGTGGGCGAGCGTCGCTCGATGCCGGACGACTGACCGCACCGACCGCCGTCCACGCACCTACGGTCATCTCGAACGGTCCCGACCCGAGCTCGTCGCGCAGCGCCGCCTCCAGGGCGTCGCGGCGCTCCCGGTCCAGCCCGTCGACGTACTGGCCCACCGGCCCGACGCCGAGGGTGTAGGGCTCCCACCAGTCCTCGAAGTCCCGGAACGGGACGGTGACGGTGAGCAGCGACTCGACGACGTCGCCCAACCGCGCGTCCTCCAGGATCCGCGTGAGGTCGCCCTCGCGGGCACCCGGCCGGAAGTCCTCACCCGACGCGTCGGCATCCACCCGCGCCGCCACCTCGCGAAAGAGCGACAGCGGGCCGGTGCCGCCGCCGTGGTCCCACACGCACGCGGCCACCACGCCGCCGGGCCGGGTGACTCGCGCCATCTCCCGCACCCCGCGCACCGCGTCGGTCATGAAGTGCACCACCAGCTGGGCCAGCGCCGCGTCGAAGGTGTCGTCGGCGAAGGGCAGCGCCTCCGCCGAGGCCTCGCGGACGTCGGCCCGCGGGAACCGGGCCGCGGTCGCGGCCACGAACGAGGCCGCCGGATCGATGGCGGTGATGCGCGCCTCGTCGGTGCGCCGCGCCAACTCGGCGGTCAGCATCCCCGGTCCGCACCCGACGTCGAGCACCGCGGGGTCCGACCCCGCGCCCGCCAGGGCGACGTCGGCGAACACCGGCGCCAGCGGCGCCGAGAACCGGCCCATGAACCGCTCGTACGCGTCGGCCGGGACACCGTCGAAAGCCATGAGGCCAATCTAGGTGCGAACCACGTGCGTGGAGGGCGCCGGACCTGCCACAGTCGTCTCGTTGTGAGAGCCGTCGTGTACGACCGCTACGGACTGCCCGACGTGCTGCGGGTCGAGGACGTCCCGGTCCCGGAGCCCGGGTCGGGGCAGGTGCGCGTCCAGGTGGCGGCGACGTCGGTGAACCTCAGCGACTGGGAGTCCCTGCGCGGCAGCCCGGCGTATGCGCGGATCGGTGGCCTGCGGACCCCACGGCACCGGATCCTGGGCTCCGACGTCGCCGGCCGGGTCGACGCGGTCGGTCCCGGCGTGACGCGGTTCCGGCCGGGTGACGAGGTGTACGGCGACAACCTCGACCTCATGGGCTGCTTCGCGGAGTACGCCGTCGCGCGCGAGACGTCCCTGGTGGCCAAGCCCGCCGGGCTGTCGTTCGCCGAGGCGTCGGCGATCCCCCAGGCGGCCGCGATCGCCCTGCAGGGCACGCGTCGGGCCACCGCCGGCAGCCGGGTGTTGGTCAACGGCGGTGGGGGCGGCTCCGGCTCGTTCGCGATCCAGCTCGCCAAGCGGCTCGGCGCGCACGTCACCGCGGTCGACAACGAGCACAAGCTCGACTTCATGCGGTCGGTGGGAGCCGACGACGTCGTCGACTACACCCGCGAGGACTTCACCCGCAGACCCGACCGCTTCGACCTGGTGCTCGACCTCGTCGCCCACCGGTCGGTGTTCGCCTACCGCCGTGCGCTGGCGCCGGGCGGTCGCTACGCCTGTGCCGGCGGGACCGTTCGCGCGCTGCTCCGGATCCTGACCCTCGGCACCGTCGTCGGGGCCGTCACCGGCCGGCGGCTCGGCATCCTCGTCGTGAAGCTCGGCCCGTCCCACTTCGAGCCGCTGGCCGACCTGTGCCTCGCCGGCGAGGTCGCCATCCACCTCGACCGCGTCTACCCGCTCGACCAGGCGGCCGACGCGCTGGCGCGCGTGGGTGAGGGCCGCGCCCTCGGCAAGGTCGTCGTCGCTCCCTGAACCGCTCGATGCCCGACTGCCGACCTAGTGGCGCACCACCCGGAGGGTGGCCAGCGTGGGGTCGGCGGCGTAGGCGATGCGGACGCCGGCGGCGCGCGCCTCGGCCAGCGCGTCGAGCACGCCGTCGGTGATCTGCTCGCCGGGCGCGAGCACCGGGACGCCGGGCGGGTAGGGCGCCACCAGCTCGGCACTGACCCGGCCGCGCGCGGCGGCGATCGGCACCGCCTCGTGGTCGGCGAAGAACGCGGTGCGCGGTGGCAGCGCGGTCACCGGCTCGACCCGGTAGACCGGCGGGCCCACCACGGGCCGCGGCGGGCCGCGGTGCCGCCCGACCGAGGCCACCACGGCGTCGGCGAGGGCGCCGAGCGTCTCCTCGGTGTCGGCCAGCGACGCCACCGCCACGATCACGTCGCGCTCGGCGGCCTCGACGGGGAGGCCGGCGGCGAGCAGGTCGCGCTCGACGGCGATGCCGTCGGCACCGGTGCCCGACAGCACCAGGGTGAGCTTGAGCGGGTCGACGCCGGCGCCGTCGAGCACGACGAGCCCGTCGACCGTTCCGCAGCCGCTCGCGGGCGGCGGCCACCGCAGCGACCGCCGCGCCGAGCAGCACCTCGCCGTCGCGCTCGAGCAGCGCGCGGGCGGCGTCGGTGCTCGCGAGCACCGCACCGGCCGGGCTCGTGGTGGCGGTGGCCTCCACGCCGGCGTCGATCCGCGCGGCGTCGAGGCGCTCGGTGCGGGCGAGCACCAGCGCGGCCTGGCTCCACGCGGGAAGCGTCTTGTGCGCGCTCACCACCATCGCGTCGGCGCCCTGCGCCAGGGCGTGCGGCGGCAGCGCGGGGTGGAAGCCGAAGTGCGCGGCCCAGGCGGCGTCCACCACCAGCGGCACGCCGTGGCGATGGGCGACCGTCGGCCAGCCCGGCGACGTCGCCGACGGTGCCGACGTACGACGGGTCGCCCACGAGCACCGCGCGCGCGTCCGGGTGCGCGGCCAGCGCGTCGGCCACGGCCGCCGGGTGGCACGCCGAGCGGGAGCCCGGTGGCGGGGTCGACGTCGGGCTGCACCCACACCGGCACCAGGCCGGCGAGCACGAGCCCGAGCAGCAGCGAGCGGTGCAGCGTGCGGCTCACCACCACCCGGTCGCCCTCGCGGCCGAGCGCCAGCGCGAGCGCCTGGTTGGCGTGGGTGGCGCCGCCGGTGCTGAACCGGCACACGTCGGCGCCCCACAGCCGGGCGGCCCGGGCCTCGGCGTCGGCGAGCACGCCGGTCGCCAGCTTCATGGTGTCGAGGCCGGCGTAGAGCGGCACGTCGCCGGCCACCACGTCGCCCACCAGGTCGTGGCGCTGCTTGTGGCCGGGGATGGTGAACGGCGTCGGCGGGTCCTCGTGGAAGCGGAGCCAGGCGTCGAGCAGCGGCGCGTCGGCGCGCAGCCCGCGCGGGTCAGTGGGCACGCCACTCCGCCAGCACCGTGCGGAGCGCGGCCTCGTACGCCCGCACCTGGCGCAGGTCCACCCACTCGTCGACCGCGTGCAGCCCGCCGCCGGACGGCCCGCAGATCACCGTGGGGCAGACCTCCTGCCACAACGACGCCTCCATCCAGGCCGGCGCGTCGTGGTCCGCCTCCGTGCCGAGCGCGCTCGCGAGCGCGGCGGCGAGGTCGGCGGCCGGGCCGTCGTCGTCGAGGCGCCAGGCCTCGCGGTGCATCGTCAGCTCGGCGCGGGCCGACCACGCCGGGTCGAGCAGCGCCTGCACCTCGGCCAGCGCGTCGGCAGCCTGCTCGCCCGCCACGGTGCGCCGCTCCACCACGCACGAGGCGTGGTCGGCCACCACGAACGGCGAGCTGCCGCCGGCCACCACCGTCACCATGAGGTCGCCGCCCCGCTCCCGCACCGACGGCGCGTGCGCGTCGACGGCGGCCAGGAACCGGCCGAGGTGCAGCACGGCGTCCACCCCCTCCTCGGGCAGCGAGCTGTGGGCGGCGCGACCCGGGAACTCCACGTCCACCACGGCGAACCCGCGCAACGACCGGGCCGGCGCGAGATCGGTGGGCTCCCCGATCACGCACACCACCGGCGTCACGCCCAGCGACGGCAGCGCCGCGATCACCGCCTCGCTGCCGAGGCTGGCGTCCTCCTCGTCGGCCACGAGGGCGAGCACCGGCCGCACCGGAGCCTCGGCCAGGGCCTCGGCCGCCACCACCATCGCGGCCACGCCCGCCTTCATGTCTGCCGTGCCGCGCCCGGCCATCCGGTCGCCGTCCACCGCTGCCGTGAACGGCGCGCCCATCCCGCCGACACCGACGGTGTCGAGGTGCCCGTTGAGGACGACGTCCGGCCGGTCGGCCGGTCCCGGCCCCACCGCCACCAGGCTCGGCCGGTCGTCGTGACCCGACGACGGCACCACCGTGGTCGTGAAGCCGGCGGCGTCGAGCCGGCGCTGCAGGTGCGTCACGATCGCCGACTCCCCCGCGGCTCCCGGCACCAGCCCCGGGTTCACGCTGTCGATCGCCACGAGCTCGGCCAGGAGCGCCACCGCGTCGGTCATGGGGCGACGCTAGTGCCGGCTCACCGGCCGGGGGAGGTGATACTTCCTCCCGTGGCCGAGGACCAGGAGGCGCGCACCGGTCCCCGGGCGTGGCTGCGCCACCTGCGGCAGCTGTGGCGCGACCCGGCCCGCCGCCGCGACCTCGTCGTCATGGGTGTGCTCGCCGCGGTGGGCTTCGCGATCCTCGGGGTCGGCACGGTGGCCCTCGTCGTCACCCGCGGCGGGTCCGAGGCGACCGCGCCGGACGCCGAGTGCGTCCGCTGGGAGGTCCCGGCTCTGAAGTCCGTGCTCATCCGGACCGAGCTCACCGGCGAGACGCGCAGCGGCGCACGCTGCGGCGACCCGCTGCAGCTCGGCCGGATCGGCCGGGAGGGCCCGTTCCGGGTCGTGGTGGGGAGCGAGGTGCTCTGGACGTCGCAGTGCCTCGACGACCGGAGCCCGCAGGCCCTCGAGCTGCGGGTCGGCGCCGAGGGTGACCTGTACGCCGTCGTGCTCTGCCCCAGCGTCGCCGGCGCCGACCCGGAGACCGCCGAGCCCGACGAGGTGAACATCGACGCCCTGCTCCGCGACGAGGGCTACCCCGCGTTCCTGCAGGACTAGCTGGGCGTCTCGACCACGGCGAGGTCGCGGACGGCGAACCGGTGGTGCTCCCACTCCTCCTCGAGGATCACGTGCAGGCAGGACCGCGTGGTCTCCGGGCGCTGGGGCGCCCACGGGTTGGTGCGGGGCGCCGCCAGGTCGTCCGGGGTGACGGCGGCGAGGAAGTCGCGCACCTGGGCGACCCGGTCGGCGCGCGCCTCGAGGATCTCGTCGTAGGACGGGGTGGCCGTCGTGAAGACGGACATGTCGAGCCCGTGGTCCACGGCCCAGGGACCCGCGAGGCCGAGCGGGTGGAACGGCTGCTCGACGCCGACGATCGCCTGGCGCAGCCAGATGTCGGTGGCCATCACCAGGTGCCGCAGGGTCTCCGCGAACGACCACTCCCCTGCCACGGAGACGTCCAGCGCGCCCGTCGGCATCGCCGCGGCCCGCTCGAGTGTGGTGGCCCAGGTGCGCTCGACTGCCGCCCACGCCGCCCGCAGCCCGTCGGGGTCGTCGGCGCGTCGCTGCGACCGGCCGGGGAACCGTCGGTCAAGCTCGGCGTCGACGAAGCCGACGACGTCGACCCCGTTCACCAGCACCGGCTCGCCGTGCAGCAGCCACGGTGCGTCGAGATCGAGGCCGCTCGCCTCGACCCCGCGTATCACCACCCCGGACAGGTCGGACTCGACGAACCGCGCGCCGCGCAGGTTCACGCCGACGAACTCCGCACCCGCCAGGTCGTCGGACCGGCTGAAGCTGACCATGCACCCTCCTCGGCGTCGTGCGGGGCACGGTAGGCGGAGGGACCGACACGGACCAGCGGTCGTGGGCCACTGTCTTGTGGCCCGAAGGCGGGAGCCCTATCTTGCAAAGACTGTGACCCGCGTCACTGTCGTCTGGCAGGAGGCCCGCATGACCCAGCTGGACCGGCCGGGCACATCGGACCCCCTGGGCGTGCCGTTCACCCCCGGCGCGCGTGACAACCCGGACGAGCTGGCGGCCATCCCCGACGAGATCGCCCGCCCGCACGAGCTGCCATCGAACCCGACCCCGACGCAGGAGTTCACCGAGCAGTGGCGCAACGCGTCCTACAACTGCTTCTCCTCCGGCCACAAGTTCTGCCGCGAGGTCTGCCCGGTGATGCAGGTGACCCGCAACGAGTCGTGGACGCCGACCGCCTTCCACGCCAACGTCGTGGCGATGGACAAGGGCGAGCTGACGATCGAGGAGGTCGCCTCCGACTACGTGAACTGCACCCAGTGCGGCGCCTGCGAGCTGCGCTGCCCCAACACGCTGTTCACCGGCGACTTCTACCGCTTCCGGACGCGCACCGTCGACGTCGTCAAGGCGGTGCGCGCGTTCGCCGTCGAGAGCGGCGTGCACCAGCCCGAGTGGCAGTCGTGGAACGCCCGCACCGACGAGCGCACCCACGAGCCGGTGCTGGGCGAGACGCCGGTGAGCCAGGAGCACGTGCGGGACTGGTCGGAGGGGCTCGACCTCCCGATCGGCGGCGAGTCCGTGCTGTTCGTCGACTGCGAGGCGGCGTTCTACCGGACGTCGGTGCCGCGCGCCGTCGCCCAGATCCTGCAGCTGGCGGGCTACGAGTTCGGGCTGATGGGCGAGCAGTGGTGCTGCGGGGGCCCCGCCGCGGAGATGGGGTACGTCGACCAGGCGAAGCGCTTCGCCCAGCACAACCTCGACAACTGGCGCTCCACCGGCACCAAGCGCGTGCTCGTGCTCGACCCGCACGACTACATCTCGTTCACCGAGGACTATCCGAAATACTTCGGCGCCGACTTCGACCTCGAGGTCGTGCTCGTCGTCGAGCTGTTCGCCGAGCTGATCCGCGAGGGGAAGCTGACGCCGTCGGTACCGATCGAGCGGGCGATCACCTACCACGACCCCTGTCGGCTCAACAAGCGCAAGGGGATCTGGAAGGAGCCCCGCGAGATCCTGCGCTCGATCCCCGGGCTGCACTTCACGGACGTCGACCGGGTGACCCAGTGGTCCTACTGCTCCGGCGGCGGTGGCGGGCTCCCCGTGGAGAAGCCCGAGCTCACCGCCGCGATCTCGGCCGGCCGGGTGGAGAAGGCGGCGGCGCTCGAGGTCGACACCCTGGTGAGCGCGTGCCCCTGGTCGGAGCGGCCGCTCGGCGAGGCGGGCCAGGCGGCCGACATCGACGTCGTCGACATCCACGAGCTGCTGGCCGAGTCGTTGGGGATCACGGTCGGGGGCTCACGCACCGGCGGTGCGGACGGCAGCCCGGCATGACCATCGCGGTGGAGCGTCTCGACGAGGTGGTCACCGCGCTGCGCACCGTGCTCCGCGACGAGCAGATCCTCACCTCGAAGCCCGACCGCTACAACCGGGCGCGGGTGCCGGCGCCGTTCCCCGTGCACCGGTGGGCCGAGCGGCTCCCCGACCTCGCCGTGCTGCCGACGAGCACGGAGGAGGTCGCGGGCGTCGTGCGGATCGCCAACGACCTGCGGATCCCGGTCGTGCCCCGCGACGGCGGCACCGGCCTCACCGACGGCGCCGTCCCGCTGCGCGGCGGGATCGTCGTCGACGTCAAGCGGATGAACCAGATCAAGGAGCTCGACCTCGAGAACCGCACGGTCACCGTCGGCACCGGCATCAGCATGCTCAAGCTCAACGAGCAGCTCGCGCAGCACGGGCTCTTCTACCCCGACGACCCGGCGTCGTACCCCTGCTCTCTCGTCGGCGGCCGCATCGGCACGAGCGGCTGGTCGTTGATCGGGTCGCGCTACGGCCACACGCGTGACCTGGTGCTCAGCTTCGACCACGTGCTCCCCACCGGCGAGGTGATGCATGTCGGCGACGGCATCGGCCACAAGGTGAGCAAGTCGTCGAGCGGCTACCAGCTCAAGCACCTGTTCATGGGCCACCAGGGCACGCTCGGCATCGCCACCGAGGCCACGCTCAAGCTCTTCCCCAAGCCGGAGGCGGAGCTCTCGCCGTTCTGGGCGTTCGACAACTACGACGACGCCTACGCGTGCGTAGGCGCGCTGGCCCGCGCCGGCGTCGCGACCTTCGCGGGGGCGGTGCTTTTCGACGAGTGGAAGGTCGCTTACCTGCGCCGCGACGACGAGGCCTACATCCCCCAGCCCGGCGACGTCCGGGCGCTCGTGTGCGCGGTGATGTACGGCTACGAGGACGAGGTGAAGCCGGCCGGCAGGCGGCTGTTCCGGATCGCCAAGGAGCACGGCGCCCGCTACCTCGGCGACGAGATCTCCGAGGGCGACTGGGCCGCGCGCCACGACCGCTACGCCACCCCGCTGCACGGGCGCACCAAGGCCGGCCAGGTGGTGCCGATGAGCTGGCACTGCGAGGACGCCGCGATCAACTACACCAACCTGCCCGTCGTCACGAAGGCGTGGCACGAGATCGTCGCCGACCTGCGCCGTCGCACCGACGTCTTCGACGACTGGGGCATGTTCGCCTACACCTCCGGCAACACCGGCGTCGACTACCTCACCGAGATCGACGTCGGCATCTGGGAGCAGCAGCTCGACGACCGGGCCTGGGAGATGTGGGTCAAGGCCAAGCGCGACATCGCCGCCGTCGCCCTCGCGCACCACGGCTCGATCAGCGCGTGCCACGGCTCCTGCCGGGAGGGCGAGGTCGACCTCGTGCCCGACGAGCTCGGCCGCGGCTTCGACGTGATGCTCGACCTCAAGCGCACCCTCGACCCGCACAACATCATGAATCCCGGCAAGTACCTGCTCGACCGGGCCTACGAGGAGAGGGAGGCCCGATGAGCTTCAGGTACGACGAGGAGTACACCCCGCCCGAGCCGACGCGTGTCTCCGACGTCGCCATCACCACCCACGAGCACCTCTTCGAGGTCGACCCCCGGCTCATGGAGCGCTGGGTGCTCCAGCAGGAGTTCCCCAACTGGGACAGCCTGCGGATCATGAACAGCCGGCACGACCACCTCGACTGGATGCACCGCCACTTCGCCGCCACGGTCGTCACCGGCTCCGAGCTGCTGGCCGAGGTCGACGCCGAGGACGACGCATGACGGCCACCGACGACGAGGCAGCACGGCTCGAAGGGCTCGGCTACACCTCGGAGTTCAAGCGGGAGATGAGCCTCGCGGCCAACTTCTCCCTCGGCTTCACCTACCTGTCGCCCGTCGTGGCCACGTACACCCTGTTCGCGATCGCGCTCGCCACCGGCGGCCCGCCGATGATCTGGTGGCTGGTGATCGTCGGCATCGGTCAGTTCCTGGTGGCCCTCGTGTTCGGCGAGGTGGTCTCGCAGTTCCCGGTGGCGGGCGGCGTCTACCCGTGGGCGCGGCGGCTCTGGGGCCGCCGCTGGGCGTGGATGACGGGCTGGGTCTACCTGATCGCGCTGCTCGTGACCATCGCCGGCGTCGTGTACGGCGCCGGGCCCTACCTCGCGCTCCTGCTCGAGTTCACCCCCGGCACCGCCTCCACCGTCATCTGCGCGCTGATCATGCTGGCCGTGGCCCTGGGCCTGAACATGCTCGGTACCAGGATCCTGGGGATGGCGGCCACGATCGGCTTCGTTGCGGAGCTGGTGGGCGCGTTGATCGTCGGTGGCTGGCTGCTGGCGACCGAGCGCCACCAGAATCTCGGGGTGCTGTTCGACACCGAGGGGGTGACGGGGCACAGCGGCGGCTACCTCTCGGCTTTCCTGGCAGCGGCGATCATCGGCGTCTACCAGTACTACGGGTTCGAGGCCTGCGGCGACGTCGCCGAGGAGGTGCCCGACCCGACCAGGGTGATCCCCCGGGCCATGCGGATGACCATCTACGTCGGCGGCGCGGCGTCCATCCTGGTCTGCCTCTCGCTGCTGCTGGCCGTGCCCGACTTCGCGGCCGTCATCAGCGGCGAGGACCCCGACCCGGTGATCAGCGTGCTCAACAGCGCGTTCGGCGAGACCGGCACCAAGTTCGTGCTGGTCGTCGTGATGATCTCGTTCCTGTCGTGCACGCTCAGCCTGATGGCGGCGGCCAGCCGCCTGATGTACTCCTACGCGCGCGACGACATGATCTTCGCCTCGCACCTGCTGCGGCACTTCGATCCCAAGCGCCACGTGCCGCCGTACTCGATGGTGATCGCCGCACTCATCCCCGCCGTCATCGTGCTCGGCTCGACGGTCTCGGAGAAGGCGCTGACGTCGATCGTCTCGTTCGCGATCCTCGGCATCTACCTCGGCTTCCAGATGGTGGTGCTGGCCGCACTGCGCGCCCGGCTCAAGGGCTGGGTGCCGTCCGGCACGTTCACGCTCGGCGTCTGGGGTCTGCCGGTCACCGTGGCGGCGCTGGCCTACGGCGTCTTCACGATGATCAACATCTCGTGGCCACGCACGCCGGATGCTCCCTGGTACGACAACTACCTCGTCGCGCTCTCGGCGGTCGTCGGTGTCGGCATCGGCGCGATCTACATGCTGCTCGCCAAGCCCTACCTGCGCAGCGACGCCCGCTCCGGGGACGCCGTGCCCACCCGAGAAGGAGTCAAGGAATGAAGTTCAGCTACGCCATGCTGCCGGACTACCCGCTCAGCGAGTCCCTGTCGTCGATCAAGAAGGCCGACGAGCTGGGCTTCTACGCCGTGTACGCGGCGGACGAGACCTGGCACAAGGACCTCTGGCTCCTGTTCGCCGCCGCGGCGGCCGAGACCAGCCAGATCCGGATGGGCCCCAGCGTGTCGGGTGTCGTGCTGCGCGAGCCGACCCTCATCGCGCAGGCGGCCGCCACGCTGGACGAGCTGACCGGCGGGCGGGCGGAGGTCGCGGTGTCGAGCGGCAACTTCGGCCTGCTCGCGAACTACGAGATCGACTGGGCGAAGACGAAGCCGCTCTCCCGCGTCAAGGAGGCGGTCCACGTGATCCAGACCCTGCTCGCCGACGGGGCCATCACCTTCGACGGCGAGTTCTTCAACTACAAGGGCCTGTTCACCTTCGCCCGGCCCGTCCAGGACCCGCTCCCCGTGAAGATGGGCGCGATGCGCGGACCCGAAGTCGTTCGAGGTGTCCGCCGAGTTCTCCGACGGGTGCCACCACGCGCTCAGCTACACGCGCGAGGCCTACGACTACATGATCGAGCACTGCACGATCGGCGCCGAGCGCGCCGGCAAGAACGTGCAGGACCTCGATCTCGGCGCCTGGATCGTGTTCTCGGTCGCCGAGGACAGCGCCGTGGCCAAGGACGCCGCGCGCAGCATGGTCGGCCTCTACGCCTCCTCGATGCCGCACGAGCAGCTCAAGCGCAACGGCGTCGACCCCGACGAGGTCGCGCCGATCATCGAAGCGATCGGCGCCGGCGACATGGCCAAGGGCATCGAGCTGACCTCCCCCGACCTCGCCGAGCGGCTGTCGGTGGCCGGCACCCCGGAGGAGTGCGTCAGCAAGCTGCAGGAGATCGCGGGTGCGGGCGTCAACCACATGATCCTCGCCATCACCGACAAGGCTCTGGTGAAGGCACTGATGGGCCGTGAGGTCGACGGCGTGCCCGACGTCAACACCCAGCTGCAGCTCGTCCACGACCAGGTGATGCCCGCCTTCGCGTGACCGGGAAGGCTCGGGACATGGAGCCCGGTCAGCTCCTTCTGCGGTACAGCTCGACGCTGGAGGTGACCAGCTCGTCCGCGACCTCGCGGAGCTTGATGTTGCTGGTGGAGGAGACGCGCACGAGGAACTGGAACGCGCGGCCCGGGTCCATGCTGTACCGCTCCATGACGATGCCGATCGCCTGACCGATGACCTTGCGGGTCTCCAGCGCCCGGTTGAGCTGGTCCTCCTGCTCGGTGTGACCCACCACGATCCCCGCGTGGGTGGCGAAGAGCCGAGCGGTCTCGGCACAGTTCTCGTCGATCTCGTCGTGGTCGGTGGAATACAGGTTGAGGCCGCCGACGTGCCGGCCGTTGGTGAACAGCCGGACCGCCACCTGGCTGCGGACCCCCTTGGCGACCGCCGCGGGAACGTAGCGGGGCCATCTCCGGTCCTGGTGGAGGTGCTCGGCGACCACGACCGGCTCCTCCTGGATGGCCTTCACGCAGGGCCCTTCGCCGAGGTCGTACTGCATCCCGTCGAGGTCCCACACGAGCTGGTCCGTCCCCGACTTGGTCTCGAACGTGCCGTCGCGGTGGCGCAGGGAGATGCTCACGTGAGAGAACTCGGGCAACGACGTCCTGGTGGCAGCCACGATCGCGTCCAGGGTGTCCTCGAAGGTGTGGGACTCGTTGATCGACTCAGTGGCGCGGGCGAGCGCTGCTGCCACCGCCAGGTTGGGCCTCTCCACCGTCGTCATCGCCTGTTCCAGGAGCATCGTGTAACGAGCTGCACATCACGTGTGGCCCACTTCTTGAATCACGGACATCGTATCGCCACCCAGTGTCTACCGGCGGCGCGCCGTACAGTGGGTCTCGGCTGCAGCGGCGCTGGAGCGAATAGTTCGAGGGGCGGAGTGACGTGAGTGACCTACCCCTCGCCGACCGCGGACGACTGCTGTCCGAGCTCGCCGCGACGCTGGCGAAGCTGCCCTCCGACCGGGCTCAGACCTGGCGGTTGGGTGAGGCCATGCGCCGGATGCTCCATGCCGACGGTGTGGCGATCACCATGGAGTACCTCTCGGACAGCAGGACCACGCTGTGCGCGAGCGACGAGGTCGCCGACGCCCTGGAGACCCTGCAGGAGGTCACTGGAGAAGGCCCCGGCTTCGAAGCGGCGAGGACCGACGAGATCGTCGTCGCTGACCTGGACGGGGACGCCGACCAGCGGTGGCCGATGCTGGCCCACGCCCTCGAGGAGAGGTACGGCCCGTTGCGGATGTACGCCATTCCCCTGCACGCCGGCAATGCGTTGCGCGGAGTCGCGACGCTCCACACCGGGCATCGCCAGTCGTTGGCCGAGCCGCCGGACCGGGTGGGCTTCCTGGCGAACGCCGTCGGCGCGGCCCTGCTGGCCGATGCCGCGGAGCAGCCGGAGGGGCAGGTCCAGGTGGGCGAGGGTTGGAGCTCTCGCACCGTGGTTCATCAAGCGACCGGAATGGTGATGGCGCAGGTCCGTGTCACGCCCGAGGACGCCCTGGCGCTGCTGCGTGGTCATGCCTACGCCTTGAGCACCGACATCAACGACGTCGCCGTGCGGGTAGTCCACAAGAGAATCAGCTTCTCGAACTTCGATGTCGAGGGAGATTGACGTCATGAGACCCACCACCAGCGCTGCCGCGTTCGCGGCGGCCAACGCGGCCATGATCCGAGGGGTCGACGGTGCCAGCACGGTGCACGTGCTCCTCGCCGACTGTGTGGGGCTGCTCGGCGCCGACACCGCGGGTGTCCTGGTCCGCGTCGGCGACCAGGACCTCGAGCTGCTGGCCGCGACGTCCCACCAGGCTCTCGAGCTCGAGCTGTACCAGGTCCAGGTGCACGCGGGGCCGTGCGTGGAGACGATCGAGAGCGGTCAGCCTGTCTCCGCCCCCGGCGACGGCCCGCTCGGGGACCGGTGGCCGGACTTCGGCCGGGCGATGTCGGCCGCCGGACTCCAGGCGGTCCATGCCTCCCCCATGCGCTGGCACGACCGTGTGCTCGGTGGCCTGAACCTGTTCTGGCGCACCGCGAGGACCTTGACCGACGAGGAACAAGAGCTCGCCCAGGCCTTCGCCGACATCGCCACGCTCGCGCTGATGCAACCCCCCACCGCCGACGACCCGACCACGATCGGGGAGAAGCTGCGGGCCGCGCTCCAGGGGCGGGTGGTGATCGAGCGGGCCAAGGGGGTGCTGGCGCACACCGAGCAACTCGAGATGGACGAGGCCTTCGTCCGCCTGATGCAGATCAGCGACGAGACCGCACGACCCCTGGCGCAGGTGGCACAAGAGGTGCTCGACGACATCGTGACGCCGCGCCCCTGACGTACCGCGGGCGTCCTGGAACCGCCCTCGGCATGACGGCATGACGGCCGGGCGTCCGGGGTACCGGAGTGTCCTCAGGACCCGACGACGGAGGAGAGCCATGCCGAGCAAGTCCGCCAACGTGAAGAACGAGAAGCAGTACGAAGCGCTCAAGGACAAGGGGATGTCCAAGCAGCGCGCCGCGAAGATCGCCAACACGCCCGACGCCTCCCAGAAGGGCGGCAAGGCCAGCGGCAGCGGGAAGAAGAACAAGGACAGCAGCCAGGGCGGGAGCACCGCGCAGAAGAAGAAGGCCGGCAGCAAGGGCGGCAAGGCCGCCGCCAAGAAGAGCTGACCGCGACGCAGCCCAGGGGCCCGAGTCGCCTACGGCTGCGGCTCTCGACACTCACAGGGCGTAGATCAGCGTGAGGAGCAGGACGAGAGTGAGGGCGACGAGCATCGTCAGCACCCCGAGCAGCCCCCGAGCTGCCACCTCCTTGCTGCCGCTGCGCCGTCCGAGCGTCCAGACCGCGATCGCGACGCCGAGGGCTGCCAGGGATCCGGCGATCGCGAAGCCCAGCAGGTACCGCGCTGCCTCGGTCACCATGGCGGTTGACGCGTCCATCAGAAGTCCACGGGCTCCCGGATGATCGGGCAGGTCATGCAGTGGCCACCACCGCGGCCGCGGCCGAGCTCGGCGCCGACGATGGTGATCACCTCCACACCCGCCTTGCGGAGCAGGGTGTTGGTGAGCGTGTTGCGGTCGTAGGTGAAGACCACGCCGGGCTCGAGCGCGACAGCGTTGTTGCCGCTGTCCCATTGCTGGCGCTCTGACTGGTACACGTCGCCGCCGGTGGAGATCACCTGCAGCGAGGACAACCCGAGGGCGGACGCGACCACGTCGACGAACGGCGTCGTTCCCTCGTCGACGACGTCCACGCCGGGCGCCTTCTCGGACGGCATCAGCGTGAACGTGTGCACCGCGTCCATGATCGTGGGATAGAGCGTGACGATGTCGCGGTCGACGAACGTGAAGACGGTGTCGAGGTGCATCGCGGCGCGCAGCTTGGGCATGCCGGCGACGATCACCCGCTGCGCCGCACCCTGCTCGAAGAGGGCCTTGGCGACCTGGGTGATCGCTTGGCGAGAGGTGCGTTCGCTCATGCCCACGAGCACCACGCCGTTCCCGACCGGCATCACGTCGCCGCCCTCGAACGTCGCCTGCCCCCACTCCTGCTCCGGATCGCCCCACCAGACGGTCGAGCCGACGAAGTCGGGATGGAACTGGTAGATCGCCTTGTAGATGAGGGTCTCGTCCTTGCGGGCCGCCCAGTAGAGCGGGTTCATGGTCACGCCGCCGTAGAGCCAGCAGGTGGTGTCGCGCGTGTAGAGCGTGTTGGGCAGCGGCGGCATCAGGTACTCCCGGGCGCCGGTCGACTCACGAGCGAGGGTGAGGTACGACGTGCGGAAGTCCTGGGGCAGGTCGTTGCTCGCCAGTCCACCGATGAGGAACTCGGCGAGCTCGCGCGGCGCGAGTGACTCCAGGAACGCGCGGGTGCCGTCGATCAGCCCGAGACCGACCTGGTTGACCACGATCTTGCGGTCCAGCAGCCAGTCCCGAGCGCCGGGAACCTGCAGCGTCTCGGCCAGCAGCGCGTGCAGCTCGACGACCTCGACACCGCGCTGACTCAGCTTGTTGACGAAGTCGGCGTGGTCGCGTTGAGCGTTCTCGACCCACATCACGTCGTCGAACAACAGCTCGTCGTTGTTGCTCGGCGTGAGACGCCGATGGGCCAGCCCGGGCGCGCAGACGAGCACCTTGCGCAGTCGGCCCACCTCGGAGTGGACGCCGTACGTGGAAGAAACGCTCATGGAACTTCCCTTCGGTGAGAGGTACTACAAGAGGCCCTGGTCGAGGTCACAGCGAGATCCGACCGGTCCACAGGCCGACTGCGCCGACCACGCCGCCGGCGACGATCAGCGCGAACAGCCCGATCTCGGCGGGCGTGAACAGGCGCTTCCCGTGCTCGCTGCGCGCCTTGACGTACAGCAGTGAGGCCGGTGCCAGGATCACGGTCATCAGGACCACGAACTTCATCCCGGCCGCCTCGAACAGGAAGAGTGTGTACACCGTCGCGACCCCCGCGACGATCGTCTCCTTGCGACGCGTGCCCGCCGAGACGCCCTCGTAGGCCTCCCCGGTGAGCCCCAGCTTGAGGGCGTAGGCGGCAGCGAGGAGGTACGGCAGGAGCGCCAGGCTCGTCGCCAGGTCGAGCATGAAGTTCAGCGCGTCGCTGACGACGAAGGTCAGCGCGAGCAGCCCCTGGACGGCCAGTGACGTCACGACCAGTGCGGTGATCGGCGTGCCTGCCTCGTTCTCCCGGCCGAGGAACTCCGGGAAGTCGTCCTGGCGAGCCGGGACGTACATGACCTCGGCCGCCATCAGGGTCCACGCCAGGTAGGCGCCCAGGACCGACACGATGACGGCGACGCTGATGAAGATCTCGCCCCAGTCGCCGACCTGGGACTGGAAGACACCGACCATCGACGGCTGGCGGGTGGCGGCGAGCTCCGGCTGGGGCACGACCGAGTAGCTGGACAACGTGACCAGGGCGAAGATCGACAACACCGACAGGAATCCCAGGACCGTGGCCTTGCCGACGTCCTCGCGCTTCTTGGCGTAGCGGGAGTAGACGCTGGCGCCCTCGATGCCGATGAAGACGAAGGTCGTGATCAGCATCGTGTTCCGGACCTGCTCACCGAGGTCGCCGAGATCGCCGTACCCGGTGGCGGTCCAGTTGTCGGCGAACACGTCGGCGTCGAAGTAGAAGAACATGACGACGATGAAGACCAGGATCGGGAGGATCTTGAACACGGTGACGATCCGGTTGATGACCGCCGCGTCGCGGACTCCGCGTGCGATCAGGTAGTGGAAGAGCCAGACCCCCACCGTGGACACGGCTATCGCCAGCACGGTGTCGCCGTCGCCGAAGCTGTCGAAGAAGGCCCCGAGCGTGGCGCCGATGAAGACCCAGTAGAAGCAGTTGCCGGCGATCGAGCTGGCCCAGAAGCCGATCGCTGAGTTGAAGCCCGCGTAGTCGCCGAATCCCGCTTTCGCGTAGATGAAGACGCCCGAGTCCAGCTCGGGCTTGCGAATGGCGAGCATCTGGAAGACGAAGGCCAGCATGAGCATGCCGATGCCAGCGACCGTCCACGCGATCAGCGAGCCGAGGATGCCGGTCGCGACGCCGAAGCGGGCTGGCAGCGAGAACACACCCGCGCCCACCATGCCGCCGACCACCATCGCGGTCAGCGTGGGCACGCTCATCGTCGCGACGGCGCTCTCCCGGGGCGCGCTCTCCGCCTGCGAGGTCATGGTGTCTCCTGGAGGTCGATGGGATCGACTTTCTCGATCTTGAAGCCGGTGATGCCGTACAGGACGCTGAGTGCCGGGCTGGCGTAGCAGAAGATCGCGTACGGCAGGTAGAGAAGTGTCGAGACGCCGAGGGTCGCGGCCATGAAGGCACCGCAGGAGTTCCACGGCACCAGTGGCGAGGTGACGGTGCCGCTGTCGGCGGCAAGCCGGGACAGGTTGGTAGGGGCGAGACCACGGCGGGCGAACTCGGCACGGAAGATCCGGCTGGGCAGCACCAGCGCGATGTACTGGTCACCGGCGACGACGTTGAGCCCAGCACCGCACGCGAAGACGGTCACGTACAGCCGTCCCGTCGTCGTCGCGGCCGTGATCATCGGATGCACGAGACGGTTGATCAGCCCGAACTCCTCGAGCATCGCGCCGAACGTCACGGCGCCGAGGATCAGCCAGATCGTGAGCAGCATGCTGTCCATGCCGCCGCGCGACAGAAGCCTGTCCACGTCCGCGATCCCGGAGCTGATCGTGAAGCCGTTGGCCATCGCTGACCAGACGGCCTTGAGTGACTCGACCACCACGTTTCCGGTGCCGGCGACGAAGTCGGCGTAGACGTCGGGCTGGAGGAAAGCACCCAGCACGCCGGCGAACAACGTTGCCGCGAGCAGTGCGAGCGACGCGGGCCACTTGCGGATCGACATGAAGGCGAGCACCGCGAGCGGCAGCAGCGCGAGCGGGGTGATGCTGAAGATCTGGTTGAGCTCGTTGAGGTCGGACGTCGTCTCGGCGTCGGTCACCGTGTCGGACCCGGAGAGACCGAGGGCGAGAAACACGACGAACGCCAGGCAGAACGCCGGGATGGACGTCCAGACCTGGCGTTTGATGTGCGCGTAGACGTCGACCTCGACGATCTGCGCGGTCAGGATCGTCGTCTCCGACAGCGGCGAGGTCTTGTCCCCGAGGTAGGCGCCAGAGATCACCGCCCCTGCGGTGATCTCTGGCGACACCCCGATGAGCGTCGCGACTCCGACCAACCCGACGCCGATGGTGGCGGCGGTCGTCCACGAACTCCCGATGCTCAAGGCCACCACGCCGCAGATGAGCGCCGTGGCTGCGTAGTACCAGCTGGGCGAGAGCACCTGGATGCCGTAGTAGACCAGCGTCGGGATCGTGCCGCTGAGGTTCCACACCCCGATCAGCGCACCGACTGCGAACAGGATGAACACGGCGCTCGTCACGGACGCCAGGGCACCCTTGCCGGCCTCCTGGACGGCGGCGAACTCATGCCCGTTCTTGAGAGCGATGACTGCGGCCACCGCACAGCACAGCAGCAGTGCCACCTGGATCGGCCCGTCCAACGCATCCAACCCGAAGAGCGTCAGCGACCCGCCGATGAGGACCGCGAGGGTCACCAACGGAATCAGCGCATCGGCCAGAGAGGGATCCCTGATCGGACGCAGATTCCGAGAAGCCATGTCGCCTCCAGATCATCGCCACCCGAGGCTCCGACAACGCGGGCCCGGTGACCTCACCCGTTCCGGGCCATGTCGGTGGCAAGGGCCGACTTCACCCGTGACGGATGAGGCCCGCGGTGCGGAGAAGTCCGAGCATCAAGGGATCGAGGCGCTCTGGACAGAGGTGGTGTGCGAGATGAGGTGGGTGCCGACCGAACGCACCGACGCCCTTGCCGCACTGTCGCAGCGGGTGCGGGACTCCTTCCTCGGACGCAGCGTGCTCCGCTTCGTCATGATGGAGGGCTTCGACCGCTGCATCGTGCTGTCCGCGCAGGCGTTCACCGCGCTCATCCCCCTCTTCATCGTGGTGGCCAGTGCCGCTCCGGCCGGCCAGGAGAACGCTGTGGGCGACCGCATCATCGACCGGTTCGCGCTGACCGGGGACTCGGCCGCCGCCGTCGAGCAGCTGTTCGTGGCTCCGCTGGGCACCTCCAGCGGGATCACGGTCTTCAGCGCACTGCTGCTGCTGTACTCCGGCGTCGCCTTCACCCGGCGCATGCAGCGGATGTACCGAGCGGCCTGGGCCCAGGAGAAGCTGGGAGTGCGCAGCACCGTGTTCGCGACGCTCGGGCTGCTGGCGCTGGTGGTGGAGCTGATCGTCGCCTACGCGATCCGCGTCCTCGTGGGCCGGTTCCCGCTGGAGTGGCTCTGGGCGCTCCCGATCTCCCTGGTCACGGGTCTGGTGCTGTGGACCTCGATCCCCTACCTCCTGCTGGACCGCCGGCTGCACTGGCGCCGGCTGCTGGTCACGGGCGGGCTCTCCGCGCTGGGGATGGCGATCCTCTCGATCGCGACGCCCCTCTACATGCCGGACCTGATGACGCGCTACACCAGGGAGTTCGGTCTCTTCGGCATCACGATCACGCTCATCGGGTGGCTGCTGGCGGCGTCCGTCGTCCTCGTCACCGCCACCGCGATCGGCGCCGAGTTCGACGCCTCGGACGCGGTCTGGCTGGTGCGGCTGAAGGAGAGGTTCAGGCTCGTGGACCCCGGCAGTGAGGGGCCGGTCGTGGCCCGCACCGACCGTCGTGGGCTCACCAGTGACGACCTCGCGGCCCTGTCCAGGGGCCTGACCAACTGGCTGATCCTGACGGGCGCGGTCTGGGTGGCCACGTGGGTCGTGCCGGGTATCGACGTCCGCGGGGGCATCGCGACGTACCTGCTCCTCTCCGTGCTGGTCGGGCTCGTCAATGCCGTGCTGGGTCCGTTGGTGCACTGGCTCGTCGGCTCCCGGTCGTGGATCCGGGTCGGCGGCTCGGCCCTCCTGGTCAACGGACTCCTGCTGGCGACGACCGCCGGGCTGAGCGCGAACCTGGACGTCGACGGGTTCGGGAGCGCCGTCGCGGGCGCGCTCGTCGTCGCCGTGGCCGGGACGCTGCTCGAGCTCGTGGTCCGTCCCACCAGCCCGACCGCGGACACCGCTCCCGAGGCGTGACCGCGGCTCACCCGTCGCAGGTGAATGCGCGCCGACGTGCCGCCCCTACCCTGACCCTGGCGCCGGACCCCGGGTCGACCGAGCCAGCCCGATCTCTCATCGAGGAGCCCGTCATGCTCGTGAAGCTCATCGTCGTCTGGTTGGTCGCGGCCGCCGCCATCGGCGTCGCCGCGGCCGTGGTCCCGTCGGTCGAGGTCGACGGCGGATTCCTCACGCTCCTGGGCGTCGCCCTCCTCTTCGGTCTGGTGAACGCTCTCGTCGGGCCACTGCTTCGTCTGGTCTCGCTGCCGCTCACGTTGATCACGTTCGGCCTGTTCGCCCTGGTCATCAACGCGGCGCTGCTGGCGATCACCGCCGGGCTGTCCGACTCGCTCGAGGTCGGCGGCTTCATCGCCGCCGCGGTCGCCGCGGTGGTCATCTCCGTCGTGAGCGCCGTCCTGACGTTCATCGCCGACCGTGTGATCGGCCGGGACGAACCGGCCACGTGAAGAGGTCGCCGGAACCGCACATCACCCGTCGCGGGTGAGGACCGCCAGCGAGCCTGCCGAGACGCTGTGGTCATGGGGGCGCGACCGTCGCGTCCCCACCAAGCCAAGGAGTGCGGACTCGATGGATGACGATTTCGGTTTGTGGGACGTCCTCGTCTCGATGCTGTGGTTCGGCCTGCTGATGGCCTGGATCTGGATGATCATCTCCATCATCAGCGACATCTTCCGTGACCGCGACCTCGGTGGTGGGGGGAAGGCCCTCTGGACGGCGTTCATCGTGCTGCTCCCGTGGCTGGGCGCGATCTGCTACCTCGTCGCCCGGGGCCAGTCGATGAACCAGCGTTCCCACCAGGCGGCACTCGACCAGCAGGCCAGGATGCGCGAGTACGTCGGCGCAGCCGCCGCGCCGAACGTCGCCGAGGAGCTACGAGGACTCGCCGAGCTCCGTGACGGCGGTGTGCTCAGCCCCGCCGAGTACGAGCAGGCCAAGGCCAAGGTCCTGGCGTGACGCCGTGCGTGGTCTTCTTCCCGCTGCGTCAGTGATCCGGGGGGGCGACGGCGCGCTCGGGCGCCCAGCTCGTGAGCAGCTCCTGCACGACGGCCGCCACGACGACGGCGAGGATCACGACGGGCATCTGGCTGGTCGCCGCGTCGCCCAGCAACAGCACGACCAGCACGACGCTGGTGACGGGCAGCCCGGTGACCGCGACGCCGGCAGCCATGCCGATGGCCAAGGCGGGCAGCAGCGTGAGGTGGGGCAGGACCGCGCTGGCGAGCACGCCGATCGCGGCACCGAGCAGGACGGCCGGGAACACCGCACCGCCTCGGAAGGCTCCGAGGCACACGCCGTAGGCGATCCCCTTGCACACCAGCAGGGCGACGAGCGCGCCGGTCGACCACGCCGACGGATCGGTGGCGAGCACCGGGAGCGTGGCCTGGCCGGACAGCGCCACCTCGGCCGGGGAGTGTCCGGTGAGCAGGGCATAGGCACACGCGGCAGCACCGGCGACCACGCCCGCGCCGATGGTGGTCGCCACGACGTGCGACGCGGCCAACCGCGCCGTCCTCCGGCCGAGCAGGAAGGCCGCCCAGCAGACCACCGCCGTGACCGCAGCGAGCGGGAGGGTCCAGGCCAGCTCCCCCATCTCCAGACGGGCGGGCGCGAGGTCGGGGATGGCCAGCGCACCGATCTCGAGCCCGGTCCACCGTCCCAGCCCGGTGAACAGCAGCGCACCCACGCCGCTCGAGAGCAGGCAGGGCATCACGACGAGCATCGTCTGCCGGCGGGCCAGGCCCAGGACCTCCAGGAAGATCACCGCGGCCACCAGAGGGTTGCCGAAGATGGCTGAGATGGCCGCGGCCGCACCCGCCGCCGAGATGATGGCCGCGGTGGTGGGGTCCGAGGCCGCGTTCGTCCGGCGGACGGCGAGCAGCGCCAGTCCCCCGCCGATCGCGATCAGGGGTGCCTCCGGCCCGACGACCGCGCCGCCGACGAGGCTCGCGGCGGCGGCGAGGACCGTGCCCGGCACGACGCTCGGCGGTGTCGTTCCCCCACCGAGCCCGGCGACGGGCACGTGACCTCCATGACCGGGAAGGTGCTTGACCGCCAGCGCGACCAGCGCTCCCGCCACGGCGAGCGTGGGGATCGGCCACCACGCCGGCAGCTCCTCGTACCCGAGGCTGTGGGGCAGGGTCTCCCACACCACGTGCTCGAGCTCGTGCACGGCGACGAGGAAGCCGAAGGCGACCAGCGAGAGCGGGATGCCGAGCAGGGCCACGGCGAGCAGCAGGGTGAGGTACCCGCGGTGGTGGAGCCCCACACCCCCGGCAACCGGCGGTTGGTCGTCGTCGACCGGCGCCGGACTGGCACTCACCCCGGGAGACTACTGGACCCCGGGGTCCCCGCGACGACGTCCGGAGCAGTGGCGTGACAAGGACCGCGGAGCCCTCCGGTCCCGGGAACAGCACCCTGCACGCACCCGAGACCGCGGCGCGGCGCGTGCGGTTCTCCGACGTCCTCAGGCTGCTCGTGACCTGGGCGATCAGCTTCCTCGCCCTGCTGTTGACGGCCCAGCTGCTGAGCGGGTTCACCTACACGTCGTGGTGGCCGTTGCTGGCCGCGGCCGCGGTCACCGGACTCGTCGGCATGATCGTGCGACCCGTGCTGGTCGAGGTGTCGGCCGCCATCGGTTGGATCGCGGTGGCGGCGGCGACGCCTGTTCGGGCAGGCGATCATCATGCAGATCGCCCTCGCCGTCGTGCCGGGGGCGGAGTTCGCCTCGTTCTGGACGGCGATGGCGGCGGCCTGGATGGCCGGCTGCCTTCGGGACGCTGCTCGTCTGGGTCATCAGCGCCGGCACCGACGAGTCGTTCGCCGCGAGCCTGCTGCGGATCAAGCCGGGAGTCGTGGCGGACCCCGAGGTGGACGGCGTCGTGTTCATCCAGCTGGACGGGGTGTCGTTCCCGGTCATGCAGTGGGTGCTGCAGTCCGGCACCATGCCGACGCTGCGCCGGTGGGTCGACAGCGGCAGCCACACCGCCCACGAGTGGACTCGTGCAGCTGCCGTGCACGACGCCGGCGAGCCAGCAGGCGATCCTCCAGGGCAGCGCCGACGGCGTGCCGGCCTTCCGGTGGTACGACCGCGAGCTCGGCCGGGTCCTGGTGGCCAACCGGCCGGAGGACGCCTCGATCATCGAGTCGCGGGCCAGCACCGGACAGGGTCTGCTCGCCGACGACGGCGTCTCGATCTCCAACCTGTTCACCGGGGACGCCCCGAGGGCTGCCATGACGATGAGCCGGCTCGAGGTAGTGCGTGGGTCGCGGCGCACGCGCGCAGGTCTTCGCGCGGTTCCTGCTTCGCCCCGACGGGCTGGTCCGCAGCTTCTCCCGCACCCTCGCGCGAGGTCGCCCGGGAGCGGTTCCAGGCGCTCCGGCAGCGGCGTCTGGCC
The DNA here is from genome assembly GCA_963808855.1 of uncultured Actinomycetota bacterium. Taxonomy (GTDB): domain Bacteria; phylum Actinomycetota; class Actinomycetes; order Propionibacteriales; family Nocardioidaceae; genus Nocardioides. Next base: position 1,587,808 of record CAWEHA010000002.1, on the reverse strand, counting down.
GTGCACCCCCGGGTGCACCGCTCGTGGACCTTCGCCGGGCTGCGCGCCTTCAGCAACGGCCTCCTCCGCGACCTCAACACCGTCGTCGTGAGCGAGGAGATGATGCGCGGCGCCCGGAGCATCTACGTCGACTACGTCGACTACGACGAGATCGCCCACCACGCCGGCGGCACGCGCGATCGAGTCGCTGGCGTCGCTCGCCCACCTGGACCAGGTACTGGTGGTGCTCGAGAAGGTGGCGGCCCGCGCCCCGCGCCGCTACCACGTCGTGGCGCTCAGCGACCACGGGCAGTCCCAGGGCGAGCCGTTCGCCTCGCGGTACGGCATCGAGCTCAGCGACCTGTGCCGGTCGCTGGCCCACTCGGAGACGACCGGGGTGGAGGGCAGCATCGAGGGCTGGGGCCGGGTCGACTCGGTGCTCGAGGACCTGGGCGGCACCGGCACCGCCGGCGTCCAGCAGGCGGCGTCGCGGCGAGTCGACGAAGTCCTGAAGCCCGAGGGCTCGGACGACGCCGACGCCGAGCTCGTCGTGCTGGCCAGCGGCAACCTGGGGCTGGTCTACGTCCAGGCTCCCGAGCGCATGCTCCTGGAGGACATCGAGGCCCGCTGGCCCGACCTGGTCCCGGGTCTGGTCGCCCACCCCGGTGTCGGGTTCGTCAGCGTGCTGAGCGCCACCGGCCCGGTCGCGATCGGTGAGCGCGGTCGACGCCACCTGGGGACCGGCGTCGTGGACGGCGTCGACCCCCTGCTCACGTTCGGCCGCCACGCACCGGCGTTCCTGGCGACCGCCACGTCGATGGACGAGGCCCCCGACCTCTACGTCAACAGCTCCTTCGACCTCGACACGATGGACGTGGCGGCCTTCGAACCGCTCGTGGGCTGCCACGGCGGACTCGGTGGGTGGCAGGACCGCGGGTTCGTCCTGGCCCCGACCCACCTGCTCGCGCCCTCCGCACCGATCACCGGCGGTGACGAGCTGCACCAGCACCTCGTCGGCATCCTCACGGCCCTGGGACACCGCACCGAACTCCAGAGGAGCACCCCATGACGATGAACTCCTACGCCGCCCCGTCCCGCACCACCTCACTGTTGCTCACCGCCGCGGCGGTCGTGATCGTCCTGGCGGGGATCAAGGCCACCAACGACATCGTGGCACCGGTCATGCTCGCGCTGTCCCTGACGATCCTCTTCCACCCGCTGCGCGCGAAGCTGGAGCGGCGGATGCCGAGCTGGGTGGCCTCCGTCATCGTGTTGCTGGGCGCCGTGCTGCTGATCCTCGGCCTGGCGCTGGCCGTCGTGGTCTCGATCGGCCAGCTGGCCAAGCTGATCCCCACCTACGCCTCGGATCTCGACGGCTACCTCGCGGACGTGGGCGACGGGCTCACCGACCTGGGCGTCGGGTCGGAGCAGAGCGACGCCGTCGTCGCGGCCGGCGACCCCGACCGGCTCGTCGACCTCGCGACGTCGGTGCTCGCCGGCGCCGGCTCGCTGCTGTCGAGCCTGTTCTTCATCGCCACGATGCTGGTGTTCCTCGCCTTCGACGCGGCGAAGGTCGAGCGGCTCGCGGCGGGTGCCCGCCGGCACCGACCCCAGCTTCGTCGACGCGCTGGCGTCCTTCGCCCGTGGCACCCGCAGCTACTTCGGGGTCTCGGCCGTCTTCGGCCTGATCGTGGCCGTCATCGACACCGTCATGCTCTGGGCGCTCGGAGTCCCCGGTGCCTTCGTGTGGGGCGTCCTGGCCTTCGTCACCAACTTCATCCCGAACATCGGGTTCGTGATCGGGATCGTCCCGCCCGCCCTCATCGCCCTCCTCGAGGGTGGCCCCGACCTGATGCTCGCCGTGATCGTCCTCTACTCGCTGGTCAACGTGGTCATCCAGTCGTTCATCCAGCCGCGTTACGTCGGTGACGCCGTCGGGCTGTCGACCAGCCTGACCTTCCTGTCCCTCGTCTTCTGGACCTGGGTGCTCGGACCACTCGGCGCGCTGCTGGCGGTGCCGATGACCCTGCTCTTCCGGGCCGTCCTCGTCGAGGCCGATCCGGACGGCGGCTGGCGCCTGCCCCTGATCAGTGGTGAGCCCGACGTCGAGCCCGACCCCACGTGACAGGCAGCGCGCTCACTGCAGGGCGGCGGTCAGGCGCATCGTGTTGTCGAGGTACCGCTGCACCTTGGAGCGCTGACGCCACTCCTCGATCGTCAGCTCCTTCGACTGCGCACGGTAGGCGTCCTCGACCTCTCGGAAGCGGGCCACGACGTCCCCTCCCGTGACCATCATCGAGACCTCGTAGTTCAACGCGAACGACCGCATGTCCATGTTGCTCGACCCGATCACCGCCACGTCGTCGTCGATCGAGAAGCACTTGGAGTGCAGCACGGTCGGCGAGCGGTACCGGAAGATGCGGACACCCGACTCGAGCAGCGCCTGGTAGTAGGAGCACTGGGCGTGGAAGACCATGAACTGGTCGCCCTCCTCGCTCACGAACAGCTCGACCGCCACGCCCCGTCGGGCGGCGGTGGTCAACGCGTACAGCAGCGGCTCGTCCGGCACGAAGTACGGGCTCGTCACCGACACCCGGCGCTGCGCGGAGTAGATGAGCGCGGTGAACAGGCGCAGGTTGTTCTCCGTGGCGTAGCCCGGACCGCTCGGCAGCACCTGCGCGGCCACCCCGTCCTCGTGGTGAGCGGGCACCACGCGCTCGATGTCCGTCATGCGCTCGTGCGTCTCGGTGTACCAGTCCTTCGCGAACACCGCCCGCAGTGCCGTGACCGCGGGCCCGTCGATGCGCGCGACCAGGTCGACGTACTCCCGTCCCTCCTCGTGGTAGCTCGGCCTGTTGTAGCCCGGCTCGATGAGGTTCTGGGAGCCCATGAACGCCACGCGCCCGTCGACCACCAGCAGCTTGCGGTGGTTGCGGAGGTCGGGCCGCTGGAACTGACCCTTGAGCGGGCGGATCGGGAGCATGGGTCGCCAGTTGATGCGTGCCGCGTCGAGCCGCTCCTTGAACTCGGCGTACCCGGCGATGCCCCGCGACCCCATGTGGTCGAACAGCAGCCGCACCTCCACCCCGCGGCCGACGGCGGCCTCCAGCGCCTCGAAGAACGGCCCCGTGACGTCGTCCCAGGCGGCGATGTAGAACTCCGCCTCCACCGACTCCGTGGCGGACCGGACCTCGACAGTCATCGCGGTGATCGCGTCGCGGTAGCCCGGCACGAGGTCCACCCGGTTCCCGTTCTGGATCGGCAGCGAGCCGAGGTTGCGAGTGAGGATCGCCATCGAGCCCACGTAGGCCGGACCGGCCACCGTCTCGGGGGGCAGCCGGTCGGTAGCGGCCCGGACCGCGTCGTCCGCCTCGCGCTGCCGGGCCAGTCGCTTCCTCCCCAGGCTCGTGCGGCCGAGGAGCAGGAAGATCACGAACCCGGCGAAGGGGATGATCAGGATCAGGATCAGCCAGGCCATCGCGGACGACGGCTTGCGGTTGCCGGGGAGCACCCCGATCGCCACGACCTTGATGGCGAGGTCCGCGACGAAGAGCGCCGCGCCGACGAGGACGACGAGGAGCTCCATCACGCGTTCCGGACCGCGGCCCACGTGGTGGGGACGTCCGCGCCGCCCTCTTGCGAGACCCGCTCCCCCATCTGCACGTAGGCGCCGCCCTGGGGGGCGAGCCGTCCGGCCACCAACGCCTGACCCAACCCGAACGCGGGTGCGCCGGCCATCAGTCCGGGCGGGACGAAGGAGAAGAGTCTGGTCAGGTCACCCACGTCGGCCATGGAGTTCATGCGCATCAGCAGGAGGTTGTCGCACTGGCTCACGATGTTCTCGTGCACCTTGCTCGGCCGTTGGGTCGAGACGAGCAGGTAGAGCCCGTACTTGCGGCCCTCGGCGGCGACTTGGATGGCCCGGTCGGTGGTGACACGGCTGACGGCGTTGTCGGGCTCGGCCGCGCAGATGTTGTGGGCCTCGTCGATGACGACCAGGACGGGCCGACGCTCCCGCCGCGTGCTCCACAGCGAGGCCAGCACGGCGTCCGCGATCACCCGCTGCTCCTCCAGGGTGGCCAGCGACCCGAGGTCCACCACGAGGCACCGGCTGGTGGGCTGCTCGAGCTCCTGCAGGAGCGAGCGGTCGTCGGGCGCCCAGATCGACCAGTCCAGCACGCCGAGGTTGACCGCGCGCAGGCCCAGCTGCCTCGCGTGCGGGTCGTCCGCCTCGAGCAGCTGGTCGAGACCGGTGATCAGCGGCCGGCCGTCCGTGCTGGCCCGCAGCAGGTCGGACAGCACCGCGTACTCACCCCGGTCGACGATGGGGTCCAGCCCGAGCAGCGCCCCCTGGGTACGGGTGTCGAGCTCGGCGAACCGCAGCCTCAGCGCGTGGTCGGCGCCGGGCTCGTTGCTCCACACCGCCACGTCACCGCTCGCGGCCAGGTGGCGCTCGGCGCCGGTCGGGTCGGCCCCCTCCCGCACCGTGCCGAGCCCGACGTAGTCGGAGTTGGGATCGAGCACCACGATCCGCAAGGTGGTATCGGCGAGCACCTTCTCCAGCAGGAGGCCCAAGGAGTACGTCTTCCCGGAGCCGGACTGCCCGCACATGAACGTGTGCCGGTTGAAGCCGCCGCTGTCGAGCTCGGCGGGGACTCCCGGGGCAAGAAGCAGCTCGCCGATGGCGAGGCTGGCCCGGTCTCGTCGCCGGGTCCGGTCGAGCCACGTGCTCACCTCCTCCGGCCGCGCCGGGCGCACCAAGGCGTCGTGGAACGGTCCACCGCGGTCGAGGAGCAGGCCGGTGCCCACCGCACGGCGGACCAGGATCCGCGACGACGAGCCCGGGGCCCACTCGATCTCCCCGTCGTCGGTCCGGCTGGTCAGGTCGGTGACCTGGCCGAGCCGGTTCCCGTCGTCGTGCTCGAGCACCACGTACGCGCCTCGCGCGAGCTCGAGGCCGTGGAGCGAGGCCTGGAACTCGAACGCCGACCCGTCCACCGACGTGGCGAGGGGCAGCGTGTTCCGTTCGATGCGCTCGCGAGCGTCGCGGTACCCCGCGACCTGGCCCGACATCCAGTCGCTCGCCTCACCTGATGGCACCACGGCCCGTTCAGTGTCTGACATCGATCCATCCCCGTCCTGCCGACGCGGTCGAGTCTCTGGGCGGCCACCGGCGCACGTATCCCCCGTGACGAGTGAACCGGGCACCTCCCACGCGGCGCCGGTCGTCAGCCGGCGCCGGTCTGGACGCTGAACGAGCCGCCCAGCTCCAGCTCCACGGCTCGGCAGCCCGGCGCCTCTCGCGCCACCGCCTCGACGAACCGCGGGCCGGCGGTGTCCATCCAGCCCCGCGGCACCATCTCGCCGGCGGGCACGTGCAGGGTCTTCCAGTGCACGGGGACGGCGTACCGCGCGCCGCTCAGCCGACACGCCTCCGCCGCCTGCCCGGGCCCCATGTGACCGGGTGACAGCCGCGGCCCCCACCCGCCCACCGGCACCAGAGCGACGTCGATGCGGCCGCCGGCCAGGTCGGGCAGGGCCGCCATCTCGGGGTAGAGGTCGGTGTCACCAGCCAGCCACGCGACCCCGGATGGTCCGCGCACCAGGTGGCCGTTCGCGGCGTTGGGGCGGTGGGGCATCGGCCTGGAGTGGTGGATCGCCCGCACCAGGCGCACCTCGACCTGGCCCTCCGCGCCCACCGGGAACCACTCGTCCTCGTCCAGCCCCCGGCCCTCCAGTCCCTTGCGCCGCACCCAGGCCGCGTTGTCCGGAGCGGTGAGGACCGGCACCCCGGCGAACCGCTTCAGCGAGGGAACCTCGGCGTGGTCGTGGTGGAGGTGGGAGAGCAGCACGGCGTCAGCCCCGGCCCACGCCGGTCGCGACGGCGGCGCGCCGCGCCGGCGCAGGACGCCGTTGTTGCGCCTCACGAGCGGGTCGGCCACGATCCGGACCCCGTCGAGGTCGAGGACGACCGTGGAGTGACCGAGCCAGGTGACCTCCATGCCCACGGCGTCGTTCCCTCTCGTCGCAGCGTGTCCGTTGCTCAGTCTCCTCACCTCGGCGACGTCGTCCCATGCTGCGGCGTCGACCGGGGCACGTCCTCATCCGAACTGGGTGAGGCGACCCCGGCCTCGTACTTTCGGTCAGGACAGGACTGGCCATCGAGCCGACGCGCGCACGACGCGATGCCGCGAGGGTTGAGCCCGTGATCACCGTTGAGTCCCTGACCCGGAGGTACGCCGGCTTCACCGCCGTCGACAACGTCTCCTTCACCGCCCGGCCCGGCCGCGTGACCGGTTTCCTCGGTCCGAACGGCGCCGGCAAGTCCACCACCATGCGCGTGATGGTCGGTCTGACCGTCCCGACGTCCGGCTCCGCGACCATCGACGGCGAACGGTTCGCCGACCTCCCCAACCCCGGCCTCGAGGTCGGCGTCCTCCTCGACGCCTCGGCCCAGCACGCCGGCCGCACCGGACGCGAGATCCTCACCATCGCCTCCGACACCATGGGCCTGCCCCGCACGCGGGGCGACGAGATGCTCGAGCTGGTGAGCCTGACCCCCACCGAGGCCAAGCGCCGCGTGCGCAACTACTCCCTCGGCATGCGTCAACGCCTCGGCATCGCCACCGCGCTGCTCGGCGACCCGAGAGTGCTGATCCTCGACGAGCCCGCCAACGGGCTCGACCCCGCGGGGATCCGGTGGATGCGCGACCTGCTGACGGGCTTCGCCAGCCAGGGCGGCACGGTGCTGCTGTCCTCGCACCTGCTCCACGAGATCGAGGTCATCGCCGATGACCTGGTCGTCATCGGCAACGGAAGGATCGTCGCGGCCGGCACCAAGGAAGAGCTGCTGGCCGCCGCCGGGACGCTCGCCCGATCGACGTCACCGCGCGATCTCGCACACGCACTGGAGCAGGCCGGCATCGCCAGCACGCTCGCCGGGGACGGATCGGTCCGCACGGACGCCGACCCCGCTCGTGTGGGGGCTGTGGCCCTGACCGCCGGCATCGCCCTCACCGAGCTCCGGTCCGCCGAGGGCACCGGGCTCGAAGACATGTTCCTGTCGCTCACTGCCGACACCCAACGCGAAGGAGTTGCGGCATGACCGCCACGACCATCTCCCCGGACACCACCGCCCCGGCGCGCCGGGTCGCCCGTCCCATCCCGACCACCCGGCTCGTCAAGGTCGAGCTGCGCAAGATGTTCAACACCCGCTCGGGGTTCTGGATGCTCGTCAGCATCGGCGTCCTGTCGCCCATCGCGGCCGGGTCGGTCGTCGTCTTCGCTCCCGACCGCGACGTCACCTACGAGACCTTCACGAGGGCGAGCGGGTTCCCGATGTCGGTGATCTTGCCGATGATCGCGATCCTGGCCGTCACGAGTGAGTGGAGCCAGCGCAGTGGGCTCACGACGTTCACGCTGGTGCCGAGCCGCGGACGCGTGATCGGCGGCAAGGCGATCGCGACCCTCCTGGTGGGCCTCGGCTCCGTGGCCGTCGCCTTCGCCGTGGGCGCTGCCGCCAACGCGGCCGGTGCCGCGCTCGCCGGCGTCGACACCGTGTGGGACATCTCGTTGTCCACGGCGCCCCAGATGGTGCTCGGCAACCTGGTCGGCATGGCCATCGGCTTCACCCTCGGTGTGGTGCTGCGCAACTCCGCGGCCGCGATCGTGGGCTACTTCGTCGTCTCGCTGGTCATGCCGGGCATCCTCGTCCTCCTGGCCCAGGTGCGCTCGTGGTTCGAGGACCTTCAGCCGTGGATCGACTGGAACGAAACGCAGGTTGCGCTCTTCGAGGGCGCCACGAACACTGGTGAGGAGTGGGCGATGCTCGGCTCGACCACGATGATCTGGATCGTCGCTCCCGCTCGTCGTCGGGCTGCTCTCCCTGCGCCGCTCCGAGGTCAAGTAGTCACACCCTCTACTCCCGGATCCGGCCGGTCTCGTAACCCCACATCGCGACCTCCACCCGGTTGCGGGCGCCGAGCTTGGCCATGAGGCTGCCGATGTGGGTCTTCACCGTGCTGAGGCTGATGTGCAGCTCGGCGGCGATCTCGGCGTTGGTGCGGCCCCGCGCGACGGTGAGCAGCACCTGCTCCTCGCGTTCGGTGAGCGGGTCGAGGGGCTGGGCGGGAGGTGCTGCCCGACCCGTGCGCGCGAACGTCGACAGCAGCCGACGGGTGATGCTGGGCGAGATGAGCGAGTCGCCTCGGGTGGCCGCCCGAATGGCCTCGCCGAGCAGCTCGGGTCCGGCGTCCTTCAGCAGGAAGCCGGTGGCGCCGGCCACCAGCGCACCGTGCACGTACTCGTCGAGGTCGAAGGTGGTGATCACGACGACCGCGACCGGGTCCTCGACACCCGGCCCGGCCAGCAGACGGGTCGCTTCGACGCCGTCGAGGACAGGCATCCGGATGTCCATCAGGCACACGTCGGGACGGAGCTCGCGGGCCAGCCGCACCGCCTCCTGCCCGTCGCGCGCCTCCCCCACGACCTCGATGCCGTCCAGGGTGCCGAGGATCAGCCGCAGTCCGGTCCGCACGAGATCCTGGTCGTCGGCGACCAGCACCCGGATGCTCACGCCGACACCTGCCGCGGCAGTGTCGCGCTGACGGCCCAGCCGCGACCGGGGCAGGGACCTGCCCGGCACGCGCCACCCAGGAGCAGCGCGCGTTCCACCATCCCGGTGAGTCCGAACCCCGCTTCGGGGGCGGGGTCAGCCGGACCCGGGTCACCGTCGTCGCGGACGACGAGGTTGACCGTCGACTGGTCGCCGGCGACGCGCACGTCGACCAGGGTGGCGTTCCGGGCATGCCGCAGGGCATTGGTGACCGCCTCCTGGGCGATCCGGAAGACAGCGGTGTCGATCGCCGCCGGGAGGGAGGCAAGGTCACCCGACACCGTGACCTCCACTCGCGGCCCGGCAGGCGAGGCCCCGGACAGCCGCTCGAGGTCGGCAACACCGGGCTGCGGGGCGTAGTCGACGGGTGCCTCGTTGCGCAGTACGCGGACCATCGCCCGCATCTCCGCGAGCGTGCGCGATGCCTCCACCTCGATCACCTCCAGTGCCTCGAGCGGCGACGAGGGGCTGGTCGCCGCGAGAGCGCGCCCTGCCTGAGCCTGGACGGCGATGGCAGAGACGTGATGGGCCACGGTGTCGTGCAGCTCGCGCGCCAACAGGACCCGCTCCTCCGACTTCACCTGCTCCAGCCTCCGCTCCCGGACGCCGTGCTGGGAACGTGCGGCCCAGCCCAGGGCAAAGGCGGACATCAGGACAGCGACCCCGGCGACTGCTTCGGCCACCCCCGGCCAGCTGACGACGAGCGCCATGGTGGCCGGGACCAGGATGATCGCCAGACCCGCCACCGCCTCGCGCCCGGAACCCCACCGGAAGAGTGAGTAGGGCAGCAGAAGGACGTAGAGCATCGTGAACACGTCGAGCGCCGGTGAGTCGGATGCGATCAGGCCGATGTCCACGGCCGCGACCACGCCGAAGGTGGTCGCAACCACTGCGAGCGGGTGGGTGCGTCGCCACAGCAGCAGCGGCGCCAGTCCGACCGTCAACACCACCGACAGCCCCGGTAGCGGCATGTCGTCTCGCAGGACACCCTCCAGCACCCCGGACACCGTCACGACCGCCAGCAGCGCCCAGTCCCGCCATACCCGAACCGGTGGGGCCGAGGGCCGGGGCTCCTCCAGCACGGACCGCAGCGGGTTGCTCACCCTCTCAGCGTAGGGATGGAGCGCAGTCGGGGGACCGGCCGAAAGTCTGACCCGGCCCGAAATGCCTTCAGGCGTGGGATCCGACCGGATCCCACGCCTGAACTTGGTAGCGGGGGCAGGATTTGAACCTGCGACCTCTGGGTTATGAGCCCAGCGAGCTACCGAACTGCTCCACCCCGCGTCGTGAACTCAACGTTACTAGGCCGGGTGGGGCGGGCCAAATCGGACCGCCCCCGCCTCGACGGTCGCTAGCTGCCGCGGATCTGGTCGCGGTAGCGCTTGGCGTCACGGAGGTATCCCTCGGCGATCTCCAGCTGGCGCGCGTACTCCACTCCGTCGCCCGCCCGCTGCGCCGCGTCGGCCGCGTCGAAGGCCGCGACGGCGTCGTCGATGGCCTGCTCGAGCAGCTGCTCCGGGGTCTGGTTGTCGGGTGGCTCGGTCTCCGTCGGACTCTCGGTCCCGCTCGGCTCTGGCTCCTCGGTGTTGGTCGGCGGCGGGTCGGTGCCGCCGTCGCCGTCGTCCTCGGGCGCCACGAAGGCGTTCTGGATGGCGGTCTGGAGGTTCTCGCCGATCCCGATGTCCTCGCCGAACCGCACGAGCACGTAGCGCAGCTCGGGATAGCTGGCGTTCGAGCTCTCGATCTGGGCGTAGACCGGTTGCACGTACATCAGCGAGTCGGAGACGGGGAAGGTCAGCATGTTGCCGAAGGTGACCCGCGCGTTGCTGCGCAGGGGCAGCAGCGCGTCGTTGATCTTCGTGCTGTTGGTGAACTCGTTCGCCACCTGGCCCGGACCCGGCGTCTGCTGGCTCTCGCTCTCCTCGTTCGCGTTGGCGAGCTCGAGCACCTTCATCCGCCCGTAGTTGTCGCCGGTGGCGTCGGAGTCCACCTGCACGAAGGACGCCAGGTTGTTGCGGTTGTAGGGCAGGTAGACCGAGGTGAGCGCGAAGTTGCCCGAGTCGGCGCCACCCACGAACAGGCGGTAGGGGGCCTGGAAGGTGCCGTTGGCCTGCGGGTCGAGGGCGACCTCCCAGCGGTCGTTGTTCTCGTACCAGTCGTTCGCCTCCTCCACGTGGTAGCGGGCGAACTGGTAGCGCTGCACCTTGAACTGGTCCTCGGGGTAGCGCACGTGCTCGAGGAGCTCCTCCGACATCTCGTCACGGTCCTGCACGGTGCCGGGGAAGGCGCTGCGCCAGGCCTCCAGCAGCGGGTCGTCGTCGTCCCACGCGTAGAGCACGACGTCGCCGGTGTAGGCGTCGACCGTGGCCTTGACGGCGTTGCGCATGTAGTTGATCTCGTCGGTCGGCAGCGTCTGGATGCCGGTGTCGACCTGCAGCGCGTCGTCGGTCATCGTGTCGAACGACTCCCGCTGGGAGTTCGGGAACCGGTCGGTCGTGGTGTAGCCGTCGAGGATCCACAGGATCCGCCCGTCGACGACGGCCGGGTAGGCGTCGGCGTCGACGGTGAGCCAGGGCGCCACCTTCTTGACCCGGTCCTGCGGGTTGCGCTCGAAGAGCACCTTCGAGCCCGAGTTCACGCGCTCGGAGAGCAGGAAGTTCGGCTCCCCGAACTTGATGGCGAACATCGCCTGGTTGAACAGCCCGCCCACGTCGGCGTCGCCCGCACCCTCGTAGGTGGTGGCGTCGCCGAGGTCGGAGCCGGGCACCGCCAGGTTGAGCTCGACGTCCTCCTCGTCGGCCTCCGCCTTGCCGACCACCGAGTACTCCGGGCTCTGCTCGCCGTAGTAGACGCGGCTCTCGAAGTCGCCGAGCTCGTCGGACAGGTCGCTCTCCGAGGCACCCTGCGCCCACTGGATCGGCTGGGTCGCGTCGCCGGTGTCACCCTCGCTCTCCACCGCCTGGTTGTCGCGGTCGCGCTGGTTGGCGTAGGCCGCGATGACGCCGTTGCCGTGCGTGTAGACGGTGTGCAGGTTCGACCAGTTGCGGGCGTCGGGATTGAGGCCCTCCTGGTTGAGCTCGCGCACGCCGAGCGCCAGCGCCCGCTGCTTGCCGTCGATCTCGTAGCGGTCGACGTCGAGCACCGGCGGCACCGAGTAGTAGCCGCGCTGCTGCTGGAGGTTCTCGAAGGCCGGCGAGACCAGCTTCGGGTCGATGAGCGGCACCGAGCTGGTGCTGGACGACAGCAGCGAGGGGTCGAGCCCCGCCAGCGAGTCGTCCGGCGAGAGCGACTCGGTCTCGACGTCCTCGAGGTCGTAGGCGGCTCTGGTGGCGTCGATGTTCTTCTCGATGTACGGCGCCTCCTTGTCGGCCTCGGAGGGGTCGACCTGGAACTGCTGCACGATGGCCGGCCAGATCATCCCGAGCAGGATGGCCGAGAGGGCGAGCAGCGCGAGGCCCACCGACGGCAGCTGCCAGGTGCGCCGCCACACGTTCACGAAGAACAGCACCGCGCAGATCAGGGCTACGCCGACCAGGATGTTGCGGGAGGGGAGCACGGCGTTCTCCCCCGCGTAGTTCATCCCCGTGAAGAGGCTGTTCTTCTGCGTGACCAGGTCGAACCGGTCGAGGTAGTAGTCGACGCCCTTGGCGAGCACGAACAGCCCGAGCAGGATCGAGAGCTGCACCTGGGCCGGACCCGAGAGCCGGTCGTGGGTGGCCTGGAGCCGGATGCCGCCGTAGAGGTAGTGGACGGCGAGCGCCGCGATGATCGCGATCACCATCGTGGCCATCGCGAAGTCGACGACGAAGTGCAGCCAGGGCAGGTCGAAGACGTAGAAGCCGATGTCGCGGTCGAAGTACGAGTCCTTGGTGCCGAAGTCGCCGCCGTTGCGCCACAGCAGGTAGGTGCGCCAGTGGCCCATGCCGGAGGTGCCCGCGAAGGCGCCGACCACGACCCCGATGCCGACCACCAGCCAGGTGCGGATCGGCGTGACGACGTCGCGATAGCGGTCGAGGCTGGTCTGCTCGCGCGAGGACGGGCGGAACAGCGGCCGGAACCGGTAGGCGAGGTAGATGTTGAGCGCCACTGCGCCGCCGAGGACCGCGCCGAAGGCGAGGAACAGGCCGATCCGGGTCCACAGCAGGGTGCTGAACACCTCGCCGTACCCCGCGGACTGGTACCACAGCCGGTCGGTGTAGATCGACGAGAAGCCGGTGAGCCCGAGGATCAGCAGCACCAGGATGACGCCGGTGGCGAGCAGCGCTCGCGACCGCCGCGGTGCGGTTCGGGTGCCCGCCCGGGGATCGCGGGGGTCGTCGTCGAAGAGGTCGCTCACGGTTGCTCCGGGGTCGGCATGGGGTCGTCGGATTCCTCGGGCTGGTCGGGATGGTCGGGGTGGTCGGGGTGGTCGGGGTGGTCGCGCAGAGTCTCGCCCAACAGGGTCAGCAGGCCGGGCACCAGGTCGATGCCGCCCACCACCGAGGACCCGTCGTCGTGGGAGCGCAGCCGCAGTGCGCAGTAGGTGGCGCCGCCGCGGGTAGCGCCGGCGACGATCCTGACCTCCTGGCGGTCGGGATGGTCCGCGGCGTACTCCTGCGCCGCCACCGGGTCGTCGGGCAGGCCGTCGTCCGAGCCCGGTGGCAGCACCAGCCGCTCCACGACGGCGGCACAGCCGGTGACCTCGGCGGGCCAGGCGATCGACTCGAGCACGCGCTCCAGCGGCTGGTCGGCGGGCAGCCGGTCCTGCTCGACGGCGGTGAGCGAGCCGGCCTCGGCGGCGCCGTCGAGCCCGAGCTCCTGGGCGAGCGCCGGCTCCTGCGCCACCAGCGCGGAGGTCGGCACCAGGGCGTAGAGCCGGGCCGGCTGGTCCCACCCGGCGTCCGCGCTGTGCGACTCGAGCTCGAGCACGGCGGCCGCGAGCGCCGGGTCGGTGTCGAGGTCCTGCAGCGGGTCGGTCACTGGGCAGCCCCGGCGTCGTCGGAGTCGTTGTCGGCGTCCTCGCAGGAGGGCAGGTCGGCGTCGGTGTCCTCGGCGTAGTCCTCGAGCGCGAGCCGGGCGTCGTGCATGGTCGCGGCCATCACCAGCCGCATGTCGCCGTTGTCGGCGCCCAGCGCGTCCGGGCAGTTGTCCTCGGGCACCAGGAACAGGTCGGCGCCGGTCTGGCGCGCCCCCGCGATCTTCTGCTGGATGCCGCCGATCGGCCCGACCACGCCGTCGGGGCTGATCTCGCCGGTGCCGGCCACCACGTGGTCGCCGGCCAGCGAGTCGGGGGTGAGGGTGTCGTAGACGGCGAGGGAGAACATGAGCCCGGCGCTCGGACCACCGATGTCGGGCGAGATGTTGATCGCGACCTCGACCGGGAAGTCGTAGTCGAAGCCGGGCACGATGCCGATGATCTGGCGACCGTCCTCCTCGACCGGGGTGACGCTCACGGTGCGTTCCTTGTCGTCACGCACGATCCGTAGCCGCAGCGCCTCCCCCGGTGCCGCCTCGCCGATGAGGGTGCGCAGCTCCTCGTCGTCGGACACCTCGGGGTCGCTCGAGATGGACATCCCGTTGACGGCGAGCAGCCGGTCGTCAGCCCGCAGGACGCCGTCGGCGGGCGCGTCCGCGGTGACCGAGGCGACCTTCAGCACCTGCGGCACGTCGTAGCCCAGCTCGGTCAGCGCCACCCGCACCGCGAAGTCCTGCGACGACGCCATCTGCTGGGCGCCCTCGCGGCGGCTGCTCTCCTCGGTCTCCTCGTCGGGGTGCACGGCGAGGTAGGGGTACACGGCGTCGTCCCTGTCGAGCCAGGTGCCGATGAGCTCGATGACCGAGAGGCCGCGCTCGCCCCGCGGCTGCGGCGGCGACACCGCCACGGTGGTCATCCGCAGCTCGCCGTCGTCGTCGCGGTAGGTCTTGCGGCCGACCACCTGGACGATCTCGGCGTCGTTCTCGTCCTCGCCCAGCACGTCGAGGGTGCCGCCCGGCTTGTAGGTGGCGTAGGGCAGGCGGGCCAGGCCCGCGTACACCAAAAGCCCGAGCACCAGCGGGATCGCGACGCACGCGGCGACGAGACGCTGGTTCATGGCGCCACTGTCTCATTCGCCCCAAGGCGCAACAGCGGTCAGGACGCGCGGCGCTCCTCCCGCGGCGGCGGCTCGACCGGCCGCTCGGTGCGCACGGCGCGGAGCGCGCGGCGGACGGCGACGCCCGTGCTGCGCTCGCGGGGCGTGCGCTCGACGGCATACCCGGGCAGCCGGTTCGAGCGCCGGGTGCGGCCGTCGAGCGCCTTGCCGAGCCGGCGCACCGCCTCGTCCCGGTCGACCTCGCCGCGCTGGTCGCGTCCGGCCCAGGCCACGTACAGCATCGCCAGGACCGTGACGGCCGCCGGCGGCACCAGCCAGAGCAGGATCTCCACCCGGCCACGGTAGGTCGACGTGCGGCCGCCTGCCGGGAGCCACGCCCGGCTACGGCGTGCCCACCCACTCCTCGGTGCCGTCGCCGAACCGCTGGTGCTTCCAGATCGGCACCTCGGCCTTGAGGGTGTCGATGAGGTCGCGGGTGGCGGCGAAGGCAGCGTCGCGGTGGGCGGCGGCGGTGCCGACGACGACGGCCAGGTCGCCGATCGCGAGCGTCCCGATCCGGTGCACCGCGGCCACGGCGTCGACGTCGTGCCTGCCGCTGACCGCGTCGCACACCTCGCGCAGCCGGTCGGCGGCGGTGGGATGGGCGCTGTAGTCGAGGCCGGTGACGGCCTTACCGCCGTCGTGGTCGCGCACCCGTCCGACGAACACCGTGACCCCGCCGTCGGCGGCGCCCTCGAGGGCCGCCATCAGCTCGGCGACGTCGAGCGGGGTCTCCCGCACCTCGGCGAGGCGGACGGCGGATTCGGTCACCCGCACACACTAGGGCGACCCGCGTACCGTGGAGGCATGAGCAATACCCCCGACGACGGCCCCGAGAAGGAGCCGGGCGAGGGCCAGAACCCCTTCAAGGGCACGCCGTTCGAGCAGCTCTTCGCGGGCATGGGCTCGATGAACCTGCCGGGCATGACCGGCGGTCAGGGTGGCATGCCCGACCTCGGCGCCCTGTTCGGCCAGCTGCAGCAGATGATGCAGCCCTACGAGGGGGCGCTGAACTGGGACCTCGCCACCGACCTCGCCCGCAAGGCGGTCGCCGCCTCGCCCGACCCGACGCCGTCGGGCAAGCAGAACGACGCCGTCGCCGACGCCATCCGGCTCGCCGACCACTGGCTCGACGACACCACCGCCTTCCCGTCCGGCGTCACCTCCACCGCGGCGTGGAGCCGCGCGGAGTGGGTGGTCGGCACCCTCGACGTGTGGAAGGTGCTGGTGGAGCCCGTCGCCGAGCAGTCGGTGAAGGGCATGAGCGGCGCGCTCCCGCCGGAGGCGCAGGCCGCGGCCGGACCGATCCTCGGCATCCTCGGCAAGGCCGTCGGCGCGATGCTCGCCCAGCAGGTCGGCTCCGGGCTGGGCGCGCTGGCCGGCGAGGTGCTCACGGCCTCCGACATCGGGCTCCCCCTGGGTGCGCCCGGCAAGGCCGCGCTCGTCACGAGCAACGTCACGGCGTTCGCCGCGGGCCTCGACGTCACCGAGGACGACGTGCTCCTCTACCTCGCGCTGCGCGAGGCCGCCCACCAGCGGCTGTTCGCGCATGTGCCGTGGCTGCGCGACCACCTCATCGGCGCCGTGTGCGACTACGCCCGCGGGCTGGAGCTCAACGCCGAGGGGCTGCAGCAGCGGGTCGAGGAGCAGATGAGCGGCCTCGACCTCAGCAACCCGGAGTCGATGCAGCAGCTCCTCGAGGGCGGGCTCTTCGACGTACCCGCCTCCCCCGCCCAGAAGGCGGCGCTGGAGCGGCTCGAGACCGCGCTGGCTCTGGTCGAGGGCTGGGTCGACGAGGTGGTCGGCCAGGCCACCGCCGAGCGGATGCCCGCCGCCGCGAAGCTGCAGGAGGCGATCCGGCGGCGCCGCGCCGCCGGCGGTCCGGCCGAGCAGACCTTCGCCACCCTGGTGGGCCTCGAGCTGCGGCCGCGACGGCTGCGCGACGCGTCCACCCTGTGGGGCTCGCTGCGCTCCCGGCAGGGCGCCGAGGCACGCGACGGCGTCTGGATGCACCCCGACCTGCTGCCCACCGCCGCCGACCTCGACGACCCGCTCGGCTTCCGCGAGGAAGCCTCGGCCCCCGACTCCCTCAGCGACGACCAGTTCGACGACGAGCTGCGCCGGCTGCTCGACGGACCGGGCGACGCGGACCCACCGCGCGAGGAGTGACGCTCCACGCCGACGCGCTCGCGGTGCTGCGCGGCTGGACCGCGCCTAACGACGGCCAGGAGGTTCTGAGGCGGCGCTACGTCGCGCACCTCGAGGCGCACCCGGACGGTCTCGAGCGCGGCTGCCTGCCCGACCACCTGACGGCGAGCACGCTGGTGCTGAGCGAGGACCGGTCGCGGGCGCTGCTCACGCTGCACGCCAAGAGCGGCCGGTGGTTCCAGGTGGGTGGGCACTGCGAGCCCGGCGACCGCACCCTCGCCGGCGCCGCCCTGCGCGAGGCGGCCGAAGAGACCGGGCTGGCGCCCGGCGACCTCGCGCTCGCTCCGGCGCCGGTGCACCTCGACGCCCACGCGGTGCCGTTCTGCGGCGGGCGTCCCGGCACGCACCACCTCGACGTCCGGTTCCTCGCGATCGCCGCCGACGGCGCCGTGCCGACGGTGAGCGAGGAGTCGCTCGACCTCCGGTGGTGGCCGGTCGACGCGTTGCCCAACCCCGACCTCGTGCCGCTGGTGGCTACTTCCGCGCCCACTCCAGGAGCCGGTCCTTCTGCCAGGTGTTGACGATCCGGTCGGCGTCGATGCCGGCGGCCTCGGCGCGTTCGCAGCCGAGCACCTGGAAGTCGAGCTGACCGGGGGCGTGGGAGTCGCTGTCGATCGCGAACACGCAGCCGGCGTCGCGTGCCAGCGCGAGGAGTCTGCTCGGCGGGTCGCGGCGCTCGGGGCGGGAATTGATCTCGACGGCGACGTCGTGCTCGGCGCAGGCCTCGAAGACCGCCTTGGCGTCGAACTGCGACTGCTTGCGCACCCCGCGATTGCCGGTGACGAGCCGGCCGGTGCAATGACCGAGCACGTTCGTGCGGCGGTTGCGGATCGCGCCGATCATCCGCTTCGTCATCGGGGCGGCGTCCATCGCGAGCTTGGAGTGCACGCTCGCCACCCGCACCTCGAGCCGGGCCAGCAGGTCGTCGTCCTGGTCGAGCGAGCCGTCGTCGAGGATGTCGACCTCGATCCCCTTGAGCAGCGTGAAGCCGCCGGCCCCGCCCTCGGACAGGTGCTCGTTGACCGCCTCGACGACGCCGAGCTGCTTGGTGAGCCGGGCGGCGCTGAGCCCGTTCGCCACTCGCAGCCGCGGCGAGTGGTCGGTGAGCACGAGGTAGTCGTGGCCGAGCTCCATCGCGGTGATCGCCATCTCCTCGATGGGCGAGCCGCCGTCGGACCAGTCGGAGTGGGAGTGCAGGTCGCCGCGCAGTGCCGCCCGCAGGTCGGCACCGCCACTCGTGAGCGGGCCGGCGTGCTCCTTCTCGAGCTTGGCCAGCCGCTCGGGCAGCTCGCCGCGCACCGCGGCGGTGATCACCTTGGCCGAGCTCGCGCCGATGCCCGGCAGCTTCGTGAGCGTGCCCTCGTCGACGGCCTGGGCCACCGCGTCGTCGCCGAGCGGCAGGATCGTGGCGGCGGCGCCACGGAACGCCTTCACCTTGTAGGTGTCCTCGCGGGCCCGCTCCAGCAGGAAGGCGATCCGCCGCAGCGCCGCCACCGGCCCCGCGTCGTAGGCCTCCGCCACGCGTCCCTCCCACACATTTTCTCGTCCACAGGCCGTGCACGAGCATTCTGCCTGGTCAGGGCAGGGTACGACGCCGTGGGTGCCCGGCCTGTCCACAGCCTCCTCCCGACGTTCTCCACGGACGGGGTGGGTGATCCACAGCCGTGTCCACAGGCTCCTCCACAGCCGTGGACAGCGCGACGTTGACGGTGGCCCCGGTCCTGCCTAGCGTGGGGTCCAGATGAGGCCCCCGGGCCGCACGGCGTGACACTCGCAAGGGGAAGGCAAGTGTCGCGTCGGCGAAGCGGGGGCTTCCTCTTGTCGCTGCCTGTCCGCTACTCGCCGCGGAAGACCGGCGGCCGCTTCTCCCGGGCGGCCCGGATGCCTTCCTGCAGGTCGGCTGTCGCCAGGGTCACCGGCTGGGCCAGCGCCTCCCACTGCAGCGCGGCGTCGAAGGACGCGTGGCCGCCGTCGGCCAGCGCCAGCTTCGTGAGCCGGCTCGGGATCGGCGCGGTGGCGGCGATGTCGGCCGCGGCCTCCACGACGGCGTCGCGGAACCCGTCGGCGTCCAGTACCCGCGACACCAGCCCGAGGCGCTGCGCCTCCTCGGCCCCGACCACCCGCCCGGTGAGCAGCAGGTCACGCGCGGCGGCCTCCCCCACCACGTTCGGCAGCAGGTAGGTCGCGGCCATGCCCGGGTGCATCCCGAGCTTCACGAACGGCGCACCGAGCTTCGCGCCGGACGCCGCGAACCGCAGGTCACATGCCAGCGCGACGCAGAGCCCGGCGCCGATCGCCGGGCCGTTCACGGCGGCGATGGTCGGCACCTCGAGCCGCCGGACCGACAGCCAGGCCCGGTAGAACGCGATCATCCGCTCCCGCAGCCGGGCGACGGTCGCGTCCGGCTCGCTGGCGATCCAGCCGGTGTTGCCGCCGCTGCAGAACGCCGTGCCCTCACCCGTCACCACCACGCACCGCACCGAGTGGTCGGCGGCCAGGGCGTCGACGGCGCGCACCCAGGAGTCGGTCATCTCCTCCGACATCGCGTTGCGGCGGTCGGGGTCGTCGAGCACGAGCAGCGCCACGCCGTCCGCGGGGCGCTCGAGGCGCAGGTGGGTCAGGTCGGTCGGGTCGGTCGATGCGGGCACGTGCGACACCCTACGAACACGCGGGGGGCTGCCCTCCGCGACTCCCGGCCCCGCGTGGCGTAGGGTCGAAGTGCCCTGCGAACCACGCCTGGGTGCAACAGCGGAGACGACCAATCAGAACAGTCAAGGAGGCCGTCATGGCGGAGACCTGGAGCGGCGAGTTCTACTGCGTCAAGTGCAAGGAGAAGCGCGAGGCGGAGGGCGAGGTGAGGGTGAACGACAAGGGCACGCGTATGGCGAAGGCCGTGTGCCCGGTCTGCAGCACCAACCTGAACCGCATCCTCGGCAAGGCCTGAGCGCCCCACCGACAGCTTCCGGCGGTCCCACCGAGCTCGGTGGGACCGTCGTGCTGTGTCCGCGCCCCTGACCGCGGCCCTGTGGAGGAGCGGATGCGGGGCGACGTCGGCCGTGTGAGTCTCGGCGGATGCTCCCCTCCCGCCCTCGACTGCGGCCCGGCTGCCACGTGGTCCGTCGCGACGACGGGCACCTGCAGATCGGTGTCGACCCGCCGGGCCGGGTGATCCTGGCCGACCGCCCCGAGGTGGTGGCGGTGCTCGACCGGCTCGGCGAGGGACGGCCGCTGCCGGCCGGCGGGCACGACGACGTCGTCACCCGGCTCGGGCGGGCCGGGCTCCTCACCGAGGATCGGTCGACTGTCCGCCGCCCCGGAGCCGTCCGCATGGTGGGCCGCGGGCTCGACCTCGACGCGCTCGCCGTCCTGCTGACCGAGGCCGGGGTGCGCCCGGTGGCCACCGGCGGCGACGTGGCCGTCGTCGCCGCCACGGCACCGCTCCCCCGCCACGAGGTCGACCCCCTGGTCGCCGCCGGCACGCCGCATCTGGTGCTCACCGGCACCGGCCGCCCGGGCGTCCTGCGGCTCGGCCCGTTCGTGGTGCCGGGGCAGACGGCGTGCCTGCGGTGCGTCGACGCCCACGAGGGCGAGCGCGACCCGCGCCGCGCGCTGGTGCTCGAGCAGCTCGCCGAGCGGCCCGCCGCCCCGGTAGCCGGGGCCACGGCGGCGTTGGCCGCAGCGTGGGCGGCCCGCGACCTGCTGCGGTACCTCGCCGGCGACTGTCCCGACACCTGGTCGGCGAGCGTCGACCTCGACGACGGGCCGCCGGTGCCGCGCACCTGGGAGCGTCACCCGCACTGCGGCTGCGCCTGGGACGAGGTGCCCTACTAAGGCCGCAGGGGGCGCGTGAGGAACGAACGCGGACCCGTGGCGGACGCAGATTGAGCGAGCCTCCGACTGAGGAACGAAGTCGGAAGGGCGAGTCGAAATCACCACCACTCGCTGTCGAGCTTGCCCTCCATCGCGCGCAGGTTCTCCCGCGAGCAGGTGTCGCAGTAGCGGCGCTGCCGGCCGTTCTCGACCGACGTGGTCCAGGTGAGGGCGGCCGCGTCGTCCTCGGCCTGCCGGCCGCAGAAGTCGCAGGTGAGCGCCATGTCGTCAGCGTAGGAACTTCGCCATAAAACGACGAGAGCCGCGCCCGGCGTGATGCCGGACGCGGCTCTCGGTGATGTCACCCGCGATCAGGGTGCCCCGGAGGTGACTCCAGGTCTTACAGAGCGCGGGCGAGGGCGAGACGAGCCTGCTGCGCTGCCCGCTCGGCCTTGCGGCTCAAGCGGCGGGCGCGGGCGATCTCTCGGCCCGCGCGCATCTGGCGCGCCTCTCCCAGGCGCGCGGACATCTGCGCACGCGCCAGGTCTTCGTTCATCGAGTACATCTCGGTGCTCCTGTTCAGGACGTTCTGGGTGTTCTGGGTGGTGGTGGGAACCAGGACCGCCGTCATGCGGCGACCTCGTTCTTGCGGGGCCGGCCCCGGGGGCGCTTGCGGGGGATGACCACTCCCTGGAGGAAGAGCTCACCGCCCCAGACGCCCCACGGCTCGCGCCGGTCGAGTGCGCTGCCGAGGCACAGCTGCCGGACGGGGCAGGCCAGGCACAGGGCCTTGGCGAACTCCACGTCCGCCGGCGACTCGGCGAACCACAGCTCGGGGTCGTTCACCCGGCAGGGCAGCCGGTCGGACTCGACGTCGCCGGTGGCGTCGTGGAGGCCGGTGAGGGTCGGCACCAGGTCGTGGTCCTGGTCGAGAACGCTGATCGCCATCGGTGTCACCTCTTCCTTGTCTCTGATCGCGATATGGGTGATGTGGGTGGTGCTGTCACTGCGGGTACTGCTGGTGGTCATGCACTGCCTCTCGGCTGGTAACCTGGTATGGGAAACAGAAAGGCCGCGGATCCCGGGTTTCGGGTTCCGCGGCCTGGAGGCTGCTGATCTGGTGGTGTCACTAGATCGGCGGACTCCAGGCGGTGGGACCCGGGACGGTGGCGAGAAAAGCCACGTGTCCCTTGGTGTCGACGGCCTGGGTGTCGCAGATGACGACGGACGTCATCCAGGACGCACCGAGGGCACGGCGGTAGCCACCCACGGGCATGCCGACACGCGTCCGGGCGGACGGGTTCGGAATCTGGGTGATGGTCATGTTCTCCACGGTGGCCACCTCCTTCGGTGGAATCTGGCGCAGGGCTTGCCGGGCCCTCACTGCGCACATTCGGCTGTTGACGAGAAGTCACGCTAGTGCTCCCCGGTGTAAGGAGCAAACGATTTTATGACTATGTCGCAAGATTTTCTGCCGCGAGCACCTCGAGCACGTCGTCGCCGTAGCGATCGAGCTTCTCGGGACCGACTCCGGAGACGCGGAGCAGTGCCTGCCGGTCGCCCGGACGGTGCTCGGCGATCTGCTCGAGCGTGGCGTTGCTGAACACGATGAAGGCCGCGACGTCGTCGGCCTGGGCCCGGAGCCGGCGCCACTCGCGCAGCCGCTCGAAGGTGCCCTCGTCGTAGGGCGCGGGGCACCCGGCGCAGCGGCGTCGTGCCTTGTCGGCGCCGGACAGTGGGGCGCCGCAGGCGGCGCAGGTGCGCGCCCCGCGCGAGCGGGAGCGGGCCGGCGCCGGCTTGGCGGACTCCGGCAGCAGCGGGTCGAGGAACCGCGACGGCTTGCGGCGCGGCGCCTGCCCGGGGTTGCGGGCGGCGGCCCACGACAGCGCCAGGTCGAGCCGGGCGCGGGTCATGCCGACGTAGAGGAGCCGGCGCTCCTCCTCGATCGCGGCCTCGCTCTGCGCGTAGGTGATCGGCAGGGTGCCGTCCTGCAGGCCGACGAGGAACACCGAGTCCCACTCCAGGCCCTTGGCGGCGTGGAAGGTGGCGAGCGTGACGCCTTCCGCGACCGGGGCGTGCTGCTCGGCGGCACGGCGGTCGAGGTCGTCGACGAAGCCGCCGAGGTCGGCGTCGGGCTCCGACTCCGCGGCGAACGCCTCGGCCTGGCTCACCAGCGCCTGCCACGACTCCCAGCGGTCGCGGGTCTGGCCGCGGGCCTCCGGCGGGGTGGGGGTCCAGCCCATGCCGGCCAGGACGTCGCGCGCCAGGTCGACCCAGGTGTCGCCGTCGGCGGGGCTGGCGCCACCGCGGGCGGCGCCGCGCAGCCGGGTGACGGCCTCGCGGACCTCGGCCCGCTCGAAGAACCGGGCGGCGCCGCGGACGAGGTAGGGCACGCCGGCGTCGCTCAGCGCCTCCTCGTAGGGCTCGGACTGGGCGTTGATGCGGAACAGCACCGCCATCTCGGACAGGGGTCGGCCGTTCTTGCGCAGCACCGCGATCCGGGCGGCGACGGCGGCGGCCTCGACGACCTCGTCGGGATGGCCGTCGTAGGTGACGGCCGGGCCGCCGGGCCGCTGGGCCCGCAGCTGGACGGTGCGGCTCTCGGAGCCGGCGAGCAGGGTGTTGGCCGCCGCCACCACCTCGGGCGTGGAGCGGTAGTTGCGCACCAGCTCGACCGACGTGGTGCCGGGGTGCTTGGTCGGGAAGTCGTGCAGGTAGGCGGCGTCGGCGCCGGCGAAGGAGTAGATGGTCTGGGCGGGGTCGCCGACCACGCAGAGCTCGTGGCGGCCGCCGAGCCAGAGGTCGAGCAGCGCGGACTGGAGCGGCGACACGTCCTGGAACTCGTCGACGACGAACCACTTGTACTGCCGGCGTACCTGCGCGGCCACCGCCTCGTGCTCGGCCAGCATGCCGGCGGTGAGGAGCAGGATGTCCTCCATGTCGATCTGGCCGCGCTCGCGCTTGGCCTCCTCGTAGGAGTCGAGGACGCGGGCGACGACCTCGGGTTCGGCCCCGGCGACCGTCCGGCCGCGAGCCGCGGCGACCGCGACGTAGTCGTCGGACCGCACGTTGCTGACCTTGGCCCACTCGATCTCGGAGGCGAGGTCGCGCAGCAGCGCCTGGTCGGTGTTGACCCGCAGCCGCCGCGCGGCCGCGACGACGATCGGGATCTTGGACTCGACCAGGCTGGGCAGCTCGGTGCCGTAGGCGTGCGGCCAGAAGTAGCGCAGCTGCCGCAGCGCGGCGGAGTGGAAGGTGCGCGCCTGCACTCCCTGGACGCCGAGGCCGCGCAGCCGGCCCCGCATCTCGCCCGCGGCGCGGGTGGTGAAGGTGACCGCCAGCACCTCGGTGGGCACGTAGAGGCCGGAGTGGACGCCGTAAGCGATGCGGTGGGTGATCGCCCGGGTCTTGCCGGTGCCGGCTCCGGCCAGCACGCGCACCGGACCGCGCAGCGTGACGGCGACCTCGCGCTGCTCGGGGTCGAGGGCGTCGAGCAGCTGCTCGACGTCGGGAGGCTGGGCCACGGGCGGAACACTCCGGGGGTCGCAATGGTTGGGGCTGACGGCGTCACCGACACTAGACGCCATCACCGACGTCCGGGCACGCGAAGGGACAGGGCTGGGGATGAGCAGCTTCACGATGTACAGCACGCCGTGGTGCGGCTACTGCCACCGGCTCAAGGGTCAGCTCGACCGCGAGGGCATCGCCTTCGACGTCGTCGACATCGAGCAGCAGCCGGAGGCGGCCGAGGTGGTGGAGTCGGTGAACAACGGCAACCAGACCGTGCCCACCCTCGTGTACGCCGACGGCACCGCCCAGACCAACCCCTCGCTGGCCCAGGTCAAGGAGAAGCTGGCCTCACTGGCCTGACCCGTCGACATGGCAGGTGAACGTAGGCCGTCGGTCGGGCTGTGGTGGCGCGACGTCGGCTATGTCGTGTCGTGCTTCCTGGTGGTCGTGGGCACCGCGATCGCCTGTTCGGAGCTCTTCGGATGGGAGCTGGACCGGGTGGCGACCCTGGCCGTCTCAGGGCTTGCGGCGCTCGTCACCGGGATGGCGTGGGCGCACCGGGAGTCTCGCCGCCCCGGCTCTCGCCGCCCCGGCGGCGGCGACTAGGCAGGATCACCAGCTGCCGGGGAGCTTGCCGCCGTACCAGTGCTCCACCAGCGAGCGGCTGATCGAGACACCGCCGGGGAGGATGAGGGTGCCGGCCTCGGTCTCCTCCCGCATCTGCCGGCGGGTGAACCATCGGGCGTCGTCGAGCTCGTCGTGGTCGATGACGATCTCGGTCGAGTCGGCGCGCGCGATGAAGCCCACCATGAGGCTCGCGGGCAGCGGCCAGGGCTGGTTGCCGAAGTAGTCGACGGCGCCCACGTGGATGTCGGTCTCCTCGCGGACCTCGCGGCGCACGGCGTCCTCGAGGGTCTCGCCGGGCTCGCAGAAGCCGGCGAGGGTCGTGTACTGGCCGGCAGGGCGGGCGGGTGGGCGGCCGAGCAGGCAGCGCTCGTCGTCGGAGCCGGGCTCGCCGGCGGCGACGACCATGATCACCGCCGGGTCGGTGCGGGGGAACTGGACCCGTCCGCAGGCGGTGCAGCGCAGCTCGTGGCCCGCCTTCTCCGAGACCAGCGCACCGCCACAGCGCGGGCAGAAGCGGGTGGCCCAGTGCCACTCGGCGAGCCCGAGAGCGTGGAACACCAGCGGTGCCTGCGCACCACCCGCGCCGGCGATCACCGGCAGCAGCCCGCGCAGCGGGAGCCAGTCGCCCTTCGGCTCGGCCAGCGCGGCGTCGGCGATCACGGCCCACCACGTGGTGCCGTCGCGCTCTCCCAGGAGCACGCGGATGCCGTCGGGAGCCTGGTCGGCGCCCACCCACGGGAGCGTGCCGTCGACCGGCCGCACCCGGGTGCCGGCCACCACGAGCACCCGGGAGTCCGGGTCGGCCCAGCGGGTGGCGAGCCACTCCTCGTCGGTGCGGCGCTCGGCGATGCGGTCGTGCGCCCCGGCGGCCAGCTCGAGGTGGGGGTAGGTCACTCCTCCGAGCCTAGGAGAAGGAGCTTCTCGAGGTCCGGGCGGTCGAGCAGCGGCGGCACCACCAGCTGCCGGTCGCGCACGTAGTAGTAGCCGGCCCGCACCTGCTCCACCGGGACGCCGCGCAGCTCGGCCCATGCCAGGCGGTACAGCGAGAGCTGGAGCGGGTCGGCGTCCTGCTGCCGGTTCGTCTTCCAGTCGACGACGAGGAAGCCGTCATCGTTCTCGGCGGAGTCGACGTAGACGGCGTCGATGCGGCCGCGCACCACCTGCCCGGCGAGCACCAGCGCGAACGGTGCCTCGACGGCCACCGGCGCCCGGTCGGCGAACTCGCCCTGCTCGAAGAGGTCGACCAGCTCGGCGAGCTCGGCGTCGTCGGCGACGTCGGCGTCGCCGCGGTCGGCGAGCTCGTCGGTGTCGAGGAGCGCCTGCTGGCCGAACCGGGTCTCGACCCAGGCGTGGAACCGGGTGCCGAACCGCGCCGCCGGCGACGGCGGGCGCGGCATCGGCCGAGCCAGCTCGCGGGCGAAGGCGTCGGCGTCGTCGCGCAGCCGGGCGACCGCAGTGGCCGACAGGCTCGACGGCAGCGACACCGCCACGACGTCCGCCCGGTCGCGGCGGGCCTCGGCGAGCAGGTGCGTGATCTCGGCGTCCCAGGAGTCGACCTGGGCCTGCGCGACGAGGTCGAGGTCGTCGTCGGGCTCGTCGGGGTCGGCCTCCGCGACCCGCTCGGCGGCCTCGAGCCGGCGCAGCGCCTCCTCGCCCCGCCCGGTGAGCGGCCACGGCCGGGAGGGGTCGACGGCGGCGTAGGGGTTGGGGTCGCCCTTGGCCGGCTTGTCGTGCCACACGGCGGGTTGCTCGCCCCAGCGGCCCATCACCTCGCGCACCGTCTGCTGGAACGGTGACGGCCCGAACGGCGTGGCTCGCGGCCCCCAGCAGTACGACGTGACGTCGAGCCGGTGCGCCGCCCGGGTGAACGCGACGTACCCCAGCCGCAGCTCCTCGCGGGCGTCGTGAGCGCGGGTGTCGCGGCGGTAGGCGTCGAGCGCGGCCTTGTCGTGGCCGGCGAGCTGGGGCAGGTCGACCGCGTCGCCGCGCAGCGGCGCGGGCAGCACCGCCGGTGACGACGTCCAGAGGGTGCGGGAGCGGTTGGACGGGAAGCGGGTCTCCCCCACGCCGACCAGGAACACGCAGGCCCACTCCAGCCCCTTGGCGCGGTGGACGGTGAGCAGCTTGACCGAGTCGGCCTCGGTGGGGGTGGCGATGTCGAGGCCGTTGCCCTGGTCGTCCTCGGCGGTGAGGTAGGCCAGCAGGGCCGGCAGCGTGACGTCGCCGTCGACGGCCTGGAAGTCGGCCACCGCCTTCACGAACAGGTCGAGGTTGTCGCGGCGGGCCGCCGCGGCCGGGCTCACGGCCGACGCCAGCTCGACGTCGACGCCGGTGACCTCGAGGATGCGCCGCACGACGTCGAGCAGCGGCTCGCCCACGTGCCGGCGCAGCCGGCGCAGCTCGCCGGCGAGCAGCCCGAACCGCTCGCGCGCGGCGTCGGAGTAGGGCAGCGAGCCGGGGTCGGCGAGCGCGTCGTCGAGGGCCGGCACCTCGGCGGGGTCGACGCCGTCGGCGATCCGCACCAGCTGCTCGCGCACCGACTCCCGGTCGGCGCCGGTCTCCCGTCCGGCGGTGTGACCACCGATCTGCTGCGCCCGCCGGGCGAGCAACCGGAGGTCGCGCGGGCCGATCGCCCACCGCGGGCCGGTGAGGATCGTGATCATGGCGGCGTTGGCCGTGACGTCGTGGAGCAGGCGGAGCGTGGCCACCACCTCGGCCACCTCGGGCAGGCGGAGCAGCCCGGACAGGCCCACGATCTCGACCGGCACGCCGGCACCGGTGAGCGCGTCGAAGACGTCCGCCGCGTGGGCGTTGTCGCGGGTGAGCACCGCGAGGTCGGACCACCGCCCGCCGTCGGTGCCGGTGTGCGCGCCGCGCACGGCGTCGGCGAGCCAGTCGAGCTCGTCGGCGTGGGTCTCGTGGACGCCGGCGCTCACGACGCCCTCCCCCGCCTCCGGCGCGGCGTCGAGCGGCTGCACCTGGGGCAGCTCGTCGTAGAGCGGCTGCGCGAGCGCGTTGGCGACCTCGAGGATGCGGCGGTCGGAGCGGCGGCTGACGGTGAGGTGGTGCAGCCCGGGCTCGCCGGTGGGGGCCGGGAACGACGCGGCGAAGTCGAGGATGTTGGACACCGACGCCCCCCGCCAGCCGTAGATCGCCTGGTTGGGGTCGCCCACGGCCATCACCGGGTGCCCCTCGCCGAACAGCCGGGAGAGCATCACGGCCTGTGCCACGGAGGTGTCCTGGTACTCGTCGAGCAGCACCACCTTGAACCGCTCACGCTCGGCGACGCCGACCTCGGGCTGCTCGCTCACCAGCCGGGCGCCGAGCTCGATCTGGTCGGAGAAGTCCATGAGGCCGAGCTCGCGCTTGAGCCGCCGGTAGTCGCCCACCAGCTGGAGGAGCTCGGCGCGGCGGTCGATGGCGAAGATCGCCTTCTCGCACGGCTCGCGGTAGGTGGTGCGGTTCTTGCCGGCCACCTCGTCGGCCAGGGCCGTCTCGAAGCCGGCCCGCGCCTCGGCGTCGACGCGCAGCACGTCGTGGGGGGCGACGAGGTGCTCGCTCATCGCGCCGTCGAGGGCGAGCAGGTTCTGGATGGCGGTCTCGGGGTGATCGGTGAGGTGGCGGACCTCGCCGGTGAACCGGTCGACGACGCGCGCGCCGAGCTGGTAGCGCGCGGCGTCGGTGACCACCCGGGTGTCGGGCTCGTGGCCGATCCGCAGCCCGTGCTCGGTGAGCAGCGTGGCGGCGTAGGCGTTGTAGGTGGCCACCGTGGGCTCGAGCGGCTCGTCGTCGGGGTCGCCGGGCGACCCGTGCTTCGGGAGCACGCCCGCGGCCACCAGCACGTCGCGGATCTTGCGGCGCAGCTCGCTGGCCGCCTTGGTGGTGAAGGTGAGCCCGAGGATCTCCTCGGGCCGAACCTGCCCGGTGAGCACCAGGTAGACGACGCGCGCTGCCATCAGCGTGGTCTTGCCGGAACCGGCGCCGGCGATGACGACGGCGGGGGCCAGCGGCGCGGTGATCGCCTCCCACTGCTGGTCGCTGGGCGGGAACGTGGCGCCCATGGCGGCGGCGAGGTCGGCCGGGGTGGCGAACGTGCGCGGCTCGCGGAGGTCGGTGGAGGTGGTCACGGGCCGGTCACCGCCCCCGCGCCCTTGACCGGGCAGATCGAGACGAAGGAGCAGTCGCGGCACTGCGGGCCGGCCAGGGCCGGGAACGACTCCTCGCGCAGCACGCGCGCGGCCGCGCCGATGCGCTCGCGCAGTGCCTGCCGCTCGGGGCCGTCGTCCGGTGGCGCGTCCTGGCGCTGCACGACGGCGGACTCGGCGTCGTCGAGGATGCCGAGCTGCACCAGCTCGGCGCCACCGGCCCTCGCGGGCGCACGTTCGCCGACGAGGTCGTCGACGGCACCGGCGTCGACGGCGTACTGGTAGAGCGCGAGCTGCACGTGCTGGGTGACCGACTTGTCGGACGGCTTGCTGCGGCCGGTCTTGAGGTCCACCACGACGACCTGGCCCTCGACGTCGAGCTCGAGCCGGTCGGCGTAGCCGGTGAGCCGGACGGCGATCTCGCCGTCGACACCAGCGGGGTCGGGAACGTCGACGACGGCAGAGAACGGATGCTCGGTGGCCAGCACCTCGCGCGGGTTGCCGGCGTGCCACTGCACGAACCGGGCCAGCGCCGCCCGCACCCGGTCGTGCTCGCGGGCCTTCGACCACGGCGTGCGGAACTCCAGCCGGTCCCACACCTCCTCGACGTGCGCCATGAGGCCGTCGACCGCCGGCTCGAGCTCGCCCTGGGTGACCCGTTCGGCCAGGGCGTGCAGCACCTCGCCGAGGTTGACCGACTGGTGCGCCGTCGAGACACCGCCGGCCTCGCGCTCCAGGAACCACCGCGCCGGGCACTCCCCCACCGCGTCGAGGAGGCTGGCCGACACCGGCACCGGCTGGTCGGCGGCGCGCAGCGGCTCGGCGGACCGGGTGGCGGCGCGGGTGCCCCACCAGGTGGCGGGATCGGCCTGCGGCACCAGGCGGCGCCCGCGACCCTGCCCGGCGGTGGCGGCGGCGAGCCGGGCCAGGCGACGGGCGGCGGCCCGCCGCAGCGGCTCGGGGCTGTCGGGGTCGGCGACCGTGCGGCGCAGCTCGGCCACGATGCCGGTGGTGCTCAGCGGACGCGGCGGCCGGCCGACGACGTGGTTCACCTCCAGCTCGAGCTCGTCGAGGAACCGGGAGGGCTGCTCGCCGTCGTCGTCGGGCGAGCGGACGGCGGTGACGACGAGCCGCTCGCGGGCGCGGGTGCACGCGACGTAGAACAGCCGGCGCTCCTCGAGCAGCAGCTCGCGCGCGGTGACGGGCGGCACCAGCCCGTCGGTGCCGATGCGGTCGGGCTGGAGCAGCGAGGCGCGGCGGCCGAGGTGGGGCCAGGCGTCCTGCTGCACGTGCGCGACGACGACCAGCCGCCACTCCAGCCCCTTGGCGCGGTGGGCGGTGAGCAGCCGGACGGCGGCACCGCGCGCCCCGCGCTCGGCGAGGGTGTCGGCGGGGATCTGCTGAGCCGTGAGAGTGGCGAGCAGGTCGGCGACGCCGAGGTGCACCCGCTGCTGCTCGGCGCGCCCCACCACCTCGAACAGCGCGCAGATCGAGTCGAGGTCGCGGTGCGCGCGCCGGGCGGCCGCGCCGCCGGCCTCGGTGGCCACCCGCAGCCGCTCCGGCCACCCCGTGCCCGACCACAGCTGCCACAGCACCTGCTCGGCCGAGGCGCCGTCGTCGAGGGCCGCCCGGCCGCCGGCCAGGAGGTCGGCCAGGGCCGCCGCCCGCGCCACCTCCGGGCCGCCCTCGAGCCCGTCGAGGAAGCCGCGCTGCACCACCGCCTGCCGCACCAGGTCGGACGACGGCGGGGGCGACCGGTCGGCGTCGCGCGCCTCGTCCTTGGCCCGCTGCCGCAGCGCCCGGCCGAGCCGGCGCAGGTCGCCGGCGTCGAGGCCGCCGAGCGGGCTCAGCAGCAGCGACTCGGCCCGCGAGGGGTGCACGAAGTCGATGTGGTCGGCGTCGCCGTTGTCGAGGTTGACGACGGCGCGCAGCGCGTCGAGCAACGGCAGCACCGCGGGGTCGCGCACCAGCGGCACCTCGTCGGTGGTGACCTCGACGGGCACCCCTGCGGCACCGAGCGCTCGCCGCAGCGGCGGGATCGAGGTGCGCCCCGAGCGCACCAGGACCGCCATCTCGTCCCACCCGACGCCGTCCTCGAGGTGGGCGCGGCGCAGCAGGTCGGCCAGGTGCTCGGCCTCGGAGCGATCGGTGTCGAAGGTGCGGACGACGACGCGGCCCTCGGCCTCGACCTCCGAGACGGGCTGGAGGAACGCCTCGCGGGCCTCCGCCGGGATGGAGCCGGCCAGCGCCAGCCGCCCGGCGACCCGCTGGGAGGCGGTGAGGATGCGGGTGCCGAATCGCCGGGTGGTGCGCAGCGCGACGACGTCGGCGGGCCGGCCGTCGGCGTGCGGGAACTCCGTGGGGAAGTCGAGGATGCCCCGGACCTCGGCACCGCGGAACCCGTAGATCGACTGGTGCGGGTCACCGACGGCGACGAGCGGACGCCCGTCGCCCGCGAGCTGCCGCAGCAGCGCCACCTGGCCGGGATCGGTGTCCTGGTACTCGTCGACGAACACGTGGCGGAACCGAGCGCGCAGCTCGTCGCGGTGGTCGGCCGCCTCGATCACGCTGCGCCGGATCAGGTCGGCGTAGTCGGTGGCACCGACGGAGTCGAGGTTGTCGAGGTACTGGTCGAGGAAGAGCCCGGCCGCCACGAGCTCGGGGACGGCGTGCTCCTCCCCCAGCCGTCGCAGCTCCGCGCCGTCGTGGCCCTTCTCCCGCGCCCGGGACAGGACCGCGTTGACCTCGCGCGCGAACCCCCGGGTGCCGAGCGCGCGGTGGAACGAGTCGGGCCAGGTGACCGACTCGGGGTGGTCGGTGAGCAGCTCGCGCAGCACGACGTCCTGCTCGGGCGCGGAGAGCAGCCGCAGCGGCGCGGCGTAGATCTCGACCGGCGCGTAGTGGCGCACCAGCGAGTAGGCGAAGGAGTGGAAGGTGGCGCACATCCCGGTGGTGAGGGTGCGGCCGAGCCGGGCGGTGACCCGGTCGCGCAGCTGCTCGGCGGCCTTGCGGGAGAAGGTGAGGGCGAGGATCGCCTCGGGCGGGACGCCCTCCTCGATGCGCGCCACGACGCCCTCGACGAGGGTGGTGGTCTTGCCCGTGCCCGGACCGGCCAGCACCAGCAGCGGGCCGTCGCGGTGCTCGACCGCTGAACGCTGCTGGGCGTCGAGCACCGGCACCGTGACGGCGGCGTCCGGACGCACGAGACGGTAGGCCGGGCTGCTCACCGGACCCACCCAACCACCCCGCACCGACAGCACGGCGGGCGCGGGCCGGGGTCTCCCCCGTCCCGCGCCCGCCGGTTCCCGTCAGGCGCCTGCGGTCACCGCACGGTGAACGTCAGCGTCCGGGACCGGCTCGCCAGGGCGACGGGCGTGGCCGGGAACGCAGCCTGGATCGCGTGCTGGCCGCGGCCCAGCGTGAGCGTCACGGAGCGGGTGTCGTTGTTGCCGCCGAACGTGACGTTGCGGATGACCCTGCCCCGATCGAGGATGCGCACCGTGCCCTTGCTGGGCAGGTTCCGGATGTCCAGCGTGATCGCGAAGGTCACCCGACCCCCCTCGGTGCCCGTGCGGCGGATGCCCAGCGTCGACGGCGCCTTGTTCACCTGCACCGGCACCTCCGCGCTCTCCGAGCCCGCGAAGACCTCCGAGTCGGGGGTGTAGACCGCGGTGAAGGTGTGGTCGCCCGGAAGGACGCCCTCCACCGGCACGACCGCACCACCGGCGCCGTCGAGGTCGGCCGTGGCCACCTCGTCGCCCGCCTCGTCGAGGATCGCCACCGAACCGGTGGGCGTGCCCCCGGCCGACGACACGGTGACGTCGAGGACGACGTCGTCCGGGTAGGTGACCGGGCTGTCGCCCGACAGCGCCACCGACGTCGCGGCGGGCGGTGCCTCCGGCGCCACCACCTCAGGACCGGCCGGGCCGGCCCAGTGGAGCGCCCGAGCCGCCTGGCTCAGGCCGCCCTTGGTGTGCGTGCGGTACACGGGCGCGATGCCGAACACCACGGAGCGAGCGCCCGAGGCCACCTCGTTGGACACGACGGAGGCCTGGCCGGCCGCGTTGGCCGGGCCGTTGGTGCCGGCGCCGCTCGGACGCCAGTGACCGGCCAGCAGCGGGTCGGTGGCATCGTAGGTCTGCGCGACCTCGACGTCCGACCCGAGGCCGGTGAACCAGTACGCCGGGTAGATGAACGCGCTGTCCTGTGCGTACGGCTCGAGCACCGAGCCGTCCGGCGTGTCGATGTCGACGATGCCGTTGCCGGAGGTGTTGCCGGTGACGGCGGTGCCGGAGAGCAGCCCGTAGGTGACGGCCGTGTTGAAGGCCTGGTTGGTGCGACCCACGATCGAGCGGCCGGAGTCCACGAACGCCTGGACGGCGGTGCGACCCGGCGACCCGACGGCCTGCGTGAACGACGCGCCGATCCACAGCACGTCGATCGGGTCGAGGACGGCCGGGTTGCTGTTCACCCCCGCGGCGGTGAGCTGCGTCAGGTCGTCGAAGCCGAGCTCGGCGAGCGACTCCCGGTCCTCCTGGTTGCCGACGTAGCCGACGTTGAGGTCCGACAGGCCCTTGGTCGACTCGTCGTCCAGGGCCTCGAGGTCGCCCTCGGTGGCCTCCGAGACCGCGATGTCGAACTCCTCGGCGACCGCGGCGACGGCGTCACGGTCGTCGGACCCGACCACCGCGGAGCCGTCCTCCAGCATCGACACCGGCACCTCGTCCTCCAGCAGCGCGTTGACCGCCGCGAAGTCGGAGACGCCCGCGACGTCGAAGGTGGTGTAGCCAGCCTCGGGCATGGCGTAGTTGGAGTCCGGCCCCGTGACCGGCTCGGTGGCGCCGATCGCCGGATCGGAGTTGAGGCCGACCTTGTCGACGGTGGCACCCCACAGGTTGCCGAGGCTCCACGCCGAGACGTCGTACATCGACGGCACCTTCAGCGAGATGTCCTCGCCGACGTCGAGCAGCGAGTTGGCGAGGCCGCGCAACGACTGGTGCATGTCGACCACGTAGGAGCCGGCCGGGTAGGTCGTGTCGCCGACGGTGGTGTCTGCGGTCAGGCGGTCCACCTCGATGTCGTGGAACAGCAGCTGCTGCACCAGCCGGCTCGCGTCGCTGGCCGACCGCTGGTCGTCACCGACCGGGATGACGTAGGCGCGCGGCAGGGTGACGGGCTCCTGGTCGTCGACGACGTCCCACAGCGGCTTCCACTGGGCCGGGCCTGGGATGCCCGCGATGTTCGCCGTGGTCACCTGGACCTTGGGTGTGCCCTCGATGCCCCGCTGGAAGACCTTCGCCTGGTTGAGCAGCATCTCCCGCGCGTTGGTCGTGTTGTTCATGTACTCGACCATGCTCGTGATCGTCTCGAGCGCGACCGCCCGGTTGACCGCGGCGTTGGCCGGGCTCTGGCGGCCGGCCCCGCCGTTACGGCCGAGCGGCAGCTCCACCGTCGTGGTGGCCGCGCCGTAGTACGCGGCGTACTGCGCGGTGAAGATCGGCGGGAAGTCGTCCCAGCCGGACGGTGTGTCGCGGTACGGCAGGATGATCTGCCCCGTGTTGGTCGTCGTCGCGTTGCCGGTGACCGGGTCGCGGTAGGTGTTGCCGGGAATGTTCGCGCTCGTGACGTCCTGCTCCACCTTGAGGGCGACCGCGTAGTTGTGGGGCAGGTAGAGGTCGTACTCGTAGTTGGTGCCGTGGGGCGGACCGCACGGCTCGACCTGCAGCACGCCGGTGTAACCGTGGAGGTCGGCGCTGTAGATCGGCTGGATCGCCTGCGCGGTGCGCACGAACGAGCGCGACTCCGGCAGGATGTTGGTGATCATGTCGCGGTTCTCGTCGAACCCGAGGGTGGTGGCCCGGGTGGCGACCGTGCGGCCGTCCGGGTTGAGCGTCAGCGAGAAGTAGAGGCGGTTGTTGCGCAGGATGCCCCCGACCTCCGACATGGGTGAGGTGACGAGCCACTCGATGTAGTCCATCGCGCCGTCGGTGCCCTCCCACTCGTTGCCGTGGATGTTGGCGCTGAACCAGACCGGGGTCTTGTACTGCGCGAGCAGCTGCGTGTCGGCAGCCGCCGCGGCCGGGTCGGTGCGGAGCTTCTCCTTCCACCCCGTCTGCTGCGCGGTGTCCTCCTCGCGCTCGGGCGACGTGACGGTGACCAGGTAGAGGTCGCGGCCCGCCGTCGACTCGCCGATCACCTGGGTGGAGATCCGGTCGCTCTGCTGCATCCACTCGGTGAGCTGGGGCGCAAGGTCGGCGTGGCTGTACAGGCCGGCGAAGGTCGCGGCGTCGTTCGGATTGTCGCGATAGAAGCGCAGCGACGGCTGGTACGGGTACGACGTCGGCATCGCGATCGGGTCGGCCACCGGCGGCGCGGCGGCGGCCCGGCGGGCGACCTCGGCTCGATCGGCCTTGCTCGCCGAGGCGGCGGTGCTGGGGCCGCGGCCGCCCTCGTCCGCGGCGGCACTGGCAGCGAGGGACGGGGGCGCGCTCGGCGCTGCCTCGGCCGTCGTCAGCGGGATGGACAGCGCGGCGGCCAGCACGGCCAGGCCGCTCCAGGACGCCAGGGTTCGCGTTCGTCTCACGAAAGAGCTCCAGTTCTCGAGTGGATCCGGCCGTCCCGAGATTGTCGGACAATCTCCGACGGTGCTGTCACTGTGCCAACTGGTGCAGTCGATTGCATCGAATAGGGGAAATTCGTCGCGAATGTCCCGAATGGCGGGACGTTCCTGTCGCAGCGGTGACGCGCACGTGCCGTTCGTGTGACCGTGACCGGCTGATGAGCGCTCAGGCCTCCGCGGGACGCTCGTTGTAGACGCCCGCCTCCTCCTGGCCCGAGAGCGCGGCGATCGCCGTCATCACCTCGTCGGTGAGCTGGCGGCGGGCGCGGCCGGTGGGGACGCCGGCGAACCGGTCGCCGGCGGTGATCGGCTCGCCGAAGACGACGGTGACGGGCACGACCCTCGGCAGCCGGGAGCCGACGGGCTGCAGCCGGTCGGTGCCGACCAGTCCGACCGGCACGATCGGCACGCCGGCGGTCAGCGCGAGGTGGGCGACGCCGGTGCGGCCGCGGTAGAGGCGGCCGTCGCGCGAGCGGGTGCCCTCGGGGTAGATCCCGAACGCCTCGCCGCGGCCGAGCACGGCGAGCGCGGTGTCGAGGCTGGCGAGGGCGGCCTTGGAGTCGTCGCGGTCGACCGGGAGCATCCCCAGCCCGGTGAACCAGGCCCGGGACACGGCGCCACGCACGCCGGTGCCCTCGAAGTAGTCGGACTTGGCCAGGAACACGACCTTGCGCGGCGCCACCACCGGGATCACCACCGAGTCCGCGAAGCTGAGGTGGTTGCTCGCGAGCAGCACGCCGCCGGTGGGGGGCAGGTGGTGCAGCCCCCGCACCGTCGGACGCCACACGGCTCGCGCGAGTGGGGGGACGACGGTGTGCAGGACCCGGTACAGAAGCACGCGGTCAGTCTCGCGGTTACCGGCGAGGAGCCCCACATCGTCAGATTTCGAGACGCGTCGCGATCCGCCGCTCCGCGCCGCCCCGCCGACGCTCCTCAATCTCCTCGCTGAGTCGCCGGGCTCGCAGGCTCACCCGGCGCGCTCGGAAATAGGCGAAGGGCCCTCGCGAGTATGAGTCACAAGGGCCCTTCTGTGGCCGGTTCGGTGACGTCCCCGACCGACGTCCCAGAGCCTCCGGTCCCCGCGAGCCTCGTCACCTGGCTGCGGCGGTGGCCGCTCCGGCGAACCGGAACTGCCTCCGTACGGACCCTCGTCTCCGAGTCGTCCCGCGCTCCCCGAAGGGATTGCGTGGGGAGAGTTCTATGCCGTGACGATCCGGGCGCGCAAGGGTTTCGCCCAACATTCCTTCGGTTCCACCGGATATCCACCGACGCGGCCCATTCCGTCCACAGGTGGAGCGCCGATCTCCACAGGATCGCGGGCCGGCTGTGGACGAGAACGGGCGATCCGAGTACCCGTACTCAGCACGGCTGAGTGGTCGCTCCGATCCCCCGCACCCCCGCGCGGCCGTGTACTCGACGCATGATCACCTACGCCGACCCGCAGGTGTGCGTGTCCTGCCGTGCCTCGCTCACTCCCGGCCGTCCCGACTGCTCGTCGTGCGGCGTCGTCCTCACCGGGCCGGTCGCCGGCCGGCTGTTCGGCGTGCTCGCCCAGGCCGACGTGCTCGTCCGCCAGCTGCGGGTGGGCCCGGCGCCCGCCGCTGCCGCCGCCCCGCGGCCGGCTCCGCCGGTCGTGGCCCCGCCGCTCGCGCCGCCGCCGGTCCGCTCCGGTGTCCACGCCTCGTCGGTGCCCGCGATCCTCCTCGGCGTCGGCGCGCTGTGCCTGCTGGTGGCCGCGGTGATCTTCCTCGCCGTGGCCTGGAGCTGGCTCGGGGTCGGCGGCCGCACTGCTGTGCTCGTGAGCCTCACCGGGATCGGCCTGGGCCTCGCCCCGTGGCTCTCGCGCCGCGGTCTGCCGGTCGCGGCCGAGGCCCTGGTGAGCGTGGCGCTCGGGTTGGTCGCGCTCGACGTCGTGGGCGCCGACAACGCCGGCTGGCTCGGCGACCGCAGCCCGGCGGGACTGGTCACCCTCGTCGGGCTGGCCCTGGCGGCCGCTGCCGGTGGGGTGCTCGTCGCCGCGCGGCGGCTCGTCGCGCCGCAGCTGCTCGGCGTGCTCGGCCTGGTGGTGGCGCTCGCCGGAATCCAGGAGCTCACCGAGGCACCGCTGGCCACGGGCCTCGCCGGCGTCGCGCTGCTCGGCGGGCTGGCCGTCCTGGCCGCTCGCACTCGGCTGCTCGTGGTCGCTGGTGCCGCCGGCACGGCCGCCGCCTGCGGCTGGGTCGCCGTCGCCTGCCTCGCCGCCGCGGAGCTGGCCGAGCTGGGCCGTCCGACCGCCATCGCGGTCTGGATCGACGGCCCCGGCTGGGCGCTGGCCGCGTGCGCCGTCCTCCTGGCGGGCGTGGCGCTCGCCCCGCGCCTCGACCAGGTGATCGGCGACCTCGCGCTCGCCGCGGCCGGCGCGATGCTGACCGGTCTGCTGGCCCTGCCCGTCGCTGACGAGGGGGCCACCGCGATCGGCGTCGCGAGCCTCGTCGCTGGGCTGTGCTGGCTGGCCGTGCTCGTGCCGCTGGCGCACACCCGTCCCCTGGTCGGGGGCATGCCCGCGGCGCTCTCCTTGGTGCCGGCCGCGCTGCTGCTCCTCACGCTGCTCGGGGAGGCCGCGGTCCGCACCTTGACCCCCGGGGCAGATCTGCGGCTCGCCGACGCCGAGCCGATCGCCCATCCCGGCCTGGTGCCGGCAACGCTCCTGGTGCTGCTCGGCGTGCTGGCCGCGCTGGTGCGCGACCGCCGCGCGCTTCCCGAGGCGGGTCTGGTGCTCGCCCTCGGTGCGGTCGCGACCCTGGCGTTGTGGCCGGTGCCGCTGTGGACGGTGACGGCGGCCCTGTGCACGACCGCCGCCGGCTACGTCGCCACCGCCCGCCTGGCGCCGGCCGACGCCGGGCCCTACCGCTACGGAGTCGGCGTCGGTGTGGCCGTCCTCGCCCTGGGTACCGCCGGCCCCTCGGAGGTGCTCCTGCTCGCCACCACGTCGTTCCTCGTCGTGCTGGGTGCGGTCGGCCAGCTCGCGGGCCCGGACGCCGTGACCCGGACGGCCGGCGCCGTGCTGCTGCCGCTGTCCGCGGCGGGTGCCGTCTGGGCCGGCGGCGCTGTGCTCGACCTCGACGTCGCCCTGCGCGGTATCCCAGCGCTGCTCGTGGTGGCGGCCATGGCGCTCCTTCGGCCGCGGCTGGACACCGAGGTCGCGGCCGCCACCGCCGGACTGGTCGCGATCGCGGTGGCCGTCCCGGCGGCCTCGGACGACGGCCTGTCGGCCGCGATCCACCTGACGCTCGCCGGGGCGCTGCTCTCGCTCACCGCACTGGTGCACCCGCACCGCCGCGAGGTCGGGTGGGCCGGCAGCGCCGTGCTGATGCTGGCGCTGTGGGTCCGGCTGGCGGACGTCGGCGTCGTGGCGCCCGAGGCCTACACCTTGCCCCCGGCGCTCGCGCTCGTCGGCGTGGCGGTGCTACGGCTGTGGCGCGACCCACGGTCGCCGACCACGCTGCTGGTGCCCGGCCTGGTGCTCGCCACCACGCCGTCGTTGCTGCGGCTGCTCGTCACCGACCCGGTGTCGCTGCGCGCCCTGCTGCTCGGTGCCGCCTGCCTCGCCCTGGTGCTGGTCGGCGCCACACTGCGCTGGAGCGCGCCGCTGCTGGTCGGCGCGAGCGTCGGCGCCGCGCTGACGCTGCTGGAGCTCGCGCCCTACGTCGCGCGGACCCCGCAGTGGGTCGTGATCGGACTCGCCGGCACCGTGCTCACGGTGGTGGGCATCACCTGGGAGCGGCGGGTCGTGGAGCTGCGGCGGGCCGCGGGCTACGTCGGCCGGCTTCGCTAGGTGCTGTCGCCCGGCCCCCAGAACGCGGCCATGAGGTCGACCCGGTCACCCGAGGGACGCATCGGGGTGCCCTCCTCGAGGTAGGCGCCCCGGGCGTTCTCGGCGTGGCTCGGCGGCAGCGAGCCGTCGGCGCGGACGACGCGCCACCACGGCACCGGGCCGCCGTGGCGGGCCATCACGTTGCCGATCAGCCGCGGCCCGCTGCCGACCACGTCGGCGATGGCGCCGTACGTGGTGACCCGACCGCGCGGGATGGTCTCGACGATCGTGAGCACCCGCTCCACGAAGTCCTCGTCCGCCCGCACCACGAGGCGAGCGTACGAGCGGAAAAACGACGATCCCCGTCCACCCCAGGGGGAACGGGGACCGTCGCGGCCTGCGCTGGCCAGACTCAGTGCTGGATCAGATGATCGGGCTGAACGGCTCGGTGCCCTGCACCAGCTGGAGACCGGAGATGCCGGAGAACTGCTGGGCGTAGGCCAGCTCGCGGCTCAGGTCGCCGACGCCGTTCGAGCCGGCGAGCGGAGCGATGGCCAGCGTCGACAGGGTGCCGAGGGCGTTGCCCTCGCCGTCGAGGAAGGCCGAGCCGGAGTCACCGGGCACGCCCGGGGTCACGGTGTAGACCGGGTGGTTCCAGCCCTCGCCGTCGGTACCGAGGCTGAGGCCGGTCTTCGGGCCGAGCTCCTCGACGCCGCCCCGGATGCCGGAGTTGCCGAAGCTGTAGACCCGGTCGCCGGTGGCGGTGCCGGCGGTGTTGAGGCCGCTCGGGCCGCCCCAGAACGGGATGCTCGGGTTGACCTTGGCGACGTCGGCGGCGTCGATCTTCACCAGCGCGAAGTCGTTGTAGGCGCAGGTGCTCTCGTCGGTCTCGCCGCGCTGCTGCATGGCGATCCAGGAGGAGTAGGCGAGAGTGCCGGCGCCGACCTCGTCGCCGGCGGAGGCGAGGCTGCCGTTGCGGTTGAAGGTGACCCGGGTGCCGAGCGGCAGCGACTGGGCGTCGCAGCCGTTGGTGTCGGTGGCGGCACCGGTGCCGGCGCAGTGCGCGGCCTGGCCGAGGTAGACGCCGCCGGCGCCGTCGCTGAAGACGAAGTTG
Organism: uncultured Actinomycetota bacterium; assembly: GCA_963808855.1. GTDB lineage: Bacteria > Actinomycetota > Actinomycetes > Propionibacteriales > Nocardioidaceae > Nocardioides. The sequence goes on along the minus strand of CAWEHA010000002.1, from coordinate 1,547,279 downwards.
GCGGTGCACTGGCCACTGCCCGCGGTGTTGGTCTGCACGCCGGGGGTGATGGCGGCGGTATCGGCCGGGGCCCAGGCGGCGACCCGGGTGGGGGCAGCAGCGGTGCTCGTCGGGGCCGTGGCGACTGCCGTGGCGCCCAGCAGGGCCGAGGTGGCGGCCACCGCGAGTGCGGAGATCATCTTGACCTTCATGAGTACTGGAATTCCTCCTGGTGGGACCGGCCCGGAGGCACCGCGTCAGGCAGCGGGTGGGCGTCGGTCGGGTGTGTCCTTCGACACCCCTAACGGCATGCCCCCCGTTCGGGTTACGCCGTACTAGTCAGAAATGACTAGACCGGCACCACCCGGCCGGCTGCTGCGCGGTCAGTACGACGGCTGGCTCGGGTCGATCTGGTTCACCCAGGCCACCACGCCGCCGCCCACGTGCACGGCGTCGGAGTAGCCGGCGCCCTTCACGATCGCGAGCGTCTCGGCGGAGCGCACGCCCGACTTGCAGTGCATGACGATCTGCTTGTCGCCGGGCAGCTTCTCGAGCGCCGAGCCGTTGAGGAAGTCGCCCTTCGGGATCAGCACCGAGCCCGGGATCTGGTTGATCTCGTACTCGTTGGGCTCGCGGACGTCGACCAGCACGAAGTCGCGGGTGCCCTCGGCGCGCTCCTTCAGCATGTGCTCGAGCTGCACCACCGAGATCGTGGACCCGGCGGCGGCGTCGGCGGCCTCCTCGGAGACGGCGCCGCAGAACGCCTCGTAGTCGACGAGGCCGGTGACGGTGGGGTTCTCGCCGCACAGGGCGCAGTTCGGGTCCTTGCGGACCTTCAGCTTGCGCCATTCGAGCTCGAGGGCGTCGTAGATCACGAGCCGGCCCACGGCCGGGTCGCCGATGCCGGTGATCACCTTGATGGCCTCGTTGACCTGGATCGAGCCGATGCTCGCGCAGAGCACGCCCAGCACGCCGCCCTCGGCGCAGCTCGGCACCATGCCCGGCGGCGGCGGCTCGGGGTAGAGGCAGCGGTAGCAGGGCGCGTCGTCGCTCGACTGGGGCCAGAACACCGAGGCCTGGCCGTCGAAGCGGTAGATCGACCCCCACACATAGGGGATGCCGGCGAAGTAGGCGGCGTCGTTGACGAGGTAGCGGGTGGCGAAGTTGTCGGTGCCGTCGACGATGAGGTCGTAGCCCGCGAAGATCTCCATCACGTTGTCGTTGTCGAGCCGCTCGGCGTGCACGACGACGTTCACGTACGGGTTGGCCTCGAGGATCGAGTCGCGGGCCGACTCGGCCTTCGGGCGACCGATGTCGGACTGGCCGTGGATGATCTGCCGCTGCAGGTTCGACTCGTCGACCTCGTCGAACTCCACGATGCCGAGCGTGCCGACACCGGCCGCGGCGAGGTAGAGCAGCGCCGGGCTCCCGAGGCCGCCGGCGCCGATCACGAGCACCTTGGCGTTCTTCAGCCGCTTCTGCCCGGTCATCCCGACGTCGGGGATGATGAGGTGCCGGCTGTAGCGGCGGACCTCGTCGATGGTCAGCTCGTCGGCGGGCTCGACCAGCGGGGGAAGGCTCACGGAAGTCATCTCCTGGGGAGGCGGGTGGGTACGCGGACAGAACGACGTCCGGACCCTCCATTGTTCCCAGGGGCGCCCACAGGCGTGCCGGCCCGGTCCCGCCATCCGGACCCGCGTATAGGCTCGCGCCGTGGCCAGCAGGTACGACGTCGGCGTCCGCGACGGGCAGCGCGAGGAGCGCCCCCGGGGCGGGCGGCTGCCGCGCCGGCAGCGGCGCACCCAGCTGCTCGAGTCGGCGCTCGAGGTGTTCGTCCGGCAGGGCTACCACGCTGCGGCGATGGACGACATCGCGGAGCGCGCGGGCGTCTCCAAGCCGGTGCTCTACCAACACTTCCCGGGCAAGCTCGATCTCTACCTGGCCCTGCTGGACGCGTCCTGCGACACGATCATCGCCAACACCCGCGCCGCGCTGGACTCCACCCAGGACAACAAGCAGCGAGTGCGGGCCACGATCGACGTCTTCTACGACTACGTCGCCAGCGACACCGGCGCCTTCAAGCTCGTCTTCGAGTCCGACCTCACCAACGAGCCCGCCGTCCGCGAGCACGTCGAGCGGGTGACCACCGAGACCGCGGCCATGGTGGCCGAGGTGATCCACGAGGACACCGGCCTCCCCGGCGAGGCGTCGCGACTGCTCGCCGTCTCGCTGGTGGGAATGGCGCAGGTGAGCGCCCGGTTCTGGCTCACCGAGGCGGGCGGGATCGACCGCGACCACGCCGCCTCGCTGGTGGCGGGCCTCGCCTGGCGTGGCATCGCCGGGTATCCGCTCACCGACGACCACTGACACACCGTCACACCCAGACACCCCCTGAAGGAGCCACGACCGTGGAGGTCAAGATCGGCGTGCAGCACGCCCCCCGCGAGGTCACCCTCGAAACCGACGAGACCCCCGAGGACGTCGAGCGGCAGGTCACCGAGGCCCTCGCGGGCGACGGCGTGCTCAACCTGCGCGACAGCAAGCACCGCCACGTCATCGTGCCGGCCTCCAAGATCGCCTACGTCGAGATCGGCGGCGGCGTCTCCGGCGCCGTCGGCTTCAGGAGCTAGCCCTGCCTACGCGTCCAGGCCCAGCTCGGCCATCCGCGCGAGGTGGTTGTCGGTGAGCCGGGTGAACATCCGGCCCAGCGCAGCGAGGTCGAGGCCGGGGCGGTCGGTGCCGCCGGTGAGCAGGGCGGTGAGCGAGTCGCGGTCGGCGGCGACCCGCTGCGCCTGGGTGAGCGCCTCGCCCAGGAGCCGGCGTCCCCACAGCGCGAGCCGGCCGGCCACCGCCGGGTCGGCGTCGATCACCTCGCGCACCCGCCCCACCACGAACGAGGCGTTGCCGGTGTCCTCCAGCGAGTGGACCACCAGGTCACGGGTGGTCGGGTCGAGGAACGCGGCGACCTCGCGGTAGAAGTCGTCGGCCAGGCCGTCGCCGACGTAGGCCTTGACCAGCCCCTCGAGCCAGTCCGAGGGGGCGGTGTGGCGGTGGAAGGAGTCGAGCGCGATGCGGAACGGAGCCATCGCCTCGAACGGGTCGGCCCCGAGCTCGACCATGCGCCGGTGCAGCGGCTCCACCTTGGCGAACTCCCCCGACGCCATCCGCGCCAGCGCCACCTTGTCCTCGAGGGTGGGGGCGAGCTTGGCGTCCTCCGCGAGCCGCTCGAACGCGGAGATCTCGCCGTACGCGATGACGCCGAGTAGGTCGACGACGGCGTCGCGGTAGGCCGGATCGCCGAGGGCGAGATCCTCGCCGTCCTCGGTAGATGCGGCCATGCGGGCACCCTACCGATAGACTCGAGCGCGACGGCCCCGCCGGGGAACCTGTGCCTGAGCGGCCGTCCCGTATGTGCGCGGTCGCCTCAGGGGCCGCATCCGATCTGTCCAACATGCGAGCCGTACTGAAGAAAGCGACAAGACACTGACCACGTTCCGTGAGCTCGGGGTCCACCCCGAGATCTGCGACGCGCTCGAGCGCGGCGGCATCACCACCCCCTTCGCCATCCAGGAGATGACCCTCTCGGTCGCCCTCCTGGGCACCGACCTCATCGGCCAGGCCCGCACGGGCACCGGCAAGACCCTCGCCTTCGGCATCCCGCTGATCCAGCGCAGCGTCTCGCCGCGCGACCCCGACTACAGCGAGATCCCCGAGGGCAAGCCGCAGGCCCTCGTCGTCGCCCCCACCCGCGAGCTCGCGCTCCAGGTGTCCAGCGACCTCGACCTCGCCAGCAAGGACCGCGGCCTGCGCGTCCTCACCGTCTACGGCGGCGTCGGCTACGAGCCGCAGCTCGAGGCGCTGGAGAGCGGCGTCGACATCGTCGTCGGCACGCCCGGCCGCCTGCTCGACCTGGCCAACCGCCGGTCCCTCGACCTCTCGCACGTGCACGCGCTCGTGCTCGACGAGGCCGACGAGATGCTCGACCTCGGGTTCCTGCCCGACGTCGAGAAGCTGCTCTCGAAGACGCCGGAGACCCGGCAGACGATGCTGTTCTCGGCCACGATGCCGGCGGCGATCGTGTCGCTCGCCCGCACCCACATGCGGCACCCGATGAACATCCGCGCCGAGTCGTCCTACGAGAACGCGACCGTGCCGCTCACCGCGCAGTTCATCTACCAGTGCCACGACCTCGACAAGCCCGAGATCATCGGCCGGCTGCTCCAGTCCGAGGACGCCGACAAGTTCATCGTGTTCACCCGCACCAAGCGCGCGGCGCAGCGGGTGGCCGACGACCTCGAGGACCGCGGCTTCAACGCCGGCGCGCTGCACGGCGACATGCAGCAGGCCGCGCGCGAGAAGACGATGACCCGGTTCCGCGAGAACAAGCTTCAGGTGCTCGTGGCCACCGACGTCGCCGCCCGCGGCATCGACGTCACCGGCGTCTCGCACGTCATCAACTACTCCTGCCCCGAGGACGACAAGACCTACATCCACCGCATCGGCCGCACCGGTCGCGCCGGTGCGTCGGGCATCGCGGTCACCTTCGTCGACTGGGCCGACCTGCACCGCTGGAAGATGATCAACAAGGCCCTCGACCTGCCGTTCGACGACCCGCAGGAGACCTACTCCACCAGCGAGCACCTGCTCCACGAGCAGGGCATCGCGCCGGGCACCAAGGGCCGCCTCAAGGACCCCGCACCCGTCGAGCGCAAGGAGCGGTCCGACCGCTCGGACCGCTCGGACCGCTCGGACCGCTCGGACCGCCCGCGCGGCGACCGGAACCGCAACCGCAACCGGTCGCGCACCCGCAGCGGGCAGAGCGTCAGCAGCGGCAGCGGCTCGGCCGACTCCGGCGGTGCGGTCACCGCCGGCGAGGGCCAGGAGGTGCGCACCGGCGGCTCGGGCAACCGCAACCGCCGGCGGCGTCGCCGCGGTGGCTCGGGCGCACCCTCGAGCGGGTCGTCCGCCGACTGACGGCTAGGCCGTGACGACGACGGTGGTGCCGTCGTCCGCGAACTCCCACATCGCCGCGGCGTCGACCGCCTTCTGCCGGATGCAGCCGTGCGACTTCGGCGTGCCGAGCTCGGCGGCCGTCTGGACCGGTGCGTCCCCGTCGTCGGGGTCGGTGGGGATGTCGTGGAAGCCGATCGCCGCGCCCGAGGGGCCGCGGGTGAACCGGACGAACAGCCGCATGCTGGAGCCGTCGATGCCGATGGCGTCGGCCGAACGGGAGTAGACGTCGTAGGTGCCGGGGTCGAGGTTGTCCTCGACGCTGCCGGACACCAGGTAGGTGCGCTGCACCTCGCCGTCGTCGCCGACCAGCCAGACCCGCTGCCGGCTCTCGCTGAACACCACCCGGCGCCCCTCGCCGGAGTCGCCGGGCAGGGCGACGTCGAGCGAGCCGCCGGCCGGCTGCTGGCGCGGCTTGGTGCCGCGCTTCTGGGGGGTCTGCCGCGACTCGGTGGCCGGCGCCATGGTGACCGTGGGCGCGTCGGGCCCCACGGGGTCGGGTCGATCGGCAGCGGGGCCGGTGTCCTGGGCGACGTTGGTGGCGCGAGGGCTCTCGTCGGCGGCCGACGGCAGCACGCCCACACCACCGAGCAGCGCGATGCCGGTGGTGGCCACCGAGGCGCCGAGCACCCCGATCCGGCCCCATCGGGGGCGGACCGGCTCGGCGCGGCGGCGCCCGGGCTGGGCGCGGTGCTGGCTCACGTGGCCACCGCGGTGGTGGTGACGGGTCGGCCGGCGCGGGCCGCGAGGTTGACGGCCACCTCGCGGTAGGCCGTCGCGCCCTTGCTGCGGCGGCTGGTGGCGAGGATCGAGCGACCGGCGGCCGGGGCCTCGGCGAACTTGATGGTCTTCGGGATCGGCGGCTCGATCACGTCGAGGTCGTAGGTCTCCGAGATCGTCTCGAGCACGGTGCGGGCGTGGTTGGTGCGGCCGTCGTAGAGCGTGGGCAGCACGCCCCAGACCTCGAGGTCGCGGTTGGTGAACCGCCGCACGTCGTGCACGGTGTCGAGCAGCTGGCCGACGCCGCGGTGCGAGAGCGTCTCGCACTGCAACGGGATCAGCACGCCGTCGGCGGCGGTGAGCGCGGCCACGGTGAGCACGCCGAGCGACGGCGGGCAGTCGAGCAGGATCCAGTCGTAGTGGGTGCCCTGGGCGCGCAGGTCGTCGATCATCGTGCGGAGCACGTGCTCGCGGCCGGTGCGGGTGAGCAGGTCGGCCTCGGCTCGGGCGAGCTCGATGGTGGCGGGGATCAGCGCGACGCCGTCGTCGGTGTCGAGCACGACCTCGGTGGGGTCGAGTCCCTTGGTGAGCACGTGGTGCACCGACAGCTCGAGATCCTCGGGGTCGATGCCGAGCGAGAAGGTGAGGCACGCCTGCGGGTCGAGGTCGACGAGGAGAACGGTCTGGCCGAGCTCGACGAGAGCAGCGCCGATCGAGGCGACGGTGGTGGTCTTGGCCACGCCGCCCTTCTGGTTGGCGACGGCCAGCGTGGTGGTGGGTGGGGCGCTCCGGGACATCGGGCCCCATCATGCCGGACGCCGGGGCTCTGATGAGGGAGCGACCTGCCAGACTCGCGACATGCCCAAGCCCCGCCCGCTCGACGACCTCGGCCGTGCCCTCGTCACCGGCGCCACGGCCGGTATCGGACACACCTTCGCCGTGCACCTGGCCCGGCGCGGACACGACCTCGTGCTCGTCGCCCGCGACGCCGCGCGGCTCGAGGAGGTGGCCGATGTCGTTGCGCTCCGAGCACTCCGTCGACGTCGAGGTGCTGGTCGCCGATCTGGCCGACCGGGCCCAGCTCGCCACCGTGGAGGCGCGGCTCGGCGATGACGCCGCCCCCGTCGACCTGCTGGTCAACAACGCCGGGTTCGGCCTCAAGCAGCGGTTCCTCGACAACGCCGCCGACGACGAGGTGGCGATGCTCGAGGTGCTGGTCACCGCCGTGCTCCGGCTCAGCCACGCGGCTCTGGCCACGATGACCGCCCGCGGCCGCGGCGGCGTCATCAACGTGTCGAGCGTGGCGGCGTTCCTGCCGCGCGGCACCTACGCGGCGGCCAAGGCCTACGTGAACAGCTTCAGCGAGTGGGCGGCCAACGAGTACCGGAGCCAGGGCGTGAGCGTGATGGCGCTGTGCCCCGGCTTCACCAAGACCGAGTTCCACGAGCGGATGCAGGTGAAGCGCGGCGACGGGTTCATGTGGCTCGACGCCGACTTCCTGGTGGAGAAGGCGCTCTCCGACTACGACAAGGGCCGCATCTACTCGATCCCGGGCGCGCAGTACAAGACGATCGTGCAGCTCACCAAGCTCATCCCGTCCCGCGCCCTGCAGACCTACCAGTCCATCGGCCGCCGCTGAGCCGTCGCCAACTGCGTGACCCGTCGCCTACAGGCGACGGGTCAGCGTCATGAGGCGGTCGAACTCGGCCGGGTCGGTGGTGTGCGACCCGAGGTCGTGGCCGGTCTTGCCGGTGCCGTGGTAGTCGCTGGCGCCGGTGACGACGAGGCCGGCGTCGCGGGCGGCGGCGCGTAGCTCGGCGCGGACGTCGCCGTCGTCGGCCCGGACGTGGTCGTGGTGATCGACCTCGATGCCGGCCAGGCCCAGCCCGGCCAGCCGGGCCAGCTCGTCGGGTGTCAGCACCCGCCGGCTCCCCCGGCCCCACGGGTGGGCGATCACGGCGACGCCACCGGCGTCGCGCACCAGGGCGAGGGTGGCCACGAGGTCGGCGGCGTAGCGGTCGACGTAGCCGGGGCGGCCCTCGTCGAGCCAGACGGCGAACGCCTCGTCGCGGTCGCGCACCACGCCCCTCCGCACCAGCGCGTCGGCCACGTGGGGGCGGCCGGGCACGCCGTGGGTGCCCACGTCGTCGAGGGTGAGGTCGATGCCGGCGGCGTTGAGGGCGGCGATCATGGCCGGCGCCCGCTCCTCGCGGCCGGTGATGATGCGGGCCAGCTCGGCCTGCAACGCGGCGTCGTCCGGGTCGGGCTCGTAGGCCAGCAGGTGCACGCCCGCGCCGTGGTGGCGGGTGCTCACCTCGATCCCGCGCACCAGCCCGATGCCGACCTCGGCGGCGGCCGCCGTCGCCTCCGCCCAGCCGGCGGTGGTGTCGTGGTCGGTGAGCGCGACGACGTCCAGCCCGGCCTCGGCCGCCTTGCGGACGACGTCGCCGGGCGGGTCGGTGCCGTCGCTCGCGGTGGAGTGGGCGTGGAGGTCGATCCGCACCCGCCCGAGGCTAGAGGTCGCCCTTGCCCAGGCCGTCGGCGATGTGCTCGGCCTGCCGGATCGCCAGCGCCACGATGGTGAGCGTCGGGTTGGCGGCGGCGCCGGTGGTCATCTGCGAGCCGTCGCTCACGAACAGCCCCGGCACGTCGTGCGCCTGGCCCCAGCGGTCCACGACGCCGTCCTCGGGCCGCTCGCTCATCCGGCAGGTGCCGAGGTTGTGGGTGGCGGGGTACGGCGGCGTGTGGTGGGTGCCCACCGCGCCGACCGCCTCGTAGAGCAGGTCGGCGCGCTGGTAGCCGTGCTCGCGCATCGCGACGTCGTTGGGGTGGTCGTCGAAGTGCACGTCCGGGATCGGCAGGCCCCATTGGTCCTGATCCCCGGTGTTCAGGGTGACCCGGTTGGTCTCCTGCGGCATGTCCTCGCCCACGATCCACAGGCCCGCGGTGTTCTCGTAGGCGTCCATGAGCTCGGTGAACTCCCGGCCCCACGACCCCGGCTCCACGAACGAGGCGAGGAAGGCCGGGCCGAGGGAGAGGGTCTCCAGGTAGTAGCCGCCGGCGAAGCCGCGCGAGGTGTCCTGGCGGGCCTCGTCGGCGACGATCCCGGCCATCGTCTCGCCGCGGTACATGCGCACCGGCTCCTCGAACCGCGCGTAGACAGAGCCGGTGGTGTGGCGCATGTAGTTGCGGCCCACCTGGCCCGAGGAGTTCGCGAGGCCGTCGGGGTGCAGCGCACTCGCGCTCATCAGCAGCAGCCGCGGCGACTCGATCGAGTTGCCGGCCACGCACACCACCTTCGCCGCCTGCCGGTGGAGGTTGCCGTCGCCGTCGAGGTAGATCACGGCGTTCGCGCGACCCTGCGCGTCGTGGGTGATCTGCACGGCCTGGCTGCTCGCCCGCAGGTCGCACCTCCCGGTCTCGACGGCGCGCGGCACCTCGCGGACGGCGGTGCTCCACTTGGCCGTGGACTTGTCGCCCTGGAAGTTGAAGCCGTCCTGGATGCTCGCCGGGCGGCCGTCGTACGGCTCGGCGTTGGTGCCGTAGGGGCCGGTGGCGTAGTAGCGGTAGCCGATCTTCTCCGCGCCGTTGGCGAACACCTTGTAGTTGTTGTTGGCCGGCTGCGGGGCGCGGCCGTGGCGGTGGGTGGACCCGATCGCCTGCTCCGCCTGGTCGTAGTACGGCGCCAGGTCGGCCAGCCCGATCGGCCAGTCGAGCAGGTTCGCGCCCTCGACGTCGCCGTAGTAGGTGCGAGCGCGGAACTCGTACTCGTGGAACCGCGGGGTGGCGCCCGCCCAGTGCGTCGTCGAGCCGCCGACCGCCTTGACGATCCAGGCGGGCAGGTTCGGGAAGTCGCGCGCGACCCGGAACGAGCCGGACGCCGTGCGCTTGTCGAGCCAGGCCATCTGGTTGAAGGCCTTCCACTCGTCGTTCTCGTAGTCCTCCGGCTTCAGCCACGGGCCGGCCTCGAGCACGACGCACGGGATGCCGCGCTGGGTGAGCTCGTAGGCGAGCGTGCCGCCGCCCGCGCCGGAGCCGATGATCACGACGGCCTCGTCGTCGTGGGCGATGGGGGTGCCGAACTGGTCGCTCATCTCGTCCCCCTCACGCCGTCGCGGGCTGGTCGTGGTCGGCCACCTCGACCAGCGGCTCGCCGTCGTACTCGTCGATCCGCGGGTCGGGCAGCCAGTCGAGGTCGTCGAACCCGCGCTCGAGGTAGCCGCCGTGCTCGAAGGAGGAGCCCTCGTAGCCGAGCAGCTTCCAGGTCTCGTGGTCGTCGTACAGCGTGACCACCGCGGTGCCGCGGACGAAGACGAAGAACTCGGCGTCGGCCATCTCGCGCAGCAGGGCGAGCGCGGCGTCGTCGTCGAGGTCGGCGAAGGACGCCGCCCCCTGCTTGGCGGCGGCGGCGTCGAGGGAGCCGAGGCCCTGGGTGAGGACCATCCGGTGCCACAGGTCCTCCTCGACCTGCTCCACCACCGCGTCCGCCGTGCGCTCGTAGGGGCCGTCGGGGAAGTCGGGGTGCGGGTAGGCGACCCGCAGCAGGCGCACCAGGCTGCGCCGGGTGTCGTCGCCGATCGAGATCTCGTGCGAGGTGTCGGGCATGGGCAGGCTCCTGCGTCGAGGCGAGGTGTGACGCCCGCCACGCTAGGAACGCGCCCGACCGGCGGCCAGGGTCCTTATCGCCGGGTGAGAAGCGGGGCCTGGCCTCGGAGGGCCAGAGGTTTCGAGGCTCCTCGCTCGTTCCTCGCTCGGAGCACCTCAACCACCGTGCCCGCGCCGGTTCCGGAAGACCCGGCTGATCCGCGACGCCGTCTCGCGCAGCGCCGTCTCCACCTCCGTGCGACCGCTGGCGAACCGGCGGGCCGGAGCCGAGACGGCGACCGACCCGACCAATGCTCCGCCCTCGGCGCGGACGGCTGCCGCGGCGCACGACGCGCCGCGGTGGAACTCCCCGAACTCCCAGGCCACCCCGCGGGCGGCCACGGTGTCGAGCTGGGCGAAGAGCGTGGCGTGGTCGCGGATGGTGTCGTCGGTGAACGGCGGCATCGGCTCGGGGTCGAGGTGGAGGAGCCGATGCTCGGTGTCCATGTTGGCGAGCAGGATCTTGCCGAGCGCGGTGGCGTGCGCGGCCTCGTGGTAGCCGAAGTCGAGCGCCGGCAGCCGCGGGTGGGCCGGGGAGTCGGCGGTGACCACGACGACGATCTGCGAGCCGCGGTGCACGGCCAGGTAGGCCGCGACGCCGAGCCGCTGGTGCAGCTCGGTCACCTGGGCCCGCACCTCGCGGGACACCCCGATCTGCTCGTGCAGGCTCACGCCCAGGCGGTGCAGCTTGTAGCCGAGCTCGAAGCGCCTCTCCTCGCGGATGTGCACGAGGTAGTCGCCGTCGAGCAGCTCGCGCACCAGCCGGTAGACGGTCGGCAGCGGAAGGCCGGTGGCGTCGGCGATCTCGCGGGCCGACGCGCCGCCGTGCGCGGCCACCGCCTCCAGGATGTCGAGGGTGCGGCCCACCGAACCGGGCCGCGCCGCCGTCGTCATGCCGCGAATCTAGCCCGCGCGTTCTCACCCGGCGAGAAGTCGCCGTGGCGGCGTCCGGACGACGCTGGCATCCTCGCCGCCATGATCTTCATCTGCGTCAAGTTCAAGGTGAAGCCCGAGCACGCCGACGACTGGCCGGCGGTCACCAAGGACTTCACCGAGGCCACCCGCGCCGAGGACGGCAACCTCTTCTTCCAGTGGTCGCGCAGCGTCGACGACCCGAACGAGTACGTGCTCATCGAGGCGTTCCAGGAGGACGCCGCCGAGGCCCACGTGACCTCCGACCACTTCAAGCAGGCGCAGGCCGACCTCCCGCAGTACCTCCAGGCGACGCCGAAGGTCCGCAACGTCGTCATGCCCGGCGACCACTGGGACGACCTTGGGGAGATCGCAGTGACCGAGTGAGGAACGAACTCGGTCACGTGGCGAACGAAGGTTGAGCGACGGCCCGCGGGTGAGGAACGAACCCGCGGTGCCCGGAGTCGAAACCACGCAAGGTCAACGGCCACCTGACGACCGGCGGGCCGTCACCAGGGTGGCGCTGGCCCTCCGAAGGGCAGCTCGACGAGGTGCGGGCCGGCGCGGGAGGTGTCCTTCAGGATCCAGTCGTCGCGCAGCAGGAGCATCGCGGACGCCGGGCGCAGCACGATCCACAGCCACCGGCCGAGGGCCTCGCCGGCGACGACGGAGCGGTCCCATTCGCCGGTGGCCCGGCTGGTGGACACCGGCCACAGCGGCACCTCGTGGCTGTCGATGCGCACCTTGACCGCCGGCGGTCCCTCGCCGATCTCGCCGCCGGGGTCGTCGTGCACGGTGCCCGCCACCCGCGCCCCCAGCCCGGTGCCGGTCTCCTCGGCCACCACGACGACGTCGACCGGGCCGTCCAGCGCGCTGGTGCCCGAGCTGCAGGTGAGGGTGGCGCGCACACCGCGCTCCCCCGACCCGACCACGCCGAAGTCGCTCACCATCCATCCGGGTCCGAGCGGCCACGGCAGGTAGGTCGGGAAGCCGTCGGCGGTGCGCAGGTGGTCACCGAAGGCTTCGTACCCGGGCTCCTCCGGCCGCCACAGCGGGTCGATCGCCCCGTGCTCGGGGCAGCTCCACCCCGATCCGTTGCGCGCCACCGGCGTGACGCAGCGGGGGCACCCCACCGACAGCGACCCGGACGACATGGCGACCACCGTGACGTCGGCGCCGCCCGACGTCAACAGTTCCAGCGGTGGATCGCCGGAGTGTCCCGCTCCCAGCCGAGCACCGACACGGTGGCGGTGCCGAGCACGAAGTGCCGGCCCTCGGTGGGAGGCAGATCCAGCCAGCGGGCGGTGAGCACGCGCAGCGCGTGGCCATGACCGAACGCGAGCGTCGGGCCGGCGGCGGCGCGGGCCCGGGCGACCACCCGGTCGAGCCGGGCACCCACCTCGGCCGCGGTCTCACCGCCGGGCGTCTCGTGGGTCCACACCGTCCACCCGGGCACGGTCTCGCGGTACTCGGCGGTGCTGATGCCCTCGACCTCGCCGTAGGCCCACTCGACGAGGTCGTCGTCGACCTCGGCGTCGGAGAAGCCGGCGAGCTCGGCGGTACGGCGGGCGCGCTGCCGCGGGCTGGTGAGCACCAGCGCCGGGTCGGGCAGGTCGGCGGCGAGCCGCTCGCGGAGACGGCGGGCGACGTCCTCGCCGGCAGGAGTCAGCGGGAGGTCGGTGACCGAGGTGTGCTTGCCCGCCTCGCTCCACTCGGTGGCGCCGTGACGCACCAGCCAGAGCTCGTGGTGATCCATCTCAGGCCAGGTCAGGCATCGCGGCCGGGCCAGTTCTTGTCCGGCTGGGGCACCGGGCGGCCCGGCTGCTCGCCACCGCGCTCGTCGAGGTAGCCCTGCTTCGGCACCATGACCTTGCGGCGGAACAGGCACACGACCTTGCCGTCCTGGTTGTAGCCGATGGTCTCCACGTGGACGACGCCGCGGTCGTCCTTGGACTTCGACTCCCACTTGTCGAGCACGGTCGTCTCGCCGTACAGCGTGTCGCCGTGGAAGGTCGGGGCCACGTGACGCAGCGACTCGATCTCCAGGTTCGCGATCGCCTTGCCCGAGATGTCGGGCACCGACATGCCGAGCAGGATCGAGTACACGTAGTTGCCGACCACCACGTTCGCGCCGAACTGCGTCGTCTCCTCGGCGTAGTGCGCGTCGAGGTGCAGCGGGTGGTGGTTCATCGTGAGCAGGCAGAACAGGTGGTCGTCGTACTCGGTGACCGTCTTGCCGGGCCAGTGCTTGTAGGTGGCACCGACCTCGAACTCCTCGTAGCTACGTCCGAACTGCACGGACGCATCATGCCGCGCGGTCCTGTTGGCCTTGACAGCAGGTGGTTTCGACGCGCCGTCGCGACCTCGTCCCTCGGTCGCGGGCTTGCTCAACCCTCCACTTGCGCTGACCGACCTCCTTCGTCGGTCGCTCAGCTACGTTCCGCCGCCACCGGCCTTCCGCCGGTGCACCTTGGGCGCGCCGTCGAGCACCTCGGAGCCATGGGCCTTCTCCGGCGCCGGGCCGTCCTCGTGGACGCCCTTCTCCTTGGTGTTCTTGCGGTCCAGGGCCTCGCGCATCTTGGCCTTGAGGTCGTCGTTCGCCATCGGTTCCTCCCAGGTCGTCGTCGCGGACCACCACCCTGGCATCCGGCCGGCGGCCCGTCGAGCCGTTACCTCAGCCGCAGCTCGCGGCCCAGCGGCCCGGCGAGGTGCTCGGAGTACTCCAGCGTCATGTGGCCGCGGTCGCGGTGGGTGATGAAGTCGCCGACGACCACCGGGCACTGACCGTAGGCGCAGAACCACTGGCTGGTCTCGACGTACTCGACGACGCCCGCGCCCGGCTCGGCCGGTTGCGACCGGAAGTCGGCGACCGAGGCCCGGACGGCGCGGCGCATCCGCTGGGAGCGGGGCTGCGGGTCGGACAGGCCGTCGGCCAAGGTGACGTCGCGCTCGCTGATGACCGCGGGATCGAACTGGAGCCGGGGCACGTCGCCGAGCACGATCACCCGGTCGGTGTACGGCGTCACGGCCTCGTACCGCTCGACCATCCCCTCCTGGATCAGGTCGGCGATCTCGCCAGGGTCGGTGACCTTGTCGCCGTCGTCGGTCACGTAGGCCTGCTGGGTGTCGGTGGCCATCAGCACGACGTCCGGTCGCAGACGCTCGATCTGCGCTTGCGTCCACTCGTGGAAGAACAGGCAGTCCTCGTCGGGCTCGTCGCGGATCGGCGTCCACGGCTGCACCAGCGCCGGCGTGCAGCCCTGCAGCGGGAAGTAGTAGGTCGCGTACCCACGCCTCTTCGCGATGGCCTCGAGCGCGGGAATCCAGTGGCGCACGTGGGAGTCGCCGACGGCGACGATCACCTTGTCGGCGTCGGGGTCGCCGCGACGGCACAGCGGCATCGGGTCGGGGAGGCCGAAGTACTCACAGCCCTCGAGGTCGGCAGCCACGAACTCGGCGAGCCCGAGGGCGGCCGGCCGGAGCGGGTTGGGCACCGGCTGCTCCTCGCGCGCCGCCAGCACCGACGCCTGCACCAGCGCGACGTCGGGGTCCTTGGACAGCTCCTCGCCCGAGTACTGGGCGACGGTGATGGCGGGCCGCTCCTCCTCGAACGCGTTGGTGAGCGCCGTGTGGGTCACGAGCACCACGAGGCCCATCAGCGCCACCGACGCCGGGTAGAGGGCCACCCCGCGCCACGGCACCCGCCACATCCGCGCCTGCCGGAACGGGTTCTCGACGAAGCGGTAGGAGAGGTCGGAGAGCACGAGGGCCCCGAGGGCGACCGCCAGGCCGCTCCAGCCGCTCGGCTGCTGCCAGGCGGCGGCCACCAGGATCAGCGCCGGCCAGTGCCACAGGTAGTAGGAGTAGGAGCGGTCGCCGATCCAGCAGGCCGGCGCCACGCCCAGCAGGCCCTGCGGTCCCCACCGCAGCGGCTCGGGCACCGCGCCGCCGGCGAGCAGGAGCGCCGTGCCGACGACGGGCAGCAGTGCCGGCAGGCCGGGGAATGCAGAGCCCGGGGTGAGCACGAGGGCGCCCCCGACCACCAGCGCGAGGCCGAGCCACGACGCCACGGCCAGGACGGCCCGCGGGATCCGCGGGATGCCCCCGACCGCCGCCGCCACCAGCGCACCGGCCGCGAGCTCCCAGGCCCGCGCCGGCGTGGAGAAGTAGGCGGCCTTGGGCTCGGCGGCGACGTACCACAGCGCGTAGCCGAACGACGCCAGGCCGATCGCGCCCGCCGTCACCGTGACCAGCCGGCGGTTGACGGCGCGGCCACCTGCGCGGCCGCCCCGCGCCCGCTGGGTGAGGGCCACGAGTGCGAGCAGCACCAGCGGCCACACGACGTAGAACTGCTCCTCCACCGCGAGCGACCAGTAGTGCTGGATGGCCGAGGTGGCCGCCTCCTGGGCGTTGTAGTCGGTGCCGAGCTGGGCGAAGCGGATGTTGGCGGCGAAGAACGTCGCCCACACCGAGTCCTTGAAGAGCTGGAGGGCGACGATCCCGTTGAGCAGGAAGTAGCCCGCCACCACGGTGACGGCGAGCACCAGCGTGGCCGCGGGCAGGATCCGGCGGGCCCGGCGGGCGTAGAAGTCCAGCAGGCGTACCCGGCCGTCGCGGTCGGCGCGGTCGAGCAGCAGCCCGGTGATGAGGAACCCGGAGACCACGAAGAACACGTCGACACCGATGAATCCGCCATGCAGCGGACCGATGTCGGCGTGGTCGACGACCACGAGGAGGACGGCCAGGGCCCGGAGGCCCTGGACGTCCCGGCGGAAGCCGCCCGTCGACGGCCCGCCGGCGGCGGGCGGCTTCATGTCGGTCATGCAGTCGTGCGGCCCGAGGTCAGTTCAGCTCGAACCACTCCGGCAGCGCCGGTGCGTTCGGGTCGGTGAACCGCTCGAGCAGCGGGTCGGGGGCGTCGAGACCGGTGCGCATGGTGGTGCTGCTCTTGCCGTAGGCCGACGGCCCGCCGTACAGGGCGTTGATCTGGCGGGTGTACTGGTTGACGATGCCGTTGCCGGTGCGCCAGCGGATCAGGATCTCGTCGGAGCGGGCGGCGCGCGAGCTCCAGTTGGGCGAGCCGCTCCACATCACCCGGGCGAGGCGGTTGTTGCCGAAGACGCCCTTCACCACCATCGCCTTCATGTGGAGGTACCGCTCGGGGACGCCGTCCTCGTTGTTGTCGGTGCCGATCCGGTTGATGGGCACCGGGCCGCGCCCGTAGCGCGCCTTGAGGACCCGGTTGACGCCCCTGCCGGCGAGGGTGGTGACGATCTTGATGTTGCAGCCGTGGTTCCAGAGGAACCGGACGCGCTTGGCGATGTCGTTGCCGAAGGCATCGAACCAGCCCGCGATCGCGATCCGGATCACCGTGCGGCCGCCCGGCATGCCGCGCGCGCCCTTGCACCGGACGTTCCGCAGCTCCTTGAGGATCGGGTTCGCCCGGCCCGGCAGCGGCCACAGCCAGGTGCGGTACGGGCCGGTGTCGTAGACCCGGTAGGCCGGCCGCATCGCCCGGTCGCGGGCGTACTCCTTGAAGGTCCTGCGGAGCATCCGGTACGCCGGCTCCGAGTGCAGGGTGACCATGTCGTTCCACTGCCGGTTGCCGGCCGGGGTGGTGAGGTTGCTCGAGCCGTACATGCTGATGTTGCGCTGCCGGCCGATCCGGCTGAACAGGAAGATCTTGGAGTGCATGATCTTCGCCTTGCTGCGGCAGGCGCCGGCGCAGCGGCGCGCGTAGCTGGCGTCGCCCTTGCGGCGGTTCAGCTGCCGGGCCAGCATCTTCCAGTTGCGGTTCGCGACACTGCCCGCCACGACCACCATCACGTTCACCCCGCGCTTGTCGGCGCGGATCAGCGCCTGACGGGTCGGGTAGTCGTCGAAGTTCCACACGGCGATCCGAATGCCCTGGCCCCGCGGTGTGCTGTTGATCGCACGGACGACGCGGGACAGGATCGCCCGCTTCGCACCGCGCGGGTTGTTGAACAGGACGCCCGCCGGCGGCGCCCACGGCCGCGCCGCGGCGGCCTGGCGGGCCGGCGTCGGCTGGGCGGCCGCCCCGGGGGTCGTGGAGCTCGGGACGGCGGCCAGCGTGGCGACCAGGGCAAGGACAGCGGTGGCGATACCGACAGGGAGTCGGGCGGCGCGCATGGACACACTTCCTCCGGGTTGGGGAGACGGGGGATGCACACGTCGGGCACTCCGGTCCGGGAGGATCTCCCGCTGCCGCCGCGTTGCGACCCGGAGTCGGGCTCGACGACCATAACTCACCCACCCCCGATCCCTTGCGACGCCACCCGGAGGTGGGAGCTGGCGCCGTCAGAGCCCGTCAGTCCAGCTCGAACCAGTCCGGCAGGGTCGGGGCGCCGGGCTCGGTGGCGCGGCGCAGCAGCGGGTCGGTGCCGGCCTGCGTCTTCGCGCCGGGCCTCGTGCTGGTCTTCGAGTACGACCAGGGGCTGCTGTAGAGGTTGTCGATGTGGCGCATGTACTGGTTGACGATGCGTGAGCCGGCGGCCCGCCAGCGGATCAGCACCTCCTCGGAGCGGGAGGCCCGGGTGCTCCAGTTGGGTGACCCGGTGATGAGCACCTTGGCGCGACGGTCGCCCGCGTAGACGCCCTTGATGGCGATGGCCTTCATGTGGAGGTACTTGTCGGGGACGCCGTCCTCGTTGCGATCGACGCCGATCCGGTCGATCGGCACCGGGCCACGTCCGTAGCCCGCCTTGAGGATCTGGTTGACGCCGCGGCCGGCCAGGGTGGTGACGACCTTGATGTCGCAGCCCTGGTTCCACAGGAAGCGGACCCGCCGCGCGATGTCGTTGCCGAAGGCGTCGAACCATCCGGCGACCGCGATCCGGATCTTGGTGCGGCCGCCCCGCATGCCGAGGGCACCGCGACACTGGACGTTGCGGAGCTCCTCGAGGATCGAGTTGTGGTTGGCCGCGGGCCAGGTCCACACCCGGTATCGCTGGACGTCCCGCCGCGTGTAGGCCGGGCGGACGGTGCGGTCGCGTGCGTACTCGCCGAACAGCTGCTCGAACGCGCGGTAGAGAGGCCAGGAGTGCGTCGTGACCATGTCGTTCCACTGCCGGTTGCCGGCGGGCGTGGTGAGGTTGGCGGACCCGAACATGCTGACGCCCCGCTGCCGGCCGATCCGGCTGAACAGGAACACCTTGGAGTGCATGATCTTCGCCCGGCTGCGGCACCCGCCCGTGCACTTGCGCGCGAAGCTGCCGTCGCCCGAGCGCCTGTTGAGCTGCCGGGCGAGCGCCGTCCAGTTGCGGTTGGCGACGCTGCCCGCCACCACGACGCGGACGTCGACGCCGCGCTTGTCGGCGCGGATCAGCGCCTGGCGGGTCGGGAAGTCGTCGAAGTTCCAGACCGCGATCCGGATGACCTCCCGGCGCGGGGTGTGGTTGATGGCCGCGATCACCCGGGCCAGGATCACCCGTGAGTTGCGGGACTGCGGGTTGCTCAGGAGCACCCCCGCCGGAGGCACCCATGGCGCCTTCCGCGCGGACGCCACCGCCGTCTGCTGGGACGTCGCGGGCTGGGCCGTGCCGGCCGCGGACGGGACGCTGGCGACGGTGGCGACGAGCCCGAGTACGGCGATCCCGACGTACAACCGGACAGCACGCATGAGCACTCCTCGTGAGGTATCGAACGACTTGTCAGTCGGCTTCACGCCGGTCTCTTGCGGGTCCCCGAGAGACGTCGTCGTTCTGCCACGGTGCTGCTGCGGAAACGTACCCTCAGCGAGCGCCCCGACGATAACTCCGGATCCCCTCACCTGACTGCGATTCGCGGTAATTGGTGCTGGGTGTCGCGGTGTCATTCCCAGTCGGTCGGGAGACCGTGGCCGCGGGAGCGCGCGAGGTGATGTTCGACACCGTCGTCGGAGCCCCCGGACCAGCCCCGGAGCACCACCCAGAAGTGCCGCTCCTCCCCTGGCGCGCGGCGCTCCGGCTCCATCCGCAGGTGGGCGAACGGCGCCGCGGCAGAGGCCTGCGCGCCGAGCTCCTCGACCCGGGCCAGGACCCGGCGTTGCTCGTCGTCGGTGAGGTACTGCCACATCACGCTGTGCCACAGCACGGTCACCGTGCCCGCGGCCGGTGCGATGGCCTCCACGGTCTCGAGCGCCCCGGCCGCGCGGACGGCGACCGGGTGCGCGGCGGCCAGCGCCAGTGCGCCGCGCAGCCGCTCGTGGCGGGCCACCTGGTCGGGCCACACGTAGGCGGTCAGCGCGAGCCGTCCCTCGGTGGTGGCGACGTCGACCGGTAGCAGGTCGGTGCCGACCCGCTCGGTGAGCCGCGGCCAAGGCGCCGCGAGCGGCACCGGGCCGGTCCAGGCGGGCTCGAGCACGACCGGTGAGTCGTCCGGACCCACCGACCGGCCGTCGTCGGTGACGTAGCGGAACCGGTCGGCCTGCAGGTTCAGCCCGCCCGACGAGCCGATCTCGACGAGCCGCATCGGGAGCCCCGGATTCCGCGCCGAGATCACCAGCAGGCCGCCCATCAGCGCCGCTGATCGACCCACCTCGTTGGTCTGCGGCGGCCGGTCGAGCCAGGCGCGCACGCCGTCCGGCTGATCGGCGAGCACCGCGCGGAACTCCCGCCAGCAACCCACGGCCTCCCACGTGCCGCCGACGCTCGGGTAGTACGCCGCGAGCGCGCCCGCCCGGCGCTCGAGCACGAGCCGGTGCACGCTGCCGGCGAGCCGCAGCGCGAGCGCCGAGGGGCCGGCGTCGCGCTCGTGTCCGGCCAGTACGTCGGCCGCGGGCCCGCCGTCCCCGATGTCGTCGGCGACCCGAGCCAGCAGGTCGGCGTACATGGGTGAGCCGAGCGAGGCGCAGCCCGCCGCCTGCTCGCGGAACGCCTCGACCCAGTCCACGGCCGCTAGATCTTGTAGTCCTTGAGCAGGCTGCGCCCGATGATCATCTTCTGGATCTCGGCGGTGCCCTCGCCGATGAGCAGGAACGCCGCCTCGCGGTAGAGCCGCTCGATCTCGTACTCCTTGGAGTACCCGTAGCCGCCGTGGATCCGGAAGGACTGCTCGACGACCTCGTTGCAGTACTCGGCCGCGAGGTACTTCGCCATCCCGGCCTCGACGTCGTTGCGCTCGCCCTTGTCCTTCATCCGGGCCGCCCGCACCATCAGCGCGTGCCCGGCCTCCACCTTGGTGGCCATCTCGGCGAGCTGGAACAGGATCGCCTGGTGCTGGGCGATCGGCTTGCCGAAGGTCTCCCGCTGCTGGGCGTACTCGATGGCCAGCTCGAAGGCCCGGTTCGCGACGCCGACGGCGCGGGCCGAGACGTTCACGCGGCCGACCTCGACGCCGTCCATCATCTGGTAGAAGCCCTGGCCGGGCTTCTCGCCCAGCACCTGGCCGGCGCCGACGGTGTGGCCGTCGAGCACCATCTCGGTGGTGTCGACGCCCTTGTAGCCCATCTTGTCGATCTTGCCGGGGATGGTGAGGCCCGGCGCGGTCTCGCCGAAGCCCTCCTCCTTCTCCAGGAGGAAGGTGGTCATGTTCTTGTAGACCGACTCCTCGCCCTCGTCGGTCTTCACCAGCGTGGCCACCAGGTTCGAGGTGCCGCCGTTGGTGAGCCACATCTTCTGGCCGGTGATCGAGTACTCGTCGCCGTCCTTGACCGCCTTGGTCTTGATCGCCGCCACGTCCGAGCCGAGCGCCGGCTCCGACATCGAGAACGAGCCCCGCACCTCGCCGGCCGCCATCTTCGGCAGGTACTTCTTCTTCTGCTCCTCGGTGCCGTGCTGCTTGATCATGTAGGCGACGATGAAGTGGGTGTTGATCACGCCCGAGACGCTCATCCAGCCGCGGGCGATCTCCTCGACGCACAGCGCGTAGGTGAGCAGCGACTCCCCCAGCCCGTCGTACTCCTCGGGGATCATCAACCCGAAGATGCCGAGCTCCTTGAGGCCGTCGACGATCTCCTGCGGGTACTCGTCGGCGTGCTCGAGCTCGGTGGCGACCGGCAGGATCTTCTCGTCGACGAAGGTGCGCACCGCCTTGAGGATCTCCTGCTGGTCCTCGGTCAGTCCGTCGGTCTCGCAGAGACGACCCATCGTGGTGCTCCTCCTCGCTCGTGGGTGCCGACCCGACGTTACCGGCCGGTAAGGCGCGCGGGGCGTGACACCGCGCACACCGGGACGGCGGCGGCTCGCTGCCTATACTGCCGCGCGTGCCGGCCGACCCCGCACCCCGTCGGGTGCTCGTGATCCTCCCGGCGTGGAACGAGCAGGAAGCCCTCCCGGCCACGCTCGCCGACCTGCGGTCCGTCCACCCCGACATCGACCTGCTCGTGATCGACGACGGCTCCTCCGACCACACCAGCACGGTGGCTCGCCGGGCCGGCGCCCTGGTGTGCCGGCTGCCGTTCAACCTCGGCGTCGGCGGCGCGATGCGGGCCGGCTACCGCTATGCCGTCGCCCACGACTACGACGTGGCGGTGCAGGTGGATGCCGACGGCCAGCACGACCCGCGCTACCTGAAGGACCTGCTCGCCGGCATCGACGACGGCGCCGACCTCGTGATCGGCGCCCGGTTCGCCGGGGAGGGCACCCCGTTCAAGGTGTCGTTCATCCGCCGGATCGCGATGGTGATGCTCGCCCGCACCCTCAGCGCGATGGCCAGGACCAGGCTCACCGACGTCACCAGCGGCTTCCGCGCCGCCAACCGCCGCGCCCTCATCATCTTCGCCGCCCACTACCCCGCCGAGTACCTCGGCGACACCGTGGAGTCCACGGTGATCGCCATTCGGGCCGGCTGCACCGTCACCCAGGTGCCGGTGGAGATGCGGGTGCGACAGGGCGGCGTCGCCAGCCAGAGCTCGTTCAAGGCCGCCGTCTACGTCGCCCGTGCCGTGGTGGCGCTGTCGCTTGCCCTGGTGCGCAAGTGGCCCGAGCTGCCCGTGCCCGCCGCACCGCCGGACGAACCCGAGCACCACGACACCGACCCCAGGAGCAGCCCGTGAACTCCACCGCCATCCTCGGCATCGTCGGCTCCGTGACCGTGATCGTGGCGCTGTTCGAGATGATGCGCCGCCACCGGCTGCGCGAGAAGTACGCCGTCATCTGGTTCTTCGTCGCCCTCGCCGTGCTCGTGAACGCCGTCTTCCCCGCACTGCTGGCCGGACTCGCCGACGTCATCGGCGTCGAGCTGCCCGTGAACCTGCTGTTCTTCCTGGCCAGCCTCGTGCTGCTCATGCTCACGCTCCACCACAGCTACGAGCTCGGCCGGCTGGAGGAGAAGACCCGCACCCTCGCCGAGGAGATCGCGCTGCTGCGGCTCGAGCTCGACACCCGGTCCGACCCGGAGCAGACGCGCGGGGACCAGCCCTAGCCAGCTGCGCACCAATCGTTCGATCGAACGGGAACGACAGGTTCGGGCGCCGAAAGACTGTCTCAACCGTTCGATCGAACGATTCGGGGGGCAGGGCGCCCGCGAGCGGTCAGTCCTCGGTGCTGTCGTCGAAGGTGATGTCGGGGGCCTCGTGCTCGGCGAAGGCGACGTCGGCGTAGATCACGGGGTGGTCGGTGATGCCGCCCTTGAAGGACTTCTCGATGCTCTGGCCGAGGAAGTCGAGCTGGGTGGTGGCGAAGATCCAGTCGACCGGGCCGTGGCGGGGCACCCGGCAGGCGCCGCCGACGCTGCCGCCGGCCGACGACGCGAGCAGGCCGGTGCCGGTGATGTCGCAGAACGCGGTGCCGCGGTCGTTGAAGTCGCCGGCGAGGATCGTCGGCACCTCGGGGTACTGCGACTGGAACTCGGTGATCCACTCGCGCTCGATGCGGGTGGCCACGTTGCGCGCCCCCTGCACGTTGCCGTTCTTGCTCGTGGACGCCGGGTTGTGGATCGCGATCACGCTGATGATCGCCCCGGTCTCGCGGTGCTGGAGGAACACCACCGGCATGTGCAGGGTGACCTTGAACGGCACCGTGAACTCGTCGGTGCCCACCAGGTTCCAGGTGTCGGCGCGCCAGGCGACGGCGTTGCCGCTGCTGTTGCCGTCGCGGAACCGGTTGTTCGGGGTGGCGCGGTGCAGGCCCCAGTCGCCGTCGGCGAGGAGCGCGTTGGCCTGCGGCGTCTCGAACTCGTTGAGCGCGGTGACGGTGACGCCGCCCGCCTCGAGCCGCGACAGCCCCGCCCGCACCCGCTGGTCGCCCGGGCCGAGGCCGCCGCGGCCGGTGGTGAGGTGGTGGCCCTTCACGTTGTAGCTGGCCACCCGGAACGACGTGGCGGCGATGACCCGGGGCTGCGGCGTCGGCGCCTTCGGCGGCTCGAGCTGGGAGGTGAGGAACGGGACGGCGTCGACCGGCCGGACGTCGTCGCCGACGCGGGTGCTGATCACCATGCCGAGCGCGCAGCGGTCGGTGGCGCCGAGATCGCCGACCTCCGCCAGCTGCTGCCCGACGACCACCGTGTCGCCGTTGTTGACCTGCGGGTTCTGCACGTGGCGGTACTCGGCGCTGGTCTGGTCGCCGCCACCGGTGACCCGGATCAGCCACGGGCCGGCCGCCTCCTCGTCGCCGATGAGCTCCACCGTGCCCGCCGTGGCCGCCAGCACCGGGGTGCTGCACGGCGCCTCGAAGCTGGTGACCTGCTCGGGGTCGACGACGACGGCCGTGGGCGTCGCAGTACCGCCCGGCGGCTTCGGGTCCTTCTTGTCCTTCTTCTTCTTCTTCTTGTCCTTCGGGGCGGTGCTGCCGTCGGGCACGAGCAGCCGCACCCGGTACGCCGTGCCGGCCGGCAGCGGGAGCCCGGTGCGGCTGGCCGGCGACGACAGGCATCGCCGGGGCGAGCGCCCGCCGACCGAGACGGCGTCGGCGATCGAGCCCGGCGCCCGCGCCACCTGGCCGAGCAGCCGCTGCGCCGGCTGCCACAGCGCCTCGTACTCGAACGGGTCGGGGGTGCCGAGCACGCGGTGGATCGCCAGCGACGGCGGCAGGCTCGCCCAGCCGTCGAGCTTCCGCAGCTCCAGCAGGAACCGGCGCTGCGAGGCGGGGCCGGCGACGTCGCCGCTCAGGACCGCCGCCACGGCGAGCGCCTGGCCACGGGCCGGGAGCCGCAGCTGCCGGGCGAGCGCGGCGGCGTCGCGGGCCTGGCGCTCGCGGGCGCTGAGCCCGTTGCCGCGCGGCAGCGGCGCCACCTGGAGTCCGGGCGCGAGGGCGGGCTTGGCGCAGGTGTCGTACTCCGGGCCGAGCGCGCCGTCGCGGCCGGGCTGGCGCTGGCCGGGCTCGCCGGCGGTCGGCCCGGCGGTGCCGAACGTCGTCACCGCCACCACGACGGCGACGACGACGGCGAGGAGGCGCGGCCGGCGGCTCATCGGAACATCGACTCGCTCCCGGGGAACACGACCCGGTTGGCCAGCCAGTCCTGGTCGACGCTGCTGCGGGACAGGTCGACCCCGTAGGCGCCCTCGGTGGCGGTGAAGTACACGGTGGCGGTGGTGTTGGTCGGGCTCACCACGACCTTGTCGGGCTCGAGGTCGTCGAGCACCGGCACCTGCTTCGGGTCGGTGTAGGCGTAGGCCTCGCGGCCGCCCGGGGTGAGCATCGGGCGCAGGTCGGCCCACCAGGCGCGGTAGGCGACGTCGGGCCGCGACCAGGCGTCGAGGAGCGCGGTCGCGGTGTCGACGGCCTCGTTGCGAGCCTGCTCGGCCTGGGCCGACGCCGACGCCTCGGGGGGCGCCGCGGGCTCGGCGCCGCCGCCGCCGTCGTCGCTGCGAGTGAGGTAGAGCACGGCCCCGAGGACTAGCAGCAACGCGATCACGATGACCACGGTGAGGTCGATCTTGACCCGGCCGCCGAGGCCGGGAATCTCCAGCTTGCGGGTGCCGCCGGCGCTCTCGCGCCGGTGCCCGGGCTGGCGGTCGGGCTGGCTGTCGGACGGGCGGTCGGTCTCGGTGCTCACGACCGGCCCTCGGGCCCCGACCGCGCGAGTGCCCGCCGCAGCCCGCCTGCGGAGTCGTCGCCGCCGCGCAGCCGTGCGTTCTCCTGGCGCAGCCGCTGCACCTCGGCGAGTAGCTCGGCGGTCGCGTCCAGGGCGGAGGTGAGCAGGTCACCGACTGCGGGCGCGCCGGCGGCGCCCTCGGCGTCGGGGTCGGGCGCGGGCGGCACGAGGTCGGCCAGGTCGCCCGAGACGTCGTAACCGCGCTCGGTGACGTCGCGGCACCAGCCCTCGGCGATCTCCCGGACCCGGTCGAGACGGTCGTCGGGCAGCCGCACCCGCATTCCCCCCTGCCCGCGCAGGATGGTGCCGGCGTAGAGCCGCTTCACGATCTCGCCGTAGCCGCGGACGTCGCTGCTGCGCTCGACGCGCTGGTTCACCCGCCGCAGCACCTCCACCTGGGTGCGGCCGAGGGAGGTGTTGGCGGCGGCCTCCGGCAGCGGAAGGTCGAGATTGGCGACGTCGTCGCCGAGCACCCGCGCGAACCGGCGCCACAGCTCGTCACGGGCCGCGCCGGCCGGCGGCGCGACGACCAGGTGCACCCGGTCGTTCCCGACCTGCCGCGCCCAGCGGTCGAGCACGCTCACCGGGTCCTGGGCCCGCCAGAACCGGCGCCGGGCCGCGTCGCGGCCGGCCGGTTGCTCATCGAGCACCGTGCTGAGGAACGCGGCGTAGGACAGCCGGCGGCCGTGCTTCACCCCCTCCTGCCACTCCGCCGGCACCTGGCGGGCGAGGTCGCGGGCGGAGACGACGACGTCGAGGTCGACGCCGACGAGGTCGTCGAGGATCCGGGCCACCTGCGCGTCGTCCGCCAGGCAGAGCGTCTCGCTGCTCATCACGGTCGTGCCACCGGTGCGCGCGGCCTCGACGATCTTGCTCCAGGCCCGCTTGCCGGCCTCGTCGGAGCGGCCCCAGGTGGCGGCGCGCCCGGTGAGGTGGAGCACGGCGGCGAACAGGTCCGGGGGGCGGCCGGCCGGGAGGCGCACGCCGCGCTCGCCGAGCACCGCGGCGTGGGTGCGAAGCATCTCCTGCACGAACGACGTGCCCGTCTTGGGCAGCCCGACGTGCAGCACCACGCGGGGTGCGCTCATCGGGGGTCTCGCTTCACGGATTCGTCCCAGCTTGGTGGAGGGCACACGTCGACAGGGACAGGCATGGTCCCGGCACCGGCCTGACCTGCAAAAAGTAACACTCGGCCCGTCAGCGCGAGGTCAGTCGGGACGCCGCGCGCAGCGCATCGTGCCGTAGCGCACGGTCTCCGTGTAGCCGGCCCGAGCGAAGCGGTCGAGGACGTCCCGGGTACGCCGGGTGCGGCCGGTGCAGGCGAGGTCGACGTCGAGCCGCTCGAGCGCGTCGCGCACCTTCCCGGCGCCGACGAGCTTCTGGTCGGCGCTGTCGACCAGCGCGTAGAGCAGCCGGCGCGCCTTGCGGTCGGCCTTCGGCTCCTCGATGTTCTGGAGGAACCACTTCCGCGGCACCACCGGGAAGGCGTCGGTGGTGTACATCGTGAGCACCTTCATCCGGCGCGGCGGCATGAGCACGTTGCCCTCGATCCCGTCGGCCACGGCCTTCTCGACGTCGTCGAGCGACTTCTCGTCGACCTTCCACTCCGGGGTGGAGGTGAGCTTCACGCCGTAGCCGTGCCGAGTCTCGGCCCAGATGGGGGCGCCCCCGACGACCAGGCAGCCGACCGCCACCAGCGCCGGGACGGCGGGCAGGACCTTGGCAAGCTGCTCGCGGCCGGCGCCGAGGTGGGGTGCGGGCAGGGCGAAGATCAGGCCCACCAGCACCGGGATCGGCGCCACGTAGAGCATCCGCCACAGGATCGGGCCGGAGCCGGTGACCACGT
Source organism: uncultured Actinomycetota bacterium (assembly GCA_963808855.1). Taxonomy (GTDB): domain Bacteria; phylum Actinomycetota; class Actinomycetes; order Propionibacteriales; family Nocardioidaceae; genus Nocardioides. The sequence continues at coordinate 1,520,197 of CAWEHA010000002.1, read as the reverse complement.
TGACGACGTCGAGGATGCCGGGCGCATAGACGAGCACGCTGGCCAGCGCCGAGGCACCGGCCAGAGCCGCGGCGACGCCGCGCCGGGTGAGGAGCACGGCGGCACCGAGGGCCACCACCGCGAGCGACGACATCACGCCGGGGTCGCCGATGACCCGGATGAAGGACTCCTGCGCGGAGAGGGCCACCGGGTCGGGTCCGCCGACGTCGGTGGAGAACAGCACGACCGCCAGTCCGGAGAGCACCGGTCCGACGAGCATCGCGAGACCGCCGACGGCGAGCAGCTTCGAGCGCAGCGCGAGGGCGGCCAGCACGACGGCGCCGAACATCACCGGCGCCCACACCACCGCGGTGGGCGTGAGGCCGTAGAACGTGACGCCGGCCGCGAGCAGGAGCAGCACGTGGCGGCGCTGGTCGGCCTTCCGGCCCTCCGCGCGCATGGCGTGGAGCTCGGTGAGGTAGGCCCAGATCACCGGCATCAGCACCGCGACGGCGATCACCTTGCCCTGCCAGATGCGCACCAGCCAGAAGTTGCCGAGCATCGAGTTGCCGCTCATCACCAGGAACCCGCTGGCGGCCACCAGCACGAGGAACGCGCGCCGCGGCGCCCAGAGCCGCACCAGCCGCCACAGGGCGAACCCGGTGAGCACGCCGAACAGCGGCGGCACGAGCAGGTAGGTGACGGTGCCGGCGAGGGTGCCGGTCATGTGCGCGACGACGCCGAACAGCGACTCCACCGACGAGATCGGCACCCCGCCGCCGTAGGGCGAGTTGAAGACCTCGGGGCTGAACATCGTGTCGCGGGTGGCGGCGTTGCCGTGCTCGGCCACCCACACCGAGCGGTTCACGTAGTAGGGGTCGTCGGTGTCGGGCAGCCAGAGGTACGAGGCGAGCACGCCGAGCACCACCGAGAGCCCCAGCACGCCGCCCTCGGACGGCGTCAGCCACTGCGACCAACGCGGACGTCCCGACCCCGACCGCGGGCACCGCCCCGATCTCGTCCGGGCCCGGCGCGGCGACCTGGCCGGTCAGCCACGCCCACACGCTCAGCAGCACCAGCCCGAGCGCGAGCGCGGCCCAGGCCGCCTTGAAGGCGCCGCCGCCGTCCCACACCAGCGCGCCGGCGCCGGCGGCCAGCACGAGCAGCGCGCCGGCCACGAGCAGCAGCAGCCGCTCGCGGTGCTCACTCAGCACCGGCTCCGGCTCCGGCCCCGGCTCGCCGATCCGCAGCCCTTCACCGACGAACGACACCGCGGACCCGCCACAGCTCGTAGCCGAAGTAGCCGAGGGTGAGCAGCAGCCACAGCCAGCCGGACGGGTGGAGCGACCACTGCGTCGGCAGGCCGAGCGAGTAGAGCAGCGTCCAGATCGCCAGGGACACGACCGTGGTGTCGAGGACGGCGTCGAACAGCGCTCCGAGGAGCGTCGGCCGCAGGGCGACGGGAGAGCGAGGAGGAGTCATGTGATTTCGGGGCCGGCCGGGCGGCTCGGAGGCGAGCCGGCTGGGCCTGGGCCGCGCCGTACTATGCCATCCGTGCCGCGTCTGACCGTCGTCATGCTGGCGTGGCGCGAGGAGCCACTGCTGGTGGAGGCCGCACGCGCGGTGCTCGCCTCCCGCGGGATCGACGTCGACGTCGTGCTGGTCGACAACGGCTGCACCTCCGACGCCGTCGACGTGCTCGACGGCGTGCGGGGCGTCACCGTGCTGCGTCCCGGCGACAACCTCGGCTACGCCGGCGGCTGCAACCACGGCGCCGCCGCCGCGCAGGGGCGAGTACGTCGCGTTCGTGAACAGCGACGCGATCGTGCGGCCCGACGCGCTCGCCCGGCTCGTGGCCGCGCTCGAGCCGTCCGACGTCGGCCTCACCACCGCCTCGCTGCGCCTCTACGACGAGCCCGAGACCGTGAACTCGGTGGGCAACCCGGTGCACTTCACCGGCCTCAGCTGGGCCGGCGGGCTGGGCCGGCCCGCCACCGACTTCCCGGAGCAGCGCGACGTCGCCTCGGCGTCCGGCGCCGCGGCCGCCGCCCGGCTCGACCGGTTCCGGGCGCTCGGCGGGTTCTGCGAGCCGATGTTCGCCTACTGCGAGGACGCCGAGCTCAGCCTGCGGTGCTGGCAGCGGGGCTGGCGCGTGGTCTACGTGCCCGACGCCGTGGTGCTGCACCACTACGAGTTCTCCCGCAACCCGCTGAAGTTCTACCTGCTGGAGCGCAACCGGCTGTTCATGGTGCTCACGGTGTTCGGCCCCGCGATGCTGCTGTGGGCGCTGCCCCCGCTCGTGGCGCTGGAGCTCGCGGTGCTCGGCCTCGCGGTGCGCGACGGGTGGGCCAAGCAGAAGCTCGCGGCGTGGTGGTGGCTGCTGCGCCACGCCGGGCTGGTGCGGCAGCGGCGCCGGCAGGTGCGGGCCGCCCGCGTGGTGCCCGACCGGCGGCTCGCGGCCCTGCTCACCGGCGACCTCGACCCGGCGGTGCCGGGCCTCACGGTCCCGGGTCCGGCCCGTGCGGTGTCCCGGGGATACTGGTCGCTCGCCCGTCGCCTCGTCGTAGGAGCAGTCCCATCAGCACAGCCCGCCCACCACGCGTGGTGTCGGTCGACCACGACGGCCTCGTGCTGGTCGGCCACGGCGACGTCGTGCTCGACGTGCTGCTCGACGGCCGCCGGGTGTGGTCGTTCTGGTCGCGCCGCGACAGCGTGCGCACGCACCGGCGGCTGCGCCGCCGCGAGATGGCGTGGCCCGGGCCGCTGCGCAAGCACCTCGACGGCGTCACCCGACTCACCGTCACCAGCCACGTCGACGGCGCCGTGCTGCACGACGCCGAGCACCGGTTCGGCACCGGCACCGACCGGATCGAGGTCGTGAACCGGCAGGGCGTGCCGCTCGCCCTCGACAAGGCCGGCCGGCTGCAGCCCACCTTCGACACCCGCACCGACCACCAGGTCGGCCCGCTGCTCGACTCGGTGGAGGAGGTGCTCGCCGCCCTGAAGCACGCCGGCGTGGAGGCGTTCCCCGCCTACGGCACGCTGCTCGGTGCGGTGCGCGACGGGGCGCTCATCGGCCACGACAGCGACGCCGACCTCGGCTACGTGAGCCGGCACACCCACCCGGTCGACGTGATCCTCGAGTCCTTCGCGCTGCAGCGCTCGCTGCGCGACATGGGCTACCCCGTCACCCGCTACAGCGGCGCCGGGTTCAAGGTCGACGTCACCGAGGCCGACGGCACCCGGCGCGGCCTCGACGTCTTCGGCGGCTATCTCGACGACACCGGCGACGAGACCCTGCTGGTGCTGCTCGGCGAGGTGCGGGCGCCGTTCGAGCGGAGCTGGGTGTTCCCGCTCGGCACCACCACGCTCGAGGGCCGCACCCTGCCCGCGCCGGCCCAGCCCGAGCACCTGCTCGCCGCCATGTACGGCCCGGGGTGGAAGACGCCGGATCCCGCCTTCCAGTTCACGACGCCTGCCTCCACGAGCCGCCGGCTCGACGACTGGTTCCGCGGCACCGTCGTCGGCCGCGCCGCCTGGGACCGCCGCTACCAGGGACAGCGCTACCGGCGCCCCGGCGGCCGCGGCGCCCCGGTGGCGCGGTCGATCTACCGCGAGGAGCGGATGGGCGAGGCGCCGCCCGGGCTCGTCGTCGACGTCGGCTGCGGCCGCGGCACCGACGCCCGCTGGTTCGCGCGCCAGGGCGTGCCGACCCTCGGCCTCGACTACTCGCCGCGCGGCTACGAGATGGTGCAGCGCACCGTCCGGCCGGAGCGGCCCCTGGAGTTCGGCGCCCTCAACCTGCTCGAGCTGCGCTCCGTGCTCGGCTGGGGCGCCCGGGTGGCCACCACTCCCGGACGTCGCGTGGTCCTCGCCCGGCACATCGTGGACGCCGTGCCCCGGGTCGGGCGCGAGCACCTGTGGCGGTTCCTGCGGCTGGCCTGCGGCAGCGGCGACGGCGGCCGCGCGTACCTCCAGTTCCTCGTCTCCCCCGCCGCCGACGACCGCTGGGCCCGGCGGCAGATGCTGCACCGCGTCGACCCCGACCAGGTGCGAGAGGAGCTCGCCCGGCACGGCGACCCGGCGATCCGGGTGCTGCCCGGCACCGCACCGAAGGGCTCCTCGCGGCAGACGTGCCGGATGGTGGTCGAATGGAGCCCGTGAGCACCACTGGACGCACGCGACGCCTGTTCTCCCGCGGCACCGACGACTCCGTCGCAGAGCAGGTCGAGGCCCTCACCGCCCGGGTGGCCGAGCTCGAGGAGGCGGTGAGCGAGTGCCGGCGGCACCACCACCGCACGGCCGAGCTCACCGACGTCGTCCAGGAGCTCCTCGTGCCGCTCGCCACCGGTGACGCCGCGGAGGCCCGCCGGATCATCGACGCCTACACCGGCCGGCTCTGACCGGCCCGACCAGCACCGACCACGATCGTGTCCACGCCCCGGGTCTTCGTCCACATCGGGCTCCCCAAGACCGGCACCAGCTACCTCCAGACCATCCTCTGGTCGCACCGGCCGGCGTTGCGCGAGGCCGGGCTGCTGGTGCCGGGGCGCGAGCGACGCGACCACCTGTGGACCTCGCTGGCGGTGCGCGACGACCCGACGCTGCAGCGTCGTGGCCCCCGGGCACCGCAGGCCTGGGACGTCGTGCGCGAGGAGATCGCCGGGTGGGACCGCGACGCCCTGCTCAGCCACGAGTTCCTCAGCGCCGCCACCGAGGCCCAGGCCCGGCGGCTCGTCGACGACCTCGCGGGCCTCGACGGCGGCCGCGAGGTGCACGTGGTGGCCACCGCGCGCGAGCCGCTGTCGCTGTTCACGTCCAGCTGGCAGGAGCACCTCAAGAACAAGGGTCACCGCCGGATCGGGCGCTACGCCCACCGCGTCTCCGAGAGCCCCACCGCCGTGTGGAACTGGCGGGCCCTCGACCTGCGGCTCGTGCTGGAGCGCTGGGGCGCCGTCGTGCCCGCCGACCGGGTGCACGTCGTCACGCCGCCCGACCTGTGGGACCGGTTCTGCGCCGTGCTCGGTCTCGACCCGCAGGTCGCCACGCCGGCCGGCTTCGCCAACTCCTCGATGGGCGTCGCGGAGGCCGAGACCCTCCGCCGGCTCAACCGGAGGCTCGTCGGCTTCGACCGCGCCTTCGACCGCGGGGTGTGGATCCGCAGCTACGTCGCCGACGACCGGCTGGTGCCGCGCGGCGGCGAGCCGTACTGGCCGGGCGCCGAGCAGGTCGAGGAGTGCCGTCGGCGAGGCGAGGACGCCGTGCGCTACGTGCGCGAGGCCGGCTTCGACGTCGTCGGCGACCTCGACACGCTGCTCGTGCCGGACGACCTCCCCGAGCGCCGCCACCCCGACTCGGTGACCCACCGCGAGGTCGCCGGTGTCGCCCTCGACCTGGCGGCCGACCTGCTCGGCGAGGTGCGCCGCCTCACCGAGGAGAACGCCCGCCTACGGAAGGGCCCTCAGGCTCCCGGGTAGGAGTACACCCCGGTGAGGACCGAGTGGTCGGTGATCCGGTTGGTGAGCGGCGAGCGCAGGTAGTCGTGGCCGCGGGCCCGGAAGATGGGCGTCCCGAACAGCCAGTCGATGTGCATCCCGCGCGGCGGGGTGCAGCGCTGGCCGTTGTGGGTGCCGCCGTTGACCGCGCGGAGGTCGGTCTGCCCGGTGACCTTGCAGAAGGCGACCTCCTTCTCGTTGAAGTCACCCATGAACAGCACCGGGACGCCCTTGTTGCGCTGCTGCTTGATGTGGTTGAGCTCGATCTCCATGGCCCGGTTGCGCTCGCGCTGGCGCTCCGGGGTCTTCTTCGAGGAGTTGTGGATGTTCATCACCCACACGAACTTGCCGGTGGCCTTGTTGCGGAGCCGCAGGAACGGGTTGGGCCGGGTGCGGCCGATCACCGGCACGTACACGTCCTTGTACTCCACGAGCTCCCACTCGCTGGTGCGCCACATGACGGCCTGCCAGACGACCTTCGGGTTCCGCGTGGTGTTCTCCGGATAGAAGGAGTACGTGCCGCCGAGCGCCGTGCGCAGCTGGTTGAACTGGTCGTGCTGCAGCTCCTGGAACGACACGATGTCCGCGCCCATGCCGCGCAGGATGTCGGCCGCCCACTCGGTGCGGATCCGGCCGGGTCCGAAGTGGGGGACGCCGCCGCCGGGGCGGGTGTGCTGGCTGCCGAGGACGTTGAACGACGTCACGACGAGCCGGCCGTCGGGACCGCGCAGCCGCGGGAGGGCCCGGCGGGCGTTGACGCCCGGAGGCGCCTGGCGCGCGATGCGGTCGCCCGAGGAGAGCTGCCCCTCCTCGTTGTTGCCCCAGCACTCCGACCCGCCGGAGGTGGTGAGGCCACAGGTGTGCATCCAGCCCGCCCGCACCGACGTGAAGGCGGTCGACCCGGCCACGCGCGTCGGCTTGCTCGTGTTCGCGCCGCCGCCGACGCCGAGCTGGCCGTACCGGTTGCCGCCCCAGCAGAACAACGCGCCCTGGGTGTCGCGGGCACAGGCGTGGCTGTCACCGAGCGCCAGCGAGGAGAGACGGCGGCCGGCGAAGTCGACGAGCCGCGGCCGCGCGGAGCCGGACCTGGTGACGCTCGCCGGGCCGAGGCCCAGCTGACCCTGGTCGCCGAGGCCCCAGCAGCCGACCTGGAAGGAGCCGGTGAGGCCGCACGTGGTGGACCAGCCGGCCTCGAGGCTGCGGAAACGGCTCCTGCTGGCCACCCGCACCGGTGCCAGGCGGGCCGCCCGGTCGGCGGTGCCGAGCTGGCCGAGGTCGTTGCGGCCCCAGCAGTACGCGACGCCGTCGCGGCCGGTGCCGCAGGCGTGGTAGCCGCCGACGGTGACGGTGCCCCAGCTGGTCGACCGGCCGACCCGCTTCGGGACCCGCGAGCTGGTGCGGTTGCCGAACCCGAGCTGGCCGCTGTAGTTGCCGCCCCAGCACCACAGGCTGTCGTCGGTGCGGATCGCGCAGGTGCTGGTCCAGCCGACGTCGACCGTGCGCCAGACGCCGCCGCCGCCGACCCGGCGCGGCTTCCACTGCTGCCCGGCGTCGCCGACGCCGAGCTGCCCGCTGCTGTTCATGCCCCAGCAGAAGAGGTTGCGGGTGCGGGTGATGGCGCAGGTGGCGCCGCCGCTGGTGCTCACGTAGAGCCACTGGTTGGGTGCGCCCACCTGGCTCATCCGCAGCCGGTCCTTGGTGTCGCCCTGGCCGAGCTGGCCGTACTCGTTCTGGCCGGCGCACGACAGGGTGCGGGACTGGGTGATCTGGCAGGTCACCTGACCGCCGGTGTCGACCCGGACGACGGGGTCGCCCGCGGCCGCGGGGGCGGCCGGGGCGACGGGGGGAGCTGCGGGCGCGGTGGGAGCCGCGGCGGCGGTGGTGGCCGTGAACGGCACCAGCAGGGTGACCACCAGCGCCGCGAGCGCGCTGACCAGCGACAGCCGGCGAGTACTCGTGGAAATCGCAGGCAGGACGGCGTGTCGCGTGGGGAGAGTCACGACGGGCATGGTAGGCGAGTTAACGGGTGTGACGCTAGAGGCCGCGTGTGGCTGCCGTGATTCCAGGAGTGTCACGTGCTAGTGATCGGCTCACGTGACCCCAGACTCAAGACCTGCGCAAGATTTGCCCCAGGCCGCGCGGCAGGCTGTGCGTCAGGCCGTGCAGGAGGCGAGCGCGCTGCGGTAGTCCGGGTCCTTCGCCAGCGGGCGCTCGGTGCGGTTGATCGGGCCGCGCGGCACCGCGTAGAAGCGGCCGCCGTAGGTGACGAGCGGCTTGCCGAACGAGCATTCCCGGGCGGCGGCGGGCACGTCGGTGCCGTTCTCCGAGCAGCCCCGGTAGGGCGCCGGAAGCTTGCGGCCGTCGTCGACCCAGATCTCCGAGCACGGCGGCAGCGGCACGGCGGGCTCGCTCGACTCGGCCGGCTCGCTGGGCTCGGTGGGCTCGTCGCTGGACGGCGTCTCGCTCGCCGGCTCCGACGTGCTGGGCTCGTCGGAGGCCGACGGGTCGGAGGCGGTCGCGGACGGGTCGTCGTCGCCGCATCCGGCCAGCACCAGCAGCGCCGCCGCCACGGTCACGCCGGCCCGCGCCCACCTCGAGGTCATACGGCGAGGGTACGCCCGCGCCCCCTGCCGCGGCGTCGTTTCGGACGGCGCGGGTCCCATCGTGACGATGCCGTAACGCCCCCGGGCCTATGCCACACTCGCGCGTTGTGCCCGACGAGCCCACCGCGCCCGAGACGCCCCCGCGCCCGGTGACGCAGGGCGGCGGGCTGGCCGTCGCGATCGGCGTCATGAACATCGCCACCTACGCGTTCACGATCATCGCGGCGCGCACCCTCGGCCCCCAGCAGTACGGCGCCTTCGCGGCTGTGATGAACCTCCTCATCGTGGTGGCCGTCGCCCAGCTGGCGCTGCAGGCGGTCGCCGCGCGCCGGATCTCCGCCGCCCCGGGCGACGTCGCCGTGGTGGAGGACGAGATCCGCACCCTGACCTGGCGGGTCTCGCTGGTGCTCGGCGCCGCGCTGCTCCTGGCCGCGCCCCTGGTCGACCGCGTGCTCAAGCTCGAGAGCCTGCCCACCGCCCTGCTGGTGGGGCTGATCGCGGTGCCCCTCACCCTCACCGGCGGCCTCGCCGGCACCCTCCAGGGCGAGCGCCGGTGGCGAGCGCTGGCCGCCGTCTACCTGGCCCTCGGCGTGCCGCGGCTGGTCATCGGCACCGCGATGCTGCTGTGGCAGCCCTCGGAGACCAGCGCGATCGCCGGCGTCTTCATCGCGTCCCTCGCCCCGGTGGCCGTCGGGATGTGGGCGCTGCGGCACCGCCCGCACGTGCCCCACGGCCCCTCGGACGCCGACCACGGCCCCCGGGCGCTGCTGCGCGAGGCGGTCCGCAACTCCCACGCCCTGCTGGGGTTCTTCGCGGTGTCCAACGTCGACATCATCGTGGCCCGCAACGTGCTCGACGCGCATGACGCCGGCCTCTATGCCGGCGGCCTGATCCTCACCAAGGCGGTGCTCTTCCTCCCGCAGTTCGTGGTGGTGCTCGCCTTCCCCGACCTCGCCACCCACGAGAGCCGGCGCCGGGCTCTGCGGCTGAGCCTCGCCCTCGTGCTGAGCGCCGGCGTGGTCGCCGTACTCGGCTCCTGGCTGCTCTCCGGGCTGGCGCTGGTGTTCGTGGGCGGCTCGGAGTACAGCGAGATCCAGGACCGGCTGTGGCTGTTCGCGGTGCTCGGCACGATCCTGTCCACGATCCAGCTGCTGGTGTACGCGCTGATGGCCCGCCAGTCCAGCCACGACGGCGGCCCGGCCAGCCGCGCCGTCCACGTGCTCTGGGTGGCACTCGTCGCGATCGTGGTGGCCGGCCAGTTCGCCGACTCGCTCACCGCGCTGGCCGTCACGGTGGCGGTGATCGACGCCCTGCTGCTCGTCGTCCTGCTCGTGCCGACCGTGCTCCGCGACGCGCGCGCCGACCGGGTTGACGCGCCGCCTGGTGATTGAATCGGCTCGAGCCGAGCCGGTGTCAGGAGGGACGAGGTGAGCAGCACCCCTACGCGCGTCTATGTCGCCCGGTTGGTCGGGCTCCCCGTGTTCGACCCGTCCGGCGACCAGGTGGCGAAGGTGCGCGACCTGGTGGTGGCGATGCGTACCGAGGCCACGGCGTCACCGCGGGTGCTCGGGCTCGTGGCCGAGGTGTTCGGCCGGCGCCGGATCTTCCTGCCGATGACCCGGGTCACCGGCATCCACAGCGGGCAGGTCTACACGACCGGCCTGCTCAACGTGCGGCGCTTCGAGCAGCGCTCCACCGAGACCCTGGTGGTCGGCCAGATGCTCGACCGGCGGGTGCGCATCGTGAGCACCGGCGTGGTCGGCACGGTGCACGACGTCGCGATGGAGCAGGGCCGTACCCGCGACTGGGTGCTGAGCCGGGTCGCCGTGCAGGAGCCGGCCAAGGCGCTGCGCCGGCGCGGCCAGACCCACGTCGTGGAGTGGCGCGACGTCGAGGGCCTGCACACCGCCGGTGACACCCACGGCGCCACCCACCTCGTGCATGCCCTCAACGAGATGCGGCCCGCCGACGCCGCCACGATGCTGCACGACCTGCCGCCGGACCGGCAGGCCGCCGTCGTGGCCGCGCTGGACGACGAGCGGCTCGCCGACGTGCTCGAGGAGCTCTCCGAGGAGGACCAGGTGGCGATCCTCGAGCACCTGGACTCCGAGCGGGCCGCCGACGTGCTGGAGGAGATGAGCCCCGACGACGCCGCCGACCTCATCGCCGACCTGCCGCCGGAGACCGCCGAGATCCTGCTCGACCTCATGGAGCCCGAGGAGGCCGAGGACGTGCGGCGGTTGATGTCCTACGTCGAGGACACCGCCGGCGCGATGATGACGCCGGAGCCGGTGATCCTCGGGCCGGACGCCACCGTGGCCGACGCGCTCGCACACGTGCGCAACCCCGAGCTCACCCCGTCGCTGGCCGCACTGGTGTACGTGTGCCGGCCGCCGCTCGAGACGCCCACCGGCAAGCTGCTGGGGATCGCCCACATCCAGCGGCTGCTGCGCGAGCCGCCGTCGACGCTGGTGGCGGGGGCGCTCGACGAGTCGCTGGAGAGCCTGCGGCCCGACGCCTCGATCGACCAGGTGGCGGCGCACCTGGCCACCTACAACCTGGTGGCGGCGCCGGTGGTCGACGACAGCGGCCACCTGCTAGGCGCCGTCACGGTCGACGACCTGCTCGACCACATGCTCCCGGCGGGCTGGCGCGACCGTGCCCTCTCGGGGGTCGGCGAGGCGGGTGCCGAGGGCGGCGGCCGTGGCTGAGCGCGACGGCGTCGAGCGCCGCGACCGCGCCGAGCGACGGGCGCGCTGGGACCGCCGGCAGCGCTCGGAGCGACTCGACACACCGCTGGCCACCCGCCGCTCGCTGGTGCGGCGTCCGGCCTTCGACCCCGACTCGTTCGGGTTGTTCGCCGAGCAGTTCGCCCGCTTCATGGGCACCGCGACGTTCCTGATCTACATGACGATGTTCGTGGCCATCTGGGTTGCCTGGAACGCGCTGGTGCCGGACTCGGGGCGCTGGGACGCCTACCCGTTCATCTTCCTCACGCTGATGCTGAGCCTGCAGGCCTCCTACGCCGCCCCGCTGATCCTGCTGGCCCAGAACCGGCAGGAGCAGCGCGACAAGGTGGTGGCCGAGCAGGACCGGCAGGCCAACGCCCGCGCCCACGCCGACATGGAGTTCCTCTCCCGCGAGGTCGCCTCGCTCCGGATGTCGGTCGGCGAGGTCGCCACCCGCGACTTCCTGCGCTCGGAGCTGCGGGCCCTGCTGCGCGGAGCTCGAACAACGTGCTGACTCTCACGTCGACGCGGACGACCGGCCCACACCACCCGGCTCCTAGACTCGACAGCGATATGAGCCTTCCCAGCCCCGACCAGCTGACCGCCGCCCTCGCCACCGTCAACGACCCCGAGATCAAGCGGCCGATCACCGACCTCGGCATGGTCGACACGGTGGCGGTCGACGACGCCGGCGTCGTCCACCTCACCGTGCTGCTGACGGTGGCCGGGTGCCCGCTCAAGGACACCATCACCCGCGACGTCACCGCCGCGCTCACGAAGGTCGCCGGCGTCACCGACGTCGACCTCACGCTCGGGGTGATGTCCGCCGAGCAGCGCTCCGGCCTCAAGGAGAAGCTGAGCAACGGCAAGGCGCAGCGCGAGATCTCGTTCGCGCAGCCCGGCTCGCTCACCAAGGTCTTCGCGATCGCGAGCGGCAAGGGCGGCGTCGGCAAGTCGTCGGTCACCGTGAACCTCGCGCTGGCGATGGCGAAGCAGGGGCTGAAGGTGGGCGTCGTCGACGCCGACATCTACGGCCACTCGGTGCCCGCCATGATGGGGGTCGCCGACTCGCGACCCACCCAGGTCGACGACCTGATCATGCCGGTGCCCACGCCGAGCGGGGTCTCGGTGATCTCCATCGGGATGCTGAAGCCGCGCCGCGACCAGGTGGTCGCGTGGCGCGGTCCGATGCTCGACCGGGCGCTCGTGCAGATGCTCTCCGACGTCTACTGGGGCGACCTCGACGTCCTGCTGCTCGACCTGCCGCCCGGCACCGGCGACGTCGCGATCTCGCTCGGCCAGCACCTGCCCGGTGCCGAGGTCGTCGTGGTCACCACGCCGCAGGAGGCCGCCGCGGAGGTGGCCGAGCGCGCCGGCACGATGGCCTCGATGATGCACCAGCGGGTCGTCGGCGTCGTCGAGAACATGAGCTACCTCCCCTGCCCCCACTGCACGCCCGAGGGCGTCGAGCACCGGCTCGAGGTCTTCGGCGCCGGCGGCGGCGACCGGGTGGCCCGCACCCTCTCCGAGCGGTTCGGCTACGACGTCGCCGTGATCGGGCGGGTGCCGCTGGACATCTCGCTGCGGGAGGGCGGCGACGCCGGCAAGCCGATCGTCGAGTCCGACCCCACCGCTCCGGCCGCCGTCGAGCTCGCCGCCGTCGCCGACACGCTGGCCGGCCGCGGCCGGGGGCTGGCCGGCATGCAGCTCGGGCTCACGCCCAGTTCCAGGCTCTAGGCTCCCACCCGTGTTCGACGTCGGGCTGCTCGAGCTTGCGGTCATCGCCTTCGTCGCCATCCTCGTCTTCGGGCCCGACAAGCTGCCCGAGCTGGCGAAGCAGGCCGGCGGGTTCCTGCGCAAGGCGCGCGACTTCGCCAACGCCGCCCGCGACGAGCTGCGCACCGAGCTCGGCCCGGAGTACTCCGACCTCGAGCTGCGCGACCTCGACCCCCGCACCATCGTGCGCAAGCACATCGTCGAGGCGATGGAGGACGCCGGCGAGGAGGACTCCCGCCCCCGCCGCCGCGGCCTGCGCCCCCTCGCCGTCGGCGAGGTGCCGCCCTACGACTCCGATGCCACCTGAGACTGCTGCCCGATTCACTGGTTCACCTGTGAATTGCGCACTTCAAACAGGGACCTTCCTGTCTGAAGTGCCAATTTCACTGGTGAACCAGTGATTTCAGCGGCTCCCGCGCCACCGCGACGGCTTCGGCAGCAGCCGGTTCAGCTCGGAGGCCGGGTCGAGGTCGGGCGGGGGTGGGACGTCAGGGGGTGAGTCGCCCGGGGCGGCCGTGACGGGGGCGAGGTCGGCGAGGTCGCCGTGCACGCGGTATCCGGCGGCCCGGATCTCCGCCACCCAGCCCTCGGTGACGCCGGCGAGCAGGTCGTGCAGCGCGGCCGGGGTGCGGGGCGGGGTCGAGGGGCGGGCGGCGAGCACGCCCTCGGCGTACTCGCGCTTGAGCACCTGCAGCCGGGTGCGCGTGTCCACCGGCTTGCGGCGCTTGGCCAGCCGCCGGTTCAGCTCCCGCAGCAGCGCGATCTCGGGGGTGCCGAGCGAGGTGTTGGCGGGCGGCGTCGCGGCGGCGTCGACGACGGCCGGGTCGAATCCGCACCCCGCGGCGAAGCGCTCCCACAGCGTGGCGGGCGGCGCGCCCGGCGGCGGGCAGACGACGAGGTGCACCCGCTCGGGCGGCAACGAGGCCGACCAGCGGCGCAGCGCGTCGGCGACGTCCTGGGCGTGCCAGAACCGCGGCCGCACGCCGCCGCTGTCGGGGCCGAGGTCGCGGCCGGTGTCGGCGCGCAGCTCGGTGCGCTCGAACTCCGCGAACGAGCGGGTGTCGCCGAGCTTCACCTCCTCCTGCCAGTGCGCCACCGCCTGCCGGCCGAGGTCGCGCGCGGTGACGACGACGTGCACCTGGAGGCCGTGCAGCGGCTCGAGCGCCCGCTCGACCTGCTCCGGCGTGGCCCCGCCGAGCACCTCGTGACCGAGCACGGTCAGGCCGGGGAACTGGTGGGCGTGGCGGCAGAGCGACACCCACCGGGCACGCACGTCCATGGTGCTGAGCCCGAACTTCTCGTGGCTCCCCCGCACGTCGACCGCGGCGCGGAACATCGCCCCGGGCGACGGCGTCGGCCACTGCACGCCCGCGGCGCGCAGCGGCTCCTGATGACGGGTGAGGAGGTCCTGCAGCCAGGTCGTGCCGGTCTTCGGCAGACCGACATGGAGGGCGACGGGCACGGTGGCTATCCCGCCTCGTCGCTCTGGACGGCGGCCACGGCCGCGAAGGCGAGCAGCACGACGCGCTCGTGACCCTCGCCGCCCACCACCAGCTCCACGAAGTCCTGCCCGACCCGGCGCGGCACGCCCTCGTGGCGGGCGCCGTCGACCAGGTGCACCACGCACCGCTCCCCCGCCCCGGCCAGCCGGCGCAGTGCCGAGGCGACGGTGAGCCGGGCGGTCACCGGCCAGGCCACCTCGGGCGTCGCGCGTGAGGAGGCGCCCTCGACGGCGTCGACGGCGTCGAGCCGCACCACCCAGTCCTGCGCCGGCTGCGCCACCAGGCACCAGCCGGTGGCGACGCGCGCCAGGTCGCCGCGCACCGCGCCGACCCCGCGCACCTGGAGCGTGACCGGGTCCCCCACCGTCGCCATCAGCCGCGCGGCGAGCGGCACCTGCTGGTACTCCGCCCGGCTGCGGTCGGCCAGCTCGGGCGCCCGCTCGGCGTCGTAGAGGGCCTCGGCCTGCTGCTCGAGCTCGTCGAGGAACCCGAACAGCTCCTCCTCCCAGGCCATGCGGCACAGCCTAGGCGGCGGGCCGGACCTGTGGATGACCGCTTGACGACGGACGTGAACACGCGTTGAGTGACTTAAACACATCAAACAGACGCAAACGCAAGGATCGGGCCTTGACCGTCAGCGCTACCACCACCGCACGCGGCCTCGCCGTCTGGACGACGGCCACCGCGCTCGCCGTCGCCGTGATCGCCGTCGCCGCCGCCGGCGCGCCCGACCCGGCCGAGGCCGCCTCGTCGTTCCCCGACCTGCTCGCCGTCGCGGCCGCCGCCGCGCTGGCGGTGTGCGCGCTCTGGGGCTGGCTCTCGGTCACCGTCGTGCTCGCCGAGGCCGCCACCGGACGCGTCGGCCGCACCCGCGGCGTCCCCGCGCCCCTGCGTCGGGCAGTGCTCGTGCTGTGCGGCCTCACCGCCCTCGCGGCGCTCGCGGCACCGGCCACCGCCGCCGACCCCCGCACCGACGACGGCGCCACCATCGCCGGCCTGCCGTTCCCCGACCGCGCCACCGGGCCCGCGGCGGCGCACCGTCCGCCGCCGCCGCCCGTCCCCGCGCCGGCGACCTACACGGTGCGCCCGGGCGACTCGCTGTGGTCGATCGCCCGCGCCGCCAGACCCGGCGCCTCCGACGCCCGGATCGCCCGCGACGTCGACGCCCTGGTGACCGCCAACCGGGCGGTTCTCGGCGACCCCGACCTGATCCAGCCCGGGCAGCGGCTGCTGCTCCCCCACCGCGCCCACCCGAGACTCCGATGAGAGGAACCGTCATGTCGCACCCGTCCGCCGTCGTCCCGCTCCGGCTCCCGGTGCCCCTGGCCGCCACCCAGGGCACCCTCGCGCTCGACCTGGAGCCGTGCCGCGAGGTGCCGCCCGCCCTGCTGCCGACGTCCGGCCGCGACGAGGACCATCCCGAGCACCCCGACCTCGGGGCGTGGGCGCACCGGTTCGCGCGCGCCGCGGTCGAGATCGTCGGCGGCGACCGTCCGGTCAGCCAGCTGGTGCGCTGGACCACCCGCGACGTCTACCTCGACCTCCAGCGCCGCGCCCTGCTCGTGGCGCGCGCCGGCGGCCACCGGCCGGGCCAGGGCCGGGTGCAGCCCGTCCGGCCGCGGGTGATGAGCGTGCACACCACGTTCCCCACCGACGGCACGGCCGAGTGCTCGGTGCACGTGCGCTACGGACGGCGCTCCCGCGCGCTCGCCGTCCGGTTCGAGCGCCGCGCCACCCGCTGGGTGTGCACGGCGCTCGACTTTGCTTGACCCGGGTCAGCCGCCCGCTCTGGCGGTGAGGCCGCTCGGGCCGCCGGGGGCGCCGTGGCACATCTTGAACTTCTTGCCGGAGCCGCACGGGCACTTGGCGTTGCGGCCCACCCCGGCGTAGGGGTCGTCGGCGTTGGTGACCGTGCCGCCCTTCACCTCGGCCTCGCCGTCCTCGCTCGGCGCGGAGTAGGAGAGGTTCTGCGGCTGCTTCGGCTTCTCCAGCCCCTTGGCGCGGATGGCGGGTCCCTGCCGGGTGGCGGTGGCGAGGGCCAAGGCGCCCTCGCCGGCGTTCTCCGACGGCAGCACGCGGCGCATCGGCTCCTGGGTCTCGGCCTCGACTTCGTGGTCGTGATCGTGGTCGTGCGTTCGTCGTCCTCGACCTGGACCTCGAGGTTGAACAGGAAGCCGACGGTCTCCTCCTTGATGCCGTCCATCATCGCGGCGAACATGTCGAAGCCCTCGCGCTGGTACTCCACCAGCGGGTCGCGCTGGGAGTAGGCGCGCAGGTAGATGCCCTCGCGCAGGTAGTCCATCTCGTAGAGGTGCTCGCGCCACTTGCGGTCGAGCACCGAGAGCAGCACCCGGCGCTCGAGCTCGCGCATGACCTCGTTGCCGACCTCCTCCTCGCGCTGGTCGTAGGCGGCCTGCGCGTCGGCCCGGAGCTTCTCGATCAGCTCGTCCTTGTCGAGGTTGGCCTTGCCGCCGGCCTCCTTCTCCAACGCCTCGCGGTCGATGGTGACCGGCCAGAACTGGTTGAGGTCGGTCCACAGCTGCTCGAGGTCCCACTCCTCGGCGAAGTCCTCGAGCGAGCCGCGCACGGTGCCCTCGACGACGTCGTCGATGAACTCGCGCGCCTGCTCCTCGACGTCGGCGCCCTCGAGCACCTCGCGGCGCTCGCCGTAGATCACCTTGCGCTGGCGGTCCATGACGTCGTCGTACTTGAGGACGTTCTTGCGGGACTCGAAGTTCTGCGACTCGATCTGGCCCTGCGCGTTGGCGATCGCGCTGGTGACGCGCTTGTTCTCGATGGGCACGTCGTCCGGGATCTTCAGCATGGTGAGCACCCGGTCGACCCAGTCCGACTTGAAGCGCTGCATCAGCTCGTCCTGCAGCGAGAGGTAGAACCGTGACTCGCCCGGGTCGCCCTGACGGCCGGAGCGGCCGCGCAGCTGGTTGTCGATGCGTCGCGACTCGTGGCGCTCGGTGCCGATCACGTAGAGGCCGCCGAGCTCGCGCACCTCGTCGTGCTCGTCGGCGACCTGCTTCTCGATCTTCTCGACCATGGCCGGCCAGGCCTTGTCGTACTCCTCGGTGTTCTCGACCGGGTCGAGGCCCTGCTTGCGCAGCTCCTGGTCGGCGAGGAAGTCGACCGAGCCGCCGAGCATGATGTCGGTGCCGCGGCCGGCCATGTTGGTGGCCACGGTGACCGAGCCCTTGTGGCCGGCGAGCGCGACCACCTTGGCCTCGTCGGCATGCTGCTTGGCGTTCAGGACCGTGTGCGGGATCCGCTTGTCCTTCAGCTTGTCGGCGAGCAGCTGCGACTTCTCGACCGACACGGTGCCGACCAGGATCGGCTGGCCCTTCTCGTGGCGCTCGGCGATGTCGTCGACGACGGCGTCGTACTTGGCCTCCTCGGTGCGGTAGACCAGGTCGGCGGCGTCGTCGCGGACCATCGGCTTGTTGGTGGGGATCGGGACCACGCCGAGGCCGTAGGTCTTGTCGAACTCGCTGGCCTCGGTCATGGCCGTGCCGGTCATGCCGCCGAGCTTGTCGTAGAGCCGGAAGTAGTTCTGCAGCGTGACCGTGGCGAGGGTCTGGTACTCCTCGCGGACGGTGACGCCCTCCTTGGCCTCGATCGCCTGGTGCAGGCCGTCGTTGTAGCGGCGGCCCGCCAGCATGCGGCCGGTGTGCTCGTCGACGATGAGCACCTCGCCGTTCATGACGACGTACTCCTTGTCGTTGCGGAACAGCTCCTTGGCCTTGATGGAGTTGTTGAGGAAGGAGATGAGCGGGGTGTTGGCGGACTCGTAGAGGTTCTCGATGCCCAGGTGGTCCTCGACCTTGGTGATGCCGGGCTCGAGCACCGAGATGGTGCGCTTCTTCTCGTCGACCTCGTAGTCGGTGTCGCGCTTCATCGTGGTGGCGATCTTGGCGAACTCGGCGTACCACTTCACCTCGTCCTGGGTGGGGCCGCTGATGATCAGCGGGGTGCGCGCCTCGTCGATGAGGATCGAGTCGACCTCGTCGACGATCGCGAAGGCGTGGTCGCGCTGCACGCACTCCTCGAGCGACCCGGCCATGTTGTCGCGCAGGTAGTCGAAGCCGAGCTCGTTGTTGGTGCCGTAGGTGATGTCGCAGTTGTAGGCCTCGCGGCGGGCGTCGGGCCGCATCTGCGGGAGGATCACGCCCGTGGTGAGCCCGAGGAAGTGGTGGATGCGACCCATCCACTCCGCGTGGTACTTCGCCAGGTAGTCGTTCACGGTGACGATGTGGACGCCCTTGCCGGTGAGGGCGTTGAGGTACGACGGCAGCGTGGCCACCAGCGTCTTGCCCTCACCGGTCTTCATCTCGGCGATGTTGCCGAGGTGCAGCGCCGCGCCGCCCATGATCTGGACGTCGTAGTGCCGCTGCCCGATCACCCGCTTGGCCGCCTCGCGCACGGTGGCGAATGCCTCCGGCATGATCGAGTCGAGCGACTCGCCCTCGGCGAGGCGCTCCTTGAACTCCCCCGTCATCTTCTGGAGCTCGGCGTCGCTCATCGCGACGAAGTCGTCCTCGATGGCGTTGACGGCCTTGGCCACGGCCTCGAGGCGGCGGAGGATCTTGCCCTCGCCGAGGCGGAGGAGCTTGTCGATGATGACGGGCACGGGTGTCGACTTCCTGTCGGGTCCGAGGTGGGACGGCGGCCCGATCCGGGCCGCACCCGAGCATAACGAGCGAGGGCCAGCGACCGTTCCTCGGCGCGACCCCACTTTCATGTCAACCGCACTTGACACGAAAGTCTCTTTGGTGTCAACTGCGACTGACATGAAAAAGATCCGCAGCTACACCATGACCGCCCGCGCCGAGGCCGCCGAGCAGACCCGGCTGCGCATCCTCGACGCGATGATCGGCCTCGCGCAGTCGCACCTGCTCGCCGACATCTCCCTCGACGACGTCGCCGCGGCGGCGGGCGTCAGCGTCCAGACGGTGCTGCGACGGTTCGGCAGCCGCGCCGGACTGGTCGAGGCTGCCTTCACCCATGCCGGCGAGGACGTCCTCTCCGAGCGCGTCGCGCCGGTGGGCGACATTCCTGCCTGCGTGCGGGTGATCGTCGACCACTACGAGCGTCGCGGCGACGGCGTCGTGCTGTTGCTCGCCCAGGAGGACACCGACCCGGTCGTCGCGCGCATCACCACGGAGGGCCGACGGATGCACCGGGAGTGGAACGAAGAGGTCTTCGGGCCGCACCTGCCCACCCGCGGCAGCGAGCGTGAGCCCCTCGTCGACCTGCTGACGGTCGCCACCGACGTCTACACCTGGAAGCTCCTGCGACGCGACCTGGGGCTCGACCGCACCACCACCGAACAGCGGATCCGCCGTCTGGTGACCGCCCTCATCCCTCAGGAGTGACCATGGCCGAGATCCTCTTCGTGACGTGGGACGGCGGCGGCAACGTGCCGCCCGCGCTCGGCATCGCCCACGAGCTCCAGGCCCGCGGCCACCACGTCCGCTTCCTCGGGCACCAGACGCAGCGCGAGGCCCTCGCCCGCGCCGGCGTCGAGGTCGAGACCCCGCGGCACACCCGGCCGTTCGACAACCGCACCGACAACACACCGCGGCGGCTGCTCGCCGCGTTCGGCGACCGCGGCCAGGGCCGCGACCTCCTCGAGGCGGTCGCGCGGCGTCCCGCCGACCTCGTCGTGGTCGACGGTCTCACGATCGGCGCGATGCACGCGGCGGCCGAGTCCGGCCTGCGCTACGCCGTCCTGGAGCACACCTACGACGCGGAGTTCCGCAGCGGCGTCCTCGGCGGGCCGATGGGTCTCTACCTGCGGCTGCGCCGGCTTGGGCCGAAGCAGACCTTCGACGGCGCCGCCGCCCGGCTGGTCGCCACCGTGCCCTCCCTGGACCCGCTGCCGTCCTCGCCGGGCAACCTGCGCCGGATCGGACCGGTGGTCGAGATCGCGGAGCGGCAGCCCGCCGCTCGGCCGATGATCCTGGTGAGCCTCAGCACCTTCGCCTTCAAGCGGATGGGACAGTGCCTCCAGTCGATCGTCGACGCCACCGTCGGCCTCGACGCCGACGTCGTCGTCACCACCGGCCCCGCTCTCGACCCCGCTGACCTCCGAGTGCCCAGCGGCGTGGAGGTGCACCGGTTCGTCCCGCACGTCGAGCTGATGCCGCACGCCACCCTGGTCGTCGGCCATGGCGGGCACGGCACCACGATGCAGGCGCTCGCCCACGACCTCCCGCTGGTGGTGATGCCGATGGACGGGTTCTCCGACCAGCCGCGGGTGGCGCGCAGCCTGGAGGCGGCGGGCGTCGGCCGCCGGGTCCGCAAGGGCGCGTCGGCCGAGGCGATCGCCCCGGTTCTGGCCGAACTGCTCGCCGACGGCCCGCACCGGGCGGCCGCCGCGCGGCTCGGCGCGGAGGTGCGCGAGCTTCCCGGGCGCCGTGCTGGGGGCGGACGCCGTGGAGGACCTGGTCAGGGACGGAGCTGCGGCGCCAGGTCGCCGCGCGCCCCGACGGTGACCTCGGCGAGGCCCAGCCAGCCCGCGAGCCGGCGCAGCTCGGCCGAGAGCTGCTCGGCGGTGTCGGCCGGTGCGCCGGGCTCGGCGAAGGCGCCGGGTACCAGCAGCCGTGCCGGTGGCGCGGTCGGCCTTGAGGTCGACGCGGGCCACGATCTCGTCACGCAGGAGGAACGGCAGCACGTAGTAGCCGTGCACCCGCTTCTCCTTCGGCACGTAGATCTCGATGCGGTAGTAGAAGTCGAAGAGCCGCTCGGCGCGCTCCCGCTCCCACACCACCGGGTCGAACGGGCTCAGCAGCGCCCGGGCCCCCACCCGTCGTGGCCGGCGGGCGTCCCGGTGGAGGAACGCCGGCCGCGTCCAGCCCTCGATGGCGACCGGCTCGAGCTCGCCGCTCTCCACCAGCGTGGCCACCGCCACGCTCGCCTCGTCGGTGCGCATCCGGTAGTAGTCGGCCAGGCAGCGCAGCGTCGCGACACCGTGCGAGACCGCGGCCCGGCGCACCAGCTCGAGGTGCTGCTCCTCGACGGGCGGCGTCGGCGTGGCGAGCACGGCGTCCGGCAGCACCCGCTCCGGCACGTCGTAGACCACCTCGAACTGGTTGGTGCGGCGAGCGATCGCGAGGTCGCCCACCATGTAGAGGTAGTCGAGGGCCTTGCGGGAGTCCGACCAGTTCCAGCCCCAGTGCTCCTTGCTCCGGGACTCGCCGCGGTCGAGGTCGCGCGCCGTGGACGGCCCCCGGACGTCGATCTCGGCGCAGCAGCTCGGCGGCGAGGTCCTTCGGCACCGAGCGGAACCACTTGCCGTCGCTGCTGCGGTAACCGTCCATCCGGTGCTGGAGGTGCGGCCACAGGTCCACCGGCATCAGCGCCTGCACGTGCGCCCAGTACTCGACCAGCCGCCGCTGCGCCCGACCGCCCGCCGCCCGGTGCAGCAGCGTGGGGTCGTAGGGGCCCATCCGCGAGTAGAGCGGCATGAAGTGCGCCCGCTGCAGCACGTTCACCGAGTCGACCTGCAGCACGCCGGTGCGCGCCACGGTGCGGCTCAGGGTGCGCAGCGTGGGCGGGTCGTGGGGCGGGTCGAGGAACCCCTGCGCCGCCAGCGCGATCCGCCGGGCCTGCGCACGCGACAGCGAGAGCACGCGAGATGTCTACCGCACCCCACCGACAACTCCGACTGGCCTGTCTACCTACCGGGTTTCGAGACGTGCCGCTCCCGCGCTCCTTCGTCGCGCGCGAGCCGGACGCTCCTCGACCTTCGCTTCTGGTCCTAGCCCGAGCAAGCTCGGGCTAGGGAAGCTCGAGGAGGTTCTCCTTGACGGCGTACATGACCGCCTCCATCCGCGAGTGGAGCTGGAGCTTCTCCAGCATGTTGCGGACGTGGTTCTTCACGGTGTTCTCGGAGATGAACAGCCGGGCCGCGATCTCCTTGTTGGAGAGGCCCTGGGCCACCAGCCGCAGCACGTCGAGCTCGCGCTCGGTGAGCCGCAGCGCGGGGCCGGTGTCGCGCTCGGGGCGGGACATCTGCTTGAACTCGTCGATGAGCTTGATCGCCATCGACGGGCTGATGAGCGACTGGCCGTCGGCCACCACCCGGATCGCCTGCGCGACCTCCTCGATCGAGGAGTCCTTGAGCAGATAGCCCGAGGCGCCGCTCTTCACGGCCTCGTAGAGGTCGGCCTCCTCGTCGGAGACGGTGAGGATGATGATCTTGGTGGAGGGCACGGCCTCCTTGATCGCCAGGCACGACTCGATGCCGGACTGCTTGGGCATCCGGACGTCGAGCAGCACGACGTCGGGCGCCGCCGTCTCGGCGAGGGCCACCCCCTCGACGCCGTCGCCGGCCTCGCCGACGACCTCCAGCCCGGGCTCCACCGCCAGCAACATGGTCAGGCCGCGCCGGAACAGCTCCTGGTCGTCGACGACGAGCACGCGAATCGGCTCGCCGGAGTCGCGCACGGAGGTGGCTGCCACGGCGACATCATGGCACGGGGGCGCCTAGGCGGAGTCGAGGTCGAGCGAGATGACGCCGTAGTCGTACCCCCGGCGCCGGTAGACGACGGAGGGCCGCTCGCTCTCCTTGTCGACGAACAGGTAGAAGTCGTGGCCCACGAGCTCCATCTCGTAGAGCGCCTGGTCGAGGGTCATCGGGGTGGCCGGGTGCGACTTCTCGCGCACCACCATCGGTCCGTCGCCGTCGACGTCCATCGGGCCGACCACCCGGTCCTCGGTGGTGGACTCGGCGATGCCCAGGTCGGCGTCGAGCCCGTCGACCGGCACGTCGGCCAGCGCCTGGCCGACCGAGACCGGCGCCCGCCGGCCGCGGTGCACGCGGCGGCGGTCGGCCGCGCGGCGCATCTGCGAGGCCATCTTGTCCAGCGCGAGGTCCAGCGCCCCCATCTGGTGGTCGGCGGCGGCCTCGGCGCGGATCACCGGCCCCTTCGAGAACGCGGTCAGCTCCACGTGCACGGACTTGTCGTGCTGGCGGGGGTTGGGTTCACAGTCGACCTCGACGTGCACACGGATGATCCGGTGGTCGTGCTTCTCGAGCTTCGCGAGCTTCTCCGAGCAGTGACCCCGGAACGAGTCACTGATCTCGCAGTGACGACCGGTGACGACGACATCCATGGGAACCTCCGGAGGGTGTGACGGTCAGGTACGCCGAGGAACCGGCGCACCGGTCCCCCGAAGTGCGCCTCGCCGGGCGCCGGACGGAGTCCCGCTCTGCGACGGGCGGGGTGTCGGAGCGACACGACCACGGATCCCGGGGGACTCCATGAACCGACGTTAGCCGGGCCCGGGTAATGGCGGAAGGGAGGGGGCGCGGGTATGAGCGGGCCGCGCGGGCGTGGCCGCCACCGCGGCCACCGCGTGCACCCGCAGTCCGACCGCCGCGAGCGCCCGCTGGGCCTCCGCCACCGTGCTGCCGGTGGTGAGCACGTCGTCGCACAGCACGACGAGGCCGGGCCGGCGCCGGGCGAGGGCGCGTAGCGCGGTGGTGGAGCACGCCATCGAGCCGTGCAGGTTGAGCCGGCGGGCGACGGCGTCGAGCCCGGCCTGGTCGCGCACGCCGCGGTGGGAGCGCAGCAGCCGTGCGACCCGCACGTCGCGGCCCGCGGCGGCGAGCAGCCGGCGCGCGGCGCGGACGACGGCGTCGGTGGGGTCGTAGCCGCGGGCGCGGGCGGTGCCAGGCCGCGAGGGCACCGGCACCAGGGTCACCGGCGCGGACGACGAGCCGAGTGCCTGCGCCACGGCGACGGCGAGCCGGGCCGCAAGAACCGGCCGCAACGCCGTGAGCCGGCGCTCCTTGTGGCCGGTGACCACCTCCCGGAGCACGTCGACGTACACACCGGCGGCGTGGCACGGCGCCGGTGAGGGCAGCGGCGCGACGAACACCGGTGAGGTGGCCACCACGTGTCGACAGGCCGGGCAGAGCACCCGGCCCGGCCGCGCGCACCCCACGCAGCGACCGCCGAGGAGCAGGTCGGCTGCGGCGGCGCGCAGCAGGGTCGGCACCCGCCCATGCCAGCAGGGAGCGCGCCTGGCCGCCACCGGCGGCCCGGTCGCCCTGTGGATCAACCGACGTAGGCGAGCTCGCGGATGCCGGGGCCGAAGGTGAGCGTGACACCGGTGGTGAGGTCGATCAGGCCGGTGCGCGTGACGGCGTACGACGGCTGGCCCGACTGCGGCGTGCCGGTGAGACCCACCGCGTCGGTGACCGTGGTGCTGAGCGAGCCGGCCACGGCGTCCGCGCCGTCGACCCCCAGCGTGCGGACCTCAGCGACCCCCTCCGACACCGGGCTGAGCACGGCCACGGTGGTGGGCGAGCTCCAGGCCATGTCGCGGATCCGCGGCGGGTCGAGGTCGTTGTCGGGCAGGGTGAGCGGGTCGACGACGCCGACCACGCGGCCGCCCTCGACCTGGACCCGGCCGACGCGCACCACGTCGCGCCGCGGCCCCCGGACCACCGCGACGAACCGGGTGCCGTCGCGCGAGACCAGGAAGGCGCGGACGTCCTCGCCGGTGACCCCCTCGACCCGCACCGCGCGGCTGCGCGGCCCGCGGCCCGGCCGGGCGTAGGTCACCTCGGCACCGCCGGCGCCCCGGTCGACCAGCCACACCCGCCCGGTGGCGTCCCAGGCGGGCCGCAGCGGGTCCGTCAACCCGTCGGCGAGCACCGCGACGCCGGTGCCGTCCGTGGCGGCGAGCAGCAGCCGGCCGGAGGTGGTGGTGGCGGCCGCCCGATCGCCGGTGAGGTCGACGGTGACGTGCCGGATCGGGTAGCGGCGGGCGGAGAACGCGCCGCTGAGCAGCTGCAGGTCGGTGCCGTCGGCGACGGCGAGCCGGCCGCCGGACAGCCCATAGAGGCGCGTCGACGCCCCGAAGCCGGTGGGGTCGTACCGCACGGCGTCCTCGAGCGGGTACTCCGTGCCGCCGGTGGGTGCCCGCAGCATCTCACCGCCCAGCGTGATGCTCACCGCGGAGATCGTCGGCTCCTGTCGCAGCGTCCAGGCCACCTGCGCGAACAGCCGCTCCACCTGGGCGGGGTCGGGCGACGCCTGGCCGCCGAGGTCGACCGCGGCCACGCCGCTCGCTGACACCGGCACCGACAGCCCCACGCTCAGCCCGCCCGGAAGGAACGTGCGGGCCACGCCCTCCAGGTCGTCCGCCGGCCCCTCCAGCAGGCCCGAGATCAGCGTCGAGGCCAGCTGCTCCCCCACCGGCACGAACACCGGCTCGGGCACGAGCACCGACCCGGTCGGGTCGAAGTAGTAGAGCGACACCTGCCGGAACCGCTGCGCGAACCACTTCGTCGGCACCACCAGCGCGTCCCGCGGGTTCGCGATCCGGTACTGCCCGTCCTCGAGCTCGAGGGTGAAGCGCAGCGTCTCGTCGGCCGCCGGCAACCGGCCGAGCCGGTCGCCGGCGCGGCCGATCAGCTCGGCGTCGGTGAGCCGGACGGTGATGTCGGTGCCCTCGACCCGCGGCGGCAGGCTGTCGGCGTAGGTGATCTTGGCGGCGGCCGGGTCCCACTGCGCGGCGGCCCGCTGGGTGAGGTACTCGCGGGCGACGTCGAGCCGGATCGGCGAGGCGGTCATCGCGTCGAGGAAGCCGCGGACGACCTCCAGCGGGGAGGCGTCCAGCGGCGGCGAGGTGACGTTGATGTCGGAGGGACGACGGTCCTCGACGCGCGAGGGCAGGTTCGCGGTGACCACCGGACCCTCGTCGGGAAGGTCGTCGGCGCAGCCGCTCGCCACGACCGCCAGCGCCACGACGGCTGCCGCGGCGATGCGGCGCGCGCGGCTCATCGCCTGCTCCGGCCGGTGCGCGCCGCCGGCACGGGCACCGGCACCGGACCGGCGTCGAACGGCTCCAGCGGCAGCGGGCTGCGCCGCAGCGCCGTACCCGCGCGGCGCGGCAGCGTGACCCGGAACTGCGCGCCCTCCCCCGGCCGGCCCCACGCCTGCAGCCAGCCGCCGTGCAGGTGGGTGTCCTCCAACGAGATCGACAGCCCGAGCCCGGTGCCGCCGCTGGTGCGGGCCCGGGCGGGGTCGGCCCGCCAGAACCGGTTGAAGACCATCGCCGACTCCCCCGGCTGCAGCCCGACGCCGTAGTCGCGGACCGCGATCGCGGCGGCGTTGTCGTCGACGCCGAGCCGGACGACGACCCGCGGCTCCGCCCCGTTCCCGGGATCGGCGTGGTCGATCGCGTTGAGCACGAGGTTGCGCACCACCCGCTCGACCCGCCGCACGTCGGCCTCGGCGAGGCACGGCTCCGCCGAGTCGACGACCTCGACGCTCACGCCGCGCTGCTCGGCCAGCATCCGCGTCGACTCCACGACCCGCCGGACGACGTCGCCGAGGTTCACCTCGTCGACCTCGAGCCGGGCCGCGCCGGCGTCGAACCGGCTGATCTCCAGCAGGTCGACGAGCAGGTTCTCGAACCGGTCGAGCTCCTCCTGGAGCAGCTCGGAGGCGCGCCGGGTGACCGGGTCGAAGCTGCCGCTGGCGTCGTGCAGCACGTCGCCCGCCATCCGCACCGTGGTGAGCGGGGTGCGCAGCTCGTGGGACACATCGGAGACGAACCGGCGCTGCACCCGGCTCAGCTCCTCCAGCTGGCGGATCTGGCGCTGCAGGTTGCTCGCCATCTGGTTGAACGAGGTCGCGAGCCGCGCGAGGTCGTCCTCGCCGGAGACGCGCAGCCGTTCCTGCAGCCGGCCGGCGGCCAGCCGCTCGGCGACCTGACGGGCCATCCGCACCGGGGTGACGACCTGGCGGGTGAGCAGCCAGGTGAGACCGGCCACGAGCGCCACCAGCAGCACCGCCGCGGTGAGCAGTGCCTGGGTGACCAGGGCGAGGGTGTCCTGCTGCTCGTCGAGCGGGAACAGGAAGTAGAGCGTGTAGGTGCGGCCGTCGGCCGGCAGCTGGATCTGCGAGCCGACGATGATCCCGGGCCGCTCGGTGGTGCCGGAGGCGGTCTCGGTGACGATCGAGGTGTAGGTCCAGGCCGGCTGCGCGCCCGGGTCGGAGAACCGCTGGAGCATGGAGTCCGGGATGCTGCGGCCGAGGTCGAGGCCACGGGTGGCATCGGAGCGGACGTCGTCGAGGCTCTCGCCGTCGCCGCCCGGGCCCGCCAGCACCACGCCGAAGCCGCGGTCGTCGCCGCGCTGGATGATCGGTTCGGCCAGCTCGCCCTGCTGCCGGGTGGCGTCGACCTCGGTGCCGGAGGCGGCCTGCAGCCGGCGCTCGGCCTCGCGCACCTCGCCGTTGGCCTCGCTGACCGCCACGTCGACCCGCTGCTCGAGCAGGCCGTCGCGGGTGCGCTCGACGAGGAACCAGCCGACCGCGGAGATGACCACCGTCGAGAGCACCACGGTGCTCACGACCACCCGCACCTGGATCGAGCGGCGCCAGAAGGTGAACGCCTTCCGCAGCAGGGACCGCACCCGCGGCGCGACCATCAGGACACCTTGGCCCGCCTACGCCTTGCCGGCCTTGTAGCCGACGCCGCGGACGGTGACCACGATCTCCGGACGCTCCGGGTCGTGCTCCACCTTCGACCGCAGCCGCTGCACGTGCACGTTCACCAGCCGGGTGTCGGCCGCGTGGCGGTAGCCCCACACCTGCTCGAGCAGCGCCTCGCGGCTGAAGACCTGCCAGGGGGTGCGGGCCAGGCAGACGAGGAGGTCGAACTCGAGCGGGGTCAGCGACACCGGTTCGCCGCCCCGGGTGACGGCGTGACCGGCGACGTCGATCTCGAGGTCGCCGATGGCGAGGGTCTCCTGCTGGGGTGTCGTGGTCTCCTGCCGCCGCACCCGCGCCCGGATCCGGGCCACCAGCTCCTTGGGCTTGAACGGCTTCACCACGTAGTCGTCGGCGCCGGACTCCAGCCCGACGACGACGTCGACGGTGTCGCCCTTGGCCGTGAGCATCACGATCGGCACGCCGGACTCGGCGCGGATCTCCTTGCACACGTCGATGCCGTCACGGCCCGGCAGCATCAGGTCGAGCAGCACGACGTCGGGCTTGTACTCGCGCACCGCCTCGAGCGCGGCGTCGCCGCGGCCGATCGTGCGGGAGTCGAAGCCCTCCTGCCGCAGCACGATCGAGAGCATCTCGGCGAGCGCCGCGTCGTCGTCGACCACCAGCACGCGACCGTTGGTCGCCAGGTCGTTCGACTGGGCTGTCATGGGCTCAATAGTGCCAGCGACCGCGTCGTGCGGAGCACGACAGGCGTCGACCCGTCGGAAACTGCGGAGGAGCGAAGCGGGGGAGCAGTTTGCGACGGGTCGACGCAACCCCACGTGGAGGCACCGTCAGTGCCCACCGCCACCGCGCGGATCCGACCGGACCGACAACGCGACCTGACCGATCTCAGTACCGGTACTGCTCCGACTTGTACGGCCCCGCGACCGGCACGCCGAGGTAGCCGGCCTGGTCGGCGGTGAGCTCGGTGAGCTTCACGCCGAGCGCACCGAGGTGCAGCCGGGCGACCTCCTCGTCGAGGTGCTTCGGGAGCACGTAGACGCCGACCGGGTACTCCTCGGGCTTGGTGAAGATCTCGATCTGCGCCAGCACCTGGTTGGTGAAGGAGTTCGACATCACGAACGACGGGTGGCCGGTGGCGTTGCCGAGGTTCATGAGGCGACCCTCGGAGAGCACGATGATCGAGGTGCCGGTGGGGAAGGTCCACACGTCCACCTGCGGCTTGACGTTCTTGCGCACCGCGACGCCGTCGGCCTCGAGGCCGGCCATGTCGATCTCGTTGTCGAAGTGGCCGATGTTGCCCAGGATCGCCTGGTGCTTCATCCGGGACATCTGGTCGACGGTGACGACGTCCTTGTTGCCGGTGGCGGTGATGATGATGTCGGCGATGTCGAGCACGTCGTCGAGGGTCGACACCTGGTAGCCGTCCATGGCCGCCTGCAGCGCGCAGATCGGGTCGATCTCGGTGACGATCACCCGAGCGCCCTGGCCACGCAGCGACTCCGCGCAGCCCTTGCCGACGTCGCCGTAGCCGCAGACCACGGCCACCTTGCCGCCGATGAGGACGTCGGTGGCGCGGTTGATGCCGTCGATGAGCGAGTGGCGGCAGCCGTACTTGTTGTCGAACTTCGACTTGGTGACCGAGTCGTTGACGTTGATGGCCGGGAAGAGCAGCGAGCCCTCCTTCATCATGTCGTAGAGACGCAGCACACCGGTGGTGGTCTCCTCGGTGACGCCCTTGATCTCACCGGCGATGGGGGTCCAGCGCTCGGTGGTCTCGGCCAGCGACGCGTTGAGCACGTCGAAGATGACCCTCTGCTCGTGGCTCGCGGCCGTGGCCGGGTCGGGGGCGACGCCGGTCTTCTCCATCTCCACGCCGAGGTGCACGAGGAGGGTGGCGTCGCCGCCGTCGTCGAGGATCATGTTGGCGAAGGTGTCGCCGGGCCAGTTCAGGATCTGCTGGGTGCACCACCAGTACTCCTCCAGCGTCTCGCCCTTCCAGGCGAACACCGGAACGCCCGCGGGGGCGTCGACGGTGCCGGTGGGGCCCACGGCGACCGCGGCGGCCGCGTGGTCCTGGGTGGAGAAGATGTTGCACGACGCCCAGCGCACCTCGGCGCCGAGCGCCACGAGGGTCTCGATGAGCACCGCGGTCTGGATGGTCATGTGGAGCGAGCCGGCGATCCGCGCGCCCGCGAGGGGCTGCTCGGCGGCGTAGCGCTCCCGCATCGCCATGAGGCCGGGCATCTCGTGCTCGGCGAGCTGAATCTCGGTGCGGCCGTAGTCGGCCAGGGAGAGGTCTGCGACCTTGAAGTCCACGCGTTGCTCCTGGGGGTGTTCGCTGCTGGCTGATCCCAGGTTAGGCGGGGTCCTCGGTCTTCGAAGAATCCTCGACGGCGCCCTCAGTCGTGCCCTCGGTCGAGCCCTCGGTCGTGCCCTCGGTCGTGCCCTCGGCCAGGTCCTTTCCGTGCTTGCCCGGGCCGAACGGCAGCACGTGCATCACCGCCACCACCACGGCGCCGACCACCAGGCCGATCACCGCCGAGATCGCGGTGTTGACCAGCCACGCCAGCACGGCGCCGACGCCGGCCACCGCGTCGTGCACGTCCTCCTCGAGGTGGTGCACGAAGTCGTAGAGCGCGTGCCAGCCGAGGTCGTCGGTGCCGACGAGCAGGATGTGGCCGCCGACCCACAGCATCGCGGCGGTGCCCACCACCGAGATCACGGCGAGCAGCCGCGGCATGAAGCGCACCAGGCCGCGGCCGAACCGCTGGGTGCCGGCCGACTTCCGCTGCGCCAGCGCGAGCCCGATGTCGTCCATCTTCACGATGAGGCCCACCACGCCGTACACGAGCACCGTGATGCCGACCGCCACGACGGCGAGGATCACGGCCCGGGACACGAACGCCTCGTCGGCCACCTCGTTGAGGGCGATCACCATGATCTCGGCCGACAGGATGAAGTCGGTGCGGATCGCCCCGGAGACCATCGTCTTCTCCTGCTCGGGGCCGGACTCGCGTGGCGGTCTGCGTCTCGTGCCCGCTGTGGCCGCTGAGCTTCTCCCACACCTTCTCGGCGCCCTCGTAGCAGAGGTAGGTGCCGCCCAGCATCAGGATCGGCGTGAGCAGCCACGGCACGAACTGGCTGAGCAGCAGCGCCGCCGGGAGGATGAACAGCAGCTTGTTGCGCAGCGACCCGACGGCGATCTTCCGGATGATCGGCAGCTCGCGCTTGGGGTCGACGCCGTGCACGTACTGCGGCGTCACGGCGGTGTCGTCGACCACGACACCGGCCGCCTTGGCGCTCGCGCGGCCCGCAGCGGCGCCGACGTCGTCGACCGACGCGGCGGCGAGCCGGGCCAGCGTGGCGACGTCGTCGAGTAGTGCGAACAGGCCCGCGCTCATGGGCGAAGACTAGTGAGGTGAGCCTGAGCCCTCGGGCTCCGGCTCGGTGACCTCGACGACCGCCTGGACCGCCTCGGGCACCGGCTCCGCGGCCACGGCCGCGACGGCGACCGCGTGGCGGGTGTGCTGCTCGACGTGGCCGAACGGGTCGACGACCCGCTCGAGCCGCTGGGCGACCGGGCGGCACCCGAGCAGCAGCGCCAGACCGACCGCTCCGGCGAGGAGCGGCGGCACCGCGAGGTACGGGTGGTCGAAGGCCCAGTCGGAGAAGCCGGCGTACTCGGCGCCCTTCACGGCGAAGCCGTGGAACAGGTAGACGATCATCGTGGCGGCGCCCATGCTGCTGAACCACAGGTGGGTCGTGGGCGTGAGGGCGAGGAACGCGAAGGCGCCCGCCAGCCCCACCGCGATCGTCGCGAGCCGCAGCCCGATGCCGGTCCAGGTGTCGGCCCCCAGCGTCTCGTAGCTCGTGCGGTAGTAGAGCCACTCGGTGGGGCCCACGCTGTCGAGGAACCGGGCACCGACCAGCGCGGCCAGCAGCACCGTGACGCCGGCCACCCGGGCGGCCGGCCGCCGCACCAGCTGGAGGTGCTCAGGACGGATCTTGAGGCCGACCACGAAGAACGGCAGGAAGCCGAGGACCCGAGCGACGTCGACGTAGTCGAGCACGTCGTTCGACAGCAGCCCGACCATCGCACTGAGGGCCACGGACAGCAGGAGCGCCGCCGGGATCGCGCGCAGCGCCGGCGCCGCCATGCGCCACACGAAGACCGCGGCGAGGTACCACAGCGGCCAGTGCGGGTCGAGCCAGAGATCGGCGAGCTTCTCGCCGCCGACGTAGATCCGGAACAGGGCCATCGCGGCCTCGAACAGCAGGTAGGGCACCGCGAGCGTGCGCACGTTCTGCCAGATCTTGGCGCGGGTCCACTCCATGCGCCGCGAGAGGTAGCCGGTCACCAGCACGAACGCCGGGATGTGCCACAGGTAGAGCCAGTCGTAGAACTGGTCGATCGCCGGCCGGGACGGCAGCAGCGTCCACGCGTGCCCGATGACCACGAGCACGACCAGCAGGACCTTGGCGTTGTCGAGCCAGGGGTCTCGGGTGGTCGGGGTGGCAGACACGGCGTTTCGACGTTACCGAGGTCGTCGGCGCCGAGCCAATCGCTGTGCTGCAGGTGATTGGTGGCCGCGCGCGTAGCGTGCCGGGTCTCGCCGTCAAGAACATGAGCAACGCCGGTCAGGCAATGCCTGCTCTTGTCAGCCGAAACTTCGGCTGACAAGAACATGAATGGGCCGACTGGTGGTGTGGGTGGTGAAGGTGGGGCGCCCGCGCATGCGGGCGGCGCGGGCGGAGCCCGTGCCGTCTGCGCGCCGGAGAGCCGGTCGAGCGAGGCTCGGGGTCAAGGGCGCCGAAGGCGTCGCGCAGCGACCGGAGCGAAGCGGAGGCCCTTGAGGCCGAGACTCGATCGGCTACGCGCGCGGGCGCCCCTCAGTCAGCTGAGGAACGGTCCTATCCGAGCACGCGGCCAGATCAGTCCTCCACGAGTCCCAGGCGCAGGTACTCGGCGGCGTAGGTGCCGGCGAGGAGGAGCGAGGCGTAGCGGGCGACCTCGGTCTCACCGCTGCCGGCGCCGCCGGCGAGGTCATCGGTGGAGATCCTCTCCACCCGCACGTCGCGTTCGCGGGCGGCGGCGAGGAGCCGGCCGCGCTGGTCGCGCACGAGGGGGTCGTCGGAGCCGTCGTCGAGCACCACGAGCACCGGGCGCAGCTCGCCGCCGCCCTCGGCGACGGGGTCGTCGAAGACGTCGCGCGGCCGCGCGGCCTCGATCACGGGCAGGAGCGCCTCGGCGTCGCCGGCGAGCGCGGTGCGGCCCGACGTGCGCCGGATCGACTCGGCGACGCGGCGGGCCGCCCGGGCAGCGAGCACCGAGCCGCCCCACACCACCGGGTTCGCGTCGGCCAGGCCGATCGCGAGCATCTTCGCCGGGTTGATGGAGATGTCGCGGTGCGGCGAGCAGGCGAGCGCGACGGCGTCGAGGGCCTCGGCCACCGAGTCGGCGTCGGCCTCGGGGCCGAGCCCGACCCGGTGCAGGTAGGTGAGCATCACGACGGCGATGGCCAGCGGGTCGTCGGTGGAGGTGGGCAGGATCGTGGTCCAGCGGCCGCCGGCGTGGTCGGCCACCAACGACACCGGCGGGCAGCCCACGACGAGCTGGCACCCGCGCCGGGCGGCCTCGGCGACGCCGGAGGCGGTGCCGGCGTCGGAGCCGGACGGCGCGAGCACGACCACCAGGTCGAGGCTCCCCGCCCAGCCCGGCAGCGCCGGCCCCGGCCAGGCCACGAACGGCACCGGGCACCACGGCTCGAGGACGGCGCGGAGCAGGCGGGAGTCGGGCCCGGCGGCGATCACCGCCCGGGGCCGGGTGTCCTGCGCCCGCGCCACGGCGTCGGCGGTGGCCTCGGCGGCCTCGGCCGACTCCCGTCGTACCCGCGCCCCCGACTCGGCCAGCGTGCGGAGCCGGAGGTCGACCGCGCCGAGGGCGCGCTCGTCGTCCAGCCGCGACTCGTCGAACCAGACCATGTCGTCTCCTCCCCGGCGCCCGGCCCCTAGGGCCGGCGGGCCTCGTCGACGAGCAGGACGGGGATCTGGTCGCGCACCGGGTAGGCGAGCCCGCACGACTGGCAGACCAGCTCGACGCCGTCGCCGGCGGGCGCCGCGGTGACCACGAGGTCGCCGCGGCAGTCGGGGCACACCACGATCTCGAGGAGTGCGGGGTCGAGTCCGTGCTGGGGGGTGTCGGTCATCGCTCGCGCCTCCGGATCAGCGCCAGCGCCTCGTCGCGTCGTCGGGTCATCGTGGCCTCGTCCCTTCCCTCGACGTTGAGCCGCAGCAGCGGCTCGGTGTTCGACGGTCGCACGTTGAGCTGCCAGTCACGGTGACTGACGGTGAGGCCGTCGAGGTGGTCGGTGATCACGCCGTCCTGCCCGGCGTAGTGGCGCTCGACGGCGGCGAGCGCCGCGGCCGGGTCGCCGACCTCGGAGTTGATCTCGCCGCTCAGCGGGTAGCGCTCGTAGCGGGCGAGCAGCTGCGACAGCGGCCGGTCGGACGCGGCCAGCGCCGCGAGCACGTGGAGGGCGGCGAGCATCCCGGAGTCGGCGCGCCAGAAGTCGCGGAAGTAGAAGTGGCCGCTGTGCTCGCCGCCGAACACGGCGTCGGTCTCGGCCATCCTGCGCCTTGATGAAGGAGTGGCCGACGCGGGTGCGCACGGCGGTGCCGCCCAGGTCGGTGACGACCTCGGGCACGACCCGGCTCGTGATGAGGTTGTGGATCACGGTGGCGCCGGGGTGCTTGGCCAGCTCCCGCTCCGCGATGAGCGCGGTGAGCGCGGACGGCGACACCGCCGCGCCGGTCTCGTCGACGAGGAAGCAGCGGTCGGCGTCGCCGTCGAAGGCGAGCCCGATGTCGGCGCCCTCGGCGACGACCAGCCGCTGCAGGTCCACCAGGTTGGCGGGCTCGATCGGGTTGGCCTCGTGGTGCGGGAAGGTGCCGTCGAGCTCGAAGTAGAGCGGCACGATCTCGACGACGTCGCCGAGCCGGCCGAACACCGCCGGGGCGGTGTGGCCGGCCATGCCGTTGCCGGCGTCGACGACGACCCGCAGCGGGCGGGACCGGACCGGCGGGTCGGGGGCCACCGGCGCGAGGGCGAGCAGGTGCGCCGCGTAGGCCTCGAGCACGTCGTGCTCGCTGATCGAGCCCTCGCGCGCCGAGGTGGCGAACCCGCCGGACACCACCAGGTCGCGGATCTCGGCGAGGCCGCTGTCGAGACCCACCGGCACGGCCCGGGCGCGGCACATCTTGATCCCGTTGTACTGCGCCGGGTTGTGGCTGGCGGTGAACATCGCGCCGGCCTTCCCGAGGTGGCCGGAGGCGAAGTACAGCTGGTCGGTGGAGGCGAGGCCGATCATCGTGACGTCGGCGCCGGCCATGGTGGCGCCGTCCGCGAACGCCCCGGCGAGGCCGGGCGAGGTGGGCCGCATGTCGTAGCCGACGACGACCTCGGTGACGCCGAGCACCTGCACGAACGCCCGTCCGATCGCGCGGGCGAGCTCCTCGTCGAGCTGGTCGGGCACGGTCCCCCGCACGTCGTAGGCCTTGAAGACCGCGCCGAGGTTCTCGGCGGCGAGGGTGGCGGCCATGCGCGCACCCTAGTGCCGCGCTCAGTCGGTCGTGAGCACCCGCAGGTGGCCGCGGCGGGCCGACTCGCGGCCCGCGTTGGCGCCGGCCTCGTCGTGCGGATCGAGCCGCTCGACCGGCGCCGGCCGGGCGGCCTCGCGGACGGCGTCCGCGAGCGCCAGCAGGTCGTCCTCGGTGGGCCCCGCACCGGCGGGGTCGAAGGCGAGCCGGACGACCTCCCAGCCGCGGGGGGCCGAGAGCCGCTCGCCGTGCTGGTCGCACAGGTCGTAGGCGTGCGGCTCGGCGTACGTGGACAGCGGGCCGAGCACCGCCGTCTGGTCGGCGTAGACGTAGGTGAGGGTCTGCACCGCCCGGCGGCCGCACGCGGTGCGCGAACAGCGGCGGGCATGGCTCACGCGGCGACCGTACCGCCGGGAGTGTCGGTTGCGGCTTAGGCTCGCGGCCGTGAGCGACCCCGACGACGGCGCCCGGCGCGCGACCCGAGATCGCCGCGGCCGGGGGCCGCGCGGTCCGGGCGTGATGCCCGAGCACCCCGGCCGGCCCCGGACGCACCCGCGGCGGGACCGGTTCGACCGGATGGTGCTGGACGTCGTCTCCGACCTCGAGGACCGCTGGCGCGACCACCTCGGGCTGGTGGAGTACGCCGTCGAGGAGGCGCCGCAGGTGCCGGACGACTGGGAGTCCGCGCAGGTGCCGCTGGCGAGCCTGGTGCGCGGCGCCGGCACCCGCCCGACCCGGCTCGTGGTGTTCCGGCGTCCGATCGAGCAGCGGGCGCGCACCCGCACCGAGCTGGCCGGCTCTCGTGCGCGCGGTCGTCGTCGAGCAGGTGGCCGACCTGCTCGGCGTCGAGCCGCACGTCGTCGACCCGCGGCTCGCCGACGAGGAGTGAGCGCGGTCTCGATAGCCTGCCGCGCATGGCCCGACCAGCGCCGATCGACCCGGACGCGAAGCCCCTGACCCGCGCCCGCGTGCTCCGCCGGCTCACGGCGCTCTACGACGAGCCCCGCTACCTCGAGGTCGGCGTCGCCCAGGGGGTCACGTTCCAGCGGGTGCCCGCCGCCCGCAAGATCGCCGTCGACCCGGAGTTCCGGTTCGACGCCGCCGAGTACGCCCGCGAGCAGACCGGCGTCGAGTGCCACGAGGTCACGAGCGACGAGTACTTCGCGCGCCTGGTCGCGCCCGACGAGCAGTTCGACGTGATCTACCTCGACGGCCTGCACACCTTCGAGCAGACGCTGCGCGACCTCACCAACGCGCTGCACCACCTGCAGCCGCGCGGCGTCATCGTCATCGACGACACCCGGCCGCCCACCTACCTGGCCTCGATGGCCGACCGGGAGAGCTTCTTCACGGTGCGCTCCTGGCTCGGCAGCACCGACCAGCGCTGGATGGGCGACGTGTACAAGGTCGTGTTCTTCGTGGAGTCGTTCTTCCCGTCGCTGAGCTACCGCACGATCGTGAACAACCACGGGCAGACCGTCCTGTGGCGCGGCCGGCGCGACCCGGCGCCGCGGCCGTCGGTGGGCGAGGTCGACGACCTCGACTTCGAGCAGTTCGTGCTCCACGAGGACCGGCTCCGGCCGGCGCGGTTCGGCGAGATCGTGAGCGAGCTGCGCGCCGACCTGCGGCTCTGAGCGGATCTGAGCCAGGCGCCGTCGTCACCCCGGCCGGACGTCCGGCACCAGCCGGCTGTCCACCGGTTCGCGCACGACGACCACCGCCGAGCCGCGCCGGTCACCCGCCAGCACGGCCGCCTGCACGCTGACGCCGGCAGCCGGGACCACGGTCACGAGCCGCGCGCGGGCGGGCAGGTCGAGCGACGTGCCGCGGCCGGGGGCGAGCGGCACCTGCTGCTCCTCGAGCTGCTCGCCGTCCTCGTCGTGGACGGTGACCGTGACCTCGCCGGCGTCGGTGGCGCCGGCCAGCAGGAGCGTCTGCGGGCCGCCCGGCAGCAGCGCCCCGGCCCGTCCGGCGAGCACCGGCGGGGAGGAGGCGTGGACGAGGTCGTCGTCGACGACCTGGTACAGGTCGGCCGTGGTGGGCACCGACGTCTCGACCTCGACGCCGAGCGCCCGGTCGGCGGGTCGGCCGCCGAGCGCGCCCTGCAGCGCGGGCCCGAGGGTGACGCGGGTGACCGACTGCGGTGGCAGCCGGACCTCCTCGACGCCGTCGGGGGCGAAGGTGGACTCGCCGGTGACCAGCCGCACGGTGGCCCGGCCCTCGTCGTCGCCGGGGTTGGCGAGCACGAGCACGCGGCGGCCCTCGCCCGCGGGCAGCCCGAGCAGCCGGTGGGTGGTGGCGGGCGCGGCCTGCCCGGGCAGCCAGTCGGTGCTGCGGTCGCCCGAGCCGATCCGGTCGTAGGAGTCGGTGAGGTGGGCCGAGGCGCGCCCGCGGACCACCCGGACCCGCAGCGCGAGATCGTCGCCGCGCGGGAGGGTGGTGGCGAGGTCGACCTGCTCGACGTCGCCGCCGGGCACGGCCAGGCCCAGCAGGTCGGGGGCCTCGACCGGCCCGTCGCGGCCGAACACCTCGACGTCGACCACGGCGCGGCCGCGGTCGGGGTTCACGAGCTCGAGCACCGAGGCGTGGGTGGCCCCGGCGCCGACGCCGGTGAACCACTGGTCGAAGACCGGCTCGCGGCAGTCGGCGGCCGCGGCGGGGGTGGCGAACCGGCCCGCCAGCAGGAGCGGGGCGAGGGCGTCGCGACCGGTGACCGCGAACCAGGTGTCGCCGGCGTCCACCGCAGCCGGCTGGTTCGCGCCGAGCTCGACGGGCTCGGCGTCGTCGCCGCCGACCGAGGCGTCCACGCTGCCGGACTCCCCGGTGAGCGAGCCGGCCGCGGCCGACCCGGCCGGCCCGGACGGGCACACCACCACGGCGCTGGTGACGGGCTGGGTGGTGGGCGGCTGGGCGGCCGGCACCGACGCCGGGTCGGGGTCGACGAGCAGCGCGAGCAGCACCATCGCCGCGGGCAGCAGCACCACCAGGGCGGCGAGCGGGCGCGCGCCGCTGCACCGGGGCCGCCCGACGGCGACCGGGGGTGGGCGTCGTGGTCATGCCGCCTCCCCCTCGGCCGAGGTGTCGGCGCGGCGGATCGTCGGCGCGGCCAGCACGAGCACGACCAGCAGCCCCACGCCCTGCACCACGAGCAGCGCCACCCGCCACGGCGCGCTCGGTCCGGCCACCGAGCTCGCGGGCGGGTCGCCGCCGTCGACGCGCCAGGCCCGCGCGCCCTCGCCGGCGCCGGTGGGCGTGAGGCCGGGGGTCGCGTCCAGGACGGCGGCGAGCCGGCCGTCGGCCGGGTCGGGCAGCAGCACGTGCAGCACGCCGAGGTCGCGCAGCCGGGTGCCGTCGGTGTCGTCGGTGGTCGTCGGCGCGGCCAGCAGCTGCTCGACCACGGCGGCGTCGGCGGGGTCGACGGCCGCGGTGGCCAGCACCTCGTCCTCGCCCAGGGTGACGCCGTCGCCGCGGTCGACCACCCAGGTGAAGCCGTCGTCGACGTCGCCCCGCACCACCAGCACGCCGTACTGGGGGGCCTCCGCGGCCCGCTCGGCCATGTAGACCGGCAGGCCGCGCCCGGCGTCGGAGGTGAGGTCGTCGTCGCCGGTGAGGGCGGCGGCGAGGCCGACCACGGGCAGGACGGCGAGCGCGACGCCGGCCACCACCACGGCGGGCCGCGGCAGCCCCGGTGTGCGGGTCAGGCCCGCGAGCCCGAGCGCGGCGGCCGCCACCAGCGCCGCCTGGCCCGCGACCACCAGCCCGCCGAGCGCGGCGGGCGCCTGGGTGGTGGCGAGGTCGAGGCGAGGCAGCGACACCACCAGCGCGACGGCGACGACCACCACGGCCACCACCCAGCAGCCGGCCACGGCGCGCCGGGTGGCGCCGGGCACCAGCGCGAGCGCCGCCAGCCCGAGCAGCACGAACCCGGCCCAGCCCGGGGCCCCCGTGTCGCCGACCCGGCCGGTGAGCAGGTCGAGCCCGTCGAGGGCGGGTGGCGGCACCCGCCCGGCCTCGAGGAGCAGCTGGGCGCCGGCGTCGTGGACGACGGCCGGCACCCACCAGGGCAGGAGCAGCACCACCGGCACGACGAGGGCGATCACGGTCGGGAGCCACACCGTGCGGTCGCGCACCAGCCAGGTCGCGAGCGCGAGGCCGGCGACGGCGGCCACCAGCACGAGGGCGGCCGCGAGCCACCACAGCACGGGCGCGAAGCACACGACGAGCGTGAGGAGGAGCCCGGTGCGCCAGCCCGCGCGCCGCCGGGTCTCGGCGTGCGGGGCCACCAGCCCGAGCGCGGCCCGCACCGTCCAGGGCAGCAGCGCGGCCGCCATCGTCGTCCCGAGGCGGCCCCCGCCCCACGCCCCGGAGGCGAGCGGCACCAGGCCGTAGCCGGCGGCGCCGAGCCCGACCACCCAGCTCGACACGCGGGGTGCGGGCAGCGCCCGGTCGAGCGCGGTGCGCAGCAGCCGCCACATCCCGGCCAGCGCGAGCGGCACCGCGGCCAGCAGGAGCACGGAGACCGTGAGTCCCGGGCCCAGCACGCTGCCGAGCAGCGCCAGCGGCCCGACCGCGGGCGGGGCGGGCACGTCCGAGCCGGTGCCGAGGGCGTGCCACGACTCCAGGTGCAGCGACCACCACGCGCCGCGGGTCTCGGGTGCCGGCGACAGCCCCCCACCGGAGACGGCCCCGACGGCGACCTGGCAGGCGACGAGCGCGAGCACGACGACGGCCGCCATGGCCCACGAGACCGGGTGGGTGACCAGCCGGGCCAGCCGGCGCCGCTCGGCCGCCTCGCTGGTGAGCATGCCGACCGAGGCGACGGCGTCGCCCGCGGCGTCCAGCCCGTGCCGCAACGGGATCCAGAACGGCGCCAGCAGGTGCGCCACCTGGCCCGACGGGCGGCCCGGGCCGCCGCGGGCGCGCCGGGCGGCGCGCAGCCGGCCCGGGTGCGCGAGCACCGACCCCAGCCCCAGCACCTCGTCGGCGGCCTCGCCCGGCGCGCGCACCAGCAGCAGGCCGAGGGCACGCAGCAGCGCGCCGACGGTGAGCCGCAGCACCCGCAGCGGCAGCCCGTAGCCGCTGCCGTTGGCGAGCAGCGTGAAGATCGTGGCCCGCCGCTCCTCGCGCAGCGGATGGCGGCCGGCCACCGCCGGCACCGCCGTGGGCCGCTGGCCGCGACGGGTGGCCTCGGCGTGGAAGACGACGGCGGGCGGCACCACGAGCGTGGTGTGACCGGCCGCGGCGGCCCGCCAGCCGAGGTCGAGGTCGCTGCCGAGCACCGGCAGCGCCTGGTCGAGGCCGCCGAGGTCGGCGAGCACCCGGCGCCGCACGAGCAGGCCCGCGGTGTTGCAGGCGAGCACCCGGCGGATGTCGTCGTGCTGGCCCTGGTCGTACTCGCCGCGCTCGAGGCCGGTCTCGCGGCGGGCGGTGCCGGTGACGGTGACGCCGACCTCCAGCAGCCGCCGCAGCGAGGGCCACTCACGCAGCTTGCAGCCGAACAGGTCGGCGCGCGGGTGGTCGGCGGCCGCAGTGAGCAGCGCGGCGAGGGCGCCGTCGTCGGGCCGGGAGTCGTCGTGGAGCAGCCAGACCCACTCGTGGTCGTGCTCGGCGAGGGCGACCCGCTCCAGCCCGAGCCGTACCGCCTCCGGGTAGCCCGCGGGGCCGGCCCGGACGACGTCGTGGCAGGCGCCCTCGAGCAGGGTCGCGCTCTCGTCGCGGCTGCCCGGTGTCGACGCCGATCACCTGCCCCGGCCGCACCGACTGCGCGGCCAGCCCGGCCAGCACGCCCGGCAGCCAGCGGGCGCCGTCGTGGCTCACGAGGAGCACGGCCACGGAGGACCCGTCGGGGGAAGGCACGGTCCGACAGGCTAACGAGCGCCGGGGCACGCGCCTGAAACGCGAGGAACCCCGGCCTCACGACCGGGGTCTCCTCGCGGACGGCGCACGGGCGCCGTCGGGTTTGGCTGTGCGGCTGGGCTCAGACCGCGCGCTTCTTCAGCTTCCGCCGCTCCCGCTCCGACAGCCCGCCCCAGATCCCGAAGCGCTCGTCGTTGAACAGCGCGGCCTCGAGGCACTCGTCGCGCACCTCGCACGTGAGGCACACCTTCTTCGCCTCCCGCGTCGACCCGCCCTTCTCCGGGAAGAACGCCTCCGGGTCGGTCTGGGCGCACAGCGCACGCTCCTGCCACCCGCCGTCCTCCGACTCGGGTTCCAAGAGGAAGAGTTCTCTCATGGTGGTGCTCCCGCTCTACTCGACCCGCTCGACCCCGACTGCACGGGCATGCAACCGGAACAACTTGGTGAGAATTACATGCCTGTCATACGCGATTAGTCAAGGCCGGTCTGGTATGGACTGAGCGCGGAGGCCGCCGCTCGGGCGCCTGAGCGGCCCCGGAACCGGTGCGGCAGAGTGAGCGGCGTGAAGAAGCTGACCGTGCTGTCGGGCGGCGTGGGGGGCGCGCGGTTCCTCGTCGGGCTCCGTCACGGCATCGCCAACGGGGCGATCCCGGGGGTCGACGCCGACGCCGAGATCACCGTGGTCGCCAACACCGCCGACGACATCTGGCTGCACGGCCTCAAGGTCTGCCCGGACCTCGACACGGTCATGTACACCCTCGGCGACGGCATCGACCCCGAGCGCGGCTGGGGCCGGCGCGACGAGTCGTGGCGGGCCAAGGAGGAGCTGGCCGCCTACGGCGTCGAGCCCACCTGGTTCGGGCTCGGCGACCGCGACCTCGCCACGCACCTGGTGCGCACCCAGATGCTCGACGCCGGCTACCCGCTCTCGCAGGTCACCGAGGCGCTGTGCAAGCGGTGGGACCCCGGGGTGCGGCTGCTCCCGATGACCGACGACCGGGTCGAGACCCACGTGGCGATCGCCGACGCCGACGCGCCGAGCGGGCGCCGGGTCGTGCACTTCCAGGAGTACTGGGTGCGGCTGCGGGCGGCGGTGCCGGCCGAGGCCGTCGTCGTCGTCGGACTCGACGACGCCGAGCCCGGCGCCCGGCGTGATCGACGCGATCACCGACGCCGACCTGGTGGTGCTGCCGCCGTCCAACCCGGTGGTGTCGGTGGGCACGATCCTCGGGGTGCCGCGGGTGCGGGAGGCGATCACCGCCACCGCCGCCCCGGTGGTGGGCCTGTCCCCCATCGTCGGCGACACCCACGTGCACGGCATGGCCCGGCAGATGCTCACCTCGATCGGCGTGGAGGTCACCGCGGGTGCGGTGGCCCGGCACTACGGGGGTCGCGGGGACGGCGGCGTGCTCGACGGGTGGCTGGTCGACGAGCGCGACGCCCACCACGTGGCGGGCGTGCGCGAGGCCGGCATCGCCTGCGAGGCGGTGCCGCTGATGATGACCGACCCCGACGCCACCGCCGCGATGGCCGCGGCCGCCGTCCGGCTGGTCACGTGAGCGGCCGCCGGGTCACGGCCTTCGCGCCCGACGGCGTGCCGCCGGTGCGGGCAGGCGACGACCTCGTCGCCCTGCTGCTGAGCGCCCTCGGCGAGGACGACGCGCTGGCCGACGGCGACGTCGTGGTGGTCACGAGCAAGGTGGTGAGCAAGGCGGAGGGCCGGGTGGTCGACGGGCCGCGCGAGGAGCACGTCGCCGGCGAGACCGCGCGGGTGGTGGCGCGCCGCGGTCCGACGACGATCGCCCGCACCCGGCACGGGCTGGTGCTCGCGGCGGCCGGCGTCGACAGCTCCAACGTCGAGGCCGGGCGCTCGGTGCTGCTGCCGCTCGACCCCGACGCCTCGGCCCGCGCCCTGCGCGCCGGCCTGCACGCCCGCACCGGCCGCACGGTCGGCGTCGTCGTCACCGACACCGCCGGCCGGGCCTGGCGCGAGGGGCAGACCGACCTCGCCATCGGTGCCGCCGGTGCTCGTGGTGCTCGACGACCACGCCGGCCGGGTCGACGAGCACGGCAACGAGCTCGCCGTCACCGCGCCGGCCGTGGCCGACGAGCTGGCCGGGCTGGCCGAGCTCGCGCAGGGCAAGCTCGGCGGCCGGCCGTTCGCCGTCGTGCGCGGCCGGGCCGACCTGGTGCTGCCCGCCGGCGACGACGGCCCGGGCGCCGTCGCGCTGGTGCGGGCCGAGGAGCGGGACATGTTCGGGCTCGGCGCGCGGGAGGCCGTGGTGGTGGCCGCCGGCGCGCTGGCCGAGGACGCCCGGCTGTTCGGAGCGCCCGCCTCGGCCGACGAGCTGGCCGGCGCACTCGGGCGCGCCACCGGGGTGGAGGCTCGCGTGATCTCGGCCACGGAGGTGACCTGCCCGGACAGCCCGCGCCTGGACGCGATCGGCGCCGTCGCGCTGGCGTGTGGCTGGGAGGTGCACCTCGGCGACCCCGGCGCCGATCTCCGGTTCCATGGGTTGACTCCGTAGACTTCCCGCGGCCACCCCCCGGGGTGGCCGTCTCCGATCCCCAGCGAACCGAGGAACATCACCCGTCGTGGCCAAGTCCGCCAAGTCGTCGAAGTCCGCGAAGTCCGAGCGCCAGAAGCTCATCGACGATGCGATGAAGAAGCAGCGCGGCGCCGAGAAGCGCCGTGGCTACGCCATCGTCGGCGTCTGCGTCGCCGTGGCGCTGGCGATCGTCCTCGCCGCGGCCTGGCGCCCGGTCACGGACTGGTGGGACAAGCGCCAGTACGCGAACCTCGACCTCGCCGAGGTCGGCGCGGCGGCGTCGGTGTGCCAGGAGGTCGAGACCAAGGACGCCACCGGCGTCTCCGAGCACGTGACCTTCGGCAGCCAGGTCACCTACGAGGACGCGCCCCCCGCCTACGGTCCCCACTGGAACGAGGCCAACGTCGCGCCGGCCGCGTTCGCCGACAAGCTGTACGACGAGAACGACGAGCGCCCCGAGCTCGAGTCGCTCGTGCACAACCTCGAGCACGGCTACACGATCCTCTGGTACGACGACACCGTCGCCGACGACCGAGAGCAGATGGCCCAGATCACCGCCATCGCCGAGAAGTTCAAGATCGACGACAACAACTTCCGGCTCAAGTTCATCGCCGCCCCGTGGACCAAGGACGACACCGACGAGGTCGGCAAGGGCTTCCCGGACGGCCAGCACATCGCGTTCACCCACTGGAAGGGCAACGCCG
This sequence comes from uncultured Actinomycetota bacterium, assembly GCA_963808855.1. Lineage (GTDB taxonomy): Bacteria > Actinomycetota > Actinomycetes > Propionibacteriales > Nocardioidaceae > Nocardioides. The sequence continues at coordinate 1,475,921 of CAWEHA010000002.1, read as the reverse complement.
AGAAGTCCACCGGCGTGTGGCAGTACTGCTCCGACGTCAGCGGCGAGGCGCTCGACGACTTCATGAAGGAGTACCCCTACACCGACTCCCCCGAGCCGAACGCCCAGTAGGCGAGCCCAGCGAGCGGGTAGTCCAAACCTAGGTCAGGTCGTCGCGGCCGCGTTGCTTGAGTGCGGCGACGACCTGCTTGACCGCCTGGGCGTGCGCTCGGCTGGTCACGAGGACGGCGTCGGGGGTGTCGACGACGACGACGTCGTCGAGCCCGACGACGGCGACCACCCGGCCCGACGCCGGCACCACCAGGCCGGTGGCGCCGACCGTCTCGACGAGCGCGTCGTCGCCGAGCACGGTGGCGGTGGCCGTGCGGTGGTCCTCGAGCAGGGTGGCGAGGGAGTCGAAGTCGCCGATGTCGTCCCAGGCGAAGCGAGCCGGCACGACGGCGACCCGGCCGGCCGCCGCGGCCGGCTCGGCCACCGCGTGGTCGAGGGCGATCCGTGGCAGCGTGGCCCACACCTCCTCGAGGGTGTGTGGCTCCGCAGCGATGCCGCGCAGCGCGGCGGCGAAGCCGGGGTCGCGCTCGGCGAGCAGGTCGAGCAGCACCCGAGGGCGCACCACGAACATGCTCGCGTTCCACCGGTGCTCACCGGAGGCGAGGTAGGTCTCGGCCACCGACACCGACGGCTTCTCCACGAACTCGCGCACCCGGTGCACGCCGGGGTGGCCCGCCAGCGGCTCGCCGACGTGGATGTAGCCGAACCCCGGCGACGGGAACGTGGGCGCGATCCCGACGGTCACGAGCCAGTCGTCGCGCGCGGCGGCGACGGCGGCGCGGACGGCGGCCTCGAACGGCTCGGTGTCGCCGATCACGTGGTCGGCGGCGAACGAGCCCATGACGGCGTCCGGGTCGCGCCGCTCCAGCAGCGCCGCCGCCAGCCCGATGGCCGCCATCGAGTCGCGCGCCGACGGCTCGGCCACCACGGCCTCGTCGGGAAGCTCGGGCAGCTGCGCCCGCACCGCGTCGGCGTGCGCCCGTCCGGTCACCACGAGCACCCGGTCGCCCACCAGCGGGGCCAGCCGGTCGCAGGTGCTCTGGAGCAGCGAGCGGCCCGACCCGGTGAGGTCGTGCAGGAACTTCGGCTCCGCGGCCCGCGACAGCGGCCACAGCCGGGTGCCCGCTCCCCCGGCCGGTACGACCGCCCACAGCCCACCGGTCTCGCTCATGCGCGAAGGGTAGGGGGTCTGATGCGAGGGTGATCCCGTGACCGTCTTCTCCGAGGTGCTCGCCGCGCAGCTGCGCCGCGACCCCGGCCGCCCGCTGGTCACCTTCTACGACGGCGAGTCCGGCGAGCGCACCGAGCTGTCGGTGACGACGTACGCCAACTGGGTGGCCAAGGCGGCCTCGCTGCTCGTCGACGAGGTCGGGCTGGAGCGCGGCGACCGGCTGCGGGTCGACCTCCCCGCCCACTGGCTGGGCCCGGTGTTCCTCGGCGCCGCGTGGACCGCCGGCCTCTGCGTCACCGCCGCCGACGACCCGGACGCCGTCGTGTGCGGCCCGGCCTCGATGCCGGCGTGGGCCGACCTGGCCGCGGCGGGTCGGCCGGTGGTGCTCGCGACGGCGCTGCTCCCGCTCGGCGTGCGGTTCCCCGAGGGCGTGCCGGACGGCGTGCTCGACCTCGGGGTGGAGATCTGGGGCCAGCCCGACGCCTTCGTCGCCGTCGACCCGCCCGGCGCAGACGACGTCGCCCACGACCTCGGCGGCGCGCCGGTGACCCAGGGCGAGCTCTGGACGGCGGCCGCCGCCGGGAGTCTCCTCACCGACGGCGGCCGCCTCCTGACGGAGGCGAACCCGGCTTCCCCACCGGGGATCGCGACCGTGACGGAGCCGCTGCTACGCGGCGGCTCCCTCGTGCTGGTCGCCCGGGCCGGACGGGAGCTGCTCGCGTCGACCTACGCCGCCGAGCACGCCACCGCCCGCTTCCCTGCCTGAGCGACGAGCCACGCCTGTGCTCGACACGGTGACCCTCAACCGACCAGGTCGTAGCCGGCGGCGGTCCCGAGGTACTCCCGCGGCCAGACCCGGTTCATGTCGGCCCGGACCAGCCACAGCTTGCCGCTGGAGCGAGCGCGCAGCACGAGGTCGGGGTGGCCGGACAGTCCGACGTCGCTGATGCCCACGACCCAGTCGAACGGCCCCAGGTCGAGCTTGATCGACCGCGGCCCTCCGGTGATCCCACCCGGCCCGTTGCCGTCGCGGGCGGTCAGCGTGCCACTGGACCGGTAGAGCGTGTCGGGCGCGCCGTCGCCGTTCCACCGCCCGATCGGGATCTGCCGGCCGGCACTGATCCGGCTGGACGCCACGTAGCCGGGTGCATGACCCTTGAGCCCGATGCCGGGGTAGATCTTCATCGGGCCGCCCCGAGGCTGGCCCATGAGGTCGGGCCAGCCGTCGCCGGTGACGTCGCCGACGGCGGCGAGCAGGTCGATGCGCCCGAACGAGCGGGCCAGGAGCCGAACCCCGTCGAACGTGCCGTCGCCGTGGCCCGTCCAGATGTAGAGCGCTCCGTTGCCACGGTGGCGGCCGATGATGTCCGAGTGCCCGTCCCGGTCCCAGTCGCCGGCGTTCATCACGCGGTCGACGTTGCGCAGGTTGATCCGGGTCACGATCGCCCGCGCCAGCCGGTAGCCACCGCCGCTCTTGGGGAAGGTCGGCAGGATGACGGCGCGGCCGTCGCTGGCGCGGCGAGCCACCAGGTCGGGATGGGCACTGCCGGCGAGGTTCGACTCCAGCTGCCGTCCCGACCAGCCCACCTGCGCCCGTTGCGCCAGCTCGCCGGATCCGAGGCAGCTGCGCGTAGAGGTAGCGGCCCGGACAGGCCGTCGACCCGGCGTCGCGGTGCCCGTTGATGGCCGGGAAGGTGCGGTCGCCGACACGCTGCCGGGTGGCCCCGGCGCCGACGCCGTGCAGCGACAGCTTCCAGCCGAAGAGGACGCCGTAGGCCTGGAGCATCGCCGAGGACGGCCGGGCGGTCTCGAAGTTGCCGATCGCCGACATCGCGAAGGAGTAGTCGTTGTAGCCGAGCGTGTGCGCGCCCACCACCGGCCGGCCGACGCCGCCGGCGCGGCCCTCCCAGATCCGACCGAACCGGTCGACCAGGAAGTTGTAGCCGATGTCGCTCCAGCCGCGCGAGCGCGTGTGGTACGCGTAGATGCCGCGCAGGATGCCGGGCACGTCGGCCGCGCTGTAGTCGTTCGCGTTCACCGTGTGGTGCACGAACCCGGCGTGCACCTCGTAGTAGTGGAGCGAGCTCTTGTCGCGCAGCTTCTCGTTCGCGCCCCACTGGGCCCGCGAGTAGATCACCGGGCGCGGCGTCACGCGGGCCCGGGCCAGCGTCGCCTGGCCTTCGCCGGTCGTCGTCGTCGGCTCGGTGTCCTCCAGGGTCGGGGTCTCCGGCAGCGCGCCGGTGTCGATCGCCGGCAGCTGGCGTGCCGTGTGCCGGGCCTTGCCCGGGTCGATGACCGCGAGGGTCAGGCCGGACGGCGGGACCGCACGGGTGTCGACCTTGACCTGCACCTGGTCGACGTCGCCGATCACCACCGCGTCGGTGCCCGGCCGGGCCTTGCGCCCCTCGTCGCTGGTGGGGTCGGGGCCGTGGTCGTCGTGGTACTCCACCTCGGACCAGTCGGACCACGCACCGCCGTCCTGCGTGCGGACCTGCACGCCGATCTGGTCGTCGCCCAGCTGGACGCCGTGCGCCCAGGTGACGCCGATCGACCCGAACCCGTTCACCTGCTGCGGGGTGCTCACGACCTCCGTGCCGCTCGCGACCCGGCGGGTCTGCGCCTTGAGGGCACCGGGCGCGAGCCGGGCGCCGGCCGGCGCGGTGAGTGCGAACTCGCGCACCACCGGGTCGACGGCCTCGGTGGGCACCTGGGTCGGCACCTGGTTCGCGGCCACGTAGGCGCCGGCGACTGCTCCGCCGTCCCGGACGGCGGCGCTCGGGCCCTCCGGCACGAGCTCGAGGGTCATCACCGTGGCGGCCGGGGTGAGCGCAGCGCAGACCACGGCGAGGGTGAGCAGCTGCTGGCAGAGAGTGGTGAAACGACGGTGTCGGGGCGACATCATGAAGGCTCCAGTGCGGCGGGGAAGAGTCACACGGGTAGCAACCTTCACACCAGTAACACGGGCTGGGAAGAGGTTCTGAGTAACTACAAACCTGTAATTTCCACTCGACACGCGGAGCCGCAGCAACTTTTTCGCGCTTGCGCGAGAAAGCTGCGACGAGCGGCGAAGGTTGCCTAGATGTCCGCGCCGATCTCGTCGTCGAGGACCGCCTGCCGGGTGCGACGGCCGTCCTTGCCGCCCTCGGCGGGGGCGTCCTCCTCGTCGTCGTAGTGGAGGAAGCTGATGCCCTCGTCGACGTCACCGTCGAAGACCATCCGGCCCTGCTCGAGCACGACCACCCGGTTGCACATCCGGCGCACGGTGCCGGAGGAGTGGCTGACGTAGAACAGCGTGCGTCCGCCGTCGCGGATCTCCTCCATCTTCTGCAGGCACTTGCGCTTGAACGGGCGGTCGCCGACGGCGAGCACCTCGTCGGCCAGGAAGATGTCGGAGTCGACGTGGATGGCGATCGAGAACCCGAGCCGGGCGCTCTCGCCGGAGGAGTAGTGCCCCACCTGGTCGTCGAGCTTGTCGCCGAGCTCGGCGAAGTCGGCGATCTCGTCGAACCGCTCCTTGGTCTCGGCCTCGCTCATGCCCAGGATGGCGGCGTTGAGGATCAGGTTCTCCCGGCCGCTCAGCTGGGGGTGGAAGCCGGCGCCGGTGGCGATGAGCCCCGCGATCCGGCCGCGGGTGAGCACCGAGCCCGAGTCGGGTCGCATCACGCCGTTGATGAGCTTGAGCAGCGTGCTCTTGCCCGAGCCGTTCAGGCCCATGAGCCCGATGCACTCCCCCTGGTGCACGCTGAGGCTGATGCCGTCGACGGCGTTGAAGTGCCGGATGGTCTCCTGACCGCGCAGCTTCGCCACCGTGACCTGCTTGAACGTGCGCTGGTAGCGGCGGGAGAAGGTCTTGGTGACGTTCTCGAGGCGGATCGACTCGGCCATCTCAGAGACGCTCCGGGACCTTGTTCTCGAGCCGGCTGAACACCAGCTGCCCGATGGCCAGCAGGATGAGCGAGACGCCGAGCATCACCAGCCCGCGCTCGAGGAGATGCGACGGCATCTCGGTCTTCGCGAGCTCGTCCGGGTCGCTGCCGGTGCCGATCCAGAAGGTGCGTTGGAACAGCAGGACGGCGATCGAGATCGGGTTGAGGAGGTAGTACTCGGCGAAGGAGCCGAATCGTTCGTCGACCATCGAGTAGCTGTAGATCATCGGCACGCCGAACCGGATCAGGTTGGTGAGGATGCCCACCACGCTGCCGACGTCGCGGAAGAACACGTTGGCGCAGCTGAAGAGCAGGGCGAGGGCCAGGCCCAGCACCATGCTCAGCGCGAGCGCGAGCCCGAGGGCGGCGAGCCCGACGGGATCGGGCGACCAGCCCACCCCGACGCAGGCCACCAGCAGGATCACGATCTGCGGGCCTACGTGGTAGAAGGACACGAGCATCGAGGCCACCGGGAACATCTCGCGCGGCATCGCCATCTTCTGCACCAGCGCCTTGTTGCGCACGATGGAGCGGGTGCCCGCCATCAGCGTCTCGGTGAAGAAGTGCACGATGATCAGGCCCGAGAAGATGTGGATGGCGAAGTTCTCGATGTCGCGCACCAGGATCGCGCCGAGGATGAAGTAGTAGATGCAGAACTGCGACAGCGGGTTGATGTAGCTCCACAGCAGGCCGAGGAACGACCCCTGGTAGCGGGCGCTGATCTCGCGCCGCACCAGGAGCCGCAGCAGGTACCGGCGTTGGAAGACGCCCAGCAGCCCGTTGTCCGCCGTCGGAGCCTTCATCGGCGGCAGGTCGACCTCGGGGGTCGCCGCCTCGGCGTGGGTCGGTGGGGCTCCGGCAGTGTCAGTCATCGTTGGCGTCGTCCTGGGTCGCGCCCGTCCACGGGGCGAAGGTCACGTCCCACGCCTCCGGCGAGGTGATCTCGGGCAGGGCGGAGCGGTACTCCTCGGCGAGCTGCGGCCACTCGCGGCGGAACCGTCCGAGCAGCGCCAGGGTCTCGCCCATCTGCCGCCGGAAGGTCGCGGGGTCGCGCTGGTAGAAGGCCGCGGAGGTGCCGTCGTTCATCGACACGACGGCGGCGTCGAGGGAGCCGAGCCGGTACCACTTGGCGTCCTGTGCGCGCACCTCGGCCTCGGCGTACTCCCGCGACAGCGACCGAGGCGGCTTCGCCTGCCGCAGCGGCTGGAGCACGGCGCTGGTGAGCTGGGAGAGCCGGCTCGGGACCTCGGTGCCCGAGCGACCCTTGCGCGGCGGCTTGGTGCGGCGCACCGCGGGCAGCGCCTCGCGGTCGGGCTCGAGTCGGGCGTCGGTGTACTCCTTGCGGAGCGCGTTCACCTCGCCCAGCCGCGTGGCCAGCTTCTCGTGCAGCCGGTGCGGGCCCTCGAGCACGTCCTTCATCGCCAGCAGCCGCAGCTCGGCGGTGGAGTACTGCATCGACACCAGGTGGGCGATCTGGTGGTTGAGCGTCTCGCGGACCATCCGGCCGCCGTTCGGGTACGGCGAGTGCAGCAGTGCGGCCACGAACCGGTTGCGGAGGTGGAAGTACGCCTGCCAGTCGACGGCGTCGTTCTTGTCGGTCCACGGCACGTGCCACACGGCGGCGCCCGGGAACGAGACCGTCGGGTAGCCCGCCTCCTTCGCCCGCAGCCCGAACTCGGAGTCGTCCCACTTGAGGAACAGCGGCAGCGACAGCCCGATCTCGGCGAGCACCTGCCGCGGGATGAGGCACATGAACCAGCCGTTGAAGTCGACGTCGGTGCGCCGGTGCAGCCACCGCGCCGAGCGGATGTTGCGGGCGGCGAGGTCCCAGTCGGAGTAGCCGTCGAGCGGCGTCATCCACCAGAAGCGCCACGGCTGGACGATCTCGCCGAAGCTGTGCAGCCGCGACTTGGAGAACAGGCTGAACATGTGGCCGCCCACGATCGTGGGACGGCGGGCCAGGTCGCCGAAGGTGACCGCCCGGATGATGCCCTCGGGCTCGCAGACGACGTCGTCGTCCATCATCATCGCGTAGGTGGCGGTGCCCTTGCGCACCGACTCGAGCTGGCCGCGGGCGTAGCCGCCGGAGCCGCCGAGGTTGCCCTGCTCGATGATCCGCAGCCGGTCTCCCAGGGCCTTCTCCGCGGCCGGGAACTCCACCGAGTCGACGACCTTCTGGGTGCCCTGCTCCATCACGAGCACCTCGTCGAGGAACGGCGCGAGCTCGGCGTCCTCGCCGATCTGGGCGAGCAGGCGGGCGCAGAAGTCGGGCCGGTTCATCGTGGTGATCGCGATGTCGGTGGTGCCGTGGTCGCGTCGGTCGTCGGGCACCTCGGCGGTCCACTCGGCCTCGACCACGGCGTCGTCGTCACCTGCGACGACGTCGTACCAGTACCAGCCGCCGTCGACGAACGGCTTGAGCGTGAGGTCGAAGGTGAACCGGCCCTCGGTGTCGCCACCGGTGGTGGCGCTGTCGACGCGCTGCGAGCGGCCGTTGGCCATCGACTTGTAGACCACGACGGTGGCGCCGCGGCCCTGCAGGGTGACGGTGAGCTGCACGGCGTCGACGACGGTCCAGCGACGCCAGTAGCTGGCCGGGAAGCCGTTGAAGTAGGTGCCGAGCGACAACCGATCGCCGGAGGAGACCCGCAGCGCGGTGCGGGACACGATCTGGTCGGGATGGAGCGAGCGCCCGGTGGACGTCGACTGCCGGATCGCGGCGTTGTTGAGGTCCTTGGCCGCCCGGTTGCCGCCGATCTCGTAGCGGTCGGCGTCGAGCCGCGGCTCCTCGGGGTCGACGTAGAGAGCGAGGACGTCGAGGTCGCGGTCGAGCGGCAGGATCTGCCGCTGCAGCAGGCGGCGCGCGCCGGAGCTCATTCGTCGACCCCTCCGCTCGCGAGCTTGGCTCCGTCCGCGAAGTGGGGCTTGAGCTTGTTGTCGTACATCGAGAGCGCCGACCCGATCGCCATGTGCATGTCGAGGTACTTGTAGGTGCCGAGCCGGCCGCCGAACAGCACCATCGGCTCGGCCTTCGCCAGCTCGCGGTAGCGCAGCAGGATCTCGCGGTCCTCCGCGGTGTTGATCGGGTAGTAGGGCTCGTCGCCCTCCTCGGCGAACCGGGAGTACTCGTGCACGATCACCGTCTTACCGGGCAGGTGGGTCTTGGTGCGCTCGGGGTGGAAGTGCTTGAACTCGATGATCCGGGTGAAGGGCACCTCCTGGTCGTTGTAGTTGACCACGCCGGTGCCCTGGAAGTCGTCGACCTCCTCGACCGACCTCTCGAGGTCGACGGTGCGCCACGACAGCCGGCCCTCCGAGTGGCCGAAGTACTCGTCGACCGGGCCGGTGTAGACGATCGGCACCTTGCCCCGGTAGTCGTCGACGACGTCGAAGAAGTCCGTCTCGAGCCGCACCTCGATGTTGGGGTGGTCGGCCATCTTGGTGAGCCAGGCGGTGTAGCCGTCGGTGGGCAGGCCCTCGTGGGTGTCGCTGAACCAGCCGTTCTCGAACGTGTAGCGCACCGGCAGCCGCGTGATGATGTCGGCGCTCAGCTGCGTCGGGTCGGTCTGCCACTGCTTGGCGGTGTAGCCCTTGATGAACGCCTCGTACAGCGGGCGCCCGACCAGGCTCACCGCCTTCTCCTCGAGGTTGGTGGCATCCTCGGTGCGGATCTCCGAGGCCTGGCTCGCGATGAGCTCGCGCGCCTCCTGCGGGGTGTGGCTCTTGCCGAAGAACTGGTTGATGAGCGCGAGGTTCATCGGCAGCGAGTACACCTGGCCCTGGTACTTGCCGAAGACCCGGTGCTTGTAGTCGGTGAACGACGTGAACCGGTTGACGTACTCCCACACCCGCTCGTTGGAGGTGTGGAACAGGTGCGCGCCGTACTTGTGCACCTCGACGTTGGTCTCGGGGTCGCGTTCGCTGTAGGCGTTGCCGCCGAGGTGGTGGCGCCGGTCGATCACGAGCACCCGCAGGCCCAGCTCCGTGGCGCAGCGCTCGGCGATCGTCAGCCCGAAGAACCCCGATCCGACCACCAGGAGGTCGGGGAGGGCTGGCTGGGTGGGATCCGCGGGGACGTTGGCCTCTGACACGATCGGCCAGTCTACGGAGGTGGACCCATGGTTCCGATTCGCCGTCCCGGTGCGTCGGGTCACACCTCAGGGTCATGTCAGGGCGACGTCGGATACGCCCCGGGGGGTGGGAGGTCCTACCCTGGGTCCGTGGGAGAGGTTGAGACCCGCGTTGAGCCCTCGGGGGCCGGCGGACGCTCGGTGCTGGAGCTGCTCCAGCGCAACTTCGGCTTCGCCTGGGGCGCGGGCATCGTCATGGCCGTCGCCATGGCCGTCTTCGCCGCGATCCTGGAGCTGCCGATCTGGGATCCCGACAGCATCGTGCCCGGCTACATCCGGATGCCGGCCATCGTGCTGGCCGCGATCCTCGTCGACGTCATCCCACGCGTGCTGTGGCGCTCGCGCCGGTCGCTTCGCCGGATGCCGCGCACCTGGCTCGCCGTGTGGCGCGAGCGCTGGCCGACGTCCCACCTGCTGTTCGCCATCGGCGGCGTGAGCGCCTGGTACCTGTGCTACGCCACGTTCCGCAACCTCAAGAGCATGGCGCCGTTCATCAACGACCGGAACTGGGACTCGGAGATGGCGCGGCTCGACCGGGTCCTGTTCTTCGACCACGACCCGGCCCAGGTCACCCACGACCTCTTCGGCACCGGCATCGCCGCGCACGTGTTCAGCACGGCCTACATGGCGTGGATCGTGCTGATCCCGGCCAGCATCGCGATCGCGCTGGTCTGGACCCGTCACACCAGCGCCGGCTCCTGGTACGTCACGGCGGTGGCGTTCGACTGGATGCTCGGCGCGCTGTTCTACATCCTGCTGCCCTCGGTGGGGCCGATCTACAGCGAGCCGGAGAAGTTCCAGGCGCTGCCCGACACCCTGGTCAGCAGGCTCGCCGCCGACATGTGGGACACCCGGCTCGCCGTGCTCGACGACCGGTTCGCCGCCGGCACCCTGCAGACGATCGCGGCGTTCCCGTCGCTGCACGTCGGCATCATGGTCACGATCTGCCTCATCGTGGAGTACGTCGGTCTGTCCCGCTGGATCCGCCTGGCCTCGTGGGCGTTCCTGCTGCTGACGATCCTCGCCACCGTCTACCTCGGCTGGCACTTCTTCATCGACACCATCGCCGGCGCAGCGGTCGGCTCGGTCACGGTGTGGGCGGCGGCGCTGGCCACCGGCAACAACGAGGGGCTGAGGCCTCGGTTGCGACGTGCTATCGAGGAGCCGGTCCCGGCGCCGCACTCTCGCCAGGACCAGGCACGCTGACCATCCGGCGCGAGTCGCGCCACGCTCGGACCACGTTCACCGCCTCGCGCCGCCCGCCGCGCAGCGGACTCAGCAGCACGACGGCAATCATGACCAGCAGCGGCTTGTGCCGCACCAGGGCGTTCTGCCCGTGCCGGCGGTGCACCGCGAACAGGTTGCGGTACATGTAGTAGCCCTTCCAGCCGGCCAGGTCGTGCTGCTGGTCGAAGTCGAGCTGGCGCACCAGCACGGCGTCGCGCACCGCCCACACCCGGAACCCGGCCCGCCGGGCCCGGATCGCGAAGTCGGCGTCGTCGTAGAAGATGAAGAACGACGGGTCCGGCAGCCCGATCGCGTCCACCACGTCGCGCCGCACCAGGAAGCCCTCGAAGGCGACGTTCTCGATCTCCACCAGCTCCGGCATCGCCGCGCGGGTGGCGTAGTCGGTCTCGACCATGCTGGTCTTGGGCCGGATCGCGAGCGGGTTGCGCAGGTCGAACCGGGTGGCCGCCTTCTCCACGAGGTTGCCCCGCGCGTCCTCGCGGACGGCGGCCACGCAGGCCTCGTCGTGGCTCATCAGCACCGAGAGGCAGTCCGGGGCCGGCACGACGTCGTCGTCCATGAGCCAGATCCGGTCGAAACCCTTCTCGTGGGCGGTCTTCACGCCGAGGTGGAAGCCGCCGGCGCCGCCGGTGTTCTCCTCGGTTCGCATGACCTCGAGGCCGGGCAGCGTGCTGGCCGCGAGCACGTCGGCCGTGTGGTCGGTGCTGGCGTTGTCGACGACGATCACGGCGTCCGGCGCACGGTCGAGGGCGGCCAGCCCGTCGAGCATGTGAGCGAGCAGGTCGGCGCGGTTGTAGGTGACGACGACGGCGGCGACCGACTCAACCACGGAGGTACCTCAGGTGCCCGGTGAAGTCGCCGCGCAGCCCGGCGCGGGCGGCTCGGGCGCTGAGCGCGATCCGGCCCGGTGCGCGGCGGGTGAACAGGTAGAACCACACGGTCTTCACCCAGAACATCAGCACGTGCGGCCAGCCGCGGTAGGTGCGCAGGTTCACGGTGTTGTTGCGGGCCATGCAGTACGCCTTGAGCTCGCTCGGCGTGAAGTTGTAGGTGGTGCGGCCGAACATCATCCGGGTGCCGAGCTCGCCCACCGACGGGTGCCGCACCACGGCGTCCACCACGGTGCCGACGCGGGCGCCCTCGCGCTCGGCGCGCCAGAGGTACTCCACGTCGTCGCCCCAGATGAAGAACTCGGCGCGCGGGAGGCCGATCCGCTCCACCAGGTCGCGGGTGACCAGCACGCCGTTGAACGGGATCACCACGCCCTCCACCAGCCCGTCCCGGGCGGCGGCCGCGGCCGCGGTGCGGTCGCGGACGGTGCGGGTGCCGCCCGGCAGCCGCATCGGGAACACCAGCCGCTCCTCGTCGTCCTCGTCGACGACGACGGGCCCCCAGAAGTCGAGGTCGTCGTGCCCGAGCAGGCGGGCGAGGCAGTCGACGTCGGGCAGCCCGTCGTCGTCCATCAGCCAGACCCGGTCGGCGCCGCGCTCCAGCGCCCACGCGAGCCCGTCGTGGAAGCCGCCTGCGCCCCCCGTGTTGGTGGCGAGGCTCCGCACCAGCAGCCGGTCGTCGGCCTCGCCGGCGAGCCACTCGCCCGTGCCGTCGCCCGACGCGTTGTCGACGACGAGCACCTCGTCGAGCTCGGGCACCTCGCGCAGCCGGGCCACCAGGCGCTGGAGGAGGGGAAGCCGGTCGAACGTGACCACCACCGCCGCCAGCACCCTGCAACCCTAGGGTGAGCCCGTGGAGACCGACGCCATCACCTCGCTCGTGCAGGAGGTGGCAGCGGAGGTGGTCACCCCGCGGTTCCGCTCCCTCGCCTCCGACGAGGTCTGGGAGAAGGGGCCGGGCGACCTGGTCACCCAGGCCGACGCCGAGGCGGAGCGGCTGCTCACCGACGCGCTGCGCGCCGCCTACCCGGACGCACTCGTGCTCGGCGAGGAGGCCTTCGGCGAGCGACCCCCGCCTCGCCGACGCCTACGCCGACGCCGACCACGCCTTCACCATCGACCCGGTCGACGGCACCAAGAACTTCGTCAACGGCTCCCCCGACCACGCCGTGATGGTGGCCGAGCGGCGCTCCGGTGCGGTGGTGCGCTCCTGGATCTGGCACCCGCAGCACGAGCGGATGTTCGTGGCCGAGCGGGGTGCCGGCGCCTGGGCGGACGGCGTCCGCCTCACCACCACGGCCCCGGCGGGCGACCCCGCCACCTGGCGCGGCCGCACCTCCCGCCGCCGGTGGGTCGGCCGCACCCTGCCGGGGCTGCCGCCGTTCGAGCTGTCGTGGGTGAGCTGCGGGGTCGACTACCCGATGCTGGTGCAGGGCGCGGCCGACTACCTCGTCTACCGCGACACCAAGCCCTGGGACCACGCCCCCGGCTCACTCCTGGTCACCGAGGCCGGCGGCGCGCTCGGCCGCCCCGACGGCAGCGCCTACACCGCCGGCTGGCCGGCCCGCAGCGGGCTCGTCGTCGCCCCCGACCGGGCCACCTACGACGTCGTGCGGCAGGCCCTGGTGGCCTCCGGCCTGGTCGGCTGACTGAGCTGCGGGCGGCTGTCAGGAGCCCGGGCACGCTCTGCGCGCGCGGCCACCGGTCAGCCCGAGGCAACAGTCAGCAGGCGCCGGCGAGGTCGTCGGACTGGTTGGCGGCGTAGCCGTCCTTGAGCGAGCCGACCGAGCCGCCGGTGACCGGGGCGTCGGCGCGGACCTTGCGCTTGCCCGGCTTCGACGCCTTGCCCTCGGCACGGTCGATCGCGGCGCGCACCTTGGCGTGCACGTCGTCGACGTCGGGGTTGCCCGTGTTCACCATCGGCGGCACCAGCGACAGCGTGGCGGTCTGCTGGCCGCGGGCCTTCATCGCCAGGTCGAGGAACCGGTCGACCTCGGAGGCCGGCAGGCTGGTCGAGATCGTCGCGGACGACGCCCGGGCGATCTTCTCGAAGTTCCGCAGCGCGGTCTGCGGGCTCACCTGCTCGAGCAGCGCGTTCATCACGCACTTCTGGCGCGCCATGCGCGAGTAGTCGTCCGACCCCTCGCGGGCGCGGGCGAACCACAGCGCCTCCCACCCGTTGAGGGTGCGGGTGCCGGGTTCGAGGTAGCCCTTGACGTCGCTGCCGAGCCCGCCGTACGGGATCCGGTCGCGCACCGTGAGCTCGACGCCGCCGACGGCGTCCACGAGGTCCTTGAACCCGCGCAGGTTCACCATCGCCCAGTAGTTGATCTTCAGCCCGGTGATGCCCTCGACGGCCATCACGGTGGCGTCGGTGCCGGGGTGCTCGGAGTCCGGGAAGAGCTCGGTGTTGTCGCCGGCCCAGGTGCTCACGCCGTTGAGGTAGCAGCCGTCGCAGTCGAACCCGTCGGGGAACTGCTCGGCCATCACCGAGCCCGGCGCGAACGGGAAGTTCGCCATGTTGCGGGGCAGGCCGATGAGCACCGTGCGGCCGGTCTCGGCGTCGATCGGACGCGACGGTGATCGAGTCCGGGCGCAGGCCCCAGCGGCCGGCGCCGGAGTCGCCGCCCAGGAGCAGCACGTTGTAGCGGCCGTCGTGCGCGGCGGTCACCTCGCCGTCGCCGAAGGTGGTGATGAGGAAGTCGCGCTGCACGCCGACGATGTGCGCCCCGAACAGCAGCAGCCCGGCCACCGAGAAGCACAGCACGCCGTTCACCCCGATCGCCACGCGCCGGTGCTGCAGGCCGTAGCTGAGCGGCCGGCCGATCCGCCACGCGTCCATGAACAGCACGCGCCCACCCGATCGCGCCGGCGAACAGCGCCAGCCGCAGCCACAGCAGCAGCGTGGTGTCGGCGACGATCCAGTACACGAGCTCGCGGTGGACGGCGACCGCTACCAGCGTCCCGAGCACCACCACCCACAGCGCGAGCCACAGCCGGAGCGCCACCAGTCCCACCCGGCGGTTGCCGGCGGCCAGCTGGGCACTGCCGGGGGCCACCAGGGTCATGGCCATCAGCGACATCGCCCGGCGGAACCGCACCCGGGCGGCGCGGTCGGCGGTGCTCACGACTACGGAGGACATGCGGCGGCTCTCTGTCGGGGAAGGATCCAGAGGCCCCGAGTATCACCAGCCACACCCGTCACACGACGTCAGGCGCGCCGTCCAGGCCCGATCTCGTCCGGGTGGCGTCGCCGGGCCGCCGGGGCGTGGCCTGTAGCGTCACCGCCCATGACCGACCGTCCGGGGAACGGCCCCGACGAGGGGACCGAGTACGGCTGGCTCTACGGCAAGAAGGGGCCCGGCGCGGGCAACCCGCCGCCGGAGCAGCAGCCGGAGGCCACCCAGGTGCTGCCCGTCCAGCCGCGCCCCGGCGCCGACCCCGGCCCCGCCCGGCCCACGCCACCGCCCCCCGCACCGGCCCCCGGACCGGTGCCGCCGCCCGGCGGGCCCCAGCCCCCGCCCGGGCGCTCCGGCGGCGGGTTCTGGGCCAAGCGGCTGCGCCGACCGGGCTTCTACGTCAAGACGTTCTTCCTGCTGCTCCTGCTCTGGCTCGTCTACACCGTGGCGGTGCCGTTCATCGCCTGGCGCAGCGTCGACAAGATCGACTACGAGCCCGACGGCGACCGCCCCGGCGAGCAGGACGGCACGACCTACCTGCTGGTCGGCAGCGACTCCCGCGCGGGGCTCACCAAGGAGCAGCGCGAGGAGCTCGCCACGGGCAACCCGAAGAGCGAGCTCACCGACACGATCATGCTGCTCCACACCGGCGCCGGGCCCACGACGCTGCTCTCGATCCCGCGCGACACCGAGCCCGGCGGCGACTACGGCGTGGGCAAGATCAACGCCGCCTACGCCAGCGGCGGCGCCAAGCTGCTCACCCGGATCGTCGAGCAGGAGACCGGCATCCGCGTCGACGGCTACGTCGAGATCGGCCTCGGCGGCGTCGCCGGCGTCGTCGACGCGATCGGCGGGATCGAGGTGTGCCCGAAGCAGAACATCAAGGACAAGCAGGCCGGGCTCGAGATCGAGAAGGGGTGCCAGGAGGTCGACGGCGCCACCGCGCTCGGCTACTCCCGCTCCCGCAAGAAGTCGCCGCTCGGCGACCTGGCGCGGGTGCAGCGCCAGCGCGAGGTGATCGCGGCCATCGGCAGCAAGGTGCGCTCGCCGTGGACCGTGATCAACCCGGTGCGCTGGTGGCGCCTCAACAACGCGGTGCCCGACTTCTTCGCCTTCGGCGAGGGCATGAGCACGATCGACGCCGGCCGGTGGGCGCTGGCGATGAGCGAGACCAGCGGCGGCGACGCGAAGACCTGCACGGTGCCCGTCACCGACGGCTCCGCCACCCAGTGGGACCGCGAGCGCGCCGACCCGCTGTTCGAGGCGATCCAGGACGACGACACCGACAAGATCACCAAGCAGCAGTGCACCCCCGCCGGCATCGTGGGAGCGCAGTGAGTGACGGTGTGACGGACTCGTCCTACGAGACGCTGCAGTGGAGCGTCGACGACGACGGCGTCGCCACCCTGCTGCTCGACCGCCCCGACGCCCTCAACGCCTTCGACCTCACGATGGCGCGCGAGCTCGTCGAGGTGTTCGCACGCGAGGCCCGCTCCGACGACGTGCGGGCGGTGGTCGTCACCGGGGCCGGCCGCGCGTTCTGCGCCGGCATGGACCTCGCGGCCGAGGGCAACGTCTTCGGCCTCGACGAGACCCTCGACCCGACGCCGGAGTCGCTGCGCGAGCACCTCGACGACCCGGCGTGGGCCGACGGCGTCCGCGACACCGGCGGCAAGGTCACGCTCGCGATCCACGACCTGCCGAAGCCGGTGATCGCCGCGATCAACGGCCCCGCCGTCGGCATCGGCGCCACGATGACGCTCGCGATGGACCTGCGGCTCGCCTCCACCAAGGCGCGCATCGGGTTCGTGTTCGGGCGGCTCGGCATCGTGCCGGAGGCCGCCTCCACCTGGTTCCTGCCGCGGATCGTCGGACTCCAGCAGGCGCTGGAGTGGGTCTACTCGGCCGAGGTCCTCGACGCCGAGACGGCGCTGGCCGGTCGGCTGGTGCGCTCGGTGCACGAGCCCGACGACCTGGTGCCCGCCGCCCTCGACCTGGCCCGCTCGTTCGTCGTCGGCCGCTCCCCCGTCGCGCTCGGCCTGGCCAAGCGGCTCGTCTACGCGAATGCCGCGGCCCCGCACCCGCTCGACGCCCACCTCGCCGACTCGCTCGCCATGTGGCACACGTCGGTGGGCGACGGCCGCGAGGGCGTCGCCGCGTTCCTCGAGAAGCGCGATCCGCACTTCACCGGCAAGGCCTCCGAGCTGCCGCGGGTCCTCCCCGACTGACGGTCGGCAAGGGCCGCGACTGTCAGCCCGGGAGGGCAGCGACCTATGGTGGGGGTATGCCGGACCTCGATGTGAACCTCGACCAGGACCTGGCAGCCAGTGCGCCGGGCGACGCCGCCTCCCCCAGCCGGGACGTGCCAGACGGCGCGCGCGACGCGTGGTCCGAGGCCGCACGCGAGGTGCTCACCGCCACGGCTCAGCGCTACCACGCGGTCGTGACCTACAAGGAGCTGGCCGCGGAGGTGCAGGACCGCACCGGGATCCACACCCGCAAGCTGATGCAGCACTGGATCGGCGACGTGCTCAAGCTCGTGGCGGCCGACTGCCAGCGCCGCGGCGAGCCGAACCTGTCGTCCCTGTGCGTCAACGCCCAGGGAAGCGTGGGCGCCGGCTACGAAGCGGTCGTGCGGGCCCAGTCCGGATCGGTGCCCGACGACGCCGACGCGCACGCCGCCCAGGAGCGCCTGGAGTGCTACCGGGCGGCGAACGCGCCCGACCTGCCCGCGGACGGTGGCCGACCCTCCCTCAGCCCGAAGCTCCAGGCCTCCCGGAGCCGGGCCCGGGTCGTCGCGGCCCGCGACAAGCCGGCGGACGTCTGCCCGACGTGCCACATGGCGAGGCTGCCGAACGGCGTCTGCGACAACTGCGACTGAGCCTCAGCCGAAGGCCTTGCCCGCGAGCATCTGGCGGGCCATCACGATGCGC
This sequence comes from uncultured Actinomycetota bacterium, assembly GCA_963808855.1. Lineage (GTDB taxonomy): Bacteria > Actinomycetota > Actinomycetes > Propionibacteriales > Nocardioidaceae > Nocardioides. The sequence continues at coordinate 1,458,394 of CAWEHA010000002.1, read as the reverse complement.
TGCACCTGGTTGGTGCCCTCGTAGATCTGGGTGATCTTGGCGTCGCGGAGCATCCGCTCGACCGGGTAGTCGCGGGTGTAGCCGTAGCCGCCGAGCACCTGGACGGCGTCGGTGGTGACCTGCATGGCGACGTCGGAGGCGAAGCACTTCGCGGCGGCCCCGTGGAAGGTGAGGTCGGGGTCGTCCCGCTCGGAGCGGCCGGCGGCGGCGTAGGTGAGCTGGCGGGCGGCCTCCACCTTCATGCCCATGTCGGCGAGCAGGAACTGCATGCCCTGGAACTCCGCGATCGCCTTGCCGAACTGCCGGCGCTCCCGGGCGTAGGCCAGCGGCGTAGTCGAGCGCGCCCTGGGCGACGCCGACGGCCTGCGCGGCGATCGTGATGCGGGTGTGGTCGAGGGTGCGCATCGCGGTCTCGAAGCCGGTGCCCTCCGCGCCGATCATCCGGTCGGCGGGGAGGCGGACGCCGTCGAGGTACACCTCGCGCGTCGGCGAGCCCTTGATGCCGAGCTTCTTCTCCGGGGCGCCGAAGGAGACCCCCGGGTCGCCCTTCTCCACCACGAAGGCCGAGATGCCGCGGCTGCGCTTCTCGGGGTCGGTGACGGCGAGCACCGTGTAGTACTCGCTCACGCCGGCGTTGGTGATCCAGCGCTTGACGCCGTCGAGCACCCACTCGTCGCCGTCGCGCACCGCCTTGGTCTTCATCGCTGCGGCGTCGGACCCGGCCTCGGGCTCGGAGAGGCAGTAGGAGAACCCGCCGTCGCCGCGGGCGAGCGCGCCGAGGTACCTCTGCTTCAGCTGCTCGCTGCCCGCCAGCTGCACGGGCAGCGAGCCGAGCTTGTTCACCGCGGGGATGAGGGACGACGACACGCACACCCGGGCGATCTCCTCGATCACGAGCACGGTGGCGAGCGCGTCGGCGCCGGCACCGCCGTACTCCTCCGGCACGTGCGGGGCATGGAAGTCGGCCTGCCGCAGCGCCGTGGCCGCCTCCTCGGGGTAGCGGGCCTGCTCGTCGACGTCGGCCGCGAACGGCGCCACCTTGGCCTCGCACAGCTCGCGGACGGCGGCGCGGATCTCCCGGTGCTCCTCGGTGAGCGTGAACAGCTCGGTGCTCATGGGAGCAATCTAGGCTCGGGATCGTGACGTCCTGGCAGGACCCCGAGGCGGTCCGGTTCATGCTCGACGACTGCGCGACCTGGGCGGTCGTCGGCCTCTCTGGCGACCCGTCGCGCACCGCGTACTCGATCGCCGACCTGCTCCAGCGGCGCGGCAAGCGGATCGTGCCGGTGCACCCGGACGCGCCCACCGTGCTCGGCGAGCAGGGCTATCCGACGCTCGCCGACGTGCCGTTCCCGATCGACGTCGTCGACGTGTTCCGCCGCTCCGAGGCCGCCGGCGAGTTCGCCGACCAGGCCGTGGCGGTCGGCGCGAAGGCGGTGTGGTTCCAGCTCGGCGTCGTCGACGAGGACGCGTTCGCGCGCACGACGGCGGCCGGCGTGCCGATGGTGATGGACACCTGCCCGGCGATCGAGTGGCGTCGTGGGGCCGGCCGTGGAGCTGGGTGACCTGCAGGTGCCGCCCGGGCCCGGGCTGCCCGACGGGCTCGTGGTGCCCGCGGCCGAGCTGACCGAGCGGTTCTCCCGCTCCCCCGGGCCGGGAGGCCAGTCGGTCAACACCACCGACAGCCGGGTGCAGCTCGAGTACGACGTCGCCGGGTCGGACGTGCTCAGCGACACGCAGCGGGCCCGGGCCCTCGCGGCCGTCGGCGAGCGGGTGGTGGTGACGGCGTCCGAGCACCGTTCCCAGCACCGCAACCGGGTGGCGGCCCGGGAGCGGCTTGCCGAGCGGCTCCGCGAGGCAGTGGCGCCGCCCCCGCCGCCCCGACGTCCCACCAAGCCCACCCGCGGCTCCGAGCGGCGGCGGCTCGAGACGAAGAAGCAGCGCGGCCGGACCAAGTCGCTGCGCGGCCGGGTGCGGGGCGACGAGTAGCCCTCAGCGCCGGATCGCCCGCGGCACGAGCCCGACCAGCCACTCCAGCGGTCCCCGTCGTCCGAGCGCGGCGAACACCGTGCCGACCCACAGCACCACCAGCACGTGCCACACGTAGGTGTCGGCCCGCTCGTCCGGCCACACCGCGTCGGTGCGCATCACCACGTGCAGCGTGTACAGCGAGAGCGTCATCGCGCCGGCGCCGGTGGCCACGGCGACCGCCCGCTCGCCGTACGATGTCGTGGCCCGCACAGCGGTGATGAGCAGCAGCAGCGCGCCCAGCACGAACGCCGCGCTTCCCCCGGTCTGGGCGAGGTCGAAGGGCGTCGCGCTGTGCGGCGCGACGACGAGCAGCCAGGCGGCGTCGCCGGTCGGGGTGGTGCCGCCCATCCCGAGCTCGGTGCCCTCGAGCGCCGCGGCGTCGAGATCGCTGCGCGCCACCAGCGCCTCCGACACGACGGTGGCGGCCACGGCCACCGCGAGACCGGCGGCTGTGACCAGCGCCTGCACCCGCGGCGCCCGCAGGTCGAGCCGGCCCAGCCCGAGCCCGAGCAGCAGGTACGCGACCCACGGCAGCGCCGGGTAGTAGCCCGTGAGCAGCAGCTCCGACAGCAGCCGCGCCGGGTCGGCGAGCTGGTCGAAGGCGGGGCTCGCGAACTGCCGCTCGGGCAGCGAGGGCCGCACCAGGTGCGAGAGCACCGGCGCGACGACGGCCCACCCCGCGGCCAGCGGCAGCAGCACCCGGGCGCGGAGCCCCAGGAACGGCGTCACGAGCACGAACAGCACGCCGTAGTAGGTGAGGATCACCGCGATGCTGGTCTCGAGCTCGCCGAGCGCCAGCCCGAGGACGGCGACGAGCAACCCGCGGACGGCGACCGCGGCGGCCAGGCGCGCCAGCGGGGTGCCGCGCGGCGGCGTCCGACCGCCGGAGACCAGCGCGAGCGAGACGCCGGCGAGCACCGCGAACAACGCCGAGGCCCGCCCGCCGAACAGCCACTGGGCGGTGGTGAGCGACCCGTCGGGGTCGGTCTCGTCCAGGACGTGCGTGGCCATCATCCCGAGCAGCGCGAGGCACCGCGCCGCGTCGACGGCGACCAGCCGGCGCGCGGCCTTGTCAGAACCCGAGGCGCCGGCCACCGGCGTCGCCACGCACGTTCTCCCCCTTGGTCCGGGCGGTCTCGCGCAGCGTCGCCTGGAACTCGGTCATCCGCTCCCGCAGCGCGGGGTCGGTGGCGGCGAGGATGCGGACAGCGAGCAGCCCGGCGTTGCGGGCGCCCCCCACCGCCACGGTGGCCACCGGGACGCCGGCGGGCATCTGCACGATCGAGAGCAGCGAGTCGAGGCCGTCGAGGTGCTGGAGCGGCACCGGGACGCCGATCACCGGCAGCGGGGTCACCGAGGCGAGCATTCCGGGCAGGTGGGCCGCTCCCCCGGCGCCGGCGATGATCACCGACAGCCCGCGGCCGGCGGCGTCGCGGCCGTAGTCGAGCATGTCCTGCGGCATCCGGTGCGCCGAGACGACGTCGGCCTCGTGGGCGATGCCGAACTCCTCGAGCGCGAGCGCCGCCTCCTTCATCACCGGCCAGTCGGAGTCCGACCCCATCACGATGCCGACCTGCGCACTCTCCGTCACGGCAGCCTCACTCGCTCTCGTTCCCCAGGTCGCCCCGGAACCACGCCGCGGCGTGCCGGGCGCGCTCCAGGCAGTCGTCGAGGTCGTCACCGTAGGCGTTGACGTGGCCGACCTTGCGCCCGGGTCGGAGCCCCTTGCCGTACAGGTGCACCCGCAGGTGCGGGTCGCGCGCCAGGGCGTGCGGGTAGCCGTCGTAGAGCCGGCCGGGGCCGCTGCCGGCACTGCTGGCGTCCGGGCCGCCCAGGATGTTGACCATCACCGTCCACCGCGCCCGGGGCTCCGGCGAGCCGAGCGGCAGGTCGAGCACGCCGCGCAGGTGGTTCTCGAACTGCGAGGTGACCGCGCCATCCTGCGTCCAGTGGCCGGTGTTGTGCGGCCGCATGGCGAGCTCGTTGACGAGCACCCGGCCGTCGGTGGTCTCGAACAGCTCGACGGCGAGCACCCCGGTGACGTCGAGGTCGCCGGCGAGCCGCAGCGCCACCTGCTGGGCGTGGGTGGCGAGGTCGCGGTCGAGGTCGGGGGCGGGCGCCACCACCTCGTGGCAGATGCCGTCGCGCTGGGTCGACCACACCACGGGGTAGGCCGCGGCCTGCCCCGACGGCGAGCGCACGACCAGGGCCGAGAGCTCGCGGCGGAAGTCCACCCGCTCCTCGGCCAGCAGCGCGACGCCGGCCTCGGCCGCGGCGCGGAACGGCTCGGCGCACCCGGCCTCGTCGTCGACGAACCAGACGCCCTTGCCGTCGTAGCCGCCGCGCGTCGTCTTGAGCACGCAGGGGAACCCGAACGCCGCCACCTCGGCCGGTGAGGCCACCACCGCGTGCCGCGGACAGGGGGCGCCGAGCTCGCTGAGACGCGCCCGCATCACCGCCTTGTCCTGGGCGTGCACGAGCGCGTCCGGGCCGGGCCGCACCGCGAGGCCGGTGGCGGCCAGCGCCCGCAGGTGCTCGGTGGGCACGTGCTCGTGGTCGAAGGTCACGACGGCGGCGCCCTTGGTGACGGCGAACAGCGCCTCGAGGTCGGTGTGGTGGCCGACGAGCTGGTCGGGGATCACCTGCGCCGCCGAGACGCCCTCGGCCTCGGCGAGCAGCCGCAGCGGGATGCCGAGCGCCGCCGCCGGCTCGGCCATCATCCGGGCCAGCTGCCCGCCGCCGATCACCGCGACGGTGGGCGCGAGCCCGCCGTCAGCACCGTCCACGCGGTCAGGCTAGTGGAGCCCCCGGCGCCTCCTGGTTGGGCGTCCCGGTCACCGGTGCGCCGGTCTCGAACCGCAGTCCCTTGCCCCGGTGGGTGGTGATGAGGTGCGGGCGGCGGGTGTCGTCGCCGAGCTTGCGGCGCACCCATCCCAGGTGCACGTCGATGGTCTTGGAGGACGTGTAGAAGGTGGTGTTCCAGACCTCGCGCATCAGGTCGTCGCGGGACACGACGTCGCCGGCGCGAGAGATGAGGGCGCGCAGCAGGTCGAACTCCTTACGGGAGAACGTGACCTCGACGTCGCGCACCCACACCCGGCGCTCGACAGGGTCCAGGCGCACGCCCTGCACCTCGTACACACGGCGACCGTAGGGCGGCAGGCCGCGCACCCGTGCCGAATCGGCCGCATGCCACCCGGTGCTCTAGACCAGGGCAACGCGCAGGCTCTCAATGCCGCCGCACTGCCACCGGTTCCACCACTCCGAACCCGCGCATCGGGCGGGCGGGGAGCCGCCGGGTCTCGAACTGGTCGGGCGGCAGCAGGTCGGCGGTCTCCTGGTCGACGATCACCCGGTTGCGGCGGGCGACGGCCGTCATCCGGGCCGCCAGGTTCACCGCCGGGCCGAAAACGTCGCCCAGCCGCAGCACCACGGACCCGCTGGCGAGCCCGAGCCGCACGTCCGGCATCCGGGAGTCGCGGCCCACCACGCTGATGATCCCCTCGGCCGTGTCGTAGGCGGCGACGGCGTCGGCGTTCACGAACAGCACCGAGTCGCCGATCGTCTTGATGACCCGGCCGTCGTGGGTGGTGACGACGTCGGCGCAGCGGGACTCGAACAGCTCCACCAGGTCGCCGATCCGGTCGCGGCGCATCTCGTTGCTGAGCGCGGTGAAGCTGACGATGTCGGCGAACCCGACGGTGAGCTGGGTGGTGGAGAGGTCGGTGTCGCCGTCGTCGACGAGCACGCTCATCCGGCCCACGGCCGCGGCCAGGTGGCGCCGCCAGGCGTAGACCATCAGCTCCTCGAACCCCTCGGCGAACTCGTCGACCAGCCGCCGCGCCGCCTCGCGCCGGTCGTCGGCGGCCGACTTCTCGGTCTCGGCGAGCTCGAGCACCCGGTGCGCGAGCGCGCCCACCTCCCAGTCCGCGAGCCGCGCCATCGTCCGGCCGAGGGCGCGGGTGAGGGTGACGGCGAGGTCGAAGTCCATCAGCCCGGAGTCGACCGCCTGCACCAGCGACGTGACGGCGGCGACGTCGGCCGGGGTGTAGGCGCGGCTGCCGCCGCTCTCGGGGAACCCGAGCGCCCGCCACAGCCGCCGGGCCTGCTCCAGCGTGACGCCGCTCTCGGCGGCCACCTCGGCCGCGCTGTAGACCGGCGACTCGCCGAGGATCCGGGTGGTCAGCTCGGCGACGACGTCGACGGGCTGCTCGGGCTCAGTGTCCTTCGTGGGCACGGGTCTCGCGCGCATGCAGCCCGTGGAGCAGCTCGTTGATCCGCCGCTGGGTCTGCTCGACCTTCGGGATGTCGGGCAGCAGCACCTGGCCGTGGGTGCTGGCGTCGCTGATCACGAGCGTGCCGCAACCGAGCATGCGGTCGATGATGCCCAGCTCGTAGGCGACGTCGCTGATGCGGCTCAGCGGGATGTCGTGTCCGCGCCGGGTGATCACGCCGTGCCGGGTGATGAGCCGTCGGTTCGTCACGGTGTAGGACGACGTCAGCCAGGTGAGGAACGGCCAGAGCGACCAGCCACAGCGCCAGCACGGCGACGATCGCCCACACCACGAGCCGGGCGGTGTCCTGCTCGACGAACATCGTGAACGCGACGCCGGCCGCGAGCAGGACCACGAGGATCAGCAGCGGCAGCAGCAGCGCCTTCGGGTGCGTGCGGGTGCTGACGACGATCTCCTCGCCGGGGTTCAGCAACTTCTGGGAGATGACCACGCGTCGATCATGGCACTGATCGCCTGCGTCGGGGCGGGTATCAGGCCAGCGCCTTCACGTGCACGACGTCGCCCGCGGCCACCGGCGTGCGGCCGTCGGGGCCGTCGACCACGAGTCGGCCGCCCGGGTCGATCTCGACGGCGCGGCCCTCGATGGCGGAGCCGTCCGGCAGCTCGACGCGCACGTCGCGGCCGACGGTGACGCACGCCGCCGAGTACGACTCGGCCAGCCGCATGCCGCCGGCGTCCTCGCCGGCCTCCCAGGCGTCGTAGGTCTCGCGCAGCGAGGTGAGCACCTCCACCAGCACGTCGGTGCGGTCGACCGGCTGGCCGGTCTCGATCTCCAGCGAGGTGGCGGTGGGCACGGGCAGCTCGTCGGCCGTGAGGCCGGTGTTCACGCCGATCCCCACCACGGCCGCCGGGCCGTCCGGCGTCTCGACCCGCTCGACCAGGATCCCGGCCACCTTCTTCTCGCCCACGAGCACGTCGTTGGGCCACTTCACGCCGGCGTCGAGCCCGCGGGCCTTGAGCGCCTTGTCGACGGCGTACCCGGCGAGCAGCGGCAGCCACGGCCAGGCGCGGGTCGGCGACTGCGGCCGCACCAGCATCGAGAAGGTGACGGCGGTGCCGGCCGGGGTGTCCCACGTGCGGTCGAGCCGGCCGCGGCCGTCGGTCTGGTGGTCGGCCACCACCACGAGGCCGTCGGCGGCGCCGTCCCGCGCGCGCTCGGCGACCACGGCGTTGGTCGACGGCGCGCTGTCGAGCACCTCGACGACGAGACCGGGCATCAGGGCCGGGTTGTCGCCCGAGAGGCGGGACGGGTCCAGGGGTGGGCGTGCGGCCGGGTCCGTCGTCACGAGTCCTACCCTGTCCTACCGAACCGTGATCGCAAAGCACGCGCCCTCAGCGACAGGAGCCGCCACACCGTGACCGCCAAGCCCGGCGCCGGGACCGAGGTCCCCGACGACATCGACGTCCACACCACGGCCGGGAAGCTCGCCGACCTCGACCGCCGCCTCGACGAGGCGATCCACGCCGGCTCCGCCAAGGCCGTCGAGAAGCAGCACGCGAAGGGCCGCAAGACCGCCCGCGAGCGGATCGAGCTGCTCTTCGACGAGGGATCCTTCGTGGAGCTCGACGAGCTGGCGCGGCACCGCTCGGTCGCGTTCGGGCTGGAGAAGAACCGCCCGTACGGCGACGGCGTCATCACCGGCTACGGCACCGTCGAGGGCCGCCAGGTGTGCGTGTTCAGCCAGGACTTCACGATCTTCGGCGGCTCGCTGGGCGAGGTGTACGGCGAGAAGATCACCAAGGTGATGGACCTCGCCATGAAGACCGGCGCCCCGATCGTGGGCATCAACGAGGGCGCCGGGGCCCGCATCCAGGAGGGCGTGGTGTCGCTCGGCCTGTACGGCGAGATCTTCCGCCGCAACGTGCACGCCTCGGGCGTCATCCCGCAGATCTCGATGATCATGGGCTCCTGCGCCGGCGGGCACGTCTACTCCCCCGCCGTCACCGACTTCACGGTGATGGTCGACGGCACCTCGAACATGTTCATCACCGGACCCGACGTCATCAAGACCGTCACCGGCGAGGACGTCACGATGGAGGAGCTCGGCGGCGCCCGCACCCACAACACGAAGTCGGGCAACGCCCACTACATGGCCTCCGACGAGGACGACGCCATCGACTACGTGAAGGCGCTGCTCTCCTACCTGCCGCAGAACAACCTCGACGACCCGCCGGTCTACGACAGCCCGGCCGACCTCGAGCCGAGCGACGAGGACCGCGCCCTCGACGCGATCATCCCGGACTCGCCGAACCAGCCCTACGACATGCACGACGTGATCACCACCGTGCTCGACGACGGCGAGTTCCTCGAGGTCATGGAGCTGTTCGCGCCGAACCTGCTCATCGGCTACGGCCGGGTGGAGGGTCGCTCGGTCGGCGTCGTCGCGAACCAGCCGATGCAGTTCGCCGGCACCCTCGACATCGACGCCTCGGAGAAGGCCGCGCGCTTCGTGCGCACCTGCGACGCGTTCAACATCCCGGTGCTCACCTTCGTCGACGTGCCGGGCTTCCTGCCCGGCACCGACCAGGAGTGGAACGGCATCATCCGGCGCGGCGCCAAGCTCATCTACGCCTACTCCGAGGCCACGGTGCCGCTCGTCACCGTGATCACCCGCAAGGCCTACGGCGGCGCCTACGACGTCATGGGCTCCAAGCACCTCGGTGCCGACATCAACCTCGCCTGGCCCACCGCCCAGATCGCGGTGATGGGCGCCCAGGGCGCCGCCAACATCGTGCACCGCAAGACGCTGGCGAAGATCGAGAAGGACGGCGGCGACGTCGAGTCCAAGCGCGCCGAGCTCATCGACGAGTACGAGACCACCCTCGCCAACCCCTACATCGCGGCCGAGCGCGGCTACGTCGACGCCGTCATCACGCCCCACGAGACCCGGGCCGAGGTCGTCCGGGCGCTGCGGCTCCTGAAGACCAAGCGCGAGGTCCTGCCGCCCAAGAAGCACGGGAACATCCCCCTGTGAGCGGGGCCCGGAGGGTCCCCGAACAGGGGGATAGCAGCCGACCCGAGCCGAACCGAGAACCCGAGGTAGTGGGAGATGCCTGAACAGCCGGACAAGCAGCAGCCGCTGCTGCGCGTCGTGTCGCCCCACGCGACGCCGGAGGAGATCGCCGCGCTGGTGGCGGTGTTCGCCGCGCTCGGTGGCGGGGACGACGCGCCGCCGCCGCGCCGTCCGGAGTGGAACGCCCCACGGCGACTGGTCCGCACCACACTCCCCCACGGCCCCGGCTCCTGGCGCGCCAGCGGCCTCCCCCGCTGACCCGTCAGCAATGCGCTGACCCGTCGCTTGTACAAGTGACGGGTCAGCGCATTACTGACGGGTCAGCGTCAGAGGACGTCGAGCACGGACAGCACGCCGAGGCCGACGGCGACGAGGCCGGTGAGCGCGGAGAGCAGGACCTGGATGCGGAACAGCCAGGTCTCGAGCGGGCCGTCGGCGACGGGATGGCGGCCGCGGTCGCGGCGCATCTCCCAGAGCAGCACCGCGGCGAAGGCGAGCAGCGGAGCGTAGGTCGGCCAGTAGCGCGAGGCGCCGACGTGCACGAACGGGAACACCAGCAGCGCGGCGGTGAACAGCTTGACGGCGACCAGGGTCAGCTGCCGGTCGCGCGGGCCGCGGACGGCGGCGAACATGGCGCCGAGGCCGCACAGCAGTGCCGGGCCGTAGAGCAGCCAGGTGCCGGCGTGGATGAACGGCGTGGCGGCGTCGATCGGCCCGATCACGCGGCCCTGGGAGCCGGGCCGGAACCAGAACTCGTAGCCCGAGACCTGGAGCGTGTAGCGCCCGAAGCCGGCCCCGACATCGCGGGCGTAGCCGGTGAGAGTGACGTCCTCGAGGGCGTGGTCGGACATCTGGGCGAGGATCTCGGCCTCCCCCACCCCGGTCGACCGCGAGGTCTCACGGGCGTACCGCACCGGCGAGAACCAGAGGGTGGAGCCGGGGTCGCACGGCCCGTAGCACATCTCGCTGCGGTCGCCGAAGGATGCGGCGAGCACCGTGGGCAGCGTCGTCGTGGTGATCACCCGGCTGCCCAAGGCCTGCGAGGCGTACACCGACCACGGCGTCAGGACGGCGACGAAGGCGACGGCGGCGAGCACCACCGCACCGAACGCCCGCAGCCGCACCCTCCCCCGCAGGAACACCACGAGCCCGAGCAGGAGCAGGACGAACAGCCCGGCGAGCAGCGGCACCGCGCTGGCGCGCAGGTACAGGGTGGCGACGGCGAGCAGCCCGAACCGCAGCCCGTCCCCCCAGCCCAGTGCCTCGCCCGCGATGAACCCGCGGTAGTGCCGCACCAGGTCGCAGAGCAGGAACACCACCAGCATCCCGGCCGCCAGGTCGCCCCACGCGGCGCTCGCGAAGAGCACCCACAGCGGCACCAGCCCGGGGAACACCAGCAGCGCGGCGGCGTAGCGGTAGCCGAACGTGCGGTAGGTCGCGCGGACGGCGGCGAACAGCAGCAGGGTGTGGAACACCGCGAGGTAGGCGCGCGCGACCCCGATCGGCGCGTGAGGGAACAGCAGGTAGAGCGGCGACAGCACCGCCGACATGCCGGGCATGAACCAGCCGCTCCCCACCACGCTGCGGTCGAGCTCGACGGTGTTCGGCGACCGCAGCGCTCCCCAGTCGCGCAGCAGGTTGCTGAGTGCCTTGGCGCCGTCGACGTACTGCGCCTCGTCGCCGATCACCGGCAGGTTCCACACCCGCGGCAGCAGCGCGAGCGCGAGGACGACGTGCGCGGCCGCCAGGTACAGCAGCACCTGCCGCTCGGACAGGCCGCGTGCCCACCGGACGACGCGCGCCCGGCGGCTCGCCCCGGTCGCCTCGGTCGCGTCGGTCACCTCAGTCGTCATAGGTGTCCAGCCCCGGCGGGAACCGCTTGGTCTGCACGAAGTCGCGGCACGCGACCCGGGTGGCCAGGTCGAGCGAGAACGCCGGCAGGTCGATCGTCAGCGCGCCCCGCACCACCGAGGAGTCGTCGACGTCGAACGGCGTGACGGCGACGCCCACCCGCCCGTAGTCGGCGCGCTCGAACCACTGCTCGATCGCGGGGTCGGCGCCGGTGGCGGGGCTGGCCGGGCGGAACCCGGCACCGCGGAACGCGGCCGTGACCTCGAACTCCACCTCCGCCTCGTCGCGGAGGTCGTAGTGCAGGTCGAGCCGGCGCACCGGGCCGCCTCGGGTGTCGAGCAGCCGGTCGGCGCGCAGCTGTACCGGCAGGTCGAGCACGACGCCGTCGGGAAGCGGGTCGCAGATGGTGCCGAACGGCTGCGGTGGGAGCGCAGGGCGGTAGCGCCCGTCGGTCGGGGCGTCGTCGAGGCGACCGCCCACGACCATGGCGACCAGCAGCAGGACGACGAGCACGAGCGGCACCACCGAGCGGTGGACCGCACCGCGCGCTCGCGTGCCGCCCTCCGCATTCCATGACGAAGGTAAAGGTAGACGCCGCAGGCTCGGCTTGTAGCGTCGGCCCGGTGCCGTCCTCGTCGCTGTCGCTGGTGCTCGGATCGGCGTCGCCGGCCCGGCTCGAGACGCTGCGCCGGGCGGGCGTCGAGCCGACGGTGATCGTGTCCGGCGTCGACGAGTCGCAGCTCGACGGTCTGCCGCCGGCCGACCTCGCACTCGGCCTGGCCAGACTCAAGTGCGCGGCGGTGGCGGTACGCGCCGAGGTGCCGACCGAGGCCCTCGTGCTCGGCTGCGACTCGGTGCTCGAGCTGGACGGGCAGGCCCTCGGCAAGCCCGACGACGCCGCCGACGCCGTCGCCCGGTGGCGAGCGATGCGCGGCCGCACCGGGCTGCTGCACACCGGCCACTGCCTGCGCGAGGCCGGGTCCGGCCGCGAGGCCGCGGCGACGGCGTCCACCACCGTGCACTTCGCCGATCTCGACGACGACGAGATCGCCGCCTACGTGGCCACCGGTGAACCGCTCCACGTGGCCGGGGCCTTCACCGTCGACGGGCTCGGCGGCCCGTTCGTCACCCGGATCGAGGGCGACCACCACAACGTGGTCGGCGTGAGCCTGCCGCTGCTCCGCACGCTCGTGGCCGACCTCGGCCACCGCTGGACCGACCTGTGGTCCATGCCGCGGTGACCACACGCCTGCTCGGATGGTCTAGTCCGATTGGCCCGGATGGGCCATGTCTCCCAGAGGGGTGTCTCCACCATGCTGGGCCCCTGCTCTCATCGCCTGACGTCTGGGGACACGTCTTGCCCGCTCGGGTCCGCCGCCGGAGGGCCGCGCCCGTCAGCGTGGCCGTCGTGCTGGCGACCGCGCTCGCGGCCGCCGTCGTGACGGTGACGGCTCCGCCGGCCGCCGCCGAGCCGCCGGCGAACGACGACCGTGCCCACGCCGAGGAGATCGCGATCGGCGGCGCCCCCGTCAACACGGACACCCTCGAAGCCATCCTCGAGCCCGACGAGCCGAGGCCGTGCGGGCAGATCAACTACACCGTGTGGTTCGCCGTCACGCCTGCGGCCGACACCACCCTCACGGTGCGCACCCTCTCGGCGGACCCGCTGATGGACACGGTGCTCGCGGTCCACACCGCGGGCGAGGCCCTCGTGTGCAACGACGACCACTCCGGCCGCCGCTCGAAGGTGACGTTCCCGGCGACGGCGGACGTGACCTACTACCTCCAGGTCGGCCACTACGGCGGCACACCGCTGCCCGGCGACCCGGGCCCCGGACCGCTGCAGGTGCAGGTGGTCGAGCAGCCGACGCCGACCAACGACGACGTGACCACGCCCGAGGTCATCTCGGGCGAGACCGGCGAGACCGCCGTCGACACCACCCTCGCCACCCACGCGGCCGGCGACCCGTCCCAGCCGACCGCGTCGAGCCACACGCTCTGGTACGAGTGGCAGGCGACCTCGGACGGTGTGGTCGCCTTCGACACCCGCAGCGACCGGCCCGAGCACCCCGACACGTTCCTCGTCGCGTTCCCGGACGACGACGGCCCCACCACCACCGAGACGGCGCTCGCGTTCAACGACGACGTCGACGGCGCGAACCGCGGCTCGCGGATCACGTTCGACGTCGCGGCCGGCACGACCTACCGGATCCTGGCGGGCACCCGCAGCGGTCACGACCCGTTCCGGCTCGGGTGGGCGGAGTTCGACCCCGTGGCGACCGCCACCGACCTCGAGGCGACGAGCCCGAGCGCCGGTCTGGTGGATCTCGCGGTGGTCGTCACCCGCGACGACGGCGAGGTCCCGTCCGGGTCCGTGGCGATCTCCGACGGCGACGACCTGGTCGCAACGCTCCCCCTCACCGCCGCGGGCACGGCGGTCCGCCGGCTGCGGTACCGCACCGCCGGCACCCACGACTACTCCGCGGCGTTCCAGCCGGACGGCCCGCTGGAGCAGCCGTCGAGCTCACCGGACGTGTCCGTATCCGTGGCCGCGCCCACCCGGCCCGGCAACGACGACTTCGCCGACGCCGCCGCCCTCACCGGCGCCGGTGGCACGGTGACCGACATCGCCCTGGCCGGCGCCACGGCGGAGCCCGGCGAGGCGCTCGACCCGGCGGTCGACGGCGCCTCGGTGTGGTACCGCTGGCGGGCACCCGTCTCCGACACCTTCACCTTCACCGTGGCCAGCGACGACCCGGCGGTCGACAGCGTCGTCGGCGCCCTGCGGGGCTCGCAGCTAGACGACCTGACGGTGCTCCGCGCCTCTCGCGAGCCGGCCGGCCCCGGCTCGCAGATCACCTTCTCGGCCATCGGGGGCCGCGACTACTACGTGCAGGTCGACGCCGTCGTGGCCGGCACCGTGTCGCTGACCTGGTCGCGCCCCGGCGGCTCCGACACCACCACGACCCTCGCCGCCACCTCGCCCAGCCCGTACGCCGTGCGCCTCATCTCCCACACCACCGGGGCCTCGGCCGGCACGGTGATCTTCCTGCGCGACGGCGCGGTGCTCGGCCAGGTGTCCACCACCGACGGTGACGCCCAGCTGCACCCCACGTTCCAGCGACCCGGCCCCGGCACGTTCACCGCCGAGTTCTATCCCGACGACCTCTCGTTCCGTCCGTCCGTGTCGGAGTCGCGCGTGCTGGATGTCGACGCGCCGGTGGCCCCGGCCAACGACGAGTTCGTCAACGCTGTGCCCCTGGGTGGCCCCTCCGCCTCGGTGCTCGGCACCACCTTCGGCGCCACCGCCGACCCCGGCACCCCGCCCACCGCGCTGCCCTCGGCCGCCGACACGACTGTCTGGTACCGCTGGGTCGCGCCGGCCGACGGCTCGTACACGTTCCTCGTCACCCGCACCATGGCGGGGGTCGACACCGTGATGCGCGCCTTCGAGGGCACGACCCTGGCGACGTTGCGGACCCTCGACGAGAACGACGACGACACGAGCGAGTCCACCTCACGGGTGGGGATCTCGGCGGTGAAGGGGCGGATCTACCACCTCGCCGTCGACGCCTACTCCCTCAGCGGGATGGGACCGTTCCGGCTCACCTGGGGCGGGTTCACGCCGACCGAGACCAGCACGACCGCGCTGACCGCGACGGCCAACGGCAGCACGGTCACCCTCACCGCCACCGTCGGTCCCGCGGGCGACCACCCCGCGGGCTTCGTCGAGTTCTTCTCCGGCACCACGAGCCGGGGGCGGGCCTGGGTCACGGCCGCCGGCGGCACGGCCACCCGCACCCTCACCAACGTCCCGACCGGCCGGCGCACCTTCCGTGCGGTGTTCGTGCCCGACGACTACCGGTACGCCCGGTCCGAGGCGACGCGCACGGTGACCGTGCCCAAGGCGGCCTCGCGCACCACGCTCACCGCGCCCTCCCGGCTCGGGGTCGGAGCCCGCCCCGTGGTGTCGACGGTCGTGAGGGTAGGCAACGCCAACGCCACCGGCAGCGTCCGATTCACGCTCAACGGCCGCGCGCTGCGCACCGTCGCGCTGCGCGGGGGCCGGGCGTCGCTGCAGCTGCCCGCGCTGCGCGCCGGCACGGCGCGCGTCGTCGCCACCTACCTCGGCACCACGCGAGCGGCGCGGTCGTCGGCCGCCCGCTCGATCGCCGTCCGCCGCTAGTGAGCTAGCCGGTGAAGAGCTTGAGCGTCTTGTTGAAAGTCTCGACGAGGCCGTAGGCGAGCGGGACCGCGACGAGCGTCCACGCCACCACCAGCCGAACCTTGATGCTCATCGGGTGCTCCTCTCGGGCTCACGCTCGGGATGCTGGTCCTCGGGCTCGTGGAAGCGCTCGGCCACCGGTCGCACCAGGAGGTTCGCGACGAAGCCGACGGCGAGCAGCCCGCACATGATGAACAGCGCCGGTCGGTAGGCGTCGGCGGTGAGCGTGCCCGGCTCGCCGGACCGGTCGAGGACGCTGTTGAGGATCAGCGGCCCCATGACTCCCGCGGCCGACCAGGCAGTGAGGAGCCGGCCGTGGATCGCACCCACCTGGAAGGTGCCGAACATGTCGCGCAGGTAGGCCGGCACGGTGGCGAAGCCACCGCCGTAGAACGACAGGATCACGGCGGCGAGCAGGACGAAGAGGGCCGTCGACGTCGAGCCCACCGAGGCGAGCAGGAAGTACAGGACGAAGCCGCCGCCGAGGTAGAGCATGTAGATCGGCTTGCGCCCGACGACGTCCGAGGTCGACGACCACACGAACCGGCCGGCCATGTTGCAGATCGACAGCAGCCCGACGAAGCCGCCCGCGGCCGCCACGGCGACCGTCGTGTCGCCGTCCTCGCGGAAGAAGTCCTGGATCATCGGGGACGCCTGCTCGATGATGCCGATGCCGGCGGTGACGTTGCAGAACAGCACCACCCAGAGCAGCCAGAACTGCGGCGTCTTGATCGAGTTGGCCGCCGACACGTTGGCCGTGGTGACCCGCGGCTTCTCCTTGACCTTCGCCGGGTCCCAGCCCTTCGGCGTCCAGTCCTCCGCCGGCACGCGGACGGTCAGCGCCCCGAAGCTCATCACCACGGCGTAGCCGGCCGCGAGGGTGACGAACATCAGCGCCACCGCGCTCCCGGAGGCCACGGAGTCGGTGTTGGCGGGGTCGTAGCCGTCGTCGTACAGCGCCAGCAGGCGGCCGCTGAGCGGGCTCGCGATCAGCGCGCCGCCACCGAAGCCCATGATCGCCATGCCGGTGGCCAGGCCCGGCCGGTCCGGGAACCACTTGATGAGGGTCGACACCGGGGAGATGTAGCCGATGCCGAGCCCGATGCCGCCGATGACGCCGTAGCCGAGGAAGACCAGCCACAGCCAGCCGAGCGCGATGCCCGCGGCGGCGACGAGGAAGCCGGTGACCCAACAGAAGGCTGACAGGGCCATGGCCGCGCGCGGCCCGTTGGTGTCGACCCACGTGCCGCCGAACCCGGCCGAGAGGCCGAGCATCACGATCGCCACCGAGAAGATCAGCCCGATCGTGGTCTGGCTGGCGCCGAAGTTCTCGATGAGCGAGGTCTTGTAGACGCTGGTGGCGTACACCTGGCCGATGCACAGGTGCACGGCGAGCGCCGCCGGCGGGATCAGCCAGCGGCTGAAGCCGGGACCGGCGACGATCCGGTCACGGGCGAGGAACGACGGGACCGACGGCATGAGCGAACCTCCGAGAAGTTGACCCTTCACCTTCTCGGCGCCACCCGGCCCCGCGTCTCACCCCAAGGGTGGTGGTGTCACTCGACCGGGAGACCGAGACCCCGCGCGATGAGCATCCGCTGCACCTCGGAGGTGCCCTCGCCGATCTCCAGCACCTTGGCGTCGCGGTAGAAGCGGGTGACCGGGTACTCCTCCATGAAGCCGTAGCCGCCGAACACCTGGGTGGCGATGCGGGTGGCGGTGACGGCGGACTCGGTGGCGTAGAGCTTGGCGACGGCGGCCGCCTGCTTGAACGCCTTGACCGGGGCGCCGGCGTCCTTCATGGCGGCGGCGCGGTAGGTGAGCAGCCGGCTGGCGTGGAGCATCACCTCGAGGTCGGCGATCTGGAACGCGACGCCCTGCTTGCGGCCGATCGGGCCGCCGAAGGTCTGCCGCTCACCGGCGTACTGGACGCTCGCGTCGAGGCAGGCCTGGATGCACCCGACGGCGAGCGCCGCGATCGCCACCCGGCCGTCGTCGAGCGTGGCGAGGAACTGGGCGTAGCCGCGGCCGCGCTCCCCGAGCAGGTGGTCCTCCGGCACCCGGACGCCCTCGAAGGTGAGCGGGTGGGTGTCGCTGGCGTGCCACCCGAGCTTGTCGTAGGCCGGCTCGACGGTGAACCCGGGCGTGCCGCTCGGCACGATGATGGTGCTGATCTCGGCCTTGCCCGACTCGCTCTGCCCGGTGCGGGCGGTGACGGTGACGCAGGTGGTGATCTCGGAGCCGGAGTTGGTGATGAACTGCTTGGCGCCGTCGATCACCCACTCGCCGCCGTCGAGCACCGCCTTGGTGCGGGTGGCCCCGGCGTCGGAACCCGCGCCCGGCTCCGTGAGGCCGAAGCCGGCGAGCGCGTCGCCGGCCACCAGGGAGGGCAGCCAGCGGTCCTTCTGCTCCTGGGTGCCGTAGGTGAGGATCGGGTTGATGCCGAGCCCGACCGCGGCCTCGAGGGTGATGCCGAGCGACTGGTCGACGCGGCCGATCTCCTCGATCGCGACGCACAGGCTGGTGAAGTCGCCGTCCTCGCCGGCGCCGCCGTACTCCTCCGGCGCGTGCAGCCCGAACAGCCCGAGCTTGCCCATCTGCTGCACGACGTCGACCGGGAAGTGATGGTCGCGGTCCCACTGCGCCGCATGCGGCGCGATCTGGGACTCGGCGAAGTCCCGCACGCTACGGCGGAACTCCTCGTGCTCGCGGGACAGCTCGTACGTCATGGCCCGGATGCTACTCCCGTTGGTTAGCGATCGTTAACTTCGCTCAGTCGCAGTTGTCGCAGCGGCCGGTGGCCGGAAGAGCCATGAAGCAGGTGGGGCAGACGGCGACCGGGCGGTCGGACGCCGCCACCCGCGGGCGAGGCGGCGGGCGCTCGCCGCGCTCCGTGCGCGGGGCACCCGGGACCCGCGACGGGCGGGCGGCGGCGCGGGTGCGGGTGGGCGCGAGTGGGGCCGGCAGGCCGCCGTCGGCGGGCGCGGAGCCGGCCCACTGGTAGCACTGGAGGCGCACGCGGGCGGCGTGGATGTCGTCGTCGCGAACGTCCTCGACCACGAGCGAGGTGAGCGGCGGCTGCCCCGTCTGCTCGCACATCGCGGCCACCGGGGCCAGCACCTTGGCGATCCACTTCTCCGGCGGGCGGGTGGTGTGGATCGAGCTGCGCTCCTGCAGCCGGCGGCCGAACTCGGCGACGTCGAGGTGCGCGTGGTAGCGCAGCGCCGTCTCGACCAGCAGCTCGTGCGCCTCGGGCACCCACGCCGACAGCGCATGAGCCTCCGACGTCGGGGTCCCGTCCGGCTCGCGCCAGAACCCCTTCCGCTCCTGGGAGTACTCCACCAGTCCGCCCACGGTCCGAGCATAAGACGCGTCCCGCCCTGGGATCCCAGGGCGGTCCCGGAGGCGCGGAGCGATAACCTGCCCGCCGTGCCCGACGTGAAGCCGCTGCAGAAGGTCCTGGTCGCCAACCGCGGCGAGATCGCCGTCCGCGTGATCCGGGCGTGCAAGGACGCGGGCATCGGCAGCGTGGCCGTCTACGCGGAGCCCGACCGCGACGCCATGCACGTGCGCGTGGCCGACGAGGCGCACGCGCTGGGCGGCTCGACCCCCGCCGACTCCTATCTCGACATCGCGAAGATCATCCGCGTCGCCGAGGAGTCCGGCGCCGACTCGGTGCACCCCGGCTACGGCTTCCTCGCCGAGAACGCCGAGTTCGCGCAGGCGGTCATCGACGCGGGCCTCACCTGGATCGGCCCCCCGCCGTCGGCCATCGAGGCGCTGGGCGACAAGGCGAAGGCCAAGCACATCGCCGAGCGCGCGAACGCACCCCTGGCGCCGGGCACCAAGGACCCGCTGGCGGACGCCGACGAGGCGGTCGCCTTCGCCGAGGAGCACGGCCTGCCGATCGCCATCAAGGCGGTGTTCGGCGGCGGTGGCCGCGGTCTCAAGATCGCCCGCACGATCGAGGAGATCCCCGACGCGTTCGAGTCGGCGGTCCGCGAAGCCGTCTCGGCGTTCGGCCGCGGCGAGTGCCTCGTCGAGAAGTTCCTCGACCAGCCGCGCCACGTCGAGACCCAGTGCCTCGCCGACCAGCACGGCAACATCGTCGTCGTCTCCACCCGCGACTGCTCGCTGCAGCGGCGCAACCAGAAGCTCGTGGAGGAGGCGCCCGCGCCCTTCCTCACCGACGACCAGGTGGCACGGCTCTACGAGTCGTCGAAGGCGATCCTGCGCGAGGCCGGCTACTACGGCGCCGGCACCTGCGAGTTCCTCGTCGCCCAGGACGGCACCATCTCCTTCCTCGAGGTGAACACCCGGCTGCAGGTGGAGCATTGCGTGTCCGAGGAGGTCACCGGCATCGACCTCGTGCGTGAGATGTTCCGCATCGCCGCCGGGGAGGAGCTCGGCTACGACGACCCCACGGTCAGCGGCCACTCCATCGAGTACCGGATCAACGCCGAGGACGGCGGCCGCAACTTCATGCCCGCCCCCGGCACGCTCTCGGCGTGGAGCCCGCCGCAGGGGCCCGGCGTCCGGATCGACGGCGGCTACGAGAACGGCGAGACGATCCCCGGCGCGTTCGACTCGCTGATCGCCAAGCTCATCGTCACCGGCCGCGACCGCACCCAGGCGCTGGAGCGCTCCCGTCGCGCCCTCGACGAGTTCGTGGTCGACGGCATGCCCACCGTGATCCCGTTCCACCGCGCCGTGGTGCGCGACCCGGCGTTCGTGGCCGCGGACGGCTCGTTCGACGTCTACACGCAGTGGATCGAGACCGACTTCGACAACCAGATCGAGCCGTACGGCGGCGAGTCGGTCGAGGCCGAGGAGCCGGTGGAGCGGCAGACCGTCGTCGTCGAGGTCGGCGGCAAGCGGCTCGAGGTGTCGCTGCCGGCCGGGCTCGGCGGGCTCGCCGGCGGTGCCGGCGGGGCGAAGAAGCCGAAGCGGACGACCGGGAAGAAGGCCGGCGCCGCGGCGTCCGGCGATGCCGTCACCAGCCCGATGCAGGGCACCGTCGTGAAGGTCGTCGTCGAGGAGGGCCAGGAGGTCGCCGAGGGCGACACCGTGGTGGTCATCGAGGCGATGAAGATGGAGCAGCCGCTCAAGGCCCACAAGGCCGGCACGGTCACCGGGCTGAAGGCCGGCGTCGGCGAGACCGTCACCAACGGCGCCGTCATCTGCGAGCTGAAGGACTAGACCGGCGATGAGTGCCGGGCCTGCGACCGGTCGGACCGCACATGCGTAGCGACGACGACCCCGCAGCCCTGCACCGCGCGATCGCGGCCGGTTTCACCGAGCGCGTCGAGGGCGCCCGCGACTGGGACGCCCCCGCGCCGGTCGAGGGGTGGACGGCGCGCGACGTCGTCCGGCACCTCGTCGAGTGGTTCCCCTCGTTCCTCAGCGCGGGCGCCGGCATCGACCTGCCGGCAGGACCGTCGGTCGACGACGACCCGGTGGCGGCGTGGCGGGTGCACGCCGACGGGGTGCAGGCGCTGCTGGAGGATCCGGCCACGGCAGACCGGGTTCTGAGCAACCCGCACATCGGCGACGTGCCGGTGCCCGAGGCGGTGTCGACCTTCTACACCGCCGACGTGTTCATGCACACCTGGGACCTGGCCCGTGCGACCGGGCAGTCCGAGGCCCTCGACCCCGAGCTCGCGGCCGAGCTGCTCGCCGGCATGGAGCCGATCGAGGAGATGCTGCGGTCCAGCGGTCAGTACGGGCCGCGGGTCGAGGTGCCGGACGACGCCGACGTCGTCACCCGGCTGATGGGCTTCATCGGCCGCGACCCGAGCTGACCGCGGGTCACTCGGGCTCGGGCGCCGGCTGGGTCTGCGGGTCGGCGGAGGGCTGGTCCGGGTCGAGGCTCGGCACGACGTCGGGCTGCTCCTCGTCGGGGTTCGGCTGGTCGGGGTTCTCGGACGGTGTCGTGGTCATGCCCCCACGGTGCTCGCCGCCGGGGGTGTCCGCTCCACCCCTGGGTGTCACCCGCCATGGCACGGTGGCGGCATGGCCGTCCCGATCGTCCTCGACTGCGACCCCGGCCACGACGACGTGTTCGCGATCTGGCTCGCGGCCGCCCACCCGGGGATCGACCTGCGCGCGATCACCACGGTCGGCGGCAACGGGCTGCTGGACCACACCACACGCAACGCCCGGATCGCATGCACGGTCGCCGGCATCGACGACGTCCCGATCGCGGCCGGCGCCGCGGGCCCGCTGGTCGGCGAGCTGCGGCCGGCGGTCGGCATCCACGGCGACGACGCGCTCGGCGGCCCCGAGCTGCCCGAGCCCACCGTCCCCCTCGATGAGCGCACCGCGACCGACCTGATCCTCGACACGCTGACGGCGGCGGACCGGAGGGTCACCCTCGTCGCGACCGGGCCGCTCACGAACATCGCCGTGCTGGTGCGCGACCGGCCCGAGGTGCTCGAGCGCGTCGACCGCCTGGTGTGGATGGGCGGCTCCACGGGGCGCGGCAACACCACGCCGTACGCGGAGTTCAACAGCTGGACCGATCCGGAGGCCGTCGACGTCGTCCTGAACAGCGGACTCGACGTCACCATGGTCGGCCTCAACATCTCCCACCAGGCGCTCGCCACCCCCGAGGTCCGGGAGCGCGTCGCCGCGACCGGGACGCGCACGGGCCGGTTCGGCGCCGAGCTGCTCGGTTTCTTCTCCGCGGCCTACGACAGGTTCGCGCAGATGCCGGCCGCGCCGCTCCACGACCCCATCACCGTCGCCCTCCTGGCCGACCCCGCGGTGGCGACCACCGCTCGGACCCGGATCGACGTCGAGCTGCGCGGCACCGAGACGCGCGGGGCCACGAGCGTCGACCTGCACGGCGTGCTGGGCCGGGAGCCGAACGCGACGGTGGCGCTCGACCTCGATGTCGACCGGTTCTGGGCGATGGTCACCGACGCGGTCGCGGCGCTGGCCTGAGCGCGAGCAACCGTGATCGGCGAGAGGCTGCGCTCGGCGGGCGCGCGTGCGGCCACCGCACTCGCGGCCGCGGCCGCCTTCCTGGTCGGGCCGAGCGGGCCGCGCCGACGCACGTACACGCTGCCGGATGCCGCCGCTCCGATCCCGTGGGAGCGGGACCGCGAGCTGCTCGCCGCCGCCCACGCCGAGGTCGCGGCCCTCGACCGCGAGGTCGACGGCGCCGACGCCGACGAGCTCCACCCGGTGTCGTGGCAGCACGCCCTCGAGCACCGCGCCGTCGCCCACCGTGTGCTCGCCCCCGGCGGGACGGCACCCCTGGCGCTGGACGCCATGGGCGCGCTGGTCCTGGCCCGACGCGGCCGCGAGGCACTGCGCGTCGCCCACGCCGGGTGGGAGTGGACGCCGTTGCCGGGCTGCTACGTCCACCCCCTGCACAGCGGCCCCACGACGCGGCGCCGGGTCGCGTACCGCGACCAGGTGCGGAGCATCCTGCTGTGCGACGTGTGCCGGGAGTCGCTCCAGCACGGCCGCGCGCCCGAGATCTTCGACGTCGAGCACGGCGGGCGGCCCCGCCACTACTTCGACACCGGCGTCGAGCCGTGGGTGTCGACGGGCTTCGGCTCGGTGGTTCCCGACCTGGTGAGAGCCTTGCAGGGTGGTCGACGCTGATCCCCTCCCCGCGCCGGTGTCACGCCTCCGCGAGCCCGCCCACCGGGTCGACCCGCGGGCGCGGCAGATGTGGCGACTCGGCGCGGCCGCCGAGGGCGCGTTCACCCTGCTCGTCGCCGTCGTGGTGATGGTGTTCTGGGACGCGCTCGGGCTGCGCTGGTGGGTGGTGGCGCTGCTGGCGGTCGCCGTCGTCGGCTACGCCGTCGTGGTGCCCGAATGGCGCTGGCGGGTGCACCGGTGGGAGGTCACCGACACCGCCGTCTACACCCAGACCGGCTGGTGGTCGCGGGAGCGGCGGATCGCACCGATGAGCCGGATCCAGACCGTCGACCTCGCCGAGGGCCCGATGGAGCGGGCGTTCCGGCTGGCCACCGTCACCGTCACCACCGCCTCGGCCGCGGGGGCTTTGCGGATCGCGGGTCTCGACCGCACCGATGCCCGGCACCTGGTCGACGATCTCACCCGGCAGGCGGACGCCGTCGGGGGCGACGCCACGTGACGATCCCGGACGGCGTCCCCGCTACCTTCCCGGAACCGGCGCCGGCGCCGCGGTCTGCGCCCGAGCCGGAGTGGCGCCGGCTCGACACCCGGATGCTGTTCGTGCACCCGGCGAAGGAGCTGCTCCGGTTCCTGCCGGTGCTCGTCGCGCTGGCGGTCGCCGGCTCGGCGTCCGGGCGGCTGGACTGGCAGGTGCTCGGCGTCGTCGTGCCGATCGCGCTCGGCGTGCTGCGCTACCTCACCACCAGCTTCCGCCTCACCGCCGGCCGGATCGAGCTGAAGCGCGGGCTCCTCAACCGCACGGTCACGGCCACCCCGCTGGACCGGGTGCGCACCGTCGACCTCACCGCCTCGCCCATCCACCGGCTGCTCGGCCTCACCACGGTGCGGATCGGCACCGGCGTCACCACCGGCGACGACGCCGGCCTCGACCTGGACGGGCTCCGGGTCGCCGAGGCGCGAGCGCTGCGCGAGACGCTGCTCGTCGCGGCGGCTCCCACCACGGCGACGCCCGACGGCGTCGCGCCGACGCCGGACCTGCCGCTCGCCCGGTTCCGGCCTTCCTGGCTGCGGTTCGCGCCGTTCACGGGCAGCGGCCTGGTGATCGCCGCCGCCGGGCTCGGCCTGCTGGGCCAGTTCTCCAACGACCTCGGGTTCTGGGACGACGTCGACCCCGAGCCGCAGCGGTTCGACGGCGCGCCGTCGTACCTGCTCGTGGCGGTGCTGGTGGCGGCCGCGCTGCTCGGCGTGCTCGTGCTCTCGGTGCTCGGCTACCTGGTCACGAACTGGGGCTTCCAGCTCACCCACCCGCCGGGCACCTGGCACCTGCGGCGAGGCCTGCTCACCACCCGTGAGACCTCGCTCGACGAGGACCGGATCGCCGGCGTCGGGCTCGGGGAGCCGCTCGCGCTGCGCGCGGCTCGGGGCCGGCACCTGGTGGCGATCGTCACCGGGGTCAATCGGTCCGAGAGCGGCAGCTCGACCCTGGTGCCGCCCGCGCCGCAGGACGTCGCGCCCGCCGTCGCCGCGGCCGTGCTCGGCACCCCGGAGCCGGTCTCGGCCCCGTTGCGCACGCACGGTCCGGCCGCCGTCCGCCGCCGCTGGACCCGGGCCGTCGGACCGGCGCTCGCGGTGCCGCTGGGCGCCGTCGTGGTCGGGCTGGCCGGCGGGCCGTGGTGGCCGGTGGCGCCGGCGCTGGCCGTGGTGGCCCTCGCCGCCGGGCTCGCCGCCGACCGGGTGGCCGGCCTCGGCCACGCCCTCGTGGCCCGGCACGTCGTCGCCCGCGCGGGCAGCCTCACTCGCCGCCGCGACGCGCTGCAGGCCGACCACGTGATCGGCTGGACGCTGCGCGACACCTGGTTCCAGCGCCGCGTCGGCCTGGTGACCCTCCACGCCACCACCGCCGGCGGCAGCGGCGCCGTCACCGTGCTCGACGTCCCCGAGCCCGACGCCGTCCGCCTGGCCGACGAGGCGCTCCCGGGCCTCGCCTCCCAGTTCCTGGAGTCGCCTCAGCGCGTCGGGTAGGGCGTGAGCAGCTGGTCGACGGGCGCGTGGTCGTCGGTGAGCACGTCGGCCCCGCCGATCCACGCGTCGAGCGCGGCGCCGGTGGCCACGTCGTAGCCCGTGTCGCGCTCGTCCATCCGCCCCTTCCAGGCCTCCGGATCGAGCGGGGCGTCGGACGCGAGGGCCACGAGGTTGCCGCCGGTCTCGTCCCCGGCGAGCACGGCGGGCTCGGCGGCCAGGGCCACCTCGCCGAACACCGCCCGCAGCGTCGCGAGCTCGGCGCGGGCGAAGTCGAGCGGCCCGTGGTCGATGAGGTTCACCACGTAGACGCCGTCGTCGGCGAGCACCCGCCGCACCTCCTGCAGCGCCTCGCGAGTGGTGAGGTGCCAGGGCACGCTGACGCCGCCGAAGGCGTCGCCGACGACGAGGTCGCGCTCGCCGTCCGGCAGCCGCTCGAGCCCGAGCCGGCCGTCCTCCACCCGCACCTCGAGGTCGTCGCCGGTCTCCAGCCCGAGCCGCTCGCGGTCGAGCGCCAGCACGCCGCCGTCGATCTCCGACACCAGGCTGGTGGTGCCGGGACGCACGGCGGCGAGGTAGCGCGGGACGGTGAGCCCGCCGCCGCCGATGTGGTAGGCGTCGACGGCGGCCTCGGGGTCGCCGAGCTGGGTATCGGCGGCGGAGGCCACGGCGCGCACGTACTCGAACTCCAGGAAGGTGGGGTCGTCGAGGTCGACGTAGGAGTGGCGCAACCCGTCGAGCACGAGCAGCCGGCCGCTCGGCCGGTCGGGGTCGTCGCGCACCTGCGCGCAGTGGTACGTCGTCTCGGCGTCGCAGCCGCCCGGTGCCACCGCGGTGGCGAGGCCGGCGAGCCCGAGCATTCCGAGCACGACGGCGGCGGCCGGCGTGGCGATCGCGGCCTTCCCGCGGCGGTGGATCGCGAGGGCGACCCCGACGACCACGAGCAGCACCCCCAGCCCGATCAGGATGAGGCTCACGGGCACCCGCGACACGAGCACGAACCCGGTGAGCACCGTGCCGAAGATCGCGCCGCCGGTGCCGATGCCCGACAGCCGGCCCACCACGGTGCCGGTCTCGTCGAGGGTCTGCAGCCGCAGCTTGGTGATCGCCGGGGTCACGGCCGACAGCAGCGCGCCCGGCACGAAGATCGCCAGCATCGCCGCCGGTAGCACCCCCTCGCCCGACCCCGCCTCGCCCGCGGCCCGCACCACCGGCGTCGTGAGCGCCACGGCCACGCCCGACGCCACGAAGATCGGCGCCAGCATCCGCTCGGGCCGCACCAGGTCGGCCACCCGCCCGCCGTACGCCGAGCCGGCAGCGATCGCGGTGAGCGCGACGCCGATCACGATCGTGCTGGTCTCCAGCGTCAGGCCGAGGTACGGCGCGAGCAGCCGCAGCGCCGTCAGCTCGACCACCAGCACCGCCGCGGACGAGCCGAACACCAGCGCGGACGCGACCCGGGACGACACGACGGTCAGCATCCCAGGCGGTGGAAGCCGGAGGTTCCACCGCGCGGCGCGATCACTAGGGTCGGCCCGTGTTCAGCAAGGTGCTGGTGGCCAACCGGGGCGAGATCGCCGTGCGGGCGTTCCGGGCCGCCTACGAGCTCGGTGTGACGACCGTGGCGGTGTTCCCGTACGAGGACCGCTGGTCCGAGCACCGGCTGAAGGCCGACGAGGCCTACGAGATCGGCGAGCGCGGCCACCCCGTGCGCGCCTACCTCGACCCCGAGGCGATCGTCGAGACGGCGGTGCGCTGCGGCGCCGACGCCGTCTACCCCGGCTACGGCTTCCTCTCGGAGAACCCCGCGCTCGCCGAGGCGTGCGCCAACGCCGGCATCACCTTCGTGGGTCCCACCTCGGAGGTGCTCGAGCTCACCGGCAACAAGGCGCGCGCGATCGCGGCGGCCCGCGCCGCCGGCGTCCCCGTGCTGCAGAGCGTCGAGCCCAGCACCGACGTCGACGCGCTCGTGGCGGCGGCCGAAGAGATCCCGACGCCGCTGTTCGTGAAGGCGGTGGCCGGCGGCGGTGGCCGCGGCATGCGGCGGGTCGACGACCGCGGCCAGCTGCGCGAGGCGGTCGAGACCTGCATGCGCGAGGCGGAGGGCGCGTTCGGCGACCCGACCGTCTTCGTCGAGCAGGCGGTGGCCGACCCGCGCCACATCGAGGTGCAGATCCTCGCCGACGCCACCGGCGAGGTGATCCACCTCTACGAGCGCGACTGCTCGGTGCAGCGTCGTCACCAGAAGGTCATCGAGATCGCCCCGGCACCGAACCTCGACCCCGACCTCCGCGACCGCATCTGCGCGGACGCCGTCCGGTTCGCCCGCGAGATCGGCTACCGCAACGCCGGCACCGTCGAGTTCCTGCTCGACCCGCACGGCGACTACGTGTTCATCGAGATGAACCCGCGGATCCAGGTGGAGCACACGGTCACCGAGGAGGTCACCGACGTCGACCTGGTGCAGTCTCAGCTGCGCATCGCCGCCGGCGAGACCCTCGCCGACCTCGGGCTGAGCCAGGACGGCATCACGCTCCGCGGCGCCGCGCTGCAGTGCCGCATCACCACCGAGGACCCCGCCAACGGCTTCCGCCCCGACACCGGCGCCATCACCACCTACCGCTCCCCCGGCGGCCCCGGCGTGCGGCTCGACGGCGGCACCACGTACACCGGCGCCGAGGTGTCGGCCCACTTCGACTCGATGCTGGCCAAGCTCACCTGCCGCGGCCGCACCTACGACCTCGCCGTGGAGAAGGCGCAGCGCGCGATCGCCGAGTTCCGGATCCGCGGCGTCACCACCAACATCTCCTTCCTCCAGGCCGTGCTCGCCGACCCCGACTTCGCCGCCGGCGGCGTCACCACCTCGTTCATCGAGACCCACCCCCAGCTGCTGCAGGCCCGCGGCAGTGCCGACCGCGGCACCAAGCTGCTGCACTACCTCGCCGACGTCACCGTCAACCAGCCGCACGGCGCGGCCCCGGTGAGCATCGACCCGGTCGCCAAGCTGCCCGACACCGACCTCGACGTGCCGGCCCCCGACGGCACCCGCCAGCTGCTGCTGGAGGTCGGGCCGGAGGAGTTCGCGCGCCGGCTGCGGGAGCAGACGCGGGTGGCCGTCACCGACACCACCTTCCGCGACGCCCACCAGTCGCTGCTCGCCACCCGGGTGCGCACCAAGGACCTGCTCGCCGTCGCCGGCCACGTCGCCCGCACCACCCCCGAGCTGTGGTCGCTGGAGGCGTGGGGCGGTGCCACCTACGACGTCGCGCTGCGGTTCCTCGCCGAGGACCCGTGGGAGCGGCTCGAGTCGCTGCGCCAGGCGGTGCCCAACATCTGCCTGCAGATGCTGCTGCGCGGCCGCAACACGGTCGGATACACGCCGTACCCCACCGAGGTCACCGCGGCGTTCGTCGAGGAGGCAGCCGAGACCGGCATCGACGTCTTCCGGATCTTCGACGCCCTCAACGACGTCGAGCAGATGCGGCCCGCCATCGAGGCCGTCCGCGCCACCGGCAGCACCGTGGCCGAGGTGTGCCTCTGCTACACCGGCGACCTCTCCGACCCCGGCGAGAATCTCTACACGCTCGACTACTACCTGCGGCTCGCCGAGCGCATCGTCGACGCCGGCGCGCACGTGCTCGCGATCAAGGACATGGCCGGGCTGCTGCGGGCCCCGGCGGCCCGCACCCTCGTGGCCGCGCTGCGCGAGCGCTTCGACCTGCCCGTGCACCTGCACACCCACGACACGCCGGGCGGCCAGCTCGCCACCCTGCTCGCGGCGATCGACGCCGGGGTCGACGCCGTCGACGCCGCCTGCGCCTCGATGGCCGGCACCACCTCGCAGCCGGCGCTGTCCGCGTTGGTCTCGGCCACCGACCACTCGCACGAACCAGGGCGCGACACCGGCCTCTCGCTGGCCGCCGTCAACGAGCTCGAGCCGTACTGGGAGGCGACCCGGCGGGTCTACGCGCCGTTCGAGTCCGGGCTGCCCTCGCCCACCGGCCGCGTCTACCGGCACGAGATCCCCGGCGGCCAGCTCTCCAACCTGCGCCAGCAGGCGATCGCGCTCGGCCTCGGGGAGAAGTTCGAGCAGGTCGAGGACATGTACGCCGCGGCCAACGACATCCTCGGCAACATCGTGAAGGTGACGCCGTCCTCCAAGGTGGTCGGCGACCTGGCCCTCTCGCTCGTGGGCATCGGCGCCGACCCGGCCGAGTTCGCCGAGGACCCGTCGAAGTTCGACATCCCCGACTCCGTCGTCGGGTTCCTGCACGGCGAGCTGGGCGACCCGCCCGGCGGCTGGCCCGAGCCGTTCCGCACCAAGGCGCTCGAGGGCCGGGCGTGGGAGCCGCCGTCCGAGGAGCTCAGCGAGGACCAGGCGACCGGCCTCGACGGCGGCAGCCCGAGCCGGCGCCGCACCCTCAACGAGCTGCTCTTCCCCGGACCCACCCGCGAGTTCTCGGAGAACCGTGAGCGGTACGGCGACACCTCGGTGCTGCCGACCCTCGACTACCTCTACGGCCTGCAGCACGGCGAGGAGCACGAGGTCGAGCTCGACGGCGGCCGCAAGACCCTGATCCTCGGCGTCCAGGCCGTGAGCGCACCCGACGAGCGCGGGTTCCGCACGGTCATGTGCACGATCAACGGCCAGCTGCGCCCGGTGAGCGTCCGCGACCGCTCGGTCTCCTCCGACGTCACCGCCCTCGAGAAGGCCGACCCGGGCAAGCCGGGACACGTGGCCGCGCCCTACCAGGGCGCCGTCACGCTCGTGGTCGGCGAGGGCGACGAGGTGGAGGCCGGCGCCACCGTGGCCACCATCGAGGCGATGAAGATGGAGGCCTCGATCACCGCCCCCGTGGCCGGCACGGTCGAGCGGGTCGCCTTCGACGGCACCCAGGCCCTCGAGGGTGGCGACCTGGTGGCCGTGATCTCCTAGCTCCACAGACCTGGCGCCACTGATCGGACTTTCCGATCCCACGCAACCTCCACGAAACCTGGCGCGTCTCTTTACCATCAGGGGTGTGCCGCCGCGGCGGATCACCTACGGCATCGACGAGGAGCAGCGGTGGCAGTCAGGGCTCGGGGACGCGCGGTCGCGCTCGCGCTGGCGTTGATCACGCTGGCCGCGTGCGCCACCGCGTCGGGCTCCGACGACACCGCAGCCGCGCCGGCACCCGGCGCCCCCACCGCCCGCGACGCCGTCGCTCCGGCCGAGCCGGCCCCCTCCGGGATCGGGACGCCGACGTCGCGGCCTTACCCGCGAGCGGGCCACGACCCGCGGCCCAACATGCTGGTCATCACCACCGACGACATGCGCGTCGACGACCTGCGCTTCATGCCGCGCACCCGGAGGCTGCTTGCCGAGACCGGTCTCACCTTCGAGAACTCCTTCGCGCCGAACCCGCTGTGCTGCCCGGCCCGCGCCAGCTTCCTCACCGGCCGCTACTCGCACAACCACCGGGTGCTGAGCCACGTCGACCCGTACGGGTTCGGGGCCTTCGACGACTCCACGACCATCGCCACCCGGCTCGAGGACGCCGGGTACCGCACGGCCCTGGTCGGCAAGTACCTCAACGGCTACGGCCGCCAGCCCACGACCGCCGGCGACTCGTCGTTGCACTACGTGCCGCCGGGCTGGAGCCGCTGGCGGGGCAGCACCGACAGCGCCTGGAGCAACGGCCAGTACCCCGGGCACGGCGGCACCTACCAGTACTTCGACACCACGCTCAACGTCGACGGCCGGCTGGTGCCGCACCCGGGCGAGTACACCACCGACCTGACGGCCCGCACGGTCCAGCAGCTCGTCCGGTCCTTCGGGCGGAAGCCGGCGCCGTGGTTCGTGTGGTGGACGCCGGTGGCGCCGCACCACGGCGGCCCGGGCGAGAGCGACGACCCCGCGTCGACGGTGCGCCGCGACGGCCTCACGCTCACCTGGCCGACGCCGGCCCGGCCCGAGTGGATCAAGGGCCAGCTCGACGAGCAGATCACCCGGGGGCCGGGCATCCCGTCGTCCGGCGAGCCCGAGCCCGACATCAGCGACAAGCCCCGCTTCATGCGCAGCAACCCCTCGCTCACGCCCGGTGAGCAGGACGCGCTCGTCGAGCTCACCCGGCAGCGGGCCGAGAGCCTGGCCGTGCTCGACGTCCGGATCGCCGAGACCCTCGATACGCTGCGCCGCACCGGGCAGCTCGACCGCACGGTGGTGGCGTTCACCTCCGACAACGGCTTCTTCCTCGGCGAGCACCGCCGCCGGCAGGGCAAGACCAACCTGCACGAACCGTCGATCCGGGTCCCGCTGCTCGTGAGCGGGCCCGGCATCCCGCACGGCCAGCGCTTCGACCCGGTGTCGGTCGCCGACCTCGCCGTCACCCTGGCCGCCACCGGTGGCGCGCGGCTCCCCCGCGCCGACGGCGTCGGCTTCGACCTCACCCGCACCAACGACGTCGGCTGGAACCGCGCCGTCGTGCTCGAGAGCCTCATGCAGACCCCCGGCTACCGGAAGCCCCACAAGAACCGGAAGATCCTCGGCGGCCTCACCACCTCCGGCATCCGGCTCGGCCGCTACAAGTTCATCCGCTACGGCACCGGCGAGACCGAGGTCTACGACCTCCTCGCCGACCCGCTCGAGCTCTTCTCGCTGCACGAGGACGCCGCCCTCACCGACCGCCTCGAACGGCTCTGGCGCCGCTACGCCGTCTGCGCCGGCGCCGCCTGCAACGCCCCGCTCCCCCCGGACCTCCGGCTCCGCCCCGACGACGTCCGCGCCCTCACCGAGGCCCAGGTCGCCGCCGGCCGCGCCTACTACGGCTGACGTCGGACGCCGGATCCACTGCGTCGACTGGTGGCCGCGCGCGTAACCCGCCGGCTACCCGCGCGGGCGCCCAGAGTCGTACCGCAGCACCTTCAGCCGACCACACATTCGTCCGGCGCTCGTCGACGGCTGACCTAGCGGTCCAGGACCGGCAGGGTGGGCCACCGCCGGCTCGCCCACTCCGCCCAGGTGTCGCACCCCTCCGGTGGATCCGGGATCGGCCCGTTCGACAGCTCGCTCGGTGTCGGTGGCTGGTACTCCGCCACGAAGCGGTCGTGGTCGGCGTCGGTCATCTCGAAGGTGGTCTCCGGCGTCTCGAGCCACCGCTTCTCGGAGCGCGCCCGCCGGACGGCCTCGGGCACCACGACGTGCTCGATCCGGAAGCCCGCACCCGCGAGACCGGCGACGGCGCGGATGGCGTAGCGCTCCTCGGGCGACCAGCAGCCGAAGTCCAGCACCACGGACGCCCCGCTCCGCAGCACCTCGTGGGCGACCCAGATCATGCGTCCCTCGAGGATGTCGCGACGGCCCTCGGCGTCGTTGTGCCCGAACAGCGGCGCCATCCAGTCGTCGGGCGTCAGCCGCAGGATCGTGTGCTCCTCGGCCAGCTCGCGGGCCCGGGTCGTCTTGCCGGCGCCGGGAAGACCCACGGTGAGGAACAGGGTCGGATCGAGAGCCGCCACGTGGGGACCCTGACGCCACCTCGACGGCCACGCAAGTGGCTGAGTACCGATGCGGATGTGCGGTGAGGCGGCCGGGGCGAGAGTCGAGTGCATGGAGAACCGTTCCGCCGCCCGCGTCGTCGGCGTCGTCCTCATCTCGCTCGCGATCGCGACCTCCGTGGTGCTCGGCACGGTGGGGTGGTTCGCCGTCGGATTCGGGATGATGACCGACTGCACGAACAACTACTCCTGCACCGAGACGGGTTGCTCGCCGTGCACGACGACGGAGCGCTGGATCAACCTCGGCGGGGTCGCGCAGCTGCTGCTCGCCGTGGTGGGTGTCGTCGTCCTGGTCACGGGTCTCCGCGCCAGGCTGCGCACGGCCCTCGTAGTCGCTGGCGCTGCCCTGCTCGCGACCTCCGTGCTCACCGTCGTCGGCACCACCTGGCGCGCACAGGAGTCGTACTGCCGGCCGGGCACCCCGGGGTACGCGACCAGCTACTGCGCCACCGGCGACTGAGAAGGGACGGCGTCAGCGCGCGAGCAGGTCGCGCATGCGCTCGATCTCGGCGGACTGGCCGGCGATGACCTCGGCGGCCATGTCGACGACGACGGTGTCGAGGCCCTGCGCCACCTGGTCCTCGGCCATCTCCACCGCGCCGAGGTGGTGCTGCACCATGCCGGTGAGGTAGAGCTCGTCGAACTCCGGCCCGGACGCCGCGGCGAGGTCGGCCATCTGGTCGTCGGTGAGCATCCCCGGCATCTGGTGGTGCTCGAGGTCCTCGAGCTCGGGCACCGGCAGGTCGTGCTGCTCCAGCCATGCCGCCATGGAGAGGATCTCCGCCCCCTGCCCGGCGTCGATGCCGTCGGCGAGCAGGCGCACCGCGGGGTCCGAGGCGCGCTCGCCGACCAGCTCGCTCATCTCGATCGCCTGGCGGTGGTGGGCGATCATGTCGAGGACGTAGGCGGCGTCGGCCGCGTTCCAGTCCGCACCCGCGGGCGGGGTGATGTCGGGTTCTTCGGCATGCCCCGCGTGGCCCCCGGAATCGCCGTCGCTGGCGGTCTCACCACCGTGGGACCCGTGACGTGAGGCGTCATCCGTCCTAGTCTGCTGGTCAGCACATCCGGCCACGGACGCCAGCACGGTCAGCCCGGTCACCGCACCGGCGAACGCGAGGGCAGCTCGACGTCGGCGCATCTCCCCACCGTAACCGGCCGTCTGGCCGTCCCCTCGAATCAGGAGTCACTCGGGTGA
This sequence comes from uncultured Actinomycetota bacterium, assembly GCA_963808855.1. GTDB lineage: Bacteria > Actinomycetota > Actinomycetes > Propionibacteriales > Nocardioidaceae > Nocardioides. The sequence goes on along the minus strand of CAWEHA010000002.1, from coordinate 1,424,617 downwards.
AATCCTTGATCGCCGCTGGCGCGCTCGTCCTCGCCGCCGGCCTGTTGACCAGTTCCGCCTCCGCCGAGGAGGCCCCCACCGCCGGGCAAGCCGGCCAGTCCACGCAGGCAGCGCCCGATCCGGGCAGCTGCTCCCCGGCCCAGTTCCGCCGCCTCCAGCGCGAGGGCGACAACTTCTCCGACCTGTGCTTCCAGGCGGGGTCGCAGCTCGCCGACGTCGAGGCCGAGGAGCCGAACGTGCGCAGCGGCGAGATCGACCGCAGCCGCAACATCAACATCATCGCGCGGGTGCCGCTCGCCGACGACTTCGTCGGCCAGACCGGCTCCGACCTCGCCTTCCAGGGCAAGTACGCCTACGTCGGGAACTACCAGGGCTTCGCGGTCTACGACATCCGCCGGCCCACCAACCCGGAGCGCGTCGCTCAGATCAGCTGCCCCGGCTCGCAGAACGACATCTCCGTGTACGGCGACCTGCTGGTGCTGTCGGTCGACTCCACGCGCAGCAACGACACCTGTGCGAACCAGGCGATCCCGGGCACCTCTCCGGTCGTGTGGGAGGGCGTGCGCGTCTTCGACATCTCCGACCCCACCGACCCGCAGTTCGTGAAGTCGATCAAGACTGCGTGCGGGTCGCACACGCACACGCTGGCGCCGAGCAAGAACGGCCGCAACCTGTTCGTCTACGTGTCGTCCTACGGCCCGAGCCCCACCACGCCGAACTGCCAGCCGCCGCACGACCTGATCAGCATCGTCCGGGTGCCGGTCACCCGGCCCGCGGACTCCGCCATCGTCGCCACCCGCGTCCTGTTCCCGAACGGCGGCAACCCGCCGGGCGGCTACAGCCGCGAGACCAGCGGCTGCCACGACATCACCGCCTACCCGAAGAAGGACATCGCGGCGGGTGCGTGCATGGGTGACGGCATCCTGCTCGACATCTCGCGCCGCTCGGCCCCCCGGCTGATCGAGCAGGTGCGCGACACCCAGAACTTCGCGTTCTGGCACTCCGCCACGTTCAACAACGCCGGCACCAAGGTCGTCTTCACCGACGAGCTCGGCGGCGGCAGCGGGCCCACCTGCAACAGCGAGGTCGGTTCCAAGCGGGGCGCCAACGGCATCTACGACATCGTGCGCAAGGGTGGCAAGCCGCAGCTGGTGTTCCGCAGCTACTACAAGATCCCGCGCATCAACTCCAACACCGAGAACTGCGTCGCCCACAACGGCTCGCTGATCCCGGTGAAGGGGCGCGACATCATGGTGCAGGCCTGGTACCAGGGCGGGCAGTCGGTCTTCGACTTCACCAACTCCCGCAAGCCGCGCGAGCTCGAGTACTTCGACCGTGGCGCCATCAGCGACACCCAGCTGTCGCTCGGCGGCACCTGGTCGTCGTACTGGTACAACGGCCGCGTCTACTCCAGCGACATCACCCGCGGCCTGGAGGTCTTCCGGATCAAGACGCCGTGGGCCGAGAAGGCGTCCAAGGTCCGCATGGACATCTTCAACGCCCAGTCCCAGCCCTCATACAACGGCTGAGCGTTGCCGATGACGAAGGCATGAGACGTCGGCCTGCCCTGCCCGGACTCGCCCTCGCCCTCCTCGGCCTGGGCCTGTCCGTGCTCGGCGGGCCGGCGCTCGCCTCGGCTCCGGCCCCCGGGGCCGCCGCCGCGCCGGCCGACGTCCAGCTGGTGGGCAACGGCTTCGGCCACGGGCACGGCATGTCGCAGTACGGCGCGCAGTCCCGGGCCACCGCGGGTCACACCTACCGGCAGATCCTCGGCTTCTACTACCCCGGCCTGCGCCTCGGTCGCGCTGGCGGGTCGATCCGGGTGCTCCTCACCGCCGACACCACATCCGACGTCGTGGTGAAGGCGCGCTCGGGGCTGCGGGTGAACCGGGTCGGCGCGTCGGAGAGCTACCCGCTCTCCCGGGCCGGCGTCGTGCTGTGGCGGCTGGTGCCCACCGACGGCGGCCGGCTCACCCAGGTGCAGTCGCGCACCCGCGACGGCGGCTGGCGCGCCGTCCGGAACTTCCGCGGTGAGGCCCAGTTCAGCGCGAACGGCGCGCCCATCACGCTGCGGACGCCGTCCGGTGACGTCGCCTACCGCGGCATCCTGCGCTCGGCCGCCCCGAGCCCGAGCCGGGCCGACCGCAACACGGTGAACGTGGTGCAGCTCGACTACTACCTGCGCGGGGTGGTGCCGCGCGAGGTGCCGGCGTCCTGGAAGCCGCACGCCGTGCGCGCCCAGTCGGTGGCCGCCCGCACCTACGCCGCCTCCGACCGCGCGCAGCGTGCCAACGGGTACTACCAGACCTGCGACACCACGCAGTGCCAGGTCTACGGCGGCTACTCCTCGGAGCACCCCGACTCGAACGCGGCGATCCGCGCCACCGCCGGCCAGGTGCTGCTCGCCGGAGGCGTACCGGCGTTCACCCAGTTCTCGGCCAGCAACGGCGGGTGGACGTCGCAGGGCAGCAAGCCCTACCTACCGGCCAAGCAGGACACCTTCGACCGCTCCTACCGCCACTGGACCGACACCGTGACCGCCCGCGAGATCCAGCGCGCCTTCCCCGCGATCGGCGCGTTCCGGCGGGTGGTCGTCGTCAGCCGCGACGGCAACGGCGAGTGGGGCGGCCGGGTGCTGCGCATCCGCCTGGTCGGCGCGCGCGCCTCCACCACGATCGACGGCGACTACTTCCGCTCGGTCTTCGGCCTGCGTTCGAACCTCTTCCGCCAGCGCTGATCGCTACGTGAGCAGCGGACGGGCGTTGCCGAGCACCTCGGCGTAGGCGGCGCGGGCGCGCCCGGAGGCGGCGACGTCGTCCGGGTCGGGCTCGACGACGGTGGCGTCGACCTCCCAGTCGGGAGCCGTGGGGTCGCCGGCGAGCGCCCAGGCGGCCTGGCGGGCGGCGCCGAGGGCGACGTACTCGCCGGGGGCGGGGACGTGTACCGGCAGCCCGAACGTGCCGGCGGCGATCCGCTGCACGGCGCGGGAGCGGGCGGCACCGCCGATCAGCACCACCCGGCGCGGCGTGACGCCGTGGTCCTCCAGCGCGGTGACGGCGTCGGCGAGGCCGCAGAGCAGCCCGTCGACGGCGGCCCGCACCAGGTGCGCCGGCGTGGCGTTGCTGCGGGTGATCCCGTGCAGCAGGCCGCGGGCGTGGGGCAGCGGCGGGGTGCGCTCGCCGTCGAGGAACGGCAGCAGCACCAGTCCGTCGGAGTCGGGCACCGAGAGCGCGAGGTCGTCGAGGTCGTCCAGCCCGGCCCCGGCCATGGTGACGGCGGCCTGCAGCACCCGGGCGGCGTTGAGGGTGCAGACGAGCGGCAGGAACCGCCCGGTGGCGTCGGCGAAGCCGGCCACGATGCCGCTGGGGTCGTGGGTCTGCTGCTCCGCGACGGCGAACACGGTGCCGCTGGTGCCGAGCGAGACCGCGAGGTCGCCCGGCCCGAGTCCGAGGCCGAGCCCGGCGGCCATGTTGTCGCCGGTGCCGGGCGCGAGCACGACGCCGTCCGGGGTCTCCCCCACGGTCTCGGCCGGCTCCGCCACCCGCGGCGTGGCGAGCACCCGGCCCGCGGCCAGGGTCATCACGTCGTCGAGGTAGCCGTCGGACGCCGACCAGTAGCCCGTGCCGGAGGCATCGCCGCGGTCGGTGGTGACCTCCCCTCCCGATCCGGAGCCGCGCAGCAGCCGGGTGAGGTGGTCGTGCGGCAGCGACACCATCGCGGCGCGGGCGAGCACCTCGGGCTCGTGCTCGGCCATCCAGCGCAGCTTGGTGACCGTGAACGACGCCGCGGGCACCGAGCCGGTGGTGTCGGCCCACGCGGCGGGGCCACCCAGGTCGCGGATCAGGTCGTCGGCCGCGTCGGCGGAGCGGTTGTCGTTCCAGAGCAGCGCGTCGCGGACGACGTCGCCGGCCTCGTCGGTGAGCACCATCCCGTGCTGCTGGCCGCCGACGGCGATCGCCGCGACGTCGTCGAGCAGCCCCGCGGACGCCGTCCGCCACGCCTCCCACCACACCGCGGGGGCGACCTCGGTGGCGTCCGGATGCGGCGCGCGGCCCTCGCGCACCACCGCGCCGGTGGCGGCGTCACACACGAGCACCTTGGTCGACTGCGTCGAGCAGTCGACGCCGGCGACGAGGCGACTCACCGGTCGTCCTCCACGCGGTGCAGCCGGCGGGCCGCTTCGGCCACCGAGCCGCTCAGCGAGGGGTAGACGGTGAACACCTGGGCCAGCTGGTCGGCGGTGAGCGACTCGGCCACCGCCACGGTGACCGCGTGGATGAGCTCGCTGGCCCGCGGCGCCACCACCACCCCACCGACGACGATGCCCGTGCCTGGTCGGCACAGCAGCTTCACGAAACCGTCGTGGATGCCCTGCATCTTGGCGCGGGCGTTGCCCGACAGCGGCAGGGTGACGGCGTCGGCCTGGATCTCGCCGGCGTCGACCGCCCGCTGCGACCAGCCGACGGTGGCGATCTCGGGCGCGGTGAACACGTTCGAGGAGACCTTGCGCAGGTCGAGCGGGTGCACGGCGTCGCCGAGCAGGTGCCACATCGCGATCCGGCCCTGCATGGCGGCGACGCTGGCGAGCATGAGCACGCCGGTGCAGTCGCCGGCGGCGTAGACGCCGCGGGCCGAGGTGCGCGAGACCCGGTCGACCTTGACGAACCCGCCGTCGTCGAGCACGACGCCGGCGTCCTCCAGCCCGAGGTCGGCGGTGTTGGGTACCGAGCCCAGGGCGAGGATGCAGTGCGAGCCCTCGACCGTGCGGCCGTCGGTGAGGGTGACGGTGACGACGTCGCCGTCGCGGCTCACCGACTCCATCCGCGACTTCGAGAGCACGGTCATGCCGCGCCGCTTGCTCACCTCCTCGAGCACGCGGGAAGCGTCGGCGTCCTCGCCCGGCAGCACCCGGTCGCGGCTCGACACGAGCGTGACCGGGATGCCGAGCGCCAGGTAGGCGCTGGCGAACTCGGCGCCGGTGACGCCCGAGCCCACCACGATCAGCTCGCGCGGCATCTCGGTGAGGCCGTAGACCTGTTCCCAGGTGAGGATCCGCTCGCCGTCGGGCTGCGCGGAGGGCAGCACGCGAGGTGCGGCTCCGGTGGCCACGAGCACGGCGTCGGCGTCGTAGGCGTCGTCGCCGACGACGACCCGCTCCGGCCCGTCGAGCCGGCCCCGGCCCTCGACGACCCGCACGCCCTCCTTGTCGAGCCGCCCCGCGATGTCGGTGGACTGGTCGGCGGCGAGCTGCAGCACCCGCTCGTTCACCCGCGCCAGGTCGACCCGGACGCCGACGGCGGCGTCGCCCTCGTGGTCGTGGAAGTTGACGCCGAGCTCGGCGGCCCCCGCCATCTCGGTCATCAGCTCGGCGGTGGCGATGAGGGTCTTGCTCGGCACGCAGTCGGTGAGCACCGCCGAGCCGCCGACGCCGTCGCTCTCGACCACGGTGACGTCGGCCCCCAGCTGCGCGGCCACCAGCGCCGCCTCGTAGCCGCCCGGCCCGCCCCCGAGGATGACGACGCGGTCGCTGCTCATGCGGTCATTGTGTCAGCGGCCCGGGGAGAGCCGATGGCGACTGGGGGCGTTCCCCACCACGCTGGTCGCCATGCAGCAGAGGAGGCACCATGGGAAGCATGACATTCAGCCCGCCGGAGCTCGGTCATGAGGACGCCGTCATCAGTCCCGGCCCCTACACCGTCGCCGACCTCGACGAGATGCCCGACGACGGCTACCGGCATGAGCTCATCGACGGGATGCTCGTGATGTCTCCCCCGGCGCGGATGCCGCACCAAGATGTCGCACTCAGCCTCGCGGTGCTTCTCAAGGCGGACGCGCCGCGCGAGCTGAAGGTCACGATGGCGCCGTCGGCGGTGCGCCGGCTCCCGGACATGTACATCGAGCCCGATGTCGTCGTCTTCCGGCGAGCTGACATCACCGGCGAGCTCGCAGTCATCGAGCGCCCGGTCCTCGCAGTCGAGGTCGCCTCGCCGTCGACCCGGACCTTCGACCTCGGCCGCAAGAAGGAATTCCTCGCCGAGCTCGGGTGTCCGTCCTACTGGACCATCGAGCCGCAACGCGGGCCGGAGCTGACCGTGTGGACGCTGCGTGACGGCAACTACGAGGAGGAGGCGGTGGTCACGGGCGCCGAGTCGTGGACGGCGTCCGCACCGTTCCCGGTCACCGTGGTGCCGGCGGACCTGCTGGACGAGTGAGCGGATCCGTCACAGATTGATCATGTGGCCCGCGATGCCCTCGACGGCCTCCTTCATGGCCTCCGAGAGCGTCGGGTGGGCGAAGACGTTGCGGGCCACCTCGTCGGCGGTGAGGTCCCACATCTGCGCGAGGGTGAGCGCCGGCAGCAGCTCGGTGACCTCGGGGCCGATGAGGTGGGCGCCGACGATCTCGTTGTGCTCGGCATCGGCGACGATCTTCACGAAGCCGGCGGTCTCGGCCATGCCGCGGGCCTTGCCGTTGGCGGAGAACGGGAACTGGGCCACCTTGACGTCGTAGCCCTTCTCCTTCGCCTGCTCCTCGGAGTAGCCGAACGAGGCGATCTGCGGCTGGCAGAACGTGGCCCGCGGGATCATGTCGAAGTCGATCTCGACCGTCTCGGCGCCGGCGATCGTCTCGGCGGCGATGACGCCCATCGCCTCGGCCGTGTGGGCGAGCATCAGCTTGCCGGTGACGTCGCCGATCGCGTACACGTGCTCGACGTTGGTGCGGCCGCGGGCGTCGACCGTGATCGCGCCGCGGTCGGACACCTCGACGCCGGCGGCGTCGAGCCCGTAGCCCTCGACGCGCGGGGCGAACCCGAACGCGGCGAGCATCTTGTCGGCCTCGATCACCTGCGAGTCGCCGCCGTCGGCGGGGCTGACGGTGACCTTGACGCCGGAGCCGGTGTCCTCGACCTTCTCGACCTTGGTGGAGGTGAGCACCTTCACGCCGAGCTTCTTGTAGGCCTTGGCGAGCTCCTTGGACACGTCGGCGTCCTCGGTGGGCACCATCCGGTCGAGGAACTCCACGATCGTGACCTCGACGCCGAAGTTGGCCATCACGTAGGCGAACTCGACGCCGATGGCGCCGGACCCGCCGATCACGATCGAGCCGGGCAGCTCGGCGTCGAGGATCTGCTCCTCGTAGGTGACGACGTTGTCGCTCAGCTCGACGCCGGGCACGAGCCGCACCTTCGCGCCGCTGGCGATGATCAGGTCGTCGCAGGTGTGCGACTCGGTGTCTCCGCCGGAGGTCTTCACGTCGACGCCCTGCTTGCCGCCTGAGTCACCCGTGGCGCCGGTGAGCGTGCCCCAGCCCTCGAGCTCGGTGATCTTGTTCTTCTTCATCAGGTAGTGCACGCCCTTGGCGCTCGCGTCGGCCACCTTGCGGCTGCGGGCGTGGGTGGGGCCGTAGGCCATGGTGGCCTCGCCCTCGATCCCGAAGACGTCCTTCTCCTTGGTGATGATGTGCGCCAGCTCGGCGTTGCGCAGCAGTGCCTTGGAGGGGATGCAGCCGACATTGAGGCACACGCCGCCCCAGTACTTCTCCTCCACGATCCCGACCGACTTGCCGAGCTGGGCGGCGCGAATGGCGGCGACGTAGCCGCCGGGCCCGGCGCCGAGGACGAGGACGTCGTAGTGGCTCACGGGTGTAAGGCTATGCCCCCGTTATCGTGGCCGTCCGTGACCCTGTACGCCGCCTACGCGAGCAATCTCGATCCCGCCCGCATGGGCGAGCGGTGCCGGCACTCCCCGCTCGAGACCACCGGGTGGCTCACCGGGTGGCGGCTCACCTTCGGCGGCGAGGAGCACGGCTGGGACGGCGCACTGCCGACCCTGGTGCAGGACCCGATCGACCAGGTCTTCGTCGCCGTCTACGACGTGTCGCCGAAGGACGAGTCCACCCTCGACGAGCTGGAGCAGGCCGACACCGGCCTCTACCGCAAGACCAAGGTGCGGGTGTCGACGCTCACCGGCGAGCTGGTGGTGTGGACCTACGTGCTCGACGCCTACGAGGGCGGGCTGCCCTCCGCGGTCACGCTCGGGGTCCTCGCCGACGCCGCGGAGGCCGCGGACGCCCCGGCCGACTACGTCGCCGCACTGCGCCGCCGCCCCTGCCGCTCGACCGGCCTCTGACCCCAGCTCCCACCCGTACCACCCTTCAGCCGACTCCTGCTCTTGTCGGCCGAAGTTTCGGCTGACAAGAGCATGCATCGCCTGGGTGGTGGTGCTGGTGGGACAGGTGGTGGCCGCGCCTGCGCGGACGGCGTGGCGGAGCCCGCCGTTCGTGCGCCGTCACAACACGCCGGGCGAGGCTCGCGGTCAAGGACGCCCGAAGGGCGCCGCGCAGCGGGCGAGCGCAGCGAGATCCTTGACGGCGAGACCCGGCGTGTTACGCGCGCGGCCACCCACCCCGAATGGACTGGCGTTCACCCCCACATTCGTCACAAGGGTCAGATTCGCGTGAGAGGGGAGGCGCTTAGGGTGGTGCGCCATGACGCAGGACACACCCCATGCCCTCGCCGCCGATGCCGCCGCCGCCCTGGCCGATGCCACCGGCGTTGCGGCCCACGACGTCGCCCTGGTGCTCGGGAGCGGGTGGCTGCCCGCCGTCGACCTGCTCGGCGACACCGAGGCCGAGCTCGCCACCACCGATCTCCCGGGGTTCGCGCCGCCGGCCGTCGAGGGCCACGCCGGCAAGATCCGCTCGGTGCGCGCCGGCGACTGCCGGCTGCTGGTGTTCCTGGGTCGCACCCACCTCTACGAGGGCCTGGGCGAGGCGGCCGTGGTGCACGGCGTCCGCACCGCCGCGGCCGCCGGCTGCCGCACCGTCGTGCTCACCAACGGCTGCGGCGGCCTCAAGGAGGGCTGGACGCCGGGCACGCCGGTGCTCATCAGCGACCACATCAACCTCACCGGCACGTCCCCGCTGACCGGCGCCACCTTCGTCGACCTCACCGACCTCTACTCCTCCCGGCTGCGGGCGCTGTGCCGGGAGGTCGCGCCGGACCTCGACGAGGGCGTCTACGTGCAGTTCCCCGGCCCCCACTACGAGACGCCGGCCGAGATCGGCATGGTGCGGGCGATCGGGGGCCACCTGGTCGGCATGAGCACCACGCTCGAGGCCATCGCGGCCCGCGAGGCGGGGATGGAGGTGCTCGGGCTCAGCCTGGTCACCAACCTCGCCGCGGGCATGACCGGCGAGCCGTTGAACCACGAGGAGGTGCTCGAGGCCGGCCGCGCGTCGGCGACCCGGATGGGCGAGCTCCTCGCCAGCGTGGTGGGCAGGCTGTAGTGCGGTCCCCGGCGGACGTCACCCGCAAGCGGCTGGTCGAGGCCGCCACCCAGGGCTTCGCCGAGCACGGGATCCACACGGCCTCGCTCCTCGACATCACCCGCCAGGCCGGGCAGCGCAACCGGGGCGCCGTCCACTACCACTTCGGCTCGCGCACCGGGATGCTCGTCGCGGTGCTCGATCAGTACGTGCCCTACCTCAAGTCGCGTGAGGACGAGCTGCTCGCGGCCGCCCGGCAGCAGCCCGACGACGATCTCGCCTCGGTGGTGGCGGCGTTCGTGCTCCCGGCCCTCGAGCTCGCCGAGCAGGGCAGTCTCGGCCGCTGGTACCTCATGGTGCTGGTGCAGCTCGTCGACGAGGACGACGAGAAGATCGACCCCGCCGTGCGCGAGGAGCTGGTGCGGGCCGGGGGCTACGAGGCCTTCGAGCTGCTCGAGTCGCGGATGCCGCCGATGCCGGACGCGCTGCGGGCCGAGCGGATGTTCGTGGTCACCGCCTTCATCCTGCGCGCCATCGCCGACCGCAGCCGCGCCGGCGAGCGGCCCGAGGCTCGCAGCCAGCTCGCCAGCGAGCCGTTCGCGGCCAACCTGGTGGCGATGGTCGTCGGCATGCTCACCGCGCCCGTGCCGGACTGACCACGCGGGTCCGCGACCTCGATGCCTACCGCCGCTGACTCGACCTTGGAGTGCACTCCAGGATAAAGTGAGCGGGTGGACACCTCGCTGACCATCGCCCAGGCCGCCGAGCGGCTCGGGCTGACGCCCGACACGCTGCGCTACTACGAGAAGGACGGGCTGCTGCTGCGCCCGGTCGGACGGGCGACGTCCGGCCACCGGCGCTACGACGCGACCGACCTGCGATGGATCGAGCTCGTCACCCGACTTCGCTCCACCGGAATGACGATCCGCGACGTGCGGCGCTACGCCGACCTGGTGCGCGCCGGCGACGGCAACGAGGCGGAACGGCTGGCCCTGCTGCACGAACACCGCCGCAAGGTGCTCGCCCAGCTCGCCGAGGTGCAGCAGCACCTCGGCGCGATCGACTACAAGATCGGGATCTACACCGACGCGCTGGAGGGTCGCGACACCGAGGTCGCGTGACCGCTTGACTTGGAGTGCGCTCCAAGGTCCAGGGTGGAGGACATGACTCTCCAGACCCGCACCCTCGGCACCGCCAGCCCGCTCGACGTCTCCGCCCTCGGCCTCGGCTGCATGGGCATGTCGGAGTTCTACGGTGCCCCCGACGAGCAGTCCGGGATCGACACCATCCACCGCGCCCTCGACCTCGGCGTCACCTTCCTCGACACCGCCGACATGTACGGCCCGTTCACGAACGAGCAGCTGGTGGGCAAGGCGATCGCCGGCCGCCGCGACGACGTCGTGCTCGCCACCAAGTTCGGCAACGAGCGCAACGCCGACGGCAGCTGGGTCGGCATCAACGGCTCGCCGGAGTACGTGCGCCGCGCCTGCGACGCCTCCCTGGAGCGGCTCGGCGTCGACCACCTCGACCTCTACTACCAGCACCGCGTCGACAAGACCGTGCCGATCGAAGACACCGTCGGTGCGATGAAGGAGCTCGTCGAAACCGGCAAGGTGCGTCACCTCGGCCTGTCCGAGGCCGGGCCCGAGACGATCCGCCGCGCCCACGCCGTGCACCCGATCACCGCACTGCAGAGCGAGTACTCGCTGTTCACCCGCGACGTCGAGGCCGAGATCCTCCCGGTGCTGCGCGAGCTCGGCATCGGCCTCGTGCCCTACTCCCCGCTCGGCCGCGGCATCCTCACCGGGGCGATCACGAAGGAGTCGCTGGAGTCCGGCGACTCCCGCAGCAGCGGCTACTTCCCCCGGTTCCAGGGTGAGGCCCTCGACACCAACCTCGCGCTCGTCGAGCGGGTGAAGGAGCTCGCCGGGTCGAAGGGCTGCACGCCTGGTCAGCTCGCGCTCGCGTGGGTGCTCGCCCAGCAGAGCGACGAGGTGGCCGTGGCGCCGATCCCCGGCACCAAGCGGGTGCGCTACCTCGAGGAGAACGTCGCCGCGGCCGACGTCGAGCTCACCGCCGACGACCTCGCGGCCCTCGAGGACGCCGTGCCGGCCGGTGCCGTGGCCGGCGACCGCTACGTGGACATGTCCTCCATCGACTCCTGACAACCCGGAGCCGGCGTGCTTGGGTGACGGCCATGAGCGAGAAGGACTCCGAGTCCGAGGAGCAGTCCGACGAGGTCGACGAGCAGTCCGAGGGCAGCGCCGATCCGAGCCAGCGGTTCCGCGAGCAGGACGTCCCCGAGGACGAGCAGCAGGAGATCGAGGAGGAGCGCGAGCGGCGCCTCGACCCCGACAACCGGCCCGAGGGCGCCGCCGTCGACAACACCGACGGGATGCCCGAGGTGGTCAAGGAGTTCGACGAGGAGAATCCGCCCGACGCCGCCGGCACCTCCGACCCCGCCGAGAAGTTCCGCGAGATGGAGGTCTCGGAGGAGGAGCAACGGGAGATGGCGGAGGAGCGGGAGCGGCGCCTCGACCCCGACAACCGCCCCGAGGGTGCCGAGGTCGACAACACCGGCCGGACGTTCAAGGACGGCGAGTTCGTCGACGACGGGCCCGACGACGGGCCTGGGGACCGGGAGGACGGCGAGGACTAGCGTGCTCGGCGTGACTCCTGACGTCGACGTCCTGCTCGCGCGCGCCCGCGCCTGGAGCACCGACGACCCCGACCCGGTGACCCGCGCCGAGCTCGAGCAGGTGGTGGCCGACGTCGCCGCCGGCGGCGATCCGGCCGACCTCGCCGACCGGTTCCGCGGCACGCTCGCCTTCGGCACCGCGGGGCTGCGCGGGGCGCTCGGCGCCGGGCCGAACCGGATGAACCGGGTGGTGGTGCTGCGCGCCGCGGCCGGGCTGGCGGCGTACCTGCGCGAGGAGGTGCTCCCCGGGCGGCCGTCGAACGCCGCGGGATCGGTCGTGATCGGGTACGACGCGCGCCACAACTCCGACGTCTTCGCGCGCGACACCGCGGAGGTGATGACCGGCGCCGGGCTGGTGGCGTGGGTGCTGCCGCGGCCGCTGCCGACGCCGGTGCTCGCCTTCGCCATCCGCGAGCTCGGGTGCGTGGCCGGGGTGATGGTCACGGCGAGCCACAACCCGCCGCAGGACAACGGCTACAAGGTCTACCTCGGCGACGGCAGCCAGATCGTGCCGCCGGCCGACGAGCAGATCGCGCGCCGGATCGCGGCGGTGGGCCGGCTCGAGTCGGTGCCGCGCGGCTCCGGCGGCACGGTGCTCGGCGAGGACGTCGTCGACCACTACCTCGACACCGTGGCCGGCCTGGCCGACGACGGCCCGCGCGACCTGCGGGTGGCCTACACGCCGCTGCACGGCGTCGGGGGCGCCTCGTTCGCCCAGGTGCTCGAGACCGCGGGGTTCGACGCGCCGCACATCGTGGAGCAGCAGGAGGAGCCCGACCCCGCGTTCCCGACCGTCGGCTTCCCGAACCCGGAGGAGGCCGGCGCGATGGACCTCGCGCTGGAGCTCGCGTCGGCGGTGGACGCCGACCTGGTGGTGGCCAACGACCCCGACGCCGACCGCTGCGCCGTGGCGGTGCCGGGCGAGACCGGCTGGCGGATGCTGCGCGGCGACGAGGTCGGCGCCCTGCTCGCCCACCACCTGCTGGCCCGCGGTCGCACCGGCGTCTATGCGGCCTCGATCGTGTCGTCGTCGCTGCTCGGCAAGATGGCGGCCGCCGCCGGCCAGCCCTACGCGGAGACGCTCACCGGCTTCAAGTGGATCGGGCGGGTCGAGGGGCTCGGCTTCGGCTACGAGGAGGCGCTCGGCTACTGCTGCGACCCCGAGCACGTGCGCGACAAGGACGGGCTCTCGGCGGCGCTGCTGGTGTGCGAGCTCGCGGCCGGGCTGAAGGCCGAGGGCCGCACGCTGCTCGACGTGCTCGACGACCTCGCCCGCGCCCACGGCCTCCACGCCACCGACCAGGTGTCGCTGCGGGTGGCCGACCTCGGGCTCATCCCGGAGGCGATGGCGCGGCTGCGCGACCGGCCGCCGTCGTCGCTGGGCGGGCTCGACGTGCTCGGCGTCGACGACCTGGCCGCCGGCTCGGAGAGCCTGCCACCCACCGACGGGCTGCGGTTCCGGCTGGCCGACGACGCGCGGGTGCTCGTGCGGCCGAGCGGCACCGAGCCGAAGCTCAAGTGCTACCTCGAGGTCGTGGTGCCGGTCGAAGACACCGGCAAGGCGGGCGGCGACGGCGACGACGCCCGCGACGCCATCGGCGCCGCCCGCATCGTGGCCGCCACCCGCCTCGACGCCATCGGCGCCGACATCCGCGCCGCCACCGGCCTCTGACCCGTCGCCGATGCGCTGACCCGTCCCCTCCAGGCGACGGGTCACGCAGGACGCGACGGGTCGGCGCTACCGGAGGATGATCAGGAGGACGGTGGCGAGCCCGGTGACGGCCATGCCGACGATCTCGGGCCAGGCGAGGATGCGGACGACGCGGTCCTCCGCCGGGGCGTCGTCGTGCTCGAGGGCGGGGGCCTGCTGGGCGTCCTTGGCGAGGAGCAGCACCCGCTCCTGCACGAACAGGCCGTAGGAGGCGCCGCGCGCGGAGTCGGCGGCGTAGGAGCGGTTGCCCTCCTCGGCGGCGAGCTTGAAGATGCCGCCGAACGCGAGGGTGCCCTGCGAGGAGCCGCGGCCCCGGCCCGGGGCGGCGTCCTGGCGGGCGAGGTCGCGGCGGGAGCGGCTGACGGCGGGCGACACGTACCGCTTCCCCGCCACACCGACGGCGGTGACCTGGCGGACCGCCACCGAGTCGATCATGCGCAGCGGAATCCGCACGGTGTCGATCATGCCGCGCATCACCAGGTGCCGGCCGTGCACCGCCAGCCGCGGCCGCAGGAACGCCGCCCACGCGGCGACCGTCCAGAACGCCGCCAGCATCACGAACCAGGGGGCGACGCCGGACTGCTTGTCGACCAGCCAGACGAGCACGACGGCGAGTCCGAGGGCGATCGCCAGCATGCCGAGGATGCGCCCGCCGGTGGGCGCGAACTTCTCGACGTGATCGGCCACGAGCACGACTCTATGCTGGCCCGATGACCGCCCTCGCCCCCGACGCCAGCGACCTGGCGGACGTCGCAGGATCCGAAGCCACGCTGCGCCGTTTCCTGCACGGACTGCCCGGAGTCGACCAGGTCGGCGCCGACGCGCGCGCGGCCACCCTCGGCACCCGGTCGATCAAGACCACCGCCAAGGCGTTCGCGCTCGACCTCGCGATCCGCATGGTCGACCTCACCACCCTCGAGGGCGCCGACACCCCGGGCAAGGTGCGCGCGCTGGCCTCCAAGGCGCTGCGGCCCGACCCCACCGACGCCACCTGCCCGGCCACCGCCGCCGTCTGCGTCTACCCCGACCTGGTCGGGGTGGCGAAGGAGGTGCTCGGCGACTCCGGCGTCAACATCGCGGCCGTCGCCACCGCCTTCCCGAGCGGCCGCGCGGCGCTCGACATCAAGCTCGCCGACACCCGCGACGCCGTCGAGGCCGGGGCCGACGAGATCGACATGGTGATCGACCGCGGCGCCTTCCTGTCCGGGCGCTACCAGCAGGTGTACGACGAGATCGTCGCCATCCGCGAGGCCTGTGTGGCGAGGCGCATCTCAAGGTGATCCTCGAGACCGGTGAGCTCCAGACCCTCGACAACGTGCGCCGCGCCAGCTGGCTGGCGATGCTCGCCGGCGCGCACTTCATCAAGACCTCCACCGGCAAGGTGCAGCCCGCCGCCACGCTGCCCGTCACGCTGGTGATGCTCGAGGCGGTGCGCGACTTCCGCGAGGCCACCGGCCAGATGATCGGCGTGAAGCCGGCCGGCGGGATCCGCACCTCCAAGGACGCGATCAAGTACCTGGTGGTCGTCAACGAGGTGGCCGGGCCCGACTGGCTCGACCCCGACTGGTTCCGCTTCGGCGCCTCCACGCTGCTCAACGACCTGCTGCTGCAGCGCACCAAGCTCACCACCGGCCGCTACGGCGGCCCCGACTACGTGACTCTGGACTGATTCCCTCATGACCACCTCCGCCACCCCCGCCGCCGCCTTCGAGTACGCGCCGGCTCCCGAGTCGCGCGCGATCGTCGACCTCAAGCCGTCGTACGGGCTGTTCGTGAACGGCGAGTTCGTCGACGGCCACGGGTCGTCGTTCAAGACCGTGAGCCCGGCCACCGAGGAGGTGCTCGCCGAGGTCGCCGAGGCCGACGACGCCGACGTCGACGCCGCCGTCAAGGCCGCGCGCAAGGCCTTCGACAAGACCTGGGGCTCGATGCCCGGCCGCGAGCGCGCCAAGTACCTGTTCCGGATCGCGCGGATCATCCAGGAGCGCGGCCGCGAGCTCGCCGTGCTCGAGTCGCTCGACAACGGCAAGCCGATCCGCGAGTCGCGCGACGTCGACGTCCCGCTCGTCGCCGCGCACTTCTTCTACTGCGCCGGCTGGGCCGACAAGCTCGAGTACTCCGGCTACGGCACCACCCCGCTCGGCGTGGCCGGCCAGATCATCCCCTGGAACTTCCCGCTGCTCATGCTGGCGTGGAAGATCGCGCCGGCACTGGCCTGCGGCAACACGGTGGTGCTCAAGCCCGCCGAGACCACCCCGCTCACCGCGCTGCTCTTCGCCGAGATCTGCCAGCAGGCCGACCTGCCCCCGGGCGTCGTCAACATCATCACCGGCGCCGGCGGCACCGGGCAGGCGCTGGTGGCCCACCAGGACGTCGACAAGGTCGCGTTCACCGGCTCCACCGACGTCGGCAAGGCCATCGCCCGCACCGTGGCCGGCACCAGCAAGTCCGTCACGCTCGAGCTCGGCGGCAAGGCGGCCAACATCGTCTTCGACGACGCGCCCGTCGACCAGGCGGTCGAGGGCATCGTCAACGGCATCTTCTTCAACCAGGGCCACGTGTGCTGCGCCGGCTCCCGGCTGCTGGTGCAGGAGTCGGTGGCCGAGGAGGTGCTCGACGCGGCTGAAGCGGCGGATGGGCACGCTTGCGCGTCGGCGACCCGCTCGACAAGAACACCGACATCGGCGCCATCAACTCCGCCGAGCAGCTGGCCCGCATCCGCGAGCTGTCGGACGTCGGCGAGGCCGAGGGCGCCGGGCGGTGGTCGCCGGAGTGCCAGCTGCCCGAGCGCGGCTTCTGGTTCCCGCCCACCCTCTTCACCGGCGTCTCGCAGGCCCACCGGATCGCCCGCGAGGAGATCTTCGGCCCGGTGCTCTCGGTGCTCACCTTCCGCACCCCGGCCGAGGCGATCGAGAAGGCCAACAACACGCCGTACGGCCTGTCTGCGGGCGTGTGGACCGAGAAGGGCTCGCTCATCCTCGAGGTCGCCGGCGCGCTGCGGGCCGGCGTGGTGTGGGCCAACACGTTCAACAAGTTCGACCCCACCAGCCCGTTCGGCGGCTACAAGGAGTCGGGCTACGGCCGCGAGGGCGGCCGCCACGGCCTGGCCGGCTACCTGAAGAAGGGGGCCGTGGCATGAGCTCGCGAGTCGACGTGCGCAAGACCTACAAGCTGTTCATCGGCGGCGCGTTCCCGCGCTCGGAGTCGGGGCACTCCTACGTCGTCGAGGACGCGAAGGGGAAGTTCGTGGCCAACGCCGCCCTGGCGTCCCGCAAGGACGCCCGCGACGCCGTCGTGGCCGCGCGCAAGGCCTTCGGTGGCTGGGCCGGCCGCACCGCCTACAACCGCGGTCAGGTGCTCTACCGGGTCGCCGAGATCGTCGAGGACCGGCGCCCGCAGTTCACCGACGCCGTCGCCCGCTCCGAGGGCCTTTCCTCCTCGAAGGCCGACGCCGCCGTCGACGCCGCGGTCGACCGGCTGGTCTGGTACGCCGGCTGGGCCGACAAGATCGCCCAGGTGGTCGGCAACGCCAACCCGGTGGCCGGGCCGTTCTTCAACCTCTCCAGCCCCGAGCCCACCGGCGTGGTGGCGGTGCTGGCGCCGCAGGAGTCGTCGCTGCTGGGCCTGGTGTCGGTGGTGGCACCCGTGGTCGTCACCGGCAACACCGCCGTCGTGGTGTCGTCCTACCGGCGCCCGCTGCCGGCGGTCACCTTCGCCGAGGCGCTCGCCACGTCCGACGTGCCGGGCGGCGTGGTCAACATCCTCACCGGCGACGCCGCGACGGTGGGCCCGTGGCTGGCCTCGCACATGGACGTCAACGCGATCGACCTCGGCGGCGTCGCGGGGCTGGACAACGAGGGGGCTGCGCTCGCCACCGAGCTCGAGGTGGCCGCGGCCGACAACCTCAAGCGGGTACGGCGCGCTCCGGCGTCCGAGCCGGACTGGACCGCCGACCCGGGGCTGGACACGCTGACCGCCTTCCTCGAGACCAAGACCGTGTGGCACCCGCAGGGTGTCTGACGCGAGGCGAACGCTGGGCAAAACCTGGTCACCGTCGTAGGCAGGACCGCGACGGCGTCCTAGCGTGTCGCTCGTGGTCACACTCGGGAACACCGACCGGCGCATCTTCCTGCGAGGGGTGGGGGCGGTCGCGGGTGCAGCGGCGGTCGCCGGTCTCCCGCTCGACCATGCCATGGCGGGCGCTGCCCGCCCGCGCGACTATCCCTTCACCCTGGGCGTCGCGAGCGGCGACATCGACCACCACAGCGTGGTGCTCTGGACCCGGCTCGTGCCCGAGCCGCTCCAGCCCGACGGCGGGATGCCACGTCATGCGACCGCCGTGCAGTGGCAGGTGGCCGCCGACCCGCGGTTCCGCCACGTCGTGCGCTCCGGGGCCGTGCGCGCGCTCCCCGAGCTCGCGCACTCGGTGCACGTGCTGGTGGACGGCTTGGCTCCCGACCGGGAGTGGTTCTACCGGTTCCGCTGGGGCGGGCGGCACCTCTCCCCGGTGGGCCGCACCCGCACCGCGCCGTCCCCGGAGGCCGGCGTGGGCCGGCTCGACTTCGCCTTCGCCTCGTGCCAGGCCTGGGACAACGGGTGGTATCCCTCCTACCGCCACCTCGCCGAGGACGACATCGACCTGATGGTGTGGCTGGGCGACTACGTCTACGAGGGCCCGCTCGGCGAGCGCGGTGGCTACCGGAACGTGCCGATCCCCGAGGTCTACCGCGGCGACACCGTGGACACCCGGAGCTGGCGGCTGCGCTACACGCTCTACAAGACCGACCCCGACCTGCAGCGGATGCACGCCCGGGCGCCGTGGATGGTCACCTGGGACGACCACGAGGTCGTGAACGACTACGCCGGCCGCCGCTCGCAGTACGGGGACGGCGACATCGGCGCCGTCCGCGCGGCGGCCTACCAGGCGTGGTACGAGCACCAACCGGTGCGGATCTCGGCGCGGCCGACCGCGGACGGCGAGGCGCGGATCTACCGCCGGCTCCGGTGGGGCCGGCTCGCGCAGATCGACCTCGTCGACGGCCGCCAGTACCGCACCGTGCCCGCCTGCGGGTGGGGCGAGGCCGACGCGTGCGACGCTGCCTACGCCCCCGAGGCCACGATGCTCGGACCCACCCAGGAGCGCTGGCTCGGCGACGGCCTGGCGAGTTCCCGCGCCCGGTGGGACGTCCTCGCCAGCAACGTGATGCTCGCCCGCCTCGACCACGACGGCGAGGCCGGCAGCCGGCTCTGGCACGACGCGTGGGACGGCTTCCCGGCCGCGCGACAGCGGCTGATCCGCGACTGGCGGCGAGCCGACACGCGCAACGCCGTCGTCGTGACCGGCGACTGGCACTCCAGCTTCGTCAACGACATTCTCGCCGACTTCGACCGGCCGGGCTCCCGGACGGTGGCCACGGAGTTCGTCAGCCCGGCGATCACCACCGGGGGCGACGGCACGCCGTACGGGCCGTACTACGGGCCGATGATCAAGTTCAACCCGCACATCAAGTACTTCGACGGCGACCGCCGTGGCTATGTGCGCTGTCGGGTCGACGCCCGGCAGTTCCGTGCCGACCTCAAGATGGTGCGCACGGTCACGAGGGCCGACGCCCGCGAGTACACCCTGGCCTCGTTCGCCGTCCGCGACGGTGTACCGGGCGCCGTGCGGGTCTGATCCCCGGCTCCCGTCGGGCAGACTAGGCCCGTGCTGGCCCGGGTGATCGTGGTCGCCGGACCCTCGGGGTCCGGCAAGTCCCGCCTCGCCGCCCGCACCGGGCTGCCGGTGCTGCGGCTCGACGACTTCTACCGCGACGGCGACGACCCTGCCCTCCCCCGCATCACCGACGGCGCCAACGCCGGGATCGTCGACTGGGACGACCCGGCGTCCTGGCTCGCCGACGACGCCGTGGCGGCGATCGCCACGCTGTGCCGCGACGGCGCCGGCGACGTGCCCGTGTACGACATCCCGAGCAACGGCCGCACCGGGTGGCACCGCGTCGACCTCGCGGGGGCGTCGTGCTTCGTGGCCGAAGGGCTGTTCGCGCAGGAGATCGTGCCGCGGCTGCGGGACGACGGGCTGCTGGCCGAGGCGTTCTGCCTCACCCAGCGGCCGCTGGTCACGTTCTGGCGGCGCCTGGTGCGCGACCTGCGCGAGCACCGCAAGCCGCCGCTGGTGCTGGTGCGGCGCGGGCTCGCGCTGATGCGCGACCAGCGTCGCGTCGTGGCGCACGCCGTCGCGCTCGGCTGCCGGCCGGTCCCGCCCGAGGAGGCGTCGACCGCGATCCGCTCGCTCGCCGGCGAGCCCGCCGTGCGGTGACCGCTCCGGAGCGGCGCGGGCTCCAGCAGCCGGACCAGCGCTCGTGCGGAGCCGCCACCGTGGTGATGGCCGAGGCGCGGGCCGACCCCGCCTACGCCGCGCGCGTGTGCGCCGACCAGGCGACGTTCGCGGCCGCCGTGCTCGACCGGCACCGCGACCTCACCCGCTGGCCGCCGTGGCCGCGGATGATCGGCACGCCGCCGTGGGCGGTGGCGCGGGCGCTGACCGCGATCACCGGCGTCCGGCACCGCACCCGGCTGGTCCGGTGGCGGCGGTCGGCTCCCCTGGCGGGCGGCGCCCTCTACGTCGGCAGCCGGTGGCTGCCCCGCCACGTCGTCCTGATGGTCGACGACGACCGCTGCTACGAGCCGTCCTCCGGCGGGGTGCGGCCGGTGCCGCGGGACGCCTTCACCACCGGCTCGCTCTCGCTCGCCGGCTGGCGGGTGCCCTGGTTCGTGATCACGCCCCGAGGGACGCATACCCCGGCTTGATCACGTCGTCGATGAGCGCCAGCCGCTCGTCGAAGGGCAGGAACGCCGACTTCATCGCGTTGACGGTGAACCAGCGGAGCCGGGCCAGGTCGTAGCCGAACGCCTCCACCAGCGAGGTCATCTCGTCGGTCATCGAGGTGCGGCTCATCAGCCGGTTGTCGGTGTTGACGGTGACCCGGAACCGCAGGTCGGTGAGCAGCCCGATCGGGTGCTCGGCGATGGAGGTGGCGGCGCCGGTCTGCACGTTGGACGCCGGGCACATCTCGAGCGGGATCCGCTTGTCGCGCACGTAGGAGGCGAGCAGGCCGAGCTCGACCCGGCCGTCGTCGTGCACGGTGATGTCGTCGATGATCCGGACGCCGTGGCCGAGCCGGTCGGCGCCGCACCACTGGATCGCCTGCCAGATCGACGGCAGCCCGAACGCCTCGCCGGCGTGGATCGTGAAGTGGGCGTTCTCGCGCTGGAGGTACTCGAACGCGTCCAGGTGCCGGGTGGGCGGGTAGCCGGCCTCGGCGCCGGCGATGTCGAAGCCCGCCACGCCGCGGTCGCGCCAGTCGACGGCCAGCTGGGCGATCTCCATCGAGCGGGCCTGGTGCCGCATCGCGGTGAGCAGCTGGCGCACGACGATCCGGTTCCCGCTGGCCGCCACGCCCTCGTCGAAGCCCTCCTGCACGGCCGCGACGACCTCGGGGAGGGTGAGCCCGCCGTCGACGTGCTGCTCGGGCGCGTAGCGCACCTCGGCGTACACGACGCCGTCGGCCGCGAGGTCCTCCACGCACTCGCGCGCCACCCGGGTGAGGGCGGGCGCGGTCTGCATCACCGCGACGGTGTGGTCGAAGGTCTCGAGGTAGCGCACCAGCGAGCCGGAGTCGGCCGACTCGGCGAACCAGCGGCCCAGCGCCTCGGCCCCCTCGGCCGGCAGCTCGTGGCCCGCGTCGGCCGCCAGCTCCACCACCGTGGCCGGCCGCAGCCCGCCGTCGAGGTGGTCGTGCAGCAGGACCTTCGGAGCCTCGTGGACCTGGTCGCGTGTAGGTTCGCTGGTCGATGGCATGGGCGCCATCCAATCACCGCCCCCAGGAGGCCCCGCGTGCGCGTCTTCACGAGTCTCGACGAGGTCGCGGGGGCGGTCGGCGAGGTGCTCGGCACCGGCGAGTGGATCACGCTCGAGCAGGAGCGCGTCGACATCTTCGCCGATGCCACCGACGACCACCAGTGGATCCACACCGACCACGAGCGGGCGGCCGCCGGACCGTTCGGCGGCACCATCGCCCACGGCTTCCTGACGCTCTCGCTCATCCCCGCGCTCGGCCGCACCGCGTTCAAGATCGACACCCCCGGCGCCGTGCTCAACTACGGCCTCAACAAGGTGCGGTTCCCCAGCCCCGTGCACGTCGGCAAGCGGGTCCGCTCCACGGTCACCCTCGCCGGCTGCGACGACGTGCCCGCCGGCAAGCAGGTCACGCTGCGCCACGTCGTGGAGATCGAGGACGCCGACAAGCCCGCCTGCGTCGCCGAGACGGTCGTCCTGCTCCTGCCGTGACGCGGCGGTGGTTTCGAGACAGGCGCTAGCGCGCCTTCCTCAGCCACCGGAGTTCCGCCGGTGGTCGAGCGAGGTCGCGCAGCAACCGTCTCGAAACCTCCGGCCGACGTCAGGACCGATGCGGTCGATGACGAGCGGGGCGGGTTCGAAGCGAGTCGCCGACGTCGTAGCCGCCGTCGAGCGCGTCGAGGGCGCGGTCGAAGCGGGCGGGCTCGTCGGTGAGGAGGGTGAACAGCGGGTCGCCCTCGGTGACCTCGTCGCCGGGGCGGGCGTGCCAGATCACGCCGGCACCCGCCTGCACCGGGTCCTCCTTGCGGGCCCGGCCGGCGCCGAGCCGCCAGGCGGCGACGCCGACGGCCATCGCGTCGAGCCGGGTGAGCACGCCGGACGACGGGGCCGCCACCACGTGCGACTCCTTCGCCTCGGGCAGGTCGGCGTCGGGGTCGCCGCCCTGGGCGGCGATCATCTGCTTCCACACGTCCATCGCCGAGCCGTCGGCCAGCTTGTCGGCAGGGTCGACGTCGTCGCGACCCGCGGCGGCGAGCATCTCGCGGGCCAGGGCGAGGGTGAGCTCGACGACGTCGTCCGGGCCGCCGCCGGCGAGCACGTCCACCGACTCGGCCACCTCGACCGCGTTGCCGGCGGTGCGACCCAGCGGGGTCGACATGTCGGTGAGGAGGGCGACGGTGGTGACGCCGGCGTCGGTGCCGAGCGCCACCATCACCTCGGCGAGCTCGCGGGCCTGCTCGGTGGTCTTCATGAACGCGCCGGTGCCCACCTTCACGTCGAGCACCAGGGCCCCGGTGCCCTCGGCGATCTTCTTGCTCATGATCGAGGAGGCGATGAGCGGGATCGCCTCCACCGTGGCGGTCACGTCGCGCAGCGCGTAGAGCTTCTTGTCCGCCGGCGCGAGGCCGTCGCCCGCAGCGCAGATCACCGCGCCCACCGACTCCAGCTGGTCGAGCAGCGCCTCGTTCGACAGCGCGGCACGCCACCCCGGCACCGCCTCCAGCTTGTCGAGGGTGCCGCCGGTGTGGCCGAGCCCGCGCCCGGACAGCTGCGGCACCGCGACGCCGCAGGCAGCCACCAGCGGCGCGAGCGGCAGCGTGATCTTGTCGCCGACGCCGCCGGTGGAGTGCTTGTCGGCGGTGGGGCGCGAGAGTCCGGAGAAGTCCATCCGCTCCCCCGAGGCGATCATCGCCGCGGTCCAGCGCACGATCTCGTCGTGCTCCATCCCGTTGAGCAGGATCGCCATCGCGAGCGCCGACATCTGCTCGTCGGCGACGTCGCCGCGCGTGTACGCGTCGACCACCCAGTCGATCTGGCCGTCGCTCAGCGCGCCGCCGTCCCGCTTGGTCCGGATGACCTCCACCGCGTCGTGATCTGCCACGCCTCGCACCCTAGGAGACCGTCACCGGCACCGACGCATGCCCCCGCAGCACGAAGGTGCCGCGGGAGGTCGGCTCGCCGTCGAGCCGCAGCGCCGGGAACCGGGCGAGCAGCGCGGGCAGCGACTCCACCAGCTCCATGCGCGCCAGCGGCGCCCCGAGGCAGAAGTGCACGCCGGCACCGAAGGCCAGGTGCGGGTTCGGGTCGCGCCCCAGGTCCATCTCGTCGGGCCGGTCGAACACGCCGGGGTCGCGGTTGGCCGCGCCCAGCAGGGCCGCGATCTTGGTGCCGGTGGGCACCGGCACCCCGGCCACCTCGACGTCGGCGGTGGCAGTGCGCTCGAACAGCTGGAGCGCCGAGTCGAACCGCAGCATCTCCTCGACGGCGAGCCCGGCGTCCGGCCCCGGCCGCAGGCCGCCCCGGAGCATCGCGACCAGGCCGTTGCCGAACACGTTGACCGATGCCTCGTGGCCGGCGTTGAGCAGCAGGACGACGGCCGCCACCACCTCGTCGTCGGTGAGCTCGGTGTCGGCCAGGTCGCTGATCAGGTCGCCCGCCGGCCGGTACCGACGGGCAGCCACCAGGTCGCGCACGAGGGCGGCGAAGTCGGTGGCGGCCGCGACCGCTGCGTCCACGACACCGGGCGAGGGCGCCACCTCGTACATGCGCACGATGGCCTGCGACCACCGCCGCAGGTCGTCGGTGTGGGAGGCCGGCACACCGAGCAGCTCGGCGATCACGAGCACCGGCAGCGGCTCGGCGTAGGAAGCGATCACGTCGAAGCCGTCGGCGCCGTCGACCTCGTCGAGCAGCCGGCCGGCGAGCTCGCGCACCCGTGGCCGCAGCCGCTCGACGTGGCCGCGGTTGAACGCCCGCGCCACCGGTCGCCGCAGCCGTGGGTGCTCGGGCGGCTCGTTCTCCATCATCTGGTGGCGGTGCAGCAGGTTGAACGGCGCGAGGTAGGACGCCGGCTCCCGGTCGACCCAGATCCGGCCGAGCCGCCGCTCGCGCAGCACGGCACCGGCCGCGCCGTGGGAGAACGTGAGGAACATGCCCGTGGGCTCGTGCCACGCCACGTCGTGCTGGGACCGCTCGGCCGCCAGGAACGGATAGGGATCGGCCACGACCTCCGGCGCGGTGAGGTCGAGCGAGGTCTCAGGAACGGCCACGGTCGGGAGGAGCGGTGCCCGAGACCCGGTCGAGGTCGTCGGCGCCGAAGGCGTCGGGCAGCACCTCACTCATCGGCCGGACGCCGGCGCCGGTGAGCAGGAGGAGGTCGGGACCGCCGTTCTCCCACAGCAGCTGGCGGCACCGGCCGCACGGCATGAGCAGCTCGCCGTCGGCGTCGACGCACACCACGTGGGTGAGGCGGCCGCCGCCGGTGCGGTGCAGGTCGGACACCATGCCGCACTCGGCGCACAGTCCCACGCCGTAGGCCGCGTTCTCGACGTTGCAGCCGCTCACCACGCGGCCGTCGTCGACCCGGCCCGCCACCCCGACCGGGAAGCCCGAGTACGGCGCGTAGGCGTGCCGCATCGCGGTCGTGGCCTCCTCCCGCAGCGCCGCCCAGACGTCGTCCGAAGTCTCCGGCACCACTAGCCGGCACTCCCCTTGCGATAGATCTGGCCGTCGGCCTTCGGCATTCGTAGTCGTTGCGCGAAGAAGCCGAGCACCAGCAGCGTGGCGAGGTAGGGGGTGAGGCTCGCGAACTCGGTGGGCACCTCGTCGGTGAGGAAGAACCAGAGCCCGAAGGCGACGGCGAAGCCGCCGATCACCAGGCCGGCGACCGTCTTGCCGCTGGCCAGCCGCCAGATCGCCATCGCCAGCAGCGCGATCGCGACGAACAGCAGGAGCGCGTGGATGGTGGCGGGGTCGCGCAGCCGCAGGCTGTCGGTGTAGCCGAACAGGAAGGCGCCGCCGAAGATCCCGCCGGGCCGCCAGTTGCCGAAGATCATCGCCGCGAGGCCGAGGTAGCCACGCTCGTTGGTCTGGCCGGTGACGAACCCGTTCTCGGCCACCAGGAACCCGCCGCCGATGCCGGCCATGGCCCCGGAGGTGACCACGGCGACCCACTTGTGCAGGTAGACGTTCACCCCGAGGGTCTCGGCGGCCTGCGGGTTCTCGCCGCACGAGCGCAGCCGGAGCCCGAACGCCGTACGCCACAGCACCACGCTGGTGAGCACCAGCAGCACGAACACGAGCACGACCAGCGGACTGACCCTCGTGGTGGCCGCGGCCCCCATCGCCGCCAGGTCGGACACCAGGAACCAGTGCTTGTCGGCGACGTCGACGAGGGCGTCGGAGATCCCGGGCACGGTGATGTACTCGAGCTTGTCGAGCCCCTGCAGCTGCTTGACGCCGCCGCCGTCGAGGTCCTTGAAGTAGGCCTCGGCCGCGAACTTCACCCCACCGGTGGCGATCAGGTTGATCGCGACGCCGGAGACGATGTGGTCGACGCCGAAGTTCACCGTGGCCAGCGCGTGGAGCGCACCGCCCACCCCGCCGAGCAGGGCGGCACCGAGGATGCCGACCCACGGCCCGTAGTAGTAGGTGAAGTACGCCGCCCCCCAGGTGCCGAGGATCATCTGGCCCTCGAGACCGATGTTGACGACGCCGGCCCGCTCCGACCACAGGCCGCCGATGGCCGCCATGAGGATCGGGCAGGTGGCGATGAGCGCGGCGCGCAGGCTGCCGGGCGAGTCGAGCGCGTGCTCCCCGGTGACGATGCGCACCAGCGAGAAGACCGCCACCGACGCCAGGGCGACAGCCAGCCACAGCCAGCGGTGGTCGCGGCCCCGCCCGGCGGGCGGCGGCGCGGCGGTGCTGGTCTCGACGGCCAGGCCCGTGCTCATGCCGTCACCTCCTGCTCGTCGCGTCGTTCGGCCTGGAGCGCCCGGGTCACCGCACGCTGCTCGGCCGCGGCGTTGCGGCGCCGGACGACCTCGTAGGCCACCACGACGGCGAGCACGATGACGCCCTGGGTGATCTGGATGACGCTGGGCGAGATGTCGGTCTCGATCGTGAGCCGGTTGGACTGCTCGGTGAGGAAGGCGAAGAGCACGGCGCCGAAGAAGATGCCGAGCGGGCGGTTGCGGCCGAGCAGCGCCACAGCGATGCCGGTGAACCCGAGCCCCGCCTGGAACGTCGTGCCGTAGGAATAAGCGGCCCCGAACAGGGCGGGCATCCAGATCAGGCCGGCCACCGCCCCGGACAGCGCCATGGAGACGATGATCATCCGCTTCACCTTGACGCCCGAGGCGACGGCCGCCGACTCGGACATCCCGGTGGCGCGCAGGTCGAAGCCGAAGTTGGTCCTGCTGATCAGGAACCAGAACGCGACACCGGCGATGATCGCGAGCGCGCCGAGCAGCCAGATCTCGCCGTCCCGCTCCAGGAACGGCGCCCAGCCGGACACCCGGCTGTCGTCCTCGATGGGGGTCGTGCGGCGCGAGTCGCCCGTGCGCTCGCCGTACTTGATGAGGAAGTAGCCCACCAGCGTGAGGCCGATGGCGTTGAGCATGATCGTCGAGATCACCTCGCTCACACCGCGGGTGACCTTGAGGACGCCGGCGATGCCGGCCCAGAAGGCGCCGGCCGCCATGGCGACCACGAGCGTCAGCAGCACGTTGGCCATCCCGGGGAGCAGCGCCGCGCCGGCCACGACCGCGCCGACGTAGGACGCCACGGTGTACTGGCCCTCCACGCCGATGTTGAACAGGTTCATGCGGAACCCGATCGCCGCGGCCAGACCGGCCAGGAAGATCATCGAGGCCTGGTTGGTGATGTTCACGTAGGCCCGGTCGGCCGGCACGCTGAAGATGATCGAGAGGAAGTCGCCGGGCGCGTTGCCCGAGGCGCTGATCACCAGGCTCGTGACGGCGATGGCGGCCAGCACCGCCAGCAGCGGGGCCGCCAGGATGCCGAGGACGTTGCGGACGGCGATCACCGGACGGGCTCCTCGTGGTCGGGGTCGGCCGGTGGGCGGCAGGTGGGTCGGCAGGTGGGTCGGCAGGTGGGTCAGCCGGCGGGTCGGCCGGTGGGGCGGCGTCGTCGTGACCGCCGGTCATGGCGGCCCCGAGGTCCTGCGGGGTCACGTCGCGGGGGTCGAACTGGGCGACGAGCCGACCGCGCAGGAGCACGCGGATGGTGTCGGAGAGGCCGATGAGCTCGTCGAGGTCGGCCGAGATCAGCAGGACCGCCAGGCCCTCGCGGCGGGCCCGCTTGATGTGCTCCCAGATCGCGGCCTGCGCGCCGACGTCGACGCCGCGGGTGGGGTGGGCCGCGAGGAGCAGCACCGGGTCGCCGCTCATCTCGCGCCCGACGATCAGCTTCTGCTGGTTGCCGCCGGACAGCGCACGGGCCGGGGTGTCGATGCCGGGGGTGCGCACGTCGTAGGCCTCGACGATGCGCTGGGTGTCGGCGCGGGCGCCCCCGCGGTCGACGAGCATCCCCTTGGACGCCGGCTCGCGGGTCTGGAACCCGAGGATGCGGTTCTCCCACAGCGGGGCGTCCAGCAGCAGTCCGTGACGGTGGCGGTCCTCCGGCACGTAGCCGACACCGGCGAGCCGGCGCTCGCGGGTGTCCCAGCCGGTGATGTCGACGTCGTTGAGCGTGATCCGCCCCGCCGTCGGCTTGCGCATGCCCATGATCGTCTCGACCAGCTCGGCCTGCCCGTTGCCCTCGACCCCGGCGATGCCGAGGATCTCGCCGCGGTGGATCTCCAGGTCGATGTGGTCGAGCAGGTGGCGTCCGAAGGCGTCGACCAGCCCGACGTCCTGGAGCCGGAGGGTGACCGTGGTGGTCACGGTGGACTCCTCGGTCTCCGGGGACGGCAGCTCGGAGCCGACCATCAGCTCGGCCAGCTGACGCTTGGTGACCGACTCGGGCCGGGCCTCGCCGACCGTCGTACCGCGCCGCATCACCGTGATGTCGTCGGCGATGGCGATCACCTCGTCCAGCTTGTGCGAGATGAAGAGGATCGTGTGTCCCTCGGCCCGGAGCTCGCGCAGGTTGTCGAAGAGCGCGTCGACCTCCTGCGGCACCAGCACCGCGGTCGGCTCGTCGAGGATGATGATCTTGGCCCCGCGGTAGAGCACCTTGAGGATCTCGATCCGCTGCTGGGCACCGACGCCGAGCGTCTCGACCAGCGCGTCGGGGTCGAGACCGAACCCGTAGGCCTTCGAGATCTCCTCGATGCGACGGCGGGCCTTCGCCCCGATGCCGTGCAGCCGCTCGGCCCCGAGCACGACGTTCTCGAGCACCGTCAGGTTGTCGGCCAGCATGAAGTGCTGGAACACCATCCCGATGCCGTGCTTGATGGCGTCGGTGGGCGACCCGAACTGGACCTCCTCCCCCGCCACCACCAGCGTGCCCTCGTCGGGCTTCTGGATGCCGTAGAGGATCTTCATCAGGGTCGACTTGCCGGCGCCGTTCTCGCCGATCAGCGCGTGCACGGTGCCCGCGCGGATCGTCATGTCGACGTCGTGGTTGGCCACGACGCCAGGGAACCGCTTGCCGACGCCCCGGACCTCGATGGCGGGCGGGCCCGACGCGGGCGGACCGGGGCGGTCGGGCTGCTTGTCGATGGAGCTGGTGGCCATCGTCCTCCTCGTGACGGACGCCGCGAGGGGCGTCGGTGCGGGGCCGTGCTTGCCCGGCTCAGGCAACGGACCCGGGCACGCTACCGCGTGCCCGGGTCCGTGTGCGCCTGGTGAACTCCTCCGGCTCAGGGAGCCTCGGGCACCTCGATCTCACCGCTGATGATCTGGTCGGCGTAGCCGTCCAGGTCACTCGAGATGTCGTCGACGAAGCCACCGGAGGTGGCGTAGCCGACACCGTCCTGCTCGAGGTTGTAGACGACGTAGCTGGCCAGCGGGCTCTCGTCGGCCACCGCCTGGACGGCGTTGAAGGTCGCCACGTCGACGCGCTTGAGCATCGAGGTGAGGATGTGGTCCTTCGCGTCGTCGGACGCCGTGAGGTACTGGTCGGAGTCGACCCCGATCGCCCACATGCCGTCGCCGGCCTCGACCGCCGCGTCGAACACGCCCGCGCCCGAGCCACCGGAGGCGTGGTACACCACGTCGGCGCCGCCCTCGTACATGGCCGCGGCCGCGGTCTTGCCGCCCGCCGGGTCGTTGAAGCCCTTGAGGTCGGTCTCCTCGATGTAGCTCACGTCGATCTCGATGTCCGGGTTGACCTCCTGGGCGCCCGCCTCGAAACCGGCCTGGAACTTCTTGATGAGGTCGTTGTTGACGCCACCGACGAAGCCGACGTGGTCGGCCTCGGTCTTGAGCGCGGCCGCGGCACCGACGAGGAACGAGCCCTCGTTCTCGGCGAAGCCGAGGTAGGCGACGTTGTCGTTGGCCTCGTCCGGGGTCGGGTCGAAGCCGTCGATCACGCCGAAGCTGACCTCGGGGTAGTCCGGCGCGACCACGTCGACCGAGGCGGAGTAGGCGAAGCCCACGCCGATGATCGGGTTGTGGCCGGCGTCGGCGAGCTGACGCAGCCGGTCCTCGCGAGCCGACTCCGGCTCACCGTCGCTGGCCTCGGCCTCGGTGCACGTGGCGTCGAGGTCGTCGACGGCCTTCTGCAGGCCGGTGGCGGCCGAGTCGTTGAACGACTGGTCTCCGCGGCCACCGACGTCGTAGGCCAGTCCGACCTTGGGCCCGTCTCCGTCACCGCCACAGATGTCGTCGGAGGCCCCGCCCCCACCGCCGCCGTCGTCGTCGTTCTGAGCGCACCCGGCCATGGTCAGGGTGAGCACGGCCGCAGCCGCTGCGATCTTGGTCATCCGACGCAAGACAGTCCTCCTTGAGAGCGTGTCGCCACCGAACGTGGCGTGGAACGCGGTCACCCTAACCGCGCGCGCGCCGGGGGGAAGGGGGAAACGGGCAACGTCCCCGGACTGTTACCTGGCGGTGACCAAGGAATCGAGCGCCGCCTCCGCGAGCACGCGGGCGCCGATCCCGATCGCGCGCTCGTCGATCCGCAGGTTGCCCTGGTGCAGGTCGTAGGTGGGCCCGCCCGGGGTGCGCGTGCCGAGCCGGAACATCGCGCCGGGCACCTGCTCGACGTACCAGCCGAAGTCCTCCCCGCCGAGGCTCTGCGGCACCGTGGTCTGGCCCTTCGGACCCAGCACCCGGCGCACGGCCGAGGCGAGGATGGCGTTGCAGCCGGGGTCGTTGGCCACCGGCGGGACGCCCTGGAGGTAGTCGACCTGCGCGGTGACGCCGTAGGGCCGCACGATGTCGAGCACGGCCTCGCGGATGATCGGCTCGCACTCGGCCCACGCGACGGCGTCGAGGATGCGCACCGTGCCGGCGGCGTGGCCGCGGTCGGGGATCACGTTGGGGGCCGCGCCGGCGCGCACCATGCCCCACACCACGCTGACGCCGGCGCGGGGGTCCATCCGCCGGCTCAGCACGGCGGGCAGCTCGCTGGTGACCTTCGCCAGGGCGAAGGTGAGGTCGCCGGTGAGGTGCGGGCGGGAGGTGTGGCCGCCGGTGCCCTGCAGGTGCACCTCGATCTTGTCGGCAGCGCTGGTGAGCGCACCGGAGCGCAGCCCCACCCGGCCGACGTCGACGCCGGGGTCGCAGTGCAGGGCGAAGATGCGCTGGACGCCCTCGAGATGGCCCGCGCCCAGGATCTGCTTCGCGCCACCGGGCATCACCTCCTCGGCCGGCTGGAAGAACAGCCGGACCCGGCCCGGCAGGCCGCCACGCTCGTGCACCTCCGCGAGCGCGAGCGCCGCGCCGACCAGGCAGGCGACGTGAGCGTCGTGGCCGCAGGCGTGGGCCACCCCGGGCACGGTGCTGGCGAAGGTCTCCCCGGTGACGTCGTCGACCGGGAGGGCGTCCATGTCGGCGCGCAGCGCGACCGTGCCGACCTCCGCCTCGTCGTCGCCCAGCTCGGCGACGAGACCCGTGGTGGGCAGCGGCGTCAGCCGCCAGCCCGTGCCTTCCAGGCGGGACGCGACCGTCTCGGTGGTGCGTTGCTCGGCCCAGGACAGCTCGGGGTGGGCGTGCAGATCACGGCGCAGGTCGACGAGCTCGTCATGGCTCTTGTCGACGACGTCGGCGACCACCTCGGACGGATCTGGCACCCGGCCAGGGTATCGGCGGGGTCAGCGCTCGCTGCGGGTGGTGACCAGCACGTTCCAGCGCACGCCGTCCGGTGCGGCGACGTCGACCCCGAACCGCTGGCCGGGCGTGGTGAGCACCTGGGCGCGCGACACCACGCCGTCGCACGGCACCGCCAGCCGCTCGGGCTGCCGCAGCGTCACCGTCAGCACCAGCTCGGTGCCGGGCCGGTCGCACACGCCGTAGACGATCACCAGGTCGTCGCTGCGGCCCGCGACCACGCCCGGGGTCTGGCCCCTGCCGTCGCCGGCTCCGGCGACCACCTCGTCCGGACGCACCTGCTCGAGCCGCGGCAGGGTCCCGGCGGATTCGGACGCCGACGGCGAGTCCGCACCCGCACTCGGCGTGTCGCCGCCGTCGCCCTTCTGCTCGTCACCCGAGTCGCATCCGCCGAGCAGCATCACGGCCGCGGTGAGGACCGCGGCCGTGACGAGAGGCGTGGGGCGACTCAGTAGATCCACCAGCGGAGGCGCTCCGGGGCCTTGAAGGTCCAGCGCTTCGTGGTGCTGTGGCAGCCACCGCCGCAGTAGTGCAGGCGGGTGTAGCCCTGGAGCCGCTCGTTCACGATGCCGCGGTCGCAGTACACGGTCGAGTTGGCCGGGATCCGGAACGTCGCCGACGTGGAGTAGCCGGTGGACATGCTCTTCGCGACGCTGGCGTTGATCTCTGCCTTCACGCCACCGAAGATGCCGGCCTTGATCTCGGTGCTGATGCTCGCGCCGAGCGTGTAGGTGGAGGTCTTGGTGGTGGTGGCCTCGCAGCGCCCCTCGATCGCGTAGCGGCGATTGTTGGTGATGCTGTCGCGGTAGCCGATCGTCTTGTTGTCGACGATGTTCTTCGTGATGTAGCTGCACCAGCTGCTGCTCTGGGACTCACCGCAGTCGATCTTGTTGGCGGCCGCCTTGGCGGTGACCGGAGCGGACGTGGACGGGGCCGCGGGCGCGGAGGGAGCCGCCACGAGGAGGGCCAGCACGGCGATCAGGCCGGCCAGGAGCGCGGTGACGCGGGTGAAGGTAAAGGGAGAGCGCATGGCGGCCGGGTACCACTGCGCCCGACGGGCGAAACGCCGGTCTAGACCGCACCAGCGGCCCGGACGTCGCCGTCCGGGCCGCCGTGGCTCACGATGCCGAGGCCGTCAGCGGCGCCAGCTGAGCACCTTCCCGTCGGGCGGCGAGGTCTCCCCCGGCGGCAGGACGTTGACGGTCGCGTACACGCGCCCGTCCCTCACCTCGACGTCGCCCGGCAGCGGCTGGGACTTGAACGTGCTGCGCCGACCACCCGGGCCGATCCGGGTGATGCGGCCGGCGAACAGCTCGGCGACGTACATCGTGCCGTCGCGGGCGACGGCCAGACCGGTGGCGGTGACCAGTCCGCCGGCGACCTTGACGGTGCGTCCGTTGCGCGGGTTGATGCGGTAGATCACCGAGATCGGGCTGCCGTCGTCCTGGCCGCCGAGGGTGCTCACGTAGAGCTTCCCGTCGGGGCCGACCTCGACGTCGGTGGGCACCGACTCGAACCGGTAGCGCTTGCCGATCGCGCAGTCCGGGAGGTTGCGCTGCTCGGCCGTGGCCGCCGAGACCGGGGCCACCACGCCGGGCAGCGGCGCGACCGAGCGCACCCGGCCGCGCGGCCCGATCGCGAAGATCGCGTTGGCGCCGGCGTCGGCCACGTACGTCGTGCCGCGGTTGCTCGTGGTCGAGAACGGGTGGGTCTCCTCGATTCCGCGGTACGTGGCCGGGCCGTCGAGCTGCGCACGGCACGCGGGGCCGAGGTTGAGGAAGCCGTATCGGACCACGCGGTCGGGGTTCGCGCGGCGCTCGAAGGCGCCGAGGTTCGGCCACGAGCCGGTTGCGCCCGTTGCGGATCTGACGGATCAGGCCGACCTCGTTGTCGCCGCGGGAGACGGCGTAGGTCACCACGCCGTCGGCCACGGACACGGCGCCGATCTCGCCGTTCCGCGCGGTGGCGATGACGCGCGGCGGGCGACCCGGCGCCTTGCGGAGCAGCTGGCCGGCGAAGTTCTGGGACACCACGATGGCGCCGTTGCGCTGGACGTCGAGGCTGAGCGGCGTGATCAGGCCGCCGCCGATGACGGGACGCTCGTTGCTCCCGGCAGCGGGTGCGGCCACGGCGGGCGGCGCGCTCAGGGACGCGGCGCAGGCGGCAGCCGCCGCAGCGGCGACGACGCCGATGCGACGGGAGCGCCCTCGGTGCGAGTAGGACATGGGATGCCTTTCGTCGATGCTCGGGTGGTGTGGGGGCCGTGCCCATCCCAACCACGTCGGCAGCGCCGCGGCACCGGATCGGCCGAAAACCACCCGATTTAGTCAGGGATCGAGGTGGTCTGTCCCGGCCCGACAGGGCCGTTGTCCCGGGCGATCGGGACAGGTGCCCCTAGTGGACTAGACCTCGCGGTCGTCGTAGGCGGCCAGGATGCGGTCGGCCGCCACGGGGGCGGGCAGGTCGCCGGCGAGCACGGCCCCGCGGACGTCGTCGCGGACGGCGCGCACGCCGGCCGAGTGACGCAGCCGCTGCTCGAGCTCGTCGCGCACCAGCGCCCAGGTGAAGTCGAGCTGCTGCTCGGCGCGCTTGCCGGCCAGGCCGTCCTCGGCGAGGTGCTCGCGGTGGGCGAGCACCTTCCCCCACAGGTCGTCGACCCCCCGGTCGTGCAGGCCGGAGACCGTCACCACCGGCGGTGCCCACTCCCCGTGGCCGCGCACCAGGCGCAGCGCGCCCGCGAGCTCGCGGGCGGCCGCCCGGGCCTCAGCCTCGCGGTCGCCGTCGGCCTTGTTGACGGCGATCACGTCGGCGATCTCGAGGATGCCCTTCTTGATGCCCTGCAGCTGGTCGCCGGTGCGGGCGAGGGTGAGGAACAGGAACGTGTCGACCATGCCGGCCACGGTGACCTCGGACTGGCCGACGCCGACGGTCTCGACGAGCACGACGTCGTAGCCGGCGGCCTCCAGCACCGCCATCGACTGCACGGTGGCGCGCGCGACGCCGCCGAGGGTGCCGGCGCTCGGGCTCGGGCGGATGTAGGCGTCGGGGTCGGCGGACAGCTTGGCCATCCGGGTCTTGTCGCCGAGCACCGAGCCGCCGGTGCGGACGCTGGAGGGGTCGACGGTGAGCACACCGACGCGATGGCCGGCGCCGGTGAGCCGGGTGCCGAGGGTCTCGATGAACGTGGACTTGCCGACGCCGGGCACCCCCGAGACGCCGACCCGCACCGCGGGCGAGCGGACGCCGGCGTCGTCGGCCTCGGTGAGCCGGGTCAGCAGCTCACGGGCAGCCGCGCGGCGCTCGCGCTTGCCGGACTCGACGAGCGTGATCGCACGGGCGACGTCCGCGCGCCGACCCGCGCGGACGCCGTCGACCAAGGCGTCGACGTCAGTCACGACGGCCACGCCGGTGGTTGAGGTGCGAGGCCGCCTGCGGCCGAGCCTCGAAACCTCTGGCCGTCAACGCCTACGTCCCCGAGATCGGCTGCGGAGGTTTCGAGGCTCCTCCGCTCGTTCCTCGCTCCGGAGCACCTCAACCACCGTGCTCCAGCTGCTCCCGCAGCGACGCCAGCAGGTCGAGAGCGGACTCGGCGATCACGGTGCCCGGGAGGAACACCGCGGCCGCGCCCATCTCGGTGAGCGTCGGCACGTCGTCGGGCGGGATGACGCCGCCGATGACGACCATGATGTCGTCGCGGCCCTGGTCGGCCAGCGCCTTCTTGAGCGCCGGCAGCAGGGCGAGGTGTCCGGCGGCGAGCGAGCTGACGCCGACGATGTGCACGTCGTTGTCGACCGCCTGCTGGGCGACCTCCTCGGGCGTGGAGAACAGCGGCCCGACGTCGACGTCGAAGCCCATGTCGGCGAACGCGGAGACGATGACCTTCTGGCCGCGGTCGTGGCCGTCCTGGCCCATCTTCGCCACCAGGATGCGGGGCCGGCGGCCCTCGGCCTCCTCGAACTCGGCGGTGGCGGTGAGCACCTGGTCGACGAGCGAGCCGTCGCCGCCGGCCGACTCGTCGCGATACACGCCGGAGATCGTACGGATCACGGCCTGGTGGCGGCCGTAGACCTTCTCCAGCGCGCCGGAGATCTCGCCGACGGTGGCCTTCGCGCGGGCGGCGTCGACGCCGAGCTCGAGCAGGTTGCCCTCGCCCTTCTCGGCCGCTCCGGTGAGGGCCTCCAGGGCCGCGGCGACGGCGTCGTCGTCGCGCTCGGCCCGCAGCCGTTCGAGCTTGGCCATCTGCTGGCGATAGACGTCGTCGTTGTCGACGCGGAGCACGTCCAGCTTGTCCTCGGTGGCGAGGCGGTAGGTGTTGACGCCGATCACGCGCTGCTGACCGGAGTCGATGCGCGCCTGGGTGCGGGCCGCGGCCTCCTCGATGCGCATCTTCGGAATGCCCTGCTCGATGGCGGCCGCCATCCCGCCGGCCTCCTCGGCCTCCTGGATGTGGGCCCACGCGCGCTCGGCGAGGTCGTGGGTGAGCCGCTCGACGTAGTAGCTGCCGGCCCACGGGTCGACGGTGTGGGTGGTGCCGCTCTCCTGCTGGAGCAGCAGCTGGGTGTTGCGGGCGATGCGGGCGCTGAAGTCGGTGGGTAGCGCGATCGCCTCGTCGAGGGCGTTGGTGTGGAGGCTCTGGGTGTGGCCCTGGGTGGCGGCCATCGCCTCGACGCAGGTGCGGGCGACGTTGTTGAACACGTCCTGCGCGGTGAGGCTCCAGCCGCTGGTCTGGCTGTGGGTGCGCAGGCTGAGCGACTTCGGGTTCTCCGGCTCGAACTGGCGCACCAGCCGGCTCCACAGCGCCCGGGCCGCGCGCAGCTTGGCGACCTCCATGAAGAAGTTCATGCCGATGGCCCAGAAGAAGCTCAACCGCGGGGCGAACTGGTCGATGGTGAGGCCGGAGTCGAGACCGGCGCGGATGTACTCGACGCCGTCAGCAAGTGTGTAGGCGAGCTCGAGGTCGGCCGTGGCCCCGGCCTCCTGCATGTGGTAGCCGGAGATCGAGATCGAGTTGAACCGCGGCATCCGCTCGGAGGAGAACGCGAAGATGTCGGAGATGATCCGCATGCTCGGCTCGGGCGGGTAGATGTAGGTGTTGCGGACCATGAACTCCTTGAGGATGTCGTTCTGGATGGTCCCGCTGAGCTGCTCCGGCTTCACCCCCTGCTCCTCGGCCGCGGCGATGTAGAGCGCGAGCACCGGCAGCACGGCGCCGTTCATGGTCATCGACACCGACATCTGGTCGAGCGGGATGCCGTCGAACAGGGTGCGGGTGTCGAGGATCGAGTCGATCGCCACGCCGGCCATGCCGACGTCGCCGCGCACCCGCGGGTGGTCGGAGTCGTAGCCGCGGTGGGTGGCGAGGTCGAAGGCGACGCTCAGCCCCTTCTGCCCGGCCGCGAGGTTGCGGCGGTAGAAGGCGTTCGACTCCTCCGCGGTGGAGAACCCGGCGTACTGCCGGATCGTCCACGGCTGGGTGGTGTACATCGTGGGATAGGGGCCGCGCAGGAACGGGCTGAGGCCGGGCCAGGTGTCGAGCGCGTCCAGGCCGCCGAGGTCGTCCGCGGTGTAGAGCGGCTTGATCTCGATGCCTTCCGGCGACGACCAGGGCTCCGCTCCGTTGGTCGAGCCTGTCGAGGCCCCACCACCCTCGAGCGGCAACCCGGCGAACGACTCGGGAACCGTCATGCCAGTGCCTCCCGGATCCGGGTGAGGAACGCGAGCGCGTCGACGCCGACCGCAGCGTGGTCGTCGGCCCAGTCGCGAGGCTTGCCGGCCACGACGACGCTGCTCGCACCGGCCTCGCGCAGGGCGGCGGCCGCGGCCTCGCCCCACTCGTCGTAGGCGGCGTCGGCGCCGGCCAGGCACACCACCGGCTGCCCGTCGTAGGCGGCCACGAGGTCGTCGGGGCCGTCGGTGGCGCCGGCGACGTCGACCGCAACGCCGCCGGCGGCCAGCAGGTTGGTGGCGAAGCTGGCCCGCGCGGTGTGCTGGGCCACCGGGCCGAGGGTGGCGAGGAAGACGTGCGCCTCGGGGGCGTCGGCGCGGAGCGCCTCGAACGCGGCGCCGTAGGGCCGGACGTCGCGCCACCCGTCGTACGGCGCGCGTTCCGGCAGCGTCTCGGCGAGGTTCGGGAACTCGCTCAGGCCGGTGAGCGGGCGGGTCCGGGTGGCGACCTGCTGGTCGCGCTCGGCCGCCGTCGCGGCGACCCGCTCGTCGAACGCCTCGGCGCCGTCGGACTCCACCCGGCCGAGCTCCTCCCAGGCCGCGACCGCGAGGTCGTCGGTGAGCCGCTCGACGGCGTAGGCGCCGCCCGCCGGGTCGGCCACGCGGGCCAGGTGGCTCTCGGAGATCAGCAGTGAGGAGGTGTTGCGGGCGATCCGGCGACCGAAGGCGTCGGGCCGGCCCAGCGGACTGTCGAACGGCAGCACGGTCACGGCTTCCGCGCCGCCGACTCCGGCCGCGAAGGCGGCGACGGTGGTGCGGAGCATGTTCACCCAGGGGTCGCGGGCGCTCATCATGGGCCGGCTGGTCACGGCGTGCAGCCGCATCGGCACGGGCTCGCTCTCGCTGAGCTCCTGCACCCGCTCCCACAGCCGGCGAGCAGCCCGCAGCTTGGCGATGGTCGGGAACTGCTCGTCGGTGGCGGCGAGCCGGAACTCCACGAGCGCGGCGGCGTCCGCGACGGACAGGCCGCCGTCGGTGAGGGTGCGGAGGTAGCCCGCGGCGGTGGCCATCGCCCAGCCGAGCTCCTGGGCGTCGGAGGCGCCGCGGTCGTGCACGGCGGTGGCGTCGACGACGAACCCGAGCACGCCGGCGGCCCCGGCCTTCGTCGCGAGCTCGGCGGTCGCGCTCGCGGCCGGGACGCCGAGGTTGGTGCCGGCGTGGGGCTCGAGGTCACCGAGGTGGTCCAGCACGTGCTCCGCGGTGGCGACGGGGTCGTCGGTGGCGCTCACGACGATCGGGGCGAGGTCGAGGAACACGCCCTGCAGCAGCGCGGCGAGGTCGGTGTCGGGCCCGAGCTCCAGCCACAGCGAGGTGACGCCGTTCTCGAGGTCGGTGAGCACCTCCTCGTTGACCGCCTTCTCCTCCCCCGCCGCGGCGAACGCGCGGATGTCCCACTCGCCGGTGCGGGTCGGTCGGCCGGCCGTTGCGAGGCTCGTCAGGTCGTCGGGCGTACCGAGCGGCGTGACGGCGATGCCGTCCAGCGTGGTGCGGGTCAGCTTCTCCCAGGCGAGCGCGTCGTCGTCCTCGTCGGTGAGCCGGCGGGCCTTGCGCAGCACCGCGGCCGCTGCGGCCTCCCACTCGGCGCGGGTGTGCCGGTCCTCCGGCTGCGCGAGGTCGAGCGCCCCCTGCTCGGGCTCGAGCCGGGTCGGCTCGTCGAGCCCGCCCTCGACGGTCTCCTGCTCGCTCATGGTGCGAACCCTAGGTAGCACTCTTGCCCCCGGCCACACCGTGTGAGATATCGAACCAGGCCCGAGGCCGAGTCGGCGCTTGATGTCACGTCAGGGAAGCCGAGTCGGCGCGTCATGACGCGCCGACTCGGCATCTCGGCTCGACAACCTTTCGGCCGCCCCGCCCCGTTGTGCCCACGAGATGCCGACCACCAGCGAGGCTGAGGCCGTGGACCGTGCCGCGCCGACGTTCGAGGAGTACGTCGCCGCGCGCGGTCGTGCGCTGTGGCGCAGCGCCTGGCTGCTCACCGGTGACGCCCACCTCGCCGACGACCTGGTGCAGACCGCGCTGGTGAAGTGCTGGCGGCGGTGGCACCGGATCGCCCGCGACGGCGCCGTGGACGGCTACGTGCGGCGGGTGCTGGTCACCACGTACGTCGACGGGCGGCGACGCCGCTGGACCGGCGAGGTGCCCACCGAGACCCTGCCCGAGAGCGCCCGCCGCGACCCGGACACCGCCGTGCGCCAGGACGTCGTCGCCGCACTCGCCACCCTGCCCCGCGGACAGCGGGCAGTGGTGGTGCTCCGCTTCTACGACGACCTCACCGAAGCCCAGACCGCGGCCGCGCTCGGCATCAGCGTCGGCACGGTGAAGAGCCAGACCTCGCGCGCGCTGGCGGCCCTGCGGCGTTCCGCGCTGCTCACCGACCAGGAGGACGCATGAACGAGACCGAGCAGCTCCGCGACCTGCTGCAGCGGGCCGTGCCGGAGGCGCCCGACGTCGACGCCGGGCCGGCGGCACGCGCCGGACGCCGCGGCCGGGTCCGGCGCCGAGGCGCGGCCGTGCTCGTCACCGCCGCGTGCGTCGCGGTGGCCGTCGCCGTCCCGCTGTCGCTGCGTGACGACGGCGCCCGCCCTGCACCGTCGGCTCCGACCACCTACGCCGACGACCGCACCGAGGCGGTCGAGCCGTACACGCAAGCCCCCTGCCCCACGGAGTTCCCGGAACGCGTGCCGCGCCAGCTGCCAGACCTCGCCGACGCGACGGCGGTGCGCCTGTGCCTCGAGCCCGACCGTGCCGCGGCCGGCCGACTGGCCGCGCCAGACGACGCGCTCGTCCACGGCCTGGACCGCTTCGCCGCCGACGTCACCGCACTGCCCGACGTCGACCCCGACCGGTGCGCGGCCCTCGACTACTACGCGGCACCGTTCCGGCTCGTCGTCGCCGGAGAGGGGCCCGACCGGCTGGTGGCCGCCGAGTTCTGCGACCTGGTGCGCGTGGGGGACCGGGCCGTCGACGCCGAGGCCGTGCTCGCGGCGTTCCACGACGCCCTCGACCGGCAGCGTGACCGGTTCACCTACCCGCCGGCTGAACGCGGCGCCCCGACCTGCCGGACCCCGCTCACGAGCGCGCCGTTCCGCCCGGGCCGGGATGCGATCGAGTCGGCCGTGTCGTGCCCGCCGTACGACAGCGGCGCGACGGCGACGCCGGTGACCGGGGCGGGGCTGGATCGGCTCCGCGAGGCCTGGGCGGCGACGCCGCCGGTGGTCGAGACCGACTACGAGAGCCCCGAACCCTGCACGCTCGACGACGACGGCTGGCCGTTCGTGATGGTCCGGACCACGGTGGGCGACGTCGTCCGGCTGGCCGGCACCGACTGCGACCGGCTGGTCGCGGTGAGCACCACCGACCCCGACCTCCACTGGGAGGTGCCGGTGGCCTTCGACGACGTCGCGAGATGACCCTGTGCCGCACCTGTGAAACGCCCCACGGCCGGAACGAAAACCGGAGCCGTGGCGTTCACGAGACATGGGCCATCGTCACTACAACGGACTCAAGACCGCGCTCCTGCTGGGCGGTCTGTCGGCGGCGCTGATCGTCGTCGGCAGCCTGTTCGGGCGCGGCGGTCTGATCATCGCGATCGTGCTTGCGCTGGGCATGAACGCCTACGGCTACTGGAACTCCGGCAAGCTCGCGATCCGGGCGATGAAGGCACGCCCGGTCACCGAGGCCGAGCAGCCCGCCATGTACCGCATCGTCCGCGAGCTCTCCGAGCAGGCCGGGCAGCCGATGCCCGCGCTCTACGTCTCCCCCACCATGGCGCCGAACGCCTTCGCCACCGGCCGCAACCCGAAGAACGCCGCGGTCGCGGCCACCGAAGGGATCCTGCAGCTGCTCGACGAGCGTGAGCTGCGCGGCGTGCTCGGCCACGAGCTGATGCACGTCTACAACCGCGACATCCTCACCGCGTCGGTGGCCGGCGCCATCGCGAGCGCGATCACGTTCCTCGCGCAGTTCGGCCTGTTCTTCGGCGGCGGCAGCAACGACGAGGACCGCCCCAACATCGTCGCGATGCTCGGCCTGATGATCCTCGGCCCGCTCGCCGCCGGCGTCGTGCAGATGGCGATCAGCCGCACCCGCGAGTACGACGCCGACGAGGACGGTGCCCGCCTCACCGGCGACCCGCTCGCCCTGGCGTCGGCGCTCTACAAGCTCGAGCACGGGACGGCGCGCTACCCGCTGCCGCCGCGGCGCGAGCTGGTGAACGCGAGCCACATGATGATCGCCAACCCGTTCCGGGCCCGCGACGTCAGCAAGCTGTTCTCCACCCACCCGCCGATGGCGCAGCGGATCGCCCGGCTCGAGGCGATGGCACACCAGCAGCGGCGCTGACCTCGCTCTCAAGCGAAGCCCCGCGGAGGCCGATGACCCAGGGGTGAGGTCGATGCTGGCTGCCCTGGTGACGATGCTCGTCGTCCCGCTGCTCGCGTCCTCCGGCGTCGCGACGGCGTCACCCATGCCGACGCCGTCCGGGCCGGCAGTCGGCCAGCGCACCGCACCCGCCGACCCCAACCCCACCAACCCGCTGCGCGGGAAGTGGGGCGTCTACCGCGGCGGCATGGACCAGGTGTGGAAGCCCTACGAGCGCTCCCGCGGCGAGACGCGCCGGCTGCTCGGCAAGATCATGAACCAGCCCCGCGCCAAGTGGCTCGGTGCCTGGATCCCCGACCGCGACATCGAGGCCAAGGTGCGCGGCTACATCGCCAACGGCAACGGCGGCGACCCCGACGTGCTCGTGACCATGGCCGTGTTCCGGATGGTGCCGTGGGAGGACGAGGCGTGCCGCCGGGTCTCCACCCGTGCCGAGCGCCAGAGCTACATGCGCTGGATCCGCGGCTTCGTCCGTGGTGTCGGACGCTCCCGGACGGCGATCATCCTCCAGCCCGACGGCCCGTTCGCGCAGTGCGCGCCACGCGGGTCGAGCGCCCACTCCGACCTGCTCCGCTGGACCTCGCGGCAGCTCGCCGCGCTGCCCCGCAGCGCGGTGTACCTCGAGGGCGGCAACGCCGACTGGAACCACTACGACCCTGACCTCGCCGCCGACCTGCTGCAGGCGGGCGGGGTCGGGCACCTGCGCGGCTTCCACTTCAACACCACCCACTACGAGTCGACAGCTGCCCAGATCCGGTTCGGCGTCCGCGTGCTGCGCGAGCTCGCGAGCCGCGGCATCCGGGGCAAGCACTTCACGGTCGACACCGGCTCCAACGGCCGGCCGTTCACCTGGCCCTGGCTCAAGGAGCACCACCCGCGCGCGGTCTTCGACAACGCGCCCACCTGCCGCACCCGCACCCAGACCCACTGCGTCACCCTCGGCATCCCGCCCACCGCCGACGTCGCCAACGCCCGCTGGGGACTGTCCCGGGCCGACCGCGCCCTCGCCCGGCGCTACGTGGACGGCTACCTGTGGGGCGCGAAGCCCTGGCTCAACATGCAGGCCGAGCCCTTCAGCATGAAACGTGCCCTCGCCGTCGCCCGCACCACGCCCTACCAGTAGCAATCCGGCATGAGCCGTGGTGGCGTGGGACACCATGGGTGGGTGACGTCCGACCCATCGTCCGACGCGAGCCCCCATCGACCACTCCCCGCCGAGTGGATTCTCGACGCGGTCCCCGACGGTCTGCTGATGATCGACGACGACGCGCGCATCACCTACGTGAACCCGGTGATGGCCGCGCTGTTCGGCGTCACGCCCGAGGATGCCGTGCAGTTCACCGTCTTCGACGCGCTCGGCGAGGACGGCGTCGAGGAGTTCCGCAAGCACCTCGCCATCCGGGGGACGGTGGCCGAGGACGGCCGCGACCGCGCCTACCGCCTCGACCGGCCCGACGGCGGGGAGATGTGGGTCCTGGTGCGGCACTCACCGATCCTGGACACCGCCGGCGAGGTGCAGGGGTGGCTCTACCGGGTCACCGACCACAGCGAGCAGCGCGCGCTGCTCGAGGACCTACGCAAGCGAGAGGCCCAGTTCGCCGAGGCTCAGGCGATCGGCCGCATCGGCAGCTGGGAGCGCGACCTGCGCACCAACGAGGTCACCTGGTCAGCGGAGGCGTTCCGGGTGTGCGGGCTCGACCCGGCGGAGGGCCCTCCGACCGTCGAGCAGTTCTTCGACCTCCTGCATGCCGAGGAGCGCGACGCGGCGATGGAGTCGTACCGCGCGATGCTCGCCGGCGCCGAGGCCCTCGACGTCGAGCTCCGGCTCGCCGCCGGCCCGCCGTGGACGTGGCTGCGCATCCGTGGCGTGGTCGCGGTCGACGACGACGGGGAACCGGTGCGGGTCGGCGGCACGCTGCAGGACATCACCAGGGCGAAGGAGCAGGGCCAGGGTCTGGAGTTCCTGAACGCCCTCTCGGCAGCGGCCAACGAGGCGAACACCCTCCAGGGCGTCCTGTCCGCGTTCGACGCCGCGGTGCGTCCGTACGCGCGCTGGCCCGGCGTGCTCGTGACCACGCCCCGCCCCGACGCCGACGACCCCGACGACCCGGACAACCTGCTCTTCATCGATCTCGACCACGACCTCGACCCGCAGGTCGGTGTGGTGTCCCGCGAGCTCGTGCGCGAGGCGGTGGCAGCCCACGGCACCCAGCAGCGGCTCGGCCCGCACGGGTCGATGCTGGTGGCGGGGCCGGTGTACGCCCGCGACCGGCTCGCCACCGTGATCGTGTCCGACACCCAGGAGACGCGCCCGCCGAGCGTCTCGGACCTCGCGGTCTTCCACCAGATGCTCGTGCTGCTCGGCCAAGTGGCGGAGCGGGAGCGGACCGCCCTCGAGCTGTCGGCCGCCCGCGACGAGGCTCTCGGCGCCTCCCGCGCGAAGTCGGAGTTCCTGGCCACGATGAGCCACGAGATCCGCACCCCGCTCAACGGCGTGATCGGGCTGAGCGAGCTGCTGCGGCGCACCGAGCTCACCGGCCACCAGCAGCGGCTGGCCTCCGGCATCGACCAGGCCGGGTCGCACCCTGCTCGCGCTCGTGAACGACGTGCTCGACCTGTCCAAGATCGAGGCGGGCCGGCTCGACCTCGAGGAGGTCGACTTCGATCCCCGGCTCGTGCTGGAGCAGAGCGCCGGGCTGGTCACCGACCTCGCCCGCGAGAAGGCGCTGGAGCTGCGGGTGGCGAGCAGCAGCGAGGTGCCGTCGGCGGTGCGCGGCGATCCCGTGCGGTTCGGCCAGGTCGTCACCAACCTGGCGTCGAACGCGGTGAAGTTCACCTCCGCCGGCGAGGTGGGCATCCGCGCCACCGGCGAGGACCTCGGCGACCGGCTGCGGGTGCGGGTGGAGGTGCGCGACACCGGCGTCGGCATCTCCCGCGAGGCGCAGGCCCGGCTGTTCGAGGCGTTCACCCAGGCCGACAGCTCGACGACCCGCGAGTACGGCGGCACGGGCCTGGGGCTCGCCATCAGCAGCCGGATCGTCGCCGCGATGGGTGGCGAGATCGGGTTGGACAGCACACCCGGCGAGGGCA
Source organism: uncultured Actinomycetota bacterium (assembly GCA_963808855.1). Classification (GTDB taxonomy): domain Bacteria; phylum Actinomycetota; class Actinomycetes; order Propionibacteriales; family Nocardioidaceae; genus Nocardioides. The sequence continues at coordinate 1,379,873 of CAWEHA010000002.1, read as the reverse complement.
GCACGTTCTGGTTCGTCGTCGACTTCGGCCACCCGGTGGGCGAGCGCTCCGCGCGCGACATCGCCCGGGAGAACGCGGTGAGCGGGCTGCGGGTGCTCGTGGTGGACGACAACGCCACGAACCGGTTCCTGCTCACCGAGCAGCTCACCGCCTGGCGGGTGAAGGTGACCTCGGTGGCGTCTGCGTACGAGGCGCTGGTGGAGCTCGACGCCGCCACCCGCCGCGGTGCGCCGTACGAGGTCGTGCTCCTCGACTACATGATGCCCGGCGCGGACGGCGGCCAGCTGGCCCGGATCCTGCGCGCCGAGAACCGGCACGCCGACCTGCGGCTGGTGCTCGTCTCCTCCGGCGTCGACCCCACCCCCGCGTGGCTCGCCGAGGCCGGCTTCGACGCCTACCTGCTGAAGCCGGTGCTGCCGTCGACCCTGCTCGACACCCTCGCCACCCTCGGCGGACGCCTCGACCAGGCCGACGAGCCGGACGCGGGCCCGGCCGCCGCCGAGCCCAGACCCGTGCGCGGGCGGGTGCTGGTGGTGGAGGACAACCCGATCAACCAGCTGGTCGCCGAGGGCGTGCTGAACCGGCTCGGGTTCGAGGTGGTGATGGCCGACAACGGCGCGGCCGGCGTCGCCACCGTCGCCGACGATCCGGAGGGGTTCGTCGCCGTGCTCATGGACTGCCAGATGCCGGTGATGGACGGCTTCAACGCCACCCGGGCGATCCGCGCCATCCAGGCCGAGGGCACCCGGACGCCGATCATCGCGATGACCGCGGCGGCGGTGGCCGAGGAGCGGGACCGGTGCCTCGCCGCCGGCATGGACGACTTCCTCACCAAGCCGATCGACGTCGCCGTGCTGGAGCAGACCCTGGATCGCTGGACCGACCACGCCTCCGCCCCGGCCGCGGACGCACCCGCCGACGCGCCCCCCGGCGCCGCGGCACGGATCGCCGAGCTCATCGACCGCGACGGCGTCGACGCGGCCCTCGTGGCCCGGATGGTGCAGCGCTTCGGCGGCATCGCCGAGGCCACGGTGGCCGACCTCGCCGCCGCGGCCGAGGCCGGGTCGCCCGAGGACGTGGCCCAGTACGCGCACGCGCTGCGGGGCAGCGCCTCCAACCTCGGCCTCGACGAGGTGACCGCGATCAGCACCCGGGTCGAGGCCGCGGCCAAGGAGGGCGTGCTCCCGTCGAACGCCGACATCGCCTCACTGCGCGACGCCGTGACCCACGGGACCGCCGAGCTCGAGGCCGTGTTGCGGGCCCGCACTCAGCCCGGGTAGACGATCTGCTGCAGCGTCCAGCGGTTGCCGTCGGGGTCGGTGAAGGAGACGAACCGCCCCCACGGCTGCTCGTCGACTCCCTCGGCGGCGATGCCCCGCTCGGTCAGGTCGCGCAGCGCCTCGTCGGCGTCGTCGACCACCGCCTGCAGGTTGTCGAGCGTGCCGGGCGCGAGGCCGGTGAGCCCCTTGCCGACCGTGATGGAGCAGGCCGACCCGGGCGGGGTGATCTGCACGAAGCGGACCTCGTCGCTGACGGCGTGGTCGTGGTCGACCACCCACCCGGCCTGCTCGTAGAAGGCCTTGGCGCGGTCGACGTCGGCGACGGGGAGATGGATGAGCTCGATCCTGGTGTCCATGGCGCTCGACGCTACGACGTCCTCAGGTCAGCCGGCTGTACCTCAATCGTGACCGTCCTGCGGGGTCGGTGGCCCGACGCGCGTCACGAGCGCGCGCCGACCGACGACGTGTCAGACCTCGGAACGCCCGTCGTTGTCCTTGTTGCGGATGCCGATCTTGTTGCCGAGCCAGACCAGCGGGTCGTACTTGCGGTCGACCACGCGCTCCTTCATCGGGATGATCGCGTTGTCGGTGATCTTGATGCCCTCGGGGCACACCTCGGTGCAGCACTTGGTGATGTTGCACATGCCGATGCCGGCGGCGCCCTGCGCGAGCTCGCGGCGGTCGTGGGTGTCGAGCGGGTGCATGTCGAGCTCGGCGTACCGCAGGAAGAACCGCGGGCCCGCGAAGGCCGGCTTGTTCTCCTCGTGGTCACGGACGACGTGGCAGACGTTCTGGCACAGGAAGCACTCGATGCACTTGCGGAACTCCTGGCCGCGTTCGACGTCGACCTGGGCCATCCGGCGCTTGCCGTCGGCGTCGCGCGGGGGCGGGGAGAACGACGGCAGCTCCTTCGCCTTCTCGTAGTTGTAGGAGACGTCGGTGACGAGGTCGCGGATGATCGGGAACGTGCGCACCGGGGTGACGGTGATGGTCTCGGTGGGTTCGAAGTCCGAGAGCCGGGTCATGCACAGCAGCCGCGGCCGGCCGTTGATCTCGGCGCTGCACGAGCCGCACTTGCCGGCCTTGCAGTTCCAGCGGACGGCGAGGTCGCCGGCCTGGGTGGCCTGCACCCGGTGGATGGCGTCGAGCACCACCTCGCCCTCGGACACCTCCACGGTGTAGTCCTCGAGGCCGCCGCCGTCGGCGTCGCCGCGCCACAGCCGCATCTTGAGGTCGTAGCCGGTGTCGGCCATGTCAGCGCCTCACTTCTGGAAGTAGGTCTTGAGGTCGTCGGGCATCACCGGGAGGTCCTGGTGCGCGAGCTCGACGTCGCCGGAGGCCTGGTCGAGCTTCAGCACCAGGTTCTTGGTGCCCCAGGAGTCGTCGGTCATCGGGAAGTCGTCGCGGGTGTGACCGCCGCGCGACTCGGTGCGCTCCAGCGCCGCCTTCGCGATGCACTCGCTGACCAGCAGCATGTTGCGGATGTCGAGGGCGAGGTGCCAGCCCGGGTTGTAGCGGCGGTCACCGCCCACCGAGAGCCGCTCGACCCGCTCCTTGAAGCCCTCGATCTCCTTGAGCGCCTGGGCGAGCTCGTCGCCGGTGCGGATGATGCCGACGAGGTCGTTCATCTGCTGCTGGAGGTCCTGCTGGATCGCGTACGGGTTCTCGCCGCCCTCGAGCTCGAACGGGGCGAGGGCGTCCTTCTCGGCGGCCTCGACGTCGGCCTCGCCGCACCGCCGGCCGGGACGAGCCCATGCCGTCGGCGTAGGTCGCCGCGGCCTCGCCGGCCCGGCGCCCGAACACCAGCAGGTCGGACAGCGAGTTGCCGCCCAGCCGGTTCGAGCCGTGCATGCCGCCGGAGCACTCCCCCACGGCGTACAGGCCGGGCACCGCCGCGGCCTCGGTGTCGGCGTCGACCTCGACGCCGCCCATCACGTAGTGGCAGGTCGGGCCCGATCTCCATCGGCTCGGCGGTGATGTCGACGTCGGCCAGCTCCTTGAACTGGTGGTACATCGACGGCAGCCGCTTCCGGATGAACTCCGGGCTCCGGCGCGAGGCGATGTCGAGGAAGATGCCGCCGTGCGGTGAGCCGCGGCCCGCCTTGATCTCGCTGTTGATGGCCCGCGCCACCTCGTCGCGCGGCAGCAGCTCGGGGGGCCGGCGGTTGTTCTTCTTGTCCTCGTACCAGGCGTCGGCCTCCTCGACCGTGTCCGCCGTCTCCGCTTTGAAGAACTCCGGGATGTAGTCGAACATGAACCGCTCACCCTCGGAGTTCTTGAGGATGCCGCCGTCGCCGCGCACCGACTCGGTGACCAGCAGCCCCTTCACCGACGGCGGCCACACCATGCCGGTCGGGTGGAACTGCACGAACTCCATGTTGATGAGGCTGGCGCCGGCGCGCAGCGCGAGCGCGTGCCCGTCGCCGGTGTACTCCCAGGAGTTCGAGGTGACCTTGAACGACTTGCCGATGCCGCCGGTGGCGAGCACGACCGACGGCGCCTCGAACAGCACGAACTTGCCGGTCTCGCGCCAGTAGCCGAAGGCGCCGGCGATCCGGCCGCCGTCGTCGTCCTTGAGGAGCTCGGTGACGGTGCACTCCATGAAGACGTCGATGCCGAGCTGCACCGCGCGCTGCTGGAGGGTGCGGATCATCTCCAGGCCGGTGCGGTCGCCGACGTGGGCGAGCCGGGCGTACTTGTGGCCGCCGAAGTCGCGCTGGGAGATGAGGCCGTCGTCGGTGCGGTCGAAGAGCGCACCCCAGTCCTCGAGCTCCATGACCCGCTCGGGGGCCTCCTGCGCGTGGAGCTGGGCCATCCGCCAGTTGTTGAGCATCTTCCCGCCACGCATGGTGTCGCGGAAGTGCACCTCCCAGTTGTCCTCCGGCCACCGGTTGCCCATCGCGGCGGCGATGCCGCCCTCGGCCATCACCGTGTGGGCCTTGCCCAGCAGCGACTTGCACACGAGGGCGGTCTTGGCGCCGGCGTCGTGCGCGGCGATCGCTGCGCGCAGCCCGGCGCCACCGGCGCCGACCACGACGACGTCGTACTGGTGGCGCTCGACGGCGCCGGCCTCCGCGGCCTCCGGGGGCGACTCCGGCATCAGAAGAACCTCACGTCCTGGATCGTGTGGGTGGCGAGGAGGAACACGTAGAGGTCGACCAGCGCCACCGAGAAGAGCGAGTACCAGGCCCAGCGGCCGTGGTGGACGTTCTGCTTCGACACCCAGGTCCAGAGCTTGTAGCGCACCGGGTGCTTGGAGAAGTGCCGCAGCCGGCCGCCGAGGAGGTGGCGGCAGGAGTGGCACGACAGCGTGTAGAGCCAGATGAACACGATGTTGGCGATCATCAGCAGCGTGCCGAGACCCATGTGGATGCCGGAGGTCTCGCCGTCACCGACGGCGTACTCGGCGGGCATCGGGCGGAACGCCAGGAACACGTCGAAGGTGAGCACGAGGCCGACGAGGATCGCGGCGTACCAGAACCAGCGGTGCACGTTCTGGAAGATCAGCGGGAACCGGGTCTCACCGGTGTACTTGCCGTGCGGCTCGGCCACGCCGCAGGCGGGCGGCGACAGCCAGAACGCCCGGTAGTAGGCCTTGCGGTAGTAGTAGCAGGTCAGCCGGAAGCCCAGCGGGAAGATCAGGATGATCAGCGCCGCCGAGAGTGGCCACCACTGGAACGGCTGGCCGAAGTCCGAGGCGCCCTCCACGCAGTCGCCGAGACAGGGCGAGTAGAACGGCGACAGGTACGGCTTGGCGTAGTAGTCGCTGCCCATGAACGCCCGGACCGTGGCGTAGACGACGAAGCTGCCGAACACCACGAACGTGGTCAGCGGGCTGAGCCACCACCGGTCCGAACGGAGCGTCCGCTCCTCGATCGCCGCGCGTTCAGGTCCGTGCACGCCTGTCGTCATCGACACCTCCGCAGGTGGCTCTCGCACGCGAGGGGCCCAGGTGTGTCCCGGGTCACGGTGGTGACCGTAGCGCAGGAGACGGCGGCCGCTACGGAGGCGAATGTCACACTGTTCACACGCCCGACACGTCGGCGTGGACAGGTCTTCCGGGTCCGGTCGACGAGCTGATCCAGGCTGTCGCCATGAGGATCGCCCTGGTCACGGAGTCCTTCTACCCGGTCGTCGACGACACCACGACGACGCTCAAGGCCGTCGCCGACGGGCTCGTCGACCGCGGCCACACGGTGCGGATCGTCGCGCCCGGCCCCGGCCTCACGTGCTACCGCGCCTCCCACGTGGCGCGGATCCGCACGCTGGAGCCGGTGGGTCCGCAGGTCCGCGCCGCGCTCGACCAGTTCTCCCCCGACGTCGTGCACGTGACCTCGCCACGCGGACTCGGCCGCAAGGCGCTCAAGCACGGTGCGCGCACCGGCATCCCCACCGTGGCGGTCGAGCAGTCCCCGGTGCTCGACCTGGCGGCCGGGTACTGGCGGGCGAAGGTGGCCGACCGCGCCGACCGGGTGCTGGTCACGTCGTCGTGGATGGTCGAGCGGTTGGCGGGCTTCGGCGTGGACGCCGGCCTGTGGCGTCCCGGCGTCGACACCGCCATGTTCACGCCGGTGCTGCGCGACCGCTGGCTCCACGACTCCTGGTCGCGGGCCCGCTCGGCCGACGGGCCACGGGTCGTGGTCGGCTACGCCGGCGGGCTGAGCCGGCGGCACGGCGTCCGCCAGCTGGCCGAGCTCGCCGACCTCCCCGGCACGCGGCTCGTGGTGATCGGCGAAGGCCCCCAGCGGGAGTGGCTCGAGGCCCGGCTGCCCGGGGCGAAGCTCACCGGTGCGCTGCCGAGCAGCGAGCTCACGATCGCGCTGCCGACCCTCGACCTGCTGGTGCACCCCGGCGTGCACGAGACCTGCAGCCACGCGCTGCGCCAGGCCTCGGCCTGCGGGGTGCCGGTGGTGGCGCCGCGCGCCGGCGGCGCTCCCGACGTCGTCCGCCATCTCGAGACCGGTCTGCTCTACGACCACGCCGACCCGGGCGCCCTGCGTCGGGCCGTGGCCGCCGTGGTGGCCGACCGGCACCGCGGCCTGCTCGGGGCTCGCGGCCGCGAGGTGGTGGCGGCCCGCGGCTGGGGCGCGGCGGTCGACGACCTGGTCGCCGTCTACGAGGACGTGGCGGGCGTCCGAACCGCCCGCGCGGCCTGACATTTCTCACACCTGCGGGACCCGCGGGGGTGAGCGTCCTCGCCGTAGAGTGAGCAGTCGTGGCAACAACGTCCGAGCCTCCGCGCGAGGCAACCCACCCACCGCGCCGCGACCTCGTCAAGGGTTCGCGCGCGGCGCGCAACACCATCGCGCTCAAGATGCTGGTGGCCGTCACCGGCCTCATCTTCGTGCTGTACGTGCTGGCCCACATGTACGGCAACCTCAAGGCGTTCGGCGGCCAGGACTCCTTCAACACCTACGCGGAGCATCTGCGTGAGTTCGGCGAGCCGATCCTCCCCCACGAGGGCTTCCTCTGGCTCGTCCGCGTGGTGCTGCTGGTCTCCGTCGTCGTGCACGTCGTCGGCACCATGGCCCTCTGGCGTCGGGCCGGCCGGGCGCGCGGCACGAAGTACGTGGTCAAGAAGAACAAGCACTCCACGTTCAGCTCGCACTGGATGCGCTGGGGCGGCCTGGCGCTGCTGCTCTTCATCGTGTGGCACCTGCTGAACTTCACCGTCGGCAAGGTGAACGTGCAGACCGGCGACACGGGCGACGCGGCCGGCGACCCGTACTCGCTGATGGTCGACAGCTTCGAGGTGTGGTGGCTCACCGCCCTCTACCTGCTGGCGATGGTCGCGCTCGCGATGCACCTGCGCCACGGCACGTGGAGCGCCGCCCAGACGCTCGGGCTCACCAACAACCACCGCGCCCGCCGCAACGCCAACGTGCTGGGCTACCTGCTCGCCGTCGTCGTGGCGGGTGGCTTCTCGCTGGTGCCGATCGCCGTCCTCGTCGGCGCCATCGACTGAAGGGGTTACCGCTGATGACCGACATGCCCGACACCACGCTCACCGGCAACCCGTCGTCCCACGCCGACCTCGACGACGACTACGACGACGCGGCCGGCTACTACACGCCCGGCGACCCCATCGCCGACACCAAGGCGCCCGGCGGGCCGCTGGAGGAGCGCTGGAACACCCGCCAGTTCGAGGCTCGCATCGCCAACCCCGCCAACCGGCGCCGGCTCTCGGTGATCGTGGTCGGCACCGGCCTGGCGGGCGCCTCGGCCGCCGCGACGCTCGGCGAGGCCGGCTACGTCGTGAAGTCGTTCTGCTACCAGGACTCCCCGCGACGGGCGCACTCGATCGCCGCCCAGGGCGGCATCAACGCGGCCAAGAACTACAAGGGCGACGGCGACAGCGTCTACCGGCTCTTCTACGACACCATCAAGGGCGGCGACTACCGCTCGCGCGAGTCGAACGTCTACCGGCTGGCGCAGGTGAGCACCAACATCATCGACCAGTGCGTCGCGCAGGGCGTGCCGTTCGCCCGCGAGTACGGCGGCCTGCTCGACAACCGCTCGTTCGGCGGCGTGCAGGTCTCGCGCACCTTCTACGCCCGAGGCCAGACGGGTCAGCAGCTGCTCATCGGCGCCTACCAGGCGCTGGAGCGGCAGGTGGCCGCCGGCACCGTGCGCATGTACACGCGACACGAGATGGTCGAGCTGATCGTCGTCGACGGCCGAGCCCGCGGCATCATCGTCCGTGACCTCGTCACCGGCGAGATCGAGACCTACTTCGCCGACGTCGTCGTGCTCGCCTCGGGCGGCTACGGCAACGTCTTCTTCCTCTCCACCAACGCCATGGGCAGCAACGTCACCGCCACCTGGCGGGCGCACCGCAAGGGCGCGCTCATGGCCAACCCGTGCTTCACGCAGATCCACCCGACGTGCATCCCGGTGTCCGGGGCCCACCAGTCGAAGCTGACGCTGATGTCGGAGTCGTTGCGCAACGACGGCCGGATCTGGGTGCCGAAGAACCAGGCCGACTGCACCAAGGACCCGCGCGAGATCGCCGAGGACGACCGCGACTACTACCTGGAGCGGATCTACCCCGCGTTCGGCAACCTGGTGCCCCGCGACATCGCCTCGCGGCAGGCCAAGAACATGTGCGACGAGGGCCGCGGCGTCGGGCCGGAGGTCGACGGCGTCCGGCGCGGCGTCTACCTCGACTTCGCCGAGGCCATCGAGCGGCTGGGCCGCGACGCGATCGAGTCGAAGTACGGCAACCTCTTCGACATGTACGCCCGGATCACGGGCGAGGACCCCTACTCGGTGCCGATGCGCATCTACCCGGCGGTTCACTACGTGATGGGCGGGCTGTGGGTCGACTACGACCTGCAGTCCACGATCCCCGGCCTGTTCGTCACCGGTGAGGCCAACTTCTCCGACCACGGGGCCAACCGGCTCGGTGCCTCGGCCCTCATGCAGGGCCTGGCCGACGGCTACTTCGTGCTGCCGAACACCATCCGCGACTACCTGGCCGAGGGTCCGTTCGACCGGGTGCCGGAGGACCACCCCGCCGTCGTCGAGGCGCAGGAGTCGGTGAAGGCGCAGGTCGACCACTTCCTCACCACCAAGGGCACCCGCAGCGTCGACTCCTACCACCGCGAGCTCGGCCACATCATGTGGGAGTACTGCGGGATGGAGCGCACCGAGGACGGACTGCGCAAGGCGATCGACCTCATCCGCGGGTTGCGCGAGGACTTCTGGCGCAACGTGAAGGTGCTCGGCACCGCCGACAGCCTCAACCAGTCGCTGGAGAAGGCCGGGCGGGTGGCCGACTTCTTCGAGCTCGGCGAGCTGATGTGCATCGACGCCCTCAACCGGCGGGAGTCGTGCGGCGGCCACTTCCGAGGCGAGTCGCAGACCGAGGACGGCGAGGCGCTGCGCCACGACGACCACTACTCCTACGTGTCGGCGTGGGAGTGGGCGGGCGCCGACGAGCGGCCGGTCCTGCGCAAGGAGCACCTCGAGTACGAGTTCGTCGAGATGAAGCAGCGGAGCTACAAGTGAGACTGACCCTGAAGATCTGGCGCCAGCCGTCGCACGACGCGCCCGGCTCGATCCACACCTACGAGCTCGACGACGTCTCCGAGGACATGTCGTTCCTCGAGATGCTCGACGTGCTCAACGAGCAGCTCAACGAGGCCGGCGAGGAGCCGGTGGCCTTCGACTCCGACTGCCGCGAGGGCATCTGCGGCCAGTGCGGCCTGATGATCGACGGCGAGGCCCACGGCCCCGAGGTCACCACCACCTGCCAGCTGCACATGCGCACCTTCAAGGACGGCGACACCATCACGGTCGAGCCCTGGCGCGCCGACGCCTTCCCCGTCGTCAAGGACCTCGTGGTCGACCGGGGCGCCTTCGACCGGATCATCCAGCAGGGCGGCTACATCTCGGTCAACACCGGCGCCGCCCCCGACGCCCACGCCACCCCGGTGCCGAAGGACAAGGCCGACCGCGCCTTCGACGCCGCCACCTGCATCGGCTGCGGCGCCTGCGTCGCCGCCTGCCCCAACGGCTCGGCGTCGCTGTTCCTCGGCGCCAAGGTCACCCACCTCGGCGAGCTGCCCCAGGGCCAGGCCGAGCGCGACAGCCGGGTGGTCAGCATGGTCGCCCAGCACGACCACGAGGGCTTCGGCGGCTGCACCAACATCGGCGAGTGCACCGCCGCCTGCCCCAAGGAGATCCCGCTCGACGTCATCTCCCGCCTCAACTGGGACCTCCACGCGGCCCTGCGGCACGGGCACTGACCTCTGCTCGATTCACTGGTTCACCTGTGATTTGAGCATGGGTCAGCGACGGCTCCGTAGCACGGCGATCAGCGCGAGCATGAGGCCGGCCCCGGCCGCGAACGGCTTGGGCCAGGTGCGCGGCTCCGCCTCGACTGAGGTCGCGGGCAGCTCGGTGAGCGACGGCGTCTCCGGGCCCTGCACGGGCTCCGCGGGCTCGTGGATGCGCAGCGCCCTGGCCGCGGGCGTGGTGTAGGCCCAGGCGGCGGCGTACATCACGACTCGGGAGAAGTAGTTGATCCAGACCACGAGGATCAGCGCGATCCCGAACGCCTGGAAGGCCGGTGAGTTCTCGGTGAGGCCGAGGAGCAGGCCGGAGATCTGCTTCAGCACCTCGAAGGCCACCGCGCCGAGCAGGGCGCCCGACCACAGCGAGCGGCGGGGCACGTGCGGGTTGGCGAGCAGCTTGAACATCACGAAGAAGAGCAAGGAGTTGGCGGCCAGCCCCAGCACGACGGCGAGGAGATAGACGAGCCAGCTGAGCTCGGAGTCGAGCTCGAGCCAGTCGAGGATCGTCGTCGAGAAGCCCGAGACGAAGCCGGCCACGGCGACAGCGACGAGGAGCACGACGCCGATCAGGGCCAGGGTGAGCAGGTCGCGGAGCTTGCCGAACACGAAGTTCGGCTGCTCGGCGTCCGGCAGCTCGAAGACCGCCGTCAGCGCGTCCGCGCAGCGCCGAGACCCAGCCCAGCCCCGAGTAGAGGACGCCGACCAGGCCGATGATCCCGGCGACGCCCGAGAACGTGCGGATGTCGTCCAGCGAGATCTGGCCCTCCTCGTCGCCGACGACGCGCGGCAGCACCGAGTCGATCGCCTTCACCAGGTCGGCGTTGGCCTCGGAGTAGACCTCCGAGACCAGACCCACGACGAAGAACGACAGCGCCAGCACCGGGAAGAACGACAGGAACGCGAAGTAGGTGACCGCGCCGGCCTGCTGCGAGGCCTTCACCTTGCCGTAGTGCTCCTGGGTGCGGAGCGCGTGGTCGACGGCGGGACGCCGCTCGCGCAGCTCGGTCAGCCGTTGCTGTGGTGACGCCATGTCGTCGCAGCCCCTCACCCGAGCCGGAAGTCGTGGGCGGGCTTCCAGCCCACTGCCTCGTCGTGCACGTACAGGTGGAACGTGTCGACGTCGAACTCGCACTCGAAGCCCGCGAGCTCGGCGAACGCCTGGTCGAGCCGGGCGTCGTCGAGGTGGTGGGCCACGGTGACGTGGGGGTGGAACGGGAAGTCGAGGTCGAGAGCGAGCGGTCCGTGGCGGACGGCGTGCGCGAGCTGCTCCACCTGCGAGATCCCCTCGACCAGCGACACGAACACCACGGGCGAGACCGGTCGGAACGTGCCGGTGCCGCGCAGGTGCACCGAGAAGGGGCCGAGCGCGGTGGCAGAGGCGGCGAGGTGGTCGACGACGCCGGCGAGGTCGGTGTCGACGTCCAGCGGCGGCACCAGCGTGATGTGGGTCGGGATCTTGGCGGCGGTGTCGTCGCCGAGCCCGGCGCGGTAGTCCTGCAGCTCGGTGGCCCAGGGCTCGGGGATCGCCACGGCCACCCCGATCGTCGGCATCCGTCGACCCTACTGACCGCGTGTCACGACGAGGTCACCCGTTGCGGGGTGCGACGAATCCGACCCGCTGGTACACGTCGCGCAGCGTCCGGGACGCCACCTCCCGCGCCTGGGCGGCGCCCTGGGTGAGCACGTCGACGAGGTGGTCCTGCTCGTCGAGCAGCTCGAGGGTGCGGTCGCGGATCGGCGAGGCGAACGCGACGACGGCGTCGGCGACGTCCTTCTTCAGGTCGCCGTAGCCGCTTGCCGGCGTACTGGTCCTCGAGGTCGTTCACCGACGTCGCCGTGAGGGCGGACAGGATCGACGAGCAGGTTGCTGACCCCGGGCTTGGCCTCGGGATCGAAGCGGACGTCGGTGCCCGAGTCGGTGACGGCCGACCTGATCTTCTTCGCGCTGACCGCCGGGTCGTCGAGCAGGAACACACAGCCGCTGCCGCCCAGGCTACTTCGACATCCGCTTGTCCACCTGTTCTGCAGGTCGTAGATCTTCGCGGTGGCCTTGAGGATGTAGGGCTCGGGCAGCCGGAACGTCTTCTTGTAGCGGTGGTTGAACCGCTGCGCGAGGTCGCGGGTGAGCTCGAGGTGCTGGCGCTGGTCCTCGCCCACCGGCACGAAGTGCGGCCGGTACAGGAGGATGTCGGCCGCCTGGAGGATCGGGTAGGTGAAGAGCCCCACCGACGCCGCCCCCTCGCCGCCCTTGGCCGCCTTGTCCTTGAACTGCGTCATCCGCCGCGCCTCACCGAAGCTCGTCAGCGACTCCAGCACCCACGACAGCTGGGAGTGCTCGGGCAGATGGCTCTGCACGAAGATGGCCGACCGCGCCGGGTCGATGCCCACCGCCAGCAGCTGGGCGACGTAGCGCAGCGTGCGCTCCCGCAGCACCTTCGGGTCGTGCTGGACGGTGATCGCGTGCTGGTCGGCGATGAAGAAGAACGGCTGGTACTCGCGCTGCAGGTCGACCCACTGCCGGACGGCACCGAGGAAGTTGCCGAGGTGCCACGAGTCCGCCGTCGGCTGGATGCCGGACAGCACGCGGGGCCTCGCCCCGCCGGACGCAGCGGCCGGAACGTCGAGATCCGGCTGGGTCGTGGCAGACATGGCAGCCATTCTCCCGGAAACCACAGCGCGCGCGCCGGAGGGTGCGGGGAGTGGCCCGTTACGCCGTCGCGGTGACGGCGGTGTCGAGGTTGGCGAGCGAGTCGTTGAGCTGGTCCTCGCTCACGAGCGGGAACGAGACCTTCTTCAGCAGCTCCTCGTCGGTGACGTTCGACCAGTCGTAGGTGAGGGCGACGTCGGTGCGGTCGGGGCCGTCGGCGGAGAGCTCCCACACCCACTCCCACCCCGGCGGCTCGGTGCCGGCCGGCGCGGTCTTCCAGCCGATGAGGTGGTTCTGGTCGAAGGCCGAGATCACGTTGTCGGTGGCGTAGTCACCGCCCATGTGGTCGCCGGTCATGTTCATCCGGAACTGCTGGCCGGCCTGGGTGATCCGGTCACCCCGCTCGAGGCTCACCACGAACCCGGAGCCGTCGAGCTCGGGGTGGCGGTGCGGGTTGGAGAGCACGTCGAACACTCGGTCGGTGCTCGCCTCGATGGTGCGCTGGACCTGGATCCGCTTGTCGTCGGTCATGCCTCCACCGTGCGGTCGCCGTTGCGGCCGCCGTCACACCCCTTCGGGGACCGGCTCCGGCTCGTGCCGCGCCGGGCGGTCGACTCGGAAGGCGACGGCCAGCACGGCGAACCCGGCCAGCGACAGCACCGCCCCGATCAGCAGCGGCGAGGCGTAGCCCCACCCGACGGCGATCGTGAGGCCGCCGAGCCACGCGCCGAGCGCGTTGCCGATGTTGAGCGAGCCGTGGCTCAGCGCGGCGCCGAGGGTCTCGGCGTGCTCGGCGGCGTCGATGAGCCGCATCATCAGGCCCAGCGCGAGCACCGACCCGGCGGTGGTGACGAGGAACATGGCGGGCAGCACGACGTACCCCATCGGCAGCAGGACCCACGTGAGCAGCAGCGTGACGACCAGCGCGAGGGGCGCGGCGAGCAGGGAGAGCCGCAGCGACCAGTCGACGGTGATCCCGGCCACCCAGTTGCCGAACACCATGCCGAGCCCGAGCGTGAGCAGGAAGATCGGCACGGCGCCGTCGGGGAGGTCGGCGACCCGGGTCGCCATGGGCGCCACGTAGGAGAACAGCGCGAACATGCCGCCGAAGCCGACGGCGCCCGCCACGACCGCGAACCACACCTGCGGCTTGCGGAGCGCGAGCAGCTCGCGGCGTCCGGTGGCCTCGGGGTTGCCCGGGCAGTCGGGCACGAAGGCCAGCACCATCGCGATGGTGAGCGCGGCGAGGCCGGCGACCACCCAGTACGACGCCCGCCAGCCGAGGGTCTGGCCCAGCCAGGTGGCGCTCGGGACGCCGACGACGTTCGCCACGGGCAGCCCCATCAGCACGAGCGCCATCGCCCGGCCGCGCCGCTCCGGCGCCACCATGCTCGCCGCCACGAGCGACGCGACGCCGAAGTAGCCGCCGTGCGGCAGCCCGTCGAGGAACCGCGCCACCAGGAGGGTCTCGTAGTTCGGCGCCAGCGCACTGAGCGCGTTGAACAGCGCGTAGGCGACCATCAGCCCGAGCAGCAGCGCCCGCCGCGGCAGCTTGGCGCCGAAGAAGGCGACCACCGGTGCGCCGATCACCACGCCCAGGGCGTAGGCCGAGATGGTGTGGCCCGCCTCGGGGATCGTGATGCCGACGCCGTCGGCCACCTGCGGCAGCACGCCCATCGTCACGAACTCGGTGGTGCCGATCGCGAACCCGCCGAGGCGAGCGCGAGCACGCCGGCGCGAAGTGCGGCGCGCGGCCGGTCGCGGCGTCGTGGCGTGGAGAGCTGCTGAGACATCGTCACCATGGTGATAGCCGATGACCCCGCCGACCTATTCCACGCGCGTGGCGGCGGTCACCGTGACCTTCGCCGCACCGCCGCAGCGGGATAGTCCCTGACGAAAAGCGCCATTTCCGACGTCGAGATGGCGCTTTTCGTCAGGGACTATCGCCCTGGGGCGTCCTAGAGCGAGGCGAGGGCCTCGTTGAGGGTCGGGGAGGGGCGCATGACCTCGTCGGCCTTGGCGTCGTCGGGGCGGTAGTAGCCGCCGATGTCGGCCGGGCTGCCCTGGACGCCGTTGAGCTCGCCGACGATGGTGTCCTCCTCGGCCGCGAGCCGCTCGGCCAGCGGCTCGAACACCTTCGCGAGGTCGGGGTCGTCGGTCTGCTGGGCGAGCTCCTGCGCCCAGTAGAGGGCGAGGTAGAAGTGCGAGCCGCGGTTGTCGATGCCGCCGACCTTGCGGGTGGGCGACTTGTCGTTCTCGAGGAACGTGCCGGTGGCGCGGTCGAGGGTGTCGGCGAGCACCTTCGCGCCGCGGTTGCCGGCGACGTCGCCGAGGTGCTCGAAGGAGGCGGCCAGCGCGAAGAACTCGCCGAGGCTGTCCCAGCGCAGGTAGTTCTCCTTCACCAGCTGCTGCACGTGCTTCGGCGCCGAGCCGCCGGCGCCGGTCTCGAACAGGCCGCCGCCGTTCATCAGCGGCACGACCGACAGCATCTTCGCCGACGTGCCGAGCTCGAGGATCGGGAACAGGTCGGTGTTGTAGTCGCGCAGCACGTTGCCGGTGACCGAGATCGTGTCCTCGCCGCGACGGATCCGCTCCAGCGAGTACGCCGTCGCGTCGGCCGGCGCCATGATCTCGATCGTCAGGCCCGTCCGTGTCGTGCTCGGGCAGGTACTCGTTCACCTTGGCGATCAGGTTGGCGTCGTGGGCGCGGGTCTCGTCCAGCCAGAACACGGCGGGAGAGCCGGTGGCGCGGGCGCGGGTGACGGCGAGCTTCACCCAGTCGCGGATCGAGGCGTCCTTGGTCTGGCAGGCACGCCAGATGTCGCCCGGCTGCACCTCGTGCTCGAGCAGGGCCTCCCCCGCGCCGTTCACCACGCGGATGGTGCCGGCGGCCGGAGCCTCGAAGGTCTTGTCGTGCGAGCCGTACTCCTCGGCGGCCTTCGCCATCAGGCCGACGTTGGGCACCGAGCCCATGGTGGCGGGATCGAAGGCGCCGTTCGCGCGGCAGTCGTCGAGCACGGTCTGGTAGACGCCGGCGTAGGAGGAGTCCGGGATCACCGCGAGGGTGTCGGCCTCCTCGCCGTCCGGGCCCCACATGTGGCCGGACGTGCGGATCATCGCGGGCATCGAGGCGTCGATGATCACGTCGCTCGGCACGTGCAGGTTGCTGATGCCCTTGTCGGAGTCGACCATCGCCAGCGGCGGGCCGTCGGCCAGGCCCTGCTGGACGGCGGCCTTGATGGCCTCGCCGTCGGGCAGCGACTCGACGGCCGAGAGCAGCGCGCCGAGGCCGTCGTTCGGGGAGATGTCGGCGGCCTTCAGCTGCTCGCCGTACTGCTCGAACAGCGTCGGGAAGAACGCCTGCACCGCGTGGCCGAAGATGATCGGGTCGGAGACCTTCATCATCGTGGCCTTGAGGTGCACCGACAGCAGCACGTCCGTCGGCCTTGGCCCGCGCGATCTGCTCGGTGAGGAACCGGCGCAGCGCGGCGACGTCCATGAAGGTGGCGTCGACGACCTCGCCGGCCAGCACCTTCACCTCGTCCTTGAGCACCGTGACGGTGCCGTCGGCGGCCTCGTGCTCGATGCGCAGCGTGTCGTCGTCGGCCACCACGACCGACTTCTCGTTCGAGCGGAAGTCGTGCTCACCCATGGTGGCCACGTTGGTCTTGGAGTCCGAGCTCCAGGCGCCCATCCGGTGCGGGTGCGCCTTGGCGTAGGCCTTCACCGACGACGGCGCGCGGCGGTCGGAGTTGCCCTCGCGGAGCACCGGGTTGACGGCGGACCCCTTCACCTTGTCGTAGCGGGCGCGGACGTCGCGCTCCTCGTCGGTGTCGGGGCTCTCGGGGTAGTCGGGGAGGTCGAAGCCCTGCTCGCGCAGCTCCTTGATCGCCGCCTTGAGCTGCGGGGTAGACGCCGAGATGTTCGGCAGCTTGATGATGTTGGCCTCGGGCTTGGTGGCGAGCTCGCCGAGCTCGGCGAGGTGGTCGGCCACCCGCTGCTCCTCGCTCAGCCGGTCCGGGAACTGGCTGAGGATGCGGCCGGCCAGCGAGATGTCGCGGGTCTCGACGTCGACGCCCGCCTTGGCGGCGTAGGCCTGGATGATCGGGAGGAACGAGTACGTCGCCAGCAGCGGCGCCTCGTCGGTGTGCGTGTAGATGATCGTGCTGGCCTGGTCGCTCACGCGCGCTCCTGGGAAGTCCGACATTTCTCGACGTCAAGATAGTCGCACGGGTTCTACGGCCCTCGACGTCCCGGCAGACGCTACCGACGACCCGGCCACGCGCCCACTAGAGTGCAGCCTGCACTCAGGTTTGGACCACTCCCCGAAGGGCAGGCCCGCCGCCATGGAAGCAACGTCCCCCACCCTCGTCCAGAAGCTCGTCGCCGAGGCGATCGGTACGGCCGTCCTGGTGCTGTTCGGTGTCGGCTCGGTGATGCTGAGCAATGACGGCGACGACGCGTCGGTCGGTCTGGCCTTCGGAATCGCGATCGTGGTCATGGTCTACGCGTTCGGTCGGGTGTCCGGCGGGCACTTCAACCCCGCGGTGTCCGTCGGTGCCGCGCTCAGCGGCCGGGTCCCCTGGAAGGACGCCGGCCTGTACTCCGCGGCGCAGGTCGGCGGCGCGATCGTCGGCGCCGGACTGCTCGCGCTCGTGCTGATCGCCGGCGACACGACCTGGGACCTCGGCGAGACGCTCGGCGCCAACGGCTTCGGCGACGAGGGCGGCGTCGACCTGGTGGGCGCGCTGATCCTCGAGCTCGTGATGACCCTGATCTTCGTCCTGACGATCCTTGCGGTCACCGACGAGCGCAACGAGCACCCCGCACTCGCCCCGCTGGCGATCGGCTTCACGCTGGCCGCGATCCACTTCGCGACCCTCGGCGCCACCGGCACGTCGGTGAACCCCGCGCGCTCGATCGGCCCCGGCCTCTTCTCCGGCACCGACCACATCGTGCAGCTGTGGCTGTTCATCGTGGCGCCGCTGCTCGGCGCCGCCGCGGCCGGGTTCCTCTACCCGGCGGTGTTCGGACGGGCCTCCGACCCCGTGCCCGGCTCCGGCCTGAACTTCTCCCGGCCCGCCGCGCCCGCGGTCCCGGGCTACGGCATGCCCGACCAGTTCCAGCAGCAGTGGAACCAGGCCGACTACCCGCAGGGCTACCCCCAGCAGGGCTACCCCCAGGGCTACGACCAGGGCGGCTACCCGCAGGGCGGTGGCTACCCCGACCCGCGCAGCCCACCAACCCGCGCACGCCGCACCGGTGCCGGGTGGCGTCGGGGCACCCGCCCCGCAGGAGCAGCCGATCATCCAGGACGGCTGGCAGTGGGACCCGCAGTCACAGCAGTGGATCCCCGCCGAGCAGCCGCCCGCGCAGCCGCCGGGTGGCCCCGGCCAGCCCGGTCACCCCGGCCAGCCCGGCCAGCCCGGCAGCTGGCCGAACCCCGGCGGCGGCGAGTCGACGGCGGTGCGCCCCACCGAGTGACGGCTACGGCACGTCGTACGCCGTGAGCTCCAGGTCGGTGTCGCCGGCCTCGGGCCGGCTCGCCACCAGGCCGGTGCCCTCGGCGTAGTACTGCAGCGTCACCACGTCGTCGACCTCGGCACGCACCTCGACGACGACGTCGAACCGGCCCGCCGGCACCTCCTCGGACTCGTCGAGGTCGAGCACCTCGCCGAGCAGCGTCCGGCCGGGCACCGCCGCGAGCCGGTAGCCGTCGCCGACCCGGGGGTCGGCGGCCATCGCCAGCCCGGCCTCGGCGCCGTCGTCCCCGGCCCGCCACTCGCCCTCGCGGCCGAACCACCACACGTTCCCGTCGACGTCCTGGGCGTAGTGGTCGGCGGTCTCCCCGTCGCGGCCCACGCTCACCACCGAGGTGGTCGCGACCCCCGCGATCTCCGGTCCCTCGGTGACGGTGACCGCGAGGTCGTCCAGCCCGTCGGTGTAGGTCCAGGAGGCGCCGACCACCAGCGGCAGCCAGGGGTTGTCGACGGCGTCGGCGAAGTCGGCGGGGCCCGGGTCGGGGGTCGGCACGACGAGCTCGTCAACGCCGGTCGGTGGGCTCGGCTGCGACCCGGCCGACCCGCAGCCGGTGAGCACGAGCAGGCAGCAACCGGCCACGAGGAGGGCTGCTCGGCGACGGCGCATGGCCCCGATCGTCCCCCACGCGGCCGCTGCTAGTTTCGGGCCACCCCCGTTCGTCGTCCTCCGAGGAGTCCACCGTGAGCTCTGCTCCGCTGAAGGTCGCCGTCACCGGCGCTGCCGGCCAGATCGGCTACAGCCTGCTGTTCCGTCTCGCGAGTGGAGCGCTCACCGGCGACCGGCCGGTCGAGCTGCGACTGCTGGAGATCGAGCCCGCCCTGAAGGCGCTCGAGGGCGTCGTCATGGAGCTCGACGACTGCGCGTTCCCCGGCCTCGCCGGCGTCGAGATCGGCTCCGACGCCGAGACCGTCTTCGACGGCGTCAACCTGGCGCTGCTCGTCGGCGCCAAGCCGCGCGGCCCCGGCATGGAGCGCGGCGACCTGCTCGAGGCCAACGGCGCGATCTTCACCGCACAGGGCCAGGCCCTCAACAAGGTGGCCGCCGACGACGTGCGGATCGGCGTCACCGGCAACCCCGCCAACACCAACGCCCTGATCGCCCTCAAGAACGCCCCCGACATCCCGGCTGAGCGGTTCTCCGCGCTCACCCGGCTCGACCACAACCGCGCGATCTCGCAGCTGGCCGCCAAGACCGGCGCGGCGGTCACCGACATCACCCACATGACGATCTGGGGCAACCACTCCGCCACCCAGTACCCCGACCTGTTCCACGCCGAGGTCGGCGGCCGCAACGCCGCCGAGGTCGTCGGCGACCAGGACTGGCTGGAGAACACCTTCATCCCCACCGTCGCCAAGCGCGGCGCCGCCATCATCGAGGCCCGCGGCTCCTCGTCCGCCGCCTCGGCCGCGTCCGCCACCATCGACGCCGCGCGGGACTGGCTCTACGGGTCCGCCCAGGACGACTGGGTCTCGATGGCCGTGCTCTCCGACGGCTCCTACGGCGTCACCGAGGGTCTCGTGTCGTCCTTCCCGGTCACCACCAAGGACGGCGACTGGTCGATCGTCCAGGGCCTCGACATCGACGACTTCTCCCGCTCCCGCATCGACGCCTCGGTGGCCGAGCTCGACGAGGAGCGCACCGCCGTCACCGAGCTCGGCCTGATCTGACCGTCGCTCAGCCCGGCTGATCCGGGATGTCGCCGGCGAGGAACCAGAGCGCCCCGGCGAGCGCGGCGAGCAGGAGCACGTCGGTCAGGCGATGCCGGACGGCGAGCATGCCGGCGTCCCGCTGCGGCAGCACCAGCCGCACCGCCGCGGCGCCACCCAGGGAGCCCGCGACCACCCGGACGCCGAGCCGCCAGTCGTCGACCAGCACCATCGCGATGCCCGTGACCGCGACCGTGAGCACCGCGAGGTAGCAGGCGCCGCCGATGGTGGACGGGATCCGGGTCAGCGGCTGCGGCTCGAGGAACGGCTCCTCGATCGGCGCGAGCGGGTCCGGCTCGGGCAGCTCGTCCGGCGGCGGGGTGTCGGTCATGGGCATCGAGCTCAGGACACGAGGCGTTCGGCGCGCTCGACGACGTTGGACAGCAGCATCGCGCGCGTCATCGGCCCGACGCCGCCGGGGTTGGGCGAGACCCAGCCCGCGACGTCCCACACGTCGGGCGCGAGGTCGCCGGCGATCTTGCCGTCGACGCGGGAGACGCCGACGTCGAGGAGCGCGGCGCCCGGCTTCACCATGTCGGCGGTGACGATGCCGGGGACGCCGGCCGCGGCGACCACGATGTCGGCCTGGCGCACGTGGTGGGCGAGGTCGCGGGTGCCGGTGTGGCACAGCGTCACCGTGGCGTTCTCCGAGCGGCGGGTCAGCAGCAGTCCGAGCGGGCGCCCGACGGTGAGGCCGCGGCCGACCACCACGACGTCGGCGCCCTTGATCTCCACGTCGTGACGGCGCAGCAGCTCGATGCAGCCGATCGGCGTGCAGGGCAGCGAGCCCGGCTCTCCGAGCACCAGCTTGCCGAGGTTCACCGGGTGCAGACCGTCGACGTCCTTGTCGGGGTCGACGCGCGACAGCAGGGCGAACTCGTCGAGGCCGGTGGGCTGCTGCACCAGGAAACCGGTGCAGGCCGGGTCGGCGTTGAGCTCGTCGATGACGTGCTCGACCTCGGCCTGCGAGGCGCCGGCGGGCAGGTCGCGGCGCAGCGAGGCGATGCCGATCTCGGCGCAGTCCTTGTGCTTGGCGCCGACGTACCAGTGCGACCCGGGGTCGTCGCCGACGAGCACGGTGCCGAGACCCGGCACGATGCCGCGCTCCTTCAGCAGCCGGACCCGCTCGGCGAGCTCGGCCTTGATGACCTTGAGGGTCGCGGACCCGTCGAGGCGCTGGGCAGTCATGGCGTTCCCTCTCAGTGCGCGAAGTGGCGGGTGCCGGTGAGGTACATCGTGATGCCGGCGGCCGTGGCCGCCGCGATGGTCGCGTCGTCGCGCTTGGACCCGCCGGGCTGCACGATCGCGGCCACGCCGGCGTCGATGAGCACCTGGGGCCCGTCCTCGAACGGGAAGAACGCGTCCGAGGCGGCCACGGAGCCGCGGGCCCGCTCCCCGGCGCGGGAGACGGCGAGCCGGCAGGAGTCGACCCGGTTGACCTGCCCCATGCCGACGCCGACCGAGGCGCCGTCCTTGGCGAGCAGGATGGCGTTCGACTTCACCGCCCGGCAGGCACGCCAGGCGAAGGCGAGGTCGGCCAGCAGCTCGGGCGAGGCGGCCTCGCCGGCGGCCAGCGTCCACTGCGCGGGGTCGTCGCCGGGGGCCTGGAAGGCGTCGGTGTGCTGGACGAGCAGGCCGCCGCTGATGCCGCGGGTCTCGACGCCGCCGCGGGCGGCGTCCACCGGGCAGCGGAGGATGCGGAGGTTCTTGCGGCCCTGCAGCACCTCGACCGCGCCCGGCTCGTAGTCGGGGGCCACGATCACCTCGGTGAACACCTCGGCCACCTGCTCGGCCATCGCCACCGACACCGGCCGGTTGGCGGCGATCACGCCGCCGAACGCGGACACCGGGTCGCAGGCGTGGGCCTTGGCGTGGGCCTCGGCGACGTCGGCCCCGACCGCGATGCCGCACGGGTTGGTGTGCTTGATCACCGCCACCGCGGGCTCGTCGAAGTCCGAGGCGGCGCGGCGGGCGGCGTCGGTGTCGACGTAGTTGTTGTACGACATCTCCTTGCCGGACAGCTGCTCGGCACCGGCGAGCCCCGCCGGCCCGAATCCGCTGCGGTAGAGCGCGGCCTGCTGGTGCGAGTTCTCGCCGTAGCGCAGCACCGCGGCGACGTCCCAGGTGGCGCCGATCCAGGCCGGGAAGCCGGAGCCGCCCGAGGTGTCGGTGAGCACGTTGCCCATCCACGAGGCGACGTGCACGTCGTAGGTGGCGGTGTGCACGAAGGCCTCGGCCGCGAGCGCCTGCCGCTCGGCGAGGGTGAAGCCGCCGCCCTTGACGGCGGTGAGCACGTCGTCGTAGCGGGCCGGCGACGTGACGATCGCGACCGACGGGTGGTTCTTCGCGGCCGCCCGCACCATCGAGGGGCCGCCGATGTCGATCTGCTCGACGCACTCGTCGGGCGTGGCGCCCGAGACCACGGTCTGCGTGAACGGGTAGAGGTTCGAGACCACGAGGTCGAACGGCTCGACGCCGAGGTCGGCCAGCTGCTGCACGTGGGCCTCGATCCGGCGGTCGGCCAGGATGCCGGCGTGCACCTTCGGGTGCAGCGTCTTCACCCGGCCGTCGAGGCACTCGGGGAAGCCGGTGAGGTCCTCGACCTTCGTGACGGGGATCCCGAGGCCCTCGATCCGCGCCGCGGAGCCCCCGGTGGACACCAGCGCGACGCCGGCGTCGTGGAGTGCGCGCACCAGCTCGTCGAGGCCGGTCTTGTCGTAGACGGAGACCAAGGCGCGCTTGATCGGGATCCGCTGCTCGTCGCTCACCGCTGAGGCTCCTCGTCCGCTGTCGGCTGTTGCCACCGCCGCGTCACTCTAGTGAGCCCGGCGAGCCGAACCGCACCCGCCGCCCGACGACGTGGAAGCCCTCCCGCGCCATCCGGCCGACCGTCTCGACGAGCATCGCCCGCTCCGCCACCTTGATCCGGTCGTGGAGGGTCTCGACGGTGTCGTCGTCGGCCACCGGCACCGTGGTCTGGGCGAGGATCGGGCCGGTGTCGACGCCGTCGTCGACCACGAACAGCGTGGCGCCGGTGACCTTGACGCCGTACTCCAGGGCGTCGGCCGGTCCGTGCATGCCGGGGAAGGACGGCGACAGCGCCGGGTGGGTGTTCACGAACCGGCCCCCGAACTCGGCGAGGAACGCCGCGCCGACCAGCTTCATGAACCCCGCGGACACCACGAGGTCGGGCTCGTGCGCGGCCACCGCGGCGGCCAGGTCGGCGTCCCACCCCTCGCGGGTCGCGAAGTCCTTGACCCGCCGCACGAACGTCGGCAGCCCGGCCCGCTCGGCCCGGGCCAGCCCCTCGACGCCGTCGCGGTCGGCACCGACCGCCACCACGGTGGCGCCGTACGCCGGGTCGGCGCCGGCGTCGAGCAGCGCCTGGAGGTTGGTGCCCGCACCGGACACCAGGACGACGAGGCGGGCGGGCACGGGTCGAACGCTAGCGCTCAGACCTCGGCCGAGCGGCGCTGCCACCACGTGATGGCGACGCCACCGACGAGGCCACCGAGGCCGAAGGCGGTGACGGCGTGGAGCAGCACCTCGAGGGCGTCCGCACCGACGTCGGCCATCCGGCCCGGGCCGACGGCGCCGCCGGCGAGCGAGGTGAGGGCGCCGAGCAGCAGCCCGGCGGCCACGCCGCCGACCACGCCGCGCAAGGCGCCTTCCTCCCACCGCGTGGTGGGCAGGGCCCGCTGCGCGAGCACGGCGGCGAGGAACGCGAGCACGGGCGGCGCCACGATCAGCCAGGAGGTCCAGGACGGCGCCGGCCCGTCGTCGGGCAGGGCGGCGAGCATCGGGAACATCGGCAGCGGGCCGAGCACGACGGCGCTGCTCGTGACCGTGCTGCCGGCGCCCACGGTGAAGCCCGGGCCGAGCACGTAGGCGCCGGAGTAGAGGGCCGCGTTGGGCAGCACGGCGAGGCCGACCGCGACGAGCACGGCGACGTCGCCGCCGCTCGCGCCGACCTGGGAGGTGACGTTGGCGGCGGTCGACCAGTCGGCGACCAGTGCCCCCGCCACGAGCAGCGTGGCGCCCACGAGCCACAGCACCAGCAGCCGCCGGCAGGTGGCGGCGGCGCCGACCACCCAGGCCGGCACGCCGGCGGCCCACACCGCGGCGCGACCCGGACGCCGCGGCGATCGCGGGGACGCCGAGGAGCAGGCACAGGGCGAGCGACCACCATGCGACGCGCGATGGCGCTCGGGGCCGACTCGGGCGTCGCCGCGAGCGTGCAGGTGACCACGGCGGTGACGACGTAGGAGGCGGTGAAGAGCGTGGCCGCGACGGCCACCGTCCAGTCCCGCTGCCCGTCGGCGATGGCGTCGGCGTCCGGGCCATGGCCGGACACCGAGGCGCCGAGCCGGTGCGCCCACCGCCACACCGACCACGCGGCGAGCAGCGTGATGCCGAGCGGGACGGCGCTCACCAGCACGCCGTCGACCCGGAACCCCGAGCCGTGGCCGGCCAGCCAGGCGGTGGCGCCGACCCGCAGGCCGTCGCGCGGTGTGCCGTGGGCGCCGCCGTCGGTGAGGAACCAGCCGGTGACCCCGAGGCCGAGGAACACCACGAGCGTGACGCCCGCAGCCGCGACGCCGCACACCACCGCCGTCGGCACCAGCGGCCGCCGGGTGGAGAGCTCACGTCGCAGCGCCGCCGCGGACCGCTTCTCGGGAGGCACGCGCCGGGCACGGGACCGGGGCGGCGGGAGGAGGGCGGTCATGACCCTCGCATCATCGCCTCGACCGCGGCGTGCGCCGACGCTCCCACGCCGGGAAGGCCGGTTTCGGCGGTTCGGAACCGGTGGGGGGTCTCGTCTACCGTGGACCGGTCATGCGCGACCCCGACCAGTTCGACGCGTTCTACAAGGACGCACGCGACCGGCTCCTCGTCCAGACGTTCTGCTTCACCGGCGACCTCGCCGCCGCGCGCCGAGCGGTGCGCGACGCGTTCGTCGTCGCGTGGCACCGCTGGCGCAAGGTGTCGCGGCTCAGCGACCCCGAGTCGGTGGTGCGCCCCGACGCCTGGCGGATCGCTCAGCGCCGCCACACCGCCCGGGTGTGGCACCGCGAGCGCGACCTGGACGACGAGGTGCGGGCCACGCTCGACGCCCTCGGCAAGCTGTCGGTCACCGCAGCGCAAGGCGGTGCTGCTCACCCAGCTGGCGTCGGTGTCGATGCCCCAGATGGCGCGCGAGATCGGGCTCACGCTCGACCGGGCCGAGCAGGAGCTGCAGGTGGGCGTCGCCCAGCTGTCGCTGTCGCGGGACGTGCCGTCGTACGCCGTTCCGGCGCTGCTGGAGCCGGTGGCCACGGCGGCGCTCGCCGACACCCACTGGCCCCGGGCCACGATCGTGCGACGCGCGGGCGCCACCCGGCGCCGTACCCACACGCTGGTCGGCGTCGGGGCCGCCGTCGCCGCGGTGCTCGTGAGCGGCTCGCTCGTCACCGACGCCACCGGCGTCCGCGCCACCCTCGACCGGGCCGACGACGCCCGGCCGGCCGCCACCGGCGGACCCGACCGCGCGATGAGCGGGGCGCCCGCGATGGCCCTGCCCGAGAGCTCGTTGCTGGACGCAGCCGCGCTCGGCTCGCGGCTCGAGGGGCGCGCCTGGGAGGAGCTCAACACCGGCGACAACAGCGCCGGCACCGGCCGCGCGATGCCCTGCCAGGGCGACCGCTACGCCGACCCGAACGGCGACGCCGCACTCGTGCGCACCTCCGAGGCCCCGGCGCTCAAGCGCCGTCCCGGGCTGCGGTTCGTGCAGCTCACCGAGGTGTCGCCGCGGCCGGCCGCCGCCGAGCGCGCCTTCGGCACCGCCGTGGGGTGGTTCTCCGCGTGCACGACGCCGTCGGTGCAGCTGCTCGACACCACCACGCCGGTCGGCGTCGGCGACGAGGCCGTGCACCTGGTGCTGCACTCCACCGCCACCCGCAAGGGCGAGACCTGGCAGGTCGGGGTCGCGCGCACCGGCCTGTTCACCACCACCACCTTCCTGCGCGTCGACGGCGACGCCGGCGCGCCGCCCGCGCAGACCGCCGGGCTGCTCGCGGACGCCGTCGGCCGGCTGTGCGGCCTCGACGGTGCCGGCGCCTCCTGCACGCAGGTCGAGAGCCAGCGACAGCAGGAGGTGCGGCTGCGGCCGCGCGACCCGCTGCCCGCGGGTGAGGTGCCGGCGCTGCTGTCGGAGGTCGACCTCACCCCCGTGCCCCGGGTGCGCCGGCCGTGGGCGGGCACCGAGCCGCGGCGTCTCCAGTCCGCGGCCATGACCACGCCCTGCGGTCCGCCGGCCTTCACCGCGAAGTTCCGCGGCACCGCCTTCGGCAAGGGCGCCACCCGCTCGTTCGTGGTGCCCGAGGCCGACCTGCCCGAGGAGTTCGGGCTCACCCAGCGGGTGGCGGCCCTGCCGCCGCGGGTCGCACGGCGGTTCGTCGACCGGGTTCGTGAGCGGTTCGCGACCTGCCCCGACCGCGAGCTCGGCACCGACGTCGTCGAGGTGGCCTCGGTCGACCGTCGCGTCCGCGCCTACACGGTGTGGCGGCTCGACGTCCGGGTCACCGAGAACCGCTCGATCCCCTACTGGGTCGTGATCCTGCGCAACGGCACCGGCGTCTCGCAGCTCGACCTGGTGCCCGCCACGGTGCGCGTCGGCGACCAGGAGATCGTCGCGTTGGCCGAGCGGGCGGTCGCCCGGCTGGGCACACTGCCCGCGCCCGGTTCGTAGGTCGACGCAACCGGACCCGGCGTCCGGGCGTATCTCCTCATGACAGCCCCGGGTGAGAGAGGAGAGCGTTCGTGGACGAAGCCGAGTTCGACGACTTCTACACCGCGTCGTTCCGCCGGGTGACCGGCCAGGTGTACGCCATGATCGGCGACCTCGACGAGGCCCAGGAGTGCGTGCAGGAGGCGTTCGCCCGGGCCTGGTCGCACCGCCGGAAGCTGGAACGCGCCGAGCACCCCGAGGCGTGGGTGCGCACCACCGCGCACCGGATCGCGATCAGCCGCTGGCGGCGCCGCACCCGCGGACGGCGGCCCGCCGACCGGGCGCTCGCCGCTCCCGCCACGTCCGCCGCTCCGGACGAGCAGCACGTCGCGCTGGTCACCGCGCTGGCCCAGCTGCCCGAGCCGCAGCGCCGGGTCATCGTGCTCCACCACATCGCCGACCTGCCGGTGGCCGCCGTGGCAGCCGAGGTCGGCGCTCCCGAGGGCACCGTGAAGGCCCGTCTCAGCCGCGGCCGCACCGCCCTCGCCGATCTGCTCTCGGACGACCCCCAGGGAGGCATGAGCCATGTCTGACCCGCTCGAGGACCGATTCCGTGACTTCACCACCGGAACCCCTGCCGTGAACCCCGCCAGCCCCGCCGAGATCCGCGGCCGCGGCGACCGGCTCCGCCGCCGCCGTACCGCCCTCACCGCGGCCGGCGCCGCGCTCGCCGTCGCGCTGATCGCCACGCCCGTGGCACTCCTCGCCACCGGCGGGGACGACGACCCCGAGCCCGCTCCGCCGCCGTCCACCACGATCACCGACCCGCCCAGCGAGGACCCGGAGCCCACCGAGACCTCCGTGCCCGAGCAGCCGGTGGTGACCGAGATCCCGCCGGACTTCCCGCTCGACGCCGGGTACCCGCCGCAGAACGGGAACGACCTCAGCCCCGTCGAGGTGACCGACACGGCCGGGGTGACCGCGATCGAGGCCTGCGGGGCGCCGGTGTGGTCGCCGGACGACATCGACGTGCTCGACCTCGCCGGCGCGACCTACACCGGGGAGGCCGAGGACGGCCGCGCCCGCACCCTCGTGGTCTACAACTCCGTCGAGCGGTCCGAGGCGAACCTGGAGGACCAGATCGTCGCCGGCATCACCGCGTGCCCGAAGGACGGCGGCGCCGACGGCAGCGAGTGGGAGGTCCGCGGCGCCGAGGGCGACACCACCGTCATCACCCGCCAGTTCCTCACCGGTGGTCTGCCCAACACCGGGTTCGACGTGTACCTGGTCACCCGGGTCGCCAACGCGCTGCTCGTCGACGTCAACAGCGGCGAGGGCGGCGGCACGGCGGGGTCGCGCGACGCTGCGGTGCAGGCCGCCCTCGAGCAGCAGGCCGACGTCGTCACGGCGATGGGACAGTTCGACCTCCCGTCCGGTCCGGACATCGACCCCGGGTTCACCCCCGGTGAGCTGCCCGACTCGGTGCTGTCGGTCGACGACCTGCCGGTCCGCGAGCGACTCGCCCCGTGGGAGCGGGCCTCCTACCCCGATGTGCCGGTGATCGCCTGCCAGCCGGGCGTCTCGTTCAGCGGCGAGTTCCTGGGCCACGCCGACTTCAACGCACCGATCGCGCCCGAGCCCGGCACGACCGGCGGCGACGGCCCGATCGCGGAGATCCGAACCTCGCTGGTACGAGTACCCCACCGAGGACGACGCCGCCGCGGCCGCGGCCGCCGTCACCACCTGGTTCACCGACTGCGACGCCCCCGCCCAGCGCGACCCGGCCGACCTGACCCGGCAGGGCGACGTCGTCGAGGGACCGGGCGGCAGCCGCTACGCCACCTGGGTCTACAGCGCCCCGGAGGTCTGCTCGGACGACTGCGACGCCGCCTGGTTCGACCGGATGGGCGTGGTGCGCGACGGCGCCGGATCGCCGTCGTCACGCTTCCGCGAGGTCGGCGGCCCGCTCGAGCCCGAGGGCCTCGACGCCACCATGCGCGACCTCATGCTCCAGGCCGCCGGCCGCAGCATGCCCGGCTGACCCGTCACAAATGCGCTGACCCGTCACTTGTACAAGTGACGGGTCAGCGCACGAGTGACGGGTCAGCGGTTCTGGAGGATCTCCCGCATGAGCTCGGCGGTCTCGGACGGCGTCTTGCCGACCTTGACGCCGACGGCCTCGAGGGCCTCCTTCTTCGCGGCCGCGGTGCCGGAGGAGCCGGA
This sequence comes from uncultured Actinomycetota bacterium, assembly GCA_963808855.1. Taxonomy (GTDB): domain Bacteria; phylum Actinomycetota; class Actinomycetes; order Propionibacteriales; family Nocardioidaceae; genus Nocardioides. Next base: position 1,350,972 of record CAWEHA010000002.1, on the reverse strand, counting down.
GACGATGGCGCCGGCGTGGCCCATCGTCTTGCCCTCGGGGGCGGTGAAGCCGGCGACGTAGCCGACGACCGGCTTGGTGACGTGGTCCTTGATGTAGGCCGCCGCCCGCTCCTCGGCGTCGCCGCCGATCTCGCCGATCATCACGATCGCCTCGGTGTCGGGGTCGTTCTCGAAGGCCTCGAGCGCGTCGATGTGGGTGGTGCCGACCACCGGGTCGCCGCCGATGCCGATGGCGGTGGAGAAGCCGAAGTCCCGCAGCTCGAACATCATCTGATAGGTGAGCGTGCCGGACTTCGACACCAGCCCGATCGGGCCCTTGCCCGCGATGGTGTGCGGCGTGATGCCGGCGAGCGACTCGTCCGGCGTGATGATCCCCGGACAGTTCGGGCCGATCATGCGGGTCGACTTGCCGTCCAGGTAGGCCCACACCTCCGCGGTGTCCTGCACGGGCACGCCCTCGGTGATGACGACGAGCAGCCCGATGCCGGCGTCGATGGCCTCGATGCAGGCGTCCTTGGTGAACGCCGGGGGCACGAAGACGACCGAGACATCGGCGCCGGTCTCCTTCATCGCCTCCTCGACGGTGCCGAACACGGGAAGGTCCTTGCCGCCCAGCTCGACGCTGGTGCCGGCCTTGCGGGCGTTGACGCCGCCGACGATGTCCGAGCCCGCCTCGACCATGAGGGTCGTGTGCTTCGACCCCATGCCGCCGGTCATGCCCTGGACGATGATCTTGGAACTCTTGTTGAGGTAGATGCTCACTGTTCTGCTCCTCAGCCGTTCGCCAGCTCGGCGGCCTTGTCGGCCGCGCCGTCCATGGTCGGGACCTGCGTGACGAGCGGGTGGTTCAGCTCGTCGAGGATCGCCCGCCCCTTCTCGACGTTGTTGCCGTCGAGCCGGACGACGAGCGGCTTGGAGGCCTCGTCGCCGAGGATCTCCAGGGCGCCCTTGATGCCGTTGGCCACCTCGTCGCAGGCGGTGATGCCGCCGAACACGTTGACGAACACGCTCTTGACCTGCTCGTCGTGGATGATCACGTCGAGCCCGTCGGCCATCACCTGCGCGTTCGCGCCGCCGCCGATGTCGAGGAAGTTCGCGGGCTTCACGCCGCCGTGCTTCTCGCCGGCGTAGGCCACGACGTCCAGCGTCGACATCACGAGCCCGGCGCCGTTGCCGATGATGCCGACCTCGCCGTCGAGCTTCACGTAGTTGAGGTTCTTGTCCTTGGCCTTCGCCTCGAGCGGGTCCTCCTCGTCGCGGATCACGAAGGACTCGTGGTCGTCGTGGCGCACCTCGGAGGCGTTGTCGTCGAGCGACACCTTGCCGTCGAGCGCCTCGAGCACGTCGCCCTCGAGCCGCGCGAGCGGGTTGACCTCGACCAGGGTGGCGTCCTCCTCGACGAAGACGGCCCACAGCTTCTGCACCATCTCCACCGCCTGCTCGCGCAGCGGCTCGGGGAACGCGGCCTCCTCGACGATCTCGCGGGCCTTGGCCTCGTCGACGCCGGTGCCCGGGTTGATCGCGATCTTCTTGACGGCGTCCGGGTTGGTCTTCGCGACCTCCTCGATCTCGACGCCGCCCTCCACCGAGGCGATGCAGAGGTACTGCCGGTTCGAGCGGTCGAGCAGGAAGGAGAAGTAGTACTCCTCCTCCGGCGGCGTGGCCGGCGTGACGAGCACGCGGTTGACCGGCAGGTCCTTGATGGTGAGCGCCAGGATGCTCGTGGCGTGCTCGAAGGCCTCGTCGGGCGTCTTGGCGATCTTGACGCCGCCCGCCTTGCCGCGGCCGCCCGCCTTGACCTGCGCCTTGATGACGGTGACGCCGCCGAGCTGCTCGGCTGCGGCCTTCGCGTCCTCGGCCGACTGCACGACGATGCCGAGCGTCGTCCTCACGTCGTGCTTCGCGAAGAGCTCCTTCGCCTGGTACTCCATCAGGTCCACGGGTCCACCACGCTGTCTCAGTTGGGAAGAGTCGGGGGTCTGGCTCGGCTCGCACCCTAGTCCCGGCTCGCCACGGCCCATCCCCTGGTCAGGGTGTTGCGGATCACGCAGCGGTGGTCCACAACCGCCGGGGCGGGATTTCGGGGTCGGCCCGGGCTCCGTTACAGTCTCACCCGTTTGTGCCGTCCGTCGCCGCCCCCACCGGCCAGGCACGAGCTCTCCCCGATCGCCGATGCGGAGTACCAGAGGTCCATGGGTCACCACCGAGCGGAACGTCGCGGCCGTCGCCGCACGACCTCGGGACCCCGACCCTCGGGCCGCCAGGCCTACGCCGGCAAGCGCGTCGCCGGTCGCGCGGCAGACGTCCCGGAGCCGATCGCCCCGGAGCCCGTCGCGCCGGAGCTGGCGCTCCACACCGAGCTCGACACGCCCACCCAGGAGACGCCGGCCGTCCGGCTCGCCGCCGAGGGCCCGCTGGCCTCCGTCGTCACCACCGGCACCCACTACTTCGACCTCGACGCCACCGCGGAGCTTCCGCTCGACGCGGCGGGCGGCAAGCGCCGGGCCGTCAAGCACGCCGGCCGCCGCGGCCCGCTGTTCCGCGCGCTCCCCTCCCCGCCGGCGCTCGTCGGCGTGGCGGCGCTCGCACTGGCCGTCGGTGGCTCGCTCACCGCCACCGGCCCCAGCCTGGCCGGCAGCGGCCCCCAGACCATCCACGCGGCATCCGCGCTCGGCGGCGCCAGCGGCTCCGGCCGGGTCGACAGCCTGCGCGGCCGGGCGCCGAACCGCGACTCGAACCGCGGCGCGCTCCAGCAGGCCAACGGCTCCAACTCGCTCGCCGACGCCGCCGAGAACCAGGCCCGGGAGCGCAACGCCGCCCTGAGCCAGCTCGCCGCCCAGGCGCAGGCCCAGGCCGACATCATCGCCGAGAACCGCTGGGTCGCCCCGCTCGAGCCGATCGTGCTCACCGCCCGGTTCGGTCAGTACGGCCTGTGGTCGAGCTCCCACACCGGCCTCGACTTCAACGGCGACGACGGCGACCCGATCACCAACGTCGCCAACGGCGTCGTCACCGAGACCGGCTACGACGGCGCCTACGGCAACAAGACCGTCGTCACGCTCGAGGACGGCACCGAGATCTGGTACTGCCACCAGACCACGATCGGCGTCTCCGAGGGCGACACCGTGCTCTCCGGCCAGACGATCGGCACCGTGGGCTCCACCGGCAACGTGACCGGCTCCCACCTGCACGTCGAGGTCCGCCCCGGCGGTGGTGACCCGGTCGACCCGTACGCCGCGTTCGTGGTGCACGGCGTCGACATGCCGGCGTAGCCGGCACATCGCTGACCCGTCGGTTGTGGGCGGAGGAGCGAAGCGGGGGAGCACACAAGCGACGGGTCAGCGCCCACACGGCGACTGGCCGTGATCGGGCCAACCGAGCACCGCTGGCGGCGTAGCCGCCTAGAGCTTCTCCACCGGCGCGTAGCGCAGCAGCAGCCGCTTCACGCCCTCGCTGCCGAAGTCGATCGAGGCGACCGCCTTCTCGTCGGCGCCCTCGACGGCGACGACGCTGCCCATGCCGAAGCTGTCGTGCACGACGCGGTCGCCGGGCTCCAGGCTCGGCACCGGGCGGGACCGCTTGGCCTTGGACTGCGCGTCGGCGCGGGCGGCCGCGGCCGAGAAGTTGCGGCGCCCGGCCGCCGTCGGGCTGCCCATCGCCGCCGGTGACCCGGAGGCGAGATCGGGGCGGCCCCAGCGGGTCTGCGCGGCCTCGGTGCGGCGCCAGTCGACGAGGTCGATCGGCAGCTCGTCGAGGAACCGCGAGGCCGGGTTGTGCGACGGCGCGCCCCAGGCCGAGCGCACCACCGCGCGCGAGATGTAGAGCCGCTCGCGGGCGCGGGTGATGCCGACGTAGGCGAGCCGCCGCTCCTCCTCGAGCTCGGGTCGGTCGCCGAGGGAGCGCGAGTGCGGGAAGACGCCGTCCTCGAGGCCGGTGAGGAACACCACCGGGAACTCCAGCCCCTTGGCGGTGTGGAGCGTCATCAGCGTGACCATGCCCTGCTCCTCGGCGATGGCCTCGCCCTCGGCGTCGTCGGGCTTGTCGGGGATCTGGTCGGAGTCGGCGACGAGCGCCACCCGCTCCAGGAAGTCGCCGAGTCCGGGGGTGACGAGGTCGGCGTCGACGTCGGCGGGGTCGGCGCTCGGCCCCGCGACGGGGTCGTCGGAGAACTCGCGCGCCACGGCGACGAGCTCGCCGAGGTTCTCGACCCGGGTGGCGTCCTGCGGGTCGTCGGACTTCTCGAGCTCGGCGAGGTAGCCGGAGCGGTCGAGCACGACGTCGAGGATCACGTCGGCGCGCTCCCCCGCCTCGACCATCGACTGGAGCTCCTCGACGAACGCGACGAAGCCGCGGATGTTGGCGAGGCTGCGGGTGGCGAGACCCGGGGCGTCCTCGGCGCGGCGCAGCGCCTCCCAGAACGTGATGCGCTCGCGCTCGGCCAGCGCGTTCACGCAGGCGACCGCCCGGTCGCCGATGCCGCGGCGCGGGGTGTTGAGGATGCGGCGCAGGCTCACCTGGTCGTCGGGGTTGGCGAGCATCCGCAGGTAGGCGAGCGCGTCGCGCACCTCCTTGCGCTCGTAGAAGCGGACGCCGCCCACCACCTTGTAGGGCATGCCGGTGCGGATGAACACCTCCTCGAACACGCGGCTCTGGGCGTTGGTGCGGTAGAAGACGGCGACGTCGCCCGGCCGGACCTTGCCCTGCTCGGCGTCCGTGAGCGTGTCGATCTCGTCGCTCACGAACCGGGCCTCGTCGTGCTCGTCGTCGGCGACGTAGCCGACGATCCGCTCGCCGTCGCCGGCGTCGGACCACAGCTTCTTCTCCTTGCGGCCCTGGTTGTTGGTGATGACGGCGTTGGCGGCGGTGAGGATCGTCTGCGTGGAGCGGTAGTTCTGCTCGAGCAGGATCGAGGTGGCGTCGGGGAAGTCCTGCTCGAAGTCGAGGATGTTGCGGATGCTCGCGCCGCGGAAGGCGTAGATCGACTGGTCGGCGTCGCCCACCACCATCAGCTCCGCGGGCGCGACCCGGTCGGCCTCCGTGGCCTCGGGGTCGGCGGCGCAGAGCTGGTGGATGAGGGCGTACTGCGCGTGGTTGGTGTCCTGGTACTCGTCGACGAGCACGTGCCGGAACCGCCGTCGGTAGGTCTCGCGGACGTCGGGGAACTCCTGCAGGAGGTGGACGGTCTTCATGATGAGGTCGTCGAAGTCGAGCGCGTTGGCCTGCTCGAGGCGCCGCTGGTAGGCGGTGTACGCCGCGGCGTAGGTCTCCTCGAGATGGTTGCGCGCGTCCTTCGCGACGTCCTCGGGGTCGCGCAGCTCGTTCTTCTGGTTGCTCACCCAGTGCAGCACCGGGCCGGGCTGGTAGCGGCGCGGGTCGAGGTCGAGGTCCTGGATCACCAGCGTCATCAGCCGCTTGGAGTCCTGGGCGTCGTAGATCGAGAAGCTGCTCTTGTAGCCGAGCTTGTCGATCTCCTTGCGGAGGATGCGCACGCAGGCGGAGTGGAACGTGCTCACCCACATGACGCGGGCGCGGCGTCCGACCAGCTGCTCCACCCGCTCCTTCATCTCGGCGGCGGCCTTGTTGGTGAACGTGATCGCCAGGATCGAGCCGGGGTGGGCCTTGCGCTCCTCGATGAGCCACGCGATCCGCCTCGTCAGGACCCTGGTCTTGCCCGACCCCGCCCCGGCGACGACCAGCAGCGGATGCCCGGCGTGCCTCACCGCCGCCTGCTGCGGCTCGTTGAGACCCTCCAGCAGCTCCTCGCGGCTCGGCCCCTTGCGCGTCGTCCGCCGCTCCTCGGGCGCGAGCCCCTCGGTGCCCAACCCGTCGAGTGAGAGCTGGAGGGCAGGGTCTGCGGACGGCGTGCTCATGCTGCCCACCACCCTACGTTTGCCCCCCGACGGTGGCTGGCTCGGCGTGGCTTGCTGTAACACGTCGTCCGCCCGCCTAGGGCGCCCCTGCAGGGTGGCCCTAGGCGGATGGACGGCGTGTTACAGGTCGGACCACGAACTGTCCACAGGACAGACGAGGCCGAGTTCTCCACAGGGGCCTGCTGCGCCGGAGGCGCAGGGTCGTCAGAGGCAGCACTGTCGGGCCATGCGAGCACAGGTCCGAGCACGAATGGCACAGCAGCACGGTCTCGTCACCAGAGACCAGGCCATCTCGGTTGGCATGTCCCGACATGAGGTGGACCGGCTGACAGAGTCAGGCATCTGGACGTCGGTGCGGCGCGGTGTCTACGTCGAGACCGACCTGTTCGTGGCCGCGCAGGCCGACACCCGCAAGCGACGCCTCCTGAACGACCGCGCGGCGAGCATGCGGTCGAGTCGCCCCACGTGCCGAGCCACGACTTCGCGGCGTACGAGCTCGGCATGCAGGTCCTGGAGGCGCGGAGGGAGTTCACCCACATCACCAGGCCGGGGATCGTCGGCGCGCACCTGCGTCACGGCGTCAAGCACCACCTCGCGCCGTATCCGGAGTGGCAGCTGGAGTCGGTTGGCGGCCGGGCCGTCCTCGGGCGGGCCCGGACTGCCATCGACATCGCGCGCGAGCACGGCAACCCGGCCGGAATCGTCGCCGTCGACGACGCCCGACGCAACGGCGTCAGCTGAGCGATCTCCGTCGGGTGCTCGACGGCATGTCCTGTTGGCCGTACAAGGTGACCGCGCGGGAAGCCGTCGAGGAGTCGGACCGGGACGCCGACAGCATCCTCGAGACCCTCGGCCGAGTCCTCGTCACCGAGCTCGGGCACGGCCGGCCGCAGACCCAGTTCGGACTGACCGCCGGTGGGCGGACGGCGTGGGCAGACCTTCGGCTCGGACGTCATCTGTTCGAGTGCGACGGGCGGGTGAAGCTCGTGGGCATTCCGGACGGCGGAGTCGCCACGACCGACCCGGACGACGTGCTGTGGCAGGCGAAGCTCCGCCGCGACTGGCTACAGGGTTTCCGGCTCGGCATGTCGGTGATCACCTGGGTCGATGTCCTCGGCCCGGGACGCCGTGAAGCTCTCGCGCGACTCGACCGCGAGTACCTCGCGACCTGCCACGCGATCGGCACCGACGTCAGCGATCTCGCCCAATTCCGCCCCCGCGGCCCTCGCCCGCGCCCTAGCTGGGGTGGGCCGAGCGCCGCCTCGAGGTGCCGGCGCACCCGCTCACACCGCGTGGGCGGGCGACCAGAGGACGGCGACGCAGACGTTGGCGACGGAGAGGAGGAGGAGGCCGGCCCAGAGGCCGTGGGGGATGCGGTCCTTGCGCATGTTGGCCATGACGAGCACGAGGACCACGAGGCCGATCACCAGCTTCACGGCGATCTTGGCGTGGTTCACGTCCACGTCGAGGCCCTCGAGGACGCCGACGAGGGCGAGGCCGGCGAGGAAGGCGGTGCCGGCGCCGTCGCGCATCGCGCCGTTGACCCGCTTCGGGCCGGGGCCGGCCTGGGCGATCAGCCCGCCGATGAGGGCGGCGAACCCGAGAATGTGGATCACCAACAGCACCAGCCGCACCGTCTCCATGGGAGAAACCTAGTCAGCGGCCGGTGGCGCTGAAGTGCTGGTAGTCCTTCAACGTCGAGAAGTCCCCGCCCCACGACCAGCCGATCGCGGCGAACGCCCGCACCACGACGTCGTCGGGCTCGATCATCCCGGGACGCCGCCGCGACCGGTCGAGGTAGGCGCTCGCCCGCTCCGGCAGCACCAGCGTCCCCTTCAGGTAGGGGTTCATGAACGGGTTGACGTCGATCGCCAGGCCGTAGGCGTGCGCGGAGAACCCCGAGGTCTGGCCGGTGGTGGGGCGGCACACGAAGGCGGCGGTGTTGTTGCCGTCGCCGGTGGGCGGCGCCTCGAGGTCGGTGGTGCTCGGCAGCCGCATCTCCTCGATCGGGAACCGGGCGCGGAACAGTCGCCGGAACACCGACACCAGGTCCCGCGCCGAGCCGGCGGCCACCACGAGCTCACCGGTGTGGACGGCGTCGTCGAACCCGACGAACGACACGGTGACGTATCGCAGGTCGGCGAGCGCCACCGGGCAGCCGGGCGAGTAGCTCGTGCCCATCCGCTCCCGGATCGCCGGCGTCACCGGTGCCACAGACGCGGCGAAGCGGCCGCCGGGCGGCGGCGGGAGCAGGTCGGCGGTCGGGTAGCGGCGGTTGCGCAGCGACGGCGGCGTGGGGCGGATCTCGCCGTAGCCGCCGGCGGTGCGCGGCAGCACCCGCTCCCCCAGCGGCCAGGTCGAGAACCGGGGCGCGGGCGGCGTGGGTGACGGCGACGGCGACGGCGAGGGTGAGGGCGAGGGCGCCGCGGACGAGGTCGTCATGGAAGGGGACGGCGCCGGCGAGGGCTCCCCGGGCTCGCCGTCGTCGACGCAACCGCTCGCGAGCAGCACGAGCAGCACCACCCCGAGCAGGGCGGGCACGAGTCGCGACCGGGGCACCCCGTCATGGTGCCCGCGACCGGTCAGTCGACGACGCTCGGGTCGCCCCGCCCGACCCCGCTGGGCCGGTCGGTGGAGCCGAAGAAGTACTCGATGAGGAACAGCACCACCCCGATGCCGATGAGTCCTCCGCACCAGAGCAGCGAGAACGGGTCCTCGTAGACGGTGTAGGCGAACAGCCCGACGTTGCCCACCAGCCCCACCACCAGCAGCGCGGTGTTGGCGCGGAAGTGGTCGCCGTCGTTCTCACCGACGTCGGACCGCAGCTTCAGCGCGCAGACGATCACGAGCGCGTAGATCGCGAGCAGGAACACCACGGTGACGGCGGCGAGCCGGTCGATGATCACCAGGTCGAAGCCGAGCTCGATGAGGAGCCAGCCGACGAAGAGCAGCGCGGCGACGACGCCGAAGCAGAGCATGAGGCCCGCGACGGGGCTGCGGCGGCGGGAGTCGAGCTTCGCGAAGACGCCGGGGACGACGTCCTCCCGCGCCATGCCGTACAGGATCCGAGGCTGGGTGACGATCCCGACGAGCGTGGTGTTGGTGATCGCGATCATCGCGATGATGCCGAAGCCCACGGTGACGAGCCGGGCGGGCAGGTCGGCGAGACCGGTCTCGGCCACCGCGACCAGCGGAGCGGGCGCCGCGGCCAGCTTCGTGACGCCGAGGACGAGCGCCGCCGACATCGAGACCAGCACGTAGACCGTGCCGGCCGTGATCATGCCGAAGATCAGGGCGCGCGGGTACGTGCGCCCCGGCTCGATGCACTCCTCGGCCACGTTGGCGGTGTTCTCGAAGCCGGTCATCGCGAAGAAGGCGAGCGCCATGCCGGCCACGACGGCGAGGATCGGGTTGGCGCCGGAGGCGAAGTCGGTGAGCACGCTCGCCTCGGCCTTGCCGGAGAACAGCCACCAGACGCCGAGCGCGATGATGATCATGAGGCCGGCCACCTCGACGAACGTCATGACCATGTTCATGACCACCGACTCGGTGATGCCGAGGTAGTTGACGATCGTGAGCACGGCGACGAGCAGGATGCTGACCAGCAGCTCCGGCGGGGCGGCCCACACCTCGTCGAGCGCGGCGGCGAACCCGGAGGCCAGGGTGCCGGACGCGGCGAACAGTGCCGAGAGCATGCAGACGGTGACGAAGAAGGTGAGGACGGGGTTCTTGAACGCCTGCTGCACGAAGACCGCGGCACCGGCCGCGCGCGGGTACTTGGTGACGAGCTCGGCGTAGGCCAGCCCGGTCAGCGTGGCGATGGCGACGCCCACGAGGAACGAGAGCCAGAACGCGCCGCCCACCTCGGCGGCCACCGCGCCGATGAGCACGTAGATGCCGGCCCCGAGGACGTCGCCGACGACGTAGAAGTAGAGGAGCTTGCCGGTGATGGTGCGCTTGAGCTCGGTGTCCTGCGGGGCGGGCGCTGCCTCGGCGGTCATCCTCGGACGCTAGTGGCGGCCCGCGAGCGCCGTACTCGCCCGCAAGGGATGAGGCCTCAGAGCAGAACGACGGTCCGAGGCCCACCGGGTGAGCTCGTGCCGCGACGACAGCTGGAGCTTCCGCAGCACCGACGACATGTGCGTCTCCACCGTCTTGATGGAGATGAACAGCTCCTTGGCGACCTCCTTGTAGGCGTAGCCGCGCGCGATCAGCCGCATCACCTCCCGCTCCCGCTCGGTGAGCCGGTCGAGGTCCTCGTCGACGGCGGCGACGTCGATCGACCCCGCGAACGCGTCGAGCACGAAGCCGGCCAGGCGGGGCGAGAACACCGCGTCGCCGTCGGACACCCGCCGGATCGCCGAGACCAGCTCGGGTCCGGTGATGGTCTTGGTGACGTAGCCACGGGCGCCGCCGCGGATCGTGCCGATCACGTCCTCGGCGGCGTCGCTCACCGACAGCGCGAGGAACTGCGCCGGGGTGGCCGGGCGAGCGCCTCATCACCTCGACCCCGCCGCCGCCGGGCAGGTGCACGTCGAGCAGGACGACGTCGGGCGCGTGCTCGGCCACGGCCGCGACCGCCGTGTCGACGTCCTCGGCCTCGCCCACCAGCTCCACCACGCCGGCGCCGGCGGCCTCGAGCTCGGCCCGCACCCCGCGGCGGAACATCGCGTGGTCGTCGACGATCACGACTCGGATCAGCTCACTCATCTCTCTCCTCCTGGGACTGTGGTGCGGTGGCGCGCGGGAGGTGCAGCCGCACCTCCGTGCCCTCCCCCGGTGCCGAGCGCACCTCGCCCGTTCCGCCGTGCCGCTGCATCCGGTCGACGATGCTGCGGCGCACGCCGTAGCGGTCGTCGGCCACGCCGCGCGGGGTCGAAGCCGACCCCACGGTCTCGCACGAACACGTCGACGGCGGCCTCGCCGATCTCGGCGTAGACGTCGACCCGCGGCACCCCGGCGTGCTTGGCGGCGTTGGTCATCGACTCCCGGGCGGCGGCCACCACCGGCCGCAGCGGCTCGCCGAGGTCGGCGTCGCCGACGGTCACGACGTCGACCGCGACGCCGTGCGCGTCCTCCACCTCGGCCGCCACCGCCCGCAGCGCCGCCGCGACGGTGGCGTACCCGGTGGCCTCGCCCACGTACAGCCACGACCGCAGGTCGCGCTCCTGGGCCCGGGCCAGCTTGGCCACCGACGCGGCGTCGCCGGCGTTGCGCTGGATGAGGGCGAGGGTCTGGAGCACCGAGTCGTGCAGGTGCGCGGCGACGTCGGCCCGCTCCTGGGTGCGGATCCGCTCGGCCCGCTCGTCGGTGAGCTCGCCCAGCAGCCGCAGCACCCACGGCCCGACCACGATGCCGATCCCGACGACGCCGATGAGCGCGGCCACGGTGACGTCGCGCGCCACCGACAGCGAGCCGCCCCGCAGCGCGAGCAGCACGGCGGCGACGCCGAGCAGCGCCAGGCCGCTGGCCAGCCGCGCCCAGGCCGCCCAGCCGCCGTCGCCGAGCACCACCCGCGCGGCGTCGACGCGGCCCTCGCCGTTGAGCCACCGCGCCCGCTGCGCCTCGTCGGCCTGGCGCCACAGCAGCGCGATGCCGGCCAGCCCGATCAGCACCGGCCACAGCAGCGTGCCGCCGCCGATGAGAGCGCCGAGCGCGAAGAGCACCCCGAGCGCGAGCACCGACAGCACCACGACGGGGCCGAGGTTGCCGAGCCGCCGGATCATGCCCGGGCGGCGGCCGCCGCGCGAGGCGCTCTCGAGGCCAGGCGCCTCGGCGCGGAACGGCGTGCCGGCCGGCATCAGCAGCCACAGGACGGCGTACACGGCGACACCGAAGCCGCCGAACGCGCAGGAGACGACGAACGCCACGCGCACCCACACCAGTCGTGCTCGCAGGTGGTGCGCGAGTCCGGCGGCGACACCGCCCACGACGCCGTCGCCGAGGTCGCGGTAGGCGCGACGCGGCGGCAGCACGGTGGCGCCGGCGGTGGGCGCGGCGGAGGGCGTGGTCATGTCCTCTGAATCGTCACACAGCGCGCGGGCCCTCCCCAGGGGGAGCGACCCCGGCCCGACCCTGGCCCGCCCCCGACCCGCGACGGGGTGCAGAACCGGCAGGATCAGGGGCGTCCCCGATGGTGGTGGACGCCGATGACGAGCACGCTGGATGCCATGACCCAGACCCCTGCCGACGCACCCGTCGGCCCGCCGCCCGGCCCGGACGACGGCCCGCGCGTGACCCGCGACGAGATCCGCGACCTCGGCCGGCTGCGCCGCACCACCGAGGACCGCAAGATCGCCGGCGTCGCCGGCGGCATCGCGCGCCACCTCGACATCGACCCGCTGATCCCGCGCGTGGTGCTCGCCGTCCTGGCGGTGCTCAGCGGCGTCGGCCTGCTCATCTACGCCGTCTGCTGGCTGATCGTGCCGCAGGAGGGCACCGAGGAGGCGACGATCCGGCTCGACCCGCGCAGCCGCACCGTCGCGCTCGTGATCGTGGGTGTGCTCGCGGCGCTCGGCCTGGTGGGCGAGACCTTCGGCGGCTGGGGCGACTGGGGCTTCCCGTGGCCGCTGATCGTCGTGTCGATCGTGGTGCTCGCCTTCCTGCTGCTGCGCGGCAAGCACCACGTGCACCCGGCGCTGCGACACGCAGGGCCCGGGCGCGACCGGCGACGTCGCCGATCCCGCCGCCCAACCCGTACCGCAGCTACTCGCCCGCGCCGCCCAGGCGCCGCGGCCCGCTGCTCTTCTTCTACGCCCTCGCGATCACCGCGCTCGGCGTCGGCACCCTCGGGATCCTCGACGTGGCCGGCCTGGACGTCGCCTCGTCCGCCTACCCGGCCATCGCGCTCGGCACCTCCGCGCTGCTGCTCCTCGTCGGCTCCGTGTGGGGACGCCCCGGCGGCCTCGTGGCCCTCGGCCTGGTCGCCGGCCTCGCCACCGCGGGCGCGACGGCCACGCACGAGATCGACGCCGGCCGCATCGACCGCACCCCGCAGTCGGCCGCCGAGCTGCGCGACTCGTACTCGCTCGGCGCCGGTGAGATCGTGATCGACCTGCGCGACATCGAGGACCTCGAGAACCTCGACGGGCGCACCCTCGACCTCGAGGCCAGCTTCGGCCACATCGAGGTGCTCGTGCCGCCGCAGGGGCTGGACGTCGAGGCCTCCACGACGATCGACGGCGGGGGCGAGTCGATCCTGTTCGGCGACCGCGAGGACGGCAACAGCGACGCCAGCTACGACGGGGGCGACGACGTCCCCACCCTCACCATCGAGGCCGAGCTCGTGTTCGGCCAGGTCGACATCGACGCCGAGAGGAGCTTCCGATGACCACCACCTCCACCGAGCTCACCGAGCCCCGTACTGCCCGGCACCCGCTGAGCATCGGCCACCTGGTCATGGGGGTCGCCTTCGCCGGCCTCACCGTGGTGTGGGCGCTCGTCGCCGGCGACGTCGTCGAGGGCAAGGACGTGCGGTTCCTCCTCCCGGCCCCGTGGGTGCTCGCCGGCGCGGCCGGCCTGCTCGCCCTCGTCGTCACCGACCGGCGCCGCCACGGCACCCGCGCCACCGGCTGGGTCGGCCAGGCGGAGCACGAGCCGGAGCCCGAGCCGGAGCCGGAGCCGGAGCCGGAGCCGGAGCCCGCGGACGATTCCGCCGACGGCTCCGGCGACGACACCACCCCGCCAGGCACCATGGGGGCGTGAGCGTCCCGACCCTGGGTGGTCTGCAGACCGTCCCCGCCCTCGACCGCACCGACCTCCTCGCGCCCCCGGTGGCTGCAGCACTCGCCGCCTGGCCGGGCGCGGGCGAGGTCGGTGTCGTGGAGATCGACCCCGACCTCGCCGACACCGCCGCGATGACCGAGGCCTACGGCGTGCCGATCCTGGCCAGTGCGAACTGCGTGGTGGTGGCGGGCAGCCGGGCCGGCGACGAGCGGATCGCCGGCTGCGTCGTCCGGGCCGACACCCGCGCCGACGTGAACACACGGGTCCGCAAGCTGCTCGACGTGCGCAAGGCGTCGTTCCTCCCGATGGAGCGGGCGGTCGCGGAGTCGGGCATGGAGTACGGCGGCATCACGCCGGTCGGGCTGCCCGAGGGATGGCGGCTCCTCCTCGACGAGCGGGTGGTCGGGATCGACGTCGCGATCGTCGGCTCCGGCGTGCGCCGCTCCAAGCTGCTGCTGCCCGGCCGGCTGCTGGCCGACCTGCCCGGCGCCGAGGTGGTGGAGGGCCTGGGCTCGTGAGGCGCGCCGTCGTCACCGTCGTGGCACTGTCGGGCCTGCTGGCCGCGACGGCGTGCGGTGGCGGCGGCGGTGACGATGACGGTGAGGCCGGAGCCCGCACCGGGAGCGCGGAGCCCTCGCCGTCGATCAGCACGCTCACCCCCCTGCCCCCACCACCCGAGGCCGAGCCCACCGGCCGGCTGACCGCCGACATGCGGCAGTCGTCGATCGACGCCTCGCTCGGGCAGATGCAGGTGTGGGTCGCCAACGACACCCGGCGCGAGGTGACGCCGACGCGGATCGTCTACCGCGACCGCCGGCTGCCGGACCCGCTGCAGGTGGACGCCGCGTGGCTGCGCCCCGACCCGGCGGGCTCCGAGCGCGGCTTCCCGCTCGCGCTGCCGCCCGGCCTGGACTGCGACGCCCCGGCGGCGGCCGACCCGCTCTCGCTGGAGGGCTCCGGCCGGCTCGAGGTCGAGGCCGGCGGTCGCGTCTACCGCACCGCGGTGGCCGACGAGACCGACGTGGTGGGCCGCTACGTGCAGGCCCGCTGCCAGGAGCTCCGGCTCGCCGAGGTGGCCCGGCTCGCCTGGGCCGACACCGTGGCGGTCGACCGGCCCGGCGAAGGCTCCGTCGGCACGCTGGTGCTGGTGGTGCGCCCCACCGGGGTGGCGGGCCGCACCCTGCGCATCGACGACGTCGCCGGCTCGCACCTCCTGGCCTCCTCCGACGAGCCGCCGGTGTGGCGACCCGACGTCACCGTGCGCTCCGACGGTCCGGTGACCCGCATCCCGCTGCCCCTCGAGCCGGCCCGGTGCGACGCCCACGCCTTCATCGAGGGCGGCGGCGCCACCGCGTTCCGCGTGCACTTCCACCTCGACGGCGAGCCCGGCGAGGTGCTGCTGCGCATGGGCGAGGCCGGCCGCAAGGCCGCGATCGCCTTCGCGCGCGAGTCCTGCGGGCTGGGGTAGCGCCGGCGATCCGGGCGATCCCGCAGGCGGATCGCGAATCCGAAGTACCCTGTGCGGGCGATGAGCACCCAGCTGGGACCGGATGCCACCGCATTCCGGGGGGACATCCAGGGGGTGCGGGCTTTTGCTGTGCTCGCAGTGCTGGCGGCCCATGCGGGCGTGCCGTTCCTCCCCGGTGGCTTCGTCGGCGTCGACGTGTTCTTCGTCGTCTCCGGATTCCTGATCACCCGCCTGATCCTCAAAGGCATCGGCTCCGAGGGCGGCTTCTCGCCGATGCGGTTCTACGCCCGCCGCGCCCGTCGCATCCTGCCGGCAGCGTCGTTCGTGCTCGCCCTCACGATGGTGGCCTCGCTCGTCTACCTGACCTTCCTCGACGCCCTGCGCGTCGCCGAGGACGTCGCCTGGGCCGCGCTGTTCGCCGCCAACCTGCGCTTCCTCGACCAGAACGTCGACTACTACGCCGCGGACCAGGCGCCCTCCCCGGTGCAGCACTTCTGGTCGCTCGCGGTCGAGGAGCAGTTCTACCTCGTGTGGCCGGCGCTGGTGCTGGTGGCGGTGCTGCTGGCCCGGCCCCGGCGCCGGTACCTCGGCGAGGTGCCGGTGGCCGGCATCGGCATCCTCGTGGCGCTGCTCGGCACCGTCAGCTTCGTGTACTCGCTGCAGCTCACCGCGGCGGAGCCGCAGGCCTCCTACTTCTCCTCCCCCGCCCGCGCCTGGGAGCTCGCCGTCGGCTGTGTGCTCGCCTGCGTACTGAGCGGCGGGTGGGCCGCCTGGCGCCGGATCCCGCCCGGGCTGCTCGGCCTCGGCGGGGCGGCCGCGATCGGCTTCGCCCTCGTGCGTTTCGACGAGACCGTCGCGTTCCCCGGCGTGGCCGCCCTCGCACCGGTGCTCGGCACCGCGGCGCTGATCGTCGCCGGCGCCGACCCCGACCGCCTGCCCGTCGTCTCGCGGCTGCTCGGGATCCGGCCGCTGCAGATCATCGGCGACTGGTCCTACTCCATCTACCTGTGGCACTGGCCGCTCATCGTCATCCCGGCGACCCGCCTGGACCGCCCGCTCACGGCCACCGAGATGTTCGTGTCGGTGGCGCTCACCTTCCAGCTCTCCTGGCTCACCTACCGGTTCGTGGAGAAGCCGTTCCGCACCGGCGAGGGCTGGCAGCTGCGGCCCGCCCGCGGCCTCGTGCTCTACCCGGCCTCGGTCGTCCTGGTGCTGGGCGTCGCTGCCGGTGGGCACGGGATGGCGTCCTACCTCGGCTCCGAGCGCGGCGACAACCCGCCGATCCGCACCGCCGACGTCGGGATCGACGGGAACACGATCACCGACCAGGTGCGGGCGTCGGTGATCGCGGCTCGCGAGGGCCTCCCGATCCCGAGCGACCTCACGCCCGACCTGATCGACCTCAACGAGGAGATCGCCGACGTCGGCGCGTGCGACTACAACGACGTCGCGGAGGAGGACTGGGACCTCTGCCCGCGGGGCGACCCGGACGGGGAGAAGACCCTCGTGGTCACCGGTGACTCCCACGCGCGCGCCTGGATCCCGGCCTTCGAGCAGATCGCCCGCGCGGCCGGCTACCGGGCGTACTACTTCGTGAAGGGGCGCTGCACGGCCGCCTACGTGCTGCCCGGGCTTCCCGGCACCGGCGACCCCAACCCCGAGTGCGTCGGCTTCCACGAGTGGGTCGCCGACCAGGTCGAGGAGCTGAGACCCGACCTCATGGTGGTCACCACCGCGCCGCCGTTCAACGGCGTCTACGTCGGCGACGAGCACATCACCGCGCCGGACGACGTGGCCGAGATCTTCCGCGACGGCTTCGACGACGCCTTCTCCACCTACCGCCCGCTGACGGAACGGCTGGTGCTGCTGGTCGACGTCCCCCAGCTCAGCATCGATCCCGGACCCTGCCTCTCCGAGCGCAGCGCGAGGCTGCGCGACTGCACCATCCCGCCCGCCGAGGGCAGCGCGCTGATGCGCAACGTGTCGATCGAGTCCGCCGAGCGCTTCGACGTCGAGACCGTCGACCCCGGCGGCTGGCTGTGCGCGGACGGCCTGTGCCCCACGGTGATCGGCTCGACGATCACCTACCGCGACCCGGGGCACATCACCACCACGCGCGCCGAGGAGCTCTGGCTGGCCCTCGGGCTCGCGCTGGGGGTACTCGAGGTCTCGCCCGCCGACGACCCGGACTGACTGCCGGACTGACTGCCGGACCGACTGGCAGACTCGCGCGGTGACCACTGCCCGCACGGTGCCCGTCACCGTCGAAGGCGACGGCGACGAGCTCGAGGCGGACGACGCCTGGCCGCTCGCCCGGCACCACGGGCTCCGGCCGCTGCTGTGGGACTCGTTCGTCCGGTTCCGCTACGGCGACGGGTTCACCAACAGCCGCGCCCTCGCGCTGCAGTCGTGCCTGGCGCTGGTGCCGTTCCTGCTGGCCCTCACCGGCCTGGCCGCCGACCTCGACAACGAGCGTCCCGCGCAGGTGGTGGCGCTGACCGTGCAGGGCGTCTCGCCCGGCACCGGCCAGCAGGACGCCCTGGCCTCCGCCGTCACCGGCGGCGAGGCGAGCGAGGAGGCCGGGGAGGTGGCGCTCGGCCTCGGCCTCGTCGTCGCGCTGCTGTCGATGGCGGCGGCGATGGCGCAGGTCGAGCGCGGCATGAACCGCATCTACGGCATCCGTCGCGACCGGCGCGCGGTGGCGAAGTACGGCCGGGCCGCGGTGATGACGGCGGTGCTCGCCCTCCCCGTGGGGCTCGGGTTCCTGGTGCTCGTCGCCGGCGGCGCGTTCGCCGACGCGATGGCCGACGTCTACGGCTGGGGCTCGACGGCGACGACCGTCTGGAACGTGGCGCGCTGGCCGCTCGGGGTGGTGCTGCTGGTGTTCGCGATCGCCGTCGTGCTCGACCACGCGCCGCGGCGGCGCCAGCCGGCGCTCAGCTGGCTCGCCCTCGGGTCCGGCGTCGCGGTGCTGCTCTCGCTCGCGGCGAGCGGGCTGCTGGCGCTCTACGTGAAGGTGAGCGGCTCGTTCGACGACGTCTACGGCCCGCTGGCCGGCGTCTTCGCGCTCCTGGTGTGGTCGCTGCTCACCTCGGTGAGCCTCTTCTACGGCGCGGCGGTGTGCGCGCAGCTCGAGGCGCTGCGGGCCGGCCAGACCGAGCCCGCGTACGACGACCCCGGCCGGCCGCCCGAAGAAGTGGCCTAGTCCTGGTCGCGGTCGGGCAGGCCGGTGATGCGCAGACCCGAGTGGGTCTTGTACTTGCGGTTGATCGAGATCAGCACGGCGGTGAACGGCTCGAGCTGGCGGGCCAGCCGCAGCTTGCCGGCGCTGACGCCCTCGCGGCCGGTGACGGCGCGGGCCAGCCCCATCGCCACCTGCTTGCCCTCGTCGGAGTCGCCGACGCACAGGATGTCCTCGTCGACGAACTCGTCGTCGCCCCACAGCAGCACGGCCGACACGTTGTGGAACGCGCCGACGACGGTGGCGTCGGGCGCGATCGCCTGGGCCCGCTCGGCCGCAGAGCCCTCGCCGCCGTCGATCACCTGGCCGTGGGCGCCGCGCTTGTCGAAGGCGAGCGGGTTCACGCACGACACCACGGTGCGGCCGGCGAGCGGCAGCGTGGCCACGAGCTCGTCGTGGCCGTCCCACGGCACCGCCAGCACCACGACGTCGGCCTGCTCGCACGCCTCGGCGTTGGCGGCGCCGCTCACCTCGCCGGCGCCCTCGACGCCGTCGAGCCGCTCGCGGATCTCCTCGGCCACGGGCGTGGCGCGCTCGACCGCGCGCGAGCCGACGACGACGTCGTGGCCGTGCTTGGCGAAGCGGTAGCCGAGGCCCTTGCCCTGCGGACCGGTGCCGCCGATGACGGCGATGCGGTGCTTCTCGGGGGTGGTCGACACGCGGGTGATCCTGTCAGCCGGTCCGGACGCCGCCCCGCACGGCCCGGGGGCTGGGCTATCGTGACAGTGGAACTGTCACGGTCGATCAGGAGCGCCGATGAAGCTGAGCACGATGCTGATGTACGACGGCAACCCACGCAGCGCCGCCGACCAGGTGACCGCCCTGGAGCAGGCGGGGCTCGACCTGGTGTGGGTGGCCGAGGCGTACGGCTTCGACTCCCCCACGCTCATGGGCTACCTGGCCGCGAAGACCGAGCGGGTCGAGATCGGCGCCGGCATCCTCAACGTCTTCTCCCGCACCCCCGGCGCCCTGCTGCAGACCGCCGCCGGCCTCGACAACGTGTCGGCCGGCCGCGCCGTCCTCGGGCTCGGGGCCTCCGGCCCGCAGGTGATCGAGGGCTTCCACGGGATGCCCTACGAGCGCCCGCTCGGCCGCACCCGCGAGACCATCTCGATCCTGCGGCAGGGCATGCGCCGCGAGCCGCTGGAGCACGAGGGCCGCGACTTCACGCTCCCGTTGCCGGCCGACCAGGGCCTCGGCCTCGGCAAGCCGCTGAAGCTCCTCACCAAGCCGGAGCGCCCCTCGGTGCCGATCTGGGTCGCCGCCCTCGGCGACAAGAACGTGCAGATGACCGCCGAGCTCGCCGACGGCTGGATCCCCCACCTCGTCTACCCGGAGAAGATGGCCGAGGTGTGGGGCACGTCGCTGGACGCCGGCCGCGCCAAGCGGTCCGCCGACCTCGGCCCGCTCCAGGTCACCGCCGGCGGCCTGCTCGCGATCGGCGACGACGTCAAGGGGATGCTCGACTTCGCCCGGCCCATGTACGCCCTCTACGTCGGCGGCATGGGTGCGCGCGGCAAGAACTTCTACAACGACCTCGCCTGCCACCTCGGCTACGAGAAGGAGGCCAAGGAGATCCAGGACCTCTACCTCGACGGCAAGAAGGACGACGCCGCCGCGCTCGTGCCGGCCGAGTGGCTCGAGGCCGGCAACCTGGTCGGGCCGGAGTCGTACGTGAAGGAGCGCATCGAGGCGTTCCGCGAGGCCGGCGTCACCCACCTCCAGGTGATGCCCGCCGCCGCCGACCCCGCAGCCGAGGTCGCCCAGGTGAAGGAGTGGGTGAGCTGATGTCCCAGCAGAGCGAGAAGCCGTCGATCTACGAGCAGGAGCACGAGGACTTCCGCGCCACCGCGCGCGCCTTCCTGGAGCGGGAGGTCGTGCCGCACCACGAGCAGTGGGAGAAGGACGGCCAGGTGAGCCGGGAGGTCTGGCTCAAGGCCGGGCGAGGCCGGGCTGCTCTGCTTCGACGTCGAGGAGGAGTACGGCGGCGGCGGCATCAGCGACTTCCGCTACAACATGGTGCTCACCGAGGAGATCACCAAGGTCGGTGCCAGCGGCGTCGGGTTCCCTGTGCACACCGACGTGATCGTCCCCTACATCACCAGCCTCGGCACCGAGGAGCAGAAGAAGCGCTGGCTGCCCGGGCTGGTGAGCGGCGAGATCATCTCGGCGATCGCGATGACCGAGCCCGGTGCCGGGTCCGACCTGCAGGGCGTGCGCACCACCGCGGTCGACAAGGGCGACCACTACGTGCTCAACGGATCGAAGACCTTCATCAGCAACGGGATCATGAGCGACCTGGTGATCGTCGTCTGCAAGACCGACCCGGACGCCGGCCACCAGGGCATCAGCCTGGTCGTGGTCGAGCGCGGCATGGACGGCTTCGAGCGGGGCCGCAACCTCGACAAGATGGGCCTCAAGGCGCAGGACACCGCCGAGCTGTTCTTCGACAACGTCGAGGTGCCGAAGGCGAACCTGCTCGGCGAGGAGGGCGGCGGCTTCATCGCGCTGATGGAGAACCTCCCGCAGGAGCGGATCTCGATCGCCGCGATCGCCGTCGCCGCGATCGAGCACATCCTCGAGCTGTGCCTCGACTACGCCAAGGAGCGGCAGGCGTTCGGCAAGCCGATCGGCAGCTTCCAGCACAACCGGTTCCTGCTCGCCGAGATGGCCACCGAGGCCCACATCGCCCGCGTCTTCGTCAACGACTGCGTGCTGCGCCTCAACGCGGGCACCGCCGACACCTCGCTGGCGTCGATGGCGAAGTGGTGGACCACCGAGCTGCAGACCAAGTTCGCCGACCGCGGCGTCCAGCTGTTCGGGGGCTACGGCTACATGACCGAGTACCCGATCTCCAAGGCGTTCACCGACAGCCGCATCCAGACCATCTACGGCGGCACCACCGAGATCCAGAAGGAGATCATCGGCCGGATGCTCGGAGTCTGAGTCCGGGGATGCCCGAAGCTCTTCCCCTCCGGGGTGATCGACGCCACCATTCGGCCATGACCGACGTCCTGACCGAACGCGCCCGCATCGAGGCCGAGATCGAGGGACGCACGCTCGTCGACGCCCTCGCCGACACCGTCGCCGCCCGCGGCACCGAGATCTCCTACGCCGACAAGCACCACGCCCCGGACGGCGAGACCTGGCGCACCCAGACCTGGGCCGAGACCCGCGAGCTCGGGCTCGACGTCGCGGCCGCGCTGATGAAGCGGGGCGTGAGCGCCGGCGACACGGTCGCGATCATGGCCACCAACCGGACCGAGCACTTCCTGGCCGACATCGGTGCCGTGCACGCCGCGGCCACCCCGATGTCGATCTACAACACGCTCTCGCCCGAGCAGGTGGCCTTCGTGGCGGGCGAGGCGCAGCCGGTGGTCGCCGTCCTCGAGAACGACGACCACCTCGCCCGCTGGTCGCGGGCGCTGGCCGAGGTGTCGAGCCTGAAGGCCGTGGTGGTGGTCGACGCGACCGCCCCCGACGGCGACGACCGGTTCGTCACCTGGGACGACTTCGTGGCCGAGGGCGCGGCCCACCGCGCCGAGCACGGCGACGAGGTGGCCGCGCGCGCCGGCGAGCTCACTCCCGAGACGGCGGCCACGATCCTCTACACCTCGGGCACCACCGGGAACCCGAAGGGCGTCGTCCTCACCCACCACAACGTGCTCTACGAGGCGCTCTCCACCCTCGAGGCGGCCGGCCTCCACGAACCGGCCACGCAGGTCAGCTACCTGCCGCTCGCCCACATCGCGGAGCGGGTGCTCGGGCTGTACGGCCCGCAGATCCAGGGCAGCAGCACCTACGCGATCGGCGACCCCGCCGAGCTGCTCGCGGCCCTCGGCGAGGTGCACCCGACGGCGTTCTTCGGGGTGCCGCGGGTATGGGAGAAGATCAAGACCGGCATCTCCGCCAAGCTGGCCGCCGACCCCGACCCGGCGAGCCGGAAGATGGTCGAGGACGCCATGGCCGCGGGCCTCGCGTGGGTCTCGGCGCAGGAGGTCGGCGGCACGATGACGCCGGAGATCGAGCAGGCCTACCAGGATGCCGAGACGGCCATCCTCGGGTTCCTCAAGCTCCTGCTCGGCCTCGACCAGGTCACCTGGGCCGGGTCCGCCGCCGCGCCGATGCCGATCGAGGTCGCCCGGTTCATGGCCGGGCTCGGCCTCAAGGTCTACGACGTCTACGGCATGACCGAGACCTGCGGGGCCATCACCGCCAACGGTCCCGGCGGCTTCCGGCTCGGCACCGTCGGCCGGCCCACGCCCGGCATGGAGGTGAAGCTGGGCGACGACGGCGAGGTGCTCGTGCGCGGGCCCGTCGTCACCCCCGGCTACCACCGCCAGGAGGAGGCCACCAGCGCGCTGATCGACGAGGACGGCTGGGTGCACACCGGCGACATCGGCACCCTCGACGACGACGGCTTCTTCGCGATCGTCGACCGCAAGAAGGAGCTGATCATCACCTCGGCCGGCAAGAACATCGCGCCGTCCAACATCGAGAACTACCTCAAGGAGTCGCCGATCGTCGGGCACGCGATGGCCGTCGGTGACAACCAGCCGTACGTCGTCGCGATCCTCACGCTCGACGGCGAGGTGGCGCCCGTCGTCGCGCAGAGCCAGGGCATCGAGTTCACCGACCTCGCCGACCTCGCCCAGAAGCCGGAGATCCTCGCGATGGCCCAAGCGGCCGTCGACGCCGCCAACGAGCGGCTCTCCCGCCCCGAGCAGGTGAAGGCCTTCGAGCTGCTCCCGGTGGAGTGGACCGCGGAGTCCGAGGAGCTCACCCCGACGCTGAAGCTGAAGCGGCGCGTGGTGAACACCAAGTACTCCGACGTCCTGGACCGGCTCTACGGCTAGTCCGCGGTCGCTGCCCGAAACCCTGGTTCACCAGTGATCTGGACACCGCTCAGCCGCCGAAGGGCGACGACGTCGCCCTCGACCAGACCGGCCGAGCGCAGGTGGTCGGCCAGCCGGACGCTGCGCTCCTCGAGCTCGGCGTAGGTGAGGGTGCGGCCGGAGCCGGCCATCACGAGAGCCGGGCGGTCGGGCGCGGTCCGGGCCCACCTTCCTGGGTACACGCGCCCGACTGTCGCACCGGGCAGTGGTCCAGTCCACCGATGAGTTGTCCAGACCGGTCCGGTCGTCTCGGGGGAAACCCTGATGCCACTGTCGGCGCCACCTGAAAGAGTGATTTCCATGCACCGTCAGATCGCGGGGAGCCTCACCGGCCCCGTCACGAAATGGATCGTCTTCGTCGCAGTCCTCGTCCTCGCCGGCTTCCTCGCCTGGCTCGGAGGGGGCCTGGCCGACGTCAAGGACAACGAGCAGTCGTCGTGGGTCCCGGCCTCTGCCGAGTCCACCAAGGTCGCCGACGAGCTCTCCGAGGAGATCAACCCCAACGAGATCCCGACCCTCGTGGTCTACCACCGCGAGGGTGGACTCACCGACGCCGACCTCGCCGCCATGGACGACCACGCCGCCGCGATCGCGGAGATCGACGGCGTCACCGACGAGGGCGCGCTGTCGCCCAACGCCGCCGCGGCCCTGCAGGAGCAGGGCGAGCCCGTGCCCGACCTCCTCTCCGAGGACGGCGAGGTGGCCTACCTCTACTTCACGTTCAACCTCGGCAAGGACGGCTGGAACAAGATCGGCGAGCCGGTCGACGAGATCCGCGACCTCACGGCGATCGACGGCGTCGACGTCTACGTGGGCGGGTTCGGCGGCCAGGCCTCCGACTTCATCGAGTCCTTCGACGGCTCCCACGTCTCGCTGCTGCTCATCACGTTCGGCGTCGTCATCCTGATCCTGCTGTTCACCTACCGCAGCCCGATCCTGTGGATCCTCCCGATCGTGTGTGCCGTGGTCTCGCTGTTCGCCGCCACCGGCGTCGTCTACCTGCTCGCGAAGTACGCCGACCTCACGGTCAACGACCAGAGCCAGTACATCCTCGGCATCCTCGTGATCGGCGCCGGCACCGACTACGCACTGCTGCTGGTCGCCCGCTACCGCGAGGAGCTGCGCCGTCACGACGACCGGCACGAGGCGATGGCCTTCGCCCTGCACCGGGCAAGCCCGGCGCTGCTCGCCAGCGCGGCCACCGTCGTGGTCGGCCTCATGTGCCTCTCGTTCGCCGACCTCAACTCCACCGCGAGCCTCGGACCCGTCCTGGCGGTCGGCGTGGCCGTCACGGTGTTCGTGATGCTCACCCTGCTGCCCGCGCTCCTGGTGATCTTCGGGCGCTGGATCTTCTGGCCCAAGCGTCCGGCGTTCGGCTCGGTGGAGCCCACCCAGTCCGGCCTGTGGGCCCGCACCGGCCGGCGCATCAGCGTCCGGCCCCGGATGGTGTGGGTGGTCACCGCCCTGCTGCTCGGCCTGGCCTGCCTCGGGCTGTTCAAGCTGGACCCGAGCGGCCTCACCACCGAGGAGTCGTTCACCGACGAGCTCGGTTCGATCACGGCCCAGAACCTCCTCACCGACCACGGCCTCGCCGACAGCTCCAACACCCTCCAGGTGGTCGCGAACGACGACGAGATCGAGGAGGTCCGCGACACGGTCGAGGGTCTCGACCGGGTCGGCACGCCCGGGCCCACCACGCCGCTCGGCGACGGTCGGTCCTACTTCGAGGCGCCGCTGCAGGACGACCTCGCCTCGCAGAGCGCCTTCGACGTCGTCGAGACCGCACGCGACGACGTCCATGCCATCGACGGCGCCGACGCACTCGTCGGCGGCGGAGCCGCGTTCTACCTCGACACCAAGACGGCGGCGCTGCGCGACAACAAGGTGATCATCCCGATCGTCCTGCTGGTCGTGCTGCTGATCCTCATCGGGTTGCTGCGCTCGGTGGCCGCGCCGGTGATCCTCGTGGCCACGGTGGTGCTGTCCTTTGGGGCGGCGCTGGGTCTCTCCGCGCTGCTCTTCGACTACGTGATGCCGCTGCTGCCGTTCGACCAGTGGCCGGAGCACGCCACCACCGATCCAGGGTTCCCGTTGTTCGCCTTCGTGTTCCTGGTCGCGCTGGGGGTCGACTACAACATCTTCCTGATGACCCGGGTGCGGGAGGAGACCGCGACCCATGGCACCCGCCGGGGATCGCTGATCGCGCTGCAGTCCACGGGCGGCGTCATCACCTCCGCCGGATTGGTGCTCGCAGCGACGTTCCTCGTGCTCGGCACGCTGCCGTTCGTGTTCCTCGCGCACCTCGGCACCGCGGTCGCGCTCGGCGTCCTGCTCGACACCATGATCGTGCGGTCGGTGCTCGTCACCGCGCTCAACCTCGACCTCGGGGGCAAGATCTGGTGGCCGAGCAAGCTCGACCGGGGCGGCCCGGACGAGAAGCACGACCCGCCGCCGGACACCGCCCAGGAACCCGAGAAGGCGATGGTCTGACGACCAGCGTGCACCCCGGACGGCACGAGTTCCGCCGTCCGGGGTGTACGCGTGCCCGTCTCGGGCGAGAATGCGCGGCACCGGGCCGAGGTGCGGCTCGCCACTGGGAGGGACACGCATGAGCGCGAGTGGGAACTGGCCGCCGCCACCCCCGAACCAGCCGCCGCAGCAGCCCGGCTGGGGACAACCCGCCGGTCCCCCACCCGCGGCGCCCCCGACCACGCCGTGGGGCCAGCCCCCGCCCGGGCAGGGCGGCCCGCCCGCCTGGGGCGGTGGCGGCGCCGGCGGAGGAGGAGGCGGCTACGGCGGTGGTGGGGGTGGCTACGGCGGCCCGCAGGGTCCGTCGTGGAATCAGCCGCCGCCGAAGAAGTCGAAGGCCAAGCTGATCGTTGCGCTGGCCCTGGTCGTGGTGCTCGTGGCTGCGCTGTCGGTGTCGGGCTGGCTCTACGCCAGCGGCCGGCTCGGCTTCGGGCCGCTCAGCGCCAAGGACGAGGCCGCGGCCGACACCATCGCCGAGAACGTGGAGGGCCCCGAGTGGGCCTCCGACAAGGACAAGCAGTGCGCGGCCGACCAGATGGTCGAGGACGGGCGCGCCGAGCGCCTCGAGAAGGCCGGGCTGGTCGACCCGAAGGGCGACGGCTGGACCTACACCGGCACCTGGAAGGCCGACGAGGCCGCCGAGTACGGCGAGGCGGTGCTCGACTGCGCCAAGGACTGGCCCGAGAAGGTCGGCGAGCTGTGGAGCCTCGACGACACCGACTGCCTCGCTGACATCGACTCCGAGGAGATCGCGGCGTACTTCCTCGCCGAGTCCCTCGAGATCGAGGATCCCGACGACATCGAGAAGGGCCGCGAGGACGCGATCGAGGAGCTCGACGAGTGCTACGTGTCCGAGCTGAGCCTGCCGGCGGTCCAGACGACGCCCGCGTACCGGGCGGTGAAGTTCACCTTCGGCCAGGTCGAGGGTGCCGAGGACACCGAGGTGATGGTGCGCGACGCCGGCGGCAGCTACGAGCCGCTGTCGGGCAACAGCCGCACCGTCGACACCGGCGAGGGCGGCAAGCAGGGGTGCGTCGAGCTGCAGGTCGAGGCGTCGTACCCGTGGGGAACGAGCAGCCGCAAGGAGAGCCGGGCCTGCGGCAAGTCGAAGCCGAAACGGCTGTTCTGGAAGCGCGCCGGCGGGTGTGACTACACGCCGGGCTGCTTCAGCTGGGCGCTGCGCTACGAGGGCTTCGAGTCCTTCGACTCCGGCATCGCGAAGCTCACCGAGAACGGCGGCAGCTGCGAGTCGCAGAGCGGCAACTGCGACATCAGCTTCTTCGTGCCCGCCAACGGCCGGGGAACGGCGGTCACGTTCTCGTTCCCGCCGGGCTGGAACGAGCGGTTCACCGGCCAGGTCGGCAACCTCCGCGCGACCATCCCCAACTAGCAGAGGTCCCGGCGGGTGGGCCGTCGCCACCACGGCGACCCACCCGTCGATACCGTGGGAGCGATGTCCGACTCGCCCACCCCGCAGCAGGTCCGCCGTGCCTTGGCCCGGGCCGAGCGCGGCGCGCGGCTCGACGTCGCCGAGGCGGCGGCCCTGCTGGCCGCCACCGGGGCCGATCTCGACCGGCTGACCTCGGCGGCGGCGCGAGTGCGGGACGCCGGGCTGCGGGCGGCCGGCCGCGCGGGCGTCGTCACCTACTCCCCCAAGGTGTTCATCCCGGTCACCAAGCTGTGCCGCGACCGCTGCCACTACTGCACGTTCGTGGAGACGCCGGGGCAGGCGGCGCGGGAGGGGCGGGCGCCGTACCTCTCGCCCGACGAGATCCTCGAGATCGCCCGCGGCGGCGCCGAGCTCGGCTGCCTGGAGGCGCTGTTCACGCTCGGTGACCGGCCGGAGGACCGCTGGCCCGAGGCCAGGGCCTGGCTCGACGAGCAGGGCTACGACTCCACGCTGGCCTACGTGCGGGCGATGGCGGTGCGGGTGCTGGAGGAGACCGGGCTGCTGCCGCACCTCAATCCCGGCGTCCTCTCGTGGGAGGAGCTCAACCGGCTCAAGCCGGTGTCGCCGTCGATGGGGATGATGCTCGAGACGACGTCGCGACGGCTGTTCGAGACCAAGGGGCTCGCCCACTTCGGCTCGCCCGACAAGGACCCGGCGGTGCGGCTGCGCGTGCTGGAGGACGCCGGCCGGCTGTCGGTGCCGTTCACCACCGGCCTGCTCGTCGGCATCGGCGAGACGCTCACCGAGCGCGCCGAGACCGTGTTCGCGCTGCGGAAGGTGTCGGCGCAGTTCGGGTCGGTGCAGGAGGTGATCGTCCAGAACTTCCGCGCCAAGCCCGACACCGCGATGCGGCACGCGGGCGACCTCACGCTCGACGAGTACCGCGCCGCGATCGCCGTCACCCGCCTCGTGCTCGGCCCGCGGGCCCGGGTGCAGGCGCCGCCCAACCTGGTCGACCTGGCCGAGTGCCGGGCGCTCCTCGACGCGGGCGTCGACGACTGGGGCGGCGTCTCGCCGCTCACGCCCGACCACGTGAACCCCGAGCGGCCGTGGCCCTCGCTGGAGCGGCTGCGGTCGGTCACCGCCGAGGCGGGCCTCGAGCTGCGGGCCCGGCTCACCGTGCACCCCGAGTACGTCGTCCGCGGCGAGCCCTGGCTCGACCCCCGGGTCTCCGCCCACGTCGCGGCCCTGGCCGAGCCCCGACGGCCTGGCCCGACCCGGCGTCCGCCCCACCGGCCTCCCGTGGCAGGAGCCCGACGGCGGCTTCGCCTCCGTGGGTCGCACCGACCTCCACACCGAGGTCGACACCGAGGGCCGCACCGACGACCGCCGCTCCGACTTCGACGACGTCTACGGCGACTGGGACGAGCTGCGCGCCGGGATAGTCCCTGACGAAAAGCATGGTTCCGGAGGTCGAGACCGATGATTTTCGTCAGGGACTATCCGCGCTGGCGGCGGCGGAGAAGGACCCGGGCGGGCTGAGCGACGAGCAGGCGCTCACGCTGATGACGGCGGACGGCGAGCTGCTGGAGCGGGTGTGCGAGCTGGCCGACCACCTGCGACAGGAGGCGGTGGGCGACGAGGTCACCTACGTCGTCAACCGCAACATCAACTTCACCAACGTCTGCTACGTCGGCTGCCGGTTCTGCGCGTTCGCGCAGCGCCGCACCGACGCCGACGCCTACTCGCTCTCGCTCGACGAGGTGGCCGACCGCGCGGCCGAGGCGTGGGAGCTCGGCGCCACCGAGGTGTGCATGCAGGGCGGCATCGACCCCGAGCTGCCGGCGTCCGCCTACTTCGACCTCGTGACCGCGGTGAAGCAGCGGGTGCCCGGCATGCACGTGCACGCCTTCAGCCCGATGGAGGTCGTGAACGGCACCGCCCGCACCGGCCTCTCCACCGAGGACTTCCTCATCAAGGCCCGCGAGGCCGGCCTCGGCTCGCTGCCCGGCACCGCGGCCGAGATCCTGGACGACGAGGTGCGCTGGGTGCTCACCAAGGGCAAGCTGCCGGCGCGCACCTGGGTCGACGTCGTGACGGCGGCGCACCGGGTCGGCCTGCCGACGTCGTCGACGATGATGTACGGCCACGTCGACCACCCGCGCCACTGGGTCGCCCACCTGAAGCTGCTGGCCCGGATCCAGGACGACACCGGTGGCTTCACCGAGTTCGTGCCGCTGCCGTTCGTGCACACCTCGGCCCCGATCTACCTCGCCGGCGTCGCCCGCCCCGGGCCGACGCTGCGCGACAACCGCGCCGTCCACGCGGTGGCGCGCATCCTGCTGCACGGCCGGATCCACAACATCCAGACGAGCTGGGTCAAGCTCGGCGTCGAGGGCACCCGGGCGATGCTCCGCTCCGGCGCCAACGACCTCGGCGGCACGCTGATGGAGGAGACGATCTCGCGGATGGCGGGCTCGGAGCACGGATCGGCGAAGACCGTCGCGGAGCTGCGGGAGATCGGCGCCGGCCTCGGCCGTCCGGTGCGCGAGCGCACCACCACCTACGGCGTCCCGCCGGTCCGCTGAACCCGCTCAACCGAGGGCTTGTGCGGCGACACGCAGGTCGCTCACCAAGCCTGCGTACACCTCGTCGCGGTCGGCGTCGTCCGCCCGGAGCACCGCCGACGGGTGCGTCGTGGCCAACACCCACGCGGGCGGGTGGGCGACGGGGAACGACTCCGGCCAGTCCGCGAGGGCGCCGCGGGCGTCGCCGACCCGGAACGACGTGCCGTACACCGCCTTGCCTGCGGTCGCGCCCAGCAGCACCACCCCCTCCGGGCCGACGGTGGCGAACTCGGCGGACAGCCACGGCCGGCACGCCGTCACGTGGGCACGAGCCGGCGACTGGTGCAGCCGCTGCTTGCCACGACCGGCCTTCCAGCGGAAGTGCTTCACGACGTTCGTGACGTAGGCGTCGTCACGCGCGATGCCGGCATCCTCGAGCGCACGGTCGAGGAGCTTGCCGGCCGGCCCCACGAACGGACGGCCCTCACGGTCCTCGCGGTCGCCCGGCTGCTCACCGAGCAGCACGACGCGGGACCGCGCGAGCCCCTCGCCCGGCACGGCCTGCGTCGCGTCCTCGAAGAGCTCGCACCCGCGGCACCGGGGCAAGGCATCGCGGACGCCCTGCAGCGAGGGTCGCTCGGGCACCCACTCGTCGGCGCCGGCACGCAACGGGTCGGCCATGCCTCCACGGTGCCCCCGCGCGCCCGGGTCCGGGAATGCCCGTGCGGGTGAGCCCGCCGTCCGTCGCGCGGGTGAAGGGTCGTGTGGCAGCGGTCAGCCGCTACCCCTTCGAGAGGAGCACCACCGTGTTTGCACTCATCCTCTGGATCATCGCCGTGATCTTGGTGATATCCGGGATCGTCCAGCTCTTCAGGGGCGAGGCCATCCTGGGCATCGTCCTCATCGTCGTCGGGCTGCTCGTCGGCCCCGGCGGCGTCAGTATCTTCACCTGACCCGATGTCAGAACGAGGCGACGACGAGACCACCGACGCTGAGTCGTACGGCGGGTACAGCGTCGACGACGAGGACCAGCTCAGCGCCGAGGACACCCTCGGTGACGCCGACGTCTCGGGCGCCGGCAGCGACGTCGCCGACGAGCTCGACCGCGGCTACTCCCCGCCCGAACACTGGTCGGCCGCCCAGGGCTTCGGCAACACGCCGTACGAGGAGGCCACCGGCGAGTCCCTCGAGCAGCGGGTGGCGCAGGAGGTCCCCGAGCCCGACCCGTACGCGGAGACCACGCCCGACGACGTCGACGAGGAGGACCCGTCGGTAGAGGTCGGCGACGCCCGCGCCGGCCGGCTGGTCGACTCCGACGAGGGGCTCGGCCCCGACACGGAGAAGGACCTCGTCGGCGACGACGTCGGCATCGACGGCGCCGCTGCCTCCGCCGAGGAGGCCGCGATTCACGTCCTCGACGACCCACCCCCACCCCTCGACCCCGAGCGCTGAGGGATCGGACTTACAGCGACGCTGCCGTCGGTAGAACGTGTTCTAGGGTCGGGCCGTGCGGTTCTCGATCGTGACGGCGTTCCAGCCGGCCGACCAGCTGCTGGCGCTGGCACAGGCGGCCGACGAGCTCGGCTACCACGCGATCTCGGTGCCCGACCACGTCGTCGACCTCGAGGAGCTGGAGACGCCGTACCCCTACACCGACGACGGCAGCCGCCGGTGGGATCTCGACGCCGAGTGGCCCGACCCCTGGGTGCTGATCGGGGCGATGGCCGCCGTCACCACCCGGGTGCGGTTCTTCACCTCGGTGTACGTGCCGGCGCTGCGCAACCCGTTCCAGGTGGCGAAGACGGTCGGGACGGCGGCGGTGCTGTCGGGCGGCCGGGTGTCGCTCGGCGTCGGCATCGGCTGGTGCCGGGAGGAGTTCGAGCTGCTCGGGCAGGACTTCCGCACCCGCGGCCGGCGCACCGACGAGGCGCTGGCGCTGATGAAGGCGCTGTGGGAGCCGGGCTGGACCGAGTTCGACGGCGAGTTCTACGACGCGCCGCGGCTGAGGATGAACCCGACACCGGCCGAGCCGATCCCGGTGTACATCGGCGGGCTGTCGGAGGTGGCGTTCCGCCGGGCGGTGCGCCACGACGGCTGGGTCGGCGACATCTACACCTCCGAGGAGGCGGCCGGCCACGCCGCCCGGCTGCGAGAGCTGCGCGCCGAGCACGAGGCCGCCACCGGCACATCGGCGCCGTTCGAGGTGATCACCGCGCTCTCCGACGCGTTCCTGCCCGAACACTTCGCGGCCGCGGAGGCCGCCGGCGTCACCGAGACCTGGACCATGCCCTGGCGCTACTACCACGGCCCGGACGCGACGCTGGAACAGAAGCTCGACGGGATGCGCCGGTTCGCCGACGACGTCATCCACTCCGGACGGGGATGAGACCAGCGGACCCCTTGCACTTCTCTTGAGGAAGACCACGCGGTTCGGGTGCGAACCTCATGTCCTCAACTCACCTGACCCCCGGAGGGCAGCCGCGTGGCTCTGGTACTCGTCGCAGACGACGATCCCGACACCCTGTTCCTGCTGCGCCTCAACCTGGAGCTCGCCGGTCACCGTGTCCTGACCGCCCGCGGCATGGAGCAGGCCCTGAGCCACTTCGCCGCGATCGGCGTCGACGCCGTCGTCATGGGCGCCACGATGCCGTTCCGCACCGGCATTCGGCTGCTCGAGGCCATCCGCACCTTCGACCGCCGCCCCGACGTCCCGGTGCTCGTGCTCACCCCCGTCCCGGTGGCCGAGCGGCCCCACCACGACCACGAGCGGTGCGACGAGTACGTCACCTCGCCGTTCGGCTTCTCCAAGCTGGTCCCCCTCGTCGAGGACCTCATCGCCCGGATCCCCGTCACGCCCCAGGCCCTGTCGGCCTCCTGAGCGCCGCTCTGCGGACTATCTTGGGCGCATGGTCGAGGTCGACCGCGTCACCCAGCAGGTGCGGTTCTGCCGCGCCGCCGACGGCGTCCGCCTCGCCTGGGCGCGCCACGGCTCGGGCCCGCCCCTGGTGATCGCCGCCTGCTGGCTGAGCCACCTGCAGCACGACTGGCAGAGCCCCGTGTGGCGCCACTTCCTCGACGACCTCGGCCGGATCGCCACCGTGTACCGCTACGACGAGCGCGGCTTCGGGCTGTCCGACTGGGACGTCGACGACTTCTCGCTCGAGCGCCGGCTCGCCGACCTGGAGACCCTCGTCGAGGCCACCGGCCTGGAACAGTTCGCGCTGCTGGGGATGTCCGGCCCGGCGCCGGTGGCGCTGGCCTACGCCGCGAAGCACCCCGACCGCGTCACCCACCTGGTCACCTACGGCGCCTCCGGCGGCGGGGCGCTCGGCGGCGACGACGAGGACGAGAACGCCGCCTTCGTCGCGATGATCCGGGCCGGCTGGGCCCGGCCCGACCACCTGTTCCGCCGGGTGTTCACGACGTCGTTCATCCCGGGCGCCACCGAGGTGCAGATGTGCTGGATGGACGAGCTGATGCGCACCTCGACGTCCACCGAGAACGCGATCGCCAGCCGGGAGGCGCGGCGAGCGACCGACGTGACCGAGCTGCTGCCGCGGATCCAGGCGCCGACGCTGGTGCTCACCGCGCGCGGCGACCGCGCCCTCAGCCAGGACTGGGGTCCGCGGATGGCCGCACTGATCCCCGACTCGCGGCTGGTGATGCTGGAGTCGAGCAACCACATCCTGCTCGCCGACGAGCCCGCCTGGCCGGTGTTCATGTCCGAGGTGTCGGCGTTCCTCGGCGCCGACGCCACCGGCAGCACCGACGCCGGGCCGGCGCTCTCGGGCCGCGAGCGGGAGATCCTGCTGCTCGCCGCCGAGGGACTCGACAACGCCGCGATCGCCGCCCGGCTCACCCTCAGCCTCCGCACGGTCGAGCGGCACCTCCAGAACGCCTACGGCAAGCTCGGGCTCTCGGGCCGGACGGCGCGGGCCGCCGCCGTCGCGCGCGTGCTCGCCTAGCAGCTGAGCGACTACGCGCCGACCGCCACGAGCCGGCGCACGTTGCGCGTCGGCGCGGACGCGGCGACCCCGGCCCGACTCCTAGCGTCACCGCCATGACCACCATCCAGGAGACCCGCACCGGGTTCATGGCCGACCCGGCCACCGCCAAGACCGCCCCGACGGTCACCGCCACCCTCACCAACGGCTTCGCCCGCATCTCGGCGGGCCCCTTCAACTGGGACAGCGACCTGCCCGCGCCGCTCGGCGGCGGCAACCAGGCGCCCAGCCCCAGCGCCTACCTGCTCGGCGCCCTCGCCGGCTGCGCCGTGGCCTTCGTGAACGACACCCTCGCCCCGGAGTTCGACGTGACGATCGACGACCTCACCGCGACGGCGTCGTGCCGCTCCGACCTCGCCGGCCTGGTCGGCGTCCCCGGCGCCGACCCCCGGATCCAGGGGCTGTCGCTCACCATCGCGATCACCTCGCCCAGCCCGGCCGACCGCGTCGCCGCGCTCGAGCAGGCCTGGCAGGAGCGCTGCCCGATCTACCTGGCGCTGCTCGAGGCGGTGCCGGTGGAGCTCACCGTCGAGCGCGCCTGAGCTACTCCCACTCAATCGTGCCCGGCGGCTTGCTGGTGACGTCGACGGTGACCCGGTTGACCTCGCGGACCTCGTTGGTGATGCGGGTGGAGATCCGCTCCAGCAGGTCGTAGGGCAGCCGGGCCCAGTCGGCGGTCATCGCGTCCTCGCTGGTGACCGGCCGCAGCACCACCGGGTGGCCGTAGGTGCGGTGGTCGCCCTGGACGCCGACCGAGCGGACGTCGGCCAGCAGCACCACCGGCATCTGCCAGATGTCGCGGTCGAGGCCGGCGCGGGTGAGCTCCTCGCGGGCGATCGCGTCGGCCTCGCGGAGGATGTCGAGCCGCTCGCGGGTGACCTCGCCGATGATCCGGATGCCGAGCCCGGGCCCGGGGAACGGCTGGCGCCACACGATCTCCGGCGGGAGGCCGAGCTGCTCGCCGACCAGCCGCACCTCGTCCTTGAACAGGGTGCGCAGCGGCTCGACCAGCTCGAACTCGAGGTCGTCGGGCAGCCCGCCCACGTTGTGGTGGGACTTGATGTTGGAGGTGCCGGCGCCGCCGCCGGACTCGACGACGTCCGGGTAGAGCGTGCCCTGCACCAGGAACGCCACCTTCTCGGCGTGCTCGCCGGTGACGACGCCGGCGAGCACGTCGCGCTCGGCGGCCTCGAAGACCCGGATGAACTCCCGGCCGATCACCTTGCGCTTGTCCTCGGGGTCGCTGACCCCGGCCAGCGCCTCGAGGAACTGCTTCTCGGCGTCCACGACGTGGAGGTCGACGCCGGTGGCGGCCACGAAGTCGCGCTCCACCTGCTCGGTCTCGCCCTGCCGCATCAGGCCGTGGTCGACGTAGACGCAGGTGAGCCGATCGCCGATCGCGCGCTGGACGAGCGCGGCGGCCACGGCGGAGTCGACGCCGCCGGACAGCCCGCAGATCGCGTGCCCGCGGTCGCCGATCTGGGCGCGGATCGCGTCGACCTGCTCCTCGACGATGTTCACCATCGTCCACGTGGGCCGGCAGCCGGCGATGTCGTGGAGGAAGTGCTCGAGCACCTTCTGCCCGTGCTCGGTGTGCATCACCTCGGGGTGCCACTGCACGCCCGCCATCCGCCGGTCGAGGCTCTCGAACGCGGCCACCGGCGTGCCCGCGGTGGCGGCCAGCACGTCGAAGCCGGGTGGCGCCGCGGTGACGGAGTCGCCGTGCGACATCCACACCGTGTGGTGCCCGGGGAGGTCGGCGAGGAGGGTGCCGCCGGCCGTGACGTCGACGGCGGTGCGGCCGTACTCCCGGGCACCGGTGGCGGCCACCGCGCCGCCGAGCCCCTGCGCCATCAGCTGGAACCCGTAGCACATGCCGAACACCGGCACGCCGGCCTCGAACACGGTCGGGTCGATGCCCGGCGCGCCCTCGGCGTACACCGACGACGGACCGCCGGAGAGGATGACCGCCTTCGGCCGGCGGGCGACGATCTCGGCCGCCGCGACGTGGTGCGGCACGATCTCGGAGTACACCCGCGCCTCGCGCACCCGGCGGGCGATGAGCTGGGCGTACTGGGCCCCGAAGTCGACCACCAGCACCAGGTCGTGCTCGACGTGACTCGCAGGCGCCGTCATGCGCCGACTCTACTGAGGCTCCGCCGGACGCACCGAAGCCCCGCCGGGAGGGAGGGAGATGGCGGGGCTTCGTGCGTCCGGCGCGCCTGACGTGGCTGGACGTGAGCCCGGCTACCACTTCGGGAGGGAGCTGAGGTTGCGCCGTGCTCGCTGGCTCAACGACCCCTGGGAGGGCGGGTTACGCCGGCGACCAGAAAAAGCTGAGGAGAAGGGTCACAGGTCTGGACCAGCAGGTCAGGAGACGCCCACGATCGGCAGCCGCAGCGCCCCGGGAGCGGCGGCCGGCACGGCGGGCGAGGCGGGCTCGACGGGGTCGAGCCGGCGGTAGTCGTCGCCCAGCGACGGCCGCGGGTCGGCCTCGCCCTTGTTGGGCCAGAACGCCATCGCCCGCTCCGCCTGAGCGGTGATCGTGAGCGACGGGTTGACGCCGAGGTTGGCGGTGATCGCCGAGCCGTCGGCCACGTGGAGGCCCGGGTGGCCGTAGACCCGCTGGTAGGGGTCGACGACGCCGGACTCGCTCGAGTCGCCGATGGCGCAGCCGCCGATGAAGTGGGCGGTGAGCGGCATGTTGAACGGCTCCCCGATGTTGCCGCCCGCGGTGCCGCCGAGCACGGCGGCGATCCGGCGGACGGCGTCGTTGGCGGCCGGGATCCAGGTCGGGTTGGGCGCGCCGTGGCCCTGCCGCGACGTCATCCGCCACACCCGGCTGTACCGGCCGCGCTTGCCGTAGGTGGTGATCGAGTTGTCGAGGCTCTGCATCACCAGCGCGATCACGGTGCGCTCCGACCAGTGCGCGAAGTCGTAGAGGTCGCGCACGGCGGCGCGCTGGGTCCACATCTCCTTGAGCCAGGTGCGCCAGCGGGGCGCCGGCCCGTCGCCGTCGGTGAGCACCGTCTGCAGCATCGCCATCGTGTTGTGGCCCTTGCCGTAGCGCACCGGCTCGATGTGGGTGTCGGCGTCGGGGTGGAAGCTCGAGGTGATCGCGACGCCGTAGGTGTAGTCGGTGGTGTCGCTCCTGGGGGCGATCGCGCCGAGGATCGACTCGGAGTTGGTGCGCGAGAGGTAGCCGAGCCGGTCGGAGAGGCGCGGCAGGTGACCGTCGTCCTTCATCCGGTGCAGCAGCCGCTGGGTGCCGAGCGAGGCCGCGGCGAGCACCACGTGCTCGGCGGTGAGGGTGCGGGTGGTGCGTGCGGTGCGGCGCCGGGCCTTCGTGTACTTCACGTCGACGTCGTAGCCGCCGCCCTCCTCGGTCGGGCGCGGCGTCAGCCGGGTCACCGTGGTGAGCGGCAGCACCACGGCGCCGTTCTTCTCCGCCAGGTAGAGGTAGTTCTTCACCAGCGTGTTCTTGGCGTTGTGCCGGCAGCCCGACATGCACTCGCCGCAGTTGAGGCAGGCGTTGCGGGCCGGGCCCTCACCGCCGAAGTACGGGTCGGGCACCTCCTCGCCGGGCTTGGCCTGCGGGCCGCCGAAGAACACGCCCACCGGCGTCGGGTGGAAGGTGTCGGCCACGCCCATGTCGGTGGCGACCTTCTCCATCACGTCGTCCGCCGGCGTGCGCACCGGGTTGTCGACGACGCCGAGCATCCGCTTCGCCTGGTCGTAGTACGGCGCCAGCTCGGACTTCCAGTCGGTGATGTGGGCCCACTGCGGGTCGGTGTAGAACGCCGGCAGCGGCTCGTAGAGCGTGTTCGCGTACACCAGCGACCCGCCGCCCACCCCCGCGCCGGCCACGATCATGGTGTCGCGGACGGCGTCGATGCGCTGGATGCCGTAGCAGCCGAGCGCGGGCGCCCACAGGTAGCGGGTGAGGTCGAAGGTGCCGGTGGAGAAGTCGTCGTCCTCGAACCGCGCGCCGGCCTCCAGCACGCCGACGCGGTAGCCCTTCTCGGTGAGCCGCAGCGCGGTGACCGAGCCACCGAACCCGGAGCCGACGACCAGGACGTCGAAGTCGAAGTCGGTCATGCTCGGCCCAGCTTCTTCATCAGGCGGAGCGAGGCCGTCATGGTCTTCGCGTACCGCTCGTCGGACATCCCGAGCACCGGCGCCAGCCGCAGCAGCCGCTGGGTGGCAACGGCCTGCGACTCGGTGTAGCGGTGGACGCCCTCGGCACCCTGACGGCGGCCCGTGCCGGACTGCCGCATGCCGCCCATCGGCGAGTCGAGGCTGCCGAAGCTGGCACCGAATCCCTCGTTGACGTTCACGGTGCCGCACTTCACGTAGCGGGCGATCGCGCGGGCGCGGGCGCCGTCGCGGCTCCAGATCGAGGCGTTGAGGCCGTACTCGCCGGCGTTGGCCCGCGCGACGGCGTCCGCCTCGTCGTGGAAGCGGTAGAGCGACACCACCGGACCGAAGGTCTCCTCGCCGAAGCACGCCATGGCCGGCGTGACGCCCTCGAGCACCGTGGGCTCGTAGACGTAGGGGCCGAGGTCGGGGCGGGGCCGGCCGCCGGTGAGCACGCGGGCGCCCTGTGCGACGGCGTCGTCGACGTGGCGGGCGACGGTGTCGAGCTGGGCCTGCGAGATCAAGGAGCCCATGTCGTTGCCCCAGTCGAGGCTGGCGCCGAGCGTCATCGCCTCGGTGCGGGCCACGAACCGCTGCACGAACCGGTCGTAGACCTGGTCGGCGACGAAGAGCCGCTCGGTCGAGACACACAGCTGGCCGGCGCTGGAGAAGGAGGCGCGGACGGCGCCCTCGGCCGCACGCTCGAGGTCGGCGTCGTGCAGCACGAGGAGCGGGTTCTTGCCGCCGAGCTCGAGCGAGCAGCCGACCAGCCGGTCGGCGCACTGCCGGGCGACGAGCTTGCCGGTGGCGGTGGAGCCGGTGAAGCACACGTAGTCGGCCGCCTGCACGATCGCCGTCCCGATCTCGCCGCCGGGCCCGGCCACGACCTGCCACAGGTCGGCCGGCAGCCCGGCCTCGTCGAGCAGCCGGGCGCCGAGCAGCGCGGAGAGCATGGTCTGCGCGTCGGGCTTGATGACGACGGCGTTGCCGGCCAGCAGCGCGGGCAGTCCGTCGATGAGCGCGAGGTCGAACGGGTAGTTCCAGGGGGCGATGATCCCGACCACCCCCTTGGGCACCCGGTTCACCTCGACCCGGGTGAGACCGGGCACCAGCCCCGGCACCCGTCGGGTGCGCAGGTGGCGCTCGGCGGTGCGGCCGTAGTAGCGGGCGGTGAGCGCCACGTGCAGCGGCTCGTCGGCGGCGTGCTTGCGGGCCTTGCCGGACTCCCAGCAGATCAGGTCGAGGATCTCGTCCTGCCGGTCGAGCACCAGGTCGTGCAGCCGCAGCAGCAGCCGCGCCCGCTCCGCCACCGGCACCCGTGCCCACGACGCCTGCGCGCGGCGGGCCCGCCGGAACGCCTCGGCGACGTCGTCCTCGCTCGACTGCGGCACGTGCGCCAGCGGCGCCCCCGTGAGCGGCGTCGCCACCGCCGCGGTGCGTCCGCTGGAGGCCACCACCCGCTCGGTCAGCCGGGCCACGTAGCCCCGGTCGAGCGCGTAGGAGGCGGTGGGATCGTGCTCCGGGTCGTGCGGCCCGTCGACGAGCGGCCCCCCGGCCGCGGAGCCGTCGGGTGTCTGCGACGTCATGTTGCGAGCGTAGGTGACCACCGCCCTGCCGACCACCGGAACCAGCCGTTGGTCAGCCCAGGGCCGCGAGCAGCGGGCGGGGGTCGGGGTTTGCGCCGTCGGAGAGCAGGACAACGACGTCGGCCCCGGCCTGGCTGAGCTGGCCCACCCGCTCGGCGACGGCGTCCGCGGACACGACGGTGGTGTGTTCGCGCAGCAGGGTCATCGGCGACTCGGCGCGGGCGCCGACCTGGCCCATCCAGTCGAGGATGGCACCCTCAGCCGGGCTCGCCGCGCCCCTTACGCCAGGCGACCACCGCGAGGTCGACCAGCGCCACCGCGCCCAGCACACCGAGCACGACGACGTAGCCGAGCCCGAGATCCTCGACGACCGCCCATACGACTCCGGCCGTGCACACCACCAGCCCGAAGCCGGCGAGTACCAGCCGGAGCGTCAGCGCGCTACGAGCCGGCGCCGCGCCCCCGAGCCGGTAGGTCGGGTCGTGGTGGCCGGGCCGCGCCCGTCGGTCATCGTCTCGTGGATCGGTCACTGTTCCTCCTCGTCACGTCGTCCTGCCGGTACCCGCGGCGGGCTGCGGTCAGCGGCACCGCACCCGAACGGTGTTGCTGACCTGCCGCACCGTGACGCCGCCGTCGGTGGGTTCGCGCACCACGAGGGCCACCACCGCCGTCCCGCGGAGGCGAGGCCGGAAGACCGGCAGTGTTCCGCGTTCGTCGGTCGCGGTGCCGTCACTCGAGCTCACCATCCACGCCAAGCCCTCGGTCTCCGAGACCGGCACGCGCCCGACCCGTCGCACCGTGCAGCCGTCGCCCACCACCCGCAGCCGGAGCCGCAGCGCGGGCGTCGCGAACCCGCCACCGGGCAGCTGGTCGGGCTGGGCGCCCGTGTCGCCGAACTCGAGGTACTCGCTGGGCTCGGTGGGTGCCGGGTCGACGGCACGGGTGGCCGGGTCGGGCGGCGGCTCGTCCGGCTCCCCGACGTCGCACCCGGCGAGACCGAGCAGCAACAGGACCACGGCCGCTCGTCGCATGCTTGCGACGTTACGTCGCCTCCAGGTAGACGGACTTCAGCTCGGTGTACTGCGCGAGGCCCTCGGGCCCGAACTCGCGACCCACACCGGAGGCCTTGAAGCCGCCGAACGGAGCGGCGAAGTCCATCGTGTAGGTGTTGACGCCGTAGGTGCCGGCGCGCACCCGACGGGCGACGTCGAGGCCCGCGTCCCGGTCGCTGGTCCAGACCGTCCCGGCCAGTCCGTAGTCGGAATCGTTGGCGATGTGGACGGCGTCGTCGACGTCGTCGAACGGGATCACCGAGAGCACCGGGCCGAAGATCTCCTCCTGGGCGATGCGCATCCGGTTGTCGACGTCGGCGAAGACGGTGGGCCGCACGTACCAGCCGGTGTCGAGGCCGTCGGGCCGGCCGTTGCCGCCGACGACGACGCGGGCGCCCTCCTCCTGGCCCAGCGCGATGTACTTCTCCACCCGCTCCTGCTGCCGCTCGGCGACGAGCGGGCCGATCTCGGTGGCGGGGTCGGCGGGGTCGCCGACCGCCATCGACCGCACGGTCTCGGCGAGCGCGTCGACGACGGCGTCGTAGTTCGCACGACTGGCGAGGATGCGGGTCTGCGCCACGCACGCCTGCCCGGAGTTCATCAGCGCGGTGAACCGCAGCCCGGCCATGGTGGCGTCGAGGTCGGCGTCGTCGAGCACGATCGCGGCCGACTTGCCGCCGAGCTCGAGACTCACCCGCTTCAGCTGCTCGCCGCACACCGCGGCGATCTTGCGGCCGGCCGCCGTCGAGCCCGTGAACGCCACCTTGTCGACGCCGGGATGGGCCACGAGGTGCTCGCCGGTCTCGCGGCCGCCGGCGACGATGTTGACGACGCCGTCCGGCACGCCGGCCTCCACCAGGAGCTCGGCGAGCAGGTAGCCGTCGAGGGGCGTCTCCGGGGCCGGCTTCACCACGACGGTGCAGCCCGCGAGCAGCGCGGGCGCCAGCTTCGACATGATCGTGAACTGCGGGACGTTCCACGGCGGGATCGCGGCCACCACGCCCACCGGCTCGTGCCGCACCAGCACCGGCGACCCGAGCGCGCCGGGCCGCTCCGCCTCCCACGGAAACTCGCGCGCGATGCCGAGGAACGCCTCGATCTGCATCCACGGTGCCGGGCTCTGGGCGAGGTTCGAGAACGACGCCGGCGAGCCCATCTCGGTGGTGATGAGCCCGGCCATCTCCTCCAGCCGGCCGGCGTAGAGGCCGGAGAACGCCTGCACGACGTCGATCCGCTCCTGCGGCGACAGCCGTGGCCACGGGCCTTCGTCGAAGGCACGTCGGGCGGCGGCCACGGCGGCGTCGACATCGGCGGGCGTGCCCGCGGGCACCGTCGCCACCACCTCCTCGGTGTGCGGCGAGACGACCTCGATCAGGCTCGCGCTCGTGGGCGCGGCCCAGCCGCCGTCGATGAAGAACGCGTCGCGGTCGAGCGAGGTGGGCATCGGTCTCCTAGGGGGCGAGGGTGAACCAGTCGGCGAAGCCGGAGGGGTCGTGGCGGCCGAGGGCGCCGTGCTCGAACAGGCCGAAGCCCTCCACCTCACCGTGCTGGTCGGAGCAGGTGGCGCGGCCGACGTGGTCGATGACGCCGAACATGATCCGGCCGGCGACGTCGGGGTCGGTCAGGTCGTAGGTGCGGCGCTCGACGAACCCCGGGCCCTTCCAGACGCCGTGGGTCCAGTCGGGGTCGCCGCCGTAGCCGCCGCCGACGTGCAGCGGGACGGCGAGCCGCGACTCCACCTCGAGCTGCACCGGCTTGCCGTGCTGGTCGGAGCAGCTGATCGAGGCGCCGGTGGGCACCCGGGTGCCGGAGGCGTAGCGGACGACGACCTGCGGCCAGCCGAGCTGCTCGACCCGGCCGTCCTTCCACACCCGGTGGCAGTCGTTGAGGCTGCGGTAGCCGTCGGGCTCCTCCTGCACGATGAGCACGATCGCGTAGTCGGGGAACTGCATCGGCACGTAGAGCCACCACATGCCCTCGAAGTCGGGCACCTGCGGTGCCCCGGGGGGCGGCGCCTCCCCCACCGGGCGGATCCCCCACGACCGGTCGCGGCTGCCGACCCACACCGCGGGGTCGACGACGGTCTCCTCGCCATCCACCACGAAGCTGCCGCTCCAGGTGCCGAGCTGGGCGAACCGCTGGGCGTCGAGGGTCACCCGCGAGCCGGAACGCATCACGTGCGGCTGCTCGCGCAGCACGTCGCTGGTGCCCTCCCAGGTGAGGTCCATCGCGATGCCCTCGGTCTCCTCGAGCACCACCCGGATCCGCCGCAGCGGCTCGACCACCTCCACCCGGTAGCGGCCGACCCGCTGGTCGAGCCGGTCGTCGTCGATCGGGTCGCCGAGGTGCACCGCGGTCTGCACGTCGCCGCGTCGCACGAGCACGAACGCGTCCTTGGTGCCGAGGTTCGGGTAGTAGCCGTGGCCGAAGACGGCGAACACGTCGCCGGTGCGGTCGTGGGCGTTGAAGTAGGAGCGGTCGTAGAAGTTGCGGTCGCTCGACGACGCCCAGCCCACGGGCAGCGGCGCCTGGTGGATCGGGTACTCGTCGAGCGGGCCGACGCCGTGGCGCGAGCTCATGCCCCCACCTCGGCGAGCAGCCGCTCGGCGAGCGGCTTGTGGTGGAAGAGCGTCTCGACGTCGTCCGGCCGCTCGACCTCGCCGAAGTGCACCTGCCGCGCGCCGGTGCGCATGAACACCACGCACCACTGCACGGCGTTGTAGAGGTGATACCAGTGCAGGTCGCCCACCTCGACGCCGGTGAGGTCGGCGTAGGTGGCCACGACGTCCTCCTCACGCAGGAAGTGCGGCATGCCCTCCATCTCGAACACGTCGGTGATCGACTGGA
This sequence comes from uncultured Actinomycetota bacterium, assembly GCA_963808855.1. GTDB lineage: Bacteria > Actinomycetota > Actinomycetes > Propionibacteriales > Nocardioidaceae > Nocardioides. The sequence continues at coordinate 1,307,661 of CAWEHA010000002.1, read as the reverse complement.
ACACCAGGTGGGCGAACACCAGCCACGACAGGTCCATCTCGCGCGGGCCGACGGCCGCCATCTCCCAGTCGAGGACGCCGACCGGCGCGAAGTCGCGGTAGAGCACGTTGCCGATGCGGGAGTCGCCCCAGCAGAGCACCGTGTCGGCGCCGCTGGTGTCGGGCACGTTGGCCTCGAGCCAGCTGAGCATCCGCTCGGCCATCGGGGACGGGCCGATGTCGGGCACGGCCCACTCGTACCAACCACGCACCCAGGCCAGGTTGCGCTCCAGCGGCGTGCGGCCGGTGCCGGGCCGGTCGAGGAAGGCGAACGTGGTGGCGGCGTCCGGGATGGCGTGGAGGCCGGCGATCGCCGCCACGGTGCGGTCCTGGAGCAGGCGCTGGTCGTCGAGGCTCGCATCGGCGAGCCAGTTGTCGCCCCAGTTGTACGGCGGCACGTCGGGCGGCACCACGCCGTCGATGCGGTCCATGAGGAAGAACGGCGAGCCGAGCACCGCGCCGGTCGGCTCCACGAACCCCACCGTGGGCACGGGCACCGCGGTGCGCTCCCCCACGATCCGCATCGCGTCGTACTGGTCCTGCAGCGCGTAGTCGGGGAACACCGGGAACTCTCCTGCGCTCGGCGCCACCCGGGCGACGTACTTGCCTTGACGTTTCGTTCCGTCGCCGTCCCGGTCGGTCCCGTTCGGATCGGTCCAGGTGGCGTCGAACACCAGCGTCTCCGAGCTCATGCCGTTGGCGTCGATGCCGGAGTGCAGGGTGACGGCCGGATCGGCGCCGTCCGGAAGCTGGGTGGCCAGCCACCCCGCCAGCAGCGCGGGCACCGTGCTCGGGTCGCGGGCCGTGCGCTGGAGCCTGAGATCGCTCGGCGGTGTGGTCTGGCTCACCTCGCGAGTGTTGCTAGAACACGTTCTACCTGTCAACGGTGTGTCGGAATCACCGGCCGACCGGGGACTCCTGCACTTGTCAGCCGAAACTTCGGCCGACTAGTGCAGGAATCGGCCGACAAGTGTCCTGCGGGGTCGACGCCGTTCGTCTCACAGGTGAGAGTCGGTGACACGCACCGGCCGCGAAACCCGAGGAGACCGTCATGCCGCAGTACATCGCCCTCACCTACACCGAGGACGTCGACTGGACCGCGCCCGAGAACGCCGACCAGATGGGCGACTGGAACGAGTTCGGCGACGCCGCCGAAGCCGTGCTCCGGGGCGGGGCCGCGCTCTACCCCACCTCGACCGCCACCACCGTGCACGTGGCCGAGAAGGGCGGCGACCCCGTCACGACCGACGGCCCGTACGCCGAGACCAAGGAGGCGCTGACCGGCTTCTACCAGCTGGAGTGCGCCGACCTCGACGAGGCGATCCGCTGGGCGGCGCGGATCCCCGCGGCCTGGACCGGAGGTCGGGTCGAGGTGCGTCCGGTCATCGACTTCGGGTCCTGACGCGCCATCGCGCCTTCCGACAACACCGACGACGCCGCCCGAGCCGAGCTGGAGCAGCTGGTCCGCTCGGCCGGGCGCGACGTTCTCGCCACCCTCGCGCGGTGGACCGGCGACCTGACGCTGGCCGAGGACGCGGTGCAGGACGCCTCGGTGCGGGCCTTGGAGCACTGGCCGCGTGACGGCGTCCCGGCCAACCCGGTGGCGTGGTTGCGGCTCACCGCCCGTCGCCGCGCCGTCGACCTGCTGCGCCGCGAGACGGCGCGCGGCCCGAAGGAGGACCAGGCGATGCGGGACGCCGTGCGCGCACTCGAGGACGAGCCGGAGCCCACCTCCTCGGCCGTGGACGACGACCTGCTGCGTCTGCTCTTCACCTGCTGTCACCCGACGCTCGCGCCCGAGGCGCAGGTGGCGCTGGCGCTGCGCACGCTCTGCGGGCTCACCACCGAGGAGGTGGCGCGGGCGCTGCTGGTGTCGGAGGCCGCGATGGCCAAGCGCCTCACCCGGACCCGCCAGAAGATCGCGGCGGCGCACATTCCCTACCGGGTGCCGCCCGACCACGAGCTGCCGGACCGGTGGCGGGCGGTGCTGACGACGACGTACCTGCTGTTCAACGAGGGCTACTCGGCCACCGCCGGGCCGCAGCTGGTCCGGCAGCCGCTGGTCGACGAGGCGGTGCGGCTGGCGCGGCTGCTTCGTCGGCTGCAGCCCGACGACGCCGGCGCTGTCGGGCTGCTGGCCCTCATGCTGCTGCAGGACTCGCGCCGCGACGTCCGCCTCGACGCCGCCGGCGACGTGGTGCTGCTGTCCGACCAGGACCGCGGCCGCTGGGACCGCGCCGAGATCGCGGAGGCCGTGCCCCTGGTGGCCGAGGGGCTCCGCCGCAGCCCGGACCGTCCGGACCGGTACGTCGTCCAGGCGGCGATCGCGGCCTGCCACGCGCTCGCCCCGACCTACGCCGCCACCGACTGGGACGCCGTCCTGTCCTGGTACGACGTCCTGCTCACGGTCGACGGCGGGCCGGTGGTGCGGCTGAACCGCGCGGTGGCGATCGGCGAGCGGGACGGCCCGGCCGCGGGACTGGCCGCCGTCGACGAGGTGCCCGGCCTCGACGGCTACGCCCTGTGGCACGCCAGCCGGGCCGTGCTCCTCCGCCGGCTCGGCCGCGACACCGAGGCCGCCGCCGCCAGCGCCCGCGCCGCCGCCCTCCCCCTCCCCGAGCCCCAGCTGCGGCTGGTGGCCGGGCGCCGCGATCCGCTGTAACACGTCGTCCATCGCACTAGGGCGCCCCTGCAGGGGCGCCGTAGGCAGGCGAACGACGTGTTACAGCTGACGGGGCGGCCTGGGAGGATGGCCGACATGGCGACCCACGAGGTGACGAACCAGGTGCCGCCCCTGGTGGGGCACGACACCTCCGACGACCCGGCGCTGCGGGCTGCGGTCGAGCGGGAAGGGGCGGGCTGGGCGTGGGACGAGGTGCAGGCCCTGGGCACGCTCGCGGGCACCGCCGAGGCGCAGGAGTGGGGACGGCGGGCCGAGCAGCACCCGCCGGTGCTCACCACCCACGACCGCTGGGGTCACCGGGTCGACGAGGTCGAGTACGACGCGTCCTACCACGAGCTGATGCGCATCGCCGTCAACCACGGGCTCCACGCAGCTCCGTGGGCCGACCCGCGCCCGGGCGCGCACGTGGCGCGGGCCGCCAAGTTCCTGGTGTGGAACGTCGACGCCGGGCACGGCTGCCCGATCTCGATGACCTACGCCGTGGTGCCGGCGCTCCGCACCAGCCCCGACCTGGCCGCCGTCTACGAGCCGCTGCTCACCGCCACCACCTACGACCCCGGCCTGCGGGTGCCCACCACCAAGGCCGGCCTGATCGCGGGCATGTCGATGACCGAGAAGCAGGGCGGCTCCGACGTGCGCGCCAACGCGACGCAGGCGGTGCCGCAGCCCGACGGCAGCTACCGGCTCACCGGCCACAAGTGGTTCACCTCCGCGCCGATGTGCGACCTGTTCCTCGCGCTGGCCCAGGCGCCCGGCGGGCTGTCCTGCTTCCTCGTGCCGCGGGTGCTGCCCGACGGCGAGCGCAACGCCATGCACCTGATGCGGCTGAAGGACAAGCTCGGCAACAAGTCCAACGCCTCCGCCGAGATCGAGTACGACGGCGCCGTCGCCTGGCTCGTCGGCGAGGAGGGCCGCGGCGTCCGCACCATCGTCGAGATGGTGAACGTGACCCGGCTCGACTGCACCCTCGGCACCGCCGCCGGCATGCGCTCCGCCGTCGTGGCCGCCACCCACCACGCGCGCCACCGCCACGCCTTCGGTCGCGCGCTGCTCGACCAGCCGCTGATGCGCAACGTGCTCGCCGACCTCGTGGTCGAGTCGGAAGCCGCCACCACCGTGGCGCTGCGGCTCGCGGGCGCCACCGACCGCGCGGCCCGCGGCGACGAGGCCGAGGCGAGCTTCCGCCGGCTCGCACTCGCTGTCTCGAAGTACTGGGTGTGCAAGCGCGGCCCGGCCGTCGCGGGCGAGGCGATGGAGTGCCTCGGCGGCAACGGCTACGTCGAGGAGAACGGCCTCGCGCGCATCTACCGCGAGCTGCCGCTGCTCTCGATCTGGGAGGGCTCGGGCAACGTCGCTGCCCTCGACGCGCTGCGGGCGATGGGCCGCGAGCCACAGTCGGTGGAGGCGTTCTTCGGCGAGGTCGAGCTCGCCGCCGGCGCCGACCACCGCCTCGACGACGCTGTCGCCGCCGTCAAGAAGGAGCTCGCCGACCTCGAGGACGTCGAGCTGCGCGCCCGGCGTCTCGTCGAGCGGCTCGCGCTGGTGCTCCAGGGATCGCTGCTCGTGCGCCACGCGCCGGCCGCCGTCGCCGACGCGTTCTGCGCCACCCGCCTCGCCGGCGACTGGGGCGGCGCCTTCGGCACCCTCCCCGCCGGCCTCGACCTCGCCCCGATCCTCGAGCGCGCCGAAGCACGCTGACCCGTCAGACGAGGTCCTGCACCGACACGCGGGCCTCGTCGGCCTCCTGGTCGGTGGGCATCTGCTGGGAGCGGCGCTCGGCCTCGACCCGGCGCAGGTAGTGGTCGACCTCCTCGGCGACGCGGTCGTCGGACCAGCCGAGCTCGCCGGCCATGAGCCGGGCGACGGCGGGGGCCGCGCCGACGCCGCGGTCGAAGCTCTCGATGGAGATCCGGGTGCGGCGGGTGAGCACGTCGTCGAGGTGCCGGGCGCCCTCGTGGGTGACGGCGTAGACCACCTCGGCGGCGAGGTAGTCGTCGCAGCCCTCCAGCGGAAGGGCGAGCTCGGGCCGCGCGGCGACGAGCGCGAGCACGTCGTCCACGAGCCCCCCGAACCGGCCGAGCAGGTGGTCGATGCGTGCCACGTGCAGCCCGGAGCGGCGGGAGAGCAGCACCCGTTGGTTGGAGCGGGTCTCGAAGCCGTCGGCGCCGAGCAGCGGCACCCGGTCGGTGATCGAGTCGCGCACGGTGAGGTTGCTCGACGACTTGAGCGAGTGGGCGGCGGCGTCGACGGCGTCGACGGCCATCACCCGGTAGGTCGTGTACTTGCCGCCGGCGATCATCACCAGCCCCGGCACCGGGGTGACGACGGTGTGCTCGCGCGAGATCCGCGACGTCGGCTCCGACTCCCCCGACAGCAGCGGCCGGAGCCCGGCGTACACGCCCTCGACGTCGTCGTGGTCGAGCGGCTCGCGCAGGATCGTGTTGACGTGGTCGAGCACGTACTCGATGTCGGCGCGCGAGGCCGCCGGGTGCGCCTTGTCGAGGTCCCACGGTGTGTCGGTGGTGCCGATGATCCAGTGCCGGCCCCACGGGATCACGAACAGCACGGACTTCTCGGTGCGCACGATGAAGCCGGCCTCCGAGCGGATCCGGTCGCGCGGCACGACGAGGTGGATGCCCTTCGACGCCTGCACGTGCAGCGCCCCTCGGCCGCCCACCAGCTCCTGGATCTCGTCGGTCCAGACGCCGGCCGCGTTGATGACCACCTTCGCCCGCACCTCGAGGTCGCGCTGGTGCTCGAGGTCGCGCGCCCGGACGCCGACCACCCGCTCCCCCTCGCGCAGGAAGCCCGTCGACCTTCACCCGCGTGGCGACGTGCGCGCCGTGGCCGGCCGCGGTGCGGGCCAGCGCCACCACCATCCGGGCGTCGTCGACCTGGCAGTCGTAGTACCGGATCGCCCCGGTGATGCTCTCGGACTTGAAGTCCGGCGCGATCCGCGCGACCCCGCGGCGGGTGAGGTGCCGGTGCCGCGGCACGCCCATGTCGTACTTGCCGAGCATCGCCATGCCGTCGTACAGCATCAGCCCGGAGCCGACGTACGGGCGCTCCCAGAACCGGTGGGTGAGCGGGTAGAGGAACGGCACCGGTCGCACCAGGTGCGGCGCCAGCCGGGTGAGCAGCAGGCCGCGCTCCTGCAGCGCCTCCCGCACCAGCCCGAAGTCGAGCATCTCCAGGTACCGCAGCCCCCCGTGCACCAGCTTCGAGGAGCGCGACGACGTGCCGCTGGCCAGGTCGCGCTGCTCCAGCAGTCCGGTGGTGAGGCCGCGGGTGACGGCGTCCAGCGCCACCCCGGTGCCCACCACCCCGCCACCGACGACGAGCACGTCGAGCTCGGCGTCGGCCTCCATCGCCGCGAGCGCGGTGTCACGCGCAGCCGGACCGAGGGCGCTGCGGCTCGTCACCCGCCCATCGTGGCAGGCCGCGGACGCCTCGCCTCCGCGGGCATCGTTCTAGACCACTCGGCGCGAATCCCGCGAACCCGCGATCCGCCGCGGAGCCCGTCCTTACCGTCGACGGACCGCCTGAGGAGGAACGCCATGATCCACACCCCACCCACTCCGCGCCGGGCCCGCGTCACGTACGCGAACGTGACCGCCACCCTGGCCCTCGTCGTCGCCCTCGGAGGCACGTCGTATGCCGCCGTCGCTCTGCCTCGCAACAGCGTCGGCGCGCCCCAGCTGAAGTCCAACGCCGTCACCAGCGCGAAGATCCGCCCCGGCAACGTCGCGCCGGCCGATCTCAGCCTGGCCTCCCGACGACTGGCCGCCAAGGGGCCGGTGAGCCCGGGTGCCGTCAGCGGGACGCTCTACGACGCCACCGGCTCCGGTACCGGCATCACCAACTTCCGCCGCGCGTCCCTGTTCGGACAGACCCCCTACAGCGACGGGGGCCTCGGGCGCGCGACCTCGATGAGCCCGAATCGGCCGATGGTGGTGCGGAGCCTGTCCGTGCGTGTCGACAACGACGTGCCGCCGGGGGGCGTCGTGAGGCTCGAGGTCGTGGTCACGCAGACGCTCGGGGTCGAGCCCGACGTCCTCTCGTGCGAGATCAACGGCACCGACGCGCCAGGCGAGGTCGGCTGCAGGTCCACCGGGGCGGGCCAGGTGCCGGCGAACAGCTTCGTGTACATGTTCGCGACGGTCAGCGGCGGCCTGAGCACCACGAACCCGGGGGCCATCCGGTGGGGCATGACGATGGAGGTCAAGCCCTGATCCGGGTCACTGCCCTAGCCTCCGAGCATCCGCCTAGGAGGCAACGATGCCCGAGAATCACAACCCTGCCCGCCGCCCGCGTGTCACCTACGCCAACGTCGTCGCCACCCTGGCGCTCGTCGTCGCGCTCGGCGGCACGTCGTACGCCGCCGCCGCGCTGCCCCGCAACAGCGTCGGCACGCCGCAGCTGAAGACGAACGCGGTCACCAGCGCGAAGATCGGGCCCGGAGGGGTCACGACGCGCGACGTCCGGAGGGGCGCCGTCACTCCGGACCGCCTGAGCGCAGCCGCGCGCGCCCTCGCCCGCAGAGGCCCCGTCAGCCCGGCCACGCAGACCGGCTCCGTGTACGACGTCACGAACTCGTCGCCGAACACGACCGTCGTCCGCTGGGGACCGATCTCCGGCAACGCGCCGTACTCGGCGGACTTCGGCGACGTCGCGACCGTGAGCCCGAACCGCCCGCTCGTCGCCCGCTCCCTCAGCGTCCGGCTGTTCAGTGACCTCCCGGAAGGCGCCACCGTGCGCGTGGAGGTCGTCAGGGCGGCCGAGTTCGCCGACCCCGGGACCGGGACGGGAGCCGTCCTGTCCTGCCTGGTCACCGGCACCGATACCCCCAGCGGCCCGCGCACCTGCACGTCCGCCGCCGCCGGCGTGATCCCGGCGCGCTCCGTCGTGTTCGTGCGCGTCAGCGTGCGGGGCGGGTTCGTGATCGTCGCCAGTCCGACCACGATCCTCTACGGGTTCACGCTGGAGCCACAGGGCTGACCCGCCGTCGCTCCCACGCCTCGGCGGCCAGCGCGGCCACCCGGCGCCGTCCCTCCTCGACCGGCACCCCGGCCAGCCGCGTGAGCACGACGAGCGCGAACGGCGGCCCGTCGCCGGGCCGCACCAGGGCCATGTCGTGGGTGTGATCGTCGACCCAGCCGGACTTGCTCGCCACCGCGGCGCCCGGCGGCAGTCCGGCCGCGATGCCGTCGCGGTGGGTCTGCCCGAGCATCACCTCCTCGACGGCGGCCGGGGTTGCGGCCAGCAGCCGGCCCAGGTCGCGCGCGGTCACGACGTTGTCGAGACCCGCCTCGGCCGCCGGCCGGTCGCCGATCCACCGGGCGATCGCCGTGGCCGGGCCGCAGCCCGCGTCGGCGAGCACCGCCGCCACCTCGGCCAACCCGACGTGCTCGACCAGCAGCGCGGAGGCCAGGTTGCCGGAGTGCACGACGGCGCGTCGCCGCAGCTCACGCAGGGTCTGGGTGCCGCCCAGCTCGGCCCAGGTGGGCGGGTCCTGGTCGTCGGCCTCGGCCACCGTGAACCGGGCACCGGGGCACACCGAGTCGAACTCGGGGTGCACCGGCACCGCGGCGTCGAGGTCGAGCTCGCCGCGCCGGTGGCGCCGCTCGGCCGCCGTCGCCAGCGGCACCTTCACCAGGCTGGCGGCGTACACCGGCTCGTCGGCGTCGACCTCCCACCAGGTGGTGCCGTCGAGCGCGCCGAGCCACACCGAGACGACGTCGTGCACCGGCCTCACCCGACGAACGTGAACCAGAGCGCACCCGGCACGAGCGGCACTGCCGGGCCGTCGTAGCGCACGACGCCGAGCGCCGTGTGGTCGTCGGCGACGTCGAACGGCGTCAGGCTCACCTCGCCGAAGCCCGCGGTGGCGAACGCCTCCCGCACCGGCGTCACATAGTCGTCGGTGCCGTCGACGCTGCGGCCGCGGCTCCACACGAGCGTCGCGCCCGGCGCGCACAGCTGCGGCATCGCGGCGAGGGTGGCGGCGACGTCGGCGTCACCGAGGTTGCCGAGCACGCCGACGAGCAGCACGACGTCGGCCGGCACCGTGGCGAGCCCGGCGTAGGTGTCGGAGCGGCCGGCGTCGTCGGTGAGCACCTCCACCTCGGCCGGCACCTCGGCCGCGGCGCGACGAGCCCGCTCGGCCAGCTCTGGGAGCGCCTCCACCAGGGTCGCCGACACGCGCGCCGCGTCGTCGCGCGAGGCGAGGACGCCGAGCAGGTCGCGGCCGTCGCCGGCGCACAGGCTCACCACCCGCACCGGGCCGGGCCGCGCGTCGAGCTCGGCGCGCACCACCTCGCGCACCATCGCCAACCGCCGCGGCAGGCTCGAGCCTGGGTCGTCGTACTGCTCGTGCCAGACGAGGTAGTCGCGGACGCCGCTCACGACCCCATGGTGGCGCACGCCGCCCGCACCGCCGCCGCGGCCGCCTCCACCGACGCCGGGCGGGGCGGGCGCCCGTAGGCCGCGAGCGCCACGGTGCGGACGGCGCCGGGCACCGCCGTGGTGCGGACGCCGGGATTGCGGTGTGCGCGCAACGCGAGCGAGGGCAGCACGCTCACGCCGAACCCCGAGGCCACCAGCGCCTGCACGGCCACGTAGTCGTCGCTCGCGAAGCCGATCTCGGGCGCGAACCCCGCCTGCTCGCAGAGCAGCAGCAGCTCCGAGCGGCACCGCTCGCAGCCGGTCACCCAGCGGCTCGCGGCGTGGTCGTCGATCCGGTCGGTGCGGCGCCTGCGGTGCTGCGGCACCACCAGGTGCAGCGGGTCGTCGAACAGCGGCACCGACTCGACGCCGTCGGGCTCGGGCCGGCCCTCGTAGCCGAAGATGAGCGCCAGGTCGGCGAGCCCCTGCCGCAGCAGGTCGGCGGCCTCCGGCGGCTCCGCCTCCACCAGCTCGAGGGTCAGCCCCGGCGCGGTGTCGGCGAGCACACCGACCGCACCGGGCACCACGGTGGCCGCCGCCGACGGGAACGCCGCGAGCCGCACCCGCCCCGCCTGCAGGCTGGTGGCGGCGGCGAGCTCGTCGCCGGCCCGGGCGAGCATCCCCAGGATCTCCTCGCCCCGCCGCGCGAGCCGGACGCCGTCGTCGGTGAGCCGGACGCCGCGGCCCGCCCGCTGCAGCAGCACGCTGCCCGTCTCGGCCTCGAGGCGGCGCAGGTGGTGGCTGATCGTGGGCTGGCCGTAGTGCAGGTGCGCCGCGGCGGCCGACACCGAGCCGGTGCGGTGCACGGCCACCAACGCCTCCAAGCGGCGTACATCGATCACATCGATCATTGTGCACCAAAGGTTCTATTGGACCGATCAGTGCCGAGCACCGACACTCGTGGGGTGGAGCTGAATCTCGCCGCCGTGCGCCGGGCCGCCGCCGTCGTGGCCGCCGAGCTGCCCGCCACCCCGCTCGTCGCCCACCCGCTGCTCGACCGCGTCGTCGGCCGCCCGGTGCTCGTCAAGCACGAGAACGTGCTGCCCACCGGCGCGTTCAAGGTCCGCGGCGGCGTCCATCTGGCGAGCACGCTCACCGCCGCCGACCGCCGCGCCGGCCTCGTCACCATGTCCACCGGCAACCACGCGCAGTCCGTCGCGTACGCCGCCCGGCTCGCCGGCACCACCGCCACGGTCGTGATGCCCACCAGCGCGCCGAAGGTGAAGGCCGACGCCGTCGAGGCGCTCGGCGCCACCGTGGTGCGGCACGGCCCCACCATGGTCGAGGCCGGGGCGCACGCCCGGGCCCTCGCGGCGGGCGGGCCGCGCTTCGTCGACACGGCCGAGGCCGCGATCATCCTGGGCCACGCCACGCTCTACCTCGAGCTGTTCGAGGCCCGCCCCGACCTCGCGGCCGTGGTGGTGCCCGTCGGCAGCGGCACCGGCGCCGCCGGCGCGTGCGTGGTGCGCGACGCGCTGGCCCCCGGCTGCCGCGTGGTGGGCGTGCAGTCCGCGGCCGCGCCGGCCGCCCACCGCTCCTGGCGCAGCGGCGCGATGGAGTCGGCGCCGTGCACCACCCGGGTCTCCGGCCTCGCCACGGGCTGCGGCTACCCGCTGCCGCAGTCGGTGATGGCCGGCGGCCTCCACGACTTCGTGCTCGTCACCGACGACGCCATCGGTCACGCCGCGCGCCTGCTCGCCACGCACGCCCACACGCTGGCCGAGGGCGCCGGCGCCGCGTCGTTGGCCGGGCTCCTCGCCGCCGGCCTCCCGCACGACGGTCGGCCGGTCGCCATCGTGTGCACCGGCGGCAACGCCTCGGCCGAGGAGATCGCCGACCTGGGGCGACCCGCCACACTGGAGGAGTGCTCGACCCCGATCTCGCGCGCCGGCTGAAGGACGCCGGGCTGGCCTGGCGGCCCGCCCCCGGCGACGCCTTCGCGATCCCCGACCGCGACCTCGACGGCCAGGTGTTCCACGTGAGCAACCTCGTGGTCGAGCTGCGCGAGGCGCCGCACGGCCGCTCGCTGCTGACGTTCAACGGCACCACCGAGTGGGCACTCGACAGCCTCGAGGTGGGCGACGCGGTGTGGCTGCCGCGCGAGGACCAGCTCCGCGAGATGCTCGGCGCGTCGTTCCTGAGCGTCGAGCGGGTGCCCGGCGAGGTGCCGGGCTGGGCACTCACCACCACCGCGCCGGACCAGGACGGCGGGACGCACCGCTACGTCGACCTCGACGTCACCACGGTGCACGCCCGCGCCGTCCTGGCCCTCCTGGAGAGCGGTCAGCCCGGGTAGGCCCAGGCCGTCACGTTCTGCGTGTCCTCCAGACCTGTGAACCCCTCGTTGGCTGCGTAGGTGTCCTCGGTGAACTCGACGTCCGGGTCGTCGGCCGTGCCGCCCACGCCGTCCGGCCCGACGCCGAACAGGTTCTGGAAGTTGAGGCCGCCCTGGTCCATGAGGTTCACCACCTCCGACTGGTTGTCGGTGTGGTAGCTACCGATCATGTGACCGACCTCGTGCGCCGTCACGTTGGAGACCGCCCGCGACACGAACCGCTCCCGGTCGCTCGCCGCGGTGAGGTAGGTGTTCAGCGACGCCGGCTCCTCCGGGTCGGAGTCACTGAGCACGTCGAGCAGCACCAGCGCGGTGTCCTCGTGCCCGTAGTTGCCCGGGTCGATGTACTGCGCGATGCCGATGGTCGGGATGCCCGACTCCTCGATCGTGCCGCCGACCACCACGCGCGACACGTTCTCGCGCACCTTCGTGCGGTCACGCAGCCCCGGGTTGGTGCGGGTGTTGACCACCTCGACCTGGAGCCCGGGGTTGAGCCCGCCCTCGGCCACCTCGTGCTGCAGGTTGTCCTGCACGTCGCGGGTGATCTGGTTGATGAGTGCCCGCTCACGGCTGCGCGGGATGCCCCAGCGGCTCACGAACGCCGAGAACGGCGACAGCTCACGCTGGCCGGGGCCGCCCCAGATGCCGGTGTTGACCCGGCCGCCCTCGAAGTCGAGCACCACGACCTGCCGCTGGTTGCGGTCGGTCTCGGCGCCGGGGCGGTAGGCCTCCAGCTGAACGGCGTAGTCGCCAGGGTCGCCGTCGACGGCGAGCACGTACCAGCCGGCCTCCTCGGCCACGTAGGCGAACGTGGTGTTGCCACCGCCCGGGAGCGGCGACTGCGGCGCGTAGAGCGAGGACGCGTCGAGGTACTTCGACCCGACCATCTGCGTGCCGTCGGGGCGGTAGACCGTGAGCGCGTTCGCCAGGCCGTTCGCGACGCCGCCCAGCACGTCGCCGGGCCGCAGCCGCACCGCGTAGTTGTCGTAGTCCTGGCGGGCCTGCGTGATGCGCAGGTTGTAGGGACCCTCGTCGGCGCCACCGGCGCCGCTGCCGCTGTCGTTCGGGTCGGCCGGGAGCGGGCCGTCCGAGGAGTAACCGGCCACGAGCACGTAGTAGGTGCCGGCCTCGGCCACGCGGTAGTCGAACCGGCTCGAGAACAGCGAGGGGCCGGAGTCGTCGTCGACGATCACCGGGTCGCCGCCGCCGGCCTCGTAGAGAGCGATCACCGTGTCGGTGAACGCCGTGGAGGAGGTCTCCACGGTGAGGGTCTGGCCCGCGGCGAGAGCCACCTCGTAGAAGTCGAAGTCGTTGCTGCCGTCACCGGCCGACCCGTGCGGCCCGTCACCGAGCTGACCGGTGGTGGTGATCGCCGTCTGCGCGGCCACCGGGGTGTCGGTGGCGAGCGGGATGGCGCCGTTGTCCTCGGCACCGGCCGGGACGGCACGCGGCGCCGGCACCGGCAGCGCCGCCTTCTCACCGAGGATCCGCAGCAGGTTGTTGCGGTTGCCCGCGGTGCCGAAGCCCGGGATGCGCTCGGCGTCGGCCACGGTGTCGTTGGAGCCGGAAGTGCCGGCCGGCTCCTGCTCGTCGTGCACGACGGTGGCGGCGGCTGCGGGGGTGCGCGCGTTGGCCGCGCGCCGCGCCTCGGCGAGCCCTGGCGACTTCTGGCGCTGCTTGCCGGCCGCGGCGAGCCGCTCCCGCCAGGCGGCGAAGTCGACCTTGGTGAGGTCGGGCACCTGGGCGGTGTAGGGGTTGACCGAGCTGCCGGCCGACCGCGCGCCCGCCGACTTCGGCGCCACCTGCAGGCCGGCGGCGACCGCCTGCTCCTGGCCGGGGCTGAGCCCGCCCTCGCCACCCGGCGCCGAGGCGGTGGCGCCGGTCGTGACCGACGCGACGAGTGCCGCGACACTCACGCCGACCGTGACGGCGAGCGCGCGCCGTCGCTGATGAGTCCTCATGCGGTTGTTCCCTCCCGAGACGAAGGTCTCGGGAACGCCGCCGAGAACGACCGGCGCCGAGCGCCCGGCCGACGGGTCCCCGATGACCCGATCGAACCCTAGGGGGTATCGCGCGGCTGCGGAAGAAGCTCAGGCCTGGAGCACGACCTCGACCCGCTGGAACTCCTTGAGGTCGGTGTAGCCGGTGGTGGCCATCGAGCGCTTGAGGGCGCCGATGAGGTTCATCGTGCCGTCGGCGACGCGGGAGGGGCCGAACAGGATCTCCTCGAGCGTGCCCACCTGCTCCAGCTGCACCCGCATGCCGCGGGGCAGGGCGCCGTGGTGCGCCTCGGCGCCCCAGTGGAAGCCGTGGCCGGGCGCGTCGGTGGCGCGGGCGAACGGCGAGCCCACCATCACGGCGTCCGCGCCGCAGGCGATGGCCTTCGCCAGGTCGCCGGACTTGCCGATCGAGCCGTCGGCGATCACGTGCACGTAGCGCCCACCGGACTCGTCGAGGTAGTCGCGGCGCGCGGCGGCGACGTCGGCCACCGCGGAGGCCATCGGCACCGCGACGCCCAGCACGGTGCGGGTGGTGTGGGCTGCTCCCCCGCCGAATCCCACGAGCACGCCGGCCGCCCCGGTGCGCATCAGGTGCAGGGCGGCCTGGTGCGTGGCGCAGCCGCCGACGATCACCGGCACGTCGAGCTCGTAGATGAACTCCTTGAGGTTGAGCGGCTCCGCGTTCGACGACACGTGCTCCGCCGACACCGTGGTGCCGCGGATCACGAACATGTCGACGCCGGCGTCGACCACCGTCTTGGCGAACTCCTGCGTGCGCTGCGGCGAGAGCGAGCCGGCCACGGTGACGCCGGCGTCGCGGATCTGGCGCACCCGCTCGGTGATGAGCTCGGGCTTGATCGCCTCGGCGTAGATCTCCTGCATCCGCCGGGTGGCGTCGGTGCCCTCGAGCCCGGCCACCTCGGCGAGCAGGTCGCGCGGGTCGTCGTAGCGGGTCCAGAGCCCCTCGAGGTTGAGCACGCCGAGGCCGCCGTGCTGCCCGAGCGTGATCGCGGTCTCCGGCGACATCACCGAGTCCATCGGGGCCGCGAGCACCGGCAGCGCGAACCGGTAGGCGTCGATCTGCCAGTCGATGCTGACCTCCTCCGGGTCGCGGGTGCGCCGCGAGGGCACGATGGCGATGTCGTCGAAGGAGTAGGCGCGGCGGGCGCGCTTGGCCTGGCCGATCTGGATCTCGGTCACAGGCGCGAATTCTGTCACGGCCGGCGTGCCACGCTGGTGTCGTGGACGTCGTCTCGCGCTGGCGGCTGGCGGGCCTCGGCCTGCTGGCCCTGGTGACGGCGCTCGTCGCCGCCGACGTCGCCGGCGGGCCGGACGTGCTGCGGGTGCCCGCGATCGTGCTCGGCGTGCTCGGGCTCGCGTGCCTGCGCGCCGGCCACTGGGTGCGCAAGACCCACGCCCTCACCGAGGTGGGGCTCGACCTGCACGTGCCTCCGGACGAGGACTAGGCAGTCGGAGGCGGTCCGGCCGGGGGCTGGGTGGTCGGGGGCTGGGTCGGCGGCGGGGCGTCCGGGCGACGGCGGCCCCGCACCAGCGCGGTGATGCCGACCCCGAGCCCGGCCAGCACCAGCACGACCCCGGCGATGTTGTCCCACTTGGGGCCGGAGTTCCAGTCGTTGTACTCGGTCTGGCTCTCGATCGTGGTGGGGCAGTCCTGCTCGGTGTCGACGAAGCCGGAGGACGGCGAGCCCTCCGGGGCACACTCGAGGTCGGGAGCGCCCGGCGTCGGGATCACGAACAGCACGATGCCGAGCAGGATCAGCACGGCGGCGACGGCGAGCAGTGGTGTCTTGCGCATGACCGGACCCTTCCCGCCCGTCGGATCCGCAACCCACCGGCGCCGACGATCCCGGTCACCCCGTGCTGGCGACGTCACTCCGGTGGACGCGCACCGAGCGCGCCGACGGGCCGCCCAGCGCGACGCGGAGGCCGAGTCCGCCCAGCACCAGGGCGAGCACCACCAGGGCGACCTCGTCGCCGAACCAGCCATCCGCGGTGTAGACGCTCTTGATGGCGGTGTCGAGCACGCTCATGGCCACGAAGGAGAGCGGTGCCGCGACCACCGCGACCGCGACGCGCACCCAGACCGGGGCCCGGGACGCGAGCAGCACCGCGCCGAAGGCCGCGGCGAGCACCAGTCCCAGCGCACCGAGGGCCCAGAGCACGCCCACCACGGCGGCGTCGCTGTCGGCGCCGCCGGTGAGCGCGATCGCGACCTGCTTGACGAGCCACGCGGCGGCGCAGGTGAGGGCCGAGACGACGAAGAGCTTCCTGACGATGTCCATGCCGGCACCGTAGGAACCGAGGGCCGACCGACACATCGGCCCACCGACCCGACCTCGCCTCGGCCGCACGGGTGACGTGCGTGCGCCGGTCTGTGCCGTTCGGCCGATGCCAACCGGCGTGGGCCTCACTAGATTCACAGCGTGGACGACGCGACCACGCCCCAGCCACCGGCATGGGCCCGGTCGCTTCCGCCCGCCGGGTGGACGCCGGTCGACGCGATCGTCGCCGTGCTGTTCCTCGCGCTCGTGGTGTCGGAGATCGTGCCCAACCCCGACATGACGCCGCACGGGCCGTTGCTCGCGCTGGCCCCGGTGCTCACGCTCCCGCTTGCCTGGCGCGCGTCGCACCCCGCGGTCGTGGCACTCGTGATCGGGGCCGCGCACCTGGCGACGTCCGCCGTCGCCACCGGCGAGTACTCACCGCAGCTCGCGATCCTGCCGGTCCTGGTGGCGTTGTACGCGGCGGCCCACGGCACCCGCGGCGTCCGCTCCGTGGCGATCGGCGCCGCCACCCTGACGCTCACCGTCGCCGCGTGGGTCGTCAGCGAGGACGGCCACGCCGACGACTTCTGGCCGTGGATGCTCTGGGCCGGCGCGTGGGCGGCCGGCACCTTCGTCCGTCGGCGCACCGAGGTGGCTGCCCACCACGCCGGACGCGCGGCAGCGCTGGAGGTGGAGGCGCAGACCACGGCCGCCGCCAGCGCGCAGGCGGAGCGCGACCGCATCGCCCGGGAGCTGCACGACGTCGTGGCCCACTCGGTGTCGGTGATGGTGGTGCAGGCGGGAGCCGAGCGGCTGCGGCTCGGACCGGACGCCGGTCGCACCGGCGCGGCGCTGGAAGCCATCGAGCAGGCCGGGCGGGATGCCCTGGCGGAGCTGCGGTCGATGCTCGGGGTGATGCGCGACGTGCCGGGCCAGGAGCTGGAGCCGCTCCCAGGGCTCGACGCGATCCCCGGCTTGGTGGAGCGGGTCCGGCGGGCCGGGCTGCCCGTCGACCTCGACGGCCCCGACCACCTGGCGCGACCCGAGCTCGCGCCGGGCGTCGGGCTCGCCGCGTACCGGATCGTCCAGGAGGCCCTGACCAACGTGGTGCGGCACGCCGGGCCGGTGCCGACCCGGGTGGTCGTGCGTCGGGAGCAGGACCACCTGACGGTCCGCGTGGAGAACGGCGCCGGCCGACCCGTCGACGACCAGGGCGGCGGCCGCGGACTGCTGGGCATGCGCGAGCGTGCGGCGGCCGTGGGTGGCCGGCTGACGGTAGGACCGCAGCCCGGTGGCGGGTTCGCTGTGGAGGCCGTGCTCCCCGTCACGGCCGGGGAGCCTGCCCGATGACCGACCTCGTGCGGGTGCTGGTGGCCGAGGACCAGCGCCTGGTGCGGGAGGGGATCGTGACGATGCTCGGTGCCCGCGCCGACTTCAGCGTCGTCGGCCAGGTCGCGGACGGCGCGGCCGCCATCGCGGCCGCCCGTCGCACCCGGCCGGACGTCGCCCTGCTCGACATCCGGATGCCCGGAACCGACGGGATCGAGGCGACCCGCGCGATCACCGCGGAGCTGCCCTCCACTCGGGTGCTGGTGCTCACCACGTTCGGCTCCGACGATCTCGTGTTCGCCGCGCTGGAGGCGGGCGCCAGCGGCTTCCTGCTCAAGGACGTGCGCGCGGAGGACCTCCTGGACGCGGTGGCCGCGGTGGCGCGCGGCGAGGGCCGGCTCGACCCGGCGGTCACCGCCTCCGTGGTCTCCCACTTCCGCTCGCACACCACGCCCCGCGACGGCGGCGGTGAGGTGACCGCGGCCCTCACCGACCGCGAGCGCGAGGTGCTGCTCCTGCTCGCGCAGGGACACAGCAACGCCGAGATCGCCAGGCTGCTGGTCGTCGCGCCCGGCACGGTGAAGTCCCACGTCGCCGCGGTGCTGGCGAAGCTCGGCGTGCGCGACCGGGTGCAGGCGGTGATCGCCGCCTACGAGTCCGGCCTGGTGCGGCCGTGAGGGGTCAGCTGCCGCTGTAGTTGGGCGCCTCGACGGTCATCTGGACGTCGTGCGGGTGGCTCTCCTTGAGCGAGGCCGAGGTGATGCGCACGAACCGGCCCTTCTCCTGGAGCTCGGGCACGGTGCTGGCGCCGACGTAGAACATCGACTGGTTGAGCCCGCCGATGAGCTGGTGGGCGACGGCGGCGAGCGGGCCGCGGTAGGCCACCTGGCCCTCGATGCCCTCCGGCACGATCTTGTCGTCGCTGGTGACCTCGGCCTGGAAGTAGCGGTCCTTGGAGTAGGACTTCTTGCCGCGGCTGCTCATCGCGGCGAGCGAGCCCATGCCGCGGTAGGACTTGAACTGCTTGCCGTTGACGAAGATCAGCTCGCCCGGCGACTCCTCGCAGCCGGCCAGCAGCGAGCCGATCATCACCGTGTCGGCGCCGGCCACCAGCGCCTTGGCGATGTCGCCGGACTGCTGGAGGCCGCCGTCGGCGATCACCGGCACCCCGGCCGGCTGGCAGGCCAGCGACGCCTCGTAGACGGCGGTGACCTGCGGGACGCCGCAACCGGTGACCACCCGGGTGGTGCAGATGGAGCCGGGGCCGAAGCCGACCTTGACGGCGTCGGCGCCGGCGTCGACGAAGGCCTGCGCCCCCTCGCGGGTGGCGACGTTGCCGCCGATCACCTGCACGTGGCGCGTGGCGGGGTCGGTCTTGAGCCGCTTCACCATGTCGAGCAGCAGCGACACGTGGCCGTGCGCGGTGTCGGCGACGAGCACGTCGACGCCGGCCTCGACGAGGGTGGTGGCGCGCTGCCAGGCGTCGCCGAAGTAGCCGACCGCGGCGCCGACCATCAGCCGGCCGTGCGAGTCGTTGGAGGCGAGCGGGAACTGCTCGCCCTTCACGAAGTCCTTGACGGTGATCAGCCCGCCCAGCCGGCCGGCCTCGTCGATGAGCGGCAGCCGCTCCCGCTTGTGCTTGCGCAGCAGGAGCGTGGCCTCCTCGCGCGAGATGCCGACCGGCCCGGTGATGAGCGGCATCGGCGTCATCACCTCGTCGACCTTGGTGGTGGACCACTCGGCGACGGGCGTGAACCGCAGGTCGCGGTTGGTGATGATGCCGATCAGCAGGTTCTCGGCGTCGACCACGGGCAGCCCGGAGACCCGGTACTCGCCGCAGATCCGGTCGAGGTCCTCGAGTGTGCGGTCGGGCGTGATCGTGACCGGGTTGCTGATGATCCCGGTCTGGGTTCGCTTCACCAGGTCGACCTGGTAGGCCTGGTCGGCCACCGACAGGTTGCGGTGCAGGACGCCGAGGCCGCCCTGGCGGGCCATCGCGATCGCCATCCGCGACTCGGTGACGGTGTCCATCGCGGCGCTCACCAGCGGCACCTTGAGGCTCAGCTCGCGGGTGAGCCGGGACGTCGTGTCGATCTCGTCGGGTGCGATGTCGGAGTGTCCCGGCAGCAGGAGCACGTCGTCGTAGGTGAGACCGAGGGCGGCGAACTTCTCCGGCAACTCCACGCCTCCAGTCTAGGCGGGTGATGCGCAGCCCTTGACGACGGCGCGACGCTAGTGGTGTGACCTCTACCGGATCGTCCCTCCCGCCGCACGTGCTGGTGCTCTTCGGGGCCAGCGGCGACCTCGCCGCCCGCAAGCTCTTTCCCGGTCTGTACCGGCTCGCGGAGGACGGCCGGCTGCCCGCCGAGTACCGCGTGATCGGCAGCGGCCGGCACTCGCAGGGAAGCGACGACGAGTTCCGCCAGAAGGTGCGCACCGCCCTGGAGAAGAGCGTCGACGAGCTCGACGACGACATCGCCGGCCCGCTGCTGGAGCGGATCTCGTTCCAGACCTCCAGCGCCGACGACGGCTCCGACCTCGCGGCCGCCGTCCGCGAGGCGGAGGAGGCGGTGGCCGGCGACGGGTCCACCGACGACGTGCGCCGGCTGCTCTACCTCTCGGTGCCGCCCGGGGCGGTGGAGGACATGATCGCGATGCTCGACCGCGAGGGGCTCGCCGAACGCACCCGGCTGGTCGCCGAGAAGCCGTTCGGCCTCGACCTCGAGAGCAGCCGCAGCCTCGACCGGGCCATCAAGGAGGTCTTCGAGGAGGAGCAGGTCTTCCGCATCGACCACTTCCTCGGCAAGGAGGCGGTGCAGAACATCCTGGCGCTGCGGTTCGCCAACGGCCTGTTCGAGCCCGCGTGGGACACCCGGAGCATCGCCTCGGTGCAGATCGACGTCCCCGAGACCCTTCAGATGGAGGGCCGCGGCAGCTTCTACGAGTCCACCGGCTGCCTGCGCGACATGGTGTCCACCCACCTCAGCCAGCTGCTCGGCTTCGTGGCGCTGGAGGACCCGGGCGAGCTCACCGAGAAGAAGGTGCGCGACGCCAAGGCCGCGGTGTTCGAGGCGCTGCGACCGCTCGACAAGAGCCGCGTCGTCTACGGGCAGTACGACGGCTACCGCGACGAGGACGACGTCGACCCCGACTCCGACGTCGAGACGTTCGTGGCGATCGAGATGTACGTCGACAACGACCGGTGGCGCGACGTGCCGTTCTACCTGCGCACGGGCAAGGCGATGGCCGAGTCGCGCCGGGTGATCACGCTGCGGTTCCGCACCCCCGAGGGCACGCTGCTCTCCAACCACGAGACCACCGACAACGAGCTGGTGCTCGAGCTCACCGACGAGCCGCGGATCGACATCGACGTCCGTGCCAAGCGGCCGGGGCCGGAGATGGAGCTGGTGGAGGCGACGTTCCGGCTCTGCCTCACCTGCGACGTGCCCGACTCCGACCCGCTGGAGGCCTACGAGCGGCTGCTGCTCGAGGTGATGAAGGGCGACCAGACGTTCTTCACGCGCGCCGACGAGGTCGACCGGCTGTGGCAGGTGATGCAGCCGCTGCTCGACGACCCGCCCGAGGTGCAGCCCTACGAGCCCGGGTCGTGGGGCCCGCAGGCCGCCGTCGACCTGGTGCCGCACCAGTGGCGGCTGGGCGGCACCGACCGGTGAGGACGGTCCGGTCATGACGAACGACCAGGCGGGCGACGGCGGCGGCAAATGGCACGCCCAGCACCAGGGTGACTACCAGCCGATTGCCGACCACGGCATCATCGGCGACCTCCGAAGCTGCGCGCTGGTCGACGACGCGGGCACGATCGACTGGTTCTGCCCCGAACGCTTCGACGCTCCGAGCGCGCTCGGCAGCATCCTCGACCCCGACGCCGGCTCGTGGCGGATGACGGTGGTGGACGGCACCACGCGGACGACCCAGTTCTACTTCCCGGACTCCGCGATCTTGGTGACCCGCTTCCTCACCCAGGACGGGGTCGCCGAGGTGCACGACTTCTTCCCGCTGGACGCGGCGCACGAAGGCAACCACCGCCAGCGCATCGTGCGTCGGGTGAACGCCGTCCGCGGCGAGGTGCGGGTGCGGACCGACCTGGCGGTTCGCCCCGACTACGGCCGGGTGATGCCCGACCTCGAGGCCGTCGAGCACGGCGTCCTGATCACTGGTGGTGGCCTGCGGCTCGGCCTCACCTCCACCCACGAGCTCGAGGTCAGCGACGGGTCCGCCACCGCCGAGGTCGTCCTGCGCGCCGGCGACGAGGCGCGCTTCGCGCTCCATCTGCTGGAGGACGGCGAGGACCTGCCCGCCCAGGACCTCGACGACCTCTTCGACCGCACGGCGGCCTTCTGGCGCACGTGGCTGTCGCGGTCGACCTACACCGGACGCTGGCGGGAGATGGTCAACCGGTCCGCGATCACCCTCAAGCTCCTCACCCACGAGCCCACTGGCGCGGTGATCGCCGCCCCGACGACGAGCCTGCCGGAGGAGATCGGTGGCGGCCGCAACTGGGACTACCGCTTCGTGTGGATCCGGGACGCGGCGTTCAGCCTGTACGCGCTGTTGCGGCTCGGCTTCACCGACGAGGCCGAGTCGTTCATGCGGTGGCTCTCCGACCGCCTGGCCGAGCAGCACGACTACGGGGACGGGCCGGACCTCGGCCCGCTGCGCAACTTCTACACGATCGACGGGCAGGTGCCGGGCGAGGAGCTGGAGCTCGACCACCTGCGGGGCTACTGCGACTCGCAGCCGGTGCGGATCGGCAACGCCGCCGTCGATCAGCTACAGCTCGACATCTACGGCGAGCTCATCGACTCGGTCTACCTGTTCAACAAGCACGGCGCCGGGATCAGCGTCGACAACTGGCACGACCTGACCCGGGTGCTCGCCTGGGTGATGGACAACTGGGAGCGCGACGACGCCGGGATGTGGGAGATCCGCGACGGCCCCCGAGCGCACACGGTGTCCCGCCTGATGTGCTGGGTGGCGATCGAGCGGATGATGCGGATGGCGCGACAGCGCGGTCTTCCCGGCGACCTGTCCGGCTGGGGCGAGGTCCGCGACCGCATCCACACCCGGATCATGGAGAAGAGCTGGGACCCCGACCTCGAGGCCTTCATGGCGTCCGAGGGAGCGCAGAACCTCGACGCCGGCATCCTCCTGATGCCGTTGGTGAAGTTCCTGGCCCCCAACGACCCGCGGTTCCTCTCCACGCTCAAGTTGCTGGAGGAGCGGCTGGTCTCCGACAGCCTGGTGTTCCGCTACCACCTCGGCCGCACCACCGACGGCCTCGACGGTCCGGAGGGCACGTTCTCGCTGTGCACGTTCTGGTACGTCGAGGCCCTCACCCGCGCCGGTCGCCTGGACGATGCCCGACTGGTGCTGGAGAAGATGTTCACCTACGCCAACCACCTCGGCCTCTACGCCGAGCAGGTCGGCCTCACCGGCGAGCAGCTCGGCAACTTCCCCCAGGCCTTCACCCACCTCTCCCTCATCTCCGCCGCCATGAACCTGGACCGGGCCCTGGGCTGAGGAGTGCGCGAATCACTGGTGAACCAGTGAAATGCGCGACCCCCTCACAGCGGGGTAAGGCCGGCGAGCAGCCAGTCGCCGTCGACGCGCTGGAGGGTGACGCGGAGGCGGGTGCGGGCGGTGACCCGGGGCTCGTCGAGGGTCTGGCCGTCGGTGGCGAGGAGCCGCTGGTCGACGTAGAGCAGGCAGACGGCGCGGTCGTCGGCCACGCGCACCAGGCCCGCGTCGCGGACGACGGCGTCGGCGACCTGCCGCTCGCGGCGGGCGCGGGGGGCGGCGGTGCGGCGGAAGGTGGCGCGGTACTCCTCCGCGTAGGCAGGCGTCATCACGGCCGTGGCGGCGCGCAGCCCCGCGGCGAGGTCGCGGTGGTCGTAGCCGAGGGCCAGCGGCACGGCGCTGACGGCAGCGGCGACGGCGTCTCCGCCCGGACCGCTCAGCGTCCCGGCCGAGTCGGGGTCGGGCTTCGACAGCGCGAGCGCCACGTTCGCCCCCGACACCACCAGCACCAGGGCGAAGAGCACGAGGACGAGACGGCGCACCACTAGCCCACCGGTTCCAGGGCGGAGACGAGCCATTCGCCGTCGAGGCGCACGAGCTCGACCCGGGTGCGGAAGTCGCGCTGCTCGGGCGGCTGGCCGGCGGCGCGCCGGGTCACGTCGACGGCCACGAGCACCTCGGCGCGGGCGGTGGTGAGCGAGGAGGTGGCGGTGCCGTCGGGCACGAGCGTCGCGGAGGTGACCAGCCGCCGTTCTCGGAACCGCTGCTCGAGCCGGTCGGCGGCGTCGTCGTACTGCTCGGCGAAGTCGCCGGTGGCGAGCCGGCGCACCTCCTCGAGGTCGGCTTCGAGGGTGCGGTGGTCGACGCCGTAGAACGCCTCGACGGCGGAGCGGGCGACGGCCACGGCCTCGACCGCCCGCTGGTCGGGCTCCGGCGCCGACTCGGCGCCCAGGTCGACCGGGCGCAGCGGGTCGGGCGGGTCGTCGCCGCGGTCGCGGAACTGGACGACGGCCGCGAGCACCAGGCCCAGCACCAGGACGCCGAGCAGCACGGGCAGGATGTGCCCGCCGCGTCCGCGCTCGCCGTCCCCCATCAGTCAGTCCTCCCGCCGGGAACCGTAAGCCCCGACGACCGGCCTGACCAGGAAGAACGCGCGGTTCCACCCCTCAGAGGGAGTCAGAGCGACTCGGTCGGGGCGAGCTCCTCGGGCAGCTCGGCGGTCGCGCGCGCTCGCTGGCCCGCCCGCAGGTGGACCGACCAGCTGAGCAGCCCGAGCGCCACGAGCACGAGGGAGGCGGTGGCCATCGTGAGCACCGAGCCGGTCACCACCGGCGCCAGCGCTCCGGCCACCACCGCGTTGAGCACCAGGGTGAAGAACACGAACATCGACACCGCCGAGCCGCGGGCCTCGGGGAAGAGGTCCATCAGGATCAGCTGCTGCGACGGGTAGGCCGCGCCGGTGCCGACGGCGATCAGCGCGGGCCCGACGACGGCCCACGGCAGCTCCGCGCTGGTGGCGGGCAGGGCGGCGAGCAGCACGTTCACCAGGGCCCCGAGGAGCGCGAAGCAGGCCGCAGCGGTGATGAGCGCGTGGCGCGACACCCGCCCGGCCGCGCGTCCGCTGATGAACGAGCCGAGGGTCAGCCCCGCGATCATCGGCACGAAGAAGATCCAGAAGTCGAGCTCGCCGAGGCCGAGCAGGTCGACGACGAAGATCGGGGCCGCACCGATGTAGAGGAACTGTCCCGCGAAGGCGAACGCCGCGCCCCACGCCACCAGGTGGAAGCCGCCGTGGCGCACCGTGCCGCTGAGCGCCCCGAGGAGCGACCGCGGCCGGAACGGGATCCGCCGCTCCGGCGGGTGCGACTCCGGCAGCGTGAAGGTGACGAGGGCGGCCAGCGCCAGCCCGAACCCGGCCAGGAACCAGAACACCAGTGGCCACGGCCCGAGCTGCAGCAGGAGTCCGCCGACGATCGGCGCCACCGCCGGCGCGACGCCGAAGATCATCATCACCCGGCTCATCAGCTGCTGGGCGCGGTCGCCTTCGTAGAGGTCGCGGATCACGGTGCGCCCGACGATCGCGGCCCCGCCCGCGCTGAGCCCCTGCAGCACCCGGAACCCCAGCAGCACGGGCAGGGTCGGCGACAGCGCGCACCCCACCGACGCGACGGCGAACACCAGCACCCCGGCGACCATCACCGGGCGGCGCCCGACGGCGTCCGAGATCGGCCCGTGGAACGGGCTCATCACCGCGAACGCGAGCAGGTAGGTGCTCACCACCAGCTGCAGGTCCACCGAGGCGACGTCGAAGTCGCGGGCCATCTCCTGGAAGGCCGGGAACGGGGTGTCGATGCTGAACGGTCCGAGCATCGACAGGCATGCCAAGACGATGGGGAGGAGGAACAGCGCCCGCCGTTCCCGCCTCCCGTCCGTCACCGGCCCATCCTCGCAAGGGGTCCAGACCAGGTGCTGGGCAGGCCATGATCGGTCCTACCCTCGATCGAGGCCCCGATCGGGCAGGGCACCGCCCTCACGCCCCGACGGAGCCCGACATGACCCGCAGAGCCCCCGCCGCCGTCGTCCTCACCCTGCTGACCGGGCTCGCACCGCTCGCGCTCCCACCCCCACCCAGCGCGGCCGCGCCGGAGCCCGCCGTGCCCGGCGAGTGGAGCCGGCACGCCCCCGAGGGGATCTTCGAGACCGTGCTCTCGGTGAGCCCGAGCGACCCGAACCTCGTCTACGCCGCGCTCGGCGAGGGCGTGGCGCGCTCCGCCGACGGCGGGTTGACCTGGGAGCACCTCGGCGTCGACGAGGGCTTCGGCGCCAGCTTCAGCATCGACAACCAGGTCGAGATCGACCCCACCACGGACTCCCGGGTCTACGTCGCCACCTACACCGGTGTCCGCCGCTCCACCGACGACGGCGGCAGCTTCCCGCTCGTGGGCACGGCGCCCGGCACGGGCCTCGACAGCATCGTGCGGGCGATCGGCGTCGACGCGGGCGCCGGCCCGGCCGACACCCGCATCCTGGCCACGGGCTACGTGCAGCGGGTGGCGCTGTCGACCGACTCGGGCAGCACGTGGACCAACAAGACCGGCAACGCGGCCGCCGCCGGGCTCGGGTTCGGCGACGCCACCGTCGTGCTCCACCCCACCGACCCGGACCTGGCGTTCCTCGCCTCCGACGGCGTCATCATGCGCACGGTCAACCTCACCGCCACCACGCCCACGTGGGCCGCGATCGACACCGCCACCGTGAACGGGAACGTCCTCGACCTGACGATCGCCGGCAACCGGCTGCTCGCGGCGACCAGCACCGGTCAGGTCTTCCGCTCCACCGACGCGCTCGTGAAGACGACGCCGTCCCCCGTCTGGGCCGGTGCGAACATCGACCACACCGGCGCCGCGGCCGACCTGTTCGCCGTGGGGCCGACGGTGTTCGTCAGCACCGGGGAGGGCGTGTTCAAGACCACCGACGTCACCGTGAGCGTGCCGATGTGGTCGGAGCTCGGCGGCGGCCTCCCCGGGAGCGGCTCCGAGGCGGTCGCCGGCACCCCGGACGGCTCGACCCTGTACGCCCAGGCCGGCACCAGCATCTACCGCTCCGAGAACGGCGGCCTGTCGTGGACCGAGCGAGGCGGACCGGTGCAGCGCACCGTCCGGGACATCGACAGCGGTGGTGGCCGCACCTTCGCCGGCAGCGACACCGGCCTGCTGCGGTCCCTCGACGGCGGCCTGACCTGGTCGGTCGTGCCGTCGACCACGGGGCAGGAGGTGATCGCGCTCGCGGTGGCGCCGTCGGCCCCGGCGCGCGTCTTCGCGCGGCTCGACGGCGACGTGCGCCGTTCCACCGACGGTGGCCTCACCTTCGCCGCCGCGGTCCCCACCGCCCCGGAGGACGTCGTCGCGCTCGCCGTCGACCCCGCGGACCCGGACGTGGCGTGGGCGACGGGCGGCTTCGAGGCGGTGTTCCGCACCGCCGACGGCGGCGCGACCTGGACGCAGATCCCGGCCGCGCTGCTCCCGGACTCGTTCCGCGCCGAGGACATCGAGATCGCGCCCGCGGCGGGCGCGACGCCGTCGGCGGTCTTCCTGTCCGGCGACGAGGGCTTCGTGCTCGCCTCGGTCGACGACGGCGCGTCGTGGGTGCAGCAGTCGACCGGCCTTCCCGGCGGGTCGAACGACGTCGGCGACGTGGCGATCGACCCGGCCGACCCCCGTCACCTGGTGGCGACGGTCGACCTGAACGGGGCGCTCTACGAGAGCACCAACAGCGGCGGCACCTGGACCGTGGTGCCGGGCACCGACGAGGAGGAGAACCCGAGTGCGCTCGAGGTCGTCCAGATCGACGCCGTGACCTTCTCCCCCGTCGACGGGTCGATCCTGATCGCCACCGGCTGGGGGTTCGAGGAGTCCGGCCGCGTGTACCGGTCCGGTGACGGGGGCGCGACCTTCGTGCCGTTCGACCCGGCGATGGACATGGTGTACAACGACGCCTTCGAGATCCTGGCCGACGACCAGGGGGTGCACGTGGCGACCCAGCGGTCCGGCGTGCTCGACCTGGTGCGGGCCGCCGACGTGCGCAGCTCAGGTGACGGCACCCACGGGGGTGGCGGTCGGCGCACCGCTGGCGGTCACGGTGCGCGCGACGTCCGCGGGGCCCGACCCCGCCACGGGGGTGACGGTGCGGGTGCCCCGACCGGCGGGGGTGACGTTGCGCTCGGCCAGCGTGACCGGCGGCGCCTGCACGCTCGGCGCCACCGTCGTGTGCCGCCCGGGCAGCCTGCCCGCCACGGTGCGGCTCGCCGGCAGCGCCACCACCACCGGCGCCAAGCGGTTCACCGCCACCGTCGACGCGCTCCAAGTCGACCCGACGCCGGGCAACGACGCGGCGACCCGCACGGTCACGGTGCGCAAGGCGCCGACCCGGCTCGGTCTCGCCGCGCGCCCGGCCGCCGACACCAGCGCGCCGCACACGTTCACCCTCAGCGGCTCGCTGGGGCGCGCCGACCGCCGCGCGCTCGCCTGCAGCGGACCGGTCACGCTCACCGTGCGCAACGGCGCGCGCGCCGTCCTCACCCGCCGCGCGACCCTGCGCCGCGCCGGCGCCGCGGCCTGTCGCTACTCGGCGGTGGTGACCCTGCGTTCCGCGCCAGCCCGCACCCTCACGGTGACCGCCACGCATCCCGGCACCCGCCTGCTCGCGGCGCCCCGTGCCCCGCGGATCACGATCCGCCTCCGCTGACCCGTCAGAAAAGCGCTGACCCGTCGCCTCTAAGCGACGGGTCAGCGCGGAAGCGACGGGTCAGTGACCGTGGCCGTGGCCGTGACCGGCCGCGGCGTCGTCGTCCTCCTCGGGCTTCTCGACGATCAGCGTCTCGGTCGTGAGCAGCATGCCCGCGATCGAGGTGGCGTTGACGAGCGCGGAGCGGGTGACCTTGACCGGGTCGAGGACACCCTGGGCGACCAGGTCGCCGTATTCGCCGGTGGCGGCGTTGAAGCCGTTGCCGGGGCCGAGCTCGCGCACCTTGGTGGTGACGACGTAGCCGTTGTCACCGCCGTTCTCGGCGATCCAGCGCAGCGGCTCGTCGGCGGACTTGCGCACGATGCGCACACCCACCGCCTCGTCGCCGGTGAGGCCCAGGTCGCCGTCAGTGAGCACGGAGACGGCGTGGATGAGGGCGGAGCCGCCGCCGGCGACGATGCCCTCCTCGATCGCGGCCCGGGTGGCCGAGACGGCGTCCTCGATGCGGTGCTTCTTCTCCTTGAGCTCCACCTCGGTGGACGCGCCGACCTTGACGACGCACACGCCGCCGGCCAGCTTCGCGAGCCGCTCCTGCAGCTTCTCGCTGTCCCAGTCGGAGTCGGTGTTCTCGATCTCGGCCTTGATCTGGTTGACCCGGGCGTCGACCTCGGCCTTGTCGCCACCGCCGTCGACGATGGTGGTGTTGTCCTTCGTGACCACCACGCGGCGGGCGGTGCCGAGCACGTCGAGCCCGACCTGGTCGAGCTTGAGCCCGACCTCGGGGGCCACGACCTGGCCGCCGGTGAGCGTCGCGATGTCCTGCATCATCGCCTTGCGGCGGTCGCCGAAGGCGGGGCTCTTCACCGCGACGGCGTTGAAGGTGCCGCGGATCTTGTTGACCACCAGGGTCGAGAGCGCCTCGCCCTCGACGTCCTCGGCGAGGATGAAGAGCGGCTTGCCGGCCTGGATGACCTTCTCGAGCAGCGGGAGCAGGTCGGCGACCGCCGAGATCTTCCCCTGGTGCAGCAGGATGTACGGGTCGTCGAGCACGGCCTCCATCCGCTCCGGGTCGGAGACGAAGTACGCCGAGATGTAGCCCTTGTCGAACTGCATGCCCTCGGTGAACTCGAGCTCGGTGCCGAGGGTGTTGGACTCCTCGACGGTGATGACGCCGTCCTTGCCGACCTTGTCGAAGGCCTCGGCGATCTGGTTGCCGATCACCGCGTCGCGGCTGGAGATCGTGGCGACCGACGCCATGTCCTCCTTGGAGTCGACCTCGCGGGCCGCCTCGAGCAGGGCGTCGCTCAGTGCCTGGGCGGCGGCGTCCATCCCGCGCTTGAGTGCCATCGGGTTGACGCCGGCAGCGACGGCGCGCAGCCCCTCGTGGACCATCGCCTGCGCGAGCACGGTGGCGGTGGTGGTGCCGTCGCCGGCCACGTCGTTGGTCTTGGTGGCGACCTCCTTGGTGAGCTGCGCACCGAGGTTCTCGAACGGGTCGTCGAGCTCGATCTCCCGCGCGACCGTCACGCCGTCGTTGGTGATGGTGGGCACGCCCCACTTCTTGTCGAGCACGACGTAGCGGCCCTTGGGGCCGAGGGTGACCTTGACGGCGTTGGCGAGCGCGTCGACGCCGCGCTCCAGCGCACGCCGGGCGCCCTCGTCGAACTCCAGGATCTTGGGCATCGAGTGGCTCCTCTGATCAGGTGGGTGGAAACGGATGCGGGTCGTGTGCCGGAGGCCGGGCTCTCACCCGGCCAGAGGCACACGACCCGCGCCCGGGTGGGTCAGGAGACGACCGCGAGGACGTCGCGCGCGGAGAGGATCAGGTACTCCTCGCCGCCGTACTTGACCTCGGTGCCGCCGTACTTGCTGTAGATCACCTTGTCGCCGACCGCGACGTCGACCGGGATCCGGCCGTCGCCGTCCTCGTTGTACCGACCCGGGCCAGCCGCCACGACCTCGCCCTCCTGGGGCTTCTCCTTGGCGGTGTCCGGGATGACCAGGCCGGAGGCCGTGGTCTGCTCGGCGTCGAGGGGCTTGACGACGATGCGGTCCTCGAGAGGCTTGATGTTGACCGACACGATGTCGACCTCCACTTTCCGTGTGTGTCTCGGAGCTGGAGCAGGCAGTGACGGTGCGCCGTCGCGGGGGTCGTACCGGTGCCTGCGCTGGCACCCTCGTGGTGAGAGTGCCAAGCCGAAACTAGCACTCACCCCCAGCGAGTGCCAGGGAGCGGGCTGCTGACAGGATCACCTCCCCGTGGACCTCGACGGCTTCCGGTGGCTCCTGACCGACGACGGGCAGGGGCTCCTGGAGCGCGCCACCGCGCTCGTCGCGGAGGGTGGGAGGGAGCCCGCGGTGCAGGCCGAGCTGCGCCGCGAGGCCGACCCGGCCCAGGTGGCCGCGGTGCTCACCCAGGTGGAGCTGCGGGCGAGGGCGACGCCGAAGTTCGGGCCCGAGAACGCCGCCCGCATGTACTTCACCGTCGACGGGCTCGAGCAGGCCACCCGGCTCGTCGTCGCCCGGCACCGCGCCGCGCGGCTGCGGGCGTTCGAGGCCGGCACCCTCGTCGACCTCGGCTGCGGGATCGGCGGCGACCTGATCGCGGCGGCCGAGGCCGGCCTCACCGCCGCCGGCGTCGACCTCGACCCGGTGCGGGTCGCGATGGCCGAGGCCAACCTCGCCGGCCTCGGGCTCGGCGGCGCGGTGCAGGTGGCCGACGCCACCACCATCGACCACTCCCCCTTCGACGTCGCCTTCGCCGACCCCGCCCGCCGCGGACCGCGCGGCCGCACCTTCCGGGCCGATGCCTGGTCGCCGTCGTGGGACTTCGTGACCACGCTGTTCGCCCGCGACGCCTGCGTGAAGACGGCGCCCGGCATCCCGCACGCCCTCGTGCCCGACGGCGTCGAGGCCGAGTGGGTGAGCGACCACGGCGAGGTGAAGGAGGCGGCGCTGTGGTCGGGCCGGCTCGCCACCACCGTCCGGCGGGCCACGGTGATCGGCGACGGCGGCCTCGCCACCCTCACCGACGACGACGACCCCGGCCGCGACGCCGTGGGCGTGCGCGGGGTCGGTGGGTTCCTCTACGAGCCCGACGGCGCGGTGATCCGCGCCGGCCTGGTCACCGGCGTCGCCGCCGGCGTCGGGGGCGGGCTGCTCGACGAGCACCTGGCCTACGTGACCTCGGACGAGTCGTTCCGCACGCCGTTCGCCCGTGGCTATCGGGTGCTCGAGGAGCTGCCGTACCGCGAGAAGCAGCTGCGCGCCGCTCTGCGCGAGCGCGGCGTGGGTCGGCTGACGATCAAGAAGCGCGGCGTCGATGTCGTGCCCGACCAGCTGCGCCGCCGCCTCGACCTCTCCGGCGAGCGGGACGCGACGATCGTGCTCACCCGGGTCGCCGGCCACGGGATCTGCCTGCTGGTCGAGCCCTTCTGAGGTCCGACCCCCGGCCGCGCAACACCCCAGCGGGTGTCGATAAGGTAAAGCCGTGTTTGGACTTCTCGGCCGCATGGCGTCCCGTCGTCCCTGGTTCGTGATCCTCGGTTGGGTCGTCTTCGCCGGCGTGGTGGTGGCGTTCGCGCCCACGCTGGAGCCCACCACCGACCAGTCGGAGTTCCTCCCCGACTCGTACGAGTCGATCGAGGCCGCCGAGCTGCAGGCCGAGGCGTTCCCCGACACCAACACCACGGTGGGCGCGATCGTGGTCTTCGACCGCGCCGACGGCGGGCAGGTGTCGGCCGACGACGTTGCGACGGTCAACCAGGTGATGGCCGGCGTCGAGCTCGGCGACGCCCTCGACTCCGTGCAGCCGGTGTCCCCGGAGAACCCCGAGGCGCTCGCCGTGCCGTCGGAGAACCAGGAGATCGCGTTCTCGGTGATCGGCCTCGCCGAGGGCGCCACCGGGTACGACCCCTCGGAGTTCGACTCGATCACCGACCTGCGCGACGACCTCGACGAGGCACTCGACGGCACCGGCCTCGACTACGCCGTCACCGGCCCGCTCGCCCAGAGCTACGACAGCCAGGAGGCGTCGGGCGACGCGCTGGCGATCGTCGGCGCCGCCACCATCCTGCTCATCGTCGTGCTGCTCGCGGTGATCTTCCGCAGCGTCATCATCACGCTGATGCCGATCGTGATCGTGGGCGTGGTGTCCACCATCGCGAACGGCCTCATCGCCTGGGCGAACGACATCTTCGACCTCAAGGCGAGCAGCGACGTCGAGGTGATCCTGCTCGTCGTGCTCTACGGCATCGGCACCGACTACATCCTGTTCTTCCTGTTCCGCTACCGCGAACGGCTGCGGGAGGGCGAGGCCACCCGGCCCGCGGTGGCCCACGCGCTCGAGCGCGCCGGCGAGGCCATCGCGTCGGCGGGCGGCGCGGTGATCGTCGCCTTCATGGCGCTCGTGCTCTCCTCGCTCGGCATCTTCCGCGCGATCGGGCCGGCGCTCGCGATCGCCGTCGCGGTCACGCTGCTGGCGGCGCTCACCCTCGTGCCCGCGGTGGTCACGGTGCTGGGCCGGGCGCTGTTCTGGCCGTCGAAGAAGTACCTCGTGGAGCCCGAGTCGGCCCGGTTCGCTGCGGCGGGTCGTTCGCTCGCCCGGCGGCCGGGCACCTACGCCGCTGCGTCGGGTGCGGTGCTCGCCGCCCTGGCCGCGATCGCCTTCACCTTCAGCCCCACCTTCGACCTCGGCGACTCCGGG
Source organism: uncultured Actinomycetota bacterium (assembly GCA_963808855.1). Classification (GTDB taxonomy): domain Bacteria; phylum Actinomycetota; class Actinomycetes; order Propionibacteriales; family Nocardioidaceae; genus Nocardioides. The sequence goes on along the minus strand of CAWEHA010000002.1, from coordinate 1,275,060 downwards.
CTCCCGGCCGACGCCGAGTCGACGGTCGGCATCGAGAAGTTCAGCGACAACGTGTCGGCCGGCGCCAGCGATCCCGGCTACGTGATCCTCAACGCCACCGACGGCGAGGCGATCCCCCGCGAGGAGGCGGAGGCGTTCGCCGAAGGAGGTCGGCGCCGCGGACGGCGTCGCCCAGGCGACCCTCGGCCAGGGCACCGACGACGGCACCACGTGGTCGATCACGTTCCTGCTCGACGAGAACCCGGCCTCCGACGCGGCGATCGACGACGTCCGCGGCTCCGTGCGGGGGGTCGCCCACGACGCTGCGCCGGACGGCACCGAGGCGCTCGTCGGCGGCACGACGTCGATCTTCGTCGACTTCCAGGCCGCGATGAACCGCGACTACTCGATCGTGTTCCCGGTGGCCGCGATCGTGATCATGCTGATCCTGGCCCTGCTGCTGCGCAGCCTGGTGGCCCCGCTCTACCTCATGGCCTCCGTGGGCCTCGGGTTCGGCGCCAGTCTCGGCGCGACCACCTTGGTGTTCGAGCACATCGGCGGCGAGGAGGGCCTGATCTTCCTGCTGCCGATCTACATCTACCTCTTCGTGGTGGCCCTCGGCACCGACTACAACATCTTGATGATCGCCCGACTACGCGAGGAGACGCGGGAGGGACTCAGCTCGCGCGACGCGGCCGCGGAGGCGATCAAGCATGCCGGCCCCACCATCGCCGCGGCCGGCGTCATCCTCGCCGGCACCTTCGCCTCGCTCATGCTCGGCGGCAACTCGCTGCTCACCTCGATGGGCTTCGCGCTCTCGTTCGGCATCCTCGTCTCGGCGTTCGTGATGGCCACCTTCTTCACCCCCGCCCTCACCGCCCTCCTGGGGCACACGGCGTGGTGGCCGGGCCACGGCGACGAGAAGCGGGAGCCGAAGCCGGAGCCGGTCGAGGCCGGGCGCGAGGCCTAGGAGTCGAGCCCGGCCCGCTCGGCGCCGATCGTGGTGTCGTCGCCGTGGCCGGTGTGCACCACCGTCTCGTCCGGCAGCGCGAGCAGCCGCTCGCGGATCGACTCCTTGATCAGGTCCTCGTCGCTGTAGCTGCGGCCGGTGGCGCCCGGTCCGCCCTGGAACAGGGTGTCGCCGGTGAACACGCTGCCGAGATCGGCGGCGTAGAGGCAGACGGCGCCCGGCGCGTGACCCGGGGTGTGCAGCACCTGGAGCGTGGTGCCGCCGACGTCGACGGTCTGACCGTCGGAGAGGTCGACGTCCCACAGCTCCGCGGTGTGGGTGAGCTCCCACAGCGGACGGTCGGCCGGGTGCAGCAGGATCGGCGCCGAGACCGCGTCGCGCAGCGCCGGTGCCACCCGGCAGTGGTCGTCATGGGCGTGGGTGAGCACGATCGCCTTCACCCGACGGCCCGCGACGACGTCGAGGATGCCCCCGACGTCGTGCGGTGCGTCGATCACCACGCACTCCTCGTCGTCACCCACCACCCACACGTTGTTGTCGACGTCGAAGGTCTCGCCGTCGAGGGTGAAGGTGCCGCTGGTGGTGCCGTGGTCGACGCGGGTGGTGGTCACCCGCCCCATGCAATCAGACGGGCGGCCACGTCAGCGGTCGCCGTCCTCGCCCTCGTCCTCGTCGTCGCCGCCGCGGTCGTCGTCACGGCCGTCGTCTTCCTCGGCGTCGTCATCCCCCTGGCCGTCGCTCTCCTGGCCGATCACGACGAAGTTCTCGTCGAGGTGCACGTCGACCTCGGTGCCGTCGGACTTGGTCACCTCGATCTCGTAGGCGCCCTCCTCGTCGCCGACCTCGGTGTCGGTGACCTCACCCTCGCCCACGGCCTCGAGCGCGGCCGTGCGGGCGCGTTCCAGCTCGTCGCCCTGGAGCTCCTCGCCGGAGGCGGTGTTTGCGTACACCACCCCGCCGAGACCGAAGACCGCGGCGGCAGCCACGGCGGGGACGACGACACTCTTGCTACGGAGCCTGCGGAGGTTCACGGGTCTTCCTTCTTCCGTTCCGGGTGTGATGGTGAGGACGACGATGCCGGGTGCTCGCTGAACCCACGCTGAACGCCGCTGACCGCGCGTTCAGCCACCGGTGTCGGACGGCAGCCGCACCGTCACGCGCGCGCCGCCCAGGTCGGAGCCGTCGAGGGCGGCGTCACCCCCGTGCTGGCGCGCGATCTCGCGCACGATCGCGAGGCCGAGGCCGCTGCCGCCGTCCTGGCTGGCGCGAGCCTCGTCGAGGCGCACGAACCGCTCGAAGACCCGCTCGCGCTCCTCGGCGGGGACGCCGGGACCGTCGTCCTCGACTGTGAGCACCGCCGTGCCGGCCTCCGGGGCGAGCGAGAGACGCACCCGGCCGGTGGCGTGCCGCATCGCGTTGTCGACGAGGTTGCGCACCACCTGGGCGAGGGCGCCGGCGTCGCCGAGCACCCGTCCGGCGCCGACGCCGGTGGTGTCGACGGCGAGCCCGGCCGCGCGGGCCCGACCGGCCTCGGCGAGCAGCAGGTCGTCGAGGTCGACGTCGCGCCGCTCGGCCAGCAGGCGCCCCTCGTCGGAGCGGGCGAGCACGAGCAGCTGCTCGACGAGCCGCTGCATGCGCGCCGACTCCTCGAGCACGGTGTCGGCCAGCTCGTCGGCCGGCAGCGCGTCCGGGTGAGCGCGGGCCACCTCCCCGGTCTGGCGGAGCACGGCGAGCGGGGTGCGCAGCTCGTGGGATGCGTCGGAGACGAACCGCCGCTGCCGGTGCTGCGACGACTCCAGCCGGTCGAGCATGTCGTTCATCGTCACCGCGAGCCGGTGCACCTCGTCACGCGATCCCGGCACCGGCACCCGCCGGCCGAGCTCCTCCTCGCCGATCTCGGACACCTCGGCCCGGATCCGCTCCACCGGCCGGAGCGCGCGACCCGTGAGCCACCAGGTGGTGAACCCCACCACGAGCCCCAAGATGGGCACTCCGAGGACGAGGAGCGGGATGAGGACGTTGGCCGACTCGGCCGCCTCCTCCGACGAGGAGGCCACGGTGACGACGTACCGGACGCCCTCGTACTCGGCGTCCTCCGTGGCCACGATGTAGCTGCCGTCCTGGGGATCATCCACCTGAGGTGGGAACCGGTCTGTGGCGTAGACGATCTCGTTCCCGCCCTGGGTCGTCACCCGGACGAGCAGGCCGTCGTCGTCCTCCTCCAGGTTGTTCGGGTCGATCACGGGCTGCTCCGGTGCCCCGGTGGCCTCGACCTGCTCGGCCACCTCGTCGGCCCGTAGCTCGACGGCGTCCTCGACGCTCTCGTGCAGCGCCTCGTACTGGAACCACACGAGCAGCAGCGACCCCGCGGTCAGCGCCACCAGCACGACGGCCGTCGCCGCCAGCGAGGTGCGGGCCCGCACCGAGGCGAGCCGGAGCCAGCTAGCCACCGTGGCTCGCCAGCCGGTAGCCCGCGCCGCGGACCGTCCCGATCGCCTCCCGGCCGAACGGCCGGTCGATCTTGTTGCGCAGGTGGCGCACGTACACCTCGACGATGTTGGGGTCGCCGTCGAAGTTCGTGTCCCAGACGGCGTCGAGGATCTGCGACTTCGACACGACGTCGCCCGGATGCCGCATCAGGAACGCGAGCAGCGCGTGCTCGCGCGCGGTGAGCGAGAGCTCGGCGTCACCGCGCCAGGCACGGCGGGCGGCCGGGTCGAGCCGCAGGTCGCCGACCTCGAGCACGGTCGGCCGCTCGACGGCGCCGCGGCGGGCGACGGCGCGCAGCCGGGCCACCAGCACCGGGAACGAGAACGGCTTGGTGAGGTAGTCGTCGGCGCCCGTGTCGAGCCCCTCCACCTGGTCCCACTCGCCGTCCTTGGCGGTGAGCATGAGGATCGGCGTCCAGTTGCCCTCCTCGCGCAGCGTCTCGCACACCTTGTAGCCGTTGATGCCGGGCAGCATGAGGTCGAGCACGATCGCGTCGAAGGAGTGCTCGCGGGCGAGCCAGAGCCCGTCGGTGCCGTCGTGGGCGACGTCGACGGCGAAGCCCTCGGCCTCCAGCCCCACCTTCACGGCGCGCGCCAGCCGCCGCTCGTCCTCCACCACCAGCACACGCACGGGCTCAGTCTCGCGGGCGCTGCCTGAAGGGACGCTGAATCAGAAGACGACGACGCTGCGCAGCACGTCGCCGCCGTGCATCTTGTCGAAGGCGGCCTCGACGTCGCCGAGCCCGATCTCCTCGCTCACGAACGCGTCGAGGTCGAGCCGGCCCTGGCGGTAGAGGTCGACGAGCATCGGGAAGTCGCGGTGGGGCAGGCAGTCGCCGTACCAGCTCGACTTCAGCGCGCCGCCCCGGCCGAACACGTCGATGAGCGGGATGTCGGGCACCTTCATGTCGGGCGTGGGCACGCCGACGAGCACCACGGTGCCGGCGAGGTCGCGGGCGTAGAACGCCTGCTTCCAGGTCTCGGGCCGGCCGACGGCGTCGATCACGACGTCGGCTCCCTCGGCGCCCTCGTGGTAGCTGGCGGCGATCTCCTTGATCCGCGCCACCGGGTCTTCCGTGGAGGCGTCGATGGTGTGGGTGGCGCCGAGCTTCTCGGCGTTCGCGAGCTTCCGCGGGTCGAGGTCGACGGCAATGATCGGACTCGCGCCCACCAGGGCCGAGCCCGCGATGGCGGCCGAGCCCACGCCGCCGCAGCCGATCACGGCGACGCTGCGGCCGCGCGTCACCGACCCGGTGTTGACGGCGGCGCCGAGGCCGGCCATCACGCCGCAGCCGAGCAGACCGACGGCGGCCGGGCGCGCCTCGGGGTCGACCTTGGTGCACTGGCCGGCCGCCACCAGCGTCTTCTCCGCGAACGCGCCGATGCCGAGCGCCGGCGACAGCTCGGTGCCGTCCTCCAGCGTCATCTTCTGGGTGGCGTTGTGGGTGGCGAAGCAGTACCAGGGCTCGCCGCGGTAGCACGCACGGCACTGGCCGCAGACGGCCCGCCAGTTCAGCACCACGAAGTCGCCCGGCGCCACGTCGGTGACGCCGTCGCCGACGGCCTCCACCACCCCGGCCGCCTCGTGGCCGAGCAGGAACGGGAACTCGTCGTTGATGCCGCCCTCGCGGTAGTGCAGGTCGGTGTGGCACACCCCGCACGCCTGCACCTGCACCACGGCCTCGCCCGGCCCGGGGTCGGGCACGTTGATCGTCACCAGCTCCACCGGCTCGTTCTTCGCGCGTGCGATGACCGCCTTCACCTGTTGCATGGGGTCAGCCAAGCGCATCCGCCGAGGATTGCAACCATCCGACGCCGCGTCGCGTCTTGGTCGTGTGAACGGACACGGAGTGCTCGACACACGGCAGGCTGGAGCCGTGGGCACCAGCGCGCGCGACCGCAAGGACGCGGAGTTCACCGAGTACCTGCAGGCGCGCCAGCCGAGCCTGCTGCGGACGGCGTACCTGCTGACCGGCGACCGCCACCAGGCCGAGGACATCCTCCAGACCTCGCTCGCCAAGCTGTACCTGGCCTGGGACAAGGTGCGCGACCGCGACAGCGTCGACGGCTACGTGCGCCGGATCATGGTGAACGAGAACAACTCGCTGTGGCGGCGGGCGTGGAAGCGCCGTGAGCACGCCTCCGGTGACCTGCCCGAACCGGTGCCGCACCTCGACGAGTACGACGACGGCCGGGGCGCCGCGCTGTGGGACGTCGTGCAGAGCCTGCCGCCGAAGGCCCGCGCCGTCGTCGTGCTGCGCTACTACGAGCAGCTGAGCGAGTCCGAGACCGCCGACGCGCTCGGCATCTCCACCGGCACCGTGAAGTCGCAGTGCAGCCGCGCGATTGCGGCCCTGCGCGACCGGGTGCCCGCCCACCTCCACCCCTCCCACGACTCCACCGACGGAGAGATCCGATGAACGAGAACCGCACCTGGGAGACCGAGATGTCCGACGCCTTCGACCGCCGGGTCCGCGACCTGCACGAGGCGCCGATCAGCTTCGAGCAGGTCACCACCCGTGCCCGCGGCATCCGTCGTCGTCGCCAGGCCGCCGTCGCCGGCGGCATCCTCGCCGTCGCGGCCGTGCTCACCCCGATCGCCGTCGTCACCGCCGGCGAGGCCGGCCGCACCGACGGCGTGCCGCCGGCCGCCACCCCCGACCAGACGGTCACCGACTCCTCCTCGCCCGCGCTGCCCGACCCCGGCCCGCGGCCGATGATCGGCAGCATCCAGGCGGACGACTTCGTGCGCGGTGACGGCGTGGTCTTCGACCTGCCGGGTTCCGGATACGTGCGCGCCGACCAGCTCGGGGCGGAGATCGTGGCCTACCGCCGGGACGACGAGGGCAACGGCACGATCGACGTGCTGACGGCACCGGCGGGCGGCGGCGACGACCGAGCTCGTCGAGTCGGTCCCGGCGGTGGACGGCTACGTGGCCTCCCCCGACGGGCTCGTGATCGCCTACAAGACGCCCGAGGGCGAGCTGATGACCCGCTGGGACGGCGACGAGGTGTCCTTCGGCTCCGAACTTCTCCGAGACTGCCTACCCCGCGGCCATCACCGGCGGCCCGAACTGCAACGAGGAGGTCGACGGCTGCGTGGTCTACCTCAGCGACGGGAACCTCGCCGAGGCGCCGATCGCCGTGAACTCGCACGGCACCACGGACGTCGCGGTCCCCGACAGCTTGAAGATCAACGACGTCGACGCCGCCGGCGTGGCCTCGGTGCAGATCAGCTACTCCGGCACCGGCTCCTGCAGCGGGCTGTACGACCTCACCGCCGGTGACTACCTCTTCGAGACGTGCGAGAACACGCTCGGCGCCATCTCACCGAGCGGCGGGCATGTGCTGGCCGGTCCGGCCTACCTCGACGGCATCGGCTCCAACCTGATCGCGATCCTCGACCGCGATGGCGCGAAGGTGGCCGAGCACGTCGTCGACGGTGGCTTCGTCGGCTCCCAAGCCTGGGAGGACCCGGGGCACGTGGTGTTCACGGCGTACGCGGACGGCGGCTGGTCGGTCTGGCGGCTCGGCATCGACGGCGAGGCCGAGCAGCTCACCGACCCGGTCCCGGGCGACGAGGTGAGCCCCCCGATCTTCCTCGCCGGGTAGCCCCGAGGCTCAGCACCCCGGCCGGAGCGGCCGCCGCATCACCGACGGCGGCCGCTCCGTCGCGGTAGTAGCGGGGGCGGCGGTCGATCTCGGCGAACCCGTGGTGGGCGTAGAAGGCCACCGCACCGGCGTTGTCGGCCCGTACCTCCAGCAGGAGGTGGTCGGCACCGGCGTCACGCGCGGCGTCGACGACGGCGTCGAGCAGCGCGCTGGCGAGGCCGGCACGGCGGTGCGCGGGGTCGACCGCGATGCGTTGCAGCTCGGCCACCTCGGCCACCAGGCTGGCGACCGCGTGGCCGACCACCCCGCCGTCCACCTCGGCCACGAGCACCTGCACGGTGGGCAGCTCACCGCCCACCGCCGGCACCACGAGCGCCGGCGACCAGGCGTCGGCGCCGAGGCAGGTCTCCTCGAGCCGGACGACGGCAGTCGACGTCGTCGGCGGTGGCCGGACGGACCGTCACGACACGGGCTTCGGGGCTCCGGGCACCTCGGCGTCGGGGCGGCGCAGGTAGAGCGGGTCGGGGTCGAGCAGCTCCACCCGCTCCTCCACCAGCGCGACGCCGAGCCAGGCCGCGGCGGGCCGCTGCGGCCCGACCGGGCGCGGGAACGCCTCGGGGTAGAGGGTGGCGCCCTCCCCCACCACCGGCAGGTCGCTCGCGACGGCGGCCGGCTTGTCGACGACGGGGCCGCTCACCCGGACGCCGGCGGCGTCGTAGGCGGCGAGGAACACCTCCTTGCGGCGGGCGTCGGTGGCCACCAGGAACGGCTCGGCGACGGCGCCGGTGTCGACGGCCTCGACCGCGAGCGCGTCGAGCGAGCAGACGCCGTACACCGGCACGTCGAGCACCAGCCCGAGCGTGCGCGCGGTGACCAGCCCGACCCGCAGCCCGGTGAACGGGCCGGGGCCCACCCCCACGCCGACCGCGGTGACGTCGTGTCGGTCGACGCCGGCGTCGGCCAGCACGCGCTCGATGAGCGGGGCGAGCTGCTCGCCGTGGCGCATCGTCTGCTCCGAGACGGCCTCGGCCGCCACCCGGGTGGCGTCGGGCCCGGCGTCGAGCAGGGCCACGCTCACCCGCGGCGAGGCGGTGTCGAAGGTGAGGAGCATCAGTCGCCCCAGGGCCAGGCGGTCGCCCACCGGGGCCCGCGCCCCAGGAGCTCCACCAGACGTGGCTCGGCGCCGTCGACGTCGACGACGTCGGGCGCCGGCGTCTCGGCAGGCTCGACGAACGGAGCCCGGGTGATCCGGACCTCGAGCCGGGAGTCGGCCAGCCCCTCGGCCTTGCCCTCGCCCCACTCGACGACGGTGACCGCCTCGTCCAGGGCGGTGTCGAGGTCGAGGTCGTCCAGCTCGGCGGTGCTGCCGAGGCGGTAGGCGTCCACGTGCACCAGGGGCGGCCGGCCCGGTGCGGCCGGGTGCTCGCGGGCGATCACGAAGGTCGGCGAGGTCACCCGGTCCGCCACGCCCAGCCCGGCGCCCAGGCCCTGGGTGAACGTGGTCTTGCCGGCGCCGAGGTCGCCGGTGAGGAGCACGAGGTCGCCGGCGCGCAGCCGGCCGGCCGCCCGGCGTCCGAGGTCGCGCATCGCCTCCGGGGTGGCCACCTCGCGACGGATCGGGAGGTTGTGGCTGAGCTCGACGTACGGCGAGCGGCGGTCGGTCTGCACGAACCCGTGGCGGCGCCAGAACTCGATGGTGCGGGGCAGCTCCTCGCGGGCCACCACGGTGACCCGCGAGTGGGTGCCGAGGGTGGCCGCCGCCTCGATGCCCGCCTGCACGAGGGCCTGGCCGACGCCGTGGCTGCGGGCGGTGTGGTGCACCCCGAAGCGGCGCAGGTACACGACGTCGCCGACCTCCTCGAACAGCAGCGCGCCGACGACGTCGCCGTCGAGCCGCGCCACCAGGCCGCCGCCCAGCGCGAGCCTCGTCGCGATCGAGGCCTCGGTGTCCGCGAGCGCGTCGGCGGGCGGGTCGAGCGGCGGCCGGCTGCCGAACGCGTCCTGCACCACGGCCAGCACGGCCGCGGCCGACTCCGGCCCGACCCGGCGCACCGAGAGGGTCATCGGGTGGCGGCGCGCGTGGCGGCCGCGGTGATGAGCTGGTCGAGCTCGGCGTTCACCTGGTCGTGCCGCTCGAGCATCACCATGTGCCCGGCGCCCTCGCACTCGAGGATCCGCGACGTCGGGATCCGGATGTGCAGCTTGCGGGAGTGGCCGATCCCGGTGAGCCGGTCGTCGGTGCCGCACACCACCGAGGTCGGCACCCGGTCGAACACCTCGACGTGGTCGAACTTGTCGAGCGAGCTGAAGCCGGGGAAGAAGTCGGCCACCACCTCGAACGGCGTGGCCGACAGCATGTCGTCGACGAAGTCGACGTACTCCTGCGGCACGTCGCCGCCGAACGCGAGCCTGCTGGTGGCGACGGTGGCGATGGCCTTGCCGACGCGCCGCACGCCGTCGACGGCGCGGTGCCCGCGCGCGAGCGTGGAGACTGCGCGGTGGGTGAGCCGGCCGGTGAGCCGCGACGGGAGCAGCGGCACCAGGATCTTGCTGGGGTCGAGACCGCCGGCGGTGGTGGCGATCAGGCCGACGCCGATCACCTTGTCCCCCACCAGGTCGGGGAACTCCTCGGCGAGCGCGACGATGCTCATGCCGCCCATCGAGTGGCCGACGAGCACGACCGGGACCGTCGGGGGCCACGGTGTCGATCACGGTGTGCAGGTCGCGGCCGAGCTGCTCGATGGTGGCGTGCTCGCGGTCGGACCGCCCGGAGCGGCCGTGGGAGCGCTGGTCGTAGTAGACCGAGCGCACCAGCCCCCGGTAGGCCGCCCGCTGGAAGTGCCAGGAGTCGAGGTTGAGGCAGTAGCCGTGCACGAACACGAGCGTCACCGGCGGCTGCTCGCCGCGGGTGAACAGGCGACGCTGACCGTTGTCGAGCGGCTCGGCCTCGTCGACCTCGACGTGCAGCGGCACGCCGTCGTCGGCCACGACCGTGATCGGGCGCGAGCGCAGCGACCCCAGCGCGACGTGTTGGCCGGCGTCGCGGCCCACCTTCCGCTCGCGCCGGGCGACCGCGACGGCGGTGCCGGCCGCCGCGACGCCGACGGCACCGCCGAGGGCGCCGAGGATCCAGCCCCTGCGTGCTCATCCGGTGTACCTCCGGGTCATCCGGCCTCCGATGCGGGTGACGATCTCGTAGTTGATGGTGCCGCACGCCTCGGCCCAGTCCTGCGCGGTGGGCTGCGGGCCGTGCGGCCCGGCGGGCGGCCCGAAGAGCACGACGTCGCTGCCGGCCGCGGGCTCGTCGCCGCCGAGGTCGACGACGAGCTGGTCCATGCACACCCGGCCGCGGATCGGGCGCCGCTTGCCGTCGACGGCGACGTCGGCCGCGTTGCCGGCGTTGCGGGGGACGCCGTCGCCGTAGCCGACCGGCACCAGGCCCACCGTGGTGGGCGCGCCCGCTGTCCAGGTGTGGCCGTACGACACGGCGTCGCCGGCGTCGAGGTGCTTGACGAGGGCGAGCGTGGCCCGGGCGGTCATCGCCGGGCGCAGGTCGAGGCCGTGCGGCACGCCGGGGGCGGGGTCGAGACCGTAGACGGCGATCCCGCAGCGCACGGCGTCGAAGCGGGCGCTGGGCCGCAGGATCGCCCCCGCCGAGTTGGCGAGATGGGTGATCTCGGGCTCGAGGCCGACCGCGTCGGGCGAGGTCGAGCGCCTCGCGGAAGGCGGCCTCCTGGGCGTCGTTGGCGGGGTGGTCGGGCTCGTCGCTGCACGCGAGGTGCGACCACACGCCGGTGACCGTCCACCGCCCGGCCTCCTCGCCCTCGCGCGCGGCCGCGAAGAGGGCGGTCCAGTCGGCGCGGGCGGCGCCGCCGCGGTTGAGGCCGGTGTCGACCTTGAGCTGCACCCGCGCCGGGCGGCCCGCCTCGGCCACCGCCTCGTCGATCTCGTGGAGCTCCTCCACCGAGTACGCCGTGAGGTCGACGCCGGCGAGGATCATGTCGTCGTACTGCTCCTCGGGCACGGTGAGCCAGGTGAGCAACGGCCCGTCGTCACCCGCGGCGCGCAGCGCCCGCACCTCGTCGAGGGTGGCGACGGCGAGCCACGCGGCGCCCGCCTCGCGGGCGGCCCGGGCCACCGGCAGCATGCCGTGCCCGTAGCCGTCGGCCTTCACGACGACGATCAGCGGCACGCCGGTGTGCTCCTGGAGCAGCCGCACGTTGTGCCGGATCGCGTCGAGGTCGACGACGAGCTCGGCGCGGGCGGTCATGCCCGTCAGTCTCCCACCAGGCCTGCGATCACCTGTGGCAGTGCCCGGGCCACGTCGCCGGCGACGATCGGCCCGCCGTCGCCGGCACAGGTGGCGGCGGCGCCGTGGAGCCAGGAGCCGGCGGAGGCGGCGTCGAACGGGTCGAGACCGCTCGCGGCCAGGGCGCCGATGACGCCGCCCAGCACGTCGCCCGCACCCGCGGTGGCCAGCCACGGCACGCCGGTGGTGGTGACGCGGACCCGGCCGTCCGGGTGCGCGACCAGCGTGTGGCGGCCCTTGAGCAGCACGACGGCGCCGTACTCGTCGGTGGCCCGCCGCGCGTGTCTGAGTGGTTGCGCCTCCACCTCGTCGCGCTCGACGCCGAGCATGGCGGCGAGCTCGCCGGCGTGCGGGGTGAGGATCACGTCCGCGCGGCCGCGCGGGGCGTGGGCCAGGGCGTCGGCGTCCACGACCGTCGGCACGTCGTCGGCCAGCGCCTCGTCGAGCGTGCCCGCGGCGCCGTCGCCGCTGCCGGAGCCGACCACCCAGGCCTGCACCCGGCCCGCGCCGACCACCTCGGGGTGCTGCTCGCGCACCCGGTCGGCCACCGCGTCGTCGCCGACGTAGCGCACCATCCCGGCGAGGCCGCACGCCGCGCCGGCCACCGACAGGAGCCCGGCGCCGGGGTAGGTGGCGGAGCCGGCCCGGACGCCGACCACCCCGCGGCTGTACTTCTGCGCGTCCCGCGCCGGGCGCGGGATCAGCGCGGCGACGTCGTCCGGCTGGAGCGCCTCGACGGCGGCGTCCGGCAGGTCGAGCCCGATCTCGACGAGGTGCACCGCACCCGCGGCCGACTGCCGCGGGGTCGACGAGGTGGCAGATCTTGTGGGTGCCGAAGGTGACGGTAAGCGCGGCCTCGACGTGGGCCGCCGTCGAGCTCGCCGCTGTCGACGTCCACGCCGCTCGGGGTGTCGACGGCGACCACCGGCACGCCCTCGACGCTCTTCAGTGCCTGCTCCGCCTCGGGCTTGAGCCCGGCCCGCCCGCCGATGCCCACGATGCCGTCGACCACGACGTCCGGCCGCGTGCGCGGCGGCGCCGTCGATGGTGCGGCCCGCCCGCCCGGGTGAGGGCGAGCTGTCCGGCCTCGTGCGCGTGGTCGGAGAGCAGCCACGCCTCCACCTGCGCCCCCCGCCGCGCCAGCGCCGCGCCGGCGTACAGCGCGTCGCCTCCGTTGTCGCCCGACCCCACCAGCAGCAGCACCCGCGCGCCGTAGGTCGACCCCAGCAGATCGGCGATCGCGTGCGCCAGCCCGGTGGCCGCCCGCTGCATCAACGCCCCCTCCGGCAGCCGCGCCATCAACCGCTCCTCGGCCGCCCGCACCTGCTCCACCGTGTGCGCCCTGATCACCCGCGCCACGCTAGCGGTGAGCGGTAGTCCCTGACGTTTCCGTTGTCATTCGGCGCGATCCGCAACGGAAACGTCAGGGACTACCGCAGCGGGAACGCTCAGGCCGACTCCAGCACGACGACGGCCGAGGCGATGCCGGCGTCGTGGGAGAGGGAGAGGTGGACGTGGGCGACGCCGAGGGCGTCGGCGCGGGCGCGGACGGTGCCGGTGAGCACGAAGGTGGGTCGGCCGGCGTCGTCGGTGACCACCTCGGCGTCGTGCCACTCCAGGCCGGCGGGGGCGCCGAGGGCCTTGGCGAGGGCCTCCTTGGCGGCGAACCGGGCCGCCAGCGACGCCGGCGGACGCGCGCCTCGGCGTCGGTGAACAGCCGCGAGACCAGCCCCGGGGTGCGGCCGAGCGAGTCCGCGAACCGGTCGAGGTCGCAGACGTCGATGCCCACGCCGACACACGACGTCACTCGACGGTGACCGACTTGGCCAGGTTGCGGGGCTGGTCGACGTCGTGGCCGAGCGCGGTGGCGAGCTCGCAGGCGAACAGCTGGAGCGGCACGATCGCCACCAGCGGCTGCAGCAGCACCGGCACCTGTGGCAGCCGCACGAGGACGTCGGCGTACGGCTCGATCGAGGTGTCGCCCTCCTCGGCCAGACAGATGGTGCGGGCACCGCGGGCGCGCACCTCCTGGATGCCGCTGATCATCTTGTCGTGCAGCTGGTCGCGACCCTGGGGCGGCACGACGCACAGCACCGGCAGGCCCTCCTCGATCAGCGCGATCGGCCCGTGCTTGAGCTCGCCGGCCGCGAAGCCCTCGGCATGCAGGTAGGCGAGCTCCTTGAGCTTGAGCGCCCCCTCCAGCGCCACCGGGTAGCCGGCGTGCCGGCCGAGGAAGAGCACCGAGCGGCTGTCGACGTGGTCGCGGGCGAGCTCGTAGACCGCCTCGGCACCGCCGAGCACGGTGTCGATGTGGTCGGGCATCGCCTCGAGCTGCCGCATCACCTCGTCGATCTCGTCGCCGAAGCGGGTGCCCTTCACCTGCGCCACGTACAGCGCGAGCAGGTAGCAGGCCACGAGCTGGGTCAGGAACCCCTTGGTGGAGGCGACGCCGATCTCCGGCCCGGCGTGGGTGTAGATGACGGCGTCCGACTCGCGCGGGATGGTGGAGCCGTTGGTGTTGCAGATCGCCAGCACCTTCGACCGCTGCTTCCGCGCGTGCCGGATGGCCTGCAGGGTGTCGGCGGTCTCGCCGGACTGGCTGATCGCCACCACCAGCGTGGAGTGGTCGAGGATCGGGTCGCGGTAGCGGAACTCCGAGGCGAGCTCCACCTCCACCGGCGTGCGGGTCCAGTGCTCGATCGCGTACTTCGCCACCATGCCCGCGTAGAACGAGGTGCCGCACGCGACGATGATGATCTTGTCGATGTCGCGGAGCTCGTCGTCGGCCAGCCGCATCTCGTCGAGCTGGAGCAGCCCGGACGACGAGCGCCGGCCGAGCAGCGAGTCGGCCACCGCCCGCGGCTGCTCGAAGATCTCCTTGCGCATGAACCAGTCGTGGCCGTCCTTCTCGGCGGCCGAGAGGTCCCAGTCGACGTGGTAGCGGCGGCCCTCGGCCGGCACGCCGTCGAAGTCGGTGACCGCGACGCCGTCGCGGGTGATCGTGACCACCTGGTCCTGGCCCAGCTCCACCGCCTCGCGGGTGTGCTCGATGAAGGCGGCGACGTCGGAGCCGAGGAACGTCTCGCCCTCGCCCAGCCCGACGACGAGCGGGCTGTTGCGGCGCGCGGCCACCACCCGGTCGGGGTCGCGGACGTCGACCGCCACCAGCGTGAACGCACCCTGCAGCCGCCGGCACACCCGCTGCATCGCGGTGGTGAGGTCGGCGCCGTCGTCCACCTCCCGCTCGAGCAGGTGGGCGGCCACCTCGGTGTCGGTCTCCGACAGCAGCATGTGGTCGTCGGCCTCGAGCCGGGTGCGCAGCGTCGCGAAGTTCTCGATGATCCCGTTGTGCACCAGCGCGACCCGGCGCCCGGCGCCCGCGTGCGGGTGGGCGTTGACGTCGTTCGGCGCACCGTGGGTGGCCCAGCGGGTGTGCCCGATGCCGGTGGTGGCGGCAGGCAGCGGCTCGTCGGCGATCGCCTTCTCGAGGTTGGCGAGCTTGCCGGCCCGCTTGGCGCTGGCCAGCGCCCCGCCCTCGGCCGCGGCGTCGACCAGCGCGATGCCGGCGGAGTCGTAGCCGCGGTACTCCAGCCGGCGCAGGCCCTCGATCACGACGTCCTGCGCCTGCCGGTACCCGACGTACCCGACGATCCCGCACATGGATCCGCACTCTAGGGCGTCGCCCCGGGCGGGAGTGGTCCGGCCGCGGGGCGACGCGCGTCGGCTGCAACAATCCCCGCATGTCGGACCGGATCGAGTCACGGTCCGAGGACGTCGGTCGCGAGACCTCGCCGTACGTCGAGCTGGACCGCGAGACCTGGTCGACGCTGGCGCAGGAGACCGAGAACCCGCTCCGCGCCGACGAGGTCCGCGCGCTGCGCGGCCTCGGCGAGAGCCTCGACCTGCAGGAGGTCGCGGAGGTCTACCTGCCGCTGTCGCGACTGCTGAGCCTGTACGTCGGGTCGGCGGGCCGCCTGCACCGCGAGCAGGAGGCGTTCCTGCACCGCGCGACGCCGCCGCGGACGCCGTTCGTGATCGGGCTGGCCGGCTCGGTGGCGGTCGGCAAGTCCACCACCGCCCGCGTCCTGCAGCAGATGCTCGCCCACTGGCCCGAGCACCCCAACGTCGCGCTCGTCACCACCGACGGCTTCCTCTACCCGAACGCCGAGCTCGAGCGCCGCGGGATCCTCGACCGCAAGGGGTTCCCGGAGTCCTACGACCGCCGGGCGCTGCTGCGGTTCGTCGTCGACATCAAGTCCGGCCGCGACGAGGTGGAGGCGCCGACGTACTCCCACCTCGTCTACGACGTGCTGGACGACGAGCGGGTGACCGTCAAGCGACCCGACATCGTGATCGTCGAGGGCCTCAACGTGCTCCAGCCCGCGCGGGCGCGCGACGACGGCCGCACCGGGCTCACGCTGAGCGACTTCTTCGACTTCTCCGTCTACGTCGACGCGGCCACCAACGACATCCGCGACTGGTACGTCGACCGGTTCCTGAGGCTGTGCCAGACGGCGTTCCGCGAGCCGGCGTCGTACTTCGCCAAGTACGCCGACCTCTCCCCCGACGAGGCCCGCGTCGAGGGCGAGCGGATCTGGGACGGCATCAACGGCCCCAACCTCGTGCAGAACATCCTGCCGACCCGCTCCCGCGCCACGCTCGTGCTGCGCAAGGCGCGCGACCACTCGGTGCGCTACGTGCGGCTCAGGAAACTCTGAGGCGCTCCCGCACGACGTCGGCCAGCCGGTCGGCCACGCCCTGCGCCTCCTCGGCGGTGGGCGCCTCGACCATCACCCGCACCAGCGGCTCGGTGCCGGAAGGGCGCAGCAGCACCCGGCCGGTGTCGCCGAGCCGCGACCCCTCGGCCGCGACGGCGTCGGCGAGACCGGGGTCGGACTCGCAGCGGGACTGGTCGACGCCAGGCACGTTCACCAGCACCTGCGGCAGCCGGGTCATCACCGCGGCGAGGTCGCGCAGCGACCGGCCGGTGATGACCATCCGCTGCAGGACCTGGAGCGCGGTGAGCAGCCCGTCGCCGGTGGTGGCGTGGTCGCGCATGATGATGTGGCCCGACTGCTCGCCGCCGAGGTTGTAGCCGCCGGCGCGCATGTCCTCGAGCACGTAGCGGTCGCCGACGCCGGTCTGCCGGACGGTGATGCCGGCGCCGTGCATCGCCTGCACCAGACCGAGGTTGCTCATCACGGTGGCGACGAGGGTGTCGTGCGCGAGCCGCCCCTGGTCGCGCAGGGCCAGCGCGAGGATCGCCATGATCTGGTCGCCGTCGACGACGGCACCGGTGGCGTCGACGGCCAGGCAGCGGTCGGCGTCGCCGTCGACGGCGAACCCGGCGTTCGCGCCGTGGTCGACCACCGCGCGCTGCAGCCGGGTGAGGTCGGTGGAGCCGTAGCCGTCGTTGATGTTGAGCCCGTCGGGCTCGGCACCGATGGTGACGACCTCGAGGCCGGCGTCGGCGAGCGCCCGCGGCCCCACCTCGCTGGCTGCGCCGTGGGCGCAGTCGAGCACGACCCGCAGCCCGCCGAGCGACCTGTCGAGGGTGCCGACGAGGTGGGCGGCGTACTCCTCGACGGTGGGCGCGTACGGACGGACCCGGCCGACGTCGGCGCCGGTGGGCCGCTCCCACTCCAGGCCGAGGTGCTCCTCGATCTCGCGCTCCACCGCGTCGTCGAGCTTCACGCCGCCGCGCGCCAGGAACTTGATGCCGTTGTCGGGCATCGCGTTGTGCGACGCGCTGATCACCACGCCCACGTCGGCGTCGAGGGCGTCGGTGAAGTAGGCGACGGCGGGCGTCGGCAGCACCCGCAGCCGCAGCACGTCGACGCCGGCGCCGGCGAGCCCGGCCACGACGGCGTGCTCGAGGAACTGACCCGAGATCCGGGGGTCGCGGCCGACGACGGCGAGCGGCCGCTGGCGGTCGTAGCCGCCGCGGCCGACGAGCACGCGCGCGGCCGCCGCACCGAGTCCGAGCGCGAGCTCGGCGGTGAGGGGGCCGTTGGCGAGCCCGCGGACGCCGTCGGTGCCGAAGATCCGCGGCACGTCGTCGATCAGCGCTTGCTGTACTGCGGCGCCTTGCGGGCCTTCTTGAGACCGGCCTTCTTGCGCTCGATGACGCGGGCGTCGCGGGTGAGCAGGCCGGCCTTCTTGAGCAGGGCGCGGTTGGCGTCGAGGTCGACGGCGTTGAGGGAGCGGGCCACGCCGAGACGCAGCGCGCCGGCCTGGCCGGTGATGCCGCCGCCGTGGACGCGGGCGATGACGTCGAAGCGGCCCTCGAGCTGGGTGGCCACGAACGGCTCGTTGACGACCTGCTGGTGCAGCTTGTTGGGGAAGTAGGAGTCGAGGGCGCGACCGTTGACGGTCCACTGACCCGTCCCGGGCACGATGCGCACGCGGGCGACGGCCTGCTTGCGGCGGCCGGTGGCGGCGGCGGGCGCGATGGTGGCCGCGCGGTCCGGCGCGTCGGCGGACGCGGCGCTCTCGGAGGTGAAGGCGACGCCCTGCTCGTCGGTCTGGAAGGTCTCCTCGACCTCGGCGGTGCTGTCAGTCACGATGCTCTAGTTCCCTCGTCCGGTGCGATGTCGGTTGGTCGTGTCGCAGCGCGCCTACTGCGCGATCTGCTTGATCTCGTGGGGCACGGCCTGCTGGGCGGCGTGCGGGTGCTCGGGGCCGGCGTACACCTTCAGCTTGGTGAGCTGGGCGCGGCTCAGCTTGTTCTTCGGCAGCATGCCCCACACCGCGCGCTCGATGACCTCGCGCGGGTTCTTGGCCAGGGCCTCGCCGATCGGGGTCTCGCTCAGGCCGCCCGGGAAGCCCGAGTGGCGGTACAGCTTCTTGGTGACGGCCTTGTCGCCGGCGAGGGCGACCTTGTCGGCGTTCACCACGATGACGAAGTCGCCGACGTCCATGTGCGGGGCGAAGATCGGCTTGTGCTTGCCGCGCAGGAGGGTGGCGCACTCGACCGCGAGCCGGCCGAGGACGACGTTCTCGGCGTCGATGACGTGCCAGTCACGCTGGATGTCAGCGGGCTTGGGGCTGTACGTACGCACGGTGATAGGGCCTTTTCTGAGGACTCGGTCGGACGGGGCTGCTGGCCCCGGCTGGAAACGCACGGACGACAGAGGCCCGGCGGGACCGCACGAGTCTAGGCGGGGGCCGGAGAGCCGGTCAAAATGGTGAGGGCGCGGGATCGAGGCACGAGATCCCGCACCAGCGAACCAGGTCGAGCGAGCCCGCGGCCGAGGAACGAGGCCGCGACGGCGGGTCGAGACCACGCAAGCGATCTCGGGACGGTGGGCGGGACGGGGGTGTCCGCCGTAGGGGCCGCCGACTAAGTTGAACGCGTGACTGACTCTCTCACCGTCCGCGACAACCGCACCGGACAGGAGTTCGACGTCCCGATCACCGACGGCACCATCAAGGCCGCCGACCTCGGGCAGATCCGCACCGCGGACGACGAGCCGGGGCTCGCGGTCTACGACCCGGGGTTCGTGAACACCGCCTCGTGTCGCAGCGCCGTCACCTTCATCGACGGCGAGGCCGGCATCCTCGAGTACCGCGGCTACCCCATCGAGCAGCTCGCCGAGAAGTCGACGTTCCTCGAGGTCGCGTACCTGCTCGTGCACGGCGCGCTCCCCACCAAGGAGCAGCACGACGCCTGGGTGCACGACATCACCTACCACACGTTCGTCCACGAGAACGTCAAGGAGTTCATGCAGGGCTTCCGCTACGACGCGCACCCGATGGGGATGCTGATGGCGTCGGTGGGGGCCCTCTCGACGTTCTACCCCGACGCCACCAACATCAAGGACGGCGACGTCCGGCGACTGCAGATCGTGCGGATGATCGCCAAGATGCCCACCCTCGGCGCGTGGTCGTTCCGCAACGCCCAGGGCAAGCCGTTCGTCTACCCCGACAACGAGCTCGGCTACACCGCCAACTTCCTCTCGATGCTCTTCAAGATGAGCGAGCGCCAGTACGAGGCCGACGAGCGCCTCGTCCGCGCGCTCGACGTGCTGTTCATCCTGCACGCCGACCACGAGCAGAACTGCTCCACCAACGCGGTGCGCTCGGTGGGCTCCTCGCAGGTCGACCCGTACTCGGCGGTGGCGGCCGGCGTCGCCGCGCTCTACGGCCCGCTGCACGGCGGCGCCAACGAGGCGGTGCTGCGGATGCTGCGCCGCATCGGCTCGAAGGAGAACATCCCCGACTTCATCAAGGGCGTGAAGGACGGCAACGAGCGGCTGATGGGCTTCGGCCACCGGGTCTACAAGAACTACGACCCGCGGGCGCAGATCATCAAGAAGGCCTGCGACGACGTCTTCGAGGTCACCGGCACCAACCCGCTGCTCGACATCGCGCTGGAGCTGGAGAAGATCGCGCTCGAGGACGAGTACTTCGTCAAGCGCAAGCTCTACCCCAACGTCGACTTCTACTCCGGCCTCATCTACGAGGCCTTCCAGTTCCCGCCCGAGATGTTCACCGTGCTCTTCGCGATCGGCCGCACCCCCGGCTGGCTCGCGCAGTGGCTGGAGCTCGTGCAGGACAAGGAGCAGAAGATCGCCCGCCCCAAGCAGATCTACACCGGCGAGCGGAAGCTCGACTTCACGCCGGCCTCCGAACGCTGGGCGTGAGCCTGCGAACGGCCAGCGTTGATGGTGGTCGAGCAGCGAGCACGGCTGAGCTTGCGAAGCCGTGACCGAGCGTGTCGAGACCAGCTGGGCCTGAGCCAGCCCGGTAGCTAGCCCGTGCGCATCGGGATCGTCGGGCTCGGCACCGGCGGCACCACGCTGGCCTGCCTGCTCGCGGACGCCGGCCACGACGTCACGGTGCTCGAGCGGGCCGACGACCCGCGGCCGGTGGGCGCCGGGCTGTGGCTGCAGGCGATGGGCCAGGAGGTGCTCGACCGGCTCGGGCTGCTGGAGCCGCTGCGCTCGGTGTCGCGGCCGGTGTCGCGGGTGGAGATGTGCACGACGTCGCGGCCGATCCTCGACCTCGGCTACGGCGAGCTGCCCGGCGCCCGCCCGGCCCTCGGGGTGCACCGCGGCGACCTGTTCGTGCTGCTCCACGACGCCGTCCGGGCGCGCGGCGTGCCGGTCGAGCTCGGCGTCGAGGTGAGCGGCGTGCGGCCCACGCCGGGCGGGATCGCCGTGGAGACGCCGTCCGGCGACCACTCCTCCTACGACCTGGTGGTGGGGTGCGACGGCAGCCGGTCGCGGGTGCGGTGGAGCGCGGGTCTCGCGGTGCGCGACCGGGCCTACGAGTACGGCGCCCTGTGGGCGATCGTCCCGGACCCGGCCGAGCTCGCCACCGACGCGCTCTACCAGTGCCTCGACGGCACCCGGCGCTACCTGGGCGTGCTGCCCACCGGACGCGGCCGCTCCTCGCTGTTCTGGTCGGTGCGCCAGCGCGACATGGCCGCGGTGGTGGCGGGCGGACTCCCGGCCTGGCGCCGGGACGCCGCGCCCCTGGCCGGCCCGTACGCCGACCTGCTCGAGCGGGTCGAGGAGCTGCTGCCGGCCACCTACCGCGACGTGGCGGTGCGGCGTCCCTACCGCCTCGACGGACCGCGGGGCGTCGCACTCGTCGGCGACGCCGCACACGCGATGAGCCCCCAGCTCGGCACCGGCACCTCGCTGGCGCTCGCCGACGCGTGGAGCCTGGCCGCGGCTCTCGCCGCGTCGTCCGACCTCCGCCGGGCGCTGCCGGCGTACGCCGCCGACCGGGCCGCCCACCTGCGCTGGTACCAGTGGTGGACCCGGCTGATGATGCCGGTGTTCCAGAGCGACCTGACGCCCCTGGCCTGGCCCCGCGACGCCCTCGCCCCGCTGGTGAGCACCCCGCCGCCGGTGCGGCGGATGCTCGTCGCCGCGCTCTGCGGCGACCGCACCTCGCCGTGGAGCCGCTGGCGGCCGGCCGAGCTCATCACCACGCCGTAGCGGGCTCAAAGCGGACGCACAGGGACGCGACGCACGGTCGTGGCCATGGACACCCAGACCTTCGACCGCCCGCTCCCGCCGCCCCCGCCCCCGGTCTTCACGACGCCCCCGCCGCCGCGCCGCGGCCGGTTCGCGGCCACCGTGCTGGCCGGCGCGCTCGTGCTCGGCGGCGGAGCGGGCGTCGGCGGCGCGGCCGCCTACGACGCCCTCTCCGGCGACGGCGGCTCCACCGGCGGCGGGTCCGTCGCGCGCACCGTGAGCCCCGTCGTGGCCACGGGCGACGCGCCGGCCGCCGAGGGCAGCGTCCAGCAGGTGGCCGCGGCCGTGCTGCCGTCGGTGGTGAAGCTCGACGTGCGCGGCCAGCAGGGCTCGGGCTCCGGCTCGGGCGTGATCCTCAGCTCCGACGGCGAGATCCTCACCAACGACCACGTGGCGTCGCTGGCCGGTGAGGGCGGCGAGATCACGGTGTCGTTCGACGACGGCTCCGAGGCGCCGGCCGAGGTGATCGGCACCGACCCGCTCACCGACACCGCGCTCATCCAGGCGCAGGGAGTCGACGGGCTCACCCCGGCCACGCTCGGGAAGTCGGGCGAGGTCGCCGTGGGCGAGCAGGTGGTGGCGATCGGGTCGCCGTTCGGCCTCGACGCCACCGTGACCAGCGGCATCGTGAGCGCGCTGAACCGGCCGGTCGACGTCGGCTCGGACGAGGACGGCAACACCACGGCCTACCCGGCGATCCAGACCGACGCCGCCATCAACCCCGGCAACAGCGGCGGCCCGCTCGTCGACCTCTCCGGCCACGTGATCGGCCTCAACTCCTCGATCCGCTCCACGAGCAACGGCTCGAGCGAGGCGGGCTCGATCGGTCTCGGCTTCGCGATCCCGATCGACGAGATCCTGCCGGTGGTGGAGCAGATGCGCGCCGGCGAGACGCCCACCCACGCCCGGATCGGCGTCTCGGTGTCCGACGACGAGGCGGGCGCCCGGGTCTCCGACGTCTCGCCGGGCTCGGCCGCCGACGACGCGGGCCTGCGCAGCGGCGACGTGATCACGAAGGTCGACGACACCAAGATCGAGTCCGGCGACGCCCTGGTGGCCACGGTGCGCGCCTACCGTCCCGGCGACGAGGTGACGATCACCTACCGCCGCGACGGCGACGAGGACACCACGCAACTCACCCTCGGCTCCGACGCCGCCTGATCGCTACCGGGTGCCCCAGGCGTAGGTCTGCTTCGCCAGCCTCAGGTAGGTGAGGGTCTGGGTGGCGGCCACGCCGGGGACCTCGCGGATCCGGCGGGAGAGCAGGTCGAGCAGCTCGTCGTCGTCGCTGGTGAGCACCTCGCAGAGGATGTCGAAGCCGCCGGCCACCAGCACCAGGTAGGTCACCTCGTCCATCGCCGCGAGCGCCTCGGCCACCGGCTCGAGGGCGCCCTGCACCGAGATCGCCACCATGGCCTGACGACGGAAGCCGAGCTGGAGCGGGTCGGTGACGGCGACGATCTGCATGACGCCGTCCGCCATCAGCTTGTTCACCCGCTGCCGGACGGCGGCCTCCGAGAGCCCGACCTGCTGGCTGATGGCGGCGTACGACATCCGGCCGTCGGACTGCAGGAGCTCGATGATCCTGCCGCCCACCTCGTCGATCGGCTGCATCGCGCTCACAGGTGGTCCGTGGCGCGCGAGAGCACGTCGCGCAGGATCCCCTCGATCTCGTCGAACACCGCCTGGTCGGCCACCAGCGGCGGCGCGAGCTGGACCACGGGGTCGCCGCGGTCGTCGGCGCGGCAGTAGAGACCGGCCTCGAACAGCGCACCGGAGAGGTACCCGCGCAGCAGCCGCTCGGACTCGCCGGCGTCGAAGGTCTCCTTGGTGGTCTTGTCCTTCACGAGCTCGATCCCGTAGAAGAACCCGTCGCCGCGGACGTCGCCCACCAGCGGCAGGTCGAGCAGCTTCTCGAGCGAGCCGCGGAAGGCGCCCTCGCGCTCCCGCACCCCCTCGTTGAGCTGCTCCTTCTCGAAGATGTCGAGGTTCGCGAGCGCGACCGCGGTGGAGACCGGGTGGCCACCGAAGGTGTAGCCGTGGGCGAACATCGTGTCGCCCGACGCGAACGGCTCGAACAGCCGGTCGGTGGCGATCATCGCGCCCAGCGGGGCGTAGCCCGAGGTGAGGCCCTTGGCGCAGGTGATGATGTCGGGCTGGTAGCCGTAGCGCTCGGCGCCGAACATCGCGCCGAGCCGCCCGAAGGCGCAGATCACCTCGTCGGAGACCAGCAGCACGTCGTACTCGTCGCAGATCTCGCGCACCCGCTGGAAGTAGCCCGGAGGCGGCGGGAAGCAGCCGCCGGCGTTCTGCACCGGCTCGAGGAACACCGCCGCCACGGTGTCGGGGCCCTCGAACTCGATCGCCTCGGCGATCCGGTCGGCCGCCCACCGGCCGAACGCCTCCTCGGTGCCGGGACCCTGCAGGCCCTCGGGGGCGCGGTAGTGGTTCGTGTTGGGCACCCGGAACGCGCTCGGCACCAGCGGCTCGAAGGCCTCCTTCATGGCCGGGATCCCGGTCAACGACAGGGCTCCGTGCGGCGTGCCGTGGTAGGCGACCGCACGGCTGATCACCTTGTGCTTGGTGGGCTTGCCGACCAGCTTGAAGTACTGCTTGGCCAGCTTCCACGCGGTCTCCACGGCCTCGCCGCCACCGGTGGTGAAGAACACCCGGTTGAGGTCGCCGGGGGCGTGGCCCGCGATCCGCTCGGCGAGCTCGATGGCGCCCGGGTGGGCGTAGGACCACAGCGGGAAGAACGCCAGCTTCTCGGCCTGCCGGGCGGCCACCTCGGCCAGCTCGGCCCGGCCGTGGCCGGCCTGGACGACGAACAGGCCGGCGAGCCCGTCGAGGTACCGCCGCCCCTCGGTGTCGTAGATGTAGCAGCCCTCGCCGCGCTCGATCACCGGCACCGGGTGGTCGGCGTAGCTGGAGTGGCGGGTGAAGTGCATCCACAGGTGGTCGCGGGCGGCCTGCTGGGGGTCGGTCACGGGAATCTCCGATCCGAGGTTCGGTGGGTCAGTCGGGCGCCGGCACGCAGAGCACCGGACGCTTGGAGAGGTGCAGCAGCTTGTGCGACGTCGAGCCGAGGATCGCGCCGCGCAGCGGGGTCTCGCCCCACGTGCCGACGACGATCACCGTCGCGTCGTGCTGGTCGGCCACCGAGAGCAGCGCGTCGACGGGCTTGGCGCTCACCTGCTCGACGACGGCCTCGACGCCGGCGGCCTCGGCGTCGGCGAGCGCGTGGGCCAGCGCGGTGCGCCCGGCCTCGTCCAGCGCCTGCTGGTGGGAGCGGTACTCCTCCCCCACACCGCCCGGTGGCGCGCTGCCGTAGACCAGCACCAGCGGCTCGGCGTAGCGGCGCGCGACGTCGATCGCCACCGTGAGCGCGTGCCGCGCCCCGGGCGACTCGTCGTAGCCGAGGACCACGCTCATGACGCCACCTCCCGCTCCGTGGCGACGCCGGGTCGTTCCTGCCAGTAGCGGGAGTCGTGGGTGCGCCAGAAGAGCATGAACACGACGCCGAGCACGGCGATGCCGACGCCGATCACCAGCGGTGGGCTGACGCCGAGCCAGGCCTGGCCGCTGTAGGAGTTGGCGGGGTCGGACATGTCGATGATCGCCTCGACGAGCAGCCACAGCAGCAGGAGGCCGCCGACGACCGGGCCGACGCCGATGAGCAGCAGGTTCTTGGCCGACCGGGTGAGCTGACGGCGGAAGTAGATCGGCGCACGCGATGCCGGTGAGGCCGTAGTAGAAGGCGATCAGCAGCGCGAGTGCGCTGAGCGAGTCGAAGAGCGCGTTCTCGCTGATCGTCGACACGACGAGGTACCAGCCGATCGCGATGACGGCGACCGTCCAGGTCGAGACGTCCGGTGTGCGGAACCGCGGGTGGATGTGGGAGAGCTGCCGTGGGCAGCGCGTGACGGCGGGCCATGCTGAGGCCGGTGCGCGACGCCGGGATGATCGTCGTCTGGGTGGACGCGATCGCCGAGGTGGCGACGGCGAGGTACACCACCCAGTCCCAGTCGTTCATCACCTCGGTGGAGAGCAGCGGGAAGATGTACTCCTCCTCGTCGCTTGTTGTCGGCGAGGAAGGCGGGACCCGCGTACGCGACGACCGCGAAGGCGACCGAGATGTAGGTGACGAGCAGCACCAGCGTCGAGACGATGCCGGCACGTCCCGGGCGCGCTCTCGGAGTCGGTGGTCTCCTCGGTGAGGTTGACCGCCGACTCCCAGCCCCAGTAGGCGAACACACCGAGCAGCAGGCCGCCGGTCAGGCCAGCCCCGCCCTCGCCGAACGGATTGAGCCAGCTCACCGATGGCGTGATCGAGTCCAGGCTCGACGTGTCGTTGGCCACCCGCACCAGCGCGACCACCGCGAACGTGAGCAGCGCCAGCACCTGCGCCACGATCAGCGCGTTCTGGAGCCGGGCCGACACCTCGGTGCCCCAGACGCAGATCGCGGTCATCGCCACGATGAGGAGCACGGTGAGCCCGCGCACGAGCCAGGTGTTCTCCGCCGCGGTGTCGAGGCCGAAGGTGAACATCGTGAAGAGCACGCCGACCTCGGCGAGCGAGCCGATCACCAGCACGCCCGTCATGGCGATCGCCCAGCCGCCGACCCACCCGGCCCACGGCCCCATCGCCCGGGTGACCCACGAGAACGTGGTGCCGCAGTCCTGGTCGACGGAGTTGAGGTAGTAGAAGGCCGAGGCGATCAGCAGCATCGGCACGAAGCTGGCGAGCAGCACGCCGGGTGCGTAGACGCCGACGAGCGCCACGATCGGCGCGATGACGGCGGCGAGCGAGTACGCCGGCGAGGTGGACGCGAGACCGATCACGAGGGCGTCGAAGAAGCCGATCGCGCCGGGCTTGAGGCTCGCCTCCGAACTCTCGGGCGCACTCTCGGCAGCGGGGTCGAGCCTGGCCATTCCGCCTCCTCGGGGTCCGGGTCGGACGCGGCCATTCCACCGTGTTCCGTTGCTCTTGGCAAGCAAGACAACGGATTCCGAAGGTGAGGCCGGCTAGACCTGTCGAATCCGTCTCCGACTGGCTATCGTCGGTCACCCCCGACCGAGGAGGCGCATGTCCACCACCGAGTTCCGCAACGTCATCAACGGGGAGCTGGTCCCGGCCGCCTCCGGCGAGACCTACGACGTCGTCGACCCGACCACCGGTGACACCTATGCCACCGCCCCGATGTCCGGGGCCGAGGACCTCGACCGCGCGTACTCCGCCGCGGCCGACGCCTTCGAGGGGTGGGGGTACGGCACGCCGCAGGACCGCTCGAACGCGCTGCTGAAGATCGCGGCCGCCATCGAGGCCCGCGAGGACGAGATCAACGAGGTCGAGTGCCGCGACACCGGCAAGCCGCTGCACCTCACGAAGTCCGAGGAGATGCCGTACGCCTCCGACCACTTCCGCTACTTCGCCGGCGCCGCGCGGATCCTGCAGGGCGCCTCGGCGGGCGAGTACATGGCCGACCACACCTCGTGGGTGCGCCGGGAGCCGATCGGCGTCGTCGGCCAGGTGACGCCGTGGAACTACCCGCTGCTCATGATGATCTGGAAGATCGCGCCCGCCCTGGCGGCCGGCAACACGATCGTCCTCAAGCCGTCGGACACCACGCCCGCGGCGTCGACGCTGCTGGCCGAGCTCTGCCAGGAGTTCCTGCCGCCGGGCGTGCTCAACGTCGTGTGCGGCGACCGCGACACCGGACGCGCGCTCGTGTCGCACCCGACGCCGCAGATGGTCGCGATCACCGGCTCGGTGCGCGCGGGCATGGAGGTGGCGGAGGCGGCGTCGTCCGACCTGAAGCGGGTGCACCTCGAGCTCGGCGGCAAGGCACCGGTGATCGTGTTCGACGACGCCGACATCGCGCTGGCGGCCGAGGGCATCGCCGGCGCCGGGCTGTTCAACGCCGGCCAGGACTGCACCGCCGCCACCCGGGTGCTCGCCGGGCCCGGCATCCACGACGAGTTCGTGGCGGCGCTGGCCGAGGCCGCGAAGGGCATGCCCACCGGGCCGCCCGACAGCGAGGACACCTACTACGGGCCGCTCAACAGCGCCACCCAGCTGGAACGGGTCGCGGGGATGATCGACCGGCTCCCCGACCACGCCACCGTCGACACCGGCGGCACCCAGAAGGGCGATCGCGGCTACTTCTACGAGCCCACGGTGGTCTCGGGGCTGCACCAGGACGACGAGCAGGTGCAGCAGGAGATCTTCGGGCCGGTCATGACGGTGCAGCGGTTCAGCGACGAGGCCGAGGCGCTGCGCTGGGCCAACGGCGTGGAGTACGGACTCGCCTCCAGCGTCTGGACCAAGGACCACGCGCGGGCGCTGCGGGTCTCGCGCCGGCTCGACTTCGGCGCGGTGTGGATCAACACCCACATCCCGTTCGTCTCCGAGATGCCGCACGGCGGCTTCAAGCACTCGGGGTACGGCAAGGACCTGTCGATGTACGGCTTCGAGGACTACACGCGCATCAAGCACGTGATGTCGTTCATCGGGGAGGGCTCGTGAAGATCCTGCTCGTCGGTGCCGGCGGTGTCGGTGGTGCGTTCACCGCGATCGCCGCGCGGCGCAAGTTCTTCGACGGCATCGTCGTCGCCGACTACGACCTGTCCCGCGCCGAGAAGGCAGCCGCCACCGACGACCGGTTCGTGGCGGCGCAGATCGACGCCTCGGACGCCGGCTCGGTCGGGGCGCTGTGCCGCGAGCACGGCATCACCCACGTGATGAACGCCGTCGACCCGGTGTTCAACATGCCGATCTTCGAGGGCGCCCTCGAGGCCGGGTGCGACTACCTCGACATGGCGATGTCGCTGTCGAAGCCGCACCCGGAGCAGCCCTACGAGAAGTGCGGCGTGAAGCTGGGTGACGAGCAGTTCGCCGCGGCGTCGTCGTGGAAGGACGCCGGCCGGCTGGCGCTGGTCGGCATCGGCGTCGAGCCCGGCCTCTCCGACGTGTTCGCCCGCCACGCCGCCGACGAGCTGTTCTCCGACATCGACGAGCTCGGCACCCGCGACGGCGCCAACCTGGTGGTCACCGACGACCAGGGCCGCGAGATCTTCGCGCCGTCGTTCTCGATGTGGACCACGATCGAGGAGTGCCTCAACCCGCCGGTGATCTGGCAGAACGGCGACTGGCACACCACTCCGCCGTTCAGCGAGCCGGAGGTGTTCGACTTCCCGGAGGGCATCGGGCCGGTCGAGTGCGTGAACGTGGAGCACGAGGAGGTGCTCCTCATGCCGCGGTGGGTCACCTGCAAGCGCGCGACGTTCAAGTACGGCCTCGGCGAGGAGTTCATCAACATCCTCAAGGTGCTGCACACGCTCGGCCTCGACCGCACCGAGAAGGTGAAGGTCAAGGGCGTGGAGGTGAGCCCGCGCGACGTCGTGGCCGCGGTGCTGCCCGACCCGGCCTCGGTGGGCCCGCAGATGACCGGCAAGACCTGCGCCGGCCTGTGGGTCACCGGCACCGGCAAGGACGGCCAGGCCCGATCGACGTACCTGTATCACGTGGTCGACAACGAGTGGACGATGCGCGAGTACGGCCACCAGTGCGTGGTGTGGCAGACCGCCGTCAACCCGGTGGTGGCGCTCGAGCTGCTCGAGTCCGGCGCCTGGTCGGGCACCGGCGTGCTCGGCCCCGAGGCGTTCCCCGCGCAGCCGTTCCTCGACCTGCTCACCGAGTACGGCGCCCCGTGGGGGATGCAGGAGGTCTCGTGACCACCGTCTCGACTGCCCCTGAGCAGGTGCGCCGGCTGGTCACCGAGGTGCCCGGGCCGCGCAGCCGCGAGTGGCACGCCCGGCGCCAGGCCGCGGTGGCGAGCGGCGTCGGCTCGGTGCTGCCGGTCTACGTGGTGGCGGCCGGCGGCGGCGTGGTGGTCGACGCCGACGGCAACTCGTTCGTCGACCTCGCCAGCGGCATCGCGGTCACCAGCGTCGGCAACAGCGCGCCGCGGGTGGTCGAGCGGGTCACGGCGCAGGCCGCCGCGTTCACCCACACCTGCTTCATGGTGGCGCCGTACGCCGGCTACGTGGAGGTGTGCGAGACGCTCGCCGGCCTGGTGCCGGGTGACCACGCGAAGAAGGCCGCCCTGTTCAACTCCGGCGCGGAGGCGGTGGAGAACGCCGTCAAGATCGCCCGGGTGCACACCGGCCGCGACGCCGTCGTCGTGTTCGACCACGCCTACCACGGCCGCACCAACCTCACGATGGCGATGACGGCGAAGAACATGCCGTACAAGCAGGGTTTCGGGCCCTTCGCCGGCGAGGTGTACCGGGCACCGATGTCGTACCCGTTCCGCGAGCCCGCGCCGGTCACCGGCGAGGAGGCCGCGGCCCGGGCGCTCGCCACCGTGGAGGCCCAGGTGGGGGCCGGCAACGTGGCGTGCCTGGTGATCGAGCCGATCCTCGGCGAGGGCGGCTTCGTGGTGCCGGCCCCGGGGTTCCTGCCGACCCTCGCGGCCTGGTGCCGCGAGCACGACGTCGTCCTCGTGGCCGACGAGATCCAGACCGGGATGTGCCGCACGGGGGCGTGGTTCGCCGTCGAGCACGAGGGAGTGGTCCCGGACCTCGTCACCGTCGCGAAGGGCGTCGCAGGGGGGCTGCCGCTGGCCGCCGTCGTGGGCCGCGCCGAGATCATGGACGCGGTGCACGGCGGCGGCCTCGGTGGCACCTACGGCGGCAACCCGCTGGCCTGCGCGGCGGCGCTCGGCGCCGTCGAGACGATGCGCGAGCTCGACCTCGCCGGCCGGGCGCGCGCCATCGAGGCCACGATGGTGCCGCGGCTGCAGGCGATCGCGGAGCGCACCGGCGTGATCGGCGACGTGCGGGGCCGGGGGGCGATGCTCGCCGTCGAGATCGTGGAGCCCGGCACCACCACGCCGGACGCCGCCCTCACCGGCCGCCTCAACGCCGCCTGCCACCAGGCCGGACTGCTCACCCTCACCTGCGGCACGTTCGGCAACGTCTTCCGGTTCCTGCCGCCGCTGGTGATGCCCGACCACCTGCTCGCCGAGGCGCTCGACGTGCTCGACGAGGTGTTCGACTCCGTCAGCTGAGCCGCTTCTGGAACTCGCCCATGCGGGCGACGACCCGGAAGCCGAACCGCTCGTTGACGCCGATCATGTGGTCGTTCGCCTCGGCGTTCCAGGTGACGAGGCGGCGGACGTCGTCACGCTCACGCTGGATCAGCTGCAGGTTGGCCGCCTTGACCGCCAGTCCGAGCCGGTGGCCGCGGGCATCGCGGCGCACCAGGGTGCCCCACTGGAAGACGATGCCGGCGTCGTGGATCGTGGTGCCGAGGTCGGTGTAGGCCACCACCTCGCCGGCGGCGTCGAGGGCGACCGTGTGGTAGGTGGTGCGCCCCTGCCGGTCGAGCAGGTCCTCGTCGGCGCGCAGCGCCGCGACGTCGGCCGCCTCCGGCTCGAGCTCCTTGTCACCCACCGGCGCCTCGGTCATCAGCGAGGCCCACAGGTCCACCCAGCCCTGTGCGATCTCGTCGGGCACCCGGCCGATGAACGAGCGGATCTCGAAGTCGCGGTGGTGCGGGGCGGCCTCGGCGGCCAGGTCGGCCAGCAGGGCGTCGTCGAGCGGCAGCGTGAGCTCGCGCTGCACATCACCGAGCGCGAGCTGGTAGCCGTGAGCCCGGGCGAACTCCACCCCGTGCCAGCCCTCGCCCGTAGGGCCGACGTCGGTGGGCCAGCTCGCCTCGGCGTCGAGGAGGCTGCGTCCGTGCGTGCGTGCCTCCGCCTCGAGGCGGGCCAGGAGGGCAGTGCCGACGCCGCGACGGCGGTGCTGCGGCAGCACGTCGACGGCGACCCGCGCGCTGTCGAGGTTGTCGAGCAGTGGGGTGACCAGCAGGCCGGCGCCGACCACCTCGTCCGAGCCGTCCACGCGGGCGACGAACGCGTGGCCGCGGGCCCGGGTGCCGGGGTTGCGCAGCTGCACGGTGACCTCGGCCAGGGTCCAGGTGGTCGCGGCGGCGCCGAGCGAGTCGCGCGCCACCGCGTCGGTGACGGCGTGGAAGTGGGCCAGCTCGACGTCGTCGGCCGGGTCGACCGGCGTGATCTCGACGCTCATCGAGCCCGCACCACGCGACCCTCGTCCCACACCGGCCCGTCGGACTCGTACACCGCGCCGTCGGCGCCGTACACCAGGAACCGGTCGAACCCGCGGGCGAACCAGCGGTCGTGGGTGACGGCGAGCACCGTGCCCTCGAAGGCCGCGAGCCCGTCCTCGAGCGCCTCGGCGGACTGGACGTCGAGGTTGTCGGTGGGCTCGTCGAGCAGCAGCAGGGTGGCGCCCGACAGCTCGAGCAGCAGGATCTGGAACCGCGCCTGCTGCCCACCGCTGAGCGTCTCGAAGCGCTGCTCGGCCTGGGCGGAGAGCTCGTAGCGGTCGAGCACCCGGCTCGCCTGCTCGCGGCCCATCCCGTCGCGGCCGCGGCCGTCGGCCTGCTTGTCGCCGCGGTGGAGCACCTCCAGCAGCGTGCGGCCGATCAGCTCGGGGTGGTCGTGGGTCTGCACGAACCAGCCCGGCCGCACCCGGGCGCCGAGCTTGGCCTTGCCCGTGTGGGCCACCGGCGCGATCTGCTGGTCGCCCACCGGCCGGTGCTCGACGTCGGGGTCGGAGCCGCCGCCGGCCAGCAGCCGCAGGAAGTGCGACTTGCCGGAGCCGTTGCTGCCCAGCACGGCCACCCGCTCGCCGTACCAGACCTCGAGGTCGAACGGTTTCATCAGCCCGGTGAGCTCGAGGTCGGTGCAGACGACGGCGCGCTTGCCGGTGCGGCCGCCCTGCAGCCGCATCTTCACCTGCTGCTCGCGGGGCTGCTCGGTGGGCGGTCCGGCGTCCACGAACTTCTGGAGCCGGGTGGTGGCCGCCTGGTAGCGGCTGGCCATGTCGGAGTTGTAGGCCGCCTTCTGCTTGTACATGAGCATCTGGGCGCGGAGCTTGGCGTACTCCTCGTCCCAGCGGCGCCGCAGCTCCTCGAACCGCGCGAACCGCTCGCGACGCGCGTCGTGGTAGCTCGCGAAGCCGCCGGGATGGGTCCAGACCCGGTTGCCGGCGCCGCCGAGCTCGACGGTGACGACGCGGGTGGCGGTGTTGGCCAGCAGCTCGCGGTCGTGGCTGATGTAGAGGATCGTCTTCGGCGACTCCTTGATCCGGCCCTCCAGCCACACCTTGCCGGGCACGTCGAGGTAGTTGTCGGGCTCGTCGAGCAGCAGCACCTCGTCCGGCCCGGCCAGCAGGTACTCCAGCACCAGCCGCTTCTGCTCGCCGCCGCTCAGGGTGGCGAGGGTGCGGTACCTGGCGCGGTCGAAGGGCACGCCGAGCCCCTTGATGCAGCACACGTCCCAGGTGACCTCGAGGTCGTAGCCCCCGGCGTCGCTGTACTCGTGCAGCGCCTCGGCGTAGCGCATCTGGGTGCGCTCGTCGTCGCTCTCCATCAGCGCGAGCTCGCACGTGTCGACCGCCTTCGCGGCCGCGCGGATCCGGGTCGGCGACACGCTGAGCAGCAGGTCGGCGACCGTCGGGTCGGCGTCGAGCCCGTGCTTGACGTCCTGCCGCATCACTCCGAGCCCGCCGGAGCGCGTCACCACACCTGCGTGCGGCTCGAGGTCACCGGTGATCAGCTTGAGGAGCGTGGTCTTGCCGGCGCCGTTGGCCCCGACCAGCGCCACCTTGGCGCCCTCCCCCACCCGGAACGAGACGTCGTCCAGCAACACCCGCCCGTCGGGGAGCTCGAACCGCACCCCGGCGACGTCCACGTGACCCATGGGCGTCGATTGTCGGTCAGCGTGCGGCGGTGCGCACCGGAATAAGGCAGCTCAGTAGCCGCGCACCGTGCTCGCCACCACGTCGGCGAGGGCCTGCGTCGGCGCCACCACTCGGACACTCCGGTCGCGACACAGGTCGGCGACCCACCGACCATCCGGGCGACCCCGCGCCCACGATCTCTGGACCCCGCAGCGCGACGCCCCCGGCAGAACCGTGACACCGACCCGGGGATCGGCCGGCGCATCGACGGTCACCCCGCCGACGAGCCGGCCGGTGGCCCAGGACTCGATGTCCGGCACGGGCTCGCCGGCCGGTCGCACCGCCGCCATCACCCGGCGGGCGGTGTCGCGCGCGGGCACGTCCACCGTGACCACCACATCGCCGGAGAACACGAAGCCACCCCACCCCCGATCGGACGGGGCGAGACCGGGCGGGCCGAGCACGTCGATGTCGGTCGATCCGTACACGGCGAGCGGATACGGCACTGCACACGGATCGGTGCTCGGCGGCCCGAAGGCCGTCACGTCGACCTCACACCCGGTGGTGTCCAGCCGGTCCCAGTCACCGGGCACGTCGACCGCGACGTCCCGCACGGTGAGGGTGGTCCAGCCGACCGGCGCACCCTCTGCCCCGCGCGCCGAGCCCGCGATCACCTCGGCGAGTGCCCGGGTCGGGGCGGTCACCACGATGCGCCGGTCGACGTCGTCGAGCCCGCGGACCGTGCGCCACCGGCCGCCCGCCGCGGGGCCCGTGCTGCCCTCGTCTGACGTGCCGGGCACTTGCGTGACAGTCACGTCGACCTGGATGCCGTCGGTCGGGACGCGGTATGCCGCGCCGTTCTCCTCGACGAGCGGCCACGGCGCGTCCGACTCGGGCGCCTCCTGCCCGGGCGACCTCACCGAGCCGAGCACGTGCAGCACGCGCTGCTCGTCGTCGCTGCGGACGTTCACGTGGCCGAAGCCGGCGCCGACCAGGCCGACATCCCCGGACCAGTCCGTGTCGATCTCGGAGCCCAGAGCCTCGTACTCGCTCGCCGGCAGCAGCTTTGGCCGTACGGGGAGGTCGGACTCCGGGACGACGGTCACCCCCTCGCCGGTCGAGCACGGGTCGGACCCGGGGGGCCCGTACTCGACAGCCGTGGCGCACTCGCTCCCCTCGGGAAGCTCGACCCAGTCGGCCGGGACGTCGACCAGCACGCCCGCGCCCTCCACCTCGACGGTCCGCCAACCGACGTCGACCGTGTCCGTGCTCGGCACCGGGCCGTCGTCCCGCGGCCACTGGACGACGGCGATGCCCGCGGCCACCACCAGCACCGCGGTCACCGCACCGACGACGACGGCCCGCTGGCGACGTGCCCGGGCCCGTCGTCGAGACGCCGTGGCCAGGCCGTCGGCCGCGGGCGCCCGCTCGGCGCCGCGGGTGAGGGCGGCATTCAGCCGGTCCTCGAGGTCGGTCGCGTCAGTCATGGCTCTCCTCCCGCTCGCCGAGCTCCGCGCGCAGTACGGCGAGGCCCCGGGACACCCGGGACCGCACCGTGCCCTCACGGACGCCGGTCAGCGCGGCGATCTCGGCGTACTCCAGCTGCTCGTAGTAGCGCAGCACGACGGCGGTGCGCTGGTCCTGCGGCAGGGCACGGCACGCCCGCCAGAGGCGGTCGCCGTCATCCGGCTCGACGCGCGGGTCGGTCACCGCCCGGTCCGCCACCTGCTCGACCGGCGTCTCACGGCGGCGCCAGCGGCGCCACCATGAGGTGTGCGCGTTGACGACCATCCGGCGCACGTAGGCGTCGACGTCCTCGACCCGGCTGATCCGCTCCCACCGCGGCAGGGCACGGGCGAGCGCGTCCTGCACGACGTCCTCGGCGTCGGCCGCGTTGCCGGTCAGGGTGTAGGCGAGCCGCAACAGTGCCGGGCCGCGCGCGGCCACCCACGTGTCGAAGTCGGGGACGTGCACCCGGACCTCCGCTCGCTCGACCGTCGCCTCCATGCATCTTCAACGCTGCCACCTGCATTCCTGTTGCAAGCGGGCGCAGCGACGTGTCGGGAGTCGAGCCCGCAACTATCCACAGAGTTCTCCACAACCCCATGGTTGAGGGAGAAAGTGTCGGTGGTCGGTGCTTGAATTGCTTCATGACCACCACCGAGCACCTCACGTCGCTGGCCGACGTGCGCGCGCTCAAGGTGGCATCCGACCGAGCCGAGGTCGACAAGCTCGTCGGCGTCCTGGACTGGTTGGAGCAGCACCTGGTCGACCCCCGCACCAGTAACGACATCGCGTTTCCCGACTACGGCGACGGCGAGCTGCTGCTGGCCGGCGACGGCGCCCCCGCGGTCTCGGAAGCGGCCGTGGTCGAGCTCCTCACCACCCTGGGTCTGTCGGACTCCGCGGGCCGGTACTTCCTGGGCCGCTGTCTGGAGGTCAGGTACCGCCTCCCCCGGCTGTGGGCCCGGGTGGTCGAGATGGAGGTCGCGGTGTGGCGGGCGTTCAAGATCGCCGACGCCACGATGTCGCTGCCGGTGCGACGGCGCCGCGTTCGTCGACCGCAAGCTGGCGCCGTTCGCGCACTCGCTCTCCTGGTCCCAGCTCGAGCGCACGGTCGAGGCCGCCCGGGCGGAGTTCGACCCCGAGGAGGTCGAGCGCCGGCGGAATGCCGACCCGCGCCACTTCGACGTCCGCGCCGGACAAACCGACATCGACGGCTACGCCTACGTCGACGGCCTCCTCGACGTCGCCGACGCCCTCGACCTCGACGCCGCGGTCACCGCCGTCCGCGGCGCAACTCGCCGACCTCGGCTGCGAAGAGACGCTGGCCGTGCGCCGCTCGCTGGCAGTCGGCGAGATCGCCCGCGCCCAGCTCGCCCTCGACCTCACCGACGACGAGGCGACCGGCCGCGGCGTCACGCTGTACGTGCATCTCTCCGAGTCCGACGTCGCCAGGCTCGACAACACCGACACCCCGGTGCTGGTCGACCAGGTCGCCACCTGGTGTGCCGGCGCGACGGTGACGATCAAGCCGGTCATCGATCTCCACGACCACCACCGGGTCGACGGCTACGTGCCCACCGACCGCATCACCGAACGGGTGCGTCTCAGCTGGCCGCAGTGCGTGTTCCCGTTCTGCACCCGCCGAGCCCGACGTTGCGACCAAGACCACCGCCTCCCGCATACCCAGGGCGGCCCGACGTGTCCGTGCAACCTCGCGCCGTTGTGCCGCACCCACCACCGCATGAAGACCTTCGCCGGCTGGACCTACCGACCCGCAGAGACCACCCAGTCCGGCATCCCCACCGCCTTCACCTGGACCAGCCCCAGCGGCAACCGGTTCCGCGTCGACGGCACCGGCTCCCAGCCCGAACCCTGACCACCCCGCCCCGCACCCCGCCACACCGGCGGGGCCAGTGGCGCGCCCGGACGCGGAACAGGTCCGCCCGACCATGCCGAACCTCGAGCTCCGCCTGACCATGCCGCGCTGATCCTGGTCGTGCCGACACGCTTGCGGTTGGCGCTATGCCGACTCAGTCGGCGGGCGGTGCGGCAACGGCGTGCCCCCATCGCTGACGTAGGCGGCGCGGGCCTCCGCAAGACTCTGGCGACCGTTCGGACCGCCACGCACCACCTCGGCGTCGTGGTCGTCCTGGCCGTCGTCCTCCCATCCGCACTCGTCGCAGATCTCGTACCCGCCACGCTCGGCCAAGGTGACGTGTCCACAGCAGGGACAGGAGTACGGCCCACCTTCGGCTTCGGCAGCGACGTTCTGCTGGGATGCATAGGCCTCGAACCATCGGGTTCTCTGGGCCATCAACTCCTCGTCTGACAGGGACGGGTCGTCATGTGGGCCACGCGCCACGGGGGACGAACCACCTGCAGGGCGCTTTCTCCGTGTGAACCAGGACACCAGCGCATTGTGGGCCGTCCAACGCTCGCATGCGTCCACCGTCGAGACGCCCGACCATGCCCTGAGATCCCCCTGACTCGCGTAAATACCCCGCCCCGGGTCGATGCCGAAGGTTAAGATTCCCGGCGATGACGGCGCAGGCGGAGGTCCCCGGACCGGTACCGGAGGTGGCCGACGCCGAGGTCGCGTTGGCCCCGTCGACGCGCCACTGGGCGCGCGGCCTGGCGATGACGGCGTGGGCGTGTGCGGTCGCCGTGTGGTGGTGGCGGGTCGGGATCCCGAACGACTCGCTCACGATCATCCTGACGCTCTGGGTCGGCACCATCGCGTGGAACGTCGAGGCGCCGTGGCGGCGGCACGTGCAGTTCGTGCGCGACTGGGCGCTGCCGGCGTCGGTGCTGATCTTCTACTTCTTCTCCCGTGGGCTCTCCGACGAGCTCGGTCTGCCGGTGCACTGGCAGATGCCGATCGACGTCGACCGCTGGCTCGGCTTCGGCGTCACGCCCACCGAGCGGCTCCAGGACGCGTGGTGCGGCACGCCGTGCAGCTACGCGAGCGACCCGCGCTGGTACGACGTGCTGTTCACCAGCGTCTACGCCACCCACTTCCTCGTCGGCCTCACCCTGGCCGTGGTGCTCTGGCACGCGAGCCGCACCGAGTGGGTGCGCTGGATGCGGCTCTACGTCGGCATGAACCTCGGCGGCCTCGTGATCTACGTGCTCTACCCGATGGCGCCGCCGTGGCTCGCCTCCGAGGCGGGTGCCCTCGGGCACGTCGAGCGGATCACCTCGCGCGGCTGGCGCGACATCGGCCTGCAGCGCGTCGACGTCGTGCTCCACGGCGTCGGCAACCCGGTGGCGGCGATGCCGTCGCTGCACGCCGGCACCGCGGTGCTGGTGGCGATCTACGCGATCTGGCGGCTGCGCTCGCCGCTGCGGTGGCTGGTCGTCGTCTACCCACTGCTCATGTGCGTCACGCTCACCTACTACGGCGAGCACTACGTGATCGACCTGATCGCCGGTGCCGCGCTCGCCGGGGCCGTCACGCTCGGCGTCGCGGCCTACGAGCGCCGTCGGGAGCGGCCCGAGGTCAAGGCCACCGCCGACGACGTCCGCGTCTGACCCGCCGCCCCACCGCCGTTGCTACTGGTGGGTTTAGATAGCCCCATGCGGCTGGAGCTCTCCGACGACATGCAGGCGTTCCGCGAGGAGATGCGGACGTTCTTCACCACCAAGGTGCCGGAGTCGATCCGCGACACCGTCCGGCAGGGCCGCGAGCTCACGAAGGACCAGATCGTCGAGAGCATGCAGACGCTCAACGCCGAGGGTCTCGCCGTGCCGCACTGGCCCGTGGAGTGGGGCGGCCGCGACTGGACCGACCTCCAGCGCCACATCTGGAACGAGGAGATGCAGGCCGCGTACGTGCCGGTGCCGCTGGCCTTCAACGCCTCGATGATCGGCCCGGTGCTCGCGCAGTTCGGCACCGAGGAGCAGAAGAAGGAGTTCCTGCCGAAGACCGCCAACCTCGACATCTGGTGGAGCCAGGGCTTCTCCGAGCCGGACGCCGGCTCCGACCTCGCCAGCCTGCGCTGCTCCGCGGTGAAGGACGGCGACGACTTCGTCGTGAACGGCCAGAAGACCTGGACCACGCTCGGGCAGTACGGCGACTGGATCTTCAACCTGGTGCGCACCGACCCCGAGGCCAAGAAGCAGGCCGGGATCTCGATGCTGCTCATCGACATGACCACCCCGGGCGTGGAGGTGCGGCCGATCGAGCTCATCGACGGCGGCCACGAGGTCAACGAGGTGTGGTTCGAGGACGTGCGGGTGCCGGCCGAGAACCTGGTCGGCGACCTCAACGGCGGCTGGACGATCGCCAAGTTCCTGCTCGGCAACGAGCGGGTCGGCGTGGCTCCGGTGGGCGCGACGAAGCGCGTGCTGGCCCGCGCCAAGGAGCTGGCCGGCGGCCGGCTCGCCGACGACCCGCTGCTGCGGGCGCGCGTCGTCGACCTCGAGAACGAGATCCTGGCGCTCGAGCTCACCGCGCTGCGCGTCGTCGCGCACTCCTCCGACGGCGAGCCCCACCCGGCGAGCTCGGTGCTGAAGCTCAAGGGCACCGAGCTCCAGCAGGCGGTGAGCGAGCTGGTGCTCGACCTCGCCGGGCCCGGGGCCGCGGGGTCCGGCGCCGGCTACGACGTCGAGGCCGACGACTCCTCGCTCGAGCAGTGGCAGCGGCTCGCGGCGCCGGTGTACCTCAACCTCCGCAAGGCCTCGATCTACGGCGGGTCCAACGAGGTGCAGCGCCAGATCATCAGCCGCACGATCCTGGGCCTCTGAGCGAGGGGACGACGTGGACTTCACCTACGACGACGAGCAGACCGCGCTGCGCGACGCCGTCCGCGGCCTGGCAGGCAAGGCGTACGGCGACTACGAGGACCGGCGCAAGGCCGTGGCCGACGACCCCGGCTACGGCGAGAAGACCTGGCAGCAGATGGCGGAGATGGGCCTGCTCGGCCTGCCCTTCGCCGAGGACGACGGCGGCGTCGGCGCCGGGCCGGTCGAGATCGGCCTGGTGTGCCAGGAGCTCGGCCGGGTGGTCGCCCCGGAGCCCTACCTCACCGCGGTCGTGCTCGCCGGCGGCCTGGTGTCGGCGGTCGGCACCGCCGAGCAGCGCAAGGAGCACCTCGGCGCGCTCGCCGCGGGCGAGTCGCTGCTGGCGTTCGCGCACGCCGAGCCCGGCCGGCCCTACGTCGACGACGCCGAGGCGGTCACCGCTCAGCAGGACGGCGACGCCTGGACCCTCACCGGCACCAAGGAGCCCGTGCCGCACGGCGCCCGCGCCGACGTGCTGGTCGTGAGCGCGAAGCTGCCCGACGGCGGCACCGGACTGTTCCTCGTGACCGGCGACGACGCCGAGCGCACCGGCTACTCCACCTACGACGGCGGCCGGGCCGCCCGGGTCGTGCTCGACGGCACCGCGGCCACGCCGCTCGGCGAGTCGGGGCTCGACGTCACCAGCAGCATCGCCACGGTGCACGACATCGGCCGGGTGATGGCGGCCAACCAGGCGCTGGGCGCGATGCAGACCCAGCTCAAGGCCACCACCGAGTACCTCACCAGCCGCAAGCAGTTCGGCGTCACGCTCAACAACTTCCAGGCGCTCACCTTCCGCGCCGCCGACATGTACACCTCGCTCGAGCTCACCCACAGCCTCGTCGCCTGGGCCACGATGGTGGTGGCCGCCGGCGACCCCGTGGAGGTGGCCGACGCCGCCGCCCGGGTGGGCCTGCAGGTGAGCCGCGGCGGGCGGCACATCGGGCAGGAGGCGATCCAGCTGCACGGCGGCATCGGCATGACCGCCGAGTTCCGGGTCGGCATGATCACCGCCCACCTCACCTGGCTCGACCACCTGCTCGGCGACGGCAACCACCACCGCGCCACCCTCATGACGACGGTCACCGAGCACGACGCCATCGACCCGCTCGACCGCTCGTGAACGGCCTCGCCGGCAAGACGGCGGTCGTCACCGGCGCCAGCCGCGGCATCGGCCTCGGCATCGCGCAGCGGCTGGTGGCCGAGGGCGCGCGCGTCGTCATCACCGCGCGCAAGCCGGACCCGCTGGCCGAGGCGGTGCAGACGCTCGGCGGTGCCGACGTCGCGCTCGGGATCGCCGGCAACGCGGGCGACGCCGAGCACCGCGCCGAGGTCGTGGGGAAGGCGATCGAGACCTTCGGCAGCCTCGACCTGCTCGTCAACAACACCGGCATCAACCCGGCCTTCGGCCTGCTCACCGAGCTCGACCTCGATGCCGCCCGCAAGATCATGGACGTCAACGTGGTCGCGGCGCTCGGCTGGGTGCAGGAGGCCCACCGCGCGTGGATGAAGGAGCACGGCGGCGCGATCGTCAACGTGTCGTCGCTCTCCGGACGCCGGCCCGCGCCGTTCATCTCGTTCTACGGCGCCAGCAAGGCCGCGCTGATCAGCCTCACCGAGACCCTCGCCCTCGAGCTCGGCCCCGACATCCGGGTGAACGCGGTGGCCCCGGCCGTCGTGAAGACGAAGTTCGCCGAGGCGCTCTACGTCGGCCGCGAGGAGGAGGCGTCGTCGGTGTACCCGCTCAAGCGGCTCGGCGAGACCGACGACATCGGCTCGCTCGTCGCCTTCCTGCTCTCCGACGAGGCGGCGTGGCTCACCGGCCAGACGATCGTGGCCGACGGCGGCGTCAGCCTCACCGGCGGGCACTGAAGCGATGCCCCACCCCGCTCTCGACGACCGCGGCGCCGTCGTCACCGGCGCCGGCGGCGGCATCGGCCGGGCGCTGGCCGAGCGGCTGGTGGCCGAGGGGGCGCGGGTCGTGGTGAACGACGTCGACGAGGCCGGCTGCCGCGCCACCGCCGAGGCGATCGGCGCGACGGCGGTGCCGGGCGACTGCGCCTCCGACGCCGGCGTGCGGGCGCTGCTCGACGCCGCCACCGAGGCGCTGGGCCGGGTCGACGTCTACTGCGCCAACGCCGGCATCGACCGCACCGTGGCCGACCCGCTCGCGCTCTCCGACGACGACTGGGCCGCGATGCTCGAGGTGAACCTCATGGGCCACGTACGAGCTGCACGTCAGTTGGTTCCGGGCTGGGTGGCCGCCACAGGGTCCGACCGAGCTCCGGTCGGTGGCCGGTTCGTCGTCACCGCCTCGGCGGCCGGGCTGCTCACGATGATCGGCGCCGCGGCCTACTCCGCCACCAAGCACGCCGCCGTCGGCTTCGCCGAGTGGCTGTCGGTCACCTACGGCGACCGCGGCGTCACCGTGCAGGCGATCTGCCCGCAGGGCGTGCAGACCGCGATGCTCGAGCAGGCCGGCCCGCTCGCCGGGTTGCTCTCCCACGACGACGCGCTCACCCCCGAGGCCGTGGCCGAGGCCTGGGTCGCCTCGCTCGCCGACAACCGGTTCCTCGTGCTCCCCCACCCGGAGGTGGCCGGCTACTACGCCGCCCGCGCCGCCGACACCGACCGCTGGCTGGCCGGGATGCGGCGGCTGCGCCAGAAGGTGGATCGGCTGTGAGCGTGCCCGGCCTCGACCTCGCCGCCTTCCGCACCTGGTACGACGGCGAGCGGCCCGGCGAGATCGCCGGCGACCTGCGGGCCGAGGTGATCGCGGGCGGGCGCTCCAACCTCACCTACCAGGTCACCGACGGCACGTCGTGGTGGATCGTGCGTCGTCCGCCGCTCGGCCACGTGCAGGCCACCGCCCACGACATGGGCCGCGAGTTCACGGCGATGTCGGCGCTCGCCGACACCGACGTGCCCGTGCCGCGCACCTACGCCCACTGCACCGACGAGTCGGTGCTGGGCGCCGAGTTCTACGTGATGGAGCGCGTCGACGGCACGCCGTACCGCACCGCCGCCCAGCTGCGCGAGATCGGCGAGGCCGCGACGGCCGAGCTGTGCGGCGCGATGATCGACGTGCTCGCGCGGCTGCACGCCGTCGAGCCCGCCGCCGTCGGGCTGGGCGAGCTGGGCCGGCCGGCCGGGTTCCTCGGCCGCCAGGTGCGGCGGTGGGGCCGGCAGCTGGAGGGCTCCGCCACCCGCCCGCTGCCCGACGCCGAGACCCTGCTCGCCCGGCTCGCCGGCTCGGTGCCCGCGGGCGACGACGAGCGCGACGCGGGCACCTCGGCGATCGTGCACGGCGACTACCGGCTCGACAACCTGCTGTCCGTCGCCGGCGACGACGAGCCCGTGAAGGCGGTCGTCGACTGGGAGATGGCCACGATCGGCGACCCGCTCACCGACGTCGCGCTGCTGGTGGTCTACGACCACGTCGGCACGATGCGCTCCGGCGGCGCGGTGGCCGACGCGTCGTCCGCCCCGGGCTACCCGGACCGCGACACGACGCTCGCCCGCTACCAGTCGGCGTCCGGCCGCGACCTGCCCGACCTCGGCTTCCACCTCGGGCTGGCCTACCTCAAGATCGCCGTCATCCTCGAGGGCATCCACCACCGCTTCCTCGCCGGGCAGACCGTGGGCGAGGGGTTCGAGACGATCGGCGAGGCGGTGGAGCCCCTGCTCGCCGCCGGGCTCGAGGCCACCCAGGAGGACGGCGATGGTTGACCTGACCCTCACCGAGGAGCAGCAGGCGT
Organism: uncultured Actinomycetota bacterium; assembly: GCA_963808855.1. Taxonomy (GTDB): domain Bacteria; phylum Actinomycetota; class Actinomycetes; order Propionibacteriales; family Nocardioidaceae; genus Nocardioides. The sequence continues at coordinate 1,231,897 of CAWEHA010000002.1, read as the reverse complement.
TCCGCGACCTCGCCCGCGACTTCCTCGACCGCGAGGCCGTGCCGCACCGCACGCAGTGGGACCGCGACGAGTCGGTGGACCTCGCGATCGTGCCGAAGATGGCGGAGATCGGGTTCTTCGGTCTCACCATCCCCGAGGAGTACGGCGGCCTCGGCGGTGACTGGATGACCTACGTGCTCGGCATGGAGGAGCTCGGCCGCGCCGACTCGGCGCTGCGCGGCATCGTGTCGGTGAGCAACGGGCTGGTGGGCAAGTCGATCCTCGGGTTCGGCACCGAGGAGCAGAAGCAGGAGTGGCTGCCGCAGCTCGCCACCGCGGAGGCGCTGGGCTGCTTCGGGCTCACCGAGCCCGACACCGGCTCCGACGCCGGCAACCTCACCGCGCGGGCGAAGCGGGACGGCGACGACTACCTGATCACCGGCCGCAAGCTGTTCATCACCAACGGCACCTGGGCCAAGCTGGCGCTGGTGTTCGCGCGCACCGGCGACGCCGGCCCGCGCGGCATCTCCGCGTTCCTCGTGCCCACCGACGCCGACGGCTTCGAGGCGATCGAGATCAAGGGCAAGCTCGGGCTGCGCGGGCAGGCCACGGCCGAGCTGGTGCTCGACGACGTCCGGGTGCCGGCGTCGGCGATGCTCGGCGGGCCGGACGGCGAGGGCCAGGGCTTCAAGGTGGCGATGAGCTCGCTCGACAAGGGCCGGGTGTCGGTGGCGGCGGGGTGCGTGGGCATCGTGCAGGGCTGCCTGGAGTCGGCGGTCGACTACGCCACCACCCGCACCCAGTTCGGCCGCCCGATCGCCGGCTTCCAGCTGGTGCAGGACCTCATCGCCGACATCTCCCTCGACGCCGACGCCGCCCGGCTGCTCGTGTGGCGCTGCGCCGACCTGCTCGACCGCGGCGCCGACCGCACCGAGCTCTCCGTCGCCGCGTCGAAGGCGAAGCTGTTCGCCAGCGAGGCCGCCGTCCGCGCCGCCAACGCCTGCCTCCAGGTGCACGGCGGCTCGGGCTACGTCGACGAGTACCCGGCCGCGAAGTACCTCCGCGACGCCCGCGTGATGACCCTCTACGAGGGCACCTCCCAGATCCAGAAGCTCCTCATCGGCCGCGCCGAGACGGGCATCAGCGCGTTCACCTAGACCGCCCGGCGGCCGAGCCGCTGGACGACGGGGCGGACCTGACGCAGCCGGAGGTCGTGGTCGGCGAAGGTGCCGGCGACGATCGGGTCGCGGGAGGCCATGAGGCCCAGCAGCACGTGGCCGCTGTGCGTGCGGTGGCCGGACACGGTGGCGCGCTCGCGCAGGGCGAGCACGAGCACGTCGCGCGAGCGCGGGGTGAGCCGGCGGCCCTGCCAGTCGGGCTGCTCGTCGAACGGCGGGTTGACCGCCGCGAGCAGCGTCGGGACGTCGATGCCGCGTGCCTCGACCTCCTCGACGTCGATCGTGTCGGCGGCGTCCAGCCAGCGCCGGTCGAGCGAGAGCCGCACCAGGTCGGGGTCGACGCCGAGCTCGGCGCACACGTCGCGCACGAACCGGTCGGCGAGCAGCGCGCGCAGCAGGTGGTGCGGCTGCACGTCGCGGCGCGAGGTCACGGGTCCACGCTACGCGTGACCGTGGGCCGCGAGGGCGAGCGCGAGCATCATCTTGTCGCGGGGGTCGGTGAGCGAGCGCCCGGTGAGCGCCTCGATCCGCTTGAGCCGGTAGATGACGGTGTTGCGGTGGCAGAACAGGTCCTCGGCCGCATGAGTGGGCGAGCCGTCGTGGCGGAGCAGTGCGGCGAGGGTCTCGAGGAGCACCGTGCGCTGCGGCTCCGGCATCCCCAGGACGGCGCCGAGGGTCTGCTCGACGAGCAGCGGCGTGACCAGCGGGCTGCCGACGAGCAGCACCTCGGGCAGCCGGTCGGCCACCGCCACCGCCCAGGGCTCGTCGCGGCCCAGGGTCTCCGCGGCGCGGGTGGCGAGCAGGTACGCCGTGGCGAACCCGGCCAGCCCGCCGTGCGCGGTGGCCACGCCGGTGCGGGCCGGCACGTGCGGCCCGACCAGCTCGGCGAGCCCGCGCTCGTCGGGCAGGTCGCCGGCGAGCAGCCCGAGACAGACGCCCGGTCGCAGGTGCCAGTGCGCCGCGATGCCGCTGCGGTCGAGCCGGTCCTCCACCGGCGCCATCGCGTCGACGGCGTCGCCGTCGCGCAGCACCACCACGCACGCGAGGTCGTCGTCGGTGCCCAGGTCGAGGGCGGCCCGCACCTCCTCGGCGAACGCCGGGTCGGCACCTCGGCCCTCCAGCAGGGCGTCGAGCGCCGCCTGCTGCCGCTGCAGGTCCTGCCGCTGGAGCCGGCCGCTCTCCCGGTGGTAGGCGTCGACGACCACGGCGTTCTGGGTGTCGAGGTTCGTCCACACGGTGCGCGCCGCCTCGAGGAGCACCCGGTCGCCGATCCCGGCCGCGGGCGCCCGGTCGACCAGCGCCTCCCACATGAGCCGGGTCCCGCTGGTGTAGGCGTGCAGCACCAGCTCGAGCGGCACGCCCTGCCGCGCCCGGCGCCGGCCGGTCTCCCGCCACAGCTCGGCCGCGTCGCCGCGGGTCACCTCGCCCGCGAGAACCTGGAGCCCGCGCCGGATGTGGTGGCGGCAGCTCGCGCGGACGTCGGAGCGCAGCTCCGGCCCCACCCGGTCGTAGATCTCGCCGTCGCGCTCCAGCAGCACCTCGGTGATCTCGTCGGCCACCGCGTCGGCGTCCTCGGCCAGCAGCCGCCAGGCCCGGGCGAGCTCGACCGGGCCCGGCTCGACGTCGTCCGCGACCGGAGCGCGCATGGCTGACATGGCGGACACCGTCGCACTCCCCGCACAACGCTGACCACCCCTCCGCCGACCCGCGAGCCGCCGGGCTCCAACCACGTCTGTGCGCCGCGCCCAATGCGGCCCCGCCCGCGGGCGGCCAGAGTGGTGCCGGTCACACCACCCTCAGGAGCTCCTCTCGTGCCCTCCCCGGACCTCGAGCTCGACGACGTCACGGTCACCTTCGGCGGCCTCACCGCGCTCGCCGACGTCGGCCTCGCGCTCGCCCCGCACACCGTGCACGGCGTGATCGGACCCAACGGGGCGGGCAAGACCACCCTGTTCAACGTCGTGTGCGGGTTCGTGCAGCCGGACACCGGCACGGTCCGGTTCCGAGGCGAGCTGCGCTCGCAGCTGCGCCCCCACGACCTCGCCGGCCTCGGGGTGGCCCGCACCCTCCAGGGGCTCGGGCTGTTCGACCGCCTCACGGTGCTCGACAACGTGGTGCTGGGGGCCGACCGGCACGCGCGCACCGGCTTCCTGGCCGCGCTCGCCGCGCTGCCGCACACCTCGCGCGAGGAGCGCACGCTCCGCGAGCGGGCGATGACCGCGCTGGAGTCGCTGGACGTCGCGGACTACGCCCACCGACTGCCGCCGAGCCTCCCCTACCCGGTGCGCAAGCGGGTCGCCCTCGCCCGCGCGCTGGTCGCCGAGCCGGAGGTGCTGCTGCTCGACGAGCCCGCCAGCGGCCTCTCGGCCACCGAGATCGACGACCTCGCCACCCTGGTGCGCGGGCTCGCCGACCGGATGTCGGTGATGCTCGTCGAGCACCACATGGACCTCGTGATGCGGGTGTGCGACGAGATCACCGTGCTCGACTTCGGCAAGGTGATCGCGCACGGCCCGCCGGCCGAGGTGCAGCAGGACCCCGCCGTCCTCGCCGCCTACCTCGGGGAGGCCGTGGACTGATGCTCGTCGTCGAGGACCTCACCGCCGGGTACGGCGCGGTGACCGCGCTGCACGAGGTGTCGCTCAGCGCCGACCAGGGCCGGGTCACCGCCGTGCTCGGGGCCAACGGCGCCGGCAAGACGACGCTGCTGCGCACGATCTCCGGGCTGCACCGGCCCCGCTCCGGGCGCGTCACGCTCGACGGCCAGGACGTGACCCGGCTCGCGGCCGAGCGGATGCCGGGCCTCGGGATGTCGCACGTGCCCGAGGGTCGCGGGGTGATCACCGAGCTCACGGTGGAGGAGAACCTCCGGCTCGGCGGCCTGGCCCGCGGCCGGGTGGGCGACGACGACCTGGCCCGGGTGCTCGACCTGTTCCCGCTGCTCGAGGAGCGTCGCCGCGCCGCCGCGAGCACGCTGTCGGGCGGTGAGCGGCAGATGCTCGTCGTCGGCCGCGCCCTCATGGCCCGCCCGGCGCTGCTGCTGCTCGACGAGCCGTCGCTCGGCCTCGCGCCGAAGATCGTCACGCAGATCTTCGAGCTGCTGCAGGGCCTGGTGCGCGACGACGGGCTCACCGTGCTCCTCGTCGAGCAGAACGCCCGCAGCGCGCTGTCGGTGGCCGACCGCGGCGTCGTGCTGAACCTCGGCAAGGTCGTGGCCGACGACGACGCCGACATGCTCGCGGGCGACGACCAGCTCCGCCACGCCTACCTGGGGTTCTGAGGAGGTCCGGATGCAGCAGTTCGTCAACACCGCGCTCGGGGGGCTCACCCTCGGGGCGGTCTACGCGGCGTTCGCGCTGGCGCTGGTGCTGATCTGGCGCTCGACGCGCATCGTGAACTTCGCGCAGGCGCCGATGGCCATGTTCACCACGCTGCTCGCGCTCGAGGTGCTCGACGCCGGCCAGCCCTACTGGGTCGCGTTCATCGTGGCGCTGGGGGCCGGCCTCGTGATGGGCGCGGTGCTCGAGCGGGTCGTCGTCCGCCCCGTGGAGAACAAGCCGGAGATCAACGCCGTGATCCTCACCCTCGGCCTGTTCATCGTGCTGCACGCGCTGGCGGGCGTGGTGTTCCGCACCGAGTTCCGCTCGTTCCCCGCCCCGTTCGGCATCCGCGGCACCGAGATCGGCGGCACCACGTACGCGATCACCGGCTTCGGCGTGTTCACCGTGGTCTCGGTGGTGGTCACGATGGCGCTCCTGGTGGCCCTGTTCCGGTTCACCGACCTGGGCCTGCGGATGCGCGCGGCCGCCTTCGAGCCCGAGGTCGCGCGGCTGCTCGGCGTCCGGGTGGGCGGGATGCTCACCCTGGGCTGGGCGCTGGCCTCGGTGGTCGGCTCGCTCTCGGGCGTGCTGATCGCCGGCGGCGACCTGGTGCACCCCTCGTACATGGACTCCGTCGTGGTCTACGGGTTCGTCGCCGCCGTGCTCGGCGGGCTCGACAGCCCGGTCGGCGCCGTCGTCGGCGGCCTGGTGCTCGGGCTGTCGCTCAGCTTCGTGAGCGGGTACGCCGGCTCGCAGCTCGTCGCCCTCGCCGCGCTGGCGATCCTCATGGCGGTGCTGTTCGTGCGGCCCGGCGGGCTGTTCTCCTCGGCACCGGCGAGGCGGGTCTGATGCGAGCACGATTCCTGAGCGTGTGGCGCGGCCAGACCCTGGTGCGCCACCTGCTGGTGGCCGCGCTCGCGATGGTGGTGATCGTCGCCGTGCTCACGGCGGTCAGCGACTACCGCAGCACCCAGCTCACCCAGATGGCCTACCTCGGCATCGCCGCCGGCGGCCTCACCGTGCTCACCGGCCTCAACGGCCAGATCTCGCTCGGCCACGGCGCCCTCATGGCGTTCGGGGCGTACTCGACGGCCCTGCTGCTGCCCGACCGCGACACGACGCGGCCGCTCGTGCTCGTGCTGCTCGTGGCGGTGGTCGCGGCGCTCGCGGTCGGCGTCGCGGTGGGGGCCGCGGCCGCCCGCCTGCACGGGCCGTACCTGGCCGGGGCCACGCTCGCGCTCGCGGTGGCGGTGCCCGGCATCGCCCTGCACTTCGACGGCCGGCTCGGTGGCGACCAGGGGCTGCGGGCCGTGGCGCCGACGATCCCCCGCTGGGCCACCGACATCGCCTACTTCCTCACCGGCGCCGATCCCAGCAACGCCAAGTACCTCTCGTTCGTGGCCTGGACGACGCTCGTCGTCGTCTTCCTGCTGCTGGCCAACCTCGCCCGCGGCCGGGTCGGCCGCCGGTGGGCGGCGATCCGCGACGACGAGGTCGCGGCCGAGCTCGCCGGCATCCGCGTCGGCCGGGCGCGGGTGTCCGCGTTCACCGTGAGCGCCGGCGCCGCCGGGGCCGCGGGCGCGATGCTCGCGCTGTCGCGCCGTGGCGCCGCCCCGGGCTCGTTCGACCTCGAGCTCAGCCTCACCCTCCTCGCCGCCGTCGTGCTGGGCGGCCTCGGCAGCCTCACCGGTGCCGTCGTCGGCGCCGGCCTGCTCACCTTCCTCCCGCCGCTCGTCACCGACGCGGGCACGGCCGCCGGCCTCGACGACATCCGCGCCGCCGAGCTCACCCCGCTCGTCTACGGCGTGGTGATGGTGCTCGTGATCCTGCTCGCCCCCCGCGGGCTCGTCGGCTCGCTGCGCCTCGGCCTCGCCCGGGTGCGGGCCTCGCGTTCGTCCCCACCGTCCACCGCCAGCACCACCGAGAGAGGTAGTCATGACCAGACACCCGTTCCGTAGGAGGCCCGCCCTCGCCGCGGGCGCCGTCGCCGCCGCGCTCGTGCTCGTCGCGAGCGGGTGCGGTGCCGGCGGTCGCGAGGAGGGCGACGAGCCCGGCGCCGACGACGACGTCGGCATCACCGACGACTCGATCACCGTCGGCGCCCACTTCCCGCTCACCGGCGTGGCCGCGCCCGGCTACAGCGAGATCCCCACCGGCGCCAAGGCGTACTTCGACTACGTGAACGCGAACGGCGGCGTCAACGGCCGCTCGATCGAGTACGTCGTCAAGGACGACGCCTACGACCCGTCGAAGACCAGTGCGGTCACCGACGAGCTCGTGCTCGAGGACGAGATCTTCGCGATGGTCGGCGGCCTCGGCACGCCCACGCACCGCGCCGTCGTCGACTACCTCAACGAGGAGGGCGTGCCCGACCTGTTCGTCTCCTCCGGCTCGCTGCAGTGGGGCGACGCCGTCGACGACAAGCCCTACACGTTCGGCTGGCAGCCCGACTACGAGATCGAGGGCAAGATCATCGGCCAGTACGTCGCCGAGAACCTGCCCGACGCGAAGGTCGGCCTGTTCCTCCAGGACGACGACTTCGGCGCCGACGCGGAGAAGGGCGTGCGGCAGTTCCTCGACGAGCAGATCGTGAGCGTGCAGCGCTACACCTCGGGCAACACCGACGTCGCGCCCCAGGTGTCCGCGCTGCAGGCCGACGGCGCCGACCTCGTGCTGGGCTTCAACACCCCGGCCTACACGGCGCTCACCCAGCTCGCGTCGCTCTCCCTCGGCTACGAGCCGCAGTGGTACTACAGCAACGTCGGCTCCGACCCGACCCTGGTGGGCGCCCTGCTCGCCGAGTTCTCCGAGGGCGCCGTGGAGCCCGGCGCCAACGCGCTCGACGGCGTGCTCACCTCGGAGTACATCCCCGGCGTCGACGCCCCCGACGACCCGTGGGTCCAGCTGTGGCAGAAGGTGTGGGACGAGCACGGCGGTGACGGCGAGCTCACCAACTACCGGGTCTACGGCATGTCGCACGCCTACGCGTTCGTGCAGGCGCTCGCGGCGGCCGGCGAGGACGTCACCCGCGACAGCCTGGTGGAGGCGATCGAGGAGCAGGGCGGCGACTTCGAGGGCCCGCAGCTCGCGCCCTACCGGTACTCCGCCGACAGCCACCTCGGCATCTCGGGGCTGCAGGTCGTCGAGATCAAGCAGGGCGCCGGCGAACCGCTCACCCCCGTCCTCGTCACCGACATCGGCGACACCGAGATCACCGAGGACGACTCCGGCCAGGCCGAGGACGCCCCGCCGGAGAGCGGGGTCCCGGAGTAGGCGGGTCAGGCCGCCCGGCTCTCCAGCACCCGAAAGCCCTTGGCGCTGGCGAGCCGGGTGGTCGGCCAGCCCTGCTCGCCGAGCCAGCGCTGCAGCGAGTCGGCGCCGAGGTTCTTGCCGACCACCATCACGGCGCGGCCGCCGGGGGCGAGCCGCGGCAGCCAGGTGAGCAGCAGGTCGTGCAAGGCGGCCTTGCCCACCCGGATCGGCGGGTTCGACCAGATCTCGTCGAACGTCTCCCCCGGGTCGACGGCGTCGGGGAGGACGGCGCGGAACCGCTCGGCGTGGCGGTTCGCGGCCGCGTTGTCGTTGGCGAGCAGCAGCGCCCGCTCGTTGACGTCGACGCCGATGACCTCGGCTCCGGCGGCCGCCGCGGCCAGCCCGATCACCCCGTAGCCGCAGCCGAGGTCGAGCACGCGGGTGCCGGCCGCGGGTGGGTCGGTCTCGCGGAACAGCACCGCCGTGCCGACGTCGAGCCGGCCGTTGGCGAAGACACCGGAGCCGGTGTCGAGCCGTAGCCGGTGGCCCCACACCTCGACCTCCACCGGCGTGCGGGTGAACGGCACCGAGGGGTCGGCGGAGAAGTAGTGCTCAGGCACGGCGTGCCCTCGTCTCCTCGGCCCGCGCCGCCAGCTCGTCGTCCGGCGGGTAGGCGACCTCCTCCAGCGTGAGGCCGTGGGCGGCCGCCACGGCGACGGCGGCGTCGCGCCGGCCGGCCGCGAGGACCTCCGCCGCCCACGCCGGCGGGCGACGTCCCTCCCCCACGGCGAGCAGGCAGCCGACGAGCGAGCGCACCATCGAGTGGCAGAACGCGTCGGCCCGCACGGTGGCGACGGCGCGGCCGGCGTCGTCGCGGGCCCAGGAGAGGTCCAGCAGGGTGCGGATCGTCGTCGCCCCCTCGCGCTGCTTGCAGAACGCCGCGAAGTCGTGGCGGCCCACCAGCGGCGCCGACGCCTCGTTCATCAGGTCGAGGTCGAGCGGGCGCGGCCAGGTGAGCACGTGGTGGCGAGCCAGCGGGTCGAGCGTCGTCTCGGCGTCGGCCACCCGGTAGGCGTAGCGGCGCCACAGCGCGCCGAACCGGGCGTCGAAGCCGGGCGGTGCCTCGGCCACCTCCCGCACCCGGACGTCGTCGGGCAGCACGCCGTTGAGCCGCCGCGACAGTCCGTCGGGCACTCCCTCGACGTCGACGTGCACCACCTGGCCGCGCGCGTGCACGCCGGCGTCGGTGCGGCCGGCGCAGACCACCGGCACCGGCTCGGGGGTGCGGAGCACGGTGGCCAGCGCCGCCTGCAGCTCGCCCTGCACCGTGCGGAGCCCCGGCTGGGCGGCCCACCCGTGGAACGCCGTGCCGTCGTAGGCGAGGTCGATCCGCAGCCGCACCGCGCGATTGTGTCAGCCGGTCTAGCGTTGACGCGTGCCGAACCCCGTGATCCTGCTCGTCTCCGAGCAGCACGCCGACTTCCTGCTCGACGAGTTCGGGCGCTACCAGCGCGACTACGACCTCCGCACCGCCCGCTCCTGCGCCGAGGCGCTGACCGTGATCAAGCAGGCCAAGGACGAGGGCCTGCAGGTCGCCCTGTTCGTCCAGGACGGCAACCTGCCCGACGAGCACCCGCTGATGGCCTTCGGACTGTGGCGCGCCGAGGTGCCCACCGCGCGCCGGATCATCGCCGCGCACTACGACCAGTTCCTCGACGGTGCCGCCGAGCTGCGGCCCGGGCTCGCGAAGGGCAAGTACGACGCCTACCTGCTCATGCCGCGCGGGGTGCGCGACGAGGAGTTCCACGGCGCCGTCACCGAGATGCTGAGCGACTGGGGCTCCACCGTCGCCGCGCCCGAGGTCGAGACGGTGCGCATCGTGTCGCCGCCCGGCATCCGGCTCACCAGCGAGATCCGCGAGTTCGCCAACCGGATGGGGATGCCGACGCGCGTGCACGACCCCGACAGCGAGGTCGGCCGCGAGGTGATCGAGGCCTTCGACGGCGAGCCCACGTTCCCGCTGGTGCAGGCGCTGCAGCGGCCGGTCACCGCGCCGACGTCGGTGCGCGACGTCGCCGTCGGCATCTACGGCGCCCCCACCGACCTCCAGGTCGACGGTGTGTGCGACCTGGCGATCGTCGGCGCCGGGCCGGCGGGGCTCGCGGCCGCCGTCTACGGCGCCAGCGAGGGACTCTCCACCGTGGCGGTGGAGGCCGAGGCGGTCGGTGGCCAGGCCGGCACGAGCTCGATGATCCGCAACTACCTCGGCTTCCCGCGCGGCGTCTCCGGGATGCGGCTGGCGCAGCGGGCGCGCAACCAGGCGATCCGGTTCGGCACCCAGTTCCTCACCGGCTGGGAGGTCACCGCGCTCGAGGTCGGGGCGCCGGGCTCACCGCACTGCCTGCGCACCGAGGGCGGCGACGTCGAGGCGCGCTCCGTCGTCATCGCCACCGGCGTGCGCTACCGCAAGCTCGGCGTGGAGTCGGTGGAGTCGCTCGTCGGGCTCGGCGTGCACTACGGCGCGGCGATGTCGTCGGCCCGCGAGACCGAGGGCCACCACATCGTGGTGGTCGGCGGCGGCAACTCGGCCGGGCAGGCCGCCATCCACCTGGCCCGGTTCGCCGACACGGTGACGATCCTGGTGCGGCGCAGCTCGCTCGAGGAGACGATGTCGGCGTACCTGATCGGCGAGATCGCCTTCAACCCGCGCATCGAGGTGCAGACCTGCGGCGAGGTGGTCGACGGCGGCGGCGACGGCCGGCTGGAGTGGCTCGACCTCCGCCACACCGGCACCGGCGAGGTGACCCGCCGCGCCGCCGAGGGCCTCTACCTGCTCCTCGGCGCCGAGCCGCACTGCGACTGGCTGCCGCCCGAGGTGGCCCGCGACGACCACGGCTTCGTGCTCACCGGCCGCGACGTGCCGAAGCAGCTGTGGAGCAACGGCCTGCCGCCCCCCAACCTCGCCACCACCGTGCCCGGCATCTTCGCCGCCGGCGACATCCGCTCCGGCTCCATGAAGCGGGTCGCGTCGGCGTCCGGCGAGGGCGCCAGCGTCGTCCCGCTCGTGCACGCCTGGCTGGCGCCGTAGCGATCGCTGTAACACGCCGTTCAGTGACCTAGGGGGCCGTTCGAACGGCCCCGAGGGCACTGGACGGCGTGTTACAGCTCAGCGGCGGCGCACGACCCGGGGGGCGGAGAGGACGGACCGCGGGACGTAGCCGGCGCGGGTGCCGGTGACGCCGACCCGCAGCCGCTTGCCGAGCAGGGCGGGCGTCAGCCGCAGGGTGCGGCCCGTGGCGCCGCGGATCGCCCGGCCGTTGGCGAACCACCGGTAGTCGAACGAGGCCGTCGGGCTCCACCGGCCGGGCAGGGCGCGCACGGTGCGGCCGACCCGCGTGACTCCGGCGACGAGCGGCCGTGGCGCTCGCACGAAGGTGCCGCGCGCGGTGCGGGCGGTCCAGGCCGAGAGCCGCGACGCGGGGTCGAGCGCGCCGTGGCGGCCGGTCACCTCCACCCGGATCCGGTCGCCGACGTCGGCCGGGCGGGGCACGAAGGTGCGCCGGGTGGCGCCGGGCACGGGCTTCGCGCCGGCGTACCACTGGTAGCCCAGCCGGACGCCGTCCGGGCCCCAGCCCGAGGTGGCCGCGGTGAGCGTGCGGCCCACGACCGGACGGCCGGTCACGGCCACCGAGCCGGGCGTGACCGCCTCCGGCTCGGGGTCGGGCGGGGCGCAGCGATCACCTGCCACTCCCGGATGCCCATCGACCCCTGGCCGCTCTCCTCGCCCCACGACTGGCCGACGACCCGCAGCGCGCGGGTGGTCACCGGCTCGAACCGCACCTCGTTGAAGGCGCCGCGGGCGCGCCCGTAGGTGCTCTCGCCGGTGAGGGTGACCGGCCGCCACGTGGTGCCGTCGGCGTCGAGGTACTCCAGCGTCCACGACCGCGGCGGGATGAGCCCGGCGTTGCCGGTGTCGGGCTGGTCGGAGTCCCACCACACGCCGGCACGGTCGGTGGTGACGTCGAACGACCAGCTGTAGCGGACCCACTGCTCGCCGACCTGGGGCCACGTGCCCCAGCCGCCGCCGACCTCGCCGGCGTTGTTCTCCAGGGGGTCGTTGGTGCCGTCGTTCAGGTTGGTCACGGGCGCCCACGAGGAGGCGAAGGACGCCGTCGGCGTGGCGTACTCGGCGATGTTGCCGGTGAGCTCCGCGTCGGGGTCGAGCGGGATCTGGACCGACCCGCTGCGCACGTTGCCGGCCAGGTCGGGCACCCGGTAGGTGAACGTGTGGGGCAGTCCGTCCGGCGCCGCGACCGGCGTCCCGAGCGTCAGTGGCTGCCAGGTGCCGGTGTCGAACCGGTACTCGCTCGAGCCGAGCCCGGAGAGCGCGTCGCTGGCGGTCACCGTCACGGTGCGTGCCTCGGGGTCCAGCGTGGCGTCCGCCGTCGGCAGCACCTTGTCGACCTTGACGCTGCGGGTCACCGGCTCGGAGGCGTTGCCGGCGCCGTCGGTGGCGCGGCCGGACACGACGGTCGTGCCGGACTCGGTGACCGTGACGTCGGCGTACCGCGCGTCCTCGACCGGCGTCCACGCTCCGTCGCCGATCCTCGTCTCGATCGTGGTGCGGTAGTCGACGGCGTCCTCCGCGCGGACCCGTGCCACGACGTTCGAGGAGAACCAGCCGTCGGCGCCCTGGGTGCCGGACAGCCCGATGCTCACCACCGGTGGGGCCGCGTCGGGGGTGGGGGTGACGACGGCGTCCTCGTCGACGACCACCGTGGCCGTGACGAGGTCGCCGGTGACGCCGAGCGCCCGGCCCTCGACGGTGAAGCTGCCCTCCGCGGCGTAGTCCGCCGGGTCGACGTCACGCCAGTTGACCGGCGCCCACAGCTCGGTGTCTCCCGCCGTGGCCCGGACGGCCTCCGGGAGCTCGGGGGCGACGCCGGGCTCCGTGACCACCTCGACGTCCGGGGCGATGACGCCGTCGACGGCGTACACCTCCCACTCCGACACCGAGACCGAGTGGAAGTAGGCGCCGTTCGGCCGGCCGTTGAAGGTGGCGCGCAGTGCGGTGGTGGTGACCGGGTCGAAGGTGACGTTGTGCCACACGTTGTTCGCGGGGGTGGGGACCACCGCGTTCGGCACGGGCTGCCACGCTCCGCCCTCGTCGAGGTACTCGATCCGCCACGACTCGGGCGGCCGGATCCAGTTGCCGTCCTGGTGGAACTGGATGCCGGCGGAGTCGACGCGCACCGGCGCATCCCACTGGTAGGAGACCCAGTCGCTGCGGTTCGAGCTCGTGGTGCCGCGGTAGTTGCCCCACTGGTCGGGCGGCAGCAGGGCGGTGGTGGCGCGGAAGCCGTCGTTGACGGCACCCAGGCGCATCGGCGGCTGCTCGGTGAACGACGCCGCCGGCGTCGCCGCGAGCGCCACGTTGTCGGTCAGCCGGAAGTCCGGGTCGTCGGCGAGCGTCCGCTCGATCGGCAGGATCGTGTCGCCGTCCCACTCCATCTCGTCGATCGCCACCGACCGGCGGAAGTGGCCGCCGCCCACGGCGTCCTTGGTGTGGTACGTGATGTACCACTGACCCTCGAACTCGATGATCGACGGGTGCATGGTGGTCGCGGAGGCGGCGTCCATGACGATGCCCTGGTAGGTCCAGGGCCCGAGCGGGCTGGTGGCCGTGGCCCAGCCGATGCAGGCCTGGTAGTTGGACGGCGTGCAGGCGCTGCCGCCCTGCTTCCAGTCGTAGACCATGTGGTAGATCCCGTTGCGCTTGACCACCCACGGCGCCTCGAAGAATCCGGTGAGCCCGCTGAGGGTGCGGATCTCGCCGGTCCGCTGGGTCATCGAGGAGAGCTCGACGACGCGCGCGACGTTCCACGATCCCCAGTAGAGGTAGGTCTTCCCGTCGTCGTCGAAGAACACGTGCGGGTCGATGACCTCCTGGCCGTTCGTGCTCGACCCGAACACGTCGGTCCAGGTGAGCAGCGGCGAGCCGAGGGCGTCGGTCCACGGACCCACCGGCGAGTCGGCCACCGCCACGCCGATGGCCATCCGGTTCGGCACCGCGGTGTTCTCCCACTGCACCGGCACGTACCAGTAGTAGCGGTCGTCGGGCCCGCGGACGGCGTGGCCGGCGAAGGCCGAGTTGCCCGTGGCCCAGTCGAACACCTCGCCGGGCTTCAGGTTGCCCTGGTAGACGTCCCACTCGCCGGAGGCCGGGTCGTCGGTGGCGAGCACGTTGTAGTCGCGCATCACGAAGCTGGCCTGGTTGGTGGAGGCCTCGTCGTGACCGGTGTAGAGGTACAGCCGGCCGTCGTCGCCCACCAACGGTGCCGCGTCGGCGGTGTAGAGCGACCCGTCCCCGATGATCGGGTTCCCGGGCGAGGTGATCGTCCGGGTGGGCGGCGGCGGGTCGGCCGCGGCCGCGGCCGCCGGTGTGGCGGCGATGGTCGGAGCGACGCCGAGCGCGACCACCAGCGTCAGACCGCTGAGCAAGGAACGCCGAAAACCTCGAGAAAACATGGGGGACGGGCACCGCCTTCGCCAAACCGCCGCGCGTAGGGGGAGCCGCGCTGTTGAGCGGATGCGGGCGAGTGTGGCACCCGTCACAAAGCGACCGCAATGGTTTTCGGAAAGTTTCGGTAGTCGCCTCAGGCGAGGCCCAGATCGGCGCGCGTGGGCGGGTCGGCGCCGACCCGCGACACGGTGACGGCGGCGGCCCGCGAGGCGTGCCGGAGCACCTCGGCCGGCGGGCGGTCGCGGTCGTCCCAGAGGGCGTCGACCACGGCGGCCATGAAGGTGTCGCCGGCGCCGATGGTGTCGGCCACCTCGGACACCTGGACCGGCTCCGTGGTGACGCCGCCGTCGTCGTACCAGCGCGAGCCGTCGACGCCGCGGGTCACGACCACCACCGACGCGCCGAGCGAGCGCAGGTGGGCGGCGGCGTCGTCGAGGTCGAGCCCGGGCCAGAGCGCGGCGAGGTCCTCGTCGCTGGCCTTCACCAGGTCGGCGCGGCGGGCCACCTGCTCCACCCGGGCCACGACGTCCGGCCCGGTGCCGGTGAGCGCCGGGCGGGCGTTCACGTCGTAGGTCACGAAGGCATCCGGACCGAACCGGTCGAGCACGGCGAGCACGTCGTCGGCCCCCGGTTCCAGCACCGCGCCGAGCGAGCACGCGTGCACGAAGTCCGGCTGCTCCCCCGTGACCGGCCCGAGCCGCCACTCGACGTCGAAGTCGTAGGACGCCGCCCCCTCGGGCCCGATCGTCGCCCGCGCCGACGGCGTCCGCGCCACCACGTGCGGGTCGGCGGCCAGCGTGACGCCCGACCCGGCGAGGTGGTCGGCCACCAGCCGCCCGTGCTCGTCGTCGGCGAACGCGGTGGCGAACCGCACCGACCGGCCCAGCCGCGCCAGGGCCACCGCGACGTTGGCCGCGCTGCCGCCGGCTCGCTCCACGGGTTCGGCGCCACCCGGACCCACGACGACGTCGACGATCGACTCCCCCACCACCAGCGCATCCGGCACGCACCATGCCTACCAGTCCCACGTCGGCGGGGCCGACTAGCGTTCGGCCCATGGTCCTGGAGACGTCGCCGGAGCAGCCGGCGCCGGTGCGCACCATCGCCAACGCGCTCTCCCAGTGGATCTCCCGGCTCGGCGCGGTGTGGGTGGAGGGCCAGGTGGCCCAGCTCAACCGCCGCCCCGGCACCGCCACGGTCTTCCTCACGCTGCGCGACTCCGCGGCCGACATCTCGCTGTCGGTCACCTGCGCCCGCACCCTCGTCGACAGCATGAACCCGCCCCTGGTGGAGGGCGCGAGCGTCGTCGTGCACGCCAAGCCCAGCTTCTACGAGGTGCGCGGCTCGCTGTCGCTGCACGCCCGCGAGATCCGCATGGTCGGTCTCGGCGAGCTGCTCGCCCAGATCGAGCGACGCCGTCAGCTGCTCGCCGCCGAGGGCCTGTTCGACCCCGCCCTCAAGCGCCGGCTCCCGTTCCTGCCGCGCACCGTCGGCCTGGTCACCGCCCAGAAGTCGGCCGCCGAGCGCGACGTGCTCGAGGTGGCCCGGCGCCGCTGGCCGGCGGTGCGGTTCCGCGTCGCCCACGCCACCATGCAGGGCCACCGGGCCGCGGCCGAGGTGATGGGCGCGCTCGCCGCGCTCGACCAGGACGACGAGGTCGACGTCGTGGTGATCGCCCGCGGCGGCGGCTCGGTGGAAGACCTGCTGCCGTTCTCCGACGAGGGCCTGCTGCGCGCCGTCGCCAAGGCCGGCACGCCCGTGGTGTCGGCGATCGGCCACGAGCCCGACCAGCCGCTGCTCGACCTGGTCGCCGACGTGCGCGCCGCCACTCCCACCGAGGCCGCCAAGCTCGTCGTGCCCGACGTCGCCGCCGAGACCCACCAGGTGGCCGCCGCCCGGCAGCGGCTGCGCGCCGGCTTCGGCGGCTGGCTGGCCCGCGAGCACGCGGCGCTCGACGCGCTGCGGACGCGACCAGCCCTCGCCGACCCGCGGGGCCTGCTCGCCGACCGCGCCGACGAGGTCATCGCGCTGCGCGACCGCACCCGGCGCAGCCTGGGCCACCACCTCGACCGCGCCGCCGACGACGTCGGCCACCACCGCGCCCGAGCCCGGTCTCTCTCCCCGCTCGCCACGTTGGAGCGCGGCTACGCCGTGCTCCAGGACGCCGACGGCCAGGTCGTCACGACGGTGGCCGGGGCGCCCGCCGGAGCCACCATGAGCGTGCGGGTGGCCGACGGCCGCGTGCACGCCACCGTCACCGACACCGAGGAGCTCGATGGCCCCGAAAGCTGAGAAGGACCAGCAGGAGATCTCCTACGAGGAGGCGCGCGAGGAGCTGGTCGAGGTGGTGCGCCGGCTCGAGACCGGCGGCACCACGCTCGAGGAGTCGATCGCGCTGTGGGAGCGCGGCGAGAAGCTGGCCACGATCTGCCAGGACTGGCTCGACGGCGCCCGCCGACGGCTCGACGAGGTCATCGAGAAGAGCTCGGAGTGACGGGCGACTCCGGCAGCTGGCCGGGGTCCACCGGGGCGTCGGTGAGCGACTCGACGACGCCGGCCAGCACGTCGGCCGACACCGACCCGAACACGAGCACCGTGGTGTCGCCCACCCGGGCGGCGTACGCGGTGTCGCCGCCCTCGTCGGTCCAGGTGTCCCAGGTGCGCGCCACCGACGCCTCGGCGCGGTAGGGCTCGCCCTCGTCGGCGTTCTCGTCGACGTAGTCGGACACCAGGTCGTCGGCACTCTCGTCGGCCTGGCGCACGCCCACGAACCGCTCGTCGTCGGTGAGCAGCGAGAGGGCGAGGGAGGGCCGGTCGCCCGGCTCGAACGCCACGTTGCGGGCCACCCACCCCTCGGGCAGCGCGGGCGGGTAGACGGCGGGGAACCCGGCGGACTGCACCTCGCTCACCGTGGCGAGGTAGTCGTAGTCGGGCGGCCGGTCCTCGTAGTCGCTGCTGAACAGGTTGCGGTAGAGCAGGATCCCGCCGATCGCGAGCACCACCACGACGAGCGCGGCGACCAGCCCGGACGGCGTGCGTTGGTAGCGGCCGGGGCCGCCCGCGGCCGTTCCACCACCACTCACCCCCTCATCCTCTCCCAGGCCCGGGCCTTCCGGTGGTGCAGGTGGTCGCGGTAGGTGTGCTCCACCTCGTAGCATCCGGGCCATGAGCGAGACGGTGGTTCCCGAGTTCGAGACACCGACGCGGGCTCCGGACCGCAACCTGGCGCTCGAGCTGGTGCGAGTCACCGAGGCCGCCGCGATGGCGGCCGGGCGCTGGGTCGGGCGCGGCGACAAGAACGGCGCCGACGGCGTCGCGGTGAACGCGATGCGGGTGATGATCTCGACGATCGGCATGCGCGGCGTCGTGGTGATCGGCGAGGGCGAGAAGGACAACGCCCCGATGCTCTTCAACGGCGAGGAGGTCGGCGACGGCACCGGCCCCGAGTGCGACGTCGCCGTCGACCCCATCGACGGCACCACGCTCACCGCCAAGGGCATGACCAACGCCGTCTCGGTGCTCGCGGTCGTCCCCGCGCGGCTCGATGTACGACCCCTCGGCGGTGTTCTACATGGAGAAGCTGGTCACCGGACCCGAGGCCGCCGACGTCGTCGACATCCGCTTCCCCGTGGCCGAGAACATCCACCAGGTGGCGAAGGCCAAGGGCAAGCAGCCCTCCGACGTCACCGTGGTGCTGCTCGACCGCCCCCGCCACGCCCAGCTCGTCGACGACATCCGCGACACCGGCGCGATGATCAAGTTCATCTCCGACGGCGACGTCGCCGGCGCGATCATGGCGGCCCGCACCGAGACCGGCATCGACCTGATGCTCGGCATCGGCGGCACGCCGGAGGGCATCATCGCCGCCTGCGCGCTGAAGGCGCTCGACGGCGTGATCCAGGGCCGGCTGTGGCCCACCGACGACGAGGAGCGGCAGAAGGCGATCGACGCCGGCCACGACCTCGACCCCGACCACATGCTCGCCACCGACGACCTCGTCACCGGCGACGACGCGTTCTTCGTGGCCACCGGCATCACCGACGGCGAGCTCATGAAGGGCGTCCGCTACCGCGCCGGCGGCTGCAGCACCCACTCGCTGGTGATGCGCTCGCGCAGCGGCACCATCCGCGCGATCACCTCCGAGCACCGGCTGGAGAAGCTGCGCTCCTTCGCCAGCATCGACTTCGGTCCCAGCTCCGGCTAGGCGATCCGCAGTCCCGGGCCGGCCTCGCGGTCGGCGTGGCGGCGCAGCGCGGCGGCCACCTCGTCGATCACCCGGGGGTCGACGGCCATCCCGCAGTGGGACGCCGTGACCTCGACCTGCTCGGCACCGTCGTCGACGCACGCCCGCCAGTCGACGATGCCGTCGCGCCGCGAGTAGACGGTGGTGAAGCCGACGTCGTCGGGCATCGGCTCCCGGCTCTCGTCCCAGCTCTGCCGGGCACAGGCGCCCGAGACGCAGTCCTGCGCCATCAGACCGGGCACGCCGGCGGCGCTGAGCCGCACGAGCATCTCCACGCTCCACGACAGGAACATGTGGTGCGCGGCGGGCGCGCACATCGGGCTGCCGAGCGTGACGATGCCGGACACCAGGTCGGGACGCCGCACCGCGACGCCGCGGGCGAGCATGCCGCCCAGGCTGTGACCGACGATCTGGACCTTCGAGCCGCGGCGGATCGCCACCGACTCCAGCCGCGACTCCAGCTGCGCGGCGGCGTTGAGCGTGCAGCCGACGTTGGCGTGGATGTGGGAGCGGTAGGTGCGGAACCCGCGCCGGCGCAGGCTGCGCGCCATCAGCCCCAGCGTGCCGTCGCCGGCCATGAACCCCGGCACCAGCACCACCGGGTCGGCGCCGCCGGCGGCCTCGCGGCCGGCGTACGGCGTGCCGCGGCGCAGCCGGCGCTCGTCCCAGGCCCGCCGCGCGTAGCGGCCGGCCTCGGGCACCACGCTCGCCTCCTGGAGCACGGCGGAGAGGGCCGGCCGGGTGAAGCCCTCCGGCAGGAGGAAGGACCCCAGCGGATGGTCGTCGGCGCGGTCGCTCACGCCTCCCAGGTTACGGGGGAGTAACACCCCGTGGCGGGATTGAAGAGCCGTCCTGTTCACTAGGACCGTGTCGTCCCGCTCCCACGAGGCCACCCACGCCGTCCCGCGCAGCGAAGAGCTGTTCGCGCCGATCCGGCGCGACATCGAGCTCTGCTACCAGACCTTCGGCGACCCCGACGACGAGCCGATGCTGCTCGTCATGGGGCTCGGCGGCCCGATGACCTGGTGGGACGACGACCTCTGCGAGCTGCTCGCCGGCGCGGGCTTCCACGTCGTCCGCTTCGACAACCGCGACGTCGGCCGCAGCAGCCGGGCCCGCGGGCGGGTGACCCGCCGCATGCTCGTGCGGGCCTTCGGCGGGTTGCGGGTGCGGCCGCCGTACACGCTCGACGAGATGGCCGAGGACGCCTTCCTCCTGCTCGACCACCTCGGGCTCGAGTCGGCGCACCTGGTGGGCGTGTCGATGGGCGGGATGATCGTGCAGACGATGGCGCTGGCCCGGCCGGAGCGGGTGCGGTCGCTGGCGAGCATCATGTCGACGACGGGCAGGCGCACCGTCGGCTGGCAGCACCCGAGCCTGCTGCCGGTGTTCCTCGGCCGCGGCGCCGGGCGCGAGGGCTACGTGGCCGGCAGCGCCGCCACCTGGAAGGTCATCGGCTCCCCGGCCTTCCCGAAGTCCGAGCACGACATCCGGCAGCAGGCCGAGGAGACCTGGGACCGCGGCGTCAGCGTCGCCGGCACCGCCCGGCAGATGATGGCGATCCTCACCCAGCGCAACCGCAGCCCGCGGCTGCGCGCGCTGAAGGTGCCGACGCTCGTGGTGCACGGGCTCGCCGACAAGATGGTCCACGTGTCCGGCGGCCGCGCCACCGCCGCCGCCGTCCCCGGCGCCGAGCTGCTGCTGGTCGACGGCATGGGCCACGACCTGCCGCCGCAGCTCTACGAGAGCCTCACCCGCGCGATTCGCAGGAACGCGGACCGGGCCTCGACACGGCGATCGCGGCGTTCCGAGACTCGCTCCGCGGGGCCGTGCCGACACGTCTCGACGACCGGGCGTCAGTCGGAGAGGCGCTCTCCGGTGTCGGTGTCGAAGACGTGGACGTGCTCCGGGTCGGTGGTGACGTGGATGACGTCGCCCTTGTGGGCCTGGCCCCGGCCGGCGAGCCGGACGATCACGTTGCCGGGGGTGCCCTCGACGTCGCAGGTGCCGTAGACGAACTCGTCGGCGCCGAGCTCCTCCACCACGGTGACGGTGATCGGCAGTCCGCCCTCCTCGGGGCTCACGAGGCGCCACGACTCCGGCCGCACGCCGACGGTGATGTTGCCCTCCATCTTCTTCGAGGCCGTGGGGTCGACCGGGCACGAGGTACTCGCCGATCTGGGCCTTGCCGTCGACGGCCGTGGCCTTGATGAGGTTCATCTGCGGCGAGCCGATGAACCCGGCGACGAAGAGGTTGACGGGCCTGTCGTAGAGGCCTCAGCGGGGTGTCGACCTGCTGCAGGTAGCCGTCCTTCATCACCGCGACCCGGTCGCCCATCGTCATGGCCTCGACCTGGTCGTGGGTGACGTAGACGGTGGTGACGCCGAGGTCGGCCTGGAGCTTGGCGATGTCGGTGCGGGTCTGCACGCGCATCTTCGCGTCGAGGTTCGACAGCGGCTCGTCCATGCAGAACACCTGGGGGCTGCGGACGATCGCGCGGCCCATCGCGACCCGCTGCCGCTGACCACCGGACAGCGCCTTGGGCTTGCGCTCGAGGTAGTCCTCGAGCCCGAGGATCTTGGCGGCGTCGGCCACCCGCTTGTTGCGCTCCTCGGTGGGGACCTTGGCCATCTTCAGCGCGAACGCCATGTTGTCGGCCACCGACATGTGCGGGTACAGCGCGTAGTTCTGGAAGACCATCGCGATGTCGCGGTCCTTGGGCGGCAGGTGGGTGATGTCCCGGTCGCCGATGAAGATCTTGCCGGAGTTCACCTCCTCCAGCCCCGCGAGCATCCGCAGCGTCGTGGACTTGCCGCATCCGGACGGGCCGACGAGCACCATGAACTCGCCGTCGTTGATCTCGAGGTTGATGCCGGGAACCGCCGGCTTGTCGGCGCCGGGGTACCAGCGCTGGGCCTTCTCGAAAGTGACCGTGACCATCTTCAGTTTCTCCTTCACCGGCAGGTACGTGCCGGACGATCCGTCGTGAAAGGAATGAGCCCGTCGGGTGACGCGGCTCACAGGCAACCTAACGCGAACTTTCCTCGACCGCGACCCTCCCGATTGCTCCGTGCCCGTTACGAATTCGTGATTCCGAGGTGCTTGACCGGGCCTTACGCAAACGTTTACATGCTGTGAGGACGATCACCTTCGGACCCGGTGGGGGTCCGGAGCCAACGGGAGGTAACGACGTGAGATCACTCAGGACGCGCCGGGGGGCGGCCATCGCAGCGGCGATCATCGTCGCCAGTGCCGGCCTCGCCGGCTGCGCCGACGACGAGGGCGGCGGGGAGCAGCAACTCGGCCGGCGGTGAGGCGCCGGGAGGGGCGACCCGGGTTGCGAGCAGCTCGAGCAGTTCGGCGACCTCACCGACCGCGAGGTCAGCGTGTACACGTCGATCCTCCCGCCGGAGCAGGAGACCCAGGAGGCCTCCTACGACCTGTTCGAGAAGTGCACCGGCGCCACGGTCGCCTACGAGGGCTCCTCGGAGTTCGAGGCCCAGCTCGTGGTGAGGGTGCAGGGCGGCAACGCCCCCGACATCGCCTACGTGCCGCAGCCGGGCCTGCTCCAGACCCTGGTGCGCCAGACCGGCGAGGTCGTGGCAGCGCCCGACGTCGTCGAGGAGAACGTCGACGAGTTCTGGGACGAGAGCTGGAAGGGCTACGGCAGCGTCGACGACGAGTTCTACGCCGCCCCGCTCGGCGCCAGCGTCAAGAGCCTGGTGTGGTACCAGCCGGCCCTGTTCGAGGAGAACGGCTACAGGTGCCCGAGACCTGGGACGACATGATCGCCCTGTCCGACCAGATGGTGCAGGACGGCGTCAAGCCGTGGTGTGCCGGCATCGAGTCCGGTGAGGCCACCGGCTGGGTCGCCACCGACTGGCTCGAGGACGCGATCCTGCGCGACCAGGGCGCCGAGTACTACGACCAGTGGGTCAACCACGAGATCCCGTTCGACGACCCGGGCGTCGTGGAGTCGCTCGACCGCGTCGGCGACATCCTGAAGAACGACGAGTACGTCAACGGCGGCCTCGGCGACGTCACCTCCATCACCACGACGGCGTTCCAGGAGGCCGGCTACCCGGTGCTCGACGGCGAGTGCGGCATGCACCGCCAGGCGAGCTTCTACGCCGCTCAGTGGCCCGAGGGCACCGAGGTGGCCGAGGACGGCGACGTCTTCGCCTTCTATCTGCCGGTCACCAACGAGGACAACGGTCGCCCGGTGCTGGGTGGTGGCGAGCTCGTCACCGCCTTCTCCGACGAGCCGGAGGTCCAGGCCTTCCAGACCTACCTGTCCAGCGACGTGTGGGCCAACGAGAAGGCCAAGGCCACGCCGGGCGGCGGCTGGGTGAGCGCCAACACGGGTCTCGACATCGCCAACCTCACCAGCCCGATCGACATCCTGGCGGCCGAGACCTTCCAGGACCCGGAGGCCGTGTTCCGCTTCGACGGCTCCGACCAGATGCCCGGCGAGGTCGGTGCCGGCACGTTCTGGACCGAGATGGTCGCGTGGATCGAGGGCGACAGCAGCGCGGACGCCCTGGGCACCATCGAGGGCTCCTGGCCCGAGTGACGTCGTAGACCGCGGGGCCGGGCCGCCACCAGGTGGCCCGGCCCTCGCGGTCGTCGTCCGCGCTCGCTCGCCCCGCGACCCAGCACCAGGAGGCACATCGTCGTGAGCACCACCGAGAAACTGATCCAGATGGGCATCGCCGTGGTGCTCTTCTTCGCCGTCGTCGGCGTGATCCTGCTGCTCACGGCCAAGCTGCGTTCCCGCGGCGGTGAGCGGATCCAGACCGCCGCGTTCCTCGCGCCGTCGCTGCTGCTGATCGCCTTCGGGCTGCTCTACCCCGCAGTGCGCACCATCGTCGCGTCGTTCTCCGGCCGCGCCGGGCTCGGTGCTCCGAACGGCGTCGAGTGGGTGGGGTTCCGGAACTACCAGGACATCTTCACCGACTCCGCAGCAGCTCGAGGTGCTGCGCAACACCGCGCTGTGGGTCGTGCTCGTGCCGTTGGCCGCCACGGTGATCGGCCTGGTGTACGCCGTGATCATCGACCGGTCCCGGTTCGAGAAGGTGGCCAAGGCGCTGATCTTCATGCCGATGGCGATCTCGCTCGTCGGCGCGTCGCTGATCTGGCGGTTCGTCTACGACTACAAGGGCGCCGATGCCACGCAGATCGGCCTGCTCAACGCGATCCTGTCGGCACTCGGGCTCGACACCTACCGGTTCCTGCAGAACGAGCCGTGGAACACGCTGTTCCTCATCGTGATCCTCGTGTGGGTGCAGGCCGGGTTCGCGATGACGATCCTCTCGGCGTCCATCAAGGGCATCCCCGACGACATCGTCGAGGCTGCCCGGCTCGACGGCGTCAGCGGGCTCCAGCTGTTCCGCTACATCACGGTGCCGAGCATCCGCCCCTCGCTCATCGTCGTGCTCACCACGATCAGCATCACCACACTGAAGGTGTTCGACGTCGTGCGCACCGCCACCGGCGGCAACTTCGGCACGAGCGTGCTGGCCTACGAGTTCTACTACCGCAGCTTCCGGCAGTTCAACGAGGGGCTCGGCGCGGCGCTGGGCACGCTGATCTTCGTGCTCGTCACGCCGATCGTCATCTACAACATCCGCCAGATGCGCAAGCTGGAGGCCAGGTAAATGAGCATCATCGCCGACTCCGGCACCCAGGACGCCGCCCTCCACGAGGCCGGCGCGGACGGTCCGAAGCGCACCGCCTCGAGCGCCGCGCGCGGCAGCCTCAGCAACCCATGGGCCTCGCTGGCCGCCATCGTGATCGCCCTGCTGTGGACGATCCCGACGCTTCGGCCTGCTCGATCACCTCGTTCCGCGCCCGAGAGCGACATCAAGAGCAACGGCTGGTGGAACTTCTTCCTCGACCCCAACCTCACCTTGGCCAACTACGACGAGGTGATCAACGGCTCGAGCTACGCAGTTCAGCACCTACTTCGTCAACTCGATCGTCATCACGATCCCGTCGGTGCTGATCCCGATCAGCCTCGCCACGATGGCGGCCTACGCGTTCGCGTGGATGCCGTTCAAGGGCCGCGACACGCTGTTCGTGGGGGTGTTCGCGCTGCAGATCGTGCCGATCCAGGTCACGATGATCCCGCTGCTCCAGCTCTACCGGGAGCCGCCGTTCAACCTGATGCCGCTGGCCGGGCAGGACGCACCGGGCGGTGGTTTCTACACGATCTGGCTCAGCCACACGATCTTCGCGCTCCCACTGGCGATCTTCCTGCTGCACAACTTCATGCGGGAGATCCCGGGCGAGCTCATCGAGTCGGCCCGCGTCGACGGCGCCGGCCACGTGCAGATCTTCCGCCGGATCATGCTGCCGCTGATGACGCCGGCGATCGCCGCCTTCGGCATCTTCCAGTTCCTGTGGGTGTGGAACGACCTGCTGGTGGCGCTCGTGTTCGGCGGCGGCAACCTGACGATCTCACCGCTCACCGTGCGTCTCGGCGCCCTGGCCGGCGAGCGAGGTCAGGACTGGTTCCTGCTGTCGGCGGGCGCGTTCGTGTCGCTCATCGTGCCGCTGATCGTGTTCCTGGCCCTCCAGCGGTACTTCGTGCGCGGCCTGATGGCCGGCAGCGTCAAGGGGTGACGTCCGGGTGCGCCGGCTCGACTCAGCTGGCGAGTCGGCGGCCCGCGGTCTGCTCCCGCAGCCAGTGATACGACGCCTTCGGCGTGCGCCGGAGGTCGGCGGTCGAGCGATCGACATGCACCAGGCCGAACTTCTTGGTGTAGCCCTCGGCCCACTCGAAGTTGTCGAGGAGCGTCCACACGAACCAGCCGCGCAGGTCGACGCCGTCCGCCCGCACCCGGTCGGCGGCGGCGAGGTGGTCGCGCAGGTAGGCGATGCGGTCCTCGTCGTCCACCACGCCGTCGGCGCCGAGCGGATCGGCGTACGCGGCGCCGTTCTCGGTCACGACCATCGGCAGGCCGACCCGCTCCTGGGTGGTGCGCAGCACCTCCTCCAGGCCGGTGGCGTCGACCTCCCAGCCGATGTCGGTGCGCGGGTCGCGCACCACCAGGTCGAGCTCCCCGGGCACGCCCGGGTAGGCGGCCTGCTCGGGGTGCGCGGCAGTGGCGTCGGGGCCGGGCACGCCCGGGCGCACGGGGGTGTAGTAGTTGACGCCGAGCCAGGCCGCGGAGCCGCGCACGGTCTCGAGGTCGCCGTCGCGCACCAGGTCGGGCGCGGTGAGCTCGGGAGCGACGGCGAGCACGCCGTCGTCGTAGGCGCCGTGGGCCAGCGGGCCGAGCCAGATCCGGTTGCGCAGCGCGTCGACGCCGTCGCCCACCTCGGCGGGCGTGCCGGGCTCGGGCCGGATCGGCGCGAGGTTGAGCACGATCCCGGTGTTCGCCGAGTCCGGCAGCGCCTGGCTCGCCCAGCCGTGGGCGAGCAGCAGGTGGTGCACCGCGCGGTGGCCGGCGGCACCCTCGCGGCGACCCGGCGCGTGCACCCCGGCGCTGTAGCCGAGGTAGGCCGCGCACCACGGCTCGTTGTGGGTGGCCCACAGCCGCACCCGGTCGCCGAGCCGGTCGTGCACGGCCACCACGTAGTCGACGAACGCCTCGGCGGTGGCGCGCTCGGGCCAGCCGCCGGCGTCCTCGAGGGGCTGGGGCAGGTCCCAGTGGTAGAAGGTCGCCGTCGGGTTGACGCCGGCCGCCAGCAGCCCGTCGACGAGCCGGTCGTAGTAGTCGAGCCCACGCGGCTCGACGGCGCCGCGTCCGCTGGGCTGCACCCGCGGCCACGCGATCGAGAAGCGGTACCAGTCCAGCCCGAGGCCGGCCGCCAGCGCCACGTCGTCGTCGACGCGGTGGTAGGAGTCGCAGGCGTCGGCGCCGTCGCTGCCGTCGCGCACCGCGCCGTCCTGCCGGGTGAACGTGTCCCAGATCGACGGGCCGCGGCCGTCCTCGGTGACGCCGCCCTCGATCTGGTACGACGCCGTGGCGGCACCCAGGGCGAGGCGGTGGGGCGGCAGGATCTCGTCGACGTTGCTCACCCGCAAAACCTAGGGGTGCCGGCATGAGCGAGCGCACCCAGTCCGAGGTGAACATGGCCGACGTCGCCGACCGCGCCCGGGTCTCGATCGCCACCGTGTCCCGCGCGCTGCGCGGCCTGCCCGGCGTCAGCGAGACCACCCGCCAGCGGGTGATCGACATCGCCGACGAGCTGTCGTACGTCATCTCGCCGGAGGCCTCGCGGCTCTCCCGCGGCGAGACCGGCCGGATCGGCGTCGTCGTGCGGCGCTTCGACAGCTGGTTCTACGCCACCATGCTCACGAGCATCGAGGAGACGCTGCGCGAGGCCGACCTCGACGTGCTCGTCTACCAGCTCGACGACGAGCGGCAGCGCACCCGCTTCTTCCGCGAGCTGCCCGCGCGGCGCAAGGTCGACGCCGTCCTCCTCGTGGCGCTGCCCGCCCGGGGCCACGAGGCCGAGCGGCTCGGCCTCATGGGCGTCGAGGTGATCGTGGCCGGCGGCCAGCTCGGTGAGTTCCCCCGGGTGACGGTCGACGACCACGCGCTGTCGGTGGCCGCCGTCACCCATCTCACCGACCTCGGGCACCGCCGGATCGGCATGATCCGGCCGCACGACACCATGGCGAGCGTCTGGTCGGCCGACCTGCAGCGGTTCGGCGGCTACCGCCACGGCCTCGAGCTCGCCGGCCTCCGCGGCCGACCGCGCGCTCGCCGTCCGCGAGGGCTACGACGCGCTCGCCGGCCAGCGCGGGATCGACCGGCTGCTGGCGCTGCCCGACCCGCCGACCGCGGTGTTCTGCTACTCCGACGAGCTGGCCGTGGGAGCCACGGTCGAGCTGGGCCGGCGCGGGCTGCGGGTTCCGGAGGACATCTCGCTCCTCGGGGTCGACGGCCACCCGCTGGCGGAGCTTCACGGCCTCACCACCATCGACCAGCACGTCACCGAGCAGGGGCGGCTGGCCGCCGAGCTGAGCGTCGCGCTGCTGCGGGGTGAGGCGCCCGAGCACGGCCACGTCGAGGTGGCCTGGGACTTCGTCGACCGCGGCAGCACCGCGCCTCCGGCCACCGTGTGACCCGGCTGCACTACCCTGCGTGCGCATGCCGGCCGCCGGACTGCCCGCCCTCACCATCGCCCGCGCCGACGTCGAGCTGCGCGACGACCCGATCGACCCGGACTGGGTGCTCGAGGGCACGCCCGCACGCCCGGGTGTCGGAGTGGGCCACCAGCGCGGACGGCAGCGCCACCCACTGGACCTGGGACTGCACCGCCGGCCGGTTCCGGTGGTACTTCGACCTCGACGAGACGATGGTGGTGGTGGACGGCGGCGTCGTGCTCCAGGTGGGCGAGGAGCCGCCGGTCACCCTCGGAACGGGTGACGCCGCGTTCTTCCGCGCGGGCACCTGGGTCACCTGGACCGTGCCCGAGTACGTGCGCAAGCACGCCGTGCTGCGGGTGCCCGTGCCCCGGCCGATGGCCTACGCGGTGCGCGGGTTCGGCCGGCGCACCCACCGGCTGCGGGGCTGAGGCCCCGCGTGGCCGATCGCGACGACGGTCAGACTCCCCACTCGCTTCCTCGGCCGTCATCGATCTTGCGCGTGCGCGCGAGCTTCGCCGTGTCCACGGCACCGTTGCGGTGGCGACCGTTCAACCACCACGCCATCGCCAACAGCGCGACTACCACGACTAGTGCGATCCACCAGAACATTGCGCCCTCCCCAGGTCGCCTTGCCTGGTTCGACGCTAGCACCGGGCGTCGTGCCTGACCGGCGAACCGGGCAATAGTCTGCGCCACGTGAGCACGCCCGAGTTCCGCTACTCCGACCTGCTGCCCACCGGGGCCGACGACACGCCGTACCGGCTGCTGACCACCGAGGGTGTCTCCACCGTCGAGGCCGGCGGCCGCACCTTCCTCCAGGTCGAGCCGGAGGCGATCCGCCGGCTCACCGCGGAGGCGATGCACGACATCTCGCACTACCTGCGGCCGGCCCACCTCGCGCAGCTGCGGAAGATCATCGACGACCCGGAGGCGTCGGGGAACGACCGGTTCGTCGCCACCGACCTGCTCAAGAACGTGTGCATCTCCGCCGGCGGCGTGCTGCCGATGTGCCAGGACACCGGCACGGCGATCGTGATGGGCAAGAAGTCCGAGGGCGTGCTCACCGGCGCCGACGACGCAGAAGCCGTCAGCCGTGGGGTGTTCGACGCCTACACGAAGCTCAACCTGCGCTACTCCCAGCTCGCGCCGCTCACGACCTACGAGGAGAAGAACACCGGCTCCAACCTGCCGGCGCAGATCGAGATCTACTCGACGCCGGGTGGTGGCGCCCCTGAGTACAAGTTCCTGTTCATGGCGAAGGGCGGCGGCTCGGCCAACAAGTCGTTCCTGTTCCAGGAGACCAAGGCGATCCTCAACCCGACCCGGATGCTGGCGTTCCTCGACGAGAAGATCCGCTCGCTCGGCACAGCCGCCTGCCCGCCGTACCACCTGGCCGTGGTGATCGGCGGCACGTCGGCGGAGTACGCCCTGAAGACCGCGAAGTACGCCTCGGCGCACTACCTCGACCACCTGCCGACGTCGGGATCACCCAGCGCGCACGGGTTCCGCGACCTCGAGCTGGAGCAGCAGGTGTTCGAGCTCACGCAGTCGTTCGGGATCGGCGCCCAGTTCGGCGGCAAGTACTTCTGCCACGACGTGCGGGTGGTGCGGCTGCCGCGGCACGGCGCCTCCTGCCCGGTCGCGATCGCCGTCTCCTGCTCGGCCGACCGGCAGGCGCTCGGCAAGATCACCGCCGACGGCGTCTTCCTCGAGCAGCTCGAGACCGACCCGGCGACCTACCTCCCCGACACCACCGACGAGCACCTCGCCGCCGGCGACGACGACGTCGTCCGCATCGACCTCAACCGCCCGATGGCCGAGATCCTGGCCGAGCTCAGCAGGCACCCCGTGAAGACCCGGCTCTCCCTGAGCGGCCCGCTCGTCGTCGCCCGCGACATCGCGCACGCCAAGATCCAGGAGCGGCTCGACGCCGGCGAGGGCATGCCGCAGTACCTGAAGGACCACGCCGTCTACTACGCCGGCCCGGCCAAGACCCCCGAGGGCTACGCCTCGGGCTCGTTCGGCCCGACGACCGCCGGCCGGATGGACTCCTACGTGCAGGCCTTCCAGGCCGCCGGCGGGTCGATGGTGATGCTGGCGAAGGGCAACCGCAGCAAGCAGGTCACCGAAGCGTGCGCCGAGCACGGCGGCTTCTACCTCGGCTCGATCGGCGGTCCGGCCGCCCGGCTCGCCCAGGACTGCATCCGCTCGGTGGACGTGCTCGAGTACCCCGAGCTCGGCATGGAGGCGGTCTGGAAGATCGAGGTCGAGGACTTCCCCGCCTTCATCGTCGTCGACGACAAGGGCAACGACTTCTTCACCGACCCCGCCGGCGCCGTCACCGTGCCCCTCGGCGGCATCCGGGTGCGGTCGGCCCAGTAGCGGGCGCTCGTCGGGCTACTTCGGCCCGTCGCCCTTGGCGCGGCCGGCGTGCGGGTTGCTGTTGGGACCCGCCTCACCCAGGTCGTCGGGATCCGGGGCGTCGGGGTTGCCCGCCACGCCCTGGTCGTCGTCGATCGGCTCGGCGGCCTCGCCGTCGCCCATGCCACTGACCTCCGATACCTGACCCTCGTCCTCGCGCTCGCTCATGCCCCCACCGTGGCACGCCGGGTGGGGATCGCCCCTCACCCGCGGCGGCGGAACCAGAGGCACTGCCCGTACGTTGGGAGCAGTACCGACACAGGAGGTCCCTCCATGCAGTGCCCCGTCGACGGCGCCACCCTCACGATGAGCGAGCGCAGCGGCATCGAGATCGACTACTGCCCGACGTGCCGCGGCGTGTGGCTCGACCGCGGCGAGCTCGACAAGATCATCGACCGCTCCCTCGAGCAGACCCCGGCCCCGCAGGCCGCGGCGCCGCCGCCCCCGCCGCAGCAGCCGCAGTACGAGCGGTACGACGACCGCCGCGACGACCGCCGCTACGACCAGCGCTACGACCAGCGGTACGACCAGCGCTACGACAAGAACTACAAGAAGAAGCGCAAGGAGAGCTGGCTCGGCGAGCTGTTCGACTGACGGGGTCGAGTTCGCGACGCCAGCTCCGGTTCGGATCCGCACCCGTGCGTGCGGCTTGCGCCTTGCGTTCGCGTGGGTGACGCCGACACGTCGCTTGGTACGGGGGCGCATCGCGGCGGCGACACAACGACGGGTCGGCGCAGTGCGTCTCGCCGGGCTAGGACGTCACCCGCAGCACCCGGGCGGTCTCGGGGAGCAGCACCGGCATCAGGACGCCGAGGGTGGCGAGGGCGCGGCCGGACGCCGGCAGCGGGTCGCCGTCGAGCCACGTCGACCCGAGGTGGCCGACGGCCTGGTGGCCGGGCGGTGTGACCTCGGCGACGGCGTAGCGCCGGGCCGGGTCCAGACCCGGCAGGACGACGGGCGCGGGGGTCTGGGTGGCGGTGGAGTCGATCGTGGCGACGACGTACCAGGCCTCGGAGCGGTCCGGCGCGACGATGCCGGTGAGCAGCACCGCCGGGTCGGGGTGGTCGCCGCGCACCAGCCGGCCCGTGGCGAGGAGCGGTCGCAGCGTCTTGTGCAGCGCGACCCAGGCCGCGAGCTCGGCGCGCTCCTCGGGGGAGACCGACCGGAGATCCCACTCGACGCCGAAGCTGCCCAGCAGCGCGGTGGCGGCCCGGAAGCCCAGTGTGTGACGGCGTCCGGTGGTGTGCGCCACCGGTCCGCCGACGTGCGCGCCCATCCGCTCCGGCGGCACCAGCAGTGAGGTCCAGCGCTGGATCCGCTGCCGCTCCAGGGCGTCGATGGTGTCGCTCGCCCATACCCGGTCGGTGCGCGCCAGCACGCCGAGGTCGACCCGCCCGCCGCCACTGGCGCACGACTCGATCTCGAGCCCCGGGTGCGCGGCCCGCACCTCGTCGAGCAGGGCGTAGAGGGCGGCGGTCTGGTCGTGCACCGCCGCGCCGACGTCGAGCAGGTCGCGGTTGTGGTCCCACTTGAGGAACGCGAGGTCGTACTCGTCGAGCAGCGCGAGCAGGGCGTCGCGCACGTGCCCGTAGGCGCCGGGCTGCCGCAGGTCGAGCACCTGCTGGTGCCGCCACGGCGGCGGGAGGTCGCCGCGGTCGCGCAGCACCCACTCGGGGTGGGCGCGCACCAGGTCGCTGTCGGCGTTCACCATCTCGGGCTCGACCCAGAGCCCGAAGTCCAGGCCGACGCCGTGCACGTGCTCGATCAGCGGGTGCAGCCCGTGCGGCCAGACGTCGGCGTCGACGGTCCAGTCGCCGAGCCCGGCCCGGTCGGAGCGGCGGCCGCGGAACCAGCCGTCGTCGAGCACGAACCGCTCCAGGCCCACCTCGGCGGCGGCGTCGGCGAGCGCGGTGAGTCCGGCCAGGTCGTGGTCGAAGTAGGTGGCCTCCCAGGTGTTCACGAGCACCGGCCGCGGGGCGGGCAGGGGCACGGTGCGGCGCACGTAGGCGTGCAGCCGTGCGCTGACGCCGTCGAGCCCGTCGGCGGCGTAGGCGCCGACGAGCAGCGGCGAGCGGTAGGACTCCCCCGGCGCCAGCACCACCTCGCCGGCGGCCAGCAGCTCGCCGCCGCCGAGCAGGCACTCGCCCTCGGGGGTGCGCTCGGCGTACGCCGTGTGGTCGCCGCTCCACGCCACGTGGGTGGCCCACACCTCGCCGTGCCCGAACCCGAACCCCGGCACCCCGGCGGCGAGCAGCAGGCTCGCGTCGTGCCCGGTGCGGCCGTGCCGGGCCTCGCGCAGGTGGGTGCCCACCAACCAGGGCCGGCGCTGCGGCGTCCGCTCCCGGGTCCACCGGCCCGTCAGGTCGAGCAGCTCGGTGGCGCGGGCGGCCACCGGCAGCGCGCAGCGCACCTGCCCGAGCGCAAGGTCGTCGGCGCCGGTGTTGGTGACGGCCACCGTGGTCGTCACCAGGCCCTCGGGCGTGAGCGCGAGGTCGACGGCGACCTCCCAGCCGGCCTCGTCGTCGCGGCCGGTGAGCAGGACGGCGTCGTCGCGCGACTCCCATCCCCATGAGCTCAGCAGCGGCACCGGACCACCACCGGCCCGGGATCCGGTGAGGCCCGGGGTGCCGGTGAAGCCGGCCGGCGTCTCCCCCACGATCCCGCGCAGTCGCGGCTCGTCGAGCGCGGAGTGCGGCACGCCGGGGGTGTGGAGCGCCAGCAGGCTCGCGGCGTCGTCGGACTCCTCGAGCGCCGCCCCCCAGTGCAGCACCACGGGCACACCAGACGGGGAGGGCGCGAGCACGAGGCTCACGCCCTCCCGTCGGAGGTGGACCGGGTGGACCGCGGTCAGCCCTTCACCGCCCCGGCGGTGAGGCCGCGGACGAAGAACCGCTGCAGGCTGAAGAACACCAGCATCGGGATCGCCATCGACACGAAGGCGCCCGCCGTGAGCAGCTCGGTGCCCTGACCCTGGGATCCCAGCAGGCCCTGCAGCTTCACGATCACCGTGGTGTTCTCGTTGGAGAGGAACACGCTGGCGATCAGGAAGTCGTTCCACACCCACAGGAACTGCAGGATCGCGAACGCCGCGAGCGCCGGCATCGACATCGGCACGATCAGCTTCCAGAAGGTCTGGTAGTGCGTCGCGCCGTCCATCTTGGCCGACTCGATCACCGTCGTGGGCAAGGTGACCATGTAGTTGCGCAACGTGTAGATCGCCAATGGCATGCCGAACCCGGTATGGAGCAACCAGACCGCGATGTACTGACCGGAGATGCCCAGCCCGTTCTGGCCGAGCAGGTCGGTCATGGGGCCGAGCGCCACCTGGATCGGCACCACCATCACCGCGACGATGCTCACGAAGATGATGTCCTTGCCCGGGAACTGCATGAACGTGAACGCGTAGGCCGCGAACGCGGCGAACATGATCGGGATGATCGTGGCCGGGATCGCCACGAGGATGCTGTTCAGGAAGCTGGCGCCGAGGTCGGACCGGCCGCTGAACACCCCCTCGTAGTTGGAGAACGACCAGCCGCCGTTCCATAGCACGGTCCACCAGCCCGACTCGTTCTGCGCGTCGCGGTCGCGCACCGAGGTGACCAGCAGGCCGAAGGTGGGCAGGATCCACAGCAGGCACAGCAGTGCCATCACCACGATGGCGAGCGGGCTGCGGCGCCGCCCGTCGGCCATCAGGCCCCGGCCGGCGCGCGGGGCGTTGCCGCCGGTCGCGGCCGGCATCTCCGCGTCGCGGACGTCTTCAGTGAGAACGCTCATGCCCCCATCTCCTCTCGGCGGAAGTGCCTGACCTGGTAGATGAGGATCGGTGTGATCGCCGCGAGCAGCACCACGACGATGGCCGAGGCCACGCCGGTCTGCTCGAAGTTGATCAGCCGGTCGTAGAACAGGTTGGCGATCACGTTGGACTTGTCGCGGCCGGTGGTGAGCACGTACACGATGTCGAAGACCTTCAGCACCATGATCACCACGGTGATGAAGACCGTGATGATCGTGCCCTTGATCTGTGGGATCACCACCCGGCTGAAGATCTTCCACTCCCCGGCGCCGTCGATGCGTGCTGCCTCGATGGTGTCCTCCGGCACGCCCTTGATGGCCGAGCTGAGCAGGATCATCGCGAAGCCGACCTGCAACCACACGACGATGACCATCATCAGCAGGGAGTTGAGCCGGAAGTCGGACGTGGCCAGCCAGTTCACCGGGTCGGAGAAGATCCGCCACACGGCGTTGAGGAGGCCGAGTGGCGCCTCCTCGGCGGAGTCGTACTTGTAGACGCCGCCGGGCTTGGTGCCCCAGATGATCGACGCGCCGACGAACGAGATCGCCATCGGCAGGAAGATCAGGCTCTTGGCGAACTTCTCGCCGCTCTTCGACAGCTTGTCGGCGAGCACCGCGACGACGATGCCGAACAACACGGTGACCGACGGCACCAGCAGCAGCCACAGCAGGTTGTTGGTGATCGAGAGCCAGAACTCCGTCGACAGGTCACCGGTGAAGATCGTGACGAAGTTGTCGACGCCGACGTACGCCGTGCTCTCGTCGTTGGCGAAGGCGTAGTTGATCGTCTGGATCGTCGGGTAGATCAGCATGAGGGCGATCAGGGCGAGCCCGGGCAACACGAATGCGTACGGCATCAGCATTCGCGACACCCGGCCGGGCAGACCCTCGACGAACATGTTGACGAAGTAGAAGAACGCGAACGCCCCGCCGACGCCGGCGATCAGCGCCAGCAGACCGATGAGCACCTTGCTGTCGGCGAACCAGTCCGGGTGGTAGGCGAACGCGAGGAACGCGTTGCAGACGAACCACCCGACCCCCACCGCGCCGACCAGCCCGATACCGAGCTTGGGGAGGTTGGCGGCCTGCGCGTTCGGGGACGACGCCGGCTCGTCCGGCCCGGGCGGAGCCGGGGGCGGGGCGCCCCCCGGCTCCTGCGGCGCCGCGTCGTCGGTGTCGTCGTCGACCGGGCGGTCGACGTCACCCGTGCTCGCGGGAGTCGTGGTGGTCACTCCGGCCACGACCCCTCGATCTCGGACGTCGTGTCCTCCGAGCTCTGACCGTTGAGCCACTTGGTCATCCCGGTCCAGAACGTGCCGGAGCCGACCTCCTTGGGCATCACGTCGGAGCCGTCGAAGACCAGCTCGGAGGCCGTGGTGGTCTGCTCGGCGATCTGCTTGGTCACCTCGTTCGGGTAGTTCTCCGCGTCGAAGGTGCGGTGCGGAGAGATCCAGCCGCCGGCCTGCGCCCACTCGGCGCCGAACGCGTCGGAGGTGACGAACTCCATGACCTCGATGGCCTCGTCGTCGTTGCCGTTGAACAGGCCGGCGAGGTCGCCACCACCCAGCAGCGGCGGGGGCTCGCCCGTGTCCTCGACCGGCGGGAACGGGAACACCCCGACCTCCTCGTCGAGGCTCGCCTGGATGTCGGTGGGCAGGAACGAGACCTCGAAGTTGCCCTGCCGCTCCAGCACGCACTGCGCCGGGTCGCGGAACGCCGGCACCATCGACTCGGCGACCGGGGTGCTGCTGATCCCGTCGGTGCCGCCGAACACCTGGCCGTCAGCCTGTGCGACCTTCGCGAACTCGTCGAACGCCTCGACGACGCCCTCGTCGTCGAACGGCACCGCGTGCTGGATCCAGTCGTTGTAGTACTCGGGACCCTGGAGCGTCAGCACGAGCTGCTCGATCCAGTCGGTGCCGACCCAGCCGGTGGCGGCATCGGCGCCCCACGCCATGCACCACGGGGCGATGCCGTCGCTCTTGATCTGGT
Organism: uncultured Actinomycetota bacterium; assembly: GCA_963808855.1. Lineage (GTDB taxonomy): Bacteria > Actinomycetota > Actinomycetes > Propionibacteriales > Nocardioidaceae > Nocardioides. Next base: position 1,196,093 of record CAWEHA010000002.1, on the reverse strand, counting down.
CGGCGAGGGCGAAGAGCTGGTCGAGCGTCTTCGGCACTTCGTAGCCGGCCTGGTCCCAGACCTTCTTCGGGTACCAGACGATGCTCTTGTTGGCGACGCGCATCGGGGCGCCGTAGTAGCGGCCGTTGAGCCGGGCCGACTCGAGAAGGCCCGGCACCAGCGTGCGCTCGAGGGTGTCGAAGTCGAGGTACGTGTCGATCGGCTGGATCTTGCCGTCGGTGGCGAGCTCGAGCAGGCCGCCGGGCTGCGGGAACAGGGCGATGTCGGGGATGTCGCCGGTGCTCACCCGCTGCTTGATCAGCGTGGTGAAGTCGGCGGAGTTCTCGTACTTGACGTCGATGCCGGACTCTTCCTCGAACGGCGCGAGCGCCGCCTCGAAGCCCTCGGCCTCGACGCCACCGAAGGCACCGAGGATCGTGACCTCGCCGTCGCCGTCCTCATTGCTGGTGTCGACGTACCCGTCGAGCCCCGCACCGGCACCGACCTCGTTGGGGTTCTGCAGGCACCCGGACAGCGCCAGGCAGGACGCCAGCGCGGCACCCCCCACCACCATCCGACGCGGCCAACCTCTCGATGACTTCATCGTCACTTCCCTCCCGAGGCGGGCGAGCGAGTCGTCCCACCTGGTCCGTGGTGCACGTCACTACCGGTGTGATGTTCCTACTCCCGCCAGGGGTGGTTGTCCATCACCCCCCGCCGGCGCTGGAACCGCTGCGGAGAGCGGTGCGTCCGATCCGCATGCGACCGCTGCCACCCGTCCTCGCGCTGGCCGCTGCGCTCGGGGCCGGCTGCGCCACGGACGCGACGACGGCCGAACCCGCCACCGCTCCCGCCGACCTGCCCGCCAACGTCGTGGTGTTCACCCCCGACGACCTCGACGACGACGGGGCCGCCTTCTCCGGCGAGGCCACCTGGGTCCCGACGGCGGCCGACGTCCGCCGCACCGAGGCCGCGTTGCGCGCCCGCCTGGCGCGGACGCCCGGGATCGAGACGCCCTACCTGCAGTACGTGCGTCAGTACACCGGCCTCGACGACGACGTCGTGCTCGTCAACGCGTTGTGCGACACCGACAGCTTCGACTGGCGCGACCAGTGGGTCACCGTGCTCGACGGCGGCACCTGCTTCTGGCAGGCCGCGGTGCGCGACGGCGTGGTCGTGTCGTTCAGCGTCAACGGCGAGGCGTGACCTGCGCGGCCCGCTCGACCTGCGCTCGCCGGCCCCACCGGGTGCGGCCCCACGGCTTCCAGATCGAGATCACCAGGGCAGCGCCGAGCGCCACGAACGACACCACCGGCGGGTAGATCAGGTCGGTGGCGGCGCCACCCACGGCGTCGCGGACGTCCTGCGCCGATCCCGACAGCGACTCGGGGATGCTCAACACGCCCGGCAGCAGCGCGACGAACACGAGCACGGCGAGCACGACGCCGATCACCAGCTTCACGAGCACCCACGTCCACTGCACCAGCCCGTAGCGGGTTCCGAGTCCGAGCAGGATGCCGGTCACGAGCATCCCGAGCGCCAGCGTCGGCACCACCGGCGGGATCACGATCCGGGCCGCCGTGTAGACGGCGGCCACGGTGGCGCCGTCGTCGGAGGTGAGGCCGGACGCGACGAGCAGCACCAGTCCGAGGTCGAGGCCCATCCAGCCGACCCCGCACAGGATGTGCAGGGCCAGCACCGCGCGCCGGACCGGACGGGAGAGGGAGAACGCCGAGCTCGCCATGGTGGCGACGCTAGGTAACCGTGCGGCGCCGCGCATCCGGTGGACCCCCGAGACACCCCGGAGACGACTCTGCGCACAATGCCGTAGTGGTCGAGTCCATGGAGCCCGGAGAGCCCGAGACGTCCGTCGAGGTCGCGCGCCGCGAGACCGAGCACGGCGAGCTGGTGCTGCGGGAGCGGCGGCCGGCCGACGGCCCGATGTCGCTGGAGCTGCGGGCGAACGGCGTGTTCGTGATGGACACCCTCGAGGTGACCAGCGAGCGCGCGCTCGCGGCGGCAGCCCTGGACGCCGTGGCCGAGCCGCGCTCGGTGGCCGTGGCCGGGCTCGGTCTCGGCTTCACGATGCACGAGGTGCTGGCCGACTCGCGGGTCGAGAAGTGCGCCGTGGTGGAGATCGAGCAGGCGCTCGTGGACTGGATGCGCGACGGCACGGTCCCGCACGGTCCGGCGCTGCTCGCCGACGAGCGGGTGACCGTGGTGGTGGCCGACATCGCAGTTGCGGTGGCCGAGGCCCGGCCGGAGTCCTACGACCTGCTGCTGCTCGACGTCGACAACGGACCCGACCACCTGGTGCACCAGGCCAACGCCGCCCTCTACCGCGGGCCCTTCCTCACGGGAGTGCACGACCTGCTGCGGCCGGGCGGCGCGGTGGCGGTGTGGTCGTCGGCGCGCTCTCCCGAGCTCGCCGAGACCCTGCGCGGCGTGTTCGACCCGGTGGAGGAGCGCCAGCACGACGTCCAGCTGCAGGGTCGTGACGAGACGTACTGGCTCTACGTCGGGCGGAAGCGATGAGATACGTCGCGCTCGGCAGCTCGATGGCAGCCGGCCCCGGCATCCCGCCGCGCGCCCCGGACAGCCCGCGGCTGGCGATGCGCTCGGCCCGCAACTACCCGCATCTCGTGGCCGACGAGCTCGGGCTCGACCTCGTCGACGTCACCTACTCCGGCGCCACCACCGCCCACGTGCTGCGCGAGGAGCAGAACGGTGCACCGCCCCAGGTGACCGCGCTGCGCGGCGACGAGGAGCTCGTCACGATCACGATCGGCGGCAACGACGTCTGGTACGTGCCGGGCCTGTACGCCGCCTCGTGCCCACGCCCGCTCCGGCTGGTGCCCGTGGTGGGCCGCGGCCTGCGCTCGGCGGTCGACCGCGAGCAGCGCGACCGCTCGCTGGTGGAGGTCGCGGCCTCGCTGCGCGACGTCGGCACGACGGTGCGTGCCGCCTGCCCGGAGGCGCGGGTGCTGTTCGTCGACTACCTGACGCTGCTGCCGCCGGCGGGCACCCGCGCGTTCCCGCTGCGCGCCGACGACGTCGACGTGTTCCGCCACGTGGCCCAGCAGCTGGAGCGGATCACCGCCGAGGCGGCCGCCGAGACCGGCTGCGAGCTCGTGCGCGCCGCGGCCGCGAGCCGCGACCACCACGCGTGGTCGCGCGACCCCTGGACCGTGGCCGCCACCCTGCCGCTCCCCGGCCGGCCGCTCGCCTACCACCCCAACGCCTGGGGGATGCGCCAGGTGGCCGACCTGGTGGTCGCGCACGTGGCTCAGGAGAACAGCTCGCGGTAGTGGCCCGACTGCGACGGGTAGTAGGCGTCCCAGTCGACGGCGGCCACGTCGGCGCCGGTCTCGGCGGCGACCAGCCGGTCGAGGTAGTACTCCCAGCCGGGACCGACGCTCTCCGCCATCTCCGCACCCGGCACCGACTGGCTGAACGTGAGCGTGGTGACGCCGTCGGCCTCGGCGAGGGCGAGCCGCAGGTGCCAGACGACGTCGGGGTCGTCCGGGCTGCGGCTGTCGACGACGAGCAGGCGGGGTTCGTCGCACTCCCGGATCTCGAACACCTCGACCGGCGCGTCCTCGGCCTCCGCGGTCATCCGGAAGTCGACCCGCCCGGAGGCCGGGTCGCCGCTCCAGGTGCCGATCCAGCGCTCCAGCCGCTCGGGCTCGGTGATCGCCGCCCAGACGTCGTCGATCGGCGCCCGGAAGGTGCGCTCGAACACGACGTGGGTCTGGCCGTCACGCTCCTCGCGTCGGCCGGTGGGGGTGAGGGTCATGCGGTCTCCTCCGTTGCGGTGGGCTGGGTGGGTCGGTGCCGGCCGGTACGCCGGACCTCGAGGTCGAGGCCGTCGAGCAGCCGCTCGGGCACGGGCGGGGCCGCGAGCGAGCGGAGGTACGTCGTGACGGGCGCCAGGCCGCCGGCGACCAGGGCGTAGTGCCGCTCCCGGCCGCGGGGCTCGGCCGTGACCAGGCCGGCCTCGCCCAGCAGCCGCAGGTGCCGGCTGATCGCCGGCCGGCTGATGCGGTGGCGTTCGGTGAGGTCGACGACGCGCGCCGGGCCGGCGGCCAGCGCGACGAGCAGGTCGCGCCGAACCGGGTCGGCCAGTGCGGTGAACGCGTCCACGGACTATTGGTAACCGATCAGTTACTAATAGGTCAAGGCTACGTTGGGTGACATGGCCGAGGAGTACCGGACCGAGCACGACTCCATGGGCGAGGTCCAGGTGCCCGCCGACGCACTGTGGCGGGCCCAGACCCAGCGGGCAGTGGAGAACTTCCCGATCAGCGGCACGCCCCTCGAGCCGCGGCTGGTGCACGCGCTCGGCGAGGTGAAGGCCGCGGCCGCCGTCGCGAACGGCGAGCTCGACGTGCTCGACGCCGCACCGGCCGACGCCATCGCCGCCGCGGCCCGCGAGGTGGCCGAGGGCCGCCACGACGACCACTTCCCGGTGGACGTCTTCCAGACCGGCTCCGGCACCAGCTCGAACATGAACGCCAACGAGGTGATCGCCTCGCTGGCCGCCCGGGCCGGCGTCGAGGTGCACCCCAACGACCACGTGAACGCGAGCCAGTCCAGCAACGACACCTTCCCCACCGCCGTCCATGTGGCGGCCACGCTCGCGGTAGTCGACGACCTGCTGCCCGCCCTCGACGTGCTCGCCGGCTCGCTCGAGGCGAAGGCGGAGGAGTTCGCCGACGTCGTGAAGTCCGGCCGCACGCACCTGATGGACGCGACGCCGGTGATGCTCGGCCAGGAGTTCTCCGGCTACGCCGCCACCGTGCGCTACGCCGCCGAGCGGCTCGACGCCGTGCTGCCCCGGGTGCGGGAGCTGCCGCTGGGCGGCACCGCCGTCGGCACCGGCATCAACACCCCGCCCGGGTTCGCCGAGCGGGTGATCGCGGTGCTCGCCGACGCCACCGGTCAGCCGTTCACCGAGGCCCGCAACCATTTCGAGGCCCAGGGCACCCGCGACTCGCTCGTCGAGCTGAGCGGCGTGCTGCGGACGATCGCCGTCGGGCTCACGAAGATCTGCAACGACCTGCGCTGGATGGGCTCCGGCCCCACCACAGGCCTGGCGGAGATCCACCTCCCCGACCTCCAGCCGGGGTCGAGCATCATGCCCGGCAAGGTGAACCCGGTGCTGCCGGAGGCCACGCTGATGGTCTGCTTCCAGGTGGTCGGCAACGACGCCGCGGTCGCCGCCGCCGGCGCCAGCGGCAGCTTCGAGCTCAACGTCGCGATGCCGGTGATGGCCCGCAACGTGCTGGAGTCGACCCGGCTGCTCGCGGCCGCGTGCCCGCTGCTCGCGCGGCGGTGCGTCGACGGCATCACGGCCGACGAGGAGCGGATGCGCCGGTACGCCGAGTCGTCGCCGTCGGTGGTCACCCCGCTCAACAAGCACCTCGGCTACGAGGCCGCTGCGAAGATCGCCAAGCAGGCGCTGGCCGACGGCGCCACGATCCGCGAGACCGTCATCGCGCTCGGCTACGTCGAGCGCGGCGAGCTCACCGAGGACGAGCTGGACGCCGCCCTCGACGTCGAGAGGATGACCCACCCGTGAGCATGATCGACCGCGACCAGCTGCGGCGGCAGTACCTCACCGAGGAGCGACTCGAGCTCCGCAGCTCGGTGTGGCACCCGACGGTCGACGGCCGCGATCCGTCGACGGAGGTGCTCGCGATGGTGGTGGCCGCCGGGCCGCGCGATGTGCTCGAGATCGGCTGCGGCACGGGCGCCTTCGCGGCCCGGCTCGTCGACGCCCTGCCGCAGGTGGCGGTGGTGGCCCTCGACCAGTCCGAGCGCTTCGTCGAGCTCACCACCTCGCGCGGGGTCGACGCCCGGCGCGGAGACGTGCACGACCTGCCCTTCGACGACGACTCCTTCGACTGCGTCGCCGCCCTCTGGATGCTCTACCACGTGGCCGACCTGCACCGCGGCCTCGCCGAGGTGCGGCGGGTGCTCCGGCCGGGCGGCACGTTCCTCGCCGTCACCAACGGCGACGTCCACCTCGCCGACCTGCGACGCGAGGCCGGGCTCGAGCCGGTGATCACGCAGTTCAGCAGCGAGAACGGCGAGGCGGCGCTGCGCCGTCACTTCGACGACGTCGCCCGCGACGACCTGCACACCCGGGCGGCCTTCGCCGACGCGGACGCCGCCCGCGCCTACCTCGCCACCTCCGACGACGAGAGCACCTGGTCGCTGCCCGACTTCGAGGGCCCGCGCCAGTACGCCGGCCACGTCACGATCTTCACCGCTCGATGAGCCGGGCCTTCTGGGACGAGGAGGCCGCCGGGTTCGACGACGAGCCCGACCACGGCCTGCGCGACCCCGCCACCCGCGAGGCGTGGCGGCAGCTGCTGGCCGCCCACCTGCCCACGCCGCCGGCCGACGTCGCCGACCTCGGCTGCGGCACCGGCACCCTCGCCGTCCTGCTGGCCGAGGCCGGACACCGCGTCACCGGCGTCGACTTCGCGCCCGCGATGGTCGCGGCGGCCCGCGCCAAGGCGGAGGCCGCCGGGCTCGACGTCGACGTGCGCGAGGGCGACGCCGCCGACCCTCCGCTGCCCGCGGCGTCGTGCGACGTCGTGCTCTCGCGGCACGTGCTGTGGGCGCTGCCCTCGCCGGAGGACGCGCTCGACCGCTGGGCGGCGCTGCTGCGCCCCGACGGCCGGCTGGTGCTCGTCGAGGGTCAATGGCACAGCGGCAGCGGGATCGCCGCCGTCGACGCCGAGCGGCTGGCGCGGGAGCGGTTCGCCGACGTTCGCGTCGTCCACCTGCCCGACCCCGTGTACTGGGGCGCCGAGATCACCGACGAGCGGTACCTGCTCCTCGCCCGCTGACGCGGGCCGCCTGACGGGTCAGTACCAGCCGTGGGACTCGCTGTGGCCCCAGGCGCCGCACGGGCTGCCGTAGCGGTCCTGGATGTAGCCGAGGCCCCAGCGGATCTGGGTGACCGGGTTGGTGGCCCAGTCGGCGCCGGCCGAGCTCATCTTCTCGCCGGGGAGCGCCTGCGGGATGCCGTAAGCGCTCGACGACGGGTTGTCGGCGTTCCAGGTCCAGTTGGACTCGCGGGTGTACAGCGAGTCGAGACAGCCGAACTGGTCGGCGCCGAAGCCGAACTCGGCGAGCAGCGCCCGCGCGATGTCGCGAGGATCGGAGTCCGCGAGGTTCTGCCGGCCCGAGACGGCGTGGCCTCCTGCGTCGCCGAGGGCGAGCGCCTTGGCCGGGTCGGCGGCCTGGCGCCGGTCGGCGGAGCGGTTCAGCGCCTGGCGGCGGTCGGTCTGCGAGGCCGAGAGGGCCACCTCACCGCGCGGGGCAGCGGGTGCCGCGGCGGTGTCGCCGTCGGCGGTGTCGTTGCCGGCCAGACCGACACTGGCGGGGGCCGCACCTCCGAGCACTCCACCGGTGACCGCCACCCCGGTGGCCGCCACGGCCACGGAGGACAGGACGACGGTGGTGCGCAGCGCCTTGCGGGGTGCCTCGCTCAATGCGGAGGACGCGGGGGCAGCGCGGTGCTTGGGGACGTGCTTGACGTGCTTCGACAAGGGGAGAGATCTCACGGGTAGACGACGGGCGGGCAGAAAGATCGTGCTTCGTCCTTCTAGTGCGTGATCGGGGGCCACCATGCCGGTCTTGACCCTCGAACGCACATCCGGCGTCCGAAATCCGGCTGGAAGGAGATCAGGATCACCCCGTCAGTCACAGGAGTGATCCCCAGCCCCACGGGTTACGGGCGGTCCAGACCGGACTAGAGAGTGACGTTCTCCAGCATCTCGGTGACCAGCGCCGCGATCGGCGAGCGCTCGGATCGGGTGAGCGTGACGTGCGCGAACAGCGGGTGGCCCTTGAGCTTCTCGACCACCGCGACGACGCCGTCGTGCCGGCCGACGCGCAGGTTGTCGCGCTGCGCGACGTCGTGGGTGAGCACCACCTTGGAGTTCGCGCCGATCCGGCTGAGCACCGTGAGCAGGACGTTGGCCTCCAGGGACTGTGCCTCGTCGACGATCACGAACGCGTCGTGCAGCGAGCGACCGCGGATGTGCGTGAGCGGCAGCACCTCCAGCAGTCCGCGGTCGAGCACCTCGTCGATGACGTGCCGCGAGACCAGCGAGCCGAGGGTGTCGAAGACCGCCTGCCCCCAGGGCGACATCTTCTCCGACTCCGAGCCCGGCAGGTACCCGAGCTCCTGGCCGCCGACGGCGAACAGCGGGCGGAACACCACGACCTTCTGGTGGTGACGGCGCTCCATCACCGCTTCCAGGCCGGCGCACAGCGCCATCGCCGACTTGCCGGTGCCGGCGCGGCCGCCGAGGGACACGATGCCGACCTCGGGGTCGAGCAGCATCTCCAGCGCGATCCGCTGCTCGGCGCTGCGGCCGTGCACGCCGAAGGCCTCGCGGTCGCCGCGGACGAGGTGCACCTGCTTGTCGACGCCGACCCGGCCGAGGGCGGTGCCGCGCTCGGACAGCAGCACCAGGCCGGTGTGGCACGGGAGGTCGCGGGCCGTCTCGAGGTCGACGTGGGCGTCGTCGTACAGGGTGTCGAGATCTCCCGCGGCCACCTCGATCTCGGCCATGCCCGTGTATCCGGTCTCGGACTCGGAGACCTTGTCGGCGCGGTACTCCTGCGCGTCGAGGCCCACCGCGCTCGCCTTGATGCGCAGCGGCAGGTCCTTGGAGACGAGGGTGACGTCGCAGCCCTCGTCGGCCAGGTTGCGGGCCACGGCGAGGATGCGGGTGTCGTTGTCGCCCAGCCGGAACCCCGACGGCAGCGACTCGGTGTCGACGTGGTTGAGCTCGACGCGGAGGGTGCCGCCGTCCTCGCCCACGGGCACCGGCTCGTCGAGCCGCCCGTAGGTGATGCGCAGCTCGTCGAGCATCCGCAGCGCCGAGCGCGCGAAGTAGCCGAGCTCGGGGTGGTGGCGCTTCCCCTCGAGCTCGGTGATGACGACGACCGGCAGGACCACCTCGTGCTCGGCGAACCGGCGCAGCGCGCCCGGGTCGGCCAGCAGCACGCTGGTGTCGAGGACGTACGTACGGACCTGGTCCGACTCGTCAGCGGGTTCCACAGCGACCACGGGACACCTCACATGACCGCGCGGGGCACTCCCGCCCGGCCCTCACCTCTCGCGTGCGGACCGGGAGGGAGCCCGAACGCCGGAGTGCCGGCGTCCACCCACCACCGTGTCGGTGGCGATGCGGTCGTGCGTTGACACGTTCGGGCCTCCCGATACGGCGAGCTTCCCCACTCGCCGATGCGGCGACGCTACGCCGCGCGATCAGCGAATCTCCGGGCGACACGCCCGTACGCGGGGTGAACGTCCCGTGACGGCGTCAGGAACCGAAGCGGCGCTCGCGCTGCGCGTAGGCGCGGATGGCGCGGAGGAAGTCGACCTTGCGGAAGTCGGGCCAGTAGGCCTCGCAGAAGTAGAACTCCGAGCGGGCGCTCTGCCACAGCAGGAACCCGCCGAGCCGCTGCTCGCCGGAGGTGCGGATCACGAGGTCGGGGTCGGGCTGGCCCTTGGTGTAGAGGTGGTCGGCGATGTGCTCGACGTCGAGGACGGCGGCCAGCTCCTCCAGCGTGGTGCCGCGCCCGGCGTGCTCGTGGAGCAGCGAGCGCACGGCGTCGGCGATCTCCTGGCGCCCGCCGTAGCCGACGGCGACGTTGACGAGCATCCCGTCGACGTCGCGGGTGGCGTCCTCGGCGGCCTTGAGCTTCTCGGCGGTGCCGGCGGGCAGCAGGTCGAGGGCGCCCACCGGGTGCAGCCGCCAGCGCTGCTGGTCGGCGAGCGAGGCGACGGCCTCCTCGATGATCCGCAGCAGCGGCCCCAGCTCGTGCTCGGCACGGGTGGTGAGGTTGTCGGTGCTGAGCAGCCACAGCGTGACCACCTCGATGCCGACCTCGTCGCACCACCCGAGCAGCGGCTCGATGTTGGCGGCGCCGGCGCGGTGGCCGTGGGCGGTGTCGCGTCCGACCGCGCGCGCCCAGCGTCGGTTGCCGTCGAGCATCACGCCCACGTGCTGCGGGACGGCATCGGGCATCCGGCGCAGCATCCGGGACTCGTAGGCCGGGTAGATCACCTTCCGCAGGCCGCGCTTCCAGTCCGCCACCCGTCGATAGTAGGGCGTCGCGATGTCATCAGCGCCACACTCGGCGGTCACCGCATGCACAGGTGCGGTCGCTAGGGTCGCAGCCATGAACGACAAGCTCGCGCACGCCAACGACGCGGTGCGGGCTGGGCTGGATCACCTCGGCGACAAGGTCAGCGAGACCCTGGCCGAGATCAAGCCCAAGCTGCGCGGCTGGCTGCACCTCGGCACGGCGCCGTTGGCGCTGGCCGCCGGCATCGTGCTCATCTGCCTGTCACCGACGGCGTCGACGCGGGTCGGCTCGGCGCTGTTCGCCGGCAGCGCGCTGCTGCTCTTCGGCGTGTCCGCCGTCTACCACACCGGCACCTGGTCGCCGCGGGTCTGGAAGTTCCTCCGGCGCTTCGACCACGCCAACATCTTCGTGCTCATCGCCGGCACCTACACGCCGATCACCCTGATCCTGCTCGACGGCACCCAGCGGGTGGTGCTCCTCAGCGTGGTGTGGGGCTGCGCGCTGGCCGGCGTCGTCTTCCGGGTGTTCTGGACCGACGCGCCGCGCTGGCTCTACCTGCCGCTCTACATCGGGCTCGGCTGGTCGGCGGTGTTCTTCGTGCCCGGCTTCATCGACGGCGCCCAGACCCGGCTCGGCACCGGGATGGGGATCGCGGTCCTGGCGCTCGTGCTCATCGGCGGCGCGCTCTACACCTTCGGCGGCGTGGTCTACGGCTTCAAGCGGCCCGACCCGTGGCCGCGGTGGTTCGGCTTCCACGAGGTGTTCCACACCTTCACGGTGCTGGCGTTCGTCTCCCACTACATCGGGGTGTCCCTCGCCACTTACAGCCTTCGCTGACCGCGTCGTACCGTTGACGACATGGCAACAGTCGAGCTGACCAACGACAACTTCGCCGGACACCTCTCCGAGGACGGCATCCTCCTCGTCGACTTCTGGGCGGGCTGGTGCGGCCCGTGCCGCCAGTTCGCCCCCACCTACGAGGCGGCGTCCGAGAAGCACCAGGACATCACCTTCGGCTCGATCGACACCGAGGCCGAGCAGGAGCTGTCCGCCGCCGCCGGCATCCGCTCGATCCCCACGCTCATGGCCTTCCGCGACGGCATCCTCGTCTTCTCCCAGCCCGGCGCCCTCCCCGCCGACGGGCTCGAGCAGGTGATCGCGGGCGTCAAGGGCCTCGACATGGACGACGTCCGCCGGCAGGTCGAGGAGCAGCAGCAGGCCTAGCGAGCGAAGCGATGGTCGAGCCGGGTAGCGAGCGAAGCGACGCGGCGGTGGTCGAGCCGGGCGAGCGCCAGCGAGCCCGTGTCAAGACCCCCGGCCCGATCTCGAAATCGGGCCGTCCTGCTCCTGTCGGCGGCGACCGCCCTCCTGCAGGCCGGTGTACCTCGGGGCTGGTGGCCGCGCGCGTAACACGCCGGGTCTCGCCGTCAAGGATCTCGCTTCGCTCGCCCGCTACGCGGCGGCCTTCGGCCGTCCTTGACCGCGAGCCTCGTCCGGCGTGTTCCGACGGCGCACGAACGGCGGGCTCCGCCACGCCGTCCGCGCAAGCGCGGCCACCGAGATGAGACGAGCCCGGTGGTTGAGGAGGTCGCGCTAGCGACCGTCTCGAAACCACCGGACGCGATTTCAGAAGAGTTATCCACAACCCCGTGGTTGAGCGTGATTCTCGAATCCGAGTGTCGGTGGCCGATGCTTGGATGAAGGCATGGTCAAGGACGCGTACACCCCCGGATCGGGACACCCGATCCCGGCCGCGGTGGCGCGTGCCGAGGCCGAGATCCGGGCGGTGGCCGACACCCCGACGTGGTCGCTGCGCCCCGCCGAGGTCCGCGACACCCTGATCCGGATCGCCCATGCCCGCGCGGAGCACGACGAGCTCGAGGCCCGGCTGCTGGCCGAGGGCGAGCACAACGGCGCGTTTACCGAGGTCGGCGCCACCACCGCAGCCGCCTGGCTGGCCCACGCCACGAAGATGACCCACCCCGAGGCCCGCCGACGCGTCAAGCTCGCTCAGCAGCTCGAGCGTCACGACGTCGTCCGCGACGGGATGGCCGCAGGGCAGGTGCTGGCCGACCAAGCCGCCGTGACCTGCGCCGCCGTCGACGAGCTCCCCGACCAACCCGCCCTCCGCGCCCAGTGCGAGAAGGAGCTCGTCACCCTCGCTGAGCACCACGACGCCAAGGAACTCAAAGTCCTGGGTCGCCGCGTGCTCGAGCTCGTCGACCCCGACGCCGCCGACGCCCACGAAGGCCAGCTGCTCGAGCGCGAGGAGAAGGACGCCGCCAGGGCGACGTCGCTGTCGATGTGGGAGACCGGCGACGGCAAGGTCAAGGGCAAGTTCACCTTGCCGGCGTTACAAGGCGGGATGCTGCGGAAGGCCCTCATGGCGATCGCCGCCCCGAAGCACCAGCGGGCCACCGGCGAGGCCTACGACCACGAACGCCCCACCGCCGAACGACTCGGCCAAGCCTTCGCCGAGTACGTCGCCCGCTACCCCGCCGACAAGCTCCCCCACGCCGGCGGAGTTAACGCCACCGTCGTCGTCACCATGACCCTCGACACCCTCCTCGGTGGACTCAAAGCAGCCACCGTCGACACCGGCAGCCGCCTCTCCGCCGGAGCCGCCCGTCGGCTGGCGTGTGAGGCCGGGATCGTGCCGATGGTCCTCGACGGCGCCTCACGCCCCCTCGACATCGGACGCCTGAACCGCTTCCACACCGAAGCCCAGCGCCTCGCCCTCGCGGTCAGCCAGAAGCACTGCCAGCACCCGATGTGCACCGTCCCCGCCTGGCTCTGCCACGTCCACCATAAGACCCAGTGGAGCCGCGGCGGCAAGACCAACCTGAAAGACGCCCAGCTCCTCTGCCCCCGCCACCACACCCTCGCCCACCGCGACCCACCCATGCGGACGTGAAGTCGGGCGAACCGAACCGCCCGAAACTGCCGATGGTCGGGCGATGATCAGGCACGAGCACAATTAGTGACTGATGGTGGCATGGGTGCGGACAGAACGCGGGGCCCTGTGATGGGAATCCTCGAGCCGAGCCCGACGGAGGGCTACGAATGGGCCATGCCGCCCTGAGGGCCGCAATGGCACCACAACCCTCGAACTCCGACAGACACTGCAGGCAACTATGGACCTCCGACGCTGGAGCCCGCCCAGGACGGACCTCATCAAGAGGGACCGCTGGAGCCCAGGTCTCGCGAAGGCGCTCATGCACCAGGTGTAACGCTCGCCGGGTCCAGCGCGACCACGAACTCACATTCGACCTGCCCCAGTTGGCAGCGAACCCAGGCTCTGCCGCCGTCATCGGCCGTCACGTCTGCCAGGAAGTTCGTGGCGGTTTCACCAACGATCGAGTTGATCGTCCATGAACTGTCGAGTTCGAATGCGAGCTGGCGATCCCCCACCGTCGTCACGAGTCGAGTAACGCCGTCCTCGTCGCTTGTGGTCTCCGTTGTCGAGCTCAACTGGACAAGGCGGCCGTCATCTTCGATGGCGACGACCCCGCGGGAGAAGAAGCGGGGCGACTTCGCGCTGGCGCTATCCGATTGGTGATACTGGCCGGACGAGTCGACGTAGCCCCACGTCACGACACCACCTGGCTCCTGCAGAATGATGCCGTCTGAGTTCAGGGCCACTAGTGCGCCCTCGGTTCCGCGGATCGCCTGAAAGCCGACGTCGCCTGACGGGTTCCACAGCCACGTTGACTGGCTGTTTCCGATGTAGACGTCGGTGAACTGGTCGATGTCGATGGTGAAGGTCGCGGTGAGTCCGTCAGGCGGTTCGGTCCTTTCCACGTTGTTCGGGATCTCCAACGATGTCAACACGACGCTCTCGCCGCCGGCGTTCCGCTCGACCCAGGCCGCGATCCCGCTGTGCAGGGCGGGAGCGCCCACGACGCCTTCTCCGAGCTTCGAGGTGCTCGCGGCGCGTAGGCTGAGTCCCCAGACGGAGGCGTCCGCGGTCACGGCAACGCCGTAGTTGTCGTTGACCTCGAGGGCGACCACGGGGCTGGGGAGCTGCAGCGTCCCAGTTGGCGTGATGACACGCTGGCCGTTCGCATAGGGGATCTTCGGGTCTGCCCCATGAGGGAGGTCCTCGGGCCGGGTCGCCTGGTCGCTACGCGAGTCAGACGTGCGCGGTTCGGTGGTGGGGGAGGCGCCGCTGCTCGGGTTCCCGTCGCCGTTCGATCCCAGGATGCTCACCGACAAGAAGGGGAGACCGATAAGAAGGGCAACAACGGCAGCCAGGGCCGCAATCGTGGTGGTTGATCGAGTCCGCATCGACCCAGTCACGCGCCCGATTCGGCTAGGGCTTCTCGGAACCAGCGGCGGTGGTACCTCGAGTCTGGCGGCTTCCTCACGAAGTGCCGCAGCAACGGTCTCCTCGACTCGACTGCTCATTGGTCTCATCCTTCTCGACCCGCTTCTTCGGGCAGCCGCTTGGCTAGGGACTTCAGGGCGGCGTGTGACTGCGACTTGACGGTGCCGATCGCACAGTCGAGGACTCGAGCCGTCTCGCGCTCGCTGAGGTCTTCGTAGTACCGCAGTACGACAATGGCGCGCTGCCGGGCAGGTAGCTCCGCGATCGCGACCCACATATGGCGGCGGTCAGCAACCTCTTCCTGCCCGTCACCGCCCAACGCTTGACCGCGCTCCTCATCTACATTTCGCGTGTACTCATGACGAGCTCTGGAGTGCGCGACGGCGTCGATCAGCGTTGTCGTCATGACCCGGCGCATGTAGGCGCGTCGATTGCGTGCCGCGCGCACCCTGGGCCAGGACTTCAACGCCTTGACGAGCGAATCCTGGAGCAGATCGTCGGCACTGACCTGGGTTCCCGCGAGCAGATGTGACAACCGGTAGAGGTCATCCCAGTTGTCCTCGACGTACCTCGTGAACTCATCCACGAGCGCAACCGCCTTCCTCCCAACCACTTACCACCCTATGACCCTTGGAGCCGTCGGAAAGGTTCGCTCGCGCGGGCTCCGCCCGACATGCCGCTTCTCGTGCGAGGCCAAGCCGAAGGTCGGGCGCAGGACTTCGTCGCTTCTACTAGGTTGCGGAGATGACCGTCTCGGAGGAAGACGGCCGTCCCACGACCTTGCGAGCTGTCGTGGACGAGCTGTTGGAAGACGGCCGCCACGACTGGGTTCCTCTGCACACCCTCGTGTGGTTGTCGACGGGCGGAGACCGCTCGGAGGCAGCGAAACGGCGCACCTTCGATGTCCTGCGACATCTGTTCTCCGAGGGGCTCATGACGCCCGGCGACCTGGGTGAGACCGGCTTTGAGGACTGGCCGGGAGGTACCGAGGACTTCTTGCTGCGTGCTGCTCAGGACCTGGAGCGTCTGGCATGGAAGCCTATGGGCGACGGCTTCTGGCTTCGTCTGTCCTGCGACGGCTAGGCGGGGATCCGCCCTACCATGCCGCCCCTCTGTGTCAAGCAGGGGTGGCGGTTGGGGTTCTAGGATCGGTGGTGGCGGGTCCGGGAAGTGACTTGTCCGAAGAGCCGGTGTGGGGATGTGAGCCGGTCGCGCTGGAGTCAGAGTCGTTGCCCCGTTGTCCTCCCGGGCCCGTCACCTGCGCGGTGCCGTTCGCTGGCCCGATGTCGTTGAGGGCATCGTCGAGCAGGGTGCGGTAGACGATGTCGGACAGCCGGCGTTTCAGGCACCGCATCGCCTCCATCGAGGACTTCCCGGCGAGCTTCTTGCGGTCGTAGTACTCCCGTCCCAGGGATGGGTTGCGTAGCTGAACGATCGCCATGGTGTGCAGCACTCGGTTGATCTGCCGGTTCCCGGACCGCGACAGCCGGTGTCGCACCACGTCGCCGGAGGAGGCGTCGATGGGTGCGGTGCCGTTCCAGGACGCGAAGTGGCCGCGGTCGGGGAACCGGGTGATGTCGCCGACCTCGACCAGGATCCGGGCCGCGCCCTGGGGGCCGATGCCGTTGAGGTCCATCAACGTCGACCCGGTCTCGGCCACGAGGTGGCGCAGCTCCTTGTCCAGGGCCTTCTTGCGGGCGTAGAGCCGTTCTAGGTCGGCGACCAGCTCGGCCGCGACCCGGCGGCGGGTCTTGCCGGCGGCGTCACGGGGCCGGACCTTCGCCAGCAGCGCCTTGGCCTGGGCGGCGGAGAGGTCCTTCTTCGCCCCGCCCGGGATGAGCTCGAGCAGCAGGTGGTGGACCTGGGAGGTCATCCTGCTGTGGTCCTCACCCAACGCCCGACGCCGGTCGACCAGCACCCGCAGCACCGCGAGCTGCTCGTCGTCGACCACCGGCCGCAGCCCGGCCATCCGGGTCCCCATCAGTGCCACCGAGTGGGCATCGGTGGCATCGGTCTTGCGGCCCTGCCCGGTCGCGAACACCCGGGCTCGGGCCGAGAGCTTCGGCGGCACATCCACGACCTGCTCGCCGACAGCAAGCAGCCGCATCGCGACGTGATGACCGACCCCGTTTCAGCCCTCGACCGCCCACACCCGCTGCTGCTCAACCGCTGGCTGAACCTCGTTGACGTAACGCATCATCGCGGCAAACCCCGCCTCATCGGTGGCGAACCGGCCACCACCGACCACGGTCTCGTCGGCGGTCATCAGCTCGATCGTCACCGACCGCTTGTGCGGATCCATCCCAACCACGACGTGTTCTGCTAACTGCTGCATGCACCCTCCCCGACCTCGACTTCAGCATTGGTTGTCGGGTCGGGAGGGCAACGCTACTTCGAGCTGGGCAGACCCCTCTTGAGCCTCTCGCGACCCTGCGACGCCTGGCCCGCGCATGCCATGTGAGAGCCACACGGGACCCCGCCCACCATCACGACGAGGTCAGCGTGGGCAGCCGCACTGAGAACGACGGACCAGGCGCCTGGACCGAGCCTCGCCAGGCACCGGTCCTGAGGTCAATGCAACAAGTAGCCGCGCGTCGGGCTCCGCCCGACCATGCCGCGCGCAGGGCTTGCCGCCTCCTAGCCGGGTCAGAGCAGCTCGGCGAGCAGGTCGGCCGCGCGGGCGGCGCCGCCGGTGTCGACGGGTCGGTAGTGGACCTGCTCGCGGACGGTCTTGGCGATCGCCTCGGCGAGCAGGTCGGGGTCGCTCGCGTCGTCGTAGGCCAGGTGGTGGCCGGCCTCGTAGCGGTCGAGGCGGTGGCGGACGTGGATGTTCTGCTCGAAGTGGTTGCGGAGCGGGACGTAGAGGAACGGGCGGCGGTTGGCGGTGAGCTCCATGCAGGTGGTGAGCCCGCCCTGGACGACGGCGAGGTCGCACGCGGCGAGGTGGCGGTAGAGGTCGGGCAGCCAGCCGCGCACCGTCACGCCGCGCCGGCGGGGCAGCGAGGCGGGGTCGATCCGGGGCCGCACACGACGAGGAACTGCAGCCCGGGCACGAGGCGGCGGGCGAGCGGCACGGCGTCGAGCACCCGGCGCAGCAAGGAGAGTCCCACCCCCGAGCCGCCGACGGTGACCAGGCAGACGAGGTCGTCCTCGCGGTAGCCGAGGTCGGCGCGCAGCCGTGCTGACTCCTCCTCGTCCGGCGGGTCGAAGCCGGAGACGTAGCCGGCGAAGTCGAAGTTCTGCGTCCGTCCACTCCCGGATGCCGGGCAGGCCCGGCCCGAAGGACTCGTCGACGACGTCGTCGGGGTCGCCGACGAAGACCGACCGGTCGCGCAGCCGCCGGTAGCGGGCGCGCTGCTCGATCATCTCGGCGTTGTAGTCGGCGGTGAGCGCGGCCTCCTCCGCGACCGCCGGAGGGCATCGGCAGCCAGCCCACGAAGTCGGTCATCCACGCGAAGGAGAACCGCTTCCGCTCGGGGTTCTCGTGCAGGAAGTAGTCGACGTCCCAGGCCTCGTCGCCGATCACCAGGTCGTAGGCGGCGTCCTCGACGAGCTCGTCGAACACCATGAAGTTGTTGACCAGGATCTCGTCCATCCGGCGGATCGCCTGGAACGCGTGCAGGTCGTGGTCGGCGCACTCGTCCTCGATGTGGGCCGACTCGTTGGCCAGCCACCGCGAGGCGGGGTGCACCGTCTCGCCGGCGGCCTCCAGCACCCGGGTGACCGGGTCCTGGGCCAGCCAGTCGATCTGCAGGTCGGGGTGGCGCTCCCGCAGCTCGCGGGCGATGGCCAGGTCGCGACGGGCGTGGCCGAGCCCGATGGGAGACGAGAGGTACAGCGCTCGCCGGGGACGACGTCGGGCGGGCACCCACGGACGGGCGGCGGGCCGGCCGTGCACCACGTCGGCGAACTCCTTGATCAGGTGGTTGGTGCGCACCGGCTCGCGCCCCTGCGGGCCGTGACCGCCGCCGTCGAGCAGCACCAGCGACCCGCCGGTCAGCTCGGCCAGGCGCCGCCCGATCGCCGCCGGGCGCACCTTGTCGTCGGTGCCGTGGACGACGAGCACCGGGCACCGCACCTGCGCGCAGAGCGGTTCGAGCGGAGTGGCCGTCGCGCCGCGCAGACCCAGCCGGCCGGCCGTCGTGTCGGCCAGCACCTGCGCGCGAGATGTCGCTGGCCCAGAGCGACGAAGTCCTCGACCTGCTTGGTCGAGTGCGGCTCGTGGAACATCCGGCCCGAGAAGAACTCCACGAAGTCCTCGAAGCCGCCCTCGAGCCAGTAGTGCTCGTTGTACTTCGCCCAGCCCTCGGCGGTGTCGAGACGCGCGTCGAACGCGAACCGCTCGCGCTCCGGACTGGCGACCTACAGGCCGCAGGACGGCGCGAGGGCCACGATCCCGCTCACCCGATCGGGGTGACCGGCGGCCACGTGCACCGACCAGGCGGCGCCGCAGGAGAGTCCCACCAGCAGCGCCCGGTCGGTCTCCGTGGCGTCGAGCACGGCGACGGCGTCGGCGGCGTACTCCACGTCCGCGTAGGCCGCAGCCCCCTCGGGGCGCCCGGAGCGACCCGCACCCGCGCCCGTCGAAGGTCACCACGCGGAAGTGCCGCGCCAGGTAGGGCACCTGGAGCTTCCAGAACCGCGAGTCGATGATCGACCAGGTCGGCATCAGCAGCAGGGTGGGCCGGTCGTCCCCCTCCGACTCGTACACGTCGAAGGCGATCCGCACGCCGTCCCGCGCGACCTCGCCGGACCGGTCGGGAGGGCGGGGACGGTGCCGGGACACGCCCCGGTACTGATTCGTCGTCATCCCGACCTCCCTCCGATCCAGTGTGCTCCCGCGAAGCCGATCAGGGGCGCACCTCGAACACCTGGTTGAACGGCGTCTCCGCCACCCGCTCGAACCGGGTGAACCCCCCGGCCACCGTGACGTCGCGGATCCGGGCCGGGCCGGCCTGGGTGCCGAGCGCGGCGCCGACGTCCTGCGACAGCGACGACGGCGTGCACAGCAGGGTCGAGAAGCCGTAGTAGGCACGGCCGACCGGGTTGAGGTTGTCCTCCACGTGGTCGCCGGCCATCGGCTCGACGATCATCCACGTGCCGTCGTCGCCCAGCGCGGACCGGACGTGGCCGGCGGCACCGACGGGGTCGCCCATGTCGTGCAGGCAGTCGAACATCGTGACCAGGCCGAACCCGGTGCCGGAGAAGCCGTCGGCCGGCGCCTGCTCGAAGGTCACCCGGTCGGCCACGCCGGCCTCGGCGGCGCGCTCTCGGGCGGTCGCGATCGACTCCGGGTGGTAGTCGGAGCCGACGAACCGCGACTGCGGGAATGCCTGGGCCATCAGGATCGTCGACGCACCGTGGCCGCAGCCGACGTCGGCGACGGTGATGCCCTGGTGCAGCTGGTCGACCACGCCGTCGAGGGCGGGCAGCCACTCGGCGATCAGGTGCGCGTTGTAGCTGGGCCGGAAGAACCGCTCACAGCCCACGTGGACGTCGGTGCCGTGCTCGTGCCAGCCGTAGCCGGCGCCGCTGCGCGCCGCCTCGAGGATGTGCGCGGAGTCCGCCACGGTGCCCAGCGCGATCTGGAAGAAGCCGGGCAGGAACGCCGGGCTGTCCTCGACGGTGAGCGCGACCGCCTGCTCGGGCGGCAGCGTGTAGGTGCCCGACCCGCCGTCGTAGGTGACGTAGCCGCCGGCGGCCTGGGCGTTGAGCCACTCCCGCGCGTAGGGCTCGCTGGTGCCGGTGCGCTCGGCGAGCGCCGCCGGGGTGCTCGGGCCGTGCGCCGCGAGGTCGCGGTAGTAGCCGAGCTTGTCGCCCATCACCACCAGTGCCGCGTTGAGGGTGGCGCCCACCTCGTCCACCGCTCGGAAGACGAACTGCATCAGCTTGTCGGTGTCGACGGTCGTCGGCTCCTCGGTCGTGGTCATCTCGTGCTCCTGTCCCTGGGCTGTCTGCCTGAGACGGAACCTAGGAACGAACGCCCGACCGACCGCGTCCGGTGACCCCCCTGGTCCGGCCCGACACGCCCTAGGCTCGGTAGGTGCTCATCGGACGCGAGCGCGAGCAGCAGACCATCGACCGGCTCGTCGCGGGAGCCAGGATCGGGGCCAGCGGCGTGCTCGCGCTCACGGGCGAGGCGGGCGTCGGGAAGACCGCTCTGCTCCGCTGGGCGGAGGGGCGGCTCGACGGGTTCCGCGTGCTGCGGGCCACGGGCACCGAGCCCGAGCGCGACGTCCCGTTCGCCGGGCTGCTCGGGGTGCTCCGGCCCGCCCTCGGCCTCCTCGACACGATCGCTCCGCCGCAGGCCGAGGCCCTCGCCGGCGCACTCGCGCTGCGGCCGGGGTCGGCCGGCGACCGGTTCACCGTCGGCGCCGGCACCCTGAGCCTGCTCTGCCGGTACGCCGAGGAGGCACCCGTCGCGGTCGTGATCGACGACGTGCACCTGCTCGACCGGCCGTCGGCCACCGCCCTGGTGTTCGCCGCCCGGCGGCTGAGCTCCGACCCGGTCGCGGTGCTCCTGGCGGCGCGCGCGGGCGAGGCCGACGACCTGGTCGAAGGTCTCGAGCACCTGGCGCTCGCCGGGCTGGACCTCGGTGCCGCGCGCAGCCTCGTCGGCTCGCTCACGCCCACGCCCGTGCCCGACGACTGGCTCACCCGGATCCACGACCTCACCGGCGGCAACCCGCTGGCCATCACCGAGCTCGCCGAGAACCCCGACGCCCTGGAGCACACCGGACCCGACGTCCCGCCGCCGCTCTCCGCCGCGCTGACCGCGTCGTTCGCCCGGCGGGTGAGGACGCTGCCGCCGGCCGTGCGCACCGTGCTGCTCGTCGCCGTCGCCTGCAACGGCGACCTGCGGCTCACGGGCGACGTCTGCTCCCTGCTCGACGTCGACCCCGCTCTGCTCGGCGAGGCGCATCACGCGGGCCTCGCCGACGTGGTGGGCGGTGCGATCACCTTCCGCCACCCCGTGCTCCGGGCCGCGATCTACTCCGACAGCCCGCCCGAGGATCGTCGAGCGGTGCACGCGGCGGCGGCGCGGGCGCTGCCCGGCGACGACGTCGACCGCCGCGCCTGGCACCTGTCGGAGTCGCAGTGGGCACCGGACGCGGAGGTCGCCGAGCTGCTCACGACGGCGGCGACCCGGGCGGTCGAGCGGTCGGCCTACGCGGTGGCCTCGACGGCGTTCGAGCGAGCCGCCCGGCTCAGCCCCGACACCGGCGACCTCGCGGTCCGGCTGGTCGCAGCGGCGGAGAACGCCTGGGCGGCCGGGATGGGGCCGCGCGCCCTCGGTCTGCTCGACGACCTGCCGGCGACCGGGCTCGCCCCCGAGCTCGCCACCGGTGCCCTCCAGCTGCGGGCGGCGATCGCCATCCGCACCGGCTCGGTGCAGCACGGGGCCGCGCTGCTCGAGCGGGCCGCGGCCGAGACCACCTCGGCCGACCTCCGCGCGCTGCTCCTGG
This sequence comes from uncultured Actinomycetota bacterium, assembly GCA_963808855.1. GTDB lineage: Bacteria > Actinomycetota > Actinomycetes > Propionibacteriales > Nocardioidaceae > Nocardioides. The sequence goes on along the minus strand of CAWEHA010000002.1, from coordinate 1,174,199 downwards.
CCGAGGCCGTGCACGCCTCCTTCCTCGTCGCCGACGGCACCGGCGGCCTCCGCCTGGCCGAGCAGCTGACGGGGGCCGTGGCCGCGGCGACCTCGGCACGGGCGCGGGCCGTCGGCACGCTGGCGACCGGGATGGCCCGGGTGCTGGCCGGGCGCGGCGGGATCGACGAGCTCGTGGCCGCCGTCCCGCTGCTCGCCGGTGTCACGGACCTGCGCGACGACGACCGCGGGGTGTGGTGGCTGATGAACGCGCCGCTCTTCATCCGCGACGCCGACACCGGCCGCGACCTGCGCGCCCGGGTCGACGCGGCTCGCGAGCGTGCCGGCGTGGGCACCCTGCCGACCATGCTCTTCCTCGTGGCCCGGGACGAGGCGACGTCGGACGCGTGGGCCCGCGCGGCGGCCGACTACACCGAGGCGATCCGGCTGGCCCGCGACACCGGCCAGACGACCGAGCTGGCGATGGCCTCGGCCGGGCTCGCGGCGCTGCGCGCCCGGACGGGTCAGGAGGAGGAGTGCCGGGCCCACGCCGCCGAGGCGCTGGCCCTGTGTCGCAGCCAGGGTCTCCACTGGCCCGAGGCGATCGCGCTGCTCGGCGTCGGCGAGCTCGAGCTGGCGCTGGGCGACCCGGCCGCGGCGCTCCCGCACCTGCGCGAGGTGGAACGGATGCTGGGCGATCGCGGGGTGGGCGACCCGGACCTCTCGCCGCACCCCGAGCTCGTCGAGGCCCTCCTCCGGCTCGGCCGCGCCGCCGAGGCCGCGCCCATCGCCGAGGCCTTCCTGGCGGCGGCCGAGGCGAAGGGGCAGCCCTGGTCGCGGGCGCGGGCACGGCGGTGCCTGGGCCTGCTGAGCGACGACTTCGACGCGCCGTTCCGCGAGGCGCTGGAGCTGCACGCCGCCACGCCGGACGTCTTCGAGGCGGCCCGGACCGCCCTGGCCTACGGCGCCCGGCTGCGGCGCGCCGGCCGCCGGGTCGAGGCGCGCGAGCAGCTGCGCCGGGCCCTGGCGCAGTTCAGCGACCTCGGCGCCGAGCCGTGGGCCGACCAGGCGGCCACCGAGCTCGACCTCACCGGCGAGCGGGTGCCGCGCCGCCCGCTCGGCGGGATCGCGGCGCTGACGCCGCAGGAGCTCCAGGTCGCGCTGCTGCTCGCCGACGGCCGGACGACGCGGGAGGCCGCCGCGGCGCTGTTCCTGAGCCCGAAGACGGTGGAGTACCACCTCCGCAAGGTCTACGCGCGGCTCGGCATCCGCTCGCGCGACGAGCTCGCGGCCGTGGTCAGGGCCGGGTGAGCTCCCCCAGCACCGCGATGCCGGCCTCGACGTCGGCCGGTGACGACGCGGCGTAGCCGAGCACGAGCCCGGGCGCCCCGGGGGCGCTGCGGTGCCACGACAGCGGCTGCACCTTGACGCCGCGCTCGAGGGCGCGGGCGGCGAGGTCGCGGTCGTCGACGCCAGGGTCGAGCGTGACGAGCAGGTGCAGCCCGGCGGCGGCCCCGAGCACGCGGGCCGCGGGGAGGTGGGTGGCGAGGGCGGCGACCATCGCGTCGCGACGGCGGCGATGGCGACGCCGCACCGAGCGCAGGTGCCGCTCGAGGTCGCCGGACTCCATGAGCCGGGCGAGCACCAGCTGCGGCAGCGTGGCGTTGCCGAGGTCGGAGTCGCGCTTGGCCGACACCAGGTCGTCGCGCAGGTGGCGCGGCGGCACCAGCCAGCCGACGCGGAGCGCCGGTGCGAGCGTCTTCGACAGGCTGCCGGCGTAGCAGACCCGCGGCTGGGTGGCGCGCAGCGCCGGCACCGGCGCCCGGTCGTAGCGGTGCTCGGCGTCGTAGTCGTCCTCCACCACGAGCCCGCCCTCGTCGGCCCACGCCGCCAGTGAACGGCGGCGGGCGCCGTCGAGCACCACGCCGGTCGGGAACTGGTGGGCGGGCGTGGTGAGGACGGCGGCCGCACCACTCGCGCGCAGCGCGGCCACCTGCAGCCCGGACTCGTCCACCGGAACCGGCGTGGTGGCCATACCCCAGTGCTCGAGGTGACGGGTGGCGCCGAACGAGCCGGGGTCCTCCACCGCGATCCGGTCGACGCCGTGGCCGGGCAGCACCCGCGCCAGCAGCGCCAGCGCCTGGGCGACGCCGGCCACCACCAGCACCTCCTCGGGCGCCACCTGGACGCCGCGGTACCGCGCCAGCCAGCCCGCCACCGCCGTCCGGAACTCCGGCGTGCCCGCCGGGTCGGCGTAGCCCAGCCGGTCGGGCGCCAGGTCGTGCAGCACCTGCCGGTCGGCGCGCACCCACGCCGTCCGCGGGAAGGAGGCCAGGTCGGGCCGGCCCGGCGTCAGGTCGACCCACGCCGGTGCCGCGCGGATGTCGTCGAAGACGGCGAGTCCGGGGTCGGCGAAGGTGACGGGGCGGTCTGCGACCACAGCGGCGCCGGGCGTCGGGAGCGCCGGCGCCTGCACCACCACCGTGCCGTCGCGGCCCCGGCCCACCACCTGCCCGGTCTCGGCCAGCCGCCGGTACGCCTCGGTGACCAGCCCGCGGGAGACGCCGAGCTCGGCGGCGAGCTCGCGCGTGGGCGGGAGCCGGCTCCCGACCGGCAGCCGCCCGTCGGCCACCGCCTCCCGCAACCGGTCGGCGAGCCACGCGGCCCGGCCACCGGCCGGCGCCTCGGCGAGGTCGAGCTGGAGAAATTCTGCTTTGGACCACTCGACCCGCACTTCGTTGGCCCTGTCCATCGGTCCATCATGGCCGCACGATCGACCCATGACCACCACCGTCGAGCGGGCCGCGGCCCTCCGCGGCGCGCTGGCCATGTCGTTCGTCGGCAGCAGCGTCGCCGTCTCGGCAGCGCTCGTCGACTCGCCGCTGCTCACCGGCCAGGGGCTGCGCTACGCCCTCGCGGCGCTGCTCCTGCTGCTCCTCGCCCGTCGGGCGGGCGCGGTGGTGCGCCGGCCGCGCGGCGCCGAGTGGGGCTGGCTGGCCGGCGTCGCCGTCACCGGGCTCGCCCTCTTCAACGTCGCCATCGTGCGCGCCGTCGAGCACGCCGAGCCGGCGGCCGTGGCGGTGGCGGTGGCCTGCGCGCCGGTGCTGATCGGGCTGATCGGCCCGGCGCTGGAGGGGCGCGTGCCCCACGCCCGGGTGGTGGTGGCGGCGGTCGTGGTCACCGGCGGCAGCGTGCTGGTGGAGGGCGCCGGCCGCGCGGACGCCGTCGGTGTGGCCTGGGCCGTGGTGGCCCTGCTGTGCGAGGCGGCGTTCACCCTGCTCGCGGTGCCGGTGCTGCCGCGGCTCTCGCCGTGGGGCGTCTCGGTGCACGCGGTGTGGATCGCGGCGGTGATGCTGCTGGTCGGCGGCGCGCTCGTCGAGGGTCCGACGGCGACTCTGCGGCTCGACGCCCGCGAGCTGGCCGCCCTGCTCTGGCTCGCCGTGGTGGTGACGGCGGCCGCCTTCGTGCTCTGGTACGGCGCGGTCGCGGCACTCGGCTCGGGGCGGGCGGCGCTGCTCTGCGGGGTGGCCCCGGTGTCGGCGGCCGCGGTGGGCGCCGTCACCACCGGCCACGTGCCGGGCCCGTTCGTGTGGCTCGGCATCGTCGTGGTGCTCGCCGGACTCGCACTCGGGCTCGCGCCGAGCCGAGTCAGGGCTTCCGGCGGATCTTCTTGTTCAGCTTCGGCAGCGTCGTCCCCCGGCCGTGGAGCATCGTCACCAGCTGCTGCAGCTGCTGGTCGTGCTTCGCGGTGCGGGTGAACGACGTCAGCGGCAGCAGCGAGGCGAACCGCTGCCGGGCGATCGCCTTGGCGTAGGTGAACTCCTTGAGCCCGTCCGGGCCGTGGATGCGGCCGAAGCCGGAGTCGCCGACGCCGCCGAACGGCAGCGACGGCACCGCGGCGAAGCTGAGCACCCCGTTCACCGCCGTCATGCCGGAGCGGATGCGGCTGGCGAGCTCCATCCCGCGCGCCTTGGAGAACACCGAGGAGCCGAGGCCGTAGCGCGAGGCGTTGGTGCGGGCCACCGCCTCGTCCATCGAGCGCACCTTGGCCACGGTGAGGGTGGGCCCGAAGGTCTCCTCGGTGACGGCGAGCGAGTCCTCCGGCACGTCGACGAGGATCGTCGGCTTCACGTAGCGCTCGCCGACGGCACCGGCGCCGCCGATGAGCGCCCGGCCGCCGCGGGCGAGGGCGTCGTCGATGTGGGAGCGGACGACGTCGAGCTGGGACGGCATCGTCATCGGCCCCACCTGCGACTGCTCGGACTCGTCGGCCCGCAGCGCCTTCGCCTTGGTCACCAGCGCGTCGAGGAACGGGTCGTAGACCCGCTCGTGCACGTAGATGCGCTCCATGCCGATGCAGGTCTGGCCGGCGTTGAAGAGGCCGCCCCACAGCGCGGCGTCGGCGGCGGCGTCGATGTCGGCGTCCTCGTCGACGAGCATCGCGTCCTTGCCACCGGCCTCGATGAGCACCGGCGTCAGCGTCTCGGCGCAGGCCGCCATCACCTTCTTGGCCGTGGCGGTGGAGCCGGTGAAGGCGAGCTTGTCGACGCCGGACCGGCACAGCGCCGAGCCGGTGTCGCCGAGCCCGGTGACCACGCGGAACACCGGGCGGCCCACCGCCTCGAGGAAGGTGCGGGCCAGCCACTCCCCGATGCCGGGGCTGTACTCGCTGGGCTTGAACACCACGGCGTTGCCGGCGGCCAGGGCGTAGACGATCGAGCCCATCGGCGTGAACACCGGGTAGTTCCACGGACCGATCACGCCGATGACGCCGAGCGGGTGGTACGCGACGTAGGAGGCCTGGTTGGCCATCACCAGACCCGAGGGCACCCGCCGCGCCCCGAGCACCTTCTTGGCGTGGGCGGCGGCCCAGGCGAGGTGGTCGATCGCCATCGCGGCCTCGAGCGTGGCGTCGCCGTGCGGCTTGCCGGTCTCGCGGAACACCAGGTCGGCCAGCTGCGCGATGCGGCGGGTCATCACGCCCTTCCAGGTGTCGAGGTGCTCGGCGCGCTCCTCGAACGTGAGCGCCGACCACCACACCGCCTCCTCCCGGGCGGCCAGGACGGCGCCGCGCACCTCGTCGGCGCTGTGCACCGGATGGGTGCCGACGACGTCGCCGGTGCGCGGGTCGAGCGACTCGAACGTGGCCCCGGTGGTCTCGGTGCGGGGGTCGTCGGTGAGGGTCATCGGCTGCTCCTGATGAGGTCGGCCGCCTTCTCGGCGACCATGATCGTGGGGGCGTTGGTGTTGCCGCGCGGCACGGTCGGCATCACCGAGGCGTCGACGACGCGCAGCCCGTCGACACCGCGCACCCGCAGCTCGGCGTCGACGACGGCGTCCTCGCCCGTGCCCATCGCGCAGGTGGACGTCGGGTGGAACGTGGTCTGGGTGTACTGCCGCACGTGCTCGGCGAGGTCGACGTCGGACGGCGTGGCGTCGAGCTCGAAGGGCCGGTCGATGAGGCGCGCCAGCTCGCCGTAGCCCGCGATCTCGCTCAACCGTCGGCATCCCGCGACCATCGCGTCGAGGTCGGTCTGGTCGTCGTAGTAGTTGGCCTCGATCTCCGGCGCCCAGCGCGGGTCGGCCGACCGCAGCCGGATGCTGCCGCGGCTGCGGACGTCGACGAGCGTGGCCAGCACGGTGACCTTGCGGGTGGTGGGCTCGACCATCCCGTCGCCGTACAGGCCGGTGGGCAGCACGTGGGCCTGCAGGTCGGGCGCCGGCAGCCCGTCGCGGGTGTGCCAGAAGCCGCCGGTCTCGGCGAGGTTCGACGTCAACGGCCCGCGCTTGCGCGTCTTCCACTTCAGGAAGCTGCCGAGCGTGTTGAGCTCGGCGAGGTCGGTGGTGTCGCGGGTGTGCCACACCATCGGCACGAACGGGTGGTCCTGGAGGTTGGCGCCGACGCCGGGCAGCTCGACCTTCGCCTCGAGGCCGTGCTCCGCCAGGTGGGCGGCCGGTCCGACGCCGGACAGCATCAGCAGCTGCGGGCTGTTGATCGCCCCGCCGCTGAGCAGCACCTCGCGCCGGGCGCGCACGGTGCGCTCGCGGCCGCCGTCGGCGATCGTGACGCCGACGGCGCGCTCGCCCTCGATCGCCACGCCGGTCACCAGCACGCCGGTGCGCACCGTGAGGTTGTCGCGCGCCATCGCCGGCTTGAGGTAGGCCTCGTAGGTGGACCACCGGACGCCGCCGCGGCAGGTCACCTGGTAGGACCCGACGCCCTCCTGCGTGGCGCCGTTGAAGTCGTCGGTGCGCTTCTCCCCCGCCGCCACGGCACTCTCCACCCACGCCGTCGACAGCTCGTGGGTGTAGCGGCGGTCCTCGACGGTGAGCGGCCCGTCCTGGCCGTGGAACGGCCCGCCGAGCCGGGTGTTGCCCTCCGCCTTCACGAAGTACGGCAGCACGTCGTCGTAGCCCCAGCCGACGGCGCCGTGCTCGTCGCGCCACGCGTCGTAGTCGGCGCGGTGGCCGCGGATGTAGATCATCGCGTTCATCGACGAGCAGCCGCCGAGCGCCTTCATGCGCGGCCAGTCGGTGCGGCGGCCGTGCAGCTGCTTCTGCTCGGTGGTGGTGTAGCCCCAGTCCCACTTGGACTTCGCCAGCGCGACGAAGCCGACCGGGATGTTGACCTCGTCGATGTCGGGCGCACCCCCGGCCTCGAGCAGCAGCACGGTGGTGCCGGGATCCTCGGTGAGCCGCGCGGCCAGCACCGCGCCCGCGCTGCCCGCCCCCACCACCACGTAGTCGTACGCGTCAGCCCTCACGCGGTGAACCTACGCGCTAGGTCGCGAACGCCGCGAGCCGTTCCATGCCGGCGAAACCGGCCGGAGCGTGCTCCTTCAGGCGTCCGACGGCGGAGCCCAGCGGCTCGGTGGCCACGAGGTCGGGCGGCGTGCGCGCAGGGTTGAGCGCGACGCCGTCGGCCCACGCCTTGATCGCGGGGTCGGCGCCGAACGACGCCGCGGCCCGGCCGCCCAGCACCTGCATGAGCGCCCAGTCGGCCGGGGTGTCGGGCAGCGGGGACGGCGGGCAGAGCCGGTTCTTCTCGGCGTCGTCGTCGACGGTGGCCTCGACGAACCCGGCGAGCGCGGCCGCGAAGCACGGGAAGCCGGCGCGGATCGGCTGCAGCGTGATCGCGTCGCGGCCCCAGATCGGCACCAGCGGCGGGTAGCGCAGCCCGGGCGCGGCGCAGTGCACCACCACGGCGTCCGCGCGCGATCGGCGCCTCGCCGTCGTCGAGCACGAGGCGGCCCGGCTCCACGTGACGGATGTGGCCGAGCCGCACGACGTCGTCGATGCTGCGCAGCAGGTCCAGCTCCCACCGCGCGAGGGTCGGCGTCTTGGCCATCGTGGGCGTGACCGAGCGGTCGATCCGCATCATGATCCCGGCCTCCTCGAGGCGCAGGAACAGGTCGTCGGGCGTGGTGGCCGCCGCTGCCGCCGCCATGGTGTCGGCGGCCATGCCCACGAACACGGCGGGGTCCGGCTGCACCACGGCGCGGTCGAGCATCCACGGGTCGCGCGGCCGCACCCAGCGGATCGCGCCGGGGTCGACGCCCTGGCCGAGCAGCCACACGCAGGCGTCGGTGGCGGTCTTGCCCGAGCCGACGACGACGTACTGCGACGGCGCCTCCTCCAGCCGCACCAGGTCGTTGACCGGGATCACGCGCACGCCGTCGGCCACCCCGAACGGCGGCGGGGTGCGCGCCGGCACCAGCGGCGCGATGTAGCGGGCGTCGACCACTCGCGGTGAGCCGCGCACCTCGAACTCCCGGCCCGAGACCAGCGAGCCGAACCGGCCGCCGCCGTGGTGATGGCAGCCGGGGTGGAAGGACACCTTCCCGGACCCGAGCAGCTGCGTCCGCAGCACCCGCTCGAAGTAGGCGCAGATCTCCGGCGCCGTCGCCCGTTCGTGCAGCCCGGCCTCGGGTCCCTCCTGCTGGATGCTCCCGTCACCCAGCAGCGTCGAGGCGACGCCGTAGAACGCCGAGGCCTGGTGGAGCCGCACGAACGGGTACGCGTCGAGCCAGTGCCCGCCGACGCCGTGGCGGCGGTCGACGAGGGCCACGGTGGCGTCGGCGTGCCCGACGAGCGCGTCGGTGAACGCCATCCCCGCCGCGCCGGCCCCGACCACCACGTAGTCGGCCTCCAGCACCTCGGCCATCCCGTCATGCTGACCCTGCGGGCTGGGGCGGTCAACCGATGTCCAGACGTCCTCAACCTTCCGGCCGCGCTCCTCGTCTCACTCGGGAAGGAGGCCCCATGGATGCGTATGACGAGTTCGCCGTCGCGGCGGCCCGCCCGCTGCTCGGGCTGGCCCACGCGCTGACCGGAAACCCGCACGACGCCTGGGACCTCACCCAGGAGACGCTCGCCCGGATGGCGGAGCGGTGGCGCCGGCTCGGGCGGGACCCGCTCACCGACCCCGCGGCCTACGCCCGCACCGTGATGGTGCGGCTCAACATCGACCGGGTGCGTCGGCTGCGCCGCGAGCTGCTGCCGGGCACCACGCCCGACCGGCCGGTGGAGATGGAGATGGCGGACGGCGTCGACCCGTGGCTCGTCGACGCGCTCGCCACCCTCTCGCCGCGACAGCGCACCGCCCTGGCCCTGCGCTACCTCGAGGACCTCGACGTCGCCGGCATCGCCGACCGGATGGGCTGCACCGTCGGCACCGCCAAGAGCCACCTCTCCCGCGGCACCGAGCGGCTCCGGGAGCACGCGCACACCCACCAGCACGAGAAGGAGGAGGCATGAACGACACCGACCTCGGTCAGGCCTACCGGCGTCTCGCCGACGCCGTCACCCCGCCGCTCGACGCCTCCGACCTCGTCGCGGCCCGGGTGGCCCAGCGGCACCGGCGCCGGGTGTCCGGCTACGCCGCGCTCGCCGTCGGGCTCGTGCTCGCGGCCGGTGGCGTCGCGGCCGGCGTGAGCGGGGGTCCGGAGGCGGGCCAGGATCCGGTCGACCGGCCGTCCTCGTCACCGTCGCCGTCTGCCAGCGACGGCGTGACCTGTCCGGACGGCGCCGAGCCCCGGACGGCCGACCTCGACCACCCGGGCTACCGGACGTTCACCGCGCTGCTCGCCGAGCAGAGCGACGCGCACGGCGCCTACCTCGTGGACCGGCGCGCCCGGCGCTTCTCCTACGTCCGCGACGACGGCTCGGTGCACACCACCGTCACCTGGCGCCGGGGGCAGGGCCGCTGGTTCCCCGACCGCTCCACCACCTGCCCGGACGCCGGCGAGTGGCGCGACGTCGACCCCGCGTCGGTCGGCCCCTCCGGTCCGATGCAGCTCGAGGTCAACGCCTGCTTCGTCGACACCGTGGACTTCCTCGACAAGACGTGGGCGGTGATCGGCGCGGACCAGTTCGACGAGCTCCGCCAGCCCGAGGGGTTCACGGGCAGTGGCATCGCCTGGGCCGCCGGCGACGTCGTGACCTATCGCGACGACCTCGGGGCGCTGCTGACCCTGGCGATCGCCGGCGACCCGTGGACCAAGGACTTCTTCTGCTGACCGTCAGCCCAGCGCGGCGCGCAACGCGCCGTCGTCGGTGACCGGCCGGTCGCACACGAACCCGCGGCACACGTAGGCCGCGGGACGGCCGTCGACCTCGCCGCGGCCCTCCAGCAGCGGGATCGGCGTCTCGACAGGCTCGACGAACGGAGGCGCCACCACGACCACCGCTCCCCCGTGCCGCCGCGCGGTGCGCTCGAGGGCGTCGCGGTCGGGTCCGGGCGCGCCCACGACGGCCACCTCCAGCGGACCCTGCAGCAGCGCGACGGCGGCGGCCAGCGACCAGCCCGCGAACCGCGGCGCGCGGGCGGCGAGCCCGGCCACGGTGGTGAGCGCCTCCTCGGCGGCGGTGCGGTAGCGGGCCTCGCCGGTCATCGCGTGCGCGGCGAGCAGCGCGTGGATGACGGCGGAGGTGCCGCTCGGGCTGGCGTTGTCGCCCGGGTCGCGGGGCCGCGCGACCAGCGCCTCGGCGTCGACACCGGTGTCGTGGAAGCCACCGTCGTCGGCGCGGAACCGGTCCAGCGCGTCGTCGAGCAGCAGCCGCGCCCGATCCAGCCAGACCGCGTCACCCGTGGCGCCGGCCAGCGAGAGGAACCCGCCGGCCACGCAGCCGAGGTCCTCCAGCACGCCGGAGTGCCGGCCGACCACGCCGTCGCGGGAGACCCGCAGCAGCCGGCCGTCCACCACGTGGAGATCCCACAGCAGGGTGCCCGCCTCGAGCGCGGCGTCGACCAGGTCGGAGCGCCCGAGCAACCGGCCGGCGTCGACGAGCCCGGTGATGGTCAGCCCGTTCCAGGCGGCCACCACCTTGTCGTCGCGCTCCGGCCGCACCCGCTGCTCGCGCGCGGCGAGCAGCCGGTCGCGGACGTCGACCAGCCGCGCGGCCCCCGGCCCCTCGGGGTCGGCGAGCAGCTGCAGCACCGAGGCGCCGTGCTCGAAGGTGCCGGCCTCGGTGACCTCGAACGCCTGCGCCGCCCAGGCGCCGTCGTCGGGCCCGAGCACGTCGACCAGCTCGGCCGGCGTCCAGGCGTAGAACTTGCCCTCCACGCCCTCGCTGTCGGCGTCCAGCGCGGAGGCGAAGCCGCCCTCGGCGGTGCGCAGCTCGCGCAGCAGGAAGTCGGCGGTCTCGCCGGCCACCCGGTCACCCAGCGGGGTGCCGAGCCGGGCGTACAGCCCGAGGAGCTGCGCGTTGTCGTAGAGCATCTTCTCGAAGTGCGGCACCACCCACCGCGCGTCGACGGAGTACCGCGCGAACCCGCCACCGAGCTGGTCGTAGATGCCGCCGCGCGCCATCGCCTCGGTGGTCGCGTCGCGCATCCGGAGCGCGTCGGCCGACCCCTCGCGGTGCAGGAACTCGAGCACCATCGACGGCGGGAACTTCGGCGCGCTGCCGAACCCGCCGTTGGCCGGGTCGAACTCCGAGGCGAGGGTCCGGACGGCAGCGGTGACGGCGGCGGTGTCGATCGCCGATCCGGCCAGGTCGGGTGTCGCCTGCAGGTGCGCCCGCACCTGCTCGGCCACGCCGCGGATGTCGTCACGCTGCTCGCGCCAGGACGACGACAGCGCCCCGAGCACCTGCCCGAACGCCGGCTGACCGTGCCGAGGCTGGTCGGGGAAGTAGGTGCCGGCGAAGAACGGCGTGCCGTCGTGGTCGAGGAACACCGTCATCGGCCAGCCGCCGTGGCCGGTCATCGACGTGGTGGCCTGCATGTACACGGCGTCGACGTCGGGCCTCTCCTCGCGATCGACCTTGACGCACACGAAGTGCTCGTTCATGTAGGCCGCCGAGCGCTCGTTCTCGAACGACTCGTGCGCCATCACGTGGCACCAGTGGCAGGCGGCGTAGCCGACGCTCAGCAGCACCGGGACGTCGCGCTCGCGGGCCTCCGCGAACGCCTCCGGCCCCCACTCCCACCAGTCGACGGGGTTGTCGGCGTGCTGCAGCAGGTAGGGCGAGGTCGCTCCGGCGAGGCGGTTCGGCACACCCACGACCGTACGGTCTACAACCGGCGGCGCGCGTCCTCGAGCGCGGCCACAGCCTCGGCGGCGAGACGGCGGACGAGGTCGCCGGCGGGCTCCTCGGCCGCGAGCGCGTGCGCCTGGCCCGCCCACAGGTGCAGCCGGTCCGCGTCGCCGTGCTCGCGCGCCGCGGCACGCAGCGGGGCCGTGAGGTGGTGTACCTCGGGATAGGCGGCCGGCGCGTCGGCCGAGTGCTCGCGCAGGAAGCGGTTGACCACTCCGCGGGCGGTGCGCCCGCTGAACGCACGGGTGAGCGCCGTCGGCGTCTCGGCGGCCAGGGCCTCGCGATGGACGTCGGCGGTCCCGGCCTCCGGGCAGCGCATGAACGCGGTGCCGAGCTGCGCGGCACTGGCACCGGCGGCCAGCACCGCGGCCACCGCGCCGCCCGTGACCAGCCCGCCGGTGGCGACCATCGGCAGGGGCACGGCGTCGCCGATGAGCTGCAGAGCCGCGAGCACGCCGAGGTCGGACGCCGTGCCGTCGTCGGCGAAGAACGCCCGGTGGCCACCCGCCTCCGCGCCCTGGACGACGAGCGCGTCGGCGCCCGCGGCGTGCGCGATCCGTGCCTCGGCGGGGCTCGTCACCGTCACCCAGACCTCGCGACCACCGGCACGCAGCCGCTCGACGACGGCCGGGTCGGGGCAGCCGAAGGTGAACGAGACGACCGGTGGGCCCTGGTCGTCGACCAGGGCGAGCTTGGCCTCCCAGCCGTCGTCGTCGTGGCGGGGCTCCCCGAGCTCACCCTCGTCGCGCAGGGTGCCGGCGTAGCTCCGCACGGTGTCGGCGTCCGCGGCGGCCGCCGGCGGCGCGAACAGGTTGAGCCCGAACGGCCGCGAGGTCCGCTCCCGCAGCCGGCCGAGATCCGCCTCGACCGCCGCCGAGGTCTTATAGCCCGCCGCGAGGAAGCCCAGCCCACCCGCCTCCGAGACGGCGGCGGCGAGCGCCGGCGTCGAGGCGCCACCGGCCAGCGGCGCCTGGACGATCGGCAGGTCGAGCGTCTCCAGGATCGTCACACCCAGGAAGGTAATGGCGGCCGAGGGCCGCGGCTAACGTGCACCCCGTGACGGCATCCCCACCGGCCGAGCCCGACGTGCTCGGCGCCCGCTACGAGCTGGGCACCCTGCTCGGCCGCGGCGGCATGGCCGACGTGTACCGCGCCACCGACCGGGTGCTGAAGCGCGAGGTGGCGGTCAAGGTGCTGCGGCTGACGACGGCCGAGGAGAGCGACCGGGTGCGGTTCGAGGCCGAGGGCCGCACCCTCGCCCGGCTCTCGCACCCCGGGCTGGTCACGGTGCTCGACGTCGGCGCCGACCACGACCGGGCCTTCCTGGTGATGGAGCTGGTCACCGGCGGCACGCTGGCGCGCTCGATCGGCGCCGGGCCGGTCGACCCCGAGACCGTGGCCGCCGTCGGGCTGCAGACCGCACACGCCCTCGCCTACGCCCACGACCAGGGCGTCGTGCACCGCGACGTGAAGCCCGCCAACGTGCTGCTCGACCAGCGGGGCCGGGTGAAGCTCGCCGACTTCGGCATCGCGCGGCTCATCGGCGACACCGTCCGGCACACCCGCACCGGCACCGCCGTCGGCACCGCGGCCTACCTGTCGCCCGAGCAGGTGCGGGGCGTCGAGGTCACCGGCGCCGCTGACGTCTACGCCCTCGGGCTGGTGCTGCTCGAGGCGCTCACCGGAGAGCGCGCCTACCCCGGATCGCCCACCGAGGCCGCCCTCGCCCGGCTGCACGCACCGCCGCCGATCCCCGAGCACCTGCCGGCGTGGTGGCGCGACCTGGTGCGCGCGATGACCGACCTCGATCCCGCGCTACGCCCGACCGCCACCCAGGTGGCCGAGCGGCTCGCCGTCGGTGGCGGTGACGACGACGCCGCGGGCCGGACGGCGGTGCTCTCGCAGCCGGTGCCCCTCGACCGTCCGGGAGCGGGCGCGGGCGCGGTCGCGCGGGTGCGCGAGCGACTGGCCGCCACCGACACCGCCCAGCGCGGGGTCGCGCTCGCCATCGCGGCGCTGGTGCTGCTCATCGTGATCGCCGCGCTCGCCTCCGGGTCGGGCTCGGACGCGCCCGAGCCCGGCGGGCCGCCGTCGGGCGTGCCCACCGACCTGCAGGATCCGCTGCAGGACCTCCACGACGCGGTGGAGGGCACCTCGTGAGCGGCGCGGCCCGCCGCTGGACCGGGGCGCTCGCGACGGCCGCGGTGCTGACCGCGGGACTCGTCGGATGCGGGGAGGAGGAGACCCCCGCGCAGCAGGTGCCCGCGCTCACGGACGCCCTGGCCGAGGTCGACGACGCCGCGGTGGCCGACGACGTCGCCCGGCTGCGGGAGGCCGTGGCCGAGCTGGTGGCGGTCGCCGAGGACGCCGAGCAGTCCGGCGACCTCGCCGCCGACGACGCCGACCGGATCGTCACCGCGGCCGAGGCGCTGCTCGACGCGGCCGCTCCGGCCCCGGAGCCCGAGCCAGAGCCGGAGCCGGAGCCAGAGCCAGAGCCGACCACCGACACCAGCACTCCGGTCGACCCGTCGCCACCGGACACCGACGAGGACGACGAGGGGCCCGGCAAGGGCAAGAAGAAGGACCCGAAGGACCCGAAGGACAAGAAGAACGAGCCGGACGGGGACGACGAGGAGGACGAGGACGACTGAGGCCCTCGCGGCTCACATGTCGGTGCGGTTCTCCCGGATCGTCTGGCTGCCGTCGGGATGCGTGACGGTCTGCTCGGTGCGGCGGCGGCGCCCGCTGTTGAGCGTGAACGCGGTCATCGCGAGGACGACGACGCCGACGGCCGCGAGGATCCAGCCGACCATGGTGAGGTCGACGCCTTCGATCGAGTCGGTGACCGCGAGGGCGAGCACGAGGCCCACGACAACGAGGAAACCTCCGAATCCGTAACCCATGACGTTTCTCCGTTCACTGGACGAGAGGTCCCGAGCAGCGTATGCGGACAAGGCGCCCGACCTCGACATTCATCGTGCGCGTTGCTCGGCGTTCCGGGTTCACTCTCGCGGGGGAGCCGACTCGCTCGCCGGTCCTTCCGTAGGCTCCTCGTCCGCGACTGCCGGGCTCCCGCATCTCGCGGGTGGCGGCCAGCCCGCGGGCCGGGCGGCGGCGCGGCGTCGACGGGTCGTAGAGGCCCTGCTCGGCGGCGCGCTCGACGTTCTTCAACCGCCGGGTGAGGCTCACGCCGAGCAGCGCCACCGCGATGATCAGACCGATGAACAGGGCGAACGCCGTCCACCCGGCGACGACGTCCTCGTCGTCAGGGGCGGCCGTGACGAGCACGGTGACCAGCGCGGTCGCGGACATGCCCTCAGTGTCCCACTCGGCAGTCAGCTCCCGTAGTCGAGGGGCACGCCGGCGAACAGGTCGTCCTCGGGGGTCGGCGCGTCGACGTGGCTGGTGACGAGCTCGAAGTCCTCGGTGGGCGCCACCTCGGTCTGGATCTCGCGCGGGATCGCGAACCAGAACCCGTCGGGGTCGATCTGGGTGGCGTGCGCGAGCAGCGCCTGGTCACGGACCCCGAAGTAGTCGGCACAGGGCACCCGGGTGGTGATGCGGTCGTCCCACTCCGGCTCGGGCTTCCACTCCTTCAGCCGCTCCTCCCAGGGCGACTCCAGGCCGTGGGCGACCATCGCGTCGTGGAGCGCCTGCATCCGCGGCCGGTTGAAGGAGTGGTGGTAGTAGAGCTTCGCGATCTGCCACGGCTCGCCGGCGTCGGGGAACCGCTCGGGGTCGGCGGCGGCCTCGAAGGCAGCGACGCTCACCTCGTGGCAGCGGATGTGGTCGGGGTGGGGGTAGCCGCCGCGCTCGTCGTAGGTGGTCATCACGTGCGGCCGGAACGCGCGCACGATCCGCACCAGCCGCTCGGTGGCCTCCTCGAGCGGCACCAGCGCGAAGCAGCCCTCGGGCAGCGGCGGCTTGGGGTCGCCCTCCGGCCAGCCGGAGTCGACGAACCCGAGCCAGTCCTGCCGGACGCCGAGGATGTCGCGGGCGCGCTCCATCTCCTGGCGGCGGATCTCGGTGATGTTCTCGAGCACGTCGGGCCGGTCCATCTTGGGGTTGAGGATCGACCCGCGCTCGCCGCCGGTGCAGGTGACGACGTGCACGTCGACCCCCTCGGCGACGTACTTCGCCGTCGATGCGGCGCCCTTGCTGGACTCGTCGTCGGGGTGGGCGTGCACGTGCATGAGCCGGAGCCCCGCACGTGGCCCGGTCCGCGGGGCCTGCGACATGGCGCCAACTCTAGGATCAACGCGTGAGCGCGACCGACCTGGGCGACCGGTACGGCGCCGCCGCGCCCACACGCAGGTGGCTGCTGATCGGCGTCGCCACGGTCGTGGTGCTCGCGTTCGGCGGCTGGCTGGGGTGGACGATCCTCGAGCAGTCCCGGCCCGCGGTGGCCTCCGGCGAGCTCACGTTCCGCGTCGTCGACGCCAACACCGCCGAGGCGACCTTCCGGGTCGACCTGAGCGACGACGACGTCGAGGCCACCTGCCGGCTGCGTGCCTACGCCGAGGACCACGTGCTCGTCGGCGAGGTGGCGTTCGCCGCCGAGCCGGACGGCTCGGGCCGGGTCACCCGCGAGATCGCCACCGACCGGCTCGCCACCTCGGTCGAGCTGGTCGGCTGCACCGCGCCGGGCCAGCCCCGTCCACGCTGAGCCGCGCTGACCTTCGCTCCCCGCCCGGGGCTTGCTAGGCTCGACGCTTCCGACCGCCCCGGTCGGGCGGGCCACCGCATCCTCGGTCCGGTCCCGCCCCCGCCCCGCGTGCCGCGGTCTCCTCGAACGAGTACGAACGATCCCAGGAGTATCCCCATGACGCAGTCGACCGAGCAGAGCACCACCTGGCTCACCCCCGACGCCCACGAGAAGGTGCGCGCCGAGCTCGAGAACCTCAAGGGCCCGGTGCGCGAGGAGATCGTGACCCGCATCAGCGAGGCGCGCGACGAGGGCGACCTCAAGGAGAACGGCGGCTACCACGCCGCCCGCGAGGACCAGGGCAAGAACGAGGGACAGATCCGGCTGCTCGAGGAGGTCCTCCTGCACGCCCACTCCGAGATCCCGGACGACGACGGCGTCGTCGCGGTGGGCAAGGTCGTCTCCTACAAGTTCGAGGGTGACGACGACGACGAGGCCGAGACCTTCCTGCTCGGCGCCCGCGAGAACGAGGACTACGTCGACGTCCCCGTGTTCTCCCCTCAGGCCCCCCTCGGCGCCGCCCTGCTGGGCTCGAAGACCGGCGACACCGTCGCCTTCGAGGCCCCCAACGGCAAGACCCTCCAGGTCGTCGTCCTCAGCGCGAAGCCGTTCGGCGCCTGAGTCACTCCTTGACCCTGTAGCCGCACTCCCGCAGCCGGGCGACGACCTGCTCGGCGTGAGGCTCGCCGCGGGTCTCGAGCTGGAGCTGGACGTCGACCTCGTCGAGGCTCAGCGACGGCGAGATCCGCTCGTGGGCCACCTCGATCACGTTGGCGCCGGCGGCGCTCACCTCGGCGAGCAACCGGGCCAGGCCGCCCGGGGTGTCGGGGATGTTGACGTGAAGCCCGAGGTAGCGGCCGGCGGCGGCCATGCCGTGCTGGATCACCTTGCCGAGCAGCAACGGGTCGATGTTGCCGCCGGACAGGACGGCGACCACGGGCGCCTCGTAGGCGGTCGGCGCGTCGAGCAGCGCGGCGACGGCGGCGCCACCGGCCGGCTCGACCACCACCTTGGCCCGCTCCACCAGCGCGAGCACGGCGCGTGACATCGACTCCTCCGACACGGTGACGATCTCGTCGACGTACTCGCACACCGTGGCGAAGGTGAGGTCGCCGGGGCGGCCGACGGCGATGCCGTCGGCCATCGTCTTCATGTCGGTCAGCGGCACCGGCGCGCCGGCGGCGAGCGACGCCGGGTAGGCGGCGGCGTCCTTGGCCTGCACGCCCACCACGCGCACCTCGGGCCGCAGCGACTTCACCGCGAGCGCGATGCCGGCGAGCAGCCCGCCGCCGCCGGTGGGCACGACGACGGTGCGCACCTGGGGCGCCTGCTCGAGGATCTCCAGCCCGGCGCTCCCCTGGCCCGCCACGATGTCGGGGTGGTCGAAGGGGTGGATGAGCACCGCCCCGGTCTCGTCGGCGAACGCCTGCGCAGCCACGAGGGCGTCCTCCAGGAACCGGCCGTGGAACACGACGTCGGCGCCGTAGCCACGGGTGGCCTTCTCCTTCGGGATCGGCGCGCCCTCCGGCATGAACACGGTCGCCTTGATGCCGAGCTCGCGCGCCGCGAGCGCCACGCCCTGCGCGTGGTTGCCGGCCGAGGCCGCCACGACACCGCGCGAACGCTCCTCCTCGCTGAGCCGGCTCATCCGCACGAAGGCACCGCGGATCTTGAACGAGCCGGTGCGCTGCAGGTTCTCGCACTTCAGCAGCACCGGCCCGCCCACACGCTCGGAGAGCCAGCGCGACTCCTCCATCGGCGTCCGGATCGCCAGCTGGTTCACCAGCCCGCGGGCCTCCTCGACGTCGGCGAGGGTCGGGAGCTCAGGCATCGTCGGCATCCTCCACGGGCGCGGTCTCGCCCTCGTAGTCCTCCTCGAGCTGCTCGACCGGGTCGTCACCGGGCGCGGTGTAGCTGGCCAGGTGTTGCACGACCGCGTTCAGCGCGGCGGCGAGCGGGACGGCGACCAGCGCGCCCGCCACGCCCGCCACCAGGACGCCGGCGGCGATGGCGATGATCACGCCGAGCGGGTGCACCGAGACCCAGCGGCCCATGAGGAACGGCTGCAGCACGTGGCCCTCGAACTGCTGGACGCCGATCACCACCGCCAGCATCAGCAGCGCCGTGATCGGGCCCTGGTCGACCAGCGCCACCAGCACCGCGACGGTGCCCGCCACCGTGGCGCCGACCATCGGCACGAACGCGCCGAGGAACACCAGCACGCCGATGGCGAGCACGAACGGCACCTGCAGGACCGCGGCGCCGATCGCGATGCCGATGGCGTCGACGAAGGCGACGATCACCGTGGCCCGCACGAACTGGGTGAGCGAGATCCAGGCGACCCGGCCACTGCTGTCCACCCGCTCGCGGGCCGCCCGCGGGGCCAGCCGCACGATCCACGCCCAGATGCGGTCGCCGTCGGCGAGGAAGAAGTAGGTGGAGAACAGCACGATGAACAGGCCGGCCAGCACGTGGCCGACGGTGCTGCTCAGCTCGGTGAGCCGGCCGACGACGTCGCCCTCGCCGGCCGCGTTCGTGATCCCCTCCTGCGCCCGCTCGATGTACTCGTTGATCTGCGAGTCGCTCGCGTTCAGCGGACCCGTCTTGAGCCAGTCCTTCACCTCGCCGAGTCCCTGCACCGTGGAGTCGGCGAGGTCGTTGGCGCCGCTGGCGATCTGCTGGCCGGCGTAGGTGAGGAGCGCCCCGACGGCCGCGATTCCGAAGAGCATCACGAGGATCGTCGCGAGCCCGCGCGGCAGCCCGATGCGTTGCAGCACGCGGACCAGCGGGCTCGCCAGCGCGGTGATGAGTAGCGCGATCGCCAACGGGATGGTGAGCACGGCGAAGTAGGCGACGAGCCACAGCACCAGGTAGCCGGCGCCGGCGATCACGAGCACGCGCCAGCCCCAGGCCGCGGCCAGGTCGAGGCCCCATGGCACCTGTGCGCGGGAGAAGTTGGACGGACCTGCCGCAACGGGGGCGGCGACCGGCTCGTGGGCGTGCCGGCGCTCGTCGCGCACCTGGGCCCAGTGGTGGGCGATCCGCGCCGTGATGCGCTCCTCGCGCTCGGCGTCCTCGAGGTCCTCGCGCCGGCGGCGGGTCAGTCCACGGCGGCGCGGCCCGGACTCGTCGGGCTCGCCGTCCGTCGGGTCTCCTCCGGCTCCGCCGGCGAAGGCGAGTCGCGCTCGACGTCCTGGCTCACCGGGTCAGCCTAAGGCGGTCGGTCCCGAGTCCTGCAGGACTCGCGAGGGTGAGGGCGAGCCGTTCCGCAGCCACCGGGTGCTCGGCCGCGAGCAGGCCCGACGGCGGCCAGCACGTAGTCGGCGTCGACGACGACCCGCGGGTGCTCGGGCAGCTGCCAGCCGCCGGGCACGTCGGGGCCGATGCTGTCGGCGAGCACGCGCTCGGCCACGCCCGCGCGCCCGTGCCGCAGCGCGCCGCCCGACAGCACCACCAGGTCGACCTCGCGCAGGTCGACGCCGGTGCGCTCGACCACCCGCCCCTCCGGGCTCACGACCACCCGGGAGCGGCCGGCGTGCCGGCGCAGCGCGAGCCCGACGGCGGCCGCGGCGAGCTGCTCGTCGTCGTCGCGGTCGGCGTCGGTGGCGGGCAGGTAGGACGGGTCGGCAGTGCGGACGGCGGCGGCCTCGGCCAGGTCCGTGCCGTTCGGCGGCCTCGGCGGTGCTCGACCGCCGACCAGCGCATGCCGAGGTCGGCCTCCACGGTGCGGGTGACGGCGGTGGGCGCCACCACGTCGCGAGCGAGCGCGCCGTCCTCGGGGTCCAGGTCCACCACCGAGTGCACGTCGGTGGTGGCGCCGCCGACGTCGACCACCACGACGTCGCCCACGAGCCGCGAGAGCACCTCGACGCCGGTGAGCACGACGTCCGGGGTGGGGCCGCGCACCAGCTCGACGAAGCCGGGCCGCGCGCTCAGGTGCTTGCCGCCGATCACGTGGGCGAGGAACGCCTCGCGCACCGCGGCCCGGGCGCCGTCGGGGGTGAGCACGCCGATCCGCGGCACCACGTTGGCGACCACCTGGTGCGGCACGTCGCCCAGGGCCTCGCGCAGGTCGTCGGCGGCGTCGGCGTTGCCGGCGACGACCACGGGGCCGCGCCAGCCCGACCTCACGAGCTCGCGGGCCGCGCGCACGACGACCTCGGTGTTGCCGCCGTCGGTGCCGCCGGTGAGCAGCACGACGTCGGGCCGGGCGTCGGCCACCGACACCGGGCCGTGCGCCGCGGCCACCACCGCCACCACGGTGCCGCCGCTCGACAGCGCCACCCGTCGTCCGGCCTCCGCGGTGACGAGCTCCTCGTTGCCCACCACGGCGATCCGCAGCCCGCCGCCGGCGCTGGAGCAGGCGAGCACGGGTGCGTCCTCCGCGCCGAGCGACGCCAGGCAGGCGTCGACGCCGTCGAGCACGTCGGCCTCGATCGTGGTGCGGTGCTCGGCGTGGGCGAGCAGGGCGCCGGCGTCGAGGTCGACGAGCGCGGCCTTGGTGAACGTGGAGCCGACGTCGACGCAGACGACCTCGTTCACCACAGTGCGGACACTGCCACCGCCACCACGCACAGCACCACGCCGGCCACCAGCAGGTGCGGCAGCGGGTTGACGGGCATCGGGCCGCCGTCGCGCATCACCCGGTCGACGGTGCGGAACCGCAGCCAGCCGCCGACCCCCGCGATCGCCGCGGTGATCAGCAGGACGATGCCGAGCACCGTGCTGCCGTCCTCCTCGGCGAGGAGATGGAGCACCGCGGTGGCTGCCACCAGCAGGCCCACGGCGGTGCGCTCGTAGGCGAGGAACGTGCGCTCGTTGGCCAGGGAGAACCGGGCGTCGGGGTCGGACCCGGATTCAGGAGAGGGCATGGTCCAGGTCTGCCAGCAGGTCGTCGACGGTCTCGATGCCGACGCTGAGCCGCACCAGGTCGGGCGGCACCTCCAGGGCCGTGCCCGCCACGCTGGCGTGGGTCATCCGGCCGGGGTGCTCGATGAGCGACTCGATGCCGCCGAGCGACTCCGCCAGGGTGAACACCCGGGCCCGCTCGCACACGGCCAGCGCCGCCGCCTCGCCCCCGGCGCAGCGGAACGACACCATGCCGCCGTACCGCTTCATCTGCCGGCTCGCCACCTCGTGGCCGGGGTGCTCGGGGCGGCCCGGGTAGATCACGTCGGTGACGGCGTCGTGGCCCAGCAGGAAGTCGACGACGCGCTCGGCGTTGTCGCAGTGGCGGTCCATGCGGATGCCGAGCGTCTTGAGACCCGCGCAGCACCAGCCAGGAGTCGAACGGGCCGGCCACCGCGCCGATCGCGTTCTGGTGGAAGGCGATCCGCTCGGCGACGTCGAGGTCGCGCACGACCAGCGCCCCGCCGACGACGTCGGAGTGGCCGCCGGCGTACTTGGTGGTGGAGTGCACCACCACGTCGGCGCCGAGGGTGAGCGGCTGCTGCAGGTAGGGCGAGGCGAAGGTGTTGTCGACGACGAGCAGCGCGCCCGCGTCGTGGGCCACCGTGGCCAGCGCCGCGATGTCGCCGATGTTGAGCAGCGGGTTGGTGGGCGTCTCGAGCCACACCAGCTTGGTCTGCCCGGGCCGCACGGCGGCCGCCACCGCCTCGACGTCGTCGACCGGCGCCGCCGTGTGCTCGATCCCCCACGGCTGCTCGACCTTGTCGAAGAGCCGGAAGGTGCCGCCGTAGGCGTCGTTCGGCAGCACCACGTGGTCGCCCGGCAGGCAGGTCGACCGCACCAGCGTGTCCTCGGCGGCGAGTCCGGAGGCGAACGCGAACCCGCGCTCGCCCTCCTCCAGGGCCGCCAGGTTGCCCTCCAGCGCGGTGCGCGTCGGGTTGGCCGAGCGGCTGTACTCGTAGCCACCGCGCAGCCCACCCACGCCGTCCTGCTTGTACGTCGACGTCGCGAAGATCGGCGGGATCACCGACCCCGTCGTCGGGTCGGGCTCGTAGCCGGCGTGGATCGCCCGGGTCTCGAACCCGGCCTTGTCACGGTGCTGCTGCTCACTCACCACAGCGACACTAGTGCGCGTGGAACCCCGTGACGTCACCACCTCGAAGCGCCTCTCGCTGGTGCTCCGGCACCGCCCGCAGACCGTCGGTCTCTCCCTCGATCCCCAGGGCTGGGTCGACGTCGAACGGCTCCTCGCCGCCTTCGCGACCGCCGAATGGCCGCTTCGACCGGTCGTCGCTGGACCGGGTCGTGACCGACAACGACAAGCAGCGGTTCGAGTGGGACGTCGCCGCCGACCGGATCCGCGCCCGCCAGGGCCACTCGGTGCCGGTCGAGCTCGACCTCGCGCCCTCCACGCCGCCCGCCGTGCTCTTCCACGGCACCCCAACCCGCAACCTCGACTCCATCCTCGCCACCGGTCTCGACCGGCGCCAACGCCACCACGTCCACCTCTCCCCCGACCGCGACACGGCCGCCGTCGTCGGCGCCCGGCGCGGGGAGCACGTCGTCCTCGTCGTCGACGCCGCCCGGATGCACGCCGACGGGCACGAGTTCTGGGTCACCGGCAACGGGGTGTGGCTGACCGACTCTGTCCCGGCGTCGTACCTCGACGTCGTGCTGTGACCGGCGGCGACGCCGGTATTCGTTCACACTCGTCCGGTGACGACCGAGACGACGCCGATCTCTCGCGGCCTGCCCCAGTTCCTGCTGGGGCTCCTCGCGGCCGCCGCGGTCGGGTACGTCGCAGTGCGGGTCACCGACAGCTTCGGCGGCCTCGTCCTCCTGACCCTCGCGATGATCGTTCTCGGCGTCTCGCTCGCCCGGGGAGTGCGGTTCCGCTGGCTCGGCTGGGGCGTGCTGACCGTCTTCGCATGCGCGGCCGCGATGCTGATCGCCCTGTTCGTCTGGGGATCGCTCTACGCCTCGTCCGTCGACGAGGAGGACGAAGGCGAGTCCAGCGCGCCCGCCGTCCTGCTAGATCGTGCAACGCTGGCAAGTTGAGGTCGGGCGGGACTTCGAGCCAGAAGCACAAACTCGCTATGAGCGTCAGGCGTGACGTTGAAGCGCTGGACCGCCCAGGCCCGGCACGCGAGGGCGGCAGGTGAACGATGTCTCGGGATGACCCGGCGCCTGATTGGAGAAGCACCTTTCGCGCGAGCTGTGGCAGGCACAATGGATGTCGTGACTACCGCTGACGAGCTTGGTGCTCGCGCATCGCTGGCCGGTCGTGCCTTCGACCGCCGCGTGCTGATCAGCAACCTCGCTGCGGGCGGGCTCTTCCTCCTTTTCCTGGTGGCTACCGGTGCCTGGCCGTTCGCGGTCATCGGTGCTGCGTACGTGGGTGTCGCAAGCCTGTTCCTTGCAGGCGTCCATGCGCGAGACACACTCAGCCGGAGGCAAGAGGCCCTGGCGTGGGTCGCACCCTGGATAGTCGCCGTGTTGTTGTGGACTTGGCTGGCATCCGGTGTTGAGCCGGGCTCCTCTGGGTCGCTGCTCAATCTGTGGTTCGGGCTGGTGATCGCAACTCCGTGCTACCTGGTGTGGCAACTAGCGGCAGTAGCGGTTCGGCAGCTACTAGCCAGGAGCACAGGAGCGTCGGACATCGTGCGCTGAGCAGACTCGGTCGGGCGGAGCACGCTGTGCGGGATGGTCGGGCGGATCCCGAAGCGCGCCAGAGTCGGGCGGAGCCCAGCAACACGCAAGTCAGATCGCCAGCGATTCATCATGCGATGGGTGCCTGGTCCCGTGAACTCAGAGCCGCCTTTTGCCAGCCTGCTCGGGCCCCGGCGCTGTCAATGACACCTGGGGCCGGGACCGCAGATCGTCCGCGCTCAGGTCCTGCGCTTCGGCCAATGTTGCGTCTTGGCAGCGTTGACACTTCTCGCTATTGCGCTGAAACAAGCTCGTTGCCAGTGCTGCGAGGCCCTGCAGTCCTTCGGGAGCGAATGCGATGTGTCGCATGGAAAGGACAGCGGTGCCTTCGACCTCGACGGGCTCTTCGCCGCTGAGGACGATCCCGATGGCAAGCGACTCGAACGCATTCACGGAATGGGCCACATGCTTGCTTCGGAGGTCGAGCAGGTGTTGGTGGAATCCTTCGGGATCGCCTTCAAGTCCCAATTCTCGAATGTCCTCAGAAGTGAGCCTAATCCGGACGCCGGTGCCAAAGCATCGTGCGTAAGCAATCAACGCCGTCGTCCAAAGTGCCTGCGCGAGCACGCCATCCACTGGCGCTTGGTCGTCGCGAGACTGTTCCTGCAGGAGTCGCTGGACGCAATCAACGACGAGCTTGAGGTCCTGACTGATGGAAGCGCGGTCTCGCAACTCCTCAGCCGAAGGAAGGTCGTCGCCCACGACGACCGGATTTTGTGTCCACTCCTCAGGAGGCTCTTGATCGCTCACAACTTGTTCTTACCTGACCGGGTTGGCACAGCTGGCTGGGCCGTACACCAGACTTGCAACTCCGCCTAGAGGGTTTTCTGACCGCACGCTGATGGGCTGAGTCGGGTGCCTGCGGCTTGCCCGGGAAGGGTCGGGGTGACCGACCGCGCCGCGTCGGGCGAGAGCGCGCCGATGACCCCGCCGGGTGGCGGGGTGTGGGGCGGGGTGGTCAGGGGTCCGGTAGTGGGGTGGAGCCGTACGGGTCGACCCGGAAGCGGGCGCCGGTGGGGCTGGTCCAGGTGAAGGCGGTGGGGACGCCGTGCTCGGTGGTGGCGGCGGGCTCGTAGGTCCAGCCGCTGTGGGTCTTCATGCGGTGGTGGGCTCGGCACAGTGGCGCCAGGTTCGTGGTCGAGGTCGGGCCGTCGGGGTACGGGATCCGGTGGTCGAGGTCGGTGCGGGCGCGTCGGGTGCAGAACGGGAAGACGCACTGCGGCCAGGCGAGCCGGACCCGTTCGGCCACCGAGTCGGACGGCTGTGTAGCCGGAGCTCTCCGCGGCCTGGTTGAGGTCGATGACGGGCTTGACGGTGACGGTGGCGCGCGGCGCACCAGGTGGCGACGTGGTCCGCCAGCACCGGGACGCCGTCCACGGTGGCGACTGCCGACTCCGACAGATGTACGTACGAGCGTCGACGCTCACGAGAGCCGGCGGTGTCGAGGTCGAGGGCGAGCTGGGCGCGGGCGATCTCACCGAGCGCCATCGACCGGCGGACGTCCAACGACTCCTCGCAGCCGAGGTCGGCGAGCTGGGCTGCGGTGGCCGAGACGGCCGCGTCGAGGTCGACGGGCGTCGGGGAGGTCGAGGAGGCCTTCGACGTGGACGTAGCCGTCGGGGGATGCGGGGTGGACGTCGAAGCGGCGGGGGTCGCGCCCGGCGAGGCGCTCGGCACGCTCGGGGTCGAACTCGGTCAGCGCGGCGGTGACGGTGCGGTCGAGCTGGGCCCAGGACAGGGAGTGCGCGTACGGCGCCAGCGTGGCGTCGACGTGGGCGGCGCCCTCGAGCGGCAGCAGCAGGGTCGACTCGGCGACCCGGAACGCCCGCCACGGCTCGACCTCAGCCGTCGAGGACCCGCTGCCACAGCTGCGGGAGGCGGTACTTCAGCTCCAGGCACTTGCCCACGAACACCCGGCCGGCGGAGTCGGACTTCTCGAGCGTGGTGACCAGCTCGACCACCGCCGCCTCCGAGACCGCCGGAGCGCCCTCACCTGCCAGCAGCAGCTCGCCGTCGCCGAACCCGGCCACCGCCACGTCGTCCGACCAGCGAGCGTCGACCAGGTGCTGCTCCAGCCACGCCACCACCGTCACGATCTCGTCGACCTCGGCCCGGCGGCGGGCCAGCGAGGCGTCGCGCACGTCGGCCAGCGGTCGGCGCGATGGGTGGTGGTGGTCATGGGTCTACTCAAGCACTCGCCACCGACAGTCCTGGCCTCGTATCTGGCTTTGTTGACAGGGTTCTGGTCACGAGACGGTAACGATCTCGTCGGCTCGAAGTGCCTGCTCGTGCGGGGTTGCCTGGTCGGGTCGGTGCTCGCCGAGCGTGGTCCCCTCGACGCCTCACTTGCGTTCGGATCCGACCCCGGGCGTCTCCGTCGTCCTTGCGTTCTCGTGGCGTTGCATCGACACGTCACAAACTGCGATGCCGTTCCTTGAACGGTGCTGTGCCTCCCAGTTTGTGACGGGTCGATGCGGGTGCGTTCAACCGTCGCCGGTCCGGACTGCCTCAGCCCTTGTAGTCGGTGTACTGGTACGGGTTCTCGGCTACCGCGACGTCGGGGACGTCGGGGTTCATGCCCTGCTCCCAGGCCTCCTCGCCGATCGTGCCGCGGAGGTACTCGATGGTGCTGTCCACGTCACGCCGGACCGCGGCGAGGTCGACGTCGACGAGCTCGTCGTCGCGCTTCACGATGCGGCCGTCGACGAGCACGGTGTGGACGTCGCCGCGCTGGGCCTGGAAGGCCACGTGGCCGTAGGGGTTGAGGATCGGGAAGGACACCGGCGAGCGGTCGTTCTTCAGGAGCACGAGGTCGGCCTTCTTGCCCACCTCGATGCTGCCGAGGTCGGCGTCGCGTCCGAGAGCGCGAGCGCCGCCGCGGGTGGCCCACTCGACGACGTGGGCGGCGCGGAGTGCGCTGTGGGTGACGGTGTCGCCCTGCGCGTGGGCCTCGAGGTGCTCGCGGGAGCGGTCGGCGCCGAGGGTGGTGCGCATCGCGGTGAACAGGTCGCCGCTCCACCACACGCTGGTGTCCATCGACAGCGACACCGGGATGCCGTGGGCGCGGATCGCCCAGGTGGGCGGGTAGCCCTGGCCGGCGCTCTGCTCGCTCTCGGTCGACACCGAGATCGACCCGCCGGTGGCGGCGATCCGCTGGTAGGAGTCCTCGGAGAGCGTGGCGGCGTGCACGTAGATGTTCTCGGGGGTCATGAACCCGTTCTCGTACGCGAGCCGGATGCCGTCGTCGTTGGTGGCGCCCCACACGCCGGCGTGGGTGGTCACCGGGGCGCCGAGCTCGCGGGCCGCCTCGAAGGCGCCGCGCTCGGGGAACGACGGGTCGCCGGTGACGTCGAAGGCCATCTGGAACCCGACCTGGTCGTTGTCCCGCAGCCGCCGCTCGACGAAGTCGCGGAACTCCGGCGACGCCGACCACTCCGCCGGCTGCTGCTGGAGGTTGCCGTAGGCGAGCACCCACCGGCCCGGCACCGACTCCAGCGCGTCGAGGGCGGCGTCGGCGTGGTCGACGGTCTGCAGGCCGTGCGACCAGTCGACACAGGTGGTGACGCCGGCGTCGAGCGCCTCGAGGGCGGCGAGCCGGTTGCCGGCGCCGACGTCCTCGGGCCGGAAGTGCTTGCCGGACTCGAGGTAGTACCAGACGAAGTACTGCGTGAGCGTCCAGTCGGCGCCGTAGCCGCGCATGGCCGTCTGCCACATGTGGCGATGGGTGTCGATCATGCCCGGCATCACGAGGCCGCCGGTCGCGTCGACCTCCTCGGTGCCCTCGGGCACGTCGAGCCCGGGACCGACCTCGGCGATCCGGTCGTCGACCACCAGCACGTCGGTGTCGGCCAGCACCTGCTTCGCGTCGTCGAGCGCGAGCACCGTCCCCCCGCGCAGCACCACTCCGGCCATGCTCTCCACCCTCTCGTCGACGGACATGCGTCCGCTGTGCGGTCACCGCACGCGATCCGGCCACTCTGGCCCGGCCGGTCGCGGCTGTCAACGAGGGTGCACTCGTGCGAGGCTGGCCCCATGCCACGCACCGGGGCCGGCCCCGACTTCATCGAGTCGCTGGCGCGCGGCCTCGAGGTGATCACCGCCTTCCAGCCCGGCCACGAGGCGATGACGCTGAGCGACCTGGCGACGGCCACCGGTCTGGCCCGGCCCACCGTCCGCCGGATCCTGCTCACGCTCGCCGAGCTCGGCTTCGTGCGCGCCGAGGGCGCGCGCTACTCCCTCACCCCTCGCGTGCTGGACCTCGGCACGGCGTACGTCGGGTCCCAAGGCCTGTGGGAGGTGGCACGCCCGCACCTGCGCGAGCTGTCGGCCCAGACCGACGAGTCGTGCTCGATCGCGCAGCTCGACGGCTCCGACATCGTGTACGTCGCGCGGGCCGCGGTGCCCAAGATCGTGGGGCTCTCGGTGCAGATCGGCACCCGGTTCCCCGCCCTGCAGACCTCGCTGGGCAAGGTGCTCCTGGCCGAGCTCGACGCCGACGCGCTGACGGCGGCGCTGGCCGATCCCGACGCGGTCGGGCATCACCCCGCTGTGGCAGCCGTCGCCCGAGGAGCGCGACGCCGAGCTCCGGCAGGTCCGGGCCCGTGGCTGGGCGGTCACCGACCAGCAGCTGGCCCTGGGCATCCGGTCGGTGGCGGCCCCGATCCGCGACGGCGAACGGGTGGTGGCCGCCGTCAACGTGAACACCCATGCCGCCGAGACCTCGCTCGAGCGACTCACCGAGCACCATCTGCCGCTCCTGCTCCGGGCGGCGGGCGAGATCGGTGGCGATCTCGCCCGGTTGCGGAGCCTGCCGCTCGTGGTGCCATCATGAGTTCGGACAGTCGTCCGCATCACGGACACATTCCGGGAGGAGCGTCATGACCGGACCGCTCGACGGCCTGCTGGTCGCTGACTTCTCCCGGGTGCTGGCCGGGCCCTACGCCACGATGCTGCTCGCCGACCTCGGTGCCGAGGTGGTGAAGGTCGAGGGCCCGCCGACCGGCGACGAGACCAGGTCGTGGAGCCCCCCGGAGCGCGACGGGATCTCGACGTACTACCTCGGGATCAACCGCGGAAAGCGCTCGATCGTGCTCGACCTGCGCGAGGACGACGACGTCGCGCTCGCCCGCGAGCTCGCCGGGCGGGCAGACGTGCTCATCGAGAACTTCCGCCCCGGCGGCATGGCCAAGTTCGGCCTCGACTTCGCGTCCGTGCAGGAGCGGAACCCGGGCATCGTGTACGCCTCGATCAGCGGCTTCGGCTCCGGCGACGGCGCCCACGTGCCCGGCTACGACCTCCTCGTGCAGGCGATGTCGGGCCTGATGAGCCTCACCGGCTCGCCCGACGGACCCGGCTACCGCGCCGGGATCTCGGTGTTCGACGTGATGGCCGGCAACCACGCGGTGATCGGCATCCTGGCGGCGCTGCGGCACCGCGACGCCACCGGCGCCGGCCAGCACGTCGAGGTGAACCTGCTGTCGTCGGCGCTCACCGGCCTGGTCAACCACAGCTCCACGTGGGTGGCCGGCGGCCAGGTGCCCTACCGGATGGGCAACGCCCACCCCAGCGTGTTCCCGTACGAGCCGTTCCCCACCGCCGACCACGACCTCATCGTGATCGCCGCCAACGACCGCCAGTTCCAGCGGTTGTGCGGCGCGCTCGGCATCCCCGAGGTGGCCGACGACGAGCGGTTCCTGCACAACCGCGACCGGACGGCGAACCGCGACGAGCTGCGGCCGATCCTCGAGGAGCGGCTCGCCGCCAGGGGCGCCGAGGAGTGGTTCGAGGTGCTGCTCGAGGCCGGCGTGCCGAGCGGGCCGATCAACACCATCGACGACGGCTTCGCGGCCGCCGCGCGGTTCGGGCTCGACCCCGTGGTCGAGGTGGGCGAGGGCGACCGCGCGCTGCCCACCACCCGGCACCCGATCCGGTTCTCCGGCACCCCCGTCGACTACGCCCTGCCGCCGCCCGAGCTCGACGAGCACGGCGCCGAGCTGAGGAAGTGGCTGGGGGCGGAGTGAGCGACCCGACCTACGAGACCGCGCTGGGCGCCGCCAGCCGCGACACCATCACGCTGCTCGGGCACGACCTCGCCCGCGACGTGATGGGCGAGGTCGGGTTCGGCGAGCTCGCGTTCTGGCTGGCCACGCAACGACGTCCGGAGCCCGGCGAGGTGCGGGTGTTCGAGGCGGTGCTGGCGGCGCTCGCCGACCACGGCTTCACGCCCACCGCGATCGTCACCCGGCTCACCTGGCTCTCGGCGCCCGACTCGGTGCAGGGCGCGCTCGCCGCCGGCCTGCTCGGCGGCGGCTCCCGGTTCCTCGGCGTCACCGAGGACTGCGGCCGGTTCCTGCACGACGTCGTCGCCGGCCTCGACCCCATGCCGAACGACGACGCCGGCTGGGACGCCGTCGCGCTCGACGTCGTGCGCCGGCAGCGGGAGGCGGGCCGGTTCGTGCCGGGCCTCGGCCACCACGTGCACAAGGACGGCGACCCGCGCACCCCGCGGCTGTTCGAGATCGCCCGCGAGGAGGGGCAGTTCGGCTCGCACCTCGCGCTGTTCGAGGCGATCGGGCGCACCCACTCCGAGGTGCTCGGCAAGACACTCCCGCTCAACGGCGCGGGTGTGTGCGGCGCCGCGCTCGCCGACCTCGGCCTGCCGCTGGAGCTGCTGCGCGGGTTCGCGCTGCTGGCCCGCACCGCGGGTCTGATCGGCCAGCTGGCCGAGGAGCTGCGGCACCCGGTGGCCAACGACGTCTTCCTGTCCGTCGACCTGAACAACCGGCCGGTCGACCCCGACCCCCTCCCCCGCAGCGCTGACGAAGGCACAGCCGATGCAGCTGGTCACCGAGGAGAACATCACCGAGATCGCCCGCCAGCGCTGGGCCACGGCGCACGACGAGCGCACCCGCGAGCTGCTCACCGGGCTCGTGCAGCACCTGCACGACTTCGCGCGCGAGGTGCGGCTCACCGAGGAGGAGTGGATCACCGCGATCGGGTGGCTCACCCGCGCCGGGCAGATCAGCGACGAGAAGCGCGAGGAGCTCATCCTCGCCTCCGACGTGCTCGGGCTCTCGATGCTCGTGGTGCAGATGAACCACCAGCTCGACCCGGCCGCCACACCGGCCACGGTGCTCGGCCCGTTCCACATCGACGGCTCCCCCGAGCTGGAGTACGGCGGTGACATGTCGGAGGGGCTGCCCGGCGTCCCGCTGTTCGTCCACGGCACGGTGCGCGCGCTCGACGGGACGCCGGTGGCCGGCGCGGTGCTCGACGTCTGGCAGGCCGACGAGGACGGCGCCTACGAGGCGCAGCTCGCCGTCGACGAGGCGCGGCTGCGCGCGAAGTACGCCGCGCGCGAGGACGGCAGCTACTGCGTGCGCACGATCGCGCCGAAGGGCTACACGATCCCCATGGACGGGCCGGTCGGCGAGCTCATCCGGCAGACCGAGATCAGCCACTACCGCCCCGCCCACGTGCACTTCCTGCTCGACGTGCCCGGCTACGAGCCGCTCATCACCCACCTCTTCCAGGCCGGCGCCGAGTACCTCGACAGCGACGTCGTGTTCGGCACCAAGGAGGAGCTGGTCGTCGACTACGAGCACCACGAGCCCGGCCCCACGCCCGACGGCCGCAGCGTCGACATCCCGTGGGTCTCGGCCCACTACGACTTCGTGCTCCAGCCGATCTGACGTGCGCGCGCTCGAGGTCCACACCCCGGGAGACGCGCCGCGCGTCGCCGACCGCGACCTGCCCTCGCCCGGGGCCGGGGAGGTGCTGGTCCGGCTCGCCGCCGCACCCGTCACCCCGCTCGACGTGCTCTGCGCGAGCGGCAACTCCTACTTCGGCGTCCCGGCGATGCCGTACGTGCCGGGAGTGCAGGGCGTCGGGCACACCGACGACGGCCGGCTGGTCTGGTTCCCGCGGTCGGCCGGCATGGCGCCCGGCGACGGCAGCATGGCCGAGGTGGTCGCGGTACCGGAGGCCGACCTGGTGCCCCTGCCCGACGTCGAGCCGGCGGCGATGGCCGCGCTCGGGCTCTCGGCCGTGGCGGCCCTCATGGCCCTCACCTGGCGCGGCGAGCTGCAGCATGGCGAGCACGTGCTCGTGCTGGGCGCGGGCGGCGCCGTCGGCCAGGCCGCCGTGCAGCTGGCCCGGCTGCACGGCGCCACCCGGGTGGTGGCCGCCGCCCGGTCGGAGGCGGGGCAGGAGCGGGCGCGCGCGGCCGGTGCCGACGTCGTGGTGCCGCTCGACACCGACGACGTGTCCGCGCTGGCCGAGCGATTCGCGGACGCCGCCGACGGGCCGGTCGACCTGGTGCTCGACCCGCTCTTCGGAGTGCCCGCCGCGGCCGCCGCGCGCACGCTGCGTGCTGGCGGCCGGCTCGTGCACCTCGGCTCCTCGGCCGGCGAGACCTGCCCGCTCGACTCGGCGACGCTGCGCAGCAAGTCCCTGCGCCTGCTGGGCTACACGAACAACGAGCTGCCGGCCGACCTCAAGGCAGTGGCCGTCACCACCGTCGCCCGCCACGCCGCCGCCGGCGACCTCGCCGTCGACCACGAGGTCGTCCCGCTCGATGACGCCCCGCAGGCGTGGGTCCGGCAGGCCGCCGGTGAGGTCGCCGGCCGGGTGGTGCTGGTGCCGGCTCAGCCGCCGGCGGTGACCAGCCCCGCCTCGTAGGCGGCCACCACCAGCTGCGCGCGGTCGCGGGCGCCCAGCTTGGTCATCACCCGCGACACGTGGGTCTTGGCGGTGAGCGGCGACAGCACGAGGTGGGCGGCGATCTCGTGGTTCGACATCCCCGCCCCCACGAGTGCCAGGATCTCCCGCTCCCGAGCGGTGAGCTGGTCGATCCCGTCGACGGCGGGGAGCGGCGGCGCAGGGTCCGCCGGCCCGGAGTCGACGAAGGCCTCGATCAGCCGGCGGGTGACCCGCGGTGCGAGCAGCGCCTGACCTTCGTGCACGAGCCGCACGGCGTCGATGAGCTCCTGGGGCTCGATGTCCTTGAGCAGGAACCCCGAGGCGCCGGCGCGCAGCGCGCCGAACACGTACTCGTCGAGCTCGAAGGTGGTCAGGACGACGACCTTGGTGCCGGCGAGGGCCGGGTCGGCGGTGATGCGCGCCGTGGCCGCGAGCCCGTCGACGCGCGGCATCTGCACGTCCATGAGCACGACGTCGGGTGTGGTCTCGCGCGCGACCCGGACGGCTTCGTCGCCGTCGGCGGCCTCGCCGACCACGGTGAGGCCGGGGTCGGAGTCGAGCAGGGCTCGGAAGCCGGCGCGCAGCAGGGACTGGTCGTCCACGAGCAGCACCCGGATCGATGCCGTCACGGTGCCGGCACCCCGGCATCCGTCTGGGTGGTCGCCGGTTCGCCCGACACCACCGGCAGCGAGGCGGCGACCCGCCAGCCGCCGCCGGGCCGGGGACCGGCCTCGAGCGTGCCGCCCATGGCGGTGACGCGCTCGCGCATGCCGCGCAGGCCGTGGCCGGACCCGCTGTCGCGGAGCTGCGCGGGCGACGTGCCGCCGTCGTCGACCACCTCGAGCACCACGCGGTCCTCGCCGCGGTTGACCCGGATGCGGGCGGTGGTGGGGCCGGCGTGCCGCAGCGTGTTGGTGAGCGCCTCCTGCACGATCCGGAAGCAGGTGGCGTCGACGGACGCCGGGAGCGAGCGGGCCGCGGGGTCGACGTCGACGGTGAGGTCGACGCCGGCCGCGGCCAGGCTCTCGCGGAGGTCGCCGAGGTCGGCGAGACGCTGCACCGGCGGAGCCGGGTCGCCCCCACCGTCGTCCTCGCGCAGCAGCCCGAGCATCGCCCGGAGGTCGGTGAGCGCGTCGCCGCTGACCTGCTTGATGTTGCGCAGCGTGTCGTAGGCCTGCGCGGGGTCGCGGTCGAGGAGATGGGCGCCGACGCCGGCCTGCACGTTGATGGTGACCATCGCGTGAGCGACGACGTCGTGCACGTCGCGGGCGATCCGCAGCCGTTCCTCGCCGACCCGGCGCAGCGCCTCCTCCTCGCGGCTGTGCTCGGCGGACTCGGCGCGCTCGATGAGCATGGTGGTGTAGCGGCGCCGGGCGTGGGCCGCGACGCCGAGCGCGAGCGGCAGGGGTACCAGCGCGAGGTTCTGGGCCGTACCCCAGTCGAGGATCCCGTGCGGGCTGAAGACCTGCAGGATCGCGAGCACGACCGGCAGCGAGCACGCCCCGGTGACCAAGGCGGCGCGGAGGCCGTACCGCTCAGCGATCGCGTACGCGCACAGGACCACCGGCGCGGGCATCGTGTTGTACGGCGGCTCTCCGAAGAGGATGAGGCCGTACATCGTGACGAACCCGAGAAGGTAGGCCACGACGGGGGCGCTGCTCCTCAGCAGCACCGGGAGCGAGGCGACGACGATCAGCACGCTCAGCGGCAGGCTCGCCTCGGCCTTGGCGTTGAGCGGGATCTCGACGTGCATGAGCACGATGCACGCCACCGTGAGGACGACGTCCACCGGCCGGGGACGTGCGCGGAGCCGGGCCACCCCCGCAACGGTAGCGGCGGGTGACCCGGCTCGGCGCGTGCTCACGGCGTCAGACGCCGGCCCGCACCGGCTCGGGCACCGGCAGCTCGCCGCCCTCGCTGAGGCCGATCCGGTCGTGGACCCGACGCAGCCACATCGGCGACCACCAGTTCCACTTGCCCAGCAGAGCCATCAGCGAGGGCACCAGCAGGGAACGGACGACGAAGGCGTCGACGAGCACCCCGACCGCGGTGGCGATGCCGATCTGCTGCATGAACGAGATCTCGCTGGTGCTGAAGGCGCCGATGGCCACGGCCAGCAGGATCGCCGCCGCGGTGACGATGCTGCCGGTGCGACCCAGTCCGGTGGCCACCGCCTCACGCTCGGTCAGCCCGGCGTCGCGCGACTCCTTGATCCGGCCGAGGAGGAACACCCCGTAGTCGGTGGAGAGCGCGAACACCAGCGCCGCGGTCACCAGGAAGTTGCTCGGCTCGACCCCACCGTTCGGCGTGTAGCCGAGCAGGTCGGTGAGCCGGCCGTCCTGGTAGATGAAGGTGATCGCGCCCAGCGAGACACCGACGGTCAACATGTTCATCACGACCGCCTTGACCGGCAGGACCACCGAGCCGGTCATGAGCCACAGCACGAGCATCGTCAGGAGCACGAGCAGCCCGATCGCCAGCGGCAGGGTGTCGCCGATCGCCTCCTGCATGTCGGCGAACTCCGCCGCGGGGCCGGCGACCAGGGCGTCGGTGCCGGACTCCTCGGCCAGGTCGCGGACCTCGGCGACGACGGCGCGGGCGTCCTCGCCCGCCGCGTCACCCGCGACCACGAGGTCGACCTGCCAGGTGCCGCCGCCGAGGTCGACCGGCTGGGCCGGAGCCACCACGCCGGGCAGCGACGAGGCCGCCCGGGCGAACGAGTCGGGCGCCTCGTCCGCGCTGACCGCGACCGTGACCGGGGTGCCGCCGTCGCCGCCGTACTGCGCGGCGAGGGTGTCGTTGACGGTGCGGGCGCTGAGGCCCTCGGGGATGACGGAGCCGTCCACCGGCGTCCACACCGCCCGCAGCGCCGGCGCGGCCAGCACCACCATCACGAGCGCGGTGGCCACGGCGATGGCGCCGGGCCGGCGCATCACGGCGTGCGAGAAGCGGTACCAGCGACCCTCGGCCGCGGACGAGCGGCGTTTGCGGGTGAGCTTGGCGCCCCAGAGCCCGAAGGCGGCCGGCGCGATCACCAGCGAGGCCGCGGCCGCGACCAGCGCCACGGCGGCGCCGGCCAGGCCCATCGAGCGCAGGAAGCCCATCGGGAAGAGCGCGAGGGTGGCGAGGGCGACGGAGACGGTGATCGCCGAGTAGGCGACGGTGCGGCCCGCGGTGGCCATGGTGGTGCGCACCGCGGCGGGCGTCGCCCCTTGGCGCTCGAGCTCCTCGCGGTAGCGGCTCACGAGGAAGAGCGAGTAGTCGATGGCCAGACCCAGTCCGAGCCCGATCACGAGGTTGAGCGCGAAGACGCTGAGGCCGTAGACCTGGTTGAGGCCGGTGAGCACCAGGAACGTGCCCAGCACCGTCGTGGCGCCGACCATCAGCGGCAGCAGCGCGGCGCGGCCGCCGAAGATCAGGATCGAGAGCAGCACGAGGATCGGCAGCGCCAGCAGCTCGGCGCGGCTGAGGTCGGACTCGACCTGCTCGCCCAGCTGCAGGCCGGTGACGGCCGGGCCGCCCACGGTGACGCCGTCGGTGTCGCCCAGCTCCTCGACCACCTCGTGCGCGACCTCCTCCTCGTCGACGCCGGCGTCGATGGTGCCCGCGACGAGCGCCGACGAGCCGTCCTCGGCGGATCCGGCGGGGGTGGCGGCGGCGACGCCCGCGATGTCGGCCAGGGCTCGCGTCGCGGCGTCGACGCCGGTGCGGTCGCCGTCCGGCGTGTCGACGAGGAGCAGGATCCCGGCGGTGGGCTGGCGGCCGGTGGCGGACTCGATCCGCTCCAGGGCGAGCGCGGAGTCGGCGTCGTCGGGGGTGAAGCCGCCGTCGGACTGCATCGCCCCGGCGATCGGGCCGCCGACGACGCCGGCGACCGCGACGAAGAGGAGAACGGCCGCGAGCGACCGGCGTGGGAAGGCGTGCAGGATCGTGACGATCCGGCGGGGCAGAGGGGTTCTGGTGTCCATGCCTGCACGCTCCCGCTCGCGGGCACCCACCGCGTCCGCCGCCGGGAGGCACTCTGATCCCCGGCGTACTCCCCCGGAAGTACGTCCGGGATACGCCGGGGGAAGACACCGGTGACCAAGGGCGTTGCACACTGGGCCTACCTATCCGGCACAGCCCCGAGCACCCCCGAGGAGCCCACCGTGTCCTTCTTGTCGCGCAAGTCCCAGCTGGTCGAGCCCGACCAGGCCCTGCCCGGCCGCGACGGCGACCCGTTCCGCCGGGCCGAGAAGCACCTGGTGCTCGACGCACCCGTCGTCACCGACGACGTCCCCGACGGTCTCGAGGTGGCGGTGTTCGGGCTCGGCTGCTTCTGGGGCGCCGAAGAGATCTACTGGCAGATCCCCGGCGTGTGGTCGACGTCGGTGGGCTACGCCGGCGGGCACACCTCGCACCCCTCCTACGAGGAGGTGTGCAGCGGCCGCACCGGCCACACCGAGGCGATCCGCGTCGTCTTCGACCCCGACCGGGTCTCCTACGCCACCCTCGTGAAGCGTTTCTTCGAGGTGCACGACCCCACCCAGGGCATGCGCCAGGGCAACGACGTCGGCACCCAGTACCGCTCCGCGATCTACTACACGACGCCCGACCAGGAGCAGACCGCCCGCGAGCTCACCAAGATCTACGGCGAGGAGCTGGCCCGCCGCCGCTACGGCGACATCACCACCGAGATCCGCCCCGCCAGCGAGACGCCGTACTACTACGCCGAGGACGACCACCAGCAGTACCTCGCCAAGCACCCCCACGGCTACCGCTGCCACGCCAACACCGGTGTGTCGTTCCCGGAGACCACCTGACCCCGGGTCGACATTGACCAATCGAAGGTAAGCAGAGCCGGCGCCTCGGCCCTAGCCTCGGGCCATGACACGCATGAAGCGGATTCCCTGGCTGCTGGCACCCCTGACCGCAGCCGTCCTGATACTCACCACCGGCGCCGCTCCTGCGCGCGCCGCCACCGTCGAGCAGGCCGACCCGTCCGGTGACGCCATCGCGCGGTTCGACATCGTCAAGGTCACCTACACGAACAACGCCAACGCCTTCGGCTACCGCATGGAGTTCCGCGACCTCCAGCGCCGGCACGGCACGCTGGCGTTCCCGAAGCTGCTCATCGACGGCAGCTGGGACCGGTTCTTCCAGGTCAACGCCGGCGCCCGCCGCGACGGCACCCGGTTCCACCGGCTGATCATCAACACGCCGAGCCGCTACGCCACGGTGCCGTGCCCGGGCATGAAGGTGCGGGTGAACTTCGGGACCGACGTCGTGAGCGCCCGGGTGCCCCAGGCCTGCCTCGACCGCGGCG
Source organism: uncultured Actinomycetota bacterium (assembly GCA_963808855.1). Lineage (GTDB taxonomy): Bacteria > Actinomycetota > Actinomycetes > Propionibacteriales > Nocardioidaceae > Nocardioides. The sequence continues at coordinate 1,136,353 of CAWEHA010000002.1, read as the reverse complement.
GCTTCGGCCACCAGCGCTACCTCGTGTACGGCTACGCCGCCAGCCCCGGCGACCAGGAGGCCGGCGACAACGTCCGCCGCCGCTGGGTCGCCTACAACTGAGGCCGTGAGGATGCAAGCCGCGTCCGCGCCCAGCGGTGACTTCCCGGCGCCACCGCACGGTGCCACTGTGACGTCATGAGCCTGGACCCCGTCGAGAGCAATCCCCGGCACTACACCGTCGTCTTCGAGAACGAACGGGTGCGAGTGCTGGAGTACCGCGATCAGCCGGGCGAGCGCACGACCCCGCACCGACATCCCGACAGCGTCATGTACACGCTCTCCGGGTTCCGACGCCGGCTCGTCGCGGGCGACGTCGATCGCGAGGTCGCCCTGGAGCCCGGCACGGTGATCTGGCTGCCGGCCCAGGAGCATCGCGGCGAGAACATCGGGGACACCCCTACGCACGTCCTGTTCGTCGAGCTCAAGGAGCCGGCCGCCCCGGCGGCCCGGACAGCACGGAGGACGGCGGTGCCACGCTCGGCCCGCAGGCAGGATCCGCCGGCGGCACGGGGTGAGATTGCTGCCCTGAGGGTGTCGAATTCGTCGAACCCCGTTCGTGGAGTGGGTGGAGGCGGACGCGGGGTCCGCCCCTGACGCGAGGAGCAGACATGGCCGAGTACCTCATCTACTTCAACCAGCAGTGGGTGGGCGACCACCCCGAGGAGTGGTTCCGCAGCCGGGCGGAGCCCGCCATGGCCGTCGTGAACGAGATGAAGGACGCCGGCGTGCTCGTGTTCGCCGGAGGCCTGGTGGAGGAGCTCGACGAGGCGTTCAGCGCCGACGCGACCAGCGGCGACGCTGACCTTCACCGACGGACCGTTCGCCGAGACCAAGGAGTACCTGGGCGGCCTCACGATCGTCAACGTCCCCGACGAGGAGACCGCGAAGATCTGGGCCGGCAAGATCGCCCAGGGCTGCGGCTGGCCCCAGGAGGTCCGGCGCTTCGGGCCGACTCCGATCTACTGACGATCAGCAACGACGGGCTAGTCGGGCTAGACTTAGTCCGCTAGTCTGAGGCGATGGTGCACACGGTCAACATCCACGAGGCGAAGACAACGCTCTCGAAGCTCCTCGAGCGGGTGGCCGCGGGGGAGCGCGTCGTCATCGCCAAGGCCGGCACGCCCGTGGCCGACCTGGTGCCGCACGCCCGCGCCGACATTGTCTTCGGCACCGGCGTCGGCACGATCGAGTTCGACAGTGACACCTTCGACGACCCCGACCCTGAGATCGCGGCGCTCTTCGAGGGCTCATGACACTCCTCGACACCCACGTGCTTCTGTGGCTCCTGCAGGACGACGCACGACTGGGTCCGGAGACGCGGACACTGCTCGCGGAGGCCACGGTCCTGCACGCCTCGGCGGCGTCGATGTGGGAGATCGCGATCAAGAGCAGCCGCGGTCGACTCGTGGTGTCCGACGAGCTCCCCCAGCAGGTATCGGCATCCGGCCTGCAGTGGCTGGACATCACACCGCGTCACGCATGGGCAGTTCGGGCTGTCGAGGGGCTCCCCCATCCCGATCCGTTCGACCGGATGCTGGTCGCGCAGGCACTGGTCGAGTCGATGCCATTCGTGACAGCAGACCGGGCGATCCTGGGTGCCGACGTCGACTCGCTCCGAACCATCGACGCCCGAGCCTGACGGCACTGCGTGGGTGAGTCGAGAACGCACACCCGGCTGGAAGAATGGCGGTATGTCCGACTCGCCGCGCGACCTGCCCCGCAAGGCGGCGGCGCGCACCGCGCGGCTGGCCGGCCTGCCCCTGGCCTACGCGGGCCGCAGCGCGATGGGGCTGGGCCGGCGGCTCGGCGGGGCGCCGGCCGACGCCGTGCTCACCGAGATCCAGCAGCGCACGGCCGAGCAGCTGTTCCGCACCCTGGGCGAGCTCAAGGGCGGGGCGATGAAGTTCGGGCAGGCGCTGTCGGTGCTCGAGGCCGCGCTCCCGGAGGAGGTGGCGGCGCCGTACCGCGAGCAGCTCACCCGGCTGCAGGACTCCGCGCCGCCCATGCCCACCCAGACCGTGCGCGACATCCTGGCCCGCGAGCTCGGCGAGGACTGGAAGGAGCGGCTGGTCTGGCTGGACGGCGGCCCGACGGCGTCCGCCTCGATCGGCCAGGTGCACCAGGGCCGCTGGCACGACGGCCGCGAGGTCGCCGTCAAGGTGCAGTACCCGGGCGCGGGCGACGCGCTGCGCTCCGACCTGCGGCAGCTCGCGCGGCTCGGCCGCTCGGTGGCGCCGCTGTTCCCCGGCATCGACATCAAGCCGCTGGTGGAGGAGATGCAGGCGCGGGCCGTCGAGGAGCTCGACTACAGCCTGGAGGCCGAGGCACAGCGCGCGTTCGCGGCCGCGTTCGCCGACGACCCCGACATCGTGGTGCCCGACGTCGTCGAGGTCGGCGACACCGTGCTGGTCAGCGAGTGGCTGGAGTCGCACGCCTCGCTCGCCTCGGTGATCCGCGACGGCACCCAGGAGGAGCGCGACCACTACGCCGAGCTGCTCGTGCGGTTCGTGTTCGACGGGCCCGGCCGCACCGGGATGCTGCACGCCGACCCGCACCCCGGCAACTTCCGGGTCATCCCGAACGCCGACGGCTCCCCGGGCAAGCTCGGGGTGCTCGACTACGGCGCCGTCGCGCGGCTGCCCGACCAGACCTTCCCCGAGGCGATGGGCCGGCTGATGCGGCTGTGCGCGAACGGCGACGGCGAGAAGCTGCTCGCCGGGCTGCGCGACGAGGGGTTCATCCGCGACAAGGTGACGATCGACCCCGAGCTGCTCATGGACTACTTCGCGCCGCTCGTCGAACCGGGTCAGGTGGAGCGGTTCCGGTTCTCGCGGGCGTGGATGCGCGAGCAGTTCCAGCGCATCAACAACCCGCGCGAGCCCGCCTACACCGTGGCGATCAAGCTCAACCTGCCGCCGTCGTACCTGCTCATCCACCGCACCTGGATCGGCGGCATCGGCGTGCTCAGCCAGCTCGAGGCGGAGGCGCCGTTCCGCGCGATCATGGAGGAGTACCTCCCCGGCTACGCCGACTGAGCATCAGGCGATTCCTTCCCACTTCTGCGCCAGGACGGCGTCGGCCACGATCGCCGCGTGGAGCTCGGGCCGGGTGGCCCGGAACTCCTGCCAGTCCTCGCGCAGGGGCCGGAACTCGTCCTCGAGGGCGGCGATGCGCTCGGTGTCCCACACCGGTCTGCGGCCCTCACGGTGCGCCAGGCCCGCGTCCAGCGCCTCCTGCTCGACCAGGCGCCGGACGCCGAGGCCGAGGCTTCCCTTCAGCCGTGCGCCTGTGCGTGTGAACACCTCGAGGGCGAACCTGGGGTGCGCCGAGTGCAGCCCGTCGAGCATCACGCCGTCCAGCCCGGGCGGCGGCACGGCCACCACCCGCCGCTCCACCCGCGCCGCCGGAGCGGTGCGCCACAGGAACGTGCGCCGCGGTGCGAGCACCAGGTCGACCTTGCCGGTGGTGCTCAGCCGGTGGAGCGTGGCAGCCAGCAGCTCGGCCACGTCGTCCGGCAGGAACGACCGGCGCTCCCGATCAGCGAAGAGGTGGAACCACGTCGCGGTCGACAGCTGCACGCGGTCACAGTGCCAGGTGCATCACGTGCAGTCCGACGAATCCGTGGGTCCGCGACTCGAACGCCTCGGGCACCGTCCCGACGATCTCGAAGCCGAGGCTCTGCCACAGCCGCACCGCGCCGGTGTTGGTCTCGACGACGGCGTTGAACTGGATCGCGCGGTAGCCCTGGTCGCGGTGCCACCGCACCACGTGCTCGGCCAGCGCTCGCCCGACGCCGCGGCCGCGCGCCTTGCCCGCCACCATGAAGGACGCGGTTCCGACGTGGGCGCCGCGGCCGGGCCGGTTCGGGCCCATCGTGGCGCTGCCGAGGATCCCGTCGGGGCCCTCGAGCACCACCGTGCGACCCGGCGGCCGCATCGTCCACAGCTCACGCGCCTGCTCCGAGGTCACGTCGTCCGGGTAGGCGTAGGTCTCCCCCGCCGCCACGATCTCGGCGAAGAACTCCCACACCTGCGGCCAGTCGGCCGGCGTCATCTCCCGGATCGTCACACGCCCACCGCGCCGTCCACCGACTGCCGGATCAGGTCGGCGTGGCCGTTGTGCCGCGCGTACTCCTGGATCATGTGCAGCAGGATCCACCGCAGGCTGACCGCGTCTCCGGTGCGCCGGCTGCGTCGCACCGCCAGCGCGTCGAAGTCCGGCTCGGGACCGATCAGCTCGTCCGAGCGCGCCGTGAACCGGTCGAACTCGGCGCGCAGCGCCACGGGGTCGACGCCGACGGCGCTGTGCCAGTCCCAGTCCTCGTCGGCCTTCCAGTCGACGTCGTCGAACGGCGGAGCCGGCTCCAGCCCCGCGAGCACGACGCCGAACCACCAGTCCTCCACGTAGGCCATGTGCCGCAGCATCCCGCCGAGCGTGAGGTCGGCCGGCGGCAGCGTGGCCGCGAGTTGCTCGACGTCGAGCCCGGCCGTCTTGCGGCGCAGGGTGTCGCGGTGGAACTGCAGGAGTCCGAGCAACAGGGTGCGCTCGTCGGCGTCCGTCGCGTACGCGGGGCGTTCGGGGGGTAGCTCGGTCACGGGGCCAGTCCACCAGATGGGTCCGGCGGTCGAGCTAGGCAAGCGGAGCGCAGCCGGCGGTGGTCGAGCCGGGCGAGCGCCAGCGAGCCCGTGTCGAGACCCCCGCAGCCGATCTCGGATCGTTACCACGTCGTGATCTGGAACCCTGTCGTTGAGCCTGATTCCGGGCCAGGACTGTCGGTGGCGAGTGCTTGAGTAGACCCATGACCACCACCGCACTCGCGCCGACCCTGGCCGACGTGCGCGACGCCTCGCTGGCCCGTCGCAGGGCCGAGGTCGACGAGATCGCGACGGTGGTGGCGTGGCTGGAGCAGCACCTGGTCGACGCTCGCTGGTCGGACGACGTGGCGGTGGCCGGGTTCGGCGACGGCGAGCTGCTGCTGGCCGGTGAGGGAGCGCCGGCGGTGAGCGAGGCGGCGGTGGTCGAGCTGGTCACCACGCTCGAGAAGTCCGACTCCGCCGGCCGGGTGTTCGTGGGCAAGTGCCTGGAGCTGAAGTACCGCCTCCCGCAGCTGTGGCAGCGGGTACTCGACGGTGAGGTCGAGCCCTGGCGGGCGTTCCGGGTCGCCGAGTCGACCCTGCTGCTGCCGCTCGAGGGCGCCGCCCACGTCGACGCCACGCTGGCGCCGTACGCGCACTCCCTGTCCTGGGCCCAGCTCGACCGCACCGTCACCGCCGCCCTGACCGAGTTCGACCCCGAGCGGGCCGAGCGCCTCGCCGGGCGCGACCCCCGCCGGTTCGAGGTCCACCCCGCATCCCCCGACGGCTACGTCCACGTCGAAGGACTGCTCGACCTCCCCGACGCCCTCGACCTCGACGCCGCCGTCTCGGCCACCGCAGCCCAGCTCGCCGACCTCGGCTGCGAGGAGTCCTTGGACGTCCGCCGGTCGATGGCGCTGGGTGAGATCGCCCGCGCCCAGCTCGCGCTCGACCTCGACACCGCCGGCTCCCGTGGCGTCACGCTGTACGTGCACCTGTCGGAGTCGGCAGTGGCCACCGTCGACGGGGTTCCGGTGCTCGCCGACCACGTCGCCACCTGGTGCGCCGGCGCTACGGTGACGGTGAAGCCGGTCATCGACCTCAACCAGGCCGCGGAGAGCTCCGGCTACAAGCCGTCCGACTCGGTCGCCGAACGGGTCCGGCTGGCCTGGCCGCAGTGCGTCTTCCCGTTCTGCACCCGACGCGCCCGCACCGACCTCGACCACCGGCGGCCGTATCCCGACGGCCCGACCTCGACGACGAACCTGGCGCCGCTGTGCCGAGCCCACCACCGCATGAAGACCCACAGCGGCTGGACCTACGAACCCGCCGCCACCACCGACCACGGCGTCCCGACCGCCTTCACCTGGACCAGCCCATCCCGCGCGACGTTCCACGTCGACCGCCACGGCTCGACGCCACAACCGGACCCCTGACCACCCCGCCCCACACCCCGCCGGTCCGGCGGGGACATCGGCGCGCTCGCCGGCCCAATGATGCGATCGCCGCTAGAACAAGCCGCTCGGTCGCTCACCCTGCCGGTTCACGGCCGTGATGTAGTCCCATCCCTCACCAGGCCACAGCATGATCGACGTGGGCCGGTGCACCACCTCGACCAGTCCTCCGATCGGGCCTCCCACCTCGACGCGAAGCCAATCCTCGCCACGCAGTTCGTACTCGGATCCCCAGGGCTCGAAGATGACCGTGCAGGACGGAGTGTCAGCGCACTGAAGCAGCAGCGTCGTCGACGAGTGATCCTTGCGGTCGCGTCCGCGCGCGAATCGGGCCACGGACCCAGTCTGGATCAGTGGCCCGCGGACGCACTCACCTGCTCCCGCGAGGTCCGCCCGACCATGCCCGCAGAAGACTCCGGGCGTCGCTCAAGAGGCGCGCGGCGTCCGGTCCGTGACGCAGTAGCGCCGGCCACCCGGGTCGACGAGGACCGTGAACCCGCGGTCGCTCGGGTTCTCGACCGTCGCCCCGAGCGACTCGTGCCGCGCCGACTCGGCGGCGCGGTCGTCGGAGGAGAGGTCGAGGTGGAAGCGGGGTGGCTCCTCGTCGTCGAGGCGCTGGAGGAGCATGCGGAGCGGCATGCGGTCGTCGTCGAGCCGCTCGAACTCCGGGGAGTCGGTCTTGGTTCGGGACCACCCGGTCAGCGCCTCCCAGAAGGCGAGCTCGGCGTCGAAGGCCGAGGGCGGGATGTCGACGCACACCTGGTCGACCTGCGACCGACCACCGGGCCACGCGGCGGGTGGTGGGATCCGGGACGCGCGGTCGGGGACGAGGCAGAACGGCAGTCCGGCCGGCGAGGTGAGGTGCACGTGGTCGCGGCGCTCGACCACCTGGGCGCCCAGCGAGGACGCGTGGGCCTGCGCGGCGTCGAGGTCGTCGACGTACAGGTCGAGGTGCACCCGGCTCTCGCCCGAGCCGAGCCGCTGGGCGTAGAGGTACGGGTCGCCCGACGGCGGCCGCAGCGGTGGGAACTCGGTACGGAAGGCGCGGGCGTCGCTGCCGTCGTAGCCGGTGACCGCCTCCCAGAACCCGACCGACACCTCGTCGTCAGGAGCGAGGTCGAGGAAGGCGCTGACCCAGGATCGGCCTCACGGACGGCATGGACCGAGGCTACGACGTCACCAGACTCCGATCACCTGCCCGCCGATGCGGACGACGAACGCCGAGACCACCGCCACGAAGAACCACCGCACGAAGCGGGATCCCTTCGAGACGGCGACCCGCGCGCCGACGTAGCCGCCGACCAGGTTGCAGGCCCCCATGAGCAGCCCGACCTTCCAGAGCACGGCGCCCTGCGGGATGAACAGCGCCAGTGCACCCAGATTGGTGGCGAGGTTCGCCAGCCGGGCCTTCGCCGAGGCCTCGAGGAAGGAGTAGCCGAGCAGCCCCACCAGCGCGAACACCAGGAAGCTGCCGGTGCCGGGTCCGAGGGCGCCGTCGTAGAAGCCGATCGCGAAGCCGACGGCGAGGGCGGCCGTGAGGTGGCGGTGGCCGGCGAACCGCAACACGGTCGCGTCGCCGAGGTCCGGCTTGAGCAACACATAGGCGCCGACGACGACCAGCACCACGAGCACGATCGGCTCGAACGCCTCGCGCGGGATCTGGCTCGCCACCAGCGCTCCGCAGAACGAGCCGGCGAAGGCCACCACCATCATCGGCAGGAAGGTGCGCGGATCGGGCTTGACCCGGCGGTAGTAGGTGGCCGCGCTCACCGCGGTGCCGCACACCGCGGCCGCCTTGTTGGTGGCCAGGATCTCCACCGGCGACGCAGTCGGCAGCCCGAGCAACAGCGCCGGCAGCTGGATGAGCCCGCCGCCGCCGACGACGGCATCCACGAAGCCCGCCGTGACCGCGGCCAGTGCCAGCAGGAGCAGCACGCTGAGGGTCGGCTCGGGCACCGGGTCACCGTACGGTGGCTCGCGTGCGGATCGTCTCCCTGCTCCCCTCGACGACGGAGATCCTGTTCGCGCTCGGCGCCGGACCCGACGTCGTCGGCGTCACCTTCGAGTGCGACCACCCGGCCGAGGCGCGCACCCGCACCATCGTGTCGACCTCCGCGATGCCGGAGGACCTCACACCCGCGCAGATCGACGCGTTCGTCAGCGCCGCGGTGACCCGCGGCGAGGACCTCTACCGCCTCGACGCCGGAGCGCTCGCCGATCTGGACGCCGACCTCGTCGTCACCCAGGACCTGTGCGCGGTGTGCGCCGTCGACGTCGACACCGTCGACCAGGCCCTGACCCACCTGGGGTGCCGGGCCGAGGTGCTCACCTGCGACCCGCACACCCTCGACGAGGTGCTCGGCACCGTGCTCGCGCTCGGCGTCGCCACGGGGCGGGAGACGGAGGCCGCGGCCCTGGTGGCCGGGCTACGCGACCGGCTCGCCGCCGTCCGCCCCGCCGCCGGCCCGCGACCGCGGGTGGTCGTGCTCGAGTGGACCGACCCGCCCTTCGCTCCGGGCCACTGGATCCCCGAGATGGTCGAGCGCGCCGGCGGCACCTGCGTGCTCGGCACCGCGGGCGAGAAGTCGGGGCGCGTCACCTGGGACGACGTGCACGCCGCCCGGCCCGACGTCGTGGTGGTCGCCCCGTGCGGCTACGACCGGCCCGGCGCCCAGGCCCAGGCCGACGCCCTCGTCGCCGCCGGTCTCCTCCCGCCCGGCGTCCACGTGCACGCCGTCGACGCCGACGCCCACTGGGCCCGCCCCGGCCCCCGCCTTGTCGACGGTGTCGAGGAGCTGGCCGCGGTGCTCGCCTGACTACTCGTCCACCCAGAACCCACGCCCGCCGAACCAGTCGCCGTAGGCGGAGCGGAGGCCGGTCATGCCGCCGGGGCGGCCGGCGTCGCGGGTGCCGAGGTAGGAGCCGACGACGGCGGCGCCGAGGTCGTCGAGCTCGGGGCTGACCATGCGGCCGTCGACGCGCTGGGCCATCTGCTCGATGAAGCGGGCGAGGCCGGGGTCGTCGCCGAGCCGGAAGAAGGTGGTCTGGGCGCCGAGCCGGCGCGAGGTGTCGAGCTCGCGGACGGCGTGGGCGATGGTGAGCGGGTGCGGCGGGTAGGAGAAGAACACCTCGCCGTCGGACTCCAGGTGTGAGGTGGGCTCGCCGTCGGTGACGACGAGCAGCACCGGCTGGGCGGTGGGGTGCTTGCGGAAGTGACGGTTCGCGAGCAGCAGCGCGTGGTGCAGGTTGGTGCCCTTGTCCCAGCGGGCGTCGAGCGCGGTGAGCTCCTCGATCTCCATCACCTCGGCGTGCCGGCCGAAGCCGACGAGCTGCAGCGCGTCGCCGCGGAACCTGCTGCGGATCAGGGTGTGCAGCGCCAGCGCGGTGCGCTTCATCGGCACCCAGCGGCCGTCCATGGCCATCGAGAACGACGTGTCGACGAGCAGGGCGACGGCGGCCTGGGTGCGGGCCTCGGTCTCCTGCACCTCGACGTCGTCGATCGTGATCCGCGGCCCGGCAGGATCCTGCGCGCGGCGCAGGACGCCGTTCACCACGGTGCGCGGCACGTCCCACGGCTCGGTGTCGCCGAACGCCCACGGCCGGGTGGCGCCGGAGCGGTCGCCGGCGGCGCCGGCCTTGTTCATGTCGCGCTGGCCGGTGCGGCTGCTCATCCGCTCGGCGACGTCGCGCAGCAGCGCCTTGCCGAGCTGCCGCATCGCCTTCGGGGTCAGCTGCAGGTCGCCGTCGGCGCCGCGGCGCAGGGTGCCGCCGTCGCGCAGCGCCTGCTCGAGCCGCTGCAGGGTGCGGGCGTCGACGGCGGCGTCGTCGCCGAGCTGGCGGGCCAGCTTGTCGAGGTCGACGTCGTCCATCCGCGAGCCGCTGTAGGACTGGGCGAGCTGCTCGGCGAGGTCGTCGAGGTCGGCGAGGTCCTGGAAGACGCCGGTGCCGTCGCCGAGGCCGAGCCCCTGGTCGCCGTCCATGCGCTCCGAGCCACCCCAGTCCTCGCCCGGGCGCAGCGCCTGCAGGTTGCTGTCCAGCCGGCCGAGCGCCTCCGCCAGCTGCGGTGAGCCGAACGCCTGCGCGCTGAGCTCCATCAGCTCCTGGCGCTGCTCCGGCGTCATCGAGTTGAGCATCCGCTGCGCGGCGGCGGAGCGCTGCGCGAGCGCGTCGAGCAGCTCGTCGAGGTTCTGCGGGTTCTCCGGGAAGTACTCCCCGTGCTTGGCCATGAAGGCGTCGAAGTCGTCCTGGGTGTCGACGCCCTGCCGCCGCTTGTCGAGCAGGTCGTTGAGATCGCCGAGCATCTCGTTGATCGCGTCGCGGTCGTCGTCGGTGGCATTCTCCAGCGCCTGCTTCATGCCCTGGAACCGCTGGTCGAGCAGCTCGCGGCCGAGCAGGTCCTTGATCTGCTCGTAGGCCTCGCGGGCCTCGCGGCTCTGCCAGTCGTAGTCGCTGAGCTCGCTCACCGCCGCCGCGGTGGACGGCGACAGGTTCTCCAGCTGCATCTCGCGGAACGCCCGGTCGGCGTCGTCCATCATCGCGTCACGCGCGAGCTGCTTGCGCTCCTCGAGCACCGCCTGATCGAGCAGCTCGCGGATCTCCTGGAGCGTGCCGTCGAGGTTGTGCTGCTGCAGCAGGTCGCGCCGTCGTTCCGCGATCCGCCGCGCGAGGTCGTCGAGCCCGCGCTGGTCGCGACCGCCGCGGCGCAGGAACTCCCGCATCGCCCGCTCCGGGCTGTAGCCCGCCATCACGTCCTCGCCGATGGCGTCCAGCGCCTCGGCGAGGTCGACCGGCGGCGCGAGCGGATCGCCGCCGTCGTACCGCTTGAAGCGGGTGGCGCCGGTCCTAGGAGCCATAGACCGTCTCGATCCCGTCGGTGTCCTTGCCGACGCGGCGGGCGAGGTAGAGACCCTCGAGCGCGAGCTCGATGGCGCCGGCCCGCTGGCCGTCGTTGGTGGCGCCGAGCCGGTCGCACACCTCGTCGTAGAGCTCCGACTCGCCCAGCACCGGCAGCCCGGTGAGGAAGTCGCGCGCCGTCACCTGCTCGCCCGTGGTGACCATCGCGCCGGCCTCGATCGCCTCGACGAGCAGCGCGAAGTCGAGGCCCCGCAGGTGAGCGCGCACGGTCTCGGCGACGGCGGTGCGGAGCAGGTGGGTGAGGATCTCGTGCTCGCGTCCCTCCTCACCGGTCTCGAACTCGATCTTGCCGCCGAGCACGTCGACGGCGGTCTCGAGGTCGACGACGCGGGCCACCGCCTCGTCCTCGCCCTGCCGCGTGGCGCGGTGGAGCGCCGAGGCGGCGACGGTCTCGGCCCCGGCGATCGCGAACCGCGCGGAGACGCCGGAGCGCTGGTCGACCGACGACGACTCACGCAGGTTGCGCGTGAAGCGGGCCAGGATCTCCACCAGGTGGTCCGGCACGTCGGCCACCAGCGACGCCTCCTGCCGGATCACCGCCACCTCGGCGTCGAGCTCGGTCGGGTAGTGGGTGCGGATCTCGGCGCCGAAGCGGTCCTGCAGCGGCGTGATGATGCGGCCGCGGTTGGTGTAGTCCTCCGGGTTGGCCGAGGCGACGACGAGCACGTCGAGCGGCAGCCGGACGACGTACCCGCGGATCTGGATGTCGCGCTCCTCCATCACGTTGAGCATCGCCACCTGGATCCGCTCGGCGAGGTCGGGCAGCTCGTTGATCGCCACGATGCCGCGGTGCGAGCGCGGGATCAGGCCGTAGTGGATGGTCTCCGGGTCGCCGAGCGAGCGCCCCTCGGCCACTTTCATCGGGTCGACGTCGCCGATCAGGTCGGCCACCGAGGTGTCGGGGGTCGCGAGCTTCTCCGCGTAGCGCTCGTCGCGGTGCCGCCAGTCGACGGGGAGCCGGTCGCCCTCCTCCACCGCCCGCCGCCGCGAGGCATGGGTGATCGGTTCGTACGGGTGCTCGCCGAGCTCGGAGCCCGCGATCACCGGTGACCACTCGTCGAGCAGCCCGACCATCGTGCGCAGCAGTCGGGTCTTGCCCTGCCCGCGCTCGCCCAGCAGCACGACGTCGTGCCCGGCCAGCAGCGCCCGCTCGAGCTGTGGGATCACGGTGTCCTCGAAGCCGTGCAGCCCCGGCCACGGGTCGTCGCCCGCCCGCAGCTTGGCGAGGAGGTTGTCGCGGAGCTCGGTGCGCAGGGTCTTCAGCTCGTGGCCGGACTCGCGCAGCTCGCCGAGGGTGGAGATCGTGGGAGCAGACGTCACCGTTCCACCTAACCACCGGCGGCAAAGGCGACCGTCCTAGTCTCGGTGGCGTGGTCGTCGCCCTCGCCCTGGTCAGCATCGTGCTGGCCGGGCTCGGCGTAGCGCTCATCGTCGTCGTGGCACGGCAACGAGCGCAGCTGCGTGCGCGCGACGAGCGGATCGAGCAGCTCGAGACCGACCTGTCCGCGGCCCTCAAGCCGCGGCCGGCGCGGACGCCGGCCGAGAAGGTAGTGCGGCGCGTCGTCCGCACCGCCGGCAAGACCGCGGGGCGGGTGCGCGAGCGCGGCCTGGCCGGCCTGCTCCAAGGCTCGATCGAGGACCTCCAGACCTGGGCGGACACCGAGCGCGAGGAGATCGTGCACGTCGCCGCCGCCGACGGCACGGTCACGCTGTTCTTCTCCGACATCGAGGACTCGACGGCGCTGAACGAGCGGATCGGCGACGACGCGTGGGTGCGGGTGCTCGCCGCCCACGACGAGCTGCTGCGCAGGCGCATCGACACCTACCGCGGGCAGGTGGTGAAGACGGCGGGCGACGGGTTCATGGTCGCCTTCCGGGACGCCGAGGCGGCCTGCCGCGCCGCAGTCGGCATCCAGAAGGACCTGCGCCGCACCCTCGACCCCAAGCTGCGGGTGACCGCGACCGTGCGGGTGCGGATCGGCATCCACACCGGCACCGTGGTCTCCCGCGACGGCGACTACTTCGGCCGCAACGTCGCCCTCGCCGCGCGGGTCGGTGACCTCGCCACCGGCGGCGAGGTGCTCGTCACCGACGCCGTGCGCGAGGCCCTCGACGACGACGCCGCCGTGGAGCTGGTGGAGATGGGCGAGGTGGAGCTCAAGGGGCTGCCGGGAACCCACGTCGTGCACCGGGTGGTGGTGCCGCGATGACGAGCAGCGGGCCGGGCGCTGGTTCTACGTGAGCGCCAGCACCTCGGCGTAGGCGCGACCCACCCGTCGTGCTCAGTCGGCCCCGCGGATCGTCATCCGGCCGATCCGGTCGCCGTCGACGTCGAAGGTGAACTCGCTCAACCCGTTCGCGTGGGTGCTGCGCCAGTCCGCGACGACGACGACGCGGTCACTGTCGACCTCGACCCGTTGCACGTCCATCGTCCCGTTCGCGCCGATGAACTCCTCGTCGCTCCACGACTTGATCGCGGCCCGACCGGTGAACTCACGTCCCCAGTCGTCGACCACCCCGTGGTCGGCGAAAGCATCGAGGAAGCCCTGCTCGTCGTGCGCGTTGACGACGGCGATGAACTCCTTGATCGGATATGGCGCCTCGGCGGTCATCGGACTCCCGTCTCGGTTCGCGGTGCCTGTCCCCGGACCGTAGCGGGCGACCCCGGTGCCGGTCGAGCGTCGGCGTCTAGGTGAGCGCCAGCACCTCGGCGTAGCGCGGGCTGGGCTCGAGATCGCTGAGCACGCGGAACGCGATCGCCCGGAGCATGGCCTGCCGCGAGGCGCCCGCCGTCCAGCCGGCGAGCACGGAGCGCGGTGCGTCGTGACCGACCACGCCGTCGAGCACCGCCACCGCCTCGGCCCAGCGCACCGGTCGCCACGCCGGGGCGACGTCGATCACCACCGGAGCACCGCGGTCGTCGAGCAGCACGTTGCCGGCGAGGTCGGCGTGCACGAGCTGGTCGGGGCCGAGGTCGGTGTCGTCGAACCGCGCCGCGGCCGCCGTCACCACCGCGGGACCCCCGGCGGCGAGGAGTTCGGCGAGCGGACCGAACACGAGCCGCTCGGCCCGCGCCCACCGGTCGTCGCGCTCGTCGAGGCCGGCGGGCCGCGCCGGCACGGCCGACGCGAGCCGGGCGTGCAGCAGCCGGCCGGCGGCGAGGGTGACGTCGAGGTCGTGGCAGGCGACGGTGCCCGGCTCGTACCGGCTCGCGCCCCAGCCGTCGACCACCCACGACCCGTCGCGGGCCGGCACCGGCATCGCCAGCCGCAGGTCGCGGGCGCGGCGGGTCGGGTCCTCGTCCAGCCGCACCGCCAGCCGCGCGAGCACCGGGTTGAGCCACGTCGCCGTCGCGGCGTCCCGCCCGGGCGAGAGCACGAGGTCGCCGGCGCGCACGCTGCCGCCCTGACCGCCCGGCAGCGGCTCGACGTCGTCGGGGACGGCGAACAGGTCGAGGACCCTGGGGGGAGGGCGGCGCACGCGCCGACGTTATCCGCCGGTCACCGGGTGAGCAGCACCGAGGAGCCGTGGCCGAACAGTCCCTGGTTGGCAGTGATGCCGACCCGGGCGCCCTCCACCTGGCGGTCGCCGGCCTGGCCGCGCAGCTGCCAGGTGAGCTCGCACACCTGGGCCAGCGCCTGGGCAGGCACCGCCTCCCCGAAGCAGGCGAGGCCGCCGCTGGGGTTGACCGGGATCCGGCCTCCGATCGTGGTGTCGCCGGCACGCAGCAGTGCCTCGGCCTCGCCGCGCTTGCAGAGCCCGAGGTCCTCCATCCAGTCGAGCTCGAGCGCGGTCGAGAGGTCGTACACCTCGGCGACGTCGACGTCGTCCGGCCCGACGCCGGCCTCCTCGTAGGCGGCGAGGCCGATCGACTCCTTGAACGTGCGGTCGGGCACGCCGGTGGAGCTGCTGGGGTCGGTGGAGAGCAGCGGCATGTCGATCACCGTGTTGGGGAAGGTCGGCGTCACCGTCGACACCGCTGCCACCCGCACCGGTGTCTCGACCCCCAGCCGCGCGGCGCGCTCCTCGCTCATCAGCACCACGGCGGCGGCGCCGTCGGAGGTGGCACAGATGTCGAGCAGGTGCAGCGGGTCGGAGACGACGGCGCTGGCGAGCACGTCGTCGACCGACACCTCCTTGCGGTAGCGCGCGTTCGGGTTGTGCAGCCCGTGCCGGGCGTTCTTCACCTTCACCTGCGCGAAGTCCTCGGCGGTGGCGCCGTAGAGGTCCATCCGGCGCCGCGCGTAGAGCGCGAAGTAGGCGGGGTTGGTCATGCCGAGCAGCCGGAACCGCAGCCAGTCGGGGTCGTCCCACCGCTCCCCCGCGTTCGGCGCGAGGAAGCCCTTGGGCGTGGTGTCGGCGCCCACCACGAGCGCCACCTCGCTCAGCCCGGCGAGGATCCGGGCCCGGGCCACGTCGAGGGCCTGGGCGCCCGTGGCGCAGGCGGCGTACGACGTCGCGATCCGCGCGCCGTTCCAGCCCAGCGCCGAGGCGAAGGTGGAGCCCGCCACGTAGCCGGCGTAGCCGTTGCGCACGGTCTCGCCACCGACCACCAGGTCGACGTCGGTCCACGGCACGCCGGCGTCGGCCAGTGCGGCCCGGGCGGCGTGCACGCCGTACTCGACGAAGCTGCGGCCCCACTTGCCCCACGGGTGCATGCCGGCCCCCGCCACCACGACGCCGCTCATGCGACCGGCTTCCAGCGCCACACGTGCAGCTCGTCGTCGAGCGGCTCGACGACGACCTCCACCTCGGCGCCGACGGCGAGATCGGCGACGCCGTAGCCCGACGCCACCTGCCCCAGCACCGTGAGGCCCTCGGGCAGCTCGACGGCGGCCAGCGCGAACGGCTCGAACGGGTCGGTGGTGGGCACGTACGGCGGCGGCGGCTGGTACTGCGCGTCGGTGTAGCTCCACACCCGGCCCCGGCGCGAGAGCGGCACCGCCTCGAAGGACGTGCCCGCGCACGCGGGGTTCCGGCAGAACGACTCCTCGGCCACCGGCGGGAAGAACACCGACGCGCACGCCCCGCACCGCGACCCCAGCAGCGCCGGCTCCGGCTCGGTCCGGAACCACGACTCGACCGCCACACGCGCCCCCTCGAAACTAGAACGTGTTCTCACTCTAGGGGGTGCGGGTGGTCAGGAGAGGAAGCCCTCGTCACGCAGCCACTGGTCGGCGACGTCGGTGGGCTCCTGGCCCTCGACGTCGATCTTGGCGTTGAGCTCGATCAGCACCTCGTCGGTGAGCTTCTCGGCCACCGGGGCGATGATCTCCTCGATCTCGGGGTACTCGTCGTAGAGCTCCTTGCGGAGCACGAGCGACACGTTGTACTTCGGGAAGTACTGGCGGTCGTCCTCGAGCACCTGGAGGTCGAGGGCGAGGATCCGGCCGTCGGTGGTGAACACCTCGCCGAACACGCACTCCCCCGACGCCGTGGCGTCGTAGATGGCGCCGGTCTGGTACGTCTGGATGTTGCCGTCGGGCACGCCCTGGCCGGAACCGAGCGGCACCTCGTAGGTCTTGAGGAACCCCGGCAGACCGTCGGCACGGTTCTGGAACTCCGACTCCACGCAGAACGTGCGCTCGTCCACCGGCACCTGGCTGATCTCGGAGGACTTGGTGATCCCGTACTTCTTCGCGCTCTCCTGGGTGATCGCGAACGCATACGTGTTGTTCATCGGCGCTGGCGGCAGCCAGACCAGGTCGTTCGCCTCGAGGTCGGCCTCCTTCACCGCTTCGTACTGCTCCTGCTCGTCCGGTATCGGCTTGGGCTCGCCGAGGTAGACCAGCCAGCCGGTGCCGGTGTACTCCCACATCGCGCCGATGTCGCCGGTGAGGTGGGCCTGCCGGGCCGAGGCGCTGCCGGGGATGTTGGTGAGGTCGGTGACGTCGGCCCCGGCGGACTTGAGCAGGATCAGCGCGATCTTGCCGAGCAGGATGTTCTCGGAGAAGTTCTTGGACCCGATCGAGATCTCGGCGCCGTCGAGACTCGGCGCATCCTCCAGGGGCCCGGCGAGCGTGCCGGACGGCACGTTGCCGCCGGACGTCGCCAGCCCGCAGCCGGCGAGTCCGGACGTGAGCACCCCGGCGGCGAGCGCCGCCAGGACGGTCTTGGCCCGAGACATCTCAGATTCCCTTCGGCTTGACGAGCAGCTCCAGGAGCCGGCCGAGCCACTCGATGGTGAGCGCGAGCAGGGCGACGAGCACCGCGCCGGCGATCATCACCGAGAACCGGAACAGCGTGATGCCGGAGTTGATCGTGGCGCCGAGCCCGCCGCCGTTGATGAAGGTGGCCAGCGTGGCGGTGCCGACGACCAGCACCAGGGCGGTACGGATGCCCGTCATGATCACCGGGAGTGCGAGCGGCAGCTCGATGCGCAGCAGCACGGAGCTCGAGGACATGCCGAGCCCACGCCCGGCCTCCTTCAGCGTCGGATCGACGCCCTGCAGGCCGGTGATGGTGTTGCGCAGCACCGGCAGCAGTCCGTAGAGGGTGAGAGCCAGGATCGCCGTCCAGAACCCGAACCCGACCCAGATGGCGAGCAGCACGATCAGCCCGATCGACGGCGCGGCCTGGCCGATGTTGGCGATCCCGACGACGAGCGGCGAGATGAGCTTCCCGACGGTGCCGCGGGTGAGCACGATGCCCAGCGGCACGGCGATGATCACGACCAGGATGGACGTGACCACGGTGAGCTTGGTGTGGTCCCAGATCTGGTCCCAGATCGTGGCCCAGGCGAGCTGGCTCTGCTCGGTGGGGTCGAGGTCGGCGGTCTGCCGCCAGACGACGTAGCCGGCGAACACGAGCAGCACCAGGATCGGCGGCACCGTGAGCATGAGCGTCGTCTCGCGGTCCAGCCGCCGGCGAGGACGTCGTCGCTCCTCCGGGACCTCCTCGGTCTCGAGCGGGGGACTCGCGGCGACGTCGGTCACTGCCCGTCCGCCTCGAGCGAGCGGATGTAGGTGGTGACGGCGTCGAAGTAGACGACGCCGAGGTACTGGTCGCGGTCGCCGGTGACGACGGCGCCGCCGTGGCTGCTGGAGAGCATCGTGTCGAGCGCGTCGTTGAGCGTGGCGCGGTGGTCGAGGTTCACCAGGTCCTCGGTGGGCTCGACGATGGTGTCGCCCTGGAGCTGTCGCAGCCACGGCCAGCCCACCGGCCGGCCGCGGTCGTCGAGGACGACCACGCTGCGCTCACCCGCCGCCTCGACCCGCTGCTTGACCTCCGAGGTCCGCTCGCCGACGTTCGCCGTGAGCGCCTCGTGCAGCTCCACCTCGGAGATCCGGGCCAGGCTCAGCGCCTTGAGCGACGACCCGGCACCGACGAAGTCGGCCACGAAGTCGTTCGCGGGGGAGCTCAGCACCACCTCGGGGGTGTCGTACTGCGCGATCTGTGCCCCCTCCTGCAGGATCAGGATCCGGTCGCCGAGCTTGATCGCCTCGTCGATGTCGTGGGTGACGCAGACGATGGTCTTGCGCAGCTCGCGCTGGATGCTGAGCAGCTCGTCCTGCAGCCGCTGCCGGGTGATCGGGTCCACCGCACCGAAGGGCTCGTCCATCAGGATCACGGGCGGGTCGGCCGCGAGCCCGCGTGCGACGCCGACCCGCTGCTGCTGGCCGCCGGAGAGCTCGCGGGGGTAGCGGTCGCGGTAGCGGTCGGGGTCCAGGCCCACCAGGTCGAGCAGCTCGTCGACCCGCGTCTGGATCCGCTTGGCGTCCCAGCCGAGGAGCTTCGGCACGATCGCGATGTTCTTGGTGACCGACATGTGCGGGAACAGGCTGCCGCCCTGGATCACGTAGCCGACGTGACGGCGCAGCTCGGTCTCGCCCTGCTGACGCACGTCGTTGCCGTCGATCCGGATCGTGCCGGACGTCGGCTCGATCAGCCGGTTGATCATCTTCAGCGACGTCGTCTTGCCGCAGCCGGAGGGGCCGACGAACATCACGATCTCGCCGGCCGGGATGGTCAGCGAGAGCGAATCGACGGCCGGCGTCTTCTGGCCGGGGTACTGCTTGACGACGTTCTCGAGCACGATCTCGGCGCCACTGACCTCGGCCTGGGTCCGGTCGCCGTCCTCGGTTGACTGCTCGGGTGCGGTGGTCATGTCAGGCCCGGATTCCCTTCGAGATGGTGAGTCGGCCGAGGAGCAGGAGCAGCGCGTCGGCGATGAGCGCCACGATCACCACACCGACGGTGCCGACCACGGCGTAGTTGATCGCGTTGGCGCCACCGATCTGGGTGAGGCCGGTGAAGATGTAGCCGCCGAGCCCGGGGCCGAGGGCGTACGCCGCGATCGCGGCCACGCCCATCGACATCTGGGTCGACGTCCGGACGCCGGCGAGGATCACGGGCCACGCGAGCGGCAGCCGCACCCGCCACAGCGAGGTGATCTCACTCATGCCCATGCCCCGCGAGGACTCCAGCAGCGTCGGGTCGACGCCCTGCAGCCCGACCACCGCGTTGCGCAGGATCGGGAGGACGGCGTAGAAGGCGACCGCCACGAATCCCACCGTCGGACCGATGGAGGTGATCGGCAGCAGCAGCCCGATCAGCGCGAACGACGGGATGGTGAGCCCGATCGCGCTGACCATGTTGGCGATGCCCGCCAGCTTGGGCGCCCGGGTGATCAGGATCGCGAGCAGCACGCCGATGATGGCGGCCACGAACACCGCCTGGAGCACGAGGCTGGCGTGCTGGTAGGTGTTGAACGCGATCGAGCCCTTGCGCTCGTCGATGAACTCCCACACGCCGTCTGTCCACCTCCGACGGCCGCGTCCGACGGCCGCATAGGCGCACTACCGTGGCCGACCTCGGGACGGCACTCCCTCACCCTTTCGGGGGAAGGCCGACCCGTGGGGTCGAGGCGAACGGGTGCGAAAAAGACAGGAGGACCCGCTCCAAGCGCTTCCCCCAAGGAGGCGCCGAGCAGGTCCATCACTGTCGTCGACACGACCGAACCCCCCGGTTCGGCGTGTCCCAGTCGGCTGGCTTCCCCCCAGAACCCGGGCCGACGCTCAGAACGTTACGGGGCAGAGCGCCACGGACCGGTCACGCCCGATCCACGGCAGACCCTTGGTTCGGTAACAGGCCCGTGACCTGGGTCACGCGTGCGCGAGATACGCGAGCAGGTCCTGCCGGGTGACGACGCCGACGGGCTTGCCGTCGTCGTGCACGAGGACGGCGTCGGCACCCTCGAGCATCGCCACGGCCGCCACCGCGTCCTCCCCGGAGCCGATGGTGGGCAGCGGGGGCGACATGTGCTGCTCGACGGAGTCGGTGAGCCGCGCGGAGCCGGCGAAGAGGGCGTCGAGGAGGGTGCGGTCGGACACCGACCCCGCCACCTCGGCGGCCACGATGGGTGGCTCGGCCCGCACCACGGGCATCTGCGAGACGCCGTACTCCTGGAGGATCGCCACTGCCTCGGCGACGGTCTCCGAGGGGTGGGTGTGCACCAGGTCGGGCAGCCGGCCCGACTTGCCGCGCAGCACCTCGCCGACGGTCTGGGCGGTGGCGGGAGCGCCGGTGGCGAAGCCGTACTGGGCGAGCCACTCGTCGTTGAAGATCTTGGTGAGGTAGCCGCGGCCGGAGTCGGGCAGGAGGACGACGATCACGGCGTCGCGACCCTCCGGGGTGCCGGCCAGCTCGTGGGCGAGCTGGCGGGCCGCGTAGGCGGCCATCCCGCAGGAGCCGCCGACCAGCAGTGCCTCCTCGCGGGCCAGCCGCCGGGTGAACGCGAAGCTGTCGCCGTCGGTGACCTCGATGACCCGGTCGGCGACGTCGCGGTCGTAGGTGTCGGGCCAGAAGTCCTCGCCGACGCCCTCGACCAGGTACGGACGGCCGGTGCCGCCCGAGTACACCGAGCCGGCCGGGTCGGCGCCGACCACCTGCACCGCGGAGTTCTGCTCCTTCAGGTAGCGCCCGGCGCCGCTGATGGTGCCGCCGGTGCCCATGCCGCACACGAAGTGCGTGATCCGGCCCTCGGTCTGGGCCCAGATCTCCGGACCGGTGGTCTCGTAGTGGGAGCGGGGGTTGTGCGGGTTGGAGTACTGGTCGGGCTTCCAGGCGCCGGGCTCGGCCGCCAGCCGGTCGGACACGCTGTAGTAGGAGTCGGGGTGCTCCGGCGCCACGGCGGTCGGGCAGACCACCACGTCGGCGCCGTAGGCCTTGAGCACGTTGCGCTTGTCCTCGCTGACCTTGTCCGGGCACACGAACACGCAGCGGTAGCCCTTGGCCTGCGCCACGATCGCCAGCCCGACGCCGGTGTTGCCGGACGTCGGCTCGACGATCGTGCCGCCCGGCTGGAGCTCGCCGGAGGCCTCGGCCGCCTCGATCATCCGGGTCGCGATCCGGTCCTTCACGGAGCCGCCGGGGTTCAGGTACTCGATCTTCGCGAGCACCAGCGGGCCCGAGGCGTCGGCGGCGTCGTCCGGCAGGTCGAGCACGCGGGAGAGCCGCACGAGCGGGGTGTTGCCGATCAGGTCCACGAGAGAGTCCACGTACTGCACCCCCGCAACGTAGATGGTTACTAGCGAGTTCGTAGAGTTGCCGGCGTGGGGACCGCCGCTCGCAAGCTCGCACTCGGCGCGGTCTCGGCCGGAGGCGGCCTCGCCTTCCTCAGTGCCGGAGTGGGCGCCCTGCTCAAGGTCGAGGCGTCGCTCGCCCGCAAGACCATCGGCGAGACCCTGCCCGACCCGGTGCCGAACGCCACCGGCTGGTACGGCCGGGGCCGGCCCGGACCCGCGCTCACGGTGGCGCTGCTCGGCGACTCCAGCGCCGCTGGCTACGGCGTCGACCGGGTCGAGGAGACGCCCGGGGCGCTGTTGGCCAGCGGCGTGGCCGAGCAGGGCGACCGGCGGGTCTACCTCGGCACCTTCTGCGTGGTCGGCGCGATGTCGTCCGACCTGCGCACCCAGGTCGACCGGGCGCTGCTCATCGAGCCCGATGTGGCGCTGCTGCTGATCGGTGCCAACGACGTCACCCACGCGACCCGACCGGCGGACTCGGTGCGCCACCTGTCCGACTCCGTCCGCCGGCTGCGGGCGGCGGGCGTGGACGTCGTCGTGGGCACCTGCCCCGACCTCGGCACCGTGCAGCCGCTGGCGCCCCCGCTGAAGCAGGTGGCGCGCGCCTGGTCGCGTCGGCTCGCCGCCGCGCAGACGGTCTCGGTGATCAAGCAGGGCGGGCGCACCGTGTCGCTGGGCTCGATCCTCGGCCCCGAGTTCGCCGCCGCCCCGGCCCTGCTCTTCGGCCCCGACCAGTTCCACCCGTCGGCCGAGGGCTACCGGGCGCTGGTGCGGCTGCTGCTGCCCTCGGTGCTGGCCGCTCTCGGGCTCGCGCCCGACGACGAGGCCGAGCCGGAGACCTACCGCGGCGAGGGCGTGATGCCGGTGACCCGTGCGGCGATGCGCGCGGTCAACCAGCCCGGCACCGAGCTCGACGGCAGCGGCGTCGAGGTGGTGGCCGCCGGCCGCTCCGGCGTCCGTGAGCGGCTGGTCGAGCTGCGCCACCGCCGCCGCCGGCCGCAGACCGCCGGAGAGGCGCCGGCGGCCTCCGAGGGCTAGCGAGGGGTAGGGGAAACCCCACCCCTGTCGGCGGTCCAGACCCCTCGTGACAGCGGCGCGGCGTTCCTAGCGTCGTGACCATGAACCAGACTCCTCCTCCCACCCCGACCGCCCTCTCCGTCCGTGGCCTCGTGCGCACCTACGGCGCCGACGCCAGCACCGCGGTGCGCGCCGTCGACGGCGTCGACCTCGACGTCCCCGCCGGCAGCTTCGTCGCCGTCATGGGACCGTCCGGGTCGGGCAAGTCGACGCTGCTCGGCTGCGCCGCCGGGCTCGACCGTCCCGACGCCGGCCGCGTCGTCATCGGCGGCCACGACCTCACCGACTGGAGCGACCAGCGCCGCGCCGCGTTCCGCCGCGAGCACGTGGGCTTCGTGTTCCAGTCGTTCCACCTGCTGCCCTACCTGTCCGCGGCGCAGAACGTGGCGCTCCCGCTCCGGCTCGCCGGACGGCGTCCGGACCGCGCCGCCGTGCGCGAGCTGCTCGCGACGGTCGGGCTCGAAGGCCGTGAAGATCACCTGCCCGGTCAGCTCTCCGGCGGCCAGCAGCAGCGGGTGGCGGTGGCCCGGGCGCTCGTGACCCGGCCCGCGGTGGTGGTGGCCGACGAGCCCACCGGCGCGCTCGACTCCGCCTCCGCCCGGCAGGTGCTCGGCCTGCTGCGGCAGTGCGTGGACGACCGCGGCCAGGCCGTCGCGATGGTGACGCACGACCCGGTGGCCGCCGCCCACGCCGACCGCGTGGTGTTCCTCGTGGACGGCCGGGTGGCCGGCGCGATGGACGGACCGTCCGCCGAGGCGGTCGCCGGCCAGCTCGCCCACCTCGACCAGCTGCGGGTCGCGTGATGACGAGGACGACGGGGATGACCGGCCTGGCCCTGCGCTCGCTGCGGCACCGCGCGCCGGCGTCCGCCGCCACCTTCCTCACCGTGCTGCTCGGCGCGCTGCTGATCGGCTCCTTCGCGGGCGTCGCGACGGCGGCCGACGGCCCGGTGTCCGACACCGACGCCGGCACCCTGGTGGTGCTCGGCGCGGTGGTGGGCGCCTGGGGTGCCCTGATCGTGCTCTTCTCCGTCGTGTCCACCGTCGGCATCACCGTGCGGCAGCGGCAGACCGAGATCGGGCTGCTGCGCACGGTCGGCGCCACGCCGCGGCAGGCCCGCCGGCTGGTGCGCGCCGAGGTGCTCGTCGTCGCCGGGGTCGCGGCCACCCTCGGCGCCGCGCTCTCCACCGTCACCGGCCGCGGCCTGCTCGCGCTGCTGCGCGGCCCGATGGTCGCCGACGACGTCCCCTACCAGGGCGGTGCTCTGGCGCCCGTCGCGACGGTGGTGCTGCTCGTGCTCACCTCGACCCTCGCCGCTGGAGTCGCGGGCCGCCGCGCCACCCGGCGCCCGGCCTCGCTGGTGGTGGCCGACGCCGAGGAGGGCGGCCGGCTGCCCTGGTGGCGGGTCGGTGCCGGGCTGTTGCTGATCGCCTACGGCATCGCCGGGGCCGTGGTGACCGTGACCGTCACCCGGCACAGCGACGACCCCTACGCCGCGATGCAGACCTCGGGCTCCGCCGCGATCCTGGTCGGCGTCGGCCTCGCCGTCGTGGCGCCGGTGCTGCTGCGATGGGGCACGCCGCTGGTGCGGCCGCTGCTCGGCTCGGACGCACGCCGCCCACCTCGCCGCCCTGCACACGCGGCGCCGCTCGCACCTGCTGGCCGGCGTGCTCGGCCCCACGATCGTGCTGGTGGCCTCGGCGGTGAGCGTGCTGATGATCGCCGGCATCGACGCCCGCACCCTCGACGCCTCGGCCGTGCCCGAGGCGGACGCCGAGGCGATCACCCTGCTCAACTACGTCGTCACCGGGATGCTGGTGCTGTTCGCCGCGATCATGGTGGTCAACGCGTTCGCGGCCGTGCTGTCCGGACGCCGGGTCGAGCTGGAGCGGCTGCGGCTGGTCGGCGCGACGCCCGCGCAGGTGCAGGGCACGGTCGTCCGCGAGGCCGTCGTGGTGGCCGTGCTCGGGGCCGGTCTCGGCCTGCTGGCGTCGCTGGTGACCGTGCTGCCGTTCGCGCTGGCGCGCGACGAGGGTCTCGGTGCCGGACGGTCAGCTGTGGCTGCCGCCCGTGGTGCTCACCGCCGCCACCCTGCTCACGCTGGCCGTCGGCCCGGGCCGGGCTGCGGCGCGCGCTGGTGCCCGTCGGGGGTCCGCGGTGACAGACTCCACGGCCATGGCGGTCCGGGACCTGGTGGCGCCGATCGGCGACGTCCGCCCGCTGGTGTCGCCGAGCCGCGAGCCGCTGGTGCAGCGGCTCCGGCTGACCCTGGTGTCGGCCGGGCTCGCCGTGCTCGGCATCCCGGCCGCCCTGGCCCTGGCGATCCTGTCGCTGCTGATGCTGCCGCTCTCGCTCACCGCCGTCGGGCTCGTGCTGCCGCTGCTGGTGGTGCCCGCCCTGGCCGCGCTCACCGGCGTGCACCGGCGGCTCAGCGAGGCGCTGCTCGACGAGCCGGTGCCGTCGGGCTACGCGCCGACCGCCGGGCTCGGCCCGCTCCCCCGGCTCGCCGTGTGGCTGCGCGACCCGGCCCGGTGGCGCGACGTCGGCTTCGCCTGGTACTCCGCCACCGGCGGCTTCGTGCTCTCGGTGCTGCCGGTGGCGTTCCTCACCGCGCCGGTCAGCCACCTGGTCGGCGCTGTGCTCGACGGCGGCCTCGGTGTGGTGGCTGCTCGTGCTGCTCGACGGGCCGCTGCTGCTGGTGTGGTGGCTCACCACGCCGATGCTGGTGCGGGCCCGGGTGGCGGCCGACCGCGGCATCCTCGGCCATGCCCGGGTCGAGGAGCTCGAGCAGCGGGTGGCCGAGGTCACCGAGTCGCGGCAGGAGACGCTCGACCACAACGCCGCCGAGATCCGGCGCATCGAGCGCGACCTGCACGACGGCGCGCAGGCGCGGATCGCCGCCGTCGGCATGAACGTGGGGCTCGCCGAGAAGCTGATCGCCACCGACCCCGAGGCCGCGGCCGCGCTGCTGCGCGAGGCCCGGGAGACGACGATGTCGGCGCTGCAGGACCTGCGCGACGTCGTCCGCGGCATCCACCCGCCCTCGCTGGCCGACACCGGCCTCGCCGGCGCGATCGAGGCGCTGGTCGTGCCGGTGCCGCTGCCCGTCACCGTGGCGCTCGACCTGCCGGGACGGCTGCCCGAGCCGGTGGAGTCGGCCGCCTACTTCGCCGTCGCCGAGTGCCTCGCCAACACGCTCAAGCACGCCGAGGCGGCCCGGGCCTGGGTGAGCGGCGGCCACGACGGCGACGCGGCTGCGGATCGCCGTCGGCGACGACGGGCGCGGCGGTGCGACGGCCGCACCGGGCGGCGGGCTGGACGGGGTCGCCCGGCGGCTGGCGGCCTTCGATGGCACGATGCGCCTCGACAGCCCCGCGGGTGGGCCGACCGTCGTGATGCTGGAGGTGCCGTGTCCCTCGCCGACTCCGGCTCCGGACCGCCCTGAGGGCGGTCCTCGCGGAGGACCAGGCGCTGCTGCGGGTCGGCCTCACCCGCATCCTCGAGGCCGGCGGCGTCACCGTGGTCGAGGCGGTCGACAACGCGCCGTCGCTGGCGCGGGCGCTGGCCCGCGACGACTACGACGTCGCGGTGGTCGACGTCCGGCTGCCCCCCACCCACACCACCGAGGGGCTCGAGGCGGCCGTCGCCGCCCGCGCCGCGCGGCCCGGGCTGCCCGGTGCTCGTGCTGAGCGCAGCACGTGGAGCCGCTCTACGCCCGCGAGCTGCTCGCCGCCGGCGACGGCGCGGTCGGCTACCTGCTCAAGGACCGGGTGGCCGACGTCGACGGCTTCGTCGACGCCGTGCGCCAGGTCGCCGGCCGGCGGCACCGTGCTCGACCCCGAGGTGGTGGCCGGGCTGCTCAGCGGCGCGCGGTCGCGCCCCTCGCCCGGCTGACGCCGAGCGCGAGCAGGAGGTGCTGGCGCTGATGGCCGAGGGCCGCTCGAACGCCGCCATCGCCGCCCGGCTGTTCTTCACCGAGAAGGCGGTCGGCAAGCACACCCACAGCATCTTCACCAAGCTCGACCTGCCGCCCGCCCCCGACGACAACCGCCGGGTGCTCGCCGTCCTCGCCTGGCTGGACGGCTGAGTGTGCTGCGTCCGGCTGTCAGGCGCCGACCTGGTGAGGTTCCTTCGCTCGGAGATCCTCATTGGCTCCCCGCCGACCCGCCTGGACCCGGGGCAGCCTCCGGGGAGCGGTGACTCAGCCACCGGTGCTCGGGCGAGCGGTGACTCAGCCACGCATTGCGGCTCGGGATCGGTGGCCAGCCCACCGCCGGCCCACGAGAACGGTGGCTCACGCACCGCCCACCCGAGGCAACGGTGGCCAGCTCACCGCCCACCCGAGGCGAGGTGGCCGCGCGGCCACACCAACCCCGCAGCACCAAACGCCACCGGCCCGCCACCCCGGAGGGCGACGGGCCGATGGACCGGTGTTCGGTGCCTGGTGCTGCGGGCTACGTCAGTCCGAGTTGAGGATGGCGAGCAGCCGGAGCAGGTTGGTGTAGATCCAGACCAGGCTCACGGTCATCGCGAAGGCCGCGCGCCACGACTCCCGCTCGGGGATCTGGTTGGCGATGCCCTTCTCGACGAAGTCGAAGTCGAGGATCAGCATGAACACGCCGAGCACCAGGCCGGCGACGGCGGTGAGCAGGCCGAGGGTGCCGAAGCCGAACAGGCCGAGCTGGCTGCCGAACAGGCCGAGCACGAGCTCCATCAGGCCGAGGCCGACCATGCCGAACATGGCGGCGATCACGAACATCTGGAACTTGGCGCCGACCTTGATGTGGAAGAACTTGTAGGCGGCCAGCGTGCCGGCGAACGCGGCGAAGGTTCCGATCACGGCCTGGATCACCAGGTTGCCGGAGTCGGCCGTGGAGAACATCGAGTCGATCAGCTTGCTGAACGCTCCGATGAACACTCCCTCGAAGACGGCGAACAGCAGCACGAGGGCCGGGCTGATCACCCGCTTGAACGAGTTGACCATCGACAGCCCGAACGCACCGAGCGAGCCGACGGTCAGGGCCGCGAAGAGCAGGCCCAGGTTCTCGGTGGTCGTGGTGATGTCGGGCGTGACCAGCCAGGTCGCGATGGCGGCGAGGACGACGACGCCGAGCGTGATCGCGGTCTTCTGCACGACCGAGTCGATCGTCATCGTCTCCGTGCGGACCGGCGCCTGGGGGCCGCCCTCGAAGCCGGAGTAGCCGGGCTGCTGCATGCCGGGCTCGTAGCCGGGCTGCGGCTGGTTCGGGTAGCCGGCGTAGCCCTGCTGGGAGTACTGGGCGCCGGTGCGGTTGAACTCCTCCGACCGACGGAACACCGGGTTGTTGCTCTGCATGGTCTCCTCCTTGGAGGCCAGGTGGCCGCCGCGCTGACGGCTCACCGAACGGGACCAGTCTAGACGGGTCCTCGATGATTGAACGCATGGCGAGAGGCGTTCGTTCCCGCCTGTCCTCCGCCTGTTCGCCGGCTAGCGGCGGGCGACGATCCGCACCCGCACCTCGCGCCCGACCCGGTCGTCCCGCCCTTCCCGAATCGTTCGATCGGAGAAGCGCTGGACGCCCCCGGCCCGGCCACGGCGAGACCGGCGACGACGAGGGCCGCGGCGGTGACGGCGCGCCTCCTGCCCAACGAGTGGTCAGCGCAGAGGTGACTCGCGCTCAGGCCCGGCGGACGGCCCGCACCACGGTGTCGCTGACCTCGAACGTCTCCCCGTCGGCCACGTGCTCGCGGGTGCGGACGTCGGCGGTCACCACGTCCCAGAGTCGGCCGGCAGCAGCCGGGTCGACGGCGTCGGGGGCGAACAGCAGGTGGGAGAGGTCGGTGTTGCGCAGGCCGGTGTGCGACGTCGTCGGGGTGGTGGGCGAGCACCAGCAGCGACCCACCCGGCGCCACCGCAGCGGCGAGGGCGCCGTAGACGGCGTCGAAGACGTCGGGCGGCACGTGCACGAACGCCGCCGTCACGAGGTCGACGCCGCCGGGCAGCGGGTCACCGGCGAACACGTCGGCCCGCAGCCACGACGTGCGCTCCCCCACCCCGGCCTCGGCGGCGTGGTGCTCGGCCCGCTCGAGCGCCACGCCCGAGACGTCGACGCCGGTGACCGTCCAGCCCTGGCCGGCCAGCCACACGGCGTCGGCGCCCTCGCCGCACCCGACGTCCAGCGCGGTGCCGGGCGGCAGGTCGGCGACCTCCTCGACCAGCCGCTGGTTCGGCCGGCCCGACCAGATCCGCTCGGAGGTGGCGTAGCGCTCGTCCCAGTACTCGCGGGTGAACATCTGCCGGAGGTCGGCGTCGGAATGGGTGTGCTCGTGGCTCATGCCGCCGACTCTGCCGCTTCAGGTCGACCTGAACACAAGTCCCGATCCCAGGGACGCGAACGGGGCCGGGCCACACCGGCCCGGCCCCGCTCGTCAGGCGTCAGCTGACCGAAGTCGTAGGTCTCCCGTTGATCTCGACCTCGGTGACGATCTGGCGCAGGTCCGCGTCGCGCCGGAGCAGCCGCCGAGGAAGTTGATGTTGGTGATCTCCAGGTCACCGAACTCCCCGATGATGTCGACCACGGGCCTCACCGGCCGGGTTGTTGCCGGCGTCGTCGTTGACGCGGGCGGTGCCCGAGGTGACCAGGTACTCGTTCACCGTGCCCTGCGGGGCGCCGTAGTTCGCCGGGCTGTTGAACTGCGTGTTCGGGCTGAACGTGAACCGGTCGAACTCCACGGCGGTGTCCCGGGTCGTCGTAGAACACCCGGATCGGGATCGCGCCGACCCTGCGTGTCCCGCCGTCCGCGACGTGCTGGGCCCGGTAGGACAGGCCGCGAGGCCGACAGCGGCTCTCCGTTCATGCCGGCGAAGTCGAGCCGGGCGTAGTCGACGCCGTCGCGGCGCCGCTCACCGTCTTCGAACGGGCCGAACTGGATGCCGTCGCCGGTCATCGTGAGGCCGGCAGCGTCCGCGGCGCGAGCCGTCCAGGCCCCGTCCAGGTTCTTCACCTGCGTGATCGAGCTCGGGCCCGCCGGCGGCCCGCCGGACGCGATCGCGCGCCCGCCACACCGACGCGGCGCCCTGGGGGCCCCGCGGTCACCCTTGAGCCGCTGCTTCGCGACCTCGCTGAACTCGGCCGGGCCGAGCGAGCCGTCGCGGATGTCGATGCCCCGCAGGCTGTCGTCCCGGATGTTCGCCGAGCCCCACTCGTTGGCGGCGTAGCCGGCGGTGGCGCTGAGCGTTCCGAGGACGGCGGCTCCCGCAACGACGGCGACGAACCGGCCCCCCATGTTCCCCATGACCTTCACTGTTTGACTCCCATGTCAGGTAGTTGCACGCGACAACGGCTGGGGGGATGACCGGCGTGCGAGGCGAGACGTTAGGTGTCTAGTCCGCGACCCCGCAGCCGTTTGGCAAAATTGAGGAGCCCCCGTATCCCAACCGGTAGAGGAAGCCGCCTTAAAAGCGGTTCAGTCTGGGTTCGAGCCCCAGCGGGGGCACCGAGATCACCCGGTGACGAAGCCGGCCGCCCGGCCCAGGACGGCGTCGAGCATCGGCTCGGTGAGCTTGCCGGTGAACGTGTTCTGCTGGCTGGGGTGGTAGCTGCCGAGCAGCACGACGTCGCCGTGCGGCGCACCGAGCACCGCCTCGGCCCCGTGCCCGAACCGCGGCTTCGGTGATGGCACCGACCAGCCGGCTCGGCGGACGGCGGCGAGCGCGGCGTCCCAGCCGATCGAGCCCAGCGCGACGACGCACCGCACGTGCGGCGCCACCAGCCGCAGCTCGTGGTCGAGCCAGGTGGCGCAGGTGCGCTTCTCGGTGGTGGTCGGCTTGTTCTCCGGCGGCGCACAACGCACCGCGGCGACGATGCGGGTGCCGCGCAGCGCGAGGCCGTCGTCCGCGCTGACGGCGGTGGGCTGGTTGGCCAGCCCGACCCGGAACATCGAGGCGTAGAGCCAGTCGCCGGAGCGGTCGCCGGTGAACATCCGCCCGGTGCGGTTGGCGCCGTGCGCCGCGGGCGCCAGCCCGACCACGAGCACCTGCGGCTCGGCGGCGCCGAACCCGGGCACCGGCCGGCCCCAGTAGGTCTGGTCGGCGAAGGCCGCGCGCTTCTCGCGCGCCACCCGCTCGCGCCACTCCACCAGCCGCGGGCAGCGGCGGCACTCGACGATCCGCGCGTCGAGGTCGCTCAGGTCAGCGACCACGCGATGCCGTCCAGGATGTCGGACTCGCTCACCACCAGCGACGGCACCTCGGCCCGGCGCAGCACCCGGTCGAGGATCAGCGCACCGACGCCGATCACGTCGGCGCGGCCCGGATGCATGAAGGGGAGCGCTTTCCGCTCAACCACGGTCATGCCGAGCAACCGGTCGACGCACGCGTGCACGTCGTCGACGGCGAGCACCGACTGGTCGATGGCGTCGCGGTCGTATTCCGGGAGGTCGAGCACGGCGGCGGCGAGGGTGGTGATGGTGCCCGCGACACCGACCACCGTGGCCGCGGCGGCGGGGTCGACCGGGCAGGCGTCGAGCGCGGCGTCGATGTCGGCGACCACTGCGGCGACCTCGGCCTCGGTGGGCGGGTCGCCGTCCACGTGCCGCTCGTGGAGCCGCACCGAGCCGACGTCCATCGAGTGCGCCCGGTCGGGTCGGTCGGAGCCGAGGATGAGCTCGGTGGAGCCGCCTCCGATGTCGACCACGAGCACCGGCGTCTCGGCCTGGTGGCGCAGGTGCCGCACGGCGCCGTCGAAGGAGAGCGCGGCCTCCTCCTCCCCGCTGAGCACCTCGGGCCGGACGCCGAGCCGCTGCTCCACGCCGTCGGCGAACTCGTCGGCGTTGGAGGAGTCGCGGGTGGCCGACGTGGCGCAGAACCGGATCCGCTCGACGCCGTGCTCGCGGCACAGCGCGGCGTAGCGCTCCACCGCCTCGAAGGTGCGCGCCAGCGCCTCGTCGGCGAGCCGGCCGGTGCGGTCGACACCCTGCCCGAGCCGCACCACGGTCGACTCGCGCACCAGCACCTCGGGCATCGACCCGATCAGGAGCTTGATGGTGTTGGTGCCGCAGTCGACGGCGGCGATGGGCGGTTTCGAGGCTCGCTCCGCTCGCACCTCAACCACCGGGAACTCCGTCCACGCAGGGGCCGGCGTCCCACCACGGCCCGAGCCGCTCGAGCACCTCGTCGCCGAGCGGGTTGACGCCGGGGCCGGCCGCGAGGGCGTGGGCGGCGAGCACGTGCAGGCACTTGACCCGGCCGGGCATGCCGCCGGCGGAGACGCCGTCGATCTCGGGCACCTCGCCGAGCGCGGACCGGTCGACGAGGTAGGCGTCGTGCGCGGCCCGGTAGCCGACGGCGAGGTCGGCGTCGTCGGCCAGCCGCTCCTGCATCTCCTTCATCAGGCCCGACCCCTCGAGCGTGCCGATGAGCGAGGCCGCGCGCGGGCAGGTGAGGTAGTAGGTGGTGGGGAACGGCGTGCCGTCGGGCAGCCGCGGCTCGGTGGCGACGACGTCCGGGTGGCCGCACGGGCAGCGGTGCGCCACGCCGTGCACGGCGCGCGGCGGCCGGCCCAGCTGGGCGCGCACCACCTGCTCGTCGTCGGGGTCGATCACCCCGTCAGTTTCCGCCAGGGTCGTCGCGGCCGTCGATGCGGGTCAGCGGCGGCCGGGTGCGGCGCTGCGGGTCACCGGCCACCTCGACTGACTCCCACGCGGTGTCCCACCAGGCCGTGGGCGGCTCGGCGGCCACCGA
Organism: uncultured Actinomycetota bacterium; assembly: GCA_963808855.1. Lineage (GTDB taxonomy): Bacteria > Actinomycetota > Actinomycetes > Propionibacteriales > Nocardioidaceae > Nocardioides. Next base: position 1,104,046 of record CAWEHA010000002.1, on the reverse strand, counting down.
GTCGGGGTCGGTGAGCTCGCTCTCGGCCTCCAGCGGCTCGCCGTCCTGGAGCACGACGAACGGCGTCTCGCCGGGCATCACGTAGCCCAGCCGCTCGCGGGCCTGGGCGCGCACGAAGTTGGGGTCCTCCCAGCGGCGCTTCTCGCGCTCGAGCTCGGCGATGTCGACCCGCCGCTCGGCGATGGTGCGCTGGTACTCCTGGATCTCCCCGCGCTGCTGCAGGTAGGCGCGCAGCGAGGAGGCGTAGCTGACCGCCAGCACTGCCAGCACCAGCACGAGCACGCCGGCGCGGCCGGTGAGCCGGCTGGTGGACGCCGGCTCGGGTGTGGCCGTGCGCACCGAGGCGCGCGTCGCCGGTCGTGGCCGGGGCGTCGCCGTCCGGCGCCGCGCGGACGAGCTCGGCCGCCCGCGCGGGGAGGGCCGCCGGCCGCGCGATGGACGGCGGTCGGCGGGCATGCCGACCATCCTCGCCCGGCGGCGCGGCGGATCAGCGCTGGAAACGCGGGAAGGCACCAGCTCCGGCGTACCGGGCGGCGTCGCCGAGCTCCTCCTCGATGCGCAGCAGCTGGTTGTACTTGGCGGTGCGGTCGGAGCGGGCCGGCGCGCCGGACTTGATCTGCCCGCAGTCGGTGGCGACGGCGAGGTCGGCGATGGTGGTGTCCTCGGTCTCGCCGGAGCGGTGGCTCATCATGCAGCGGAACCCGCTGCGGTGCGCGAGCGCGACGGAGTCGAGGGTCTCGGTGAGCGAGCCGATCTGGTTCACCTTCACCAGCAGCGCGTTGGCCGAGCGCTCGTCGATGCCGCGCTGGAGCCGCTCCACGTTGGTGACGAACAGGTCGTCGCCGACGATCTGGAGACGGTCACCGAGGCGCTCGGTGAACTCCTTCCAGCCGTCCCAGTCGTTCTCGTCGAGCGGGTCCTCGATGCTGACGATCGGGTAGTCGGCCACCAGGCCGGCGTAGTAGTCGGTCATCTCGGCCGAGGTCTTCGGCTGGCCCTCGAACGTGTACGTGCCGTCCTCGCAGAACTCCGAGGCGGCGACGTCGAGTGCGAGCGCGACGTCGGTGCCCAGCCGATAGCCGGCCTTCTCGACCGCCTCGGCGATCAGGTCGAGGGCGGCGCGGTTCGACTCGAGGTCGGGCGCGAACCCGCCCTCGTCGCCGACGCCGGTGGCCAGGCCACGCTTCTTCAGCACGCCCTTGAGCGCGTGGTAGACCTCGGCGCCGGTGCGCACCGCCTCGCGGTACGTGGCCGCACCGATCGGCGCGACCATGAACTCCTGCACGTCGACGTTGGTGTCGGCGTGCGCCCCGCCGTTGAGGATGTTCATCATCGGCACGGGCAGCAGGTGGGCGTTGGGTCCGCCGACGTAGCGGTAGAGCGGCAGCCCGGCCGAGTCGGCCGCGGCGCGGGCCACGGCGAGCGAGACGCCGAGGATGGCGTTGGCGCCGAGCGTGGCCTTGTTGGGGGTGGCGTCGAGGTCGAGCATCGCCTGGTCGACGAGCCGCTGGTCGTCGGCGTCGAGACCCTCGAGCACCGGGCTGATCGTGGAGAGCACGCCCTCGACCGCCTTGCCGACGCCCTTGCCGAGGTAGCGGTCGCCGCCGTCGCGCAGCTCGACGGCCTCGAACTCGCCGGTGGAGGCACCGCTGGGCACGGCGGCGCGGGCGAAGGTGCCGTCGTCGAGCACGACCTCGACCTCGACGGTGGGGTTGCCGCGCGAGTCGAGGATCTCGCGGGCGCCGACGGCTTCGATGGCTGCCACGGTGGGTGCTCCTGGGGGCTGGGTTCGTGGGACCCGGCCAGCGTAGTGATCCATGACGGAGCGGAGCATCCCCGGGCCGGGAGGGGTGCGGCCCACCGGCCCGGGGACGGTCTGTCGTCACGTCGGCGTACGTCGTGACGCACGAATACTACTGACTTACTGTTGTTTAGTGCCACAGGGGGTGCGGGGCGCGCGCTCAGCCTCGTTCCGCACGCTTCGCGGCCTGCCAGAGCTCGTTCACCTCGGCCGCAGGTGAGGGGCGGGGCGTCGGCGGGCCGGTCGAGGGAGTCGGGGTCGAAGACGTGCGGGTTGCGGCGGCGCATCTTGGCGGTGATGCCGGCCGCGACGTCGTCGATCGTGAAGTCACCGGCCTGCTCGGCGACGACGGCGTGGAAGAGCACCTGGAGCAGCACGTCGCCGAGCTCCTCGCACACCTGCTCCGGGGTGCCGTGCTCGATCGCCTCGACGAGCTCGGCGGTCTCCTCGCGCAGGTAGGGCACGAGCGAGGCGTGGGTCTGCTCGGCCTTCCACGGGCACTCGGCCCGCAGCCGCCGCATCACGGCGAGGAACTCCAGCAGCGCCTCGCCCGAGGCCGGGTCGCCCACCGCGCCTCAGCAGACGAGCCGGGACGGGAGGTTGTCCAGGTAGGTCTGGCGCGCCTCGTCGTCGCCCTGCTCGCTGGAGAGGGCGTCATCGGCGCCGCGGGCCTGGCCGCTCTGCGCCACCGACGTGTCGGTGTCACTCGCCGTACGTGATCACCTCGACCGTCGAACCCTGCTGGTCGACCGGGATGCTCTCGGTGCCGACATCATCAGCCGACACGCCGAACACAGGGTTGATCTCCACCTCGTTGCTGTTGATCCACTCGGCGAGCTGCTTCGCACCTTCGGCCTGCAGCGTGCCTTGGTCGACGCCGTCGCCGAGCTCGTCCGCTCCTACGACGAACTGGCCGGCCTGCACGTAGTAGCCAGCCTCCGTCAAGGTGTACAGGTCGTCGCGCTGACTCGCCGGAACGGACTCGAGCTCCTGCTCGACCTGTGCCAGCTGCGTGCGATAAGCGGGGTCCGGTTCCAGGCCCCGCTCCTCGAGGAGCTGCTCCATCGCGGACCGCTCGACGAGCGTCTCGGACGACCTGGACGCGCATCGTGCCGACGACCCGCTCGTCCTGCTCATCGTTGTCGCGCAGGAAGCTGCAGGCGCCGTCGACCGTGTCGTCGACGTCGTCGACGGAAATCCGCTCGTCACCGACCTGGGCGGCGACGCCGGGCCGGAAGTCGGTGCCGCTGACGCCGCAGCCGGAGAGTCCGAGGACGGCGGCCGCGACGGCCGCGCACGCGGTCACACGCACCACCGTTACTACTCCTTCGGGTCGAGGACGGAGTCGATCACCCCGCGCGCCCATTCAAGCAGGGCAATGCCGGCGATCGGCTTGCCACCCAGGCCGGCCGTCATCGGCCGCGGCACGAGCACGGTGCCGACGGCGTCCTTCACGATCGCCTTGGGGTGCAGGCGCTTGAGGCGGACGGCGCGCGAGTCGCTCAGGTGCACCGGGGAGAAGCGCACGTTGCGGCCGGCGATGGTCACCTCGCCGATGCCGGCCTGCCGGGCGCGGGCGCGGAACCGGGCGACCAGCTGCAGCGACGCCACCTCGACCGGCGGCTCGCCGTACCGGTCGACCATCTCCTCGGCGAGCAGGTCGACGTCCTCGTCGGTGCGCACCTCGGCCAGCCGCTTGTACATCTCCAGCCGCAGCCGCTCGCTGCCGATGTAGTGGTGCGGCAGGTGGGCGTCGACGGGCAGCTCGATCCGCACCTCGTCGAGCCGGTCGGACTCGTCGCCGCGGAACTCCTGCACCGCCTCGCCGACCAGCCGCACGTAGAGGTCGAAGCCGACGTCGGCGATGTGGCCGGACTGCTCGCCGCCGAGCAGGTTGCCCGCGCCGCGGATCTCGAGGTCCTTCATCGCGATCGCCATGCCGCCGCCGAGGTCGGAGTGCTGCGCGAGCGTGGCGAGCCGCTCGTGCGCGGTCTCGGTGAGCGGCTTCTCGGCCGGGTAGAGGAAGTAGCCGTACGCGCGCTCGCGGCTGCGGCCGACCCGGCCGCGCAGCTGGTGCAGCTGGGAGAGGCCGAGGGTGTCGGCGCGCTCGATCACCATCGTGTTGGCGTTGGAGACGTCAAGGCCCGACTCCACGATCGTGGTGCACACCAGCACGTCGAACTTCTTCTCCCAGAAGTCGAGCATCACCTGCTCGAGCTTGTGCTCCCCCATCTGGCCGTGCGCGGTGGCGATCCGCGCCTCGGGCACCAGCTCGCGCAGCCGGGACGCCGCCCGCTCGATCGACTGCACCCGATTGTGGATGTAGAACACCTGGCCGTCGCGTAGCAGCTCGCGGCGGACGGCGGCCACCACCTGCCGGTCCTCGTAGCCGCCGACGTAGGTGAGCACCGGGTGCCGCTCCTCGGGCGGGGTGGTGATCGTCGACATCTCGCGGATGCCGGTGATCGCCATCTCCAGCGTGCGCGGGATCGGCGTCGCGCTCATGCTCAGCACGTCCACCGACGTCCGCAGCCGCTTCATCTGCTCCTTGTGCTCGACGCCGAACCGCTGCTCCTCGTCGACGACGATCAGGCCGAGGTCCTTCACCCGGATGTCCGGGTTCAGCAGCCGGTGCGTGCCGACGACGATGTCGACGCTGCCGTCGGCCAGCCCGGCCGCGACCTCGCGGGCCTCCTTGTCGGTCTGGAACCGGCTCAGCCCCTTCACCACCACGGGGAACCCGGCCATCCGCTCGGTGAACGTGGCGAGGTGCTGGGTCACCAGCAGCGTCGTGGGCACCAGGACGGCGACCTGCTTGCCGTCCTGCACCGCCTTGAACGCCGCCCGTACCGCGATCTCGGTCTTGCCGTAGCCGACGTCGCCGCACACCAGCCGGTCCATCGGCACGACCTGGCGCATGTCGCCCTTCACCTCGTCGACCGTGCTCAGCTGGTCGGGGGTCTCGGTGAACGGGAAGGCGTCCTCGAGCTCGCGCTGCCACGGGGTGTCGGGCCCGAACGCGTACCCCTTCGTGGCCTGCCGCGCGGCGTAGAGCTTGATCAGCTCGGCGGCGATCTCGCGCACCGCCTTGCGGGCGCGGCCCTTGCGCTTGGCCCAGTCGCCGCCGCCGAGCCGGTCGAGGCTGGGCTGCTCGCCGCCGACGTAGCGGGTCACCTGGTCGAGGGCGTCGGCCGGCACGAACAGCTTGTCCGGAGGCGCGCTCGCCCCCAGAGATCGAGATTGTCTGGCGCCGTACTCCAGCACGAGGTACTCGCGGGTGGCGCCCTGCACCTCGCGCTGCCGCATCTCCACGAACCGCCCGACGCCGTGCTGCTCGTGCACCACGTAGTCGCCGGCCTTCAGCTCCAGCGGGTCGACCTGCTTCTTGCGGCGGGCCGGCATCCGCCGCATGTCGCGGGTGGAGCCCTTCTGGCCGGACAGGTCCTCGCCGGTGAGCACGACGAGCCGGTCGTCGTCGTCCACGAATCCGCTGGTGAGCGACCCGCACGCCACGGTGACGACGCCGGCTCCGACCGTGCCGGTCTCGTCGAGCCGCGCCGGCACGTCGCGCTCCCCCAGCGCCTCCACGGTGCGCTGCGCCGGCCCGTGGCCCGGGTGCAGGATCACCACCCGGTACCCGTCGGCGTTCCACCGCGCCACGTCGGCGAACGCGGAGTCGACGTCGCCGCGGTAGGTGGGGGCAGGAGCGACGGCCCCGGTGGTGGCGTCGTCCAACCCGAAGGGGCTGAGGGTCCACCAGGCGGTGGTGGGGCGGGTGAGGGCGTGGGATCGGATGTCGCCGATCTCGCGGTAGGAGGCGGCACCGAGGTCGACCGGCGCCTTGCCGCCGCCCGCCGCCGAGGCCCACGACGCGGCGAGGAACTCCTCACTGGTGGCCACGAGGTCGTGGGCGCGAGCGCGCACCCGCTCGGGGTCGAGCACGAGCACGTGGGTGTCGTCGGGCAGCAGGTCGACGAGCAGCTCCATCTCGTCGACCAGGGCGGGCGCCAGCGACTCCATGCCCTCGACGGCGATGCCGGCCGCGATCTTGTCGGTGAGCTCGAGCAGCTGCGGGTGCTGCTGCCCCAGCTCGGCGGCCCGACGCCGCACCGGCTCGGTGAGCAGCAGCTCGCGGCACGGCGGCGCCCACAGCCGCTCGGCCTTCTCCAGCGTGCGCTGGTCGGCCACGGAGAACCAGCGGATCTCCTCGACGTCGTCGCCCCACAGCTCCACCCGCAGCGGGTGCTCCTCGGTGGGCGGGAAGACGTCGACCAGCCCGCCGCGCACCGCGAACTCACCGCGCCGCTCCACGAGGTCGACCCGCGTGTAGGCGGCGTCGGAGAGCCGGCGCACCAGGTCGTCGAGCGGCAGGGTGTCGCCGAGCGCGAGCTCCACCGGCTCGAGGTCGCCGAGCCCCTTCACCTGCGGCTGGAGCACCGAGCGCACCGGTGCCACCACCACCCGCAGCGGGCCCGTGGCCGCGTCGGTGCCGGGGTGCCGCAGCCGCCGCAGCACGGCCAGCCGCTTGCCGACGGTGTCGCTGCGCGGGCTGAGCCGCTCGTGCGGCAGCGTCTCCCAGCTCGGGTAGTGGGCCACGACGTCGGCGCCCACCAGGTCGCCGAGCGCCTCGGTGAGCTCCTCGGCCTCGCGGGTGGTGGCGGTGACGGCGAGCACGGTGCGGCCTGCGCGGGCCAGCGCGGCCACCACGAACGGCCGCACGGCGAGCGGCCCGGTGAGGTCGGCGGAGCGACCCGCGGAGTCGGTGGCGCGGCCGGCGAGCGCGCGGTAGGCGGGGCCGGCGAGCACGGCGTCGGCGAGGCCGGGGAGCGACACGGGGTGATCCTTCGAGGGCTCGGGACAGCACGAACGCCCCGGGTCACGGATGACCCGGGGGTGCCTCCGACTCTACGTCGGCTCGGAACCCTGGACCCCGTCGGTGGATGAGGCGCAGGTTCCCGCGGGGCTGGCACCCTGTGGCGGGCCTTCGCCCACCGCGGGTTCGGCTTCTTCGCCGCGTCCGGCGGCGCCTCGATCGCCTCGTTCGACCCGCCCGACTACACCCCGTTCGGCTGCGGGCCCGGCGGCGCCATCGACCTGTCGCTCGGCACCGGCTGGGGCAGCGAGACCACGGCCACCGGCGACACGTTCGGGGTGGCCGACCGCGGCCGGCTCAACGAGGTGCCGTCCACCGTGCCTGCTCTGGGCACCACCCACGTGCGCTACACGATGGAGTCGCCGCAGGTGCCCGACTGGACGGGCTGCCCCGACGACTACACCGGCTGCACCTACATGGACACCTCGGAGGTCGCCGTCTACGACGACTGAGAGTTGATAGCATTGGCGCTATGAACTCGATGGGCAACGACCTGGTCCGCGAGGCCCGCAAGCGTGCCCGGCTCACCCAGCGCGAGCTCGCCGAGCGGGCCGGGACGACGCAGAGCGCGATCGCCCGCCTCGAGGCCGGCCGCACCCGGCCGACGTTCGAGAACGTGCTGCGCCTGGTGCGGCTGTGCGGCATGGACCTCGACGTCATGCTCGTCGAGCGCGACGACTCCGACTGGGTGCAGGCGCAACGACTGTTGGCGCTCAGCCCGGCGGAGCGGGCGGATCGAGCGGTCGCCATGGCCAACTCCATGCGGGAGATCCGCCGCGCGGGAGCGGCTGCTCGCGAGGGCCGGGCCCATGGCGCAGCCTGACCAACTGCCGTTCGACCCGCGTGCCATCGTCGCCGCGCTGATCGACCACCGCGTGCGGTTCGTGCTCATCGGCGGTCAGGCCGCGCTCGCCCACGGATCGCCGTTCCCGACCGAGGATGTCGACATCACCCCGGAGACCAGCAGCGAGAATCTGAGCCGGCTGTCCGACGCCCTCCGCGCCCTCGACGCCCGGGTTCGTGCCGCGGACGTGGACGGCGGGCTGCCGTTCGACCACGACGCCGAGTCACTGGCGGCCGCGTCGGTCTGGAACCTGACGACACCGTCCGGGGATCTCGACCTGTCGTTCCGCCCCAGCGGCACCGAGGGGTTCGGCGACCTCGACGCGGGAGCGGAGGAGATGGAGATTCTCGGGGTGTCGGTCCGCATCGCCTCGCTCGCCGACATCATCCGCAGCAAGCAGGCCGCGAACCGGCCGAAGGACCAGCGCGTCCTGCCCGTGCTCCGCGAGATCCTCGCCACCCGTCACGACCGGGTGGGCGGCTGACCCTCACCCCTCGGCGGCCAGCTCGGCCCGGGAGCGGAGCACGCAGAACTGGTTGCCCTCCGGGTCGGCGAGGGTCACCCAGCCCGAGCCGGGACCGTAGATGCCCCGGTGGTCGGCCACCTCGGTGGCGCCGTACTCGAGCAGCCAGGCCACCTCGTCGTCGCGGCTGCGCTCGCGCGGCCGGACGTCGAAGTGGATCCGCTTGGCCGGGAGCTCGGCGTCCTCGACCTGGATGAAGAGGATCTCGTGCCGGGTCTCGGGGTCGTAGATCGGGCACTCCACGTGGCCGGGCTCGTTGGGGTCGTCGTCGTGGTCGACGTAGCCGAGGACGGGGCGCCACCACTCCGAGAGCGTGTAGGCGTCATGGCAGTCGACGGTGGTGTGCGAGACGAAGCAGCTCATGCCGCGAGCGTCACACCGTGCCGCGCCAGGCGCGACTCGATTTCCTCCAGCCCCTCTCCGAAGGTCCAGCGGACGGCGTTCAGGCCGGCCTCGCGCGCGCCGAGGACGTTGTGCTCGAGGTCGTCGACGAACAGCACCGACGCCGGGTCGGCGCCGATCCGCTCGGCGGCGCGGGTGAAGTAGCGCGGGTCGGGCTTCGCGACCCCGAGGTCGTAGGAGTAGCAGCTCACGTCGAAGAGCTCGTCGTAGCCGAGGTCGGCCCGCATGTAGGCGGCGCGGTGCTTCTCCTGGTTGGTGCCGAGGTGCACGCCGTAGCCGGCCGCGCGGAGCCGGTGCACGAGCTCGATCGAGCTCGGCACGGTCTCGATCGACTGCCACACCGTGTGGTGCAGCTCGGCGGCCGGCACGTCGACCCCGAACGCGTGCAGGTGGTGCTGGAGGGTCTCGAGGAAGTCGGTCTCGCCGCGCAGCGCCGGCAGCTCCTCGGTCCACGAGACGTTCATGAACTCCTCGGCCCGCTCACCGAGGTAGGGCTCGACCCGCTCGATCCAGCCGCCGGGGAGGTACTGCAGCACGCCGTCGGCGTCGAGCAGCACGTGCCGGACGCTCATCCGACGTCGTGCGCGCGCACCCAGCCGACCACCCGCTCGGCGATCTCCGGGCGGCACACGATGAGGTCGGGCAGGTACACGTCGCTCTGGTTGTAGCGCAGCGGGCTGCCGTCGACCCGGCTGGTGAACAGCCCGGCGGCGCGGGCGACGGCCACCGGGGCCGCGCTGTCCCACTCGTACTGGCCGCCGGCGTGCACGTAGGCGTCGGTGACGTCGCGCACCACCGACATCACCTTGACGCCGGCCGAGCCCATCGGCACCAGCGCGGCGTCGAGCTCGCGGGCGAGGCCGTGCGTGAACTCCGGCGGCCGGCTGCGGGAGACGGCGAGCCGGAGCCGCTCCGCGGTGCGGTCGGGCACGGTGGGCGGCGCGCCGGTGTGGAAGGTCTCGCCGAGGGCGGGCTGCGCCACGGCTCCGGCGATGAGGTCGCCCTCCCCGGTCGAGCCGTCGCCGGCGCCGCGCTCCCACAGCGCCACGTGCACGGCCCAGTCGTCGCGCGGCGGCTCGGAGAACTCGCGGGTGCCGTCGAGCGGGTCGACGATCCAGACCCGGTCCGCGTCCAGCCGGGCCCGGTCGTCCTTGCCCTCCTCGGAGAGCACGACGTCGCCGGGGCGGTGCTCGGCCAGCAGCCGCACGAGCAGGTCGTGGGCGGCCTGGTCGCCGGCGTCCTTGAGCGCGCGGCCGGTGAGGCCCTCCTCGCGCACCTCGAGCAGCCGGCGTCCGGCCTCCTCGGCCAGCCAGGCGGCGAGCTCGTGGTCGTCGGCCGGTGGCGTCGTGGGGCTCTGGGTCACCCGGCAACCCTAGTAACCGCCGCTACGTACGCTGGCGGGGATGCCTCTTCGCTCCACCGCCGTCGTTGCCGTGGCCCTCGCGACCCTCGTCACGGGCTGCTCCGACGGCGAGCGGGCGGCCGAACCGGCCCGTGAGACGACCCCGGCGGAGGCGTCGCGGTCGGAGCCGAGCCAGGAGCCCACCCGGAAGCCGAGGCCGACGCCGAAGCCGACCGAGCCCGTACCGGCCCTGCCCGCGGTGCTGGTGGCCGCCCGCGACGGCGTGCCGCCGGCGGCCCGGACGCCGCGCGACCTCGCCCACCGGATCCGGGTGGCCGAGTCCGCGATCGCCGACCGCGGCTCGGCCGGCGGCACCCTGGCCGCCGCCGGCCGGCTCCAGCAGCTCGCCTACCGCCAGCTCGGCGCCACACCCCGGTGGGACGCCGCCGTGCGCCGGCTGCTGTCGCCCGCGCTGTGGCGCCTGGCCGCCGCCAACATCGCCTCGCGGCGCGAGTTCCGCTCGATGCACGACACGCTCAGCCGCACCCTGCCGGCGTGGCGGATCGTGCGGCCGGCGCCGGCGCGCCGGCTGCTCGCGCACTACCGGGAGGCCGAGGCCACCTTCGACGTCGACTGGGAGTACCTCGCCGCGATCAACCTGGTGGAGACCGGGATGGGCCGGATCCGCGGGCTGTCGGTGGCGGGCGCACGCGGGCCGATGCAGTTCATCCCCGAGACCTGGGCACGGTGGGGCCGCGGCGACATCGACTCACCGCGCGACTCGATCCTCGCCGCGGGCCGCTACCTCGCCTCGAACGACTTCGCCCGCGGACCGCGGGGTCGGGCCAACGCGCTCTACCGCTACAACAACGCCGACGCCTACGTGCGCGGCGTCACCCTGCTCGCGGAGGTGATGAAGCGGCGTCCCCGCGCGTTCTACGGGTACTACCACTGGGAGGTCTACTACCTCTCCGCCCTCGGCGACGTGCTGCTCCCCGTCGGCTACGTGCAGCGCGAGCCGATCCCCGTACGGCGCTACCTGGCCCAGCAGGAGCAGGACTCGGGGTAGTCAGCTGTTGAAGCGCTGCTGGGTGCGCTCGAGGCCGTCGGTGACGAGCGACTCGACGGCGTCGGCGGCGAGCTCGACCTGGAGCGGGAGCTCCTTGCGCTCCACCGACGAGTAGTTCGAGAGCACGAAGTCGGCCACGTCCTGGCGGCCGGGCGGGCGACCGATGCCGGCGCGCACCCGGTGGAAGTCACCGGTGCCGAGCGCCGAGCGCAGCGACTTCAGGCCGTTGTGGCCGTTGTCGCCGCCGCCGAGCTTGGCGCGCAGCGAGCCGAACGGCAGGTCGAGCTCGTCATGGACGGCGAGGATCCGCGCCGGCGGCACCTTGTAGAAGGTGGCGAGCGCCTTCACCGGCCCCCCGACCTCGTTCATGTGGGAGCGGGGCCGGGCGAGCACGACCCGCGGCACGTCGGCGCCGGGCGCCCCCAGGCGTCCCTCGACGACGTCCGCGCGGCCCGACTTGTGGGCGCGGAAGCCCGCGCCCATGCGCTCGGCGAGCACGTCGGCCACGAGGTAGCCGACGTTGTGGCGGTGTCCGGCGTACTTGTCGCCGGGGTTGCCGAGACCCACCACCAACCAGACCTCACCGGTCGGCACGTCGTCCTCCTGCTGTTCCTGACCCGCGCGGGCGGGTGAGACCAACCGGCCCAGGAACCACCTGAGCCGGCGGAACGGGCTCACTCCTCGTCGCTGCCCTCGGCCGGGGACTCGCCGCCCTCGGCGGCAGCGCCAGCGTCGCCCTCCGCAGCCTCCGTCTCGGCGGCCTCGGCGGCCTCCTCGTCGGTCTCGTCGCGCTCGATGCCGGCCTCGGCCTCGGCCTCCTCCAGCTCGGCCTCGAGCTGCTCGGCGGTGACCTGGGCAACCACGTTGACGATCAGCAGGTCGGGGTCGGCGAGCAGGGTGACGTCGTCCGGCAGCTCGAGCTGCGAGGCCAGCACCTGGGTGCCGACCTCGGCGCCCTCGACCGAGACCTCGATCTGCTCGGGGATGTTGGTCGCCTCGGCCTCCACCTGCACGGTCGAGTTCTCGGTGACCACCAGGGTCTCCGAGACGGCGTCGCCGACGACGTGGATCGAGATGTCGACGACGACCTTCTCGCCCTTGCGGATCGCGACGAAGTCGATGTGCTCCAGCACCCGGCGGATCGGGTCGATCTGCACCTGCTTGCTGAGGGCGAGCTGGGTCTTGCCGTCGATGTCGAGCTCGACGACGGCGTTCGTGCCGCCGTGCTTGAGCGCCATCATCGTCTCGTGGCCCGGCAGCGTGAGGTGCTGCGGGTCGAGGCCGTGCCCGTAGAGCACGACCGGCACCTTGTCGTCGCGGCGGATCCGGCGCGCGGCACCCTTGCCGAACTCGGTGCGGGCCTCGGCCTTGATCTTCTCGGTCTGGGACATGCGTGCCGTCACTCCTGGGGAATCGCGAAATCGGGTTCGTGGGCCCGGCGAGGTCGACCGCAGGCAGCAAGCCGGCCCTGTCGATCACGGAGCGTGCGCTCCCTCGCCGAGGCAACCGGGGAATCGTACGCGGAGGTCCGTCGTCGCGTCACATCACCGAAAGGGAGGCGCCGCGACGGCTCCACCACTCGAAGCCGCGCACCAGGGCCATGCCGACGACGATGTAGAGCACGCCGATGCCGAGCTCGCGGGCGAGCAGGTCGCCGACCGACGTCAGCGCGGCGCCGTCGGCGAGGGCACGGGCCGCCTCGATGCCGTGGGTGAGCGGCAGCCAGCGGCCCGTGGCGGCCATCCACCCGGGCATGTCGGCGAGGGCCACGTTGGTGCCGCAGAAGACGAGCAGCAGCAGGAACAGGATGTTGCCCATGGTGGCGCTCTCGCGGAGCCGCAGCGCCACCGCGCCCATGATCAGGCCGAGCCCGGTGCACGACAGCGAGGTCACCGCGACGACGAGTGCGATCGACGGCCACGCGCCGCCCGGGATGTCGACGTCGAGCAGGAGCGACCCGACCACCACGCCGAACATGGCGACGCCCCAGCCGTTGAGGATCACCGGCAGCGACCGGCCCAGGAACAGCGGCAGCCGCCGTGCCGGCGTGGCGAACACGATCTCGAGGGTCTGACCCCACCGCTCCCCGGAGATCGTCGCGCCCATCGCGAACAGGCACGGGATGGCCGCGAAGTTGAGGGCGTTCCCGATCACGTAGAACTCGTCGTTGCCGACGCCGGCGGCCCGGCCGATGTAGGCGAACAGCAGGATCTGGCACAGCGGCTCGACCAGGAGCGTCGGCACCAGGATCCACGGGTTGAGCCAGTTGAACTGGGCGCGGTAGCTCATCAGCCCGCCCACGAGGAAGATCCGCAGGTCGGTCACGTGAGCGCCAGGGTGGCGTTGCGGCGGGCGGAGTCGACGAGCCGGGCACCGAGCCAGGTGGCCAGGGCGGCGTAGGCCGCACCGAGGGCCAGGCACACCGCGAGGTCGCCCCAGGGCGCTCCCCCGGCGGCGGCCGAGCGCATCGCCTCCACCGCCCAGGTGGTGGGGAGCGCCGCGGAGACCGGCCGCAGCACGCCGGGCAGCAGGTCGAGCGGCACCAGGAAGCCGCAGAGCAGCCATCCCGGGTACTCGAGCGCGGCGCCGAGCGCCCACGACGTGCGGTACCGCACCGCCGTCACCGCGAGCAGGAACCCCACCAGCGCGATCGACAGCGCCGCGGCCAGCACGCTGAGCACGAACAGCGGCCAGCTCGCGATGCGCAGCTCGATGTCGAACACCCAGCGGTTCCAGAGGATCGTGGCGACGACGGCGTACAGACCGACGGTGGCCATCGCCATCGTGATCGGCACGATCACCAGCGAGAACCGGGTGGGCGCCGCCACCACCAGCTCGAGCGTGCCCTGCCAGCGCTCGCGGTTCAGCAGCGAGCTCGCCGGCACCATCATCGCCGTCCAGATGCCCATCGCCGCCGCCCCGAGCGCGGCGTACAGCGTGGCGTCGGCGTCGCCGCCGACCTGGTACACGAGCAGCGCCGCGGTGGCGAACATCAGCGGGAAGATGATGCAGAGGATCCCCTCGAACGGCGAGACCGCGAGGATCTTGAACTGCAGCCAGTAGCAGACGACCTGCTGCCGCAGGGTCGTCATCGGGTCGTCATCGGGTCGTCATCGGGTCGTCACCCGGTCACCAGCTCGACGTACGCGTCCTCCAGCGTCGGCTCCCGCGCGGTGACCCGACCGACCCGCAGGTCGGCGAGGCACGCGAGCGCCGCGCGGGTGGGGTCGGCGCCGGGCTCGCACTGCAGCAGCACCACCTGCTGCTGGCCGCGCTCCTCGGTGGTGACGGTGCGGACGCCGTCGACCTCCTGCAGCCGGCCCAGCGCGTCGTCCGGCACGCCGTAGGTCTCCACCTCGAGCACCCGGCCGGTGCGCACCCGCCGCTTCAGCTCCTCCGGCGTGCCCTCGGCCACGATCTCGCCGGAGCGGATGACGGCGATCCGGTCGCACAGCTCGTCCGCCTCGAACATGTAGTGCGTGGTGAGCAGCACCGTCTTGCCCTGCTCGGCGAGGGTGCCGATGGTGGCGCGCAGCTCGCGCGCGCCCACCGGGTCGATGCCGATCGACGGCTCGTCGAGGAACAGCACCGCGGGGTCGTGCAGCAGCCCCCGCGCGATGTGGAGCCGCTGCCGCATGCCGCGCGAGTAGCCCTCGACCCGCTCCTTCTCCCGCCCGGTGAGGCCCACCAGCTCGAGCAGCTCGCCGATCCGCTGCTTCTGCTCGCGGGGCGGCACGCCGTACAGCTCGGAGAAGTAGCGCAGGTTGTCGAGGCCGTTGAGCCGCTCGTACAGGCCGCGGTCGCCGCCGAACACGTAGCCGATCCGGCGCCGCACCTCGCGCACGTCGTCGACGACGTCGTGCCCCAGCACCCTCGCCGACCCGGACGTCGGCAGCAGCAGCGTGATGAGCATCTTGATCGTCGTCGTCTTGCCCGCGCCGTTCGGGCCGAGCAGCCCGAACAGCTCGCCGGGCCGGATCCCGAACGAGACGCCGCGCACCGCCTCCACCTGCTTGGCGGTGCGGCGCAGCACGCCGGTGCGGGTGGTGAAGGTGCGGCGGAGGTCGCGTGCCTCGACCGCGAGGTCGTTCCCGAGAGTCACCACGCGCGGCACGCTAGTGCGCGAGCGGGCCTTCGGCACGCAGGTTAGGCGTGCCCGTCGAACATCGAGGTGACCGAGCCGTCCTCGAACACCTCGCGGATCGCCCGCGCCACGAGCGGGGCGATCGAGAGACAGGTGAGCTTGTCGAACTCGCGGTCGGGCGGGATCGGCAGCGTGTTGGTGACCACGATCTCCAGTGCCGGGCAGTTCTTGAGCCGGTCGACGGCGGGGTCGGAGAGGATCGGGTGGGTGGCGGCGACGACGACGCCGGCGGCGCCGTCGTTCACCAGCGCCTCGGTGGCCGCGACGATGGTGCCTCCGGTGTCGATCATGTCGTCGACCAGCACGCAGAGCCTGCCCTTGACGTCACCGACGACGCGGTTGGCGACGGTCTCGTTCGGCCGGTCGATGCGGCGGGACTTGTGGATGAAGGCCAGCGGGGCGCCGCCGAGCCGCGACGACCACCGCTCGGCGACCTTGATCCGGCCGGCGTCCGGGGAGACGACGGCGAGCTTCTGGTCGCCGTACTTCGCCTTCACGTGCTCGGTGAGCACCGGGAGCGCCATGAGGTGGTCGACCGGGCCGTCGAAGAACCCCTGCACCTGGTCGGCGTGCAGGTCGACGGCGATCAGCCGGTCGGCGCCGGCGGTCTTGAAGAGGTCGGCGACCAGGCGGGCCGTGATCGGCTCGCGGCCGCGGTGCTTCTTGTCCTGGCGGGCGTAGCCGTAGAACGGCATCACCACCGTGATCCGCTTGGCCGAGGCCCGCTTGAGCGCGTCGACCATGATCAGGTGCTCCATGATCCACTCGTTGATCGGCGCGGTGTGGCTCTGGATCACGAACGCGTCGCAGCCGCGCACCGACTCCTCGTAGCGCACGTAGATCTCGGAGTTGGCGAACTCGTAGGCCGACGTCGGCACCAGCGGCGTACCGAGGATCGCGGCGACCTCCTCCGAGAGCTGAGGGTGGGCCCGTCCGCTGAAGACCATCAGGTTCTTCTCGGTGGTCTTCTGGATTCCCGTCACGCACTGCTCCTCACGGGGTCGACCTTGGTCACTCCGATTCTCGCGCACCATCCCCGTCGGCGACACCCGGGTCCGCGCCGCGGTCCTCGGCGGCCCGGGCGGCGTCCGCCTGCGCGGTTCCGGCCCGCCGGCGCATGGCCCATCCCGTGATGTTGCGCTGCGGCCCGCCGCTGACGGCCAGCGCCCCCGGCGGCACGTCGCGGCGGACGACGGTGCCGGCGCCGGTCGCGGCGCCGTCCCCGATGTCGACGGGCGCGACGAACGTGTTGTTCGACGAGGTCTTCGCGTGCCGCCCGACCCGGGTGCGGTGCTTCTCGACGCCGTCGTAGTTGGCGAAGATCGTGCCGGCGCCGATGTTGGTGCCGGTGCCGATCTCGGCGTCACCGACGTAGGAGAGGTGCGGCACCTTGGCCTCGTCGCCGATCACCGCGTTCTTGGTCTCCACGAAGGTGCCGATCTTGCCGCGGGCGCCGAGCTGGGTGCCGGGCCGCAGGTAGGCGTACGGCCCCACGCTGGCGTCGGCCCCCACCACCGCGAGCTCGCCGTGGGTGCGCACCACCCGGGCGCCGCGCCCGATCTCGCAGTCCTTGAGGGTCGTGTCCGGGCCGACGACGGCGTCCTCCGCGACCACGGTGACCCCGAGCAGCTGGGTGCCGGGCAGGATCGTGACGTCGGGCTCGAGCACGACGTCGGCCTCGATCCAGGTGGTGGCCGGGTCCATCACCGTGACGCCGTGACGCATCCAGCGGTCGACGATGCGCCGGTTGAGCTCGCGGCCGAGCTCGGCGAGCTGGGCGCGGTCGTTGACCCCCTCGGCCTGCATCACGTCGTCGAGCGGGTGGGCGCCGACGGTGAGCCCGGCGTCGCGGGCGATCTGCACCGTGTCGGTGAGGTAGTACTCGCCCTTCGCGTTGTCGTTCGACAGCCGCGGCAGCGCGTCGACGAGGAAGGCGGCGTCGAAGGCGTAGATGCCGGAGTTGATCTCGCGGATCTCGCGCTGCTCGGCGCTCGCGTCCTTCTCCTCGACGACGCCGACCACCTCGCCCTCGGCGTCGCGCACCACCCGCCCGTAGCCGAACGGGTCGGCGAGGACGCCGCTCAGGATGCTCACCGCGCGCTGCGCCGCCTCGTGCTCGGCGGCGAAGGCGCGCAGGCTCTCGCCCTTCAGCAGCGGGGTGTCGCCGTACGCGACGAGCACCGTGCCCTCCGCCGCGGCGTCACCCGCCGTCGCGCGCAGGGCCTCCATCGCCATCCGGACGGCGTGCCCGGTGCCGTTCTGCTCCTCCTGCACCGCGAGCACGAGCTGCGAGTCCGGCACCAGCTGCTGGATGTGCGGACCGACCTGGTCGCGCTGGTGTCCGACCACCGCCACGATCTTGTGCGGCTCCAGCGCCTCCAGCGCGCGGAGCACGTGGCCGATCATGCTGCGCCCGCCGATCGGATGGAGCACCTTCATGGTCTTCGACTTCATCCGGGTGCCGCCACCGGCGGCGAGCACGACGACGGTCAGCTTCTGGCGCACCGGCTCACTGTAGGTCCAGCCGCCAGGTCTGACCGACGACAGGATGACCGAAGCCTGGGTGCGGGCCCTCCTCGGCGAGCGTGAAGCCGGCCGCCTCGTAGAGCCTCCTGGCCGGGTCGAGCCCGGCGACCGTCCACAGCCGCATCCGCCGGTAGCCGGCGTCGCGCGCGAAGTCGACGCAGGTGGTGACCAGCGCGCGCCCGGCGCCGTGCCCGCGCAGCGAGGGCTCCACCAGCAGCACCCGCAGCAGCGCCGTGCCCTCCTCCTCGCACCCGGTGCACATGATGCAGCCGGCCCGCTCGCCGTCCACCTCCGCAATCCACGCCCGCTCGGTCCTCGCGTCGCGCTCGGCGGCGTAGCGCCCGACGACGCCGGCCACGAGCCACTCGAAGCTGGTGTCGTACCCCTCCTCGGCGGCGTACACCTCGCCGTGCCGCTGCACGACCCAGCCGAGATCCCCCGGCCGGTCGGCATCCCGCACCGTCAACTCGCTCACACCGAAATACTGACACGACTGTTTCAGTCATGCCACCCTCGAGCCATGAGGACGCCGTCGGCACGGGAGACCGAGCTGCTCGAGAAGTGCTATGGCTACGTGCTGACCCACGGTCTGTCCGACCTCTCGCTGCGGCCACTCGCGACAGCCGTCGGGTCCAGCCCTCGGGTGCTGCTGTTCCTGTTCGGCTCCAAGGACGAGCTGGTGCGGCGCCTGCTCGCGCGGGCACGGGCCGACGAGCAGGCGGCACTCGGCGCGACCTCCGGCCCTGGGCTCCACGCCGCGGCCACCGCGGTGTGGTCGTGGCTGGCCGACCCGACGCACGCGGCACTGCTGCGGCTCTGGGTGGAGGCCTACGGCCGCTCGCTCACCGACCCCGACGGCCCGTGGGGCGACTTCGCACAAGACACCGTCGGCGACTGGCTCGCCCTGCTCGCCGCCGCCCAACCCGCTGCCGAACGCCGCACCGCGGCCGGCCGGCACCGCCGCACCGCCGTCCTCGCCGTGCTGCGCGGCGGCCTGCTCGACCTGCTCGCCACCGGCGAGCGGCGCCGGGTGGAGGGCGCGATCCGCGCGGCGCTGCGCACGGCCAGCGAGCTCCCCGGGTAGGAGTCGAACCTACGTCGCTAATCCTGATTCAAAGTCAGGCGGGCCCTACCGGCAGACCAACCGGGGAATGGTGCGAGGCAACGATAGAGGTGGGTGGTTTCGAGACAGGCGCTAGCGCGCCTTCCTCAACCACCGGCGCTGTGCGGTGGTTGAGGAGGTCGCGCAGCGACCGTCTCGAAACCACCTCACCCTTCTCGCATCGGCACCCGGACGTCGCGGGCGGTGGCCACCTCGGCGGCGCGGTCGTAGCCGGCGTCGACGTGGCGGATGACGCCCATGCCGGGGTCGTTGGTGAGGACTCGCTCGATCTTCTCGGCCGCCAGCGGGGTGCCGTCGGCGACGACGACCTGACCGGCGTGGAGCGAGCGGCCCATGCCGACGCCGCCACCGTGGTGGAAGGACACCCAGGTGGCGCCGGAGGCGGTGTTGACCAGGGCGTTGAGGATCGCCCAGTCGGCGATGGCGTCGGAGCCGTCGAGCATGCCCTCGGTCTCGCGGTAGGGCGAGGCCACCGAGCCGCAGTCGAGGTGGTCGCGGCCGATCACGACGGGCGCCGACAGCTCGCCGGAGGCGACCATCTCGTTGAAGCGCAGCCCGGCGCGGTCACGCTCGCCGTAGCCGAGCCAGCAGATGCGTGCCGGCAGGCCCTGGAAGTGCACCCGCTCGCCGGCCATGGTGATCCACTTCTGCAGCCGCTCGTCGTCGGGGAAGAGCTCGAGGATCGCCCGATCGGTGGCGGCGATGTCGGCCGGGTCGCCGGAGAGCGCCGCCCACCGGAACGGGCCGCGGCCCTCGCAGAACAGCGGCCGGATGTAGGCGGGCACGAAGCCGGGGAAGGAGAAGGCCCGGTCGTAGCCGCCCTTGCGGGCCTCGTCGCGGATCGAGTTGCCGTAGTCGAACACCTCCGCGCCGGCGTCCTGGAACTCCACCATCGCCCGCACGTGCGCGGCCATCGAGGCCTGTGCGTCCTTGGTGAAGCCCTCGGGATCGCGCGAAGCCGCGTCGTGCCAGTCCTCGACGGCGACGCCGACCGGCAGGTAGGAGAGCGGGTCGTGGGCGGAGGTCTGGTCGGTCACGACGTCGATCGGCGCCTGCATCTCCAGCAGCTGCGGGAACACCTCGGCGGCGTTGCCGAGCAGCCCGATCGAGAGCGGACGGCGCTCGTCGCGCGCCGCGACGGCCCGGGCGACGGCGTCGTCGACGGAGTCCGCCTGCTCGTCGAGGTAGCGGTGCTCGATGCGGCGGGTGATGCGCGCCTGGTCGACGTCGACGCAGATCGCCACGCCGTCGTTCATCGTGACGGCGAGCGGCTGCGCGCCGCCCATGCCCCCGAGGCCGGCGGTGAGGGTGATGGTGCCGGCCAGCGTGCCGGCCCCCTGGCCGCCCCCGGCTAGCTTGTCGGCGACGGCGGCGAAGGTCTCGAAGGTGCCCTGGAGGATGCCCTGGGTGCCGATGTAGATCCACGAGCCCGCCGTCATCTGGCCGTACATCGTGAGGCCGAGGTCCTCCAGCCGGCGGAACTCCTCCCAGTTCGCCCAGTCGCCCACCAGGTTGGAGTTGGCGATGAGCACCCGCGGCGCCCACGCGTGCGTCTTCATGACGCCGACCGGGCGACCCGACTGCACCAACATCGTCTCGTCGTCCTCGAGCGTGGTGAGGGTGCGCACGAGCGCGTCGTACGACGGCCAGTCGCGCGCCGCCTTGCCGGTGCCGCCGTAGACCACGAGCTCGGCCGGGTTCTCGGCCACCTCGGGGTCGAGGTTGTTCATCAGCATCCGCAGCGGCGCCTCGGTCTGCCACGAGCGGGCGGTGAGCTCGGTGCCGCGGGCGGCTCGGACGGTGCGCGATTCGGTCACCGGACCGTTCTACCGCCGTGCGGCGCGGGTGTCAGCCAGCGGGGGCGTCGGCCCAGGGACCGGCGAACCGCTCCCCCAGGTCGGCTGCCTGCGGAGAGACCGGATCGCCGGGCGGCGCGAGCGAGCCGTCGCCGACGAGATCACCGACGTAGGTGAGGTCGCTGACTCGGTAGATCGGTGCCTCGCCGGCGTAGAGCGGCAGCGTGTCGTCGGGCCCCAGCCGTGGCTTCACGAGCGCGAACAGGCGGGCGAGGTCGGCGTCGGTGATGTCGGTCTCGACGACGAGTGAGGGGTTGATCTGTCGGAGGCCGTCGATCGCGACCGCCTCGCGCCAGAGCGCGAGCAGCTCCGGCTCGGTCCAGGACCCGACCTCGAGCACCGGGTCGGGCGGGAAGCCGATCAGGTCGTTCGGCTCCCGCACCAGCAGGACCGTCTCGTCGGGCAGGAGGCGGCGGACGGCGTCGAGGGTGGTGACGTCGTCGACCTGCACACCCTCGGAGCTCACGGCCCGCACCCCGGGCATCGCGCGCAGCCGCGCCAGCGCCGGGCCCAGGTCACGAGCCATTCGGCCGAGCTCGGGGAACGTCCGTGCCCGCAGCGGACCCCAGCCGACCTCGGTGACGAGCAGGCCGTCGAGCAGATCTCGCCCCCGGGCGAGCGCCTGCGGGAGGGTGACGTCCGCGTCGCTGAGGTGGACGGCAGCGCCTTCCCCGCCGTCGAGCCAGCCGGTGGTGCCGGGATAGCGCTCCTGGAGCGCCTGGAACGCCTCGAGTCCGGAACGGTCGAGGACGGCCGGGTAGTTGCTGAACTGCACCCGCATCGCGCCGTCCTGCGACCCGATCGCGAAGCTGCGGCGAACCTCGTCGGTGGCTGGGAAGGCGGCGTCGAGGTCGAGTGCGAGGTCGACGACGTCGGCCGCCGGCGCGATGACGAGCGGGCTGGTGCCGGAGCGCGACAGCCGGTCCCCCGGACGGAACTGGTCGCCCGGGCCGAACCAGGTAGCGCGGCCGTCCTCGCGCAGCCACAGCGCGCGCTCGAGGTCGGGGTCGGGGTGCTCGGTCGAGACGTGGCGCGGGAAGACGCCGGCGCTGAACTCGTCGAACACCACCTGCAGCGAGCCGGGGTCCGGCGCGTCCTCGTCGTCATAGCCGGTCTTGACGTCGTCAACGGCGTCGCGGACCTCCTGCTCCGACAGACCGTCCTCGAGCACGATCCGCAGGTAGGTGGAGTCCGGGTCGTCGGCCCAGGCCACCCTCCGGACATCGGCGACGCCGTCGACGTCGGCGGGATCGGCCATGGCTCGGTCCTCGGTGAGGCTCGCGACGAGGGCGACGCCGAGCAGCGAGAGGGCGACGAGCGCCACGAGGACGCGGGCGTGACGAGCGAGGCGAGCGGCGGGCACGCGGGGTTTCTCCCCCGGTCCGGTCGTCGTCACACCTCAGCCCAGCGGGCCGGCGGCCTCCACCATGGCCCCCGAGCGCACCAGCTCGTGGGCGGTCTCGATCTCGGGCGTCAGGTACCGGTCCGGCCCGGGCCCCTCCACTCCCGCCTCCCGCAGCAGCCGGACGACGGCGCCGGTGCGCGGCGACGGCTTCAACGGCGCCCGCAGGTCGAGGGCGCGCGCCGCGGTGAGCACCTCGACGGCGAGCACCCGCGTCAGCCCGTCGACCGACCGGCGCAGCTTGCGGGCGGCCCCCCACCCCATCGACACGTGGTCCTCCTGCATGGCGCTGGAGGGGATGGAGTCGACCGACGCCGGCACGGCCAGCCGCTTCAGCTCCGAGACGATCCCGGCCTGCGTGTACTGCGCGATCATGTGGCCGCTGTCGACGCCGGGGTCGCCGGCCAGGAACGGCGGCAGGTCGTGGCTGCGGTTGCGGTCGAGGAACCGGTCGGTGCGGCGCTCGCTGATCGAGGCGACGTCGGCCGCGGCGATCGCGAGGAAGTCCAGCACGTAGCCCACCGGCGCGCCGTGGAAGTTGCCGTTGCTCTCGACGCGACCCTCCTCGGCCAGCACCACCGGGTTGTCGATGGCGGCGGCGAGCTCGCGGCCGGCCACGGCGGCCGCGTGCTCGACGGTGTCGCGGGCGGCGCCGTGCACCTGCGGGGAGCAGCGCAGCGAGTAGGCGTCCTGCACCCGGTTGCAGTCGGGCCCGCGGTGCGAGGCCACGACGCCGGAGTCGGCGAGCAGCGCCACCAGGTTGCGCGCCGAGGCGGCCTGCCCGGGGTGCGGCCGCAGCGCCTGCAGCTCGGGGGCGAACACCCGGTCGGTGGCGAGCTGGCCCTCCACCGACATCGCGGCGGCGACGTCGGCGGTGCGCAGCAGCATCCGCAGGTCGGTGATCGCGAGCACCAGCATCCCGAGCATGCCGTCGGTGCCGTTGATGAGCGCCAGCCCCTCCTTGGCGGCCAGCTCGACCGGGGCGAGACCGGCCGCCGCCAGCGCCTCGGCGGCGGGGAGCAGCACGCCGTCGGCGTCGCGCACCGTGCCCTCGCCGATCAGCGCCAGCGCGCAGTGCGAGAGCGGGGCGAGGTCACCCGAGCAGCCGAGCGAGCCGTACTCCGGCACCACCGGCGTGATGCCGGTCGAGAGCAGCCCGGCGAGCAGCTCGGCGGTCTCCCGGCGGACGCCGGTGTGGCCGGTGGCCAGGGTCGAGAGCCGCAGCAGCATCAGCCCGCGCACCACCTCGCGCTCCACCTCCGGGCCGGAGCCGGCGGCGTGCGAGCGCACCAGGGAGCGCTGCAGCTGGGCCCGCATCTCGGTGGGGATGTGGCGGGTGGCGAGGGCGCCGAACCCGGTGGAGATGCCGTAGGCCGGCGTCGGGCTGGCGGCGAGCTCGTCGACCACCGCGCGAGCCCGGTCGACGGCGGCCAGGGCGCCCTCGCTCAGGGCCACCGGGGCGCCGTGGCGGGCGACCGCCACGACGTCTTCCAGGGTCAGCGGGCCGACGTCGACGGTGACGGTGGAGACGGGCATCCCCCCATCCTGCCGCTCAGCCCAGCCGGGTCATTTCCAGGCCCGGGGCAGCGCGCGCCACGCGTACGCCGCGATCTTCGCGTGACCGCTGATGGTGGCGTGGTCGAGGTCCGGCGCGAGATCGGACGGCTCCACGCGGAGGTCCTGCAGGGCGCCGCGGTCTGTGGCGCAGTTCTCGGCCGCGCGACAGACCCTGGTGATGCGGTCGTAGTAGGCATCCGACAGGGATTGCAGGTACGCCTCGCCGCGCGGGAACCGCCTCCCGTCGCGGAAGGTGGAGCAGCGGCCGAGGTCGGACATGTGGTCGGGTCCGGTCTCGATCCTCTCGAGTACCGCGTCGTAGGCGGCCACGCTGCCCCACTGATGGATGAAGAAGATCCTGATGCCCGGCGCCGTCGTCTCCAGGTAGGCGACGACCTCGCGCAGGGTCGCTTCGAACGTCGCGTAGTTCTCGGGATCGGACCCGTCGCACCGGATGTCGTTGTCGATGCTCTGCACCAGCACGAGGTCGGGTACCGGATCGTGGGAGAGCATGCTCTCGGCCTGGTCCATCAGGCTGTCGACGTCGGACCCGTTGATCGCGACGTTCACCTGGTGGTCTCGCAACGCCGGGTGCCGGGCGAGAAGCCGGAGGTAGATGCTGTTCACGGCCGGGTTGGTTCCGGTCGCCCAGCTGTTCTCGGGCACTTCCCTCCCGTCCCCCTCCGAGTTCACGCCGGTGGCACCCGAGTGCCCCATCACGCCCACCGCGTCGAGCTCGGGGGTACGAGAGATCACGGTCGGCGAGTCGGAGGGGGAGGCCGGGGTGGCGGTGGCCGAGCTCGGCCCGGCGGTCCGCCCGTCAGTCGGCCCGTCGCCAGGCTCGGCGCCCGAGCCGCACCCGGCGGCGCTGAGCACCAGCGCCGCCAGGAGAACGAGCACGGGGCGGGTCACGGAGTGGCCACCACCGCCGGCGGATCGGCGAGCGAGCGGCGCGCCCGCCACGCGCGGCCGACCCGGTGGCCGAGCTGCACGAGGCCGAGCCCGACCGCGAGGATCGCCAGCGCGACGACCCCGTACGACAACGGGAACTCGCCGGCCTCGAAGGCGGGGTTCGCGGCGCCCCCGAGCGAGTCGAGCAGCAGGTAGAGCGTCTGGAACGTGAACGCCCACAGGTAGGCGACGGCGTAGGTGACGCCGGCGGCGAGCCGGCTCCGCAGGGCGAACCCGAGCGGGAAGGCGAGCAGCAGCGTGACGATCGCGATCATGGTCCCGGCCCTCAGTCGACGACGGCCGCGGGGCGGCGGTCGCCGGAGAACATGAGCACGACGGCGACGACCGTGAGCACCACGCTGACGCCCACGAGCGCCTTGATGGCCATCGGAACGTCGACGAAGAAGGCGGGCAGACCGGTGAGCGTCATCACGATGATCGCGCCGGCGCACACGCGGAGGGCGACGCGGTTTCCCCGCCAGGCCATCACGGCTGCCACCAGGCCGATCACGCCGAGGATGCTGCCGATGACGACGATCGCGAGCGGCGGTCCCTCCTCGCCGGGCGGGGGCTCGCCCACGAGGAAGCTCGGGATGTTGCCGAGGGAGTAGAGGCCGGCGATCACGAGGCCGACCTTCTGCTTGGTGGTGAGGCGGGACCGGACCGTTTCAGCGGTGCTCGTGGTGCTGCTCATTGGTTCCCCCAGGTGGGTGCGTGTGGAATGTGGCTCCACGCTCCGCCGTCGCCGCCTCCCGTCCCCAGAGCATCGCCTCCCGCGCGGTTCCCCGCCAGCCCGGTGCAGACGGGAAGAAGTTCCCGGGCGCCGGGAGGCCGGCGCCCGCGATGATGGTCGGGTGCCGATCCGCGTGCTGCTGGCCGACGACCACCCGGTGGTGCGTCACGGTCTCGCCGCGCTCCTGGGCACGCTCGACGACTTCGAGGTCGTCGGCGAGGCCGTCGACGGCGAGGGCGCCGTCCGCGAGGCGCAGGTGACCCGGCCCGACGTCGTGCTCATGGACGTGCGGATGCCGGGCGTCGACGGCGTCGAGGCGACCCGGCGGATCCGGCAGGCAGTGCCCGAGGTCGCCGTCCTGGTGCTCACGATGTACGACGACGACGCCACCGTGTTCACCGCGATGCAGGCCGGCGCCCGGGGCTACCTGCTCAAGGGCGCCGAGCAGGACGAGATCGCCGACGGGATCCGCGCCGTCGCTCGCGGCCAGGCGATCTTCGGGCCGGGCATCGCGGCCCGGCTGCTCGACCACTTCGCGAACCCGCCCGCGCCGGCCGCGGCGGAGCCGTTCCCCGAGCTGACCGCCCGGGAGCGCGACGTGCTCGGCCTGCTGGCCGGCGGACGCCGGACCGCCGAGATCGCGGAGGCGCTTCACCTCTCCCCCAAGACGGTCAGCAACAACCTGACCACGATCTTCGCCAAGCTCGAGGTGACCGACCGCACCGCGGCGGTGATCCGCGCCCGCGAGCGCGGTCTCGGCGGCTAGCCCGTGGACGCGCTCGCCCTCGCCGGCGCCGTCGCGTCGCTGTCGTTCGGCGGCAGCGGGCTGGCGCTGCTGCTGCGACGCCGGGCACTCGTGGCCGCCACGCTCATGCTGCTCGCCGGGCTGGCCGGGGTGGCGGCCTCGGTGCTGGTCGCCTCCGGTCGCGACGCCGTCGTCGTCTCGACGGCGTGTGGCGCGCTGCTCGCCCCGACCGCGCTGGCGACCTACCCCGCCACGCGCTGGCGGCACCCGGTCGACTTCGTGGGCGTCGTGCTCGTGGTCGGCTGCGGCGCGGTGACGATGGCGTACTCCGACACCGACGTGGGTTTCGACGTGACCGGGCTGATGGTGCTCGTGCAGGGGTGCGTGCTGATCGCCCACACCTGGTGGCGGATCGAGGTCAGCGAGGGGGCGATGCGACGCGCGCTGGTGTGGATGGCGCTGGCCGCGACGGTGACGTTGTTCGTCTACGGCCTCGTCGTGTTCGCCGCCGAGGGCGCGACCGGCCGCACGCTCCCGTCCGCCGCGGTGGCGCTGTTCGCGCTGGTGGGTCCGGCGATGTACGTCGGCGCCACGCTGCCCGACCTGGTCGACGTGCGCGGCCTCGTGACCACGGTGGTGGTCACCGCGGTCGCCCTGATCACCGTGATGGCGGTGTTCGTGCTCGAGCTGAGCCTCGTCGACGCGCTGGGCGAGGGCGACCCGAACGTCGGCGCCACCGCCGTGATGGCGGCGCTCGCGGCGACGGTCTACCCGCCGACCCGGGTGGCGCTGCGCGGCGTCGTCGACCAGCTGCTGTTCGGCGACCGACCCGACCCGCTCGGCGCGGCCTCGCAGGTGGCGGGGCGGATCGGCGACGACCCGGTGGTGGCGCTGCGGGCGATCCGGCAGGCGCTGGTGCTGCCGTACGCCGCGCTCGAGGTGGGCGACGCGCCCGCGCTGGTGTCGGGCACCGCCACCACCCACACCCGCACCTTCGACCTCGACGGCGCCGGGACGCTCGTCGTCGGCCTGCGGCCCGGAGACCTCTCCTTCTCCTCCGGCGACGAGCAGGTGCTGCGGCTGACCGTTCCGCTGCTGGCGCAGACGCTGCGGGCCCGCGCGCTCGCGGCCGAGGTGCTGGAGTCGCGCGGGCGGACGATCGCGGCGGTCGAGGAAGAGCGGCGGCGGCTGCGGCGCGAGCTGCACGACGGGCTCGGGCCGCGGCTGTCCGGCGTCGCCTTCACCTCCGACGCCGTGCGCAACCTGATCCGCTCCGACCCGGCCGCCGCCGAGGACCTGGTGGGGCGGCTGCGGGCCGACACCGTGACCGCGATCGAGGAGATCCGGCGGATGGTCTACGCGATGCGGCCGCCGGCCCTCGACGAGCTCGGTCTCGTGCCCGCGCTGCGGCAGCAGGCGCAGGCGATGCGCGACCCCGCCGGCCGGCCGATGGCCGTGGAGGTGACGGCGCCGGACGCCTTCCCGGTGCTCCCTGCGGCGGTGGAGGTGGCGGCGTACCGGATCGTCGTCGAGGCGCTCGCCAACGTGGCGCGCCACCGGCCCGGCGCGGCGGCGGCGGTGCGGCTCGACCCCGCGGACGATGGCCTCCGCCTGGAGGTGACCGACACGGGTGGCGGCCACCACACAGGGAACGGCACCTGGCGCCCCGGCGTCGGCATCTCCTCGATGCGGGAGCGGGCGGCCGAGCTCGGCGGCACGCTCGAGGCCGGACCCGGGCCGGCCGGAGGCCGGGTGGCCGCGGTGCTGCCGCTCTGACACCGTGGGCCCGGTGAGCGGGCCCGACGACTTCGAGCGGATGTGGGCCGACCTCGGGCCGGTGGGTCGCTCGGCGTCGTCCGGCGGCTACTTCCGGCAGCCGTTCACCACGCCCGAGCGCGAGCTGGCGGCGTGGTTCGCCGAGCAGGCGGCGGCGCGCGGGCTCGAGATCGAGACCGACGCGAGCGGCAACGTCGTCGCCTGGTGGCGCAGCGGTGCGGGGCCCGGCGTGCTCACCGGCTCGCACCTCGACTCGGTGCTCGACGGCGGCGCGTACGACGGCCCGCTCGGCGTCGTGGCGGCGCTGGCGGCGCTCGACGAGCTGCGGTCCCGCGGGGTCGAGCCGTCGCGGCCGCTCGGCGTCTCGGTGTTCGTGGAGGAGGAGGGCTCGCGGTTCGGGCTGGCGTGCCTCGGGTCGCGGCTGGCCGCCGGTGTCATGCAGTGGGAGCAGGCGCGGGAGCTGCGCGACCGCGACGGCGTGGCGCTCGGCGACGTCGTCGCGGGCGGCGGGCCCGGGCTGCTGAGCGACGTCGGCGCCTTCGTGGAGCTGCACGTGGAGCAGGGCCGCGACCTCGTCGACCGCGACGCCGCGGTGGGGGCGGCGAGCGGCATCTGGCCGCACGGGCGCTACCGGTTCGACGTCGCCGGGGAGGCCAACCACGCGGGCACCACGCGGATGGAGGACCGGGCCGACCCGATGCTCACCTACGCGATGACCGTGCTCGCGGCGAACAAGCAGGCCCGGCTCACCGGACAGCGGGCGACCTTCGGGCGGGTCGAGGTGACGCCGAACGGCACCAACGCCGTGCCGTCGCAGGTGCGCGCCTGGCTCGACGCCCGCGCCGACTCCGAGTCGGCACTCGCCGAGGTGGTGGCGACGGTGGAGCGCCAGGCCGTCGAGCGCGCGGAGCGCGACGGCACCACGGTCACGGTGACCCCGGAGTCGGTGTCGGGCGAGGTGGTCTTCGACGCCGACCTCACCGCCCGGGTGGCCGGCGGGCTGCCGGTGATCCCGACGGCGGCCGGGCACGACGCCGGCGTCCTCGCGGCGGCCGGCATCCCGACCGCGATGCTGTTCGTGCGCAACCCCACCGGCGTCTCCCACTCCCCCGCCGAGACGGCGTCGATGCCCGACTGCCTGGCCGGCGTCCAGGCCCTCGCCGACGCGCTCCAGAGGCTGGTGGCATGACGGCCTACCTCCTCGAGCGGGCCTGGGTCGACGGCGCCGTCCGCGACGACGTGCTCGTCGAGATCGACGGCACACGGTTCACCTCCGTCACTCCAGACCACGGGAATCCCCGGCTAACCGGGGATTCCGCCGCCGAGCGGGTGCCGGGCCTCACGCTCCCGGGCCTCGCCAACTGCCACAGCCACGCGTTCCACCGGGCGCTGCGGGGGCGCACCCAGCGCGGCCGCGGCACGTTCTGGACCTGGCGCGAGCAGATGTACGCCGTCGCCGAGCGGCTCGACCCCGACTCCTACTTCGCCCTCGCCCGCGCCACCTACCGCGAGATGGTGGCGGCCGGCATCACGAGCGTCGGCGAGTTCCACTACCTCCACCACCAGCCCGACGGCACGCCGTACGACGACCCGCTCGCGATGCGCCACGCGCTCCAGGCCGCGGCGGCCGAGGCGGGGATCCGGGTCGTCGTGCTCGACACCGCCTACCTCTCCGGCGGGTTCGGCCGCCCGGTCGAGGGCGTGCAGCGGCGGTTCAGCGACGGCGACGCCGCGGCCTGGGCCGAGCGCGCCGGCGACGGGCCGGCGGCCATCCACTCGGTGCGCGCGGTGCCGCGCGACCAGCTGGCCGAGTTCGCCGGCCGCCGCCCGCTGCACGTGCACCTCTCCGAGCAGCCCATCGAGAACGAGGAGTGCGTGCGGGCCTACGGCATCACCCCGGCGCAGGTGCTCCACGACGCCGGCCTGCTCGGAGTGGGCACCACGGTCGTGCACGCCACCCACCTCACCGACG
Source organism: uncultured Actinomycetota bacterium (assembly GCA_963808855.1). Classification (GTDB taxonomy): domain Bacteria; phylum Actinomycetota; class Actinomycetes; order Propionibacteriales; family Nocardioidaceae; genus Nocardioides. The sequence continues at coordinate 1,074,407 of CAWEHA010000002.1, read as the reverse complement.
ACGACGCCGACCTGGTGGCCACGCCCGACATCCCCGGCACCACCGTGTGCATCACGCCCACCACCGAGCGTGACCTCGCCGACGGCATCGGCCCGGTGCGCTACCTGGCCGACGCCATGTGCCCCGTCACCGTCGGCAGCGACAGCCACGCGGTGATCGATCTGCTCGAGGAGCTGCGCTGCCTGGAGGGGCACGAGCGGCTCGACACCCGGTGGCGCGGCCACTGGACGGCGGCCGAGCTGCTCGACGCCGGCACGGGCCACGACAGCCTCGGGATCGACGACGCGGGTGCCATCGCCGTCGGGCAGCGGGCCGACCTGGTCACCCTCGACACGACGAGCGTCCGCACGGCGGGCACGGGAGCCGACGAGCACACGGCGGTGTTCGCGGCCACGGCGGCCGACGTGACGCGCACCGTCGTCGACGGCCGCGTGGTCTACCAGCGGGGCGACGACGAGGAGATCGGGCGCGAGCTGGACGCAGGCGATCGGCGCGCTGTGGGAGGACGCATGAGCCTGCTGGTCACCAACATCGGCGAGCTGGTCACCAACGATCCCGCTGCCGGCGAGCTGCTCGGGATCGTCCGGGACGCCGCCCTCGTGGCCGACGAGGGCCGCGTCGCCTGGGTGGGCCCGAGCGCTCGACGCCCCCGCCGCCGACGAGGTGGTCGACGCCGGCGGCGGCGCCGTGCTGCCGGGCTTCGTCGACAGCCACAGCCACCTGGTCTTCGCCGGCGACCGCGCGCCGGAGTTCGCCGCCCGGATGGCCGGCACGCCGTACGCCGCCGGCGGCATCCGCACCACCGTCGCCGCCACCCGCGCCGCCACCGACGACGAGCTGGCCGCGAACGTCGCGCGGCTGGTGGAGGAGATGCGGCGGCAGGGCACCACCACCGTCGAGACCAAGTCGGGCTACGGCCTCACCGTCGCCGACGAGGCCCGCAGCCTCGCCGTCGCCCGCCGGTTCACCGACGAGACGACGTTCCTCGGCGCCCACGTGGTGCCGGCCGAGTACGCCGACGACCCGGCCGGCTACGTCGACCTCGTCACCGGCCCGATGCTCGAGGCCGCCGCGCCCCACGCCCGCTGGGTCGACGCCTTCTGCGAGACCGGCGCCTTCGACGCCGACCAGGCCCGCGCCGTCCTCACCGCCGGCGCCACCGCCGGGCTCCGCGGCCGGCTCCACGCCAACCAGCTCGGCCCCGGACCCGGCGTCCGGCTGGCCTGCGAGCTCGGCCTGGCCGCCGTCGACCACTGCACCTACCTCGACGACGCCGACGTCGATGCGCTGGCGTCGTCCGGCACCGTCGCCACCCTGCTGCCCGGCGTCGAGTTCTCGACCCGCCAGCCCTATCCCGACGCCCGCCGGCTGCTCGACGCCGGCGTCGCCGTCGCGCTCGCCAGCGACTGCAACCCCGGCTCCTCCTACACGAGCTCGCTGCCGCTCTGCATCGCGCTCGCCGTCCGGGAGATGGGCCTCACGCCCGCCGAGGCCGTGCACGCCGCCACCGCCGGCGGCGCCCGCGCGCTCGACCGCGACGACGTCGGCCGCCTGGTCGTCGGCGCCCGCGCCGACTTCGCGCTCCTCGACGCCCCCAGCCACGTGCACCTCGCCTACCGCCCCGGCGTCCCCCTCGTCGCTCGCACCTGGGTCGGCGGCCGGTCCTAGAGTTCCGGGCATGGACCTCCCGGTGATGCCGCCCGTCCAGCCGATGCTCGCGAAGGCGGTCGCCGGGGTGCCCGACCCGGCCAAGCACGGGGGGCTGAGCTTCGAGCCGAAGTGGGACGGGTTCCGCTGCCTGGTGTTCAAGGACGGCGACGAGGTGGAGCTCACCAGCCGCAACACCAAGCCGCTCACCCGCTACTTCCCCGAGCTCGTCGAGGCGGCCCGCGAGCAGCTCCCGGCGCGGTGCGTGCTCGACGGCGAGGTGTTCGTGGCGATCGGCGACCGGCTCCAGTTCGAGGTGCTCCAGGAGCGGATCCACCCGGCCAAGTCCCGCGTCGACCTGCTCAGCGCCGAGACGCCGGCCGGCTACGTCGCCTTCGACCTGCTCGCGCTCGGCGACGACGACTACACGGCCCGCCCGTTCTCCGAGCGGCGCGAGGCACTCGTCGAGGCGCTGCAGGGGCTGCGACGGCCCCTACTACCTGACCCGCACCACCGAGGACCCGGCCGTCGCCGAGGAGTGGTTCCACCAGTTCGAGGGCGCCGGTCTCGACGGGGTGATCGCCAAGCCGCTCGGCACGCCGTACGTGCCGAACGCCCGCACCATGATGAAGATCAAGCACGAGCGCACCGCCGACGTCGTCGTCGCCGGCTACCGCGAGCACAAGACCAGCACGCCGGAGAAGCCGCTGCTGGGCAGCCTGCTCCTCGGCCTCTACGACGACGACGGCGAGCTCCAGCACGTCGGGGTCAGCGCCAGCTTCACGGCCCAGCGCCGCGCCGAGCTGCTGGAGGAGATGCAGCCCCTCGTCTGCGCCATCGAGGACCACCCGTGGGGCCGGTGGAACGAGTTCCTCACCGCCAACCCCGACCGGGTGCCCGGCACCCAGAGCCGCTGGAGCCAGGGCAAGGACCTCTCGTTCACGCCGCTGCGCCCCGAGCGGGTGCTCGAGGTGAAGTACGACGCCATGGAGGGCCGCCGGTTCCGCCACACCGCCCACTTCAAGCGCTGGCGCCCCGACCGCGAGCCCACCTCGTGCGGCTACGACCAGCTCGAGCAGCCGGTGAAGTACGACCTCGGTGAGGTGCTGTCGGGCCAGCCCGCGCAGGGATAGGTTCGGCTCATGTCCGAGCAGGCCCCGGAAGACTCAGCCATCGACTACGACGTCGTGCTCCTGGTGGAGGAGGCGCTCTCCGGGGGCGACGCCCGCCGGGTGAGGTCCCTGCACGAGGGACTGGACGAGCCCGTCGTCTACCACGTGCTGTTGCCGCAGGACGACGCCGCGGCCCGGGTCGAGGCCTCGCTCGGCTCGCTGTCGAGCGGCGAGATGCTCGCCGCCCCCGGCGTCCCGGCGAGCGGCGTCGACCTCGAGGACGCGCGGCGCGAGTCGCAGCGCCGCTCGCGGGAGGACCTCGCCACCACCGTGGCCGCCCTCGAGGGCGCCGGCGCCACCGTGGCCAGCAGCAGGGTGGTCACCGGCCCACCCACCGACGAGCTGGCGAAGACCATCGAGCAGGTCGCCGGACGCGAGGCGATCATCCTCACCCGGCCCCACGTGGTCGCGGAGTTCTTCCACCTCGACTGGACCTCGAAGGCGCGCCGCCACCTCGGCGTCCCCGTGCTCCACCTCATCGAGCACGAGACCTTCGACGAGCAGGCCGACGGGCCGGACGGGATCAGCGGCGCCTGAGCAGGGTCCCGAGCCGCGACCGGACTCGTGACCTGAGCCGCGGCCGGGAGCCCGCGCCCAGCTCCTCGACCCGCGCCCGCAGCTCGGCCATCTTGTCCGCCTGCGCCTCCCGGGCCTTGCGGGCGGCGAGCACCGACTCGCCGTGGCTGTGGTCGTACACGAGGGCCATGGCGTCGGTGTAGGCGGCGACGTACTGGCCGTGGATCTCGTCGAGGCGGGTGGTGACGTCGACGTCGTGCGGGTCGTCGACGAGCTGGCCGAGCAGCTGCCAGACCTCCTCGGTGAGGTCGCGCAGCCAGGCCGGCACCGAGATGTCGTCCCAGGTGACCTCGGAGCGGCGCATGCCGGAGTCGAGGAAGTCGTCGATCGGGTGCGCCTGGCCGGGCACGATCGGCGCGGTGTAGTCGAGCTTGAGCTGCTCGCCGATGCGGGTCATCTCGGGCCGCCAGTCGGCGAGCAGGTCGACGTACCGCACGAACGAGCGGGCCTGGCCCCGGCCGGCGCGCTCGGTGAGCAGCGCGGCGTGCAGCCAGCCGGCGACGTTGGAGGTCTCCTTGACGAGCCGCAGCTCGGCGGGCTGGTGCTGCAGGTACGCGAGGTCGCGCGAGCCCACCACCTCGGCGGGGTGGCGCAGCGCGGTCAGCCAGCGCAGGTCGACGTGCTGGTCGGCGCACACCGAGCGCCACACGTCGCCGAACCAGAACGCGTGCGGGTCCTTCACCAGCAGCTGCGGCTCGTGCTGCTCGGCCAGCCACGGGCCCAGCTCGGCCGCGGGCTCGCCGGTGGCCACCAGGTCGGCGACCGTCTGGACCGACGACGGCCGGCTGTCGATGTTGTGCATCGCGAGCCGCTTCAGGTAGCGCTTGTGGAAGGCGATCACCCAGGCCGGCTCGTAGAACCCGCGCTGGTTGCGGTCGTCGGCCTCGACCTCGGGCGGCGGGATGTGCAGGCCGAGCCGCTTGAGGCTGCCCGCCAGGGAGCTGGTGCCGCTGCGGCCGGAACCCGTGACGAGCACCAGGCTGCGCGGCCCCCCGTCGCTGCGCGAGCCGATGTCCATGTCCGCAGGCTATAAGGGCCGAAGGGCGTCGTTATGCTCGCCCGCGTGAGGAAGCTGCTGGGCCGCCGCCGTGCCGGCGACCGGTCCGGCAGGTCGACTGGCGACCGCGGCTCCGGCCCGGTCGTCGAGTACGCGCGGATCCTCGACGGCGACTCGCTGTGGGTCTCGGTGCTCGGCGCCGACCCGGACGCCGGCCTCGGCCTCGAGCCCGACGACGGCCCCGTCGTCCGGCTGGTCGACGACGCCGGCCACGACCCGCAGGACGGCCGGCTGGCGGTGCGCTGCCGGCTCTCCGACATCCTCCCCGACGCCCCGGGCCAGGGCAGCCTGGTGCTGCTCGACCGCTCCGACCGGCCGGCCCCGCTGAGCGTCGCCGCCGACGCCCTCGGCGAGTCGACGCTGACGAAGGTGCCGGTGTCGGCCGACGGTCGCTGGCAGCACGGGCTCGAGGTCCAGCGCGGCGCGCTCACCGTCACGCGGAGTGCCGCCGAGCCCGCCGTCGACCTGCTGAGCGCCATCGAGCAGCCCGACGCGATCGCCGTCGACGTCCGGCTGCCCGCCGCCGACACCACCCCGACCCTCGTGCTGCTCCGCTCGAAGGACCGCGAGCTCGGCACCGTGGCCGGCGAGCCGATGCCCGAGCCGGACGACGCGCTGCCCGCGGCCCGGCCGGGCGAGCAGGTGGTCCGGTTCCTGGTCACCGACGACGACGTGCCCGACGAGCCCGGTCTCGCGGTGGACGTGCGCTACGACGCCGCGGGCGGCCGGCTACCGGTGCGGCGGCACCACAACGACCTGCGCGACCCGTCCGCCGGCGTCAACCACCCCACGCTCTTCGCCGACGACGGCCAGGAGACGCCGCGGCTACGGCTGCGCTTCGACGACGACGGCGTCATCGTCCTGCACCGGGCCGCGAAGGGGGAGGGCAGCTAGTGCGGATCGCGTTCCTCGTCTTCAACCTCGACGGGCCGGGCGGCACGTCCCGCAGCATCGTCACCCAGGCCAACGCGCTGGTGCGCCTCACCGAGCGCGGCGAGGGCCGCCACGACGTCTCGATCCTCAGCATCCACCGGTCCGCCGACCGGCCGCACTACGACATCCACCCGGCGGTGCAGGTCACCTACGCGGTCGACGACCGCGGCCGCCGTCCGAAGCCGGTGCGCTCCGCGACGTCGTCGACGCTCTCGTCGTCGGTGGTCGACAACCTCACCTCGTTGTCGTCGCGGCTGGTGCTGCCGCAGTGGGACCGGCACTTCCACCGGCTGCACGACGTCGTGATGCGCGACGTGCTCGGCGACCTCGACGCCGACGTGCTCGTGACCACGACGCCGGAGCTGCTGGCGATGGCCGCGCAGCTCACCCCGCCCGGCGTCGCGCTGGTGCACCAGGAGCACCGCTCCACCTCGCAGCGGGTGGCCGACCTGCCGGCGCTGCTCACCTTCGCCACCCAGCTCGACGTGCTCGTGTCGCTCTCCGAGTACAGCCAGCTGTGGCTGCAGCGCGAGCTGGGCGCGGGCGCCCCGCACCTGGAGGTGATGCCCAACGCGCTGCCGGCGGACTTCCAGCCGCGCTCCCGGCTCGACCAGCCGCTGATCCTCGCCGCCGGGCGGATCGAGGCCGAGAAGCGCTACGTGCACCTGGTGATGGCCTTCGCCCAGGTCGCCCACCTGCTGCCGGAGTGGCGGCTGCGGATCCTGGGCTCCGGGCTGCGCCGCGGCGAGCTGTTCGCCCTGGCCCGCAGGAACGGCCTCGGCGACCGGGTCGAGGTGCCGGGCAACGTCACCGACATGGCCAGCGAGTGGGCCAAGGCCTCGATGACCGCGCTCAGCTCCAAGGGCGAGGGCTTCCCGCTGGTGCTGCAGGAGTCGATGGCCGCGGGCGTGCCCCCCATCAGCTACGACTGCGCGTCCGGACCCCGCGAGATCATCACCTCCGAGCACGACGGCCTGCTGGTGCAGGACGGCTCGGTGCCCGGGCTCGCCGCCGCCATGCTCCGGCTGGCCCGCGACGAGGACCTGCGGCGCCGGCTCGGCGCCAACGCGGTGGAGACCGCCCGGCAGTGGGACACCCTCGCGATCGCCCGACGCTGGGTGTCGATCTACGACCAGGCCCTCGCCCTGCGCCGCGAGCGGGGCGGGGCCGAGCGGCCGCCGGCGCCGTTCCGCGGGCTCCACCAGGCGCCGGGCGGGGTGACGATGCCGACGTCGCTGACGCCGCGCGAGGTGCGGAGCGCGACGCTGGCGTGGATCGCCGACGCCGCGCGCGCCTCGGTGCCGGACTGGTTCGTGATCCCGGAGTACCTCGAGCAGGCGCCCGTGGTCGTGGTGCCCGAGGGGTCGCGCCTGCCGCTGCTGGAGGCCCTCGCCAAGGACGCCCCGGAGTGGCTCTCGATCTTCCAGCCGGCCGACGAGCGCTGGCACGCGCAGCGCCATCCCGTGCCCGAGGGCCTGCGCGACGTCGCCCGGGGCAAGACCGGCGTGATGGTCGTGCAGCCCTGGCCGCACGTGGAGGGCGCCCCCCGCATCTTCCGCACCGGCTGCGGGGTGCACGTGCAGTTCTGGGACGAGGACCTCGCGGGCCGGTGGATGGCACCCGTCCGCAACCGCTACCTCGAGCGGTTCGACCCGTCGCGGCCGCGCACGGTGGCCGAGGTCGACGGCGTCGAAGTGCCCACGCTGCCGGAGATGACTCTCCCGCAGGTCGAGCAGTGCCAGTTCGACGTCGACGTGGTGGTCACCTGGGTCGACGGCGACGACGAGGCCTGGAACGAGCGCCGGGTCGCGGCCCTGGGCGCGAGTGCCGCCGAGGCGCACCGGCGCGAGTCGAGCGGCCGGGCCCGCTACCAGAGCCGCGACGAGCTGCGGTACGCGCTGCGCAGCCTGCACCTGTTCGCGCCGTGGGTGCGCCGGATCCACCTCGTCACCGCGGGCCAGACCCCCGCCTGGCTCGACACCGACCACCCCGCGATCACGATGGTCGACCACACCGAGATCTTCCCGGCCTCGGCGCTGCCGTCGTTCAACTCGCACGCCATCGAGACCCGGCTCCACCACATCCCCGACGTCACCGAGCACTTCGTCTACCTCAACGACGACGTCATGCTCATGAAGCCGCTCACCCCCGAGGCGTTCTTCACGCCCGCCGGGCAGTCCTACGCGTTCCGCGCCCCCGTGGTGGTCGGCTTCAACGACGAGGACGCCGTGCCGTACCTGCAGGCGGCCGAGAACAACCGGCGGCTGCTGCGCGAGACGTTCGGGGTGTTCACCACGCACACGATGGCCCACACCCCGCACCCCCACCGCCGCTCGGTGCTCGCCGAGATCGAGGAGCGGTTCCCGGCCGAGATCGCCGCCACCACCCACGCCCAGTTCCGCTCCGACACCGACATCTCGCTGCTGTCGTCGTTCGCCCAGCACTACGGCGCCCTCACCGGCTCCGCGGTGATGACCACCCCGAAGAACGGCTACATCAACCTGGGGGCGGCCAACCTCGAGTGGCTGCTGCGGTTCACGCTCCAGCGCGACGTCGACTTCATCTGCATCGCCGACCACCACGAGCTCGCGATGCGAAGCTCGGAGGTCGACGCCGCCCTCGAGGCGTTCCTCGCCAGCGCCTTCCCGGTCGCCGCGCCGTGGGAGAAGGACCGGCGGGACTGAGCCGCTACGGCACGATCCGGTTGCCCTCCTCGTCCCAGTGCTCGGCCACCTTCTTGCTCGGCTGCACCCGGGGCGGCTCGCCGGGCATCTTGGGGTGGTCGGGCGGGAACGGCATCTCCACCGAGCCCTGCTCCTCGTAGAGCGCCAGGAGCGGCTCGATCGAGCCCGGGGCGTCGTCGATGCCGGCCCACGGGTCGCCGTCGGAGAGCCGGTCGGGCACGGTGAAGAGGTTGAGCGTGCCTGGGTCGGTGGTGTCGGCGAGCTCGGCCCAGGTGAGCGGGGTGGACACCGGGGCGCCGAGCACCGGGCGCAGCGAGTAGGCCGAGGCGATGGTGCGGTCGCGGCAGTTCTGGTTGTAGTCGACGAAGATCCGCTCCCCGCGCTCCTCCTTCCACCACGCGGTGGTCACCTGCTCGTCGCGCTTCTCCAGCTCGCGGCCGAACCCGATGGCGGCGTGCCGCACGTCGGCGAACTCCCACCGCGGCTCGATCCGCACGTAGATGTGCACGCCGCGGTTGCCGGAGGTCTTCGGCCAGCCCACCAGCCCGAGCTCCTCGAGCAGCTCGCGGGCGACGCCGGCCACCCGGGCGGCGTCGGCGAACTTCGTGCCGGGCTGCGGGTCGAGGTCGATGCGCAGCTCGTCGGGTCGGTCGACGTCGGAGCGCCGCACCGGCCAGGGATGGAAGGTGATCGTGCCCATGTGGGCGCACCACACCGGCACGGCGATCTCGGTGGGGCAGATCTCGTCGGCGGTGCGGCCGCTGGGGAACGTGATCCCCACCGTCTCCAGGTAGTCGGGCGCCCCCTTCGGCACCCGCTTCTGGTAGAACGCGTCAGCGTCGCGGTCCTGCGGGCCGGTGGCCAGCTTCATGCCGGGACGGACACCGGAGGTCCAGCGCTCCAGCGCCGTCGGCCGGTCTCGCAGGGCGCGCATCAGCCCGTCGTCCACGGAGGCGACGTACTGCGCCACCATCAGCTTGGTGACCTCGGGGGTGCGGTCGGTGGCCTCGTAGATCACCCGGTCGGGGCTCGACACCCGCACCGACCGCCCACCGGCCTCGACCTCCGCGGCGGGTGTCTTCGGCATGGCGCCACGTTATCCGCGCGCGCCGACCGATGCTCTGCTCCTAGGGTCGGGTCGTGGCCCACGACGACCTGATCTTCCGCGCGTTCGACGTCGACCAGGCGCAGGAGGCGGGCCTCGCCGAGCCGTTCGTGCAGGCGGTGCTGCGCGGGTTCCACGAGGACCGGGCCGACACCGCGCACGTGGAGCGGTGGCTGCGCCACGGCCGCGCCGACGACATGGTGATGCGGGGCGCCTGGCTGGCGGCGCCCACCCTCGGGTCGGCCGACCTGCCGGTGGCGACGTTCGCCTCGCTCGCCGGCGAGATCAACGTCGGCGCCGGCGCCCGGCTGCCCGCCCACCTGGTCACCGACGTGACCGTCAGCCCCGCACACCGGCGGCGCGGCCTGCTGCGGCGGCTCATGACCGACGACCTCGACGACGCCGTCGCGAAGGGCCGGCCGCTCGCGGCGCTGCTGGTGTCGGAGGGCACCATCTACGGGCGCTTCGGGTTCGGGCCCGCCACCCGGATCCGCAACGTCGAGGTCGACACGTCCAGCCGGTTCCGGCTGCGCGCAGAGGCACCGACGAGCGAGGGCCGTCTGGAGCTGCTCGACCCCACCGAGGCCGGCGACATCGCCGACGCCCTCTTCGCCCGCCTCCACGAGACCACCCGCGGCTCGGTGGCGCGACCGGACTTCTACCGGATGTTCGTGCACGAGGTCCTCGACTGGGAGACCCGCTCCCGCGACAACAAGGCGCAGGCGTGCGTGCTGCTCGGACCCGACGACCGACCCGAGGGCTACGTGCTCTACCGCCACGACGGCGACCAGGACGGGCGGGCCACCGTCCGCGTGCGCGACCTGCTCGCGGCCGACACCGCGGCCTACCTCCGGCTGTGGCGGTTCCTGGCCGAGATCGACCTCGCCGAGCGGGTCACCTGGAACCGCGGCCCGATCGACGACCCGCTGCCGTGGGCGCTCGCCGACCCGCGGCTGGTGCGCACCGTGCGCGAGTCGGACCTGCTCTGGGTGCGGGTGCTCGACGTCGTCACGGCCCTCGAGGCGAGGCCGTGGGGAGCCGACGGCGCCGTCGTGCTCGACGTCGACGACACGCTCGGCCATGCCGCCGGCCGCTGGCGGGTCGAGGTCGCGGACGGCCAAGCGAGCGTGGCGCGCACCGAGGAGGTGGCCGACGTGCACCTCGACGCCGAGACCCTCGGCGCGCTCTACCTGGGCGGCGTCGACACGAGCACGCTGGCCACCGCCGGCCGGCTCCGAGGAAGCTCCGAGGCCCTGGCGGCCTGGGCAGCGATGGCGGACGTCGGCCCGCTGCCCTACTGCACGACGGGGTTCTAGGTCAGAGCCGGCTGTTCGGCTCGAAGCGCACCTGCTGGTCGGCGTCGTCGCGGCCGGGCCGCACGAACTCGAAGGCGGCGGTGAGCACCACCACGTGCGGGACGTCGAGGGCGATGCGGACGTCGTCGGCGCACTCGGTGTGCAGCGGCGGGCCGTGGAACTCGTTGCGGTCCGACTCGGCCTGCGTGCCCACGAAGGCGATCGGGCGCCCGAGCGACTCCCCGCACCCGCCGCAGATCCGGCTGAGCGCGCACTGGGTGACCCGCGCCCGGGAGAGCACGCCGTCCTCCCAGGCGAACAGCCTCGCGGTGGCGATCACGACGCCGCCGGCCGCGACTCGGGCCGCGACACCGATCGCGCCCACTTGCCGGTCTCGGCGCGGCGGGTCTGGCGCTCGGCGTCGGTGCGGCGGCGCTTCTCGATCGGCACCTCCTCCTCCTGCTGCGAGGGCGGCGGCACCGGCGAGTTGGGCTGGGTGAACTTGTTCGGCAGCGAGAGCTTCATGATCGTGCGCAGCGCCTGGCCGTACTGCCGGTGCAGCGGGCCGGTGGTGTACGGGATGTCGTACTTGTCGCACAGCGCGCGCACCTTGACGCCGATCTCGGCGTAGCGGTTGCTCGGCAGGTCGGGGAACAGGTGGTGCTCGATCTGGAAGCCGAGGTTGCCGCTCATGACGTGCAGGAGGTCGCCGCCCTTGAAGTTGGCGGCCCCGAGCACCTGGCGCAGGTACCACTCGGCCCGCGTCTCGTCCTCGAGCTCCTCCTCGGTGAAGTAGAGGGCGCCGTCGGGGAAGTGGCCGCAGAAGATGATCGTGTAGGCCCAGATGTTGCGCATGAAGTTGGCCCACGCGTTCGCGACCATCGTGGTTCGCCAGTTCTTCCCGGAGAGCGCCGGGTAGACCACGTAGTCCTTGAGCGCCTGGTTGCGGCCCTTGCGCCAGATCTGGCGCAGCTGCCGCTTCATCACCTTCGGGTCCTTCTGGCCCTTGCGGATCTGGTCCAGGTCGAGGTCGTGCAGCGCCACGCCCCACTGGAAGAGGCCGGCGAGCAGCGCGTTGTAGACCGGCTGGCCGAGCGTGAACGGCGTCCACCGCTGCTCACGGGCGAGCCGCAGGATGCCGTAGCCGATGTCGTTGTCGTGGCCGAGCACGTTGGTGAACTGGTGGTGGATGTAGTTGTGGCTGTGCTTCCACTGCTCGGCCGGCTGGGCGGTGTCCCACTCCCAGTTGGAGGAGTGGATCTCCGGGTCGTTCATCCAGTCCCACTGGCCGTGCATCACGTTGTGGCCGATCTCCATGTTCTCGAGGATCTTGGCCAGGCCGAGCACGGTGCCGCCGACGACGGCGCCGGGCTTGCGGGTGCGATCGTCGTACGACGTCACGATCATCGAGATGCGGGCGGCGGTCATCATCCATCGCTGGATCTTGATCAGCCGCCGGATGTAGGCGGCGTCGTCGTCGCCGCGCGACTCCTCGATCTCCTTGCGGATCGCGTCGAGCTCGCGACCGAGCTGCTCCACCTCCTCCTCGCTGAGGTGGGCGTACTCCTTGACGTCCTTGATGGCCATGCGAGACTCCTCCTTGGAGGGTCTCGGGTGGGTCAGATGTCGAGCGTGCAGTCGCCCACGGGCACGGTGATGCAGGTCTGGATCGGCTCGTTCGGCTCGGCGTACTCGTCGCCGCTGCGCAGGTCTCGCGCGGTGCCGGAGACGAGGGTGAGCGTGCAGGTGTGGCAGATGCCCATCCGGCAGCCGTACGGCATGCCGACGCCGGCCTCCTCGCCGGCCTCGAGCAGCGTGGTGGCGCCGTCGACCTCGGCCTCCTTGCCGGAGCTCTGGAACTTCACGGTGCCGCCCTCGCCGCCCTCACCGCCGCGCTCGAGCGTGAACCGCTCGACGTGGAGGTGCTCCTCGCGACCGGCCTCCTCGAAGTGCTCCTCGAGCGCGTCGAGCATCGGCGTGGGCCCGCAGGCCCAGGTCTCGCGCTCCTTCCAGTCGGGCACGAGGTCGTCGAGGTCACCCGGTTCGAGGATGCCGTCGGTGTCGGTGTGCCGCTCGTGGAAGACGAGGTGCTCCTCGCGCTCGGCGAGCTCCTTCAGCTCGTCGCGGAAGATCATCCGCTCGGGGCTCGTCGAGCTGTAGTGCAGGACGACGTCGGGCATCGTGCCGCGCCGCGCGAGCGTGCGGAGCATCGCCATCACCGGGGTGATGCCGCTGCCGCCCACGAGGAACAGCACCTTCTCCGGCGGCGGGTCGGGCAGGCGGAAGTCGCCGTTCGGGGTGGCGAGCCGCACCAGGGTGCCGGGCTCGATCCCGTTGACCAGGTGGTCGGAGAGGAACCCTTCCGGCATTGCCCGCACCGTGATCGCGAGCTCTCGACCGGAGCGCTGGGGCGGCGAGCTCACGGAGTAGGAGCGCCAGTGGAACCGGCCCTTCACCTGCACGCCGATGCCGACGTACTGGCCGGGGTGGTGGTCGAACCGCCAGCCCCACCCGGGCTTGATCACGATGGTGGCGGCGTCGTCGGTCTCCGGGACGATCCTCACGACCTTGCCCCGCAGCTCGCGCGAACTCCAGAGCGGGTTGAGCAGCGTGAGGTAGTCGTCGGGGAGCAGGGGCGTGGTGAGCTTGTCGGCCGCCTTGCGCACCCGTTCCCACGGGACGACTGCCGCTCGGGTGGTTCGTGGCATCCCACTGAGTGAACAGATGTTTACTCAGGCCGTCAACCGCCCGCGCGGGTGGTCGTAGGCTCGCGCCATGCGTCTGCTTCGGCCGCAAGAAGCGGCCCGATCGCTGGGCCGAGGCCCGTAGGCTGAAGGGCATGGCCTACCAGGTGGAGAAGTCGGACGAGGAGTGGCGCTCGGAGCTCTCCCCGCAGGAGTACCAGGTGCTGCGCGAGGCCGGCACCGAGCGCGCGTTCACCGGCGAGTACACCGACACCGAGACCGTCGGCGTCTACCGTTGCAAGGCCTGCCAGGCCAAGCTGTTCGAGTCCGACACCAAGTTCCACTCCGGCTGCGGCTGGCCGAGCTTCTACCAGCCGATCAGCGACACCGTCGAGTACCTCGAGGACAACGCGCTCGGCATGAAGCGGGTCGAGGTGCGCTGCGCCAACTGCGGCTCCCACCTCGGGCACGTGTTCCCCGACGGCTACGGCACGCCCACCGGCGACCGCTTCTGCATCAACAGCATCTCGTTGACGCTGGAGCCCGGCGACCAGCCCGCCGACCAGCAGGACTGATCCTCCCGGAGGGACTGCACAGAACCTCCACACGTCGCGCCCCGACTTCCGGCGCCGCACGCTCCTAGCCTCGGGGCATGAGCGCGAGCCGGCGAGTCCTGGTGGTGGAGGACGACCCCGTCATCAACCAGGCGCTCACCGACCGGCTCGAGGCCGAGGGCTACGAGGTGGTGCGCGCCTTCGACGGCCCCGGCGCCGTCGCGGCCCACGCCGAGCACGAGCCCGACGTCGTCGTGCTGGACGTGATGCTGCCCGGCTTCGACGGCCACGAGGTGTGCCGGCGGATCCAGGCCGACCGGCCGGTGCCGGTGCTCATGCTCACCGCCCGCACCGACGAGGCCGACGTGCTCGTCGGGCTCGGCGTCGGCGCCGACGACTACCTCACCAAGCCGTTCCGGATGCGCGAGCTCGTCGCCCGGATCGGCGTCCTGCTGCGCCGCGTGGAGCGGGCCGCCGAGCTGGCCGGGCGCAAGGCGCTCGAGCTGGGCGACCTGCGGGTCGACGCCCCGGCGCGCCGGGTGTGGCGCGGCGAGGAGGAGGTGCGGCTGACGCCCACCGAGTTCGACCTGCTGCTCTGCCTGGCCGCCTCCCCCGGCACCGTCGTGACCCGCGAGCGGCTGATGGCCGAGGTGTGGGGCTGGGACGGCGCGTCCGGCACCCGCACCGTCGACAGCCACGTGAAGGGCCTGCGCGCCAAGGTGGGCGCCGACGTCGTCCGCACCGTGCACGGGGTCGGGTACGCCCTGGCGGTCGGCGAGGAGCGGTGACCGCGCAGCCGCTCGCCGGCGTCACCTCGCTCAAGGTCAAGCTCGGGCTGCTCGTCGCCGCCAGCGCCACCGTCGCCGCCGCTGGTCGCCACCGCCGGCGGCGCCGGCGGGGTGACGGCGTGGCTCAGCGTGCCGGTCACCGTGCTGCTCGCGCTCGCGGTGACCCAGCTGCTCGCCGTCGGGATGACCTCGCCGTTGCGGCAGATGACCGAGGCCGCGCGGCGGATGGCCACCGGCGACTACGGCGTGCGGGTGAGCGACACCTCGAGCGACGAGGTGGGCGAGCTGGCCCGGGCCTTCAACACGATGGCCCGCGACCTCGCCACCGTCGACCGGCAGCGGCGCGAGCTGGTGGCGAACGTGAGCCACGAGCTGCGCACGCCGCTGGCCGGCCTCCGGGCGGTGCTGGAGAACCTCGTCGACGGCGTCGGCACCACCGACCCGGACTCGCTCGCCGGTGCGCTGCGGCAGGCCGAGCGCATGAGCGACCTGGTGGAGGACCTGCTCGACCTGGCCCGGGTCGACGCCGGCAAGGCGCCGCTGGAGCCCGAGCCGGTGCCCGTGGCCGCGCTGCTCGACGACGCCGTGGCCGAGGCGGAGACCCTCGGGCGCTCCGTGGCGTTCGACGTGGCGGTCACGCCGCCCGACCTCGAGGTGCGCGCCGACCCGGCCCGGCTGCGGCAGCTCGTGGCCAACCTGCTCGACAACGCCTCGCGGCACAGCCCGGCGGGCGGCACGGTGCGCGTCACCGCATCCGGCTCAACCGAGGGCTTCCGGCTCGAGGTGCACGACCAGGGCCCCGGTGTCGACGCCGCCGACCGCGAGCGGGTCTTCGAGCCGTTCGGCACCCTCCACGTCTCCGAGGCGGCGGGGGCACCGGCCTCGGCCTCGCCATCGCGCGCTGGGTCACCGACCTGCACGGCGGCGTCATCGGCTTCGTCGACCCGGACGCCGGCAGTGCGACCGGCGCGCGGGTGCGCGTCGACCTGCCCCTCGACCCCCGCTCCCGACCCGTGACCGCCGAGCCCTAGGAGGATCCCGTGCCCGCCACCGTCCCCGCCCCGCCCGCGCCGCCCGACCTCCCCGCCCCCGTCGCGCCGCCGTCGTTGCTCGACGACCTCTTCGGTGGCTTCTGGCCCGACCGGGGAGTGCCCGCGCGGGTGTCGGTGCTGGCCGGCGCGGTCGGCGTCGGCGTCCTGGCCGCGATGGTGCTGCCGTTCCGCGACCTCGGCATCGGGACGCGCTGGTGCTGCTCGTCGCCGGCGGTGTCGTGCTGAACGCCGCCCGCCACCGCCGCGACCCGTTCACCCTGGCCTGCGGCCTGCTCTGCGCGCTGCTGGCGAGCACCGCCGCCGTCCGCGACGCCGAGTGGATCGTGGTGCTCTGCCTGCTCGCCGGCGCCGCGGTGTGCGTCTGCGGCGTCACCCGCGGCCGCACCGTGCTGGGGTTCGCGCTCGCCGGCCTCGCCTGGCCGCTCGCGGGACTGCGGGGGCTGCCGTGGCTCGGCCGCACCCTCGCCCGGCTCGGCGGACTCAGCCAGCGCGCCGCCGTGCTGCGCACGCTGGTGTGGTCGGCGCTCGGGCTGCTGGTGTTCGGCGCGCTGTTCGTCTCGGCCGACGCGCTGCTGGCGGAGTGGGCCGACGCCGTGCTGCCCGACCTCACCGTCGACACGATCGTGCTGCGGGTCTTCCTCGCGGTCGCCGTCGGCGGCACCGTGCTCGCGGCGGCGTACCTGGCGCTCAACCCGCCGCAGGCCGTCGGCTCGCTCGGCCGGCCGGCCGGTCCGGCACCGCTACGAGTGGCTCGCGCCGGTGGCCGTCGTCGTCGGCGTGTTCGCGGCGCTGCTCGTGGCCCAGGCCACGGTGGCCTTCGGCGGGCACGGCTACCTGCGGCGAGACGACGGGCCTCACCTACGCCGAGTACGTGCACCAGGGCTTCGGCCAGCTCACCGTCGCCACCGCGCTGACGCTCCTCGTGATCTGGGCGGCCGGCCGCAAGGCGCCGCGCGCCACCGCCGCCGACCGGCACATGGCTGCGGATCGCGCTCGGCGTCCTCTGCGCGCAGACCTTGGTGGTGGTCGCGTCCGCGCTGTACCGGATGCACGTCTACCAGGAGGCCTACGGCTTCACCCGGCTGCGGCTGCTCGTCGACGTCTTCGAGGGCTGGCTCGGGCTGCTCGTGCTCGCCGTGGTGGCGGCCGGCATCACGCTGAAGGCCGCGTGGCTGCCGCGATTCGCGCTGGTCTCGGGGGCGGTGGCGCTGCTCGGGCTCGCGCTCGTGAACCCCGACGCGCGGATCGCCGAGGCCAACCTCGACCGCTACGACGACACCGGCCGGATCGACTGGTCCTACCTGGCCGACCTCTCCGACGACGCCGTCCCCGCGCTCGCCGACCAGCCCGCCGAGGTGCGCCGCTGCGCCCTCGTCGGCCACTCGCCGTCCGACGACGACTGGCTCGAGTGGAACCTCGGCCGCCACCGCGCCGCCGACCACCTGGACGACGCCGACGCCGACGCCACCCCCTGCCCGGACTCCGACTGAGCAAGCGGCTGTAACACGCCGTTCGCCCCACTAGGGCGCCCCTGCAGGGGCGCCGAAGGCGGATGGACGGCGTGTTACAAGCCGCCGCTCACGCGCCCACCAGCGCGCCGGTCACCACGACGACGCCGTCGCCGTACTCCTGGTCGACCCACTCCTGCAGGGTGCCGTCGTCGTAGATGACGTCGACGAGCACGTGGCCGGCGTCGTCGGGGTAGGCGCCCTGGGCGCCGGGGAGGGTGCGGCCGAGGTCGTCGGCGATCTGCTGCAGCTCGGCCTCGGTGAGCTCGGTGTCGGGTGCCGGCAGCGACGGCGGCTGTTCGGGCGCCGGGTCGTAGAGCGCGGCGGGGATGGCCTCGGCGACGGTGAACGCCGCGCCGTCCCAGGTGCCGCGCAGCGCGAACTGGCCCCACCGCACCTTGCCCACCCGCTCGTGGATGCCGGGGTGGTCGGCCCAGTCCCAGTTGGTGAGCTCGGGGCCGCCGCACTGCGGCGGGTACGACTCGGCAACGGCGCCGAGGCACACCTGGGGCGGGCCGTCGCCGGTGTCCATCACGGTCACGAGGTTCCGGGTGCGCACGTCACCGGCCGCGGCGGGCACGGACGAGGGTGACGCAGACGGCTCAGCGCCGCCGCCCGGGTCGGACACCCGGGCGTCGTCGGTGCCGCCGCAGGCGGCAAGGAGCAGGACAGGAGCGAGCAAGAGCATCCGCTTCATACCGGTGGGACGGCGGCACGCACCGCATGGTTCCCTGGCCTCGATGACTCTCCGGATCGCGATGTGGTCGGGGCCGCGCAACCTGTCGACGGCGCTGATGCGCAGCTTCGGGAACCGCGCCGACTGCACGCCGGTCGACGAGCCGCTCTACGCCGCGTACCTGCACGCCACCGGGCTCGACCACCCCGGGCGCGAGGAGGTGATCGCCTCGCAGAGCACCGACTGGACGACGCTCGCGCGCGAGATCACCGAGGGCCCGGTGCCGACGCCGGTGCAGTACCAGAAGCACATGACCCACCACCTGCTCACCGAGATGCCGCGCGAGCCGCTGAAGCACCTCACCCACGCCTTCCTGGTGCGCGACCCGGAGCGGGTGCTGACGTCGTACGCGAAGGTGCGCGAGGAGCCGACGCTGGCCGACCTCGGGCTGCCGCAGCAGGTGGAGGTGTTCGAGCGGTACGGCGGGCCGGTGGTCGACGCCGCCGACGTGCTCGCCGACCCGCGCGCCACCCTCACCGCGCTGTGCGCCGAGCTCGGGCTCGAGCTTCGACGAGGCGATGCTGGCCTGGCCCGCCGGCCCGCGCGACACCGACGGCGTCTGGGCGCCGCACTGGTACGCCGGCGTCGAGGCGTCCACCGGCTTCGCCACCGAGTCGCCCGGCAGCCACGACCCGCTGCCGGCCCGCCTCGAGCCCCTGCTCGACCAGTGCCGGCCCTACTACGAGGCCCTCGCCCCCTACCGGATCAGGACGAAGTGATGGAGCAGACCTACGACCCCCGCAACGCCGACCTCCTGGTCAACGTCGACGGCGTGCTGTCGCGCCCCGACGAGGCGCGGATCAGCCCGTTCGACTCGGTGGTGCAGGGCGGGGACGCCGTCTGGGAGGGCCTCCGCCTCTACGACGGCCGGATCTTCCGGCTCACCGAGCACCTCGCGCGGCTGCGGCGCTCGGCGCACGCGCTGGCGTTCGAGACGATCCCGGACGACGAGACGATCGTCGAGCAGATCCGGCGCACCCTCGCGGCCAACGACATGCGCGACGACGTGCACATCCGGCTCACGCTCACCCGCGGCGTCAAGGTCACCAGCGGCATGGATCCCCGGCTCAACCAGGCCGGTCCGACGCTCATCGTGCTCGCCGAGTTCAAGTCGCCGGTCTACGACGACGGCGGCATCACGCTCGTCACGTCGTCGGTGCGGCGGCACCGGGCCGACTCGCTCGACCCGAAGATCCACCACAACAACCTGCTCACCTCGATCCTCGCCAAGGTCGAGGCCAACGTGGCCGGCGCCGGCGACGCGCTCATGCTCGACGACGCCGGCTTCGTCGCGGAGACCAACGCCACCCACGTGTTCTTCGTGACCGGCGGCGTCGTCCACACCTCCACCACCAAGGCCTGCCCGGAGGGCATCACCCGCGAGGCGATCCTCGAGATCTGCTCAACCACGGGGATCCCGGCGGTCGTGGGCGACCACTCGCTGGTGCAGCACTACACCGCCGACGAGGTGTTCGTCACCGGCACCATGGGCGGGCTGACGCCGGTGGTGGCGATCGACGGCCGCGGGATCGGCAGCGGCAAGCGCGGGCCGATGACCGAGCGGCTGGTGACGGCGTACGCCGAGCTCACCGCGCGCGAGGGCGTCGCCGTCGTCTAGCGCTCACCCCGACGGAACGCCTTCACGTCCTGCTGGAGCTCGAGCACGCTCGCGTAGCGGCGCGCCGGGTCGGCCTCGAGTGCGCGCATCGCGACCTCCGCCAGCCCAGCCGGCGGCTGCCGCTCGGGAGCACGCTCGGCGGGCGGCGGCACCAGCCCGCGGAGCGCCGAGGCCACCACCTCGGCCATGGTGCGGCCGGTGTGGGGTGGGGCACCGGTGAGGATCTCGTACAGGATGCCGCCGAGCAGGTAGACGTCGGTGCGCTCGCTGATGTCGGCCTCGGAGAACAGCACCTGCTCGGGACTCATGTACGACGGCGTACCCGTCGACACCCGCTTCTCCGACGGCACGGTGAGTGTCGGTCCCCGCTCGTCCGGCGGCCGGTAGCGGGCGACGCCCCAGTCGAGCACGTACACCTGGCCGTAGCTGCCGAGCATGATGTTCTGGCTCTTGAGGTCGAGGTGGATCACGCCGCGGCTGTGGGCGAACGCCACGGCGTCGCAGACCTTGACGAAGGCCGAGAGGACGGAGTCCAGGACCTCCGCCGGCCACGGTGGCGCGGGGAGCTCGGCGAGGTGCTCGCGCAGCGTCCGGCCGTCGATCAGCTTCATGACCAGGAGCAGGGACCCGTCGTCCCGGCGCTCCAACCGGTGCACCGGCGCGACGTTCGGGTGCTCGATCAGCGCCGTGATGCGCGCCTCGTCCACGAAGGTCCGCACGACCATGTCGTCCGACTCGAGGCCGGGCAGCAGGGTCTTGATCGCCACCGTGCGCTCGAGGTCGTGGTCGAACGCGCTGTGTACGGCGCCCATGCCGCCGCGCCCGAGCTCGCCGCGATCCTCGTACGGGTCGGGGAGGTCTGGCACGCCCGGATCCTAGGGCGGATCGGATCTCAGGGCAGCCGGTCGACCAGGTCGGCGACGGGGGCGAGAGCGCCGGTGTAGAACGGCACCTCCTCGCGCACGTGGCGGCGGGCACGGCTGGCGCGCAGGTCGCGCATGAGATCGACGATGCGATGGAGGTCGTCGGCCTCGAAGGCGAGGATCCACTCGTAGTCGCCGAGCCCGAACGACGAGACGGTGTTGGCGCGGACGTCGGGGTAGGGCCGCGCCTGCATGCCGTGCTCCTTGAGCATGTCGCGGCGCTCCTCGTCGGGCAGCAGGTACCACTCGTAGGAGCGCACGAACGGGTACACGCAGACGTGCGCCTTGGCCTCCTCGCCGCCCATGAACGCCGGCACGTGGCTCTTGTTGAACTCCGCCGGCCGGTGCAGTGCCAGCTGCGACCACACCGGCGCGAGCCGCCGGCCGAACGCCGTGCGACGGAACCGGTGGTAGGCGGCCTGCAGCTGCTCGGAGGTGGCGGCGTGCAGCCAGAGCATCACGTCGGCGTCGGCGCGCAGTCCGCTGACGTCGTAGACGCCGCGCACGACGACGTCGGACTCGGCCAGGTCGGCGAACAGCTTCTCGACCTCGGCGGCCTCGGCCGCCCGGTCGGCGTCCTCGCCGAACAGGTCGTCGAGGCGGAACACCGACCACATCGTGTAGCGGATGGAGGCGTTGATCTCCTTGACCCGGGCGGCGTTCGACTGCTGCTCACTCACCCCGCCATTCTGCCGCCATGATGGGCGCGTGCATCCCGCGGCCCGTCTCCTCGACCGCTTGACGGCCTCGGGCGCCGAGCCCGGCGGCGCGCTCTGCGTGCTGCAGCGCGGCGAGGTGGTCGTCGACCACGTCGCCGGCACGCTCGACGGCGTCACGCCGTGGACGCCGGACACCCTCGTCATGTGCTACTCGGTGGCCAAGCCGTTCGCCGCCCTCACCGTGCTCACCGCGGTGGCCGACGGCGCACTCGGGCTCGACCAGCCGGTGGCCGAGGTGTGGCCGGAGTACGGAGTGCACGGCAAGGAGCGCACGACCGTGCGGCAGGTGCTCGCCCACCAGGCCGGGCAGTGGCGCTTCCCACCGACGGACCTCCCGTTCGACGACCTCGCCGGCCTCACCGGCCTCCTCGCGGCCGCGGCGCCCGAGCACGAGCCGGGCACCGCCGTCGGCGAGCACGCGCTCACCTACGGCCACCTGTGCGACGCACTGGTGCGGCGCGCTACTGGCGTCGACCTCGCCGACCGGTTCGAGGCGCTCGCCACCGCGTGCGGCTGGGACGTGCACCTGCGGGTGGCGCCCGCCGACCTGCCACGGGTGGCCGACCTCGTGCCGATGGAACCCGGCTGGGCGGAGTCGAAGCTCTCCGACCCGCAGTGGGGTCCGGCCCTCGCCCCGCCGTCCGGGCTGCTCGACGTCGACGTGCTCAACTCGGAGCGCTGGCGCACGACGTCGTTCCCGGCGATCGGCGTGCACGCCTCGGCCCGCGGCCTGGCCCGGTTCTACGACGACCTCATGCCCCCCGACGGGCCCCTGGCCGCACTGCTCGGCCCCGACCTGCACGCCGTCTTCACCTCCGGCCAGGCAACCGGCCACGACGTCGTGCTCGACCGCGAGGTCACCTGGACCTGCGGCTTCCAGGTCGACGACGAGGACCTCGGCATGGGCGGCCTCGGCGGCTGCGCCGGCTGGTTCTCCTTCGCCGCCGGGCACGCCGTCGGCTTCGTGACCCGCGGCCTCGGCGGCCACGACCGCGCCGACGACCTCTGGGAAGCCCTCCAGTCAGCCTGAGGCCGAGTCGGCGCTTGCGCGGCGTCCCGCGCCCAGGGACAGCCGCACTGACCTGCCGTCGGGCCTCAGGACACGATTTCCCGGGCCGCCGCGCGGCCCGAGGCCACGCAGGCGGCGATGCCCACGCCGTCGTAGGCCGCCCCGCAGACGGCGAGCCCGGGCACGGCGCCGACCGACGCCCGGATGCGGGCGACCCGGTCGAGGTGGCCCACCTCGTACTGCGGCAGCCCGCCTCCCCACCGCTGCACGTGGGTGTCGAGCGGCACGGCGGCCAGGCCGGTGGCCTCGCGCAGGTCGGCGAGGGAGTCGGCCACCAGCTCGGCGTCGGGCCGCTGCAGCGTCTGCTCCTCGCCGATCCGGCCGAGCGAGGTGCGCAGCAGCGCGACGTCGTGGTCGAGGCCCCACTTGCTGGTGGAGAACGTCGCCGCCTTGATCCGCCGGCCGTCCACCGGCGGCACGAGGAACCCCGACGCGTCGCGGACGGCGTCGGGCACGTGGGCGGGGTCGAGGGCGAGCGTGACGACGGCGACCGAGGCGTACGAGACGGACGCGAGCTCGGCGGACGCGAGCGGGGCGAGCCCAGCGAGCAAGCGGGCCGTGGGCGCCGCTGGCGTGGCGAGCACGACGCCGTCGGCGGGCTCGCCGTCGACGTCGAAGCCGTCGCCCGATCGGCGCAGTGACCGCACCGTGACGCCGGTGCGCACGTCGAGCCCGGCGGCCAGCGCGTCGACGAGCGCACCCATCCCGCCGCGCGGCGCGGCGAACACGGGCGAGCTCGGCGTCGGGCGCCGGCGGTGGGGCGCCGGCGGCGAGGGCGAGCAGCTGCGGCGCCGCCGCGCGCGCCGAGATCGCGCGGGCGTGACCGGCGTACACGCCCGCCGAGCAGCGGCTCGACGAGACGCTCGACCACCTCGTCGCCGAAGCAGGAGCCGACGAGATCGCCGACGCTGACGTCGCCGTCCGGGGTGAGGTCCTGCGGCCGGCGGGCCCGGTCGAGCCCGGTCGGGCTCAGCACGCCCGAGTCGGCGAGTGCGTCGAGGTCGAGCGGCCAGCCGAGCAGGGTGCGCGGCAGCGGGCGCAGTGCGCCGCGCGTCCACACCCGCGACGACTGCACGGCCGGGTGCACCACCTCCAGCCCGGCCTCGCGGGCCAGCCCGACCCCCTCGGGCCGGCGGGCGAGCATCGCCTCGGCGCCGACGTCGACGAGCACCCCGCCGACCTCGTCGCGCCGGATCTTGCCGCCGGGCCGGTCGGCCGCCTCGAGCACGACGACGTCGTGCCCGGCGCCAGCGAGGTCGCGGGCGGCCGTGAGGCCGGAGATCCCGGCCCCGACCACGACGATCCGCACAAGTGAAGCGTCGCAGACGCGCGTCAGGCGGAGTCGGCGAGCCGCCCGAAGCCGGAGCGGTGGAACACGAGCGGCAGCGAGGTGTCGGCGTGCCGGACGGCGTGCAGCCGCAGTAGCACGATGGTGTGGTCGCCGGCCTCGACCTCCCGGTACACCGAGGTGTCGAACATCGCGAGGCCGTCGTCCAGCGTCACGGCACCGTCGTCGGTGGCCGTGACGTCGACGTCGTCGAAGCGATGCGCGACGTCGCCCGCGAGCCGGCGGCACACCTCGCCGTGGTGGTCGGCCAGGATCGTGACGCCGAGGTGGTCGGCCCGGCGCAGGTCGGGCCAGGTCTTCGACGTGTTGGCGACCGAGAACTGCACCAGCGGCGGGTCGATGCTCACCGAGGTGAACGACGACGCCGCGAGGCCGACCAGCGCGCCGTCCACCTCGGCGGCCACCGCCACCACGCCGCTCGGGAAGACGCCGAACGCCGCGCGGAGCCGCTTGGGGTCGAGGTCCTGGTTGGTGGGGAACGAGCCGAGCCGAGCCATGCTCCTAATCTCTACTGGATAACAAGACTTTGCAACGCGCCCCGCCGTGTCGTAGGTCACTGGCCTTGCTGCCTGACACCGGCGGACCGTCCCTACAGTGGGCGCGTGGCCGACCCCTCCGCACGCATCGCCGTGCTCATCGACGCCGACAACACCTCCCCCAGCCACGCCGCGGCGCTGCTCGAGGAGCTCGCGCGCTACGGCGTGCCGACGGTGAAGCGTGCCTACGGCGACTGGAGCACCCAGCAGCTGAGCGGGTGGAAGGACGTGATGCCGCGGCACGCGATCCAGCCGATGCAGCAGTACGCCTACACCCGCGGAAAGAACTCCACCGACTCGGCACTGATCATCGACGCGATGGACCTGCTGTACACCGGTGACCTCGACGCCTTCGCGATCGTGTCGAGCGACAGCGACTTCACCCGGCTCGCGATGCGGCTGCGCGAGTCCGGCAAGACGGTCTACGGCTTCGGTCGGCGCCGCACCCCGGCGTCGCTCATCGCCGCGTGCGACCGGTTCATCTTCCTCGAGGTGCTGGGGAAGGGCGCGGAGGGCCGGGAGGCCGAGGCCGACCCGAGCGGCGAGGACGCCGAGCCGCTCCCCGACCTGCGCGAGATCGTCTCCGCCGCGGTGCAGGCCACCGCCCGCGACGACGGCTGGGCCACGCTCGGCGCGCTCGGCCAGTTCCTGGGCACCGCCCACGCATCGTTCGACTCCCGCAACTACGGCTACTCCCGGCTCGGCCAGCTCGTGAACGCGCAGAGCTGGCTCGAGGCCGCGGAGCGCGAGGGCACGCCGATGGTGCGGCTGCGCTCGAACCGGCCCGCGAAGAAGTCGGCCGCCAAGAAGGCCGGAACCGGGAAGCGAGGCGGCGCGTCGAAGGGCGCATGACCACCCGCCCGTCCCGCACCACCCGTGCCGCCGGCCTCCTCGCCGCCCTGCTCCTCGCCGCCCTCGCCGTCTCCGCCTGCTCGAGCGACGACGGCGGCGGGGATGACGCTGGATCCACCGCCGCCCAGGAGCGAAGCGACGCCGGCGGCTCGGCCGCCGACGCGCTGGCACCGCAGGAGGCCCCCCAGGGTGACTCCGAGGCCACCCGCACCGACCCGGTGGTCGCCCAGTCCGAGCGCTCCCTCATCCGTACCGGCACGGTCGCGCTGCGCGCCGACGACGTCGCCCGGGCCCGGTTCGACGTCCAGAAGGTCGTCGACGCCGCCGGTGGCGAGATCGGGGAGGAGAACACCTCGGCCGACGAGGACGGCAAGCCCGAGTTCGCCCGACTCGTGGTGCGGGTGCCGTCGGCGCGGTTCGCCGAGACGATGACCGAGCTCGAGGGCGTCGCCGACCTGATCTCCACCGACACGGTCACCGAGGACGTCACCACCGAGGTGATCGACACCGACGTCCGGGTGCGACTGCAGCGGCGCAGCATCGAGCGGATCAGCCTGCTGCTCGAGCGGGCGGGCAGCCTGCAGGACATCATCCGCATCGAGCAGGAGCTCGCCCGCCGCGAGGCCGACCTCGGCACCCTGGAGCAGCAGCAGGCCTACCTCGACGACCAGACCTCGTTCTCCACGATCACCGTCTCCCTGGAGCGGCCGGCCGAGAAGAAGAAGGAGCCGAAGGACGACGACACCGACGACGCCGGCTTCCTGGCCGGGCTGGAGGCGGGCTGGGGCGCGCTGGGCACGGCGACCACCGGCATCCTCACGGTCACCGGGGCGCTGCTCCCCTTCGCCGTGATCATGCTCGTGCTCGGCGCGCCGGCGCTGGTGCTGATGCGACGCCGCTCCCGGACGACGCTGCTCGACCCAGCCGTCTCAGTCGACGCCGTAGCCCTGCACGAACTCGGTCAGCCGCTTCAGCTGGTCGGGATCGGTCGAGGGGATGACGCCGTGGCCGAGGTTGAAGATGTGCCCCCGGGCCGCCCGGCCGGCCTCGATCACCTCGGCGGCGCGGGCGGTCATCACCTCGGTGGGGGCGAAGACCAGCGTGGGGTCGAGGTTGCCCTGCACGGCGCGGTCGCCGACGAGCGGGATCGCGGCGTCCAGCGGCGTGCGCCAGTCGACGCCGACGACGTCCGCGCCGGCCTCGCCCATCAGGCCGAGCAGGCTGCCGGTGCCGACGCCGAAGTGGATGCGCGGCACGCCCAGCCGCCCGGCCCGCTCCAGCACCCGCGCCGAGTGCGGCATCACGTGCTCGCGGTAGTCGGCGGGGGTGAGGGCGCCGGCCCAGGAGTCGAAGAGCTGGACGGCGGCGGCACCCGCGGTCACCTGCACCTCGAGGTAGGCGGCGGAGATGCCGGCGATCTTGCGCAGCAGCGCGTCCCACACCTCGGGGGCGCCGAACATCATCGCCTTGGTGCGGGCGTGCTCCTTGGACGGGCCGCCCTCCACCAGGTACGACGCCACGGTGAACGGCGCGCCCGCGAACCCGATCAGCGGGGTGCCGCCGAGCTCGCTCACCAGCGCCCGCACCGCCTCGGTGACGAACGGGACGTGGCCGGGCTCGAGGTCGGGGATCGCCTCGACGTCGGCCAGCGTGCGCACCGGTGAGGCCACCACCGGACCGACGCCGGGCTTGATGTCGAGGTCGACGCCGACGGCCTTCAGCGGCAGCACGATGTCGGAGAAGAGGATCGCCGCGTCGACGCCGTAGCGGCGCACCGGCTGCAGCGTGATCTCGGTGATGAGGGCGGCGTCCGAGCAGGCCTCGAGCATGCCCACGCCCTCGCGGACCGCGAGGTACTCCGGCAGCGACCGGCCCGCCTGCCGCATGAACCACACGGGGGTGTGGGAGCCGCGCTCGCCCCGGGCGGCCTGCAGGAACGCGCTCACGGCCTGGCTCACGAACGCAGCCTGTCACGCAGGACCGCTCCGGCGTGGCTCGGGCCCGATCCGGCCGCGGGCGACCTAGTCTGGCCGCATGGTCGTGCGTCCTGAGGCGCGCCCTGACGGCGCTGACGCGCCCCCGGAGTTCCGGGAGGCGGTGGCCGCGCTGCGCGCCGCCGTGCTGCGGCCCGAGGTGCTCTGCGAGGAGATGCCCGCGCCGCAGCGGATCGCCCCCTGGGCCGCCGCGCTGTCCGCCGACGTCACCGTCGAGGGCGAGGACGTCGGCACCGGGCGGATCATCCTGCTGTACGACCCGGCCGGCAACGACGCGTGGCAGGGCACCTTCCGCTGCGTCGCCTACTGCCGCAGCGAGATCGAGCTCGAGGTCGTCACCGACCCGATGCTCGCCGACGTCGGCTGGACCTGGCTGATCGAGGCGCTGGCCGCCCACGGGGCCGAGCACGTGGCGGCGTCCGGCACGGTCACTCGCGTCGCCACCGAGAGCTTCGGCGGCATGGCCGACGACGGCGGCACCGCCCAGGTGGAGATCCGGGCGTCGTGGACGCCGGTCGACCCCACCGCGCTCGGCGCGCACGTGGAGGCCTGGGGCGAGCTGCTCTGCACGGCCGCCGGCCTGGAGCCGGTGCCCGACGGCGTCGCGGTGATGCCCAGCCGGCGGGGGCAGCGAGGCTAGTGACGCCCGTCGACACCAGCCCGGAGCCGGAGGCCGAACCCGCCGCGCTCCTGACGCTGTCCGACGGACTGCCCACCGTCACCGAGACGCCCGCAGGTCTGGCCGCGGTGTGCGAGGCGATCGCCGGCGGCGAGGGGCCGGTGGCGATCGACGCCGAGCGGGCCTCGGGCTACCGCTACTCCGGCCGCGCCTACCTGGTGCAGCTGCGGCGGCGCGGCAGCGGCACGGCCCTCGTCGACCCCACCGCCTTCGACGGCCTCGCGCCGCTCCAGGAGGCCATCGGCGACACGGAGTGGGTGCTGCACGCCGCCACCCAGGATCTCCCCTGCCTGCGCGAGGAGGGGCTGTCGCCGTCCGTGCTGTTCGACACCGAGCTCGCCGGGCGGCTGCTCGGCTACCCGCGGGTGGGGCTCGGCACGCTGGTGGAGACGGTGCTCGGGTTCCGCATGAAGAAGGAGCACTCCGCCGCCGACTGGTCGACCCGGCCGCTGCCGACGCCGTGGCTGGAGTACGCCGCGCTCGACGTCGAGGTGCTGGTGGAGCTGCGCGACGCGCTCGCCGCCGAGCTGGAGGAGCAGGGCAAGGCCGACTGGGCGCGCCAGGAGTTCGACCACCTGCGCGGGTTCGAGCCGACGGTCCGCACCGAGGCCTGGCGTCGCACCTCCGGCGTGCACCGGGTGCGCGGGCCGGCGTGCCCTGGCCGCCGTGCGCGAGCTCTGGGAGACCCGCGACGAGATCGCGCGCCGCCGCGACGTCAGCCCGGGCCGGCTGGTGCCGGACTCGGCGATCGTCGCCGCCGCGGTGGCGATGCCCACCGACCGCGACGGCCTGCTCGCCACCAAGGGCTTCCATGGCCGGGCGGCGGAGCGCTACTCCGCCCGCTGGACGGCCGCGGTGCAGCGTGCCGCCGAGCTCGGCGAGGACGACCTGCCCACCCGCTCAGCGCGCTCCGACGGGCCGCCGGTGCCGCGGGCCTGGCCCGAGCGAGACCCGGCGGCGGCCATCCGGCTGCGGGTGACGCGCGAGCGGATCGCCGCGCTCGCCGAGGAGCAGGGGATCCCGGCCGAGAACCTGCTCTCGCCCGACACCCTGCGCCGGGTGCTCTGGGCGCCGCCGAAGACCCGCGAGCCCGCAGACCTGCTCGACGCCGTCGTCGACCAGCTGCAGGGTCTCGGCGCCCGCGGCTGGCAGGTCGCCCTCGTGGCACCGGTGGTGGTCGAGGCGATCCACGAGGCCGACGCCACGACGGCGGGGCTCGACGAGCGCGAGCTGCGGCAGCTGGCCGGCGCGAGGAGGGGCGGCCGCGGGTCTCAGGAACCGGGCTCGGCGGAGGAGCCGTCGGACGGTGGGTCGGAGCCCGCGGGCGGCTCCGACGGCTCGTAGTCGGGGTCGAGCACCGAGCGCGACGCCTCGTCGATCTGCGCCGTGATCTCCTCGATGTCGGGTTCGAGCACCGGCGCGGTGAGCAGCTGGGCGAGCAGCGGCTCGACGAGGGCGTTGAGCGCCGTGGCGTCGTCGATCACCGGAGGCAGCCGCATGTCGCCGACGCTGAGGTTGAACACCCCGGCCGAGGCGGGCTGGCGGTCGGGCTGGAGGAACGCGTCGGAGCGGGCGACGGTCTCGTTGACCGGCACGATGTAGCCGGCCTCCGCCACCTGCGCGGAGCTGTCGTCGGAGATGGCGTGCACCATGAAGTCCGCGGCCTGCTGCACGTTGCGGCCCCGGGCGATGCACAGGCCGGTGATGTCGCCGATGGTGGCGGGGTCGTCGATCGTCGGCATGGGCATCACGTCGAAGTGCAGGCCCGGCACGTTCCGCAGCTGCGGGGTGAGCGACCGGAAGCCCTCCATCATCCCGAGCTTGCCGCGGGTGAACCACTCCAGCGGCGTGGCGCGCTCGACCTGACCGTTGGTGAGCGTGAGCCGGGGGTCGCGGAGCACCTCGAGTGCCGTCGTGAGGGCCTCGCGGTCGTCCTCCTCGCTGAGGGTGAGGGACGTCGGCTCCTGCTCGTCGTCGAAGAGCGAGCCGCCTCCGGACCACACGAACGGCGCCAGGCTGCGCAGCGTCGGCTCGACGTGCACGCCGCGGGTGCCGAGCCGGGGGCGGGTGGCGAACTCGGCGGCGGCGCGGAACTCCTCGAACGTCCAGCCCTCCGCCGGCTCCTCGGGCGCCGGCAGGTCGCGCTCGCGCATCCGCTCGAAGTCGATGAGGTCGGTGTTGTAGTAGATGACCATCGGTGAGATCGAGTACGGCATGCACTGCAGGTCGTCGGCGGCGGAGAACGACTCGACGGCGTCGCGCGAGTAGCGGTCGCCGTAGCTGACGCCGCGCTCGTCGAGCAGGTCGAACAGCGGCTGGTTGAGCTCGGCCTCGGTGACCTGGGCCAGGTCGCGCCGCGAGATCAGGAACAGGTCGGGCGGCTTGCGGCCGGCGTCCTTGCCGGCTTGCAGCGCCTCGAGGATGGCATCGCGGTCGGGCCAGCTCTGGAGCTTGACCTCGGTGGCCTCCGCCTGGGCGTTGTAGGAGTCGACCATCGCGCGGTAGGCGGCGATCTCGGGCGCCTCGCCGAACACGCCGAGGGTGAGCACCTTCGGCTTGGCCGGCGGCCGCGGCGGCGGGTCGTCGGGGCCGTCGTCGGTGCACGCGGCGGTGACACCTGCGAGCACGACTACGACAGCGAGCAAGGCCCGCCAGCGTCGTCCCGCCATGTGGCTCCCCGCCCTGGTGCGTGTGGTCGAGCACGCCGGACCGGGAGCGCCTCACGGCGCGTGGCCGCTCGTAGCGGCTAGTTGTGGGACCCGGGGCTGCCGCGGTCCGGCGTGCTCGGGGCGCAACGCTACCCGGTCAGGCCAGCATTCCCGAGCGTTCGAGCTTGACAGCAGTTTCCAGCTGCTCGGCGAGCGCCATCATCCGGCGCACCTCGGTCGGGGACGCCTCGTCGCCGGGTGCGAGGGCGGGGGCGGCGCGGCCGGTGGCGACCACCCGGGCGAAGGCGGCGGCACGCAGCAGCACGTCGGCGAAGTCGTGGCCGACGATGCCGCGCAGCACGTCGTCGACCATGGCCTTGAGCTCCGCCGGGCCGGGCGGCTCGGCGACCCCGGCCACCACCTCGGCCACGTGCGCGTGGCGCCGTCCGGCCTCGAACTCGCGGGCCACGCGCAGCGGGTCGGCGTGCACCCACGACCGCAGCAGGTAGAGCCGCCACAGGCATCCGGCGAGGGAGTCGGCCGGCGATCCCGACCACACCTCGGCGATGGTCTCGATGCCCTCGTCGTCGGCGAGGTGCAGGAGCCGCTCGGCCACCGCACGGTCGTCGCTCTCGCGGGCGCCGCGGACGAGCAGGTGCGCCGCGCGGTCGGCGGCCTCGCTCACGAGGGCGGGGTCGGTGCCGCCCTCGTAGTCCTCGAACCACTCCGACCACCGCGCGAGCGGTCGCTGGTGGTGTCGTTCGGTCATCCCCTCACACTAGGACGCCCGCTCCAGGGTCTTGCGGATGCGCGCGTCACTGACCTTGCCGTCGACGCCGAGCTGCTGGGCCCACAGCGAGACGCGGTACTCCTCGAGCAGCCACCGCGCCTCCCGCAGCGCGGCGCCCGGCGGCCGGCCGTCGGGCAGCGCGGCCACCCGGTTCAGCCACGCCTCCTGCACCGGCGTCAGCTGGTCGAGCAGCTGCCGGTCGCGCGCCACGGCGGCACCGCCCTCGTCGAGCCTGGCCCGCCGTTGCCCGATCGCGGCGAGGTAGGTCGGGAAGCGGCGCAGCCGCCGCGCACCGGCGTCGCCGACGAAGCCGTCGGTGACCAGCCGGGCGAGCTGGGCGCGCAGGTCGGTGAGCGCCGGGAGCAGCGCCATGTCGGCGCGGCCCGAGAGCAGCCGGTCGGCGCCGCGCCAGCGGTCGAGCACCACCAGCACGTCGGCGACGACGGCGCGCGCGGCGTCGTCGAGCCCGGGCCCGACGTCGGCGACCAGCGCGCGGAACGCGGCCTCGTCGCGCACCGGCGGGTGGTCGTCGACGGCGTCGGTGAGCACCGCGCGTCGGCAGTCGAGCAGCACGTGAGCAGCCGAGGCGTAGGGCGAGCCCGCGAGCCCGAGCTTCTCGGCGTTGCTCGAACCGTTCGTCGAGCCTGTCGAGACGCGGCAGCGCGAGCTCGAGCAGCCGCCGCACCCCGAGCGCGGTGGTGCGCCTCGGCCTCGTCCTCGGAGCCGAACACGGCGAGCCCGACGGTGCGCGCCCTCGTCGACCAGCGCCGGGTACGCCGTCACCTCGTGGCCGGCACGACGGCGCGTGAACGACGCCGCCACCTCGCCGAACACCCAGTCGGTCTCGCCGGTGCGGGCCAGGCCGGCGTCGCCCGCGACGTCGGCGAGGGCCTCGGCGAACTGCGGCCGCAGCGGCTCCTTCAGCGCGTCGAGGTCCTTGCCGCGCGCTTGCTCGGCGCCGCCGTCGTCGACCACGCGGTAGGTGGGCCGCAGGTGCTCGGGCACCTTGCTCCAGTCCCAGGCCTCGCGCGGCACCACGACGCCGGTGGTGGCGCGGCACCAGCGCTCGAGGGCGTCGAGCAGCGGCTCCTCGCCGGGCGGCACGGTGCGCAGGAACTCCCGCGCCCGGTCGGGGGCGGGCACGAACGAGACCCGCAGGTTCTTGGGGAGGCTGCGGATCAGGCTGGTCACCAGCTCCTCGCG
The DNA here is from genome assembly GCA_963808855.1 of uncultured Actinomycetota bacterium. Classification (GTDB taxonomy): domain Bacteria; phylum Actinomycetota; class Actinomycetes; order Propionibacteriales; family Nocardioidaceae; genus Nocardioides. Next base: position 1,042,237 of record CAWEHA010000002.1, on the reverse strand, counting down.
CAGCCCCGGCACCGACCACGAGAAGTCGTCGGCCCCGACCCGGTTCAGCGTCGCCACCGGCACGTCGATGGTGAGGCCGTCGTCGACGGCGCCGGGCTCGAAGTGGTAGCTGATCGAGAACGTGAGCCCCTCGTCCCGGCCCTGCCAGGCCGTCGGGTAGTCGGCCTCGGTCACGACGTCCGCGGAGTCGTGGGTGAGCATCTCCGGGTCGAAGGTGAGCAGGTCGGGCTGCCGCTGCCGCTCCTGCTTCCACCAGGTGTCGAAGTGGGCGCCGCTCACGACGTCCTCGCCCACCCGGGCGTCGTAGAAGTCGAACAGCGTGTCCTCGTCCACCACGATGTCGCGACGGCGGGCGCGGTGCTCGAGCTCGGCGGCCTCCTCGAGCAGCTCGCGGTTGCGGTGGAAGAACTTCTGCCGCGTGTGCCACTCCCCCTGCACGAGCGCGTGCCGGATGAACAGCTCGCGGGCGACCTCGCGGTCGATCGAGCCGTACTGCACGAGCCGGTCGGCCACCAGCGGTACGCCGTACAGCGTGACCCGCTCGCGCGCCATCACCGCCGCGCGCTTGCGACTCCAGTGCGGCTCGGAGTAGCTGCGCTTCACCAGGTGGGCGCCGAGCCGCTCGGCCCACTCGGGCTGGACGGCGGCGTTCTGCCGCGCCCAGAGCCGCCCGGTCTCCACGAGCTCGCCGGCCATGAGGAACGGCGGGTTCTTCCCCTTCAACCCGCTGCCCGGGAAGATCGCGAACCGCGCACCGCGGGCGCCGAGGTACTCGCGCGGTCCCCGCTCTTTGCGTTCCCGCTCCTCGAGCAGCCCGATGTGGCTCAACAGACCGGAGAGCAGCGCCTGGTGGATGCCGTCGGCGTCCGGGACGTCGGCCGGCCGCCCGAGCTGGATCTTCAGCTCCTTGCACACCTGCCGCAGCTGCGACTCGTACGACTGCCACTCCCGCACCCGCAGGTAGTTGAGGAACTCGCGCTTGCACATCCGCCGGAACGCGCTGCTCGACAGCTCCTTCTGCTGCTGCCTGAGGTGGCGCCACAGGTTGAGCCAGGCCAGGAAGTCGGAGCGGTCGTCCTTGAAGCGGGCGTGCTGCTGGTCGGCCTGCGGGCGCTGCTCCACCGGGCGCTCGCGCGGGTCCTGGAGGCTGAGCGCGGCGGCGATCACCAGCACCTCGCGCACGCAGCCGAGCCGCTCGGCCTCGAGGATCATCCGGCCGAGCCGCGGGTCGATCGGCAGCCGGGCGAGACGGCGCCCGGTCCGGGTGAGCGCGAGGCCTGGGCGGACGGCGTCGAGCTCCTCCAGCAGCTGCACCCCGGCCTGGATCTGACGGCGGTCGGGCGGCTCGACGAACGGGAAGCGCGCGATGTCGCCGAGGCCGAGCGACGCCATCTGCAGGATCACCGAGGCGAGGTTCGTGCGCAGGATCTCGGGGTCGGTGTACTCCGGGCGGGCGAGGTAGTCCTCCTCGCTGTAGAGCCGGATGCAGATGCCCGGCGCCACCCGGCCGCAGCGACCGGCGCGCTGGTTGGCGGAGGCCTGGCTCACCGGCTCCACCGGCAGCCGCTGCACCTTGGTGCGCACGGAGTAGCGGCTGATGCGAGCCACTCCGGTGTCGACGACGTAGCGGATGCCGGGCACCGTCAGCGACGTCTCGGCCACGTTGGTGGCGAGCACCACGCGCCGCACGGTCGTCGGGTGGCTGGCGAACACGCGGTGCTGCTCGGCGGCCGAGAGCCGGCTGTACAGCGGCACGACCTCGGTGCGCTGGAGATCCTTCATCGCGTCGGCGGTGTCGCGGATCTCGCGCTCGCCCGGCAGGAACACGAGCACGTCGCCCGGCCCCTCCTGCCCGAGCTCGCGGACGGCGTCCACGATCGCCTCGGTCTGGTCGCGGACGATCGGCTCGCCCTCGTCGTCGTCCTCGGGCAGCTCCATGAGCGGCCGGTAGCGCACCTCGACCGGGTAGGTGCGGCCGCGTCACCTCGACCACCGGGCAGTTCCCGAAGTGCTCGCTGAACCGCTCGACGTCGATGGTGGCGCTGGTGATGATCACCTTGAGGTCGGGCCGGCGCGGCAGCAGCCGCTTGAGGTAGCCCAGCAGGAAGTCGACGTTGAGGCTCCGCTCGTGGGCCTCGTCGACGATGATCGTGTCGTAGCGGCGCAGCTGCCGGTCGCGCTGCAGCTCGGCGAGCAGGATGCCGTCGGTCATCACCTTCACCCGGCCGGCCTTCGACGTCCGGTCGGTGAAGCGCACCTGGTAGCCCACGACGTCGCCGAGCTCGGTGCCGAGCTCGGAGGAGATCCGCTCCGCCACCGACCGGGCCGCGATCCGCCGGGGCTGGGTGTGGCCGATCTTCTCCCGGCCGAGCTCGAGGCAGATCTTCGGCAGCTGGGTGGTCTTGCCCGAGCCGGTCTCGCCGGCCACCACCACCACCTGGTGGTCGCGGATGGCGGCCGCGATCTCCTCGCGCCGCTCGCTGACCGGCAGCTCGGGCGGGTAGGAGATCGCGAGCTCGCCCGAAAATCATGGCTGTGCCATTGTGCCGAGCGAGCAGCAGCGGACGAGGAACGAGCCCGCTGCGTGGGGCGAGCGAAGATCGAGAGAACCCGACCACTCAGGCGAAGAGCACCTCGTCCGGAGGTCGGCCGAAGGGCACCGGCCAAGCCGCGACCAGAGCAGAGCCGCAGGCCGCGGAGGCGGCTCCGCCGCTGACCTGGCTGGTCGAGCCGCCGGGGTCCCCCGGCTGGCCGCAGCAGCCGCCGCAGCACCCGTTGAGGGCGTGGTGCGCCGGCGAATGTTCGGCACTCGGACCGATCACTCGGATATCGGACACCACCCCACCGCCGGCACCGCAGCCCGTTCCCGCCGAGGCGTCGGCCGCACCTGCGGTGGTGGTTGCCGCCGCCCTGCCGGCGCCGGCGACCGGGGCGTTCATGTCGGCCTGGATCTCCGTCGCCGTGAGGGCCCGGTTGTAGACGCGCACCTCGTCGACGAGTCCGGTGAAGTACTCACCCCAGACGGCGTTCCCTCCGATCCGCAAGGCGGAGGCGCTGACGGCGGGGTTCCCCGTCTGGGCGCGCGTCGATGTCTGGACGCCGTTGACGAAGGTCTTCAGCGCCGCGCCGTCGTACGTCATCGCGACGTGGCTCCACGTGTTGACCGGGAGCGCGCTGGGCGCGGCCGTCGAGCGGTCGGCCCCGATGTAGACGTCCGCCTCGGGCCGGCCCGCGCCGTTGCTCGAGTAGAGCGCGTAGCTGAGCCCTCCGGGCCGTTCCTTCATCACGAGGGTGCGCCAGCCGGACGAGGAGCTCGGCCGGACCCAGGCCTCGACGGTCAGCCGGGTGAGGTCCAGGCTGGCCGAGTCCGGCACGTCCACCCGGTCGTTGACGCCGTCGAAGGACAGCGCCGCGCCCGCCTTGCCGGTCGCTGCCCAGGTGGCGCCGCTGAGAGTGCCGTTGTTCCCGGCTGGTGAGGAGTCCACCGCCTGGGTGCCGCTTCCGGCGTCGAACGCCCAGGCGCCCACCAGGCCGTTGGTGGGGGTGGCGGTGGTGGCTGGCCGACCGTGACGCCGACCGGAGCGGAGGTTCCGACGTTGGTGGCGGCGTCGGTCGCGACGGCCGTGACGGTGTGGGCACCGCTGGTGGCCCCCGAGGTGTTCCACGACGCGGTGTAGGGGGCGGTCGTGTCGGGCGAGCCGACGTCGACCCCGTCGACCCGGAACTGGACCGCCGAGACGCCGACGTTGTCGGCTGCCGTGGCGCCGAGGGTGACCGTGCCGCTCACCGTCGACCCGTCAGTAGGAGCTGTCACGGACACGCTCGGCGGTGTCGTGTCGGCGGTGACCACCGCGGACTCCTCGACCGACGCCGTGCTGTTGCCGGCAGCGTCCTTGGCCACCACCCGGTAGTAGTACGTGCCCGGTGCACGGCCCGTGTCGGCGTACGTCGTCGCCGTGGTCTGGCCGATCCGGTTGCCGGCGGCGGGAGTGAAGTCAGCCGTGGTGGAGCCGTGCACGTCGTAACCGGTCACCCCCACGTTGTCGGTGGACGCGGTCCACGAGAGGTCCACCCGACCGATCCCGCCGTTCGCCGTCAGCCCCAGGGGTGCGGTCGGCGCCTGCGTGTCAGGCGGTCCGGTCGGCGCCACCGGGGTGGTCATGTCCGTCTGGATCTGGGCCGCGGTGAGCGCGGTGCTGTAGACGCGCACCTCGTCGATGAGCCCGGAGAAGTACTCGCCCCAGATCTCGTTGCCGCCGATGCGCAGCGCTCCGGCGGTGGACGCGATCGTCCCTGACCGACTGCGTGTGGCGACCTCGGTTCCGTTGACGTAGACGCGCAGCGTGGTGGAGTCGTACGTCATCGCCAGGTGCGACCACTGCCCCACAGGGAGTGCGGAGGGACCGTTGGCGTACAGGTCGGAGCCGGTGTTGACGAGCATCTCTGGTCGACTCGCGGAGTTGCTCGAATACATCGTGTACGCCAGCCCCCCGGCCCGTTCCTTCATCAGCACGGTCCGCCAGTCCGACGAGACGGCCGGTCGGACCCACGCCTCCAAGGTCAGTGCGGACGTCGCGTCGAGACTTGCGGAGTCCGGCACGTTGACGGTGTCGTTGGCGCCGTCGAAGGACAGGGCTGCGCCGTACCTGCCGGTCGTCGACCACGACGCGCCGTCGACCGTCCCGTTGTTCGCCGCGGCCGACCGGTCCGCGACCGTGCCACCACTGCCCTCGTCGAACGACCACGCACCGACCAGGCCCGGGGGCGGTGGAGGACCGGTGTTGCCGACGGTCACCGACACGGGTGCCGAGGTGGTGGTGTTCCCTGCGGCGTCCCGGGCGCCGCCCTGACGGTGTGCTCGCCGTTGGGCGCGGCCGCCGAGTTCCAGGTGAGTCCGTAGGGGCTCGTCGTATCGGGTGCCCCCTCATCCGCGCCGTCGACCCGGAACTGGACCGGCGTCACGCCCACGTTGTCGCTGGCCGACGCGGCGAGGGGGACCGACCCTGCTACCGACGCGCCGTCCGCCGGGGCCGTCACTGAGACGGTCGGTGCTGTTGTGTCCGCCGGGACCGTCGCACTCGCTTGCGCGGACGGGGCGCTCTGGTTCCCGGCGGCGTCCCGGGCCACGACCTTGTAGTAGTACGTGCCGGCGGGGCGGCCGGTGTCGGCGTACGTCGTCGCCGTCGTGGTCTCGCCGATCTTCGTGGCGGCGGTCGGCGTGAACCCGGACGTCGTGGAACGGTGGACGTCGTACGCCGTGACTCCGAGGTTGTCCGTCGCCGTGGTCCACGTGAGGTCCACCCGGCCGAGGCTTCCGTTGGCGGACAGGTCGGCCGGCGCCGCCGGTGGGGTGGTGTCGGAGCCGACCTTGGGGAGCCGGATGAAGGAGGCGACCGACGGGACGCCCGCCGCGTTCAGGGCGTAGACCATGTAGTACCCGGGCGGGGCGACGTTCGCGTTCGGCGGCGCGGTGATGCTGAGCTGGTTGCCGGTCTGGGTGAAGTCGAGCTCGAGATGGCGCGTGTCCATGTCCACCGTGTGGGTCACCGATCCCGGGCGGACCAGCGTGACCCGGGAGATGGCCTGGTTCGTCGTCGCCGTGAAGGTACCGTCGTGGACGGTGTTCGACGGCACTCCCGTCAGGCTGGGCCGCTGCCCCTTGAACAGGTACGGCGGCTCGAAGAACTGCCCGGAGTACTCGTTGGTCTGGCCCCCGCGACCGCCGCTACCGGCCACGACCACGCGCGCGTCGGGCAGCACCATCGACGTCGAGTGGTACAGCCGCGACACCGCCATCGGCGCCATCGTGCTCCAGGTCTCCGTCACCGGCGACCAGATCTCCGCCTCCAACACACCCTTGCCCGAGTCGACGTCGTTGTCCCGGCCGCCCCCGGTGGCGATCACGGTCCCGTCCGGCAGCGGGGAGAGGGTGTGGAAGGTGCGCGGGAACGCCATGTCGGCGGTCTGTCGCCAGCGCGGGTTCTGGGCGCTGAGGTCGAGCACATAGGTCGTCCTGCTCGACGGCAGCAGCCCGTCTCGGAAGGACGACCCGCTTTTCATCAGCTTGTCCGGGCCGAACATCGCAGCGCTTCCGCCGTCGATGACGGCGGGGTCCACGGTGGTCCACTGCTGAGTGGCGAGGTTCAGCTTGCGGGTCGGCGCGGGGTACTCGTCAGACCCCGCGATGAGCAGGCTGCCGTCGGAGGTGAGGTAGGAGAACGGGTAGTAGGGGTAGCCGAGCCGCGCATCGGTCAGGCGGGTCCAGCTGTTGGTGACCGGGTCGTAGACCTCCGGGACGTCGGCGTAGTCGGTCGGGGCGTTCTGCGAGCCCGACGTCACGATCACTCGTCCGTCGGGCAGGGTCGTGACTCCGGGGTACCAGCGCGCCTGCGACATCGAGGGGACGGGCGTCCAGGACTCCGTCGCGGGGTCGAAGATGGCGGCCTTGTTCGACCCGATGAACCCGGCGTACTCGTGCCCGTGTCCGCCGGCGACGAGGATCCGCCCGTCGGCGAGCTGGGCATGGCCGGAGCAGAAGATGTTGTACGGCGCCGGCACCGACTTCTTCGACCCCGTCGCCGGGTCCCACACGGTGGCGGAGGCGGCCGCCTGGCCCCAGCTGTCCCACACGAGGACCTTGCCGGTGTGGAGCTGGATCATGTCGACGCCGACCAGGCCGAGATCGAACGGCGTGGACCAGCGACCCTTGACGTCGCTGTCCGGGGGTGGTGGCGGTGGCGGCGGCGGCGCTGAGGAGCCGACCGGCGTTGCCATGTCGGTCTGGATCTCGGCGGGGGTGAGGGGACGGTCGTAGATCCGCACCTCGTCGATCAGGCCGGTGAAGTACTCGCCCCAGACGGCGTTGCCGCCGATGCGAAGGCCGCCCGTGCTGGACGTCAGGCTCCCGCTGACTGCGGTCGAGCCGGCCAGCGCGCCGTTGACGTAGATGCTCAGCGTGGAGCCGCTGTACGTGGCCGCCAGGTGGGTCCACATGTTGGCCGGGATCGTGCTGGCGCTCGTCGCGGCTCGCTCCGCCGTGGTGTAGGCGTACACGTTCGGACGCGATGAGCCCTCGCTCGCGTACAGCGCGTAGCTCAGCCCGGACGGGCGTTCCTTCATCAGGACCGTGCGCCAGCCGGACAGGGAGGTCGGACGGATCCAGGCCTCCAGCGTCATACCGGTCGTGAGGTCGAGAGCATCGGCATCGGGGATGTCCACGCGGGCGTTGCTGCCGTTGAAGAGGAGCGCCGACCCGAACCTGCCCGCACTGTCCCACGTGGCGCCGTTCACGGTTCCGTGCAGCAGGTTGGGCGAGAGGTCCCGGGCCGTCGTCCCCGACCCCTCGTTGAAGCCGTACTCCGCCACCAGTCCCGGCGTTGCCGCCGCCGCCGGCGACGCCGTGGTCGTCTGCAGGGCGACTCCGAGCGCGGCCACGAGCGACGCCGCCAGGAGCGACGAGATGCTGACGCGGAGGATGTGCATACCCGTCGGCTCCTTGCGCGGGCGAGTTCGGGAAGGCTCAACCTAGGGCGGAGCCGTCAACGTGGCATGCCCGATCGTGGTGAATATCTGGACCCCACACGGGCGGTGTGCGGCCAGCTCGGGCACCGCTCCTGATTCTGGTCTCAGAGCGCCCACAGCCACCCACAGACAGGTTCGGCACAGTGGAGGCATGGCCGCTCCTGAGCTGACCCGGCCCGACGGGTCCCCGCTGCGCGTGCTCGTCGTCGACGACGAGGTGAACATCGCCGAGCTGATCGCGATGGCGCTGCGCTACGAGGGCTGGCAGGTCACCACGGCGCACACCGGTGCCCAGGCGGTGGCGGCGGCCCGCGAGGCCAAGCCGGACGCCGTCGTGCTCGACATGATGCTGCCGGACTTCGACGGCCTCGAGGTGCTGCGCCGGATGCGCGCCGACGACCCCGGCATCCCGGTGCTGTTCCTCACCGCGCGCGACGCCGTCGAGGACCGCGTCGCCGGCCTCACCGCCGGCGGCGACGACTACGTGACCAAGCCGTTCTCGCTGGAGGAGGTCGTGGCCCGGCTGCGAGCGCTGGTGCGCCGCGCCGGCGCCCAGCAGGCGTCGACGTCGTCGGTGCTCACCGTCGGCGACCTCACCCTCGACGAGGACAGCCGCGAGGTGGTGCGCGCGGGTGACGAGATCTCGCTCACCGCCACCGAGTTCGAGCTGCTCCGCTACCTGATGCGCAACCCGCGCCGGGTGCTGAGCAAGGCGCAGATCCTCGACCGGGTCTGGAACTACGACTTCGGCGGCCAGGCCAACGTCGTGGAGCTCTACATCTCCTACCTGCGCAAGAAGATCGACGCCGGCCGCGAGCCGATGATCCACACCATGCGGGGGGCCGGCTACGTGATCAAGCCGGCCGGCTGAGCAGGCCCGGCGATGCGCGTCTTCACCACGCTGGGCGCCCGGCTGGTGCTCACCGCGGTGGCGCTGGTCGCGTTGGTCTCGCTGCTCATCGGCACCACCACCACGCTCGTGATGCGCGACTACCTCACCGGCCAGCTCGACCAGAAGGTGCTGGCCGCCGCCGACCGGGCCGACGGCCCCGAGGGCGGCCCGGGAGGGCCGCCGGCCGGCTACGTGCGCGGCCCCGACATCAACCAGGGTCCCGGCACCCTCTTCGCCCTGCCCGACTACGAGCTCGGAGGGATGTTCACCGAGCGCCGGTCGGACAACGCGCAGCTCGGCGAGAAGGCCGTCGCGGCCCTCGCGGACGTGCCGACCGACGGCGACGTCCACGAGGTCGACGTCCCCGACTACGGCGAGTACCGGGTCACCGCCGTCGACACCGAGTTCGGTCCGCTCGTGATCGGGCTGCCCACCGACGACGTCGACGAGAGCGTCGCCTCGCTCGTGAGGACCGAGATCCTGCTGTGCCTGCTCGGCATGGTGCTCGCCACGGCGATCGGCCTGACGCTCGTGCGCCGCCAGCTGCAGCCGCTGCGCGAGGTGGCCGCCACCGCGCACACCGTGGCCGCGCTGCCGCTCGCCGAGGGCGCCGTCGGCCTCACCGAGCGGGTGCCCGACCACCTCACCGACGAGCAGACCGAGGTGGGCCAGGTGGGTGCCGCCCTCAACGCGCTGCTCTCGCACGTCGAGGTGTCGCTCGACATGCGGCACCGCAGCGAGCAGCGGGTGCGGCAGTTCGTGGCCGACGCCTCCCACGAGCTGCGGACGCCGCTCACCACGATCGCGGGCTACACCGAGCTCGCCCGCAAGCGCCCCGACGACCCGGAGGCCACCGCCACCGCGCTGGTGAAGGTGGAGGAGGAGGCCGCGCGGATGACCGAGCTCGTGCAGGACCTGCTGCTCCTCGCCCGCCTCGACTCCGGCCGGCCGCTCGAGCGGGAGCCGGTCGACCTCACCCACCTGCTGCTCGAGGCGGTCTCCGACGCCCAGGTGCTGGCCCCCGGCCACCACTGGCGGCTCGACCTGCCCGACGAGGCGATCGAGGTCGACGGCGACGAGGCGCGGCTGCACCAGGTGGTCACCAACCTGCTCACCAACGCCCGCAAGTACACGCCCGACGGCACCACCGTCACCGTGAGCGCCCGGCCGGGCGGCTTCTCGGTGCACGACGACGGGCCGGGCTTCCCGCCCGAGATCCTCGACGTCGCCTTCGAGCGGTTCGCCCGCGGCGACGCGTCCCGCCATCGGCAGCACGGCGAGGGCGGCGTCGGGCTCGGGTTGTCGCTGGTGCGGGCGATCGTCGCGGCGCACGGCGGGTCGGTCACACTGGCGAGCAGCCCGGGCGACACGCGGATCGACGTCGCGCTGAGTTAGGAATCTCGAAGATTGTCTGACAATCTTGTCCTACCCTGACCGCGAGAGGAGATGACATGACCGTCACCCGCACCACCGGCCACCTGCCGACCTCGGTGGAGGAGTTCGCCCGCGCCGAGGAGCGCACCGCGCACAACTACCACCCGCTGCCCGTCGTCCTGGCACACGCCGAGGGCGCCTGGATGACCGACGTCGACGGCCACCGTTTCCTCGACCTGCTGGCGGGCTACTCCGCCCTCAACTTCGGCCACGGCCACCCGCGGCTGCTCGAGGTGGCCCACGCCCAGCTCGACCAGCTCACCCTCACCAGCCGCGCCTTCGTGCACGACCGGTTCGCCGCGTTCACCGCCGCGCTCGGCGACCTGTGCGGCAAGGACCTGGTGCTGCCGATGAACACCGGCGCCGAGGCCGTCGAGACGGCGATCAAGGTGGCCCGCAAGTGGGGCTACCGGGTCAAGGGCGTGCCCGCCGACCGCGCCGAGATCATCGTCGCCAGCGGCAACTTCCACGGCCGCACCACCACGATCGTCGGCTTCTCCGACGACCCCGACGCCCGCGGCGACTTCGGCCCGTTCACCCCCGGCTTCGTCACCGTGCCGTACGGCGACCTCGACGCGCTGCGGGCCGCCGTCACCCCGCACACCGTGGCCGTGCTCGTGGAGCCGATCCAGGGCGAGGGCGGCGTGGTGATCCCGCCCGAGGGCTACCTGCGCGGCATCCGCGAGATCTGCACCGAGAGCAACGTGCTGTTCGCCGCCGACGAGATCCAGGCCGGCCTCGGCCGCACCGGGCGCACCTTCGCGTGCGACCACGAGGACGTCGTGCCGGACATGTACGTGCTCGGCAAGGCGCTCGGCGGCGGCATCGTGCCGGTGTCGGCCGTGGTCGCCGACCGCGAGGTGCTCGGCGTGCTCGAGCCCGGCCAGCACGGCTCGACGTTCGGCGGCAACCCGCTCGCCTGCGCGGTCGGCACCGCCGTCGTCGAGATGCTCGCCACCGGCGACTTCCAGGCCCGCGCCGCCGACCTCTCGGTGCTGATGCGCGAGCGGCTCGAGTCGCTCGTGGGCCGCGGCGTCGTGGGGGTGCGGGTGCGCGGGCTGTGGGCCGGCGTCGACGTCGACCCGGCGGTCGGCACCGGCCGGCAGGTCTGCGAGGCCCTGATGGCGCGCGGCGTCCTGGCCAAGGACACCCACGGCTCCACGATCCGGCTCGCCCCGCCGCTCGTGATCTCCGAGGACGACCTCACCTGGGGCCTCGACCAGCTGGCCGAGGTCGTGTCGGTCTGACGCGGCGCGTCAGCCGGCGGCGTCGACGAGCGCCGGCAGCGAACCGGCGAGCAGGCCGAGCAGCTGCTCGCGGCTGACGCCGGCGGGGTCGGCCACCCAGGCCAGCACGAGGTCCTCGGCCATCGCCGACCAGCCGCGCACGAGCAGCCGGTTCACCGGGGTGTCGGGGATCAGCTCACCCTGGGCGTCCTCGGCGAAGATCCGGTCGGTGAGCGCGGCCCGGCACTCCTCGTAGATCTCGCGCAGCGCCGGGTTGCCGCCGGCCGCGGCACGTACGAGCGACTGGTAGCCCTCCCGGTTGCCGAGCACGTAGTCGAGGTACGCGGTCATCGAGGCGAGCAGCCGCTCGAGCGGGTCGCCGACGGCGGGCGGCGCGGTCTGGGCGATGAGGTCGTCGGCCGCCCGCCGCACCACGGCCTCGTGGAACGCGTGCTTGTTGCCGAAGTAGTGGTAGAGCAGCCCGCGGGAGACGCCGGCCTCCTCGGCGAGGACGTCGATCGACAGCTCGTCCAGCGAGCGGGTGGCCAGCAGGGTCAGCCCGAGGTCGAGCAGCTGCTCGCGCCGCTCGTCGGGGCTGAGCCGAACCCGGGTGCCGGTGGTCACGCCCCGAGTGTATTGACACACGTTCAATAGCGCCAATACCGTCGCGGCATGGCTCCCACCCCGGTCGACGTGCTCGTCGTCGGCGCCGGCTTCGCCGGGCTCTGCGCCGCGATCAAGCTCCACGAGGCCGGCGAGCGCGACGTCGTGGTGGTCGAGCGCAGCGACGACGTCGGCGGCACCTGGCGCGACAACACCTACCCCGGCGCCGCCTGCGACGTGCCGAGCCAGCTCTACTCCTTCTCCTTCGCCCCGAACGACTGGTCGCGGTCGTACTCCTTCCAGCCCGAGATCCAGGAGTACCTGCGCAAGGTGGCCCGGGAGTCAGGGGTGATGGACAAGTTCGAGCTGAACACGACCGTCGACGAGTTGGTGTGGGACGACACCGCGCAGCGGTGGAGCGTCACGACCACCGGTCCGGACGGCGCCGCGCGCCTACGCCGCGCGGGTGGTGATCAGCGGCGCCGGCAACCTGTCGGCGCCGAAGCTGCCCGACATCGAGGGCATCGAGACTTATCGCGGCGAGCTGTTCCACTCGGCGCAGTGGCGCCACGACGTGTCGCTCACGGGCAAGCGGGTCGCCGTGATCGGCACCGGCGCCTCGGCCATCCAGATCGTGCCCGAGCTGCAGAAGGTGGCCGGGCGGCTCGACGTCTACCAGCGCACCGCGCCGCACGTGATCCCGCGCACCGACCGCGCCTACCCGGCGGCCGAGCGGTGGGCGATGCGCCGCATCCCCGGCCTGCAGACGCTCTACCGGCAGGCGATCTGCTGGGCCCGCGAGGGCCTGGTTCCCGGCTTCACGGTGTCGCGGCGGTTCGCGTGGCCGGTGCAGCGCACGGCCGCCGTCAACCTGCGCCTCGGCGTCTCCGACCCCGACCTGCGCCGTCGGCTCACCCCGACCTTCGACATCGGCTGCAAGCGGATCCTGATCTCCAACGACTGGTACCCGGCGCTCGCCTCCGACAACGTCGACGTGGTCACCGACCCCATCGCGCGGATCACGCCCACCGGCGTCGTCACCGCCGACGGCACCGAGCGCGAGGTCGACGTGCTCGTGGTCGCCACCGGCTTCCAGACCACCGACCAGCCGATCGCCCGGCACATCACCGGCCGCGACGGCCGCACCCTCGCCGACACCTGGCGCGACGGCGGCATGTCGGCCTACAAGGGCACCGCGGTGAGCGGGTTCCCCAACCTGTTCCTGGTGGTCGGCCCCAACACCGCGCTCGGGCACTCGAGCATGGTGCTGGTCATCGAGGCCCAGGTGGGCTACGCGGTCGAGGCCGTGCGCACGATGCGCCGCCACGAGTACGCCACGCTCGAGGTCAGCCCCGACGCCGAGCAGGCGTGGACCTCGCGGGTGCGCCGCCGGCTGCGCCGCACGGTGTGGAACACCGGCGGCTGCTCGAGCTGGTACCTCGACGAGCACGGTCACAACACCCTGGTCTGGCCGCACACCACCGCCACCTTCCGCCGGCGGCTGGCGCACTTCGACGTCGCCGCCTTCCGCACCGAGCCGGCCGCTCAGCAGAGCGCGTCCCATCCCCGATCCGAAGAGGTCCCCGCATGAAGACGCTGCACGACAAGGTCGTCGTCATCACCGGAGCAGGCTCCGGGATCGGGCGGGCGCTCGCCGTCGACCTGGCCGGGCGGGGCTCGCTGCTCGCGCTCTCCGACGTCGACGAGGCCGGGCTGGCCGAGACCGCCCGGCTCGCGGCGGCCGCCGGCGCCGGCACGGTGCGCACCCACCGGCTCGACGTCGCCGACCGCGACGCCTTCGCCCGCTACGCGCTCGACGTCGTGCAGGACCTCGGCCGGGTCAACGTCGTGGTGAACAACGCCGGCGTCGCCCTCGCCGGCGACCTCGCCGACCTCGAGTACGGCGACATGGACTGGATCATGGGCATCAACTTCTGGGGCGTCGTGCACGGCACCAAGGAGTTCCTGCCGCACCTGATCGCCAGCGGCGACGGCCACGTCGTGAACATCTCCTCGCTCTTCGGGCTGATCTCGATGCCGGGCCAGTCGATGTACAACGCCGCGAAGTACGCCGTGCGCGGGCTCACCGAGGCGCTGCGCGAGGAGATGCTCGTGGCGGGCCACCCGGTCGGCGTCACGTGCGTGCACCCGGGCGGCATCAAGACCGCGATCGCCCGCAACGCCCGCGTCTCCGCGAAGGAGGACAAGGAGGCCACCGCGAAGCTGTTCGACGAGAGACTCGCGCGGATGACGCCCGAGCGGGCCGCCGAGATCATCGTGCGCGGCATCCTCCGCAACCAGGCGCGGGTGCTCGTCGGCATCGACGCCCACGCGATCCACCACGTGGCGAAGCTGCTCGGCTCCCGCTACCAGGACGTCGTCGCCGCGAGCTCGAAGCGGCTCGTGCCACCCAAGGCCACCGTCGTCTGACCCGGCCGCGAGACTGGTTCCGTGGAGGCCGGGGCCGAGGTGCGCGTCGCGCTGACCAAGTGGGGCGACCGCCCGCACTGGGAGTTCGACGCCCGCTTCCTCGGCAGCGACGAGCACGGCGACTGGATCGGCATCCCCACCGGCGCGCTGATGACGCGGCCCGGTGCCGACTTCGTCACCGAGACCGACCAGGTGGGGCTGGTGCCGCGCGACCGTGCCTGGCTCGCCACCTTCCACGCCCCCGGCTACCTCGTCGTCACCTACGTCGACATGACCACGGTGCCGTTCTGGGACGGTCACGTGCTCCGCGCCGTCGACCTGGACCTCGACGTGATCAAGACCGCCGAGGGCGAGGTGTTCGTCGACGACGAGGACGAGTTCGCCGAGCATCGGGAGCTCTTCGGCTACCCCGCCGACGTCGTCGCGCTCGCCGAGGCGTCCCGCGACGAGGTGCTGGCCGACGTGCAGCAGGCGCGCGAGCCGTTCGGAAGTCATGCTCAACGGTGGTTCGCCGTGCTCGACGGTCTGGAACGCTGACCGGATGCGCATCGACTTCCACGCCTCGGCCGAGCCCACCCTCGGCGTCGAGTGGGAGTTCGCGCTCGTCGACCGCCGCACCCGCGACCTGCGCAACGACGCGGCGCACCTGTTCGCCCGGGCCAAGCCGCGACTGCCCGACCCGGAGCGGCTGCACCAGGAGATGCTGCGCAACACCGTCGAGATCGTCACCGCCGTCTGCCGCACCGTGCCCGAGGCGATCGCCGACCTGCGCGGCACGCTGGCCCAGGTCGTTCCCGCCGCCGACCAGCTCGGCCTCGACCTGTTCGGCGGCGGCACCCACCCGTTCGCGTCCTGGACCGCGCAGGAGCTCACCCCCGGCCACCGCTACGAGGAGCTGATCAACCGCACCCAGTGGTGGGGCCGGCAGATGCTGATCTGGGGCGTGCACGTGCACGTCGGCATGCCGGAGCGGGAGCGGGTGATGCCGGTGCTCTCGGCGCTGCTCGCCTACTACCCGCACCTGCAGGCGCTCTCGGCGTCCTCCCCGATCTGGGCCGGCGTCGACACCGGCTACGCCTCGAACCGAGCGCTGATGTTCCAGCAGCTGCCCACCGCCGGGCTCCCGTTCCAGTTCGAGACCTGGGAGCAGTTCGAGTCCTACGTCGACGACCAGCTCACCACCGGCGTGATCGAGGTGCTCTCCGAGATCCGCTGGGACCTGCGCCCCGCCGCGCACCTCGGCACCCTCGAGAACCGGGTCTGCGACGGCGTCTCCACCCTCCCCGACATGGCCGCCCTCGTGGCCCTCATGCACTGCCTGGTCGTCGACCTCGACGCCCGCGTCGCCGCCGGCGAGCCGCTCCCCGTGCTCCCGCCCTGGCACGTGCAGGAGAACAAGTGGCGCGCCGCCCGCTACGGCCTCGACGCCATCGTCGTCCTCGACGCCGACTGCAGCGAGCGCCTCGTCACCGACGACCTCGCCGACCTCCTCGACCGCCTCGCCCCCGTGGCCGAGCGGCTGGGCTGCTCGACCGAGCTCGCGAGCGTCGCCGACCTGGTGACCCGCGGCGCCTCCTACCAGCGCCAGCGAGCGGTCGCCGAGAAGACCGACGGCGACCTCGTCGCCGTCGTCGACTCGGTGGTGCGAGAGCTGCGGGAGTCGCTCGGGTAGCTCGACCTACCCGGTGAGGTCGTCGGAGCGGCCGGCGTCGATGCGCGACCACTGCGAGGTGGGCCGGCCGTTGGTGCGGACGTCGTTGTCGGGCGACTGCGGCCAGCCCGGGGGCGAGTCCTCCCAGGGCTGCTGCCGGCCGTAGCGGGTGAGGTCCATCAGCCGGTAGCTGACGTCGATCACCTCGACGCCGCGGTTCGTGGTCCACCAGGTCTCGAAGACCCGGTCGCCGCGGCGCAGGTAGCAGACGACGTGCATCATGCCGATCTGCCGCCCGACCAGGAGGGTGTCGAGCGAGTCCTGGGCCGAGTACCAGGGCATCGTCCAGCCCATGAACTCGCGATAGCGGAAGCTCTCGTCGAACGGGCCCTGGCAGAACACCGCGTAGGTGATGTCGCGGGAGTGCACGTAGGACAGCTCGCCGACCTGGGAGTTGTTCCAGGTGCAGCCCTCGCACTGCTCGGCCGCGGGCCGGCCGGGCATCCACATCATGTAGTAGGTGATCAGCTGGTCGCGGCCCTCGAAGGTGTCGATCAGCGGCACCGGGCCGTCGGGCCCGACCAGCGGCGTGGCGGCGTCGACCTCGACGACGGGCAGCCGGCGTCGGGCCGCGGCGATCGCGTCGCCGGCGCGGGTGTGCGCCTTCTCGCGGACACGCAGCTCGGCCAGCTCGGCCTCGAAGGTGGTGCGGTCGGCGACGGTGGGTTCGGGTGCGTTCTGGATGGTCATAGCTCCTCCGCGATCTCCTTGATGGTGGCCAGGCGGTTCTCCCAGGCGGTGCCGATGGCCTCGAGCCGGCGGGCGGCGTCGCTGAGCTGCGAGCCGACCACCTGGTAGCGCACCTCGCGCCCGACCCGCATCGGCTGCACGAGGCCGACCTCCTCGAGGACGGCGAGGTGCTTGGCGATCGCCTGCCGGCTCACCGGGAGGCGGCCGGCGAGCGCGGACGCCGACGCGTCGCCCTCCCCGAGGGCTTGCAGGATGCTCCAGCGGGTCTCGTCGCCGAGCGCGGAGAACACGGGCACCAGCGTCTCGGTCACAGCGAGCCGCCCTCGAGCAGCCCGACCAGCTTGTCGAGCTCGCCGTCCCAGCCCTCGCGGTGGCTCTCCAGGTTCTTCACCGGGTCGGCCGTGAGCTCGAAGCCGGTCTCCTCCACGGTGAGGCGGGTGCCCGACGACGTCGGCTCGAGGGTGAACGTGAACACGGTGGACGGCGCGGCGTCGACCGTGTCGGGCACCCGTCCGGCGTCGTCGTTGCACCACCGGTAGCTGATGCTCCGCGGCGGGTCGACCGCCTCGACGCGAATCGGCATCGCCCGCCGTCCGGCCAGGTGATGGTGCCGTGCGCGCCGACGCCCTCGCCGACCAGGACGGTGCGGCCGAACCAGCGCGAGATGTGCTCGGGCTCGGTGACCGCCGTCCAGACCTTCTCGGGCGGGGCCTCGATCGTGATCGTGCGGGTCACGGTGAACGTGTCGGGGTCGGCGACCGCTCGGGGATTCGTCGTCATGCGGAGATCCTCTCGGGAATCGGGTGCGGATCGGTGGGTACGGGGGCGAGTTGCAGGTGACGGGTCGCGACGGCCACCACGACGGCGGCGACGGCGATCACGGCACCGGTGAGCACGGCGGCCGAGAGGCCGGCGCTCCCGATGGCCGCACCACCGGCGAGGGACCCGACGGCGATGCCGGCGTTCACCGCGGACGCCGGCAGCGACGCCGCCAGCGGCGCTCCGGGTCCGGCGAGCGTGACGACCCGGTGCTGCATCGCGGGCGCCATGCCCATGCCGAACAGACCGATCCCGAGCACGGTCACGGCGACGACCAGCCCGCTGCCGCCGAACAGGTACATCGCGAGCAGCGACCCGAGCACGCCCGTCGTCCCGACGACCAGCGTGCGCGCGGCGTCGGCGTCGGCGAACCGGCCGCCGGCCGCGGAGCCGACCGTGGTGGCGACGCCGTAGAGCATCAGGAAGGCGCCGACGGCGGCGGCGCCGGTGACGCCGGTGACCGCGCCGAGGAAGGGCACCAGGTAGGTGAGCGCGGACTGGATGCCCGCGAAGATCAGGCAGCACAGCGCCAGCACGGCGAGCACGCGGGGAGCGAAGGCGTGCCGCGCCTGCCCGGCGGCCTGCGCCTCCGGCGAGGTGGGCACCGACGGGAGCACGACGGCGGCGACCGCCAGCATCCCGACGCCGACCACGACGATCGCGACGAACGAGGCGCGCCACCCGAGCGCGTGCCCGAGCACCGTGCCCACCGGCATGCCGAGCGCGCTGGCCGAGGCGCACCCCGAGATCACCACCGCGATCGCGCGGCCGGAGCGTTCGGGCGGCACCACCGACGTCGCGGTGGTGAACGCCGCGGCGATGAACAGCCCCTGCAGCGCACCGATACCGACGCGCGCCACCATGAACAGGGAGTAGCTGTCGACGAGCACCGGCACCAGGTGCAGCAGCACGAACACCGCCGCCGACCCGAGCAGGACCCGGCGCCGGTCGAGCCGCGTGGTCAGCAGCGCGAGCACCGGACCACCGACGGCGCACCCCGCCGCGCTGGCGGTGACCAGGGCACCGGCGGCCGGCACCGAGACGTCGAGCCCGACGGAGATCAGGTCGAGCATCCCGAGCACGAGCATCTCGGCGCAGTCCATCGTGAACGCGGCGACGAACAGCACCGCCAGCACCGCCGTGGGGCGGTTCGGTACGACAGTCATGGTGTCCTCTCTCGTTGTATGCAACCCGAGAGTTGCACAACGTCGAGAGAAGTGCAACCCAAACATTGCACTTGTTCGAGATCGGTCAGTAGCCACCCTCGGGCGCCACCATCTCCAGCCGGACGCCGAGCAGGCGGATGGGGCGGTCGAGCTCGACCCGGTCGAGCAGCGACGCGGCGGCGTCGGCCAGCACCTGCTCGTCGGAGGTGGGCTCCGGCAGGGTGAGGCTGCGGGTGACCGTGTGGAAGGTGCGGGTGCGGACCTTGAGGCCCACCCGCGCCGCCGGCCGGCCGTCGGCGCGGATGTCGGCGAGCGCCCGGGTGGTGATGCGCCGCACCGCGGCCTCGACGGCGTCGCGACCCACCAGGTCGGACTGGAAGGTCTCCTCCCGGCCGTGGGCGCGCGGCACCCAGGGCGTGGGGTCGACCCGGCTGCTGTCGACACCCCGGCCGAGCCGGTGGAACCACGGCCCCATCGTCGGTCCGAGCTCGGCGGCCAGCACCCGCGCATCGGAGGCCGCGAGCTGGGTCACCGTGTCGATGCCCAGCGCGGTGAGCTTCGCCGCCGTCTTGGCGCCCACGCCCCACAGCGCGCGGGTGGGACGGTCGCCCATCTCGGCGAACCAGGTGTCGTCGGTGATCGTGTAGACACCGCGCGGCTTGCCGAAGTCGGTGGCGATCTTGGCCTGGAGCTTGTTGTTGCCGATGCCCACCGAGCAGTGCAGCCGGGTGGCGGCGAGCACCTCCGCGCGGATCTGCTCGGCGAAGGCCACCGGGTCGGAGCGCGGCGCCGGCTCGCGTAGCCCGACGAACGCCTCGTCCCAGCCGAGCACCTGGACGTCGACCGGGTCGCCGTCCCAGACCAGCGCCCGCAGCGCGGCCATCACCTCGGCCGAGGCCGCCTCGTAGACCGGGAAGTCGACCGGCAGGAACACCGCGTCGGGGCACTTGCGCAGGGCCAGCCGCAGCGGCATCCCCGAGCGGATGCCGTGCTCGCGCGCCTCGTAGGACGCCGTCGACACCACCCCGCGCTCGGTGGGGTCACCCCGGCCACCGACGACGACCGGCCGGCCGGCGAGCTCGGGACGGCGCAGCACCTCGACGGCGGCCAGGAACATGTCGAGGTCGACGTGCAGCACCCAGGCGGCATGCCGTGATGGTGCCAGCCCGCGCCAGGGCATGCCGTGATGGTGCCAGTCGGCACCGACGCCGGGACCGCTATCCGTGCGCGCGCACCCAGGCCAGCGAGCGTTGCAGGTCGCCGAGATCGCGGTACCAGGTGCGGACCTCGACCCGGCAGCGCACCCGCGCGATCCGGGTGTCGTACTCGGCGCACTCCGCGGCCGCCTCGGAGTCGGTGGGCGGGAAGATCGCGCTGCCGTCGGCGTAGTGGATGCCGAAGCCGTTGCGGGCGTCGCCCTCCACCTCGACGATCACGGGCCGGTCAGGGGCACGACGGTCGTCGGACGAGGCGGGAGCGGCGGTGGCGAAGCCGGCGAGCGCGAGCGCAGCGAGCCCGAGCACGGCGACACCGAGCAGCGCCAGGAGGGAGCGGACGATGGTCATGGAACCTCCGAGAGACGAGGCGCCGGCGGATCCGGCGCGACGCCTGCGGACGCTAGGGACGCCGACCGACCAGAGCGCATCGATCCGGCGGGTGCCTGGGGACAACCGGCCGAAGGTCGACCTGTGGACGGTTCGGGGGTAGCCGGTGCGAGCATCGGCGACGTGACCCCCGACGACGTCCGCCGCGCGACCGGCCGGTTCACCGCCGGCCTCGACGGCGCGGACCCCGGGGCGCCGATTCCGGCCTGCCCCGGCTGGACGGTCCGCGAACTCGTCGCCCACCTCGGCGAGGTGCACGTGTGGGCGGCCGCGATCGTGGCGTCCGGCGAGCAGGCGTCGACGTCGGAGGACCCACCGGGCGACGACCTCCGAGGCTGGTACGCCGAACGGGCCGCCCGCCTGGTCGACGTCCTCGCCGCCACCGACCCCGACCGGCCCTGCTGGAACTTCGCAGGCGTCGACGAGCGAGCGGGGTTCTGGTCGCGACGTCAGGTGCACGAGACCCAGATGCACCACGTGGACCTCGACCAGGCCGCCGGCCGCACGCCGCAGATCGACCCGGCCGACGCCGCGGACGGCGTCGCCGAGACCTTCGAGGTGTTCGGGCCCCGGATGCACGCGCGCGGCCACCCAGCCGACCTCACCGGGCCGGTCTCGCTCGTCGCCACCGACACCGGCGACACCTGGACCCTGACCCCGGAGCACGACTCTCACCCGCGACTCACTCGCGGCGACACCGCGGACGACCGCCTCGAGGGCCGGGCCGAGGACCTCTGGCTGCTGCTGTGGAAGCGACGCGACGACGGCGTCATGCGCCGTGGCGACCGCGACCGGCTCGACCGACTGCTGGCCTCACGGCTCAGCGGCTGAGCCCTGTCAGCGGCTCCGGTTCCAGAAGAACGGGCAGCCGTACGCCTTCGGGTCCTGGCACGCCGGCACCCGGCCCCAGGTCTCGGGGGCGCCGAACGAGCCACCGTCGGATCGCGCGACCGCGAGCGGACCGGTAGCGCCGATCGTGCTACCGGGGGTGAGCACGAGGTCGTCGTCGCGGTCGCCGTCGACGTCGCTGGCTATCGGCGGGCGCAGCGCGAAGGCGAGCGACACCGGGAGCTGCACGTCGAGCTCCGGACGGCGCACGACGCCGTCCGCTGAGGGCTGGTACCCGAGGAGAAGGCCGTCGCCCGCCGCGTAGTCGGAGACGACGAGCCGGGTGCCGCCGTCGCCGGCGAAGTCCCCCACCACCGCGTCGCCGTACCGCAGCGCCGGCAGGATCTCGAGGCCACCGGACGGCGCGAACGACTCCCCGTCCGAGGTGTAGACCTGCACGCCGCGCGGGCCGTCCCACACCGCGGTGGCGGGGTCGAACGACGGCCGGCCGCGCGGCCGGTCGGCCAGCAGGTCGGTGACGCCGTCGTCGTCGACGTCGCCCGCGAAGAGCGTGGTGGTGTCGACGTTCTGGCCGTCGAGCACCGCCCACTCCTCGGGTGCGGCGAGCCCGCCGTCGCCGTCGCCCGCCAGCACCCAGACCGTGAGCACCAGCCGCTCGGTCTGCCCGTAGACGAGCAGGTCGTCGGCGCCGTCGCCGGTGAAGTCGCCGGCCAGCGCCTCGAGCTGGTCGTCGTACTCCGGCAGCAGCGGCACGCCCGGGTACTCACCGTCGGCCACCGAGTAGACGTCGGTGCGCATCGCGATCTCGCCGCCGTCCACCGGGTACGGGTCCACCGACTCGAGCACGTCGTCGCCGTCGAGGTCGAGGTAGACCGGGGTGTCGGTGGCGGGTAGCGGCTCCTGCAACGTCTCGAACCGCCGGCCGGTGGACAGGAACGTGAGCAGGTACTCGGTCTGGCCGTCCTGGAGGAGCGCGGTGGCGTCGCCGAGGCCGTCGCCGTCGACGTCGTTGGACACCGGCCCCTCCGACGCACCCGCCTCGTCCGACGGAGCGTCGCCCGACCACCGCCGTCCCCGCCACGCGCCGCGACCGCCCAGACGCCGAGGGCCAGCACCAGCACGGCGACGACCGCACCGGCCACCGCCGCCACCGCCCGGCGCGGCCGGGGCCGGGCCGGCGTGCGCGACCCACGGGACGGCGAGGTGGCCCGGGTCACCGGCGGTGCGGCCACCCCCGGCGGCGCCACCGGCGCAGGAAGCGGCCGCGGGCGCATTGCGCCACCGGTCGAGGGCACGGCCAGCAGGGCCTGACGCATCGCGGCAGCATCCGGGTACCGGTCGCCGGGGTCCTTGGCCATGGCCCGCGCGAGCACCTCGTTGAGGCGCGAGGTGCGCTCGTCGTCACCGTCCAGCTGCCGCACGGGCGCCGTGAGATGGGCCAGCGCGACGCCGACGTCGCTGCCGACGTACGGCGCCTCACCGGTCAGGCACGCCCACAGCAGGCACCCGAGCGAGTAGATGTCGCTGCCAGCCGTGGCGGCGGCCTGCTGCTGGCCCCGCTCCGGGGCGAGGTAGGCCCAGGTACCGACGACGCCGCCGGCGGTGGTGAGCCGGTCGGACGTCTCGTCGAGCGCGATCCCGAAGTCGCACAGGTAGACGTGCACCCGGGTGGCGTCGGGGTCGCGCACCAGCACGTTGCTCGGCTTGATGTCGCGGTGCACCACCCCCGCGCGGTGGGCGTCGTCGAGCGCCTCGGCCAGCTGGGCGCACACCGCGAGTGCCAGCGCCGGCGGCAGCACACCGCGCTCGGCGAGCAGGGCGCCCAGGTCGCCGCCGCGCACGTACTGCATGGCCAGCCACGGCACCCCGGACTCCTCGCCGTGGTCGTAGATGGCGATGACGTGCGGCGAGTCCAGCCGCGCGAGGGTGTCGGCCTCGCGCTGGAACCGCTCCCGGAAGCCGTGCGACGCCGCGAGCCGGCCCGACAGCACCTTGAGCGCGACCTGGCGCCCGAGGTGGGTGTCGGTGGCGGCGTAGACGACGCCCATGCCGCCCATGCCGATCTGGGACTCGGGGACGAACCGTCCGAAGCGGATGCCCTCCACCCGAGCCAGGCTAGACGCCGGGCGTCAGCGCGCGCGGACGACCGTGATCGTGGTGTTGGAGCACCCGGAGGCCAGCGACTGCATCGCCGACTTCTCGGCGCTGTCGACCGAGAGCCGCCAGCGGATCTTCACCGCCACGAACTCCGCGAGGTAGCGGCACCGCTGCTGCGGCGGCATCCACTCGGCGACGTCCTGGTCGCCCTTCTCCCGGTTCAGCGAGGCGGTGACGCCGACCAGCGAGCGGTAGTCGCCGAGGTCGTTGGCGAAGGACTGCCGCTCCCCCGACGACCAGCTGCGGGCGCCGGAGTCCCACGCCTCGGCGAGCGGCACCATGTGGTCGATGTCGAGCGCGCCGTCGTCGGTCTGCGAGGCGCCCTCGTAGTAGGAGAACCACCGCCCACCCGAGAGCGCGCAGCCGCTGCCCACGCTCGGGGCGTCGTCGGCCTCCGCGATGAGCACCTCCTTGCGGGTGTCGCAGCCGTCGCCGTCGGCGTCGACCCAGTGGTTGAACAGGTCGCGGTTGTAGCCCGTGCGCACCTCCGTGGCCACCGACAGGTCGCCGATCGCGGTGGTGAGCGACCCGGAGTAGGTCTCCGCGTGGGCAGGCGAGGGAGCAAGAACAAGCAGGAGCGGCGCGGCGAGCGAAGCGAGCAACGCGCCGACGGAGAGGCGAAGCGGACGAGTCATGGGCACTCCCGAGGCCGGACGGCGGACGCCGCTCACTGTGCCCGCCGCGTGGTGCGACGGCGACGGCCGAGCCGCGCCAGGTTCCTGCCGTGCAGGATCCGGCAATCGTCAGGAGCCCAGGAACCAGCTGAGGATGCAGGGCGTCGTCTCCTTGCACCGCGGCGTGCCGGCCCACGGCTGCGGCTCGCCGAACCCACTCCCCTCGGCAGCCGCCACGAAGACGTCGACGAACATCGTCTCCGAGGTCTTCTTGGTCATCACCAGGTCGTCGTCCCGGTCGCCGTCGACGTCGCTGACGGTGAGCCGCAGCGCGCTGTAGTACGACCCGGCGCCGGCGAGGGTGAGGTCGTACTCCGGGCGAGCGCTCAGCCGGCCAGCACCGTCGACCTCGAACACCGAGACGGTCGGCGCCTCGGCCTGCGAGATCGCCACCAGGGGCGTGCCGTCGCCGGCGAAGTCGCCGATCGTCACGTTGGCGTCCTTCAGCTCGGGGCGGACGTCGAGCGTGCCCTCGGCGACGAAGCCGTCGCCCGACGACCGGTAGAGCAGGAAGCCGCGCGCGCCCTCCCAGGAAGCGCCGTACGACTCGACCTTGGGAGTGCCGTCCGGCAGGTCGGCGAGGAGGTCAGTGGCGCCGTCGCCGTCGAAGTCGCCGGCGCGCAGGAACGTCGTGTAGCTGTGCTGACCGTCGATCCGGGTCCACACCTGCGGGTCGGCGAAGCGCCCGTTCCCATTGCCGCGCAGCACCCAGACCGTGATCTGCAGCCGCCCGGTCTGGCCCCACACCGCGAGGTCGTCGTTGCCGTCGCCGTCGAAGTCGCCGGAGAACGCGTCGACGTAGAAGAACTTCTGCAGCACCTTCACGCCGGGATAGGTGGAGCCGTCGAGGCTGCGGACGCTGCTGTTGATCGTCAGCCCGCCGTCACTGGTCGGCACCGGCTCCACCTTGTCGAGCTTGTCGTCGCCGTCGGCGTTCATGTAGATCGGGAACTCGAACGCCGTCAGCTTCTTGCGCTGCACGTCGAAGGTGCTGCCGGTGGAGACGAAGGTGAAGCGCGAGTAGACGTCGCCGTCCTGGTAGTAGGCGACGGCGTCGCCGAGACCGTCGCCGGTCACGTCGTAGGTCACCGGGCCGGTCGGTGCCGCGGGCGCCGAGTCGCCGGGCTCCTCGGACGCCGATGGGGCATCGGCGGCGTCCTCGCTGCTGCTGGTGGGCCCGCCGGCACGGTCGCCGCTGACGTCGACGTCGTCGCTGGCCGTGGCGATCACGAGGGTCACCGCGACGATCAGCACCGCGACCACGGCCGCCCCGACGGCGAGCACCGGCCCGCGCCGCGAGGCCGGCCGCGGTGGCTGGCGGACCCGGCGTCCAGCCGGGAGGCGGCGGGTGCCAGCCGGGCGGTGGCCCGGACGGCGGCGGTCCGACCGGCTGGGTGGGCGGTGCCGGAGGTCGCGAGGGAGGCGCCGGCCGCGGGACGGTGACCGGCGACCCCGGCGGCCAGGCCGGCGGCCGCGCCGTGGGCGGCAGCGGTCGAGGCGCCACCTCGCCGCTGGCGGGCGGCGCGGCGGCCAGGGCGCGGAGCAGGTCGGGGGCGCTCTGGTACCGCTGGGCCGGGTCCTTGGCCATCGACCGCGCGAGCACCTGGTTGAGGTGCTGCGAGAGCGGGTCGGTGCCGGCGAGCTGCCGCACCGGCGCGTTCACGTGGGCCATCGCCACCGTGAGGTCGGTGCCGACGTACGGCGCCTCGCCCGTGAGGCACACCCACAGCAGGCAGCCGAGCGAGTAGACGTCGCTGGCCGGGGAGGCCGGCTCGCCGTGGCTGCGCTCGGGTGCCAGGTAGGCCCAGGTGCCGACCACGCCGCCGGCGGTGGTGAGCCGCTCGCCGGTCTGGTCGAGCGCGATGCCGAAGTCGCAGAGGTAGACGTGGAGGCGCTCGGCGTCCGGGTCGCGCACGAGCACGTTGCTGGGCTTGATGTCGCGGTGCACGACGCCGACCCGGTGGGCGTCGGCGAGCGCCTCGGCCAGCTGGCTGCACAGGCCGATCGCGGCCGTGGGCGACAGGGCGCCGCGCTCGGCCAGCAGAAAGCCGAGATCGCCGCCGCGCACGTACTGCGCGGCGAGCCACGGCAGCCCGTCCTCCTCGCCGTGGTCGAAGATCGCGATCACGTGCGGCGAGTCGAGCCGCGCCAGGGTGGCGGCCTCGCGCTGGAACCGGGAGCGGAACTCCGGCGACGACGCGTACTGGCGCGCCACCACCTTGAGCGCCACCTGGCGGCCGAGGTGGGTGTCGGTGGCGACGTAGACGACCCCCATGCCGCCGATCCCGATCTGGGACTCCAGGACGTAGCGTCCGAACCGGCGGCCTTCCACCCGAGGCAGGGTATGTCAGCGCCGACGGCCGCCCGCCTTGTGGCGGCGGGCACGCCACGACAGGATCACGAGACCTACAGAGTGACGAAAGGTGCCCCGTGGTCACTCCCATCGACCCGACCTCCACCGGCTTCCTCCTGGCGGAGAACCGCAGCCAGCCCATGCACGTGGGTGGGCTGCAGCTCTTCGAGAAGCCCGAGGGCGCCGGCCGCAACTACGTGCGGCGAGATGTACGAGGAGATGCGCGACGTCGAGGAGATCGCGCCGCTGTTCCTCAAGCACCCCCACCGCTCGGTGCGCACCGGCGGCCAGCTGGTGTGGCAGCCGGACGAGCAGTTCGACATCGACCACCACGTGCGCCACAGCGCGCTGCCCAAGCCGGGCCGGATCCGCGAGCTGCTCGACCTGTGCGGGCGGCTGCACGGCACCCGGCTCGCCTGGGAGCGGCCGCTGTGGGAGGCGCACATCGTCGAGGGGCTGCGCGACGGCCGGGTGGCGATGTACACGAAGACCCACCACGCGCTGGTCGACGGCATCTCGGCGATGCGGCTGACGGCCAGCGTGCTCTCCACCGACCCCGACAAGCGCGGCATGCCCGCCCCGTGGGCGTACCACCCGACCCGCAAGCCGGACGCCGACGTCGCCGACCGCTCCGACGCCGGCCTCGCCGACGTGCCGATGAGCGCGCTGCGCGCCGCCCTCGGCATCACCGCGGAGGCGGCCGGCATGCCGTCCGCCCTGGTGCGCACCATCCGCAAGGGGCTGAAGAACGAGACGTCGGCGGTCTCGCTCTACGCACCGCGCACGATCCTCAACCAGAGCATCACCGGGTCGCGCCGCTTCGCCGCCCAGGACTGGCCGATCGAGCGGCTGCGCGCCATCGGCAAGGCCACCGGCACCACCATCAACGACGTCGTGCTCGCGATGTGCGCGGGGGCGCTGCGCACCTACCTGATCGAGCTCGACGCCCTGCCCGACGCGCCGCTGGTGGCGATGGTGCCGGTGGGCCTCAACGCCAAGCAGTCGCACGTCGCCTCGGCCGAGGGCGGCAACGCGGTCGGCGCCGTCATGGTGCAGCTGGCCACCGACCAGGCCGACCCGGCCCGCCGGCTGGGTGCGATCCACAAGTCGATGAAGGAGGGCAAGGAGGCGCTGTCGTCGATGACGCCGGTGCAGATCCTGGCGATGAGCGCGATCGGCCAGGCGCCCGCCATCCTCACCCCGATGCTGCGGATGCAGGGCATCGTCCGGCCGCCGTACAACGTGATCATCAGCAACGTGCCGGGGATGCGCACCACCCACTACTGGAACGGCGCCAAGCTGATGGGCCTCTACCCGCTCTCGATCCCCATCAACGGCATGGCCCTCAACATCACCTGCACCTCCTACGACGGCAACATGGACTTCGGCCTCACCGGCTGCCGCCGCACCGTGCCGCACCTGCAGCGGCTGCTCGGCCACCTCGACGCCGAGGTCACCGCCCTCGAGAAGGCCGCCGGCGTCTAGCTCAGGCCTCCCGGCGGCTGCGCCGCACCAGGCCGCCACCGCCGAGCACCGCCCCGAACCCGAGGGCCAGCAGCAGCCAGGACGGACCGCCCGTGTCCGGGAGGAACCCGCCGTCGTCGTTGCTGTCGGGGGTAGTCGTGGTGCCACCGCCGTTCCCGCTCTGCGGGTCCGTGGCCGGGTCCTGACCCGGCTCGGCGTCCTCGGGCTCGAACGCGGGCGGCGGGCCGACCGTCACGCGGACGGTCGCGCCGACCCGGGTGCCGTTGGCGTCCTCGACGGTGTAGTCGAGGGGGGTTGCGGGTCCGCTGAACCCGACGGTCGGCGCGAACCGGAGCTGGCCGTCGACCACGGTCCACTCGCCCTCGCCGGGCACGACCACACGGCTCACCTGCACGCCTGTGGCGGGGTCGAGCGGACGCTGCGTCTCGCGCAGGAGCGGCGCCCTCGCGTCCGACCAGTCGTTGCCGAGCACGTCGAGCTCGATCGGCGTCATGTACTGCGTCACCCCGGCGTCGTCGGCCGCCACGGGCACCATCGGCGTCACGGTGACGGTGAGCACGGCGGTGGTCTCGTTGCCGAACTCGTCGGTCACGGTGTACTCGACGACGGCGTCGCCGGTGAACGACGGCTCCGGGTCGAAGGAGATGGTGCCGTCGGGGGCCACGGTCCAGGTGCCGACCCCGGGAACGACGGCGGCGCCGGTGAGCACCACGGTCGACTCGTCGAACCTGCCCGGGTCGCCGGCGGCGTCGAGGCCGGGAGTGTCGTTGCCGAGCACGTCGATGCCCGCGATGGTCACGTTCTGTGGGGTCGTGGTGCCGTCGGCCGAGGCCGCCGGACCCTGCCGAACAGTCACCGTGAGCAGCGCGGTGTCGGTGGTGCCGTTGTCGTCCTCGATGCGGTAGCGCACCGGGGTGGTGGCACCCACGAAGTCGGCGGCCGGGGTGAAGAGCACCGACCCGTCGGGCTGAGCCTCGAACCGGCCCTCGCCGGCCACGGTGAGCGTGCCCAGGTCGTTGGCCGTGAACACGGTGACGCTCGGCACCAACGGCGCCGACAGGGCTCCGGCAACGTCGTCGGTGGCGCCGTCGAGGCTGACCGGCGTCGCGAACGGCGTGGCCGCGGCGTCGTCGTTCGCCACCGGGGCGATCGGCGTCACGGTGACGGTGAGCACGGCGGTGGTCTCGTTGCCGAACTCGTCGGTCACGGTGTACTCGACGACGGCGTCACCGGTGAAGGCCGGCTCCGGGTCGAAGGAGATGGTGCCGTCGGGGGCCACGGTCCAGGTGCCGACCCCGGGAACGACGGCGGCGCCGGTGAGCACCACGGTCGTCTCGTCGAACGTGCCGGGGTCGCCGGCGGCGTCGAGGCCGGGAGTGTCGTTACCGAGCACGTCGATGCCCTCGACGGTCACGTTCTGCGGCGTCGACTCCTCGTCGGCCGACGGCGACCGGACCCTGCCGCACCGTCACCGTGCAGCTGCGCGGTGTCGGTGGTGCCGTTGTCGTCCTCGATGCGGTAGCGCACCGGGGTGGTGAGGCCCGCGAAGTCGGCAGCCGGCGTGAAGAGCACCGAGCCGTCGCCCTGGATCTCGTAGCGGCCCTCGCCGGCCACGTCGAGCGTGTCGAGCCCGTTCGCCACGAACTCGGTGCGAGCCGGCACGAGCGGCGCCGAGGCGTGACCCGCCGTGTCGTCGGTGGCGCCGGTGAGCGACACCGGCGTCGCGAACGGCGTCCGCGCCGTGTCGTCGGTGGCGTTCGGGACGATCGGGGTGACCGTCACCGTGACGGTCGAGCCCGTGGTGTTGGTACGGGTGTCGGTCACCTCGTAGTGCACCGGGAGGGTGACGCCGGTGAACGCCGGCTCGGGGTCGAAGCCGACCCGGCCGTCGGTCCCGGCGGTGTAGGTGCCCTCGCCGGGCACCGTGACGGAGCGCAGGTCGGGCGCGACGACGGCGCCGGCCGGCTGACCGCCGCTCGGGAACCGCACCGAGGCGGCCACGAACGTGCTGGCGGAGTCGTCGGGGTTGCGGCTGGGGGTGTCGTTGCCGAGCACGGTCAGCGAGGTGGCGACGTCCTGGAGGGTGGTCACGTCGTCCGGGAGGGCCGAGGGGCCGAGCCGCACGACGACGCCGAGCGTGGCGACGTCGGAGCTGCCGTTGACGTCGAGCACCCGGTAGGTCACCGCCGTCGTGGTGCCGGTGAACCCGGCACGCGGGGTGAACAGCACCGAGCCGTCGGGCTGGACCTCGTAGTGGCCCTCGCCGGCGATCGTGAGCGTCGCCAGACCGTTGGACACGAACACCGTGCGCACCGGGTCGAGTGCCGGCGTGGTGTCGTCGCTCGCGTCGCCCGGCGTGCCGTTGTCGTCGGTGCCCGGGGTGTCGTTGGCGGCGGCCGGCAGCGTGACCGGCTGGTCGTAGCTGGTGGCCGCGGTGTCGTCGGTGGCGGTGGGCCGGATCGGCCGCACGGTCACGGTGACGGTGCTCGACGCGGTGTTGCCGTAGGAGTCGGGCACGGCGTAGGCCACGGGCTGGGCGGCGCCGGTGAAGCCGGGCAGCGGGTCGAAGGTCACGACGCCGGCAGCCAGCGTGTAGGTGCCCTCACCCGGGACGGTCAGCGAGCTACCGCCGGAGGCCGGGAACCGCACCGCGGCGCGGTCGAAGGTGCCGGTGTCGCAGCCGGCCGGTGCGGTGTTCACCGGGTAGTCGGTGCAGGGGGTGCCCTGGTCGCCGGGCACGTCGCCGTCGACGACGTCGACCGACACGTCGACGTTCTGCGGGGTGCTCGCGGCCTCGGGGTCGGCCAGCGGGCCGCGGCCGACGGTGACCGTGAGGGTCGCGGTGTCGGTGGTGCCGTTGTCGTCGGCCACCTCGTAGGTGACGGGGGTGGTCGCACCGGTGAAGCCCGCCTCGGGGGTGAAGGTCGCGGTGCCGCCGGCGTCGATGCGCCAGGTGCCCTGGCCCGGCACCTCGAGCACGGTGTCGTCGTCGGTGGCGGCCGGCGAGGTGAACCGCAGGCTGCTCGCCACCAGCGGGGCCGAGGCGTCACCCGGCAGGTCGTTGCCGAGGGCGTGAGGGTCACCGGCACGCCGGACGTGGTCTTGGCTGCGTCGTCGACCGCGGTTGGCGTGATCGGGGTGACGGTGACGGTGACGGTCGACGTCGCCGGGTTGCCGATCTGGTCGCGCACGAGGTAGCTCACCGCGGCGGCGGGTCCGGTGAACGCGGGCTCGGGGTCGAAGGTCACGGCACCGGTCACCGGGTGCACGGTGTACTCGCCCTCGTCCGGCACGGTCAGCGTGCGGCCGTCGGAGCTCACCGTCGCGCCGGCCGGCTGGCCGGTGCTCGGGAACACCACGGAGGCCGCGTCGAAGCTGCCCGCGCTGCCGTCGGCGTTGCGGCCGGGTGCGTCGTTGGTGAACGGCACCAGGGTCACGTCGACGTCCTGCTGGGTGGTGCGGAGGTCGGCCACGGCGCTCGGGCCGGGCCGGACGGTCTCCGCGACCGCGCGATGCCGCGCGCGGGTCTCGTCGACGACCCGGTACTCGACCGCGGTGGTGGTGCCCGTGAAGCCGGAGGGGGCGAAGGTGGCGATGCCGGTCACCGGGTCGACGGTCCAGACGCCCTCGCCGGCCACGACGAGCCGCTTGCCGCTGTCGGTGGCGGCTGCCGAGGTGAACACCGTGAGGGTCTGGTCGAGGTCCCGCTCGCCGGTGGTGTCGGCCGGGGTGTCGTCGGTGCCGGCGGGCAGGTCGACGGCGGTGTCGTACGCGGTGAAGGCGGTGTCGTCGTTGGCCACCGGGTCGACGGGCGTGACGGTGACGGTCACCGTGGACGTCGCCGGGTTGCCGTGGCTGTCGATCACCGTGTAGCTCACGGCCGGGGCGACTCCGACGAACGACGCCGCGGGATCGAAGGTGACGGTGCCGGTGGTGTCGGCGGTCCACACGCCCTGCGGGGTGGTGAGGGTGCGGCCGGAGTCGCCGATCGTGCTGTCGGCGGGCTGGCTGCCGCTCGGGAAGACGACGGAGGTGGCGACGAAGGAGCCGGTGCTGCCGTCGGCGTTGCGGCCGGGGGTGTCGTTGGTCAGCAGCGTCACGGTGACGGCGCTGTTCTGGCTCGTCGACCCCGAGTCGGGCTGGGCGCTCGGGCCGACCCGCACCGTCACCTGGAGCCGGGCGGTGTCGGTCTGGCCGTTCGCGTCGTAGATCCGGTACTGCACCTGGGCGGTGGTGCCGGTGAAGCCGGTCGCCGGGTCGAGCTCGACCCGCCCGTCCGAGAGCACCCGCCACACGCCCTGCGGGGTGCTGAGGGTCTTGCCGTCCGCCGCCAGCGAGGAGCCGGCCGGCGCGCCCACGAGGGTCAGCACCGTGCGGGAGTGATCGAGCGCGCCGCCGGGGCCGGGGGTGTCGTCGGTGCTCGCCGGCAGCGCCACGTTTGTGTCGTACGGCGTGACCGCCGCGTCGTCGTTGGCCACCGGGTTCACCGCGGTGACGGTGATCGTGATGGTCGAGCCGGTGGGGTTGCCGGCCTGGTCCTGCACGGTGTAGCGCACCGCCGAGGCTGCGCCGGTGAAGGTCGCGACCGGGTCGAAGGTCACCACGCCGGTGGCGGGGGCGACGGTGTAGACGCCCTCGCCCGGCACGGTGAGGGTGCGGTCGCCGTTGCTCACGGTGGCGCCAGCGGGCTGGCCGGTCGAGGCGAAGAGCAGGGTCGACGTCGGGAACGCGCCGGCGGTGCCGTCGGCCCGCAGCCCCGCGGTGTCGTTGCCCAGCGGCGCGACGTCGACGTCGACGTCCTGCTGGGTGCCGGCGGTGTCAGCGGTGGCCGACGGGCCGGGGCGCACCGTCACGGTGAGGGTGCCGGTGTCGGACTGGCCGTTGTCGTCGACGACGCGGTAGTCGGTCGACGGCGTGCCGGTGAAGCCGGCGGCCGGGGTGAAGGTCACGGTGCCGTCGGCGTTGACCTGCCACACGCCCTGGGCGGTGGTGCGGGTCTTGCCACTGCTGCCGGCGTCCGCGGTGGTGAGGACGGTGCTGCCGAACACGATCGTGCCGGTGCCGGCGGTGTCGTTCGTGGCCGCCGGCAGGGTCACCGCGGTCTGGAACTGGGTGTTGCGCGCGTCGTCGGTGGCGGTCGGCGGCACCACGCCGTAGGTGGACGTGGCGCCGTCGGTGACGGTGATCCGCGAGCCCATGCCGGCTGGCGGCGTGCCGCCCGCGGTGGCGGTGTTGTTCTTGTTCCCTCCGCCGGCGACGTCGGCGGCGGTGACGGTGTAGGTCGCGGTGCAGGTGGTGGTGCCGCCGGCGGCCAGGGTGCCGCCCTGCGCCACCGGCGCGCAGGTGACGGCGGAGAGGCCGGCCATCAGGTCGGTCACGGTCACGTTGTTGAGCACCGTGTTGCCGGTGTTGGTGACGACCATCTGGTAGCTGAGCTGCTGGCCGACCCGGCCGAACGACGTCGGGCTCACCGTCTTGTCGATGCTGATGCCGGGCGTCGGCCGGACCGCGGTGACGACGCAGGTGACGAGGGTGCCGGTGCCGGCCGACACGGTGGCGGTGCCCGAGACGCCGGTGCCGGACGAGACGGTCGCCCCGGTCACGTCGTTGGTGCACACGTAGCTCGTGGCGTAGGCCGCGAGGCTCGTCGTGCCGGCGGCCGCCACGGTGAAGGTGTAGGTCTCGGCCGGGATGTTGACGCCGCGCGCGAACTCGGCCGCGGTGTCCTGCAGCCCGGTGTCGGTGCCCGTGGTGGTGCCGGAGGGCCCCGGCGGGGTGCCGTCGTAGCTGCCGCCGTTGAAGGTGGGCGAGAACTGGTCGGTGGCGTTCACGCGCCCGCCCGGCAGGTTGACCTTGACGGTCAGCGAGCTCGGGCCGGCGCAGGAGGCGAGGTCGGTGCCCTGCACGCCCGCGATCGGCAGGGTGCCGAGCTGGGCACCCGAGATCGGGTTCACCCGGATCAGCTGGGCCGACTGGCCGAGGTAGAGGTTGCCGTCGGAGCCGAAGGCGATGCCGTTGATCGACACCGCGGCGTTGGTGGTGACCACGGTGGAGGTGTAGGTGGGCACCGGGGTGCCGGCGGTGGTGGGCAGCGCGACGTCGAGCCGGTAGAGAGTGGTGCCCGGGCTCCCGTTCGCCGAGCCGACGTAGTAGAGCCGGCCCGCGCCGTCGAAGGCGATGTCGCCGTTGGCGCCGTTGGCGCCGTTGCCGGGGAAGCTCGGGGTCGTGATGTTCGCGACCGGGCCGGCCGTCGTGTCGGTGGCCGGGTCGTAGACGTACAGGCTCAGCGTGGTGGTCGAGCCGCTCACCACGTAGCCGCCGTAGTAGAAGAGCCCGTTCGCCGGGTTGATCGCGCCCGCGACGGTGCCGGAGCCGCTGACGCGGGTGGTGGTGGCCGTCGCGGTGCCGCTCGCGGCGTCGTACTCGACGATCGAGGTGCCGACGCTGTTGATCGCACGGGTGCCGCCGGCGGCGACGCCCAGCTGGTTGCCGCCGGTGGTCACTCCGGCGCCGGGGGTGGCGTCGTAGACGGCCGCCGACACCGCGCCGGTCGCGATGTCGACGCGGCGCACCGTGCCGGTGCCGGTGTCGGTGAGGTAGAGGGCGCCGATGCAGTCGAGCGGCGGTGCCGCGGCGGCGGGCGTGGCGGTGACGACGACCGCGGCCAGCACCGAGCCGAGTCCGATGACGGTGGCCAGGAGCAGGCGTGGGAGGGAGCGAGCAGTGGTCATGACCGTGCCTTGTCTCTGCGACCCGGCATCGGGTCGCGCGTGGGGGGACAGCGCAGACCGTAGGGTCGGAAATCGCGGTTCCCGGCCCGCTTGGGCGAACCTCAGGAACGGCTCGGGGGAATCTTGAGGAACCCGCCGCCAACCTTGCGAGACACGGCTCGCAGCCGCTGCTCGGTGACCTCCGCCAGGTGGCGTGACCGGCGCGGTGCGCGGCCGATCCGGGGCGGCTCGGCACGTCCTGCTCGATGCTGAGGCAGGTGCGGGTGCCGCCGTCGGCGAGGTTGGCCAGGGCGACGGCGTGGCCGGTGGTGCCCGACCCCGCGAACGAGTCGAGCACCCGGGCGTCGTCCGGCATCGTGGCCAGCAGCCGCAGCAGCAGGCCGGTGGGCTTCGGCGTCTCGAACACCGGCCCGACCAGCGCCTTGAGCTCGGCCACCGCGGCGTCGGTGGAGCCCGACCTCCGCCGCCCGCCACACGGTGCGCAGCTTCTTGCGGCGGCCCCGCGGGGTGTCGGGGTGCAGCCAGTCGCGCTGGAAGACGTCGACCCGCTCCCCGCCCGGCCCGCGGGTGCGCCGGCACACCAGGTCGTCGGGCCGCTCGTCGACCCGCGGCGGGCTCCACCGCCACACCGCCGGCGTCCCGTCGCCGAACACCGGCCAGATCTCGACGCCGCCGTCGAACGCGGCGGTGCGCACCGCCCCGGACTCCGGGTCGCCCCACAGCGGGTAGTGCAGGGTGCGGGCGGTGTCCGGGTTGAACTTCTTGTTGGTGTTGCGCAGGGGCAGCCGCCGGAAGCGCCGGCCGTCGTCGCCGACGAGCGGGAAGTCGGCCGGGTCGACGCCGTCCTTGGTCGACGCGTCGAGCACGCAGGCGCGCGGGTCGCGGGCGTACACGAGCAGGTACTCGTGGCTGGTGGCGAAGCCGCGGCCGAGCTGGCGGCCCTTGGGGTTGAGCTCCACCACCACCTGGGCGAGGAACGCCGCCTCGCCGAACACCTCGTCGAGCAGCAGCCGGAGCCGCGCCACCTCGTGGTCGTCGATGCTCACCGCGACGGCACCGGTCTCCGCCAGCACGGTGTGCACGGCGGCCAGCCGCGGCCGCAGCATCGCGACCCAGGCGTCGTGGGAGGCGAAGCGGTCGACGTAACCGAACTCGTTGCCGGTGTTGTAGGGCGGGTCGAGGTAGGCGAGGTCGAACGAGCCCGGCGCCAGGGTCGGCAGCACGGCGAGGTTGTCGCCCGCCACCAGGCGGTTCCAGACCTGCTTGCCCACGACCGCGATCATGGAGCACGTGCGCCGGATGTCCAGACAGCGGGAGCGGACGATCACCGTGGTGTCGGTCATCGTCACGCTCATCGCGCTCGCCGGCTACGTCACCTTCGACGACGGCCCGGTCGGCTCGCGGCGTGCGGTCGCTGCTCGGTGTCGACGGCCGGCTGCGCCCGGCGGTCGACGCCGGCTCCGACGGCCCGTACGCGTTCCTCGAGACCCAGGCCGACGGCACGCCGGTGGGCTTCAGCCCGTGCGTGGCGGTGCCATACGTCGTCAACCCGGACGGCGCGCCCGAGGGCTGGGAGGACGACGTCCGCCACGCCGTCGACGAGGTGTCCGACCGCACCGGCCTGGAGTTCGACGACGGCGGCGTCACCGACGACCGCGACTTCTCGGGCCGCGGCCGCGAGGCCGGGCGCACCGACCCGGTGCTGATCGGCTGGGCCGACGAGGACGAGGTCGACGCCCTCGCCGACGACGTCGCCGGCATCGGCGGCCCGTCCGTGGTCGCGGCTCGGCAACCGGCTCTACTTCGTGTCGGGCTCGGTGGTGCTCGACACCGAGACCACCGACCGGTTCGACGACGCCGGCGGCCGCGACGCCCACCGTCGCGCTGCTCCTCCACGAGCTCGGCCACCTCGTCGGCCTCGACCACGTCGACGACGAGGGCGAGCTGATGTTCCCCGACGGCATCACCCGCCCCGACTACGGTCCCGGCGACCGCGCCGGGCTCGCCGCCCTCGGCGCCATCCCCTGCCGCTAGTGACCTCGACGCCGCCCGCTCGTTGACCGGGCATGACGTTCCGCGCCCGCGCCGTTCTCGGGGGCGCCCTCCTGCTCTCGGCGGCGGCCCTCGCCGTGCCCGCCGCCACCACCACGCCAGCCGCCAGCGGCCGCCGCCCCGGCGGCCGTCGTCACGCACGGCTGCCTCAGCAGCGTCCCGGAGCCGGGCGAGACCACGCCGGTGAGGATCTGCTACTCGATCTTCAAGCCGCGCGCCGCGTCCGCGCAGCGCCGGGTGCCGATGATCATGCACAGCCACGGCTGGGGCGGCTCGCGCACGAAGGACGCCGCGTCGTTCGCCGACCTCACCCGCGCCGGGTACGGCGTCCTCTCCTTCGACCAGCGCGGCTGGGGCGAGTCCGGCGGCCACGCGCACGTCGAGAACCCGCGGTTCGAGGGCGCCGACGTGCGCCGGCTGGTGCGGCTCGTGAGCACCGCTGCGGTGGGTGCGGCAGGACGCGCCCGGCGACCCGCGGCTCGGCGCGATCGGCGGCAGCTACGGCGGCGGCTACCAGTTCGTGGGGGCCTTCGAGTCGCTGCGGCTGCGCGGCAAGCCGGTCTTCGACGCCCTCGCACCCGAGATCACCTGGAACGACCTCAACCACACCCTCGCGCCGGACGGCGTCGCGCGCACCGAGTGGGCCACGCTGCTGAGCGCGGCCTCGCTGCCGTCCGACGCGCTGCCGCCCGCCATCTACAAGGCGCTGGTCGAGGGTGCCGCCACCGGCCAGTGGCCCGACGGGTCGGTGCCGGGCACCGAGAACCTCGTGAAGTTCTTCGAGCGCAACGGACCGGCGTGGCACGTGCGGAACGGCCGCCGGCTCGACATCCCCGTGCTCCTCGGTCAGGGCACCACCGACACGCTGTTCCCGCTCGAGCAGGGACTCACCAACTGGCGCACGGCGATCACGCCGCGGGCCCGTCGTCACAGCATCTTCGTCGGCTACAACGGCGGTCACGTGCTGCCGGCGGTGCTGCCGCAGGGCGTGTCCGTCACCTCCGACCCGTGCAGCAAGCGGCTCGCGGGCGGCGACTTCCGCCGGCTCTCGATCCGGTTCTTCGACGAGCAGCTCAAGGGCCGCGACCGCGACCTGCGGGGCTACGGCCGGATCCACCTCGCCACCCCGGGTGACCGGTGCCGCACCGTCGACTCCGTGGCCGCCACCACGACGCGGCAAGCTCGGCACCGTGGCGAGCACCACGGGCGCCGGCGTGCCGCTCCCGTACGAGATCGGGTCGGGACCGATGACGGTGGCGGGCCAGCCGTACCTCACCGGCGCGGTCACCGCCCTCGGCGTCGAGAACCGCGCCTTCTACGGGCTCGCCATCGGCACCTCGCCCGCTGACGCCCATCTGGTGCAGAACAACGTGCTGCCGCTGCGCGAGCCGCTGCCCGTCACCGGCGTCGCGCGCCGGGTGCCGCTGCCGGCGGTGGCGGTCGACGTCCCCGCAGGCCAGCACCTGTACCTGCTGGTCTCCCCGGTCAGCGACACCTTCGTCGGGATGTCGTCGCGCACGCCCGGCGTGATCACGATCGACGACACAGTGGTGCATTTGCCCCTCGTGCGTCGCTGAGGTTCTTTACCCTCGGCGGGTGCGTGCTCTCTCCCTGCTCGTCCTCGCCTGCCTGCTCGCGCTCCTCGCGCCCGCGGCGCCGGTGGTCTCGGCGAGCCCCGCCGACCCGCGTCCGCCGGTCGAGCCCCGGCCCGAGACCCAACCCGAACCCCAGACCAGCGACGGTGTGGCCGGCGCCGTCGTCGCCCCGCTGCCGCCGTCGCTGCGCGGCCGCCGCGCGGTCACGAACCGGGCCACGTGGGAGGTGGCGCCCGGTGTCCGCGCCCGCGTCTGGGACGAGCGGACGCCGCGCGGACCGGTGCGCGCGTACCTCCTCACGATCGCGTGGCGCACGAAGGGCCTGTCCTTCACCTATCTCAACGACGGCACGGTGCGCCGCACCACCCGGGTCGGCGCGATGGTGCAGGACGCGCGCGCCGTCGCCGGCGTCAACGGCGACTTCTTCGACATCGGCCGCACCAGCGCGCCGCTCGGCATCGGCGTGCATCCCCGCCGCGGCCTGTTCAACGGCCGCAGCGACGGCTGGAACTCGGCGTTCTTCCTGACGCGCACCGGCCGCCCGCGGATCGGCAACCTCGTCGTGCGCACCACGATCCGGCAACGGCCCGGGCTCGTCGTCAGCACCGTGAACTCGCCGCGGGTGAAGCCGCAGGGCATCGGCGTCTACACCGAGCGGTGGGGGCGCGCGGCCGGCAACGCGGTCACCGACGGGCCGCAGAAGCGGCGGCGGATGGTGCTCGTGCGCGAGGGCCGCGTGGTGCGCAACTCGACGACGCTCCTCGCCGGCTCTCCGGTCCGCGGCCTCATGCTCGTCGGTCGCGGCGACGGCGCCGACCAGCTCGCCGACTTCGCGGTGGGCGACCGGCTCACGCTGCGTCGCGAGGTGCTCCGCAACCCGCTCATGGCGATCACCGGCAGCGAGCAGATCCTCGACGACCGCCGGGTGCTCGCCCGCGACGACCGCATCCTCCACCCGCGCACCGCCGTCGGCGTCGACCTCGACGGGCGGCGGGTGCTGCTGCTCGTCGTCGACGGCCGCCAGGAGTTCAGCCGCGGCTACACGCTCGTCGAGCTGGCCGCGCGGCTGCGCAGCCTCGGCGCCGAGGACGCCCTCAACCTCGACGGCGGCGGCTCCTCGACGATGGTGGCGCGCGAGCAGGACGGCGACCTGGGGCTGGTGAACTCGCCGTCTGACGGGCGGCCCCGGCAGGTGGCCAACGCCCTCGGCGTCCGCTACGTCAGGCCTCGCTGACCCATGGGGTTCACCCGCGCCGAGCTCGAGTCGTTCCGCGGCGCCGAGGTGCCCGACCTGCTCCCCGCCGACGGCGACCCGCTGCGGCTGCTGTTCGTCGGCATCAACCCGGGCCTGTGGACCGCCGCCACGCAGACCCATTTCGCCCGTCCCGGCAACCGCTTCTATCCCGCGCTGCTGCGCGCCGGAATCCTCGAGCGCCCGATCGACCCGTCCGCCGGCATGACCGACGCCGACCGCGACCTGCTACGCCGCCGCGGCCTCGGCATCACCAACCTCGTCCGCCGGGCCAGCGCCAAGGCCTCCGAGCTGACCGCCGCCGAGCTGCTCGAGGGCGGTCTCGCGCTCCGCGCCTTGGTTTCGGCGCGGCGCCCCACGGTGGTCGCCGTGGCCGGCGTGACGGCGTACCGCACCGCCTTCGGCGACCGCCGGGCCGCGCCGGGGCGGCAGCCCGCGCCGTTCGAGGGCGCCGAGCTGTGGGTGGTGCCGAACCCGAGCGGACTCAACGCCCACGAGACCGTCGCGAGTCTCGCCGAGGCCTACGCCGAGCCCGCCCGGGCCGCCGGCATCCTCTAGGTTCGCCTCCGTGCCGAAGTGGATGTTCGCCGTCTCCGACGCCTCCCCGCTGCTCACCCCGGTGCTCGGTGAAGCGCTGCGATCCGCCGGTGTCGGCCGGGTGCAGGTCAACGTCGACGACGAGGCCGTCGCCCCCGCCCTGCGGATCCCCCACTGCGCGCCGCCCCTCGTCGGGTTCGTGAGCGTCTGGGACGGCGACCCGTCCGCCGTCGCGGCTGCCCTGGGCGATGCCCTCGTGGCCGGCTGGGAGGTCGAGGAGCGGCGTCCGATCGACCCGCCCGAGACCTGGGACGGATCCCGCGCCGACGCCCTCGCCAACGTCGCGGTGCTCCGCCGTCCCGACTCGCTCTCGCCCGAGGAGTGGCGGCACCGCTGGCTGGTCGACCACACCCCGATCGCCATCGAGACCCAGGGCACGTTCGGCTACCTCCAGAACGTCGTCCTCGCCCCCGTCACCCCGCTCCCCGACTCGGTCGCCGGCGTCTCGGCGCTGGTCGAGGAGCTGTTCCCGATGGCCGGCCTCCACGACGTCCACGCCTTCTACGGCAGCGGCGGTGACGACGCCGAGCTCGCCTCCCGCATGGAGCGGCTGATGGCCAGCGTCGCCCGCTTCGGCGCCGACCGCGACCTCGACCTCGTCCCCACGTCCCGCTACCTCGTCGACCTGGGCCGGTAAAGCTTTCTCCACAGGCCGCCGTCGGCCGGTACCGATCCGGGCTCGTTCGGGCTAGCGTCGAGGCGCCGGTTCTCGGGAAAGGACGGCGGATGCACCGCTTCGCGCTCGGTCTCGCAGCGCTCGCGCTCGTGCTCGTCACGACCGCCTGCGAGGACGACCCCGAGCCCAAGATCGCGGAGCCCACCGAGGACCCCACGAGCCAGACCACGAGCGACCCACCGACCTCGGAGCCGACGCCTGAGCCGGCCTGCTTGACGCCGGAGCGAGACCGTTCGCGAGTGGATCGACGGCTGGAACGACACTGCAGCTCAGGCGGTGACTCGAGCAGCAGTCGAGCGTGCTCAGCACCGCCGACTGCAAGACCTGCCGTGATCTCACTCGAGCCCATTGCGCGAGGTCTACGCGACTGGTGGCTACTTCGAGACCAAGCGGATGGTCGATCGTCGCCATGCAAGCGCCGAGCCCAACTTCGAGCCGAACCGCGAGGTCGTGTCGGCGCTCGTCATCCGCAGGCGGGCAAGACCGTGCCCGCCGCCGGGCGACCGAGCCAGTCCGCTATCGGCAAGGAGAAGCGACTGCACCGTGTTCAAGGTCGCGAACGGCACGGATCGGCTGGCTCGTGGCCAAGATGGTGTTCCTGTCGTGATCCGGCTCGCGGTCGTCTCTGGCGCTACTGATCGCCGGTGCCTCATGCCTCCGGCGCGCCGGCTCCGGCGGCATGCGCTGTGCACGAGTCGACGTCGTCCACGTTCGTCAACGGCGATCCGCACCGACGGTCACCACAGGTCTGCGACGGCACCGTCGCAGCGGCGATGCCGGCGACGGAGCCGCCGATCGATGCTGGCCCGACGATCGCGGCCGGCAGC
Source organism: uncultured Actinomycetota bacterium (assembly GCA_963808855.1). Taxonomy (GTDB): domain Bacteria; phylum Actinomycetota; class Actinomycetes; order Propionibacteriales; family Nocardioidaceae; genus Nocardioides. The sequence goes on along the minus strand of CAWEHA010000002.1, from coordinate 1,000,893 downwards.
CGCTGCATGCGTCGTCGAGCAGTGCGTCGGCAGCGAGTGGCCCGGCCGAGTACTGCTCCGACGAGAGCCTGCCAGTCGCTGGACCGATCGCTCACGACCGCTGGTGTGCACGGGCGTTCCGCAGAGCTCCCGCTCCCACCCTCCCGCCTGGTGATCCAACCGCCGAACGGCCGGACCCTGGTCAACTTCGACACGAACTTCTACACCGAGCGGCCGGCGTTCACGCGGGTCGTGACGCTGCTGGGCCAGCGGGTCACGCTGCGCATCGAGCCGGCGTCGTTCACCTGGCACTTCGAGGGCGGCGAGTCGAGCACCACGACCACCGCCGGGGCGCCGTACCCGCGGCTGCTGGTGACGCACAGCTACGAGCAGAAGGGCGACTACGACCCGCGGGTCGACACCACCTACACCGCGACCTTCCGGGTGGGCGGCGGACCGTGGCGGCCGGTGCCGGGGTCGGTGACGATCACCGGGCCGACGGTGGCGTTGGAGGCGGTCGAGGCGCGGCCGGTGCTCACGGCTCCGTAGGCCAGCCGACGCGGCGGATCTCCTTGCCGTCCTTGTCGACCTCGATGTAGCCGCCCTCGCTGAACTCGTTGCTCGCGTAGGCGGAGATCCAGTCCGTCATCGCTGCTGTCGCGGTTGATGATCACGTACCACGTGTTCGGGTCATCGACCTGCGCGCGGGCCTCGCGGACCAGTGGCGGCAGGATCGCGGCGTCGATCTCCGCGAGGTCGAGACGCGGGTTCGAACTCGTGCCCTTGGAGCCCCACGGCTCGAAGTCGTGGCCGTCCCAGTAGTAGCCGACCTCGCGCTGGCTCGTCCGGTCGGCCGGCACCCGCAGCACGGCGTAGGTCGGGTAGATCGTCGCCGAGAACACCTCGGTGGAGCCGGTCTCCTCCTCGAGTGCGGCGACGAGGTCCCCGACGCCGTCCTCCGTGAGCACCTGCACCTCCGAGTTCCCGAAGAGGCCGTCGGAGTCGTCGCTGGCCAGCGACGCGATCAGGACAGGCATTCCGACGGCGATCACCACCACACCCACCAGGATCCCGGCGCGGAGCAGCCGCTGGTTCCGCGTCAGGCCCTGCTTCTTCGGGGTGGACGGCGTCGGGGTGGACGGCGTCGGGCCGGTCGTCGCGACCGGACTCCTCGGCTCCTCAGAGGACTCGCCGCCAGGCCCGGACTTCGGCGTCCGGTACACGCTCCAGCGCCTCTTGCCCGTGGCGGGCTCACGCTCCATGGGCCGACGATAGGGCCGCGACGGCGCCGCTGTGAGCCGCTTCGCTCAGGCTCGTTCGACCCAGGCGAACGGCACCCGCAGCACGCCTCCCCGCACGCGCAGGTGGTAGCTCGTGCGTCCGCGCTTGACGATCCGCCCCACCAGGCCCTGGTGCTCGCCGGAGACGACGACCCGCCCCCGCATGCCCACCGCGAGCACCACGGTGCCCTGGCCGGCGCGGGTGCGTGCGAGCTCGGCCTCGTAGTTCGGGTGCATCTGCGCGGGCCGGCCGTGGTGGGTCCAGCCGAAGAGGTGGTCGAGGTCGAACGACGACGAGCACTGCCCGCACGTCATCACGCGCTCGGGACGCCGATGCCGCTCGAGGGTGTGCCCGGCCGGGCAGACGCCGAGCCACGCGGCCGCCACCTGCGGTGAGTCGGACGACGTGCAGCGCTCGCCCGAGCACCCGATCTTCCGCGCGATCGCGCGCCAGGTGGCGTCGTGCCCGTGCCGCGGGCCGGCCAGCGCGTGCGCGATCTCGTGGAGCACCGTGTCGCGCACGTCGGCGTCGGAGTGCAGCTGGGTGAGCGGGGCGCTCAGCCCGATCTCGCGCTGGTCGAAGCGGCAGATGCCGGCCCGGCGCTTGGCGTTGTCGTAGACGACAGACCAGTCGGGCAGCCCGTGGTGATCGAGGAGGTCCTCGGCCATCGCGTAGGCGTCACGCAGGTCCATGGCCCGAGATTAGGACGGCGCGCCGACGGTCCGGGTCAACCACGCGGCTCGGCGTCGTCGAGCCGCTGGTGGAGCCGGTCGCGCACCTCCTCGGGCGTGAGCTGCGCGCGCTTGCGCTGGTCGCGCGCGATGATCACCCCGGTGGCCGCGACGCCGGCGACGCCCGCGACCCCGAGCAGCTTCCACAGGCTGAGCTTCATGACTGCGAGGATCCCATCATGTCGACGCCGCGCAGCAGGCTGCCCCTGGACGCCGCCGTCGACCTCACCCGCACCGGCGACCTCTGGCTGTTCCGCGGCCGCTCCGCCGCCGACCACGCGATCCGCGTCTTCACCAACGCGCCGGTGAACCATGTCGGCATGGCCGTGGTGCTCGACGACCTGCCGCCGCTCATGTGGCACGCCGAGCTCGGCCGCGGGCTGCGCGACGTCTGGACCGGCTCGAACCACCGCGGCGTCCAGCTGCACGACCTGCGCGAGGCGGTGGAGCAGTGGTGCGGCCGCTACGACCAGCGCGCCTGGTTGCGTCAGCTCTCGCCGGCGGTCTCGCGGTCGATGGAGGACGCCGTCCTGCAGACGATCGCCCGCCTCGACGGCACCCCGTTCCCCGCCACCGCGGCCCTCGCCGGGCGCTGGGCGCGCGGACGGGTGCGGCGCCAGGCAGGACTGGAGATGACCTACTGCGCCGAGGTCGTCGCGGCGACCTACCAGGCGATGGGGCTGCTCGACGACTCGCGGCCCACCAACTACTACGACCCGGGCCGGTTCTGGTCCGGCGACGACCTCGACCTGCAGCTCGGCGCCTCCCTGGGCGAGGAGATCGAGGTCGCGGTCCCTCCTGCGAGATGACGAGCGGCCTGCCACCGCTAGTCCCGTTTCCACAGGGCTCCGGTGGGCCTCGACGACGTGGCAGCTGAGGCATATAATCGAACACATGATCGATACCGTCCGGCAGGTCACGCGAGCTCTCGCTCGCGAGGAGCTGCCGGACTCCGAGGTCGATCTGATCGACCTCGTCGGCGGTCTCGAGGAGCTCGTGTGCGCGGCACAGGCCGCCCAGGCGGCGGCCTCGGCCCGGTTCGACACCCTCCACCGCCAGCGCCAGGCCGAGGCCGGGGTGCCGGTGGCGCGGCAGGGGCGTGGGGTGGCCGCCCAGATCGCGCTGGCGCGGCGCGAGTCGCCGCACCGGGGCGAGCGGCACCTTGGGCTCGCGAAGATCCTGGTCCGCGAGCTGCCGTGCACCTGGGCGGCGTTCCGGGCCGGTCGGATCACCGAGTGGAAGGCCACGCTCGTCGCGCGCGAGACCGGCCTGCCTCGACCTCGAGCACCGGATGGCGGTCGACGCCGCGCTCGCCGCCGACCCGGCGCGCATCGAGGCGATGGGCGACGGCGAGCTGGTCGCCGAGGCACGGAAGCTCGCCTACGGCCTCGACCCGCACGCCGTCGTCGCCCGGCGTGCCCGGGCCGAGGCCGATCGGCACGTCTCGCTGCGGCCCCTGCCCGACGTCATGGCCGGACTGAGCGCCGTCCTGCCGGTCAAGGACGGCGTCGCGGTGTACAAGGCACTGAGGGACGCCGCCGACTCCGCGGTTGCCGCGGGCGACGGCCGGAGCCGGGGCCAGCTGATGGCCGACACCCTCGTCGCGCGGGTCACCGGACGCGACCCGCTCACCGACCCGGTCCCACTCACGGTCAACGTGATCGTCGACGCCGGCACCCTGCTCGGCCACGACGACCACGCCGCCCACCTCGACGGCTACGGGCCCGTGCCGGCCGACCTGGTGCGCGACCTGCCCGACGACTGCGCCCTCCGCCTGCTGTTCGAGGGCTGGGGCGGTCGCACCGTCTCGATGGAGTCCGGCTCGCGCGACTTCCCCGAGCAGCTCGCCGAGCTGATCCGGCTGCGCGACCGCACCTGCCGCACACCGTGGTGCGACGCCCCGATCCGGCACACCGACCACGTCGACGCCCACGCCGACGGTGGCCCCACGAGCGAGACCAACGGCCAGGGGCTCTGCGAGCACTGCAACCACGCCAAGCAGGCGCTCGGATGGTCCGCCCGACCTCGTCCGGGCCCACGTCACACCGTCGAGACCGTCACCCCGACCGGTCATCGCTACTGGTCCACCGCACCGACCCATGGGAGCGAGCCGGCCATCCGGCTCAGCCCGGCGGAGTTCATGTTCCAGCGCCAGGTCGAGCTCGTCGCCTGACGGAGTTATCCACAGATCGCTCCGGCGCGCCCCATCGAGGGCGACTGGACCGGTCCGGCGACGTCGCCGACGGCTCCACGCGATCGAGTGCCTGCGAGACGTCGTGTCGCGTCGGTAAGGGCACGGCTAGCGTGAAGCGGTGACCTCGCTCGCCCTCGCCGCGCCGAACGAGGCCGCCGCCGACGCCGGCGAGCAGATGGCTCGGGCCGGCGGGAGCGCGGTCGACGCGGCCGTCGCGGCGGCGCTCGTGACGATGGTCAACGAGATCGGGGTCGTGTCGCTCGACTCCGGCGGTTTCGTGACCGTGCAGCCGGCCGACGGGCGCTGCGTACACGGTCGACGGCTGGATGGACATGCCCGGGCGCGGGCGTCGGCCGACGACGACGGCCGGGACCACCTGGGACGTGCACACCGAGTACGGCGGCGGAGTCGACATCACGATCGGTCCCGGCTCGGTCGCCGTCGGCGGGTCGCTCCCCGCGCTCGGTGAGGCCCACGCGCGCGACGGGCGGTTGCCGTGGCGCGACGTCGTCGCGCCCGCCGATCGAGGTGGCGCGACGACGGGTTCCGGATCGGCCGGCCGCCCGCTACTACATGGAGTACGTGCACGAGTCGATGTTCGGGTGGGACGACGCGAGCCGCGCCGTCCTGCACGAGTCGGGCGGTGAGCTCACCACCGACCTCGATCGTCATGCCCGACCTCGTCCGCTCGCTCGAGACCATCGCCGACGGTCGGGCCCGCGCGCCCTGCACGAGGGAGACCTCGCCGAGGCGATCAGCGCCGACGTCGCCGACCCGCGGCGGGCTGCTCGGCGCCGGCCGACCTGGCGCCGCCTACCGACCGGTGGTGCGGCCGCCCCTGGCCACCCGGCTCGGGCCGTGGACCGCTCTCGACCACGCCGCCGCCGTCGGTCGGCGGGGTGTGCGTGGCCGCGATGCTGCGCCACCTCGAGGGCTGGCGACCGGAGGACGTCGAGCGCATGGTGGCGGTGCAGCGGGACGTGCTCGGCCACCGGCTCGAGGTGTTCGACCACTCCCCCGACCTCGAGGGCGACGCCGCGGCGTTCCTGCGCGGACTGGAGTCGCCGTCCACCGCCCACGTGTCGGCGGTCGACGGCGACGGCGTCGGGTGCGCGGTGACGATCTCGTCCGGCTACGGGTCGGGCATGATCGCCCGCGGCACCGGAATCTGGCTCAACAACTGCCTGGGCGAGCAGGAGCTCAACCCGCAGGGCCTCTACGGCACGCCGCCCGGCACCCGGCTCCTCTCCAACATGGCGCCGACGGTCGGGCACCACGACGACGGCGGCGTCCTCGCGGTCGGGTCACCCGGCGCCGAGCGCATCACCACGGCGATCGTGCAGGTGCTCGCCTGCTTCGTCGCCGGGATGTCGCTCCAGGAGTCGGTGCACCACGCCCGCGTCCACGTGCAGCGGGCCGGTCGTCCCGACGAGCAGGTGCGACGCGAGTACGAGCCGACGATGTACTTCGGCGGCGTCGGCGCCGCGCTGTGCCGGGCCGACGGACACCTCGTCGCTGCCGGCGATCCCCGCCGCGACGGCGCGGTGCGCCTGGTGCACTGACTCAGCAGCCGACGCACGTGCGGGCGGCGGGCCGCACCTCGAGGCGCGCCGGGTCGATCGCCCGGCCGCATCGCTCGCACACGCCGTAGGTGCCCGCGTCGACCCGCGCGAGGGCGGCGTCCACCTCGTCGAGCCGACGCCTCGCGTCTCGTGCCAGCGCGTCGACCTGCGCCCGCTCGAAGGCGATCGTGGCTCCCTCCGGGTCGTGCTCGTCGTCGGCGTTGGTGTCGCGCGACGCGGCGACGACCTCGGAGAAGTCGTGCGTGAGCGCTGCCAGGCGCCGCTCCACCCGCGCGCGCTCCGCCATCAGCTCGGCACGGCCGTCCATGCCTCGACGGTAGTTCTCGGTACCGACAAACTGCGGTCACATGGACGCCGTGGACGCCGCCTTCGCGGCTCTTCCCCGCGCCGGCTTCCTGCGCCGGCGCGACCGCTGGCAGGTCGACGCCGACGGACCGGTGCCGATCGGCCACGGCCAGACGAACTCCCAGCCCCGCACCGTCGCGAACATGCTCCGCCTGCTCGACGTCCGGCCCGGTCAGCGGGTGCTGGACGTCGGCGCGGGCTCGGGTTGGACCACGGCCCTGCTGGCCCACCTCGTCGGCCCCTCCGGTGAGGTGCGCGGCGTCGAGCTCGAGCCCAAGCTCGCCAGCTGGGGCGGCTCGAACCTGGCCGAAACCGCTCAACCATGGGCCTCGCTCGTCGCCGCCGAGCCTGGTGTCCTCGGTCTGCCCGCCCACGCTCCCTACGACCGGATCCTCGTCTCCGCGTCACCCTCGACGCTCCCGCAGGCGCTGGTCGACCAGCTCGGCGACCCCGCGCAGATGGTGATCCCGGTCAACGGCACCATGCTGCTGGTCCGCCGCGCCGCCGGCGACGTCGACATCACCGAGCACGGCGCCTACCGGTTCGTGCCGTTGCGGTGAGCCGCGCTCACTTTGCCGTGCGCTCGCCCGGTGGGATCGCGACCAGGACCCAGGCGTGGTCATTCATGGGCACGACCCGGCCGTGCTGGTCGATGTGGAAGAGCGCGACGCCGTGCTCGGTGGCGAGGGCGAGGGCGGGGTCGAGGTAGCCGCACACGGAGGCGGCCAGGCGTACGTCGCGGTCGATGTCGAGCAACGCCTGCATCATCCGAGCGTTCATCGGGCGCGCCGACACGCTGGCGTAGGCGACGGCCGCGGGTGTGGTCAGGGCTCGGATCCCGGCGGTGTCGAACTCGAGCTCGGCGTCGGGTGCGGACAACCCGAGCCGCCGGACGAGGCAGCTGACGCGCCACTCGGCGTTCGGGCGGCGCGGGTGGGAGGCGCTCCACCGCAGCTCGGTGCCGTCGATCCGGTCGAGGTAGGTGACGACGTCGTAGGCGTCCTCGGCGCCGAACACCACGGTGCCCGCCAGCGCTGCCGTTCTCGTCGGAGAAGGTCAGCACCCGGTTCTCGAGTCCGCGGAAGATGTTCGGGGCCGGCGCGGTCCGCATCAGCCGCAGCGATCCCGGCGCGAGCAGCATGAGCCGCTCGGTCGTGAAGGCCATGAGGACGTCGGTGCCGGCGGCACGGTCGCGGCACGGCACGATCGCCTGCAGGCCTTCGCCGACATGCCACGGCAGCGCGGCCACACGTACCGCCACCGGGTCCAGCGCAGCGCCGAGGTCAACGTCGGTCACGACACCTCCCTGCTCGACGACACCGTTGTCATCGACACGACCCCTCCCCACCTTGAGCAAGGCGGAACCGCGAACAGCCCAAGATGGGCCAGGTGCTCTAGACCAGTGGGTGCGACTACTCGCTCGCGCTGCCCTGCTGGGTGATCGCGCGGACGAGGCTCTCGACGGTCACCACGCCGGTGACCTCGCCGTGGTCGTCGGTGACGACGATCGGGGCGACCCGGCTGAGCGGGTCGGGGCGCGCCATCGCGCGCTCCACGGCGTCCGCCACGGGGGTGGTGGGGGACATCACCAGCGGTCGGACCGGACCGTGCATACCGACCCGGATGCCGATCACCTCACCGTGCGGCCCGAGCTCCAGCTCGTTGGGCATCGCCGGCCGTTGGTGCGCGATGAGGGCGCCGGGGTTCATGGACTCGACCATGAGTCCGACGAGCTCGGAGGCGTGGTCGATCCGGGTCCAGGGCTCGGCGGGACGTCCGAGGTAGTACCCCTGTACCAGCGGGATGCCGAGCTGCATCAGGCTCGACAGCTGCACTCGGGTCTCGACACCCTCAGCGACGATCCAGGCGTCCAGGCGCCCGGCGAGCGTGCCCAGCATCTCGACCAACGCATTGGCGGCGACGTCGTTCGGGATCCGGCGCACGATCTCGCGGTCGATCTTGACCAGCTCGGGGCGGAGCCGGATGAGCTGGAGGAGTCCGGCATAGCCGGCGCCGACGTCGTCGGCGGCGATCCGTCCGCCGGAGGCGCGGACCACGTCCACCGCGCGGAAGACGGTGTCCTCCTCGCCGGGCCACGCCACCTCGGTGAGCTCGACGAACATGCGGTCGAGGTCGAGGTCGCGGAGGAGCTCACAGGTCGCCGGGTCGGCGAGGTCGCCCGGAGAGCAGTTGACCGTCAGGAACGTGCTGTGCGGCAGCTCGTCGCGCAGCGCGACTGCCTGCCGGAGCACCTCCCGGGTCAGGATGCCGCTCATGCCCCGCTCCTCGGCGGCGGCGAACACCGCGCACGGCGAGACGTTCCAGTGCTGCGGGAACCGGGAGAGCAGCTCGTAACCGGCGATGCCGCCGGAGGCCACGTCGACGATCGGCTGCGCCACCAGCCGTAGCCCCGCGGGCGCGGCCGCGAGGCGCTCGGCCGCCTCCCAGGGCGACACGGCGGTGAGAGTCATGGGCGGGAGAGAGATCGGGGAGAGTGCGAGCGTCGACAGGTCAGACCGCGGCGGTCATCCGCGACCGGACGGCGTCCACGAGCTCGGGGCTGACACTCGACATGCCGTGGGCAGTAGCGGCGTGCGCGGCCACCTGCTCCAGGATCTCGTCTCTCGCTACCGCTGAACTCCTGGGCACAACCGGGCACGACATCTCCGCAACGGAAACGCTTCATGGGCACTCCTCGAGTGGTCGGGGACGCCCGGCCGTCCAGGTCGAGTGTCGGTGTCCGGACCGCGCCACTTGACCCACGGAGGGAGCCCCCTGGTGTGGGGACGCCTGCGCGTTCGACCGCAACAGACGCCCCGCGAGCGTGACACGGCCACACCCGTTCCGGGCCAGAATTGAGGAAATCCTGAGGCAACGCGCCGGTTCGGCGCTTGCGTTGTCAGCTGCAGCCGCTGGTGCTGCCGCAGCCCTCGCAGACGTAGCAGGAGCCGGCGGGGCGCATCTTGGTGCCGCAGGTCATGCAGAGCGGGGAGTCGACGGCGGTGCCGGTGATCTTCTCCAGGAGCTCGGTGGAGGTGTGGGCCTCGCTCGTGTCGATCTTGGCCGGGACCTCGCGGTCGGCGGTGCCGTGGGTGTCCTTGGTCTCGACGACCTCGGCGTCGACGACGTCGGACGACTTCGCCTCGGGGGCGGAGAGGTCGCCGATCACCTCGGAGGCGGCGCCGGGCGAGTCGAGGGGCTCGTACGAGCCGGTCTCGAGGTAGCGCTGCCGCTCCTCGGCGGAGAAGATGCCCATCGCCTGGCGGGTCTCGAAGTCGAGGTAGTCGAGCGCGAGCCGCCGGAAGATGTAGTCCATGATCGACTTCGACATCCGGACGTCGGCGTCGTCGGTGAGGCCGGCCGGCTCGAAGGACAGGTTGGAGAACTTCGAGACGTAGGTCTCCAGCGGGACGCCGTACTGCAGGCCGATCGAGACCGCGATCGAGAACGCGTCCATCACGCCGGCGAGGGTGGAGCCCTGCTTGCCGAGCTTGAGGAACACCTCACCCAGCTCGCCGTCGTCGTGGGCGCCCGAGGTCATGTAGCCCTCGGCGCCGCCGACGGTGAACGAGGTGGTGCGGGAGGTGCGCGACTTCGGCAGCCGCTTGCGAGCGGGCGCGTAGACGACCTTCTCGATGACCTGCGGCTCCGCCTCGGCGGCGGTGGACAGGCCCTGGTCCTTCTTGGACGCCTCGGACTTGCCGTCGGCGAGCGGCTGGCCGACCTTGCAGTTGTCGCGGTAGACGGCGGTGGCCTTGAGGCCGAGCTTCCACGACTGCAGGTAGACGTCCTCGATCTCCTCGACCGTGGCCGTCTCCGGCAGGTTGACGGTCTTCGAGATGGCGCCGGACAGGAACGGCTGGCAGGCCGCCATCATCCGCACGTGGCCCATCGGCTTGAGGGACCGGGCGCCCATCGCGGTGTCGAAGACCTCGTAGTGCTCGGGCTTGAGGCCTGGCGCGTCGATCACGTGGCCGTGCTCGGCGATGTGGGCGACGATCGCCTCCGCCTGCTCGTCGACGTAGCCGAGCTTCTTCAGCGCCCGCGGGATCGTCTGGTTGACGATCTGCATCGAGCCACCGCCGACGAGCTTCTTGAACTTCACCAGCGAGAAGTCGGGCTCGATGCCGGTGGTGTCGCAGTCCATCATGAAGCCGATGGTGCCGGTGGGCGCGAGCACCGAGGCCTGCGCGTTGCGGAAGCCGTTGACCTCGCCGAGCTTCACGACGTCGGCCCACGCCTGGGTGGCCAGCTCGTGGACCTGCCGGTCGTGGGAGTGCACCGCGCGGACCTGGTCGTTGGCGGCCTGGTGCTTGCGCATGACGCGCTTGTGGGCCTCGGCGTTGCGGGCGTAGCCGGTGTAGGGGCCGACGACGGCGGCGAGCTCGGCGGAGCGCTTGTAGGAGACGCCGGTCATCAGCGAGGTGATGGTGCCGGCCATGGCGCGGCCGCCGTCGGAGTCGTAGCCGAGGCCCATCGCCATGAGCAGCGCGCCGAGGTTGGCGTAGCCGATGCCGAGCTGGCGGTAGTCGCGGGTGGTGTCGCCGATCGCCTCGGTGGGGAAGTCGGCGAAGCAGATGGAGATGTCCATCGCGGTGATGATCAGCTCGACCGCCTGCGCGAACCGCTCGCCGTCGAAGGTGTCGTCGGGCTTCAGGAACTTGAGCAGGTTGAGCGAGGCCAGGTTGCACGAGGAGTTGTCGAGCGACATGTACTCCGAGCACGGGTTGGACGCCGTGATGCGGCCGGTCTCGGGGTTGGTGTGCCAGTCGTTGATGGTGTCGTCGTACTGCAGGCCCGGGTCGGCGCACTCCCACGCCGCCTGGCTGATCTTGCGGAACAGCTCGCGGGCGTCGACCTTCTCGATGACCTCGCCGGTCTTGCGGCCGCGCAGCCCGAAGTCGGTGCCGTCCTCGACCGCCCGCATGAACTCGTCGGAGACCCGGACCGAGTTGTTGGCGTTCTGGTACTGCACCGAGGTGATGTCGGAGCCGCCGAGGTCCATGTCGAAGCCGGCGTCGCGCAGCGCGCGGATCTTGTTCTCCTCGCGTGCCTTGGTCTGCACGAACTCCTCGATGTCGGGGTGGTCGACGTCGAGCACGACCATCTTGGCCGCGCGGCGGGTGGCGCCACCGGACTTGATGGTGCCCGCCGAGGCGTCGGCGCCGCGCATGAACGAGACCGGGCCGGAGGCGGTGCCGCCGGAGGACAGGAGCTCCTTGGACGAGCGGATGCGGGAGAGGTTGAGACCCGCGCCCGAGCCGCCCTTGAAGATGAAGCCCTCCTCCTTGTACCAGTTGAGGATCGAGTCCATCGAGTCGTCGACGCTCAGGATGAAGCAGGCGCTGACCTGCTGCGGAGAGCTCGTGCCGACGTTGAACCAGACGGGCGAGTTGAACGAGAAGTACTGGTGCACCAGCAGCCAGGTGAGCTCGTGCTCGAAGACCTCGGCGTCGGCCGCGGTGGCGAAGTAGCCGTGGTCGACGCCGGCCTTCGTGTAGGTGGTGACGATCCGGTCGATCAGCTGCTTGAGGCTCCACTCCCGCACGTCGGACCCGAGCGCACCGCGGAAGTACTTCGTGGTGACGATCGTGGAGGCGTTGAGCGACCAGAAGTCGGGGTACTCGACACCGCGCTGCTCGAAGACGGTCTCGCCGGTCTTCCAGTTGGTCTGGACGACGTCGCGCCGCTCCCAGGTGACCTCGTCGTAGGGGTGCACGCCCGCGGTGGAGAAGACGCGGTCGACCGTCAGACCGGGGGTGGTCTGGCTGGAGCTGGGGCGGTTCGCCGTCTCGGTCACGGTGGGGTCTCCTTGGTCGGGGGTTCGGTTTCCAGTGAAGCGGGTGCCACCGACAGTGCTGAGGTGGCGGGGTGGTGCGCCCGGTACGCCGCTTCCCCACGACGTACCGGGCGGTCTGGGTCAGCCCGTCGGGACGGGCTGGAGGGGGTGATCGACCTCGGAGTCGCGCATGTCCGCGATCTCCTTGACGAAGTCGTCGGCGGACTGGAAGGCGCGGTACACCGAGGCGAACCGCAGGAACGCGACGTCGTCGAGCTGCCGCAGCGGACCGAGGATCGCGAGCCCGACCTCGTGGGCGGCCACCTCGGCGGAGCCCGCGAGCCGCAGCGAGTCCTCGACGTCCTGGCCGAGCCGGGCGAGGTCGTCCTCGCTGACCGGGCGACCCTTGCACGCCGCCCGGACGCCGGCGACGGCCTTCTCGCGGGCGAACGGCTCGGTGGCGCCCGAGCGCTTGAGGACGACGAGCTGCATCTGCTCGACCGTGGTGAACCGGCGCTCGCAGTCGGCGCACATCCGGCGGCGGCGGATCGAGGCGCCGTCGTCGGAGACGCGCGAGTCGAGGACCTTGGTGTCGGTGTGCCGGCAGAACGGGCAGTGCATCGTGGGTCCTCCTCTCGGGCGCGGCTCGGACACCCGTCGCGGGGTGTGGATGACGCTGTGGATATCGGTGTGGATATCCGCGTCCCACCGTGGAGAACAACGTCTCGGCTGTGGGTCTTCCAGCCCCAACTGGGGACTAGATGTGGATAACTACATCGTTGTAACTACTAGATGTTGGGAACCGTACGCCGGGTGGGGCCGGTGCGCAAGACATTCGCGAAACTCGGCGATTCGCGGTGTCGACGACGGCCTCAGCGGCCGCTGAGCTGGGCGAGGTCGCGCCACCACGACAGCCGGTCCGGACGACCGTCGTAGTCGCGGCGGCGGTTGGCGCCGCTCGTGCCGGGCAGCACGAACACCGAGGCACCGGCCACGTGCCAGTCGGCCACCCCCAGCCCCGGCCGACGGTGCCCGAACCCGCGGGCCAGCTCGTGGGCGACGCTCTTGGAGGTGAGGGCGAGCCACTCCGGCTGCCACCCCTCGACCTTGGCCACGAGCGCGTCGACCTCGACGCGCGTCCGCCGGTCGTGACCGACCAGGTCGGTGAGCCCCAGACCGAGCTCGACGACGAGGTGGTCCTCCTCGGGCCGCAGCAACCGGGGCGAGAACCCGCTGCGGTGCAGCGACTCCCAGAAGCTGTTGCCGGGGGCCTCGTAGTAGTGGTCGCGGTGCCGGCTGCTCTCGGCGCCCGCCTGGCCGCAGAAGACGACCTGCGGGTGGGTGCCGACGAGATCGGGGAGCACTGTCACCACCCCACCACCTTGGCAGGTGGACACGACCGACCCGGACCGGCGCAGACTGCGCTGTCATGGACCAGCTGAACGACCTGCGCGGGCTGCTCGGCCTGGCGGTCCTGCTGCTCGTGGCGTGGGCGGTCTCGCGCAACCGGCGCGCCGTGTCGTGGCGCACCGTCGGCGTGGCGCTGGCACTGCAGTTCGGCTTCGCCATCCTGGTGCTGCGCTGGGGGCCGGGCGCCGACGCGCTCGGCTGGGTCTCGCGCCGGGTCGAGTCCCTGATCGGCTACGCGGGCGAGGGGACGGCGTTCCTGTTCGGCCCGCTGCTCGAGGTGGGCGAGGACAACCAGACGATCTTCGCGCTGCAGGTGCTGCCGGTGATCATCTTCCTCGGGGCGCTGGTCGGGCTCTTGTACTACCTGCGGGTCGTGCAGTGGACGACGTACTACGTCGGCGGCGCCCTGGCGAAGGTGCTCGGCGTGAGCAAGGTCGAGTCGCTCTTCTCGGCGACCGTGATCTTCCTCGGCCAGAGCGAGGCGCCACTGCTGGTGCAGGGCTACCTGGAGCGGCTGCGCCGGGGGCAGCTGTTCACGCTGATGACGGCCGGTTTCGCGGCGGCCGCCGGGTCGACGCTCGTGGGCTACTCGCTCCTGGGCGCACCTCTGGAGTACCTCCTCGCGGCGACCGTGATGAACGCACCCGCCGGGCTGCTCATGGCCAAGCTGATGTGGCCCGACACGACCCACGACGAGGACGAGGACGACCCCGGCGAGGAGATCGACGTGCGTGACGTGCGCGACGAGGAGTCGGCCAACCTGATCGACGCCCTCGGCCGCGGCGCCATGGCCGGCGGCCGGATCGCCGTGACCGTCGGCGCCCTCCTCATCGCCTTCGTCGCCGTGGTGGCGCTGGCCAACGGGATCCTGGGCGGCGTCGGCGGCTGGTTCGGCGCCGACGACCTGACCTTCGAGCGGATCCTCGGCTGGCTCCTCGCGCCCCTGGCGTGGCTGCTCGGGGTGCCGTGGTCGGAGTCGGTGGACGCCGGCTCCTGGATCGGCCAGAAGACGGTGCTCAACGAGTTCGTGGCCTACGCCGACTTCGGCCCGGCGGTCGGCGACCTGTCGCCCGTGACGGTGGCGGTGGTGACGTTCGCACTCGCCGGCTTCGCGAACTTCGCCTCGATCGCGATCCAGATCGGCACCCTCGGCACCCTCGCGCCGGGACGCCGTGCTGAGATCTCGCGGCTCGGGCTGCGCGCCCTGCTCGCCGGCAGCCTCGCCAACCTCGCGAACGCCGCGATCGCGGGCGTGGTGGTCGGGTTCTGAACTCCGCGTCGGTGAGAATGGCGCCCGTGACGCAGGGCAAGCGAGCGGGGACACGGCCGAAGCGGCGGCTGCGTCCGGTGCTGTTGGTGCTCGCCCTCGGCGTCACCCTCGCCGTGGTGGCCTGGGGCTACCTCGTGTACGCCGCCATCGACTTCGGCGCCGACGCGCGTGCCGGCGACCAGCAGGCGTGGTGGTTCCTGGCGATGGCGTCGGTGGGCGCGATCGCGTGCCTGTTCCTGGGCCTGATCCTGATCGCCCGCATCACCCGGACCCTCGGGCTCACGCGCGCCCCGGAGAAGCGGCCCAAGCGCGACCCGTCGGTGCCCTCGGGCGGGCACCGCGCGCACCGCCACTAGACGACCGCAGGCCGGGGCCGCTGTGCGGCCCCGGCCCGTCTTCCCCGGCCGGGCCGGTCCCGGGGTCGAGGTGGGACCGGCCACATCTGTGAAGCTCGGTGCGTCAGCCCGCCGGCACGACCAGGCGCTGGCCGGCGTCGAGGGTGACCTCGTCGAGGTCGTTGAGGTCTTGCAGGTAGCGCATCATGTCGCGGGTGTCGCCCTGGCCCGTGTCGGCGGCGAGCTCGGCCGAGATGTCCCACAGCGTGTCGCCGGGCTCGACGACGTGCACCCGGGTCTCCCCCGCGTCGTCGGTGGCCACCGAGCCGGCCGCGAACACCACGCCGACCGCCATCGCGAGCAGCAACCCGGCCAGCAGGACGACGAGGCGGCCGCGGCGGGTGAGGCGGTACTCGGGCTGGTAGCTGGTGTGGGTGCTCATCGGGTGCTCCTGGGGAAGGGGTGTGGTGCTCGATCCGATGTCTAGTGGCGACCACCGACATCGGGGTTCGGTGGGAGTGTTCGACCAGGTGTTCGATCGAACACGTGTACGAAGGTAGAACACGCGTTCGAACTCGTCAAGGACCCACGCGGACGACACGCGGTTCGAACAGATGTTTGAAATGCGCGAGGTGAAGTGAGACGCTGCGGCGCATGGCCACGACTCGCGAGCCCCGCCGCAGCTCCTCCCGCAAGGTCTCCGAGATGCCCGACGGCCCCCCGGACGCCACCGGGCTCACGCCCCGCCAGCAGCGGGTGCTGGCCCACATCAAGGACAGCATCGAGAAGCGCGGCTACCCGCCGAGCATGCGCGAGATCGGCGCCTCGGTCGGCCTCACCAGCACCTCGAGCGTGGCCCACCAGCTGCGGACGCTGGAGGAGAAGGGCTACCTCAAGCGCGACCCGAACCGGCCCCGGGCGCTCGAGGTGTTCCTGCCCGAGGTGATGGCGGCCCGCCGCTCGATGTCCAGCGGCGACGACTCGGGCATCGACGAGACCGGAGTGGGCGATGCCGCCCCGCGGCCCACCAACGTGCCCCTGCTGGGCCGGATCGCGGCCGGCGGTCCGATCCTCGCCGAGGAGACCTACGACGAGGTCTTCCCGCTGCCCAAGCAGCTGGTCGGCGACGGCGCCCTGTTCCTGCTCGAGGTCTCCGGCGAGTCGATGGTCGACGCCGCGATCTGCGACGGCGACTACGTGGTCGTGCGCCAGGAGCAGACCGCCGACAACGGCACCATCGTCGCCGCGCTCATCGACGGCGAGGCCACGGTGAAGACGCTGCAGCGCAAGGACGGCCAGGTCTGGCTGCTCCCCCACAACCCCGCCTTCGAGCCGATCGACGGGTCCGAGGCCACGATCCTCGGCGTCGTCACGGCGGTGCTGCGGAAAGTGTGACCCGCGGGTAACCCGCTCGTTGGGGAGGTGTGAAGCTCCCCTCCCTGCGCCGTCGCAGCGTGCTCGCGGGCGGCGTCGGACTCGCCGCGCTCGCCCCCGCCCTCGACCTTCCTGCGGACGCCGCCGGGAGCCGCGTGTTCCGCCACGGCGTCGCCTCGGGCGACCCGCGGCCGGCCAGCGTGCTGATCTGGACCCGGGTGACGCCGACCGCCGCCGCGCGGCCCGGCTCGGGGCGCGGTCCGGCGGTGCGGGTGCGCTGGGAGGTGGCCCGCGACGCGCGGTTCCGCCGCGTCGTGCGCCGCGGCACCGTGGTCACCGGCCCGGGGCGCGACCACACCGTCAAGGTCGACGTGACCCGGCTGCGGCCGGGCACCTGGTACTTCTACCGGTTCACGACGTCCGGCGGTCGTAGCCGGGTCGGCCGCACGCGCACGGCGCCGCGCGAGAACGCGACGCCGTCGCGGCTGCGGCTCGGCGTGGTGAGCTGCGCCAACTGGCAGGCCGGCTACTTCGCCGCCTACCGCGGCCTGGCGCGCCGCGACGACCTCGACGCCGTCCTGCATCTCGGCGACTACTTCTACGAGTACGGCGCCGGCGGGTACGGCGAGGGCCCCACGAACACCGACGTGCGGCGGCACGACCCCACCCACGAGATCGTGTCGCTGTCGGACTACCGGCGCCGGCACGCGCAGTACAAGACCGACCCCGACCTCCAGGATCTCCACGCCCGCTACCCGTTCGTGGTCACCTGGGACGACCACGAGGTCACCAACGACCAGTGGGCGCGCGGGGCCGAGAACCACAACCCGGGCGAGGGCGACTACCTGCGACGCCGGGCCCGCGCCCATCGCGCCTACGACGAGTGGATGCCGGCCCGGATGAGCGGCACGGCGGCCCTCGGTGACGGCGAGCGGCTCTACCGCCGGATCCGGTGGGGCCAGCTCGCCGAGATCAGCATGCTCGACCTGCGGTCGTACCGCTCCGAGCAGGTGGCCACCACGGCGCCCTCCCCGGTGCCGGCGCCCGAGGAGGAGGTGAGCGACCCCGACCGCACCATCATGGGCGCGCGGCAGCTGCGCTGGCTCAAGGAGTCGCTCACCCGCAAGCGGGCACTGTGGAAGCTGATCGGCAACCCGGTGATGATCGCGCCCGTCACCTTCGCCCAGGTGCCGCGCGAGCTGCTGACGCCGATCAACGACGTCACCGGGCTGTTGCCCGACGACGGCTTCGCCTACAACGTCGACCAGTGGGACGGCTACACCGCCGACCGCCGCGAGATCCTCGACTTCATCGAGGACCACCACGTCGAGAACGCGCTGTTCGTCACCGGCGACATCCACTCCGGCTGGGCCTGCGAGCTGCCGTACGACGCCGCCACCTACCCGGTCTCGCAGTCGGCGGGCGTGGAGTTCGTGTGCTCCTCGGTGACCTCGAACAACCTCGACGACATCACCGGCTCACCGCCGCGCACCGGCAGCCTCGCCGTCGAGGAGATCATCAAGGCCAACAACCGGCACGTGAAGTACCTCAACTTCGACGACCACGGGTTCTCGGTGCTGGACCTGACGGCGCGCCGCGCACAGATGGACTGGTTCGTGATCGCCGACCGCTCCGACCGGCGCACGGCGATCCGGCACACCGCGTCCTACGCCACCCGCGTCGGCACCAACAAGGTCGTCGCCGTCGAGAGGCCCGTGCGATGAGCGCGTTCGAGGACGGCCTGGCCGAGGTGCGGACCGGACGGCGGTCGCTGCTCGTCGGCGGCGCCGGCGTCGCCATCTCGTCGGCGGCCGCCGCCTCGCCCGCTTCGGCTGCGCCTCGTCGGCGGACGGCGGCTCGCGCCTACGTGCTCGTGGTCGACGGCTGCCTGCCCGAGGAGCTCGACCTCGGGCTGACGCCGAACCTGACCGCCCTGCGCAACAACGGGCTGCGGTATCCGCGGGCGTGGTCGATGTTCGTGATGGAGACCATCCCCAACCACGTGATGATGATGACCGGCGTGCGGCCCGACCGCTCCGGCGTGCCGGCCAACACCATCTACGACCGCGCACGCGGCGTGGTGCGCACCCTCGACCGGCCCTCCGACCTGCGCGGCGACACCGTGATCCAGCGCATGAACCGGCAGGGCTTCACCACCGGCACGGTGCTGAGCAAGGAGTACCTCTACGGCATCTTCGGCGGCCGCGCGACCCACCGCTGGGAGCCGGCGCCGATCGTGCCCGTGTCGGGTCACGCGCCCGACCAGTTCACGATGGACGCCGCGCTCGCGATGGTGGAGGAGCACGACCCGCACCTGGTGTTCGTCAACCTCGGCGACGTCGACCGGGTCGGCCACAGCGACCTGACCGGCACCACGCTGCGGCAGGCGCGGCGCACCGCGCTGCGGACCACCGACCAGCAGGTCGGCCGGTTCGTGGCGATGCTCAAGGAGACCGGCCGCTGGCGGAACTCGATGGTGGTCGTGCTCGCCGACCACTCGATGGACTGGTCGCGGCCCGACCGCGTGGTGTCGCTGCAGGGCCCGCTGGACGCCGACCCGTTCCTGGCCGGCCGGTTCCAGATCGCCTGCAACGGCGGAGCCGACCTCCTGTACTGGACCGGCCGCGCCTCCGACCGCGAGCGCGCGATCCGCCGGATGCTGGGGATCGCGCGCGAGACCGAGGGCGTGCTCATCGCCATCCGGCGCACCACCGACTACCTCCGGATGGGACCCGAGGGCGGCGACGTCGTCGCGTTCTGCCGCGCCGGCTGGCGGTTCAGCGACCCCGACCCGGTGACGAACAACCCGATCCCGGGCACCCACGGGCACCCGGCCACCCGCTCGATCCCGTTCTTCATCGGCGGCGGGCACCCGCGGGTTCCGCGGCGGCGGGCGTCGTCGCAGGCGGCCCGGACGCTCGACGTCGCGCCCACCGTGGCCTCGTTCTTCGGGCTCGCCGGCACCCCGCGCGGCGGCTGGGACGGGCACAGCAGGATCTGATCCGCCCAATCGACCGGTTCCGCCACGCGGACCGGCGGGCCGGGTTAGCGTCCTGCTTCGTGATCCCCCACCGCCGTCTTCTCGCCCTCGTCACCGCGCTCTTCGTGGCCGTGACGCTGTCGCCCGCCACGGCCACCGCTGCCCCCGGTGCCGCCGACCCGAAGTCGCCCGACTCCGCTGACTCGTCCGACTCCGCAGGCGACCGCTCCGCTGCGCTCGCTGCGCTCGCGCGCGTCGAGTCGCTGTTCGCT
Source organism: uncultured Actinomycetota bacterium (assembly GCA_963808855.1). Lineage (GTDB taxonomy): Bacteria > Actinomycetota > Actinomycetes > Propionibacteriales > Nocardioidaceae > Nocardioides. The sequence goes on along the minus strand of CAWEHA010000002.1, from coordinate 981,360 downwards.
CCCAGTGCCTCGGCGCGCCGTTCCGTCGCCGGCTCGGCTCGTCCCGAGGTCACACTGGCGCTGCGCGACCTGGCGCTGGTGATCGACGACCTGCCGGCCGACCGGCAGGCCGAGGCACGGGCGCTCTACCGGCGGCCCACGGACGCCGGCGGCGGCGACGGCACGGTCGCCTACACGGTGCCGGAGGCCACGCCGCAGTGCGGCCCGGTGGTGTGCGTGCACTACGTGACCAGCACGGCCAACGCGCCCAGCCTCACCGACAACAGTGGCAACGGTGTCCCCGACTATGTCGACACCACGCTCGCCACCCTCAACCGCGTGCACCGCACCTACACGCAAGCCGGCTACAAGCGGCCGAAGGGTGACGGCTCGCTGGGCGGCGGCTCCAACCTCGTCGACGTCTACATCGGTGAGATCGACTCGGGCGGCCTCTACGGCTACTGCTCCACCGACGAGGGCCAGTCGCCGAGCGACGCCTACGACTACAGCCGCTACGCCTACTGCGTGCTCGACGACGACTACGCCACCATCAACTCCGGCAACTCCAACCTGGAGGAGCTGCAGGTCACGGCGGCGCACGAGTACTTCCACGCCGTCCAGTACGCCTACGACTTCCTCGAGGACGGCTGGTTCCTCGAGGCCACCGCGGCCTGGGTCGAGGACGAGATGTACGACAACGTCAACGACAACGTGCAGTACCTGCGCCGCAGCCCGCTCGCGAAGCCCGGTCGGTCGATGGACCAGTTCGCCAGCGACGGGTGGCACTACGGCGTGTGGATCTTCTTCCGCTTCCTCACCGAGCGCTACCCCGCCAGCCAGGCAGGCCTGCCCACGCTGGTGCGCGACATGCTGCGGCGCGCCGACGGCACCACGACGGCACGCAACGACTACTACTCGTGGCAGGCGGTCGACGCGGTGCTGCGCAAGCGCCGCTCCTCCGCGGCCGCGCAGTTCACGGCTTTCTCGGCCGCCAACCGGCGGCCCGGCGCCACCTACTCCGAGGGCCGGCGCCAGCGCTACCCCACCGCTCTGCTGTGGGGCCGCGCGGCGATCACCCCCACCCGGGGCGCGACCGGCACGGTGTCGCTCGACCACCTGACCAGCGCCACCGCGGCGCTGATCCCCCGGGACCTCTCGGCCGCCAACTGGAAGCTGCGGGTGCGCCTGAACCTCGCCCCGACGGCACGCGGGTCGCGTGCCCTGCTGATGGTCACGGCCAAGAACGGTCGGGTCCGGCGGGTGCCGGTGTCGCTCAACCGCAACGGTGACGCCACCAAGGTGGTGGCGTTCTCGAACCGCTCGGTGAGCCGCGTCGAGGTCACGATGGTGAACGCCAGCGGGCGGTTCGCGTGCTTCAGGGGCAGCCGGTTCTCCTGCTCCGGGCGTGCCGCGCGACGAGAACCTGCGGCAGAGCCTCACCGCGGTCGCGTTCCGCTAGGGCGCACCCGCCGCAAGCCGCGTCAGCGCCTTCCGGACGACCTGCGGGTCGGTGGTGGGCCACATCGGCGGCAGCGACGCCTTGAGGAAGCTGCCGTAGCGCGCGGTGGCGAGCCGCGCGTCGAGGACGGCGACCACGCCGCGGTCGGTGGTGGTGCGGATCAGCCGGCCCGACCCCTGGGCGAGCAGCAGGGCGGCGTGGGTGGCGGCCACCTGCATGAAACCGTTGCCGCCGGCCTGGTCGGCGGCGCGCTGCCGGGCGCTCATGAGCGGGTCGTCGGGGCGGGGGAACGGGATCCGGTCGATGAGCACGAGCTGGCAGGTGTCGCCGGGGACGTCGAGGCCCTGCCACAGGCTGAGGGTGCCGAACAGGCAGGTGTGCGGGTCGCCGACGAACTGGGCGGCGAGCTCGGGCAGCTGCGCCTCGCCCTGGGCCAGCGTGGTGAGGTGCGGCAGCCGGGTGCGCACCTCCTCGGCGGCGGTCTCGGCGGCCCGGCGGCTGGAGAACAGCCCGAGGGTGCGGCCCTGGGCGGCGTCGACGAGCTCGACGATCTCGTCGAGCACGGCCTGCCCCATGCCGTCGCGGCCGGGCGGCGGGAGGTGGCGGGCGACGTAGAGGATCGCCTGCCGGTCGTAGGCGAACGGCGACCCGACGTCCTCGCCGCGCCACAGCAGGGCGTCGTCGCGCTCCACCACAGGCTCACCGTCGACGACCCGCTCCGCCGGGTCGAGCCCGACGCTGGTGGCCAGGGCGCTGAAGTCGCCGCCGAGCATGAGGGTGGCCGAGGTCATCACCACGGTCTTGTCGGTGAGCAGCTTCTCCCGCATCGGGCCCCACACCTGGAGCGGGGCTATGCAGAGCCTCGGCGGGATCCGACTCTGCTGTCCTTCTCTGGCTCCCTCGGTGAGCCAGAGGACGTCGTCGTCGGAGTTCGCCGCCATCCGGTCGGCGGTGCTGAACACCTCCTGCACGCTGCCCTTGGCCTGCTGGAGACCTGCGTCCGGCTCGCCGGCGTCGGACTTGTCGCTCTTCGGGTACGCCGAGTAGCACGCTCTTGCCGCGTCCCTGACGAGGACGAGGGCGTCGGCCAGCTCCTGCGGCACCTGGTCGAAGCGACCCGGCCGTGCCTCGCTCATTGCTTGCCGCAGCGCGTCGCTGGCGTCGGCGAGGTCGTCGGCCTGGTCGCCCTCGACGTGGCGCTGCGAGCGGCGCGCGGCCCGCTCGACCTCGGCGGGCGAGAGCTCGTCGGTGGCGGCCTGGGTGACCCGGGCGACCAGCTCGTGCGCCTCGTCGACCACGACGGCGTCGTAGGCGGGCAGCATCGGGACGCCCTCGATGGCGTCGATGGCGAGCAGCGAGTGGTTGGTGACGACGAGGTGCGAGCGGTGCGCCTTCTCCCGCGCGCGCTCGGCGAAGCACTCCTCGCCGAACGGGCACCGGGCGGCGCCGAGGCACTCGCGGTGGCTCACGCTGACCTGCCGCCACTCCCGCTCGGTGTGGCGCGGGGCGGCGTCCTTCTCGCCGGTGCCGCCGCTCTCGGCCTCCTCGTTCGCCCACGCGCGCAGCTCGAGCACCTTCCCGCCCAACGAGCCCGTCGGCACGTCGACCAGGGTGCCCTGGTCGTCGGGCACGCCCTCGCGGATGCGGTGCAGGCACGCGTAGTTGGAGCGGCCCTTCTGGACGGCGAAGGACGTGTCGATCTCGCCGCCGCCCGGCATCGAGCCGATCGCCTCCACCAGCCGCGGCAGGTCGCGCTCGACCAGCTGGTGCTGGAGCGCGAGCGTGGCGGTGGCCACCACGACCCGGCCCTCGTGCAGCAGCGCCGGCACCAGGTAGGCGAGCGACTTGCCGGTGCCGGTGCCCGCCTGGACGACCAGGTGCTGCTCGTCGGTCATCGCCTCGGCCACCGCCTCCGCCATCCGCACCTGGCCGGGCCGCTCGCTGCCGCCGAGCTCCTCGACGGCGTGCGCGAGCACGTCGGACAGGGAGGGCTTCGGCACCCGAGGACTCTAGAGCGGCTCGCCGACGCTCAGTCGTCCTCCTCCACCGAGAACGACGGCGACCCGTCCACGCAGCTCGCCTCGATCCGGGTGCGGGACTCCTCGCTCTCGAAGTCGACCCGCACCCGATCGGGTCCGGAGTCCTCCACCTCGGTGCCGTAGCCGCCGGTGGGGGTGGCGCCCACCAGCCGGGCCAGCGTGCCGGTGCAGCTCACGGTGACCGTGCCGCCGGCGCCGCGGGCGGTGCGCTGCACCGGCTTGGGGTCGGGGTTCACCCGGGTGGTCGGCTCGGACGGTGTGGGTGTGCGGGTGCTGCTCGTGCCGGACCCGACCGGGGCAGGCGAGCCCGTGTCGCCCAGGCCGTCGTCGCCCGCAACGCCGGCGCCCGCGCGGGTGATCACCACCCACACCAGCGCCGCCACGACCGCGACGACGCCCACCCACACCAGGGCGCCGACGAGGGCCGGGCGGGAGGGAGTGCGCACGCCGTTCATGCTGCCAGTCCCCACTGAACCGCATCCGGTGCCTTACGGTTCCGGCCATGGCCAGCATCCTCGTCGTCGAGGACGACGCGGCGATCCGCCAGTCGCTGCACCGCGGGCTGCGCGAGCGGGGCCACGCCGTCGCGAGCGTCGAGACCGGGGTGGCCGCCCTGGAGGCGGTGCTGGAGCAGGGGCCCGACGTCGTGCTGCTCGACCTCGGACTGCCCGACGTGCCCGGCCTGACCCTGCTCTCGATGCTGCGGGCGGCGAGCCCGGTGCCGGTGATCGTGATCACCGCGCAGGACGACGACCCGACGATGGTGCGAGCGCTCGACGCCGGCGCCGACGACTACGTGGTGAAGCCGTTCGGGACCGACCAGGTGGAGGCCCGGGTGCGCGCCGTGCTGCGCCGCGCGGGCGGGGCGTCCACGCCGGCGCCCGCGGTGCGGGTGGGCGGGCTGGCCGTCGACGAGCGCGCGCGCACCGCGAGCCTGGACGGCGAGCCGCTCGACCTCGCCCGCAAGGAGTTCGACCTGCTGCTCGTGCTGGCGGAGCGGGCGGGCGAGGTGGTGACGAAGCGGGAGCTGCTCAGCGAGGTGTGGCAGCAGCCGTACGGCGGCTCGGACCGCACCGTCGACGTGCACCTCTCGCAGCTGCGGCGCAAGCTGGGTGAGTCGGCCGCCGAGCCGCGCTACCTGCACAGCGTGCGCGGCGTCGGCATCCGGCTCGCCGACCCGTCCGCCCCGGGGAGCTAGATGCGCCGCCGGATCACGCTGCTCGTGATGGCCACCACCTCGGCGATGGTGGTGGCGTTCGTGGTGCCGCTGTGCCTGCTCGTGCGCCAGCTCGCCGAGGACCGCGCGATGGCCGCCGCCGACCAGGACGCCCGCAGCGTCGCGGTGCTCGTGGCCAGCCTGCCGCCGCGGCAGCTGAGCCAGGTGCTCGCCGACCGCGACCCCGGCGGCGCCGCGACCACGCAGGTGCTCACCGTCGACGGTGCCGAGCTCGGCGAGGGCCCGCCGATGCGCGGGGACGCCGACGTGCGCGCGCGCCCAGGACGGCCAGGCCTTCACCGTCGTCGACGAGGACGGCGGCCGGGTGCTGCTGCCGATCGTGAGCGGCGCGGGCACCACCGTGGTGCGCTCGTCGGTGGCGCCCGACGACCTGCGCCGCGGCGTGCCGGAGGCGTGGGCCGGGATCACGGGGCTCGGTGTGGTGCTGCTGCTCGCCGCCGCGGCCATCGCCGGGCGGCTCGGCCGGCGGATCAGCGAGCCGCTGCTCGAGGTGGCCGGCACCGCGCACCGGCTGCGGGAGGGCGACCTGGCCGCGCGGGCCGAAGTGCGGGGCACCGAGGAGACCCAGGAGCTCGCCCAGGCGCTCAACGGCCTGGCCGAGCGCACCACCGAGCTGCTCGCCCACGAGCGCGCGGCGGTCGGCGACCTGTCGCACCGGCTGCGCACGCCGGTGACCGCGCTGCGGCTGGACGCCGAGGCGGTGCCCGACGCCGAGGTCGCCGCGCGCCTGCACGAGCACGTGACCGTGCTGCAGCGCACCATCGACGCCGTCGTGAAGGACGCGCGCCGGCCGGTGCGCACCGACCTGTCGCCCAGCTGCGACGCCACCGACGTGCTGCGGCGGCGGCTCGACTTCTGGGCGCCGCTGGCCGACGACCAGGGGCGCGCGCTCGAGATCCGGCTGCCCGCCGAGGCGGTGCCGGTGCCGCTCGCCGAGGACGACCTCGTCGACCTGGTGGACGTGCTGCTCGACAACGTCTTCGCCCACACGCCCGAGGGAACCGGCCTGGCCGTCTCGCTCACGGTCGGTGCCGACGCCGTCCTGTCGGTGGCCGACGACGGACCGGGGTTCCGCGCGGCCGGCCCGGGCCGCCGGGTCGGCAGCACGGGCCTCGGGCTCGACATCGTCGGCCGCACCGCGGCCGCCGTGGGCGGCTCCCTCACCACCGGGCGCTCGGACTCCGGGGGCGCGCGGGTCGAGGTGCGGCTCCCGCTCGCCCGCTGAGCTCGTCTCAGTCATCGCGCGACCGGGTGCGCGTCTGTGTGCGCGACTGGGTCTGGGTGCTGTGGCTCCTGGTGCGGGTCCGGGTGCTCGTGCCGTGGTCGTCGTCGCCGTCGTCGTCGTCCTCGACCACGTCGGGTGGGCCGGCGTCGTCGTCGCGGCCCGCCAGGTCGGGCTGCACCGGCGCGACGGGCGGTGCCGCCGCCGGCGGGGCCGGGGCCGGCGCGGCCGGTGCCACCGGGACGGTGCGCACGACGTCGATGACGCACACGCCCTTCTCCAGCTTCGCCGGCTTCTTGCAGGGCTTGAAGCGCGGCTTCCTGGGCTGGGCACGGTCCGCTCGCTCGGCTCGCTCCGCCACCTGCGGCGTGGTCGCGGGCGGATCCGCGCTTCCGTTGGCCACGTCGTAGGCGACGACGGATCCGGCCACGCCGGCGGCGAGGGCGGCGGTCAGGACGGCGGCGGGAAGCAGGTTCATGGGCCCGACGGTGCCGCGCTCGACGTCAGCGGCGCCTCCGGTGAACGTCAGGAGAACCTCAACCGGGTCCGGGGGCGCTCCTGACGTCGGGCTGAGGCCTCGCTGACGCCGTCTCCAGCACCGTGGCGGTCATGTCCATCTCCTCCCACGATGCCCGTCGTCGCGACCGTCACCGGCTTGCCGTCACGGCCGTGACCGGCGTGGTGACCGTCGCCTCACTCACCGGCACCGGTGCCGCGGTGGGCAAGCTCCACCGCGAGGCCGAGGCCGACGCTGCCGGCCAGACCGCGCCGCAGACCCAGCAGGCTCAGCCCCAGCAGCCGCGGCCTCGGACTCGCCGGCCCGCCCTCCGCGAGCGCCCTACTCGCACCCGGGTGACCACCCGGTACGTGCAGCAGGACTCCGGCGACGTCGTCGGCGGCGGCACCGTCTCCTCGCCGCCCAGCGGCGGCGCCCCGGCGCCCGCGGCGCCCGCCCCCGCTGCTCCTGCCCCCGCCCCTGCCCCCGCGCCGGCCCCCGAGCCACCGCCTGCTCCCTCGAGCGGCTCATGAACGCGCTCGCTTCCACCTTCCGTGCCCTCGGGTGCGACGTGTTCGTGGCCGTGCGGGAGCCGCGGCATCTGGCGCCGGCGCTCGAGCTCGCTGCGCTCGCTCTCGCCGACGTCGACCTCGCCTGTAGCCGGTTCCGTGTGCGACTCCGACCTGTCCCGTGCCAACGCGGCGCCCGGGTCGTGGGTCGACGTCGACCCGTTGCTCGTCGACGCCACCGCGGCCGCCGTCCGCGTCGCCCGGGCCACCGACGGGCTCGTCGATCCGCTGCTCGGGCGGGTGCTCGTCGAGCTCGGCTACGACCGCGACTTCGGCCTGCTGCGCGACCTCGGCCCTGCCGATGGTCCGCACTCTGCTCCTCCGACCTCTGCTCCTCGGCCCGGCGCCTGGCGGCGACTCGCCTTCGGCCTTCGGCCTTGCTCGTTCCTCCTGGTACCTCGCTCGATCTCGGCGCTACCGGCAAGGCGTTCGCCGCCGACCTGGTGGCCGCGGCCCTCGCCGACGCCGTGGGACCGGCGCTGGTGTCGGTGGGCGGCGACCTGCGGGTCGCGGCGCCCGACGGCCGGCCGTGGACCGTGGCCGTGAGCGAGCGGCCCGGCGCCGCGGCGGAGTCGCTGGTGGCGCTCACCGAGGGCGGTCTCGCGACGTCGTCGACCGAGGTGCGGCGCTGGACGTCGGGCGGCGTGCGCCGCCACCACCTGCTCGACCCTCGCACCGGGCTGCCGGCCGAGGGGCCGTGGCGCACGGTGACGGCGGTCGGTCGCGACTGCCTGGCCGCCAACGCCGCCACCACCGCCGCCCTCGTGCTCGGCGCCGACGCCGTCGACTGGCTGCGCGAGCACGACGTCGCAGCCCGGCTCGTCGGCCGCGACGGGGTCGTGCACACCACCGGCGGCTGGCCGGACGACGCTGACGAGAAGGAGGCGGCGGCATGATCCCCGAGGGTCCGTTCCTCTGGTACCTCAACCGCGTCACCGGCGTGACGCTGCTCGTGCTGCTGACCGTGAGCGTCGTGCTCGGCGTGCTCTCGCTGGGCGGCCGCCCCGGCGGCCGGCTGCCGGCCTTCGTGTCGCAGCACCTGCACCGCAACGCCGCCCTGCTGTCGGTGGTGGCGCTGGTGGTGCACGTGGCGACGGCGGTGGCCGACGAGTTCGTCGACATCCGCTGGTGGCATGCATTCGTGCCGTTCGCCGCCACCTACGAGCGCACCTGGATGGCGCTCGGGGCGCTCGCGCTCGACGTCATCCTGGTGATCGTCGTGACCAGCGCGTTGCGAACGCGGTTGCCTGAACGCGCCTGGCGGCGCGTGCACTACCTGTCGTGGCTTGCCTGGGCACTCGGTGTCGGCCACGGCGTCGGCATGGGCACCGACCTCAAGGACCCGAACGCGTGGGCGCTGTGGTCGGCCGTGCCGACCGCCGGCTGCGTGCTGGCGGTGCTGCTCGCCGCGGGCGTGCGACTCGGCCGCGGCCGGGCCGGCCGACCCGAACCGGTGGGGGCGTCATGACCGCCCCGTCGCCGGTGCCGTACCCCGACCTCGTGGAGGTGCACCCGGGTCCGGCGCTGCTGCACGGCCTGGGCCACGGGCCGAGCCTCGGCGCCCACCGGGCGCGCTACGGCGACCTGCCGGAGGTCGACGCGCTGGTGCTCAGGGCGCTCACCCATGAGGCCGACGTGCGCGGTCGCGGTGGGGCGGCGTTCCCGTTCGCGACCAAGCTGGACGGCGTCCGCAAGCACTCCTCGCCCTTCAAGCGGCCGGTGGTGGTGGTGAACCTCAGCGAGGGCGAGCCCGCCTCGAGCAAGGACAGCGCGCTCGCGCTGGTGCGCCCGCACCTGGTGCTCGACGGCGCGGTGGCGGCGGCCCGGGCGCTGCGCGCGAGCGTGGTGCACGTGGTGATGCCGGGCGAGCGAGCACTGCCCGCGCGGCAGATGACCACCGCCGTCGGCGAGCGCGACGAGAACGACGACGGCGTCGCGATCGAGCTGCACACCGCCGAGCCGCGGTTCGTCGCGGGGCAGGCCAGCGCCGTGATCGAGCTGCTGTCGGGGCGCCGCAACCTCCCGGTGACGGCGTGGCAGCCCGCGGCCTTCGACGGCCTCGACGGCCGGCCGACCCTGCTGTCGAACGCCGAGACCTGGGCGCACGTCGGGCTGCTCGTGCTCCGCGGCGTCGCCGCCTACCGGTCGCGCGGAACCGCCGCCGAGTCGGGCACCACGCTGCTCACGGTGACCGGACCGGACGGCCGGCCGCACGTGCACGAGGTGGAGTTCGGCACCCGGCTGCGCGACGTGCTCCCCGGCGACGCCGCGGGCGGGCCGGTGCTGCTCGGCGGGTTCCACGGCGCCTGGGCCACCTGGCCGACGGCCGCGAGCGCCCGGGTGTCGGTGCCCGGGATGCGCTCGCTCGGCCTCCCGCTCGGGGCCGGGGTGGTGCTCGCGCCGGGCCGCGACGCCTGCCCGCTGTCGTGGACCTCCCGGATCGTCGATCACCTCGCCGGCCAGAGCGCGCGACGCTGCGGGCCCTGCTTCAACGGCCTGCCGGCGCTCGCCTCGGCGGTGCGCGCGCTCCGCGACGGGTCGGGACCGCCGGCAGAGGCCGAGCGCCTCGCGGGGCTCGTCGCCGGCCGCGGTGCCTGCGCCCACCCCGACGGCACAGTGCGGCTGGTGCGGTCGTTGCTCACCACCATGCGCGATGAGGTGCTCGCCCATCGCGCCGGTGCCTGCCTCCGCCGTCCGCTGGAGCTTGCGTCGTGAGCCGGCTGCGCGTCGACTGGCCGGCCTGCCAGGGCCGCGGCCTCTGCCACGAGCTGCTGCCCGAGGTGGTGGACCTCGACGAGTGGGGCTACCCCGTCGTCACCGGCCAGGTGCCGGACGACCTGCGTTCCGATGCCCGGGCGGCCGTGCGGGCGTGCCCGCAGCTCGCCCTACGGCTGGAGAAGTAGGTTCTGCCGGTGACCACGATCGACCTGACCCGGCCGGACGGCCGGGTGCTGGAGGTGCTGGTCGGCGGCGACCCGGACGGGTTCCCGTTCGTGTTCCACGGCGGCCAACCCTCGGCGGCGGTGGCCTACCCGCCGTTCGACACCGCGGCCCGCGACGCCGGGCTGCGGCTGGTGACCACGTCGCGGCCCGGGTACGGCCGGTCCACTCCGCGGCCCGGCTACCGGGTGGTCGACGACGTCGCCGACACCCTCGCGGTGCTCGACCACCTCGGTCTCGGCGACTTCGTGACGGCGGGGCTGTCGGGCGGTGGGCCGCGGGCGCTGGCCTGCGCCGCGCTGACGTCGCGGTGCCGGGCCGCGGCGAGCATCGCCGGCATCGCGCCCCGCGACACCGTCGGGCTCGACTGGTTCACCGGCATGGCACCGGAGAACCTCGCCGAGTACACCGCGGCCGCCGCGGGCAGCGACGAGTACGGCGCCTACCTGGAGCGGGAGTTCCTCCCGGTGCTGCAGGCCACCGCCGACGACATCGCCGACTCGCTCGGTGAGCTGGTCACTGCGGTCGACCGGGCCGCGATCACCGGCGAGCTCGCCGAATGGCTCGCCCGGACCTTCCACCACGCCGCCGCCCAGGGCGTGGTGGGGATGCGCGACGACGGGCTCGCGCTCACCAGCGCGTGGGGCTTCGACCTCGCGTCGGTCGCCGCGCCGGTGGCGGTGTGGCAGGGCGACCAGGACGCGATGGTGCCCTTCGCCCACGGCGCCTGGCTGGCCGAGCACGTGCCCGGCGCCCGCGCCCACCTGGTGCCCGGCGAGGGCCACCTCTCGATCATGGAGCGGGTCGACGACATCCTCGCCGACCTGCGCTCCCTGGCCGGCCTCAGCCGATGATCGCGGCGGCCACCCGATCGCCGAACGCCGCGTGGCCGGCCTGCGTGAGGTGCAGGCGGTCGTCGAGATAGCCGAGGTCGAGGTCGGTCATCGACAGGTAGGGCACGCCGTGCCGGGCCGCGAGGTCGGCGAGGAGTGCGTCGACCCGCGCCGCCCTCGCCCTTCGGTCCGGGGCCGCGGCCGGACCCACGACCAGCACCTCGTGGCCGCGCAGCGCGGTCATCAGCCGCGTGAAGCCGCGGGTGATGGCGCCGTCGGTGCGGTCGGCGTCGTTGAGCCCGCCCTCGACCACCACCAGGTCGGCGCCGCCCCGCACCGCGCGGGCGGCGCGGTCGGCGTACGACACCCGGCCGCACCCCGACGCGGAGGCGCTGAAGCCGGAGCCGGAGAAGCCGTCGACGTGCACCCGCCCGGGCAGCCGGTCGGGCCAGGAGCGGTGGGGCCGGTCGAGGCCGAGGCCCACCGAGTAGGAGTCGCCGATCACGACCACCCGCTCCCCCGAGCCGGTGTCGGCGGTGCGGCGCTCGGCCGCCGCGGCGGTGAACCGCTCGCAGCGCGTCGGGCCGTCGACCACCCGGGCGACGACGTACGCGCTGGCTCCTCCGACGAGCACCAGGGCGAGCACGAGGGGCACGACGATGCGTCGCCTCAGCCTCGCTCCCCCGGTGGACACCCCGGAAGTGTGAGGCCTGCGGACTCACACCCGCAGGCATTTCCTCATTCTGTGGCGTAGGTCGCCAGCTCGCCCGCCAGCTCCTCCGTCGCGCGGCCTCGCACCCTCGTGCCGTCGCCGGTGTGCTCGAGCCAGGCGATCTCGCCGTGCTTGTGCAGCTTGTCGAGCAGGTCGCCCCGGCTGTAGGGCAGCAGCGCCGCGAACTCGACGGCGGGCCGCGGCAGCTCGGCCTCCACCATCGCGCGCGCCTCGGCGATGCCGGCACCGGTCTTGGCACTCACGACGATGCTGTGCGGCTCGGCCCGCTGCAGCCGGCCCAGGACGAGCTCGTCGGCGGCGTCGGCCTTGTTGATCACCACCAGCTCCGGCACGGTGCCCGCGCCGATCTCGGCGAGCACCTCGCGGACGGCGGCGAGCTGGCCCTCGGGGTCGGGGTGGGAGCCGTCGACGACGTGGAGCACCAGGTCGGCCTCGGCCACCTCCTCCAGCGTCGAGCGGAACGCCTCGATCAGCTGGTGCGGCAGGTGCCGCACGAACCCGACGGTGTCGCTCATCGTGAACACCCGCCCGTCGGCCGTGGTGGTGCGCCGGGTGGTGGGGTCGAGGGTGGCGAACAGGGCGTCCTCCACCAGCACGCCGGCGCCGGTGAGCCGGTTCAGGAGCGAGGACTTGCCGGCGTTCGTGTAGCCGGCGATGGCCACCGACGGGATCGCGTGGCGGCGGCGGTCCTGCCGCTTGGTCTCGCGGGTGCCGCGCATGTGCTTGAGGTCGCGGCGCAGCTTGGCGATCTTGGTGTTGATGCGGCGCCGGTCGGTCTCGATCTTCGTCTCACCGGGGCCGCGACCGCCGATGCCGGCGCCGGCGGCGACCCGGCCACCGGCCTGCCGGGACAGGTTGCCGCCCCAGCCGCGCAGCCGCTGCTTCATGTAGCTGAGCTGAGCCAGCTCGACCTGCGCCTGGCCCTCCTTGCTCTTCGCGTGCTGGGCGAAGATGTCGAGGATCAGCGCGGTGCGGTCGACCACCTTGACCTTGAGCCGGTCCTCGAGGTTGCGCAGCTGGCCGGGCGCGAGCTCGCCGTCGCAGATCACGGTGTCGGCGCCGGTGACGCGCACGATCTCGGCGAGGTCGTCGACCTTGCCGCGGCCCACGAAGGTGGCGGGGTCGGGCTTCTGGCGCCGCTGGTAGAGCGCCTCGAGCACCTCCGACCCGGCGGTCTCGGCGAACAGCGCGAGCTCGGCCATCGAGTTCTCGGCGTCGTCGACGGACCCCTCGGTCCAGACGCCGACCAGCACCACCCGCTCCAGCCGCAGCTGGCGGTACTCGACCTCGGTGATGTCCTCGAGCTCGGTGCGCAGCCCGGCCACGCGCCGCAGCAGGGCGCGCTCGGCGAGGTCCATCGCGCCGGTCGACGGGTCGCCGCGGTGCTCCGGGTCGGGCTCGTCGGCGTAGCCGGACTCGAAGTCCTCGGTGTCGTCGGCGTCGTCCCACTCGTCGGTCTCGGCGAGCTCGGCGTCGAGGGAGAAGTCACGTGCGTGCAGTGGTTCGGTCATATGGCTCTCAGCGTAGGTGCGCGTCATCACCGGTGCTAACGCAATTCGGTCGCCGGATGATCCCCGCAGTCCGCGCCGACGCCGTCCTCACGCCCTGACTTTGTGCGTGCTCGCATAATTTGCGTATCCGCAGTTTATGCGTAGAGTGGTGGCATGACGATCGACCCCGACATGGTCCGCCGGCTGCGCGAGGCGCTCGACGCCGCCGACGGGCAGCCCGCCGCCGAGGCCCTGCCACACCTGCGGGAGGCCGCCGAGCGCCTCGCCGGCCTCATCGACGACGCCCTGGCCGACGCCGTGGTGGAGGGTGGCGCCTCGCTGCGCTCGGCCGGTGCCCGCGCCGGGCTGTCGGAGAACGCCGTCGGGCCGCGGCTGGCCCGCACCCGCCGGCTCGCGGCCTACGCCGACGACAAGGGCCGGGTCACCGCCACGGGGGTCGAGCGGGCGCGGTACGACGCCGAGACCGGCGCCGCCCCGCCCGCCGCGGCCGCGCCGCCCCCGGCGCCGATGCGGTTCAAGCCACGCCGACCCAGCAGCTGACACGACATCCGACGACGAGGAGACGACATGACCGACCAGACGCTCACCCACCTGTACTTCCTGCTCGACCGCAGCGGCTCGATGCAGTCCATCAGGTCCGACACCGAGGGCGGCTTCGCCGCGTTCGTCGAGGAGCAGCGCAAGGCGCCCGGCCGGTGCCGGGTCACGCTCGCCCGGTTCGACGACCGGTACGAGGAGGTATACGCCGACCGCGACGTCGCCGACGTGCCGGCGCTCGACCTCCAGCCCCGCGGCACCACGGCGTTGCTCGACTCGATGGGCCGGCTGGTCACCGACGCCGGGGCCCGGCTGGCGGCCCTGCCCGAGCCGGAGCGACCCGGCACGGTGATCGTGGCGGTGATGACCGACGGCCTCGAGAACGCCAGCCAGGAATGGGACCGCCCAGCGGTGAAGGCGCTGGTGGAGCAGCAGACCAGCCACTACGGCTGGCAGTTCATGTACATGGGCGCCGACCAGGACGCCATCGAGGTGGGCACGTCGCTCGGCGTCCCCGCCGCTCACTCCCTCACCTACGGTCGCGGCAAGAGCGCGCCCGCGATGGCGCTGAAGTCGGAGAAGATCCGCCGGCAGCGGGAGGCACGGATGACCGACGCCGCCGCGCCGATGCCCGCCTACACCCCGGCGGAGCGCCAGTCCGTGGAGTGACGGGACCTCGTCGGCGCTACTTGGGGGGCATCCGGATGCCGCCGTCGAGGCGGACGGTCTCGCCGTTCATGTAGGAGTTGGTGAGGCACTCGACGACCATCGAGGCCAGCTCGTCGGGGACGCCGAGGCGCTTGGGGAACAGCACGCTCTCGCCGAGCTTCGCCTTGAACGCCTCGGCCTGCTCGCCCTCGCCGTAGATCGGGGTGTCGATGAGGCCGGGAGCCACGGTGTTGAGGCGGATTCCTGACGCCGACAGGTCGCGCGCCACCGGCAGTGTCATGCCCACCACGCCGCCCTTGGACGCCGAGTACGACGCCTGGCCGATCTGCCCGTCGAACGCCGCCACCGAGGCGAGGTTGACGATCGCGCCGCGGCAGCCGTCGTCGTCGGGCTCGTTGCCGCTCATCACGGTCGCGGCCTGGCGGACGACGTCGAAGGTGCCGATCAGGTTGATCGCGATCACCTTGCGGAACGCCTCGAGGTCGTGCGCCGACGCGAGCTGGCCGTCGCGGCCGATCGTGCGCTGCGCCCAGCCGATGCCGGCCGAGTTCACCACCGCGCGCAGCGGCGCGATGTCGGCGGCGGCCCGCACGGCGCCGGCGATCTGGTCGGTGTCGGTGACGTCGACCTGCGCGAAGACGCCCTTGATCTCTTCGGCGAGCTGCTCGCCCTTGTCGGCCTGGAGGTCGGCCACCACGACGGTGCAGCCGAGGCCCGCGAGCCGGCGGGCGGCGGCGGCACCGATGCCGGAGGCGCCGCCGGTGACGAGCGCAGAGGATCCGCTGAGTTCCATGCGTCGGAGCCTAGAGGGGTTGAGTACCGCTGCTCACGCGACCTCCGCCCGCTTCCGGCGAGGCTCGACCCATGAGCTCCCCGACCCACGACGGCCGCCGCGTGATGCTGCACCTGGGCCTCGTCCTCGCCTTCCTGTTCGCGCCGCTCTCGGCCGTCGTCGCCCACCTGTACTTCACGTTGCAGTTCTTCGGCGAGCAGACCGAGCCGTCGGAGTACGAGGCGGCGGCGATCGCGGTGCTCGCCGTGACCGTCGGCTTCGCCGTGCTGAGCACGCTGGTGCTCGTGGTGCTCCGCCCGCAGCCGTGGGTGCACCTGCTCGCCGTCGTCGGGGCGGTGCTCATGCTCCTGCTGGCCGCCGACGCCCACGAGTCCGCCGGCACCTCGTCGCCGGACCGCGAGTCGCCGCACGCGTCGGTGGATCGCGGCGAGATCGTCGAGGCGGTCGGATCGGCGGCGGCGTCCCCGACCAGCTGGCCCCTGCTCGCCTTCGCCATCGGCGCCGTGATCGTGCGGGTCCGCACCCGGCCGGCGCGCGCGGCGCGACCGCCGCGGGTGGCTCAGGTCGATGGTCCCGGAAACCGATGACACCCCTGTCATGACTACGTCCAGCTCCGGCACCCGCCGGGTCCCGACCCAGCTCGGCCTCGTCCTCGCGTTTCTGTTCGCGGCGGCGGGCGGCTTCGTGACCTATCAGGCGGCGATCTTCAGCCTCTTCAACGTCGAGGCGGACGGCCCGAAGTATCGCGGGGCCGCCGTGAGCGTCGCGCTGCTCGCGGTCGTCACGCTCGGGCTCGGCTCCTTCGTGGTCAGCCGGCTCCGGGCCGGGCCGGTCGTGGCCTCGGGGCTCGGCGTGGCCGTGCTCGTGCAGCTGGTCGTGGCCTACCACGCGTGGGATGCCAGCCGGACGGCGTACGCGAGCTCCTGGGACACCGGCGAGGCCGACCCCACCGCCCTCGTCATGGGCGTCATGGCCGCCGTGATGAGCAACTGGCTGCTGTACGTGTTCACGGTCAAGGCCCTCGCGCGGCCGGTCACAGCGCAGTCGTACCGCGAGCCACCACCACCGCAGGACCCGTCATCAGGACCCGACCCTCGCTGGTCCGCCCTATGGTGAGCGTGCCGCCCGGCAGGTCGACGCGGTACTCGGCGTCCGTGGGGGCGCCGTCCTCGGCGGCCGCCACCGCGGCCACCGCGCAGGCACCCGTGCCGCACGCCTCTGTCTGGCCCGCCCCGCGCTCGTGCACCCGCATCGCGAGGTGCCGCTCGCCGCGGCGCACGACGAACTCGACGTTGACGCCGTCGGGGTAGACCGCCGGGTCGTGGCCCGGCGGGTCGTCCAAGGGGCCGGCGTCGTCGAGGTCGGCCACGAAGGCGACGGCGTGCGGGTTGCCGACGTCGACGTGGCGGGCGGGCCAGGACCGCTCACCCACCGTCACCGACGTCTCGCCGAGCAGCCGCGCCGGCCCCATGTCGACGGTCACGAGGTCGCCGTCCACCACCACCTGCCGGGTACCGGCGCGGGTCTCGATCTCCACCGGCGCGGCGGGGTCGACCAGCCCCTCCTCCACCAGGTGACGCGCATAGAGCCGGATCCCGTTGCCGCACATCTCGGGCTCCGAGCCGTCGGCGTTGCGGTGGTCCATGAACCACCGGCCGTCGACCCGGATCACGCGCAGGACGCCGTCGGCGCCGATCCCGCTGCGCCGGTCGCACAGCGCCCGCACCCGCGCGGCGGACAGGTCGCCGTGCACCGTGCCGTCGTGGTCGGGCAGCAGCACGAAGTCGTTGCGGGTGCCGTGCCCCTTCAGGAACGGGTACTCGGCGGCGCTACTGGGGGGCATACATGCCCCGGCTGTAGGACTCCGGCTCGTAGTAGGCGTCGAGCTCCTCCAGGCTGCGCGCGTCGCGCTCCACCTGCTTGGCCACCACCGCCCGGCGCGGCACGACGCCCTCGGGGTCCCAGCTCTCGGGCTGCCAGAGCCGCGAGCGCAGGAATGCCTTGGCGCAGTGGAAGAACACGTCCTCGATCTCCACGACGACGGCGAGCAACGGCCGGTGCCCCTTCACGACCATCGCGTCGAAGAACGGCGCGTCGGTGACCAGCCGGGCGCGGCCGTTGACGCGCAGCGTGTCGCCACGGCCCGGGATCAGGAAGTTCAGGCCGACGTGCGGGTTGGCGAGGATGTTGCGGTAGCCGTCGGCGCGGCGGTTGCCGGGCCGCTCGGCCAGCGCGATGGTGCGGTCGTCGACCACGTGCACCAGCGACCCCGCGGGGTCGCCCTTCGGCGAGGCGTCGCAGCGGCCGTCGGCGTCGGCGGTGGCCATCAGGCAGAACGGCGCCGCCGCCAGCCACTGCCGGTCGACGTCGAGCAGCGCCGTGCGCCCCTTGTCGCGGGCGCGCGGGGCCGGCTCGCCGAGCAGCGCGACCAGCTCGTCGACGGTGGTGATCTCGGGCCAGGGGTCGGTCACACCGTCAACGGTACGGGCCCCGGGCGCGTCAGCGCGGGTCGACCACGAGGGCCGAACCGCCACCTCGCCGCCGCGGCTCGGCCGCGGCGGTGAGCAGACCGTTGCGGCCGAACTCGATCGCCGCCACCGCGCCGATCTCCGCCGCGCTCGTGCCCGGCGCCCCGGCCGGCGCGAAGGTGTGGCCGTACAGCTCCAGCAGGTCGCCGTAGACGTCGATGAACTCCTGCTCCGCCGTGACCGACGCGGTGTTGCGCTGGCTTGCCCGCGGCGCGGCCACGGCGCGCGGCAGCGGCAGGCCCCGGTCGATGCGGTTGAGCAGCACCTGGAGCACGGTGGTGATGATGGTCGAGCCGCCCGGCGAGCCCAGCGCCAGCCACGGCCGCCCGTCGCGCAGCACGATCGTGGGCGACATCGAGCTGCGCGGCCGCTTGCCGGGCTGGATCCGGTTCGGGCCCTGCCGGTCCGCCTCGGTGACGTAGCTGAAGTCGGTGAGCTCGTTGTTGAGCAGGAAACCGCGCCCGGGCACCACGATGCCGGAGCCGCCGGTCTGCTCGATGGTGAGCGTGTAGGCCACCACGTTGCCCCAGCGGTCGGCGGTCGTGAGGTGGGTCGTCGAGCCCTGCTCGACGTCCTCCTCCCCGCGCCCCGCGGCGGGGTCGGAGCAGCGGCCGTCGTAGGACTCGACGTCGCCGGCCGCCACCGGCTTGGTGAGCGCGGTGTCGGGGTCGATCTCGCAGGCCCGCTCGTTGCCGTACCGCTGCGACAGCAGGTCGCGCAGCGGCACGTCGACGAACGCCGGGTCGCCCACGTAGGCGCCCCGGTCGGCGAACGCGAGGGCGCTGGCCTCGAGGTAGCGGTGCAGCACGTCGACGTCGTCCTGCACGGCGAGGTTGCTGCCCTCCAGGATGTTCAGCGCCTCGCCGACGGTGCTGCCGCCGCTGGACGACGGCGCCATGCCGTAGACGCCGAGGCCGCGGTAGGGCACGGCGGTCGGCGCCTGCGCGGAGCACGTCGTAGCGCCGGAGGTCGGTACGCGTGAGGTAGCCGGGCGGCACCGGGAGCTCGGTGTCGTCGGTCTTCGGCGGGGTGCGGACGGCGTCGACGATCGCGTCCGCCACCGGACCGCGCGTGAACAGCAGCGGGTCGCGGGCGAAGTGCCGGTAGGTGGCGGCCAGCCAGGGGTTGCGGAACCGGGAGCCGACGGCGGGTGCCTCGCCCCCGGGCAGGTAGAGCCGGCGGGTGGAGGTGAACGCGTCGAAGCGCACCTGGTTCTCGGTGACCTGCTTGTTGAAGGTGCCGTCGACCACGAACCCGCGCTCGGCGAGCTGGATCGCCGGCGTCAGCACCCGGCCCATCCCGCGGCTCCCCCACTGCCGCAGCGCGGTGGTCCAGGTCTCGGGGGTGCCGGGCGCGCCCACCGACACGCCGCTGGTGACCAGCTCGGGCGAGAACCGGTACGGCTGACCCGTGTCGGGGTCGATGAACGCGTCCTGCGGCATCGTGGCCGGCGCGGTCTCGCGGCCGTCGAGGGTGTGCACCCGGCGGGTGCGCGCGTCGTAGTAGACGAAGTAGCCGCCGCCTCCGACGCCGGCGCTGAACGGCTCGGTGACGCCGAGCGCGGCGGCGGTGGCCACCGCGGCATCGACGGCGTTGCCGCCGTCCCGCAGCACCCGCAGGCCCGCCCGCGAGGCGTTGAGGTCGACCGACGACACCGCGCCGCCGCGGCCCACCGCCACCGGCTGCTTGGGCTGCTTGGGCTGCTTGGGCTGCTTGGCCTTCAGGGGCTGGGCGGCGCGGGCGGCCGGGCTCGGCCCGGCCTCGGCCGGCACGGTGGCGGTGGCAGCGGCGGTGGCGAGCGCGAGGGCTCCGGCCAGGACGAGCGCTGGGGTACGGCGGTGCATGGGTCCTCCCGAGACGCGGCGGCGGTGCCCCCACCCTGCACCGGCCGGGGCCGGAAGCGCTACCGCAGTCCGGGGTGACTGCGAGTGAGGATCGGCAGCAGCAGGCTGCGCGGCGTCACCTGCGAGAAGGCCGCGCCCACCTTGTTCGCGACGCCGGGGATCACGACCATGCGGCCGTCGTCGAGGCCGGCGATCGCGGCCCGCGCCACCTCGGCGGCGTCCACCCACATGACCGCCGGCAGCGCGTCCTCGGCCTCCTGGTCGGAGAAGCCGGCCCGCGGCCCGAAGCCGGTCTTCACCGGCCCCGGGCACAGCGCGGTGGCGGTGACGCCGCTGCCCCGCAGCTCGCCCACCAGGCTCTGCGTGTACGACAGCACGAACGCCTTGCCGGCCGCGTAGCCGGCCTGCCCCGGCAGCGGCTGGAAGGCGGCGGTGGAGGCGACGTTGAGCACGGCGCCGCGGTCGCGCTCGACCATGCCGGGCAGGAACCGCGAGCAGAGGTCGACGACGGCGACGACGTCGACCTCCACCATCGCCATCTCCTCCTCGGGGTCGCTCTGCGAGACCCGGCCCAGCGTGGAGAAACCCGCGTTGTTGACCAGGATGTCGACCGCCAGGCCGAGCTCCTCGATGCGGCCCGGCAGCGCGGCGCGGGCCGCCCGGTCGGTGAGGTCGACGGTGAGCACCTCGACCCGCACCTTCCCGCCGAGCTCGTCGGCGAGCTCGCGCATCGGACCCTCCGAGCGGGCCGCGAGCACCAGCCCGTGGCCGCGGGCGGCGAGCTGGCGGGCGAGCTCGGCGCCGATGCCCGAGGAGGCTCCGGTGACGAGGGCGGCGCGGTCGGGGGCGGGTGACGGCAGGGCCATGCCCGCGTGGCAGCGTAGCGAGGCCGAGTCAGGCCTCGCTCGACGCTCGGGCCCGACGACCGCGTACCGGCAGGCGACGAAGTCGGCGTTGCGCTCGACCTCCTCGGTGCGCAGGTCGAGGCGCCGCGGCAGCAGCGGCCGGCCGGCGCCGAGCGTGACCGGCGCGATCTGCACGATCACCTCGTCGAGCAGCCCGGCGTCGGCGAACTGGCCGACGAGGTCGCCGCCGCCGACCACCCACAGGTTCTTGTCGCCCGCGGCCTCGGCCATCGCGTCGTAGACGGTGCGGACGTCGCCGTCGGTGACGCGCAGGTCGGCGCCGGGGAACTCCTCGACCGGCCGGTGGGTCATCACCCAGGCCGGCATGGTGTACATCCACGCCTCGTCGGTCTTGCGCAGGTGGTCGCACACCCAGTCGTAGGTGGTGCGGCCCATCACGATGGCGCCGATGTCGGCGATGAAGGTGTCGTAGGAGAGTGGCTCGTCCTGCTTGCGGCCCTCCTGCTTGAACAGCCACTCCAGGGAGTCGTGCTCGTCGGCGATGAAGCCGTCCAGGGTCGTGGCGGTGTAGTAGCTGAGCCTCGTCACTGCGTCCTCCCCCAGCGCCCGGCGCAGCCAGGAGATCGGGTCGCCGGTGTCGACCTCGTGGCCCGCCTGCCGGAACAGATCTGGCGCGCCACCTGGCCGCCGGTGCGCGGAGAAGGTGAGCACGTGCGCGACCACGCTGCTGACCACGAAGCTCTCCGGCGGGTCGCACAGGGCGTCGATCAGCCGGTCCTCCCACGCCCCGCGGCGGTCGATGTCACGGACGGCGTCGAGCCACCTCGGCGCGGCGGCGTCGAACCGTTCGAGCGAGGCCGGCCGGGTCGTCGCCGGCCCGCCTCCGGCATGTCGTCGCCGCACGAGGGCGGCGAGCCAGACCTCCTTGGTGAAGACGAGCCGCTGCAGCACATCGGCGAGTGACGCCTCCTCACCGTCCCAGCCGAGCACGGTCGTTGTTCGGCATCCGTGGGAGGCGGTACTGGTCGTCGTCGACCCCCTTCGCGAGGTCGAGCAGCTGGCTCGGTGTCGTCGAGGTCGTGGCGCACGAGCTGGTCGGTGAGCGGGTTCATCGGCTGTCCTGACGTGTGGACCCACAGCGAGGTGGGTGGATGGAAGTGGATGCCGTTCGGCGAGGGGAGCCAGCTGCGGTCGCCGGTCCCCGATGGTGGTCTCGCTCGGCGGGTGCCCCCACGCCCGGGCGAAGGCGCGGGCGAAGCCCTCCACGGACTCGTAACCCGCGGTGAAGGCGGCGTCGGTGACCGAGGTGCCCTGCCGCAGCTGCCAGGCTGCCCGCTCGAGCATCACCCGGCGGCGCATCGCCACCGGCGGCTCGCCGGCTTGGCGGCGCAGCTCCCGGCTGAAGTGGAACGGCGAGGAGTAGGCGCCACCGGCCATGTCGCCGAGCGAGCGGTGCTCGTCGTCGAGCACCGCGTCCAGCAGCTCGCGCAGCCGGTCCCGTCCCTCAGCCATGGGCTCAGTCTGCGGGGATCGGCGTCGCCGGCGCCCGACCGATCTTGCTCAGCGCCTGCGCGACGCGGTCGCTCGCGTCGTACGGCACCCAGGCGATGCGCGGGTCCTTGCGCCACCAGCCGAGCTGCCGGCGCGCGAAGCGGCGGGTGGCGACGACGGTGCGCTCGCGGGCCTCGGCGAGGGTGAGCTCGCCCGCCAGGTGCGCTGTCACCTCGCGGTAGCCGATCGCCCGCGAGGCGGTGCGGCCCTCGGCCAGTCCCTCGGCGAGCAGCCGCTCCACCTCGGCCACCAGCCCGGCGTCGAACATCTCCGCCACCCGCCGCTCGATGCGGGCGTCGAGGGTGGGCCGGTCGATCTCGAGCCCGATCTGCACGGTGTGCGGGTCGGCGTACTCCAGCCCGGGGAGGGTGGCGGCGTAGGGACGGCCGGTGATCTCCACGACCTCCAACGCCCGCACGACGCGGCGCCCGTTGTCGGGCGGGATGGTGGCGGCGGCCTCGGGATCGACCTCGGCGAGCCGGCGGTGCAGCGCCTCTGGTCCCGCGGCGGCGAGCTCGGCCTCGAGCCGCGCGCGGACGGCGTCCTCGGTGCCGGGGAACTCGAACCGGTCGAGGATCGCGCGGGTGTAGAGCGCCGAGCCGCCCACCAGCACCGGCGTCGTGCCCGCCGCGCGCAGGTCGGCGATCGCGGTGCGCGCCCAGCCCTGGAACTCGGCCACGGTGGCCGGCTCGCGCACCGACAACAGGTCGAGCAGGTGGTGCGGGATGCCGCGGCGCTCCCCGGGCGGCAGCTTGGCCGTGCCGACGTCCATGCCGCGGTAGACCTGCATCGCGTCGGTGTTCACGACCTCCCCGCCGAGCGCCTCGGCGAGGTCGAGCGACAGGCCCGTCTTGCCCGCGGCGGTGGCCCCGACCACGGCGACGATCGGCACCTCGTGAGCGCCCGGCATGTCAGTAGTGTGGCAATCCCGCCCGAACTGCTCCGAAGGAGATGTCGATGGGATTCCTGGACAAGGCGAAGGGCAAGGTCACCAAGGCGGTCGACCAGCACGGCGACAAGATCGCCGACGGCATGGACAAGGCGGCGGTGGCCGCCAACCGCAAGACCGGTGGCAAGCACGGCGCGAAGATCGCCAAGGCCAACGTGAAGGCCAAGGACGCCCTCGACAAGCTCGACGGCAAGAACGACGACATCCCCCCGGGACCCCGCCGGTGACCGCCCCGGTCCCGGAGGAGGAGAACGCCGCCTTCGACGTCGACGAGGCGCCGGACGACGAGCACGACGACGACCTGCCCGACGAGTCCGACGGCGGCCAGGCCGCCCAGGCGACGCAGGCCGAGAACGCCGGCACCTCCTTGGACCAGCCGTCGTCGTGAGGTTCGTCGTCGTGCCGGCGTCGTACGTGTTCCTGCTGCGCGACGGCGTCGGCGGCACCGAGGTGCTGCTGCAGCTGCGGCAGAACACCGGCTACATGGACGACCACTGGGCGGCCGCCGCGGCCGGGCACGTCGAGCGCGGCGAGACCGCCACCGACGCCGCGCACCGCGAGGCGCTGGAGGAGATCGGCGTGACCGGGCTGGCGCTCGAGTTCGTCACCGCGATGCAGCGCACCCGCGGCGGCGAGCCGATCGACGAGCGCATCGACTTCTTCTTCACCTCGCGCTCCTGGACGGGAGAGCCCCGGCTGGTGGAGCCCGAGAAGGCCGCCGACCTGCGGTGGTGCCCGCTCGATGCTCTCCCCCGTCCGGTGGTACCGCACGAGCTCGCGGTGCTGCGCATGATCGAGCACGACGCCGCCGTCCCCTACTCCACCTTTGGCTTCCAGGAGGCTTCATGAGCGACTCCGACCCCGGGCCCCGCCCCGAACCGCAGATCGAGCCCGGCGAGCCCGACCCCGGCGGGCCCGACTCGGTGCCTGACGGTGACGGCGTCGACGGCGAGTCGGCGGACCCCCACCCCCTCACCCGCGACCTCGACCCGGAGGCGAACCCGTCCACCGGCGACATCCCGGTGGAGATGAAAGAGGGCGAGGACACCGACACCGAGGCCACCAAGTCCGACGACGCCGGCGAGGACGTACCGCCGGAGGAGGAGTCACCGGCATGAGCACCCCACCCGACGACTACGACCTCACCGACTCCGACCAGGAGACCGCCGGCGACATGGGTGTGTCCAGCGAGCGCGAGGGCCCGACCGGTCCCGGCCAGCACGGCACCACCGGTGTGCGCGACGTGAGCCCGGTCGAGCGCGACGACGACGAGGACGTCCCGCCGGAGCAGGCCCCCGGCGCCGCCGAGGACAACCCCGAGGGCATCCCGCCCAAGGCGGGCTACTCCTCGAAGGACCCGCGCTCGTCCTGAGGGATCACAGCCTCCGCACCTCGAGCTCGGTCTCGACAGCGCCGTCGCCGCCGGCTTCGACGAAGTAGGCGCCGGCGCCGTCGACCTCGGCCACCGCCTCCACCATCTCGGTGCCGCGGTACACCACGCCGACGCCGTCGTCGGTGGCGTAGCCGGCCGGCAGGGTGCCGTCGGCGACGAGCCGGTGGTAGAGCGGGCGGCGCTGGGCCTCGTTGTCGTAGTGCACGCCGTTGGAGTACGGCACCAGGGCCAGGCCGTTGGTGATCGGGCGCAGCTCGGGGCCGAAGGAGTCGGTGGTGCCGCCGACGTGCCAGCACAGCGAGCCGGCCGAGACGCCGGTGAGCACGACGCCGGCCTCCCAGGCGGTGCGTATCGCGTCGTCGAGCCCGTGCAGCCGCCACATCGCGAGCAGCCCGGCGACGCTGCCGCCCCACACCCAGATCACGTCCTGCTCGAGCAGGTGGGCGGTGACGTCCTCGACGTTCGGCATCGTGAACAGCTGGAGGTGGGTGGCGTCGAACCCGGCCAGGTGCGCCATGTCGTAGTAGTCGCGGATCAGGCCCGGGTTGTCGCCGCACGCCGTCGGCAGGAAGCACACCTTCGGCGCGCGGCCGGTCACACCGGCGAGATCGATCGCGTAGTGGGTGAGCGGTCCGACCGCGTAGCGGGTGCGGCTCCCGGGCACGGCGCCCCCGGACGTGGCGACGATGGTGGGCGCGTCGGCGGGCATGGACCTCAGGCTAGGCGGGCACAGCTCGCGTCCGGCAGCGGGGCGGGGACGCCGACGGTGGGCATGCCGAGGGTGACCCCCGCCGTCGCCGGCTCGCTCGTGCGGGCCTCCCAGGCGTCGCCGGAGCGGGTGCGGCGGACGGCGAGCACCCGGTCGGCCACCAGGTGGTGGGGGGCGGCGTAGGTGACCTCGACGGTGGCAACGTCGCCGGGTCGCGGCGCGTCGGCCGGAGCGGCGAAGTGGACGAGCCGGTTGTCGGGTCCGCGACCGGAGAGCCGGTGGGTGGCGGCGTCCTTGCGGCCCTCGCCCTCGCTGACGAGCAGCTCGACGGTTCTGCCCACCAGCTTCTGGTTCTCCTCCCAGGCGATCTCGTCGACCACGGCCACCAGCCGCTGGTAGCGCTCCTTGACGACGTCGGGCGGCACCTGGTCGGGGAGGTCGGCGGCCGGGGTGCCGGGGCGCTTGGAGTACTGGAAGGTGTACGCACCGGAGAACCGGGCGGCCCGCGCGACGTCGAGGGTGGCCTCGAAGTCGTCGTCGGTCTCACCGGGGAAGCCGACGATGATGTCGGTGGTGATGGCGGCCTCGGGCATCGCGGCGCGCACCCGGTCGATGATGCCGAGGTAGCGCGACTGCCGGTAGGAGCGGCGCATCGCCTTCAGCACTTTGTCGGACCCGGACTGCAGCGGCATGTGCAGCTGCGGCATCACGTTGGGGGTCTCGGCCATCGCGGCGATCACGTCGTCGGTGAACTCGGCCGGGTGGGGCGAGGTGAAGCGCACCCGCTCCAGCCCGTCGATCTCACCGCACGCGCGCAGCAGCTTCGAGAACGCCTGGCGATCGCCGAACCCGACGCCGTAGGAGTTCACGTTCTGCCCGAGCAGCGTGACCTCGCTGACGCCGTCGGCGACGAGCGCCTCGACCTCGGCCAGGATGTCGCCGGGCCGGCGGTCCTCCTCCTTGCCGCGCAGGCTCGGCACGATGCAGAACGTGCACGTGTTGTTGCAGCCCACCGACACCGACACCCAGGCGGCGTAGGCCGACTCGCGCTTGGTCGGCAGGGTCGACGGGAAGACCTCGAGCGACTCGAGGATCTCGACCTGTGCCTCCTCGGCCACCCGCGCCCGCTCCAGCAGCACCGGCAGCGACCCGATGTTGTGGGTGCCGAACACGACGTCGACCCACGGCGCCTTCGCGGTGATCGTGGCGCGGTCCTTCTGCGCCAGGCACCCGCCGACGGCGATCTGCATGCCGGGCTTCCTGCGCCTTCACCGGCGCCAGGTGCCCGAGGTTGCCGTAGAGCTTGTTGTCGGCGTTCTCCCGCACCGCGCAGGTGTTGAACACGACCACGTCGGCCTGGTCGCCGTCGGGGACGGCCACATAGCCCGCGTGCTCCAGCAGCCCGCTCAGCCGCTCGGAGTCGTGGACGTTCATCTGGCACCCGTAGGTGCGGACCTCGTACGTGCGTGCGCTCATGTCGTCGACCAGGGTACGTACGACCGTCACTTGTCGAGCAGGCCCTGGATGGTCGCGACGAAGAGGCAGAGGCCGCCGACGACGAGGGCGCGGATGTCGAGGAGGGCGAGGCCGATGACGACGAACAGGAGGCCGATCCAGGTGATCGGCGGAACCGCGCGCAGGCCGCTCTTCTCGGTGCGCGCCGGCTCCGGTTCCTCCTCGAACATGTCCTGAGGCTACGGCCGAGGGGTCGGCGGTCGTGACACTCCTGTGACCCCGAGGTGATGGCCCGTTCGGGTGATGTCCTACTAGGGTCCGCCCATGGCGACGGGTGCGACGGAGGCCGAGACGGCCGAGCCGGGAGCGGAACCGGGCGAGCCGCTGGTCGTGATGAGCTCGGTCGACAAGTGGTTCGGCGACCTGCACGTGCTCAAGGACATCGACCTCACCGTCGACCGCGGTGAGGTCGTCGTGGTGATCGGGCCGTCGGGGTCGGGCAAGTCGACGCTGTGCCGCACGATCAACCGGCTCGAGACCATCGACGGCGGCACCATCACCCTCGACGGCGAGCCGCTTCCGCAGGAGGGCAAGGCGCTGGCGCGCCACCGGGCCGAGGTCGGGATGGTGTTCCAGAGCTTCAACCTCTTCGCCCACAAGTCGATCCTCGAGAACGTCACCCTCGGTCCGATCAAGGTGCGCGGCACGAAGAAGGCCGACGCCGAGGCGCGCGCCCAGCAGCTGCTCGACCGGGTCGGGGTCGCCAACCAGGCCGCGAAGTACCCCGCCCAGCTGAGCGGCGGCCAGCAGCAGCGGGTCGCGATCGCGCGCGCGCTCGCCATGGAGCCGAAGGTGATGCTCTTCGACGAGCCCACCTCGGCGCTCGACCCCGAGATGATCTCCGAGGTTCTCGACGTCATGGTCGACCTCGCCAAGGGCGGCATGACGATGATCGTCGTCACCCACGAGATGGGCTTCGCCCGCACCGCGGCCGACCGGGTCGTGTTCATGTCAGACGGCGCCATCGCCGAGGAGAACGACCCGGAGTCGTTCTTCACCAACCCCCAGAGTGATCGCGCCAAGGACTTCCTCGGCAAGATCCTGCGACACTGAAGGAGACGCTCATGCGGTTGAAGAAGCTCTACGTGGCGGCCGGAGCACTCGTGCTCGTCGGCGCCCTCGCCGGCTGCGGTGACGCCGGCGACGACGGCGAGGACGCGCCCGACGTCGACGTCGCCGAGGACTGCGATCCTGGCAAGTTCGAAGACGGCACCCGGATGGCCGAGCTGGCCGAAGCGGGCGAGATCAACGTCGGCGTCCGGTACGACCAGCCCGGTCTCGGGTTCAAGGGCGGCACCGACGAGATCCCGGCGGGCTTCGACGTCGAGATCGCCAAGCTGCTCGTAGCCGACCTCTGCATCGACCCCCAGGACGCCGAGGCGGTCAACTACGAGGAGACGATCTCCGACAACCGCGAGCCCTACCTCACCTCGGGTCGCGTCGACCTGGTGCTGGCGTCGTACTCGATCACCGACGAGCGGCGCCAGGAGGTCGGCCAGGCCGGCCCCTACTTCATCACCGGCCAGCAGGTGCTGGTGAAGTCCGACAGCGACGTCGAGTCGATCGCGGACCTCAAGGGCGAGGAGGTGTGTGCGGCCTCCGGGTCCACCTCGCTGGAGAACATCACCGCCGAGGGCGCGGTCGGCGTGCCTGCCGACACCTACAGCATCTGCGCCGAGCAGGTGGCCGACGGGTCGGTGCCCGCGATGTCCACCGACGGCTCGATCCTGCTCGGCCTCGCCGCGCAGTACGACGGCGAGCTGAAGGTCGTCGGCGAGGAGTTCTCCGAGGAGCGCATCGGCGTCGGCTACTCCAAGGACCGCCCGGAGATGTGCGAGTGGATCAACGAGGTCCTCACGGCCGCGTACGACGACGGCTCCTGGGCCGACGCGTTCGAGGCCACGCTCGGGACGAACGAGGGCGTCGAGACGCCTGAGCCGCCCGAGCTCGACGAGTGCCAGGCCTGAGCCCGGTCCACCGCTGACCCGACCGTCCGCAGGCGACAGCCCGTCGCCTGCGGACGGAACCAGGTTCGCGCCGCCGTCGACACGAGAGGAGCCGCATGGACGTCATCACCGACAACTACCAGGTCGTCACGATCGCGTTCGCCACCACCGTGCTGCTCTTCGTGTTCGCCGGGATCGGGTCCCTGGTGCTGGGCACGGCGCTCGTGACGTTCCGCGTGGGGCCGGTGGCGGTCATGCGACGCGCGGCGGCCACCTACGTCACCCTCGTGCGCAACACGCCGCTGCTGCTCGTGCTGCTGTTCATGAGCATCGCGGCGCCGAAGATCGGCATCAACTTCCAGTTCGTCGACATCGTGATCGAGACCGGCTGGGGCGACATCCGCATGACCAACGCCTTCGCCGGTGCGGTGGTGGGGCTGACCCTCTACACCTCGTCCTTCGTCTGCGAGGCGATCCGCTCGGGCGTCAACGCCGTGCCGCTCGGCCAGGCCGAGGCGGCGCGGGCGATCGGGCTGCCGTTCGGCGGGGTGATGAGCAGCGTCGTCCTGCCGCAGGCGTTCCGGGCGGCGCTGCCGCCGCTCGCGAGCACGTTCATCGCGCTGCTGAAGAACACCACGGTCGCGATCAGCGTGCTCGTGCTGGAGGCGGCCTACCAGATGAAGCAGCTGCTCGACCGGTACCCCGACGCCTGGGACAAGTGGACCGTGCTGGCCATGTTCGCCGGCGTGTTCGTGGTGCTCGTCGAGATCGTGTCGTTCGGCAGCAACCGGCTCGAGCGCCGGTGGAGGGTGGCCGCACGATGACGCAGCAGAGCGTGCTGTTCGACGCCCCCGGACCGCGCACCGTGGTGCGGCACCGGCTCTACACGGTGCTCGCCCTGGCGCTGATCGCGGCGCTCGTGGGCGTGGTCACCTATCGCCTCTACCAGGAGGACCAGTTCGCGGGCGACAAGTGGGAGGTGTTCGTCACCGCCGACTACGTGCGCTTCATCCTCGTCGACGGGCTGTGGCGGACCCTCCAGATGGCGGCGGCCGGCATCCTCGGCGCGGTGGTGCTCGGCCTGCTGCTGGGCATCGGCAAGCTGTCGGACCACGCGCTGCTGCGGGTGCCGTGCTGGGCGGTCGTGGAGTTCTTCCGCGCCGTTCCCGTCGTGATGCTGATGATCTTCTTCTTCACGATCTACGGCATCACGCGCGGTGAGTTCGGCTCGTTCATGTGCGTGGTGTGGGCGCTGTGGCTCTACAACGGCGCCGTGCTCGCCGAGGTGTTCCGCGCCGGCATCCTCGCCGTGCCGCACGGCCAGTCCGAGGCCGCCTACGCCGTCGGGATGCGCAAGAGCCAGGTGATGTGGATCGTGCTGCTGCCCCAGGCGGTGAAGATCATGATCCCGGCGATCATCAGCCAGATGGTGGTGACGCTGAAGGACACCAGCCTCGGCTACGTGATCGCCGCACCCGGACTCACGGCCGTGGCGCGCCCGCTGTACACCGAGTTCAAGAACCACGTGCCGGTGTTCATCGTGCTCGCCCTCATCTACATCCTGGTGAACCTGCTGCTCACGCTGCTCGCCAACTGGGTGCAGCGGCGCTTCGTCGGGGAGCGCAAGCCGCTCGAGGTCTCCGCGGTCGGCACCGCGGACCAGACGACCGTCTAACGCCTCTCGGTCACCCAGAGCCGGATCGTGCCCTCGATGACGACGGTGCCGTCGTCACGCACGCCGCGCACCCGCACCGGCAGGTCGGGATCGCCGCTGGTCCACTGTGCGGCGTCGGTCTCCGCGATGCAGGTGACGTCGCTGGTGGCCTTGGCGGTGTAGGCGACCTCCATGCCCTTCGGGATCCACCGCTTGCCGGCCGGGATCGTCGCCTCCGCCAACGCCCCCATCGCCGCCTCCAGCCCGTTGCACAGGGCGATGGCGTGCACGGTGCCGAGGTGGTTGTGGACGCCGCGCCGCTTCGGCACCACCAGCTCGGCGTAGTTGGGCCGCAGCTCCACGAAGCGGGGCCGCACCGAGGCGAAGTAGGGCGCCTTGTGGGCGAACGCGAACGAGAACGCGCGGCGGCCGACCTCCGGCACGACGGGCAGCCGGTTGGCGGTGCGCCACAGCGAGAGGACCTGGCTCATGCGCCCGACGTTACCCTCGAGTAACTACAGATGGGGGTGCCGTTCCAGAGTCAGCTCAGTGACAGGAAGAGCCGCTCGAGCTCGACGAGCCGCTGCTCGGAGAGCCCCTCGTCGCCGTCCAGGCTGCCGCGCCACTCGGCGGCGACGATCGCGAAGCCGGCGCGGTCCAGCGCGCTGGAGACGGCCTTGATCTGGTTCAGCACCGAGGAGACGTCGCGATCCTCCTCGATCATCCGGAGGACGCCGGCCAGCTGGCCCTGCGCACGCTTCACCCGGTTGACGACCGCATGGCGGTCGACCGGGTGCTTCGTCGTCGTCGTCACGGTCACACAGGCTCAACGCAGGAAGCCCGTGGGGGTTACGGCATCGGAGGGGTGAGGTGGTCATCGGCGAGCCACGACGAAGACCCGGCGGAACGGCATCAGCACGCCTCCGCCGTCGTCCGGATAGGCATCACGGAGGCGTCGGCGGAACTCCTCCTCGAAGGCCGGGCGCAGGTCGTCGGGCAGGGCCGCGATGGTCGGCCGGGCGCCGGTGCCGGTGGTCCAGGCGAACACGGGGTCGGGACCGTGGAGCACGTGGAGGTAGGTGGTCTCCCACGCGTCGACGGCGCAGCCGAGGTCCTGCAGGGCCCTCAGGTAGGTGACGGCGTCGTGGGCGTCGGGGTAGGCGACGCCCCGGGTGTGGGCGGCGTACGGCTCCTCGGCCGCCAGCTGCTGCCGGACGAGGTGGCTGGGCTGGTCGAGGTTGCCGGGCACCTGGAAGGCGAGCACGCCGCCGGGCGCCAGGGCCGCCACGAGGCGCGGCAGCAGCTCGAGGTGCTCCGGCACCCACTGCAGGGTGGCGTTGCTCACCAGCACGTCGACCGGCCGCTCGGGGCGCCACTCGCGCAGGTCGACGACGTCGTACTCGACGCGGGAGCCGCGGTCGCGCGCCGCCGCGATCATCTCGGCGCTGGAGTCGAGCCCGGTGACCCGAGCGTCCGGCCAGCGGTCGGCGAGCAGGTCGGTGAGGTTGCCCGGCCCGCAGCCGAGGTCGACGACCTCGCCGGGGTCGTCGTGCTCGACCCGGGCGAGCAGCTCCACGAAGGCTCGGCCCCGCTCGTCGGCGTAGGCGAGGTAGCGGGCGGGGTCCCAGGTGTGTGCGGCCATGCGCCCAGAATATCTCTTGATGTCAAGATTCTTTGTCGCCTCGTTACCCTGGGTTCCATGCGCGACGAGGTGGACGACCTGGTCGAGGCGTGGGCGCGGGAGCGCGGCGACCTCGACCTGGCGCCGGTCGCCGTGTTCAGCCGGATCAGCCGGCTCGCGCGGCGGCTCGACCTCGCGCGCCGCGCGGCGTTCAGCAGCCACGGGGTCGAGTCGTGGGAGTTCGACGTGCTCGCCGCCCTGCGCCGCGCCGGCGCCCCCTACGAGCTCTCCCCCGGCCGGCTGCTGCGCGAGACGCTGGTGACGAGCGGCACCATGACCAACCGGGTCGACCGGCTGGTCGGGCGCGGGCTGGTGCAGCGGTTCCCCGACCCCGCCGACCGCCGCGGCGTGCTCGTGCGGCTCACCGCCGACGGCAAGGCAACCGTCGACGGCGCCTTCGAGGCCCTCCTCGACGCCGAGCGCGACCTGCTCGCCGACCTCGCCCCCGCCGACCGCGACTCCCTCGCCGGCCTGCTCCGCACGCTGCTCGCGCCGTTCGGCAGTCGCTAGCCGAGCCGCTCGGCCGTCTCCAGCCACTCCTGCTCGACGGCCTCCTTCTCGGCGAGGACGGCGTCGAGCTCGGCGCCGAGATCGGTGAGGCGCACGTGATCGGCGGCGTGGCCGGCCAGCGCGGCGTGCAGGTCGGCCTCGCGGGCTGTGAGCCGCTCGAGCTGCTTGTCGAGGCGGGTCAGCGCCTTGCGGGCCTCGCGCTCCTCGGCGCTGCCGGACCGTGCGCTCGGCGTCGGCGGCGCTGGCTCCAGGCGTCGCTCGCTGCGCTCGCTCGCCTGGCTCGCTCGCCGCCTCTCCAGGTACTCGTCCACCCCGCCGGGGAGCATGCTGATCAGCCCGTCGTCGAGGAGGGCCCAGGTCGAGTCGGTGACCCGCTCGAGGAAGTAGCGGTCGTGGGAGACGACGACGAGGGTGCCGGGCCAGCCGTCGAGGAAGTCCTCGAGCACGTTCAGGGTCTCGATGTCGAGGTCGTTGGTGGGCTCGTCGAGCAGCAGCACGTTCGGCTCGGTGAGCAGCAGCCGCAGCAGCTGGAAACGACGCCGCTCGCCACCGGAGAGGTCGCCGAGCCGGGCGGTGAGCTTGTCGCCGGTGAAGCCGAACCGCTCGAGCATCGCGCTGGCAGTGACGTCGCCGGACGCCGTGCGGGTGACCCGGCGGATGCCCTCGAGGCTCGGGAGCACCCGCTCGTCGGGCGGCAGGTCCGAGACCTCCTGGGTGAGGTGCTCCAGGGCGACGGTGCGCCCGCGCCGCACCGTGCCGCGGGTCGGCGCCAGCACGCCCGCCACCAGTGACAACACCGAGGTCTTGCCGGCTCCGTTGACGCCGACGACGCCCACCCGGTCGCCCGGGCCGAGCCGCCAGGTGGCGCGCGAGAGCAGGGTGCGGTCGCCGCGCACCAGGTCGACGTCCTCGAGGTCGACCACGTCCTTGCCGAGGCGCTGGGTGGCGAAGCGGGCGAGCTCGAGCCGGTCGCGCGGCGGCGGCACGTCGTCGATGAGTGCGGTCGCGGCGTCGATGCGGAACTTGGGCTTGGAGGTGCGGGCCGGCGGCCCGCGCCGCAGCCACGCCAGCTCCTTGCGCACCAGGTTCTGCCGCCGGCTCTCGGTGGCCGCGGCCTGCCGCTGCCGCTCGGCCTTGGCGAGCACGAAGGCCGCATAGCCGCCGTCGTAGACGTCGACCGCGCCGTCGTGCACCTCCCAGGTGCGGTCGCAGACGGCGTCGAGGAACCACCGGTCGTGGGTCACCACCGCCAGCGCGCCCGGCCGCTGCCGCAGGTGGGCGGCCAGCCAGGCGACCGCCTCGACGTCGAGATGGTTGGTGGGCTCGTCGAGCACGACGAGCTGGTGGTCGCCGAGCAGCAGCGCGGCGAGGGCGCAGCGGCGCCGTTCCCCGCCGGACAGCCCGAGCACCGCGCGGTCGAGGTCGACCCCGGCGAGCAGCTCGGTGACGATCTCGCGCAGCCGCGCCTCCGCGGCCCACTCGTGGTCGGAGCGCCCGCCGAGCACCGCCTCCCGCACCGTGTGGCTGTCGCGCAGCTCGTCGCCCTGGGCGAGGAAGCCGACGAGCAGGCCGCGCTGGCGCGAGACCCGGCCGGCGTCGGGCTCCTCCAGCCCGGTCATCACCCGCAGCAGCGTGGTCTTGCCGTCGCCGTTGCGGCCGACGATCCCGATCCGATCACCGGCCCCGACGCCGAGCGACACGTCGGCCAGGAGCGGGCGGACGCCGTACGCCTTCGACACCCGCTCCAGGTTCAGCAGGTTGGCCTTGTCGCGCCGGACCCGCTCAACCATGGGCGTGCACGACGTGGGCGCCCGCGACCGGGGCCGGCGCCACGAGCACCCGGCGCTCATCCTGCTGGAGCGCCCCGGCCACCTCGCGGGCGTGGTCGGCCGACTCGCAGAGGAACGCGCAGGTGGGCCCTGACCCCGACACCACGCCGCGCAAAGCGCCGGCGGACTCCCCCGCGTCGATGAGGTGCCCGAGCTCGGGGCGCAGGTCGATCGCCGGCCCCTGCAGGTCGTTGTACAGCGCCCGGGCCAGGCTCACCGGCTGCCCGGTGCGCAGCGCCGAGAGCACGGCGTCGGCGTCCGGGGGCGTCTCGGACGCGTCGGGGCGCAGCCGGTCGAAGTGGGCGTACACCTCCGGCGTCGACAGGCCCACGGCATCGGGCACGAGCACCCACCACCAGGTGCCGACGTCGGCCACCGACTCCACCAGCTCGCCGCGGCCGGTGCCGAGGGCGGTGCCGCCGAGCAGCGCGAACGGCACGTCGCTGCCGAGCTCGGCGGCCAGCCGGAGCAGGTCGTCGTCGCTGGTGTCGAGGTCCCACAGCCGGTCGAAGGCCACCAGCGTCGCGGCGGCGTCGGCCGACCCGCCCGCCAGCCCACCGGCCACCGGGATCGCCTTCTCGACGTGCACCCGGCCCCGCTGCGGCACGTCGTGGTGGGCGGCCAGGAGGGCGGCGGCGCGGTCGACGAGGTTCGAGCCGTCGGTGGGCACGCTGTCGGGCTCGACCCACTCCGGCAGCGAGAGGTCGAGCCGCCACTCGTCGTCGGTGCTGGCGGTGACGTCGTCGCACAACCCGACCGCCTGGTACACGGTGGTGAGCGGGTGGAAGCCGTCGTCGCGCGCCCGTCCGACGCCGAGGTGCAGGTTGACCTTGGCGGCGGCTCTCACGACGACCGGGCTCATGCCGGTGCCCCCAGGCCCTCGGCCACCCGGGCGAACTGCTCGATCGTCAGCGTCTCGCCCCGGGCCAGTGGGTCCACGCCGGCGCGGGCCAGGCTCGCGTCCACCGCCTCCGCCGCGTACCTCGCTCGCAGGGCGCCACGCATCGCCTTGCGACGCTGCGCGAACGCGGCGTCGACGACGGCGAACACCTGCTCGCGACCGGCCGTGGTGGCGGGCGGCTCGCGCCGGGTCCACGCCACCAGGCCGGAGTCGACGTTCGGCGCCGGCCAGAACACGTGCCGGCCGACGGCGCCGGCGCGGCGGACGTCGGCGTACCAGGCCGCCTTCACCGACGGGATGCCGTACACCTTCGAGCCGGGCGCGGCGGCAAGCCGGTCGGCCACCTCCGCCTGCACCATCACCAGGCCGTGCTCCAGGCCCGGCAGCAGCGCGAGCAGGTGCAGCAGCACCGGCACCGACACGTTGTAGGGCAGGTTGGCCACCAGCGCGGTGGGCGGCGGGCCGGGCAGGTCGGTGAGGCGCAGCGCGTCGGCGTGCACCAGCGTGAACCGGTCGGCGCGCTCGGGAGCGAGGTCGGCCACCGTGGCCGGCAGCAGCGAGGCGAGCTTGTCGTCGACCTCGACCGCCACCACCGCCCGGGCCACCTCGAGCAGCCCCAGGGTGAGCGAGCCCAGGCCGGGGCCCACCTCGACCACCACGTCGTCCGGCCCGACGCCGGAGGCGCGCACGATGCGGCGCACCGTGTTGGCGTCGATCACGAAGTTCTGGCCGCGCTGCTTGGTGGGGCGCAGGTCGAGGGTCTCGGCAAGCCGACGCACCTCCGCCGGCCCGAGCAGACGCGGGCCGGCGGAGGTCATGGTGTCGAGGCTAGTCAGGGCCTCACGTCGGTAGGCCGAGCGACGCGGCGCAGCCCGGCCACGAGCCGTAGCCGCCGGTGGCGTCGCGCAGCCGGGTGGCCACGGCGATCTGGGTCTCGCGGCTGTTCGCGCTGGGCAGCCCGGTGCCGCCGTAGGCCTGCCAGGTGCCGAGGTTGAACTGCAGGCCGCCGTAGTAGCCGTTGCCGGTGTTGATGGCCCAGTTGCCGCCGGACTCGCACTGGGCGAGCTGGTCCCACACGGTGCTGCCGCCGGCGAAGTTCGAGGTGGCCTCCTGGGTGCCGACGGCGACGAGCTCGTCGACCGGCGCCTGGAGCACCTTGGCCCGCAGCACGGTCTGCTTGAAGACCTTGCCGTTGCGGAACACGAGGCGATAGGTGACGTCGCGCATCCCGTCCTCGCCCTCGCGCAGCACCTCGGTCTCGCCCTCGAGCATCTCGTCGTCGTCCTGCTCGACGGTGTCGAAGTCGACGACCTCGCGGGGGAACCGCTTCGTGGCCACGCGGACGTCCGTGTAGAAGATCCGGTCGCCGTCGTCGACCTCGGCGTCGCGGCCGGGCCGGACGAGGTCGTGGCGGTCGAGCTCGACGCCGAGCTCCTCGAGCGCGTCGGCGGCTGTGAGTGCTGCGACCTCGCGCACCACCGGCTTGCGGCCGGCGAGCTTCACGGTGAGCCGCTTGGGCGTGACGACGTCCAGGGAGACGCCGTCGCGGGGCACGTCGAGGCTGCGGTTGAGCGAGAGCAGCGACCGGCCGAAGGTGTTGCCGATCTGCACCAGCGCGCTCTGCACGTTGGTGGCGGTCACCCAGTGGGTCTCGGTGCGGCCGTCGACGGTGAGCTCGATCGGGCGGCTGTAGCGCACGGTGATCTCGGTGCCGTCCTCCACCGACTCGTCGGTGCCGGGCGCGACGATGTCGCGCTCGCCGACGTCGAGGTTCGCCGCGTCGAGCACGTCGCCGACGGTGTCGCCCATCACGCGCACCTCGCGCGGCTCGCCGTCCACCGTGACCGTGACGGTCTTGGACATCGCGGCGTAGCCGACGGTGGTGCCGACCACGGAGGCGAGCACCAGGGCGCACAGGGTGACCAGCACGAGGCGGCTGCGGAGCAGCCGGCCGAAGCGGGCGGTGGGCTTGCCGGCCTGGCTGTCGGTGGTCTGGGGAGACTCGTCGAGGGCGGGATGGTTCGGGTGGAACGGCTGCACAAAGCTCCAAGATCGTGCTCTCCGGGCCTCGAACTCGCCTGAGAAGCGGTCCGATCCCGGCCAACGACCCACCACCAGACCAGTGTTTTCGTCGACTGTGCAAACCGGGGAGGGGTGTTCTGGGCAGAACGTGGCCAGGCTCACGCTCCCCAGGACCCCCCGAAGACGGCGTCGGTGGCGCTCTCGACGGCGGCGCAGAGGGCCCCCAGATCGGCCCCGCGCACCTCGGCCATCACCCGCATCGTGTGGGGCACGAGGTAGGAGGCGTTGGTGCGGCCGCGGTACGGCATGGGCGTCAGATAGGGCGCGTCGGTCTCGACGAGGAGCCGGTCGTCCGGAACGACGGCGAGGGCCTCGCGCAGTGGCGCCGCGTTCTTGAACGTGACCGTGCCGGCGAAGGAGAGGTGGGCGCCGCGGTCGAGGCAGGCCCGCGCGAAAGCAGCGTCGCCGGAGAAGCAGTGCATCACCCAGCGCTCGGGGGCACCCTCGGAGTCGACGACGCGCAGGATCTCGTCGTGGGCGTCGCGGTCGTGGATCACCAGCGTCTTGCCGAGCCGCTTGGCGAGGTCGATGTGGAACCGGAACGACTCCTCCTGGGCGGCCACGCCCTCGGGGCCGGTGCGGTAGAAGTCGAGCCCGGTCTCGCCCACCGCCCGCACCTTGTCGTGCGCCTGCGCGAGGGCCTCGATCTCGGCCAGCGCCTCCTCGAGCCGGCCCTCCTCGGCCAGCCGCGGCGCCTCGTTCGGGTGCAGCGCGACGCCGGCCACCAGCGCGTCGTGCTCTGCCGCGGCCTCGACGGCCCATCGGGCACCGGGGAGGTCGCAGCCGATCTGCACGATCCGCGGCACCCCGACGGCGGCCGCGGTGGCCACCGCGTCGGCCACCGGCAGCGGCTCCTCGTCACCGCGGGCGATGTCGAGGTGGCAGTGGTTGTCGACCACCGGGTGCGGGAGCGGCTCCGGGGCCGGCGGGCGCTCGGAGCTCATCCGGTGGCGAACCGCTTCAGCGCGGCCTCGGCCAGCGCGGCGGGCTCGTGGGTCGGGATCCAGTGGTCGGCGCCGTCGAGCACGACGAGGTCGTAGTCGGCGTCCACGAAGCGCACGGTGCCGTTGACGCCGGCCCGGTCGATGGCGCCGTCCCGGTTGCTCCACACCATCGTGGTGGGCACGGTGACGCGGTGCTCGGCCGTGGTGAGGTCGCCGAGCGGCAGCGCGCGGTACCAGCCGAGCGCGTGCGGTAGGGCGCCGTCATCGACGATCTCGGCGCGGAACCGTGCCACGTCGTCGTCGGTCATGCCGGTGCTCTTCATGCTCGCGTCGAAGCGGCCGCCCGGCGTGCGCGCCAGGCGCTCGGCCAGGAACGGCACGTTGAACATCGCCATGTACCAGGAGCGCCGGAACTGCCGGGAGGTGAGCAGCGCGCGGGTGAACGCGGTCGGGTGCGGCACCGAGACCGCGACGAGCGTGCGGACGAGGTCGGGGCGACGGATCGCCAGCGCCCACGCCACCACCGCGCCCCAGTCGTGCCCCATCACGTGCACCGGCCCGCCCACCTGCTCGACCAGCGCGGCGGCGTCGGCCACCAGGTTCCTGACCCGGTAGTCGCGACGCCGGGTGGGCCGGGCGCCGGGCGAGTAGCCGCGCTGGTCGGGGGCGAGGGTGCGGTAGCCGGCGGCGTGCAGCAGCGGTGCGACGTCGCGCCAGCAGGTGGCCCGCTCGGGGAACCCGTGCAGCAGCAGCACCACCTCGCCGTCGAGCGGCCCGTCGTCGACGACGTCGAACTCGAGGCCGTCGTGGCTGAACGTCTCGACCCTCACGGCACGTGCACCGCGTCGTAGACCACGCGCTTCGGCACGCCGGCGGCGCGCGCGACGTCCTTGATGGCGTCCTTGCGGCTCATGCCCTCATCCTCACGCGCCGCCACGGCGGCCCGCAGGTCGGCCTCGTCGGTCGAGACGGCGACCGGCGCGGCCCCGCCCACGACGAGGGTCACCTCGCCGCGGACGCCGTGCTCGGCCCACGCGACGAGGTCGTCCAGCGGGCCGCGCACCACCTCCTCGTGGGTCTTGGTGAGCTCGCGGCACACGGCGGCCGGGCGGTCGGCGCCGAACGCCTCGGCCAGCGCGGCCAGCGCGGCGGCGGTGCGGTGCGGCGCCTCGAAGAACACCAGCGTGCGCGGC
Source organism: uncultured Actinomycetota bacterium (assembly GCA_963808855.1). Lineage (GTDB taxonomy): Bacteria > Actinomycetota > Actinomycetes > Propionibacteriales > Nocardioidaceae > Nocardioides. Next base: position 942,248 of record CAWEHA010000002.1, on the reverse strand, counting down.
TCCGCGGCGAGGTCGGCGAGCCGGCGGGCGCGCTCCCCCGCCTTGCGCGGCAGGAACCCCTCGAAGCAGAACCGGTCCACGGGCAGGCCCGACACCGCCAGCGCGGTGAGCACGGCCGAGGGGCCGGGCACCGCCGTCACGCGGACGCCGGCCGCCACCGCCGCGGCCACCAGCCGGTAGCCGGGGTCGGACACGCTCGGCATGCCGGCGTCGGTGACCAGCAGCACCCGCTCGCCCGAGGTCAGATGGTCGAGCAGGGCGGGGGTGCGGCTCGCCTCGTTGCCCTCGAAGTACGACACCACCCGGCCGGTCACCTCGACGCCGAGGTCGGCCGCGAGCCGCCGCAGCCGGCGGGTGTCCTCGGCGGCCACGACGCCGGCCCCCGCGAGCTCCTCCGCCAGGCGGGCGCGGTGCATCGGCCACCCGCCCGATCGGCGTCGCCGCCAGCACCAGCACGCCCTCCGTCACGCCGCGATCCTCGCAGGCCGGTTTCGAGGCTGCTCCCTCGTTCCTCGGTCGCAGCACCTCAACCACCGCTCGTACAGTTCCCGCGTGAGCCTCGTCGACGTCCGGCCGGTCGTGCCGAGCGCCTGGCAGCGGGCCCGCCAGCGCACGGCGTCGCTCCAGGACCGGTGGACGTCGTGGGGGGCCGCGCTCGGAGTCACCCTGGTGGCGCTCGGGATGCGGCTGTGGCGCCTCGGCGAGCCGGACCGGTTCGCCTTCGACGAGACCTACTACGCGAAGGACGGGTGGTCGCTGCTCAACCACGGCTACGTGCGCGGCTACGAGGAGAAGGTCGACGGCAAGCTCATCAACGACGCGATCCTCGACGGCCGCACCCAGGGCATCTGGGCCGACGACCCGTCGATGATCGTGCACCCCGAGGTGGGCAAGTGGGTGATCGCGCTCGGCGAGAAGGCCTTCGGCATGGACCCGTTCGGCTGGCGGGTCTCGGCGGCCGTCGTCGGCGCACTCATGGTGCTGGTGATGTGCCGGCTGGCGCGCCGGCTCACCGGCTCCACGATGCTCGGGCTGCTCGCCGGCGTGCTGCTCATGCTCGACGGGCTGCACTTCGTGCTCTCCCGGCTCGCCCTCCTCGACATCTTCCTGGCCTTCTTCCTGCTGTGCGGCGTGGCCGCGGTGGTGAACGACCGCGACCACCACCGGGCCCGGCTCGCCCGTCGGCTCGACCCCGACTCGACCGGCGACCGCGGTTGGGGGCCGGTCGGACCGCTGCTGTTCCGGCCCTGGCTGCTGGTGGCCGGCGTCTGCTTCGGCCTCGCCGTCGGCACCAAGTGGACGGCGCTCTACCCGCTCGCGGTGTTCGGGGTGCTGGTGTGGGCGTGGAGCGCCGGCGCCCGCCGCTCCTTCGGGGTGCAGTGGTCGGTGCCGCGGGCCGCGCTCGTGGACGGCGTGCCCGCCTTCGTGCAGCTGGTGCTGGTGGCGGGGATCGTCTACACCGCCTCGTGGACCGGCTGGCTGGTGCACGCCGGCGAGTACGAGGACGCGCTGTCGTCGACGCAGTACACCCAGTTCGTGGAGGAGAACGGCTGCCAGGGGAAGGGCGAGGACCGGACGACCGACAACGAGACCGACCCGTCGAAGAAGTGGCCGACCGCCACCGAGCCGGACGCCGACGGGCTGGGCGAGGTGACGCAGTCGCTGCGGTCGCTCTGGTACTACCACCGCGACGTGTACACGTTCCACACGCACTACCTGAACTGCAGCGACCACGAGTACGCGTCGCAGCCGTCGGGGTGGCTGCTGGTCAACCGCCCGGTCGGCGTCGCCACCGACCTCGACATCAAGCCCGGCGAGCAGGGGTGCGACGCCGACCCCGGCAAGGTCTGCTACCGCCAGGTGCTGCTCATCGGAACCCCGCTGCTGTGGTGGGGCGGCTGCATCGCCCTGGTGGCGGCGGGGGCGCTGTGGCTCGGCAGCCGCGACTGGCGGTACGGCGTCCCGCTCGCCGGCGCCCTGTCGACCTGGCTGCCGTGGCTGCTCTACGACGACCGGCCGATCTTCTTCTTCTACGCGATCGCGTGCCTGCCGTTCCTCGTGCTCGCGGTGACGCTGGTGCTCGGCAAGCTGATCGGGCACTCCCGCGAGCCCACCACGCGCCGCACCTTCGGCGTGATCGTCGCCGGGTCGTTCGTGGTGCTGGTGCTGCTCAACTTCGCCTACTTCTACCCGATCCTGAGCTACGAGCTCCTCACCCGCGACAGCTGGCTCGACAGGATGTGGTTCGCGCGATGGATATGACCCCATGAGCCACTGGACTCCGGGCTGGGACGCGTTTCCCCAGCCTCTGCTGGACTTCTGGACCGAGCGGCACCTCTGCACGCTCACCACGCTGCGCGCCGACGGGCGACCGCACGTCGTCCCCGTCGGCGTCGCCCTCGACCACGAGGAGCGGTGCGCCTGGGTGATCGCGTCCGGCTCGTCGCAGAAGGTGCGACACCTGCGGGGCGGCGGGCCGGTGGCGGCGTGCGCGGTCGACGGCGCCCGCTGGTCGACCCTCGAGGGCACCGCCGTGGTGCTCGACGACCCGGCGTCGGTGGCCCGGGCGTGCGAGCGGTACGCGGCCCGCTACCGGACGCCGCGTCCGAACCCCGAGCGGGTGGCGGTGCGGATCACCGTCGAGCGATTCCTTGCCTCGCCGGCGCTAGTCGCTCGCTGACCTCGTGTCGCCGCCCGGAGTGCAGGACTCGGCGAAGTCCAGCAGGTCCTGGGCGTTCCAGTGCGAGGGGTCCTCGTGGCCCCCGGTGACGGGGAGGCTGCTCACCTCGGCGCCGCGGAGCTCGAGCCCGGCGACGAGCGGCGTCACGTTCTCGTTGTAGTCGACGAGCGGGTCCTCGGGGGAGGCGACCACGCGATAGCGGACGTCGCTCGGGAGACTGGCCACGTTCTGGATGGGGTCGCGGTCGGAGGGTGGGCTGCCGCCGTAGGCCTTGCGGATGTTGCGGGGTGCGCCCGGCACCGTGTCCATGTCGTCGAGGGAGATCGCCGGGTGGACGCCGTACCAGCACGGCGGCGGCTCGACGCCGTGGAGCATCGCGTTGAGCGACACCGATCCGCCCATCGACCCGGCGACCCACAGCACCACCGGCACGTCGGCCACCTTCTCGGCCCACGCGACGAGGGCACGGGTGTCGTCGGTGGACGCCGGGTTGCCCCAGGACTTGAGGTGGAAGGAGGAGCTCGCGATCGCGTAGCCGTCGCGGTGCAGCGTGGTGAGGAACGGGTTGTCGGCGTGCGCGTCGACGTCGCCGCCCTGCCCGTGGAACCAGATCACGACGCCCTTGGGGTCCTGCCCGGTCGGCAGCGCGAGCCGCGCGGGCTGGCCGTTGAGCTCGCTGCGCACCACCGTGCCCGCCTGCTCACCGCTCCCGCCCGCCGTCAACCCGACCACGACGAGCGCGAGGATCGCGACAAGGGTGACCCGCATGCGAGATAGGACCTTCGGGAGCAAGAGGACAGGACATCGGACTGGGCATCGGACGACGTGCGGCCGACGTCAGCGTACCGGGACCGACGCCGTCTGGAGACCGGATCGGTGAGACTCCGGACGTTCCGTAGGCGAGGGACACTGACCCGGTGCAGCTCGAGTTCGCCGGCCCCGTGTTCACCTGGCGCGGCCCCTCGCCGTACCACTTCGTGGCCGTGCCCGACGAGGAGTCCGCCGCCCTCGACGACGCCCGCGCCGCGGTCACCTACGGCTGGGGGATGGTGCCGGTGACCGCCCGGATCGGCGACACCACCTGGACCACCTCGCTGTGGCCCAAGGACGAGCGCTACCTGCTGCCGCTGAAGGACGCGGTGCGCCGGGCCGAGGCGATCGGGGTCGGCGACACGGTTGCGGTCCACCTGACGGTGGAGATCTAGCTCCGCAAGAAAATTTGCCGGTGATCTTGACCGGTAAAGTCGGGCTCGCTACTGTACCGGTACAGACACCGAGAGGAGCCCACCATGTACCCCATCGTCCTGAGCGCCCCGTCCGAGCCGAGCGACCTCGCGTTCAGCGCCCTCCCCGACGCGCCCGTCGTGCCGCCGCGTCCGCCCCGCGTCCCCCGCCGGCCGGTCCGCGGGCTGCGCGCCGGGCTGGCGACCCGCCTCCACGGGCTGGCCGCCGCCGTCGAGCCGGCACCCCGGCCCCGCACCCTCCGCGGGTGACCGCCGAAGTCCTCCCACCGGCCCCGCTTGCGGGCAGCCCTCACAATGGCGCAATGACAAAGGTGGGGGGCAGCAAGGTCACCCTGCAGTCGATCGCCGACCGGGTCGGGGTCAGCCGGATGACCGTCTCGAACGCGTTCTCCCGCCCCGACCAGCTCTCGGCCGACCTGCGGACGCGGATCCTGCGCACCGCCGAGGAGCTCGGCTACGGCGGACCCGACCCCGCCGCGCGGGCCCTGGCGAGCGGGCGCACGGGGTCGGTCGGTCTGCTCATGACCGACCGGCTCCGGATCCTGCTCGACGACGACTTCTCGGGCGAGTTCCTGGCCGCGATCTCCGAGGAGCTCGCCTCCCACGGCACCGCCCTCACGCTGCTCACCCCGGGCGAGGGTGCCCCGATGCCGGGTCGCGACGTCGCGATGGACGGGATCGTGGTCTACGCCTGTCGGGAGACCTCCGAGGAGCTCGCCGCCGTCCGGCGCCGCGGGATCCCGATCGTCACCGTCGACCAGGTGCCGGTCGACGACGCCGGCAGCGTGAACGTCGACGACACCACCGGCGCGCGGCTCGCCGCCGAGCACGTCGTGCAGCTCGGGCACCGCCGTGTCGGCATCCTCACCTCCTCGCCGGTCGACGGCCCCGACGAGGGGCGCGAGGACACCAAGCTGCCCGGCCGGGAGCGGATGGCGGGCTGGCGCGAGGTGCTCGACGCGGCCGGCATCGTGCCACTGCTGGGCGAGGCGGCCTACCTCGACGCCGACAGCTCCTACGAGGCGGCGCGGGCGATGCTCGACCGCGACGACCCGCCCACCGCCCTGCTGTGCATCGCCGACTCCATCGCGATCCCGGCGATGCAGGCGGCGCGCGACCTCGGCCTGCGGGTGCCCGACGACCTGTCCGTCGTCGGCTACGACGACAGCCGCTCGGCCCGCACCTCCACCCCGCCGCTCACCACCGTGCGGCAGGACGTGAACGAGAAGGGACGCCGGGCCGCGGCGATGCTCGTGGCGGCGATCGGTCGTGCTGACGCCGTCGGCGAGCCCGAGCGGTTCCTGCTGCCCGTCTCGCTCGTCGTCCGCGAGAGCACCGCACCCCCGCCCTAGGCGTCGGGCCCGATGTCGGGGTGCATGGCCCGCGGCAGCGGCACCCGCATCCCCGGGGGCATCGTGTAGTGGCCGGCGTTCATCCGCAGCAGGAGGAGGACGCCGGTGACGGCGCCGCACACCGCCAGGAAGAGCGCGGCCACGATCGCCGTCATCCCCACCGCCCGGTGCGCGCCGTCCGGCAGCCCCAGCAGCGCCACCGCCACCGTGCCCAGGATCGCCACGAGCGTGGCCGCCACCGACCAGAACGCGTCCAGCCACATCACCACGCGCAGGGTGCCGTCGTACCTCGTCGTCGGGGTCGTCGTGTCCATGCCTCACCGTCGCATCGCGAGGTAACGGCGTCGATTACCTCGGAGGTAGCGGCCGCCGTCGGCGTCGCCACCCGCGCACGGCCCGCACCGTGTGGGGACCGACCAACCGCGGGCCGGCGAGCTTGGCCTCCAGCCGGCGGCCCTCCCGGGCAAGCGGCTGCGCGAGGTACTCGCCGAGGATCACCCCCGAGCTGAGCGCGATGGCGACGGCGATGGCCGTGACCATCGCCAGCAGCGCGGTGCTGGGCTGGATCGCGAGCAGCGTGAGGCCGCGGTAGATCGACAGGCCCGGCAGGAACGGCGTGATGCACGCCGTCACGATCACCAGGGCCGGCACCCGGAACCGACGGCCGACCGGATAGCTCAGCAGGCCGAGCAAGGTGGCCGCCAGTGCCGAGCCCCAGGCGATGCCGAGCCCGCGGTCGAGCGCCACCGCGTACAGCGCGAGCGACACCGCCCCGGTGGCGGCGATCGGAAGCAGCGAGCGCACCGGGGCGTACGCCGAGTACGCGTAGGCCGCGGCGGCGACCGCCCCGCCGCAGACCATGAACGGGAGGTCGGCGAGGCCGTAGGCGCCGGGGTCGACCAGGCCGAGCTCGACGTCGACCAGGTCTGCCACCTCCAGCCCGCCGCTGACGCCGGCCACGATGCCGGCGGTGGCGAGGAAGGCCTCGAGGATGCGGGCGCCCGCAGTGAGTGGAAAGCCGGTGAGGGCGTCCTGGATGGCGCCGAGGAAGTTCACGCCGGCCAGCAGCATCACGATGCTCGTCGAGATCACGAGGCTCGGTGACACCTCGGCCGGCGTCGCCGCCACCGCGACGGCGATCAGTGTGGCGATGAGCCCGCCGGCGACCTGCTGGTAGAAGGCCGGCAGCCGGCGTCGGCCCATCCGGCGCTGCAGCAGGTCGACGAGCACGGCGGCCACCGCGGCCAGCAGCACCACCAGCCAGTCGCCGCCCAGCACCACCGCGATGCCGGCACCCATCACGCTGAGCGCGGCCGTGACGGCCCACCGCGGCCGGGTGTGGCCGGTCGAGACGATCCGGTTGAGCCGGGCCGCCGCCTCGCGCCGGTCGATCGTGCCGGCCACCAGGTCGCGCATCAGGTGGTCGATCTCGGTGAGGTCGCCGTAGTCGACCTCGCGCTGCCTCACCTGCCGGATCTGGAGGAGCGCCGGCTCGTCGGGCGCGGACTGCTGGCTCATCGTGAGCTCGGTGAACGTCACGTCGGCGCTGAACCCGCGCAGCCCGCACGCCCAGGCCACGTTGTTCATCGCTGCGCTGACGTCGCTCGCGCCCGCCCCCGAGGAGAGCAGGAGCTCGCCGATCCGCAGCGCCAGGTCCATGGTGGCGGCCACCTCGCGCGGCTCGCGCTCGCCGCCCGCGGGCTGGTGGTCGGGGTTGTGCGGTGCCATGGCACCGACCAGTGTGCCGACCGGTGTCAGACCTGCCGTGGACGGCACACCAGGTGCACCCAGTCGGAGTCGGTCGTCGCTGCACCGACGTCGAGCTCGCGGCCGTCGTCGGCGTACCCGCCGAGCACCTCGAGCCCGGCCGCCTCGGCGGTCGCGACGACGTCGGCGAGCCGCGCGAAGTGCACGACGAAGCGGAACTCGTGCGCCCGGAGCGGGCGCAGCGCCCAGCCGTCGCCGTCGTGGCCGTGGTGCCGGGTGCGGCGGAAGTTCCGGACCGCGCGGACCGCGCTGCGCGGGTGCCGCACGGCGTGGGCGAGGTGGTAGCGGCTCCGGCTGCTGCGCAGCCCGCCCGGCAACCGCCACGGCCGCTCGTCGAAGCTGACGCCGTCGAGGTTGAGGCTCGAGAACACGACCCGCCCGTCGGCCGCCGTCACCCGGGCCATCTCCGCGAGCGCGGCCGCTCGGCCCTCCCTGTCGAGCGCGTCGAGGCCGTTGTGGCTGAACACCACCAGGTCGAAGCCGGCGTCCGGGAGCCCGGCGAGGTCGCGCGCGTCGCCGACCCGCAGGTCGGCGTCGGGGTGGCGGCGCCGCGCGGCGTCGAGCATCCCCGGGGCGATGTCGAGGCCGACGTAGGACGCTGCCTTCGCCGCCAGCAGCCCGGTGGTGCGGCCGGCGCCCACCCCGACGTCGAGCACCCGCCGCTCCGCCCAGGCCCCGACGGACGCGAAGGCCGCGCCCTCCCCGGCGTCGGTGTGACCGTCGATCGCGTACTGCTCGACCACGTCGGCGTCACTCCACGAGGGCGTTTGCGCGTCGGCCACCCGCCCATCGTGGCGCCCTGCCCCAAGAGACGGTGCGGTCACCCATCGGGATGGGCGAAGGCCAAAACCGCTTCACGCACCATTCGTCACGTTAGCCTGCTCTGACCACACCATCGGGGGTGCTCACGGGATGGGGGCGTGACTGCTCGTGCCTGCACAGGAGACCGTGCCGCGCGCCCGCACGGGGTGCGACCTGCAGCGGATCGACGACGTCGCCGACGCCGTGCGCGACTTCGGTGCGCGCTACCTCAACCGCGTCTACACCGACGCCGAGCAGCGGGCCTACGCCGCGGGCGGGGCGCGGTCGCTGGCGGCGAGGTTCGCGGCCAAGGAGGCGGTGCTCAAGGTGATCGGAACCGCCGACGGCGTCGACCCGCGCAGCATCGAGATCGACCAGCACGAGGGCCGGCCCGTCGTCCGGCTCACCGGCCGTGCCGCCGAGCTGGCGCACGCCGCCGCGCTCGGGCCCATCGATGTCAGCCTGAGCCACACCGGCGACGTCGCGCTGGCGGTGGCGGTCGCATTCCAGTCAGCCGGGCCGGGTGCCGAGGATCCTGACGATGAGTGAGTCCGTCACCGAGTCCCTGCGCGCCCTCCTCGCCGACCACGCGCGGCTCGGTGTCGACGTGGCCACCCTGGCCGATACCGACGACCTGTACGCCGCCGGGATGACCTCGCACGCCTCGGTCACGATGATGCTGGCCTGCGAGGACGAGTGGGACGTCGAGTTCCCCCAGCACCTGCTCAAGAAGTCGACCTTCGCCTCGATCGCCGCCATCCGCGACGCGCTCGCCGAGCTGGACGTCGACGGTTCCGCCGCCCGGACCGCGTGATGTCGGGGGCAGCTGGGCTCGCCGACCTGGGCCACCGGATCGGGCGCGAGACGGCGGCCGTGCACGCCGCCGACGTCGACGTGCAGGCGCGGTTCCCGAAGGAGACCGTCGACGCCTTCCGCGCCGAGGGGCTGCTCGGCGCCCTGGTGCCCACCGAGCTCGGCGGTCTCGGCCACGACCTGCGTGAGGCAGCGACGGTGGTGCGCGTCGTCGGCCGCTACTGCGCGTCGTCGGCGATGGTGCTCGCGATGCACCACATCCAGGTGGCATGCCTGGTGCGGCACGGCCGCTCGGAGGCGCTGCGCGACTACGCCCGCCGGGTCGCGGCGGAGCAGCTGCTCCTGGCCTCCGCCACCACCGAGCTCGGCATCGGCGGCGACACCCGCACGTCGTCCTGCTTCGTCGAGCGCGACGACGCCGACGGGTTCCGGCTCACCAAACAGGCGCCGGTGATCTCCTACGGCCAGCACGCCGACGCGATCCTCACCACCGCCCGCCGCACCGCCGAGAGCCAGCCGAGCGACCAGGTGCTGGTGGTGTGCGAGTCGCCCGCGGTGAGCCTGACGCCGCTCAGCACCTGGGACACGCTCGGCTTCCGCGGCACCTGCTCCCTCGGGTTCACCCTCGAGGCCACGGGCGACGTCGCGCTCGTGCTCGACGACGCCTTCGGCGACATCTCGGCCCAGACGATGCTGCCCACCGCCCACCTGCTCTGGTCGTCGCTGTGGCTCGGGCTGGCCGAGGAGGCCGGCTGGCGCGCGCAGCGGTTCGTGCAGCGGGCGGCCCGCAAGACCCCGGGCCAGGCGCCGCCGGGCGCCACCCGGCTGGCCGCGCTGCTGGTGGGCCGTCAGGAGCTCGCGGCCGGCGTCGACTCGCTGATGTCGCGGTACCTCGCGATCCAGGACGACCCCGAGCAGACCGGCGCGGTCGACTTCATGGTGGCCATCAACACCCTGAAGATCTCGGCGTCCACCGCGGTCGTCGACCTGGTGAACCAGGCGATGCTCGTGTGCGGCATCCAGGGCTACCGCGAGGACTCGGAGTACTCGCTGGGCCGCATCCTGCGCGACGCGCACGGTGCCGCGGTGATGGTCAACAACGACCGGATCGCCGCCAGCACCGCGCAGCTCGCGCTGGTGCAGCGGGAGACCTGATGCCAGCTCCCTTCACCACGCCCGCCGACCTGCGTGCCGCGCTCGTCGACGCCGGCGTTCTCCACCTGACCTCGGTCGACGGCGTCCACCACGGCTCCGGCCCGTGGGAGCTCGTGGTGCGCGGGGTGGAGCACCACGCGATCGTGCAGCGGGTGGTCGACGACGCCGGCCAGCGCTGGTTCCCGCCGGTGATGCCGCGCGCCGACTTCCTGCGCACCGACTACCTGCGCTCCTTCCCCGACCTGGTGGGGTCGGTGGCCGTGTTCGCCGGCGGCGACGCCGAGCACCGCGCCCTGCTGGCCGAGCTCGACGGCGGCGGCGACGGCGCGGGCCACCTGGTGCCGGGCGAGACGGTGCTGCCGTCGTCGGTGTGCCACTCGCTCTACGGCGCGCTGCCCGCCGACGTGCCGGAGGCCGGCCTGCACGAGGAGTGCAGCGGCTGGTGCTTCCGGCACGAGCCGAGCACCGACCCGGCGCGGATGCAGGCGTTCCGCATGTACGAGTTCGTGCGGGTCGGCACGCCGGACCAGGCGGTCGAGCACCGCGACGCGTGGCTCGAGCGCGGCCTCGCGGCGCTGCGGGCGCTCGGGCTGCCGGTGCGCGCCGAGCCCGCGAGCGACCCGTTCTTCGGCCGGGCCGGCCGGCTGCTCGCCGCCACCCAGCTGGAGGCGGCGCTCAAGTACGAGATCGTGGTCGACCTGACCGAGGCCGGCTCCACCGCCGTCGCCTCCTCGAACTACCACGAGGACCACTTCGGCCAGGCCTTCGACCTGCGGCTGCCCGACGGCACCCCGGCCCACAGCGCCTGCTTCGGCTTCGGCCTGGACCGGGTGGCGCTGGCGCTGTTCGCCACCCACGGCACCGACGTGGCGACGTGGCCGGACGAGGTGAGGGCCGCTCTCCGGTGCTGAGCGACGACGACGCCACGACCGCCGGCACCATGCACACGCAGGTGTGGTTCGGGCCGGAGTCGCGCCCGCTGTTCGGCTGGGTCTCCCGGCCGGGCGACGGCAGCGCGCGCGGCGGCGTCGTGCTGTGCCCGCCGGTCGGCGAGGAGGGCCGGGCCGCGCACCGGACGTTCCGCCGACTGGCCGAGGAGCTCGCGGCTGCGGGGTTCGTGGCGCTGCGGTTCGACTACGACGGCACCGGCGACTCCGCCGGGCTGCTCGGCGACCCCGCGCGGGTGGCGCACTGGCTGTCCAGCGTCGAGGCCGCGCGCCAGTACCTCGTGCACCTCGGCGTCCCGGACGTCGCCGCGGTGGGGATGCGGCTCGGCGCCACCCTGGCCGCCGTGCAGGCCTCCCGCGGCGCGCCGTTCCGCGCCCTCGCCTGCTGGGACCCGTGCCTGAGCGGCCGCAGCTTCCTGCGCGAGGGCGAGGCCCTCTACCGGATGGGCGGGCCCGACCTGCCGCGGGCCGAGGACGGGCTGCGGCACACGCCCGGCTTCCAGTACGACCCGGTGACGGCGCGCTCGCTCGGCACCCTCACCCTCGACCGGATCCCCGGTGACCGGCCACTCGCCGAGCGGGTGCTGCTGCTCACGCGCGAGGACCGGCCGGTGGCGAAGGGCGTCGCGCGCGGGCTGCAGCGCGGCACGCCGTGCCTGGAGACCGGCCCGGCGTCCGGCCAGGCCGAGCTGCTCGACGTCCCGCCGGAGCAGAGCGTGGTGCCGGAAGACGCGCTGCGCCGGATCGTGGCCTGGATCGCGCACGGCGCCGCCGAGCAGCCGGTGCCGGTGGCGTCGCCGGACCCGGAGCGCGCCGCCGTCGTCGCGTCCGGCGCCGACGACGCGGCTCCGGTGCGGGAGCGGGTGGCCCACCTCGGCCCTGCGGGCCTCGTCGGCATGGTCAGCGAGCCACTCGACGTCGCGGAGCGCGTGGCCCGCGGCCCCGTTCCCTGGGTCGTGCTGGTGAACGTGGCGGCCGAGCACCACATCGGGCCCGGCCGCCGGTGGGTCGAGTGGGCGCGCGGGTGGGCCGCCGCCGGCTACCGGGTGGTGCGGATCGACCAGAGCGGCGTGGGTGACAGCCCGACTCCGCCCGGTCGCGACGACGACCTGGCGTTCGCGCCGGAGTGGATCGACGACATGCGCCACGTGGTCACCGAGCTCGCCGCCGACGGGTCGCGGGTGGGCATCGTCGGGCTGTGCTCGGGCTCCTACTCGGCACTCGAGGCCGCGCTGTGGGCGCCGGTGGACGCCGTGTTCGCCATCAACCCGCGGCTCACGATCTACCAGGCGGCGAAGGGCACGCCGGTCTACACCGACCGGCGCCGCGCGGCGATCGTGCCGAACAAGCCCGTGGCCGACCTCGCCCGCCGCCGCCGGATCCTCGCCGGCGGCCTGTGGCGGATCTATCGCGAGTTCGCGGTGTGGCACGCGCCGCTGCTGGTGCTCTGGCGGGTGCGGCGCCGCGGCACCGCGCTCGAGGTGGTGGCCTGCCGCGACGACGCCCAGCACTTCACCGAGGTGTACGCCGTGCGGCCGCTGCTGTGGTGGATGCGGCGCAGCCCGCGGTTCCGGTTCACCGCCGACGACACCGTCGACCACTCGCTCCTCACGCGGCCCGCGCAGCTGGTGGGCCACCACCGGGCCACCGAGTTCCTCCACCGCCACCTCCCCCTGAGCCCGCGAGGCGGCGCCTGATGACCGGGCTGTTCGGCCTCGACCCCACGACGTACGTCGTGCACCCGGTGCACGGCAGTGACCGCACCTTCACCGAGACCAATTGCTACGTCGACTGCCTGGTCGAGGTGCTGCACGCGGCCGGGCACGACCCGGTGGCGATGCTCGGCGGCGCGGTGCAATGCGACTTCGACGTCGACCAGTGGACGCTGTTCAAGCCGACGCCGGACGAGCTGTTCGCGCTCTACGGCGTCGACCTACGGGAGGTGCAGCCCTACCGCGGGCTCCTCGACCTGGTGGCGAGCCGACTGGCCGACGGACAGGCCGTGATGCCCGAGGTCGACTCGTTCCACCTGCCCGACCTCGCGGCCACCACCTACCGCTCCGAGCACGTGAAGTCGACGATCATCGCCGAGTCGGTCGACGTCGAGGCGAAGGTGCTGCGCTACTTCCACAACGCCGGCTACTTCGAGCTCTCCGGCGAGGACTTCGACGGCCTGTTCGCGCCCGGTCCGCTGCCGCTGTATGTCGAGGCGATCCGGTTCGGGCCGCCGCCGGACGACCTCGCCGCCGTCGCGCGCGGGCTGTTCGCCTCGCACCTGGCGCGGCGCCCGGCCCACAACCCGTTCCGCGCCTTCGCCGCCCGCCTCGAGGCCGACCTGCCCATGCTGCTGGAGGGGTCCAGCGCCGACTACCACGCCTACGCCTTCCACAACCCGCGGCTGGTCGGCGCCTCGATGGAGCTCCTGGCCACGCACGTGCGGTGGCTGTTCGGCGCCGACGGCGAGCCGGCGGCCGCGTCGCTCGACGACATCGTCGGCGGTTCGAAGATGCTGCTGTTCCGCCTGGCCCGGCAGCGGGCCTTCGACGTCGCCGGCGTGGTGTCGCCGATGGCCGAGGCGTACGAAACCGCGGTCTCCCAGCTGGACTCTCTGGTTTCCTGACCACCGTGCGCCACGTCCTCGAGTTCGAGCGGATCACCCCCGAGCCGGGACCCGACGCCGACGCCGTCCGGCACGAGTTCGTCGCGCAGGTCACGGTCGACGCCGCGGGCGTCCTGGAGATCGGCGGCATCGCCACCGTCTGGGACCTGCTCGTCGACGACGTCGTGGTGGCCTCCGGGCGCTCGATGTTCGAGCGGCACGAGGTCGAGGTCGCGGCCGGCGACCATGAGGTGCGGATCGTCGTGCACCCGCTCACCGCCCTGCTCGACGGGCTGCCCCGCCAGCCCCGAGCCCGGTGGCGCACGTTGCTCGTCGACGAGCCGCGGCTGCGGTGGGTGCGCACGCAGGTGCTCGGCCGGGCGCCCGGCTTCGCGCCCGGGCCGCCGGTCGTAGGCCCGTACCGGCCGGTCGTGCTGCGTACCGGGCCGCCAGCCGCCCGGCTTCAGGCGTGGCTCGAGGGCACCATGGGCGTGGTCGCGGTCGACGGCGAGCGCAAGCTCCTGTTCCCCGACGTCGAGCTCTGGTGGCCGCACACGCACGGCGAGCCGCGGCTCCACGACGTGATCATCGACGGCGAGGTGATCGGCCGGGTCGGGTTCCGGACCCTCGAGAACCGGAGCGCGGACTCCCTCGACCTGTGGGTCAACGGCGTCCGGGTGTTCGTGCGCGGGGCGGTGTGGACGCCGGGCGAGCCGGCCGCCCTCGACGACGCCGTCGACCTCGGGATGAACCTGGTGCGGGTGCCGGGCACCGCGGCCTACGAGACCGACGCGTTCCACGACCGCTGCGACGAGCTCGGCCTGCTGGTCTGGCAGGACCTCATGTTCGCCACCTTCGACTACCCGCTGGCCGACGCCGACTTCGCGGCCGCCGTCGAGACCGAGGCAGCCGACCACTGCTCCCGGCTGCTCCGCCATCCCTCGACCGCGGTGGTGTGCGGCTCGGCCGAGCACGAGCAGCAGGCCGCGATGTTCGGCGTCGCCCCCGCCACCGGCGCCGCCGGCGAGCTGGCCGCCCTGCTGCGGCCGGTGGTGGCGGCGTCCGGGCTGGACGCCGTATGGGTCGACTCCTCGCCGTCCGGTGGCGACCCGGTGACCCGGGTGGACACCGGGATCGCGCAGTACTTCGGCGTCGGCGGCTACCGGCGCGACCTCGCCGACGTGCGGCACAGCCGGGTGGGCTTCGCCGCCGAGTGCCTCGCGTTCAGCAACCTGCCCGACCCGGTGCCCGACGACCCGGCGGGCGGGGTGCCGCGGGACAACGGCGCCGACTGGGACTTCGCCGACGTCCGCGACCACTACCTGCGTGCCCGCTACGGCACGGAGGCCACGGATGCCGAGGCGCAACGGGTCACCGGCGAGGTGATGGCGGAGGTGTTCGGCGAGTGGCGACGACCGGACTCCGGGTGCGGTGGCGGCATCGTGCTCTGGTTGCGCGACCTCGCCTCCGGCGCCGGCTGGGGTCTGCTCGACCACAACGGCACCCCGAAGCCCGCCGCCCGCATGCTCGCCCCCGTGCTGCAGCCGACCGCGGTCTGGATCGTCGACGAGGGGCTCAACGGCCTCGACGTCCACGTGGCCCACGACCGCGGGCACCCCGACGACGCCACCCTCACCGTCGACCTGCTGCGCGACGACGGCTCGACGATCGAGTCGGCCGACGAGACCTGGACCCTCGCCCCGCACAGCCACCGGGTGCTCGGCGTGGAGGCGATGCTCGGCCGGTTCGCCGACGCCTCCTACTCCTACCGCTTCGGCCCGCCGCCCCACGCCGCCGTCCGGGCGCGGTTGGTCACGACGTCCGGCGTCGAGCGCGAGGCGATGTGGCGAGTGCCGACCATGCCGTCGGCGATGCACCACTGACCGATGGCGTAGGTCGCCGTCACCGCGGTCTGGAGGGCGGTGGAGTCCTTCCCGCCGACGAACTCGCGCACGCCGATCAGGAGGTCGGACAGAAAGAACAGCGAGGCGCCGGTGAGGATGCGACGGCGCCCCTGCTCGCTGTCGACGGCCGCAGCGGCGGCGACCGTCGACGCCAGGGTGGTGCCGTAGACCGCCACCGGAGCCAACAGCACCCGGTCGCGCCGGAACGCGGCGACCGCCATGGCCAGGGCCGCGGCGCCACCGGCCGCCGCGATCCCCCGGCGCTGCGGGGTGTCCCACACCCCGGCGGTCGACCGGGCCCGATAGGCCGAGGCGTACGCGACGTGCGCCGCGAGGAACGAGGACAGGCCCACCAGGAACGGCCGGCGTCCCTGCCCCATGAGCGCCACGTCACCGCACCACGACAGTCCTTGCGCCACCAGCACGCTCGGCCGGCCGGTGAAGGCCGGTGACCTGGCCACGCGGAACGCCAGCGCGGGCATGATCAGCAGCTTGGGCTCGAGTCGCACCCGTCCCGCCATCGTCTCCGGTGCGGTCACCTGGGAGACGCCGGGTGGAGCAGCCGGAGCACGAGCCCGCGACCCGGCGGGCCGTGCCGCACGCCGGCGGCGGTCCAGCCGCGGTCGGCGGCGAACGCGCCGATGGCGTCGGCCTGCGCCTCGTCGCCCAGTTGCAGGAGCAGGCTCGCGCCCTCCGGCAGATGACCCTCGCAGGCGCGCACGCAGGCCCGGGCGAGGTCGAGGCCGTCGCTGCCGCCGTCGATCGCCCGCAGCGGGTCGTCCGGGTGCACGTCGACGCCGTCGCTGCGCACCCAGGGCGGGTCGGCGATGGCCAACGCGAACTGCTCGCCCGGCCGCAGCGCGTCCTCCAGGCGCGACTCGCGCACCTCGACCCGTTGGTCGAGTCCGGCGCCCACGGCGTTGAGCCGGGTGAAGTAGCAGGCCGCGGGGTCGACGTCGACGCAGACGGTCGCCCGGCCCGACAGATGCGCAGCGGCGAGCCCGATGTGACCGGCGCCGGAGCACAGCTCGAGCAGCGGTCCCGGCGGTGCCGCTGCCGCCAGCTCAGCCGCCCAGCGCGACTGCCGCTGCGTCCACGGCCGCGGTGTCAGCACCCGGGCGTCGTGCTCGATGGTGAGTCCCTCGAAGCGCAGCGACTCACGAGCATGCTGATCGGTGGAAGGGGTCACCTCCCCAGCATCCCTGGGCGCGAGGCCTGGCCGATCACCCTGGAGGGGGGTGGTCCGCGGGGCCCAGCCCGCGATGATCGATGCTGTGGCTGCTCCCCTGCCCGCGCCTCGCGGACCCCTGAGCCGACGGCTGGTCGACCTGTTGCGATCGGCGGTGGACGACGACGTCGCGCCGCCGCGGGTCGAGCCGGCCCACAGCGCGGAGGACCGGGCGCTCAGCCTCTGGGTTCTGCACGAGCTGCACTACCGCGGCCTTGCCGGCGTCGACGAGGCGTGGGAGGGGTCGCCCGTGCTGGCCCCGGTGCGCCGGGAGCTGGAGTGCGAGCTCGAGGCGCGGCTGCGCGAGCGCTTCGCCGCCGCGGAGGTCGGCGTCGAGGGGCCGGTCGGCGACGCGCTGCTCGACCTCGCTGCGGCGCACGACGGGCCCTCGCTCGCCCGCTACGTGCAGCGATCCGCCACAGCCACCGAGGTGGTCGAGCTGTTGCGCCAGCGCTCGGTCTACCACCTGAAGGAGGCCGACCCGACGTCGTGGACGCTGCCGCGGCTCGAGGCGGCGCCGAAGGCCGCGCTGATGCAGGTGCTGTACGACGAGTACGGCGTGGGCGACCCGGCCCGGTTGCACCATGCGCTCTTCGCCCGTGGCCTCGCCGACGCCGGGATCGACGCCGGGTACGCCGCGCACATCGACGTCGCGCACCTCGAGACCCTCGAGCAGAACAACGCCGTGAGCATGTTCGGCCTCCAACGCCGGCTGCGCGCCGCCGCGCTCGGGCACTTCGCCGCGTTCGAGGCCACCAGCTCGGTGCCGTCGCGGCAGATGGTGCAGGGCCTGCAGCGGCTCGGGTTCCCCGACTCGCTGGTGGCCTACTACGACGAGCACGTCGAGGCCGACGCCGTGCACGAGCAGGTGGCGGCGCGCGACGTGTGCGGCGCGCTCGTCGACCGAGGAGCCCGCGTTGCGCGACGACGTGCTCTTCGGCGCGTGGACCTGCCTCGACCTGGAGAGCCGCTCGGCGGGCCGGATGCTCGAGACCTGGGCCGAGGCCGCGGCATGAGCGACCCGGCGACCCGGCTCCGGCTGTGCCCCGGCGGCCCGATGCTCGTCGTCGGCGACGCCGAGGTCGAGACCGCCGACGGCGCCCGTCACCGCACCACCCGGCCCGTCTCGGCCGTGTGCCGCTGCGGCGCCACCTCCCGCGCGCCCTGGTGCGACGGCACCCACAAGCTGCTGCCCGCCGAACGTCGCCCGTCGTGAGCTGAGGACCCGTGTACGAGGACTACGCCCCCTGCGCCGTGTGCGGCTCGCCGGTGCGTCTGGAGGCCCGCGACCCCGACCCGGCCCCGGTCGACGACGGCCCGGTGGGCCCCGAGGGCGGCGTCGTCGGCACCGCCGACGACACCCCGGACGCGCGGATCTGCACCAACCCCGACTGCGCGACCCACTCCGAGGCGGCCGACGCCCCGACGCCCTAGCTGCGCTCAGGCTCCCTGCGCCGCCGAGCCCTCGCCGAGCGCGAAGCTGGCGCGGTCGATCTCCTCGGGTGACAGCGCGAACGCCGTGGCCATGGTGGCTGCGCCCAGGATCGCGGCCCGTTCGCCGGCCTGCGAGGTGCGGATCTGGAGGTGCTCGGTGGCGAGGGGCAGGGAGCGCTGGTAGACCGTCTCGCGGATGCCGGCGAGCAGGCTCTCGCCGGCCTCGGCCAGGTCGCCGCCGATCACGATCGCCCCGGGGTTGACCAGGTTCACGAGCACGGCGAGCACCTCGCCGAGGTCGCGGCCGGCCTGGCGGACCGTCTGGATCGCCAGCGGCTCGCCGTCACGCACCAGGCCGACGACGGCGCGGCCGTCGCCGGCGTCGAGGCCCTGCTCGCGCAGCGCGCGCGCCAGCGCGGGTCCGGCGGCGACCGCCTCCAGGCAGCCGAGGTTGCCGCACCGGCACCGGACGTCGTCGGCGCCCGCGAGACGGACGTGTCCGAGGTCGCCGGCGGTGCCCTGCGCGCCGCGCTGCAGCTGCCCGCCGGAGACGATGCCGGCGCCGATGCCGGTGCTCACCTTGATGTACACGAGGTCGTCGATGTCGCGCAGGTGAGCGTGGCGCTCGCCGAGCGCCATGATGTTGACGTCGTTGTCGATGAGCACCGGCACGTCGTAGGCACGACGCACATGGGCCGGCACGTCGTAGCGGTCCCAGCCCGGCATGATCGGCGGGTTGATCGCCCGGCCGGTCTCGTGCTCGACCGGGCCGGGGAGCCCGACCCCGATCGCGATGATCTCGCCGGGCTCGCGCCGCTGCGCGGCCAGCAGGTCGGCGACAGCGGCCTCGGCCCACCCCAGCACGACCTCCGGCCCCTCGGCGACATCGAGGTCGGTGCGGGTCTCGGCGAGCACGGTGCCCGCGAGGTCCACCAGCGCCACGGCGGTGTGACTGGCGCCGACGTCGATGCCCACCACCACCCGTGCGCTCGGGTTCAGGGCGAGCAGGGACGGCGGCCGCCCGCCCGTCGAGACCGCGTCGCCGTACGGCGCCACGAGCCCGAGCCGCAGCAGGGTGTCGATGCGCGAGGCGATGGTCGACCGGGCCAGGCCGGAGGCGTCGGCGAGCTGCGCGCGGGTGCGGGGCGTGCCGTCGCGCAGCAGCTCGAAGACGTCGCTGGTGCGCACGGCCGGAAGCATCGCACGCCCCCTTTCGTACGTCTACCTAACAACTTCTGCCGAACTCTCGACAGAAGTGGGGCCGACGTGTCAGGGTGCGGGCGTGACGACGGACACACCACCGACTCGCACCACCCCGGTGCTGCGCGTCCGGGGCGTCACGAAGTCGTTCGCCGGGCACGTGGTGCTCCGCGACGCCGACCTCGACGTGCTGCCCGGCCAGGTGCACGGCCTCGTCGGCGAGAACGGCGCCGGCAAGTCGACGCTCATGAAGGTGCTGGCCGGCGTGCACCAGCCCGACGCCGGCACCGTCGAGCTCGCCGGCGACGAGGTGCGCTTCGGGCACCCGGTGCAGGCCCAGCGCGCCGGCCTCACCACGGTGTTCCAGGAGTTCAACCTGCTGCCGGCACGCACCGTCGCCGAGAACGTCTGGCTCGGCCGCGAGCCGCGCCGGCTCGGCATGGTCGACACCACCCGCATGAACCGCGACACCGCGCGGCTCCTGGCCGACCTCGGCGTCGACGACATCGCGCCCGACCGCCGGGTGCGCAGCCTCTCGGTCGCCGAGCAGCAGGTGGTCGAGATCGCCAAGGCGATCAGCTTCGAGGCGAGCGTCATCCAGATGGACGAGCCCACCGCCGCGCTCGCCGAGCACGAGGTGGAGCTGCTCTACGCGATCATCCGCCGGCTCACCGACCGCGGGGTCGGCGTTCTCTACGTGTCGCACCGGCTCCAGGAGATCTTCGACCTCTGCGACGTGATCACGGTGCTCAAGGACGGCGAGCAGGTGGCCACCCGGCCGACCGCGGAGCTCGACGAGGCCGAGCTGGTGCGCCTCATGGTCGGCCGGCCCATGTCGTCGTTCTTCCCCGGCCGCCAGGAGGGCACCGAGATCGGCGAGCCGCTGCTCGAGCTGCACGACGCCGGCAACGGCTACGTCGACGGCGTCGACCTCACGATCCGGGCCGGCGAGGTGGTCGGCGTCGCCGGCCTCCAGGGCTCGGGGCGCACCGAGCTGCTCGAGGCGGTCTTCGGCGTCACGCCGCTCACCCGCGGCGAGCTGCGGATCGCCGGCAAGAAGGTGCGCACCCGCTCCCCGCGCGGGGCCGTGCGCGCCGGGCTCGCGCTGGTCACCGAGGACCGCAAGGCCACCGGACTGGCGCTCAACCAGACCATCCTCGACAACACGCTCGGCGTCGTCCGCAACGTGTTCCCGCGGCGCACCGGCACCGCGCGCAGCGAGGCCCCCGGCCTCCTCTCGTCGCTGGAGATCACCGCCCGGTCGATGGACCAGGAGGTGCGCCTGCTCTCCGGCGGCAACCAGCAGAAGGTGGTGCTGGCCCGCTGGCTCACCACCCACCCCCGCGTGGTGCTCATGGACGAGCCCACGCGCGGGATCGACGTCGGCGCCAAGCACGCGATCTACGAGCTGGTGCGCGAGCTGACCGCCCAGGGGCTCGCCGTGCTCATGGTGTCGAGCGAGCTTCCCGAGGTGATCGGCATGGCCGACCGGATCGTGGTGATGCGCGACGGGCGCGTGGCCGGCGAGCTGCCCGCGGGCAGCAGCGAGGAGCAGGTGCTCCAGGTGGCCACCGGCGTGAGCGAGGTGGCCTGACGTGACCGACGTGTCCAAGCCCGCGCCCCGCGAGCTCACCTCCACCGCGATCGTCTACCTGCTGCTGCTCGTCGCCGTGGTGCTCGGCGCGGTGCTCACCGCCACCGTGAAGGACCGCAGCTTCTTCGCCACCGGCAACATCGAGGCCATCCTGGTGCTCGCGAGCACCCTCGGCCTGGTGGCGATCGGCCAGACGCTGGTGATCCTGGTCGGCAGCCTGGACCTGTCGGTGCCCTACGTGGTCACCATCGGCTGCATCGTCGGGGCGCTCGTGATGGACGGCTCGAACTCCCAGATCGTCCCCGGCGTGCTGCTGGCGCTCCTCGTCACCGCCGGCATCGGGCTGGTGAACGGCGTCGTCGTTGCGTTCCTCGGCGTGCACGGCTTCATCGCCACGCTCGGCATGGGCCTCATCCTCAGCGGCTACGTCGCCACCGAGTTCACCGGCGACCAGGGCCGGGTGGCGCCGTCGTTCCAGCGGCTCGACACCGCCTCGGTCGGGCCGATTCCCGTCGTCGCGCTGATCATGCTGGCGGCCGCGGCGCTCGCGATCTGGATGCTCAGCCGCACCCGGCTCGGCCACCACATGTACGCCGTCGGCGGCAGCAAGGACGTCGCTCGGCTGTCCGGCCTGCGCACCTGGGTGCCCGTGGTGGCAGCCCACGTGCTCTGCTCGGCCCTCGCCGGCCTCGCCGGCGTCCTGCTGCTGAGCCGGATCGGCGTCGGCAAGTCGACCGCCGGCCTCACCGGCAGCTACGAGCTGATGTCGATCGCCGCCGTGGTGCTCGGCGGCACCCTGCTCGCCGGCGGCAAGGGCAGCGTGCTCGGCACCCTCGGCGGCGTCCTGATCTTCGCCGTGATGGACCAGGTGATGAGCGTCATCGGCACCACCAGCTTCGTGCAGGACATCATCCGCGGCGCCGTCATCGTGCTCGCCGTCGCCGTGTACGCGAGCCGTGAGGTGGAGCGGCGTCCGGCGCCGTTCGACAAGGCGGGACGGCGCGCCGTCCCGGCCGCCCACGCCCCCGACAACGCCCCCGCCGAAGAGGAGGCCGCGCGATGAGCGCCCCCGCCGCCACCCGGCCGCCGGCGCCCGGCCGCACGGCCCGCCAGCCGCTGCCCGCGCACACCCGGTCGCTCCCGATGCGCCTGCTCGGCGGCGTGGCCACCCCCGGCGGAGCCGTGTGGGTGCTGGCCCTGGGGCTGCTCGTCGCGCTCATCTCCGTGAACCCCAACTTCGGCGAACCCAGCTACCTGTCCGGGTTCCTCAGCCGCCTCGCGCCGCTCGCGATCGTGGCGATCGGCCAGTACTTCGTGATCGTCTCCGGCGAGTTCGACCTCTCGATGGGGGCCGTCATCGCCCTCCAGGTGGTGATCGCCGGCGAGCTCATCCAGGACCCCGACCGGATCTGGCCGGTCACCGTGCTCATGCTCGCGCTCGGCGTGGGCGTCGGCGTGATCAACGGCCTCGCCACCACCGTGCTCAAGGTGCCGAGCTTCATCGTCACCCTCGGCACGATGCTCGCGATCACCGGCATCGTCGACAACGCCACCGGCGGCAGCAACAAGCAGAACCCGGTGGACGAGTACCGCGACCTCGGCCGCGGCGGGTTCGAGGACCTGCCGGTGGTGGAGAACCTCGACTACTCCGTGATCGTGCTCGTCGTCCTGTGCATCCTGGCCGCCGGGCTGATGCGGACGCCGTTCGGTCGGAGCCTGCTCGCCGTCGGCGACAACCCCGACTCCGCCCGCTTCGCCGGAGCCTCGCCGGTGTGGCTCAAGACCCGCGCCTTCGTGCTGTCGTCGCTCGCCGCCACGGTGGCCGGGATGATCCTCGTCGGCCAGGTCGGGGTGAACGGCGACGTCGGCAGCGGCTACGAGTTCTACGCGATCACCGCCGTCGTGCTCGGCGGCGTGGTGCTCGGCGGCGGCCGCGGCTGGGTGCTCTCCGCCGTCGGCGGCACCCTCGCCCTCGAGCTGCTCATCACGCTGCTCAACGCGCTGGAGGTCATCGAGACCACGTGGCGCGACACGGTGCAGGGCGTGATCATCATCGTCGCCGTCGCTCTGGCGGGCCGCGCATGGCGGTTCAGCGCCAGGCCCGGCCTGCCCGGCCGGCGACGGCCCGCTGCCGACGAACCGGCGCCGGCCGATCCGGCGTCCGGCTGAACGAACTTCCCAACCCCTACTCGGGATCCATCGCCCGTCCGCGGGCACGACACCAGGAGACAACTCATGCGCAGAACCAAGGTCAAGGGCGTCCTTGCCGCCGTTGCCGTGCTGGCGTTGGTCAGCGCCTGCGGCGACGACGACGGGGGCGGGGGCGGCGACGCGGGCGAGCCCAGCAAGTGGTTCGACCAGGAGCAGTTCGACCTCCAGGACGAGCAGCGCGACGCCACCTTCGAGGGCCCGGAGGACCAGCCCTGGCTGCAGTACCTCGACGGCGAGATGACCGACACGAGCGCGTTCGCCACGGACAAGCCGATGAAGGCCTGCTTCGCCAACGCCTCGATCAGCAACCCGTGGCGCCAGACCGGCTGGATCACCATGAACCAGCAGCTGAAGGTGCTGCAGGACGAGGGCGTGATCTCGGAGATGGAGACGCGCGACGCCGGTGACGACGACAACACCCAGATCGCCGACATCGACTACTTCATCAAGGAGGGCGGCTGCGACGCCTTCATCATCTCGCCGAACTCCACCAAGGCGATCACCGCGGCCGTCGAGCGTGCCTGCGACACCGGCAAGCCCGTGATCGTGTTCGACCGCGGCGTCGAGACCGACTGCTACACGAGCTTCATCCACCCCGTCGGCGGCTTCGCCTGGGGCATCGACACCGCCAACTTCCTCGTGGAGAACCTCGAGGAGGGCGACAAGGTCGTCGCGCTGCGCATCCTGCCCGGCGTCGACGTGCTGGAGACCCGCTGGGCCGCCGCACAGAAGATCTTCGAGGAGAACGGCATCGAGGCGGCGGACTTCTTCACCGACGCCGACCCGGCCAAGATCAAGTCGATCATCACCGACGAGCTCGCCAAGGGGAACGTCGACGGCGTGTGGATGGATGCCGGTGACGGCGCCGTCGCGGCCATCGAGGCCTTCGAGGACGCCGGCGTCGACTACCCGGTGATGACCGGCGAGGACGAGATGAGCTACCTGCGCAAGTGGGACGAGACCGGCCTCACCGGGCTCGCGCCGGTGTACTCCAACTTCCAGTGGCGCACGCCGCTGCTCGCGCTCGGCATGATCGCCAAGGGCGAGGAGGTGCCCGCCGAGTGGGTGCTGCCGCAGGTCCCGATCACCGAGGACGAGCTGCCGGACTACCTCGAGGCCAACGACGGCATGCCCGACGGCCACTACGCCAAGTTCGGCGGGGAGGACCTGCCGGGCTACCCGGAGGTCTGGCAGGAGCGCGAGATCCCCTGATCGGCGCCTGACCACCCGCACCAGAACACCGCGCGGGCCGGCCGCCGTCCGTCGGCCGGCCTGCGCGGCGACCCCACACCGATCCCAATCCAGCGAGGAGACCCATCGTGCGCACGCTCGGCGTCAACACCTGGGTGTGGGCCTCGCCGTTGACCGACGAGAACCTGCCCACCCTGCTCGACCGCGTCGCGGGCCTCGGCTTCGACGCCGTCGAGCTGCCGCTGGAGAACGCCGGCGACCTCGACCCGGCCCGCACGGCCGACGCGCTGTCCGCCGCCGGGCTCGCGCCGTTCGTCGTCGGCGCGATGGCTCCGGGCCGCGACCTCGTCGGCACCGACCCCGACACCGTGGCCGCCACCCGGGCCTACCTGCGCGCGTGCGTCGACCTGGCCGCGGCGGTAGGCGCGCCCGGCGTCTGCTGGTCCGTTCTACGCGGCCACCGGCCGGGTCTGGCGGATGGACGGGCAGCAGCGCCGCGTGGCGTACGCCGAGTGGCGCGAGCATCTGCGCCCCGTGGTCGACCACGCCGCCGAGCGCGGCGTCCGGATCGGCATCGAGCCGCTCAACCGCTACGAGACGTCGTTCGTCAACACCGTCGAGCAGGCACTGGACGCCGCCGGCCCGCTGCTGGGTCCCGCGCTCGGGCTGGCCCTCGACACCTACCACCTCGGCATCGAGGAGCGCTCCAGCAGCGACGCCGTCCGGCTGGCCGGCGAACACCTCGCCCACGTGCAGGTGTGCGGCAACGACCGCGGGGCCCCGGGCGGCGACCAGACCGACTGGAACGGACTGATCGAGGCGCTCGACGACGTCGGCTACGCCGGCCCGCTCGTGATCGAGAGCTTCACCCCCGACAACGCCGCGATCGCGGTGGCCGCCTCCATCTGGCGCCCGCTCGCCGCGTCGCCCGACGACCTCGCCCGGGACGGCCTCACCTTCCTCCGGGCCCTCACCTCAGGAGTCCCTGCATGAGCGACCCCGACCGCCGACCTCTCGGCGTGGCCTGCGTCGGCTACTCCTTCATGGGCAAGGCGCACTCCCACGCGTGGCGCAACCTCGGCGCCTTCCACCCCGGTGTCTCCCCCGTTCGCCAGCAGGTGCTGGTGGGTCGCGACCCGGCTGCAGTGAAGGAGGCCGCCGACCGCTTCGGCTGGGCGGAGGCCGCGAGCGACTGGCGCGAGGTCGTCTCCCGTCCCGACGTCGACGTGATCGACATCTGCACTCCCGGGCAGACGCATGCCGAGATCGCGATCGCGGCGCTCGAGGCCGGCAAGCACGTGCTGGTCGAGAAGCCGCTGGCCAACAGCGTCGCCGAGGGCGAGCGGATGTTGCGCGCGGCCGAGACCGCCGCGGTTGACGGCGTTCGCGCCATGGTGGGCTTCAACTACCGCCGGGTGCCGGCGCTCGCGCTGGCGCGGCAGGTCGTCGCGGCAGGCGAGCTGGGCGACGTGCGCGAGGTCCGGATCGCCTACCTGCAGGACTGGCTCACCGACGCGGATGCGCCGATGACCTGGCGGCTGCGGCGCGAGGAGGCCGGCTCCGGCGCCCTCGGCGACCTCGGCTCGCACGCCGTCGACCAGGTGCACCACCTGCTCGGTGTGCCGGTGGTCGCCGCCACCGGCGGGCTGCACACCTTCGTGACCGAGCGGGAGGGGCCCGACGGCCGGGAGCCGGTCACCGTCGACGACGCCGCCTGGGCGCGGCTCGAGACCGGGAGCGGCGCGGTCGTGTCACTCGAGGTGAGCCGCGTGGCGGCCGGCCGGAAGAACGCGTTCACCATCGAGGTCTACGGCTCCCGCGGGTCGCTCGCCTTCGACCTCGAGCGGCTCAACGAGCTCGTCGTCGACCACGGCGACGGCGCGTGCCGGGTGCTCGTCACCGAGGCCGACCACCCCTACGTCGGCGCCTGGTGGCCCCCGGGCCACACGCTGGGCTGGGACTCCACGTTCGTGTCGCAGGCCGCCGACCTGGTGGCCGCCGTCGACGAGGGCCGCGATCCCAGCCCGGGCTTCGCCGACGGGCTCGCGGTGCAGCAGGTGCTCGCCGCGATCGAACGCAGCAGCGAGCGGGACGGCGCGCGGGTCGCCGTCGCGGGAGGATGAGCGCATGAGCAAGCGGTTCACCCTCTTCACCGGCCAGTGGATCGACCTCACGCTGGAGGAGGTGGCCGGGCTGGCCGCCGGCTGGGGCTACGACGGCTTGGAGATCGCCGTCTCCGGTGAGCACCTCGACGCCTGGCGCGTCGACGAGCCCGGCTACGTGGAGGAGCGGCTCGACGTGCTGCGCCGCCACGGCCTGGAGTGCTGGGCGATCTCCAACCACCTCACCGGGCAGGCCGTCTGCGACGACCCGATCGACTTCCGCCACCAGGCGATCCTGCGTCCGAAGGTCTGGGGCGACGGCGATCCGGAGGGCGTGCGGCAGCGGGCGGCGGAGGAGATGCGGCTGACCGCGCGGCTCGCGCAGAAGATGGGCGTCGACGTCGTCGTCGGGTTCACCGGCTCCTCGATCTGGCCGTACGTGGCGATGTTCCCGCCCGTGCCGGCAGCGCGCATCGACGCCGGCTACACCGACTTCGCCGACCGCTGGAACCCGATCCTCGACGAGTTCGACGCCTGCGGGGTGCGGTTCGCCCACGAGGTGCACCCCTCCGAGATCGCCTACGACCACTGGTCGACCGTGCGCACCCTGGAGGCGATCGGTCACCGCGAGGCGTTCGGCCTCAACTGGGACCCGAGCCACATGATGTGGCAGGGCCTCGACCCGGTGGCCTTCATCAGCGACTTCGCCGACCGGATCTACCACGTCGACTGCAAGGACACCCGGATGCGGATGGGCGGCGGCCGCAACGGCATCCTCTCCTCGCACCTGCCGTGGGGCGACCCGCGGCGCGGCTGGGACTTCGTCTCCACCGGCCGCGGCGACGTCCCCTGGGAGGACTGCTTCCGCGCCCTCGCCGCGATCGGCTACGACGGCCCGATCTCCGTGGAGTGGGAGGACGCCGGCATGGACCGACTCCACGGCGCCCGCGAGGCACTCGACTTCCTGCGGCGCTTCGACTTCGCGCCGCCCGCGACGTCGTTCGACGCGGCCTTCTCGTCCAACCAGGACGACTAGGAGTCGTCGCCGTCCTGGGAGCGGTGAGCGGCTGTGTCGCAAGAGCACCGAATGGGCGGGCGTAGGAGATGCACGGCTGCGGCCTGCTTCGCATCGTCCCAGCCGTAGCGCTCGTGCCATCCCTCGGCGGTATGGAAACCAACGGCCGGGCGATCGAAGCCCAGCGCATGGTGCGCCTCGAGGTAGGTGCGATCCTCCTCCGATGCGTCGTCGAGCGTGGAGGCCGTGACGCCGGTGAGGTCCCACGGCGACGTCAGCTCATCTCGCTTCTGGCTACTCAACGACTTGCTCCAGGCGAGCAGCACCACGACCAAGCATGTCGCGGCGCACGAGAGAGCCACCCAGACCACGACCAACCACGACAGCCTCCATGGATCCGCTGCCGCCGACTCACCTAGATAGACCAGCCACCCGGCCAGGATTGCCGGTACCGCCATCATGAACGCGCCGACGAACCGCAGACCCCGGACCATGGTGGCGGCGGCGGCGTGCGCATGTCTGTGCGCAACGTAGCTGGCGGACCCCGCACTGACGGTCACGAGCAGCAACACGATGTTGGTGACCTGTTCTGGGGACCAATGATCGGTGTCGCCCCCATGTAGCAGCGCGTGGACCACGACGGAGATCACGACGGACAAACAGGCGACGGCCGCCACCAGCAGGGTTCCCAGCCAGCCCTGACTCGGGACTCGAAGATCGATCTGTGCGCGGCAGAGCGACCCGTTAGGCACCTCGACGGCGTGGAGCCCGGCGGTCGGTCCGCGCGGGGTGACGTCGTCGACCGACTTGTGGCCCAAGGCAATCCCTGCGGTCGCGGTCTGCGGTCGTCCGGCCAAGAGGGTTGCGCGCTCGATCCGAACGTCGGGGGGTGCTGTGAACTCGAAGTGGTAACTGGTGCAGTTCTCGGCACTCGGTGTCAGAAACCGCAGGCGAACCGGCTCGATCCCCAACATCGACCGGACAGGGGGACGGGCGGTCGATGCGAACGGCCGATAGCTCACCACACCGTTCGACTCGACGAGCTTGGGAGCTTGAGTCTTCCAATCCGTTGGTTCGTCGACGCACAGACGGATGAGTCTCTGACGCCCCAGACTGAGTGGAAGCAAGGCATACAACGTGAAGTTGTGCCACAGCCGCTCGATCGCTGCGCCGAACACGTGGTTCTCGAGAACAACGCGGGTGGAAGCCTCGCGGAGAGGAACGATGCTTTCCAGCAACTTCGCGTCCACCTGATGCCCAAGTGCCAAGGCGACTTGCGCCTGCGCTTTCTCGACCTCCTCTCTGGTGCCGGACACCACGGCGCCGATCAGGTCCGACAGCTCCTCGGACAGGTCCGGGGTCCCGAGCGCGATCGACGCCGCGGCCCGCAACATGGACTCGTCCAGCGCCTGGGTGAAGCGGAGCCCCAGCATCGGGATGCTGGTGCCTTCCTCGTCGCTGATGTCCAGATTGACGAGCGTGCGCCGGCGCATCACCGAGAGCGGCACCAGCCAGTAGCCCTCGTCATTCGACAGCACCACCTCGGGGGCCTCCTCCGGCACCCGCAGCTCGATCGTCGTCCGACGGACCACCCGTCGATCGTGCTCGAACTCGACCTTCTCCACGCGTCGTAGAACCCAGCTGCTGAACCGGAACTGCATCAGCAGCAGACGGCGCCCTGCTTCGGTGCAGCACGGCGCCGGCCGAACCGTCTCGTCGCCGGTGCGACGGCTGTTTGCCACCGCGAGCGCATACTCGGTCGGATCGACCCACCACTCGAACGCCTTTGGCCCGGGCCCAGACGCTTCCCAGGCTTCGCGCCCGTCATCTCTCGTCGCGTCGTCCGACCGTGGCATGTGGGCCCCCTGCCGAGGTGTCGCCCTACCGTGCATGGCCCCACGGACCTCGTCAAGGCCAGTCAGCTACGGCCAGGCAGGTCCGCCGAGCTGTCTGACCGGTGGCGGCCGGGGCGGAGTCAGGGCGTAGCCGGGCACTCACCGCGCGCGAAGCCGCACGCCTCGAGGTCGCACAGCCGGCACAGGGCGCGGGCCTCAGAAGGACTGGTCGCGGCGTCGCCGAGGATCGTGGCGGCGACGTCGGCGAGCGCTCGGAGCTGGGCGCGGTCGAGACCGGCCAGCACGTCTCGGAGGGCCTCGGCGCGGGTCTCCAGCACCCGGGCGGCCACCCGGCGGCCCCGCGCGGTGAGCCCGACCAGCGCCCGGCGGCCGTCGTTCGGGTCCGGTCTCCTGACCGCCCACCCCTCGCGCTCGAGCCCGTCGACGACCCGGACGGCGCGCGAGTGACTCAGCCGCAGCGATCCGGCCAGCCCGTCCACCGAGGTGGGGCCGGTGCCGGCCGCCAGCGCGGTCAGGGCCGCCGCCGAGGCGCCGGAGGTGTGGGTGACGGGCTCGACGGCGGCGCGGATCCGGTCCGCGAGCAGCAGCGCCATCGCTCCGGCGAGGTTGGCGGCGCGGTCCGCGGCATCCGGGCTCATGGCGGTGAGCCTAGGAACCCGCGGTGAGGGCGTCGTCGACCTCGTGCACTGTCGGTGCGAGGGACGCCCAGACGGCGGCCAGGGCGGCCTCGGCGGCCCCGCGGGTGGGTCCGGAGACAGTCAGGTTGGCCGCCACCGCGCCGTCCACCGCGTCGAGCGTGGCGTAGAAGCCGCCCTCCGTCGGACGCCGGCAGGAGTAGGCCCAGAGCCCGTCGTCGGCCAGCGCGTCGACCGCGCGGCGAGTGCCCGTGCAGAAGAAACCGGCGTCGTCCTCGGTGACCTGCGCGGCGTGGTCCGCCGTGTCGAACACGTCGAGGCCCGCCCCCCACGCCCCGTTGGAGCCGCCCACCACGTAGTACACGTCCCACGACGTCGACGCGACCCGGCCCAGCCCACCCGCCGACCCGCCGTCGATCGGCCGGCTGAACTCGAAGGAGCCGCCCGGGTACTCGCCACCCGCCGGTGGCGCCAGCGCGTCGAGCACCTGCTGCGCTGTCGACGCGTCCTCCTCCGCAGGCGCAGGCTCGTCTGTGCCGCAGCCGACCAGCAGCAGACCCACCAGCAGCCCAACCCCGACCGTCCTCCCGGTCGTCGAGCCGAATTGCATGCTTGAAGCATGTAATCGGCCGCGGCCTGGTGTCAACCAAGTACGAGGTCAGGACGCCGGCGACACCGGCACGGTGCAGTACTCCGCGTCGCCGTGGCTCAGCGACGCGTAGAAGGTCAGCACGTCGACGCCGCCGTCGGCCTTCGTCCGCAGCTCCGGCACGACACCCACGGTCTCCACCGTGCGGCCTGGGGGGCGGTTCCCCATGTCGGCCGAGCTGCCGCCCCAGGTGGCCAGCAGCCCGCCGCCCGGCGCTCGCAGATAGGCGCCCTCGCGCACCCCATCGACTCCTCGGATCCGGGCGCTGCCGCCGAACTGGACCCACACCGGTTCGCCCAGGCGGTTGTCCCAGGTGAGCTCGATCGACCAGGACCTCAGCCCGCCCTCCCAGCGCCACGCGACCCGGTAGGTGGCACTGAACCCGCGCAGCAGTGGCCGACACGTCGCCTCGTCACGGAAGTCGCCGATGTCGGACGGCTCCACTCCCACCGACGTCGCCCAGGTACGCCAGGCCGCGCGGATGCGACCCACCTCGGGCGCTCCGAAGGTCGCCCCGCCGGTAGCGACGGCCACGGCGTCGAGGAACGCGTCGAGCTCTGGCGGCACCGACCCCTCGCACCCCCGGGCGACCTGCCGCGACAGACCCCTCGTGCCCGCTTCGACCCACCGCGCCGCCCGAAGCGACGACCCGCTCGCCGCTGCAGTCACCTCGTCGAAGGCGCCCACCAGGCTCAGCCTGCGCACCGCCCGCTGCTGTGTGCGCTGGCAGGCCGCTGCCTCCTCGGAGGACCGTGTCGCCGATCCGGGCGACCGCTCCGCCGGCCCCGGCGACTGGTCCGTCCCGGCCCCATCCCACGTCTCACTGCAGCCACCCCACGCGCTCGCGCAGAGCGCTGCCACCACCACCCATCGGCCCAGACGCGCCTGCGCACGGTGCGGACGGCCGGTCATCGCTACGGAGTCGGCGGCTGCATGGAGATGTCGGCCGGGTCGGGGTTCGGCTCGGCCATCACCTCGCCGAGGTGCAGCTTGGCGCGGCACGACACCGTGGCACCGGTCGCCACCTCGGGCACCAGGGCTCGTCGCACTGCCATCGGCAACCGTTCGCCCACGCGCTGGGAGAGGAGGTCGGCCCGTCCCTCCACCGGGGTGGCCGAGACCACCTCGACGTCGAGCTGGTCCCAGTCGGCGAGCGTCGGGTGGGCGGTGACGCCGAGCACGCGGACGACCAGCGTCGTCAGGTTGTCGACGGCCTGGACCATCACTCATCACCCCTTGCCCACTGCGGTTCGCACGGTTCGATCGTCGGCCCGGGCGAGGAGGCGGCTCAACGCGGCCGCGATCGGCAGCCCGGTGTGGGACTCAAAGTAGCTGTACGCGGGCATCGGGTTGACCTCGAAGCAGGCCCAGCCGCCGTCGGCGTCGAGCCGGAGGTCGACGCCGGAGAGCACCAGTCCCAACCGCGCGGTGAGGTCGACGCAGCGGCGCGCGATCTCGTCGGGCAGCGGGAACGGCTCCAGCTCGGTCCGTGCCCCCTCGCGTGCGGCGTAGCGGTAGTCGGTGGCCGTGCTGTCGATGGCGGCGGCGAAGGTCTCCTCACCGACGACGTGCACCCGCACGTCGCGGCCGGGCAGGTAGCGCTGGAACTGCACCGGCAGGGTGGCGAGGAGCGGGAGGCGTGGCAGGTCGGCGTCGCCGAGCTCGCGGACGATGGACCGGATCCCGCTCAGCGACTTGAACACGATGCGACCGTGCGCGCGGCGGAAGTCGAGCACCTCGTCCGGGTCGTTCGTCACGAGGGTCTCCGGCACAGCGAAGCCCGCGCGGGCGATGAGCTGCGCCTGGTAGGGCTTGGACGCGTTCGACTCCATGGCGCGAGGGCGGTTGACGACCAGCGCGCTCGCGGAGTCGAGCCAGGTCACGAAGGCCTCCCCGAACGCCTCCGCGCGGGCGCGGGCCGCGGCGCTCGGGTCGGACGGGCGGGGCACGAGGGGGCGGGCGTACACCGCCGTCACCTCGGCGAGGGCGACCTCGCGGCCGTCGACCCGCAGCCAGCCGTCGATCCCGGCGCCGACCACCAGGTCGTGCCGGTCGAGGCGGCGCGGGTCGACGACGAGGTGGTCGGCACCGGTCTCCACGAGCGCCTCGAGCGCCATCCGGATCGGGGCGTCGTCGGCGTAGCCGTAGACGACGATCATCGGAGCGCACCGGTCGTGGTGGCGACGGCGACCAGCGTCGCGGCGACGACGTGCACCTGGTCGGCGGTGTCGAGCCGGGGCAGCGTCGTCGCGCCGACGAGGGCCGGGCCGTCGGCGAAGCCGAGCTCGAGCAGGTTCGTGCCGAGCGCAGCGGCCAGGGCGTGGGCCGCCGCCCCGAACCGGTCCGCGAGCGGACCGTGCACCCGGTCGGCGACCACGAGGAGCCGGCTCGTGACCGGCCGGTCGGGCACGACGTCCACAGGCACGGGGGCGCTCGCCACCCCAGGCCACTCGATCCGCGGCAGGTGGCGCTCCCGGGGCGCCGGCGGACCGATCAGCCCGGCGCGGGTCAGCAACCCGCTCCGCGCCACCGGCAGCCCGCACCGCTCGGCCGCCGCGAGGGCGGCGGCCGGCGACGGACCCAGCGCGGTGGCGTAGGCGCCGGTGGGGCCGAGCACCCGGTGACCGAGGCCGAGCAGCCAGCTGGCCACCAGCGCGTCGAACTCGCTCGCCACGTAGTCGCGGTCGCGCGCCCCCGCCGCCGCCGAGCCGGCCGGCACCGCCTCCAGCCGGTGGAGCACGGCGTCCGGTGCGAGGTCGCGACCCTGCGGGAGCCGCACCCGGCTGACGACGTCGCCCGACTCCGAGATCCGGTGGCTCCACCGCGCCCGCACCAGGTCGGTCGGGAGTACCCGCACGACCCGGTCGGCGCCGACCCGCCGCGACAGCTCGTGGTGGA
Organism: uncultured Actinomycetota bacterium; assembly: GCA_963808855.1. GTDB lineage: Bacteria > Actinomycetota > Actinomycetes > Propionibacteriales > Nocardioidaceae > Nocardioides. The sequence continues at coordinate 908,973 of CAWEHA010000002.1, read as the reverse complement.
CCGCCCGCGCCCCGGCGTCGCGCCGACCGGCCAGGATCGCGATCATCTAGCTCGACGTCGGTGGCGAGTCGAACGCTCGCTTCGAGGCCGCGTCGCCGGCCGCCATCCCGGCGACCAGCTCCGGGCGCTCCGGCTCGTAGGACGGACCGCCCATGAGGTCGGGACGCAGCTCCGCCCCGATGAACGGCTCCGTCGCCTGCGATCCGCCGGCGGCCGCCTCGAGGGCTTCGAGGCGCTCGGCGATCTCCATCAGCACCCCCACCAGGTCCTCACCGCCACTCTCGGGGCTCGCCCCGTACGGGCGGTCGAAGGGCCGGTCGAACGGGCGGTCGAACGGGCGGTCGAAGGGCGGCCGGTCCGGGATCTTGTACTCGCGCGAGTCCTTGACGTCCTTGATGCGCTTGCCGAGGTCGTTGTCGCGGATCTCCTTGATGCCCTCCTTGCTGAGATCCTTGCGCTCCTTGAACGGCTCCTTGATGTCCTTGAACGGCTCCTTGAGCTCCTTGCGCTCCTTCGTGGCGTCCTTGCGGTCCTTGAACTCCTTGAACGCCTCCTTGCCCTTGCCGCAGGACACGGCGACCGTCGCGGTCATGGCCGGGCCGGGTGCCGAGATGCTCGTGACCGAGACGCAGGTGTCCGCGCCGGCGTAGGACTTCGAGTTGGGCGAGGACGACGAGGTGAACGAGGTGTTGCCGGTGCTGCCGGGATACGGGTCACCCGCGTCGCCGCGGTTGGCGGCCAGCTCGAGGTGACGCTGGTTGTCCGCCTGCACGATCGCCACCTTGTAGTGGGTCTCGTCGGTGTTCGTGGTCTGGGCCTCGTCGATGTGCCAGATCAGCAGCCCGCCGGCGGGCAGCGAGGCGTCGTACCCGGACTGCTGCCGGTTCTCCACGAGGAAGTACTCGTTGCCGCCGGTGCCGTCCTTCCACAGCCGGTGCACGGCGTGGCTGCTCTTGACGTCGGGGAACGACAGCGTGCCGCCCGTGGTGACGTTGGTGACCGAGGCCCAGCCCTGGTTCGCCTTGCACCACGCGGACGGATGCACGGGGACGTCGCCACCACCGCCCCACGACCCGCCGGCCATCAGGCACCAGTTGCCGATGCCCTCGGAGGAGCCGTCGGTGTCGTAGAGGTCGGGGAACCCGAACACCAGATGGCCGAGCTCATGTGCACAGACGCCGATGCGGGCGTCCTCGGGGATGGTGAGGTAGCCGGAGATCTGCTTGCCGCCGTCAGTGTTGTGCACACTCGGCAGGTTCCACTTGTGCGACCAGATGTCGCCGGGGCTACCGGTGCTCTCGCCGCCCCCACCGGCGTGCACGACGATGAACGCGTCGACCATGCCGTTGCCGTCGTTGTCGTAGGTGGAGAAGTCGATCAGCGGGTCGGCGAGCACGGCGGCGTCGCGCGCCATGATGTTGGCCCGCGGCGTCCCGGTCGGCCGGCCGATGCCGAAGTTGTTGTTCGCGTACCAGGCGAGGGTCTGCGGCAGCCGGACCGGTCCGACGACCACCCCGCTGATGTCGACCAGGTTGTTGGTGACGTCGCGGAAGTACTCCTTCACGCTGCCGTTCGGCATCGAGCCCACCGAGAAGAACAGCTCCTCGATGTCCGCGTTGCTCGCCGACATCGCCCGGTCGGAGAAGTCGGCCAGCACCACCGCGACGTTGACGGTGCCGCGCAACGGCGCCCGGTCCGCCGCACCGGCCTTGATCGTCGTCGCCGGCGTGCCTACCGGGTACGACTCCGGCGGCAGGATCATGCCGTCGTCGAAGCCGAGCCAGCGCGGCGTGCGCGCGAGCCCGAGCTGTCCCGACAGCGCCGCTTTGCGCTTGCGCACCTTGCTCAGCTCGGTCAGCAGCCGGTCGCGCAGCTCGGGGCTGGGCGCGACGGCGCAGAAGTCCGACCAGACTGCGACTCCTCCGGATGACGGGCGTGTGCGGTGTTCCATGTCCGGCTCCTCATGCCGTGCTGCGCATCAGAGGCGATGGTGCGGCGTCAACGTCACGCGAGCGTCACCGCGGTCCACTGGGTTCGGCCGTCGACATCGGCGAACGACGAGAGCACCATGGGGCGATGGCAGTGGTGACGGATGTGCGCCTGCGGCAGCCGCGCGCGAACGACCTGGTCGGCGACCGCTTCGTGGTCACCGGCATCGGCGCCGGGTTCGAGGGCGCCATCGGCATCCGCGTGCTCGGCCCGGGCGGCCGTGTGCTCGCGACCGACTCGGCACAGTCGAGCGGCGGTGGCATCGGCATCGGCGACTTCTCCGCCCGCGTCCGCATCCCCAACCCGCCGCGCGCCGGCACCCGGCTCACCGTCCAGGTCTTCGGCGACAACCCCGGGCTGCCCGGCGAGGGACCCAGCCCCGGCTTCAACACCCGCGAGGTAGAGGTGATCTGCTTCCCCGACTCCCACGGCTTCCTGCTCTACCGGGTGGAGTCGGGCGACACCCTCACCGCGATCGTGCGCAAGCTCCGGGTGTTCACCAAGGTCACGGTGAGCCAGATCGTCAAGGCCAACCCCCGCATCGACGACCCCGACGAGATCCGGGTCGGCTGGCGGTTGCGGGTGCCGATCCAGGGATGAGGGCCTTTCGCGCCTGAGCCTCCCGGGTCTAGGTTGCGATCCAGGGTCGCGCGTGCGGCGTGGCCGTGGAGGGAGAGCCGTCATGGCTCGTCGTACGCCCGTCGTCGTCGCCGCCGCAGCGCTCGCCGCGGCCGCCGCCCTCACCGGGGCCGGCACCCAGTCCGGGGCTGCCGCGGATCGGCATCATCCGGGCGCGGGCTCGGCCAAGCCGACCAAGGTCGTCGTCATCGTGGTCGACTCGCTCAGCAGGGAGATCGTCGACAAGTACCGGATGCGCGCCGTCCAGAGGCTGATGCGCGACGGGGTCGACACCCCGCGCGGCTACCTGGGCCACACCGGGTCGGTCACGGTCGTCACCCACAACGTGATCACCTCGGGCCAGCTGCCCAAGCACATGGGCTGGACCGACGAGGGGTACCGCGACGTCGCCGACGTGCTGCCGGACGTCGAGCCCGCCAACCCCGACGAGCTCTACATCACCAGCAACTTCGGCGCGAGCGAGATGTTCGCGCTGCAGCAGGAAGCCGGCTACCCGAAGCTCGCCGACTACCTCGGCGCCGCCGACGCGGCCGCCAAGACGTTCACGATCAGCCCGAAGGGCTACGCCGGCTACGCCTTCGGAGGCGCCGGCTCGGACTCGATCATCACCTTCAGCAGCGCGACGTGCCCGGGCGTCCCGGGCGCCTGGCGCAGGCCGAGCGGCATCAACGTGCCCTCGTACATCCTCGGGGAGCCGTGCAGCCGGTTCTGGGTGCACAGCGGCTACCCCGACTACGCCTACGACACGACCAAGCTGCCCGCCGTCCTCTACCCGCTCGACAGCGACCGCTACGTGACCGGCAAGGACCCGGCCCACCTCGGCGGGGACGTCTGGACGGCCGACGCGGCGGTCGCGATCATGCGCAACGACCCGAGCTGGAACGGCATCTTCCTCACCCTTCCCGGCGTCGACAAGGCCGCGCACATGTGGGGCGGCACCCGCGACCCCGGCCCGACCGGTGCCGACGGCGACCCGATGACCCACATGCGGGCGGCCACCGCCACGGCTGACGCCCAGGTCGCCAAGATCATGGCCGAGCTGAAGGCGCGCGGCGAGCTCGACAACACCCTCGTCGTCCTCACCGCCGACCACGGCTCGGTGGCCGGGAAGAGCTTCTTCGGCAAGCAGGTCGCCGAGCGCGACTACGGCTACTACAACTGGTACTACGGCGACCCCGAGAACGACGCCGTCTACAACCGGCCCCAGGACGCGCTGCTGCCCCTGGTGAACACGGGCAACGTCGGACTCTCCTACAGCGACTCGATGCTCCGCGTGTGGCTCAAGGACCAGTCGGCGAGCAAGGTCCGCGAGGCCGCAGCGGCGATGCGCTCGATGGCGGGCGTGACCGCCGTGTGGCGTCGACACGGCGATCACTACGACCGGGTGTCACCGGTCCGGTGGGACCGCATGAGGTCCGGCGGTGAGCGGCGGTGGTTCGCCGACAAGGCGCAGGAGCTCGTCGACACCCAGGCTGCCGACTACGGTCCCGACCTCATCGCCACCCTGCCCGACGACACGACGTACTCCGTCAAGGGCGACCACGGCGGCATCCAGCGCGCCGCGCAGCAGATCCCGATCGTGTTCGCGGGCGCCGGACTGTCGAGCCAGGATCTCCGCGCCGAGGTCCGGTCGGTCGACATCATGCCGATGATCCTCCGGGCCATGGGCATCAGGCCGACCTTCCCGATGGACGGCGTCGCCTACCCGCTCCCCACGAGACGGCGGCACTGACCTCTAGCGGGCGCTGGCCTTCTTGGTGGTGCTGGCCTTCTTGGTGGTGCTGGCCTTCCTGGTCGTGCTGGTCTTCTTGGTCGGGCTCGACTTCCTGGTCGGGCTCGACTTCCTGGTGGGGCTGGCCTTCTTGGTCGGGCTCGCCTGCGTGCCCCGCCGTGTCGCCTTCCTTGCGGTCGATCTCGTTGCTTCCATGGCCTCGCTGACCGCGCGCTCGGCTTGGGTCGCGGCGAGCGCAGACTCTGCTTTCGCCAGCTTCCTGGTGCGCTTGTCGACTACCTCCCTCTGTTCTGCAGCTTCGCTCTCGGCGTCGGCCCTGTCCTGGGCTGCGCGGCGGGCCAGCTTGCGAGCCTTCTTGGCCTCCTTCGCCAACCGATCGGCTCGGTCGCGGGCTCGTCTCGACATCGACTCGACTCGGTCGTGATCGGAGCGGGCCCGCTCGTCCTCGGTGACGATGGTGGACAGGCGGTCCTCAGACAGCTGAAGGACCGACGTGGCCTGCTCCAGCTTCTCCCGTTGCCGTTGCACGCGCTGTTCGAGAAGTTCGTGATCCTCGGGCATGAGTCACCTCTGGTGTCTAGAGAGAGCGGGCCGCTCGACCCGTCGTCATCCTCGCGTGCGGCAGCGAAATTGAACTCGCCCCTTCGGAGGATGAAGGAGCCAGTGCACAGCCCGGCGACTTGAGGTCGTCCGAAGTGGTGATCTCGGTGGGCGCGTCGACCGTGGTGGCGATCATGGCCATGGATCCGACGGTCGGACGACATCGAAGGCCAGCCCGCTCGAGCTCTCTCCCGATCCGGCGTTCTTCTCACGGCGAGTCCACGAGTGCCAACTGCCGTCGTACCAGCGCGCGATCACGGGACGGCGCGCCATCCGGGCTCCGTCGCGCGGGACCTCCTCCTCGTGGATCCATTGCTGGAGAGAGAGCAGCCGGCCGAGCGGTGTGGCGTCCCGCGCGCCGTGAGGCAGGGGTTGGACCAGCCGGGCCACCTCGAAACGGATCGACTCGTCGTCGGTGGCTCCAGGGACGCGCACGGGGATCAGCGGCAACCAGTAGTCGGGCACCACCGTCTGCACCTCGTACGCCGGCAGCTCGCCCGGGCGGGTCAGGTCCGGCGCGTCGCGCAACCATGCCTCGCGCCGGTCGACCAGCCGGCCGTGGCCGTCGGTGTACGTCTGCTCGACCGCCCAGGCCGTGTTCGCGAGCTCGTCGCGGGCCAGGGCGACCGTCTCGAGCGGTTCGCCCGCATGACCGCGGATCGAAGGCAGGATGAGCAGGCCGTCGTCGGTCCCGGTGACGGCGTACATGTTCCAGCCGGAGTTCGCGTCGCCGGCCTTCTTGAGCTTCCACCGGTCGCCGAAGGAGTCGGTGACGACGACCCGGCCGAGCGTCGTCAGCGACCCGACGGGCACCTCGAGCGGCACCACGAACCAGTCGTTGCCGTACACCTCGGCGAAGCCGATGAGGAGCAGCCGGCCGGTGTCGAGGGTGGAGACGTCGGCCGCGGCGAGGTTCACCTGCGCGTCCTCCATCTCCCAGAACCGGTCGGCGGGCAGCCCGCCGTACCGGATCGGCGTGGCCAGTCCCTCCGTCGTGAACGTGAAGGGCGCGGCCGCGGCGGCCGGCGTGCCGTCGACGCGGTCGACGCTGTGCCAGTCCAGGCCGTCGCCGCCGTGCTCCTCCGCGCGCAGCACCTTGTCGCCGCACGACAGCTCGAAACGGTGCTCGAAGCGGTGCTCGTTGAACGCGTCCTGCTGGACCGGCCCGCCGACGCGCTCCTTCCACCAGGCCAGCCACTCGGCCAGTGTGGGCTTGGCGGCGGCGGGACCGACGCCACCGGCGGCCATCCGGCGCGCGACCTCGGCACCGTCCGGGACCTCGGCCGCGAGCAGGCCCAGCAGGCCCAGGTCGTCCGGCACGTCACCGACCGGGCACGCGGCGGTGATGCTCCTCAGGGCTGGCAGCCGTCCCCTCTCCCGGAGCAGGTTGGCCAGGTGCAGTCCGCCCTCGATCCGCGTGCGCAGGTCCGGCTTCGCGCGCCCCTCGCTCTCCACACGTGGGTCGAGCGGACCCTGCGCGACGCGATAACGCCGCCACGGCGGCGGCTCCTCGTCCTCCGGAAGCGGTCGCCAGGCGCTGATCCGCTCGCTCCGGCCGTGGATGGTGACGGCCACGGGCGAGCCACCGTCCTGACCGATGAACTCACCGAACTGCCACTGACGGGTGAGCATCCACGCCGCGTCGTGGATGCGTGCGGCCAGACCCGACGCAACCTCGTTGCTGCGTGGCAACGGCTCCATCCGGAAGCTGTGGTCGATCCGGAACCTCGGCTCCCCGGTGAACGGATCCAAGAACTGTCGGACCATCAGTCCTCCACCACCAGGGTGTTCCAGAGCTCGAACGCAAGCATTCCCGCGTGGTCGGCGAGGGGGCGGAACCGGGCGCCGGGCAGGACGTCGTCGAGGAGGGGCAGGTCACCCAGGTCGACGGCACGCAGCTTGGCCAGCTCGAGCGTGTCGCGCACCACCAGGGCGAGCGAGTCGGCCGTCCATCCGCGACGCCGGTGCGGGGGGACAGCGATCAGCAGCGCCTGGGGGGCCTTCGCATCCGGCCGGTCGAAGTGGAAGCCCAGCCCGGTCAGCTCCGACTCGACGGGCACGGCGCCGCGCCCGCGCTTGGTCTCGACCAAGGCGTCGGAGCCGGGCAGTACGTCGGCCCACTGGTCGGCGACGAAGCCTGCGAACACGGCGGTCGGGATCCCGAGCGGGGCGTGCCGTACCCAGTGCTCGCGCGCCGGCGGGCGCTCCAGGACCGGGAACGTCCCGGCGATCCACTCGCCACCCCGTGGGTGCTGGGTCGCGGCCAGGTCGGACTGCTCACCGTTGCGGGCATCCGCGAACGCGACCACGTCATGCCACGTGCGCACGGCGGGCCGCACCGCGCCGTACTGGCGGAGCCAGTCGGCGACGTCGGACCCGCGGACCCGTGGCTGGCGTGCGGGCAGGTCGGCACCGCGCAGCAGCGGGGCCACCGGCAGGGCGACACCGACCAGGTCGTGCAGCGCATCCGCTACCCGCTCGAACCAGCCCCGGCTCTCGACGTCGAGCCCCGCCAGCCGGGCCAGCCGGTCGGGCGCCGCGAGCCCCAGGGGCCGGCGTACCTCCGGGTCCTGGAGCTGCTTGACGAACGCCGCCAGCCGCCGCCGCAGCTCCTCGAGGTCCGCACGCGCACCCGGAGCCCACGACATCTCGTCGGGGAGCAGGGCGTGGGTCCCGGCCAGCACGGAGCGGACCGAGGAGCAGACGGTGTCGAGCTGCGACCACCCATCGCCCAGCTCCACAGCGCCCTCGCGGCGGGCCAGGGTGCGCAATCGGCCGTCGAGCCGGGCCCGGCGCTCGTCGCTGACGAGGAGCAGGCCGATCGCGCTGAACCCGAGCCGGGCTGCCGTGGTCTTGATCCTGCGCTCCCCGACCACGGCGGTCAGCGGCCACTGGTCCGCCGGACCGAGCAGGTGCGCCACCCATGCCTCGAGGCGTGGATCGAGTGCACTGAAGACGTCCCTGCCCCACCCGTTCACCCGACCCGGGCGCGCGGGCAGAACACTGAGCAGTCGATGCGTCACCGCCCGGCCGCGCTGCGGCGTGCGCGCGACGTCGAGCCGATCGGGCACCTGCTCGCCCCGGCCGAGGGTGTCGGCAGCGACGCCGGCCCGCATGGGCGAGCCGCCGAGGATCTGGTGGACGCTCTCCGCCAGCACCACGTCGCCCACGGCATCGAGCGCGTCCACGAGGTCCCGGCCGGCGGCACGCAGCAGCTCGGCGCGGGCACTGTCAGCCTGCCCCGCGGCCACCGCCTCGATCGCCGCCGGGTCCTTCGCGAGCGCCAGCCCGTCGACGACGTTGCTGGCGGCGATCGCCAGGTGGCTGCGCTGCCACGTGTCGTCCAGGTCCTGGCCGTCGTCGGCCGGGACCGTCGCGACGGGGAAGGCGCGCCGGAAGTCGTGCACCACGTCGTCGAGGTGCGCGTCGTGGAGGGCGCGCTCGAAGCGGTAGCCCAGCAGCGACCCGAGATCCTGCCCGCGGCGTACGCCGGCCAGCAGCCACCGCGCCGTACGAACGCGGCGCGACGACAGGTCGACCGCGAGGGTGGTGTCTCCGTCGTGCCCGAGGAACCCGGAGCGGAGCACGGCCGCCGTCGCCGCGTGGTGCAGCGAGGGGGCGTGCACGTACCCGTCGCTGGTCGCGCGCAGGAGACCGGTGCCCTGGATCGCCTCGGGCGCCGGCTTACGGCGGCGTAGATTCTCGAGCCAGCCGTACCCCCCGATGCGGATGTCGTGGCGATCCTCCTCGAGCCGCATGGCCTGCAGGCGGCGCGACGGCAACGACGTCACCCAGGCGTCCCAACGGTGTGAGTACGCGTCGAGCGCCTCGAACGCCAGCGGGAGCAGGTCGTCGGCCGGGACCTCGGACAGGGCGGTGAGCCACGTCAGGACGTCGTCGCACCGGTCCCGCTCCTTCATCGCCTCCCGCCGCAGGAAGTCGATGGTCGACCTGCGCGGGCGCTCCCTCATCGCCTCCATCGCGAGCGCGTCCATGTCGCGCGGGAGGCTGACGGCCCGCATCAGGTCGTCCGGAGCGCCCGTCCGGGGGTAGTCCTGCCAGTTGGCCAGGTTGAGCAACAGCATCACCAGGTCCTGCTTCGGGAGGGAGTCCTCGAACATGGTGATGTTGCGCGGGAAGCCGCTCTTGTGCCATCGCTTGGCGTACGCGCGGGGCGGCATCCGACGGTCGAGCAACGCCAGCGCGTCGACGTACTTCTCGACGCTGCGGAGCAGCACCTTCGTGTCCCGTTCCGGGTCGGGGACGAGCCGCTCTGCCAGCTTCTCGTAGTCGGGAGGGGCGATGCTCGATGTCCACGCCACGTTGCTGTAGAGCTCCGTCGGGGTGCTCCACCGGAGGGCGTTGTCGAAGTCGATCCCGCCCACGGAGAGCACGGGCCCGGGCGCCCGCAGGCTCTGCTTGTCGAACTCCATCGTGGTCTCGACATGGGACATGATCCGGCGGATCACCACGTCCCTGGCGGTGGGGAGACGGATCAGCGCCTCCACGGCGGTCCGGTCGGCGGGTCGCCCGTCGGACACGCGCGGAATCCATCCCGGCGCGAGTGCGGCGCGCCAGTGGTGCCGCAGTCGTAGCAGCCACGGAAGGATGAGGGCTTCGGCCTCCTCCTCGTCGGAGGGCTCCCACTCGTCGAGGGTGGAGACGGGGAGTACGCCGTAAGGCTGGCGGCCCACGCGGAACGTCGGCAGGACGCCACGACTGCGTACGTTGCCGACGAGGTGGCGGCGCACGGGGATGAAGACGTCGGGATCGAGGTTCTCGAACCCGTCACCCAGGTCGATGCGGAGACTCGCGTTGTCGACGAGCCTCTTGGTGAAGGCGGCCCAGGTGAAGGCCGCCATCGCCCGGGCTGGGAGGACGGTGTCGCGGCCGCCGCCCGGGCAGTAGGCCAGCACCTCGGCGGCGGGAAGCCCGAGCGACGTGGCCAGCCGCTGCGCGTCGGAGTGCGGCTTCAGCGTGGGTGGTCGGGGTCGGGGCCGGCGCGGCGTCGTCCGCGAGGACCAGTCGGAGCGGGTCTCGGGCGTGTTGTTCGTGGGCGTGCCGGGCGCAAGGAATGCCAGGCCGCTGGTGAAGGCGTGCGCCCGCAGGGTCCCCTGGAGCCGACCCGCCGCCGCGGCCGGCCGGGAGCTCTGCACCCCTACGACGAACAGCTGGTCGAGCACGTCCAGGCCGGCGGGCAGCCTCAGGGTGGCCGCCATGCCGATCTTCTCGGCGGCGTCGAAGTCCACGAGCCATTCGGCGTGGTCGTCGGGACCATCCTCGTCGGACTTCAACAACCCGAGCGGGACCGGGGTGGGGATCGGCTTGCCGACCTTGTCCACGACTGTGGCACCGCCGGCGATGCCGAGGAAGCGCCACTGCGACGGAAGGGTGACCGCCCGTGGCATCCGCCGCTCCCCTGCGGGTCTGGTCTTGGGCCGGGCTCCGTCTCGGGTCGCATGGACGACCCAGGCCGCCCGGCTGGGGCTCATCCGGTCGAGGAGTCGCTGCCAGGCGTTGTCGTCCGCCGTCTTCCAGTACGCACGTCCAGCGGCGAGCTCGGCCGGCGAGAGAGCCATGTCGAGCGCGTCGACGTGGATGTCGTCGGGGTACACGCGGACCTTCAGCCGTCGTCCCTCGAACCGGGTCTCCAGCCGGACCGGCAGCAGCGCGATCGGCGCGTCGGTGCGTGCGCCGAAGAGCTTCGGCTCCCGGTCGAGGTGCGTGCGCAGTCGCCGGCGGATGGCCCGGAACTCAGCGGTCAGCCCGTCCAGCTTGGTCTGCAGCTCGTCTCGTTCCTCCAGCGCGTCCGCGGCCATCTTCTCGGGCGGGTTCCCGTGGAACCCCCCGCCGGGCGCGCCGTTCTCGAACCAGTTCAGGGTGCGTTCGAGCCGCACCTTCTTGTCGTCGAGGTCCGCTCGAGCGCTGTCGCGCTCGAGCCGCTTGGCGTCGAGCGCCTGGCGCAGGGCGAAGACGTCGGTCATCCGGTGAAGTCCTCTCCCAGCAGCCGCTTCGGGGAGTACGCCATCTGGAACGGCCTCTGGAAGGCGATGGATGCGATGTCGACCGCGGACGGGCTCCACCGCGGGTCCGTGGCCGTGAGGCTGCTCGGATTCTGCTGCAGGGTCCCGTTCGCGTGGGCGAAGGACCGCTTCTGGGGAACGTGCTCCCAGCGCATGTCGGCCCACGTCTCGAACGCCGGAGACTGCGGCGTCGTCAGGTCGAACCCGAACTGGGTGCCGCGCATCGGCTCGCGCAGCACGAACAGCCACGACTCGTCGAGGACCTTGCGGCCGGTCAGCGGGAAGCCGAAGACGCAGGTGCGGTCGTCGACCGGGAGGGTGAAGATCGGCTGCTGCCAGGCGCCGCCGGTCTCGGGCACCCGCTTCGTCGCGTCGGCGGGTACGGCGAGCAGGATCGTGCCCGGGAACCGGCGGAGTACGTCGGCACGCACCAGCAGGGTCACGTGCGCAGCGCCGCCGGTCTTGTCGTGGCTGCCGAGGTCTCCGCCGTCTCCCCACAGCCCGATCTCGCCGAACGGCTCCACCTCGCCCGGCCAGAACCGCGCGAAGGGGGTGCCGGCCTGGTCGGTGGGGTACTCGCGCCAGAGCAGCTCACGGTTGAACTCCTGGTTCAGCCCGACCAGGCAGGCCTCGACGAACTCGGCGTTCATCTCGAGCAGGGTGCAGGTGTTCTCGGGGAACTCCGTGATCCCGGGGATGGTCCACTCGGGCCACCGGGTCAACAGCTCCGCGGCGACCGGGAAGCCGAATCGTGGATGGGCCATGATCTGTCGCAGCGGCCGGGTCTGCGCCGGAGCCCGGCCGGCCATCTGGTCGGTGACCACGTGCCGCGAGATGAGCTCGAGCTGCTGTGGCATCGCGTCGAGACTGGCCCGGATCTCGTTGACGACGGTGTCCATCCCCATGCTGCCCATCTCGACCTCGGACAGCTCGATGAGCGGCTGGTTGACGACCGCACGACGCAGGCCCCGAAGCGTGACGGCGGCGATCGTGGACGTCGTCGAGGACCCCATTCCTCCCCCGACGCCGGCGCTGGCTACGGCGAGCGCTTCGGCGGGGTCGCCCACCGCGAACTCGGTGCGCCCCCCGAACAAGGTGCGCTGGGCGTCGAGCAGGCCGACCATGGTGCCCGTGCCGTACGTCGAGGACGTGTCCACTGCGACCATCGGCTCGGCGACGCTCGCCCCTGCCGTGACCCACGTGACCGGCTGCATGGGGACGATCGCGGCACCGCCCAGTCCCTCGCTGATCACGCTCGGCGCGGGCATGCCCATCTCCGCTGCAACGGCCGAGCGCTGTGCGCGGCGCCCCAACGCTCCCTTGCTGCGGCTCAACCGGCGAAAGCTCGCCGTCGCGGTGCCGTCGGGCACCTGCGACCCGGCGAGCATCGAGTCCAGCGACTGAGCCTCCCCCATCCGGACCTGGTCCGTGATCGGGGCGGCGAGCAGGGTCAGCGGCTGCGGGTTCATGTCGTCGAGATGCTTGGCCTGGGCGACGGTGGCGGCCTCGGCCGCCAGCTCGGCGGCCGCCATCCTCCGGTTCGCCTCCCGCACCTCGCCCACCTGCTCCCAGGCGCGCTCCATCAGGAACTCCTGCTCCAGCTGGACGTACCGGGCTCCCAGGGAGGCCGCGATCCGGTGCCGCACCTCGAGGTTGAGCTCCTGCACCCATCCTGAGCCCGGCACGGCCCGGTGCCCGGTGTGGTGGCTGCCGTAGAGGGGTGGCGCCAGCGCACCTTCGTCCCGATCCTCGGCCAGCCGTCCCGGCGCGTTGAGAAGTGGCGTGAGCATGCCGGTGAACGTGGTCTGGGCGCCGCCGTCGGACCACGCCTCGTTGGCGACGGCCTCTCCCGGCACGCGCAGGGCCCCCTGGATGTCGAGGGTGACCTCGGCCGGTGCCCCCCCGAGCAGATCAGCGTGTCGCCAGGGATGCCGGACGTCGATGGTCCGCGAGCCGAGACCGGTGATGTCCGAGGCGTCCATCGGCTTCACCAGGCGGGCCAGCTCCTCGAACGAGCCCGACGGCCCGGTGCGGAAACGCCACGAGTAGTAGACCGGCAAGGTCGCGCCGCCTCCAGCCCGCCAGGCCGGCTGCCCGCCCTCGTTCTCGGTCGGCCGGCGCCCCTCGCCGGCGGCCTTGCCGGCCAGGGTGGTCGGCACCACGCACGCGAGCCAGCCCTTGTGCTCGTCCAGCTTGCGCGGGCAGATCAGCCGGGCCACCACCCGGTCGGTGCCGGTGCGGCACTCCTCCTCGAGCACGGTCGAGAGATCCTCGCCGTCCTCGATGCGCGCCTCCACGTGCGCCCAGCTGGCCAGGTCCGCCGGGTCGGGGAGAGCGCTGGCCGGCGCACTCACCAGTGGCAGTGGGTTGCCCGGGATCAGGTCGCCCTCGTCGTCACGGAGCACGACGAGGGTCAGCCAGGGCCGGTCACCCATGCTCGGGAGGTTGAGCAGCCAGGGCAGCCGGGCGTCGGTGAGGTCGATGGTCGCCAGGTAGTTGTCGACCGCGTCCACCGACCCGGGCGCCGGTGTGCATCGGAGCACCGCACCCTGGTCGAAGCCGACCACATCGCCCGGACCGACCACCGCGAACTCCGGCCCACCGAGCTGGTGCACCGCGGCGCCGCCGTCGTCCGGCGACCTCTCCTGGGTGAACTCGGCCTGCGGCCGGAAGGTGGCCCGCCCGCCCGTGACCCTCGTGGTCACGGCGGTGAGCCCCGTGTGCGCTGCGGAGACGAAGATCCGACGGGTCATTGCAGCCTGACCAGGGGTACGACGTTGACGGCTCGCTGCTCCAGGCGCCAGCGGTCCACGCGCTCGGCCGCGGTCAGGCGCCGCGCGAACGTCTCGAAACGGTAGAGGGCGATGGCGAACACGAAGCGTGGACGCTTCGGCGGATCCGGAGGGAACCACCCGTCGTCGACGTGGTACTCGGTCTCGTAGCGCTGGTCGGCATCCCGGTGGGTCGTCGGCTGGACGATCGTGTCGCTGAGCTCCGCGCCGCTGCGCCGCTCCTCGAACGCCGGCCTGCCCAGCTGTTCCTGGTCGGAGAGCGTGAAGTACTCCCCGGGAACGAAGCGGGCCGTGACCTCGCGGCCGACAGGCACTGCCTTGCGGGGGTTCAACCGGACCTTGTCGAGCCGCCAGGTCTGCCGAGGCACGCCGATCCGGTGGAAGCGGTCGATGGCGACGTCCAGCGGCACGATCTGCTGCGAGACGCGGAGCCCGGACTCCGGCAGGGCGAGGTCCCCGGCGGTGACCTCGCGGGCCGCCCAGGGCGCCAGCTGGATCGGTGAGCGAGCGGTCGAGGGCGGGGCGAGCGACCAGCAGTCCGGACGGGCGACCGCGGTCGACAGTGTCTTGAGGATGTCGGGCGGGTCCTGGGTGAGTGCCGGCGGCGTACCCCAGCGGACGTCGAAGTCGAGGTCGACGTCCCACCAGAGCACGGAGATGCTGCCGGTCCCGAAGGCGTGCCACGCGCCCGGTCCCTCGAGGGTGAAGCGGAGGCCGACGCTGGCCAGCCGGCGGCCGAAGGCGAGCACGGCGACACCGGCGCTCACCTGGACCGAGAAGAACAGGACGGGCTCCCACACGAAGAGCGCGTCCAGGCCGAGGTGGCCCTCCACGCCGCAGCCGGCGATGGTCGCATCGAGCTGGACGATCGCCCCGAACTGCAGCGAGTTGGACGTCAGCGCCAGGTAGGCGTCGCCGCGGAGGCCGAGGAAGCCGCCGCCGAGGTCCATGGACAGCCGTCGCAGCGCCGGTACGCCCGTCGGGCGCACGTAGCCCGGGTGGAAGCCGCCGGCGCTGAGGATGAACGTCGCGTCGCGTCCGCCGCGGAACAGCGCGTACAGATCACCCGAGATCGGGATGCCGGCCACGTGCGACCCGGTCAGCGAGACGAGCACCTCGACGAGCGGGATCCCCGGATCGATCCGGCCGAAGAGCGACGCCTGCAGGCGGATCAGCGGCACCGCCGGGTCGGGAATCGAGATCACGGCCCGACCGAGCAGGATCACCCGGATCGGGTCGGGCAGCTCGAGGAGCACGGCCGCTGAGATCCGGACCAGCCGCCCTCCCCAGTTGATCTGGAGCATCGGACCGGTGACGTGGTGTCCGGGCGCCACCGGGAAGGAGGTGGCGAGGGACCGCAGGATCTCGTCGGCGCGGGCCAGGGCCCGCTCCGGGAACATCACGTGGTCGGCGTTGCCCTCGCCGATCAAGCCGCGGAGCCGCTCGGCGTCGACGCGGTGATTGATGCCGACCAGCCCGCCGACAGCGTCGAGCGCGAACCCGAACCCGAGCTGGATCCCCGGTGGCGGGAACGCACCCGACAGGAGCACGAGGAGGGACAGGTCACGGTCGCCGTCCGGCAGGGTGAGCAGCCCGATCGCCTGGACCTGGAAGACGCCGAGGTCGAGGTCCAGCATCCCGCCGTACTGGTTGTCCTTCTCCCGCAGGAAGCCGCCGCCCGACACCGGGGGAAGCGCCAGGTCGATGCCCATGCCCTCCGGCAGTGCGGCTTCGATCGCGTTGGGGTCCACCCCGATCCGTCCGCCGTCGACCGTGATCGGTACGACAGCACCGACGTCGTCGACCGTCACCGTCACCGGCAGTCCGGGCAGTGAGGCCGTGAACGACAGCGAGGGCCGGACCTGGATCCCGGATGCGCCGCCGAGCAGCTCGATCGCGACGCCGCCGGGCAGCGGGAGCCGGATCCCGCCGTCGGGGAAGCGCAGTCCGCCGACCCGGTCGGCGAGGATGTTGAGGGGTGCCGGCGCTGCCGGGCGACCGTCGCCCACCAGCTCGCGCAGGGCCTCGGGGATCACCGCGGAGGCGAAGTCGACGAAGGTGACGTCGACGGCCGCAGGCGCGCCGGGGGTGACGGTGATCGAGGTGGTCAGGCGCTTCCAGGAGACGCCGGGGCCGGTCGGCGGGCCGAGCTGGACCTCCGCATCGCGGGTGAGGCCGATGGTCGCGGTCCCGGAGGCATCGACGGCCGGCTCGCCGGGCCGCCAGGTCGCCTGCCACGCCGTGGGGGCGGACACGTCACAGCGGACCTGCCAGACGCCGCTGGTGGCGGTGTGGGTGAGGACCGCCCCGGCGGTCACGACCAGGTCGACCACGGGTCCCGGGCTCAGCGCGAGCGCCGCGCGGTGCGCGCCGGTCGACAGGACCAGAGCAAGGCCCCGTGCGGCTCCCTGCTCCCGCTCCCAGCCGTGCCACCGCAGCGGGGAGCCGTCCGGGAGGTCGCCGACGATCTCCCGCAGCAGGGTCAGCAGGGCGTTTCCTGCCGGCGGCGGCGACAGGGCTTCCAGGAGTCGGCCCTGGAGGGCCGGGTCGCCGGCGTCCGGCAGCGGCTGGAGACCGGCGAACGGGTTCGCCAGGTCGTCGACGGCGTCCTGGGCGACCGCCCAGAGCTGTGCGGCCAGCGCGTCCAGGAGCGCCCGCGGATCTGCGTCCGACATCGACAGCGCCTCCGTCCCGCGAGTCGGCTGCTCCAGAAGGCACCCAGTCTGCTGTCCCAGCAGCCGCTCCGCATGACCCGGACGTGTCATTTGTGGCGGGTCTGGGGGCCCACGCCGTCCGCGCGGGAGAAATGGCCCGATCGCGTCATGGCGGCGGCGCGCGACCAGCGGTCAGTCTGGGTGGCAAGGCAGCCTCGGGCCACCGGTCCGGGTCTCGGACGGAGGAGGACGCTGTGGCCGACCTGCAGTCCCCACGGTTCCAGGGCATCCAGGTGCTGGACGACTGCCTCAACGGCAGACACCGGATGATGAGTCCCGAGACGGGAATCGGCGTCGAGCGAGTGCAACAGGCCCTGATCGACCTGGGATACGGCATCCCCAGCGGCGCGACGGGCAATTTCCTCGGCGAGACGAGCGCGGCCGTGGTGGAGTTCAAGCGCGAGCACCAGCTCGTGCCTGGCGACCCCGTGGTCGGCCCCGGCACGATGGGCGCACTGGACGAGGACATCGTCGCGTACGACAAGAACCTGGTCGCTCCGCACCCGCCGCCGGTGCCGCCGGTTCCAGTGGACCGGTTCGGCCGGCTGCCCGCCGGCGTGGCCAAGGTGCCCGCGGGTCTCGCGACCGCGGGCGCGCTTGCCGCGGGCGGCGGTGCCGGCGCGTGGCCCCGCCTGAGCCGCGGCCTCGTGGCCGCCGGGATCACGTCGTTGGTGGGCCACCCCGACCTGGCCCAGCAAGGGGGCAACGGCCTGTGCACCACCGCCGCCTTCATCAACGTCTGGGCGCAGGACGCCCCCGACTCGTACGCCGCCTTCGCCACCGCGTTGTTCGAGAACGGCGCAGCGGATCTGGCGCCCCGGCAGGGGGCGGGTGGCCTCCGGATCACGGCGAGTGCCGACCTGCGCAACGCCGACTACACAGCGATCGCGACCCGCATGGCGGCCAAGAACTACCCGGTGCCGTCCCAGGCGGACTGGATGGTGATGTCGGCCATCCGCGACTCCTCGAACTCGGTGTTCGACTTCACCGGCGACCCCGACGACTGGGTGAGTCACGCCCTGGGCGACGGGTCGATGCCCTTCGGCGAACTGACCGACTGGCTCCGCGCAGCCGGCCGGTGGGCTTCGGTCGTCAACGAGGAGTCGGCCTTCGTGGGACCGGGCATCAACCACGCCCTGGGCCTCGACGGCAACCGCGCGCGGATCATCTTGTCGATCGACGTCGGGATGTTCGGCCAGCCCCCCGGCGGCCATTCCGTCGTGCTGCGGAGTCCCGTGACGCGCACCGGCGACACCGTCGAGTGCACCGTCTGGACCTGGACACAGCTGAAGAAGGTGTCCTGCTCAGTCGCCCAGTTCGAGTCCAACTACAAGGGTGCGAGCCTGGCGTTCATCTGACTTCCGCTCCGGCCCACGGACGCGCTGGTGTGCAACGTCAGCCGGGGCGTGATGCCGAGAACTGACGAAACCGCAGGTCGGCGGCGACCTGCGGTTCGGTGAAACGGAGTGGAGCTGAGGGGATTCGAACCCCTGACCTTCTCATTGCGAACGAGACGCGCTACCAACTGCGCCACAGCCCCGGGAGCGTCCGAAGACGCGACAGAACGCTAGCACCCGGCGGGGTGGCGTCCGAATCGGCTCAGGAGCCTGCGGCGCGCTTCTCGGCGGCGGTCTTGGGGGTGCGGGCGGCCTTGTCGGCGGCCTCGGCCTCGCGGGCGATGGCGGAGTCGGCGTCGGTGCGGCCGGAGGTCCAGACGCCGGTGGAGTCGAGGTCGATGGTGCGGACGGTGCGCCGGGGAGCGGCGGCCTTCTGGGTGTAGGTCGGGAGGGTGTGCGGGACCGGGTCCCAGCCGTCGGCGGCGGGCGGGTCGGTCGGGGACTCGGGCTCGGCGACGACGTCGGCCTCGACGACCTCGGCCCGGACGGCGGAGATCTCGTCGGTGTCGTCGGCCTCGACCTGCTCGGGCTCGGGCTCGAGGTGCACCGGGAGCCGGGCGCCCGGCGCCACGGCGATCTCGCGGCGCACCATCACGCGGCACAGCACGAGCCACCCGATCACGGCGCCGCCGGCGGCGGCGACGGCCCACCAGGGGGTGATCGCGGCGACGGTGAGGCCGACCGCGACGGCGACGAGGAAAAGCAGGGAGAGGAGCACGCGCCGGCGACGGCGTGCGGCCTTGCGGGAGCGGAGAGCGCGGGCGCGGCGCTGGGCAGGGGTGAGCGAGAGGGGCAGCGGGTCGGCCTCGATCACCGGGGCGGGCTTGCCGGGGGTGACGACGAGCCGCGCGTTCTTCCGGTCGACCGGCTCGCGCCGGGCGAGCACGCGCATCCGGTGCGAGAACGACTCGACGGGCCGGCGGGTGGCCGCCTCCTCGTGCTGGCGCAGCGCCCGGGGGATCAGGTAGACCGCCCACGCCACGGCGAGGGCCACGAAGATCAACGCGCTCAGGTCCACGCCCCCGAGGCTAGGAGCGCGAGGGGCCCCTGGGACGGATGTGACTCCGTGTGTCGCCGTTCGGTGCGCTGTTTCGAGGCTCAACCACCGCGGAGAGAGTCCTCGTAGCGGCGGAGCAGGCCGAGGGGGACCTCCTCCTTCGTGATCGCGTAGAGGCGGTGGTCGCGCCAGTCGCCGTCGATGTGGAGGAAACGAGGGGCGAAGCCGAACTCGCTCAGGCCGAGCTTCTCCACGACCCGCAGCGAGTTGGTGTTCTCCGGCCGGATGGCGATCTCGACGCGGTGCAGCCCGGCAGTGGTGAAGCAGTGGTCGATCGCCATCGCCACGGCGCGGGGCATGACGCCGCGGCCGGCGTACTGCTGGTCGATCCAGTAGCCGAGCGAGGCGAACTGCGCCGAGCCGCGCACGATGTTGTTCACCGACACCTGGCCGACGAAGCGGCCGTCGACCTCGACGGCGAACGGGAACGTCGTGCCCGCGCGGGCGGCCTGGGACAGCCGGCGGGTCAGGGTGCGGAAGCTGGTGGCGCGGGCCTCGACGCCGGGCGGCACGGTGGCGTCCCATGGCACCAGCCACACCGCGTTGCGGCGCCGGGCATCGCGCCAGGCGCCGACGTCGGAGCGCCGCAACGGGCGCAGCGTCACCTCCGGCGAGGTGCCCGAGCGCAGCGTCGCGGGCCAGCCGCGGCTCAGTGGTCGCTCCCCACGACCTGCTCGACGGCGTGGCCGAGCAGCGGCCGCAGCACGGCCAGGCCGTCCTTCACGCCACCCTTCGAGCCCGGCAGGTTGACGACCAGGCAGGTGCCGGCGACGCCGGCCAGCCCTCGAGACAGGACGGCGGTGGGAACGCCGGCCGCCACGCCCGCGGCGCGGATCGCCTCGGCGATGCCGGGCACCTCACGGTCGAGCAGCGGGCGGGTCTGCTCCGGCGTCCGGTCGGTGGGCGTGAGGCCGGTGCCGCCGGTGGTGAGCACGACCCGGGCGCCGGCCGCGACGGCGTCCGCGATCGCCGCGCCCACCGGGTCGCCGTCCGGGACGACGACGGGGTCGCCCACCTCGAAGCCCGAGCTCACGCAGGAAGTCGACGATCAGCGGCCCGGTCTCGTCGGCGTACACGCCGGCAGCCGCCCGGTTCGACGCGACGACGACGTCAGCCCTCACGGCGGTAGTCACCCGACTTCCCGCCGGTCTTCGTGTCCACGCGGACGTCGGTGATCACCGCGCCCTTGTCGACCGCCTTCACCATGTCGACCACGGTGAGGCCGGCGACGGCGACGGCGGTGAGCGCCTCCATCTCCACGCCCGTGCGGTCGGTGGTGCGCACGGCGGCGGTGATCTCCACGGCGTCGTCGGCCACCACCAGGTCGACGGTGACGCCTGCGATCGCGAGCGGGTGGCACAGCGGGATCAGCGACGGCGTCTGCTTGGCGCCCATGATCCCGGCCAGCCGTGCCACGGCCAGGGTGTCGCCCTTCGGCACGCCGGCCCCGCGCAGCAGCGCCACCACCTCCGGCGACACCAGCACCCGCCCGGACGCCGTCGCGGTGCGGGCGGTGACGTCCTTGCCCGACACGTCGACCATCCGGGCGGCGCCCGCCTCGTCGACGTGGGTGAGCCGTTCCGGGCTCATCGCTCGTCGTCCAGCCGGATGACGGAGACCAGCTCGCCCGCGCCGACCTCGGTGGCGTCCTCGGGCACGAGGATGACGGCGTCGGCGACGGCGAGATCACCGACGAGGTGCGACCCCGAGCCACCGACCGGCTCGACCTCGGTCACGGTGGTGCCTCCCTCCGCGTAGGTGAGGACGCCGCGCAGCAGCTGGCGCCGCCCCGGAGGCGAGGTGACCCGGTGGGTCAGCCGCGCCTGCACCGGGGTGCGGGACTCCGGGGTGAGACCCATCATCCGCCGCAACGCCGGCCTGACGAAGACCTCGAAGGAGAGATAGGACGAGACCGGGTTGCCCGGCAGGCAGAACACCGGCGTGCCGCGGTAGCTGCCGAACCCCTGGGGCTTGCCGGGCTGCATCGCCACCCCGCCGAACCACACGGTGCCGACAGGCGCCAGCGCGGCCTTGACGACGTCGAAGTCGCCCATCGAGATGCCACCCGAGGTGACGATCGCGTCGACCCGGCTCCCCAGGCCGTCGAGGGTCGCGATCAACGCCTCGGCGTCGTCGGACACGACGCCGGCCCGGGTGGGGATGGCGCCCGCGCGGCGCAGCGCCGCGGCCAGCAGGAAGGAGTTGCCGTCGTAGATCGCGTCGTCGGGCAGCTGGTCGGCCGGCAGGCCGGGGTCGCGCAGCTCGGTGCCGGTGGACACGACGGCCACCCGCGGCCGCGGCCGCACCCGCACCGACCCGACGCCCGCCGAGGCGAGCAGCCCGAGGTGGCGCGGGCCGAGCGCGGTGCCGGGGTCGACGAGCACGTCGCCGTGCCCGACGTCCTCGCCGGCGTACCGCAGGTGCTGACCCTCCGCGGGTGCCTGTGCGATCCACACCTCGCGGGTGCCGCGGTCGGTCCACTCGTACGGGACGACGGCGTCGGCGCCGTCCGGCAGCGGCGCACCGGTCATGATCTTGGCCGCGGTGCCCGGCGGCAGCTCGGTGACGCCGACCTGGCCGGCGCCGATCTCCCCGATCACCGGCAGCGTGACCGGCGACTCCTCGGACGCGGTGACGACGTCGCGGTGGCGCACGGCGTAGCCGTCCATCGCGGAGTTGTCGAAGCGCGGCAGGTCGGTGGCGGAGACGACCTCGTCGACGCACACGAGCCCGAGTGCGTCCAGCAGCGGCTGGGTGAACGCGGGCAGCGGCTCGGTGGCCGCGAGGATCGTCGCCAGGTGCTCGTCCAGCGAGCGCAGCGGGTCAGCCACTGGTGCTGGTGTCGGTGAGCACGGTGTCGGCCGGCACCCGCTGCGCGGAGAGCGCGGACAGCTCGACGTCGCCGACGACCTGCACGCCGTGCCCGAAGGTCCAGTCGCCCTCGACGCGCAGCGACGTGGCCTTGCTCAGCGACGGCGCCCCCTCGGGGAACCGCTTGGCGAACTCGTCGACGAGCGCGTAGTGCGCGCTGTCGAGCTCGATGTAGGGCACCTCGGGCGCCACCTGGTCGAGCACGAAGTCGCGGCCGATGCCGTAGACGTCGGAGCGCAGCACGAGCAGGTCGTTGGTGGTCTTCACGGGCACGAACCGGTCGCGCTCGACCTCGATCAGCCGGGCGTCGTCGAACACCTCGATCGCCGCACCCATGGCGGTCTCGACCTGCACCACCTCGGGCGTGGACTTGTCGCCGGGGTCGACCGTCTTGACGTTGCGGATCAGCGGCAGCCCGAGGATCCCGCCGCGGACGTCGAGCGCCTGCCGCATCGCCGCGAGGTCGAACCACAGGTTGTTGGTGGAGCAGTAGCGGTGCCGGTCGAGGTCGGCCAGCTTCTCCTTGTCGGAGTCGGGGGTCTGCGCCGTCTCGCGCAGCACCAGCCGGCCGTCGCTGCGGCGGCGCGCGAAGTGGCCGCCCTTGCGGTCCGAGACCGTGCGGCGGACCGCCTCGATCGCGAACGGCGCGCCCGTGCCGGCGAACCAGCCGGCCACCCGCGGGTCGGCGACGGCGCCGAGGTTGTCGGAGTTCGACACGAACGCGTAGCGGAACCCCTGCTCGATCAGGGTGTCGAGCAGGCCCGTGCCTCGCAGCGCCGTGTAGACGTCGCCGTGGCCCGGCGGGCACCACTCCAGGTCGGGGTCCTGGCTCCAGCTGACCGGGCTGAGGTCCTTGGCCAGCAGCTTGGGCTCCTTGTTCTGCAGGAACTCCAGCGGCAGCCCCTCGACGCGCAGGTCCTCGTAGCGGGCGAGGGCGGCCATGGTGTCGGCCGAGGTGCGGAAGCTGTTCATCAGCAGCAGCGGCAGCGGGGCGTCGTGCTCCTGGCGCAGGTGCAGCACCTGGCGGGCGATGATGTCGAGGAACGAGAGCCCCTTGCGCACGCACAGCAGCGACTTGGCGCGGTCCATGCCCATCGACGTGCCGAGGCCGCCGTTGAGCTTGATCACCACGGTGTCGCGGATCGCCTTCGCGCCGTCGTCGGCGGACACCTCGGCGTCGGCGAGCTTCTCGAGTTGCACCGGCTCGATCGACGACTCCGGCACCATCCCGGTCTCACCGTGCTCGAGCAGGCGGTAGTAGTGCGCGAAGGTCTCGACGGCGACCTCGTCGACGCCGGCGTCCCGCATCTTCTGGACGGCAGCCTTGAGTCCTGGGCTCCCCATACTGTCGATCGTAGGCTCGCCTGGTGGCGATGCCCCAACTGCCCGCCAAGCTCGCCCTGCGCGACCAGCTGCTCACCGCCCGCCGGCGGCTCTCACCGGTCGAGCTGGGGGCCGCGTCGCGGGCCCTCGGCGACCACCTGCTCGGGTGCCCCGAGGTGCGGCGCGCGGCCACCGTGGCCGCCTACGTGGCCACCGGCAGCGAGCCCGGCACGTCGTACCTGCTCGACGGTCTCGTCGAGGCCGGACGGCGGATCCTGCTGCCGGTCGTGCTGCCGGACTTCGACCTCGACTGGGCCGTCTACACCGGCGACCGCGACCTCGAGCCCACCCGGCACCGGCTGCTCGAGCCGACCGGCCCCCGGCTCGGCGTCGACGCCGTCGCCACGGCCGACGCCGTGCTGGTGCCCGGGCTCGCGGTGTCGCCGTCCGGGCTGCGGCTCGGCCGGGGCGCCGGCTGCTACGACCGGGCGCTCGCCCGGGTGCCCGTGGGCACGTTCACCTGCGCGGTGCTGCACGACGGCGAGACCGACCGCGACGTGCCCGCCGAGCCCCACGACCGCGCCGTCACCGCCGCCGTCACCCCGTCCGGCGGTGTGGTGCGGTTCGGCTGACGGCGCGGTGGACCTAGTCGTCGGCAGGAGACAACGTCAGCGTGTCCTCGCTCGCGTCCTCGACGGCACCGCGGGAGAAGGCCCACGGCAACGTGTCGCCGGCTGCCCAGAGGTCGGTCTGGTCGGTGTAGTGGTCGTGGAAGGCGTGGCCGGAGACGCCGGTGAGGTTGATCCAGCGGGAGGCGTCGAGGTCGTCGAGGTCGACCACCATCCGCATCGACGGCGCCGCGGTCACCTCGTAGCCCTCGCGCGCGTCCCACGACGTGGCGTCGACGACGGCCGAGCCGCCCGGCGCGTCCCACGGGCCGCGGTTGAAGAGCCGCTCGACGGCCCCGATGCCGGACTCCCCCAGCGTCGAGCTGCGCAGCTCGAGCGCGTGCAGCCGGCCCCACGACCACTCGTCGGGGTTCACCGCCTGCCGTGACGTGAGCTCGTCGCGGGCGGCGCGCATCGCCTCGCGCAGGACGTCGTCGCGCCGCTCGATCTCCTCGGTGTCGACGTCGTCCCACCACGCACTGCCCGGCTGCTCGAGCAGCTCGGCCACGACCGCCATCCACCGGTCGCCGCCGTCGGGCTCGGCGGCCAGCGGCAGCTCGTCGTCGAAGGTGAGCCGGAGCAGGTTGCTCCACACGACGTTGTAGTAGGCGGCGGCGGCACTGCCCGCGCCGTCGGCGGGCTGCCGGTAGTCCCAGCCCTCGAGCGTGCGCTGGCCCTCGGAGAAGTAGCCACGGGCCAGGTTGAGGTGGAGCAGGTACGGCACCAGCACGGGTGCCATCGGGTTCCGGTCGTCGCGCTGGATGTCCAGCAGGTCGGCGGCCGAGAGGTCGTCGCGGTCACCGAGCAGCTCGCTGATCCGCGCCGCGCGGTAGCCGCGGTCGTAGTCGTCGGTGAGGAAGTAGTCGTAGTCGGGCTGCGTGACCGCCTGGTTCGCCGTGACGACCAGGCCGGACTCCGGGTCGAGCACGTTCGGCAGGCCGTCGAACGGCACCGTCTCCCCGGTCCAGTCGTTCTCGGGTCGCCAGCCGGCCACCGGCATCGTGCCGTCGTGGCCGGACTTGCGGATCGGGGTGAGGCCGGTGGCCTGGTAGCCGATGTGGCCGTCGCGGTCGGCGTACACGATGTTCTGCGCCGGCGCCGCGAGGTCGGCGGCCGCCTTGCGGAAGGAGTCCCAGTCGTCGGCGCGGTTGAGCTCGAGGAGGGCGTCCATCGTGGGCGCGGGCCGCAGCGCCGTCCACTGCAGCGCCACGGCGGTCTCCACGCCCGCTGCCGGCGGCTCGTCCGCGACGTCGTCGAGCACGCCGTCGACCGCCTCGTCAGCGTCGCTGAGCAGCGGGCCGTGGTCGGTGGAGCGCACCGTGATCTCCACCGGGTCGCCGCCGGCCACCTCGATGGTCTCGGTGCGGGTGTCGAGCGGTCGCCAGCCCCGGCCGTAGCTCCACCGGTCGCCGCGCACCCGTTCGAGGTAGAGGTCGCTCACGTCGGTGCCCTGGTTGGTGAAACCCCAGGCGACGTCGGCGTTGTGGCCGATCACCACGCCGGGCACGCCCGAGAACGAGAAGCCCGCGACGTCGTAGGGGCAGGCCTCGGACACGGTGCGGCAGTGCAGGCCCACCTGCATCCAGATACCGGGCAGCGAGACCCCGAGGTGCGGGTCGTTGGCCAGCAGCGGCCCGCCCGTGGTGGTGCGCTCCCCCGACACCACCCAGCTGTTGCTGCCGATGCCGTCGCCGCGGCCGAGCAGCGCGGGCATCCGGGCCAGGCCGCGCCCGACCCGGGCGAGCTCGCGCAGCGACGCGCCGTCGAACGGTGGCGGCCGCACCGGGTTGCGGGTGCCGCCGGCGATGGCGTCCTGCTCGAAGACGCCGTCGACCACCGCGCCCTGGTCGACGATCGGCGGGTGCTCGTCGTAGTCGTAGGCCGGCCACAGCTCGGCGGCCCGTTCGGCGCCCACCGCACCGATGGCCAGCGCCCGCTGGATCTCCTCCTCCATGTTGCCGCGCAGGTCCCACGCCATCGCCTTGAGCCAGGCGAGCGAGTCGACGGCGTCCCACTTCGCCGGCCGGTAGTCGAGGCCGCCGACGCCGAGCACCGCGTACTCGAGCGAGATCTCGCTCGGCGCGCGGTCCTTGAGGTAGGCGTTGACGCCGCTGGCGTAGGCGTCGAGCGCGGTGCGGGTGCCGGGGGCCAGCAGCCCGAGCTCGCGCTCGGCGACCCGACGCCATCCCATCGTCCGGACGAACGTGTCGGTCTCGACGGCGTCCTCGCCGAACAGCTCGGCGAGCCGGCCCGCGGTGACGTGGCGCCGGACGTCCATCTCGAAGAACCGCTCCTGGGCGTGCACGTAGCCCTGCGCCGCCATCAGGTCCTCGGTGGTGTCGGCGTAGATCTGCGGGATGCCGTGCTCGTCGCGCAGCACCTCCACCTCGGCGTCGAGGCCGGGCAGCTCCACGGTGCCCGAGGTCTGCGGGTAGGACCGGCGCACCAGCATCGTCCCGGTGAGCGCGCCGGCCACCAGCACCAGCACCAGTGCGATGGCGACGTAGCTGGTCACCCGCAGCGTCCGGGGCAGCTGCCGGAACCGGCGCCACCAGCCCCGTCGGCGCTCGCGGCCCGGCCGGGTCGGGTTCGAGGCGTCCAGCGGGTCGGGCTGGGATGAGGTCGTCGCCATGGCGTCGGACATTCTCCACGGCCGACCAACCTCGCGTAGACTTGGCAGTCGACGGCGGCGAGTGCCAGCCGTCGTTCGCCGTCCAAGCCCGTCTCCTGGGAGCGCCCGTGCCGACCTACCAGTACGCCTGCACCGAGTGCGGCCACGCCTTCGACCAGGTCCAGAGCTTCACCGAGGACTCGCTCACCGTCTGCCCGGAGTGCCAGGGCCGGCTGCGCAAGCTGTTCAACGCCGTCGGCGTCGTGTTCAAGGGCTCGGGCTTCTACCGCACCGACAGCCGCGCGCCGGAGACCTCGTCGTCGTCGGACTCCTCCTCGGACACGAAGTCCGACACGAAGTCGGACACCAAGTCGGACACCAAGACCGAGACGAAGACCGCGACGAAGACCGAGAAGAAGTCGGACGCCAAGCCCACCGCGGCGGCCTCCTCCTGACCCCTGTGGAGAGCGGCTCCGTGGGGTCGCCCTCCTGACCTAGCGTCGCGGGATGCTGCCTCAGCTCCCCGACCCCGCCCGGCGTCGCTGGCGCACGCTCCGCCGCGCCGTCCTGCGCCGCCGGCGTCTGCTCGCCGCCCTGCTCGCCGGGGTCGCCGTCCTGCTCGGCGTCTCCGCCGTGGCCGCGCCGCCGCCGGCCACCGTCCCGGTGCTGGTGGCCGCCCGCGACCTCCCGGCCGGCGCCGAGCTCGGGGCCGACGACGTCGTCACCGTCGGGTTCGCGCCCGGCACCGCACCCGACGGGCTCGCCCTCGATCCCGCCGGCCGGCTGCTCGCCGCGCCGCTGCGGCGCGGCGAGCCCGTCACCGAGGTGCGCCTGGTCGGCGACGGGATGACCGAGGGCCGACCCGACCTGGTGGCGCTGCCGGTGCGCCTGCCCGACCCGGCCTCGGTCGACCTGCTCGAGGTGGGCGACGAGATCGACCTGCACGCGGTCGACCCGCAGGCGGGCGGGAGCGACCAGGTCGCCGACGACGTCCCGGTGCTCGCGATCCCCGCGGCCACCCCCGACGACGCCGGCTCCGGGGTGCCGGGGCGACTGGTGGTGGTCGGGGTGTCCGACGCCGAGGTGTCGCAGGTGGCGGACGCCGCCGTCCGGCGGTTCGTGACCTACACGTGGGCGCGACGCTAGCCGCTGAGCGTGACGGCATGAACGGCTTCAAGAACTTCATTCTGCGCGGCAACCTCGTCGACCTGGCCGTGGCCGTGATCATCGGCACCGCGTTCGCGGCCGTGGTCACCGCCTTCACCGGCATGCTGCTGTCGGCGATCGCCAAGGTCTTCGGCGGCAAGGAGCCCAACTTCGACGACTACGCCCCGGGCGACGTGCTGATCGGGCCGTTCCTGACTGCGCTGATCGCGTTCCTGATCCTCGCCGCGGTCGTCTACTTCTTCGTGGTCACGCCGTACGTGCGCGCCAAGGAGCGCTTCTTCCCCAGCCCCGAGCCCGGCACGCCGGAGGACGTCAAGCTGCTCCAGGAGATCCGCGACCTGTTGGCTGCTCAGCGGCAACAGTCACCGCCGCAGGCGTAGCTCACCGTGGTGCGGGGGCACCTGGTCGCGTAACCAGCCGTCTCGGTCGCGGGCGGCGCTGCCGTCGTCCTGCTCGTCCCGCTCGTCGCCGGTCACGTCGGGCAGCACGTCGCCGAACACCTCGTCGAGCCGACGGCGCCGCTCGCGCTCCTCGTCCCGGGCGGTCACACGCACAACCCGGCGGCCTCGCGCTCGGCCTGACGCTGGGCCTCGTCCTGGGAGTTGCGCGGCCGCTCCGGCCCGGTGCTGGACCCACCGTCGGGGGTGTTGCTCGGCGTCTCGGAGGCCCCCTCGTCGGTGGGCTCGTTGTCGCCGTCGACGTCGTCGCCGGCGGTGATGACGCTCGTCCTGCAGGTTCTTGTTCAGCGGCTGGTCGTTGATGATCCGCTGCCACAGGTTCTCGGCCTGCGGCAGCATCTCGACCCGGTTGGGGTCGGACGGGGCGTACTGCCACGGCACGGTGATGAACTGGATCTTGTCGAGCCCGATGTTGCGGAACGAGACGGCCGACCTTGCCCATGTCGGTGATCGACTTGAAGTCGGTCTGCAGCGAGCTGGTGGCGGCGTTCAGGAAGCCGACGACGCGGTCGGGCCGGGCCAGGGTGCCGGCGGAGACGACCTTGTTCGCCATCGCGGCGATGAAGGCCTGCTGCCGCTTCACCCGGCCGATGTCGGAGCCGTCGCCGAGGGTGTAGCGGGCGCGCACGTAGTTCAGCGCCTCCTTGCCCCGGATCTCGCGGGTGCCGGCGGGGATGCTGATGTTGTGCTCGGGGTCCTCGATGTCGTCGGGTACGCACACCTCGACGCCGTCGACCGCGTCCACCATGTCCTTGAAGCCGTTGAAGTCGAGCACGACGTAGTTGTCGAGCCGGATCCCGGTGATCTGCTCGAACTGCTGCATGGTGCAGGCGGGGCCGCCGATCGGTCGAACGCCGTGTTCCACTGGGCGCCCTCCTCACCGGGGATGGTGTCGCCGTTCTTGTCGAGGCAGTCGGGGCGGTCGACGAGGGTGTCGCGCGGGATGCTCACGCCGTAGGCGAACTCGCGGTCGGCCGAGAGGTGGAACAGGATCGTGGTGTCCGATCCGCCGCCGCCGGCCTCGCCGTCGATCCGGTTGCCCTTGCCCTCGCGGGTGTCGGACCCCATCACGAGGATGTTGAGCGGCTCCTGCGGGCCGGTGTCGACGTCCTGCTTCTCCGGGCGGTCGGTGAGCTGCTCGGAGAGGTCCTGGTAGTCGAGGTTGTCCTGGAGGTGGCGGTACAGGAACACCACCGACAGCGCGGTCACGATGCTCATCACCACCACGGACGCCGTCACCACAGCGGCCACCGTGTGCCGCCGCTTGCGTCGGCCCCGGCGCTTGCCGGACGGTGACGGAGTCACCTGACTTACTCGACTTGACGCGGGTGCCGGCTCGACGGGACGGCGGCTTCGACACGTCGTCGGTCATGGTCCCCTGGGCGGCTCGGGTCAGGATGGGCTGGCGGAGGAAAGTCGGCGCTGTCCGTACCACAGCGCCGGTGCTCACCGTACGGGAGCCCTCCAAGGATGGCGGAGGAACCCGAGACCGGCCCAATCCGGGCCGTACCCGCCGGTACGCCACACTGGTGCCCGCCGGCCCCAGTAGCTCAGCGGATAGAGCAGCCGCCTCCTAAGCGAAAGGTCGCAGGTTCGACTCCTGCCTGGGGCACAAAGCCCGCACCGAGGCCCCCGGAGCGGTCGCTCCGAGGGCCTCGCTGATGCGGGCTGGCTACTACTTGACCTCCGACCGGAACACGGTCACGAGGCCGATGGTGAGCGGCACGACCAGCCAGATCAGGCCGGAGGTGCCCAGGTGGGCCCAGTCGGTGGCGGACATGCCGTCGTCGTAGAGCTGGCCCTGCGCCCAGTTGAAGTCCAGCCAGGGCTGGGCCTTCTCCCACCAGTCCTGGAACTCGGCCAGGAGCATGGACAGCGACGGCAGCACGAACGAGTAGACGACGAAGCCCACGATCGCGCCCGGCGAGTTGCGGATGAGCACGCCGAGCATGAAGCCGATGAGCAGGTTGAGCACGTTGGCGAAGAGCAGGTAGCCGATCTGGGAGGCGCTGATGTCCCAGACCGTGTCGACGCCGGCGATCGTCGTGCCGACGATGTTGCCCACCGCTCCGATGGCGAGGGCGACGCCGATGGACACGAGTCCGAGCACCATCGAGACCAGCATCTTGGCCCCGATCACCCGGCCGCGGTGCGGCACGAGGGTGAACGTGGTGAGGCCGCTGCGCTGGCTCCACTCGCTGGTGACGGACAGGATCGCCATCACCGGGAGCAGCAGGGTCATCGGGATGCCGATCGCGGCGCCGAAGCTGTCGTAGGTCAGTGCGCTGTCGGGTGCGAAGGCGACGACGGACGCCGTCGCGATCAGTGCGCTGGCGGCGATGCTCACCATGAGCCAGTAGCCGGCTCGGGTGTCGAACATCTTGATCGTCTCGACCTGGAGCAGCCGGGTGAACGGGATCCGTGCCGGTGCCGGCCGGATCGGCGCGGCGTCCGGGGCACGGTCGAGGGTGGTGGCGGTCATGCTGCTGCTCCTTCACGGGCGGTGTCGGCAGTGAGCTCGAGGAACATCTCCTCCAGGCCGGCGCCGTCGGCGGCGCGCAACTCCGAGAGCGGGATGCCGGCCGCCAGCGCGACCTTGCCGACCAGGTCGGGGTCGGCCTCGGCACGGACGGCGTCGGCGCCGGACGCGACGGCGTGGATGCCGTTCTGCTCCAGCGCCCGGGCCAGGTCGTCGATGGCGCTGGAGCGCACCAGGGTGCCGGCGGTGGCCAGCAGCTCGGCCTTCGTGCCCTGGGCGACGATCCGCCCCTGACCGATGACCACGAGGTCGTCGGCGATGACCTCGATCTCGTGCAGCAGGTGCGAGGAGAGCAGCACGGTGCCGCCCCGGTTCGCGAAGCCGCGGAGCAGGTCGCGCATCCACCGGATGCCGGCGGGGTCGAGCCCGTTGGCCGGCTCGTCCAGGATCAGCACCTCGGGGTCGCCGATGAGCGCCGTCGCGATGCCGAGCCGCTGGCGCATGCCGAGCGAGTAGTTCTTCACCCGTCGCTCGGCCTCCTTGCCGGTGAGCGAGACGGTGTCGAGCATCTCGTCGACCCGCGCCAGGGGCAGGCCCATCGTGCGGGCGGCGACCCGGAGCGTCTCGCGGCCGGTGCGGCCGGCGTGCTGCGCGGAGGCGTCCAGCAGGACGCCGACCTCGCGGCCCGGGTTGGGCAGGTCGGCGTAGCGGCGGTCGAGCACGGTGGCCCAGCCGGAGGTGGCGGGAGTGAGGCCGACCATGACCCGCATGGTGGTCGACTTGCCGGCGCCGTTCGGGCCGAGAAAGCCGGTCACCCGGCCCGGCCGGGCGGTGAAGGAGACGTCGTCGACGGCCCGGAGGCCGCCGTACGTCCTGGTGAGTTCAGAGACTTCGATCATGGGCGCCACGCTGCCGCCCACCGCACCACCGGCGCATCGGGGAGCGGTCCTGACGCACCCCCGGCCCGACCCTGACCCGGACTCAGGGTTGGTCAGCCGACGTGCCAGTAGCGGCGGACGAGGTCGGCGCGGGCGCCGTCGTCCTTGACGACCTTCTTCAGGTTCGCGCTGGCGTCGTCGGCTCGGAGCTGCTCGAGGATCGCGTCGATCAGCTCGGGCGGGAAGATGCCGTCCGCCTCGAACGAGGCCCGCTCGCGCTCGAGCGCGTCGGCCGACTCACCGCACGACGACGGCAGCTGCTCGAAGTCGTCGTGGTCGGCGGTGCTGAGCCGCGCAGCGAGCTCGAGACTGTCGGGGTCGCTCAGCCCGCGTCGGGCAGCGACCACCATGCCGGCCAGGAGCAGGTGGACGTCGGCCGAGCCGTCCGCGAGCCGGAGCTCGACCGTCTGCGCGTGGATCGCCGGCTCCGGGATCTTCTCGGCGCTGTCGGGGTTGGCGTGGGCGACCATGCCGGGCAGCACGCCACCACCCCAGGCCAGCGGCACGCGCACCAGGCCGGTGCGGTCGGTCTCGCCCCAGCAGATGCCCTCCGGCGACTCGTCGCCGTCGGCGAAGCGGAGGTAGGACGTCGGCACCGTGTTGCCGAAGGCCGTCAGGGCCCTGGCCGCCGACAGGTAGCCGGCGACCAGCCGGCGGGCGGTGTCGTTGATGCCGTCGTCGTCCACGATCGCGCTGGCGCCGTCGCGTACGAGCCGGGTGTGGATGTGCAGCCCATTGCCCGCTCCCTCGCTGCTGACCGAGGGGGCGAAGGTCGCCTCCAGGCCGTGGGCGTAGGCGACCTCGCGCACCACCCACCTGGCCATCACGAGCGCGTCCGCGGCCTGCTCCACCGGCACGGGCCAGAACTCGATCTCGTGCTGCACCAGCTGCCGCTCGTCCTCGCGGATGTTCCCGACCTCGCCGTGGGCGTACTTGAGCTTGATCCCCATCGCGGAGAGGTGACCCAGCACCTGCTCGCGCACCTGCTGGCCCTTGGAGAAGGGCGCCGACTCCTGGTAGCCGTGCTCCTCCTCCACCGGGAAGATCCGCTCGACCTCGTCGACGAGGTAGTACTCGAGCTCGCCGAACGCCTCGAGCACCATGCCCGTCTCCTGCGTGAGCACCTCGGCGGCCCGGCGGACGATCTGCTCGCCCGCGTACGGCAGGGGCTCGCCGTCCTCGCCGTAGAAGGAGCAGAGCACGTCGAGCGACGGCGTGTGGCCGAACGGGTTCAGGAAGGCCGTGCGGTGGCGCGGCACGACGTAGACGTCGCTGGCCTCGGTGTCGGCGCCCTCGAAGACGCTGGAGCCGTCGACCCGCTCGCCGCGCGTGAGCACCTCGACCAGATGCTCACGCGAGTTGATGGCGAACGCGATCGTCTTGAGGCGCCCGTCGCCCCCGACGTAGCGCAGGTTGACCTGACCCAGCTCCAGCTCCTCCACCGCCCGCACCAGGTCACTGCACGTGAAGGCGGCGGCCGGCTTGTCGAGCAGGCGCACGAGGGGGTGGGGCTCGAGGGCATCGCTGGGCATGCCCGACCCTAGCCTCGACGCCATCCTGCGGCACCCTGGGGTCGGTGGACCGGAGGCGCACGCTGGCGGCCGTCGTCGCGCACCCCGACGACGACGCCTACGGCATCGCGGGCGTGGTGGCGCTGCACCGCGACGACCCCGACTTCCGGTTCTTCCTGGTGCACGCCACCGACGGGGAGGGTGGCGCGATCGCGGAGGGCAGCGGCGCGACGCCGGAGACGCTGGGGGCCGTGCGGCGCGAGGAGGACCGGCGCGCGTGGTCGCGCATCGGCTGCGAGCCGTACCGCCACGAGTGGTTCGGCTACCCCGACGGCGGCCTGGCCGACGCGCCGTACGACGAGCTCGTCGACCGGATCGAGGCGATCCTGGACGAGGAGCGGCCCGACGTCGTGGTCACCTTCGGGCCCGACGGCATCACCGGCCACCCCGACCACGTCACGATCGGGCGCGCGGCCACCGACGCGTTCCTGCGGCTCGCCGGCGGGCCGGGCCCGGGGCTGCGGCGCCTCACCCACGGGGCGATCCGGCAGTCGGTGATCGACAAGTGGAACCGGCGCCGGGTCGCCGCCGGCGAGGAGCCCTTCGACCCCACCGTCGTCTACCACCTGCGCGGCGTGCCCGACGACCGCATCGACATCGACATCGACACCGGCGCCGTGGCCGGGCTCGTGCGCCTCGCGATGCTCGAGCACCGCACCCAGTGGAACGACATGAACAACCCGGCCGAGGCCGAGGACGAGAAGGCCAAGTACGTCGCCCGCGAGACCGAGGTGATCGCGTGGCCGCCGCAGCGGCCGGGCCGGCTGCTCCGCGACGTGTTCGAGGGGCTCTGAGGCCGAGTGCCCTCACGGATCGCCGACTTCCTCGACCTGGTGCACCAGCTCCCCGAGGTCACCCAGACCGACCACGACCGTTACGCGAAGTTCGAGGTGGCCCGCCACGCCTTCGGCTACCTGTGGCCGCGGACGGCGACCGTCGGGCTCAAGCAGACCCTGAGCGAACAGCTGGCCCTGGTGGCGGAGCGTCCTGACGTGTTCGAGGTGCAGTTCACGGCGGGCGGGTTCGGCTGGGTGGTGGTGCTGCTGGACGGCGTCGAGCGCGACGAGCTCGCCGAGCTGACCTTCGAGGCGTGGCGGCTCTCGGCACCCGGCCGGCTCATCGAGCAGCGCGACGACCGCCTGCCGACCTGAGCGGAGCCGTGCTGACCTGCCGACTGCCCCTGGTCCTCGATAGGCCGACCGAGGTGGCCCGGTGCACCGCCCCGCGCTCGAGCGTGCACGCCGAGGTGACGGTGCGGTCGTGGCTGGGGTTGGGGTGAGCGTGACGATCACGCCACTACCACGGTGACACCGGCCCCCTCGAGCTCCTTGCGGTCAAGCTCGTCGATGCCCTTGTCGGTGATCAGCACGTCGACGTCGACGAGGTCCGCGAACCGTACCGGCGACTCGGCGCCGATCTTGCTGCTGTCGGCGAGCACCACCACCTGGCGCGCGCTGCGCACCATCGCGCGCTTCGTGGCGGCCTCCTCGTGATCAGGGGTCGACAGCCCGTGGTCCCGCGAGATCGCATTGGTGCCGAGGAACGCGACATCGGCCCGCAGCCGCCCGATCGCCTCGACGGCGTCGACGCCGACCGCCGCCAGGGTGGTCGACCGGACCCGGCCGGGAAGCAGGTGCAGCTCGATCTGCTGCGCGGGCGCGAGCCGGGCGGCGATCGGGACTGCATGGGTGTGGATCGCCAGCCGGTGGTCGCGCGGCAGGCACGCCGCCAGCCGCGAGGTGGTGGATCCCGCGTCGAGCAGCACCGCGCCGTCGAGCGGTGGCAGCAGGGCGAGGGCGGCGCGTGCGATGCGCTCCTTCTCGGCCGTCCGCGCCTGGTCGCGCTCGGCCAGCGCCGGCTCGATCGAGGGCAACGAGTCGGCCGGCACCGCCCCGCCGTGCACCCGGCGGACCAGGCCCATCCGCTCCAGCGCCGACAGGTCACGCCGCACGGTCTCGGTGGTGACGTCGTACTGGCCGGCGAGCGCGGTGACCGAGAGCCGGCCGCGCTCGGTGACGAGCTCGGCCATCGCCTGCTGACGTTCCTCCGCGTACATG
Organism: uncultured Actinomycetota bacterium; assembly: GCA_963808855.1. Classification (GTDB taxonomy): domain Bacteria; phylum Actinomycetota; class Actinomycetes; order Propionibacteriales; family Nocardioidaceae; genus Nocardioides. The sequence goes on along the minus strand of CAWEHA010000002.1, from coordinate 873,887 downwards.
GGTCCGATCCTTCCGTAACGGGTCCGCGCTCGGAGCGGATTCCCCCGGGGCCCGGCTCGGTGGCGGGCCCGGGACGAACCGGGAGCGTCGTTAGGCGGGCTGCACCTGGCCGAGCACCTCGAGCACCTCGGCCGGCGAGCCGGCCCGCTCGAGGCGCGCCACCTGGTCGGCGTCGGAGAAGGTCTCCGCGATCCGGCCGAGCAGCGCAAGGTGGTCCTCGCCTGCGCCGGCGATGCCGACGACGAACTCCGACCTCGCTTGCCGTTCCAGTCGAGCGGCTCGTCGTAGCGCACGAACGAGATCCCGGTGCGCACGGATCGACGACTTCGCCTCGTTCGTGCCGTGCGGGATCGCCAGCAGGTTGCCCATGTGCCGTCGACACCGACCTCTCGCGCTCGTGCATCGACGCGACGTAGTACGGCGTCGACCGCCCCGGCCGCGACCAGCAGGTCGCCCGCCTCGGTGATCGCGGCGTCGCGGTCGCGTCGCCGCGCCCGGCGAGCACGATCGACTCCGCCGTCGAGCACGTCGGCCGGCCCGCCGGCTCGGCCGCCGGGCTGCCGCCGTCGCATCGCGCCGGTCGCCGGCTCCACCGCCGTTCGAGCGCCGGATCAGAGCTCGACGATCTCGTCGTACTCGGGGCTGTTCATGAAGTTCTCGACCGACACGTGGATCGCGGAGCCGGTCCGCTGCCGCGCGCGCGCTCGGTGAGGTCGCGGTGCGTGACCACCAGGTCGGCGCTCGTCGGTGAGGTTCGAGATCGCCTTGTTCACGACCGTGACGTCGCCGAACCCGGCCTCCTTGATCTTGCTTGCGCAGCACGGAGGCGCCCATGGCCGAGGAGCCCATGCCGGCGTCGCAGGCGAAGACGATCTTGCGGATCGGCCCGGTCAGGTCGGTGCCGCGGCCGAGGGCGCTGGCCAGGCGAGTGACTTCTTGCCCTTCGTCGTCTCCATCTCGCGCGGTCGCGGCGCGCGAGGTCGCCCTCGTCGTCGCCCTTGTCGAGCTTGCAGCAGGAACGAGGCGACCGGCGAAGGTGACCGCGGCCGACCCGAACACGGCGAGGGTGACGCCGAGGTAGGAGTCGCGGGCGGTCTGGGCGTAGACGGCGAAGATCGAGCCCGGCGCGGCCGGGGCGACGCAGGCCCGACGTCGAAGGCGACGTTGATCGCGACGCCGGTCATGCCGCCGGCGATCATCGCGATGCATCAGCTTCGGCTTCATCAGCACGTAGGGGAAGTAGATCTCGTGGATGCCGCCGAAGAAGTGGATGATCGCCGCGCCCGGGAGCGGTGGCCTTGGCGACGCCCTTGCCGAAGAGCGTGAAGGCGAGCAGCAGGCCCAGGCCCGGGCCGGGGTTGGCCTCGAGCAGGAACAGGACCGACTTGCCCTGCTCGGCGGCCTCCGAGAGGCCGAGCGGCGTGAGCACGCCGTGGTTGATCGCGTTGTTGAGGAAGAAGACCTTGGCCGGCTCGATGAGCGATCGACGTCAGCGGCAGCAGGTTGTTCTCGACCAGCGTCTCGACGACGTTGCCGGCGCACGTCCATGATCCCGTTGACGAGCGCGGGCGACGGCGCAGAAGCCGAAGATCGCCATCGACGAAGGCCACGATGCCCGCCGAGAACATGTTGACGAGCATCTCGAAGCCCGGCCTTGATCTTGCCCTCCCAGAGGGCGTCGAGCTTCTTCATCACCCAGGCGGCCAGCGGGCCCGAGGATCATCGCGCCGATGAACATGTGCACCTGGCCGAGCGGGGCGAAGTCGGCCTCGGCCTTGCCATCGGCGAGCCAGTCGGCCAGCGCGTCGGCGTTGAAGCTGGCGATCAGCAAGTCGGAGCCGGCGATCGCGCCCATGACCGCGAACGCGCCGACCACCGCACCGCGGTCGCCGTGCACCATCCGACCGCCGGTGGCGGCGATCAGGATCGGCAGCACGTAGTGGATCACCGGGCCGACCATCGTGGCGAGGTCGGCGTTCGGGCAGTCCAGCCCACGTCGATGAAGAGGGCCGTCAGCAGGCCCCAGGCGATCAGCGCCGGGATGTTCGGCATGATCATGTTCGACATCGAACGTGCCGAACTTCTGCACGCGGACCCGCACGGAGGTGCCGGTCGAGCCGGTCGCCGTCTGCGGCGCTGCTGGTGGGAATGTGGTGGCCATGCGTGGTTCCTCCTCCTCCGTGCGCCGCCGCACCGTGTGATTGCACGTCATGCATCTTCGACCTTTTGCCAAGCTTCGGACATCAGTTCGTTGCCCGTCAATGTGGTTTAAGCCACACGAAAATCCGATACCAACGATCGGTGGTACCACCGGAGCTTCCTTCGACCCGAGCCCCGCCGCGCCAGGAGGAACGCGAGATGAAGGCCCTGCGCTTCTACGCCCCCGAGGACGTGCGGCTCGAGGACGTCCCCGAGCCCGAGTGCGGTCCCGGCGAGGTGAAGCTGCTAGCGTGCGCAACTGCTCCACCTGCGGCACCGACGTGAAGATCTTCCACAACGGCCACCAGAACCTGTCGCCGCCGCGGACCATCGGGCACGAGATCGCCGGCGAGGTCGTCGAGGTGGGCTCGGACGTCAACGCACCTACGGCAGTGGTGGCAGGTCGGCGACCGCGTCCAGGTGCATCGCCGCCGTGCCCTGCGGCGAGTGCCACGAGTGCCGCAAGGGCTGGATGGAGGTCTGCCAGAACCAGACCTCGGTCGGCTACCAGTACGACGGCGGCTTCGCCGAGTACATGGTCGTGCCGCAGCAGGTGCTCAAGGTCGACGGCATGAACCAGATCCCCGACAACGTCGGTTACGACGAGGCCTCGGCCGCCGAGCCCTTCGCCTGCGCCATCAACGCCCAGGAGCAGCTCGGCATCGAGGAGGGCGACTTCACCGTCGTCTTCGGCGCCGGCCCCATCGGCTGCATGCACATCCGCATCGCGCGCGGCGTCCACCAGGTCGGCCCCGTCGTCCTCGTCGACATCAACGACGAGCGGCTGAAGATGTCCGCCGACGCCGTCTCGCCCGACCACGTCATCAACGCGAGTGAGGAGGACGTCGTCGCGCGGGTCATGGAGCTCACTGACGGCCGCGGGCCGACGTCGTCATCACCGCGACGCCGGCCAACGTCACCCAGGAGCAGGCCATCGCGATGGCCGCGCGGCAGGGCCGCATCTCCTTCTTCGGCGGCCTGCCCAAGAACGACCCCTTCATCAAGGCCGACTCCAACCTCGTCCACTACCGGCAGCTGCACGTGCACGGCGCCAACGGATCCTCCCCCGACCACAACAAGCGGGCCCTGGAGTACATCTCGACCGGCCAGGTGCCGGTGAAAGACCTCATCACGGCGCACGTGCCGCTGGACGACGTGCTCGACGCCTTCGCGCTGGTGAAGGCCGGGGAGGCCATCAAGGTCACCGTCGAGCCCTGACGGCTGTGCTGGAGGTGAGGGCGGAACTCCGGGTGGTCTCGCTGAGAGGCAGCTCAGTCGACGACGGTGAACCCGATGCCCGCGGCGCGGAGCCGGGCGAGCAGGGCGTCGCCCATCGCCTCGGCGGTGGTGACGCAGCCGGCGGTGGGCGGCGTGTCGTCGAGGGCGAGGCAGAGCGCCGACTCGGCGAGCATCTTCGCGGTCTCGCCGTAGCCGGGATCGCCGCCGGACACGCGGGTGCGCAGCGTGCGGCCGTCGGTCTCGGCCACGAAGTCGACGGTGAACCAGGAGCGCTCCCGCTTGGCGGGGTCCGGGCCGTCACCCTGCTTGATCCGGCCGAGGAGCAGACGCTTGAGCGGCGGCACCTGGGCCGACAGCGCGAGAGCGGTGGCGCCGGCCATGCCGCCGGCCGCGTAGCGCAGCGTCTTCGTGCCCGCGTAGTGGGAGTAGCGGAACTCCGGCCCGTACTCCGGCAGCGCCCGGCCGCTGCGGGCCACGATCTGCGGGTCGATGGTGGGCAGCGGCACCAGCCAGTAGCCGAGGACGCCGTCGCGGTGCGGCTTGCCGGCCACGGCGCGCGACGACCGGCCGTCGGGCCGCGGCTCGGCGCGGCGGCGGGCCTTGGCCGCGGCCGCCATCTGCCGGGCCCGCGAGAACGCGCCCATCGCCGAGTGGAAGGTGCCGCCCGAGGCCATGCCGGAGACCCGGACGACGCCGCGCATCGTGACCGGCCCGTCCGGCTTGAGCTGATGGATCGTGAAGTAGGCGCCGAGGTCGTGGGGCACCGAGTCGAAGCCGCAGGCGTGCACGATCCGGGCGCCGGTCCGCTCCGCCGTCGCGTGGTGCTCCAGGTATGTCGTGTCGACGAACTCCGGCTCGCCGGTGAGGTCGACGTAGTCGGTGCCGGCCTCGGCACACGCCGCCACCAGCGGGCCGCCGAACTGCTGGTAGGGGCCGACCGTGGTGATGACCACCTTGGTGCGGGCGGCCACGTCGGCGAGCCCGGCACTGTCGGTGGCGTCGACGACCACGAGCTCGAGGTCGGCGAGCGTCGGGTCGATGCTGACGAGCCGGTCGCGGACCCGTTCCAGCTTGTCGACGCTGCGTCCCGCCAGTGCCCAGCGCAGCCCCGCGGGCCCGTGCTCGGCGAGGTACTCGGCGGTGAGGCCGCCGGTGAACCCGGTGGCGCCGAAGAGGACGAGGTCGAGGTCCCGAGCGGAGGTGGCCATGGGGCTCATCGTGGCATTCGACTCCTGATGGAACCCGGGGCGTCCGCGTGGTCGTCTTACCCACGTGGACGACGAGGACTTCGCGGACTACGTGCGCAGCGCGTGGGACGGCCTCGTGCGCTCGGCGGTGTTCCTCGGGTGCAGCCTCGCCGAGGCCGAGGACCTCACGCAGACCACGCTGGTGCGCTGCTACACCGCCTGGCACCGGGTCGAGGCGGCCGACGACCGGGCCGCCTACGTGTACAAGATGCTGCTCAACGCGCTGCGCGACAGCCGGCGCCGGCGGTGGTGGGGCGAGCGCCCCACCGAGCACCTGCCCGAGGCGGGGGACGACGCCGTCGACGACATGGCCGCCGTCGACACCGCCGACGCCGTGCACCGCGCGCTCGCAGACCTCACGCCGCCGAACCGGGACGTCGTCGTGCTGCGCTACTTCGCCGGCCTCTCCGAGGCGCAGACGGCGCGCGCCCTGGGTGTCCCGGCCGGCACCGTCAAGAGCCGGCTCTCCCGCTCGATCGCCCAGCTCGCGGCCAACGAGCACCTCACCGACGTCACCGACCTCGCACCCGACTCACCGGGAGGCACCCCATGACCGACCTCGAACGCCATTGGGACGAGCTGCCGGTGCGCCCGGCGCCCGTCGACCGCATCCTGCGCGACGCCCACCGGGAGAAGCTGCGCGCCGACGCCGACGCGGCCGCCCAGCGGCCCGAGCGCCGGCTGCGGCGCCCGCTTCGACCGCGGCCGTCCTCGGCGGCGTCGCCGCCGCCTTCCTCGCCGGCACCGTCGTCACCCAGCCCGGCGGTGACGACCCGGCGCGCCCCGGCGCCGGCGACGCCCCCGACGGCGCCACCCCGGTGGCGTTCCACGGCGCGCTGCAGGCGCCGGAGTCGTGCGAGGCGCTGCTGAAGAGCTATGTCGAGCGCGGCGTCGACCTGGTGGGGGCCTACGGCTGGTACGAGCCCTACCCGTACTACGAGGACGTAGACGGTGGGATCCCGTTGGCCACGGACTCCGAGCAGGCCAACTTCGCGAGGAAGGCGCCCCGCGTCGAGGGCTCCTACAGCAGCGAGACCGGCACCACCGTGCAGGAGGCCGGCGTCGACGAGCCGGACACCGTGAAGACCGACGGCGAGGTGCTGGTGCGCCTCGACGGCGCCGAGCTCACCACCTACGACGTGCGCGAGGACCAGCCGGGTATCACCCGGCTCGGCGACCTCGACCTCGGCGACTTCCACGACGGCGAGATCCTGCTCACCGGCGACACCGTGGTGGCGGTCGGCACCGACGGCACCCGCCCGACCACGCCGGTGTACTACGGCTACGAGCCGGCGGACGCTCCCCAGACCCGGGTGGTGACGGTCGACGTCTCCGACCCGGAGCGACCGGAGGTCCTCGAGACCGTCGACTACGACGCCGCCACCGTGACCGCCCGCCAGCACGGCGACGTCATGCGGCTGGTGCTGTCGAAGGCGCTGCCCGACCTCGACTTCGTCGAGCCGCGGACCCGCGGCCGGTTCCGGACCGAGTCCGCCGCGCTGCGCGCGAACCAGGAGCTGGTGCGGCGAGACCACCCTGGCCGACTGGCTGCCCCAGCATCGTACCGGCGGGAAGCTACGGGCAGTTCCTCGACTGCGAGGCGGTGGCGCTCCCGCGCGACGACCTCGGCCTCGGCACCACGGCCGTCGTCGGCTTCGGCGCCGGCGAGCCGGCCACGGGCGAGGGCGTCGGCGTCGCCGGCGACGCTCCGCTGGCCTACGAGTCGCCCGACCACCTCTACCTCGCGGCATCGGACGAGCCCGGGGTGGTGGACTGCTTCGACGTCTGCGGGAGGGCCGACGCTCGACGGCACCACCCACGTCTACGGCTTCGCGCTCGACGGCGCCGGCGCCCGCTACCTCGGCGACGGCGAGGTCGAGGGCTCGGTGCGGGACCGGTGGGCGATGGACGAGCAGGACGGCGTGCTGCGGCTCGCCGTCGGGCCGTCGGCCCAGACCGGCAACTTCAACTCGATCGTCACGCTGCGGGCCACCGACGACCGGCTGCGAGGAGATCGGCCGGCTCGACCGGCTCGGCGTCGGCGAGGACATCAAGTCGGTGCGGTGGTTCTCGGGCCTCGCCATCCTGGTGACGTTCCGGCAGATCGACCCGCTGTACGCCGTCGACCTCACCGACCAGACCCGGCCGCGGCTGCGCGGCGAGCTGAAGATCCCGGGCTTCTCCGAGTACCTGCATCCGCTCGGGTCGCGGCGGCTGGTCGGCATGGGCCAAGGGCCAGGGCCCGGCCCGCAGGGATGGGGCGCCCAGGCCGGGTTCTTCGACGTCACCGACGTCGACCGGCCGCGGCAGCTCGACGTCGTGCACTACGGCGGCGGCTCCGAGGCCGGCGCCGCCACCGACCCGCGCCAGTTCACCTGGCTGCCCGGGCCGCGGATCGCGCTCACCGTCATCTCCGACCGGCGCAGCGGCTCGAGGGTCGGCCTGGTGTCGGTGATCCGGCTCAACGCCGGGCGGATGACCGAGAGCCGCCGGCTCGTCGAGTACGGCGACGACGTCGACGACGTGCGGGCGGTGCCGTTGCCCGGCGACCGGGTCGCGCTCGTCACCGGAGACGACGTGGAGCTGTTCGCGCTCGACGTACGCTGAGAGCCATGTGTCGCAACATCCGACCCTTGAACAACTTCGCGCCCCCGGCCACGAACGACGAGGTGTACGCAGCGGCGCTGCAGTACGTGCGGAAGGTGGCCGGGACGACCAAGCCGTCCCAGGCGAACCAGGAGATCTTCGACGCGGCGGTCAAGGAGATCGCGCACGTGACGCGTCACCTGATCGACGACCTCGTGACCACGGCCCCGCCCAAGGACCGCGAGGTCGAGGCCGACAAGGCGCGGGCCCGGGCCGCCGTGCGCTACGGCACGTGACGCTCGCTCCCTCTCCACTCCCGGTCGGCGCCGGCCCGGTGCTCGACCTGCTGGCCGAGCGCCGGATCGTCGTGCTCACCGGGGCCGGGCTCTCCACCGACTCCGGCATCCCCGACTACCGCGGACCGCACGCGCCGGCCCGGACGCCGATGACCTACCAGGAGTTCGTGTCCGGGCCCGGGGCGCAGCAGCGGTACTGGGCGCGCAGCCACCTGGGCTACGCGCGGATGCGCCGCGCCGAGCCGAACGCCGGCCACCGGGCGCTCGCCGCGCTCGACCCCGAGCTCCTCATCACCCAGAACGTCGACGGGCTCCACGAGGCGGCCGGCTCCCGTCGGCTGGTCGCCCTGCACGGCCGGATCGCCGACGTCGTCTGCCTCTCGTGTCGCGCCACGACGTCCCGGGTGGCCCTGCAGCGGCGGCTGAGCGAGCTCAACGAGGGGTTCACCGCCCGCCACGGCGACGCCGCGGTGCGCCCGGACGGCGACGTCGACCTCGACGACGCCGCCGTGATCGCCGAGTTCGCCGTGCCGGCGTGCGAGGCGTGCGGCGGCGTGCTCAAGCCGGACGTCGTGTTCTTCGGCGAGAACGTGCCGAAGCCGCGCGTCGAGCGCTGCTACGCGGCCGTGGAGGCGCTGACCCCCGACGGCGCCCTGCTGGTGTGCGGCTCGAGCCTCACGGTGATGAGCGGCTTCCGGTTCGCCCGGCACGCGACGAAGCTCGGCGTGCCCGTGGTGATCGTCAACCGCGGCACCACCCGCGCCGACGACCTCGCCACCCACCGGCTGCACGCCGGCTGCTCGGAGTTCCTGTCGGCGTTGGTTGAGGTGCTCCGGAGCGAGGGACGAGCGGAGGAGCCTCGAAACCTCTGAGCCGATCAGGCCAAGGCGCCCGAAGCCATCTCGCCGCACGTGGTTTCGAGGCTCGGCGCTGGCGCGCCTCGCACCTCAACCACCGTGGGAGCTACAGCCGCCTCACAAAGATATGCTCGGCGGCGTCGGGGAGGATCTCGGCGGTCTCGCCGCCGGAGCCGACGAGGACGCCCTCGGCGGTGGCGGCGATGGTGATGGTCTTGTCGGGGAGGGCGCCGACGCGGCGCATCGCGCTCATCAGGTCCTCGTCCTTCTGCATCTCCTCCGAGATCCGGCGCACGAGCACCCGGCTGTCGCCCGAGCCGGGGGCGCCGGCGGCGTCGGAGAGCGACTCGACGCCCTCCATGAAGCCCTCGCCGAGCGCGCTCTCGCCCAGCTCGTCCAGGCCGGGGATCGGGTTGCCGTAGGGCGACTCGGTGGGGTGGTCGAGCAGCTCGAGCAGCCGCCGCTCGACGTTCTCGCTCATCACGTGCTCCCAGCGGCAGGCCTCCTCGTGCACGAGCTCCCACTCGAGGCCGATGACGTCGGTGAGCAGCCGCTCGGCGAGCCGGTGCTTGCGCATGACGCGGGTGGCGAGGCGCCGGCCCTCGTCGGTGAACTCGAGGTGCCGGTCGCCCTCCACGGTGACCAGCCCGTCGCGCTCCATGCGGGCCACGGTCTGCGACACGGTGGGGCCGGACTGGTGCAGCCGCTCGGCGATCCGGGCCCGCAGCGGCGTGATCCCTTCCTCCACCAGCTCGTAGATGGTCCGCAGATACATCTCGGTGGTGTCGATGAGATCGCTCACGAGAACCATTCTTCCCTATCGCGCCACCCCGGGCGGAGGGGTGGAGCGCAGCGACGGGAGCCGTGGCAGCGTCGCAGGGGTGGCAGAGCAGACGACGACCTCGGTGATGTGGTTCCGCCGCGACCTGCGGGTGCGTGACAACCCGGCCCTCCACGCCGCCGCCCAGGACGGGCCGGTGCTGCCGCTGTTCGTGCTCGACCCCGCACTGTGGGGCCCGGCGGGTCCGTCGCGTCGCGCCTACCTCGTCGCCAGCCTGCGCGCGCTGCGCCAGGACGTCCCGGTGAGCGTGGTGCGGGGCGACCCCGTGCACCGCGTCGTGCTCGCCGCGAAGGAGGTCGGCGCCGCAGCAGGTGCACGTCGCCGAGGACTACGGGCCGTACGGCCGCGAGCGCGACGAGGCCGTGGCCGACGCCTTGGAGTCAGCGGGTATCGAGCTGGTGCGCACCGGCTCGCCGTACGCCGTCGCGCCGGGCAGCGTCACCAACGGGAGCGGCGACCCCTACCAGGTGTTCACGCCGTTCTCGAAGGCCTGGCGCCAGCACGGCTGGCCCGGCCCTGCTCCCAGCCCCCGGCGGCCGAGCTGGCGGCACCTGAAGGAGACCGCCGACCTGCCCGAACCCTCGCTGCCCGCGGACCTCGACCTGCCCGAGGCCGGCGAGGAGGCGGCCCGCCGCGCCTGGAAGCGGTTCCTCGGCCAGGTCGACGCCTACGACCAGCAGCGCGACCACCCCGGCGTCGATGGCACCTCGCGGATGTCGCACCACCTCAAGTACGGCGAGCTGCACCCGCGCACCCTGCTGGCCGACCTGGAGGGACTGCGGGGCAAGGGCCCGCACACCTACGAGACCGAGCTCGCCTGGCGCGAGTTCTACGCCGACGTGCTGTACCGGCGGCCCGACAGCGCCCGCGACTACTACAAGCCCGAGTTCGGCCGGATGCGCTACGTGCGGGTGGGCGGCGCGACCAGCGGGTTCACCGAGTGGCAGGAGGGCCGCACCGGCTTCCCGATCGTCGACGCCGGCATGCGCCAGCTGCGGCACACCGGCTGGATGCACAACCGGCTGCGGATGATCACCGCCAGCTTCCTGGTGAAGGACCTGCACATCGAGTGGCAGCACGGCGCCCGCCACTTCCTGCACTGGCTGGTGGACGGCGACCTGGCCTCCAACAACCACGGCTGGCAGTGGACGGCGGGGAGCGGCACCGACGCCGCGCCGTACTTCCGGATCTTCAACCCCACCACCCAGGGCCGCCGGTTCGACGCGGACGGCACCTACATCCGCACCTGGGTGCCGGAGCTGGCCGACGCGGAGGATCCCCACGAGCCGAGCGAGGCGGACCGCGAGCGGTCGGGATACCCTCGTCCGATCGTCGACCATCGGGAGGAGCGCCAGGAGGCGCTGGACCGGTACCAGGAGATCTCGGGCAGATGAGCCGCACCACCGCCGCGACCATGACGGTCCCGGCCCGCTTCCGCGGGCCGGCGCGTTCGGGCAACGGCGGGTGGAGCGCCGGCCGGCTGGCCGAGGAGCTCATGGCGCACACCGGCCCCACCACGGTCACCGTGGTGCTGCGTCAGCCTCCGCCGCTCGACATCCCCCTCGACGTCGAGGTGAGTGCCGACGCCGCCACCCTCCGCCACGAGGGCGAGGTGGTGGCCTCCGCCAGCCCGGCGGACGCCGATCTGGCGGTCGTCGCCGGGGTGACGCCCGACGTCGCCCGCGCCGCCGAGGAGCACTACGCCGGCCACGACTTCCACCCGTTCCCGGGCTGCTTCGCCTGCGGCACCGCCCGCGAGCCGGGCGACGGGCTGCGGATCTTCCCGGGCCTCGTCGACGACGCCGACGGCCCCGGCCAGGCGCGGGTGGCGGCCACGTGGACGCCGACCGCGAGCGTCGGCGACCCGGACAGCGAGGAGGACGCCACGATCCCCGCCACCTGGGCCGCGCTCGACTGCGTCGGCGGCTGGGCCGGCGACCTCACCGAGCGGCTGATGGTGCTCGGTACGATGACGGCCGTGGTCGGTCTTCCCCCTCGCGTCGGCGAGGAGCACGTCGTCGTCGGCGGTGCCCGCGGCCGCGAGGGCCGCCGCACCTTCACCTCCTCCGCGCTCTATGACCCGAACGGCCGGGCGATCGCCGTGGCCGAGCACGTGTGGATCTCGGTGCCCCGGGGGGACATCGGTTGACCGAGACAACCCGACGACCGTGGTGGCGTGACGCGGTCGTCTACCAGGTCTACGTGCGCAGCTTCGCCGACTCCGACGGCGACGGGCTCGGCGATCTGCCGGGCATCACCAGCCGGCTCCCGCACCTGCACGACCTCGGTGTCGACGCCGTGTGGCTGACGCCGTTCTACCGTTCCCCGCAGCACGACCACGGCTACGACGTCAGCGACTACCTCGACGTCGAGCCCCTGTTCGGTCAGCTCGCCGACATCGACGCCCTCCTCGCCCGTGCGCACGAGCTCGGGCTGAAGGTGATCGTCGACCTCGTGCCCAACCACACCTCCTCCGAGCACGTCTGGTTCAAGGCCGCCCTGGCCTCGCCGCCCGGCAGCCCGGAGCGGGCGCGGTACCTGTTCCGGGAGGGGCGGGGCGACCACGGCAGCGAGCCGCCCAACAACTGGCAGTCGGTCTTCGGCGGCAGCGCCTGGACCCAGGTGCCCGACGGGCAGTGGTACCTCCACCTCTTCGACACCACGCAGCCCGACCTCGACTGGCGCAACCCCGAGGTCGGCGACATGTTCGAGGACGTGCTGCGGTTCTGGCTCGACCGGGGTGCCGACGGCTTCCGGGTCGACGTCGCGCACGGGCTGCTCAAGGAGGAGTCGCTGCGCGACCAGGTGGTCGCCGACGGCGGCACGGGGTCGAGCGGGGCCGTGAACCCGCAGTCGGAGCCGGCGTCCGCGAGCATGGTCGAGCGCACCCTCAGCGACGAGCCGATGTGGGACCAGCCCGAGGTGCACGACGTGTACCGGCGCTGGCGGAAGGTGCTCGAGGAGTACGACGGCGACCGGATGCTCGTGGCCGAGGCATGGGTCCAGACCCCCGACTCGATGGCGCGGTTCGTGCGCTCCGACGAGATGCACCAGGCCTTCAACTTCTCCTGGCTGCTCACGCCCTGGGGCGCGCAGGCGTTCGCCGACACGATCACCGCCACCTTCTCGGTCCTCGAGGACGTCGAGGCGTGGCCCACCTGGGTGCTGAGCAACCACGACGTCGAACGGCACCCCACCCGCTACGGCGGCGGGCCGACCGGCCTCGCCCGGGCCCGCGCCGCCACCGTGGCGATGCTCGCGCTCCCCGGCTCGGCCTACCTCTACCAGGGCGAGGAGCTCGGGCTGGAGCAGGTCGACGTCGACCCGGACCACCGCCAGGACCCGGCGTGGTTCCGCACCGGCAAGGTCGGCCGCGACGGCTGCCGGGTGCCGGTGCCGTGGTCGGGCACCGCGCCGCCGTACGGCTTCGGCCCCGGCGACCGCCAGCCGTGGATCCCGCAGCCTGACGACTGGGCCGGCCTGACCGTCGAGGCCCAGACCGGCGATCCGGCGTCGACGCTCGAGCTCTATCGCTCGGCGCTGCGCGCGCGACGCGAGCTCGACCCGGCAGCGCCGGTGTCGGTGCGTGCCGACGACGACGCGCTCACGCTGGTGCGGGGCGAGATCACCGTCGTCGTGAACTGCGGCACCGCGGACGTCCCGCTGCCCGACGGCGAGGTCGTGCTGGCGAGCGGCGCCGTTGACGGCATGCTGCCGCCCGACACCGCCGTGTGGGTCAGGAGTCGTTGACCGCGTTCAGCTCGTTGAGCGCCGCGTTGTAGCGGGCGAGGTCGTTCGCGAACCGCTCCAGCTCGGTGGCCGACCAGTCCCCCAGCTGCTCGTCGACGAGCTTGCGCCGATGGGTCTTGATCTCCCCGAGCCGGGCCGTGGCCTCGGCGGTGAGCGACAGCAGGGTGGCCCGCCGGTCGGCGGGGTCGGGCTGTCCGTCGAGCAGGCCCAGGTCGACCAGGTGGTTGACCTGCCGGCTGATCGCGCCCTTGTCGATCCCGAACACGTCGGCCACCGCGGTGGCCCGCAGCGGACCGTTCTCGGCCACGTAGCCCAGCATGAGGTACGACGCCGGCTGCAGGTCGGGGTGCACGGCCCGGGCCCGCTCGCCGATCACCCGCTTCACCCGCCGGATCAGCACGCCCACCTCGTGCTCGAGCACCCGGAGCGAGTCCGCGCGCGACTGGGCCCTGGCCATCAGCGCTCCCGGTTCGCCGGCACGGTCACCGAGGCGGCGCCGCGCGGGGTGTCGCCGACGGTGGTCCGCAGCGGGACTTCGCGGATCAGGACGACGCACACGAGGGCAAGGATCGCAAAGGGCACCGAGATCAGGAAGATGTGTCCAACGGCCGTACCGAACGCGTGCTCGTAGATGTCGCGGACGGGTGCGGGCAGCGTGCTCAGGTCGGGGATGTCGTGGCTCTGGTGCTCGCTGGTGGTCACACCCCGGCCGGCGAGCCCGTCGCGGACCTCGCCGGCGACCTGGTGGGCCAGCACGGCGCCGAGCACCGAGACGCCTACCGAGCCGCCCATCGAGCGGAAGAAGGCGACCGTGGAGCTGGCGGCCCCGAGGTCGGCGGTGGCGACGGTGTTCTGCACCGCGAGCACGAGGTTCTGCATGGTCGCGCCGAGGCCGACCCCGACCACGGCCATGAAAACGCCCACCTGGAGCAGCGGCGTCTCGGTGTCGATGCTGCCGAGCAGCGCCATCCCGACGACGAGGAGCGCGGTGCCGCCCACCAGGAAGTGCTTCCACCGGCCGGTGGCGGTGATGCGGCGTCCGGTGTAGATGCTCGAGACCAGGAGGCCACCGACCATCGCGATCGACATCAGGCCCGCCTCGGTGGGGCTCATGCCGCGGGCGAGCTGGAAGTACTGGCTGAGGTAGACGGTGGCGCCGAACATCGACAGGCCGATCATGACGCCGGCGGCGGTGGCCAGGGCGACGGTGCGGTCGCGGAAGAGACGCAGGGGGATGACCGGCTCGGAGGCGAGCCGGGCCTCGACGTACACCGCGGCGGCGATCACGAGCACGCCGGCCAGGAGCAGGAGCGCCGTGGGCGTCGAGATCCAGGCGAACTGCTGGCCCGCGAGTGAGACCCACACGAGCAGGATGCTCACGCCGCCCACGATGAGCGTGCCGCCCAGCCAGTCGACCCTGACCTCGCGCTTGACCACCGGGAGGTGCAGCGTGCGCTGCAGCACGACCAGGGCCGCGAGAGCGAACGGCAGGGCCAGCAGGAAGCAGCCGCGCCAGCCGAGCGGGCTGTCGACGACGAGCCCCCCGAGCAGCGGGCCGCTCACCGTGGCCACGGCGAACACGGCGCCGATGTAGCCGGAGTACCGGCCGCGCTCGCGCGGCGACACCATCGAGGCGATCACCACCTGCACCAGCGCCGTGAGTCCCCCGACGCCGACGCCCTGCACGACCCGGGCACCGATGAGCACCTCCATGGAGGGGGCGATCGCCGCGACCAGCGACCCGACGGTGAACACGAACAGGGCCGACTGCACCAGGACCTTCTTGCTCATGAGGTCCGACGCCTTGCCCCACAGCGGCGTGCTCGCCGTCATGGTGAGCAGCGTGGCGACGACGACCCAGGTGTAGCCGGTCTGGCTGCCGCCGAGGTCGGTCACGATCCGCGGTAGCGCGTTGGTCACCACGGTGCTCGACAGCATGGCGACGAACATCGCGAGCAGCAGTCCGCTCAGGGCGGTCAGCACCTCGCGGTGCGACATCTGCCCGGCCTGCTCGGCAGCAGGGGCGGTGGGCGTCTGGGTCATCGATTCACTCACGTCGGCTTAACAGTTGTCGTCGGCAACTATATTCCATGATCGTTGCCGATCTCAACCTCATCGACGTGGCCGGCCGTGAACTGTGACCGATAAAGCCTCGCGTAGGCGCCGTCGGCGCCGAGGAGCTCGTCGTGCGTGCCCTGCTCGACGATGGCGCCGTCCTCCATCACCAGGATCAGGTCGGCGTCGCGGATGGTGGAGAGCCGGTGCGCGATCACGAACGAGGTGCGGTCGGTGCGGAGCGCCGACATCGCCCGCTGCAGCAGCAGCTCGGTGCGCGTGTCGACCGACGACGTCGCCTCGTCGAGGATCAGCAGCGCCGGGTCGACCAGGAACGCGCGGGCGATCGTGACCAGCTGCCGCTCCCCCGCCGACAGGCTGGATCCGGCCTCGTCGACGACGGTGTCGTAGCCGTCGGGCAGGGAGTGGACGAACCGGTCGACGAAGGTGGCCTGCGCCGCCTCGAGCACCTGCTCCTCGGTGGCGCCCGGTCGGCCGTAGGCGATGTTGTCGCGGATCGTGCCCTCGAAGAGCCACGCGTCCTGGAGCACCATGCCGGTGCGTCCGCGCAGCTCGGCGCGGGTCATCTCGGTGATGTCGTGGCCGTCGACGGTGATGCGGCCGCCGTCGAGGTCGTAGAACCGCATGAGCAGGTTCACCAGCGTGGTCTTGCCGGCACCGGTGGGCCCGACGATGGCCACGGTCTGGCCGGGCCGCGCGACCAGTGACAGGTCGGTGATGAGCGGGCGGGTGGGGTCGTAGGAGAACGAGACGTCGTCGAACACGACCTCGCCGCGGCCGCGGGGGGCGCGGCCGGCCGGCGGGTCGGCCGGCTCCTCCTCGGCGTCGAGCAGCTCGAAGACCCGCTCGGCCGAGGCGACGCCGGACTGGAGCAGGTTGGTCATCGACGCGACGGTCGTGAGCGGCTGGGTGAACTGCCGCGTGTACTGCACGAACGCCTGCACCTCGCCGAGGGTGAGCGACCCGCTGGCCACCCGCAGCCCGCCGATGACGGCGACGACGACGTAGTTGAGGTTCCCGATGAACATCATCGTCGGCATGATCAGGCCGCTCACGAACTGCGCGCGGAACCCGACGTCGTAGAGCTCCTCGTTGTGCTCGTCGAACTGGTCCTCCACGTGCTGGCGGCGGCCGAAGACGCTCACCAGCTCGTGACCGGAGAACGCCTCCTCGACGTGGGCGTTGAGCTGGCCGGTCTTGCGCCACTGGGCGACGAACTGCCCCTGCGACCGCTTCATGATCGCCCGGGTGACGCCGATCGAGGCGGGCACGCTGAGCAGGGCCACGAGCGCCAGCAGCGGCGAGATCCAGAGCATCATCGCCAGCACCGCGACGACCGTCATCAGCGAGGTGAGCAGCTGGCTCATCGTCTGCTGGAGTGTCGTGCTGACGTTGTCGATGTCGTTGGTGACGCGGCTCAGCAGCTCGCCCCGCGCGGATCGGTCGACGTAGCCCAGCGGCAGCCGGTGGATCTTGTCCTCGACGTCGCCGCGCATCCGCTGGACGGTGCGCTGCACGACCCCGTTGAGCACGAAGCCCGCGAGCCAGCCGAGCAGCGAGGCCACCACGTAGATCGCGACGACCGCGAGGAGCGTGCGGCCCACGGCACCGAAGTCGACGCCCTGACCGGGCACCACTCCCTGACCCTGGACGGCGTCGGGGAGCGCGGAGTCCGGCGAGCCCGCGGGCACCTGTCGCCCGACGAAGCCGCGGAACACCAGGTCGGTGGCGTGACCCAGCACCCGCGGGCCGACCGACATCAGGCCCACGCTCGCCACCGTCACCAGCACGACGAACGAGACGGCCACCCGCTCCGGCCGCATCCGGGCCGCGAGCCGCTTCGCGGAGGGGCCGAAGTCCATCGCCTTCTGGCCCACCATGCCGCCGCCCATCGGGCCGCGGCCGGGTCCGCCCATGGGCGCCTGCACCCGCTCGGTGGCCTGGAGGGTCGGCTTGGCGGTGTCCTTGCTGTCCTTTGCGGTGTCCTTGGCGGCGTCCTTGGCGGCCTCCTTGGCGGTGTCGGTCATGCGACGACCTCCTCGGCGCTGAGCTGGGAGGCGACGATCTCCTGGTAGGTGGTGCAGTCGTCGAGCAGCTCGCGGTGGGTGCCGCGGCCGACGATCCGGCCGTCCTCGAGCACCACGATCTCGTCGGCGTCGCGGATCGTGGAGATCCGCTGGGCCACCACCACGACAGCGGCGTCGGCGGTGACCGGCACCAGCGCCGCGCGCAGCCGGGCGTCGGTGGCGAGGTCGAGCGCCGAGAAGGCGTCGTCGAACAGGAACACCTCGGGTCGCCGGACGACGGCGCGGGCGATCGCCAGCCGCTGCCGCTGCCCGCCGGAGAAGTTGGTGCCGCCCTGCGAGACCGGGGCGTCCAGGCCGTCGGGCAGCGCGGCCACGAAGTCGCGCGCCTGCGCCACCTCGAGCGCCGCCCAGAGGTCGTCGTCGGTTGCGTCCTCCCGGCCCTGCTCCAGGTTGCTGCGGATCGTGCCGGAGAACAGGTAGGCCCGCTGCGGCACCAGCCCGATCCGCTGCCAGAGCACCTCGGGCTCGAGGTCGGTCACGGCGACGCCGGAGACGCGCACCTCGCCGGACGTGGCGTCGAAGAGCCGCGGCACGAGGTTCACCAGGGTCGACTTGCCGGCGCCGGTGGAGCCGACCACGGCCAGGGTCCGGCCCGGCCGCACGCTCAGCGAGACGTCGTGGAGCACCGGCTCGTCGGCGCCGGGGTAGGCGAAGGTGACGTGGTCGAGGTCGACGTGACCGGCGTGGGCCGGGTCCGGCACCCGGGGGTGGGCCGGCGGCACCACGGTCGAGGAGGTGCCGAGCACCTCGGCGATCCGGTCGGCGCACACGGCCGAGCGCGGCACCTGCATGAGCATGAAGGTGGCCATCATCACCGACATCAGGATCTGCATCAGGTAGGCGAGGAAGGCGGTGAGCGCCCCGACCTGCATCTGCCCGCTGTCGACGCGGTGCCCGCCGAACCAGATCACGGCCACGCTGCCGACGTTCACCACGAGCATCACCAGCGGGAACATCGTCGCCAGCCAGCGGCCGGCGCGCACCGCCACCTCGGTGAGGTCGTCGTTGGCGCGGCCGAACCGGGCCCGCTCCTCGGGCTCGCGGACGAAGGCGCGGACGACGCGCAGGCCGGTGACCTGCTCGCGCAGCACCCGGTTCACCTCGTCGATGCGCTCCTGCATGAGCCGGAAGCTCGGCACCATCCGCCAGATCACGAAGCCGACGGCCAGGATCAGCGCAGGCACCACGACGGCGAGCACCCAGCCGAGACCGACGTCCTCGCGCAGCGCCATCAGCACGCCGCCGACCATCATCACCGGCGACGAGACCGCGATGAGGCAGGTCATCAGCACGAGCATCTGCACCTGCTGCACGTCGTTGGTGCCGCGGGTGATGAGCGAGGGGGCGCCGAACCGCTGCAGCTCGCGGGCGGAGAACGTGCCGACCCGGCGGAACAGGTCGCGGCGCAGGTCGCGGCCGAACGCCATCGCGGTGCGGGAGCCGAACCACGCCGCACCCACCGAGGCGACGATCTGCAGCATCGAGACGGCGAGCATGATGCCGCCGAGCCGCCAGATCGTGCCGGTGTCGCCGGTGGCGATGCCCTCGTCGATGATCCGGGCGTTGAGGCTCGGCAGGTAGAGCATCGCGAGCACCGAGCCGAACTGGAGCACCACGACCCCGGTCAACCACGAGCGGTACGGCACCAGCCGCTCGCGCAGCAGTCGTGTGAGCATCCCGTCCTCCTCCCGCCCCTCGGCGGTTGCCGCCGTCAACGATATGCGGCGGCGCCGATGTAACACGCCGTCGACCGCGAGCCCGGAGTCGGAAAACGCAGCGACCCGCAGGCACTGACCAGTCCGAAGACCGGTCGCTCCGGGGGACGTGATCCCGGATCGCCTGCGGGTCGGGTGACTGCGATGGATTCACCAGCAGCCTCGGCGGGCGTTTCGACCCACCGTGATGCTGGGGCTGCTAGCGGGCAGCCACCTCACGCGTCCTTGAAGAATTCATTCTTCGGACCACCTCCTTTCCCGTGTGCCACGAGCGTAGGCGCGCGAGGCAAGCACCATCAAGGGGTTATGGCGCGAGGCGCTCGGTCACCCACCCGTCGCCGTCGCGGCGGTAGACCAGGCGGTCGTGGAGCCGGCCGCGACGGCCCTGCCAGAACTCCACCGTCTCCGGCCGGACGAGGTAGCCGCCCCACTCCTCGGGCACCGGGAGCGCGTCGTCCGCGACGCCGTCGAAGCGGGCCTCGGCGGCCGCGTAGGCGGCGTCGAGCTCGGCGCGGTCGGCCACCGGGCGCGACTGGTGGGAGGCCCACGCCCCGAGCTGCGAGCCGCGGGGCCGGGAGGCGGCGTAGGCGCGGACGTCGGCGTCCGGAAGCCGTGCGGCGGTGCCGTCGACGCGCACCTGCCGCTCGAGCAGGTGCCACGGGAAGAGCAGCGAGCAGCGCGGGTTGGCGGCGAGGTCGCGGCCCTTGCGGGAGGCGGTGTTGGTGAAGAACCGGAAGCCGTCGGCGCCGAAGCCCTTGAGCAGCACCATCCGCGACGACGGGACGCCGTCGGCGTCCGCGGTGGCCACCACCATCGCGTTGGGCTCGTGCAGGTTCGCGGCGCGGACGTCGGCGAACCAGCGCTCGAACATGGCCAGCGGGTCGGACGCGAGGTCGGACTCGGCCAGCCCGCCCGTGGCGTACTCCTCGCGCAGCGCGGCCACCTCGGCGTCGTCGTGGGTGTTGTCTCCCATGGGCCCACGGTAGGACCAGACGACCCACCCCTTCGGCGTGGTGCAGAATGCCCGGGGCCATGCCACGTGGAGGGAGCCACAGATGACCGAGGTGCACCACGGCCTGGAGGGCGTCGTCGCGTTCGAGACGCAGATCGCCGAGCCCGACAAGGAGGGGTCCGCGCTCCGCTACCGCGGCGTCGACATCGAGGACGTCGTCGGCCGGGTGCCGTTCGAGAACGTCTGGGGCCTGCTCATCGACGGCGCCTACACGCCGGGTCTCGCGCCCGCCGAGCCCTACAACCTGCCGGTGCACACCGGTGACGTGCGGGTCGACGTCCAGGCCGCCGTCGCGATGCTGGCGCCGGCCTTCGGGTTCGGCCAGACCTACGACATCACCGACGAGCAGGCGCGCGACGACCTCGGCCGGGTGGCCGTGATGGTGCTGTCGTACGCCGCACAGTCGGCGCGCGGCCTGCACCAGCCGGTCGTGCCGCAGCGGGTGGTCGACGAGGGCGCCACGCTCGCCGAGAAGTTCCTCATCCGCTGGAAGGGCGAGGCCGACCCCAAGCACGTGAAGGCGATCGACGCCTACTGGAGCAGCGCCGCCGAGCACGGCATGAACGCCTCGACGTTCACGGCCCGGGTGATCACCTCCACCGGCGCCGACGTGGCCGCGGCGTTCTCCGGCGCCATCGGCGCCATGAGCGGGCCGCTGCACGGCGGCGCGCCCTCGCGGGTGCTGGGCATGATCGAGGACGTCGAGTCGTCCGGCGACGCCGAGGGCTACGTGAAGGGCCTGCTCGACTCCGGCGAGCGGCTGATGGGCTTCGGGCACCGGGTCTACCGGGCCGAGGACCCGCGAGCCCGGGTGCTGCGCCGCACCGCCCGCGAGCTCGACGCGCCGCGCTACGAGGTGGCCGAGGCGCTGGAGCAGGCGGCCCTCGCCGAGCTGCGCGCCCGCCGTCCGGACCGCGTGCTCGAGACCAACGTGGAGTTCTGGGCGGCCATCGTGCTCGACTTCGCCGAGGTGCCCGCGCACATGTTCACCTCGATGTTCACCTGCGCCCGCACCGGCGGCTGGTCGGCGCACATCCTGGAGCAGAAGCGCACCGGCCGGCTGATCCGTCCCTCGGCCGTCTACACCGGTCCCGCCGCGCGCAGCGCCGACGAGGTCGACGGCTGGAATTCGGAGTGGTCGGGCTGACGCTGCCGACGTCGCCTACGAGCGCGCCCGGTCCAGCCGGTAGCGGTACCACGACGTCTTGCGCTGGGCGGCCTGCCGCGTCAGCGAGATGTGCACGTGGTCGCGGTGGCGCAGTGTCTTGGAGCACCTCTTCAGCGACTTGCACGAGGAGCTGCGGTAGGGCTCGGGGCGGAACCGGTCCCAGGCGGCGTACATCCGGTCGTTCCAGATCACGTACATGATGCCCATCCGGCGGGCGACCACCGCTCGCTCGCCGGAGGGGCGCTCGGCGAGGATCTCGCGCAGGAACCGGGCCACCCGGTTGCGGCCGGCCTTGGTGCCGGCGTCGTTGGTCCAGTCGAAGGCGCGTCCCTCGGTGTGCTCCGAGCGGCTGCCGCCGCAGCGGCGGGTGATCGGGCCGAAGCCGCCGCCGTAGCGGCGCACCAGGAAGCGGCCGAGCATCACGGTGCCGGGCTGGGCGCGGCGCACGCACCGGGTGGCGGGCTGGTACGGCGCGTAGTCCTCGAGCGGGTAGGTCGTGGCGGCTCGCGCGGCGGCCGGCGCCGGGGAGGGCACCATGCCCAGGGCGGCGGCCAGGAGCGCGACGACGAGGAGCAGGTGGCGGGGAGCAGACGTCACCTGTGACGTATCGGCCCGGCCGAGCCGCGGCTTGACGCCGGTCCGCAAGACTGACCGCATGGAGGTCGTCCCGCTCCCCGATCCCGACACCGTCGCCCGGGTCGCCGCCGACGCCGTCGAGCGACTGGTGACGGGCCGTCCGGACGCCGTGCTCGGCCTGGCCACCGGCTCGAGCCCGCTGGGGCTCTACCGCGAGCTGGCCCGGCGCCGCGCCGCCGGCACCGGGCCCGACTACGGCGGCGTGACGGCGTTCCTGCTCGACGAGTACGTCGGCCTGCCCGCCGACCATCCGCAGTCCTACCGCGCGACCATCGCCCGCGAGGTCGCCGGCCCGCTCGGCATCCCGCTCGTGCACGGCCCCGACCCCGAGCTGCTGCCGGACGCCGGGCCGGCCTACGAGACCCTGCTCGCCGACGCCGGCGGGGTCGACCTGCAGGTGCTCGGGATCGGCGGCGACGGCCACCTGGCCTTCAACGAGCCCGGGTCGTCGCTCGTCTCGCGCACCCGCATCAAGACCCTCACCGCCCGCACCCGGGCCGACAACGCCCGGTTCTTCGGCTCGCCCGACGACGTGCCGCGGCACGTGCTCACCCAGGGCCTCGGCACGATCCTCGAGGCCCGCCACCTGCTGCTCGTCGCCCTCGGCGCGGGGAAGGCCGCGGCGGTGGCGGCCGCCGTCGAGGGGCCGCTGTCGGCGTCGTGCCCGGCCTCGGTGCTGCAGCTGCACCCGCACGCCACGGTGCTGGTCGACCCCGCGGCGGCGTCCGGGCTGACGCGGCTCGAGTACTACGCGGAGGTCTGGGCCGGAAAGCCCGCCTGGCAGGGGATCTGAGCTCACTCGACCCTGCGGGTGAGCCCGCCGGCACCCACGCGGCCTACTTTCACCGGAATCCGCCTCCTCCCGGAGGACGGGCGATCCAGCACGAGACATGGGGTAGGCATGAGCGACGACCAGGGGCTGACGCCGGAAGAACTCGAGTCCGAGGGCGCGACCGCGCTGCCGGACAAGGAGGTCGTGTCGATCCTCGACCTCAACGCCGATCTCGACCTCGCGCTCGACGTGGCAGCGCCGGTCGACCTCGCGGTCGCGGCCAACGCCAACGTCGCCGCGCCGATCAACGCGGCCGCGAGCGCCAACGTGCTGTCGGTGGGCTCGGAGGCGCAGGCGCTCGGCGACCAGGGCGCGATGGTCACCCAGAACATCGAAGGTGACGCCACCGCGACCGCCGACCAGACCAGCGGCATCGACCAGGGCGACGACGTGGTCGGCGACGGGGCGAGCGCCGACCCGGCCGCCGCGGCGGCCACCGACACCGGTGCGGTGCCCGGCGACGCACCCCAGGTTCCCGGCCAGGTGCCCGGTGAGGTCCCGACCGACCTGCCCGGCGAAGTCCCCGGCGAGGTGCCCACCGAGGTGCCCGGCCAGGTCCCCGGCGAGCTGCCGGACGGCGTCGAGCCCGGCCTGCTCGACGGCAACCTGCTCAACGTCAACGTCGACCTCGCGGCCGACGCCGACGTCACCGCGCCGATCAACGGTGCCGTGGGCGCCAACGCCAACGTGGCGGCCCCGATCAACGCGGGTGTGGCGGCCAACATCGGCTCGGTCGACAGCGACGCGGTCGCGGTGGCGCAGCAGGACGCGATCATCGACCAGAACATCGAGGGCGACGCCACGGCCACGGCCGGGCAGAACTCCGACATCCAGCAGTAGCGCCGGCTCGTAGGACACGGTGACCGAGACCCGGGAGCCCCCGGGCGGTGCGCCGGAGGCCGCTCCGCCCGACGCGCGCCCGCAGCGCGCCGACGGCATCCAGCTCATCGGCGAGATGGCGGGATCCGGCTACCGGGTGCCGCCCTCGCTGGTGCGACGCGCGCGACGGGCAGACCGTCCAGCTGACGCCGCTGCTCTACGCCGTCCTGGAGGCGATCGACGGCGAGCGCGACGTGGGCGCGGTGGCCGCCGTCGTCGCCGAGCGCACCGGTCGGGCGGTCAGCGCCGACAACGTGCAGACCCTGGTCGACGACCAGCTCCGACCGCTCGGCATGCTGACGCGCCCCGACGGCAGCCAGCCGGAGGTCAAGCGGTCCGACCCGCTGCTCGGGCTCCGGCTGCGCTACTCGGTGACCGACCCCGACCGGACCCGGCGCCTGACCACCCCGTTCGCGGCCCTGTTCCACCCGCTCGTGGCGCTCCCGCTGCTCGCGGCGTTCGTGGCGATCTGCTGGTGGGTCTTCTTCCGCGAGGGCCTCGCCGGGGCGGCCTACGAGGCCTTCGAGCACCCGGGCCTGCTGGTGCTCGTGTTCGTGGTGACGATCCTGTCGGCCGGGTTCCACGAGTTCGGCCACGCCGCCGCGGCCCGGCGCGGCGGGGCGACGCCGGGCGTGATGGGGGCGGGCTTCTACCTCGTCTGGCCCGCGTTCTACACCGACGTCACCGACTCCTACCGGCTGGGCCGCGGCGGCCGCGTGCTCACCGACCTGGGCGGCCTCTACTTCAACGCGATCGTCGCCGTCGCCGTCACGGGTGCGTGGTGGGCATCCGGGTACGACGCGCTGCTGCTCGTCGTCGCCACCCAGATCCTGCAGATGCTGCAGCAGCTCACGCCGCTCGTGCGGTTCGACGGCTACCACGTGCTGGCCGACGTCACCGGCGTGCCCGACCTCTTCCACCGGATCAAGCCGACGCTGCTCGGCGTGCTCCCGTGGCGGTGGGGCGACCCCGAGGCGAAGCTGCTCAAGCCGTGGGCACGCGCCGTGATCACGCTGTGGGTGCTCCTCGTCGTGCCGCTGCTGCTGTTCGCCCTGCTCGGCCTGGTGCTGTCGCTGCCGCGGATCCTCGGCTCCGCGTGGGCGCGGCTGGAGCTCGAGGGCGGCCTGCTCGACGACGCCGCGGGCGCCGGGGACTGGCTGCAGGTCGCGGCCCGCGTCCTCACGATCCTGGCCGTCGCGCTGCCCGTGGCGGCAGTGGTCTACATGCTGGTGCGGCTGGGGCGGCAGGTCGGCACCGCCACGTGGCGGGGCACGGCCGGCAAGCCGGTGAAGCGCGGTGTCGCCGTCCTGACCGGCCTGGCGGTCGTCGCCGGTCTGGCGTGGGTGTGGTGGCCCCGCCCCGACACCTACCTCCCGATCCAGCCCGACGAGCGCGGCACCCTCACCGACCTCGTGCGCCCGGCGGCCCGGGTGGCGCCGGTGCTGCCGGCGCGCGGACGCCCCGGCCACGGCGGCCGCGCCCACCACCTCGCGGTACTCGGTGGGCGACCAGGGCACCGTGGAGACGGTCTGGGACGACAGCGAGCCGCTGCCGACGTCCGCGGAGCCGCGGCTCGTCGTCATCGCACAGCCACGCGACGGCGCCCCGGCGGAGGGCGAGGACGGTGAGGCGGAGCAGCCGGACGCGTGGGTCTTCCCGTTCGACCGGCCGCTGGCCCCCGAGCCCGGCGACAGCCAGGCGCTCGCCGTCACCACCGAGGACGACACCGTTGCCTACGACGTCGCGTTCGCGCTGGTGTGGGTCGAGGACGGGGCAGACGCGCTCAACACCAACGAGGCGTACGCGTTCGCGTCGTGCGAGAACTGCGCCGCCGTGGCCGTCGCGTTCCAGGTGGTGTTCGTCGTCGGCGACAGCGACGTGGTGGCACCCCAGAACCTCGCGGGGGCGGTCAACTACGACTGCGTCAACTGCCTCACCTACGCCCTCGCCCAACAGCTCGTGGTGACGCTCGACGGACCGTTGAGCGCCGAGGCGATGGCCCAGCTCGACGACATCTGGGCGGCGCTGGCCGAGTTCGGCCGGCAGATCGCCCAGATCCCGCTCGACGAGATCGACGACCGCATCGACGAGTTCCAGGAGCAGATCGCCGCGGTGGTCGAGGCCGACCAGCCCGGCACCTTCCCGCAGCCCACGGTCCCTCCCGACCCGGCCGGAGAGGAGACCGACGCGCCGGAGGAGGAGCCCACCGATGAGCCTCCCGAGAGCGATCCGGAGCCCACCGACGACGTCAGCCCGGAGCCGGAGCCCGAGCCCGAGCCGACCGAGACCGCGCCGCCGTCGGCGACGACGAGCCCGGAGCCCTCGGCCGAGCCCACCGACGCGGAGACGCCCTAGCCGATCCGCCGACCGAGGTGCACGGCGTCCGGCTCGCCGGCGTAGTGACCGAACCGGGGGATCGGCGTGTAGCCCGAGGACTCGTAGAGCGCGATCGCCTCGGGCTGGGCGCGGCCGGTCTCCAGCACCATCGCCCGGTAGCCGGCGGCCGCGGCGGTGTGCTCGAGGTGGGCCAGGACGGCGCGGGCGTGGCCGGCGCCGCGGGCCTGCGGGGCGACGTACATCCGCTTGATCTCGGCGACCCGATGCTCACCGAACGCCGTGATGGCCGCCGTGCGCCAGGCGCCGGTAGCGACCGCGACGCCGTCGGAGTAGCCGACGAAGAAGCTGCCGTGGGGTGGCTCGAACATGAGCGGGTCGAGCGGGGTGCTGTCGCGGTCCCCGTAGCGGACGACGTACTCCTCCTGCACCGCCTCGATGAGCAGGTGGGCGTCGGCATGGGTGTAACCGACAGGCACGAGGCGCAGCGTGGACGTCGCCGGGTCGGTCGCGGTCACGGCTGCCACGATAGGACGGTGACCCTCACCATTCCGACCGATTTGCTGCCCGCGGACGGACGCTTCGGCGCGGGGCCCTCGAAGGTGCAGACCTCGCACCTCGATGCGCTCGCGGCCACCGGCGCGTCGCTCATGGGCACCTCGCACCGTCAGGCGCCCGTGCGCGACCTGGTGGGCCGGGTGCGGTCGGGCCTGCGCGAGCTGTTCACGGTGCCCGACGGCTACGAGGTGGTGCTCGGCAACGGCGGCGCGACGGCGTTCTGGGACGTCGCCACCCACGGCCTGATCTCGCAGCGGAGCCAGCACCTGTCGTTCGGCGAGTTCTCCTCGAAGTTCGCGAAGGCGGCTGCGGCGGCGCCGTGGCTCGACGAGCCCACCGTCATCTCCAGTGACCCCGGATCCCGACCGGTGGCACAGGCCGAGGACGGCGTCGACGTGTACGCCTGGGCACACAACGAGACGTCCACGGCGGTGATGGCGCCGGTCGTGCGGCCCGCCGACGAGGGCCTGGTGCTGATCGACGCCACCTCCGGCGCCGGCGGGCTGCCGGTCGACCTCGCCGAGGTCGACGTCTACTACTTCGCGCCCCAGAAGTGCTTCGCCTCCGACGGCGGGCTGTGGATCGCGCTCATGTCGCCGGCGGCGCTGGAGCGCGCGGCTCGGATCGCGGCGTCCGACCGGCACGTGCCGGCCTTCTTCGACCTGCCGACGGCGATCGACAACTCCGCCAAGAACCAGACCTACAACACGCCGTCGGTGGCCACGCTGTTCCTCATGGCCGAGCAGCTGGACTGGATGAACGCCTCCGGCGGGCTCACCGCGATGGTCGAGCGCACCACGGCGTCCTCCGACGCCCTCTACGGCTGGGCCGAGAAGACGCCGTACACGACGCCCTACGTGAGCGACCCCGACCACCGCTCGCTCGTGATCGGCACCATCAACTTCGACGGCGTCGACGCGGCGTCGGTGGCCGAGGTGCTGCGCGCCAACGGCATCGTCGACACCGAGCCCTACCGCAAGCTCGGCCAGAACCAGCTCCGCATCGCCATGTACCCCGCCGTCGACCCCGCCGACGTCGAGGCCCTCACCCACTGCATCGACTGGGTCGTCGACCAGCTACCGGGCTAGCGCCGCCTCGATCACCCCGAGAGCGGCGGCGTCGAACGCCACGAGGCGAGCCTCGGTCACGCCGGTGTCGGCCGCGCGGAAGGCCTCGAGGGCGCAGTCGACCGACTCCTGCTGCGACCAGCCGTACACGCCGGCCGAGACGAGCGGGAACGCGACGGTGCGGGCGCCCACCTCGTCGGCCACCTCGAGGGCGCGGGCGTAGCAGGAGAGCAGGAGGCCGCGGTCGGTCTCGCCGGCGTGCCGGTTGGGGCCGACGACGTGGATCACCCACTCCGCCGCCATCTCGCCCGCCGTCGTCCAGCCGGCGTCGCCGGTGGCCAGGCCGTCGGGGAACCGCCGCACGCAGTCCTCGAGCACGGCCGGGCCGCCGGCCCGGTGGATCGCGCCGTCGACGCCCCCGCCGCCCCGCATCGCCTGGTTGGCGGCGTTGACGACGGCGTCGACCACCTGCGCGGTGATGTCGCCCTGGACGGCGGTGACCGACAGGCTCATCTCGGGTCGACCTCCTTGATGAGGCGCAGCGTGGCGCGCTCCAGGGCGGCCTGCCGCAGGTCGGGGGTGTCGTGGCGGCGCCGGGTGGTGGACGCGATCGTGAGACCGCGCTCGTAGCCCTCGATCACCCGCGGGTCGACGTAGGAGCTGCGGGCCAGGGTCGGGGTGTTGCCGAGGAACTCCGCGACCTCCTTCATCGCGCCGGCCACCGCCCGCTTGCGCGAGGCCTTGGTCTCCCCCGGCTCGTCGGTCTCGGCCAGCGCGGCGGCGGCGAGCACGGTGGCGTGCCAGGTGCGGAAGTCCTTGGCCGTGGCCTCCAGCCCGGTGGTCTCGCGCACGTACTCGTTCACCAGGTCGGGCAGGATCGAGCGCCAGGAGCGGCCCTCCCGGTAGGCGAGCAGCTTCCCGTCGCCGCCGCGGCGCCGTCGCATCACCTCGATCGCCTCGATCACGGTCGTGTCGTCGATCTCGATGCGGTGGTCGACGCCGGACTTGCCCACGAAGCTGAAGATCAGCCGGTCCTGGCGCTTGCGCACGTGCCGCCGCTCCAGCGTGGTGAGCCCGAACGAGCCGTGCTCGTCGGCGTACACGTCGTTGCCGATGCGGAAGTAGCCGAGGTCGAGCAGCCGGACGGCGGCCGCGCACGCTCGCTCCAGCGGCATCCCCTCCCGGCCCAGGTCACCCAGCACGAGCTCGCGCGCCTTCACCAGTCCCTTGCCGAACAGCTGCACCCGGTCGAACTTCTCCGCGTCCCGGCGAGTGCGCCACTCGGGGTGGTAGAGGTACTGCCGCCGGCCGGCGTCGTCGGTGCCGACGGCCTGGAGATGACCGTTCGGGAACGGCGTGATCCAGACGTCCTGCCACGCCGGCGGGATCACCAGGTCGCGCACCCGCGCGATGTCCTCGTCGGGCAGCCGGTCGCCGTGCTCGTCGAGGTAGGTGAAGCCCTTCCCGGCGCGCCGCCGGGTCCAGCCCGGCTGGTCGGGGGAGGTCCTGCGCAGGCGCACCACGGGCCCGAGGATAGGAAAGCGGGCGGCGGTTCGACCCCACCCCTAGCGGGGACGCAGCGAGCGCACCAGGACGACGAGCGCGGCCAGCCCGACGACGCCGCCGACCGCCCACGGCCACACCGGGCGGTCGTTCCCTTCCGAGGTCTCCTCGGCGGCCGGGGCCGTCGTCGCCTCCGGCTCCGCCGTCGTCGGCTCCTCCGGCGCCAGCGCCTCCTGCACCCGGGTCGGCAGCTGGACCCGGAGCACCTCCGAGCGCGCACCCTCCGTGCTCACGAACACCCGGCCGCGGGCGTCGACGGCGATCCCCTCGCCCTGCGGCTGCGAGGGCAGGTCGAACCCGGCCACCTGCTCCAGCGACGGCCACGCGTACACCACGGCCCGGGTGTAGTCGCGGACGACGAGGTGCCGGCCGTCGGGGAAGAACGCGCCGTCGGTGGCCACCCCGAGCGCGGCCCCGGCCCGCCGCATGCGGTTGACGCCGTCGGCGCGCAGCGGGTTCGGCGCCACGAGCACGTCGCCGCCGAACACGCCCTTGGTCACCACCACGACCTGGCGCGAGCGCGGGTGCACGAGCAGCGTCTCGGCGTCCTGCGGGCCGCCCGGGTAGGTGAGCTCGTACGACGTCGCCTCGACCTCCCGGTCGCCGCGGCCCACCGGCACCGCCACGAGCTCCACCGAGCCGCGCTCGACGAGGTTGTCGCCCAGGTCGCCGACCAGCACCTCCCCCGGATCCCACGGCGCCACCGCCTCGACGTCGACCGCGTCGCCCCACGTGGTGGTGCCGACGGTGTCGCCGCGGGCGTCGACGGTGAACACCCGGCCGGTGTCGCCGGAGTCGTTCACCGTGACGAACCGGCCGCCCCGCACCACCAGGCCGCTGGACTCGACGATGTCGGGGTCGGAGAACGTGATCGCCACCTCGCCCTCGGGCTCGGGCCCGCTGGCCACGACGAGCACCGAGCCGACCGCGAACGGCACGGCCACCGCCAACCCCGCCAGCACGCCCATCCGCGTCACCGGGCCAGCAGCTCGGCGAGCCGCGGGCTCACCGACCAGGTGCCGACGAGCTCGTCGTAGTCGCGCCGGACTGCGTCGTCGGGCGCCGCCCCGGTGCGCACGCCCCGCAGCAGCGTGTTGCGCGGGGTGTGCTTGCTCTCCACGAACTGCATCACGTCGACCCGGTAGCCGTGCTGCCGCAGCAGCGAGGCCCGCAGCGCGTCGGTGAGGGTGTCGGCCAGCCGCTCGCGCAGGATGCCGTGCCGGGTGAGCTCGGCGTACGGCGCCGGGGTCGGTGCCCGCCGCAGCTGCGCGGCGACGTCGTGGTGGCAGCAGGGCGCGGCCAGCACGAGCGGCGCCTCCCACGTCACGGCCCGGGCCAGCGCCTCGTCGGTGGCGGTGTCGCACGCGTGCAGGGCGAGCACGACGTCGGGCGGCCGCTCGAGTTCGGCGTCGAGGATCGACCCGACGACGAACTCCGCCGCCAGCCCGAGCCCCGCGGCCACCTCCTCGTTGTGCGCCCGCGACTGCTCCTTCACGTCGACGCCGGTGACCACCACCGGCAGCCCCCGCTCGCCGGTGAGGAAGCGCTGTGCGGCGAAGGTCAGGTAGGCGTTGCCGCAGCCGAGGTCGGCGACGCGCAGCGGGTCGGCATCGCTCGGCGCGCGCAGGTGACCGGCCTCCAGGGCGTCGGTGACCGACGCGTCGAGCACGCGCAGGAAGTCCTCGACCTGCCGGTACTTCGCCATCCGACTCGGCTTCACCCGCCCGTCACGCCCGGTGAGCCCGAGGGCGGCGAACACCGGGTCGGTCTCCGGGAGCAGCCGTGCCTTGCTGCGGTCGTGGTCGCGGTCGGCCTCGGCCGGAGCGGTGCGGGCCGACGTCGCCAGCACCGCGTCGCCCCGCTTGGTCACCCGCACCTGGTGCGTGGCGGACGCCGTCGCCACGTGCCAGTGCCCGAACGGCTCGGCGAGGAGCGCGTCGACGGCGTGCGCGGCGTCCTCGCCCGCGGCGTGGTTGGCGGTGTGGGCCTGCGTCTCGTCGTAGCAGGTGGTCTGCAGGTGGCGGCCGGCCTTGAGGTCGACGTAGCGCGCCTCGACCCGCCGCCACCGCGGCGCGGTGGCGCGGCGCCGTCCGGACGCGACGGCGCGGAGCAGGCCCTCCTCGTCCAGCAGCAGCGACCGCACCTCGCCGAGCACCTCGGCCAGCGGTCGCGGCCCGGCCACTACAGCACCGCCGCCACGAGCACGACCGCCAGCAGGGCGACCAACGCCAGCGTGATCACCAGCCGGCGGTGTCGAGGGTTCAAGACAGCTCCATCGACCCGCGGTAGATCGCCGCGAGATCGTCGTCGGTGACCTCCTTGGGCGCGATGGCCAGCAGCCGTTGCTGCTGCTGGGAGCCGGCGACGAGGTCGTCGACGTCGGCCTCGCCGTAGCCCACCTCGGCCAGGCCGGAGGGCATGCCGACGTCGCGCATGACCCGCAGCACCGCACGGGGCAGGACGTCGGGCCCGTCCGGCTCCTGGTGGGCCTGCGGGTCGAGCAGCCGCGCCGCGTGCAGGTGCCGGTCGGGGGTGGCGTCGAAGGTGAACCGGAACGCCTCGGGCGCGGTGAGCGCGACCGCCATCCCGTGCGGCACCATCGCCTCGTCCTGCGGGTAGTCCGCGGGCCGGAAGTCCCGCACCCGGCCGGCGATCGGATAGGCGTTCGCGTGCGGCACGTGCACCCCGGCGTTGCCGAGCCCGAGGCCCGCGAAGGTGGCGGCCAGCGTCATCTGCTCGCGCGCCTCGGCGTCCGAGCCGTCGGCGACGGCGCGCCGGAACGCGTCGCGCAGCAGCACCAGCGCACGCTCGGCCCACAGGTCGGCGATGGGGTTGGCACCGCAGAAGGGCACCCGCTGCTCGGGCCGCTTGGCGTCGAAGTGGTCGTAGCGGCGCGCCGTGTAGCTCTCGAGGGCGTGGCAGAGCACGTCCATCCCGGCGGCTGCGGTGACGCCGACCGGCTGCGACGCCGTGAGCGTCGGGTCCACCACGGCCATCACGGGCCGCATCGCCGGGTGGCTGATGCCGGTCTTGAGCTTGAGCGAGAGGACGTCCATCACGCAGACCGACGTGCTCTCGCTGCCGGTGCCCGCGGTGGTGGGCACCGCCACCAGCGGCAGCAGCGGCTGGGTGGGCGCGCGGCCCTCCCCGATCGGCGGGTTCAGGTACTCGACGAGGTCGCCGTCGTTGGTGCTGAGCAGGTTCGCCGCCTTGGCGGTGTCGATGGCCGAGCCGCCACCGACGGCGACCACCACGTCGAAGGGACCCTCCGCGCGGGCGAACGCGGCCGCCTCGCGCAGGGAGACGTCGGTGGGCTCGACGTGGGTGCGGTCGTAGACGGCGACCGCCACGCCCGCCGCCTCCAGGTACCCGGCCACCGCGGCGGCGTGCCCGGCCGCGACCACCCCGGCGTCGGTGACGAGGAGGGCCCGGCGCGCTTCAAACCTCTGCACGTCGTGGCCGATCTCACACGCGGCTCCCGACCCGAACTTCAACAGCGGAGCGGCGTAGGTGAAGACCGTCTCGTTCATCCCACTGGCCACCCTGTCACCCTAGAGTCACTCCCGTCACCGGTCTTCGTACTGCCCCCCGTATCCGGCAACCGCAGAACCACATTGCATTAACAGGCATTGTTACCACCCGCTGGTTGACCCCCCGCTGGCCGCGTGCGAACTTCGCAATGGACATAAGCCCGGCAGCCGCCTGCGCGGCTCTCGACCGCTGCGGTGGGGCCGGGACATCAGGGGGGATGTGACGATGTCGGTGCAGACACCTGCGCCGCGGTCACTCGACCGCGCGGTTCCCGCGGTGGTCGGCACGCTCGTGTCCCTGGTGGCTCTCGTGCTCGTGCTCCTGGCGTTCGTGCTGGTACCGCTGGCGCTGCTCGCCGTCGGGCTGCTCGGGTTCGTGCTGGCCCGCGGGCGGGGCCCGCGCCCGGCGCGAGTCACGACGGCCGCCCCCCGGCACGACGGCTTCGGGGCGGGCGCCCGATGACCACGACCACCACCAGCGCGCTCCCGCGGCTCCCCGACGGCGTCGACCCGGCGCTGCGCCACGCGCTGCCCGAGGGCATCTGCCGCACCTTCCGCGTGCTGCCCTACCAGCTCCACGACGACCTCGTGCTGGTGGCGGCCACGCGCGCCGACGACCCGATCACCGAGCACGTCGTCGCCGAGCGGCTCGACCGGCCGGTGCTGCTGGTGCGCCACAGCGCCGAGGAGATCACCCGGCTGGTCGACGAGGCCTACCCGCCCACGCCCGCGCAGACCGAGTCCCCCGAGGCCCGCCGCGCGCGCATGCAGATGGCGCGGATGCTCTCCCGCAGCGGGCTGGTCAGCGACCAGCAGCTCCAGGAGGCGATGCTCGAGTACGCCCGCACCGGCGACCCGCTCGGCGACATCCTGGTCGCCCACGGCGCGATCACCGAGGACGTGCTCGTGGCCGCGCTCTCCGAGCGCTACCAGCTGCAGCGCGTCGGCCTCACCCGCTTCGAGCCCGACTACGGGCTCGCCCGCCGGCTCCCGGAGCCGCTGGCCCGTCGGCTGCAGGCGGTGCCGGTCGCCGCGTCCGGCGACACGCTGCTCGTGGCGGTGGCCCGCCCGCTCGCCGACGACGACTCGGCGGCAGTGCAGCGAGCGCTCGGGCAGCCGTTCCGGCAGCTGCTCGCCAACCGCATCGACCTCGACCAGCTGGTGCAGCGGGTGCACGGCGCGCACTACGCCGACGTCGCCACCGGGCTGCTGCGGGAGACCGACCCCGACTCCTCGGCCCACGTCGTGGTCACCACCGCCCAGAAGGCGTTCTTCATGGTGGCCGTGATCGCCACCGTGCTGTGCGGCGTCCTGTGGCCGAAGCCCACCGCGATCGCCGTCGTCGGCGCGTGCAGCGCCCTCTACCTCGGCGTCGCCGTCTACCGGATCCGGCTCACGATGCGCGCCCTCGGCACCCGGCTCGAGACCGAGGTCACCGACGAGGAGCTCGCAGCCCTCGACGAGCGCACGCTGCCCACCTACACGATCCTGGTGCCGCTGTACCGCGAGGCCGCGCTCGTCGAGCGGCTCGTGCGCGACCTCGACGCCCTCGACTACCCGCGCACCCGGCTCGACGTGAAGCTGCTGTGCGAGGAGGACGACGTCGATACCGTCGAGGCGATCCGCGCCCTGGCGCTGCCGCCGCACTTCCACCTGGTCGTCGTGCCCGACTCGCTGCCCAAGACCAAGCCGAAGGCCTGCAACTACGGCCTGCAGCTGGCCACCGGCACCTACTGCGTCATCTACGACGCCGAGGACCGGCCCGACCCCGACCAGCTGAAGAAGGCGGTGATCGCCTTCCAGAACACCCCCGACGACGTCGTCTGCATCCAGGCCAAGCTCAACCACTACAACCAGGACCAGAACCTGCTGACCTCGTGGTTCGCCGGGGAGTACTCGATGCACTTCGAGCTCCTCCTGCCGGCGATGGGCGCCACCGACGCGCCGATCCCGCTCGGCGGCACCTCCAACCACTTCGTCACCGCGACGCTGCGCGACCTCGGCGCCTGGGACCCCTGCAACGTCACCGAGGACGCCGACCTCGGCGTCCGGCTGCACCGCGACGGCTTCCGCACGGCGATGATCGACTCCACCACGCTGGAGGAGGCCAACTCCGAGGTCGGCAACTGGATCCGCCAGCGGTCGCGGTGGAACAAGGGCTACATCCAGACCTGGCTGGTGCACATGCGGCACCCGCTCCGGCTGCTCCGGCAGACCGGCCTGCGCGGCTTCCTGGCGTTCAACCTCACCATGGGCGCCGCGTTCGTGCTGCTGCTCAACCCGGTGTTCTGGGCGCTCACCACGCTGTACGCCGTCACGCACTGGTCGGCGATCGAGCAGGTGTTCCCGAGCTCGGTCTACTACGTGTCGAGCCTGATGCTGTTCATCGGCAACTTCGCCTTCGTCTACCTCAACGTGGCCGGGGCCCTGCAGCGCGGCGAGTTCGGCCTCACCCGCACCGCGCTGCTCTCACCGCTCTACTGGGGCCTCATGAGCTACGCGGCCTGGAAGGGCTTCGTGCAGCTCTTCACCAACCCGTTCTACTGGGAGAAGACCGAGCACGGCCTCGACGACGGCGCGAGGGCGGGCCGGCGATGACCCTCACCGACCAGCCCCGGCTCACCGACCAGCCCCGGCTCACCGGGGTCGTCCAGGCCACCGGCAACCGGCCGCTCGACATCGAGCGCCGCCGGCGGGAGAGCCTCGCGATCTTCGCGGCGTTCGTCGTCGTCTACTCGCTGGTGGGCTACTGGCTCGTGGTGCGGTTGCACGTCGTCGGGTTCGAGACCCTCGACCGGGTCAACCGCGGGCTGATGCTGTTCCACAACGAGCCGGCGAAGCTGTCGGCGATCGGGTTCGACTACCCCCCGCTCAGCGTGCTCATCCCCGCCCCGTTCACCGTCGTGCCGGCGCTCACGCGCTCGCTGGTGGTCGTGCCGGTGGTCTCCGCGGTGTTCGCGGCCCTCACGATGGTGCTGCTCAACACGATGCTGCGGCGCGCCCAGGTCGGGCTCCCGATGCGGCTGGTCGTGCTCGCCGGCGTCGGCCTCAACCCGCTCGTCGTCATGTACGCCTCGCTCGGCTACCGCAGCTTCCTGTGGCTCGCGCTGGTGGTGGCCGCGCTCGGCGCCCTGTTCGCCTGGTACGTCACCGCCGACATCCGCTTCATCATGCTCGCCGGGCTGTGCTTCGGCCTCGCCTCGCTCACCGGCTACACCAGCCTGGTGTTCTTCGCGGTGGCCGCGGTGGCCGTGGCCGCGATCCTCGCCCGCCTCGGCGCCGGCGACCGCGAGATCGAGGGCACCACCGTCGGGTTCGCCGCCCCCGCGGTCTACGCGGTCGGGTTGTGGACGATGCTCTGCCTCGTGCTGCTCGGGCGCCCCTTCGCCTGGGTCACCGGCAGCAGCGACACGGCCGCCTCGGTGGGTGGTATCAGCGACGTCGCCGTGCTCGACCTGGTCGCCGACACCGGCCGGCTGCTGCTCTACGGCGCCCCGCTCGCGATCGTGGTGCTGCCGCTGCTCGTCCTCCACGGCGTGGCCCGCCGCAACGGCTTCGCGCTCTGGCTCGGGGCGCTGCTCGCCACCGCGATCCTCGTGCCGGCGGGCGCCGTGGTGCTCCGGCTCACCGACTCCCCGATGGCCATGGCCAACGCGCTGCCGGTGCTGCTCCTCGCGGTGGTCGGCGGCATCTGGCTGGTGCGGTCCTCCGC
Organism: uncultured Actinomycetota bacterium; assembly: GCA_963808855.1. Taxonomy (GTDB): domain Bacteria; phylum Actinomycetota; class Actinomycetes; order Propionibacteriales; family Nocardioidaceae; genus Nocardioides. The sequence goes on along the minus strand of CAWEHA010000002.1, from coordinate 837,703 downwards.
GCGACCGTCGGCGGCCGCCGTCGCCCTCTCCCTCGCCCTGTTCGCGAGCGTCCCGTGGACCTTCGCGGCGATGCCGCACTTCGAGCACCAGGGCATCGAGCGGGCCTTCCACGACGCCGTGGCCACCGGCGAGTCCCAGGAGGGCGTCCGCACCGTGTCGGGCACCGTCGTCGGCTACGACGAGGAGCAGGCGATGGGCGAGTGGATCCGCGACCACGTCACCGCGGAGGGCTCGGTGCTCACCGACAACGCGCAGACCTACGCCGTGATGCTGTTCAGCGGCCGCCCCGACCTGTTCCTCGACCGGGTCGACGGCTCCGACGACGCCTGGGAGCGGGCCGCCGGCGACCCGGCCGACACGGTCGACTACCTGCTGTTGTCCACCGACACCGCCTACGATCTACTCAGTCGGCGTTTCCCCGACGCCGCCCGCGGTACCGATCCCGGCCTGCGTGAGGTGTTCGCCACCGACCGCTACCGGCTGGTCGAGGTGACCGCCCCATGATTTCCGCCCCCCACGACGACACCAGCTCTCCTGGGAGTGCCCGTTGATCGACCAACGACGACCGTCCGACATGCCCGACATCGACCAGGCCCCGAGTCCGTCCGACATCGCGTCGGCCGACGAGCGGGTCGGCCGCGTCGACTTCAACCGCCGGCTCGGGAGCCGCCGCGTCCGCGAGGAGCGCGAGGACGGCGAGGACGCCCACCTGCTGATCCTGCCCCCGGCCAAGGTGGAGGCGATCCTCGCCGCCGAGACCGCCAAGCTCGAGGCCGACGGCGAGCCCGACGTCGTCGAGGCGCCGGCGCCGCGGGCGCTGCGGCGAGGCCGACGCCGACGCCCACGTCGACCTCGGACGCTCCGTCGAGGACGTCGCCGCCTCGGTGATCGCCTCGATGCGGGCCACCGCCGCCGCCCACCGGCGCCACCTCGAGGCCATCGAGGCCGAGGCGGCGCGGCGCGGCGAGCTGCACCTGGCCCAGGCCGAGCTCGACGCCGAGCTGATCCGGCTCAACGGCCGGCGCGAGGCGCATCGCATCATCGCCACGGCCCGGGCCCGCACCGGCGAGGAGGTGGGCGACACCCCGAGCGAGGCCAGCCGGCTGCAGGAGATCGGCGAGACCTTCTCGCGGTTCGCCGAGTCCATCGAGAGCACGGCCGCGTACCCCCCGCCGTCCGACCCCGGGACGACGTGACGCGCGGCCCGTCTCTGCTGCTCGGGCTCGCCCTCGCGCTCTCCGGCTGCTCCACCGCCGCCGACGACCGCGCCGGCGCGCCCACACCTGCGCCCACCGCGCTCGTCGCCCCCGAGGACATGGAACAGCCGACCCCCGGCGTCGTGGAGGTCGACGGCGACGACCCGCTGTCCGGGCTCGCCGGCCAGGGGTTCGCGGCCACCGCGCCCGGCCGCGACGTCACGGTCGCCCAGGACGGCAACGACGACGCCACCGCCTTCGAGCGGCTCTGCCTCGGCGAGATCGACGTCGTGGCCTCCCGGCGGGCGATCGACGCAGGCGAGGCGGCGGCGTGCCGGGCCAACGGCCTCGACGTCGTGCCGTTCCAGGTGGCGGCCGACGCCACCGTGGTCGCCGTCGGGAGCGGCGCCGACGTCGGCACCGACTGCCTCACCACCGACCAGGTGAGCGAGGCGTTCGAGGGGTCGGCGGGCACCTGGGCCGACCTCGACCCGCGGCTCGCCCAGGAGCCGCTGCGCACCGCCACCCGGCCGGACGACGCGGCCAACCTCGACCTGGTGGCGGGCAGCCCGACCGACCGGGAGCAGGCGCTCGCGCTGCCCGGGCTGCGCGACCGAGTGGGACACCGCCGTGGTGAACTTCAAGGCCCAGCGGCGGCTGGTACCGCACCGCCCAGAGCGAGCTCGCCTTCGCCCGCGCCGAGCGGCGCCGCGGCATCGAGCAGGACCGCCCGCCCGCCGAGCGCGCGAACGACGACGCCCGGCTGCAGCGCGCCGAGACCGAGCTCGACCGGGCCCGCGAGGCCTGGCTGGCCAGCAAGCGGGTGCTGGGCGGCATCGAGCCCCGGCTGGCGGACGCCGAGGGCTCCGAGGAGGCGCTCGCCCGCAGCCGCGGCACGCTCGGACGGTTCAGCGCCGGGCTTCGCGCGCGACGCCGGCGACCTGCTGCAACCCTTGGCCGTGGCCCGACGACGACGACTGCGTGCTCCCCACCGACGAGACGGTCGCCGAGCGGCGCGTACCCGCTCGCCGAGCAGCTGATGGTCACCGCCACCAGCCGCTCCCTGGCCCGCCCCGAGGTCGCGGCGTTCGTGCGGTTCCAGCTGGACGTCGGCCGGCGAGCTGGCGCAGCAGGCGGGCGTCGTCCCGCTGCCGGCCGACCAGATCACCGAGCAGGTCGGCTGGCTCGACGACGGCGAGCTCCCCGGCGACTCCCAGCCCTCCGAGCCGGAGCGCCCGGCCCAGTAGCGGCCCAGTAGCAGCTCGGGGTCGTTCAGCCGGCGGCCGCGAGGGCGGCGCGCACCAGGTCGGTGACCGGGTCGCTCCCCGGCCGCGATCTCGGCCTCGCTCACCCAGGCCGCGGCGTCGGTGGTGCCGTCGGTCTCGGCGACGACCGGCTCGGCGCCGTCGGGCACGGTGGCGGCGTACACGAGATGGACGCCGTGGAAGTCCTCGTCGCGACCCTCGGGGCCGGTGCCGCGCAGGTGCACGTCGTGCACGGTGACGACGTCGCCCACCTCGCCGTCCAGGCCGCACTCCTCGCGCAGCTCGCGGGCCACGGTGTCGCGCGGGTGCTCGCCGTGGTCGACCCCGCCGCCGGGCAGCGTCCAGGAGCCGCTGTGGTAGCCGCGCGGCGAGATCCGGGTGAGCAGCACCCGGCCGTCGCGGCGCACCAGCGCGTAGGCGGCCACGCCGCTGCTGGGGGTGCGGCCGGTACGTCGTCAGCGCCTCCTTCACGAGCGCCACCGTGGGCACCGTGCCGTCGAGCACGTCGGCCACCGGCTTCCAGGCCGCCTCGACCGTCGACCCGTCGACCTCCTGCACCCGGGGATCGGGCGCGTCCTTCGGCACCCAGCCGTCGTAGACGATGCGCAGCGAGTGCGCGTCGACCCGGCGGCCCTTGCGCCAGGTGTCGGGCAGGTGCAGCGAGAAGGTGCGGGCGGTGGGGCCGATCGTGACGTCGAGGCCGGTCTCCTCCGACACCTCGCGCACCACGGCGTCGCGCGGGTCCTCGCCGTGGTCGAGCCCGCCGCCGGGCAGCGTCCACAGCTCGTGGCGCGACACCCGGGGGGCGAGCCTGCTGAGCAGCACGTGACCGTCGCGCACCACGACGGCGTACGCCGCCACGCGTTGCGTCCGGACCGGCATGCGCGCCACCTTAGAGACCCGGTCCCCAGGTGGGGGTGACCGCCGAGCGCGGCATCGCGTCGTGGCGGAACGACTCGGCGCGCTCGGCGGCGTGGCCGCCGAGGTGGGCGGGGTACCACGGCGCCCGCTCGCCGGGCCGGGGCCGGTGCTCGGCGAGCCGCTGCAGCTCCTCCAGGCCGGCGTGCAGCCGCTCGCCGAGCGCCTGCGTGGTCGCGCGGACGTCGGCGTCGGGCGGCACCGACAGCGGCTCACCGACGTGGACGTCGACGGTGCGCCCGCGGGCCAGGGTGGGCCGCGGCAGCGGGTCGTCGGGGGTGCGCTTCTGGGGCCACAGCCGCTGGCCGCCCCAGGTGGTGATCGGCAGCAGCGGCGCGCCGGTCTCGCGGGCCAGGGCCACCGCCCCCGGCATCAGCGCCCGCACCACGTAGGCCGTCGAGATGCCGGCCTCCGGGAAGAGGCACACCACCTCGCCGTCCCGCAGCAGCCCGCGGGCCTGCAGGTAGGTGCCCGCGGGGGCGGTGCGGTCCACCGGCACGTGCCGCATCGCGGTCATCGCCGGGCCGGCCGGGGAGTCCCAGATGTCGTGGCGGCAGAGGAACCGCACCAGCCGGCCGGAGCCGAGCAGCGCCTTGCCGATGAAGAGGAAGTCGGGGAAGGAGACGTGGTTGCTGGCGAGCACCACCGGTCCGGACGCCGGCAGCCGCTCGGCGCCGGTGGCGCGCACCCTCACGCTCAGCCCACGCAGCACCAGGTGCCCGGCGCCGATGACGGCGCGATAGGTCCGATCGGTCACGTGAAGGGCGGGCGGTGGTCGAGCGCGACCGACCGGCGGCCGGCCCACCGCCACACCCGGGCGGCCCGGTCGCGGTCGCCGTCGGTGACCAGGTTGCCCATCCACCGCAGCGCGAGGGTCATCAGCCAGTCCGAGCGCATCCCGGCCGGACCGAGGGCAGGCAGAACCCGGGGCACGGTGACCACGCCGGCGAGCCGGCGGGCGATCGAGAAGGCCTCGCCGTAGTGGTGGCGCAGCAGCGCCGGCCAGACCGCCTCCAGGTCGCCGTCGGGCCCGCGCTCGACGAGCTCCTCGGCCACCAGTCGGCCGGTCTCGAGGCCGTAGTCGATTCCCTCGCCGTTGAGCGGGTTCACGCACGCGGCGGCGTCGCCGATCAGGGTCCAGTTGGGCCCGGCCACGTTCGACACCGCGCCCCCCATCGGCAGCAGCGCCGACGTCGGCGCCCGCAGCTCGCCGGACAGCCCGAAGTCGGCGCCGATCTCGTCGGCGTAGTGCTGCATGAGCGGCTTGATGGCCACGTGCGCGGGCCGCTTCTCGGTGGCGAGGGTGCCGACGCCGAGGTTCACCTCCCCGGTGCCGAGCGGGAAGATCCAGCCGTAGCCGCTGAGGATGCCGCCGTCCTCGCCCCGCAGCTCGAGGTGCGAGCTGATCCAGGGGTCGTCGGACTGCTCGGAGGCGACGTAGGAGCGGCCGGCCACCGCGTACACGGTGTCGCGGTGCCAGGCACGGCCGAGCACCTTCCCGAGCGGCGAGCGGACGCCGTCGGCGACCACCAGTCGCCGGCAGCCGATCTCGAAGGTCTCGCTGCCCTCCCGCATCACCACCGCGGCCACCCGGCGGCCATCGCGGCGCACGTCGACTGCCCGGACGCCGTCGACCGCCGTGGCGCCGCTCTTGATCGCCGCGGTGCGCAGGTGGTCGTCGAGCTCGGTGCGAGCGACGGCGCTGCCCCAGTCGGGCAGGGCGCCGCCGGGCCACGGGAGGTGCAGCGTCTGCCCGAACCCGTGGGCGCGCAGCCCCTGGTTCACCGTGTGCGCACGCAGCCAGTCGCCGAGCCCGAGCCGCTCCATCTCGCCGATCGCGCGGGGCGTGAGGCCGTCTCCGCAGGTCTTGTCGCGCGGGAAGACCGCCGCGTCGGTGAGCACGACGTCGAGCCCGAGCCGCGCCGCCCAGGCCGCCGCGGCCGCGCCGGCCGGACCTGCGCCGACGACCAGGACGTCGGTCGAGGTCGGCCGGGCGGTCATGCCCCGATTCTCCCAGGTCAGGGGTGGTCAGGACGCACGGGGACCGAGCAGGCCGAGCACGAGCGTCTCCGACCGGCTCGGTGACGGGCACGAGGTCCGTGACGTCGTCGACGAGGTCACGCACCAGGTCCGGTTGCTCGGGCGGTGCCGGCGGCTCCGGCGGCTCCGGCGGCTCCGGCGGGTCCGGCGGCGTCGGGCGGGTCGGGCGGGTCCGGCGGCTCCGGCGCGGGCTCGGGGGTGCCGGGCGGCTCGGGCGCAGCCGGCGTCGCCGGGCCGGACCGCCGGCAGCGAGGTCGGCGGTGACGCCGACCGACGGGTCGCTCGAGCCCTCGGGCGACCCGGCTCCCGACGGCGTGTCGGTGGTGGCGACCACCGGCGACGGTCGCGGCAGCCGGTCGCCCGCGGCTGCGAGACGGTCCGGAGCGCTCGCGGCTCGCGCACCGTCGACCGGCCAGCCGGTGCGACCTCCGGCACGGCCGGACGACCGGGGCGGGGGCGGTCGGCGGGTGGGCACCGCCAGCACGACGTCGCCTCGGCCGGCCGTCGAGCGGCACCAGCACCCCAGCCGAGCGCGGCGGCCCCCGCGAGCACCGGCAGCAGCCGCCGGGCGCGGTGCGCAGGCGGGACAGCCGACGGCGTCGGCGGAGCACGATCTCGGCCATTGCGACCCCCCATGTGCGGTCGCCACTACGTGTCCACGTGGGGCAGACCCGGCCGGCGCCGCACTCCCCAGGGTACGCGCTGATGCCCGGGCCGGCATCGGTTTTCGCCGGATTCGCCGGCCACCGCGCGACTCGTCGTCCGTGGCGCGGTCGGCCCGCCGCGCTCGGCGCGACGGGCCGCCGCAGGGGGCGGGCTCCGCTCAGCGCGGGCCGTGGTGCCCGAACCGGCCGAAGCCGAACCCACCCGGTCCGTCGCCGATCACGCCGGCGTCGAACGCCTTGAGCACGGAGGTCTTGTCGGCCTCGCTGAGGTCGCCGTCCTCGACGGCCTGGTCGAGCCGCTCGACCAGCCGCTCGCGCGCCTCGGCGCGCCACTCCTCCGCGCGGTCCTCGAACCGCTGCTCGGCCTCGCCGCGCACCTTCTCCAGGGCCGCCTCGACGTCGGCCCGCGGCAGGTCCAGCTCCTTCGCCAGCGCCGCCGCGACCTTGCTCTGGAAGGCCTCGATCTCGGCGTCGGACGGCCGCTCGAAGCCGCCCTCGCGGTCACCGCGGTCGGGCAGATCCGGCAGCACGTCGTCTCGCACCGCCTCCCAGGCGTCGCGCACCTCGTCCTCGGTGACGCCGAGCTCCTCGGCGAGAGACGCCGCCAGCTCGCCGGCCCACGGCGGGCCGTGGTGACCACCCCGGGGCCGCGGTCGCCGTCGGTCCGATCCTGCCCCTGGCTCGACTCCGGTGGTGCCGGGGTCTCGGTGTCGTCGGCCGTGGCCACCGCCAGCCCGCCGATCGCGAGCCCCAGGCCCGCCACCCCACCGGCCACCATCGTCCGTGCCGTCATCGTCACCATGTCTCGCTCCTCCTCGTGAGAGCACCACCGTCGGCCCCGGACCTATCGGGACGCTGTGACGGGGCGATGAGTCGCCTTGAAGTGTCGACGAACCTGCCGTGGCGGCGGCGTGCGGTCAGCCGAGGCTCACAGCGCAGCGCACTGCAGACGTGCCAACGGCCACGGTGGCTGTGATCGCCACCGTGGCCGTTGACCTTGCGTGGTTTCGACGCGGCCGTTGCGGGTTCGTTCCTCACCCGCAGGCCTTGCTCAACCTTCGTGCGCCACGGGACCCCGCTCGTTCCTCGGGGTCCCTGCGCGCTCAGTTCTGATAGGACCCGAAGTCGAAGTCGTCCAGGGCCACGGCCTGGCCGCCGCCGAACTCGTAGTCGTAGGACTCGTAGCCGGTGACGGCGTACGCCGCGGCGCGCGCCTCCTCGGTGGGCTCGACCCGGATGTTGCGGTAGCGCTCCAGTCCGGTGCCCGCCGGGATCAGCTTGCCGATGATCACGTTCTCCTTCAGGCCACGCAGGCTGTCGGAGCGGCCGTTGATCGCGGCGTCGGTGAGCACCCGGGTGGTCTCCTGGAAGGAGGCCGCCGAGAGCCACGACTCGGTGGCGAGCGAGGCCTTGGTGATGCCCATCAGCTCGGGGCGACCGGAGGCGGGCTTGCCGCCCTCGGACACCACGCGCCGGTTCTCGGTCTCGAACCGGGCCCGGTCGACCAGGTCGGACGGGAGCAGGTTGGTGTCGCCCGACTCGAGCACCGTGATCCGGCGCAGCATCTGCCGCACGATGATCTCGATGTGCTTGTCGTGGATCGACACGCCCTGGCTCCGGTAGACCTCCTGGACCTCGTCGACGAGGTGCTGCTGCGCCTGGCGCACGCCGAGGATGCGGAGCACCTCCTTCGGGTCCGGGGTACCGATCGTGAGCTTCTGCCCGACCTCGATGTGGTCGCCGTCGGCGACCTCGAGGCGCGAGCGCCGGCTCACGGCGTACTCCTTGACCTCCGAGCCGTCGTCGGGGGTGACGAGGACCTTGCGGGCCTTGTCGGACTCCTCGATCTGGACCCGGCCGGCGACCTCCGAGATCGGCGAGACGCCCTTGGGCGTGCGGGCCTCGAACAGCTCGACGACGCGGGGCAGACCCTGCGTGATGTCGTCGGCCGAGGCCACACCACCGGTGTGGAAGGTGCGCATCGTCAGCTGGGTGCCGGGCTCGCCGATCGACTGGGCGGCGATGATGCCCACCGCCTCGCCGATGTCGACGAGCTTGCCGGTGGCCAGCGAACGGCCGTAGCACTTGGCGCAGGTGCCGTTCTTGGCGTCGCAGGTCAGCACGGAGCGGACCTTGACCTCCTCGATGCCGGCGGCCACGAGCTCGCCGATCTTGACGTCGCCGAGGTCCTCGCCCGACGTGGCCAGCACCTCGCCGGAGTCGGGGTGGGTGACCTCGCCGGCCGCCGTGCGGGCGTAGGCCGCGGTCTCGGCGTTGTCGTCCTTGCGGACGACGCCGTCGTCGCCGCGGACGCCGATGGTCTTCGGCAGGCCGCGCTCGGTGCCGCAGTCGTCCTCGCGGATGATGACGTCCTGCGAGACGTCGACCAGGCGCCGGGTGAGGTAGCCCGAGTCGGCGGTGCGCAGGGCGGTGTCGGCCAGACCCTTGCGGGCACCGTGCGTCGCGATGAAGTACTCCAGGACGGTGAGGCCCTCCCGGAAGTTCGACTTGATCGGACGCGGGATGATCTCGCCCTTCGGGTTGGCCACCAGGCCACGCATGGCGGCCACCTGCCGGATCTGGTTCATGTTTCCCGACGCCCCGGAGTCCACCATCATGTAGATCGGGTTGGTCCGGTCGAAGTTGGCCTCCATGGCCTCACCGACCTTGTTGGACGCCTCGGTCCAGATCTCGATGAGCTCCTGGCGACGCTCCTCGTCGGTGACCAGACCGCGCTCGAACTGCTTCTGGATCTTCGCGGCCTTGCCCTCGAACTCCTCGAGGATGTGGGCCTTGTCGCTCGGGGTGGTCACGTCGTCGATCGACACCGTGACGCCGGAGTGGGTGGCCCAGTAGAAGCCGGTGTCCTTGAGCGCGTCCAGCGACGCCGCGACCTCGACCTTGGTGTAGCGCTCGGCCAGGTCGTTGACGATCGTGCCCAGCGCCTTCTTGCCGACCGCGTGGTTCACGAACGGGTAGTCGGCCGGGAGCGTGTCGTTGAACAGCGAGCGCCCGAGCGTGGTCTCGAGGATGATCGACCGGTTCTCCTCCCAGTCGGCCCCGAGCTCGAGGTCGAGCGGCGGGACGACGTCGGCGAGCCGGATCTTGATCTTGCTCTGGACGGTGATCTCGCCGAGGTCGAAGGCCATGATCGCCTCGGCCGGCGAGGAGAACACCCGGCCGGAGCCGATCGCCTTCTCGTCCTCGGTGGTGAGGAAGAACAGGCCGATGATCATGTCCTGGGTGGGCATGGTGACCGGCCGGCCGTCGGACGGCTTGAGGATGTTGTTGGTCGACAGCATCAGGATCCGGGCCTCGGCCTGCGCCTCGGCCGACAGCGGCAGGTGCACCGCCATCTGGTCGCCGTCGAAGTCGGCGTTGAACGCCGTGCAGACGAGCGGGTGGATCTGGATGGCCTTGCCCTCGATCAGCTGCGGCTCGAAGGCCTGGATGCCGAGGCGGTGCAGCGTGGGTGCGCGGTTCAGCAGCACCGGGTGCTCGGTGATGACCTCCTCCAGCACGTCCCAGACCTCGGGGCGCACGGCGCGCTCCACCATCCGCTTGGCGGACTTGATGTTCTGCGCGTGGGAGAGGTCGACCAGCCGCTTCATCACGAACGGCTTGAACAGCTCGATCGCCATGTACTTCGGCAGACCGCACTGGTGCAGCTTGAGCTGCGGACCGGACACGATGACCGAGCGGCCCGAGTAGTCGACGCGCTTGCCGAGCAGGTTCTGGCGGAACCGGCCCTGCTTGCCCTTGAGCATGTCGGACAGCGACTTCAGCGGGCGGTTGCCCGGGCCGGTGACCGGCCGGCCGCGGCGGCCGTTGTCGAACAGCGAGTCGACGGCCTCCTGCAGCATCCGCTTCTCGTTGTTGACGATGATCTCGGGCGCGCCGAGGTCGAGCAGCCGCTTGAGGCGGTTGTTGCGGTTGATGACGCGGCGGTACAGGTCGTTGAGGTCGGACGTCGCGAACCGGCCGCCGTCGAGCTGCACCATCGGGCGCAGGTCCGGCGGGATGACCGGGACGGCGTCGAGCACCATGCCCTGCGGCTGGTTGTCGGTCTTGCGGAACGCGTCGACGACCTTGAGCCGCTTGAGGGCACGGACCTTGCGCTGGCCCTTGCCGGTGGCGATGGTCTCGCGCAGCGACTCGACCTCGGCCTCGACGTCGAAGGTCTCGAGGCGCTTCTGGATCGCCGTGGCGCCCATGTGGCCCTCGAAGTACTTGCCGAACCAGTTCTTCATCTCGCGGTAGAGGAGCTCGTCGCCCATGAGGTCCTGGACCTTGAGCGCCTTGAAGGTGTCCCAGACCTCGGTGAGGCGGTCGATCTCGCGGTCGGAGCTCTTGCGGATCCGCTCCCGCTCGCGCTCGGCGGCGTCGCGCACCTTCCGCTTCTGGTCGGCCTTCGCGCCCTCCTCCTCGAGGGCGGCGAGGTCGGCCTCCTCCTTGACCGTGCGGTCGTTGAGCTGGGTGTCGCGGCGCTTCTCGAGCCGCTCCCGCTCCAGGGCGACCTTGCCCTCGAGCGAGGACAGGTCGCGGTGGCGCGCGTCGTCGTCGACGGCGGTGATCATGTAGGCCGCGAAGTAGATGACCTTCTCGAGGTCCTTCGGGGCCAGGTCGAGCAGGTAGCCGAGCCGGCTCGGCACGCCCTTGAAGTACCAGATGTGGGTGACGGGAGCGGCGAGCTCGATGTGGCCCATCCGCTCGCGCCGCACCTTGGAGCGGGTGACCTCGACGCCGCACCGCTCGCAGATGATGCCCTTGAAGCGCACCCGCTTGTACTTGCCGCAGTAGCACTCCCAGTCCCGGGTGGGACCGAAGATCTTCTCGCAGAAGAGGCCGTCACGCTCGGGCTTGAGCGTGCGGTAGTTGATGGTCTCCGGCTTCTTGACCTCGCCGTGGCTCCACTGACGGATGGCGTCCGCGGTGGCCAGGCCGATCTTGAGCTGATCGAAGAAGTTCACGTCGAGCACGATGGCTGATGTCCTTCGTTAGTTCTGAGAAGAAAGAATTGGGGGGCGGAGGCCGCGGCCGGCGACGTGCGCCGGCCGCGGGCACTCACACCTCTTCGACCGAGCTGGGCTCGCGGCGGGACAGGTCGATGCCGAGCTCCTCGGCGGCGCGGAAGACGTCCTCCTCCGCGTCGCGCATCTCGATGGCCGAGCCGTCCTGCGACAGCACCTCCACGTTGAGGCAGAGCGACTGCATCTCCTTGACGAGCACCTTGAACGACTCGGGGATGCCCGAGTCGGGGATGTTCTCGCCCTTGACGATGGCCTCGTAGACCTTGACGCGACCCGGCACGTCGTCGGACTTGATCGTGAGCAGCTCCTGGAGGGCGTAGGCGGCGCCGTAGGCCTCCATCGCCCAGACCTCCATCTCGCCGAACCGCTGGCCGCCGAACTGGGCCTTACCGCCCAGCGGCTGCTGCGTGATCATCGAGTAGGGGCCGGTGGAGCGGGCGTGGATCTTGTCGTCGACGAGGTGGTGGAGCTTCAGGATGTACATGTAGCCCACCGACACCGGGTCGTTGAACGGCTCACCGGAGCGGCCGTCGAACAGGTTGGCCTTGCCGGTCTCGTCGATCATCCGGACGCCGTCGCGGTTCGGGATCGTCGAGCCGAGCAGGCCCGTGATCTCGTCCTCCTTGGCGCCGTCGAACACCGGGGTGGCGACCTTGGTGCCCGGCTCCGCCTTCTCGGCGTGGATCTTGATGAGCCGCTGCTTCCAGTCGCTCTTCGACTTGTCGTCGGAGAGGTCGAGGTCCCAGCCCTGCTTGGCCAGCCAGCCCAGGTGCAGCTCGAGGATCTGGCCGATGTTCATGCGTCGCGGCACACCCAGCGGGTTGAGCACGACGTCGACCGGCGTGCCGTCCTCCATGAACGGCATGTCCTCGACCGGCAGGATCTTCGCGATGACGCCCTTGTTGCCGTGGCGTCCGGCGAGCTTGTCGCCGACGGAGATCTTGCGCTTCTGGGCGACGTAGACCCGCACCAGCTGGTTGACGCCCGGGGGCAGCTCGTCGCCGTCCTCGCGGTCGAACACGCGGACGCCGATGACCGTGCCGGACTCACCGTGCGGCACCTTCATCGAGGTGTCGCGCACCTCGCGCGCCTTCTCGCCGAAGATCGCGCGGAGCAGCCGCTCCTCGGGGGTGAGCTCGGTCTCGCCCTTGGGCGTGACCTTGCCGACCAGGATGTCGCCGGTGGTGACCTCGGCGCCGATGCGGATGATGCCGCGCTCGTCGAGGTCGGCCAGGCCCTCCTCGGAGACGTTCGGGATGTCCCGGGTGATCTCCTCCGGACCCAGCTTGGTGTCGCGGGCGTCGACCTCGTGCTCCTCGATGTGGATCGAGGTGAGGACGTCCTCCTGCACCAGCCGCTGGCTGAGGATGATCGCGTCCTCGTAGTTGTGGCCCTGCCACGGCATGAACGCGACCAGCAGGTTGGTGCCCAGCGCCATCTCGGCCTGGTCGGTGCACGGACCGTCGGCGATCGGCGAGCCGACGTCGATCTTGTCGCCCTCGGCCACCAGCGGCCGCTGGTTGATGCACGTGCCCTGGTTGGAGCGGCGGAACTTCGCCAGCTTGTAGCTGGTGTAGGTGCCGTCGTCGTTCATCGTCTCGATGACGTCGGCCGACACCTCCTTGACCACACCGGCCTTCTCGGCCACGAGGACGTCGCCGGCGTCGACCGCGGCGCGGTACTCGATGCCGGTGCCGACCAGGGGGCTGTCGCTGGTGATCAGCGGCACCGCCTGGCGCTGCATGTTGGCGCCCATGAGCGCGCGGTTGGCGTCGTCGTGCTCGAGGAACGGGATGAGCGCGGTGGCCACCGAGACCATCTGGCGCGGCGAGACGTCGACGTAGTCGACCTCGTCGGCCAGGACCTCGGAGACCTCGCCGTCGCGCTGGCGGACCAGCACCCGCTCCTCGGTGAAGCGGCCCTTGTCGTCGATCACGGCGTTGGCCTGGGCGATGACGTAGCGGTCCTCGTCGTCGGCCGTCAGGTAGTCGACCTGCTCGGTGATCTTGCCCTTGGTGACCTTGCGGTAGGGCGTCTCGACGAAGCCGAACGGGTTGATGCGGCCGTAGGAGGCCAGCGACCCGATGAGGCCGATGTTCGGACCCTCCGGGGTCTCGATCGGGCACATCCGGCCGTAGTGCGACGGGTGGACGTCACGGACCTCCATGCCGGCACGGTCGCGGGACAGACCGCCCGGGCCGAGCGCGGACAGCCGCCGCTTGTGGGTCAGACCGGCGATCGGGTTGGTCTGGTCCATGAACTGGCTCAGCTGCGAGGTGCCGAAGAACTCCTTCAGCGCCGCGACCACCGGGCGGATGTTGATGAGGGACTGCGGCGTGATGGCCTCGACGTCCTGGGTGGTCATCCGCTCCCGGACGACGCGCTCCATGCGCGCCAGGCCGGTGCGCAGCTGGTTCTGGATCAGCTCGCCCACGGTGCGCATCCGGCGGTTGCCGAAGTGGTCGATGTCGTCGGCGCCGACCTCGGTCTCGCCCTGCGGCATCTCGATCGTGGTGCGGTTGTCGTGCAGCGCCACGATGTACTTGATGGCCGCGACGATGTCGTCGATCGTCAGCGTCTGCTGGTCGAACGCCTCGACGAGGCCCAGCTTCTTGTTGATCTTGTAGCGGCCGACCTTGGCGAGGTCGTAGCGCTTCGGGTTGAAGTAGTAGTTGTTGAGCAGCGTCTCCGCGGCCTCGCGCGTGGGCGGCTCGCCCGGGCGCAGCTTGCGGTAGATGTCGAGCAGCGCCTCGTGCTGCATCTTGGTGCGACGCTCCTCGAGGAGGGCCGCGGTCTCCTCAGGCGTGCGCGCGGCGCGGTCCTCGTCGGTCTCGCCGTCGGCGGGGTCCTTGATCGGGCACTTCTCGAGCGTGAGCATCATCGACTCGTACTCGCCGAACTCGGCGCGGATCCGGTCGTTGTCCCAGCCGAAGGCCTTGAGCAGGACGGTGATGTTCTGCTTGCGCTTGCGGTCGAGGCGGACGCCGACCAGGTCGCGCTTGTCGATCTCGAACTCCAGCCAGGCACCGCGGCTCGGGATGAGGCGCGAGGTGTAGATGTCCTTGTCGGAGGTCTTGTCGGCGGTGCGCTCGAAGTAGACGCCCGGGCTGCGGACGAGCTGGGAGACGACGACGCGCTCGGTGCCGTTGATGACGAAGGTGCCCTTCGGGGTCATGAGCGGGAAGTCGCCCATGAAGACCGTCTGGCCCTTGATCTCACCGGTGTCGTTGTTGGTGAACTCGGCGGAGACGTAGAGCGGCGCGGAGTAGGTGAAGTCCTTCTCCTTGCACTCCTCCACCGAGTACTTCGGGTCGTAGAAGACCGGGTCCTCGAACGAGAGGGACATGGTCTCCGAGAAGTCCTCGATCGGGGAGATCTCCTCGAAGATCTCCTGCAGACCGGACTTGGGGGAGACGTCCTCGCCCGCGGCGGTACGGTCCTGGACCTGCTGCTCCCAGCGCTCGTTGCCGACCAGCCAGTCGAAGCTGGTGGTCTGGAGCGAGAGGAGCTGGGGAACCTCGAGAGGTTCGGCGATCTTCGCGAACGAGATACGCCCGCGGGATGCGGCGGTGGAGCTGGTGTTGACGCTGGTGTTGCTGGCAGAGGTGCTGCGCGCGGCCAAGAGTGATCCTTCGACGACGAGGAACCGACATGCGCTCCGCCGACCACATCGTCCGCCACCGGGCAGGCAGACGCGCATCTGAAGACAGGCGCAAGGACCCACGATACAGCATCGATGGCATGCGGAGAAGACCGCGTCAAACCAGGTCGACGAACAGTCCCATGATGATGGGCCTAGAGGGCTCGGAGGTCAAGAGAGCCGCGCCGGACCGAGGAACGAGGTCAGGCGCGTATCAGTCCGAATCGTCAGACTCACAACGCCCCTCCTGGGTGGTGATCAGGCAGTCCACCAGCCAGGTGCCGTCGACCTCGACCATCCGCAACGTGACCTGGTCGAAGTAGTCCTCGGTGCGCTGCGCGTTGGCCGTGCGCCGGTTGACGAACACGAGCACGTCGACCCGGTCGTCGCCGGTGCGCACGATCCCCGACTCGAGGAAGCGCACGCTCACCACGGTGCGGGTCCGCTCCGCGTTGGGCTCGACGGCGGCCGCGAACAGGCGGTCGTACTCCGTGGCGTAGCGCTCGGTGAGGTAGGTGCGGGCCTCGGCCTGGTCCTCCTCCAGCGTGCGGTAGTCGAAGGCGAGCACCGGAACCACCGCCGCCTCGGCCGCGCCCCGCGCGGCCTCCACCTCCCGGGTGTCGGGCAGCTGCGCGGCGTCCGCGTCCTCGGTGTCCCGCCCCTGCACCAGGGCGATCACGGTGACCACCACGAGCACGACGGCCAGCGCCGCGAGCACGAGGACCCGAGCCCCGAGAGCGCCCAGGATGCCGAGCCTCCGGGTGGTCGGGGCGCGGTCCGCGATCTCGCGCGTCGTCCTCGTCCTCGGCGTCGTCGTCCTCGTCCTCGACGGCGGCGTCGTCGGCGTCGTCGTCGTCGACGCCGGCCTCGTCGTCGGTCTCGTCCACCGGCTCCGCCGCCGCGAGCTCGGCGTCGTGGGCGGCGCGCCGCTCGGGGTCGAGGAGCACCTCGGCCGCCTGGTTGGCCAGCCGGAACCGCCGGTCACCGGGGTCGAGGTCGGCGATGGCCCTCTTCCACGCGCGTCGGATCTCGGCCGGGGTCGCGTCCTCCTCGACGTCGAGGACGTCGTACCAGCTGGGCGTCACGAGTCACCCTCCGTGGCGGACGGCGAGGTCGGCGCGCCCGGGGTGGCCGGCTGCTCCACGGCACCGGGGTCGGGCAGCGACTCCCCGACCTTCTGGTCGACGTCGGTGAGCCAGGTGCCGTCGATCTTCCGCAGCTGCAGCTGGTACCTGATCAGGCGCGGCAGGTCCTGCACCCGCTTCTCCGGGTCCTGGGGATCGGGGTAGGTGTTGGTGATCTCCACCGAGGCGATCACCGTGGCCTCGTCGCTGCTCATGCTCACCACGCCGGAGGCGACGACGCGGGCGTCCCTGCCGAACCCGGACTGGCTCACCTGGGCCTCGGCGATCGTCACCCCCTGGTCGAACGACGCGCGCAGCTTGGGGGTCACCACCTCGTGCACCCGGTCGCGGTAGCCCGCCAGCTGGTTCTGGGCGTCGAGGTCGCCCGGCCCGAAGGTGTTGATCCGCAGGGCGTACTGGGTGGCCTGCGCCAGGACGGCGTCGCGGGCACGCGCGTCGACGACCCGCTCGTCGTCCGCGCCGCGGTTCTCCCCGGTCACGAGGGACCCGAGCCGGCTCCCGGCGGACTCCTCGTCGTCGGTGTCGGCGACGTACAACCAGGTCAGCACGCCGACGCAGACGACGATGACGGCGACGAGGACGGCGGTGAGCGGGAAGGGACGGCGCTGGCTGGACGTGGCGTCTACTGCATCATCGGCTGGAGGTACAGCCACTTCCAGGACTCCTCTCCCAGCGACCGGGGCGCCACGCTACCGGTGCTCGTCAAGCCGTCGGTGTGGTCACCCCACGCGAGGTCGCCGGTGGCGGGGTCGAAGGTCGCGGCGATGGGTCCGTAGTCGGCGCCCACGCGCGGCGGCGCGTTCTGCGAGCCGCGGGAGTTGATCGGCGGAGCCGAGGCGCAGCGGACGTTCATGTTCATCGGCGGGTTGCCGAAGCGGTCCTGCGGGGTCCGGATGCCGCCGTACCCCTGCGTGCAGCGCGGGCTCTCGGTGGTCACCAGGCCGAAGTGGGCGTCGTACAGGCCGGTGTCGGGGTCCTTCGACGCCACCGTGAAGCCCCCCTCGACGACGTACGGGTAGATCACGAGGATCTGCTCGATGCCCGGCAGCCGCTTCACGATGATCTCGCCGGTGGTGACGATGCGGCTCAGCAGCGTGCCGAGCTCGATCCGGTTCTCCTCGAGGAAGCCCTTGAGCTGGTTGGCCGCGAACGACCCGTCCTCGAGGACGGCGCGCAGGTCGGGGTCGGCGCCGGCCAGGCTGGTGCTGAACAGCGACAGCTGGTTGGCGAAGGTACGGATCGAGCTCTCCGAGGCCAGCTGGCCGTTGAGCACGATGTTGCTGTCCTCGATCAGCTTGGTGGTGACGTCGAAGTTCTCGTCGGCGGTGCGGAGGAACGAGTTGCCGCTGTCGATGATCGTCTGCAGGTCCTCGCCACTGCCGGCGAAGGCCTTGCCGAACTCGTCGACCGTGGTGCGGAGCGCCTCGCGGTCGACCGAGTTGACCAGGGTCGACAGGTTGGTGAGCAGCACGTCGGTCTGGATCGGGGTCTCGGTCATCTCGACCGGGATCTCGCCGTCCTCGTCGAGGTACGGGCCGTCGTCGGCCTGCGGCTGCAGCTCGACGTACTGCTCGCCGACCGCCGAGCGGTTGCCGACGATGGCCTTGGTGTCGGAGGGGATCTCGTCGTACTCGTGGTCGATCTCGAGGATGACGTCGACGCCGTCCTCGGTGGCGCTGAGTGCGTCGACCCGCCCGACGCCGACCCCGCGGTAGGTGACCTCGGCGCCGGCGAAGATGCCGCCGGCCTCCTGGAAGTGCGCGACGACGGTGTAGGAGTCGTCGCGGAAGATCCGGTCGAGCTTGGCGTACCGGGCGCCGACGTACGACACGCCCAGCACCGTGATGAGCGCGAAGATCAGCAGCTGCACCTTGGTCCGGCGGGTGATCATCGGATCACCATCCCCGGGACGAGCAGCGAGACCAGCGCCGGGTCGAACTCCGCCGACAGCTGGCCCATCGTCGGGCCCTTGCTCCCGTAGTCCGACGGCGCACGGCCGAGGCCCGGGATCTCAGGCAGGTCCGGCACCGGGAGGCCGCCGCCACCGCCGCCGGTGCCGTTGCCGCCGGGCAGGCCCGGCAGGTCGGGCAGGCCCGGCAGGTCGGGGAGGTTGTCACAGATCGGGTTGTTGGGCCTGAGCTCGCACAGCGTGCCCAGCACCCGCTCGATGCAGCGGACGGTGAGGTTCTGCGCGCACTCCGCCAGCACGTCCTGGGCGCCGTTGCACAGGTCCTCGAAGTCGGGCAGCGGGGGGGTGTCGGGGATCTCGCTCAGCGGCGTGCAGTCCTCCCGCGGGATGGGCGGCGGGTTCCCGAGGTCGACGTCGAGCTGGATCGACAGGTTCGTGTAGTCGCCCATGTGCAGGTTGCGCGCCACCTGCGGGTCGCGGCCGACCACCTCGTCGACGAAGGGGTAGGTGAGGAACACCTGGAAGGAGTCGACGAAGTCGTCGCCGGAGTTGGCGAGCTCGGTGAGCGTGGGCGCGAGCTGGCGGAGGGCCTGGATCGTCACGTCCTTGGAGCGCTGGATCACCCGGGTGCCGACACCGCTGAGGTCCTGGAGCGCCTCGAGCATGCGCACCAGGTCGTCGCGCTGCCGGTCGAGCGACCGCAGCGAGCTCGGCAGCTCCTCCAGGGTGGCGTCGATCGTGCGCTGCTGGGCGCGGACGCCGAGCGCGAGCCGGTTCAACGACTGGATCGCGTCGACGATGTCTTCCTTGTTGTCGTCGAGCTGACCCATGAAGATCTCGATCTGGGCGAGCACCGACTTGGCGGTGTCCTCGCGGCCCTCGAGGGTGTTGTTGAGCTCGCTGACGATGGTCTTCAGCTGGGCCACGCCGCCGCCGTTCAGCAGCAGGCTCAGCGCGCCGAAGACCTCCTCGACCTCGGGGTTGCGGCCGGTGCGCTCGATCGGGATCTCGTCGCCGTCCGCGAGCAGCTCGGTGGCGCCCGACTCGCCGGGTGAGAGCGCGACGAACTTCTCGCCGAGCAGGCTGGTCTGCCGCAGCTCCGCGATCGCGTCCTCCGGCAGCTCGACGTCGCGGCGCAGCTCGATCTCCACCTTCGCGGTGTTGGTCTCGGTGTCGAGCTCGACGTCGGTGACCTGGCCCACGGTGACGTCGTTGACCTTCACCGAGGACTTCGGCACCAGGTCGAGCACGTCGGCGAACTCGACCGTGATCGTCATCGGGTCGTCGCCGGTGTCGGCGCCACCGGGGAGCGGCAGCTTGTAGACGTCGAAGTCGCAGCCGGACAGCAGCAGACAGCCGAGCAGCGCCACGAGCAGGACGCGCACCCGGCGCCGCGGGCGGGTCGGGGGTGTGGTGGTCACTCGCTCACCCCCACCAGTCCGCCGAGGGTCGGGTCGGACTTGTCGTACGCCGACCCGCTGCCGGCCCCCAGCAGCGCTGCGGCGCGCGGCAGGGGGAGCCCCTGGATCGTGTCGCACAGCTCGCCGTCGGGGTCGTTGGCACTGATCAGCGAGCAGAGCACGTCCTTCGGGTTCGTCTCCAGGTTCTCGACGAACTGGGACATGTTCGAGTTGGTGTCGAGCGTGCCGGCGTCGGGGTTGTAGGTGAGCGCCAGGTTGTTGAGCGCCACCGGAGCGATCCGCAGCACCTCGTCGAGGTTGCCGCGCTGGCGCACGAGCACCTTGAGCACCCGGTTCAGTCCGCGGATGTCCTTGCCGAGCACCTCGCGGTTCTCGCGGACGAAGCTGCCGACCTCGCCCACGGCGACGCCGAGGTTGCGCAGCGCCTCGGCCAGCTCCTCACGCTCGTCGGCGAGCACCGTCGACACCTGGCCCAGCGAACGGTTGAACGCCCGCACCGTGCCGTCGTTCTCGGCGAGGGTCTCGATGAACCGGGAGAGCGCGCGTGCCGAGCCGAACAGCTCCTCCTTGTTGTCGTCGAGGGTCTCGGTGAGCCGGCTGAAGTTGCGGATCGTGGTGTTGAACTGCTCGCCCTGGCCGCCGAAGTTCTCCGCCGTGACCTCCAGCAGGTCGGTGAGCGCGCCGTTCTTGTTCGCGCCGTCCGGACCGAGGGCCACGTTCAGCTCGTTGAGGCTCGCGTAGATCTCGTCGAGCTCGAGGGGGACGGCGGTGCGGCTCTCGTCGAGGACCGAGTCGTCCTCGAGCACCTTGTCGCCGTCCTCGAACACCGGCGTGAGCTGCACGTAGCGGTCGCCCACGATGGCCGGCGAGATGATCACCGCCGTGGCGGTGCTGGGGACGTCGACCTCACCGTCGTACTTCATGACGACCTTGACCAGCTCGCCCTCGGGCGTGACCTCCTCGACCTTGCCGATCGGCACGCCGAGGATCCGCACGTCGCTGCCCTCGTAGAGCGAGACCGTGCGCGGGAACATGGCGGTGAGCGTCTTCTGGTCGCTCCCTCCGCTGAAGACCACGACCCCGGCCACGACGGCCAGGACGAGGATCAGCAGCGGGACTGCGGCGCGGACGGCGCGGGTCATCGGCCACCACCCGCTGCCACGATCGGGTTCGGGATCTGGTTCGGGAAGTTGTAGATGAACGTGTCGAACCACGGGCCGCTGCCGAGGGTGTTGGCGAACACCCGGTAGAACGGCGCCATCAGCTTGATGCTGTCGTTGAGGTTGTCCTCGTTCTTGTTCAGCACCTGGAGCACGTTGTCGAGGTGGTCGAGCGCCGGCTTGAGGTCGTCGCGGCTCTCGCGCACCAGCGTGGTGAGCTCCGCGCGAGAGCGTCGAGGTGGAGACCAGCAGGGCGTGGATCTGGTCGCGACGCTCGACGATCGCGCGGAACAGGATGTCGGAGTCGCGCATCAGGCCGATGATGTCCTGGTCGCGCTCGTCGAGGACGGTCGAGATCCGCCGCAGGCTGGTGAGCAGGCGGCCGATCTCCTCGTCACGCTCGGCCAGGTTGCTGGAGAGGCGCGAGACGCCCTGCAGCGCGGTGCGGAACTCCTCGGGCGTGTTGCGGGTGAGGTCGGCGAACGTGGTCATCGACTGCGCCAGCTGGTCGGTGTCGATCTCGGCGGTGGTCTCCGCCAGGCCCGTGAAGGCCTCGACGACGTCGAACGGCGAGCTGGTGCGCGACGTCGGGATCGTGGTGCCCTCCTCGAGCTGACCGTCACCCGCCGGCTCCAGCGCGAGGAACATCGAGCCGAGCAGGGTCTTCACCTTGATCGCCGCGCCGGTGTCCTTGCCGAACGGCGAGTCGTCCTGCACCCGGAACGACACCCGCACCTCGCCGTCGTCGAGCTCGATCGCCTCGACCTTGCCGACCCGGACGCCGGCGATGCGCACCTCGTCGTTCACCCGCAGGCCGCCGGCCTCGGTGAAGTTGGCGTGGTAGGTGTCGCCACCGCCGATCAGCGGCAGGTCCTGGGCCCGGAAGGCGGCCAGCAGCGCCAGCACGATCACGAGGATGCTGACGGCCCCGATGACGACGGGGTTGCGCTCGCGGAACGGCTTCATTCCACCTCCTCCTCGAGCGTGCAGCGGTCGGCACCGTTCTGGTAGCCCTCCGCGTTCGGCAGGAAGATCGGTTGGGGCAGACCGGGCACCCGCACCTTGCCGCGGAAGCTGCACAGGTAGAAGTTGAACCACGACCCGTCGATCGCCGTCCGGCCGACCTTGTTGAGCTTGATCGGCAGCACCTGGAGCGCGCGGTCCAGCTCCTCCTTGTTGTTGTCGGTGTTGCGGGCGAACCGCCGCAGCTGCTTGATGTCCTCGACGAACGGCGGCCGGATGCCCTCCACCAGGTCGGCGGTCTCGACCGAGAGCCGGCTGATGTCCTCGATCGAGCCGAGGATCGCCTCGCGGTCGGTCTTGAGGCCGCCGACCAGCTGCCGGAAGCTCTGGATGAGGGCGGTCAGCTGCTGGTCGCGGTCGGCCAGCCGGTCGAGCACGTAGTCGAGGTTCTCCAGCAGCTCACCGATCACCTGGTCGCGGTCGGCGAGGGTGGAGGTGACCGAGGCGGTGCTGCGCAGCAGGCTCTCCAGCGTGCCGCCCTCGCCCTGGAACACCTGGACGACCTCGTAGGAGAACTGGTTGATGTCGTCGGGCGAGAGCGCCTGGAAGAGCGGCTTGAAGCCGTTGAACAGCAGGGTGAGGTCGAGTGCCGGCTTGGTGCGCTTGACCGGGATGGTGTCGCCCGGCTCCATCTCGCTGGTGTCGCCGACCTCCTCGGACAGCGAGATGTAGCGCTGCCCGACGAGGTTGCGGAACCGGATGGTGGCGAAGGTCGAGTCCGACAGCGTGACGCCGTCCTCGACCGAGAAGGTGACCAGGGCCCGGTCGCGGTCTTCGATCTCGATCTTCTTCACCGCGCCGACCTTGACGCCGGCGATGCGGACGTCGTCACCCTCGACCACGCCGGTGACGTCGACGAACTGCGCCTTGTAGTCGCTGGCGGACTTGAACGACAGGTTGCCGATGATGATCACCAGGACGCCGGTGGCGAGCGTGGTGACCACCAGGAAGATGAGCAGCCGGGTGGCGTCGGCGGAGGTCTTCTTGTCGAGCAGCTTCATCGCAGGCTCACCTTCGCCCCGCGGGCCAGCGGCCCGACCAGCAGGGGCCCGAGGTCGCCGACCTCGTCGGCGGTGACGCCGAGGCTGGGGGCGAGCAGCCGGCGGAACAGCATCGCCTCGTCGGCAGTGCCCGCGTACCCCTCACCGTCGCCGACCACCAGGCCGGCGGGCGGGCGGCTGGTGCCCTTGCCGGTGCCCTCGTCGACGCCGTCGTCGAAGTTCGGCTGGAACCGCACCGGGTTGCTCTGGCTCCACGGCGGGTTGGGCAGGTGCAGGCAGTTGGGACCCCGGTTCTCGCCCAGCCGGGGCTGGTCCTGGGGCGTGTAGGCCTTCGGTTGGCGGGGCAGGGTCTCGAGCACGATGTGGAGCACGAACCCACGGAACGCCTCCGCCTGCGCCTCGCCGGCCTTCACGATGCCGCCGGTGAGGCACGGGAACTCCGGCGCGTAGCGCGAGAACACGCGCAGCTGGGCGGCGCTGAGCTCGGCCGAGCGGATGATGTTGGTCTCGTTGTCGGCGAGGAACGTGCGCGCGGTGTCGGAGAACTCGGCGATGTCCTGGTAGAGCAAGGTCGCCTGGTCCTCACGCTCCTCGAAGGTGCCTGCCGTGGTGATCGTGTTGTCGAGGATCGTCGCCACCTCGGGCAGCACGTCGGAGTAGATGTCGGAGACGTCGGCGGTGAGCCGGAGATCCTCGATCAGCTCCGGCAGCCGCGGGTTGAAGCGCTTGAGGTAGGAGTCGACGATCTCGAGGTTCTCGCCCAGGGCCTCTCCGCGGCCCTCCAACGCCGTCGCGAGCGCGTTGAGCGTCATGTTGAGCTGAGCGGGCTCCACGGTCTCGAGCAGCGGGTAGAGGTCGGCGAGCACCTTCTCGACCTCGATGCTCACCTCGGTGCGCTCGATGGTGGCGCCGGACTGCAGGTGGTCGTCGGACGGCGAGTCGGAGGCCACCAGGGAGACGAACTTCTCGCCGAACAGCGTCTTCGGAAGGATGGAGCCGGTGACGTCGGACGGGATCACGTCCACCTGGTCGGGGTAGAGACCCAAGGTGACGTCGGCGCCGTCGGCGGTGCTCGTGTAGTCGAGCACCTCGCCCACGATCACGCCGCGGTACTTCACGTCGGCGCGCAGCGGCAGCTGGAGGCCGATGGTGGAGGTCTCGAGGGTGACCTCCTCGTAGTCGGTGAACTTCTTGGTGAACGTGGCGTAGGTGAGGTAGACGCCGAGCAGCACGAACGCGATGAACAGCACGCCGAGCACCTTGAACTGCTTCAGGAACCAGGTCATCGCTATCCCGCCAACCTGACCGTGGTGGTGGTGCCCCAGATGGCCATCGACAGGAACAGGTCGATGACGTTGATGGCCACGATGCTGGTGCGGACCGCGCGGCCCACGGCCACGCCCACGCCGGCGGGACCGCCCGAGGCGTGGTAGCCGTGGTAGCAGTGGATGAGGATGACCACCACGGAGAACACCAGCACCTTGCCGAACGACCACAAGACGTCGCCGGGTGGCAGGAACAGGTTGAAGTAGTGGTCGTAGGTGCCGGACGACTGGCTGTAGAAGGTGGTGACCACCACGCGACTGGCGACGTACGACGACAGCAGGCCGACGACGTAGAGCGGGATGATCGCGATCAGACCGCCCACGACGCGGGTGGCGACCAGGAACGGCATCGACGGGATCGCCATCACCTCGAGGGCGTCGACCTCCTCGGAGATGCGCATGGCGCCGAGCTGGGCGGTGAAGCCGCAGCCGACCGTGGCGGCGAGGGCGATGCCGGCCACGAGCGGGGCGATCTCGCGGGTGTTGAAGTAGGCCGACACGAAGCCGGCGAAGGCCTCGGTGCCGAGCTGCTCGAGCGCCGTGTAGCCCGACAGGCCCACCTGGGCGCCGGTGAAGAACGTCATCGCGAGCACGACGCCGACGGTGCCGCCGATGACCGCGAGGCCACCGGAGCCGAGGGTGACCTCGGCCAGGATCCGCATGACCTCCTTGGGGTAGCGGGTCGCGGCCCTGGGCGCGGCCGCCGCCGCCCGGAGGTAGAACGAGAGCTGCACCCCCATCGTGTCGAGTGACGACAGGGGCTTCTGGTAGACGCTGCGCAGGTCGGCCATCGGCTAACCCGTCTTCGGTGGGATGACTTGCACGTAGATCGTGCTCAGCGTGAAGTTGACGACGAACAGCAGGACGAAGGTGATGACGACCGACTCGTTGACGGCGTCGCCCACGCCCTTGGGGCCACCCCCGGCGTTCATGCCCTTGTAGGACGCGACGATGGCGGCGATGAGCCCGAAGATGGCCGCCTTGATGAGGCCGATGTAGAGGTCGGGGAGCTGGGCCAGGGCGGTGAAGCTCGCGATGTAGGCGCCGGGCGTGCCGCCCTGCAGGACCACGTTGAAGACGTAGCCGCCGGCGACGCCGACGACGCTCACCATGCCGTTGAGGAAGACCGCGACGAGCATGCACGCGAGCACCCGGGGCACGACGAGGCGCTGGATCGGGTCGATGCCCAGCACCATCATCGCGTCGAGCTCCTCGCGGATCTTGCGGGCGCCGAGGTCGGCCGCGATGGCCGAGCCGCCGGCGCCGGCGATGAGGAGCGCGGTGCCGATCGGGGCCGCCTGCTGGACGACGGCCAGCACCGAGGCGGAGCCGGTGAACGACTGGGCACCGAACTGCTTGATCAGGCCGCCCACCTGGAGCGCGATGACCGCGCCGAAGGGGATCGCGACGAGCGCGGTGGGGATGATCGTGACCGAGGCGATGAACCACGCCTGCTGGAGGAACTCGCGCAGCTGGAAGGGGCGCCGGAACAGCCCACGCACGACGTCGAGTGCGAAGGCGAACAGGCCGCCGGCTGCCCCGAGGGGTGCCAGCGCCCGGCTGGACGTGAGGGAGGACAAGTCAGGCGCCCGGAGCCAGCCCGGCGTTGGCGCTCTCGAAGGACCCCGCCGGGGGCGTGACGCCGTTGTCGCGGCACCACGAGCCGGGCTCGCGCTGGCTGCGCCGCGGGATGCCGTTGGAGGGCTCGATCTGCATCGGGATCGGCGGCAGCGGCGGCATCTCCTCGTCCTTCTCGGCCTCGAGCTCGTCGGCGTCCTTCTCCTCGGACATGCCGATGGGACCGACGCGCTGGGCGTTGAGGAACTGACGGACGACCGGCTCCTCGGAGGAGAGGAGCATCTCGCGCGGGCCGAACATCGCGAGGTGGCGGTGGTAGAGCAGGCCGATGTTGTCGGGCACGGTGCGCGCGGTGTTGATGTCGTGGGTGACGATGAGGAAGGTCGCGTCGATCTGGGCGTTGAGGTCGACGATCAGCTGGTTGAGGAACGCGGTGCGCACCGGGTCGAGGCCGGAGTCGGGCTCGTCGAAGAGCACGATCTCGGGGTCGAGCACGAGGGCGCGGGCCAGGCCGGCCCGCTTGCGCATGCCGCCGGAGATCTCGCCCGGCAGCTTGTCCTCGGCGCCGAGCAGGCCGACGAGGTCCATCTTCTCCATGACGATGTCGCGGACCTCGGACTCCGACTTCTTGGTGTGCTCGCGCAGCGGGAAGGCGACGTTGTCGTAGAGGTTCATCGAGCCGAACATCGCGCCGTCCTGGAACAGCACGCCGAACAGCTTGCGGATCTCGTAGAGCTCCTTCTCCGAGCAGGAGGCGATGTCGGTGCCCTCGATGATCACGGCGCCGTTGTCGGGCTTGAGGAGGCCGATGATGGTCTTCAGCAGCACCGACTTGCCGGTGCCGGAGGGCCCGAGCATGACCGAGACCTCACCTGCGGGAACCGTCAGCGAGACGTCACCCCAGATCATCTGCTTCCCGAACGACTTCGTCAGGTGCTCGATCTTGATCTCTACGCCCATGGATGTCCCTCTCTCGCCCGCCCGGAGGTGGCGGGTCCCTCCCGCGCGCCACTACTCGCCTCGACCTCGCGGGCCGAACCTCACTCACGAGTAACAACGTCGTCCCGGCCGTGAGGTTACGCCGTCGAGTGCCGCACGTCACTCTCCCCCCTCCTGTCGAGACGCGGCTGTAACTCCTGGTTGCAACCGCGGTGACGAAGAGGGGACGACAAGAGGCGGCGGTCCCCCGTCGGGGACCGCCGCCTCTCGGTGGTGGCTGGTGCCTAGGTCACTTGAGGGTGACGGTGGCGCCGGCGCCCTCGAGCGCCTCCTTCGCCTTGTCGGCCGCCTCCTTGGTGACCTTCTCCAGGATCGGCTTCGGGGCGCTCTCGACCAGGTCCTTGGCCTCCTTCAGGCCGAGGGAGGTCAGCGAGCGCACCTCCTTGATGACGTTGATCTTCTTGTCGCCGGCAGCCTCGAGGATGACGTCGAACTCGTCCTGGGCGGCAGCCTCGTCGCCGCCACCCGCGGCGGCAGCGCCGCCCGCGCCCGGAGCGGCAGCCACGGCCACCGGGGCCGCGGCGGTGACGCCGAAGGTCTCCTCGAACTGCTTCACGAACTCCGAGAGCTCGATCAGGGTCATCTCCTTGAACGCGTCAAGGAGCTCGTCGGTGCTGAGCTTCGCCATGAGTGGCGGTCCTTTCGGTTGGTACTGCTTCGTCTTGCTGCTTCGTGCTTGATGTCCTGCGACGGAACTGGGTTTCGACGCGCCCGTCGCGGGTTCGTTCCTCACCCGCGGGGCTTGCTCAACCTGCGCCGGCTACGCGTCGGCTCCTTCGTCGCCGTCGCTGCCGGCTTGCTCGGCCCGCTGAGCCTGGAGCGCACCCGCGAGACGGGCGGCCTGGGCGATCGGCGCGTTGAGCAGGTAGACGGCCTGGCTGAGCGAGGCGAGCATCGCGCCCGCCAGCTTGCCGAGCAGCACCTCACGCGACTCGAGATCGGCCAGCTTGGCGATCTCGGCGGCGCCGAGGGGGTTGCCGTCCAGGACTCCACCCTTGATGACCAGGGTGGGGTTGGCCTTGGCGAAGTCACGCAGGCCCTTGGCGGCCTCGACGACGTCGCCGTTGATGAAGGCGATCGCCGTCGGTCCGACGAGGAGCTCGTCGAAGCCGTCGATGCCCGCCTCCTTGGCGGCGAGCTTGGCCAGCGTGTTCTTGACCACGGCGTAGTCGGCGTTCTCACCGAGGGAGCGGCGCAGGTCCTGCAGCTCCTTGACGGTGAGGCCGCGGTACTCGGTCAGGACGGCGCCGGCGGCGTTGCTGAAGTTCTCAGCGATCTCCGCGACGGCGGCCTGCTTGTCAGCCCGCGCCATGGGACTCCTCTGTGTGGTCGGGGACCGCAGGAGCCGGAGAAAGACGAACGCCCCGGGCGCAGGCCCAGGGCGTGAACGGATCGGCGAGCCGATCCTTGCTCTGTCACCTGCGCGGGCCGTCCGCATCGCTGCGGCGCCTTCGACCCGGCGGTGCCGGGCGACCTGCGGTCTGTGGTTACTTCGTCTGAATGTAGTTGTGCTGCTGTGCGTGAGCCGAAAGTCGTGCCTGGCTCAGGCGTCGTCGTCGCCGGCGACGTTCTTGGTGCGGTTGGGGTCGACCTGGACGCCGGGGCCCATGGTCGTGGAGACCGTGACCTTCCTGACGTAGCGGCCCTTGGAGCTGGCCGGCTTGAGCCGGAGCACCTCCTCGAGCGCCGCCGCGTAGTTCTCGGCGAGCTGGGCCTCGGAGAAGGAGGCCTTGCCGATGATGAAGTGCAGGTTGGCGTGGCGGTCGACCCGGAACTCGATCTTGCCGCCCTTGATGTCGGTGACGGCCTTGGCCGGGTCCGGGGTGACCGTGCCGGTCTTCGGGTTCGGCATGAGGCCGCGGGGACCGAGCACGCGGCCGAGCCGGCCGACCTTGCCCATGAGGTCCGGGGTGGCCACGACGGCGTCGAAGTCGAGGTAGCCGCCGGCCACCCGCTCGATGAGCTCGTCGCCGCCGACCTCGTCGGCACCGGCGGCCTCGGCGGCCGCCGCCTTGTCGCCGACCGCGAACACGAGGACCTTGGCGGTCTTGCCCGTGCCGTGCGGCAGGTTGACGGTGCCGCGGACCATCTGGTCGGCCTTGCGGGGGTCGACCCCGAGGCGCATGACGACGTCGACGGTCTCGTCGAACTTCTTCTTGGAGCCGGCCTTGGCGATCTTGATCGCGGCCAGCGGGGCGTAGAGCTCGTCGCGGTCGAAGAGCTCCGACGCCGCGCGGTAGGTCTTGCTGCGCTGCATGGTGATGTCCTTACGGGAATGGTGGACGTCCGCGTTCGAACGTCCGGAAGGGGTGTGGTGCGGGCCAGCGCGGCCCTCCCACGGGGGTTACTCGGTACGGACGCCCATCGAGCGGGCGGTGCCCTCCACGATCTTCATCGCGGCGTCGACGTCGTTGGCATTGAGGTCGGGCATCTTGGTCAGCGCGATCTCACGCACCTGGTCCTTGGTGAGCTTGCCGACCTTCTCCTTGTGCGGCACACCGGAGCCCTTGCTGAGGCCAGCGGCCTTCTTGATCAGCTCGGCGGCCGGCGGGGTCTTCGTGATGAAGGTGAAGGACCGGTCCTCGTAGATCGTGATCTCGACGGGGACGACGTTGCCGCGCATGGACTCGGTCTGGGCGTTGTACGCCTTGCAGAAGTCCATGATGTTGACGCCGTGCGGACCGAGCGCGGTGCCGACCGGCGGGGCCGGGGTGGCGCCACCGGCCTGCAGCTGCACCTTGACGAGCGCAGCGATCTTCTTCTTCGGGGGCATGCTGTTCTCTTCCTTCTCGTGTGGTCATGACGAGGCCGCTGCCTCTGCCACGGGGTGTCGCTCTTCGGCTCAGACCTTCTGGATCTGCCCGAAGCTCAGCTCGACCGGGGTCTCCCGGCCGAAGATCTCGACCAGCGCCTTGACGCGCTGGGCCTCCGCGTTGATCTCGGTGATCGTCGCGTGCAGGGTGGCGAACGGGCCGTCGACCACCATCACCGAGTCGGAGACGCTGAAGTCGGCGACCTCGATCTGCTTCTTGGTGGCGGTGCCGCCTCCGGCGGACTGGCCGGTGCCACCGGCCGAGACCGGGATCTCGGCGGCGGCGATGACGGCGGGCGCGAGCATCTGCTCGACCTCGTCGAGGCTCAGCGGAACGGGCTGGTGGCTGTTGCCGACGAAGCCGGTGACCGACGGCGTGTGACGCACCGCGGACCAGGACTCGTCGGTGAGGTCCATGCGGACCAGCACGTAGCCGGGCAGCGCGGGCTTCTTGCGGGTGCGGCGCTGGCCGTTCTTGATCTCGACGATGTCCTCGATGGGGACCACGATCTCGTGGATGTAGTCCTCCATGTTCAAGGAGACGATGCGGTTCTCGAGGTTCGACTTCACCCGGTTCTCCATGCCCGAGTAGGTGTGCACCACGAACCAGTCGCCGTCCTTGTCCCACAGCTCGCGGCGGAACTCCTCCAGCGGGTCGGCCTCGACGACCTCGTCCTCCTCGGCGCTCTCCTCGACGAGCGCGTCGGCCTCGGGGTCGGCGCTCGCGGGGGCGTCGGCCTCGTCGACCTGCGCGTCGCCGGCCTCGGGGGCCTCGGGCTCGGCGGCCGCGGTGTCCTCGATCGCCTCGTCGAGGGTCTCCGCCTCGCTCGCGACGAGGTCGGCGACCGGCTCCTCGACCGGCTCGGGGTCGTCGGGGTCGTCGTCGGTGTCGGTGGCGGCGGGGTCGGTGCCCTCCGCGGCGCCCTCGGTGGCCTCGACGACGTCGTCCTCGACCTCCGGGGTCGCGACGGGCTCGTCGGCCGGGTCGGCGGACTCGGCGACCGGGTCGGCGGACTCGGCGACCGGGTCGGCGGGATCGACGGTCTCGTCGACCGGGTCGACGTCCGGCGTCTCGTCCGGGGTGTGCATGTCGGACACGAACTGCTCCATCTGCTCAAGCTGTCGGGGGGCGGCGTGCGAGGCGCTAGATGTCCTCACCGCCGGTGAAGATCGCGAAGGCGAGCTTGCCGAAGCCCAGGTCGAGGCCGGCGACGATGCCCATCATCACGAGCACGAAGACCATGACGACGATGAAGTAGGTGACCAGCTGCTCCTGGGTCGGGTAGACGACCTTGCGCAGCTCGGCGACGACCTGGCGGTAGAACGTGACCGGGCTGGTGCGCCCCTCGCCCGGCTTCGCGGTGCGGGCCGCCTTGGCGGTCTTGCCGGGCTTCTTCGCCGTCTTGGTGGCGCCCTTGTCGTCCTGCTCGCCCTTGGCGGCGGACTTCTTGGTGGCCGACTTCTTGGCGGCGGACTTCTTCGCCGCGGCCTTCTTCGCCACCGGCTTCTCGTCGGCCTCGTCGTCGGCGTCGGCCTCGTCGGCCTCGTCGGCGTCGGCGCCGTCGGCTGCGGCCGGGTCCTCGCCGCCGTCGCCTTGTCCGCGCGCGAGCGGCGGGAGCGACGGGTGGTGGCAGCGGGCTTCTCCTCCGCCGGCTCCTCGGCCGGCTCGCCGGTGGAGTCCTCGCTGGAGACCTCGTCGGTGCTCTCGACCTCCTCGGCCGGGGTCTCCTCGACGGCGTCGCCGTCCTCGGGACCGCGCGCCGCGTCGTCGTCGGGCACTCCACTCACCTCTCGTCGTGATCTTCTTCGGTCGCCGGAGCGACCGTCGTGCAGGGCACGAGGGACTTGAACCCCCAACCTTCGGTTTTGGAGACCGATGCTCTGCCAGTTGAGCTAGTGCCCTCCGTGGCTTCCCCTCGATGCCGTCCTGCTTCAGGGCAGGCCGAATCATCGGGGAGATCCACCAGCGGCCGAGTCTACGCAGTGTCCACATGGCCCGACAAAACGGATCGGCGGGCACCCCTAGCATGAAGGCATGAGCGAGCAGAGCGCAGCCAGCAACCCCCGCGACCGCCGCGTCTCGCGCCGTATCGGCGCGATCGCGGAGTCGGCGACGCTCAAGGTCGACGCCAAGGCGAAGGCGCTCAAGGCCGAGGGCCGCCCGGTCGTCGGCTTCGGCGCCGGCGAGCCCGACTTCCCGACGCCGGGCTACATCGTCGACGCCGCCGTCGACGCCGCCCGCGACCCGAAGAACCACCGCTACACGCCGGCCGGTGGCCTGCCGGAGCTCAAGAAGGCGATCGCCGTCAAGACCGCCCGCGACAGCGGCTACGAGATCGAGCCGAGCCAGGTGCTGGTCACCAACGGCGGCAAGCAGGCCATCTACGCCGCCTTCGCCGCGATGCTCGACCCCGGCGACGAGGTGATCGTGCCGGCGCCCTACTGGACCACCTACCCGGAGTCGATCCAGCTCGCCGGCGGCGTCACCGTGGAGGTGCTGGCCGACGAGACCCAGGACTACAAGGTCACCGTCGACCAGCTCGAGGCGGCGCGCACCGACAAGACCAAGGTGCTGCTCTTCGTGTCGCCGTCGAACCCCACCGGCGCCGTGTACACCGCCGACGAGATCCGGGCGATCGGGCAGTGGGTGGAGGACCACGACCTGTGGGTGCTCACCGACGAGATCTACGAGCACCTCGTCTACGACGACCTCGACACCGGCTCGATGCCAGTGCTGTGCCCCTACCTGGCCGACAACTGCGTGGTCGTCAACGGCGTCGCCAAGACCTACGCGATGACCGGGTGGCGGGTCGGCTGGATGATCGGCCCGCCCGACCTGGTGAAGGCTGCCGCCAACCTCCAGTCCCACGCCACGTCCAACGTCGCCAACGTCTCCCAGCGGGCGGCGATCGCGGCGGTGGAGGGCGACCTCACGGCGGTCGAGGAGATGAAGGCGGCCTTCGACCGCCGGCGCCGCACGATCGTGACGATGCTCAACGAGATCGACGGCGTCGTGTGCCCGACGCCGGGCGGCGCGTTCTACGCCTACCCGTGCGTGAAGGACCTGCTGGGCAAGGAGTACGACGGCCGCGCCATCGACACCACCACCGACCTCGCCGAGTACATCCTCGAGCAGGCCGAGGTGGCGGTGGTGCCGGGCGAGGCGTTCGGCTCCCCCGGCTACCTGCGTCTCTCCTACGCGCTCGGTGACGACGACCTGGTGGAGGGCGTCACCCGCCTCCAGAAGCTGTTCGCCTGAGGGTGCGCGATCTCCGAGACCTCCCGAAGGCACACCTGCACCTGCACTTCACCGGCTCGATGCGGCACGGCACGCTGCTCGAGCTGGCCGAGCGTGACGGCATCGCGCTGCCTGACTCGCTCGTCGAGGACTGGCCGCCGCGGCTGAGCGCGGCCGACGAGAAGGGCTGGTTCCGGTTCCAGCGCCTCTACGACGTCGCCCGGTCGGTGCTGCGCACCGAGGACGACGTGCGCCGGCTGGTGCGGGAGGCGGCCGAGGACGACGTCCGCGACGGCGGCCGGTGGCTGGAGATCCAGGTCGACCCCAGCGGGTACGCCGCCCGCTTCCACGGCATCACCGCGTTCACCGACCTGGTGCTCGACTGCGCCCGCGACGCCGCCGAGCGCACCGGGCTCGGCATCGCGGTGGTGGTCGCCGCCAACCGCACCCGGCACCCCCTCGACGCGCGCACCCTGGCCCGGCTCGCCGCGCAGTACGCCGGGCGCGGGGTGGTGGGGTTCGGGCTCTCCAACGACGAGCGGCGCGGCCGCACCGAGGACTTCGCGGCCGCCTTCCGGATCGCCGAGCGGGCCGGCCTGCTGCTCACGCCGCACGGCGGGGAGCTGCGCGGCCCCGACCACGTGCGCACCTGCCTCGACGTGCTCGGCGCCGGCCGGCTCGGCCACGGTGTCCGCGTGGCCGAGGACCCCGACCTGCTGGCGCGGGTGGTCGACGCCGGCGTGGCGCTCGAGGTGTGCCCGGTGTCGAACGTGGCGCTCGGCGTCTACAGCGACCTCACCTCGGTGCCGCTGCCCACGCTCCTCGAGGCCGGCGCCACGGTGGCGCTCGGCGCCGACGACCCGCTGCTCTTCGGCTCCCGGCTGGCCGGCTCAGTACGCCACGATGCGCGCGGCCCACGAGCTCGACGACGCCCAGCTCGCCGAGCTGGCCCGGATGTCGCTGCGCGCCTCCTGCGCCCCCGACGACGTGCGCGACGCCGCGCTCGCCGACGTGGACACGTGGCTGGGTGATGACCCGGGAGTCCCGCGCGACCTGCCACAATCCCGGCCATGACATCCGGAGGCAGCGGGTCCGAGCCCGACACCCCGTGGTCGTCGCCCTCGGGCGACCAGAACCCCGGCGGTGCCGGCGAGCCCACGCTGCCGCCGCCGTCGCAGCCCTACCCGGCCTCGCCGAGCGAGACGCCGTACCCCCAGCAGCCGCCACAGCAGCCGCCGCAGCAGCCGGAGTACCCGCAGTACCCGGCCGCGCCGGCGTCGCCCTACCAGCAGTACGCACCCTCGCCGTACGGCGCGCAGCCCTATGGGGCGTCCCCGTACGCCGGCGGCGGGCTGTTCACCAAGCCGAACGGCAAGGCGAACACCGCGATGGGGCTCGGCATCGCGAGCGTGGTGTGCGCCGTGCTCACCCTCGCCTGCTGCATCACGATCCCGGGCGTGCTGTGCGGGCCGTTCGCCATCGGGCTGGCCGTCATCGCCAAGAAGGAGATGGACGCCCAGCCCGGCGTCTACAACAACCCGGGCGCCGCCACCGCCGGCCTCATCACGGGCATCATCGGCACCGTGCTCGGCGTCCTCATGATCGTGCTGGTGGTCGCCTTCTTCGGGTTCGCCATCAGCGCCGACAGCATGAACTGAGCCCCTAGAGCTCGCAGCCCACCAGCACCGGCTCGGGCACGAGGTCGATGCCGTAGGCGGCCCGCACGCCGTCGCGCACCTCGCGGGCGAGGGCCAGCAGGTCGTCGGTGCGCGCACCGCCACGGTTGCTGACCGCGAGGGTGTGCTTGGTGGAGAGCCGCACCGGCCCGTCGCCGTACCCCTTGCCGAAGCCGGCGTGCTCGATGAGCCAGGCCGCGCTGATCTTGACCCGGCCCGGCTCGTCGACCGGCCAGGTGGGCGCGCCGCTCGGGACGTCGCCCGGCGGCACCACCGGGTTGGTGAAGAACGAGCCGGCGCTCCAGGTGTCGTGGTCGCCCGCGTCGAGCACCATCCCCTTGCCGCGGCGCAGCCCGAGCACCGCCTCCCGCACGTCGGCGAGCGGCGCCCGCTGGCCGACCTCGACGCCCAGAGCGCGGGCGAGCTCGGCGTAGGCGACGGGCGTCCCGAGGTCGCCGGCGCCGAGCTGGAAGGTGACGTGGAGGACGACGTGGCGGCCGGGGTCGCGCTTGAAGCGGGAGGTGCGGTAGCCGAACCCGCACTCGGCGGCGGCGAAGGTGCGCACCCCGCGGAGCCTCCGGTCCCAGACCCGCACGGTGGCGATGGTCTGGGCGACGTCCTGCCCGTAGGCGCCGACGTTCTGGATCGGCGTGGCGCCGACCCGGCCGGGGATGCCGGCCAGCGCCTCGACCCCCACCCAGCCGCGCTCGACCGCGAGCGCCACGAAGGCGTCCCAGTCCTCCCCCGCCGCCACGCGGACGAGCACGCCGCCGCAGGTCGGGTCGTCGGTGTCGGGGGTGACCTCGCGGGTGGCGACCTCGACCACGGTGCCGGGGAAGCCGTCGTCGGCGACCACGAGGTTGCTGCCGCCGCCGAGCACGAGCACCGGCTCGCCACCGGTGTCGGCGTCGGTGACGGCGCCGACCACCTCGGCCTCGGTGGTGGCGCGCACCCAGGTGCCGGCGGGTCCGCCGAGCCGCAGCGTGGTGTGGTCGGCGAGCCGCTCAGGCTCAGGCACGCACGACCGCCTTGGGCATGCCGAGCACCTTCTGGCCGTCGCAGGTGACGGTGAGCTTCACGGTGACCAGACCGTCGTCGTCGGGCTCGCCGGCGTCCCCGGCCACCTCGACGTCGGCGCCGCCGTCGGCAGGCACCACGACCGGGTTGGTGAACTTGCCGCCGATGCTCACCACCTCGGCGCCCGGGAACCACTCGGTGACGGCCCGCGCGGCGAGCGCCATCGTGTACATGCCGTGGGCGATCACGCCGGGCAGCCCGACGGCGAGCGCCACCTGCTCGTCCTGGTGGATGGGGTTGTGGTCGCCGCTGGCCTCGGCGTAGCGCACGAGGTCGGGGCGGGTGATCGTGAAGGTGCGCGTCTCGAGGTGCATCACGCCTCGCCCCGGTGCACGAGGGTGGCGGTGCCGGTGCACACGACGGCGCCGTCGGGTCCGGTGACGGCGCTGGTGGTGCCGACGATGTCGTTGCCGCCGATGGTGCGCAGCGAGGCGACGGTGAGCGCGCAGGTGAGCACGTCACCGACGGCGACAGGGCGCTCGTAGGCGAAGCGCTGCTCGCCGTGGACGATGCGGGAGAGATCGAGACCCTCGGCGTCGAGGAACGACATCATCGCCTCGAACGCCGGCACGATCGGGAAGGTGGGCGGAACGGAGCCGTCGTAGCCGGCGCCGGTGGACTCCACGAAGGCCCGGACCCGCTCCTCGGTGACCTCGAAGGGCGCGGTCGCGGGGTAGCTGCGACCGACGACGTCGGCGTCCACCCGTGACTTAGCGGGTTTCGCGGTGCGGCTGGTGCTTGCGGCAGCGCGGGCAGAACTTGGCGAGCTCGAGCCGGTCGGGGTCGTTGCGCCGGTTCTTCTTGGTGATGTAGTTGCGCTCCTTGCACTCAGTGCAGGCGAGCGTGATCTTGGGGCGAACGTCGGAGCTCTTGCTGGCCACGGGGAATCCTTCTGCAGACTGCGGTCGGTGCGGGATGTTCGGTAGCGGGGGCGGGACTCGAACCCGCGACACCACGATTATGAGCCGTGTGCTCTAACCACCTGAGCTACCCCGCCAGGGTCAGGGCCCGGGGGCCCTGGTCGCAGAGCCCCTTTACGGAATCGAACCGTAGACCTTCTCCTTACCATGGAGACGCTCTGCCGACTGAGCTAAAGGGGCAACGACGCAGAACGATACACACGGGTTCGGGCCCCCGTGAAATCGGTTGCGGGCCCCTCGACCCCCGCTCAGGACGGCGTGATCCGGCCGAACGGCCGGGCCTCCTCGAGCTCGTAGGCCAGCTCGAGCAGCGCGGCCTCGCGGCCGGCCGCGGCGCCGAACATCATGCCGACCGGCAGCCCGTCGGCGGTGCTGGCGAGGGGCAGCGAGATCGCCGGGTCGCCGGTGGCGTTCTGGAGCGGCGTGAAGGCCACCCACTCGAGGATCCGGTCCATGAGCACCTCGTAGTCCTGGCTCGGGTCGAGGTGGCCGACCCGCGGCGTCACCGAGGCCAGGGTGGGCGTGAGGCTGACGTCGTAGTCGTCGTAGAAGCGCTCGGACCGCTTGGTGGAGGCGCGCAGCCGGCGGATCGCGCCGGGCATCCGGTGCAGATGGCGCAGCGTGTGCTGCGCGAGGCCGTGGGTGAGGTTGTCGAGCCGGGAGGCGTCCCAGGACCGGCCGTAGGTGCGGCGGCCGGTGCGGAGCATCACGAGCGCCAGCGAGCCCCAGTAGAGGAGGAAGTCGTCGGCGAACCGGTCGTCGATCGGCGGCTCCTCGATCTCCTCGACGGTGTGGCCGAGCTCCTCGAGCAGCCGCGCGGTCTTGAGGGTGAGGTCGACGACCTCGGGCGTGGCGCCGTGGCCGGCTCCGGTGGTGTTGAGGGCCACCCGGAGCCGCTTGCGGCCGGGCCGGGTGATGTCGCCGATCGGCGGCAGGTGCAGCTCGCGGTAGACCTGCTCGGCCTCGCGCAGGAAGGCGGCGGTGTCGCGCACGGAGCGGGTGACGACGCCGTCGGACACGATGCGCACCGGCATCTGCCGGAAGAGCGCGTCCTGGGCGAGCCGGCCCCGAGTGGGCTTGAGGCCCACCAGCCCGTTCACCGCGGCCGGGATGCGGATCGAGCCGCCGCCGTCGTTGGCGTGGGCGATCGGCAGCGCGCCGGAGGCCACCAGCGCCGCCGAGCCCGCGGACGACGCCCCGGCCACGTGGTCGGTGGACCACGGCGAGCGCACCGGCCCGAGCCGCGCGTGCTCGGCGGCCGGCGAGAACCCGAACTCCGAGAGCCGGCTCTTGCCGAGCGGGATGAGGCCGGTGGCGAGGTACATGCGGGCGAAGTCGCCGTCGCGTCGCGCGGGCCGGCCCTGCCAGGCGTCGGTGCCGTGCATCGTGGGCATGCCCTCGACGTCGACGTTGTCCTTCACCACCGTCGGCACGCCGGCGAAGAAGCCGCCGCGCGGGTCGCGCGCCTCCACCCGGGCCCGGTCGTAGGCGGCGAAGGCGATGGTGCCGAGCGCGGCGTCCGCGACGCCGACCCGGGCGATCGCGGCCTCCACCACCTCGGGCACCGACACCTCGCCCGCGTGCAGCGCCTCCACCAGCCCGACGGCGTCGTGCTCGCCGAGCGCGTCGTCGGTGACCGTGCTGACCGCGGGCATGGCGTCAGGCTAGCGACGGTGGGTCGGCTCAGATCCCCGCACCCGGGTTGAGGATGCCCTGGGGGTCGAGGGCCTGCTTGACGCGGTGGTTGAGGGCCATCACGTCGTCGCCGAGGTAGTCGGCGAGCCAGGGGCGCTTGAGCCGGCCGACGCCGTGCTCGCCGGTGATGGTGCCGCCGAGCGAGATCGCGAGGTGCATCACCTCGCCGAAGGCCTGCTGGGCGCGGGCGGTCATGTCGGCGTCGGCGGGGTCGAACACGATGAGCGGGTGGGTGTTGCCGTCGCCGGCGTGGGCGACGACGGCGATGGTGACCTCGCGCGCGGCGGAGATGGCGGCGATGCCGTCGACGAGCGCCCCGAGCTGCGGCAGCGGGACGCCGACGTCCTCGAGCAGCAGGGTGCCGGTGCGCTCGACGGCGTCGACGGCGCTTCGGCGGGCCACCACGAAGGCGGCGCCCTCGTCGGGGTCGTCGGTGTGGAACACCTCGGTGGCGGCGTTCTCCTCGCAGATCGCGGAGATCTGCTCGCACTCGGCGGCGGCGTGCCCGGCCGGCTCGTCGGACTGGATCACCAGCATCGCCGCGGCCTCGCGGTCGAGGCCCATCTTGGTGAGGTCCTCGACGGCGTTGATGGTGGGGCGGTCCATGAACTCGAGCATCGAGGGCCGCAGCGCGCGGGTGATGCCGAGCACGGCGGCGGTGGCGTCGTCGAGGGTGGCGAAGGTGGCCACGAGGGTGGCCGGCGGGCGCTGCGCGGGCACCAGCCGCAGCACCACCTCGGTGATCACGCCCAACGTGCCCTCGCTGCCGACGAAGAGCTTGGTGAGCGAGAGCCCGGCGACGTCCTTGAGGCGCGCGCCACCGAGCCGCACCGCGGTGCCGTCGGCGAGCACGACGGTGAGGCCGAGCACGTAGTCGGCGGTGACGCCGTACTTCACGCAGCACAGGCCGCCGGCGTTGGTGGCCACGTTGCCGCCGATCGAGCAGATCTCGTACGACGACGGGTCGGGCGGGTACCAGAGGCCGTGCTCGGCGGCGGCGGCCTTCACGGCGGCGTTCATGGCGCCGGGCTGCACCACGGCGGTGCGGGTGACCGGCTGCACCTCGACCGCCGTCATCCGCTCGGTGGAGACCACCAGGCAGCCGTCGACGGCGGACGCGCCGCCCGAGAGCCCGCTCCCGGCGCCACGGGGCACGACCGCCACGCCGTGCTCGGCGGCGAACCGCACCGCCGCCTGCACGTCCTCGGTGGAGCGGGCCCGCACCACGGCCAGCGGCATGCCGGCGTCGGGGTCGTTGGCGCGGTCCCACCGGTACTTGTCGACGCGGTCGGGGTCGGACACGACGACGTCGTCACCGAGCGCGGCGACCAGGGGCGCCAGGTCGACCGTGCCCTGGCTCTCCGTCTGCTTGTCGGTCAGCGTCATGTCCCTACCTTGCCCCGCGCCGGTGGCAGCCGACGAGGTGCGGGTCGAAGATCCCCAGCGCCTCCATCAGCGCGAACATCGTGGTGGGCCCGACGAACGCGAAGCCGCGGCGCTTGAGCTCCTTCGACAGGGCCGTCGACTCCGTCGACGTCGTCGCCATCTGGCCTGTGGTCTCGGGCGCGGGCGGGCGCTCCGGCGCGAACGACAGCACCAGCGCCTCCAGACCCTCCTGGTCGCGGAGCGCCACGGTGGCGCGGGCGTTCACGACGGCGGCGGAGATCTTCGCGCGGTTGCGGACGATGCGGGCGTCCTGCATCAGCCGCGCCTCGTCGTCCTCGTCGAAGGCCGCGACCGCGTCGGCGTCGAAGCCGCGGAACACCTCACGGAAGGCCTCCCGCTTGTTGAGGATGGTCGACCACGACAGCCCGGACTGGAAC
Source organism: uncultured Actinomycetota bacterium (assembly GCA_963808855.1). Taxonomy (GTDB): domain Bacteria; phylum Actinomycetota; class Actinomycetes; order Propionibacteriales; family Nocardioidaceae; genus Nocardioides. The sequence goes on along the minus strand of CAWEHA010000002.1, from coordinate 798,146 downwards.
GCCTCCAGGGTCAGCCGCTCGAGGTAGGCGGACTCGCCGTGCACGCGGGTGCCCCACTCGGTGTCGTGGTAGTCGCGCATGACGCCGGGCCCGCCGGCCCACGGGCAGCGGGCGAGGCCGTCCTCGCCGACGGCGGGTCCGCTCACCGGCGCTCCCGCAGCCGGGCGTTCGGCAGCGCCGGGGCGGGCACCGGCGGCAGCGGGTCGTCGACGGGGATGCCGAAGTGGCCGTCGCGCAGGGTGTCGCCGTCGATCTGGGTCTGCCACTGCTCGCGCGCCCGCACCACGTCCTCGTGGCTCCGGCCGACGAAGTTCCACCACATGACGATCGCCTCGCCGAACGGCGGGCCGCCGAGCAGCAGCAGCCGGGCGGGCTCGTCGCCGGCGGCGAGGTCGAGCGTGGCCGCGCCGGGTGGCAGGTACGCCAGCTCGGCCGGCTTGGCCTCGTGGCCGGCGACGCGCGTGACGCCGGCGTCGACGAGGACGCCGTGCTCGAAGGCGGGGTCGACGTCCAGGGTGACGAGGGCTCCGGCGTCGAGCAGCAGCTCGGCGCCGAGCAGCGGGGTGGCCGTGGCGACCGGCGAGGTGGTGCCGAGCAGCGAGCCGAGGAACACCCGCGCGGTGACGCCGTCGGCCGTCACCGGCTCGGGCGCGAAGTGCTCGAAGCCGGGGTCGCCGCCACGCGCGGCGTCCGGCAGGGCCACCCAGAGCTGGGCGCCGTGCAGCGTGGTGGTGTCCGGCGTCGAGACCTCGGAGTGGCTGATGCCGCGCCCGGCCGTCATGAGGTTGAGCTCGCCGGGCCGCACGAACGCGTGGTGGCCGGCGCTGTCGCGGTGCTCGACCTCGCCGGTGAACAGCCAGCTCACCGTCTGGAGGCCGGTGTGCGGGTGCGGCGGCACCCGCATGCCGCCGGTGTCCGAGACCGGGTCGGGGCCGTAGTGGTCGAGGAAGCACCAGGCACCGACCAGGCTGCGCGCCCGCGACGGGAGGGTGCGGCGCACCGTCATCGCCCGCGGCCCGCCGAGCGGCACCTCGCGCGGCGTCAGCACCTCCACCCGCGCCTCCCCCGGCGCGCAGGTGACCTCGTCGGGGTCGTCGTCGAGGTTGCTCACGTGCCCATTCTCGCGGCTAGCCGCTCGGGTACAACGAGTCGACCGGGCGCTTGTGGCCGTGCTCGACGTCGCGTTCGCCCGCCTTGACGATGCCGGCGCCACGACCGCTGGGTGGCACGAGGCGCACCACGATCGACTTCGAGGTGGGGGTGTTGCTGCCCTCGGCCTTCGAGTCGAGCGGCACCAGTGGGTTGGTCTCGGGGTAGTACGCCGCGGCGCAGCCGATCGGCTGGTCGTACGACACGATCCGGAAGTCGGGGGCCAGCCGCTCCGATCCGTCGTCCCACTCGCTCACGAGGTCGACGTGGTCGCCGTCCTCGAACCCGAGGTGGCGGACGTCGTCGGGGTGCACGAACACCACCCGACGGCCGTTCTTGACGCCGCGGTAGCGGTCGTCGAGGCCGTAGATGGTGGTGTTGAACTGGTCGTGCGAGCGGAGGGTCTGCAGCAGCAGCCGGCCCTCGGGCACCTGGACGACCTCGACCGGGCTCACCGAGAAGATGGCCTTGTCGACATCGGTGGTGAACGTGCGGGTGTCGCGGGGCGGGTGCGGCAGCACGAACCCCCCGGGCCGGTCGACCTTCTCGTCGTAGGACGCGCACCCCGGCACCACCCGGGCGATCCGGCGGCGGATCGCCGAGTAGTCGGCCCGGAAGTCGGCCCACGGGATGCCGTGACGGCCGCCGAGGGTGTGCTCGGCCAGCGAGCAGACGATGTCGACCTCCGACCTCAGGTGTGGCGACGCCGGTGCCAGCGGGCCCTTCGAGGCGTGCACCGCCGACATCGAGTCCTCGACGGTCACCCGCTGCTCGCGGCCGCCGGTGTGGTCGCGCTCGGACCGGCCGAGCACGGGCAGGATCAGCGCCTCGCGACCGGTGACGACGTGCGAGCGGTTGAGCTTGGTCGAGACGTGCACGGTGAGCTCGGCGCGGCGCATCGCGTCCTCGCAGACCTGGGTGTCGGACATCGCCGAGACGAAGTTGCCGCCCATCGCGAAGAACACCCGCGCGTCGCCGTCGCGCAGCGCCTTCACCGCGCCGACGCTGTCGAGGCCGTCCTCGCGAGGCGGGTCGAAGCCGAACTCGGCGCCCAGCAAGTCCAGGAACTCCGGCTTGGGCCGCTCCCAGATCCCCATGGTGCGGTCACCCTGCACGTTGGAGTGGCCGCGCACCGGGCACAGGCCCGCACCCGGCTTGCCGATGTTGCCCTGCATCAGCGCGACGTTGACGAACTCCTTGATCGTGGCGACGGCGTTGCGGTGCTGGGTGATGCCCATCGCCCAGCAGAAGACGGTGGCCGACGACGACGCCAGCATCGCGCCGAGCTCCTCCACCTGCGCCCACGGGAGCCCGGTGGTGCGCTCCACCGCGTCGCGGTCGATCCGCGCGATGTGCTCGGCCCACTCCTCGAACCCGTGCGTGTGCCGGCTGACGAAGTCGTGGTCGACGGCGTCGTGCTCCAGCAGGTAGGAGGCCAGGCCCTGCCACAGCGCGAGGTCGCCGTTCAGCCGCACCGGCAGGTGCAGATCGGCCAGCGGCGTGCCTCCCGCCACCCAGCCCTTCGGCTTCTGCGGGTTCTTGAACCGCACCAGGCCGGCCTCGCGCAGCGGGTTCACCGACACGATCCGGGCGCCGTTCTTCTTCGCCTGCTCCAGCGCGCTGAGCATCCGCGGGTGGTTGGTGCCCGGGTTCTGGCCCGCGATGACGATCAGCTCGGCGGTCTCGACGTCGTGCGAGGGACACCGAGCCCTTGCCGATGCCGATGGTCTCGGCCAGCGCCACCGAGGTGGACTCGTGGCACATGTTCGAGCAGTCGGGCAGGTTGTTGGTGCCGAAGGCCCGCACGAAGAGCTGGTAGGCGAACGCGGCCTCGTTCGAGGTCTTGCCGGAGGTGTAGAAGATCGCCTCGTCGGGGCTCGCCAGCTCCCGCAGGTGGCCGGCGATCAGCGCGAACGCGTCGTCCCACGAGATCGGCTCGTAGTGGGTGCCGCCGGCACGCCGCACCACCGGCTCGGTGATCCGCCCCTGCTTGCCCAGCCAGAACTCGCTGCGCTCCTCGAGGTCGGCGAGCGAGTGCTCGGCGAAGAACTCGGGGCCGACCCGGAGCTTCGTCGCCTCCTCGGCGACCGCCTTGGCGCCGTTCTCGCAGAACTCGGCGGTGTGGCGGTGCTCGGGGTCGGGGTCGGGCCACGCGCAGCCCTGGCAGTCGAAGCCGTCGACCTGGTTGAGCCGCAGCAGGGTGCGCGCGGTGCGGGTCGGCCCCATCTGCTCCACGGCCATCTTCATCGCGATGGCCACTGCCTTCGGCCCGGCAGCGGCATGCGCCTCATCGCTGACGTCCAGGTTGCGCTCGTCGACGTCGTCCCGAGCTCCGCGTCGCCTCATGCCTCCGATCCTCGCGCGGGAGTCAAGCCGCGGCCTCACCCTGTGGTCTCAGGAGTTGGAGAACACCGCCGGGCCGCCGTCGTCGCCGTCGGCGTCGGGGCCGCGGCCGGCCCAGCTCCACGCGTAGGCGGGGTCCTCGACCGCGAGGCCGCCCTCGCCGAGCTCGAGCGGGGCGAAGGTGTCGACCATGACCGCCGACTCCTCGAACGCCTCGACTCCGAGCGAGGCCTCGATCGCCGAGGGCTGCGGGCCGTGCGCATGGCCACCCGGGTGGAGCGAGATCGAGCCCAGCCCGATGCCGGAGCCCTTGCGTGCCTCGTAGTCGCCGCCGACGTAGAACATGACCTCGTCGCTGTCGACGTTCGAGTGGTAGTAGGGCACCGGGATCGCGAGCGGGTGGTAGTCGACCTTGCGCGGCAGGAAGTTGCACACCACGAAGTTGTGGCCCTCGAACACCTGGTGCACCGGCGGCGGCTGGTGCACCTTGCCGGTGATCGGCATGTAGTCGTCGACGTTGAACGTGTAGGGGTAGAGGCAGCCGTCCCAGCCCACGACGTCGAACGGGTGGGTGGCGTAGACCATCCGGGTGCCGACCACCTGGCCGGCGACCCGGTGCTTCACGAGCACCTCGACGTCCGTCACATCAGTGCCCTCGGCGAGGTGCACCTCGTCTGGGGCCGTGCAGGTCGCGCTCGCAGTACGGCGCGTGCTCGAGCAGCTGGCCGTAGCGGGACAGGTAGCGCTTCGGCGGCGCGACGTGGCTGTTGGCCTCGATGGCGTAGAGCGACGACGGCTCGGCCGGCACCCAGCGGTGGGTGAGCGCGCGCGGCACCAGCACGTAGTCGCCCTGCCGATAGGGCAGCACGCCGAGCGCCGTCTCGACGACGCCCGAGCCGGCCTCGACGTAGACGCACTCGTCGCCGATCGCGTTGCGGTAGAGCGGGCTGGCGTCGACGCCGGTGGTGACGTAGCCGATCCGCACGTCGTTGTTGCCGAGCACCAGCCGGCGGTCGGTGACGGCGTCCTTGCCCGTGGCGAGGTCGTGCAGCTTGAGGTGCCGCGGCTTCAGCGGGTGGTTCGGGCTCCGGCTCTGGTCGGGCAGCTCCCACACCTCCGAGGCGACGATCGCCGACGGAACGCCGCGGTGGTAGAGCAGCGAGGAGTCCGAGGAGAACCCCTCCTCCCCCATCAGCTCCTCGTGGTAGAGCCGGCCGTCCGGGTCGCGGTGCTGGGTGTGCCGCTTCGGGGGCACCTCGCCGACGCGTCGGTAGTACGCCATGTCTGGCAGATTAGTCCCGTGACTGGTGCTGGTGACGCCACCGGTGAGTGGGCCGGACTCGTGGACGACGCGGCGATCTTCCCGCCCGGAGACGCGCCGCTGCCCTACGCGATGCACGCCTGGCGGTCGCGGCCGGCCGACGACGCCGTGCACGTCGGCAGCTTCGTACTGCGCGACACCGACCTCCCCGCCGCGCAGGACTTCGACGCGCCGCTCGCGGTGGTGATCACCGGCGGGGCGGGCCAGATCTCCGGTCCCGTCGGGCTGTGCGAGCGGCTCGGCCTGCGGCTGGCCGGCCTCGAGATCGCGCTGCGCGACCCCGACGACCTGCCCGGCAACGCCCGCCGCGTGGTCGCCGCGCTCGACGAGGCCGGCATCGGGGACGACGTGCTCGTGCATGTCGAGCTGCCGGCCACGCCGCCGACGCCGTCGTGGCTGGCGGCGGCCGACGAGGTGGCGGCGTCCGGGCTGCGCCTCAAGTACCGGACCGGCGGCCTCACCGCCGACGCGTTCCCCGCGCCCGAGACCCTCGCCGCCTGGATCGACGCGGCGCTGGACCGGGAGACGCCGTTCAAGTGCACGGCCGGGCTGCACCGCGCGGTGCGGCACACCGACGACGACGGGCTCACCCACCACGGCTTCGGCAACGTGCTGCTCGCGACCGAGCGGGCCTTCGACGGTGCCTCCCCCGCCGAGGTGGCCGCGACCCTCGCCGACACCGACCCCGATCTCACCGCGCTCGACGCGGGCCGGGCCCGGCGGTGGTTCACCTCGTTCGGCTCCTGCTCGATCGACGAGCCGGTGGCCGACCTGCGCGCGCTCGGGCTGGTCGCATGACCGGGTTCGGGCTCGACCACCTGCCCTACGGCGTCTTCTCGGTGGCCGGCGGCGCCCGCCGGGTGGGCGTGCGGTTCGAGGACGGCGTGCTCGACCTCGCCGAGGCCACCGGCCGCCAGGAGCTGGCGGCGGCGTCGCTCAACCCGCTCATGGCGTTGGGGCCCGAGGTGTGGCGGCAGACCCGCGAGGAGGTGCGCGCGCTGCTCGAGGGCGGCGCGGCCACGGTGCCGCTGGACGACGTCGAGCTGCACCTGCCGTTCGAGGTGGCCGACTACGTGGACTTCTACGCCTCCGAGCACCACGCCTCGAACGTCGGCAAGATCTTCCGGCCCGACGGCGAGCCGCTGCTTCCGAACTGGAAGCACCTGCCCGTGGGCTACCACGGCCGTGCGGGCACCGTGGTGCCGTCGGGCACGCCCGTGGTGCGGCCGAGCGGGCAGCGCGGGGCCGGTGACTTCGGCCCGAGCCGGCGGCTCGACATCGAGGCCGAGCTCGGGTTCGTGGTGGGCACGCCGTCCCGGCTGGGCGCGCCGGTGCCGTACGCCGGGCTCGCCGAGCACGTGTTCGGCGTCGTCGGGCTCAACGACTGGTCGGCGCGCGACCTCCAGGCCTGGGAGTACGTGCCCCTCGGCCCGTTCCTCGGCAAGTCGTTCGCCACCTCGATCGGCCACTGGGTCACGCCGCTGGCGGCGCTCGACGCCGCCTGGTGCGACCTGCCGGGCCAGGACCCGCGCCCGCTCCCCTACCTCGACCCCGACCACGCCCGAGGCCTGGACCTCGACGTCGAGGTGGTGCTGAACGGCGAGGTGGTGAGCCGGCCGCCGTACGCCTCGATGTACTGGGGGCCCGGCCAGATGCTCGCCCACATGACGGTCAACGGCGCGACCGTGCGCACCGGCGACCTGTTCGGCTCCGGCACCATCAGCGGCCCCGAGCCCGACCAGCGCGGCTCGTTCCTCGAGCTGTGCTGGGGCGGGCAGCAGCCACTACCGGGCGGCCGCACGTTCCTCGACGACGGCGACGAGGTGGTACTGCGCTACTCCGCCCCCGACACCGGCGGCGGTCGCCTCACCCTGGGCGAGGTCGCCGGCCGGATCGAGCCGGCGACCTGACGCAGGTGCCTCAGGTGACTCAGGCGGCGGCGGTCCGCAGCGAGTCGGCCTTCTCGACGTCCTTGTGGAACCGCTTGTGCACGTAGATCGGCTGACCCAGCGACTCGCACTTCCACCACAGCCCCTTGGCCGGGCCGATCTGCGTGTCGCGCGGGAACTCGCCGGCGACGCTCTTGATGGTGGTCTGGCTGAGCTTGGAGCCGTGGAAGACGATGATCCGCCGGTCCGTGGCGACCACGGTGCGGTACTCGTTCGCGAACAGCAGGATCAGGGCGGAGAGCAGCAGCCACCACTGGCTGATCTTCTGGCCGCCGAAGACGGCCTGCACCTGCTCACCAGGCTGCAGGTAGGGCTCCACCTTGCTCATCATCTTGTCGCGCAGGGCCATGGGTTGTCGTTCCTCTCTCGGAAGGGGCGCCCGCAACCTAGCCGCGGAGCCACCGGTTCAAACCGCCCACAGGGCAATCTGCGTGACGCCGCTATCCTCCGGCGCGTGGGACTGCTGACTCCGCTGGCCGTGCGTATCGGCGCCATCCCGTGGATGCCGAAGCTGCTGCCGCAGATCGTCTTCGTGGACAAGAACCTGCAGCGGGCGACGAAGGGCCGGGTCACGGTGCTCGACATCGCCGGGCTGCCGAACCTCATGCTCACGGTGAAGGGCCGCAAGAGCGGCGTCCCGCGCACCACCCCGCTGCTGTGCGTGCCGCACGAGGGTGGCTGGCTGATCGCCGGCTCCTACTTCGGCGGGCCGAACGTGCCGCTGTGGGTGGGCAACGTACGCGCCGCCGACACCGTCGACATCCGCTTCGACAAGCAGGAGCACACCTGCACCGCGCGCGAGATCGAGGGCGAGGAGCGCGCGCGGATGTGGGAGGTGATGCTCCGGACCTGGCCGAACTTCGCCAAGTACGAGGAGCGCACCACCCGGGTGATCCCCGTCTTCTACCTCGAGCCCGTGTGAGCAGCCCCGGTCCAGCTGGGCCAGCACCCGCCGCCCCGCCACGTCGTCGCGCACCTGAGCGACCCGCACCTGCTGGCCGACGAGGCGGCACGGCTCTACGACGTCGTCGACCCGGACGCCGGGCTGCGGCTCGCGCTCGAGCGGCTCGGCCATCTCGACCCCGTGCCGCAGGCGCTGGTGTTCACCGGCGACCTCGCCGACCGGGCGGAGCCCGCGGCCTACGCCCGGTTGCGCGCGCTCGTCGAGCCGGTGGCCGCCGACCTGGGCGCCGAGGTGGTGTGGTGCATGGGCAACCACGACGAGCGCCCCGAGTTCGCCCGCGGCCTGTTCGACACCGACGCCGAAGGACCGCAGGACAGGCTGTACGACGTCGCCGGGCTGCGCGTCGTCGCGCTCGACACCAGCGTGCCCGGCTACCACCACGGCGACCTCGAGCCGGCGCAGCTGGAGTGGCTCGCCGACGTGCTGGCGACTCCGGCCGAGCACGGCACGGTGCTCGCGATGCACCACCCGCCGATCCCGGTGCCGCTGCTGCGCGCGGCCGAGCTGATCGAGCTGGCCGACCAGCACCTGCTGGCGGACGTGGTGCGCGGCACCGACGTCCGGGTCGTCCTGGGCGGCCACTTCCACTACACGAGCTGGTCGACGTTCGCCGGCGTGCCGGTGTCGGTGGCCTCGGCCAGCTGCTACACCACCGACCCGGCCCCGGTCGGCCGGTTCGTGTCCGGCGTCGACGGCCACCAGGCGTTCACGATGCTGCACCTCTACGACGACCAGGTGGTGCACACGCTGGTGCCGCTCGCACCGGTTCCCGAGGTGAGCGGCTACCCCTCCGACGTCGTGGCCCAGGTGGAGGCACTGACGCCGGAGGAGCGCCGCGAGATCCTCAGCCGCAAGGACTCCGAGTTCAACTCGCGGTGGTGATCGTTGTCAGGCCTCGGTCACGGCTGGAAGTCCGATGAGTCGCCTGTCAGCACCACGTAGAACCGCTTACGGGTGTCCGCGCCGGTGCGGGTGCCGTCGCTGTTGCGCGGGCTGACCACGAAGCTCGTCGCGTTCCGAGCACCCTCCGGAGCGCACGCGGTCGGCGGAGTCGGCGGCATGGTGGGCGCGCCTACGTTGCAGCGGCTCACCGAGATCTCGCCGGAGAACTCCGGGTTCGCGTCAGGACCCGGGGCAGTGCCGTTCGAGACGCCGTCGCCGTCCAGGTCGGAGGTGTTCTGCAAGGCGATGGTCGCCACGAGACCGTTGTCGGACAGGTCCTCGTTCGCGTTGATGTAGACGTTGCCGTTCGCCGCATCCGGAGTTACCGGGTAGGCGGCGACGATCGTGAACCCACCGGACGAGGCCTCGATCTGGCCGGCGGCGTTGACGAGGGCCCATCGCGTCGTGGCGTCGTGGCCGTCCTGGCCGTCCTGACCGTCGGCGCCGGCGGCACCGCGCGGTCCCTGGAGACCACGCCGGGTGTCCGCGGAGAGGTCGCGGTCGCGGATCGTGCCGTCCTTGATGTCGAGCGACCCGACGTTCTCGGTGGCGATCTTGGCCGAGGTGACGGCGTTGGCCTCGAGGTCGTCGGTGCCGACGGTGGCGGCGGCGTAGGACGTGCCTCCTGTGGCGACGACGAGGGCGAGGATCGAGACGACGAGCGAGGGAGAGGGTCGTTTCATCGGGGAGCACCTTCCGAAGGGAGTGCGCCCCGCGGGCGGGGGCGCTGACTCGCATTCGGAGCCGACGGCGTCGCGGTCGTGCCGATCTCGCAGAAATCTCGCGAGGACGACGAAACGCCCCGGGGATCCGGGGCGTTCGCGTCGCTGTGGCAGGTGCTGGATTCGAACCAGCGAAGTCGATGACGGCTGATTTACAGTCAGCTCCCTTTGGCCGCTCGGGCAACCTGCCGGGTGTCGGACGGGACCATTTGGACCGTCGGCGACGAGGGATGAGGATAGCGCAGGAGCACAGTCCACATTCCAAGGGATAGGTGGTGCGGCGATGGCCGACTCGTCCTTCGACATCGTGAGCAAGATCGACCGGCAGGAGGTCGACAACGCGCTCGGCCAGACGGCGAAGGAGGTGGCGACCCGGTTCGACTTCAAGGGCACGGGCGCCAAGATCGAGTGGAAGGGCGACGAGGCGATCGAGATCACCGCGTCGGCCGACGACCGTGCCTCCGCCGTCCTCGACGTCTTCAAGCAGAAGCTGGTGAAGCGGCAGGTGAGCCTCAAGGTGCTCGACGCCTCCGAGCCCCGCCAGTCGGGCCAGGAGTCCAAGATCGGCATCACGCTCAAGGAGGGCATCTCCTCGGAGGACGCGAAGAAGATCTCGAAGCTGATCCGCGACGAGGGCCCCAAGGGCGTCAAGGCGCAGATCCAGGGCGACGAGCTCCGCGTCTCGTCGAAGAAGCGCGACGACCTCCAGACGATCATCGCGCTGGTCAAGGAGCAGGACTACGAGTTCGCGGTGCAGTTCGTCAACTACAGGTGAAAGCCGAGCCGCGCGCCTCGGTCGAGATCGACGCGCCGCTCGGCGTCGTGTGGGGCGTCATGCTCGACACCGACGCCTACGGCGAGTGGAACCCGTTCGTGGTGCGGGTCGAGACGCCGCAGTCGGCGGAGGTGGGCAAGCCGATCGTGCTGCACGTGCGGTGGGCGAACGGCCGCCGTGCCCGCTCCCCGGAGCGGATCAGCGCGGTGGAGCCGCCCCGCGCCTCGGCGGACGGCGCCACGACGGCACTGCTCTCCTACGTCTACGAGGGGCTGCCGGCACGGCTCGGGCTGGTGCGCGGCACCCGCCACCAGCGGCTGACGCAGCGCGACGGCGCACCGACGCGCTACGACACCGTCGAGGAGTTCTCCGGGCCGCTCGTGCGGCTCGCGGGTCCGGGACGCGTCGCCGAGGGGTTCCGGCGGCACGCCGAGGCCCTCAAGCAGCGCGCGGAGTCGCTCGCGGACGGGTAGCCGCAGCCCACACCGCGAAGCCGAGGATCGCGACGCCGCAGGCGATGTCGAGCACGACGTGGCCCTGCCGCCACCACACCATGTCGGTGGCGCCGGGGACGGTGTAGTGGCCGAGGCCGACCAGTCCGCTCAGCGCGTAGCCGGTGAGAGCGAACGCCGCCGCGGTCGTCCGGCCGCGGAACCACAGCCACAGCCCGAGCACACCGAACGCGGTGAACAGGAACCAGCCGAGACCGACGAGGGTGCGCGACGGCGCCGGCGGATCGTCGGAACCGGGCTGCGGGTAGTCGGCGTAGTTCACGTAGTTGTCGGTGTAGTGCACCACCGACACCACGAAGGCGACCGCCAGCAGGGCGAGGAGAGTGCGGGTGGCCCGGTCCACCCGCACCAACCTAGGCCGTGTCAGGCGGTCGCGGCATCGGGTGCGAGGGTGGCGTCGGACACCCCGAGCGGGATCGCCGTCGTGGCCGCGATGGTGCTGGCGCCGTCGGTCGGCTCCAGCCACACCGTGGCGCCCTCCGCCAACCCCTGGGAGCGGGCGTGGGTGCGGGTGACGACGACGGTGGTGTACTCGCCGGAGTCGAGGCGCACCGTGAGCCGCACCTCGAAGCCGATCCGCAGCAGCCGCGTGATCTCGCCCGCGAGTGCGCTGGGCCGGGGGTCGGTGTGGACGTCGATGTCGTGCGGCCGCAACGCCACGTCGCCGAGGTTGGTCACCTCGCCGAGGAAACCCATGACGAAGTCGTTGGCCGGCTCGTCGTAGAGCTGGTCCGGCGAGCCGATCTGCTCGATCCGGCCCTCGTTGATCACGACGATCTCATCGGAGACTTCCAGCGCCTCCTCCTGGTCGTGGGTGACGAACACGGTGGTGACGTGCACCTCGTCGTGCAGCCGGCGCAGCCAGTCGCGCAGCTCCTTGCGCACCTTCGCGTCGAGGGCGCCGAACGGCTCGTCGAGGAGCAGCACCGTCGGCTCCACCGCGAGGGCACGCGCGAGGGCGAGCCGCTGTCGCTGGCCACCCGAGAGCTGGGAGGGCATGCGCTTGGCGAACTGGGAGAGGTGCACGAGCCGGAGCAGCTCGTCGACCTTCTCCGCGGTCTCCGCCTTGGAGCGCTTGCGGATCTCCAGCCCGAACGCCACGTTCTTGGCCACCGTCATGTGCTTGAAGACGGCGTAGTGCTGGAACACGAAGCCCACGTTGCGCTTCTGCGGCGGCAGGTGCGTCGCCTCGCGGCCCTCGATCGTGACGGTGCCGCTGTCGGCGGTCTCCAGGCCGGCGATGATGCGCAGCAGGGTGGACTTGCCGCCACCACTCGGCCCGAGCAGCGCGGTGAGCTGGCCGGTCGGGATGGACACGTCGATGTCCTGCAGCGCCACGAAGTCGCCGTAGGACTTGTTGATGCCCCGGATCTCGATGCTCATGAGTGATCCTCCTTGCGGATCAGCTGGACCACGACGAGAGCGAGCACGGAGGCCAGCACCAGCACAGTGGCGGCGGCGTAGGCGGTCGACTCCTCGAAGTTGTTGTAGCGGTTCTGGATGAGGAGCGTCATCGTCTCGCCCGCGAAGGGCTCGCCCCGGCTCACGATCTTGACGGCGCCGAACTCGCCGAGCGCGCGTGCCGTGCTGAGCACGACGCCGTAGATGACGGCCCACTTGATGCTGGGCAGGGTGATGCGCCGGAAGGTCTGCCAGCCGTTGGCCCCGAGGCTCATGGCGGCGAACTCGGCGTCGGTGCCGATCTCCTCGAGGATCGGCACGACCTCGCGGATCACCAGCGGCAGGCTGACGAAGGAGGTGGCCATGATCAGGCCGGGCGTGGTGCCGATGATGAGGAACCCGGCCGACTCGAGGGCGCCGCCGAACCAGCCCGACCCGGCGCTGTAGGCGAGCACGAGCGCGAGGCCGACGACGACCGGCGAGACGGACATCGGGACGTCGATCAGCACCGACAGCACCCGGCGTCCGGGGAACCGGTAGCGCACCAGCAGCAGCGAGATGCCGACGCCGAACACGGTGTTGATCGCCACCGCCCACAGCGCGCACGTGAGTGTGAGGTTCATGGCGTAGGTGACGGCGGGGTCCTGGAGCCGCTCGACAAAGGCTCCGATGCCGCCCGCGTCGCCCGGCTTGGTGGGGGCGAAGGTGCGGCGGGCAAGCATCCCGACCGGCCAGGCCACCAGCAGGAACAGGTAGACGAGGACGACGCTGCGCATCACCCAGGCAGCCGGACCGCGGGTGCGGCGGATCTGTCGGGTGTCAGGCACGACGGGCCGCCCGGCGCGAGATGATGTCGAGCGCCACGATTGCCAATACGGCGACCAGCAGCAGGAGCGACGCGACGACGGCAGCGCCCGCCTGGTTGTCGCTCTCGATGTACTGCAGGATCCGCAGCGAGGCGACGGCGGTGTCGGAGCTCTGGGCGATGAGCACCAGCGAGCCGAACTCGCTGAGCGCCCGCGCGAAGCCGAGCGAGGAGCCGGCTGCGATGGCCGGCACCAGACTCGGCAGGATCACCCGGCGGAACGTGGTGAGCCGCGAGGCCCCGAGTGATGCGGCCGCCTCCTCGACGTCGGCGTCGAGCTCGATGAGCACCGGCTGCACCGTGCGCACCACGAACGGCAGGGTCACGAACAGCAGCGCGAGGAAGATGCCCACGCGCGTGTTGGCCACGTTCACGTCGACCGGGCTGCGGGGTCCGTACAGGGCGAGCAGCACCAGGCCGGCCACGATGGTGGGCAGCGCGAACGGGATGTCGATGATCACGTCGAGCACCCGCTTGCCCGGGAACTGGTCGCGCACGAGCACCCAGGCGATCAGGGTGCCCATCACCGCGTTGACCAGGGTGACCAGCAGCGCCTCGCCGACGGTGAGGCGGATGGCCGCCTGGGTGCCGCTGTCGGTCAGCGTGTCCCAGAACGTGCTCAAGCCGCCCTCGAAGGTGGCACCGACGACGGCCGCGAGCGGCAGCATCACCAGGATGCTGAACCACAGCAGCGCCACGCCGAGCCCGAGGCTCGAGGTGGGGGTCAGGGCGAAAACGCCCCCGCTGGAGCGGCCCCGGGTGGGGCGCGCTCCAGGGGGGGTCGCCGTCGAGGCGACCTGGGTCACGACCGCGCGGTGTCGTACAGCTTGTCGAAGCGGAGCTTCTCGCCGTCGGAGCCGAACCACTCGGCCGTCACGTCGGGCCAGCCGCCGAGGTCGGCGATGGTGCCGAGCGAGTCCGGCACCGGGAACGGGTCGGACGGGTCGTTGGCGCCCTCGACCTCGACGCCGGTGATGTCCTGCCCGACCGGGCGGAAGCCCTTCTTGACGAACTCGGTCTGCCCCTCCTCGCTGAGCGCGAAGTCGAGGAAGTCCTGGGCAGCCGGGTCGGCGTCCTCGAGCACGGCGGCCGGGTTCTCGATCAGGAACGAGTCGCTCGGGACGATGTAGTCGAGCTCCTCACCGTTCTGCTTGGCGAGGATCGCCTCGTTCTCGTAGGTGATGAGCACGTTGCCCGCGCCGCTCTTGAAGGCCTCGGTGGCCTCGCGGCCGCTGGTGGCCCAGCTCGTGACGTTCCCGAAGACGTCGAGCAGGAACTCGTCGGCCTTCTCCTCGGTGGCGCCGGGCTGCTGCATCGCGTGGTGGTGCAGCGCCAGCACGTTCCAGCGTGCGGCACCGGAGGAGGCGGGGTCGGCGGTGACGACCTCGACGTCGTCGCGGGTCAGGTCGTCCCAGCCCTCGATCTCGAGCGGGTTGCCCTCCTCGACCACGAGGACCGCGATCGAGCTCGAGACGATGCCCTTGGTGGGTCCGGCGTTCCAGTCCTCGGCGATCAGGCCGGCGTCGACCAGGCGCGTCACGTCTCCCTCGAGGGAGTAGTGCACGTAGTCGGTGCCCTTGCCGTTCTGGTCGAGCACCTTGCGGCTCTGGTCACCGGAGGGACCGTAGGAGCCGACCACCGAGATGCCGTCGCCCTCGTCGGTCTCGGCGAACTTCTCGGCGATCGCCTTGTTGGCGGCCTCAGGGACCGCGAAGCCGTTGATGTTGATGGTGGTGGCAGAGTCGTCACCGCTGGAGGACGCACACCCGGTCAAGACCAGCACCCCGGCGATTCCCACCGCCGCAGCCTTGAGGGACTTCTTCATGTTTCCTGCTCCCTGTTCGTGGGACGGCACCTCCCGGACGGCACCTGATTACCTAACTCGACCAGAGTAGTCGACTTGATAGAACAAGGCGACTACGGGGTCAGGCGTGTCCATCGGTGAGACGGGCCGGCTCGCGGGGCGAGGGCGCGCGACGTGTCCGACGTCACGCCCGCAGGGCCGTTCACCTGCGAAGACGTGGCGGTGTGCCACCGGCGCCCGACTATCGTGGGGAGTTGGTGCGGGTCATGAGCCCGCCAGGAAATAGAACATGTTCTATGGCGCGGCAGCGCGAGGAGACGGGACAGAGTGTCCAAAGAGGTCAAGCAGCTGGACCGGGTGATCATCCGGTTCGCGGGCGACTCCGGTGACGGCATGCAGCTGACGGGTGACCGGTTCACCCAGGAGTCGGCGGTCTTCGGCAACGACCTGGTGACGCTGCCGAACTTCCCGGCCGAGATCCGGGCGCCGCAGGGCACGCTGCCCGGCGTCTCGTCGTTCCAGGTGCACTTCGCCGACCACGACATCCTCACCGCGGGCGACGCCCCCGACGTGCTGGTGGCGATGAACCCGGCCGCGCTCAAGGCGAACCTGCCCGACCTGCCGCAGGGCGCCACCGTGATCGTCGACTCCCACGACTTCACCGCCCGCAACCTCGCCAAGGCCGGCTACGACGCGAACCCGCTGGACTCCCTCGGCGACGCCGGCTCACCGCTCGGCGACCTCCAGGTCACCCCGGTCGACCTCACCGGGATGACGGTGGCGGCGGTCAAGGAGTTCGGCCTCTCCCGCAAGGACGCCGCCCGCGCCAAGAACATGTTCGCGCTCGGCCTGCTGTCGTGGATGTACGGCCGGCCCACCGATCCCACCACCAGCTTCCTGTCGCAGCGGTTCGCGAAGGTGCCGGCGATCCGCGACGCGAACATCGCGGCATTCAAGGCCGGCTGGAACTTCGGCGAGACCACCGAGGCGTTCGCCGTCCAGTACGAGATCAAGCCGGCCACGATGCCCGCGGGCACCTACCGCAACATCACCGGCAACCTGGCGCTGGCCTACGGCCTCATCGCGGCGAGCGTGCGCTCCGGGCTGCCGCTGTTCCTCGGCTCCTACCCGATCACCCCGGCCTCCGACATCCTCCACGAGCTGAGCAAGCACAAGGCGTTCGGCGTCACCACCTTCCAGGCCGAGGACGAGATCGCCGGCATCGGTGCCGCGCTCGGTGCAGCATTCGCCGGCCAGCTCGGCGTCACCACCACCTCCGGCCCCGGCATCGCGCTCAAGTCCGAGACCATCGGCCTCGCGGTGATGACCGAGCTCCCGCTGCTGGTGATCGACGTGCAGCGCGGCGGCCCCTCCACCGGCCTGCCCACCAAGACCGAGCAGGCCGACCTGCTGCAGGCGATGTTCGGCCGCAACGGCGAGGCGCCGGTGCCGATCGTCGCGCCGCAGTCGCCCGGTGACTGCTTCGCCGCGGCCCTCGAGGCCGTTCGGATCGCCGTCACCCACCGCACGCCGGTGATGTTGCTCTCCGACGGCTACCTCGCCAACGGCTCCGAGCCGTGGCGGATCCCCGACCTCACCGACCTGCCGGGCATCGACCCGGCGTTCGCCACCGAGCCCAACCACGAGCTCGAGTCGGGCGAGAAGGACTACTGGCCCTACCTGCGCGAGGAGGAGACCCTCGCCCGGCCGTGGGCGATCCCCGGCACGCCCGGACTCGAGCACCGCATCGGCGGGCTCGAGAAGGCCGAGGGTCACGGCAACATCTCCTACGACCCCGCCAACCACGACCTCATGGTGCGCACCCGGCAGGCGAAGGTCGACCGGATCGCCGACGCACTGCCCCCGTTGGAGGTCGACGACCCGAGCGGGCGGGCCAAGGTGCTGGTGATCGGCTGGGGCTCCACCTACGGCCCGATCGGCGCCGGCTGCCGCCGGGTGCGCAAGGCCGGCTACGACGTCGCGCAGGTGCACCTGCGGCACCTCAACCCGTTCCCGAACGACCTCGGCGACATCCTCGAGCGCTACGACAAGGTGCTCGTGCCCGAGATGAACCTCGGTCAGCTGTCCTTGTTGCTGCGCGGCAGGTTCCTCGTCGACGCGATCGGCTACAACCAGGTGCGCGGGCTGCCCCTCAAGGCGGCGGCCCTGGCCGAGGCCATCGGCAACCTGGTCGCCGACGCCGAGGGCATCGAGGTCGATCTCACCACGACCACGGAGGACGACCGATGACCGAGCAATCAGTCTCGCTGGGAATCCCCGGTCTGCGCACCGGCGTCGAGAGCGTTCCGGCCTACGAGGGCGAGGAGCCCCAGACCGGCAAGCAGTACACCTCCGACCAGGAGGTGCGCTGGTGCCCCGGCTGCGGCGACTACGCGGTCCTCAAGGCGGTGCAGTCGTTCCTGCCCGACCTCGGGCTGCGCCGGGAGAACATCGTGTTCGTCTCCGGCATCGGCTGCTCCTCGCGGTTCCCGTACTACCTCGACACCTACGGGATGCACTCCATCCACGGGCGGGCGCCGGCGATCGCCACCGGCATCGCCACCGCCCGCGAGGACCTGTCGGTGTGGGTGGTCACCGGCGACGGCGACGCGCTCTCGATCGGCGGCAACCACCTGATCCACGCGCTGCGCCGCAACGTGAACATGACGATCCTGCTGTTCAACAACCGGATCTACGGCCTCACCAAGGGCCAGTACTCCCCCACCTCCGAGGCGGGCAAGGTCACCAAGTCCACGCCCATGGGCTCGCTCGACCACCCGTTCAACCCGGTGTCGCTGGCGCTGGGCGCGGAGGCCACGTTCGTCGCTCGCACCATCGACTCCGACCGCAAGCACCTCACCGCGGTGCTCTCCGCGGCCGCCGCGCATCGCGGCGCCTCGCTGGTCGAGATCTACCAGAACTGCCCGATCTTCAACGACGGCGCCTTCGACGCGATCAAGAGCAACGACACGAAGGCCGACGCGATCATCCCGCTGGTGCACGGCGAGCCGATCCGGTTCGGCGCCGACGGCGGCAAGGGCCTGGTGCGCGACGCCTCTACCGGCGGCGTCCGGGTGGCCGACGTGGCCGATGTCGGCGAGAACGCGCTGCTGGTGCACGACGCCCACGCCGAAGACCCCTCGACGGCGTTCGCGATCTCCCGGCTCACCGACGCCGGCTACCTCAACCGCTCGCCGATCGGCATCTTCCGCCAGGTCGCGCGGCCCACGTACGACGACCAGGCGCGTGCCCAGGTCGCCTCCGCCCGTGACGCCGCGCCCGGCGGGTCCGACGAGCGCCTCGCCGCCCTGATCACCAGCGGCGACACCTGGACCGTCGTCTGAGCCCGAAATGACACTGACCCGTCGCCTCTAGGCGACGGGTCAGCGAGGGGCGTGGTCAGTCGTCGCGGACGATCTGGCCGACGTACTTGCGCACGCCGTTGTAGCCGCCGCCGCGCGGGACGTAGATCCGGAACTTGTCGCCGATGCGACCGTCGAAGCGGAAGTAGTAGGCACCGCCGGTGCCGGTGCGGTCCTTCTTGAACGTGCGGTACCGGCAGGTGCGGCAGGCCTTCCGCTCCAGGTACACGAAGCGCTGGCGCCAACCCTTGGCTCGGCCCTTGGCCCAGAAGACGCCGGTGTCGCGGATCTCGCCCTTGTAGAGGGAGACCGGGCGAGGCCTGGCCTCGGCGGAGGCGGGAGCGGGGGTCGTCACGAGCATGGTGGCGGTGAGCGCCAGGGCGGCGAGCAGCGGGACGACGAGGTGGCGGAAGCGCATCGGGTCTCCTGGAGTCGAAGTGTGGGGACGGGCCGAAACGTGCCCGCGGGACGTCGCGGCAAACCCGCCTGCCCACCCGGATCTTTACCTTCCTATCCTGACTTTCGTGGAGCGACGCGGAGGAGTGCTCTTCGGCGTGGCCGCATACGGACTGTGGGGCGCCTTCCCGCTCTACTGGCCGCTCCTGGAGCCCGGCGGGGCTGTCGAGATCCTCGCCCACCGGATCCTGTGGTCGATGGTCACGCTGGGCCTGCTCGTGGTCGTGCTGGGCCGCCGCTCGCAGCTGCGCGCGGTGCTGCGCAGCCCGCGGCTCCGGCTGCTGCTCGGCGTCGCGGCGGTCGTGATCACTGTCAACTGGGCCACCTACATCTACGGCGTCAACAGCGGCCGTGTGGTCGAGACATCGCTCGGCTACTTCATCAACCCGCTGGTCACGGTGCTGATGGGCGTGCTCATCCTGGGCGAGCGACTGCGGCGGGTGCAGTGGGTGGCGCTCGGCATCGGCTTCGGGGCGGTGTGCGTGCTGACGTGGGACTACGGCCGGCCGCCGTGGGTCGCCCTGGTGCTCGCCTTCTCCTTCGGCACCTACGGTCTGGCGAAGAAGTCGGCCGACGTCGGCGCCGTGGAGAGCATCTCCTTCGAGACCGCCGTCATCGCGCCGTTCGCGGCGGCCTACCTCGGGTGGCTCACCATCACCGGCGAGTCGAACTTCGGTGCCCACGGCCTGAGTCATGCACTGCTCGTCTCCAGCGCCGGGATCGTCACCGCCATCCCGCTCATCTGCTTCGGCGCTGCGGCGATCCGGGTGCCGATGGTGACCCTCGGCCTGCTCCAGTACCTGGCCCCCATCCTGCAGTTCGCGCTGGGAGTGCTGGTCTTCCACGAGGACATGCCGCCGGGCCGCTGGGTCGGCTTCGTGCTGGTGTGGCTCGCCCTCTCGATCTTCACCTGGGAGGCCGTCCGGCACCGACGGCGCCAGCTGGCGCTCACCGTGGCCGCGTCACGGGCCGCCTGACGTCAGGAGGTGCGGGTGGCGACGACGTCGGCGAAGGCCTCGAGGGCGTCGCGGACGGGGCCCGGGGGCAGCACGTCGAGCCGTGCCTTGGCCTCCTGCGCGCGCCCGACGACGTAGGCGCGGGCGCGCTTCATCGCCGGGTGGGCGCGGAGCAGGGCGAGCGCCTCGGAGTGGGCGGCGTCGTCGGCGGCGAGGTCGGAGCGGAGCAGCTCCCGGAGCCGCTCGTCGCGCGGGTCGGTGGAGGCGAGCGCCAGCAGCACCGGGAGCGTGGGCACGCCCTCGCGCAAGTCGGTGCCGGGGGTCTTGCCTGACTCGGTGGACTCCGAAGCGATGTCGAGGATGTCGTCGGAGAGCTGGAATGCCGTGCCCACGATCTCCCCGTAGGCGGTGAGCGCCTCCTCGACCTCCGGCGTGGCACCGCCGAAGCGAGCGCCGTAGCGCGCCGAGGTGGCGATGAGCGAGCCGGTCTTGCCGGCGACGACGTCGAGGTGGTGCTGCACCGGGTCGTCGCCGGGTCCCGGCGGCACCGTCTCGAGGATCTGGCCCTCGACCAGCCGCGTGAAGGTCTCGGCCTGGATCCGGACGGCTTCGGCGCCGAGCTCGGCGGTGAGCTCGGAGGACTTCGAGAACAGGAAGTCGCCAGTGAGGATCGCGACGTGGTTGTCCCAGCGGGAGTTGGCCGAGTCGGCGCCGCGGCGCAGCGCGGCCTCGTCCATCACGTCGTCGTGGTAGAGCGAGCCGACGTGGGTGATCTCGACGACGCACGCCGCGGTGACGACGTCGTCGGACTCCGGGTGCGTGCCGGTCTCGGCGGCCAGCAGCACGAGGAGCGGCCGGAACCGACGCCCGCCCGCGGCGAGCAGGTGCTGGGCGGCCTCGGTGACGTAGTCGGAGCGGCTCGAGGCGTAGTGGAACAACGCCTTCTCCACCTCGGCCATCCGGCGGCTCAGGCGGTCGGCGAGGTCGGGGTCGGCTACCGGGAGGGCCAGTGCGTCCCTCGACGGTGTGGTCACCTGATGAAGTCTCCCACGGTGGCAGCGAGGTCGAGGACGGGTGCCGGGTAGACACCGAGCACGAGGGTGGCGACCACGCAGAACGCGATCGTGGCCGACGTCATCGGCGACGGGACGGCGACGGTGCCGACGGGGTCACCCGCGGGCGGCGGGTCGGTGAAGAACATGGTGCGGATGTAGCGGATGTAGAAGTACACCGCGATGATGCTCGACGCGATCGCGGCGAGCACGACCGGCCAGGCGCCGTTCGACATCGCGACCGTGAACACCGCCCACTTGCCCACGAAGCCCGAGGTGAGCGGGATCCCGGCCATCGACAGCAGGAAGAACGCGAACGCCCCGGCCACGAGCGGCGAGCGCTTGCCGAGTCCCGCCCACCGCGCGAACGACGGCGCCTCGCCGTTGGCGTCGCGCACGAGCGTGACGATCGCGAACGCACCGAGCGTCGCGAAGCCGTAGGTGGCGAGGTAGAAGAGCACCGCCTGCAGTGAGGTGACCTGCCCGTCGGCGAGCTCGCCGGGGCTCTGTAGGCCGATCACGCCCACCAGCAGGAAGCCGGTGTGGGCCACCGAGGAGTAGGCGAGCATCCGCTTCACGTCGGTCTGGACGACGGCGAGCACCGCGCCGACCAGCATGGTGAGGATCGCGATCACCCACAGCATCGGCTCCCAGTCCCACCGGTTGGAGCCGAAGGCGACGTAGAACAGCCGCAGGAGCGCGCCGAACGCGGCGACCTTCGTGGCCGCGGCCATGAAGGCCGTGACCGCCGTGGGGGCGCCCTGGTAGACGTCCGGCGTCCAGGCCTGGAACGGCACGGCGCCGACCTTGAAGAGCAGGCCGACGGCGAGCATGCCGATCCCGATCAGCAGCAGGTTGCGGTTGCCGGAGTCGTTGCGGACGGCGTCGTGGATGGCGGCCAGGTTCATCGACCCGGCGTAGCCGTAGACCAGGGCGACGCCGTAGAGGAAGAACCCGGAGGAGAAGGCGCCCAGCAGGAAGTACTTGAGCGCCGCCTCCTGGCTGAGCAGCCGGCGCCGGCGGGCGAGGCCCGACAGCAGGTAGAGCGGCAGCGAGAGCACCTCGAGCGCGACGAACATGGTGAGCAGGTCGCCGGCGGCCGGGAACAGCAGCATGCCGCCCACCGCGAACATGAGCAGCGGG
This sequence comes from uncultured Actinomycetota bacterium, assembly GCA_963808855.1. Taxonomy (GTDB): domain Bacteria; phylum Actinomycetota; class Actinomycetes; order Propionibacteriales; family Nocardioidaceae; genus Nocardioides. Next base: position 776,430 of record CAWEHA010000002.1, on the reverse strand, counting down.
TAGACCTCGGTGTGCTCGACGCCGCGGGTCGAGGCCTGTCGCTCCGCCTCGGAGCCGGGCAGGGCGGCCGCCTGGCCGGCGAACGCCGACACGCCCGCCTCGACCCGGCGCTCGGCGAACAGCGCGACCCCGAAGAGCGCGAAGACCAGCAGCAGCCCCCAGAGGAACACGGTGGGACCGTCGACCACGATCGAGCCCTCGGCGCCGACGAAGCCCCGCGCGGCGCCGTCGCCGACCTCCTCGAGGTTCGACACCGGTGACGACGGTGAGCGCGAGGGCCGCGACCACGCCGGAAGCCGCGAGGGCGACCTGGGCGATGTGCCGCTGCGCGCGCGGCAGGAAGGCCTCGACCAGCACCCCGGCGCAGGCGACGCCGAAGACGACGAGCATCGGTGCGAGCTCGACGTACTCGATGACGGGCTTGGAGAAGTCGTCCGGCACGTCAGTCCCCTTCCTCGTCCGGACGAGGATTCCCCGGCCGGGACCGCGGGCTCGTCGTCGCTGACGCCGACCACGTTGCTGTAGAGCTCCTCGACGAACGGGTTGGCGACGTCGAGCAGCGGCTGCGGAACGAAGCCGAAGAACAGCAGCGCCACGACGAGCGGGCGCGACCGCGGCCACCTCGCGCGTGGTGGCGTCGGGCAGCGCCGCCACCTTCGTGCCCACCGCCACCGCGGTGCCGCCGGACGGCGCGTCGTGGGAGTCGTCGTGGGCCGCCGCCGCCGCGATGCCGGCCAGCCCGGGGCCGGTCATGATGCGCTGGTACATCCAGAGCACGTAGACCGCGGCGAGCACGATGCCGAGCACCGCGATGCCGCCGACCCACCAGGCGTAGTCGAAGGCCGCCAGCAGCACCAGGAACTCGGAGACGAACGGGCTCAGGCCCGGCAGACCGAGGGTGGCGAGACCGGCCATGAGCAGCAGGCCGCCGAGCACCGGCGTCGCCTTCTCGAAGCCGCCCATCTCGCTGATGAGCGTGGTGCCGCGCCGGTCGATCAGGTAGCCGGCCACCAGGAACAGCGCCGCGGTGCCGATGCCGTGGTTGACCATGTAGAGCACCGCGCCGGAGCCGCCCTGGCTGCTGAACACGAAGATGCCGAGGGTGATGAAACCGAAGTGGCTGAGCGAGGTGAGGCCGATCAGCCGGAGCACGTCGTCCTGGGCGATCGCCACCAGCGCGCCGTAGATGATCGAGATCAGCGCGAGCGCGACGACGACCGGAGTGGCCCACTGCGAGGCCTCGGGGAAGATGCCGAGGCAGAACCGGAGCATCCCGAAGGTGCCGATCTTGTCGAGCACGCAGACGAGCAGCACGCTCGTGCCGGGCGTGGCCTTCTCAGTGGTGTCGGCGAGCCAGGTGTGCAGCGGGAACAGCGGCGCCTTGATCGCGAAGGCGATGAAGAAGCCGGCGAACAGCCAGCGCCCCGCCTCGGTGGAGATGTCGAGCTCCATCAGGTCGGAGAGCAGGTACGACGGCTCCCCCTGCTGGGAGGAGACGACGTACAGCCCGATCACCGACGCCAGCAGCACCAGGCCGCCGGCGAGCTGGAACATGAGGAACTTGACCGCCGCGGCGCCGCGGCCCTCGCGGCCGAAGCCGCCGATGAGGAAGTACGCCGGGATCAGCGTGGCCTCGAAGACGACGTAGAAGAGGAACACGTCGGTGGCCAGGAAGACCGCCAGCGACAGCGCCTCCAGCGCCAGCACCCACGCGTAGAAGCTGCTGCTCCGCGCTGTTCCGGTCCCTGAGGAGGCGAGGGACGAGCCGTCTCGAAGGGCACCCCCGTCCCACTCGGCCAGGATCACGATCGGGACGAGGACCACGGTGAGCAGCACGAGCAGCAGGCCGAGGCCGTCGAGCCCGAGGGCGTAGCTGACGCCGAAGGACTCGATCCAGGTGTGGGTCTCCTCCAGCTGCATGCCGCCGTCGAGGTCGTACTGGAGGGCCGCGCCCACCGCGACGCCCAGGGTGCCCGCCGAGATGCCGAGCGCGGCCGACCGCGCGGACGCGGCCGGGAGGAACGGGACGACCAGGGCGCCGACGAGCGGCACGAGGATCAGGAGGGTGAGCGTCACTGGCCGACCTCCCAACTGGCCGTGCCTGCCCCTGTAGCGGAGACCGACCGGGGCCCCCGCGGCGTTGTTCGGCGGAGGAGCGCAGCGGGGGAGGCGAAGAACGTCGTGGGGATTCTCATGTCAGGTTCACCGCCAGGAGCGCGAGGACGACGAGGATGACGCCGCCCAGCAGCGAGAGCGCGTAGGAGCGCACGTAGCCGGTCTGCACCTTGCGCAGCTGGCCGCCGATGGCCTTCACCGCGGACCCGCCGCCCATGAAGGTGCCGTCGGCGCCGGAGCGGTCGAAGGCGAACAGCCCCGCCACCAGCCGCTTGCCCGGCGACACGACGAAGGCGTCGTTGAACGCGTCGCCGTACAGGTCGGCGCGGGCCGCGCGGGTGACGAAGGAGACGTCCTGCGGCGCGGTCTGCGGCACCTCACGGCGTCCGACCAGGAGGAACGCCGTCGTGACGCCGATGGCCACGACCGCCACGGTCATGCCGGTGATGGCGAGCACCGGGATGGGCAGCGCGTGCTCGCCCTCCTCGCCGACGACCGGCGCGAGCCACTCGACGATCCAGTCGCCGAGCAGGAACACGCCGCCGAGCACCGACAGCGCCGCGAGCACGATGAGCGGCCCGGTCATGACGGCGGGCGACTCGTGCGGGTGCACGTCCTTCTGCCACCGCTTGGTGGTGAAGAACGTCATCAGCATGAGGCGGGTCATGTAGAACGCGGTGATGCCGGCGCCGAGCAGGGCGGCGCCGCCGACGAACCACGACTCGTCGATGGCGACCTCGATGATCTTGTCCTTCGACCAGAAGCCGGAGAACCCGGGGAACCCGATGATCGCGAGATAGCCCATCGCGAAGGTGAGGAACGTGACCGGCATCGCCTTCGTGAGCGCGCCGTAGTGGCGCATGTCGACGTCGTCGTCCATGCCGTGCATCACCGAACCGGCGCCCAGGAACATGTTGGCCTTGAAGAAGCCGTGGGTGAGCAGGTGGAAGATCGCGAACGCGTAGCCCGCCACCCCGAGCCCGGCGCCGAGCATCATGTAGCCGATCTGGCTCATGGTGGAGCCGGCGAGCGCCTTCTTGATGTCGTCCTTGGCGCACCCGAGGATCGCGCCCCACAGCAGCGTGACCACGGCGACCGCGACCACCGCCGTCTGCGCGTGCGGCGCCCGCTCGAAGACGAAGTTGGACCGGACGATCAGGTAGACGCCGGCGGTGACCATGGTGGCGGCGTGGATGAGCGCCGACACCGGCGTCGGGCCCTCCATCGCGTCGAGCAGCCACGCCTGCAGCGGCACTTGGGCCGACTTGCCGCAGGCTCCCACCAGCAGCAGGACGCCGAGCGCCGTGAGCGTCGCCTCGCTCGCACCCCCGGCCGCCTCGCTGATGCCGGTGAACGACGTCGTGCCGAAGGTGACGAACGCCAGGAAGATGGCGGTGGCCATGCCCATGTCGCCGACCCGGTTGATCACGAAGGCCTTCTTGGCCGCCTGCGCCGCCGAGTGCTTGTGCTGCCAGAAGCCGATGAGCAGGTAGGAGGCGAGGCCCACGCCCTCCCAGCCGAGGAACAGCCCGAGGTAGTTCTCGGACAGCACCAGCATCAGCATCGCCGCGACGAACAGGTTGAGGTAGCCGAAGAACCGGCGCCGGCGCGGGTCGTGCGCCATGTAGCCGATCGAGTAGACGTGGATGAGCGAGCCGACACCGGTGATGAGCAGCAGGAACAGCGCGCTCAGCGGGTCGTAGAGGAGGTCCATGCCGACGTCGAGGCCGCCGACCTGGATCCAGTCGTAGAGGTGCTGGGAGACCTGCCGCTCCTCCTCACCACGGCCCATGAGGTCGAGGAACATGACCAGGCTGATCACGAACGAGCCGATCGGCAGCGCCGTGCCCAGCCAGTGGCCCCAGCGGTCGGTGAACCGGCCCCCGACCAGCAGGATCAGCGCGCCCGCCAGCGGCAGCGCGATCACCAGCCAGGCGAGGGAGAGCACGCCGTCGGCGCTCCCGGGCTCGACGACCGGGATGTGGTGCCCGGCTTCCATCAGATACATGCAGAGGCCTCAGAACTTCAGCAGGCTGGCGTCGTCGACCGAGGCCGAGCGACGGGTCCGGAAGATGGTCATGATGATCGCGAGCCCGACCACGACCTCCGCGGCGGCCACGACCATCACGAAGAACGCCGCGACCTGGCCGTCGAGGTTGCCGTGCTGCTTCGCGAACGTGACGAGCGCGAGGTTGCAGGCGTTGAGCATCAGCTCGACGCACATGAACACGACGATCGCGTTGCGGCGCACGAGCACGCCGACCGAGCCGATCGTGAAGAGGATCGTGGACAGAATGATGTACTCGTTCACTTGTCGACGTCCTCCTCACTCTGCGGTGCGACACCCGACTTGCCGGACCGGCCACCGCCGGGGTCGTCGGTGGAGATGCCGCCCAGCTGGCGCTGCACGTCCTCGACGTGGTCGGCCGCCGCCGCGGAGCGCACCGTGCCGCGGGCCGCGAGCACGCGTGACACCGACGACTCGGCGGCCGTGCCGTCGGGCAGGAGCGCGGGGGTGTCGACGGCGTTGTGACGGGCGTAGACGCCGGGTGGCGGGAGCGGGCCGAGGTGCTCACCGCGCTCGGCGTACGCCTTCACCCGCCGCGCGGCCAGCGCGGCCTGGCCCTCGCGCGGCGTGAGCCGCTCGCGGTGGGCGAGCACCATCGCGCCGACCGCGGCGGTGATGAGCAGCGCCGAGGTGACCTCGAAGGCGAACACGTAGCGGGAGAAGATGAGGTTGGCCAGCGACTGCACGTTCCCGCCCTCGTTGGCGTCGCCGAGGCCGACCGCGGTGCCGAGGGTGACCTGGCCGAGGGTGACGACCAGCAGGACGCCGAGCAGCAGCCCGCCGATGATGGCGAGCACCCGCTGGCCGCGGATCGTCTCGACCACCGAGTCGGAGGCGTCGACGCCCACGAGCATCAGCACGAACAGGAACAGCATCAGGATCGCGCCGGTGTAGACGATGATCTGCACGGCGAAGAGGAACGGCGCCTCCAGGGCGGCGTACAGGATCGCCAGGCTGATCATCACCACGGCCAGCAGCAGCGCGGCGTGCACGGCCTTGCGGACGAAGAGGATGCCGAGGGCCGCCAGCACCATCACGGGGGCGAGGATCCAGAACGCGGTCACGAGCCGACCTCCTCCTCGTGCTGGGCGCCGGGCTCCGGCGCGGCGTAGGTGCCGCGGTAGTACGCGCCCTCGTCGTCACCGAGCCGCATCGGGTGGGGCGGCTGCTCCATGCCGGGCAGCAGCGGCGCGAGCAGGTCGGACTTCTCGTAGATCAGGTCGGCGCGGTTGTCGTCGGCCAGCTCGTACTCGTTCGTCATCGTGAGCGCCCGGGTCGGGCACGCCTCGATGCACAGGCCGCACAGGATGCAGCGCAGGTAGTTGATCTGGTAGACGCGGCCGTAGCGCTCGCCCGGGCTGAACCGCTCGTCGTCGGCGTCGCTGTTGGAGGCGCCCTCGACGTAGATCGCGTCGGCCGGGCAGGCCCAGGCGCACAGCTCGCAGCCGATGCACTTCTCGAGCCCGTCCGGCCAGCGGTTGAGCTGGTGGCGGCCGTGGAAGCGAGGTGCGGTCGGCTGCTTCTCGAACGGGTACTGCTCGGTGACGACCTTCTTGAACATCGTGCGGAAGGTGACACCGAAGCCAGCGACCGAGTCCCAGGGCCGCTGCTGGTCGCGCTTGTCGTCGGCCATCAGGCGTCCTCCTCCGTGACGGTCGTGCTCGAGCGTGGGAAGGTCAGCGGCTCGGCGGAGCCGCGCACGGCACCACCGGCCGGCATCGGCGGCGTCGGGAACCCGCCGGTGGGCGCGGTGGTGGCGATGTCGGAACCGGTGGCGCCGAAGGTCCTCGTCGCCTCGTCCTCGTCGTCGTCGCCACCGCCGACGAAGGAGGCCGCGAGCAGGACAGCGAGCACGACGCCGCCGGCGATGAAGAAGACCTGGCTGTCCCATCCCTCGTTGCGGCCGAGCCGGAGCGTGGCGACCAGGACGATCCACGCCAGCGAGCCGGGGATCAGGATCTTCCAGCCGATGGCCATGAACTGGTCGTAGCGGAACCGCGGCAGCGAGCCGCGCAGCCAGATGAAGAGGAAGATGAAGAAGAACACCTTGCCGAAGAACCAGAGCAACGGCCAGTAGCCCTCGTTGGCGCCCTCCCAGACGTGCTCGACGCCCCAGGGTGCCGCCCACCCGCCGAGGAACAGCGTGGTGGCCATCGCCGACACGGTGGCCATGTTGATGTACTCGGCGAGGAAGAACAGGGCGAACTTGATCGAGGAGTACTCGGTGTGGAAGCCGCCGACGAGCTCGCCCTCGGCCTCGGGGAGGTCGAACGGCGCGCGGTTGGTCTCGCCGACCATCGCGATCAGGAAGATCGACGAACGACGGCAGCAGCACGATTCCGAACCACAGGTCGTCCTGCGCCGCCACGATCTCGCTGGTGGACATCGAGCCGGCGTACATGAACACCGCGACCAGCGCGAGGCCCATCGCGACCTCGTAGGAGATCATCTGCGCGCTGGACCGCAGGCCGCCGAGCAGCGAGTAGGTGGAGCCGGACGACCAGCCGCCGAGCACGATGCCGTAGATGCCGATCGAGGCGATGGCGAGCACGAACAGCACCGCTACCGGCATGTCGGTGAGCTGCAGCTTGGTGGTGGTGTCGGTGAACGGGATCTCGACCTCGGGCCCGAACGGGACGACGCTGAAGGTCACGAACGCCGGGATCACCGCCATCACGGGGGCGAGCACGAAGACGACCCGGTCGGCCGCCTTCGGTGTCAGGTCTTCCTTCAGCATCAGCTTGACGCCGTCGGCGAGCGACTGGAGCAGGCCGAACGGGCCCGTGCACGTTGGGGCCGATGCGGTGCTGCATGCGCGCCACGACCCGGCGCTCCCACCAGATGTTGAACAGCGTGAGGAGCACCAGGATCAGGAAGACCAGCACCACCTTGATGGTGATGACCCACCACGGGTCGGTGCCGAAGCCGGTCATGAGTTCCCTCCCGTGACGGTGACCCGGCTGCCGGGTGACGCGAGGTCGCTCAGCAGGCCGCGGCCGGTGGAGTTGGCGGGCAACCAGACCACGCCGTCGACGAGGTCGGCGGCCGGCTCGGCCGGCAACGTGACCGACCCGCGGTCGCCGGTGACGGTGACCGTCACACGCTTTTCGGTCCCTGAGGAGCCGAGGGACGAGGCGTCTCGAAGGGCGGCGAACAGCGCGGGGGTGATCCGCGCGACCGGCGGTCGGGCGGTGGCGGCGAGGTGCTTGTCGCCGTCCTGCATCGAGCCGTTGTCGATCATCAGCTTCCAGGTCGCCAGCCGCAGCCCCTTCGGCGCCCGCTTCGGCGCGGCGGCGGGTGCCACCGGGGTGAAGGATGGGCGCTCGCCGTCCCAGGGGCCCAGCTCGGCCATCCGGGCCCGTGCCTCGGCGACGGTGCGGAACCCGAGGGGGCGGTCGAGCTCCTCGGCGATGCCCGCCAGGATCCGCAGGTCGGGCAGCGACGCCGGGTTGGAGAGCACCGCGTCGAACGGGCGGGTACGCCCCTCCCAGGTGACGAAGGTGCCGGCCTTGTCGGTGACCGGCGCCACCGGGAACACGACGTCGGCCGCGCGGGTGACCTCGGTGGCCCGCAGCTCGAGGGCGACGACGAACGACGCGGCCTCGATCGCCGCGCGGGTGGCGGCGGGGTCGGCGGTGTCGGACGGGTCGACCCCGCCGATCACGAGCCCGGCCAGGTCGCCGGTGGCCAGTGCGGCCACGATCGCGCTCGCGTCGCGGCCGGCGGCCTCGGGCAGGTGGTCGACGCCGAATGCGGTGGCGACGTCGACCCGGGCGGCGGCGTCGGCGGCCGGGCGGCCACCGGGCAGCAGGCCGGGCAGGCAACCCGCCTCGACGGCGCCGCGGTCGCCGGCCCGTCGCGGCACCCAGGCCAGCCGGGCACCGGACTTCGCGACCAGGTCGGCCGCGGCGCTGAGGGCGCCGGGCACGGTGGCGAGCCGCTCGCCGACGAGCAGGACGGCGTTCTTGTCCACGCCGTAGTCGGCGTGACCGAGCAGCGAGGAGAGCGCAGCCGGCTCGTCGCCGGGCGCGGTGGGCACGACGGCGGCGTGCAGCTTGTGGAGGCCGCGGCTGGTGAACGGCGCGAGCGCGACCACGCGGGTGCCGTGCTTGATCGCCTTGCGCAGCCGGAGGAAGATCGCGCCCGCCTCGTCCTCGGGCTCGAGGCCGGCGAGCACGACGGTCGAGGCCCGTTCGAGGTCGCCGTAGGTGACCGCGCCGCCGTCCGGACCGGTGAGGGCCACGTGGGCGGCCAGGAACTCGGCCTCCTCCGCCGAGTGCGGCCGGGCCCGGAAGTCGACGTCGTTGGTGCCGAGCGCCACCCGGGCGAAGGTGCTGTACGCGAAGGCGTCCTCGGCGGTGTGGCGCCCACCGGGCAGCACGCCGACCCCGCCGGCCGCCTGCGCCTCGCGCAGCCCGCGCGCGGCGACGGCGAACGCCTCGGGCCACGACGCCGGCCGGAGCTCGCCGTCGTCGTCGCGCACCTGCGGGTAGGTGAGCCGGTCGGGCTCGCTCGCGTAGGTGAACGCGAACCGGTCCTTGTCGGTGATCCACTCCTCGTTGACCTCGGGGTCGTCACCGGCGAGGCGGCGCATCACCTTGCCGCGGCGGTGGTCGACCCGGATCGCCGAGCCGCAGGCGTCGTGCTCGGCCACCGCCGGGCTGGACACGAGGTCGAACGGGCGGGAGCGGAACCGGTAGGACTCCGAGGTGAGCGCGCCCACCGGGCAGATCTGGATGGTGTTGCCGGCGAAGTAGGAGAGGAACGGTGCGTCCTCGGCGATGCCGACCTGCTGCAGCGCGCCCCGCTCGACCATCTCGATGAACGGGTCGCCCGCGATCTCGTCGGTGAACCGGGTGCAGCGCTGGCAGACGATGCAGCGCTCCCGGTCGAGCAGCACCTGCGGGCTGAGGTTGATCGGCTTCGGGAACGTGCGCTTCGTCCCGCCGGCACCGGACCCGATGAACCGGGACTCGCCGCGGCCGTTGCTCATCGCCTGGTTCTGCAGCGGGCACTCGCCGCCCTTGTCGCACACCGGGCAGTCGAGCGGGTGGTTGATGAGCAGGAACTCCATGATCCCCTGCTGCGCCTTGTCGGCCACCTCGCTGGTGAGCTGGGTGCTGACCACCATGCCGGGCGCCACCGGCAGCGTGCAGGCCGCCTGCGGCTTGGGGAAGCCGCGGCCGTTGCCGGCGTCCGGGACGTCGACCAGGCACTGCCGGCAGGCGCCCACCGGCGCGAGCAGCGGGTGGTCGCAGAACCGTGGGATCTGCACGCCCACCTGCTCGGCGGCGCGGATCACCAAGGTGTCCTTCGGGACGTCGACCTGGATGCCGTCGATGGTGACGGTGACCGTCTCGACGTCTTGGTCCGGCGTGGCGGTCATGCCATCACCTCCGTGCCGGCCCAGGCGGTGGAGGCCGCGGGGTCGAACGGGCAGCCACCCTGGGTGAGGTGGGCGACGTACTCGTCGCGGAAGAACTCGATCGAGCTGGTGATCGGCGCGGTGGCACCGTCGCCGAGCGCGCAGAAGGAGCGGCCGAGGATGTTGTCGCACTGGTCGAGCAGCAGGTCGAGGTCGGCCTCGCTGCCCTCGCCCCGCTCCAGCGCGGCGAGCGTCTGCACCAGCCACCAGGTGCCCTCGCGGCACGGCGTGCACTTGCCGCAGGACTCGTGCTTGTAGAACTCGGTCCAGCGCAGCACGGCGCGCACCACGCAGGTGGTGTCGTCGAAGAGCTGCAGCGCGCGGGTGCCGAGCATCGAGCCGGCCTCGCCGACCGCCTCGAAGTCGAGGGGCACGTCGAGGTGCTCGCCGGTGAGGAGCGGGGTGCTGGACCCGCCCGGCGTCCAGAACTTCAGGTCGTGCCCCTCGCGCATGCCGCCGGCGAGGTCGATGAGCTCGCGCAGCGTGATGCCGAGCGGCGCCTCGAACTGGCCCGGGTTCGCGACGTGGCCGGACAGGCTGAAGATGCCGTAGCCCTTCGACTTCTCGGTGCCCATCGCGGCGAACCAGGAGGCGCCGTGCTCGATGATGCTCGGCACCGAGGCGATCGACTCGACGTTGTTGATCACGGTGGGGCTGGCGTACAGGCCGGCCACCGCCGGGAACGGCGGGCGCAGCCGGGGCTGGCCGCGGCGTCCCTCGAGGCCCTCGAGGAGCGCGGTCTCCTCGCCGCAGATGTAGGCGCCGGCGCCGGCGTGCACGACGATGTCGAGGTCGTAGCCCGAGCCGTGGATGTCGGTGCCGAGGTGGCCCGCCGCGTACGCCTCGTCGACCGCCGCCTGCACCCGGCGGATCACGTGGAGCACCTCGCCGCGGATGTAGATGAACGCCTGGTGCGCGCGGATCGCGAACGAGCTGATGATCACGCCCTCCACGAGCACGTGGGGGTTGCCCATCATCAGCGGGATGTCCTTGCAGGTGCCCGGCTCGGACTCGTCGGCGTTGACGACGAGGTACTTCGGCTTGGGGTTGTCCTGCGGGATGAACGACCACTTCATGCCGGTGGGGAAGCCGGCGCCGCCGCGGCCACGGAGACCGGAGTCCTTGACGGCGGCGATGATCGCGTCGGGCGCCATGTCGAGCGCCTTCTTCAGCGCGCCATAGCCGCCGCGGTCCTCGTAGGTGGCGAGCTTCCAGCCCTGCTCGGCGTCCCAGAGGTCGGTGAGGACCGGCGTGAGCTTGTCGATCCCGGTCACTGTGCCTCCTCCTTGTCGGCGGCGGGCTCGTCGGTGGGGGCCTTCTCCTCGACGGCGGCGCCCTCGGCGACGTCGTCGTCGGACTGCTTCGCGCCCTCGACCTTCTGCTCCGGCTCGGTGGGCACCTGCTCGGCGTCCTTCTTCTTGTCCTCGGACTGCTGCTCGCGCCGCGCCTCGGCGGCGGTGGGTGCGGTCCAGCCGCGATCGCGGGCGATCTCGAGGCCGATCAGGCTCGCCGGGCCGGCGCCCGGGCCCTCGTCGGCGAGGCCGTCGGGGTAGCCGGCGAGCACGCGCTCGGCCTCGCGCCAGGTGCAGATGCGCGGGCCGCGCGTGGAGTGGACCTCGGTGCCTGCCCGCAGGTCGTCGACGACCTGGGTCGCGGACTCCGGGGTCTGGTTGTCCATGAACTCCCAGTTGACCATCACCACCGGGGCGTAGTCGCAGGCTGCGTTGCACTCGACGTGCTCGAGGGTGATCTTGCCGTCGTCGGTGGTCTCGTCGTTGCCGACGTCGAGGTGCTCCTTGAGCCGGGCGAAGATCTCGTCGCCGCCCATGACGGCGCACAGCGTGTTGGTGCAGACACCCACGTGGTAGTCGCCCATCGGCTTGCGCTTGTACATCGTGTAGAACGTCGCGACGCCGCTCACCTCGGCCGGCGAGAGGTCGAGGATCCGCGCACAGGTCTCGATGCCCTCGGGCGTGACCCGTCCCTCGATCGACTGCACCAGGTGCAGCATCGGCAGCAGGCCGGAGCGCTTCTCCGGGTAGCGGGCCGCGATCTCGCTCAGCTCGTCGAGCGTGGTCTGCTCGAGGGTCACCGGTCGACACCTCCCATGACGGGGTCGATGGAGGCGATGGCCACGATGACGTCGGCCACCTGCCCGCCCTCGCTCATCACGCTCGTGGCCTGCAGGTTGGTGAACGACGGGTCGCGGAAGTGGGCGCGGAACGGCCGCGTGCCGCCGTCGGAGACGACGTGCGCGCCGAGCTCGCCGCGCGGCGACTCGATCGGCACGTAGGCCTGGCCGGGCGGCACCCGGAAGCCCTCGGTGACCAGCTTGAAGTGGTGGATCAGGGCCTCCATCGACTCGCCCATGATGTGGCGGATGTGGTCGAGGCTGTTGCCCATGCCGTCGGAGCCGATCGAGAGCTGGCTGGGCCAGGCGATCTTCTTGTCGGCGACCATGACGGGCTGGCCCACCATGCCCTCCAGCCGGTCGACGGCCTGCTCGACGATGCGCAGCGACTCCCACATCTCGGAGAGCCGCACCCGGAACCGGCCGTACGAGTCGGCGGTGTCCCAGGTCTGCACGTCGAAGTCGTAGGTCTCGTAGCCGCAGTACGGCTCGGACTTGCGCAGGTCCCACGGGTAGCCGGTGCTGCGGAGCACGGGGCCGGTCATCCCGAGGGCCAGGCAGCCCTCGAGGTCGAGGTGCCCGACGCCGTCGAGCCGGGCCTTGAAGATCGGGTTGGCGTTGCAGAGGGCGGCGTACTCGGGGAGCCGCTTCTTCATCAGCGCGATGAAGCCGCGCAGCTCCTCGATCGCGTTCGGCGGCAGGTCCATGGCGACGCCGCCGGGCCGGAAGTAGGCGTGGTTCATGCGCAGGCCGGTGATGAGCTCGAACAGGTCGAGCACCAGCTCGCGCTCGCGGAAGCCGATCGTCATGACCGTGAGGGCGCCGATCTCCATGCCGCCGGTGGCGATCGCGACCAGGTGCGAGGAGATCCGGTTGAGCTCCATGAGGAGCACCCGCAGCACGCTTGCCTTCTCGGGGATCTGGTCCTCGATGTCGAGCAGCCGCTCCACGCCGAGCACGTAGGTGGCCTCGTTGTAGAACGGCGAGAGGTAGTCCATCCGGGTGCAGAACGTGGTGCCCTGCACCCAGGAGCGGTACTCCATGTTCTTCTCGATGCCGGTGTGCAGGTAGCCGATGCCGCAGCGGGCCTCGGTGACCGTCTCGCCCTCGATCTCGAGGATCAGCCGGAGCACACCGTGGGTGGACGGGTGCTGCGGGCCCATGTTGACGACGACCCGCTCCTCGACGCCCTCGGCGTCGGCGAGCCCCTCGACGATGTCGTCCCAGTCGCGGCCCGTGACCGTGAAGACCTTCCCCTCCTGGGTCTCGGTCGCGCCGGCGTAGATGTCCTGGCTCATCAGCTGTAGCTCCTGCGCTGGTCGGGCGGCGGGATCGTGCCGCCCTTGTACTCGACCGGGATGCCGCCCAGCGGGTAGTCCTTGCGCTGCGGGTGGCCGGGCCAGTCGTCGGGCATGAGGATGCGGGTGAGCGCCGGGTGGCCGTCGAAGACGATGCCGAACATGTCGAAGGTCTCGCGCTCGTGCCAGTCGAGCGTGGGGTAGATCGCCACGAGCGACGGCACCTGCGGGTCGGCGTCCGGGGCGGTGACCTCGACCCGGATCCGACGGTTGTGGGTCATCGAGAGCAGGTGGTAGACGGCGTGCAGCTCGGCCCCGGTGTCGTCGGGGTAGTGGACGCCGCTCACTCCGCTGCAGAACTCGAACCGCAGCCGCGGGTCGTCGCGCAGCCGGCGGGCGACGTCGACCAGCTCGTCGCGGCGCACGTGGAAGGTGATCTCGCCGCGGTGCACGACGACGCCGGCGAGCGGGCCCGCCTCCTCCAGCGCGTCGGCCACCTCGTCGTACCAGCCGCCGTACGGGCGCTGCGCCTGGCCGGGGAACACGACCGGCGCCACCAGGCCGCCGTAGCCGCTGGTGTCACCGGTGCCCTGCGCGCCGAACATGCCGCTGCGCGCGCCGACGGCGTGCACCTCGGCATCGGTGCTGGCGGGGAGCTGGGCCGACTCGTCCGGCCCGGTGGTCTTGTCCTCGTCGCTCACCTGAGGAGTCCTCGCATCTCGGAGGTGGGCAGCGCCGCGAGGGCTGCGGTCTCGTTCTCCTCGATCTCGGTCCGGCGGTTCGCGCCGAGCTTGGTGGCCTGCACCTGGTCGTGGAGCTTGAGGATCGCGTCGATGAGCATCTCGGGCCGCGGCGGGCAGCCGGGGAGGTACATGTCGACCGGGACGACGTGGTCGACGCCCTGCACGATCGCGTAGTTGTTGAACATGCCGCCGCTGCTGGCGCACACGCCCATCGCCAGCACGTACTTGGGGTTCGGCATCTGGTCGTAGATCTGCCGCAGCACCGGCGCCATCTTCTGGCTCACCCGGCCCGCGACGATCATCAGGTCGGCCTGGCGGGGGCTGGCGCGGAAGACCTCCATGCCGAACCGGGCGAGGTCGTACTTGGGGCCGCCGCTGGTCATCATCTCGATGGCGCAGCAGGCCAGGCCGAACGTGGCCGGCCAGAAGCTCGCCTTGCGCATGTAGCCGGCGAGCCCTTCCACCGACGACAGCAGGACGCCGCTCGGCAGCTTGTCCTCGAGGCCCATGCGGTTCCCTCCCTCTCCCTCTGTTTCGTGCTCTCCGTGCTCGTCGCTCAGTCCCAGTCGAGCCCGCCCCGACGCCAGACGTAGGCGTAGGCGATGAAGACCGTGGCGATGAACAGCACCATCTCGACCAGGCCGAAGACCCCCATCGCGTCGAAGTGCACGGCCCACGGGTAGAGGAAGATGATCTCGATGTCGAAGACGATGAAGAGCATCGCGGTGATGTAGTACTTCACCGGGAACCGGCCGCCGCCCATCGGCTGCGGTGTGGGCTCGATCCCGCACTCGTAGGAGTCGAGCTTGGCCCGGTTGTAGCGCGACGGGCCGACCAGCATGCTGGTGACGATCGAGCCGACCGCGAACAGGGTCGCGAGGCCGGCGAGGGCGAGTACGGGGATGTAGATGTCCATCCGCGCCTGAGACCTCCGGACTGCTCGTCGTCGTGAGCTGGCGCCTCGCTTTGTGGCTTTGTGAACCGAATCACGAAGACGCCGGGGCTCATACTGCCACTGCTCGCGGACCCCGTCACACCCGGGCTGACCTGGGGATTTAGGTCATCTGGGCGTTGTTGAATTCACGCCGTCGCGCGGTGCATCGCGACGATGCCGCCCGACAGGTTGCGCCACTCGACGTCACGCCACCCGGCCCGGGTGATCAGGCCGGCGAGCCCGGCCTGGTCGGGCCAGGCGCGGATCGACTCGGCGAGGTAGACGTAGGCCTCGGGGGCCGAGGAGACGGCGCGGGCGACCGTCGGCAGGGCCCGCATCAGGTACTCGACGTAGAGGGTGCGGAACGGCGCCCAGGTGGGGTGGCTGAACTCGCACACCACCAGCCGGCCACCGGGCCGGGTGACCCGCCGCAGCTCCGTCAGCCCGGCGAGCGGGTCGACGATGTTGCGCAGCCCGAAGCTGATGGTGACGGCGTCGAAGGTGTGGTCGGCGAAGGGCAGCCGGGTGCCGTCGCCCGCGGTGAACGCGAGCCCGGGACGGGCCTGCTTGCCGACCCGGAGCATCCCGAGCGAGAAGTCGCACGGCACGACGAACGCGCCCCGGTCGTCGAACGGCTCGCTCGACGTGCCGGTGCCGGCCGCGAGGTCGAGCACCCGGTCGCCGTACTGGGCGTCGACGGCGGCCACGACCTCCCGGCGCCAGCGCCGGTCCTGACCGAGGGAGAGCACGTCGTTGGTGACGTCGTAGCGGCGCGCGACCGTGTCGAACATCCGGCGGACCTCCGCCGGCTGCTTGTCGAGGTCCGCCCGCACCACGTCGACGACCTTACGGGCGACCCGGTTTCGGACACGCCTGAGGGCATCCACCACTTCAATGCAACCTGCTGCCACGCTGAGGCGTCCTTCTCGGTGACACCCCTTCCCCACGTTTCATCAGGACACCGGAGCACCCCATGACTGTCGCCGAGACGGCGCGCACGTTCGCCCGTCGGATCACCCTCATCACCGCGATCGCGGTGCTCCTGACGCTCACCCTCTACAGCCTCGGCGCCAGCGTGCTGCCCGGCAGCACCGCGGCCGACGACGGCGGCAGGCCCGCGCCGGACACCACGCCCGCCGGCGGCACCCCGGACCCGAGCCGTCGGCCGCCGACCCGAGCCGTCGGCCCCCGAGCCCGAGGAGCCGGAGGAGCCCGCCGAAGCCGCGGATGGTGGCGGGACCCACGCTGGTGGGCCCCGGCGACGAGGGCGACGACGTGCGCGACCTCCAGGCCCGGCTCCGGCAGATCGACTGGTTCGAGCACGACGTCACCGGGCTGTACGGCGACGTGACCGTCGAGGCAGTACGCGGGTTCCAGGCCAAGCGCGGCATCCCGGTGACCGGCGAGGTCGACCGCCGGACGCTGCGGCGGCTGTACGCCATGACCTCGACGCCGACCGACGACGAGCTGCACAACCGGCTGGGCGGCAACGTGCCCGGCGCGCTCGACCCGCGGTGCCGGAGCGGGCGGGTGCTGTGCGTCGACAAGTCGTCGCGGACCCTGCGCTGGGTGGTCGACGGCCAGGTGCTGCGCACGGTCGACGTGCGGTTCGGCTCGGAGTACACGCCGACCCGCGAGGGCGTGTTCTCGGTCTCGTACAAGAGCCGCGACCACGTGTCGTCGATCTTCCACACGCCCATGCCGTTCGCGATGTTCTTCTCCGGCGGCCAGGCCGTGCACTACTCCTCGGACTTCGCGGCGGTGGGCTACAACGGCGCCTCCCACGGGTGCGTCAACGTCCGCGACTACGACGCGATCACCGCGCTGTTCGACGAGGTGCAGGTGGGCGACGAGGTCGTCGTCTACTGGTCGTGATCCTGGCCGTGATCTTGGTCAACCCCCGGCCGGACGGCGTCCGGCGGTGCGTACGCTGACGGCGTGACGACTGCGAGCCCGGCCGACCAGGCCGTCGCCCCGCTGGTGGCTCGCACCGTCGAGGTCGACCTCCCCGGCGCCGCTCACCGACCTGCTGCCCGACGACCGCCCGGTGGCCTGGCTGCGCCGCGGCGACGGGCTGGTCGGCTGGGGCGAAGCGGCCTCGATCCGCACCTCCGGACCCGGCCGGTTCGCCGAGGCCGACGCGTGGTGGCGCCAGACCACCGGACACGCCGTCGTGCGCGACGACCTCGAGGAGCCGGGCACCGGGCTGGTGGCGTTCGGCACCTTCGGCTTCGCCGACGACCCCGGCGACTCGGTGCTCGTGGTGCCGTCGGTGGTGGTCGGACGGCGCGGCGACCGGGCCTGGCTGACCCGGGTCACCCGCGGCGGGCTCGACCACGCGACGCCGTCGCTGCGGCAGGCCGACCCGCCGTCCGCGCCCACCGGCGTCACCTACGCCGACGGCTCGCTCGACGGCGCGCAGTGGATGTCGGTGGTGGCCGACGCCGTCCGACGCATCAACGCCGGCGACCTCGAGAAGGTCGTGCTGGCCCGCGACCTGGTGGCCCGCGCCGACCGGCCGGTCGACGTGCGGTGGCCGGTGGCGCGGCTGGCCGAGCAGTACCCGATGTGCTGGACGTTCCACGTCGACCACATCTTCGGCGCGACCCCCGAGATGCTGGTGCGCCGCGAGCGCGGGCTGGTGACCTCCCGGGTGCTCGCCGGCACGATCCGCCGCACCGGCGACGACGAGCACGACCTCGCCCTCGCCGCGACGCTCGCCCGCTCCTCGAAGGACCTCGAGGAGCACGAGTACGCCGCCCGCTCGGTGGCCGACGCGCTCGCCCCGCACTGCTCGTCGATGAACGTGCCCGAGTCGCCGTTCGTGCTGCACCTGCCCAACGTGATGCACCTGGCCACCGACGTCGCGGGCGTCGTCCACGACGCCGCCACGGTGTCGTCGCTGCAGCTCGCCGCCGCGCTCCACCCCTCCGCCGCCGTCGGCGGCACCCCCACCGCCACCTCGCTCTCGCTCATCGACGAGATCGAGCAGATGCCCCGCGACCGGTGGGCCGGCCCGGTCGGCTGGATCGACGCCGCCGGCGACGGCGAGTGGGCCATCGCGCTGCGCTCGGCCGTGGTCGAGGGCGACACCGTCCGCCTCATCGCCGGCTGCGGCATCGTCGCCGACTCCGACCCCGAGGCCGAGCTCGCCGAGACCGAGGCGAAGTTCGTGCCCGTGCGGGACGCGCTCGGGGGCTAGAGGTCCTCCCCGTCGGCCCGCCGGATCCACTCCTGGCCCTCGGGCAGCAGCTGGCCCATCTGGGTGGCGAGGATGCCGTGGGCGGCCTCGGTGTAGATGCGGTCGTGGATGGCGAGGTTGCGCGGGGCGCCGACGTCCCGCACGAAGTCGATCGCCATCTCGCTGCGCAGCCAGGGCGCCGACGACGGCGCGAGCAGGACGTCGACGGAGCGCTCGGGCGTCGTGAGGGCGTCGCCGGGGTGGTAGACGCGCTCGTCGCCGAGGGTCAGCAGGTAGCCGCTGTTGCTGATCCGGGGCAGGTCGCGGTGGATGACGGCGTGCTGCGAACCGACCACCCGCACCTTCACCCCGGCGTCGTCGAACGTCGATCCCGGGCGTCACCAGGGTGACCCGCTCGGCGACGTCCGGAGCCTCGGCACCGATCTGGTCGGCCACGGCCGCGATGGTGAAGACCGGGGCGTCGGTGGCGCGCAGCCGGTCGAGGTCGTAGTGGTCGGGGTGCTCGTGCGTGATCAGCACGGCGGTCGCGCCGTCGACGGCCTCGGGCTCGGTGAACACGCCCGGGTCGACGACGATCCGGGCGTCGTCGTGCTCGATCCGCACGCAGGCATGGCCGAACTTCGTGATCCGCATGAAACCGACCTTACGGAGACGTGCGGTTGGCGGAATGGCCCGGCCAGAGCGGCAGTTGCGCTTGTCATGCTCGCGATCACCGGTGCCTCCGGGGCGGTGGGCGGCCTCGTCGCCCGCGCGCTCGCCGACCTCTCCCCCCGCCTCGTCGTCCGCGACCCGTCGCGGGCGCCCGACCTCGGCCTCGAGGTCCGCGCCGCCGAGTACGCCGACGGTGCCGCCTGCACCCGCGCGTTCGAGGACGTCGAGACCCTGTTCCTCGTCTCGGCCGCCGAGTCGGCGACGAGACGCGAGGAGCACCGGACGGCGGTGCGCGCGGCGGCCGACGCCGGGGTGCGGCACGTGGTCTACACGTCCTTCTCCGGCGCCGCGCCGGACGCCACGTTCACCCTCGGCCGCGACCACTTCGACACCGAGCAGGCGGTCCGCGAGTCCGGCGTCGCCTTCACGTTCCTGCGCGACAACTTCTACCTCGACCTGCTGCCCCACTTCGCCGACGAGCACGGCGTGATCCGCGGCCCGGCCGGCGACGGGAGGGTCGCGGGGGTGGCCCGGGCCGACGTCGCCGACGTCGCCGTGGCCGTGCTGCGCGACCCCGGCGCCCACGCGGGTGCGGCCTACCGGCTCACCGGTCCCGAGGCGCTCACGATGGCCGAGATCGCCGCCCGGGCCGGCGCCGTGGTCGGCCGCGACCTGCGGTACGAGGCGGAGACGGTGCGAGGAGGCCTACGCCTCCCGCCGCGCCGCCTACCCGGACGCCGCCGAGTTCCAGCTCGACGCCTGGGTGAGCACCTACACCGCGATCGCCGAGGGCACACTGGCCGAGGTCAGCGACGACGTCGCGCCGGGTCGCGGGCCACGCGCCGCGCACGCTGGAGCAGGCGCTGGCGGGCTGATCAGGCGGTGAGGTGGTGCACGTAGCACCACCGCCACTCCTCGCCCGGCTGCGCCGACTGCATCACCGGGTGGCGTTCCTCGCGGAAGTGCCCGGTGGCGTGCCGGTCCGGTGAGGAGTCGCAGCATCCGACGAACCCGCACTCCAGGCACTGCCGCAGCGCCACCCACCGGTGGCCGAGCTCGACGCACTGCGGGCAGGTGCCGTCGGTGATGGTCTCGACCACCGGGAACTCCTCGAGGTGCTCGCACTCCTCGCAGCTGACGGCGCGGCGCCGCGATGCGCACCTCGGCCTGCTCCTCGTGGGCGTACTCGAGCATCGACTCCTCGACGTCGAGCCGGGCCAGCACCTCGGCCACGACCTCGGACGGGATCCTGCCCGTGGAGCGCACCTTGAGGACCTTCTCCCGCTCGGCCTCCAGCATGGCGAGCCGCACCCGGGCGTAGACCTCGCTCGGCGTCTCCTCGTCGGCGGTCGTGTCGAGCCGCTCCCAGGCCGCGAAGTTGCGCTCCTCCACCCGCCGCTTCAGCTGCTCGGTGATCGCCGTGCGCGTCGTCGAGCTCGATCTCCTTGAGCCGCTGGAAGCCGGCCTTCGACGCCTCCTGCAGCAGCGTGGCGCGGGCGAGCGCATCGTCGCGGGGGTCGGGGCCGGGCACCGCGAACCGCCGCGCGAACCACGGCAGGCGTCAGGCCCTGGATCAGCAGCGTGCCCGCCACGACGGTGAACGCGACGAGCAGCAGCACCTCGCGGTGCTCGGTGTCCATCGGGATGACGAAGGCGGCGGCCAGGGTGACCACCCCGCGCATCCCGGCCCAGCCCAGCAGGAACGTGTACGACGGGGGCGGGACGCGGCCGGTCGCCGGGTCGGGCCCGGGTCGCACCAGCAGGTAGCGGGCCGGGAACACCCAGGCCAGCCGGAGCACGACGACCGCCAGCAGCGTGAGCCCGCACACCGCGACGATGCGCCAGCCCCCGAGCTCGCTCTCGCCCACCTCCTCCAGGATCGACGCCGCCTGGAGCCCGATGAGCAGGAAGACGGCGTTCTCCAGCAGGAAGGCGATGGTGCGCCAGTTGATGCGCTCGGCGATCCGCGACTGCGCGCGTCTGGATGACGGGCGCCTTGTGGCCGAGCAGCAGGCCGGCCACCACGACGGCGATCACCCCGGAGGCGTGGATCTCCTCAGCGGCGATGTAGGCGGCGAACGGCACCACCAGCGAGATCGCGGTGTCCATCAGCGGGTCGCGCACGTGCCTGCGCACCTTGGCCACCAGAAGGAACAGCACGACGCCGACCAGCACGCCGCCGCCGGCGGCCACCACGAAGTCGCGGCCCACCTTCCAGGCCGCGAGGGAGCCGGTGGCCATGATCGCCGTCCGCAGGGCCACCAGCGCGGTGGCGTCGTTGAGCAGCGACTCGCCCTCCAGGATCGTGACGATCCGGCGCGGCAGCCCGATCCGGCGTCCGATCGCGGTGGCGGCGACGGCGTCCGGCGGCGCCACGACCGCCCCGATCATGAAGGCGGCCGGCCAGCCGAGGTCGGGGATCAGCTCGTGGACGAGCACGGCGACGCCGGCCGTCGTGAACACCACCAGCCCGACCGACAGCAGCAGGATCGGACGGCGGTTGGCGTTGAAGTCGACCAGGGACGTGCGGATGGCGGCGGCGTAGAGCAGCGGCGGCAGCAGGCCGAGCAGCACCACCTCCGCCTCCAGCTCGATCTCCGGGACCCCGGGCACGAACGACCCCGCGACGCCGACGACGACCAGCACGAACGGCGCCGGCACGTCGATCCGGTCGGCCAGCCACGTGACCGCGAGGACCGCGACCGCGAGCACGACGAGCAGCACCGCGATGTCCACGGAGCCATTCTCCCGCTACGGAGTGAGGGATCGGATCCGCGCGTCCACCAGGCGGCGGTCGTCGCGCCGCACCGGCACCTCCACCACCTCGATCCCGCCGTTCGGCGAGGCCAGCGCCTGCTCGAGCTCCGGCAGGCTGCCGACCCGCCAGTGCGGGGTGCGGGTGGCGGCGCAGAGGGCGGCCAGGTCGACGCCGTGCGGGCTGCCGAACAGGGCCTCGTAGCGGTCGGCGTGGGCCGGGTCGCCCTGCTCGAGCATCGCGAAGATCGAGCCGCCGTCGTCGTTGACGACGACGAGGGTGAGGTCGGGCTCGGGCTGGCCGGGGCCGAGCACGAGGCCGTTGGCGTCGTGCAGGAAGGTCACGTCGCCGAGCAGCGCGAGGCTGGGCCGGGGCCGGGCCAGCGCGGCGCCGACGGCGGTGGACACCACGCCGTCGATGCCCGACAGGCCGCGGTTGGCGATCGTCTTGCGGCGCTCGCCCACCGGGTGCGCGACCGCCATCAGGTCGAGGTCGCGGATCGGGCTGGAGGCGCCGACGACGAGCAGGCCGTCGGGCGGCAGCGCCCGGCTGACGGCGGCCGCCACCTCGTACGGCGTCATGCCCTCCTCGGCCGCCACCAGCGTGTCGAGCTGCCGGGCCACCGAGCGGTCGGCCTCGCGCCAGGCGTCGAGCCAGGCGGGGTCGTCGGCGCCGTCGACGGCGTAGGCCGCTGCGCTGCCCGCGACGGGGAACGGCCGACCGGACCAGACCCCGCGGGCCGGCACCTCGAGCACCTCGACGTCGTCGCGGCCGAGCAGCCGGGTGACCGGGCGCGACAGCGTGGGCCGGCCGTACACCACCACCCGCTCGACCTGCTGACCGAGCCGGCCGTCGAGGAGCAGCCGGTAGCAGCGCAGTGCGTGGGTGCCGGTGCGGGCGCCGCTGGTGGGCTCGGCGAGCAGTGGCCAGCCGGCAGTCTCGGCGAGCTGCCGGGCGGGTGGGCCGGAGTCGTCGCCGGCGACGACGACGCGTGCGCGGCCCGAGCTCCAGCCGAGTCGGCGTGAAATGACGCGCCGACTCGGCGTCGATCGCGGCGGGGGCCCTCGGCGTCCAGCGGTCCGCCGGCACCAGGGGCTCGTCGAGCTGCACGTTGAGGTGGAGCGGGCCGCCGGTGTCCTCGGGCAGGTCGGCCGCGGTCACGACGTCGTGGCTCGGCACGAGCGGTCCGAAGATCCCCACCTGGTCGGTGGTCTGGTTGGCGCCGGTGCCGCGCATCCGGGCCGGCCGGTCGGCGGTGACGACCACGAGGCCGACGCCGGCGTGCGCGGCCTCGAGCACGGCCGGGTGCAGGTTGGCCACGGCCGTGCCGGAGGTGCAGATCACCGCCGCCCGCCGGTGCTGCTTGGTGAGGCCGAGGGCGAGGAAGCCGGCCGAGCGCTCGTCGAGGCGGGTGTGCAGGCGTACCAGGCCGGCGTCGGCGGCGTCGTGGGCGGCGAACGAGAGCGGCGCGTTGCGGCTGCCGGGCGCGACGACCACCTCCACGACGCCGAGGTCGAGGAGCCGCTGCACCACGGCGCGGGCGAGGTCGGTGGCGTTCATCCGGTCACCTCCCGCAGCCGGCGCTCCCAGTGGGCGACCCGATCGGGTGCCGCCGCGAGCCGCTCCAGCGCGGCCGGGTCGACCTCGGGCCGGACGACGGGGAGTGCGCCGTCCACCGGCAGCAGCGGCGCGACGGCGACGTCGTCGGCGAGCAGCTGCACGGTGGCGAGCCCGCAGGCGTGCGGCAGCTCGGGCAGCGCCGCCGCGAGCGCGACCCCGGCGGCGATGCCCACCGACGTCTCCAGCGCCGAGGAGACGACGACCGGCATGCCGATCTCCTCGGCGATACGCAGGCACGCCCGCACCCCGCCGAGCGGCTGCACCTTGAGCACGGCGACGTCGGCGGCCTCCAGGTCGCGCACCCGGTAGGGGTCGGCCGCGCGGCGGATCGACTCGTCGGCGGCCACCGGCACCTCGACGCGCCGGCGCACGGCGGCCAGGTCCTCGACGGCGGCGCAGGGCTGCTCGACGTACTCCAGACCTCCCGGCCGCCCGGTCGAGCGCGGTCGACGGCGGCGACGGCGGCGTCGACGTCCCACGCGCCGTTGGCGTCGACCCGGACGGCGCCGCCGGGGCCGAGCGCATCGCGCACGGCCTCGACGCGGGCGACGTCGTCGGCGAGCGACTGGCCGGGCTCGGCCACCTTCACCTTGGCGGTGCGGCAGCCACCGGCCACGACGATCGCGTGGGCCTGCTCCGGCCCGACCGCCGGCACCGTGACGTTCACCGGCACCAGGTCGCGCACCGGCTCCGGCCAGCCGTGGTCGGCGGCCTCGACCGCGGCGTCGTGCCAGGGCCGGGCCTCGGCGGCGTCGTACTCGAGGAACGGGCTCCACTCGCCCCAGCCCACGGCTCCCTCGAGCAGCGCGACCTCGCGGGTGGTGATGCCGCGGAAGCGCGTGCGCATGGCGATGCTCAGGACGCGCACGCCAGCTCCTGCAGGGCCATCCGGTCGGGCTTGCCGTTGCCCAGCAACGGGATGGTGTCGACGGCGACCACCTGGCGCGGCGCCCACTCCCGCGGGTGCGCGGCCGCCACCCAGGCGCGGGCGTCCTCGAGGCTCACTCCGTTGGTCGAGCCTGTCGAGACCACGAACGCGACGAGCCGGTTCCCCCACTCCTCGTCGGGCACGCCGACCACCTCCGCGGCCAGGACGTCGGGGTGCTCGCGCAGCCGGGCCGCCACGGCCGGGCCGGGCACGTTCACGCCGCCGCTCACCACCACGTCGTCGACCCGTCCGAGCACCTGCAGCCGGCCGTCGGGGTCGAGCCGGCCGGCGTCGGCGGTGACGAACCAGCCGTCCACCAGCGCCGCGGCGGTGCGGTCGGGGTCGTCGACGTAACCGTCGAACAGGGTGGGTCCGGCGATCCGGATCCGGTTGTCGGCGTCGAGCTTCACGGCGACGCCGTCGAGCGGCACGCCGTCGTAGACCACGCCGCCGCAGGTCTCGGCCGACCCGTACGTGGCGACGACGCGGACGCCGGCGGCCTCGGCCCGGCCGCGGAGGGCCGGGTCGACCGGGCCGCCGCCGAGCAGCACGGTGTGCGCGCGCCGCAAGGCTGCGAGGTCGGCGGGGTCGTCGAGCATCCGGCGGAGCTGGGTGCCCACGAGCGAGACGCACCAGCCGTCAACGTCCGGCCACTCCGTCGAGCGGCTCGTGTCCGGCCACCAGCGAGCGGGCCTGCACCATCAGCCCGGCCACGTACGACTCCGGCAGCCGCAGCACCCACGGCCCCGAGAAGCCCAGCCGCCGCTCGGTGGCCGCCACCGCCGCCACCACGGCCCGCCGGGAGAGGGCGACCCGCTTCGGCGCACCGGTGGAGCCCGACGTCTCGACCACCCACGGCTCGTCGGCATCGCCGGTCAGCCAGGCCGCGAAAGTCACCTGACTGAGGCTAGTGCCGCATGGTGCGATGGCCTCGTGGCCCTGCGACAGCGACTCGAGCGGATGCTCCCGCCGACGCCGCTGGCCCGCCGGCTGTCAGCGCAGTCGGTGCTCTTCGCCATCGGGCAGGGCACGTTCCTCACCGGCAGCGCGGTGTTCTTCACCCAGATCGTCGGGCTGACGGCGGCCCAGGTCGGCCTGGGCCTCACCGCCGCCGGCGCCGCCTCGTTCGTGCTGGCCGTGCCGATGGGCCGGCTCGCCGACCGGATGGGGCACCAGCAGATCTGGGCGGTCGGCTCGTTCCTCAGCGCCGGTCTGTTCGCCGTGTGGCCGTTCATCGACGGCTTCACCGCCTTCCTCGTGATGATCGTGGCGCTCGAGGTGGTGGCCACGGCCGGCTTCACCGGCTACGGCGCCTACACGATCGCCGTGCTGCCGCGGCAGGAGCGGGTGCAGTCGCAGGCCTACATGCGCGCCGCCCTCAACATCGGCTTCACGCTCGGCGCCCTCATCGGCGGCATCGCGCTCGCCTTCGACAGCGACGCCGTCGTGCGCGCCGTCCCGTGGATCACCGCGGCGATCCTGCTGGCGAACGCCGTCTACGTGACCCGGCTGCCCCCCACCCCGGAGCGCGAGGCGGCGACGCCGGACGCGGTGGAGGAGTCGGTGCGCAAGGGCGCGCTGCGCAACCGCGGGTTCCTCGCGCTGAACGTGTGCGACGGCGTGCTGTCGACCAACCAGGTGCTGCTCAACGTGGTGATCCCGCTGTGGCTGGTGGAGGAGACCGACGCGCCGCGGGTGCTGCTGGCCTGGCTGTTCGGCACCAACACCCTGATGGCCGTGCTGCTGCAGGTGGCGGCCGCCCGGGGCGTGAACTCGGTGGACCGGTCGCTGCGGGCCTCCCGGATCAGCGCCGCGTTCTTCGTGCTGTCGTGCGGCATCGTGCTCGTCACCCACGACACGATCGGCTGGGTCACGATCCTCCTCGTCTGGCTCGGCCACGTGACCGTCACCGGCGCCGAGCTGTTCCAGTCGGCCGGTCACTGGGGCTACCTGTCCGAGCTGTCCGACCCCGACCGGCTCGGCGAGTACCAGGGCGCCGCGCACCTCGGCCGCACCCTCGGTGACGTCTGGGCGCCGGCGGCCTACACGTTCCTGGCGATTCAGTGGGGAGCGCAAGGCTGGCTGGTGATCGCGGGCGTCGTCGTGCTCGCCACCCTCGGCATGGGCCCGTCGGCCCGGATGGCGGAGCGTCACCTGGCACGCGAGACCGCGCGGGCGCCTGCCTAGGAGTCTGCTGAACAAGGGGGTGGATGCAGGCGTTGCGAGGGGCGTGCGATGGCAAGGCGCCCGTCGCGCAGGCAGGCTGGGCGCCTTCCCAGCGGCGGCAACGCCGCCAGCGTGCGTCCATCGCGGCGCCTGCGCCGCCCGATTGTTCAGCAGACTCCTAGGATCCTTCGCTGTGGCGACGGCGGCGGAGTGGGTGCAGGGCGCCCGTCCGCGCACCCTCCCCGCGGCGATCGCGCCCGTGCTCGCCGGCACCGGCCTGGCGGCGCACGACGGCGACGGCGTGTGGTGGAAGGCGCTGCTGGCGCTCGTGGTGAGCGTGGCGCTCCAGGTGGGCGTCAACTACGCCAACGACTACTCCGACGGGATCCGCGGCACCGACGACGACCGCGTCGGGCCGTTGCGCCTGGTGGCCTCGCAGGTGGCCGCGCCGGCCGCGGTGAAGCGCGCCGCCTTCCTCTCCTTCGCCGTGGCCGCGGCGGCCGGTCTCGTGCTGGCGGCCACCACCGCGTGGTGGCTGGTGGCGGTGGGCGCCGTCAGTGTCGTCGCCGCCTGGTTCTACACCGGCGGCTCCAAGCCCTACGGCTACCTCGGGCTCGGCGAGGTGATGGTGTTCGTGTTCTTCGGGCTGGTCGCCGTGGTGGGCACCGCCTACGTGCAGACCGAGCGCTGGTCGTGGGCGGCGCTCGCGGCCGGCGTCGGCGTCGGCGCGCTGGCCTGCGCGATCCTCGTCGTCAACAACCTGCGCGACGTGCCCACCGACCGGGTGGCCGGCAAGATCACGCTCGCGGTGCGCCTCGGCGAGCAGCGCACCCGGGTGCTCTACGTCGTGCTCGTGGTCGCCGCGGCGCTGGCGGTGGTGGCCGTGGCGGCGCTGACGTCGTGGTGGGCGCTCCTCGGCCTGGGCTTCCTGGCGGTGGCCGTCCCCGCCGTCCGCACCGTGCTCGCCGGCGCACGAGGGCGCGACCTCGTGCCCGTGCTGCAGGAGACCGGCATGGCCGAGCTCGTCTGGGCCCTGCTCGTGGCCGGCGCGCTGCTCCTCTGACCTACTAGTCGACGTCTTCCTTCGACCGCATCTCCTCGAGCCTGGCCGACGCCATGCCCGCCCGGTGCTCCACGCGCTGCGCCAGCTTCTCGCGCGGGCCGCGCAGCACGAAGTACGAACCGATGCCACTCACCACGAAGGCGATGAGGAACGTGACGGTGAGGGACGCCGAGTCCCGGACGGCCAGCGAGATGCCGATCGCGATCGCCCAGGTGCCGAGGAACAGCACCAGCCGCAACCCGGTGTAGACGGCGAACTCCTTCACCCCTTCAGGATAGAGCGGTGTGACCACCGGGCGCCTACCCTGGTGGTGTGCTGCGGTTCCTGGTGATGCTCGTCCTCCTCGGAGTGGCGATCTACTTCCTGGTCCGGGTCGTCCAGGCCCGGGGGCTGCTGTCCGACGGCCCCACCCAGCACCACCGGCCCGTCCGGCGTCCGCAGAAGCCGAAGATCGTCGCTCCCGACGACGACGAGGACTTCCTACGCGACCTCGACCGCAAGCGGCTCGACAAGGAAGACCCCGAGACTCCCTGACGCGGCCGGCGCCTCGATCGACACGCCTGCGTAGGAGTGCTGCGAGGTGCTCGAGAAGTAGTTGATGCCGATGAAGTTGAACCACAGCGTTCCGAGGCCGAGCAGCGCGAGGAGGGCGGCGTTGCGGCCCTTCCAGCCCGCGGTGGCGCGGGCGTGGAGGTAGGCGGCGTAGACGACCCAGGTGATGAACGCCCACACCTCCTTGGGGTCCCAGTTCCAGTAGCGCGACCACGCCTCGTGCGCCCAGATCGGGCCGGTGATGAGCACGGCGAAGGTCCACACCGGGAACGCGAAGGCGTGGATGCGGTAGGCGAGCCGGTCCAGCGCGGGCAGTGACGGCGCGCGGCCGAGCAGCCCGCCGGCGCCGTCGCCCTTGCGGAGCTTCACCAGGTAGACCGCGGAGGTGATGCCGCCGAGCGTGAACGCGCCGGTGGCCACGATCGCGGAGATCACGTGGATCACGAGCCACGGGGAGTTGAGCGCGTCGGTGAGCGGGCTCACCGGGGCGTGCAGCCAGATCACGGCCACCATCAACGTGGTGACGACGAACGCGACGACGAGCGGCGCCATCCAGGCGAGCTGGTACCGGCGGCGCAGCGCCAGGTACATCACGGTGACCACGAACGTGCCCGAGAGCGTGAACTCGTACATGTTGCCCCAGGGCACCCGGTTGGGGTCGGCGGCCAGCCCGCGGCCCACGAGCGACACCAGGTGGGCGGCAGCGGCGATGCCGGTGAGCAGCACGCCGAGCCGTCCGAGGAACGCCACCCGGCGCTCGGGCTCCGCCGACGCGGGCGGCGGGGCGACGGCGACGCCGCCGGCCGAGCCGCTCGCCACCACGGCCGGCTCCCTGACCCCGCGCAACGCGGCCCACTCGGCCAGGTGCACCAGCAGGGCGACGAAGTAGACGATCCCGGCGGCGCCGACCGCCTGGTTGCTCAGCGTCTCCCACGCCTCGTTGCTCATCGGCTCTCCTCGGGCTCGCGGTTCTCCACGCAATGCGGCCACGATCCGCTCCAGCACCTCGGCGGCCTCCCCGTTGCCGGACCGGTCGAGCACGGCGACCTCGACCATCGTGCCAGCACCCTCGCGGCGCGCTCGTACCCAGACCCGTCGCGGTCGCACGAACAGCGAGCCCAGCAGCCCGAGCAGCGCGAGCACCACGCCCGCGAGCGCGATCCGCTTGCCCGGCGTCTGGCTCACCTGCAGCCGCACCCACGGCTCGACGCCCTCGAACTCCACCGAGCCGAGCCCGTCGGGCAGCTGCACCCGCTCGCCTGGCCGCAGGTCGACCCGGAACGGCTGGCCGTCGGGCTTGGTCACCTGGTCCGCGTTGCTCGTGTCGAGCACGAACACCGACTGCGGCACGCCGGAGTCGAGGCCGAGGTCACCGGTCCACACGGTCATCGAGACCAGCGGGTCGAGGTCGTCGGGGAACACCGACGCCGGCTCGCCGTCCCCCTCGAGATCGGTCGGGAAGAACAACCCCTCGAGCCCGATCTGGCCCGGACGCGCCGACGGCGCCTTCACCACGCCGAACGACACGAACGAGGCGTCCTGCGGGAGGAACACCGTAGGCCCGCGGTAGGCGACGTTGCCCTCGCCGTCGCGCACCGTGATCACCGGTGCGTAGCCGTGCCCGATGAGGAACACGTCGGTGCCGTCGACGGTGAGTGGGTGGTTGACCCGCAGGTCGTACTCCTGGTCGCGCTCCCCGGTGCCCGCGCCGTAGCTCAGCGGCGCCGAGAAGTTCTGCCCCGACACCTGACCGGGCTCGGCGACGTTCCAGTCGACCTCGAAGTCCTCGAGGGTGAACGTGAACGGGTCGAGGTCCTCGGCCCGGAACAGCGTGCCGGGGTCGAAGTCGTCGTACTGGGTGGAGGTGTTGGCGAAGGTGTCGCCGCGCACGACGATCACGCCGCCCTGGTACCCGAACAGCCCGCCGACGGCGAACCCGGCCAGCACCACGAGCACCGAGAGGTGGAACACCAGGTTGCCGACCTCGCGCAGCCGGCCCCGCTCGCCGCTCACCGAGTCGTCGCCGTCGTCGGCGCGCATCCGGTGGCGGCGTCCGACCACCTCGCGGGCCCGCGCCAGCACGACGTCGACGTCGTCGTCGGTGGCGTACGACGCGTGGTCGGGCAGCCGCGAGAGGTGCCGCGGGGTGCGCGGCGGCGGGGTCCGAATCGCGCGCAGGTAGTGGTAGGTGCGCGGCACGATGCAGCCCACCAGCGACAGCACCAGCAACAGGTAGATCGCCGAGAACCACACCGAGTCGTACACCGAGAACATGCCCGAGCCGCTCGTAGACCGGGGTGAGGTCGGGGTGGGCTTCCTTCCACCGCGACGTCGCCAGGGAGTCGACGCCCTCCTGCGGGATCACCGAGCCGGGCACGGCCGCCAGCGCCAGCAGCAGGAGCAGCACGAGCGCGGTGCGCATCGAGGTGACCTGCCGCCACAACCATCGACCGAGCTCGCGTGCGTTCAGCTCGCCGCGGCGGCGGCCCTCCGGAGACGTGTCCGGTCGCTCGGGTCGTCGCCGTCATACGGCCACCTCGAAGCCGCCGACCAGCCGCACCTGCACCCACTGCACGGCCCAGTCCCACCAGCCGGTGACGAGCAGGATGCCGATGACGACGAGCATCGCGCCGCCGACCCGCATCACGACCAGCTGGTGGCGCCGCACCCACGACAGCGTGCCGAGCGCGCGGCGGTAGAAGAGGCCGGCGAGCACGAAGGGGATGCCGAGACCGAGCGCGTACGCCGCCGACAGCACCGCGCCGCGCGAGGCGGTGGCGTCGGAGTAGGTGAGGCCGAGGATCACGGCGTAGGTGGGGCCGATGCACGGCGTCCAGCCGAGTGCGAACAGCGCCCCGATGAACGGCGCGGCGCCGAGCCCGACGCCGGGGAGCGAGTGGATGCGCCACTCGCGCTGCAGCAGTGGCACCACCCCGGCGAACACCAGCCCGAGCAGGATGAGCAGCACGCCCATCACGACGAGATCGTGTCCTGCTGCCGGGCCATCAGCTCAGAAGCCGAGCGCCGCCGGCGATGGCGCCGACGATCACGAACACCACGGTGAAGCCGAGCACGAAGAGCACCGAGCCGAGGAGCATCCGGCCGCGGCGCCGGTCGGCCTCGCCGGCGGCGAGGTCGGCGCCGCTGAGGCCGGTGGCGTAGGAGAGGTAGCCCGGGAGCAGCGGGATCACGCAGGGGCTGAAGAACGAGACCAGCCCGGCGATCGCCGCCACCGGCAGCGCGAGTGCGAGCGAGCCGGTGGCCGCCTGGCTCTGGAACCACTCGCCCATCAGGCGCCCTCGGCCGCGATCTCCTCGACCAGGTCGACCAGGGTGCCGGCCGACGGGACCTCGCCGGAGATCAGCGCGGCCACCCGCCCGCGAGCGTCGAGGACGATCGTGCTCGGGACGGCGGGGGCGGCGTACCGGCCGAGCTCGAGCAGCGACTCGCCGTCGTCGTCGACCGTCGGGTAGGTGATGCCGTACTCGCGCTCGAACGCCAGCGCCCGGTCCGGTGTCGTCGGCGCGCGAGAACAGCCCCACGAACGCCGCCTCGTCGCCGAGCTCCTCGGCCGCCTCGACGAGCATCGGGGCCTCCTTGCGGCACGGGTTGCACCACGAGCCCCACACGTTGAGGACGACGACCGTGCCCCGCAGGTCCGCGAGGTCGACCGGGTCGCCCTGCAGCGAGTCGCCCGAGATGTCGACCGGGTCGGCCCGCTCCTCGTCGTCGACCAGCACGACGCTGCCGGTGCCCGGCACGTAGTCGAGGTCGCCGCTGCCCTGGAGGTCGCTGCACCCGGCGCCGAGAAGCAGCGGCACCAGCAGCAACACCAGGAAGCTCCTCAGGGCTTCTTCTCCTCGGGGGCGTTGCCGGCCGAGAACGTGGCCGTGCGGTCGGCGACCGGGATGAGGTCGCCGGCGGGCTCGCTGTAGGAGACCTGGGTGACCTTGTCGCCCACGAAGTGCAGCGAGGTGAGCGAGCAGAGCGTGCACTGGCGCCGGCGCGGGTCGTGCAGGAACGAGCGCCCCTCGACGTGGAGCCGAGTTGTCCAGATCGGCAGCTGGTGCGACACGATCACGGCCTCGTGGCCGGCCGCGGCCTCCCGGGCCTCGTGCACCGCGGCCATCATCCGCGCCACGATCTCCTGGTAGGGCTCGCCCCACGACGGCTTCCATGGGTTGCGCAGCAGCCACCAGCTGCGCGGGCTGCGCAGCGGGTTGCGGCCCTTGCCGAACTGGGCGCCCTCGAACTTGTTCTGCGACTCGAGCACCCGCTCGTCGACCGTGACCTCGAGCTGCCGAGCCTCGGCCAGCGGCGCGATGGTCTCCCGCGCCCGCTCCAGAGGCGATGACCGCAGGTGCACGATGTCGCGGTCGCCCACCGATGCGGCCACCCGCTCGGCCATCTTGCGGCCGAGGTCGGAGAGGTGGAAGCCGTCGCGGCGTCCGTAGAGCACACCCTCCGGGTTGTGCACCTCCCCGTGGCGGAGCAGGTGGACGACGGTGTCGGGAGTGGTCATCGAGCCTCCACGGTCTGGCGGTGAGCGGCGGCCGACGCCGCGCGGGGCAGCGCGTCGAGGATGTGCTGGACGGCGCGGTCGTCGTGCGCCGAGGAGAGGAACCATGCCTCGAATGCCGACGGCGGCAGGTAGACGCCCTGGTCGAGCATGGCGTGGAAGAACGAGGCGTAGGCACCGACGTCGGTGCGAGAGGCGTCGGCGAAGTCGCGGACCGGCCCCTCGGTGAGGAACACCGAGAACATCGTGCCGGCGCTCGACACCGTGTGCGGCACGCCGGCGGCGGAGAGGGCCTCGGACGTCGCCTGCTTGACCGTCTCCCCGGCGGCGGTGAGGTGGGCGTACACGTCGTCGGTGGCGAGCCGCAGCGTCGCCAGCCCGGCGGTGGTGGCGACCGGGTTCCCCGACAGCGTGCCCGCCTGGTAGACGGGCCCCTCGGGGGCGAGCAGCGACATCACGTCGGCGCGGCCGCCGAAGGCCGCGGCCGGGAAGCCGCCGCCCATCACCTTGCCGAAGGTGATCAGGTCGGGCGCCCAGCCCTCGGCCTTGCCGTCGAGACCCCACTGGCCCTCGCGGGAGGCGCGGAACCCGGTCATCACCTCGTCGCTCACGAACAGGGCGCCGTGCCGGGCGCAGGTCTCGGCCAGGAACGCGTTGAAGCCCGGCTCGGGCGCGATCACGCCCATGTTGCCGGGAGCGGCCTCGGTGATCAGGCACGCGATCCGAGAGCCGTGCTCGGCGAAGGCGGCCTCGACGGCGGCCCGGTCGTGGTACGGCAGCACGATGGTGAGCGCGGCGGCCGACTCGGGCACGCCCGGCGTGCCGGGGATGGCGAGCGTGGCGAGGCCCGACCCGGCCGAGGCCAGCAGGCTGTCGACGTGGCCGTGGTAGCAGCCGGCGAACTTCACGACGAGCTCGCGGCCGGTGAAGCCGCGGGCCAGCCGGATCGCCGACATGGTGGCCTCGGTGCCGGACGACACGAACCGCACCCGCTCGACCGGCGTCCGCGCCACGATCTCCTCGGCGAGCTCCACCTCGGGCTCGGTGGGGGTGCCGAAGGAGGTGCCGCGGGCCACGGCCTCACCCACGGCCGCCAGCACCTCGGGATGGGCGTGGCCCACGAGCATCGGACCCCACGAGCCGACCAGGTCGACGTACTCGAGGCCGTCGACGTCGGTGAGCCACGCACCCTGTGCCGAGCGGATGAACCGCGGCGAGCCACCCACCGCGTTGAACGCGCGCACGGGCGAGCTCACGCCGCCCGGGATCACCTCGCGGGCGCGGGCGAAGAGCTGTCGGGACGCCGGCACCGGATCGGCCGGCAGTCGCTGCTCGCTGACCACCCGGTCATTGTCCGACACCGGTGGGCAGGGTCCCATTCGGGGACCCCCGGACGTGGCCCGGGACACATCATGTGTTTGCCGTCACAACGGGCAGGCATACTGGCCGGTACGAGTGCAGCTCGGAGCACTGGTCCAGACCGCCGTTCGTAACCTCGACCGGGATACCTCGTTGGGGATTGTGACGGCGCACATGGGGTAGGACGCGCTGACCGGCACACGTTTCCCAGGAGATTTCCTTGTCCACCACACGATCCAGCCGCCTCAAGCGCGCAGCGACGATCGTTCCCCTGGCTCTCCTCTCGGCCGCATGGACGGCGAGCCTGGCGACGGCCAACCCCGCCACCACCGGCTCGGCCTCCGACGACCCCGCGTCCGGCCTCCCCGACGGCACCGAGGTGCCCACCGAGGCCATCGAGGCGCCGGCGTCGGTGTCGACCCCCGACGCCGTCGGCTCCGCCTTCGACGGCGACCGCGCCGACTTCGACCAGATCGTGGCCAACTCCTCCACGAACGGCATCCCGGCCTCGGCCCTCGCCGCCTACCAGCGTGCCGAGACCGTGATCAACGCCGCCGACAAGTCCTGCCAGATCACCTGGCAGCTGATCGCGGCGATCGGCCGGGTCGAGTCCAACCACGGCCGCTTCGGCGGCAGCGCCCTCGACGCCGAGGGCCTCTCGCAGCCCGGCATCTTCGGCATCGCGCTGAACGGCACCCAGAACACCGCCACGATCCGCGACACCGACGCCGGCCGCTACGACAACGACTCCGTCTTCGACCGCGCGGTCGGCCCGATGCAGTTCATCCCGTCCACCTGGGCCGTCGTGGGCGTCGACGCCGACGGTGACGGCGAGCGCAACCCGCAGGACATCGACGACGCGGCACTGGCCACCGCCGTCTACCTCTGCTCCGGCTCCGACGACCTCTCGACCCTGGGCGGCCAGCGCGCCGCGGTCTTCCGCTACAACCACTCGCAGGCCTACGTCGACCTGGTGCTCTCGATCATGGAGAACTACCTCGCCGGCGACTTCATGTCGGTGCCCGACAGCACCGTCGCCGCCGGCGTGATCTCCCCGCTCCCGCCCGCCCCGCGCGACAACGGCGGCCGTGGCGGCGGCAACGGAGGCGGCGGCGGCAACACCGACGTCTCCCCGGGCGGCTCCTCCGGTGGCTCCGACGAGGGCTCCTCGGGCGGCAGCAGCGGCGGCTCCGGCGGCGGCAGCAACGGCGGCGGCGGTGGTGGCGGCACCCCGAACACGCCCAACACCCCGAACCCGCCCGTCGAGGCGCCCGACGTGCCCGACGTGCCGGACACCGGCGTCCCGCCGGTCGACGACGTGATCACCCGCGCCGAAGCGCTGCTGCGCTGCACGACGCGAGGAATCGTCGATCTGCCGCTCACGCAGCAGAACGAGCTGGAGCAGTGCATCCAGGACCTGCTCGCGACGAACTGACGCCTACCGCAGCAGCCGGGCGGCCTCGGCCGCCCAGTAGGTGAGCACCACGTCGGCGCCGGCGCGCCGGATCGAGGTGAGCGTCTCGAGGATCGCGGCCTCCCGGTCGATCCAGCCGCGGGCGGCGGCCGCCTCCACCATGGCGTACTCGCCGGACACGTTGTAGGCGGCCACGGGCACGTCGACGGCGTCGCGCACCCGGCGCACGACGTCGAGGAACCCGAGGGCCGGCTTCACCATCACCAGGTCGGCGCCCTGCTCGACGTCGAGCAACGCCTCGCGCACGCCCTCGACCCCGTTGCGCGGGTCCTGCTGGTAGGTCTTCCGGTCGCCCTCGAGCGAGGAGTCGACCGCCTCGCGGAACGGGCCGAAGAACACCGAGGCGTACTTCGTGGAGTAGGCGAGGATCGCGACGTCGGTGTGGGCGGCGGCGTCGAGCGCCTGCCGGACCGCGGCCACCTGGCCGTCCATCATCCCGCTGGGCCCCACGAGGTCGACGCCGGCGGCGGCCTGGGCCACCGCCATCTCGGCGTAGAGCTCGAGGGTGGCGTCGTTGTCGACCACCCCATCACTGGTGAGCACGCCGCAGTGGCCGTGGTCGGTGAACTCGTCGAGGCAGAGGTCGGCCATCACCGGCAGCGCGTCGCCGACCTCGCCGACCACCTCGGTGATCGCCCGGTTCAGCACGCCGTCGGGGTCGATCGCACCCGAGCCGCGGGCGTCCTTCGTGGCCGGGACGCCGAACAGCATCACGCCGCCCAGCCCCAGGTCGGCGGCCTCCGTGACGGCGGCGAGCAGCGAGGAGCGGCTGTGCTGCACCACGCCGGGCATCGACGAGATCGGCTGCGGCTCGGCGATCCCCTCGCGCACGAACACCGGCAGGATCAGCTGCCGGGGCTCGAGGGAGGTCTCGGCCACGAGCGACCGCAGCGCCGTCGTGCGCCGCAACCGGCGCGGGCGCACGACGGGCCGCGGGATGTCGCTCATCAGCGGGACGAGGCCTTCCGGCGGGCTCCCGGCTTGCGCTCCGACGGCTTCGCAACCGGCTCGCCGGCCTCGAGGGCCGCGGCCCGGCGGGCGGCGCCGAACCCGGCCAGCGCGGTGACCAGCTCGTCGACGTCCGGCTTCGGCGCGAGGACGTCGACCCGCAGGCCGTGCTCCTCGGCGGTCTTGGCCGTGGCGGGGCCGATCACCGCGATCACCGTCGAGGGGTGCGGCTTGCCGGCGATGCCGACCAGGTTGCGCACCGTGGAGGACGAGGTGAAGACGACGGCGTCGAACTTGCCGGTCTTGATGGCGTCGCGCGTCGGCGCCGGCGGCGGGGTGGCCCGCACCGTGCGGTAGGCGGTGACGTCGTCGCACTCCCAGCCGAGGTCGATGAGTCCGGCCACGAGGGTCTCGGTGGCGATGTCGGCGCGGGGCAGGAACACCCGGTTGATGGGGTCGAGCACCTCGTCGTACTCCGGCCAGTCCTCGAGCAGGCCGGCGGCGGACTGCTCACCGGACGGCACCAGGTCGGCGCGCAGCCCCCAGGCGGCGATCGCCTGCGCGGTCTTGTCGCCGACCGCAGCGATCTTGAGGCCGGAGAACGCGCGGGCGTCGAGCCCGTAGGCCTCGAACTTCTCGCGCACGGCCTTGACCGCGTTCACGGAGGTGAAGGCGATCCACTCGTAGCGGCCCTCGACGAGGCCGCGGACGGCCTTGTCCATCTGCAGCGGGTTGCGGGGCGGCTCGACCGAGATCGTCGGCACCTCCTCCGGCACCGCGCCGAAGCCGCGCAGCCGGACCGACAGCGAGGCGGCCTGGTCCTTGGTGCGGGGCACCAGCACCCGCCAGCCGAACAGCGGCTTGGTCTCGAACCACGACAGGGTCTGGCGCAGGTCGACCACCGCGCCCACGACGACGACCGCGGGCGGCGTCATGCCGGCGGCCTTGGCCACGGCCTCGACGTCGCCGAGCGTGGCGGTGACGGTCTCCTGGGCGGTGGTGGTGCCCACCCGGGTGATCGCGACGGGGGTGTCGGCGGGCCGGCCGGCGGCGACGAGCCGCTCGGCGATCTCGCCGATCCGGTTCACCGAGGAGAGCAGCACGAGCGTGCGGTCGTCGGCGTACTCGCGCCAGTCGACCTTGTCGACGCGGTCGGGGCAGGTGACCACCGCGAGCTCGCGCTGGTCGCGGGTGGTGAGCGGGATGCCCGCGTAGGCGGGCACCGCGGCCACCGACGAGACGCCCGGCACGATCTCGAAGCCGATGCCGGCCTTGGCGACGGCCTGCGCCTCCTCGGGCCCGGAGGCGTAGAGGAACGGGTCGCCGGTGAGCAGCCGCACGACGTGCACACCGCGCTTGGCGTGCTTCACGACGAGCTTGGCGCGGCTGGCGTGGGTGAGCGGCTGGCCGTCCTCGCCGTAGCCGCCGTCGACGATCTCCGGACCGGGCGTGTCGAGGTCGGACTCCTCGTCGGAGTCCACCGGCTCGACCGGCGTGGGCAGGTCGAGCAGCGAGCGCACGAGGTCGCCGTGCTCCTTGGTCTCGGTGATCACGACGTCGGCCTGCTTGATCAGGTCGACGGCCCGGACCGTGAGCAGCTCGGGGTCACCGGGGCCGCTGCCCACGAACGACACCCAGGCGCGGGCGAGCCGGTCGGCGGCGGAGACAGTGTTGCTGGTCATGCGTGGTGCACCTCTGCGATCAATGGGGTCGGTCAGCGGGTGGGACAGGTGGGTCAGGTCGGATCGGGGGGACGGTCGAGGTCGGCGGCGCCCTCGGCGAGCAGCTCGTCGGCGAGCCGGACGCCGAGGCCGGTGGCGTCGTCGAGGCGGCCGGAGGCGGAGCGGCGGACGTCGAGCACGCCGTCGACCGACAGCACGACGGCCCGCATCCACAGCTCCTCGCCGTCGTCGCCCTCGACCACCTCGGCGAGCGCGCCCACGGGCGACGAGCAGCCGGCCTCGAGCCGGGCGAGCACGGCCCGCTCGGCCTCGACGGCGGCCCGGCTGGCCGGGTGGTCGAGCCGGGCGAGCTCGGCGGCGAGCGGGTCGCCGTCGCGGCACTCCACGGCGAGCGCGCCCTGGCCGGGCGCGGGAAGCATCTGCAGCGGGTCGAGCACCTCGGTGGCGTCGTCGAGCCGGCCGATGCGGGCCAGGCCGGCGCGCGCGAGCAGCACGGCGTCGAGCTGGCCGGAGCGGACCTTGCCGACCCGGGTGTCGACGTTGCCGCGGACGCCCACGACCTCGAGGCCGAGGCCGAGGGCGTGGAGCTGGGCCACCCGGCGCGGCGAGCCGGTGCCGACGCGGCTGCCGACGGGAAGCTCGCCGAGGGTGAGGCCGTCGCGGGCGACGACGACGTCGCGCGGGTCTTCACGCGGCGGCACCGCGGCCAGGGCGATGCCGGCGGCGGGGGCGGTGGGGAGGTCCTTGAGCGAGTGGACGGCGACGTCGACCCGGCCGTCGAGCAGCGCCTCGCGCAGCGCGCTGACGAAGATGCCGACGCCTCCGGCGGCCTCGAGGTCGGTGATCGCGATGCCGGCCGCCTGGGTGCGGTCGCCGTCGGTGGCGATCTCGACGAGCTCGGCGTCGCGGCCGAGGGTGTCGCGGATCATCGCGGCCACCTGCTCGGCCTGGGTGGTGGCGAGCAGGCTGGCGCGGGTGCCGACGCGGACCGTGGCCGTGGTGGTGGCGGTCATGCGGGCTCCTCCCCCGTCTCGACCGCGGTGACCGGGCGGGTCACGGCGTCGACGGCGTCGGGGTCGAGAGCGAACAGCTCGGCCAGCGCGGCGGCGTAGGAGACGGCGCCCTGCTGGTCGGCGAGCTCCTTGACCCGGACGGTGGGCTCGTGGAGCAGCTTGTCGGCGACCCGGCGCACGGCCTGACGGATCTCGTCGCGGGCGGCCTGGTCGAGCCCGGGCAGCCGGGCGTCGAGGCGCGCCATCTCGGCGTCGACCACGGAGGTGGCCATCGAGCGCAGCGCGACGACGGTGGGCGTGACGCTGCTCTGGCGGCGGGCGGCGAGGAACGCGGCCACCTCGTCGGCGACGATCCGGCGCACCTCGACGACCTCGCGGCCGACCTCGGTGTGCTGGAGGATCGCGCCGAGCTGCTCGAGCCCGATCAGGGTGACGCCGGGCAGGTCGGCCGCCGACGGCTCGACGTCGTGCGGCAGCGCGATGTCGATCACGGCCAGCGGACGGTCGCCCGCCTCGGCGCGGGCCCGGGCGAGCATGTCGTGGGTGACGATCACGCCGGTGGCGCCGGTGCAGGCGATGAGCACGTCGGCGGTGGCCAGCGCCTTCGGGAGCGCGTCGAGCCCGGCGGGCACGGCGTCGTGCTCACCGGCGAGCCGGTCGGCGCGAGCGGCGGTGCGGTTGACGACGGTGACCCGGCCGGCGCCCGTGCGCCGCACGGTGGCGACGGCGAGGCCGGCCATCGCGCCGGCACCGACCACGACGACGTCCTTGCCGGCGATCGCGCCGACGACGGCGTCGCTGCGCTCGAGGCCCGCGGTGACCAGCGACGGCGCCACCTGGTCGATGCCGGTCTCGGCGCGGGAGCGCTTGCCGACGCGCAGCGCCTGCTGGAACAGCAGGTTGAGCGCGGGGCCGACGGTGCCGAGCTCCTGGCCGAGGCGCAGCGCCTCGCGGGTCTGGCCGAGCACCTGGCCCTCGCCCACCGCCATCGAGTCGAGGCCGGCCGCCACCTGGAACAGGTGGGACACGGCGCCGTCGTCGTAGTGCACGTAGAGGTGCGGCAGCATCGCCTCGGTGACCTCGCCGGCGCGGTCGACGAGCAGCCGCGAGACCGCCTCGACGCTGCCGTGGAACCGGTCGACCTCGGCGTACACCTCGACCCGGTTGCAGGTGGAGATCACCGCGACCTCGGTGACGTGCTCGAGGGCGGCGGCGTCGTCGATCAGCTTGTGCACGCCGTCGTCGTCGAGGGCGACTCGCTCGAGCAGGCTCACCGGCGCGGAGTTGTGGGAGACGCCCACCACCAGGACGCTCATCCGTTCACCGCCTCGCCCGGGAGCTCCTGTGCCTTGCGCTGCTCGTGGAAGGCGAGGATCTGCAGCTCGATCGAGAGGTCGACCTTGCGCACGTCGACGCCGTCCGGCACCGCGATCACCGCGGGCGCGAAGTTGAGGATGCTGGTGATGCCGCAGCCGACCATCCGGTCGGCGACGTCCTGGGCCGCGGCCGCGGGGGCGGCGATCACGCCGATGGCGACGCCGTTCTCACGCACGATCCGCTCGAGGTCGTCGAACGGCCGCACCTCCACGCCGGCCACCAGCTCGCCGTGCCGCTCCGGGTCCTTGTCGAGCAGCGCCACCACCCGGAAGCCGCGGCTGCGGAAGCCGGAGTAGTTGGCGAGCGCGTGGCCCAGGTTGCCGATGCCGACGATGACGACCGGCCAGTCCTGGGTGAGGCCGATGGCGCGGGCGATCTGGTAGCGCAGGTAGTCGACCTCGTAGCCGACGCCGCGGGTGCCGTAGCTGCCGAGGTAGGAGAGGTCCTTGCGCAGCTTGGCGCTGTTGACGCCGGCCGCGGCGGCCAGGTCCTCGCTGGAACAGGTGCTCGTGCCGGCGTCGGCCAGC
This sequence comes from uncultured Actinomycetota bacterium, assembly GCA_963808855.1. GTDB lineage: Bacteria > Actinomycetota > Actinomycetes > Propionibacteriales > Nocardioidaceae > Nocardioides. Next base: position 735,880 of record CAWEHA010000002.1, on the reverse strand, counting down.
GTCGTGAGGGCCCGCAGGTACACGGGCAGGCGGGCGACCGTGGCCTCGGGGATGTCCCGGGCGGTCTCGCTCGTGCTCCGTGCGGTCACAGCTCTTCTTCCCAGCCGCCGGACCCCACGCGTTCGTAGCGCGCAAGGATCGGGTCTTGGGCGCGATTCCGCCGACGGCCCGGTCACTGTATGAGCGCGATGTTCGGGAGGACAAAACGAGCGGCCCTCCGCGCTACCACACGTGACGGGCGCCACACGGAGTGGGGCCTCAGCCCGTGAGCGCCGCCCGCAGCCGGGTCGCGTCGACGCGCCAGAAGTCGTGCTGGCGGCCGTCGACGAAGGTGACCGGCACCTCCTCGGTGAAGCGGCGCCGCAGGGCGGGGTCGAAGCCGTCGGCGTCGATGTCGACCTCGGTGAACGAATCGCCGGTCTCGGCGCACACCTGCTCGACGACCGCGCGGGCGTCGTCGCAGAGGTGACAGCCGGGCCGGGTGTAGAGGGTGACGCGGGCGCTCACGCCGCGCTCATTCCAGGAGGCCCAGCACCCGCCGCCGCTCCCGGGTGCGCAGCCGGCCCTTCTGCACCTTGCCGGTGACGCCGTGCGGCAGCGCGTCGACCACCTCGATGCGGGTCGGCACCTTGAACCGCGCCAGCCGGCCCTCGCAGTGCTCGCGGACTGCGGCGGCGGTGTCGTCGGGCCCGCGGCCGGGCGCCACCACGTAGGCCACCACGGCCTCGCCGGTGGTGTCGTCGGCGACCCCGATCACCGCGGCCTCGGTCACACCGGTCACCTCGCGCATGACGTCCTCGACCTCGACCGGGTAGACGTTGAAGCCCGACACGATCACCAGCTCGCGCACCCGGTCGACCAGGAACACGTCGCCCGCGGCGTCGAGGAACCCGACGTCGCCGGTGGCCCACCAACCGTCGTCGTCCGGGCCACCGCCGCCCTCGGGCCAGTAGCCCGAGAACAGGTTGGCGCCGCGGATGCAGATCTCGCCCGGGTCGTCGCCCTCGACCACCTCGCCGTCGTCGTCGACGAGCCGGATCTCCACCCCGTCGAGGGCGCGGCCGACCGACCCGGGCCGCAGCTCGTCGGACCGCAGTGTGCTGGTGACGACGGGCGCCGCCTCGGTGAGGCCGTATCCCTGGTGCACCGGGATGCCGGTGCGCGCCGTGAACGCCTGGCCCACCTCCGGCTCCAGCGGCGCCGACCCGCAGAGCACGAGCCGCACCGGGCCGAGCCGGCCGTCGAGGTCGACGTCGCGCCAGTGCGCGAACACCGGCGGGGCCACCGGCAGCACGCTCACCGCCTCGTCGTCGACGAGGTCGAGGGTGCCCTCGGGGTCGAATCCGTCGGCGAGCACCAGCTTGGCGCGGTGACGCAGCACCCCGCCGAGCACGCCGTTGAGGCCGTAGACGTGGAAGAGCGGCAGCACGCCGAGCACCACGTCGTCGCCGTGGATCATCGGCGGCTCGATCGCCGCCACCTGCTCGATGTTGGCGGCGAGCGCACGGTGGGTGAGCATCGCTGCGCGAGGCCGGCCGGAGGTGCCGCTCGTGTAGAGCAGCGCCGCCAGCCGCTCGGGGTCGGTGAGCGGCGGGGTCCAGCGGGCCGCGTCGGCGCGCAGGTGGTCGTAGGAGCGCTCCCCCGGCAGCAGCGTCGCGCCCGCCACCACCACGCGCGGCGTGACGGCCCGGCTGAGCAGGTCGTCGTCGACCCGCTCCAGCGCCGACGCGTCGCCGGCGACCGCGCGGGCCAGCAGGTCCATCGCCTCCCGGACGACGGTGACCGTGTCGGCGTCGGCCACCACCATCCGCGCCCCCGAGTCGGCGGTCATCCGCGCGATCTCGCCGGCCGTGGCCCGCGGGTTCACCGGCACGGCGACGGCCTGCGCGCGCAGGCAGCCGAGGTAGGTGGTGACGAACTCGATCCGGTTGCCGAGGGCCATCAGCACCCGCTGCCCCGCCACCAGCCCGGAGGCCGACAGCCCGGTGGCGATGCGGCCCACCTCGTCGTCGAGCGCCCCCCAGGTGAGGGTGCGCCCGCCGGCCTCGACCAGCGCCAGCGAGTCCGCGCTCTCGGCCGCGGCGTCCGCCAGCAGCCCCGCGACGTCGGTCGGATGGCCGGGCATGGCAGGGAAGTCTAGAGTTTCGGCATGCCGCCCCCCGAGAGGTCGCGCCGTCCGCTCGACCTGAAGCAGCGGTCGGTGCTGGCCGGGGAGGCGGCCGCGGCGGTCACCGAGGTGGAGACGGCGCTCGCGCCGCCGGCGGACCCGACCGCCGCCGCGTTCTTCGACGTCGACAACACGGTCATGCAGGGCGCGAGCATCTTCCACCTCGCGCGCGGGCTGCACCGCCGCGAGTTCTTCACGACCCGCGAGATCCTCGGCGCCGCGTGGAAGCAGCTCTACTTCCGTGTGGTCGGCGTGGAGGACCCCGAGCACGTGGCCGAAGCCCGCAACTCGGCGCTCAGCTTCATCTCGGGCCACACCGTGGCCGAGCTCGAGGCGCTCGGCGAGGAGATCTTCGACGAGGGCATGGCCCACCGCATCTGGCCCGGCACCCGGGCCCTCGCCCAGCTGCACCTCGACGAGGGCCAGCGGGTGTGGCTGGTCACCGCGGCGCCGATCGAGATCGCCCGCATCATCGCCCGCCGGCTCGGCCTCACCGGCGCGCTCGGCACCGTCTCCGAGCACGAGGACGGCGTCTACACCGGACGCCTGGTGGGCGACCTGCTGCACGGCCCGGCGAAAGCGGAGGCCGTGAAGGCCCTCGCCGTCCGCGAGGGGCTCGACCTGTCCCGCTGCTCGGCGTACTCGGACTCCTACAACGACCTGCCGATGCTCTCGCTGGTGGGCGACCCGTGCGCGATCAACCCCGACACCCGGCTGCGGGCGCACGCCCGCCGGGAGGGATGGCGGGTGCGCGACTACCGCACCGGCCGCAAGGCCGCCCGTGCGGGACTGCTCGTGGGTGCGGCCGCCGGCGGGGTGAGCGGTGCCGTGGCCGCTGCGGTCGCGCTCCGGGCGCGTCGGTCCGGATAAACCGCGGCGAAAGTAAAACTTTCGAATCTAGAACCGGTTCTAGCCGCTCAGTGGGCATGAACGCGTGTGGTCCGGGGCACACGCCTCGCCTAAGGTGGAATGTCGACTCGGGCTGAGCCGGCGGGGAGGGCCCACACTTCATGCACACGGACGGTCACGGGGTTGCACGCGGCCTCGACGCACTGCGCCTCGCCATCGCGCAGGTGCTGCAGCCGTCCCTCGCGCTCGCCGTCGTACCTGCCGGCCCCGGCCGACCGGCCGCCCGTCCCGGCATCCTCTTCACCGAGGCCCTCACCGACGGCGTCGGCACCGGGAGCCCCGGCGACAGCTTCGGCGACCACGACCTCGCCGCCTCCTCCGAGGAGTCCGAGGCCGACCGCAGCCGGCTGATCGCGCTGGTCGAGCTCGCCCGCGGCGGCGACTCCGACGCGTTCGGCCTCCTCTACGACCACTACCACGGCTCGGTGTACCGGTTCCTCTACTACCGCACGCGCTCCGCGCCGCTGGCCGAGGACCTCACCTCGGAGACCTTCTTCCGGGCGCTGCGCAACATGACCTCCTTCCGGTGGCAGGGCAAGGACTTCGGCGCCTGGCTCATGACCATCGCCCGCAACCTCGCCACCGACCACTTCAAGGCCGGTCGCACCCGCCTCGAGCTCACCACCGAAGACATGGGCGCGCACGACGACGCCACCGAGGGTCCCGAGGACGCCGTGCTCGCCGGCCTCACGAACGAGATCCTGCTGGAGGCCCTCACCGAGCTGCCGAACGAGCAGCGCGACTGCCTGGTGATGCGGTTCCTGCAGTCGATGAGCATCGCCGAGACGGCCGCCGCCCTGGGCCGTACCGAGGGCGCCGTCAAGCAGCTCCAGCTGCGCGGCGTGCGCAACCTGGCGAAGCTCATGCCGGAGGGGATCCGGGACTGATGAGCGGTCGTCGCACATTACTCACGGGTCACGTGCCCTGACCGCGTAACCTCGCCTGCCACGGGGTCGTTGATGCGGATGACAGGCTCCCTTCCGCAGCACCACACGACAGGACAGATCCGATGACCCCGGCGTTCACGGCGCGACGACGCGCCGAGGAGTTCGATGCGCTGGTCGAGGCACTCTCGACCGGGTCGCTCCGCGACGCCGACCACGACGCTCAGCACTCTCGGGACACCCGCTACGCCGACCTCCTCGAGGTCGTCGGAGCGCTGCGAGCGGCACCGCCGCCGACGCCCCGGCCGGAGTTCGTGGCCGACCTCCGCAGCCGCCTCATGACCGAGGCCCAGACCGCCCTCGTGGCGCCGTCCGAGCCCACCCCGGTCCGCACCCCGGCGCGCACCCGCAGCCGCGAGCGGCGCCTCGCCGCCGTCATCGGCGGGTTCGCCGTCGTGAGCGCCACCGGCTCGATGGCGGTGGCCGCCCAGAGCGCGCTGCCCGGCGACACCCTCTACCCGCTCAAGCGCGGCATCGAGAACGCGCAGGTCAAGGTGCAGTCCGGCGACGACGACAAGGGCGCCGCGCTGCTCGAGAACGCCGCCGGCCGCCTCGACGAGGTCGGCGAGCTCACCCGCGACGGCGACGGCCGGGCGGCCGACATCTCCGCCACCCTCGACGACTTCAGCGCCCAGTCCACCGAGGCCTCCGAGCTCCTGCTCGACGACTACGCCGACACCGGCCGGGTAGTCGTCGCTGGAGGAGCTGCGGGCGTTCACGGCCGACAGCCTCGCGGCACTCGAGCGCCTGGACGGCCTGGTGCCGCCCGAGGCCCGCGACGCGCTCGTCGAGGCCGCCCAGACCATCACGACCATCGACCAGCAGGCGGTCAGCGCCTGCCCGGCCTGCACCGACCTCCCGGCGGCGGTGTCCCGGCTGCTCGCCGACGCGGCGTCGCTGCCCGCCGCGATCGACAGCTTCGTGGACGATCCGGCCCGCACCTCCCGATCCGACGACGGCAAGGGCAGGGGCAGGGCAGATCGGGTGGCACCGATGGTCCGGCCGACCCGACCGCCTCCCCGGCGCCGCCCAGCAGCGGGCAGACGACGCCGCCGGCCCCGAGCCAGCCCTCGCTGCCCACCGACGGTGCCACGCAGCCCCCCACCACCGGTGGCGGCGAGAACCCGATCGACCCGATCGTCCCGGACCTTCCCGACGACGGCACCACCGGCAGCGGCGGCCCCAAGAGCGGCGACCCTCTGGGCGACCTCGTCGAGGACACCACCGAGTCCCTGAACGACCTGCTCGGCGGCTGAGGCCGGCTCGACCCGACTAGCGGAAGACCGACTGGCGCCGCATCAGCAGCGCGTACAGCGTCTGCTGGATCGTCTCGCGCACCTGGTCGGTGACGTCGAAGACCAGCATCGGGTCGTCGGCCGCGCCGTCGTCGTACTCGTCGGTGCGGATCGGCTCGCCGAACTCGAGCAGCCACTTCGACGGCAGCGGCACCAGCCCGAGCGGGCCGAGCAGCGGGAAGAACGGCGTGATCGGGATGTACGGGACGCCGAGCAGTCGCGCCAGGGCGGGGATGTTGCCGACCAGCGGGTAGATCTCCTCGGCCCCGACGACGGCCAGCGGCACGATCGGGACGCCGGTGCGCAGCGCCGCCGACACGAACCCGCCGCGGCCGAACCGCTGCAGCTTGTAGCGCTCCGAGTAGGGCTTGCCGATGCCCTTGAAGCCCTCCGGCCACACGCCGACGAGCTCGCCGCCGCGCAGCATCCGCTCGGCGTCCTCGTTGCACGCGAGCGTGGTGCCGCCCTTGCGGGCGAGCTGGCTGACGACGGGCATCGAGAACACGAGGTCGGCGCCGAGCGGGCGCAGGTGGCGCCCGGTGTGGTCGAACGTCGACACGATCGTCATGAGGCCGTCGACCGGCACCGTGCCGGAGTGGTTCGACACCACGAGCGCCCCGCCCTCGGCCGGCACGTTGTCGGCCCCGATCACCTCGACCCGGAACCACTTCTGGGCGATCGGCCGCAGGGCGGCGATGAAGAACCGCTCGGTGACCTCGGCGTCGAAGCCGTACTCGTCGACCACGTAGTCGCCGGTGAGCCGGCGGCGCAGGAAGGCCAGGAACTCGGCGAGCCGCGGCTCCCACCGCTCGCCGAACACCTCGGCCGCGGCGTGCTGGAACGCCGCCAGCCACTCGCTGGTGGGGATGCCGCGCAGCGGGTGGCGCTCCCGGGTGGTCACCGGCGTGCGGATCTCGGCCGGCACCTCCTCGACCTCGGGCGGCGGGGCCGTCTCGGGCTGGGGCGGCTCGGGGGGCTCGGTCGGCTCCTGCACGGCGTCCGGGTCGGGCTTCGGGCCGGGCTTCGGCGGGCTCTTCTTCGCGCCCGGCGCCAGGCTGCGGGCCGCCGTCGAGGAGTTCTTGCCGGTGCCGCGGCCGGGGCGGCCGCGGGTGCCGATCGGGATGATCTCGGCGTCACCCACGCGACTCACCGCCCGCTCCGACGGCGCCCGCGGCGGTGGTGCTCGGCAGCCGGCCGGCCAGCTCGCCGACCAGCCGCTCGACATGGCCGCCGGTGGGCTCGAGCCCGTCGGCGAAGTCGGCGAAGGCCGCCGCGGTCGTGTAGCGCGGCTCGAAGCCGAGCACCTCGCGCATCTGGGTGGTGTCGATGCCGCGGCCGTAGGTGAGGAAGCTGAGCTGCTCGGGCGAGAAGTCCGCCATCCGCGCCGACCGCAGCGCCGAGCCGAGGCTGCCCACCGCGAACCCCGGGAGAGGCACGGCCGGCCGCTGCATCCGCCGCAGCGCCTGGGAGAGCATGAGGATGCCGTCGCCGGCCACGTTGAAGATCCCGGAGACGTCGGTGGTGACCGCGTGCTGCAGCAGGGCCATCAGGTCGTCCTCGTGGAGGAACTGCATCCGGGCGTCGTGGCCGAGCACGGTGGGCACGACCGGCAGCCGGAAGTAGGAGGTCATCGGGCTCACCACGTGCGGGCCGATCACGTTGGCGCAGCGCAGCATGGTGACCCGGACGTCGGGGCGGCGGCGCGCGAAGCCGCGCACGTAGCCCTCGATCTCGGCGACGTCCTTGGTGTAGCCGGCGCGCGGCGCCCGCCGGGGCTCCATGTCCTCGGTGAACATCGCGGGGTCGCGGCTGCTCGCGCCGTACACGGTGCTCGAGGACTTCACGACGAGCGAGCGGACGCCGGGGGCCTTCTGGCACGCGGCGAGCAGCTGCATCGTCCCGATGACGTTGAGCTCCTTCATCGTGTTGCGGCCGCCGGCGCTGCCGGGGGTCGCGATCACGCTCATGTGGACGACGGTGTCGACGTCCTCCTTGGCGATGACCTTGGCGATGACCGGGTTGCGGATGTCGGCGCGCACGAACGAGACGTCGCCGACGTCGCCGCGCGGGGGGAGGACGTCGACGCCGATGACCCGGCGCACCGAGGGGTCCTCGGCGATCGCGCGGGCGCACCGACGTCCGAGGTCACGGGAGACCCCGGTGACCAGGACGACCGAGCCGCCCTCGACGCGTTTCCTCGAGCCGCCGGTCATGGGAGCGGGTTGAGTGGGGACGGTCGCTACTTGCCGAGCTTGCGCCGCTGCACGCGCGTCTTCTTGAGCAGCTTGCGGTGCTTCTTCTTCGCCATGCGCTTGCGGCGCTTCTTGATGACTGAACCCACGGATGAGACCTCTCCAGAGAATCGCCGCACCGAAGGTGTCCGGGCGACGCTCCAGCCTAACGGCCCACGTGAACACCCCTGGAATCGACCAGGATCCGCGGTTCAATGGCCCCGATGCCCGATCCAGCCGACACCTGGCCGCTACCCGACGGACTCGACGTCCGCGACGAGCTGCTCACCGCCTACGCCGACCCCGCCCGCGGCTACCACGACCTGCGCCACCTGGCCGAGGTGACCGAGCGCATCGGCACGCTCGCCGAAGACCTCGACGAGCCGGCCCAGCGGGCGGTGCTGCTGGCCGCGTGGTTCCACGACGCCGTCTACGACGGGGAGCGGGACGCCGAGGAGCGGTCGGCCGCGTGGGCCGAGCGGGCCCTGGACGGACTGGTCGACGCCGCCACCGTGGCCGAGGTGGCGCGGCTGGTGCGCCTCACCGAGTCGCACCGCCCGGCCCAGGACGACGTCTCCGGCTGTGTGCTCTCCGACGCCGACCTCGGCATCCTCGCCGCCGACGCCGAGCGCTACGCGGAGTACGTCGCGGCCGTCCGGCGCGAGTACGCCCACCTCGACGACGCCGTCTTCACCGCCGGCCGCCGCGCCGTGCTCGCCGACCTGCTCGCCAAGCCCCGCCTCTTCCACACCCCGCACGCCGTCGCCCACTGGGAGGAGCCGGCCCGCGCCAACGCCGGCGCCGAGCTAGCCCGACTTGCGGCGTCGTAGCCCTGCGGCCACGAGCCGCTTCACCAGCTCGCGCGAGGTGACGGGCTCGGCGCCGGCCTCGACGACGGCGTCGTACCACTCGCCCGGCACGTCGTAGTGATCGCGGTCGAAGCCGCGCTCGGGGATGCCGAGCTCGCGCGCGAAGGCGTGCAGCTCGTCGTACGAGGTGTCGCTGGCCAGGTGGGACCACATCCGGCCGTGGGCAGGGACGGCGGGCGGGTCGATGAGGATGCTCACGCGGTGCTGGCGCGGCCCGACTCGGCGTCGACGACGAGCCGCCACGACCGCACCAGCTCGGCGTCGACGTAGGACCGGAAGGTGCCGCCGGGCCGCGCCTGCGCGCCGAGGTGGAACTGGCTGACGCCGGCCCGGGCGAACCACGGCACGTGCTCGGCGAGCAGCCCGCCGCCCGGCATCAGCAGCCGGGCGACGTCGGGGCTGCCCTGCGCGAGGGCGAGCAGGTCGTCGAATCCGACGCCGAGGCCCTGCGGCGAGCCGGCCGAGCGGACGGCGGTGAGGCTCGACCGCTCGGCGAGGCCGGCGAGCTCGCGCCAGGCGCGGGCCGGCTCGAGCACGGAGTCGACGGCGCGGTGGAACGTCCAGGGCACCTGCGGCAGCGCCGCCGCGAGGGCGCCGCAGGTCTCGAGGTCGATGCGGAGGTCGGCGTCGAGGAAGCCGAACACGACGCCCTCGGCGCCGAGCGAGAGGCACTTCTCGGCCAACCCCACCAGCCGCACGAACTGCCCGCCGGTGACGCTGAACGAGGGGTCGAGCCGCAGCAGCACCCGCACCGGGAGGTCCGAGGCGCGGATCACCGCCGACGCCATGGCGAGGTCGGGCGAGAGCGCCGCCTCGCTGTCAGGAGAGCCGGGCGCGACGAGCGCCAGCCGGTCGGCGCCGCCCTCGACGGCGCCCGGCACGTCGCGGGTGTGGTGCACCGCGACCTCCAGCAGAGCGGGCATGTCGTCACGGTAGTCGTCCGGACCACTTGCGTAGCGGCTTGAAGGGCGGGTGAGTATGGGTGTCGTGGACGACCAGCTGTTCCTCGACGCCCGCGCTCGCGTGCTCGCCGACCTCACGGCCCGCTCGCTCGCGACGGCGGGGGCGGTGTCGGCGCTCGACGATGCGTGCGAGGCACGGCAGTGGTGGGCCGAGCAGTGGCCCGAGGGCGCCACCTACGTCGCGGGGCTCGTGGCCCAGGACGTGCAGGACGCACTGCACGAGAGCACCGGCCGCTGGCCGCTGTGCACCGAGTGCGACGGCGCTCCGGAGCACGCGCTCCACATCCAGCCCGACCTCGGCGGCCCCGACCCGGTGTGGGTGTGCGAGGAGACCGGCCGCGTCACCGCCGCCCTCGGCTTCCTGGGCCGGCCCGAACGCTGACCCGTCAGTAATGCGCTGACCCGTCGCTTGTACAAGTGACGGGTCAGCGCATTACTGACGGGTCGGTGCTTCAGGCGTCGGCGCCGAGCTGGACGAACATCGTGAAGCGGTCGGCGCGGTAGACCGAGCGGGAGACCTCGACGACCTTGTCGCCGGCCACCAGGCCGCGGCGCGAGTGGCGCAGGACGACGGCGTCGGGCTCGATCTCGAGCAGGGCGGCCTCCTCGTCGGTGGCGGCGTCGGCGGAGATCGAGTCCTCGGCCCAGGTGGGCCGCATGCCGCGGGCGGCCAGCGCGTCGTAGAGGCTGGTGGGCATCCCCGACTGCAGGAAGCCCGGGAGCAGCACCTCGTTGAGGTAGGCGTCCTCGACGCACACCGGGTTGCCGTCGCCGCGGCGCAGCCGCCGCCAGTGGATGACGGGGTCGCCCTCGGTGACGGCGAGGGCGCGGGCGACGCCGGGACCCGCCTGCTCGCGGCGGGCGAGCAGGGTCTGCGACTCGGCGAGCATGCCGCGCCGCGCCATCTCCTCGGTGTAGCCGGTGATCTGGGTGGCGACCCGCCGCGGCCGGGCCACGAAGGTGCCGCGGCCGGGGATCCGCTCGAGCAGGCCCTCCGACACCAGGGCGTCCAGCGCCTGGCGCACGGTCATCCGGGCGACGCCGAACCGGTGCACCAGCTCGCGCTCGGACGGCGCGGGCGACCCGGGCGCGGCGCCGGCCACCAGCCCGCGCACGTACTCACGCACGGCTACGTGCTTGAGCGCACGTCCGTCGGTGAGCAGCAGGTCGTCCATGCGGGCGAGATTAGGCAGTCAACGACGCCCGCGTCCGGCGAATGGGGGGATCGGGCGGGCCATTTAACCATCGCCCGAACGGGCCATTTCGGGCTCACTCGGTGGCGATCGCGCGCAGGACGTCGAGCCGGGCGGCCCGTCGCGCCGGCAGCACGGCGGCCAGCACGCCGATCACCACGCTGAGCAGCAGGAAGATCGCCACCTGCCCGTAGGGCACGCTGATCACCTCGAGCCCCTCGTCGCGCACGGCGTACATCAGAGCGATGCCGAACCCGGTGCCGAGCACCACGCCGAGGGTCGCGCCGAGCACCGCGATCACCACCGACTCGAGCGTGATCATCCGCCGCAGCTGGCCGCGGGTGACGCCGACGGCGCGCAGCAGCCCGACCTCGCGGGTGCGCTCGATGATCGACAGCGCGAGCGTGTTGACGATGCCGAGGACGGCGATCAGCAGCGCCAGGCCGAGCAGCGCGAAGATGATGAGCACGAACTGGTCGATCGGCTCGCGCTGCTCCTGGGCGAACTCCTGCTGGTCCTTCACGGTCACGATCGGCAGCTCGGCGACGACCTTCTCGAGCCGCTCCTCGACGCCGTCGGCGCCCGGCTCGGCGTCCACGATGAGCAGGTTGTCGGCCGGCTCGAACCCGGCCTCGGTGAACGTGTCGAGGGTGGTGAGGATCGGCGAGAACACCACCGGGTTGTCCTCGTAGACGCCGACGACCTGCCAGCTCGTCTCGCCGGTCGGCAGCCCCACCTCGAGGCCGTCGCCGACGTCGAGGTCGTGGTCCTCGGCGAAGGACGCGTCGACCAGCACGGTGCCGTCGGCGAGGTCGGAGGTGGCGCCGTCGTCGAGGGTGAGCTCGAGCCGGTCGACCTGCGCGGGGTCGACGGCGGAGACGCCCTGGAAGTCCTCGCCCTCGTAGTCGACGAACTGGAACCGCTGCCGGGTCACCGAGGCGACGCCGTCCTCCTTCGCCATCTCGTCGGCGATGCCGGCGTTGAACTCGCCGCCGAACACGTTGCTCACCACGTAGTCGCCGACGAAGTTCTCCTCGACGGACTTGTCCACCGAGGCCTTGGCGGAGTCGCCGATGATCGCCATCGCGCAGGCGAGGGTGAGGCCGATCATGAGCGCCGACGCGGTGGCCGTGGTGCGGCGCGGGTTGCGCAGCGAGTTCTGCCCGGCGAGGGTGCCCACCGACCCGAAGACGCGGCGGTAGAGCCCGGCTGCGGCGGCGAGGAACGGCCGGGAGATCACCGGGCTCATGGCGGCGACGCCGAGCAGGATCGCCAGGATGCCGGCGCCGGTGAGCCAGCCCTGCCGCCACTCGATCAGGTCGCCGAGGCCCAGGAACAGCGACACCGCCCCGAGGACGGCGAGCACCAGCCCGTTGCGGAACCGCTGCCGCATCGAGCTCTCCGGGAGCGCGATGTCGTCGCGCATCGCCTGCACCGGCGCGATCCGCGCGCTGCGCCGGGACGGCAGCCAGGCCGCGGCCATGGTGACCACGATCCCGACGGCGTAGGCGGCGAGCACGGTCTTCGGCGCGAACACCAGCGGCTGGCCGGACAGGTCGAGCCCGAACTGCCCGAAGAGGGCGCGCAGCCCGAGCGCGAGCAGGACGCCGAGACCGAGGCCGAGGGTGGCGCCGAGGACGCCGAGCACGAACGCCTCGATCTGCACCGAGCGCACCACCTGCCGCCGGGAGGCGCCGAGCGCCCGCAGCAGCGCGAGCTCGCGGCTGCGCTGCGCGACCAGGATCGAGAACGTGTTGACGATGAGGAACGAGCCGACCACCAGCGCGATGCCGGCGAAGATCAGCAGGAACGTGGTGAGGAACGAGATCGCCTGCAGCAGGTCGTCGGCCTGCTCGTCGGCGGCGTCGTCGCCGGTGACCGCCTCGACGTCGTCCGGGAGCTCGGCCGCCACGTTGTCGCGCAGGTCCTCCTGGGAGACGCCGTCGTCGGCGGTGACCCAGACGTCGGTGTAGGCGTCCTCGCCCTGGAGGAACAGGTCCTGTGCCACCGACGTCTCGAAGAGCACCAGAGTGGCTCCGTTGAGGGAACCTCCGTCCGGGAAGCCCATCAGCCCCACCACGGTGGGGCGGAGCCGGGCCTCGCCCCGGGGTAGCAGCAGCGGCACCTCGTCGCCGACGGCGTAGCCGGCGCGCTCGGCGGTGCGCTCGTCGAGCACCACCTCGTCGCGACCCTGCGGCGCCTCGCCCTCGACCAGGGCGAGGCCCGCGCCGCCCGGCGTCGGGGCGTCGGTGTAGTTGCTGCCGAGCGCCGGCGGCCCGAGGCCGCCCACCACCTTGCCGTCGTCGCCGACCACGTAGACGCCGAAGGCGTTCACGTTGCCGTCGACCCGGGCCACGCCGTCGACGTCCTCGAGGCTGCGCACCAGGTCGGCCGGCAGGGTCTGCGAGGACGGCGTGCCGCCGGCGGTCTGCGAGCCCTCCGGGCGCACCACCACGTCGCCGACCGCCGAGGCGAACAGCGCGGTGAAGCTGCGGTTGAGGGTGTCGGAGAAGATCAGCGTGCCCACCACGAACGCGACGCCGAGCACGATCGCGAACGTGCTCATCAGCAGCCGCAGCTTGCGGCCGAGCAGGCTCTTGAGGGCGGCGCGGATCACGGCGCCGGCGCCTCGGAGATGCGCGCCATGGTCTCGAGGATCGTGTCGCGGTCGGGCCGGCGCTGGTCCTCCACCACGCGGCCGTCGGCGAGGTAGACGACGCGGTCGGTGACGGCGGCCGCCACCGGGTCGTGGGTGACCATCACGACGGTCTGCCCGTGCTCGTCGACGCTGCGGCGGAGCAGGTCGAGCACCTCGGCGCCGGAGCGCGAGTCGAGGTTGCCGGTGGGCTCGTCGGCGAACACGATCCGCGGCCGGCTCACGAGGGCACGCGCCACGGCGACCCGCTGCTGCTGGCCGCCGCTGAGCTCGTTCGGCTTGTGGGTGAGCCGGTCGCCGAGGTTCACGGTGGCGATCACCGACTCGAACCAGCCCTTCTCGGGCCGCCGGCCCGCGATCGACAAGGGCAGCAGGATGTTCTCCTGCGCGGTGAGCGTGGGCACCAGGTTGAAGGACTGGAACACGAAGCCGATCTCCTCGCGGCGCAGCAGCGTGAGCTGCTTGTCCTTGAGCCCGCTCAGCGGCTGGTCGCCGATGAGCACCTCGCCGCCGTCGGCGGTGTCGAGGGCCGCGCAGATGTGCATGAGCGTCGACTTGCCGGACCCGCTGGCGCCCATGATCGCGGTGAACTCGCGCTCGCGCAGGTCGACGGTGACGCCGTCGAGGGCCCGCACCGCGGCCTCGCCCGTGCCGTAGATCTTCGTCACGTCCACCGCGCGCGCCGCCACGCCGATGCTTCCCGTCGTCGTCATGGCGCACAGCCTGCCGCTCCGGCGTCACCGCGTGCCACCGGGATCTCCCTGACCACCCCCCGACCTACCCTGGGCCCATGCACGTCGAGCGGACCTTCCACGTCGAGCGACCGGTCGACGAGGTGTTCGCCTACCTGTCCGACTTCACCACCACCAACGAGTGGGACCCGGGCACCGTCGAGACCGAGCGCACCTCCGGCGACGGCGGCCTCGGCACCACCTACCGCAACACCTCCCAGTTCCTGGGCCGCCGCGTCGAGCTCACCTACACCACGATCACCTTCCAGCCGCCGCACCGCGTGCAGTTCCGGGGCCGCAACGAGCGCGCCGTCACCACCGACTCGATGACCTTCACCGCCGACGGCGACCGCACCGAGGTGCACTACCGCGCCGACTTCCGGTTCGGGCCGGTGCTGCGCCGGCTCGCCCCGCTGGTGATGGGGCGCAAGCTGGACGAGCTGGCCGACGACACGGTGGCCGAGATCCGGCGGCGGCTCGCGCCACGCTGAGCCGTTGTCGAACATCTGTTCGACAGAGCAGGTATCGTGGCGGCGTGGACTTCCAGAGCACCCTCTTCGAGGCGCCCGCCTCAGGGTTCGGCTCGTTCGACGCGATCGAGCGGCGCCCGCTGAGCCACGGCGCGTGGGTCGACGTGCTGCGCTCCTGGATGCCTGATGCCGACGACGTCTTCGCCACCCTCGTGCGCGAGGTGCCGTGGCGGGCCGAGCGCCGCCAGATGTACGAGCGGCTGGTCGACGTGCCGCGGCTGCTGCACACCTACATGATCGGCGAGGAGCTGCCGCACCCGCTGCTCACCGAGGCCCGCGACGCCCTCAGCGCGCACTACGCCGACGAGCTCGGCGAGCCGTTCCGGACGGCCGGGCTGCTGCTACTACCGCGACGGCCGCGACTCGGTGGCCTGGCACGGCGACCGGATCGGGCGTGGCGAACACCCACGACACGATGGTCGCGATCGTCTCCCTCGGCGACCCGCGCCGGTTCGCGCTCCGGCCCCGCGGCGGCGGGGACTCGATCGCGCGTCGAGATGGGGCACGGCGACCTCGTGGTGATGGGCGGCTCCTGCCAGCGCACCTGGGAGCACGCCGTGCCGAAGGTCGCGCACGCCGGGCCGCGGGTCTCGGTGCAGTTCCGCCCGCTCAACGTCTTCTGATCTCTCGGGGGTGGACGCCGGCCGCCGCCGCGGGTCTAGGTTCGGAGCATGACCCAGCAGCCGCCCCCCGAGCCGCCGCCCGAGCCGCCGCGCGACCGGGTGCCGCCCTCCGAGGCACCCCCGCTCCGCGACGAGCGCGACCCGCTGCGGTCCTCGCGCACCAGCGGCGCCTGGATCGCCGTCGTGCTCTCGATCGTGCTGATCATCCTGCTGGTGGTGTTCATCGTGCAGAACACCGAGCGCGGTGCCGATCGAGTTCCTCTGGATCGACGGCAACGCGTCGCTGTCGGTGGCCCTGCTCATCGCGACGGCGCTGGGCATGGCGATCGCCGCCCTGGTCGGCTCGCTGCGGATCATCCAGCTGCGGCGGCGGGTGAAGCGAGACCGCCGATGAGCGCGGCACGGGCCACCGTCGGGCTCACCGGCCTGGCGGTGATGGGCAGCAACCTGGCGCGCAACATCGCCCGGCACGGCCACACCATCGCGGTGCACAACCGCACCACCGCGCGGATGACGGCGATGCTCGAGGCACACGGCGACGACGGCGACTTCGTCGGGTGCGAGTCGCTCGAGGAGTTCGTGGCGGCGATCGAGAAGCCACGCGTCGTGCTGGTGATGGTGAAGGCCGGTCCCGGCACCGACGCCGTGATCGACGACCTCGTGCCGCTGCTCGACGAGGGCGACATCGTCGTCGACTGCGGCAACGCCCACTACGCCGACACCCTGCGCCGGGAGGAGTCGCTGCGCGAGCACGGGCTCCACTTCGTGGGCACCGGGGTCTCCGGCGGCGAGGAGGGCGCGCTCAACGGCCCCTCGATCATGGTCGGCGGCAGCGACGAGGCCTACGAGCGGCTCGGGCCGATCCTCGAGTCGATCGCCGCGCAGGTGGACGGCGACCCGTGCTGCGCCCACGTCGGCGAGGGCGGGGCCGGCCACTTCGTGAAGATGGTGCACAACGGCATCGAGTACGCCGACATGCAGCTGATCGCGGAGTCCTACGACCTGCTGCGCTCGGTGGGCGACCTCGAGCCCCCGGCCATCGCCGACGTGTTCGCCGAGTGGAACGAGGGCGACCTCGAGTCGTTCCTCATCGAGATCAGCGCCGCCGTGCTGCGGCACACCGACGCCGGCACCGGCAAGCCGTTCGTCGACGTCGTGGCCGACGCCGCCGAGCAGAAGGGCACCGGCCGCTGGACCGTGCAGAGCGCCCTCGACCTCGGCGTCCCGATCACCGGCATCGCCGAGGCCACCTTCGCCCGCAGCCTCTCCGGCCACACCGAGCAGCGGGCCGCTGCGCGGAAGGTGTTCTCCACCTCCCCCGAGGACGAGACGGTCGAGGTCGACCACGAGCAGTTCGTCGACGACGTCCGGGCCGCCCTCTACGCCTCGAAGGTGGTGGCCTACGCCCAGGGCTTCGACCAGATCGCGGCCGGCGCCGAGGAGCACGGCTGGGACGTCGACCTCGGCCAGGTGGCCTCGATCTGGCGCGACGGCTGCATCATCCGGGCCCGGTTCCTGGGCCGCATCACCGAGGCCTACGCCGCCGAGCCCGACCTCACCACCCTGCTCACCACGCAGTACTTCGCCGACGCGGTGAAGGACGGCGTCCACGCCTGGCGCCGCGTGGTGTCGGTGGCCGCCCAGGCGGGCGTGCCCGTGCCCGCCTTCGGCTCCTCGCTGTCGTACTTCGACGGCCTGCGCCGCGAGCGGCTGCCCGCCGCCCTCATCCAGGGCCTGCGCGACAACTTCGGCGCCCACACCTACCGCCGCGTCGACCGCGACGGCACCTTCCACACCGCCT
Organism: uncultured Actinomycetota bacterium; assembly: GCA_963808855.1. Lineage (GTDB taxonomy): Bacteria > Actinomycetota > Actinomycetes > Propionibacteriales > Nocardioidaceae > Nocardioides. Next base: position 718,969 of record CAWEHA010000002.1, on the reverse strand, counting down.
GGGCGGCCGAGGAGATCGCGGAGTCCGAGCTCGAGACCTGACCCGTCCCCTCCATGCGACGGGTCACGAAGGAAGGGACGGGTCAGCGCCCTAGCTGCTGGTTCAGGAACCGGATGGTGCGGTCCATCGAGCGCTGCCACTGGGCGTAGAAGGTGTGGCCCTCCCCCTCGTACCAGAGCAGGCGGCTGCGCACCCCGGCGTCCTGCATGAGCCGCTCGGTGGCGCGGGCCCAGCGGGGCGGGCAGGTGTCGTCGACGGTGCCGTGGTGCACGAGCAGCGGCTCGGTGATCCGGTCGAAGTAGGTGCGCGGCGACAGCCCGGCGTAGAAGTCCGGTGACTCCTGCGGGGTGCCGAACCGGTCGTAGAGCCGCTGCGGCGACCTCGGGCCGGCCGGGCTCGGTGAAGTGGCGGACGTTGTCGACGAAGTCCGAGCTCACCGAGGCGTAGGTGACGGCGGCCTCCACCAGCCCGGGGTAGGCGACGAGCGCGTCCATCGTGACGCCGCCGCCCATCGACCGGCCCAGCATCGCCATCCGCTCCGGGTCGACGTACGGCTCGCGCTCGAGCGCCAGCACCGCGTGGATGGCGTCGCGGGCGTAGCCGAGCCGCGACTCGCGGTCGAGCTGGCGGGCCGGGTCGGAGCCGGCGTGGCCGCGGTAGTCGGTGTGGAGCACCGCGAACCCGGCGTTCGCGAGCGCCACCTGCTCGCGCGCCAGACCCTGGCCGGGATCGTAGATCGAGGGCTCGATGTAGCCGTGGTTGAGCACGATCCCGGGGAACGGCCCGCGACCGCGGGGCCGCAGCAGGACACCGGAGATCCGCAGCCCGTCGCCGGTGCGGTAGGTGACGATCCGGCGGGTGTAGGTGCTGGTCTCCTCGATCACCGCGCCCGGCCGGATCCGGCTGGCCGGGAAGTCCTCGCGCATCAGCGCGGGCAGCGACACCGGGCTGGTGACCGCCGGAAGCGCGGCCTCGGTCGGCTCGGGCTCGGGCTCCTCGGCCGGCGGCTCGGGCGCCTCCGACGACGTCGACGGCTCCGGCTCGGTCGGTGTGGAGCTGGACGGCGACGCCGGCTCGGCGTCCGCGGCGTCGTCGTCGCCGGAGCAGCCGCTCGCGACGAGTGCGAGCGCGACGGCGGCGACGAGGCGTCTCATTGCGGCGTGCCGAACGCCTGCTCGTAGATGTCGGCCAGCTCCTGGTTCCAGGGCGCCGAGAGCGTGCACAGCGCGATCCGGCCGTCCTGAGCGGCCACGAGGTAGCGGCCGCCCGGCTCGAACGACACGGCGGCGAGCAGCGCCTGCAGATCGGCGCTCGGCGCCTGCACGGTCACGGTGTCGGTGACCTCACCCGCGTAGACGGCGGTGGGTCGCAGCGTCACCAGGCCGCCGTCGATCGAGTCGACGACGCCGTCGAAGGCGAGGTCGTTGCCCTTCAGGATCTCCGGCGTCGGCACGGCACAACGGCCGGTGACGGCGGTGGGGTCGACGGTCAGCTCGGTGACCGACCCGTCCGCCGGCGGGCTGGGCGGGTCCGCGGGCGTAGAGGTCGTGGAGGTGGTCGACGCCGGCGCGGGCGGCGGCTCCTCGGAGGCACTGTCGTCGGCGGAGCTGCATCCGCTGACGGTGAGCGCGGCGAGGAGCACCGCGGCGATCAGGGAAGGTGTCCGGCGCACGCGTCCACGGTGCCACACGGGCGAAGCGGCACGAGGGCCCCGCGCGGATCGCGCGGGGCCCTCGTGGGTGGTGCTGGGTTGCTACGGGCGGCTCAGAAGTCCATGCCGCCCATGCCGCCCGACGGGTCGGGCATGGCCGGGGTCTTCTCCGGCTTGTCGGCCACGACGGCCTCCGTGGTGAGGAAGAGCGCCGCGATGGAGGCGGCGTTCTGCAGCGCGCTGCGGGTCACCTTGGCGGGGTCGATGATGCCCTCGGCGATCAGGTCGACGTACTCGCCGGTGGCCGCGTTGAGACCGTGCCCGGCCTTGAGGCCGCGCACCTTCTCCGCCACGACGCCGCCCTCGAGGCCGGCGTTGATGGCGATCTGCTTCAGCGGCGCCTCGGTGGCGACGCGCACGATCTGCGCGCCGGTGGCCTCGTCGCCGGTGAGCTCGAGCTTCTCGAACGCGGCGTCGGCGGCCTGCAGCAGGGCGACGCCGCCACCGGCGACGATGCCCTCCTCGACGGCGGCCTTCGCGTTGCGAACGGCGTCCTCGATGCGGTGCTTGCGCTCCTTGAGCTCGACCTCGGTGGCCGCGCCGACCTTGATGACCGCGACGCCGCCGGCCAGCTTGGCCAGCCGCTCCTGCAGCTTCTCGCGGTCGTAGTCGGAGTCGCTCTTCTCGATCTCGGCGCGGATCTGGTTGACCCGGCCCTCGATCTGCGCCTGCTCGCCGGCACCCTCGACGATGGTGGTCTCGTCCTTGGTGATGACGACCTTGCGGGCCTGGCCGAGCAGCTCGACACCGGCGCTCTCCAGCTTCAGGCCGACCTCCTCGGAGATCACCTGGCCGCCGGTGAGGATCGCGATGTCCTGCAGCATGGCCTTGCGGCGGTCACCGAAGCCGGGAGCCTTGACGGCGACCGACTTGAAGGTGCCGCGGATCTTGTTGACGACCAGCGTGGACAGCGCCTCGCCGTCGACGTCCTCGGCGATGATGACCAGCGGCTTGCCGGACTGCATGACCTTCTCGAGCAGCGGCAGCAGGTCCTTGACGTTGCTGACCTTCGAGTTGGCGATGAGGACGTAGGGGTCCTCCAGCACGGTCTCCATGCGCTCGGGGTCGGTGACGAAGTAGGCCGAGATGTAGCCCTTGTCGAACCGCATGCCCTCGGTGAGCTCGAGGTCGAGGCCGAAGGTGTTCGACTCCTCGACCGTGATCACGCCCTCCTTGCCGACCTTGTCCATCGCCTCGGCGATGATCTCGCCGACCGTCGGGTCGGCTGCGGAGATCGACGCGGTGCTCGCGATCTGCTCCTTGGTCTCGACGTCCTTGGCCATCCCGAGCAGCTGCTCGGACACGGCCTCGACGGCGGCCTCGATGCCGCGCTTGAGACCCATCGGGTTGGCGCCGGCGGCCACGTTGCGCAGGCCCTCGCGGACCATCGCCTGGGCCAGCACGGTGGCGGTGGTGGTGCCGTCACCCGCGACGTCGTCGGTCTTCTTCGCGACCTCCTTGACGAGCTCGGCCCCGATCTTCTCGTAGGGGTCCTCCAGCTCGATCTCCTTGGCGATGCTCACGCCGTCGTTGGTGATCGTGGGGGCGCCCCACTTCTTCTCGAGGACGACGTTGCGGCCCTTCGGGCCCAGCGTGACCTTCACCGCGTCGGCGAGGGTGTTCATCCCTCGCTCGAGGCCGCGGCGGGCCTCCTCGTTGAAAGCAATCAGCTTCGGCATAACTCCTGCGATTCCTCACGCTCAAGAGTTGGATGGTCCGGCTCCGGTGGGCTGCCCGCGACGGACGACCCCGCTCGACCCGGCGAACCATTCTCGCCGGCGCTGGAGGCCTCAGCTGGCACCGATCCGGTTGTCACTCTCCTGCTGAGAGTGCCAGCCTCATGTTTAGCACTCGCCCCCTACGAGTGACAACCTCGCCCCCACGGCGGCCGCGAACGCCTCGGCACTGCCCGGCACCAGGTCGAGGTGGAGGGACGGCGACACGACGTCGACCTCGCGCACCAGCAGCCGGTCGCCGGCGCGCACCAGGTCGACCCGGGCGTACACCAGCGCGGTGCTGAGCACCGCGGAGGCGGCTCCGACGGCGCGGGCCGCCAGCCGGGCGGCGTCCAGGCCCAGGTCGACCACCGCGCCACCCCGCACCTGCGCCTGCGGACGGCCCTCGAGCACGAGCACCGCCCCCTCGTCGTCCGCCTCGTCGAGCAGGGGCTGCACCAGACACGGCGTCGTGACGGTGGGCAGCCGGCCGCCGGCGTCCCGCACCACGACGACGCCCCCGCCGCGACCGGCGCGCGGACTCACCATGGCGGTGTCGAACCGGCCGACCGCCGTCCGCAGCGCGACGGTGCTGTCCACGAGCACGGTGGGCACGACGGGGATCCCGGCGCGCTCCAGGTCGAGCAGGCAGCCGGCGTCGCGGCCCCACCGGAACGCGGCCGCCCCGTGCAGCAGCCGCGGGCCCACCAGGCCGGCCCACCCGACGAAGTCCGGGAAGCGGGCGCGGTGGTCGGTCACCGCGCGCACCGCCACCAGCCGAGCCGTCGACCACTCGACGTACGGGTCGTCCCACACCGCCCAGGCACTGGTGAACCCCTCGACCTCCAAAGCCTGGGTGAGCCGCTCGCCGCCGGGCTCACCGGCGGCGTGGGCGCGGTCGGTGGCGAGCAGGACGTGCGTCGTCTCACGCATGCGCGCCCCTCCCCCCGGACGGTCTCCCGGCCCGATTCTTCCCATTCGCTGTCGATTCAGACCTCCGCACCGCGTCATCTCGGTGACAGACTCCACCGAGACGAGGAGAAGCCATGACCACCTATGTCGTACTGCTGCCCGGCGACGAGACCGCCTGGGAGACCTCCAGCGACGAGCACAAGGCCGAGGTGTTCGCGAAGCACGAGGCGTTCAGCAAGGCCCTGGAGGAACGCGGGCACCAGGTGACCGGCGGCGCCGAGCTCACGCACTCGCGGGAGACCAGGCAGGTGCGGCGGGTCGACGGCGAGCTGGTGGTCACCAGCGGCCCCTACGCCGAGACCGTGGAGCAGCTCTCCGGCTTCTACGTCGTGGAGTCCGACGACGTCGACGACCTGATCGACTGCGTCGGCATCCTGGCCGACGGCGACGGCGCGATCGAGGTGCGTGCCGCGACGCCGGGCCCCGACGCGTGAGCCGGTTCCTGCTGCTGCTCACCGAGCCCGACCACTTCGACCGGTGGGACGCTGCCGACGACGCCCAGCACGACCGGGACTTCGCGGCGTTCCGGGAGTTCCTGGCCGCCGTCCGTGACCGCGGGTCGGTGCTCGCCGGCGAGGCCCTGGTGCGGCCGACGCAGGCGCGCACCGTCGGGCCCGGCGACTCGCCGTCCGCCCGGCCGGTGACCGAGGGGCCGTTCGCGGAGACGGTGGAGGAGATCGGCGGGTTCTACCTGGTCGACGTGCCCGATCTGGCGGCCGCCGTCGAGCTGGCGGCGCTGCTGCCGCACTCCGCCACCGTCGAGGTGCGGGAGTGCCTGGACGTCGACGCCACCGGGTCCGGGTGACGCTCGACGCCGTCGTGCGTGACGAGTGGGGCCGACTGCTGGCCCTGCTCGTCGCCCGGTTCCACCGGCTCGACCTGGCCGAGGACGGCCTGGCCGACGCCGTCGAGGCCGCCGCCCGCACCTGGCCGCGCGACGGCGAGCCCGCCAACCCCGCCGGGTGGCTGCTGACCGCCGCCCGGCGGCGGGTGCTCGACCGGCTGCGCGCCGAGGCGGTGGCGGCGCGGGCGCTGCCGGTGCTGGTGGTGGAGGCCGATCTGACCGAGGAGGCGCGACGGGTGATGGCCGACGGCGCGACGCCCGGGGAGCTCGGTGTGGCCGACGAGCGGCTGCGGCTCGTGCTGCTGTGCGCCCACCCGTCGCTCGAGCCGTCGTCGGCTGCGGCGCTGACGCTGCGGCTCGTGCTCGGCGTCTCCACCTCCGACGTCGCCCGGCTGTTCCTCGTGCCCACACCCACGATGGCGGCCCGGCTCACCCGCGCACGCAAGCGGCTCGCGGGCGAGCGGTTCGCGGTGCCGACCGGTGCCGCGCTGGTGTCGCGGGTGGCCGGCGTCGCCGAGATCGCCTACCTCGCCTTCACCGCCGGCTACGCGCCCGGGTCGGGGCCGGACGTCGTCCGCGCCGACCTCGCCGGGGAGGCGGTGCGGCTGGTGCGGCTGCTGCGCGACGTCGTGCCGGCCGACGTCGCGGCGGCCGCCGAGCTGGACGCGCTGCTGGCGCTGATGCTGCTCCAGCACTCGCGGCGCGACGCACGGGTGGCCGACGGCGCGCTGGTGCTCCTGCCCGACCAGGACCGCTCGCGCTGGCACCACGACGAGATCGCGGAGGCGCTCGGGCTGCTCACGCCGCTGGTGCGAGAGGCGCCGTCGACGCCGTGGCTGCTGCAGGCGCTGGTGGCGGCCGAGCACGCCACGGCGGCCACGGCCGGCGACACCGACTGGCCGCGGATCGCCGGCTGGTACGCCGAGCTCGAGGCGCTCACCGGCTCCCCGGTGGTCCGGCTCAACCGCGCGGTCGCCGTCGCCGAGGCCGACGGCCCCGACGCCGGGCTGCGACTGCTCGACGGGCTCGACCTGCCCGGCCACCGGCTGCCCGGCGGCGCGCGCCGAGCTGCTGGCCCGCGCCGGCCGGGTGGCCGAGGCGCTGGCGGCGTTCGACGAGGCGCTGGCGCTCTGCGAGAACGAGGCCGAAGCGTCTCACCTCGCGTCGCGGCGGGCGGAGCTCAGCCGCCCGCGACCGCCGGGATGACCGAGATCTGGGTGCCGTCGGGGGTGGGGGTGGCGAGGTCGTCGAGGAACCGGACGTCGTCGTTGCCGACGTAGACGTTCACGAACCGGCGCAGCTTGCCGTCGTCGTCGAGGATCCGCGCCTTGATGCCGCTGTAGCTGGAGTCGAGGTCGTCGAGCACCTCGGCCAGGGTGGCGCCGTCGGCGCTCACCTCCGACTCGCCGTCGGTGTAGGTGCGCAGGATGGTCGGGACGCGGACGGAGACGCTCATGCGATTCCTGTCTGGGAGAAGGCGGCGTAGGTGGGGGCAATGGTGGCAGCCGGCCCGACCTCGTCCGCGATCGCGTCGAGCGTCTTCAGCCCCATGCCGGTGTTGATCACGACGGTCTCGAGGGTGGGGTCGAGCTGCCCGGTGTCGACGAGCTTCTTGAGGACGCCGACCGTGGTGCCGCCGGCGGTCTCGGTGAAGATGCCCTCGGTGCGGGCGAGCAGCAGGATGCCCTGGCGCACCTCGTCGTCGGAGATGTCCTCGACGGCGCCGCCGGTGCTGCGGCAGATGTCGAGCACGTAGATGCCGTCGGCCGGGTTGCCGATCGCGAGGCTCTTGGCGATGGTGTCGGGCTTCACCGGGCGGATCGCGTCGACGCCGTCCTTGTACGCCACCGACACGGGCGAGCAGCCGGTGGCCTGGGCGCCGAAGATGCGCACCGGCTTGTCCTCGACGAGCCCGAGCTTCACGAGCTCCTGGAACGACTTGTGCACCTTGGTGAGCTGCGAGCCGGAGGCCACCGGGATCACGACCTGGTCGGGCAGCCGCCAGCCGAGCTGCTCGGCGATCTCGAAGCCGAGCGTCTTGGAGCCCTCGGCGTAGTAGGGCCGCACGTTCACGTTCACGAACGCCCAGCCCTCCTCCTCGCCGGCGATCTCCGAGGCGAGCTTGTTGACGTCGTCGTAGTTGCCGTCGACGGCGACCAGGTTCTCGGTGTAGACCGCGCTGTTGACCTGCTTCGGCTTCTCGAGGTTGCTCGGGATGAACACCACGGTCTTGATGCCGGCCCGGGCGCCGGCGGCCGCGACGGCGTTCGCCAGGTTGCCGGTGCTCGGGCACGCGAACACCTTGGCGTCGAGCTCGCGGGCCGCGCTGAGCGCGCAGGCCACCACGCGGTCCTTGAAGGAGTTGGTGGGGTTCGTCGAGTCGTCCTTCACCCACAGCGTCTCGATGCCGAGCTCGGTGCCGAGGTTGCCCGCGCGGAGCAACCGGGTGAAGCCGGGCTCGGTGTTGGGGCTCTGCTCGATGTCGTCGGGCACCGGCAGCAGCGCCTTGTAGCGCCAGATGTTGCGCGGCCCGGCCTCGATCTCCTCGCGGGTGACGGCCGGGAACTCATAGGCCACCTCCAGCGGCCCGAAGCACTCCGGACACGCGTAGAAGGGACCGAGGTCGACGCGGTGGCCGCACTCGCGGCAGGCCAGGGCGGTGGCGTGGCCGAAGGCGCCCTCGCGGAGCCCCTTCCGGCCGGTGGTCTCGGTGGGGGTGTCTGCGACGAGCGTGCTCATGAATGTCCTCCTCATCTTCCCCGGACCGCGACTCTCGCGCCGGGACGGAATTGGCACCGTTTCCACCGTGCTGAGCTGGTGGCGGTTGCCGGGACGTCGTCGGGCCGTTTCCCTCAGTCCCTCTGGATGAGCGGTCCCTACTGTACGGACCCCGTCTCACGATGCGGCGGCCGGTCCCGCCATCTGGACGGCCATCTGGACGCGGGATCGGAGATCAGGCGCGGAGGTCGCGGGCGTCGGCGGTGAGTCGGCGGAGGAGGTCGAGCGAGCCGTCGGGGCCGTCGACGACGAGGTCGGCGAGGGCGCGCAGCCGGCTGTCGGGGCGGGGGTCGGCGCAGACTCGCAGCGGGGCGAAGGCGCCCTCCTCGCCGAGCGTCTCGACGGCCTCGAACGCCTCGATGTCGCCGAGGTCGTCACCGACGTAGACGAACCCCTCCGCGCCCACCTCGTCGACGAGGGTGCGCACCGCCACGCCCTTGTGCATGCCGCCGGAGCGGATCTCGATCACCTGGTGTCCCGGCTCGAGCACCAGGTCGTGTCGCTCGGCGAGCTTCTCCAGCTCGGGGAGCAGCCGCTCGTACGCGGCCTCGGGGTCGGGCATCCGGCGGGTGTGGACGGCCACCGCGAGCCCCTTGTCCTCCACGAACGCCTCGACGGCGTCCATCCGCCGAAGCGTGCGCGGGAGCTCGCGCTCGAAGGTGGCGAGGCCGGCAGGCGGGCGGGGCCCGACGATGCGGCGGTTGGTGGAGCTCCACCGCTCGTTGCCGTACTGCCCGAACACGTAGAGGTCCTTGCCGGCGTCGCCCACCGCCTGGCCGACCTCCTCGAGGCCGCCGAGGTCGAGCGCCTGGCGGGCGGGCCGGCCGGTGATCACCGCGACGGCGGCCACCTGCTCGGCGAGCGCCACGAGCACCTCGCTCGCGTCGGGGTGGATGTGAGCGCGGGAGGGGTCCGCGACGATCGGTGAGAGGACGCCGTCGAAGTCCAGGCCCACGGCCGCCGTCGCCGCGACCCGCACCAATGCGGCGTACCGGCGCTCCCCCTCGGGCGACGTGAACTCCACGCCGCCAAGCCAACCATGCGGCGAGCTAGGCCAGCGAGCCAGTCAGGATGACGGTGAGCCGGTCCAGCTTCATCGCACCGTCGGCGCGCCCGGTGCGCTCGACGCCGAGGTCGAGCGCGAGCTGCTTGGCGGCGCGGCGCAGGCCGGGCGGGAAGTAGACGGTGGTGGCCGGGATGGTGCCGTACCAGTTGTCGGCGCCGACGACGTTCCAGCCGGCGTCGCCCGCGGTGCCGGCCACCTCGGCGGCCAGGCCGCTGACGCTGGAGTTGTTGTAGACCTCGACCATGATCTCGCCGCGGCGCACCGGCTTGGGCTTCGGCTTGGTGGGCGGCGCGACGGAGGGCTGCGGCGCGGCGGATGTGGTGCGGTCGCCGCGCACGGGGGTGGCCACCTCGCGCTCGGCCGGGTCGTCGCCGCGGGTGGCCACGAAGGCGATCGCGGCCATGGCCACCGCGAGCACGGTGAGCACGACCACCGGGGACGGGAGGACGACGCCGCGGCCGGGCACCCGCCGGCCCGGCCCGGACGGGCCGGCCACCTCAGACCTCGAAGCCGAGACGGCGTGCCGAGCGCTGCCGCTGCCGCTGCGACCGGAGCCGGCGCAGCCGGCGCACGAGCAGCGGGTCGGACGCGAGCGCCTCGGGACGGTCGATGAGCGCGTTGAGCACCTGGTAGTACCGCGTCGAGCTCATGTCGAACTTCTCGCGGATCGCCGTCTCCTTGGCGCCGGCGTACTTCCACCACTGCCGCTCGAACTCGAGGATCTCCCGGTCGCGCTGGCTCAGCTCGACCTGACCGGCGAGGTCGGCCTGTCCGGCGTCGTGGCGCTGGGGTTCCATGTCGCGTCTCCCGCGGGGCGGTGGATGGTGTCCGTCTCACTGTAGACGGCGAATCACACCGATGTCATTCGGCGCGCGGAAGCCCGGCCTGGTCAGGGTGCCCTACGGTGCGGGGGTGGCCGACCGCACCGTCCGCTGGGGCATCCTCGCCACCGGCAAGATCGCCCGGAAGTTCGCCGCCGACCTCGCCGTCGTGCCCGATGCCGAGCTCGTGGCGGTGGGCTCGCGCACCGAGGGGTCCGCGACGGCGTTCGCCGCCGAGTTCGGCGGCCGCCCGCACGGCTCCTACGAGGCCCTCGTCGCCGACCCGGACGTCGAGGTGGTCTACGTCGCCAGCCCGCACTCGGGCCACCTCGAGCACGCCCGGATGGCGATGGAGGCGGGCAAGCACGTGCTGTGCGAGAAGCCGCTGACGATCACGGTGGCCGACGCCGAGGAGATGGTGGCGGTCGCCGAGCGCACCGGGCGGTTCCTCATGGAGGCGATGTGGATGGCCTGCCACCCGGTGATCCGCCGGCTGGGCGCCGACCTGCGCGCCGGCGTCTACGGCACGCCGCGGCACCTGCACGCCGAGCTGGGGTTCGTGGTGGACGCACCTCCCGACGACCGGATGTCCGACCCGGCCCTGGGCGCCGGCGCGCTGCTCGACATGGGCATCTACCCGCTCACCCTCGCCCACCTGCTGCTCGGCGAGGCCGAGGCCGTCACCGCCCAGGCGTCGCTGTCGGACCGCGGCGTCGACCAGGACATCGCGATCGTCGGCCGCTACCCGGGTGGCGCCCTGGCCACCATGAACGCCTCGCTCACCTCCTGCTCCTCGCGGGCGGCCGCGATCGGCACCGACCGCGGCCGGATCGACCTCGCGGACTTCCACCACCCGACGTCGGCGACCTTCACCGCGTTCGGCGACGGCGACAACGACGACGTGGAGCTGGCGGCGCCGCATGAGATCACCGGCGACGAGCCGGTGCTCGGCTTCGGCTACGGCAACGAGATCGCCGAGGTGGGCCGCTGCCTGCGCGAGGGACTGCGCGAGAGCCCGCTGGTGCCCCACGCCCAGACGCTCACCCTCATGCGCCAGATGGCCGACCTGCTCGACCAGGTCGGCGTCCGCTACGGCTGAGCGGGCACCGGGACGCCCGCCGCGACCTGCTCGTGCTGCACCCGCGCCCGCCCGCACAGCACCAGGTCGGCCAGCGCCGGCGTGGATGGCGGCCGCGCCGCGCACCACCCACGGGAGAGTCACCAGCGCCACCAGCCCGAGCCCGAACTGCACCAGGCTGTCGGCGACCCGGCCCTCGCCGAGGCCGATCAGCTCGGCCAGCGAGGTGTCGTCGGCGGGCAGCCACTGCTGCCAGAACCAGTAGGTGAGACCCGCGCCGGCGGCCGCCCACCAGGCGGCCACCACGACGAAGGCGGTGGTGCCGGTGACGAAGCCGACCAGTGCCCACACGGCGTCGAGCCACGACTGCGGGTCGGTGAGCGGGTGCAGCACCCGGCGCACCCGGCTCGCACCCTCCGGTGGACGGGTGTAGGCGTCGAGCGACGCCGCGCGCCCTTGCAGGGCTCGCAGCCGCAGCCGCTCGGCCTGGGCGAGGCCGCGCAACAGCACGAAGGTGCCCGCGAGGACCGGGAGGCCGACCCAGACCACCACGAGCCCGGCGCCGGCCGACAGCCCGGTCACCACGACCACGAACCCGATCACCGCCAGGACGAATCCCGAGAGCACGTAGCCGGTGTCACGGAGGAGGCGGGTCGCGATGTTCATGACGACGACGCTAGGGAGCCGGGCACGGGGGCCGCAGGGGTGCTGGCACCACTCTCCTCTGTCGTGCGGACCCCCCGACGGGGCGAGAAGAACGGCCACCCCGACCGCACTAGGGTGAGTGAGGTGTCCGCTGACCTCGTGATCGTCGCCAACCGGCTGCCGGTCGACCGGGTCACGCAGGACGACGGCACCGCCGGCTGGCGCCGATCCCCCGGCGGGCTCGTGACCGCCATCGAGCCGGTGATGCGCGCCCGGGGCGGGGTGTGGCTGGGCTGGCCCGGCGGCACCGACCAGGACCTCGAGCCGTTCGAGGACGACGGCCTGAACCTGGTGCCGATCGCGATGGACGAGCAGGACATCGAGGAGTTCTACGAGGGCTTCTCGAACGCCACGATCTGGCCGATCTACCACGACCTCGTGGCCAAGCCGGAGTTCCACCGCGAGTGGTGGGACCGCTACGTGAAGGTCAACGAGCGGTTCGCCGCCAAGGCCGACGAGTTCGCCAACAAGGGCGCCACGGTGTGGGTGCACGACTACCAGCTGCAGCTGGTGCCGCAGATGCTGCGGGAGCGGCGGCCCGACCTGCGGATCGGCTTCTACCTGCACATCCCGTTCCCGCCGGGCGAGCTGTTCCAGCAGCTGCCGTGGCGGCGCCAGATCCTCGAGGGACTGCTCGGGGCCGACCTGGTCGGCTTCCAGCTGCCCGGCGGCGCCGGCAACTTCGTGCGCCTGGTGCGGCAGCGGGTCGGCCACAAGACCCACCGCGACCTCGTCTACCTGCCCGACGGCCGCACCGTCCGCGCCGCCGCGTTCCCGATCTCCATCGACGCCGGCGGCTTCGAGAAGCTGGCGCTGTCGGAGCCGGTGGCGGAGCGGGCCGACGCGATCCGCGAGGCGCTCGGCAACCCGCGCCGGATCTTCCTCGGGATCGACCGGCTCGACTACACCAAGGGCATCCACGCCCGGCTGCGCGCCTTCAGCGAGCTCATGCACGACGGCCACTTCGACGTCGAGGACGCCGTCTTCGTGCAGGTCGCCGTGCCCTCGCGCGAGCACGTCGAGCAGTACCGGATCCTGCGCAGCGAGATCGACGGGCTGGTGGGCCGGATCAACGGCGACCTCGGCCGGATCGGGCGGCCGGCGATCTCCTACCTCTACTCCTCCTACCCGCGCGAGGAGATGGCCGCGCTGTACCGCGCGGCCGACGTGATGGTCGTGACGCCGTACCGCGACGGCATGAACCTCGTCGCCAAGGAGTACGTCGCCTGCCGCTACGACGACACCGGCGCGCTGGTGCTCTCGGAGTTCGCCGGCGCCGCCGACGAGCTGCGCCAGGCGTGGCTGGTGAACCCCTACGACATCAACGGGATGAAGGCGGCCCTGCTCGAGGCGTACGGGGCCGAGGAGAAGGAGCGGACGCGGCGGATGAAGGCGATGCGCAAGACCATCCGCCAGCACGACATCATCGCGTGGGCCGAGTCGTTCATGTCGGAGCTCGCCCACGTCGAGCACCACGCCAAGCAGGTCAAGCCGGCCAAGAAGACGCTAGGGCCACGGTTGGGTCGACCCCCGCCCGGGTAGACAGGGCACGTGTCGACCCCGCCCGACCCCACCCGCCCCACCGGGCCGGACCGCGAGCCCACCCGGCCGCCCCCGACCGGCCCGTCGCCATGGGGCCTGCCGCCGGAGACCGGCACCACCGGCTGGCACCCCTACCCGACCGGCCCCACCGGCCCGACCCACCCGTCCTACCCGGTCACCCCTCAGGGCCCGGGCGGACCGCAGGGGCCGGGCGGACCGCCACCTCCGTACGGCGGCCCGCCGCGGCGCGGCGGCCCGGGCCCGGCGCTCGTGGTGGCGCTCGTGGCCGTGGCGGTCGTGCTGGTCGCGGGCCTGGTGACCGGCGGCGTGCATTCTCGCCCGCAGCGGGGACGACGACCCCTCGGCCGCCGACGACCCGACGAGCGAGCCCACCGAGCCGTCCAGCGAGCCGCCCAGCACCGAGCCGTCGCCCGAGCCGAGCAGCGAGCCGCCGGTCGAGCCGACCGATCCCGTCGCGCCGACGGAGACCGAGCCGGCCGTGCCGGCGTCCGGGACCTTCCGCTTCCAGGAGTTCGGCGGCGACTGGGACTTCCAGCTCGGCGACGTGAAGCTGTTCGCGAAGTTCCGCAAGGGCTGGAACTACCGCAGCTGCGCGCCGGTGGAGGCGACGGCCGGGACGCTCGCCGACCTCGGCTGCCAGCGCGCGTCGTCGTGGACCTACCGCGCCCTCGACGGCCACCTGGCCCTCACCCACATCGTGCTCACGATGAGCACCCCGAAGGCCGCGAAGCGCGCGGCCGACGGCGGGATCAAGGCCGAGGACTGGAAGGTCGACCCGGCCGGCTGGCTGGACGGGGCGCAGAACGGCACCTGGGAGGCCGACGCCCAGGCGAAGTTCGTGGTGCTCACCGTCGAGACCCACGAGGCGCCGGTGCGCGAGGCCAAGTCCGACGAGTTCCGTTCCTACGCGAACTCCGACATCACCGCGGCGCTGATCTTCCGGGGGTAGTTTTCGGGTGTGGACCTGCTCCCCAAGCCCGACCAGCTGGTGTCAGCGGCGGGCAACCTGGCCCACCAGCTGTTCTACGGCGGGCTGGCCGACCTGCGGCCGATGCCGCGCACCCTGATCGACGAGGGCACGCTCCGCGAGGTCTACCACTACCGGCCGCGGGCGGCGGTGCGGGAGCAGGGCGACCCCGTGCTGCTCGTGACGCCGCTGGCCGCGCCCGCGCTCTGCTTCGACCTGCGGCGCGGCTGCTCGCTGGTCGAGCACTTCGTCGACGGCGGTCGCCCCACCTATCTCGTGGAGTACGGCCAGGTCTCGTTCCGCGACCGCAACCTGGGCATGGAGCACTGGATCGACGAGGTGGTGCCGACGGCCATCCGCGAGACCTCGGCGCACGCGGGCGGCCGGCCGGTGCACGTCGTGGGGTGGAGCCTCGGCGGCATCTTCAGCCTGCTGACGGCGGCCGACCAGCCCGACCTGCCGATCGCCTCGGTCACGGTGGTCGGCTCGCCGGTCGACGTCAGCCTGGTGCCGCTCGTGGCGCCGCTGCGCCCGCTGCTGCACGTGCCCGCCGTCGGGCCGGGCGGCGGGCTCGTCACCCGCGCCTACCGGGCCGTCGGCGGTGCCCCGCGGCCGCTGGTGAAGTGGGCGTTCCAGCTCTCCTCGTTCCAGAAGCTCGTCACCAAGCCGCTGGCCGTCGCCGCCAACCTCGACGACGCCGACTTCCTCGCCCAGATCGAGGCGGTCGACCGGTTCACCGACAACATGATCGCCTACCCCGGCCGGTCCTTCGGCCAGCTGTACCACCGCTTCGTCAAGGGCAACGCGCTGCAGCAGGGGTCGGTCGAGATCGGCGAGCGCACCATCTCCCTGGCCGACCTCACCGCCCCGGTGCTCGTGTTCGGCGGCGCCACCGACGGCATCGCGCCGGTGCCCGCCGTGAAGGCCGTCGTGCCGCTGCTCACCGGGTCGCGCGAGGTGCGCTTCGAGATCGTGCCGGGCGGCCACCTCGGCATGCTCACCGGCCGCGCCGCCCGTACCTCCACCTGGGCGGTGCTCGACGAGTGGGTGGCGCAGTGGTCCACCGACACCGATGACACCGATGACACCGAGGAGCCCGCGAGCGCGGATGACCCCGCGGCCACCATCGGCACCGCCCGGACACGTCGGCACGGGTCGCGCGCCAGCCGGGCGCTGGCCCGCTGACCCCGGCTCAGACGCCGGCCGCCGCGCGCACCGACTCCAGCGAGTAGTCGCCGGCGTCGGTGCCGAGACCACGCGCCACCTGCGCGGCGGTCGCGCAGCCGAGCCGCGCCGCGGGCTCGGGGTCGAGCCCGACGTCGAGGCCACGCAGGAAGCCGGCGGAGAACGCGTCGCCGCAGCCGGTGGTGTCGACCAGCTCGTCGGCGGGGATCTCGAGCGCCGGCACCTCAGCGACGCCGTCGGCCGTGACGACGAGCGCGCCCTGCGCGCCCTGGGTGACGGCGACGCACCCGGCGCCTCGGGCGAGGAGCGCCCGGGCGCCCGCGGCGAGGTCGTCCTCGCCGGAGAAACCGCGCACCTGCTCGTCGTTGGGCAGCAGGTAGTCGGTGTGGGGCAGGGCGTCGCCGATCCACTCGAGCAGGTCGGGGTCGGCGGGCGCGAGCAGGTCGACCGACGTGGTGGCGCCCTGCTCGCGAGCCCAGGCCAGCAGATCGCCGGCGGCCGGGCCGCCCAGGAACTCCGGACCACCGAGGTGCAGGTGCGTGATCCCGCTCAACGACGCCCGATCGACGTCGTCGAGCGTGAAGGCGCCGTTGGCGCCGATGCAGTGCCAGGCCGGCCGGTCGCCGTTCGGGCGCACCGGAAGCACCGAGGCCGAGGTCTGGTGGTCCGGCTTCCGGACCAGCCGGCTGGTGTCCACGCCCTCGCGCGCCAGCAGGGCGAGCAGGGTGTCGCCCACCGGGTCGGTGCCGACCGCGCCGACGCCCAGCACCTCCGCGCCGAGCCGGGCGAGCACCACGCCGGTGCCGCCGGCGGTGCCGGCGGGCGACATCCGGATCGTCTCCACGATCTGACCGTCGCTGCGCTCCGGGATCGACTCGACACCGACCACATGGGTGTCGAGCACGTGCACACCGACGGTGGCGATCTTCATGCCTGCTCCTGATTTCCGTAGTTGCGAGCGAGCGCGGCGAGGACGACGTCCTCCTGCTCCTGCGCGGTGAGGACGCGCGGCGTGCCGAGGGCGCTGGCGCGGTGGTGGAGGGCGGCGAGCCACTCCAGCAGCAGCGCGTGCTCGACCGCCTGGTCGAGGGTGGCGCCGACGGCCACCGATCCGTGGTTGGCCATCAGCGCCGCCTGGCGGCCGTCGAGTGCGGCGCGCACGTGGCCGGCGAGCTCGGGGCTGCCGAACGTGGCGTACGGCGCGACCCGCACCGCACCGCCGAGCAGGAGCTGCTGGTAGTGCAGCACCGGCAGCTCGGCGAGTCCGTCGACGCACGCCACCGCCGTCGACCACGGCGCGTGGGTGTGCACGACGGCGGCGGCCTCGGGGCGGTCGGCGTGGACGCCGAGGTGCAGGTCGACCTCGGAGGTCGGGGCGAGGTCGCCCTCGACGACGTCGCCGGCGGCGTCGACCACGACGACGTCCTCGGGGCGGCATCCGGCCAGCACCACGCCGGTGGCGGTGACCGCGACCCGCCCGTCGCCGGCGCGGGCACTCACGTTGCCGGCGGTGCCGACGAGCAGCCCCTCGGCCGCCAGGTGACGCGCTGCGGCCGCCACCTGCTCGCGCAGGTTCACCGGCGGGTCGTCCAGATCACGCCGCGGCGGCCGTGTCGTGAGGCGGGGGTCGGTCGTTGGTCCTCCACGAACGGCAGCGTAGGGCCCCGGACGGCGCCCCTCGCCCACGTCCGAACCGGAGGAACGATGACGGACCTGCAGCTCACCCGCCGCTCGGTGCTCGGCGCGCTCGGCGCCGGTGGCGCCCTGGGGGCCGGCGCGTTCGGCGACCTGGACGCCGCAGGTGCCCCGGGTCGGCAGGGGCCGCTGCCGCGCCAGGTCGACGTCGTCGTCGTCGGCGCCGGCATCGCCGGGCTGGTGGCGGCGCGCGACGTGCTCCGCTCCGGCCGGTCGGCGCTCGTGGTGGAGGCCCGCGACCGGGTCGGCGGCCGGGTGCTCAACCACCGGCTGCGGCGCGGCGGCGACGTGATCGAGGCCGGCGGCGCGTTCGTCGGCCCCACCCAGGACCACATCCTGCGGCTGGCCCGGCAGCTCCGGGTGCCGACGTTCCTCGAGTACAACGAGGGCAACAGCGTCTACGTGTCGTCGACCACCGGCCGGCTGGAGTACACGGGCACGGTGCCGCCGGACCCGACGATCCTCCCCGACGCCGCCGTCCTGCTGCAGCAGATCGACTCGTACGCCGCCGAGATCGCCGTCGACGCGCCGTGGTCGCACCCCCGCGCCCGGGAGTGGGACCGGATGACGCTGCGCGACTGGATCGACCAGAACGCCCTCGTGAACCCCGAGGGCGTCGCCAACCTCATCGAGTGCTGGACCCAGCCCGGCTTCGGCGCCGACCCGCGCAACCTCTCGTTCCTGTTCACGCTCTGGTACGTCGCCTGCTCGGGCAACGAGCGCACCACCGGCACGTTCGCCCGCAACTCCGACACTGCGAACGGCGCGCAGGAGCGACGCTTCGTCGGCGGCTCCCAGCTCATCCCGCTGCGCCTGGCCCGGCAGCTCGGCGACCACGTCGCGCTCCGGGCGCCGGTGCGCCGCATCGTGCAGCGCGACGGCCGCGTGGTCGTGCACACCGCCCGCGGCGTGGTGCGCGCCCGGCGCGTGGTGGTGGCGGTGCCCCCGCCGCAGGTGCTCGGCATCGACTGGTCGCCGAACCTGTCCGCCCGCCGGGCCGCACTGATGCGGGCGCTCGACATGGGCAAGCTCATGAAGTGCGACGCCGTCTACGAGCGGCCGTTCTGGCGCGACGCCGGGCTCAACGGCTTCGGCATCAACGACGCCGGCGCCGCGCGGGCCGTGTTCGACAACTCCCCGCCCGACGGGAGCCCCGGCGTCCTGCTGGCCTTCGTGGGCGGCGACACCTGGCGCACCTACGGCCGGATGCCGCTCGCCCAGCGGCGGCAGGCCGTGCTCGAGGGGTTCGCCGCGATGTTCGGTGAGCAGGCGCTGCGACCGATCGAGTACACCGAGAAGGACTGGACGCTCGAGCGGTGGAGCGGCGGCGGCCCGACCGCCATCCACGGCGGCACCGGCACCCTGGTGCGCTACGGCTCGAGCATCCGGCGGCCGTCCGGGCGGGTCCACTGGGCCGGCACCGAGACCTCCACCTACTGGTCCGGCTACATGGACGGTGCCGTCCGGTCGGGCCAGCGGGCCGCCGTCGAGGTACGGGAGGCGCTCCGATGAGGCGGGTGGTCGTGCTGCTCGTCGGCCTCGCGCTGCTCGCGCTCCCGGCGGCCACCGAGCCGGCGTCCGCGGCACCGGAGAAGTGGACGACGCGGGTGTTCGCGAAGGTGCCCTCCCCCGGCCGCCCGGCCTACGTGCACGCGCACACCAACGGCCGGGTCTACGCCGCCAACTACGAGGCCGGCGACGGGCAGCGCTCGCGGGTGTTCGAGTGGAGCCGCGGCGGCACGCTGCTGCGGTCGTGGGCGGTGCCCGGACAGCGGCTCGACCAGCCGCACGGCGTCCAGGTGGCCACCCAGACCCACGACGGGCGGCTGGTGCTGCTCGAGACCTCCACCCGCGCCGTCCTCACCCTCACCCTCACCAACGGCCGCTTCCGGCGGATCGCCACCCTGCCCGCCGGCGCGGTGCCCAACTACGCCACCTGGACGCCGGTGGGGCTCGTCGTCACCGACTACGACCAGGGCGTGCTGTGGCGGGTGACGCGGGCCGGGCGGGTCAGCCGGCTCTTCACCTCGCCGTCGCTGGCGGGCGTGGGTGGCTTCGGCACCACGGGCATCGCCTACCGACCCCGCCGTCGCGACCTGCTGATCACCCAGCAGACCGCCGGCGACGGCGCCGCGGCGCCCACCGACGGCTTCCTCTACTCCCTGCCCCTGCGCGACGGGAGGCCCGGCCGGCTGCGCACGCTGTGGACCTCGCAGCCCAGCGACCTGCCCGACGGGTTCGGCATCGGGCGGTCCGGGCGCATCTACGTCGCGAACGCCGGGCTCACGAACCAGCTCGTGCAGCTCTCGCCCACCGGTGAGGAGCTCGACCGGTTCCCCGATGCCCCGATGAGTGGCGAGAACGGCTCCTCGATCCCGTTCGACACCCCCTGCAGCGCCACCTTCCTCGGCACCTCGGTGCTCGTGGCCAACCAGTCGGCGGTGCAGCAGGACGCCTCGCACATGGCGATCCTGACCGTGCACGTCGGCGAGCGTGGCCGGGATCCGTACCTGCCGGGCCGGGCGACGTTCCGCTGATCTAGCGTCGGTGCCGTGAGCGCGCTCGCCGGACTCGTCGCCAAGGGACTCATGGCCGCCGACTGGGCCGAGGCGCTGGCGCCGGTCGACGACCAGGTCGGGCGGATGGGCGCTTTCCTGCGGGAGGAGAAAGCGGCCGGGCGTGAGCTACCTGCCAAGCGGCGACGCCGTCTTCCGAGCCTTCCAGCGTCCGCTCGCCGACGTCCGGGTGCTGCTGGTCGGACAGGACCCCTACCCGACCAAGGGCCATCCGATCGGGCTCAGCTTCGCGGTGGAGCGGCACGTGTGGCCGCTGCCGCGCTCGCTGGTGAACATCTACCTTGAGCTGCGGTCCGACACCGGCATCCTGCCGCCCAAGCACGGCGACCTCACCGCCTGGGCCGACCAGGGCGTGATGTTGCTCAACCGGGTCCTGACCGTGCGTCGCAGCGAGCCGGCGTCCCACCGCGGCCGCGGCTGGGAGGAAGTCACCGAGTGCGCGATCGATGCGCTGGTGCGGCGCAACGAGGCCGGTCAGCCGCTCGTCGCGATCCTGTGGGGCAGCGACGCGCGCTCGCTCAAGGGCCGCCTCGGGCCGGTGCAGGCGGTGGAGGCGCCGCACCCCTCCCCCCGCTCGGCGCCCCGCGGCTTCTTCGGCTCCCGCCCCTTCACCCGCGTCAACCAGCTCCTCACCGACCAGGGCGCCGACCCCGTCGACTGGTCCCTCGGCACCGACGCGCCGGAGCGGCCGTGAGCGGTAGTCCCTGACGTTTCCGTTGTGAAATCGCCCGAACGACAACGGAAACGTCAGGGACTACCGTCGCGCGGCGGAACAAAGTTGAAGATCGAACTATTGTGGGAGGCGTGAGCGAACGCATGCCGGCCCTCTACCTCGGGCACGGCGCACCCCCGCTGCTCGACGACCCGGTGTGGTCGGGGCAGCTGGCCGCCTGGGCGGGTGACCTGCCGCGGCCGACGGCGATCCTCATCGTGAGCGCGCACTGGGAGCAGGCGCCGGTGTCGCTCAGTGCGAGCAGCGCACCGCTCGTCTATGACTTCGGCGGCTTCGACGCCAAGTACTACCGGATGACCTACGCGACGCCGGACGCCTCCGCGCTGGCGCAGCGGGTGGCGGCGGTGATGCCGGACACCGAGCCGGTGCACCAGCACACCTCGCGCGGCCTCGACCACGGCGCCTGGGTGCCGCTGCGGATCATGTACCCGGACGCCGACGTCCCGGTGCTCCAGCTCTCGCTGCCCACCCACGACCCCGAGCGCCTGCTGAAGCTGGGTGAGCGGCTGCGGCCGCTGCGCGACGAGGGCGTGCTCATCATCGGGTCCGGCTTCCTCACCCACGGCCTGCGCTACCTCAAGGAGTTCCGCATCGACGCCGAGGTGCCCGGCTGGTCCGCGGACTTCGACGCCTGGGCCGGCGAGGCCATGGCTCGCGGCGACGTCGACGAGCTGGCGCGCTACACCGCCGCCGCCCCGGGGATGCCGTACGCGCACCCCACCGTCGAGCACTACAGCCCGCTCTTCGTCACCCTCGGCGCGGCCAGCGACCCCGGCACCCCGGGGCTCCAGGTGATCGACGGGTTCTGGATGGGCCTCTCGAAGCGGTCGTTGCAGGTGGCCTGAGCCTCAGACCCAGTAGGTGTCGTGGCGCTCCATGAACGCGTCGCGCTCCGCCTCGGTCATCGAGGGCAGGTCGCCCCGGGCGAGGGTCTCGAAGTAGTCCTCGCGCGGCCCGCCGGGCGCGAACATCAGCAGCATCTGGGCGCGGTTGCCGCCGCGGAAGCCGTGGATCCCACCCTCGGGCACGTAGAGGAAGTCACCCGGTCCGCCGGTCACCCAGGTGCGCCCGTCGTAGAGCCGCACCTCGCCGGAGAGCACGTAGAACTGCTCGGAGATCGAGCGGTGGAAGTGCGCGTCGGGGCCCGTCTCCTCCTCGCCGAACGTCCAGCGGTAGAGGCCGAAGCGCTCCGAGGTCTGGTCGCCGCGGGCGAGGTACTCGCAGGTGCCGCCGGTGCGGTAGGTGATGTCGGCGGCGACCTCGGAGCGGCGGACCCAGGCCGAGGCCTCGCCGTCCGCGCCGTGGTAGGTGTCGGGGGGATAGCTCCATGGAAGGGACACGCCTTTACCTTGCCACGCGGATCCGGCGTCGCAGCGCTACTGCGACGAGCCCGGCCACGAGCAACCCGGTGGCGAGGCCGGCGAGCAGCCAGTCGCGGTCGAGACCGGACGCCGGCCCGGCCGAGTCCGGCGGGGGAGCCTCGGGCGAGGGCGGCGGCGACTCCGTGAAGTCGCGGGTCGGGTGCCGCGGCGTCGCGTAGTCGGTGGCGAAGGAGAAGGTACTGGCAGTCTCGCCGGCGGCCACCCGCCCGACCACGGTCGACTCGACGGCCTCGTCAGCGAGATCGAGCACCACGAGGTCGGTGACGCCGGCGACGGCGAGGGCCCGATCCCTGCCGATCCAGCCGAGCAGGTCGACCGGCGCCCCGGTGTCGACGCGCAGGAACTGGACCGTGCCGGACCGGAGCGCCACCTCGGCCAGCCGCGGCCGCGCGCCGGCTTGCTCGAGGAGCGCCCGTCCTCCGCTCGCGAACAGCCCGCTGGTCCAGCCCTCACCCGGCAGCTCCCGCAGCCGGCGCCGGGTGTCGCGCTCGGCGAACACGAAGCCACCGGCACCGACCAGGCCGTTCGGGGACACCATCTGCGGCCATTCGGTCCACCCGACCCCTTGGCCGTTCTCGTTGACGCCGAACCGCTCGCGCCTCCCGGTGTCGTAGACGGAGCCGACCGACTGGTACGGGCCGAATTCGTAGGCCCGGCGCAGGTCGACCGTCGCGTCGAGCCACACCGTCTCGTAGGCCAGGAATCGGCCACCCTCGGACCATCGGAAGCCGAAGGGCACGGCGAGGTACGGGAAGCCGTTCGCCCGCTGGAGGAAGTCCAGCTCCCGGTGCACGGGGCCGAGGTCGGCCAGGGTCTCGACCTCACCGCTCACGAGGTCGACGAGACGGACGCCGCTACGGACCAGTCCGCGCTGCTGACCGGTCTCGGCCGGGAGCGGGGCGTGCCAGCCGTACACGAGGGTGCGCCCGTCGGGGGACAGGTGCACTCCCACCATGCCGGTGGCGCGGACCTCCGGGTCGTCGTACGCCCTCGGGTCGTACCCGGGAAGGGCGAGCCGGTGGTACTCGCCGTCGGCGGCCGTCACCACGAAGGCACCGCTCGGGTTCGCGATCGCGACCGACGCCCGGCCGACGGCGAGGTCGTCCTCGACGTCGAGCCCGCCGTCACCGTCGACGCCGCGCACCACCGACGGGATGCCGGGCGGCCCGGGCGGCACCGGCGCCGGCTCCGGCCGGGAGGGGTCAGCCGAGCCGAGGAGCCCGACGGCGGCGACGAGCGCGAACACGGCGAGGCCGACGGCGGCCGTCGTGAGGGCGTCGGCCCGACGGCGGGCGCGGCGGGCCCGGTCCCACAACACCGCCGGGTCGGGCGCGGCCGGATCGGCCCCGTCGGCCATCCGGGTGAGGGTGTCGCGGAGCAGCTGGTCGGTCATCACGTCGCTCCGATCAGGCCGGCGAGGTCGGGGGCGAGCACCCGCAGCCGGTGGAGGGCCTGCCGGTGGGTCGACTTGACGGTGCCGACGCCGATGCCGAGCACCCTCGCCGTCTCGACCTCGGTGAGGTCCTCGTAGTAGCGGAGCACCAGCACCCGCCGCTGCTTCGGGGTCAGCCGCGCGAGCGCCTGCTGCAGGGTCAGGTGGAGGTCCTCGTCCGGCGCCACGGCGGCCTCGTCATGGTCGGGGATGAACGTTTCCGGCAGGTGCCGGCGCCGCCGCCAGCCGGAGACGTTCTCGGTGTAGAGGATCCGCCGCACGTACGCCTCCGGGGCCGCGACCCGGTGCCAGTTGCGGGCGGTCTTGAACAGCGCGGTCTGCACGAGGTCCTCGGCCAGCTGGTGGTCGGAGGTCAGCAGGTACGCGGTGCGGGTGAGCGCGGCGGAGCGTGCGAGCACGAACTCGGTGAACGCGGCTTCGTCGGCTCCGGACGACATGCGGCCCTCCTCCCTCCCTTGTACACCCAGGAAGACGCCGGCGGGTGGCCCGACGGAGGTCCGTGCGCGCCGGAAAAGTCACCGCGCCGGCCCCCGTGCGGGGGCCGGCGCGGTGCCCGGACGTCGAGCGTGTCGACGGCGCGGCTCAGGCCTCGATCGCGGCCTCGCGGTGCTGGGTGCCGCTGACCTCGATCTTGCGGGGCTTGGCCCGCTCGGCCACGGGGACGACGAGACGCAGGACGCCGCCGTCGTAGCTCGCCTCGATGCGGTCGAGGTCGACGTTGTCACCGAGCACGAGCTGGCGGGTGAACGTGCCCCGCGTGCGCTCGGCGGCGAGCATCTCCCAGTCGCCGTTGCGCGCGAGGCGCTCGGCCTTGACGGTGAGCACGTTCCGCTCGACGTCGAGGTCGATGCTCTCCGGCGTCACGCCGGGGAGGTCGAACTCGAGCACGAAGCGGTCGCCCTCGCGCCAGGCGTCCATCGGCATGATGGACGGACGGTTGGTGGTGCCCCCGACGCCGCCGCCCAGCAGCTGCTGGGCGAGACGGTCGAAGTCGCGGAAGGGGTCGGTGCTGCGCAGCAGCGGCATGGCTACCTCCTCGGGTGATGTGGTCGGCGGCCGGTCCGGGCCGCCGGTAGGACCTGTAACCACAGATATAGATAACCTCTTCCGTGTTTGTCAAGAAATCTGTCACGATGACGACATGGCACAGCAGCGCGGCGTCTTCGCGATCTCGGTGGCGGCCGACCTGGCGTCGATGCAGATCCAGAACCTGCGGGTCTACGAGCGCCACGGGCTGGTCTCACCAGACCGCAGCCCCGGTGGCACCCGGCGCTACAGCGAGGCCGACGTCGAGCGGCTGCACCGGATCCGCGACCTGCTGGCCGACGGCCTCAACCTGGCCGGCGTCGCCGCGGTGCTGCGGCTGGAGGCCGAGAACGCGCGGTTGCGCGCCGAGGTCGCGCGGCTGCGCGACGCCTAGTCCGGCGCGATCCGCAGCGCGTGCGCGACGTGCGGCCAGGCCAGCCGGCCGAGCCGCTCGGGGGCGCCGTCGTCGCCGCCCAGGCGGTAGGGACGCCGTGCGTCCGGCGCCTCCTCTCCGGGGAGCACCACCGCGTGGCCGGCCAGCGGGTCGTCGACCAGCGCGGTGCCGAGCCCGGCCCCGGTTCGGCGCGCCACGATCGCACGGGCCGCGGCCGCGCTGTCCCAGACCTGGTCGTCGCCGCCGACGACGAGCACCACCTCGCCGCGGATCTCCTCGACCGGGATCGCGGCCGCCCGCACCGCGGCCTTCCCGGCCGCGCGACGGCTCCGTCGGTAGAGCTCGACGAACGACGGCGACTCGGGCGGCACCCAGCCGCGGTCGAGGGGGACGAACGGCACCGGCTCGCCCTGCCACGTCCACTTGCTGCGCTGTGGGTCGTCGTCGTGGTCGTGCTGGCCCTCCCAGGCCACGTCGGTGGGCGCGAACGCCACCACCGCGGCGACCCGCCGGTCGCGGACGGCGGCGAGCAGGGCCGCCTCGGCGCCGTACGACAGCCCGAGCAGGACCACCCGGTCGACCTCGGCGGCCAGCCGCCCGACGGCGTCGGTGACGGTCTCGAGCGGCACCTCCCGGGGCACCGCCGGCTGCCCGGGCCCGCCGAACCAGCGCAGCGCGAGCGCGGTGACGCCGTGCCGGGCGAGCAGCTCGGCGCGGCCGACGTCGAGGCGCCCGCTCGAGCCGGCGAGCACGAGCGCGCCGGTGGCGCCGGGCGTCGCGGGCCGGGCCCAGTGCTCGACGGCGCTCAGCGGATCCCGGTCTTCCGCATGATCTTCAGGCCTTGCAGCATGCCCTTGACGTACTCGTCGTAGGGCTGGCCGGGCCGGGCGCCCATCACCTGCTTCTTGAGCACGCCGAGGTTCTGGGCGTCGGTGTACTTGAGCAGCCCCTGGTCGCCGTGCCGGGCGCCCACACCGGACTGCTTCACGCCGCCGGACGGCGTGCCCTTGGAGGCGTACGCGGTGGCGAGGACGTCGTTGACGTTGACGTTTCCGGAGTGGATGCGGCGAGCCACCGCCTGCGCGCGGTCGAGGTCGGTGCCCCACACCGAGGCGTTGAGGCCGTAGTCGGTGTCGTTCGCGCGCGCGACCGCCTCGTCGTCGGAGGAGAACCGGTGCAGCGCGACGACGGGCCCGAACGTCTCGCACGAGCCCGCGAGCATGTCGTCGGTGACGCCCTCGAGGATCGTCGGCTCGAAGAACGCCGGGCCGAGGTCGGGCCGCGCGCGGCCGCCGGTGAGCACGGTGGCGCCGCGGGCGACGGCGTCCTCGACGTGCGAGGCCACCCGGTCGCGGTGGTCGACCGAGACCAGCGAGCCGAGGTCGGGGCCGAAGTCGTAGGCGGCGCGGACGTCGAGCGCCTCGGCCGCGGCCACGAACCGGCGCTTGAACTCGTCGTAGAGCGAGTCGTGCAGGTAGAGCCGCTCGATGTGCATGCAGATCTGGCCGGTGTTGGCGAACGCGCCCCACACCGCGCCCTGCACGGCCTCGTCGAGGTTGGCGTCGTCGAGCACGAGCATCGGGTTCTTGCCGCCGAGCTCGAGGCAGCAGCCGATGAGGTTGCGGCCCGCCCGCTCGCCGATCACGCGGCCGGTGGCGGTGGAGCCGGTGAACATCACGTAGTTGGCGTGGTCGATGAGCGTCGGTCCGACGTCGGGGCCCTCGCCGCACACCACCTGGAACAGCCCGCGCGGCAGGCCGGCGTCCTCGAGCATCTGCACGCCCCACAGCGGCGAGAGCGCGGTCTTGTTGTCGGGCTTCACGACGACCGCGTTGCCCGCGATCAGCGCCGGGATCGCGTCGGAGATGCCCGTGGCGAACGGGAAGTTCCAGGGCGCGATGATGCCGACGACGCCCTTGGGCTGGCGGATCTCGGTGGACGTCGACAGGAACGGCACCGGCCCGCCGCGCTTCACCGGCGCGAGCAGCTTCGGAGCGCGCGAGATGTAATGGCTCATCACCATCGGCGGGTCGCAGGTCTCCTCGATCGCCATCCGCCGGTTCTTGCCGCTCTCGGCCTGGATCAGGTCGGCGGTGGTGTGGGCGTGGTCGAGGAACAGCGCGTGTGCCTTCTTGAACACCTTGAGCCGCTTCGCGAGCGGCCACTGCGACCACTCCGCCTGTGCCTCCCGGGCCGCCTCGAACGCGGCCTCGATGTCGGCCGGCGTCGACTGCGGCAGCTCCACGAGCACCTCGCCGGTGTAGACCTCGGTGAGCTTCCAGGTGGCGCCGGTGGAGCCCGGCACCCGGGCCACGAGCCGCTGGAGGAAGTCGTCGGTGAGGCTGGCGGGCCGCACGAGCCCGGTGCTGGTGACGGTCATCTCAGGCCCTCCCGAGCACGAGGTCGGCGCCGCGCTCGCCGATCATGATCGCAGGCGCGTTGGTGTTGCCGCCGGTGATCGACGGCATGATCGAGGCGTCGCAGACCCGCAGGCCCTCGACGCCCTTCACCTTGAGGTCGGGGGTGACGACGGCGAGGTCGTCGACGCCCATCCGGCAGGTGCCGACCCCGTGGTACACCGAGGTGGCGCGGTTGAGGATCGCGTCGCGCAGCGCCTGGCCCTTCAGGTCGGCGCCGGGATGGATCTCGTCCTTCACCGCACCGTTGAACGCGGCGCCGGCGAAGATCTCGCGCACCATCTCCGAGCCCTCGGCGAGCACCTCGAGGTCGGCGGGGTCGGCGAGGTACTGGAAGTCGATGAGCGGCGTCTCGGTGGGGTCGGCCGACGCGAGCCGCAGCGTGCCGCGGCTGCGCGGGTAGATGAGCGTGGTGAGCACGGTGAGCGACGGCCGCGGATCGACCTCGTGGCGGATCGGCGCGTCCTGGTTCGGCGACACGTAGCTCCAGGGCAGCAGGTGCAGCTGCAGGTCGGGGATGGCGTCGGCCTGCGAGGTCTTGAGGAAGGCGAGCACCTCGAACACCGAGTGGGCGAGGAACGTCGTTCCCGGCCGGGCGATCTCCTTGGCGATGCCCTTGCCGAAGAAGAAGGCGTTGCCGCGCATCCGCGACGACGTCGCGTGGAAGGTCAGCGCGTGGAACATGTGGTCGTGCAGGTTGTCGCCCACCGGCAGGTCGGCGACGACGTCGAGGCCGTGGTCGCGCAGGTGCTGGGCGTGACCGACGCCCGACAGCATCAGGATCTGGGCGGAGCCCACGAACCCGGCGGACAGGATCACCTCCTTGCCGGCGCGGACCATGCGCGTGCCGCCGTCGCCCTTCTTCGAGTTGTCGCGCACCTCGACCCCGACGGCGCGACCGTTCTCGATGACGACCTTGGTGACCAGCACCTCCGACTGGAGCTCGAGGGTGGGCGGCGCGGTGGTGGAGGTAGCCGCGTGAGGCGCTGTAGCGCAGGCCGTCGGCGGCGTTCTGCTGCATCCGGCCGACGCCCTCCTGCGAGGCGCCGTTGTAGTCGTCGAGGATCTCGCAGCCGATCACGTCGGACGTCGCCTGAAGAAACTGCAGCGAGCCCTCCTGGGGCGCCTTGTTGACGGTGACCTTGATCGGGCCACCGACGCCGCGGAACCGGTCCTCGCCGCCCTCGTAGTCCTCCATCCGCTTGTACGCGGTGTTCACGCTGTCGGCGTCCCAGCCGGTGTTGCCCTCGGCGGCCCAGGAGTCGTAGTTGGCGCGGTTGCCGCGCACGTAGACCATGCCGTTCACCGAGCTCGAGCCGCCGACCACCTTGCCGCGCGGCACCGGCATCCGGCGGTCGAGGAGGTGCTTCTGCGGCACCGAGTAGTAGCCCCAGTCGACCGTGGCCTTGATCTTCGGCTCGGCGTGCATCGGCCCGATCATCCCGGGCTTCTTCACCAGGAACTTGTCGTCGGACTTCCCCGCCTCCAGCACGATCACGCTGGCGCCGGACTCCGCCAGCCGGCCGGCGAGGGCCGCCCCGGAGCTGCCGGAACCGACCACCACGTAGTCGGCCTCGTTGCTGTACGTCGGCTGCTTCGCCATGGCGGAACTGTAACGCGTTCTAGTTTTCCCGAACAGGGCTCCCTCCCGCCAGAATGCCCTTCGTGCGCGTGCTGTCGATCCAGTCGTCGGTGGCCTACGGCCACGTGGGCAACTCCGCGGCGGTGTTCCCGCTGCAGCGGCTCGGCCACGAGGTGTGGCCGGTGATCACCGTGCACTTCTCCAACCACACCGGCTACGGGTCGTGGCGCGGCCCGTTGCTCGACCCCGACGACGTCCGCGACGTGATCGCCGGCATCGAGGAGCGTGGCGTGCTCGGCACGGCCGACGCCGTGCTGTCGGGCTATCAGGGCGACCCGGCCGTGGGGGCGGTGGTGCTCGACGCCGTCGAGCGGGTCAAGGCGGCCAACCCCGACGCCGTCTACTGCTGCGACCCGGTGATGGGCGACGTGGGGCGTGGCATGTTCGTGAAGGAGGGCATCCCGGAGTACATGCGGGAACAGGTGGTGCCCCGGGCCGACATCGTGACGCCGAACCACTTCGAGCTCGACTTCCTGTCGGGCCGCCGCACCACCACGATCGCCGAGGTGCTGGACGCCGTCGACGTCGTGCGCGCCACCGGGCCGCGGCACGTGCTCGTCACCTCGGTGATGCACGCCGACTCGGCGCCGGGCACGCTCGACGTCGTCGCCGTGTCCGACGACGGCGCGTGGTCGCTCACCACGTCGCTGCTGCCGATCAGCCCCAACGGCTGCGGCGACCTCACCGCGGCGCTGTACCTGGCCCACCTCTGGACCACGGGCTCGGCGCCCACGGCACTGGAGCGGACGACGTCGTCGGTGTACGCGGTGCTCGAGGCCACGCTGGCGGCGGGCACCCGGGAGATCCAGCTGGTGGCGAGCCAGGAGGCGCTGGCGAACCCGCCGGCGCTGTTCCTGGCCCGTCGACTCCGCTGAAGCGCACTCAGTGGTGCAGTGCCAGCCGGCCGCGAACGCCGCGCTGGTCGCGGCTGCGGGCGACGGGACGGGCGGCCGGGGTGCGCTGCTCGCGCACCACGTCGACGACCCCGACGACGGCGAGCACGACGCCGATCGCGGCCAAGGCGAAGAACGCGACGATCCAGGGTGTCGCGCCGCTGAGGATCTCGAAGGTCATGACGACCACCTTTCTTCTACGTCTGTAGTTACTACTTGTGTAGAAGCTACACCTGTAGAAGAAACCGCGCAAGCCCGGCATGATGTGGTCCGTGCCACGACCCGTCGCCCACGAGCGCCGCGAGCTGCTGCTCGACGCCGCCCTCGACGTCGTCGTCGAGTCCGGGATGCGCGGGCTCACCCACCGCGCGGTCGACCGGGCCGCCGATCTCGCCGAGGGCACGACGTCGGCCTACTTCCGCACCCGCCGCGCCCTGCAGCTCGCGCTCGCCCACCGGATCGCCCACCGGATCTCCGGCGACGTCGACGCGATGGCCGCCGAGCTCGTCGCCCACGATCCCGCGGACCCGGCGGCGATGGAGGCCGTCGTCGACCTCTTCTCGCGGTGGGTCGCGGAGTCCCCGCTGCTCACCGCCAAGGTGGAGCTGACCCTCGAGGCCACCCGCGACCCCGAGCTCGCCGAGATCGTCAACGGCGACCGCGCCATCGTGGTCGACATCATCGAGGGGCTGCTCGGCGAGTGCGACTCCCCCACCGAGCGCCGGCAGCGCGCGGCCACCCTCATGGCCGCCCTCGACGGCATCCTCATCGAGGCGCTGCTCCGGCCCGAGGCGGAGCGGTCGGCGTTCGTCACCGACGCCGTCGCCCTCACGATGGAGGGACTGGCGAAGCCGAGCCGGTGACAGGAGTCGAACCCGCGACATTTCGCTTACAAGGCGAACGCTCTACCAACTGAGCTACACCGGCGTGGGCGCCAATGGTAGGGGTCTCGACACGCTGCTCGCTGCGCTCGCCTCAGCTCATGCCGCCGTCGAAGGCGAAGACGGTGCCGGTGACCATCCGGGCGTCGGGGGAGGCGAGATAGGCGATCGCGGAGGCCAGCTCGCGCGGGGAGATCGGCTTGCCGGGGAGCATCATCATCAGCCGGTCGGCCACGCGGGTGTCGAGGTCGTCGGTGATCTTCTCGAACACCTCACTCACGATCGGGGTGTCGACGGTGCCGGGGCAGACCGCGTTGACGCGGATGCCCTCCGGCGAGAGCTCGAGGGCCAGCGCCCGGGTGAGCTGGGTGAGCCCGCCCTTGGCGGCGGCGTAGGCGGCCGTGTAGGGCTGCGGGGCGTTGCCGGCCACCGACGAGACGTTGACGACGTTGCCGCCGCAGGCCCGCAGCAGCGGGAGCGCGGCCTGCATGGTGAGGAACGGCCCCTTCAGGTCGACGGCGTGGACCCGGTCCCACTCCTCCTCGGTGATGGTCTCGAACCGGCCGAACTGCACGATGCCGGCCACGTTGGCGAGCACGTCGATCCGACCGTGCTGCCCGCACACCTCGAACGCGGCGGACACCGCGGCCCGGCTGGCGACGTCGCACTCGACGTAGGTGACGCCGTCCGGCACGCCTCCCCGCACGTCGAGCCCGTAGACCACCGCGCCCTGCTCGAGGAACAGCTCGCTGGTGGCGTACCCGATGCCCGAGGCGGCTCCGGTGACGACGACGACGCGTGGCTCGCTCACGATCGTGACCCTAGGGGCCCTAATGGGATGCTGGCGGCATGAGCCTGACCATCGGGCAGCTGAGCGAGCGCTCGGGGGTGGCGCCTAGCGCGCTGCGGTTCTACGAGGGCCGCGGGCTCATCTTCGCCGAGCGCACCACTGGCAACCAGCGGCGCTACGCCCAGACGACGCTCCGCCGGGTGGCGTTCATCCGCACGGCGCAGCGGGTCGGCCTCAGCCTGGAGGAGATCGGCGACGCGCTGGCCACGCTCCCGGCGGGCCGGACGCCGACCACCGCCGACTGGCACCGGATCAGCGTCGCGTGGCGCTCCCGGCTCGACGAGCAGATCCGCCGCATCGAGCTGCTGCGCGACCGGCTCGACGGCTGCATCGGGTGCGGCTGCCTCAGCCTCAAGGCCTGCTCGCTGCTGAACCCCCACGACGTCGTCGCCGAGCGCGGGCCCGGCCCGGTGCTGCTGGAGCCGTAGGCGCGCCATGGCCCTTCACGTCACCGCCCATCGCCCCGACACGGCCCTGCTCACGCTGCCGTGGTACCTCCCGCTCGAGGAGTGGGGCGACCCGTGGGTGGTGCCGCTGCCGCGCGGGCTGTCGCGCCACGTCGTGCGGATGGTCCGGCTGCGCGACCGCACCTACGCCGTCAAGGAGACCACCGCGGAGATGGCGTTCCGCGAGTACCGGCTGCTGCGCGACCTGCAGCGGATCGGCCTGCCGGCCGTCGTCCCGCAGGGCGTGGTGACCGGCCGGGTCGACGCCGCCGGCGAGGAGCTGGGCGCCATCCTCATCACCCAGCACCTGCGGTTCTCGCTCCCCTACCGCAGCCTGTTCGCCCACGGCATGACCGCCGAGGCACTGCCGTCGCTGGTCGACGCGATGGTGGTGCTGCTCGTGCGGCTGCACCTCGCCGACTTCTACTGGGGCGACGTGTCGCTGAGCAACGTGCTGTTCCGCCGCGACGCCGGCGGGTTCGCCGCCTACCTGGTGGACGCCGAGACCGGCGAGCTGCAGTCGCACCTCAGCGACGGCATGCGCGAGAACGACATCACGGTCGCCACCGAGAACGTGTTCGCCGAGCTGCTCGACCTGCAGGCGAGCGAGTCGCTCGACGCCGAGGCCGACGCGCTCGCCGTGGCCGAGCTGCTGCGGGAGCGCTACGACGCGCTGTGGGCCGAGCTCACCGGCGAGGAGGAGTTCAGCGTCGAGGAGATGTGGCGCATCGAGCAGCGGATCGAGCGGCTCAACGACCTCGGCTTCGACGTCGAGGAGATCGACATGGTCACCGACCTCGACGGCGACACCGTGCGCATCCAGCCGCGCGTCGTCGAGCTCGGCCACCACGCCCGCGAGCTCCAGGCCCTCACCGGCCTCACGGTGGAGGACGCGCAGGCCCGGCGGCTGCTCAACGACCTGGCCTCGTTCACCGCCTCGAACGACCTCGGCCGCGAGGACCGTTCGCTGGTGGCCCACCGCTGGCTCACCGAGGTCTACGAGCCGGTGACCGAGAGCGTGCCGGCCGAGGCGCGCGGCAAGCTCGAGCCCGCCGAGCTGTTCCACGAGGTGCTCGTGCACCGCTGGTACCTCTCGGAGCAGGCCGGCCAGGAGGTCGACCTGCCCGAGGCGGCGCGCGACTACGTGGAGACCCAGCTGCCCACGAAGCCCGACGAGGTCGTCACCGCGGCGGCCGCCGCCCCCGACGACGACACACTGGCGCCCTGACGACCGGGTGGCTACGGCAGGTCGGGCTTACATACGCGGCACGGGGTGAGGCCGGTGCGGGGACCGGCGGGCTGGAGGTCCTCGCGGTGCACGATGAGGGCGCAGTCGCGCCGGTGCACGGTGTTGTTGCCGCCGGCGACGACGGGGAGCGAGGCGGCGTCCTCCGGGGGGCCGTGCACCTCGGCGGCCCGGCTGGTCACGTCGGCGAGCAGCAGGAGGGTGTCGGCGAGCCGACGGGAGGCGGTGTTGTTGTCGGCCGCGATCTTGGCCAGCCACGCCCCGAAGTAGAGGAAGCCGCCGAGGAAGGTGAGGCCGAGGCCGAGGAAGCCGCCGGAGACCTGGTAGGCCTCGCGCTCGAAGTCGTAGACCGAGTTCGCGACGCCGTAGTACCCGAGCAGGATCACCACGATGCCGGTGGGCATGAGGATCGCGCCGGCCCAGAACAGCACGGTCTGCAGCAGCGCCGCGTTGCCGCGCAGTGGCGCGACGCCGGACCCCTGGCCCGACCCCGCGCGGGGCAGGGTCGAGCCCGTGCCGAGCCGGCTGCCGCTGGCCCGGGCCGGCGCGGCCGGCGGGGAGGTGGGGGTGGTGGTCATGTCAGGTCACCTTTCGCAGGTCGGGCAGGCCGGAGTCGAGGCCGTGGTCGCAGGCGGCACCGCCACCGAGGGCGGCGACGCCGAGGCGGCGCATCACGTTGCCGCCCATCGCGGCCAGGAGGAGCGCCCCGAGCAGCAGCATCCCCGGGATCGAGAACAGCTTGGGCAGGCCCGGGGCCTGCTCGCCGCTGGTCGGGAAGAGCGAGCCGGCGGCGTCCGCGGCACCGGCGGACCCCGGCGCCGCACCCGCGCCGGCGGCACCCGGCGGCGTGGCGGCCTGCGGCGAGCCCGGCGCACCGCCGGCCGACCCGGCGGCACCGGCCGGGGCACCGGCGGGCGCCTCGGGCAGCGGGACGTCCGGGATCTCGATCGGCGGCGAGGTGTCCACCGACGCCGTGGTGCTGCCGAGCGTGACGACGATCCGCGGCGACAGGTTGGCCGCGGCCTGGATCACGCTCTTGAGCTGACCGGTCTCGTCGGGGATCTGGTCGACGAGGTCGTTGATCGGCACGTCCTGGATCTGCTGGCGCAGCTGGGTGAGGTCGAAGTCCAGCACCAGCCCGGGCACCTCGGAGGTGGCGGCGTCGCCGTCGACCTCGAAGACGGGCTTGGGCGCGGTGACCTTGAGGCCGAGCTGCGCGAGCGCGGCGGCGGCGTCGTCGGGCAGGCCCGGGATCGGGGCGCCCTGACCGGCCAGCTGGAGCCCGGAGCGGGTGATCCTCAGCTTCTGGCCGAACGCCTGGGCCGCGCCGAAGTCGGCGCTCCCGACGGCGTCGCCGCGCTTGCCGTCGCTGGTGGCGGCGGCGGTGGTGCCGATGCCGGTGAGGGTCAACAGCCCGCCGAGCACGCTCACGTCGCCGACGGCGGCCCGGGAGGTGGCCGTGGAGAGCTTGGTGCAGTCGGTGGTCGACACCGAGGAGAACGAGCCGACGTCGACCAGCGCCGTGAGCTCCGGCGGCAGCGCAGGACCGGCGGCCCCGGCGTCGGTGCCGTCCTCGTCGGCGGCGTACGCGACGAGGCCGCTGGCCGAACCCGCCGAGACCACCGATCCCGGATCCGGTCGCGCCGGGCGTGGGCAGGCCGGGGAGACCCGGGAGGCCCGGCGGCTGCGGCGCGCCGCCTCCGCCACCGGATCCCTCACCCGGCTCCTGCGCCTCGCCGTCACCAGAGAAGCCGTTGACCGCACGCGCGACGCCCTCGCCGGCGCTGGCGCGCTGGATCATCGCCGGGCCGGGCTCGTCGGCCTGCGACTCCGGGCCCGACGGGTAGGCGGCGTTGACCTGGAACGGATAGCCCTGTGAGCCGATCTCCGGGGGCAGGCCCAGCTGGTCGGCGATGGTCTTGAAGCCCTCGCCGACGGGGTCGCCCGGCCACAGGTACGACGAGCGGCCCTGCGTGCTGGAGGAGTCGGCCAGCACCTCGGTGTAGCCGTTGTTCAGCTCGGCCTGCGGGCTGGCCGGGATCGGGATCGTCGGCTCGTAGATCTCGACGCGCACCGGCGAGCCCCACGCCGCCGTCGAGTACCCGAAGGTCGGCGCCGCCTGCGACGCCGGGGCCGCGCCCGGTGGCGCGGCGGGTGCGGGCGCGGCCGCGAGCGGCAGCGAGAGCGCGACCAGCGCGGTGGCCGCGAGACCGGCCGGGACACGGCGGGAGAGGGGGGTCCGGTGGCTCATGCTGCTCCTCCGAGGATGACGTCGGACATGGTGGCGAGGATCTCGTCGGGCTCACCGGTGGCGACCACGCGACCGCCGGACATGACGGCGGCGTAGTCGGCGACCTTGAGCGCCGTGCGGGCGAACTGCTCGATGCAGAGGATGGAGACGCCGGACGCGGCGATCTGGCCGACGGTCTCGTAGAGCTCGTCGACGATGAGCGGGGCGAGGCCCATCGACAGCTCGTCGAGCAGCAGCAGCGAGGGGTCGGAGGCCAGCGCCCGCGACATCGCCAGCATCTGCTGCTCGCCGCCGGACATGGTGCCGGCCAGCTGCTTGCGGCGCTCGTGCAGCCTCGGGAAGTAGGAGTAGGCGGTCTCCATGACGGCGCCGGCCGGGACGCCGGCGTACGACATGAGCCGCAGGTTCTCCTCGACGGTGAGGTTCGGGAACACCGACCGGCCCTCCGGCACGGTGCAGAGCCCGACCCGGGCCAGCTCGTCGGGCGAGGCCTTGCGGACGTTGACGCCGCCGAGGTGGATGTCGCCCGCGGTCTGCTGCTTCTGGCCGCTGATCACCTTGACCAGCGTGGACTTGCCGGCGCCGTTGGGCCCGAGCAGCGCCATCACCGCGCCGCGCGGCACGGCCAGGTCGACGCCGCGCAGCACCTCGATGCGGCCGTAGGCGGCGTGGAGGTCGATGACCTCGAGGATCGGCACGCTCATCGGACGACCTCCGCGCGGGCACGGCCGGCATCACGGTGGTGTCGTCGTCCGGGCCGGTGTCGGCGTAGCCGAGGTAGGCCTGCTGGACGCGCGGGTCGTTGCGCACCTCGAACGGCGACCCGACGGCGATCACCTCGCCGAAGTCGAGCACCCGGATGGTGTCGCAGACCGCCATCACCAGGTCCATGTCGTGCTCGACCATGAGCACCGCCCGGCCGTCGGCCGCGAGCTCGCGCAGCAGCGCGCCGAAGGCGTCGGTCTCGGACTCGTCGAGGCCCGGACGACGGCTCGTCGAGGAGCAGGATCTTCGGGTCACCGGCGAGGCAGCGGGCGAGCTCGAGCAGCCGCGCGGTGCCGGTGGGCACCGAGTCGGCGCGCTCGTGGGCGTACTCGGCGATGCCGACCCGCTCCAGCAGCGCGTCGATGTCGGCCTTGGCCGGTCGCACCAGCCCCTTCACGCCGCGGTGGATGTCGAGCGCCACCCGCACGTTGTCGCGCACCGTGAGCGAGCCGAACGCCTCCAGCCGCTGGAAGGTGCGGCCCATGCCGCGCTTGGACCGGCGGTGCACCGGGGTGCGGGTGACCGAGCGGCCGTTGAACCGCACCTTGCCGCTGGTGGGCCGCTGCAGGCCGCTGATCACGTTGAAGCAGGTGGTCTTGCCGGCGCCGTTGGGGCCGATCAGGCCGGTGACCTCACCGGCGTCGGCCTCGAACGACGCGTGGTCGACCGCGGTGACGCCGCCGAAGCGCACCACGAGATCGTCAACCTCGAGGAGTGGCATGGGCCGGCACCTCCCCACGGTCCGCCGGGGCGAGGGGTCTCTCATCGGCGGTCACCTCGACCACCTCGATGCCCGCGTCGTCGCCGCCGTCGCCGCTCTGGCCTCGGCCGGGCAGGTCGGGCAGGCTCGCTTTCAGCCGCCGCACGATCCGGTCCTGCACGAGCCGGCCGCCCCGGAACATCAGGTTGGCCAGGCCGTTGGGGTCGCGGCCGGCGAACACGGCGCCGAAGCCGATGATCACGAACAGCAGCGCCTGGGTCTGCGGGTCCGCGCTGTTGAGCAGCATCAGGCCGAGCCCGCCCATCACCGCGCCCGACACCGAGGTGACGCCGAAGACCACCACGAGCAGCAGCAGCGGCAGGCTGGAGAAGAACTGGAAGTCCGAGGCGCCGATGGTGCCGCGCAGCCCGGCGTAGCAGCGCGCCGGCGAGGCCCGCGACGCCGGCCGAGAGGGCGAACAGGCCGACCCGGAACCAGCGGGCGTCGAGTCCGAGCGTGCCGCAGGCGGCCGGGCTGTCCCGCAGTGCGATGAGCATGCGACCCAGCCGCCCGCGACGCAGCGCCAGCAGCAGGATGCCGGTGGCTGCGAGGAAGACGAGCATCACCATGACGTAGGCCGAGGTGGACTCGATGGAGCGCCCGAGGATGGAGAGCCGGTCGGCCGAGAGCGCGCCGCCGTACCCGAAGGCGCGCTCGTCCTGGAACACCAGCTTGTCCATGAGGACGCCGAACGCGAGCGTCGCCAGCGCCAGGTAGAGGCCCGTGAGCCGCAGCACCGGGAGCGCCACGAGGGCGCCGACGCCGGCGGCGATGAGCGTGGCCACGAGCAGCCCGTAGAGGTTCGGCTCGTCGAGCTTGGCGTAGGCGAGCGCCCCCACGCCGGCGAAGGAGAGCTGGGCCAGCGAGACGTGCCCGCCGTACCCGGTGAGCAGCATCAGCGAGAGCATGATGATCGCGAACGTGGCGGCGGCGCCGAGCTTGAGCAGGTTCACCTCCGACAGCGAGGTCACGAGCAGCACGCCGACCACGAGGAACCCGCGCCCCGGACACCACCGACTTCGACAGGCTCGGCACCGGCGCCGACACCAGTGCCCTTCACCTGCCCGACCCGCAGCTGCGCCTGCGGCAGCAGGATCACGATGGCGAACAGGAACAGCGGCGGCAGCGCGGGCCGGATGTTGGCGAGGAAGCTGTCGGGCGTGATGTAGCCCAGGGCCAGCGAGTCGAGGATGCCGAGCGCCATCGCGCCGGCGAAGGTGAGCGGAAGGCTCTTGAGCCGCCCGACCATCGCGGCGGCGTAGGCGTTGACGACGAGCAGGGTGAGCGCGAAGTAGTCGAGACCGACGACGGGCACGAGCAGGATGCCGGCCAGCGCCGAGAGCGAGATGCCGAGCGCCCAGGAGATCGCCGCGGCGGTGTCGGGGCGGCCGCCGAAGAGCTTGAGGAGCTCCGGGTTGTCGACCGAGGCCCGCATGGCGGTGCCGATCCGGGTCCTCGTGAGGAGCAGGTAGAGCCCGACGGCGACCGCCACCGACGCGAGGATCGTGATCACCTGCTGGGCGGTGACGATCGACTCGCCCACCTGCCAGGACTTGTCGGCGAAGAACGGCTCGACGAACCGCGCCTCCGGTGGCCACTGCTTCTGCGCGAGCCCGACCACGCCGACGAACATGCCGACGGTGACGATCAGGCCGACGCCGACCGGTGCGTCGCCCAGCCCGCGGGCGATGAACCGCTGGATCACCACGCCGATCGCCGGGGCCACGACGAAGAGCACGAGCACCAGCGACCAGAACCGGGGCAGGCCCTGGGAGACGCGTGAACTCCCAGAACACGAACGACATGAGCATGCCGAAGGCGCCGTGGGCGATGTTGAACACCCGGGTGGTCGTGTAGGTGAGCACCAGGCCGCTGGCCGCGATGGCGTAGGCGGCGCCGGTGAAGATGCCCGGCAGCAGGTAGGCGATGAACTTGTCCATGCTCGTCTCCTAGGCCCCGACGCCGGTGTTGATGAGCGAGCCGCACATGTAGGTGCCGGGCGACACCTGCTTCCACGACCCGCCGGTGTACTGGATGACCTTCTGGCACTTGCCGGTGGTCTTGCCGCCGACGTCCTGCGGGCTGTGCAGCCCGTTGGCGGTCCACGCGGTCACTCCGCGCAGGGCGTCGACCAGGCTCGCGCGGGTCAGCTTCCCGCCGAGCTGCACGGCCTGCTGCACGAACAGCCGCATCGCCGACCAGGCATAGAGACCGTAGAAGTTGGGGTCGGCGCCGGGGCTGACCTGCTCGAGCCAGGCGCGGTAGAGCGCCATCTCCCGGTTCCGGGTGTCGTCGAACAGCGCGATGTTGCCGTAGACGTAGACGCCGTCGGCCAGGTCGCCCGCCTGCTCGACGTAGTCGGCGTCGTAGATCGTGGCGTCCTGCAGGTACACGTCCGGCTCGAAGCGCTGCTGCTCCATCGCCTGCTGCAGCTTCACCGTGTTCTGGAGCGGCCCGACGTAATAGACCATCTTGATGCCGCGGTCCTTCATCTGCTGCACGTACGAGGTGAAGTTGAACTCCGAGACCTCGATGCCCTGGAAGTACTTGATCTTCCAGCCGGCCTTGGTCCACGCCTTCTTGAAGCTCTCGGCGTTCGGAACGGCGGCGCCGGCGTTGATGTAGAGCAGCGCCATGTGCTGGGTGGCGTCCTTGTTCTCCTTCAGCCAGTACGTCGGCAGCGCGGTCGGCACCAGGCCGGGGTTCACCGACTGCGCGGCGAAGCAGGTGCTGCACTTCGCCCGCTCGGGGTTCACCGTGGTGGAGCGCAGGTCGGGAAGACCGCAGCCCTGCGCGGTGGCGGCGCCGCCGCTGTCGAAGGCCGACATCGACCCCACCGCGGCGAACGCCTCGTCGCAGGCGCGGGCGTAGGCCTGCTGGTCGGCGCCGGCATCGGCACGGGTGTCGAGCTCGAGCACCTCGAGCTCGTGGCCGCACAGGGTGTCGCCCGCGTTGAAGAAGGCGGCGAACGCCTGGGCCCCGAGCCGGGCCGCTTCGAAGATGCCCGGCACCGGCCCGGACACGTCGGAGGCGTTGGCCAGCGTGATGGTCTTCGCGTCGACGCCGGGCTGGGAGCTGTCGAAGCCGTCGCACGAGCCACGCTTCGCACCGCTCGA
This sequence comes from uncultured Actinomycetota bacterium, assembly GCA_963808855.1. Classification (GTDB taxonomy): domain Bacteria; phylum Actinomycetota; class Actinomycetes; order Propionibacteriales; family Nocardioidaceae; genus Nocardioides. The sequence goes on along the minus strand of CAWEHA010000002.1, from coordinate 679,038 downwards.
CGGCGCGTTGGCGCCGCCCGCCGCGGTGGCGCCGCCGCCGCCCTCGCCGTCCGGCGACCCCGACCCGCCCGAGGCGCCCCCTCCGGTCGATCCGGCCGCGCCCGACCCACGGCCGCCGGCACCGGTGTCGCCGGTGCCCCCGGCGGCGCCGGTGCCGTCGTCGACGGTGTCGCCGCCGCCCGTGCCCTCCGAGCCCGCGCTCGTGCGGGCGACGTCCTCAGGATCGAGGTTCGACCCGCAGGCGGCCAGCAGCACGCACGCCATCGCGAGCGCGAGGGCCACGAGGGAGGGCCGCCGGTTCCGGGTCATGTCACTGGGTCATCTCGATGGGTCGTCTCATTGGGTGGAGGTCAGTCCGGAGCAGGAGTACTTGGAGCCGCCGACCGGCTTCCAGCTCTCGCCGTCGAGCTCGATGAACCGCCAGCACTCGCCGGTGCCCTTGGAGCCGACCGGTTGCGGGGCGTGCAGGCCGTACGCCGTCCAGTTGCTCACCTTGCGGGTGGCGTCGATGAGCGAGGCGCGGGTGAGCTTCCCGCCGAGCTGCGTGGCGAGCTGGGTGAAGAGCACGGCGGCCGACCACGCGAACACCCCGAAGAACTGGGGCTCCGCGCCGGGGTCGGACTGCTGCAGCGCGCCGAGGTAGGTGGCGAGCGGACGGTTCGAGCCCGCCTCCTCGAAGGGCGTGAAGTTGGTGAAGACGACGGTGCCGTCGGCCGCGCCGTTGGACTGCTCCACGTACTCGGGGTTGTAGTCGGTGGGGTCGCGCAGGTAGAGCTTCGGCTCGTACTGCTGCTGCTTCATCGCCTGCCGCAGCCGGGCCGAGAACTGGTAGGAGGTCGTGAAGAACACGACCTCGATGTCCTTGTCCTTCAGCTGCTGCACGTAGGACGTGTAGTTGAACGCGTCGGTCGGGATGCCCTGCACGTAGTCGAAGTCCATGCCGCGACGCTCCATGGCCTTCACCTGGGCCTTGGCGTTCTGGGCGGCGGCACCGGCGTCGCTGTAGAGGAAGGCCGCCTTCTTCGCGGCGCCGCCGTACTCCTTCTTCACGAAGTCGGGCACGGCGTTCTGGAAGAAGTTGGTGTTCACGGCCTGGACGCCGAAGCAGGTGGTGCACGCGTTGCGCTCGTAGGTGACCGAGCCGCCGCGGAGGTCGGGGAGTCCGCAGTTCTGGGCCGTCTTGGCGCCCCCGAGGTCGAAGGCGGAGACCGAGCCCACCATCGCGAACACCTCGTCGCACGCCGCGGTGTAGGCCTGCTGGTCGGCGGAGGCGTCGGTCCTGCTGTCGTAGGTCTTCAGCACCAGCTTGCGGCCGCAGATGCCGCCCGGGAGGGCGGTGTTGAAGTAGCTGACGAACGCCTTGGTCGCGTCCTGGGCGGTCTCGAACAGGCCCGGGACCGGACCGGAGATGTCCGAGGCGTTGCCGATGGTGATCGCGTCGTCGGTGATGCCCGGGCCGTTCTTGAACCCACCGCAGTTGCCGGCCTTCACGCTCGGGTCGACCGGCGCGTTGCCCTGCGTGGCCCCGCCGGAGTCGCCGCCGCCCGAGCCACCGCTCCCGCCGTCGCCCGCGCTGCCGCCGGACGAGCCGCTGCCGCTGCCGCCGGCGCCTGCTCCGCCGTCCGCTCCGGTGCCGCCGCCGTCCGCGGCCGCGCCACCCTCGCCGGCGGCGTCCGACCCGCCGCCGTCCTGGTTGGCGCGGTCGACGTCCTCCGGGTTCAGGTTCGAGCCGCACGCGACGAGCGCGAAGGCCAGCACACCCGCGCCGGTCGTCAGGAGGGCACGCTGCGGACGGGTGGTCCAGCGTCGGGTCACGGGGATCTTCTCCGGGCTCGGGGCAGAACTAGAACGCGTACTAGTTCTGCAACGACGCACCGGGCCCGAGGTGACGCCGCTCACCCGAATTGGTGTGGCGGCGCCTCGACTCAGGAGTAGACGTGCGGGGAGAGCGTGCCGATGTCGCGCAGGTTGCGGTACCGCTCGCGGTAGTCGAGCCCGTAGCCGACGACGAACTCGTTGGGGATGTCCCAGCCGACGTACTTCACGTCGATCGGCATCTGCAGCGCCTCGGGCTTGCGGAGCAGCGTGCAGATCTCGACGCTCGCCGGGTTGCGCGAGGAGAGGTTCGAGGTGAGCCACGACAGCGTGAGCCCGGTGTCGATGATCTCGTCGACGATCACGACGTGCCGGCCGCTGAGGTCGGTGTCGAGGTCCTTGAGGATCCGCACGACGCCGCTGGACTTGGTGCCCGACCCGTAGGAGGAGATCGCCATCCAGTCCATCTCGACGTGGCGGGAGAGCGCGCGGGCGAGGTCGGCCATCACCATGACCGCGCCGCGCAGGATGCCGACGATGAGGAGGTCGTGGCCCTCGTAGTCGCGCTCGAGCTGGTCGGCCAGCTCCTGGACCTTCTCCTGGATCTGCTTCTCGGTGAAGAGGATCTCGACGAGGTCGCCCTCGACGTGGGCTGCGTCCATGGCGTCAGCGTGACACAGGGCGCCGGGCGAACCGGAGGGAGTCCCCCGACCGGGTCGCGGACACGTGCCCGGGCAGCTGCACCTCGCCGCGCACCTCGCCGTTCGCCAGCCCCTCGAGAGCACGCACGTGCACGTGGAACAGCTCCGAGGCCGGCGACCCGGCCTCCAGCGCGGCCCGCCGCAGGACGCGCGACCGGACGGCGGGGGCGATCCCGGCGAGCACGGCGAGGTCGAGGCCGTCGTCGGTGCGGGCCCGGTGGAAGGCGTCGTCGGCGAGGTCGTCCAGCGCCTCCATGTCGGGCCGCAGCTGGGCCGCGGTGCGGGCGAGGGTCTCGGCCACCCCGGGCCCGAGCTCGCGCTCCAGCAGCGGCAGCACCTCGGTGCGCACCCGGGAGCGGGTGAACCGCGGGTCGGCGTTGTGGGGGTCGTGCCACACCTCGATCCCCTCGGCGGCGCACGCGGCCTCGGTGTCGGCACGGCGGACGTCGAGCAGGGGCCGCCGGAACACGTCGAACGCCCACCGCATGCCCGCGAGCGAGCGGCCGCCGCTGCCGCGGGCGAGGCCGAGCAGCACGGTCTCGGCCTGGTCGTCGAGGGTGTGGCCGAGCAGTACCGCGCGGGCACCGGTGCTCTGCGCGACCTGGGCGAGCACGGCGTAGCGCGCCTCGCGGGCCGCGGCCTCCGGACCGTGGCCGTCGCCCTCGACGGTGACCCGGGCGCTCAGCGTCTCGTCGGCGCCCAGCCGGGCCATCTGCGCCACCACCGCCTCGGTGTGGGCGGCCGAGCCCTCCTGCAGGCCGTGGTCGACGACCGCGCCGACCACGCGCACCGCGTCGCGGCGGGTCTCGGCGACGGTGGCCGCGAGCAGCGCCAGCGAGTCGGGGCCGCCCGAGCAGGCCACCACCACCAGCTCGCCCGGCTCGACGTCGGCCAGCGCCTCGCGCACCGCCCGGCGGACGGCCGCGACCGCGGGATGCAGGGACACCGACGTCAGCCCAGGACGCGGGAGACCCAGGCCTCGGGGTCGGAGAGCTCGGCCTTCGACGGCAGGTGCTCCGCCCGCTCCCAGACGGCGTTGAACTCGGCCATGCCGACCTTCTCGATCACGGCGCGCACGAACTTCGCGCCGTCGCGGTACTGCGCCACCTTGGCGTCGATGCCGAGCAGCCGGCGCAGGAACCGGTCGAGCGAGCTGGTGCCCTTGCGGCGCGCGGTGAACCGCTTGCGGATCTGCGCGACCGAGGGGATGACCGTCGGACCGACGTCGTCCATGACGACGTCGGCGTGGCCCTCGAGCAGCGACATCATCCCGGTGATCCGGTCGAGCACCTCCTTCTGGTCGGGGGTGCTGAGCAGATCGACGATGCTGCCGCCGCGCAGGCCGCCCTTGGCCACCTCGACCACGCGCCGCAGCATCTCCTCGACGCCGGTGTCGCCGACGGCGTCCGTGATCGCCTGCACCTCCGAGAACAGGTGGTCGCGCATCCACGGCACCGCGGTGAACTGCACCCGGTGGGTCTCCTCGTGCAGGCACACCCAGAGCCGGAAGTCGTGCGGGTCGGCCTCGATCTCGCGCTCGATGTGCACGATGTTGGGCGCCACCAGGAGGAGCCGGCCGTGCGGCTCGAAGAACGGGTCGAACTGGCCGAGCACCTTGTTGGCGAGGAACCCGAGCAGGCCGCCCACCTCGGCGCCGGTGATGCGGGAGCCGACGGCCTGGCTCAGCGCGCTGCTGACCGGGCGCTTCTCGCTCAGCTTGTCGGTGAGCGGGCCGGTGACGACGCGGAAGGCGTCGGCGTTCGCCTGCGCCCAGCCGGCGCGGTCGACCACGAGCACCGGCGCGGCGCCGGGCGGCGCGTCGAGGCCGGTGAACTCGCGCACCAGCCCGGTGGAGCGGTCGGCGCCGGCGCGCAGCTCGGCCACGACGTCCGCCGCCTCCGCGCGGCCGATCGTCGGGCCGTCGCCGGCGATCTTGGTGGCGATGCGGACGGCGAGGTCCCAGTCGACCATGCCGTCACCGGCGTCACCTGCTGGCATGCGGCGAACCTACCCGCCGGCTGTGCACGCGCAGGCCCCGAGCGCGGCGGCGGCGCTGTCGAGGGTGGCGCTGGCCTCCACCACGACCCGCTCGCGGATCCGGTCGGCCATGAGCACGAACACGAAGGTGGTGCCCTCGAGGTCGGTGGCGACGCCGGCGAGCGAGCGGATGTTCTTGAGGGTGCCGGTCTTGGCGCGCACCCGGCCGCGGCCCTCGGACGGGCCCATGTCCATCCGGTTCGTGAGGGAGCCGGTGAAGCCCGCCACCGGGAGCCCGGTGAGCAGTGCGCCGAGCTCGGGCCGGCCGGGGTCGGCCGCCAGCCGCAGCACCCCGGCGAGGGTGGCGGGGTCCATCCGGTTGTCGCGGCTGAGCCCGCTGCCGTCGTAGAGCGTGGTGGCGCCGAAGGGCACGCCCGCGGCCTCGAGCAGGGCGCGCACGCCGACGCGTCCGGCCTCGATGGAGCCCTCGCCCGACTCGGCCAGGCCGACGTGCCGCAGCAGCACCTCGGTGGCCTCGTTGTCGCTCACCTCGAGCAGGTGCTCCACGATCTGGCTCACCGGCGCGCTGTCCACGCGCGCGACCTCGGGTGCATTGCGGGCGGCCGCTCCCGCGGAGACCTCGCGCACCCGCACCCCGGCCTTCCGCAGCGCCTGGGCGAACACCTCGGCGGCGGTCGCGGGCGGGTCGGGAACCCGGTCGGAGAAGCCGGTGACGGCGCGCCCCTGGTCGGCCCACAGCGCGTGGGTGGGCGTCACGACGTCGTCCGGCACGTAGTCGGGCTCCCACGTGGGGTTCTCGGCCGGCCCCGAGAACAGGGTGTCGTCGTAGCGCACGGCGACGGCGCGGACGCCGTCGTCCCGCAGCCGCTGGGCGGTCTGCCGGGCGAGGGTGGTGAGGTCGGCGCGGCGCGGGTAGGCGCGGACGTCGGGATCGGCGTCGGGCGCCCGGGCGAGCAGTGGGTCGCCACCGCCGACGAGCACCACCTCGTTGCGGCCCGCCCCCTGCGTGACGCGGGTCGGGAACACGTGGTCGGGACCGAGCGCGAGCAGCGCGGCTGCGCTGGTGACGACCTTGGTGGTCGACGCCGGGATCGCGACGGCGTCGCCGGTGCGGTAGACGGTCGGGCCGGTGAGCGGGGCGACGAGCGCGAGCACGTGCCGGCCGAGGTCGCGGTCACCCAGGTAGGGCGCCAGCGCCTGCTCGAGCGCCACCCGGTCGAGGTCGCGGGCGCGGCTCGCCACGCTCGGGCTCGCCACCGCCCGCGGCGCACGCACCGCCGGCACCTCGAGCCCGGGCGGCGGGGGCACCGCCGCCGGGTCCTCCTGCGGGTCGACGGGGGCCGCGGTGTCGTCGTCCAGGACGCGGTCGAGGACGTCGTAGCGCCACACGAGCGCACCGCCGGCGACCAGGGCCAGCACGAGCACCAGGACGATCGTGCCGGCGCGGCCGGAGTGGCGTCGCGTCACGTGTGCTCCGTCTCGTCGTCGTCACTTCGGCGTCCGGCGCCATTGTGCGGGAGACTGGGTGACGCCCGGTCACCTGGTCATCTGGAGGCAGCCCGTGTTCGAGTTCGACGTCCTCGTGGAGATCCCCAAGGGGGAGCGCAACAAGTACGAGGTCGACCACGCGTCGGGCCGGATGCGACTCGACCGGATGCTCTTCACCTCGACGCAGTACCCGGCCGACTACGGCTACATCGAGAACACCCTCGGCCTCGACAGCGACCCCCTCGACGCGCTGGTGCTCCTCCAGGCCCCCACCTTCCCCGGTTGCCTGATCCGCTGCCGCGCGATCGGCATGTTCCGGATGACCGACGAGGCCGGCGGTGACGACAAGGTTCTCTGCGTCCCCGCCACCGACCCCCGCTCGGAGCACATCCGCGACATCAGCCACGTCCCGAAGTTCGACCGCCTCGAGATCCAGCACTTCTTCGAGGTCTACAAGGACCTCGAGCCCGGCAAGTCCGTCGAGGGCGCCGACTGGGTCGGCCGCACCGAGGCCGAGAACGAGGTCCGCGCCTCCTTCCAGCGCGCCAAGGACGCCGACGCCGCGGACCCCGACCCGCTCACCGACGACCCCCACTGACACGTGGGCCCCGCCCGGTCACTGACCCATCCGTCACTGGAATCACCGGTGAACCGGGGATTCGCCCACTTCGCAGGCAGTGCAGTGCCTGTGAAGTCGAGGGATTGCCTGTCCAGTCCCACCGGACGTCGACCAAGGGTTATCCACAGACCGCGCTGAGCCCGTGGCGCGCGGCGTGGCGACCGACGACAGTTCCTTTGCATGATGGTCCCGCCTCGGCCACCGGACGATCCTCGATTCGCGCCCGTGCGCCTGCGTCGGCAGCTCCTCGCCGAGGGCTACGACGACCACGGCCTGGCCGCCCTGGTCCGCGACGGAACGCTGGTCCGCGTGCGGCGCGGCGCCTACCTGGACGGGGGTGCGTGGAGCCGTTTGGACGCCGACGGCCGCTACGAGGCGAGAGTGCGAGCCGTCGTCGCGAACGCACGAACGGACGTGGCGGTGTCTCACGTCTCCGGGCTCCCTATCTTCGACGCACCGTTGTGGGGACTCCCCCTCGACGATGTCCATCTCACCCGTCGTGACGAGCGGTCGGGCCGTGCGGAGGCCGGAGTGCGACAGCACACCGGTGTGATCGAGGAGGGCGACGTCGTCTCGGCCCACGGCCTGAGCGTCATGCACCCGACCCGTCTGGCCCTTGAGGTGACCACGGTGGCCTCGACCGAAGCTGCGCTGTGCGTGGTGAACGACCTCCTCCACCGCGGGCTCACCACGCTCGACGCTGTCCGCTCCCGGCAGGAGCGCATGCGCCACTGGCCCAACTCGCTCGGCACCGATGTCGTCCTGTCCTTGGCTCGCCCAGAGATCGAATCGGTCGGCGAGACTCGGTCCTTTCACCTCTGTCGGCAGCAGGGCCTCCCCATGCCCACGCCCCAGTACGTGATCCGCGACGAGTCAGGGCGCGAGATCCACCGGGTCGACTTCGCCTGGCCGGAGTACGGCGTCTTCCTCGAGTTCGACGGCAGGGTCAAGTACCAGAAGTACCTCCGCGAGGGCGAGAGCGTCACGGACGCCGTGCTGCGAGAGAAGAAGCGCGAGGAACTGATCTGCCGGCTCACCGGCTGGCGGTGCATCCGGATCGACTGGGACGACCTTCGCCACCCTGAACGCACCGCGGCGAAGATCCGCGCGTTCCTGTTCGCCCGGTCTGCCGCCTGACTCGACCCTGGACTTCGCAGGCACTGTCCCGACTTCGCAGGCGGTGCACTGCCTGCGAAGTGGAGGAATCACCGGTGAACCGGGGATTCCCGAGTCAGCGCAGCCCGGTCAGCCAGGCCTCGAGTGCACGGGAGATGTCGAGCTGGATCTCCACGCTGCGGACGGCGTCGTCGTCGGACCAGAGGGTGTGGCCGACCTGCGGGGATCTCGAGCACGGTGACGTCGGGCAGCTCGCCCAGCGTGGCGGCCACCGACGCGTCGTGGTGCTCGTCGTCGAGGCCGCCCACCAGCAGCTGTGGGGCTCGGTTCGCGCGGATGCCCTCCACGACGGTGTCGACGCGGAGCAGCGGCGTGAACCAGACGGCGGGCCAGCTCTGACCGGCGGCGTACGGCGCGGCGCGGGTGCCGAGCGACTTGCCGACCACCAGCACCCGCGACGGCGGCGACGGCTCGGCGGCGACGGCGGCGGCCAGCTGGTCGCCGACCCAGACCGACCAGTCCTCGGCGTGCTCGGGGCGCTCCCACCACACCTGCTGGACGGCGTACCCGTGCTGCAACGCGGCCTGCCGGGCGTACTCCAGGTGGGGCGCGGCGGGCGAGTAGCCGGAACCCGGCAGCACGACGGCGGTGCCCACCGGCGCACCGGACGGCGGCCACCGCGACGGCAGCCCACCGAACGGGCCGGCCATCAGCCGACCAGGTCGGGCGAGCGGAGCATCTCGGGTGGGACGCCGAAGGCGTCGACGAGGTCGCCGGCGAGCGGCCGGAGCTTGCGGCACAGGTCGGACACCTCGCGGGTGATCGCCTTGCTGCGCTGGGAGCTGAGCCGGCCGTGCTCCATGAACCACGCCCGGTCGGCCTCGATGCCGGCCAGCGCGTGCAGGTCGCACAGCAGGTTGAGCGCCACCTTGAGGTCGCCGTCGGGGAGTGCCGCCGCCTTGGAGACGAACGCCTCCAGCACCAGCCGCTCCATGTGCGCGTTGGCGGCGGCGATCACGTGGTCCTGCACCTGGGAGAACACCTCGCCCGGGTTCATCCCGCGGTCCATCCCGCGCTTCAACCGTCGCGCCACACCGGCGACGACGTGCTCCTCGCGGAACCGGTACATCGCGAGCTGGTACTCCGGGTCGAGCAGCCCGGCGTCCTGGTCCCAGGCCGCGTCGCCGCCGGGCAGCACGTCCTTGATCCGCTCCACCAGCTTGTGGACGCTCGTCTTCTCCAGCACCGTCTCCACCGCGAGCCCGGCCACGAACCGCACCATGCCGAGCTGGTCCATCTCCTCGAAGGCGCCGGCGTACGCCGTCAACAGGCCCTTCGCCACGAGCTGCATCAGCACCGTGTTGTCGCCCTCGAAGGTGGTGAAGACGTCGGTGTCGGCCTTGAGCGCCGTGAACCGGTTGACGGCGAGGTAGCCGGCGCCGCCGCACGCCTCGCGGCACTCCTGGATGGTGCGGGTGGCGTGCCAGGTGCCGAGCGCCTTGGTGCCGGCGGCCCGCGACTCCAGCTCGCGGCGCGCGATCTCGTCGTCGATCTCGCCCGAGAAGGTCTCGTGGACGCCGCGCGCCACCACCTCCTGCGCGAAGTGCAGCGCGTAGGTGCGCGCCAGCAGCGGGAACAGCCGCCGCTGGTGCATGCCGTAGTCGAGCAGGAGCTGCTCCTCCACCGGGTCGGTCGCCTCGAACTGCCGGCGCCGCAGCCCGTACTTCGTCGCGATGGTGATCGCCACCTTCGCCGCGTTGATGCCGGCACCGCCGACGCACACCCGGCCCTGCACCAGCGTGCCGAGCATCGTGAAGAAGCGGCGGTCCTGGTTCTCGATCTCGCTCTGGTAGATCCCCTGCGGCGTCACCTGGGCGAACCGGTCGAGCATCGCCTCGCGCGGCACCCGGACGCCGTCGAACCGCAGCCGTCCGTTGTCGACGCCGTTGAGCCCCATCTTCAGGCCGTCGTCCTCGATGTGGACGCCGTCGCACGGCTTCCCGCCCTCGCGGATCGGCACCACGAACGCGTGCACGCCGTGGTTCTCGCCGGCCACCACGAGCTGGGCGAAGACGACGGCGAGCTCGCCGTGCGCGGCGGCGTTGCCGATGTAGTCCTTGCGTCGCGGCCGGGCCGTCGGTGTCGATCACGAACTCCTGCGACTCCGGCTCGAACCGCGCGTAGGTGCCGAGCCGCTGCACGTTCGAGCCGTGGCCGGTCTCGGTCATCGCGAAGCAGCCGAGCACCCGCCCGCTCACCAGGTCGGCGAGGTAGCGGTCGTGGTGGTGCTCGGTGCCGAGGTGCAGGATCGCGCCGCCGAACAGGCCGAACTGCACGCCCACCTTCACCAGCACCGAGAGGTCGCCGAACGCGAGCGTCTCGAACGCCGCCAGCGACGCGCCGATGTCGCCACCGCCGCCGTACTGCTCGGGGAACCCGAGCCCGGTCTGGCCGGCCTCGGCCATCGTCACGACGAGGTCCTTCACCCGCTCGCGGTACTCCGCCGTCGTCAGCCGCTCGGCGTCCTCGAGCACGCCGGCGTGCTCGGCGAGGCTGGCGCGCACCATGTCGCGCACCTCGGCGTACTCGCCGTCGAGCAGCGTGCGCAGCGCCGCGACGTCGACCACCGGCGCGACGTAGTCGTCCGTGCCGGAGGTCTCGGGGGCGGGCGTCTCGGCGGCGACGTCGGTGGCCATGCGGTCAAGGTACCGGCCACCGCGGGCCGGTCAGGGACGGGCGTAGAACGTGGGCGGAATCCAGTAGTAGAGCGACTCCTCGCTCACCGGTCGACCCGTGCGCGGGGCGTGCACGATCATCCCGTCGCCGACGTAGAGCGCCACGTGGTAGATCGACGACGGGCTGCCGGACGAGCCCCAGAACACGAGGTCACCGGGCCGCAGGTCGCCGGCGCCACCGAGCGGCGTCGACTGCTCGTACTGGGCCACCGAGTAGTGCGGCAGCGCGATGCCGCCCTGCTGCCAGGCGCCCATGGTGAGGCCGGAGCAGTCCCACGACGACGGCCCGGCCGCACCCCAGCGGTAGGGCTCGCCGATCTGGTCGCGGGCGAAATCGATGGCGGCCGAGGCGCCGCCCGACGGCGGCCCGGGGGCCGGCGGGGGGGTGGGGGCGGGCGGCGGCTCGGGCGCCGGATCGGGGGTGGGTGCGGGCTCGGGCTCCGGGCTCCGGCGCCGGGTCCGCGGACGGCGGGTCGGCCGGCTCGGGTGCGGGCGGCGCGGGGTCGTCGGCCGGTGCGTCGCTCACCGGGTTGTCGGCGGCGTTCTGGGCGGCCAGTCGTGCCGCCTCCTCACGCTCGAGCGCGGCCTGCCGCCGGGTCGCGAGCCGGACGCTCACGCCCTGCAGCCGCGCGAGCTCGCCGAGCAGCGCGGACTTCTGGGTGGCGAGCGTGCTCGCCTCGGCGTCCGCGGCGTCGACGGCGGCCTGGGCGAGGTCGCGCGCCTCGCGTGCCTCGTCCGCGGCCTCCTCGGCCTTCCGCTGCGCAGTCTCCGCCCGCTCCCGGGCACGGGTGGCGCGCTCCTCGGCGTCGAGGTAGCCGTCGCGGCGTTGCGCCATCGCGGCCGAGGTCACCTGGATCGTCGAGGCCCGCTCGAGCATCGCCTCGAGGTCGCCGGACTCGAGGATCGAGGACGCGACGGCCAGCTCCGGCGGCAGCGGCGCCGTCCCGACGGCGACGTCGCGGTAGGAGTCGCGGTGCTCGGCCAGCTCCCGCTCGGCCAGCCGCAGCTCACCTCGGGCGGCGCGGGCCTCGCGGCGGGCGAGCCCGGCCCGGTACCGGGCGCCGTTGAAGGCCTCGGCGGCCTGCGCGGCCGCGATCGCGGCCTGCCGGAGCCGCTCGTTGGCGGCGGCCAGGTCGGCCCGGACGGCGGCCACGTCGCGCTCCCCGGCGGCCACGGCACCGCGGGCCTTGCGGACGTCGGCCAGGCTCGGCGCGTCGCCGGAGCCGTCCCCCGACGCGGGCGCCTCGTCGGCGCGCGCGGCCGCCATCGGGAGCAGCGCGAGCAGCGCGACGAGCGCCGTCAGGCGGGTACGGCCGGCGTGCAGAAGCGGGCGTGGCGGGGAGGGCACTCGCGGCACGCTAATGCGCTTACGTCACAAAAGGAACCAAAAACCTCAGAAACCTCAGAAGTACCGGCGTGTCGCCTTGACGAACTACAACAGTGTCATTCCGCGTGCACCGGCACCGACGACGTCGTGGTGGTCGGATGGGAGCGCAGCGAGTAGCGGTCGAAGCGTTGCCCGGTGGCGATCCCGCCGAGGTAGAACGACACGAACGCGATCATCACCGCGGCGATGTCGTCGGCCAGGTAGTGCCACCCGAAGTAGATGGTGGCGAGCACGGTGAGGCCGAAGTTGACCCAGAAGATCCACTTCAACACCTTCGAGCGCAGCGTGAACTGCACCATCAGCGCCACCAGCAGCGTGATCGCGCGTGTGCAGGCTGGCGAAGCCCGCCACGGAGTTCACGATCCCCTCGACGCCCTGGCCGTTGTAGTCGCCGAGCCGCAGCGCCTTGCGCCCCTCGTTGAGGGAGTCGACCAGGTCGGTGGTGGGGGTGTGGGCGAGATCGGTGTAGCCGGCCGGGCGCTCGAACACCGGCCCCAGCGTGGGCAACGCGTAGTAGGACGCCGTCCCCAGCGTCCAGGCGATGCACTGCGAGGTGACGTACCAGTACCCGAAGGACAGGTTGCGCGACCACACCATCCAGGCGGTGACGCTCAGCGGCACCAAGGGCAGGAAGGCCAGGTAGATCGATGACAACGGGAACGCGACGATCTGGGTGCCGAGCACGTTGTGCAGCACGTCGCCGGGGTTGTGGCCGAAGAACAGCGCCTTGTCGAGCAGGTAGAGCTCGCGGTCGTAGGACACCGCCACCTGGTCGCCGTTGATGGGGTCGGTGGTCGAGCGCACGAAGGGCAGCTGCGACTTCAGGTTCCGGTAGCTGACGTAGGTGACGTAGAAGCTCACGACGCCCAGCACCACGAGCGTGATCCGCTCGCGGTTCCAGTGGGTGTTCCACCGCTCCTTGACGATCGGCCACATTGCCTTCGGCTTGAGCTTGGAGTACCAGAGCGTGCGCGGCAGCAGGTCGAGCAGCAGCGCGCCGACGAGCAGCAGTGGGAGGCGGGCCCACGACGGCCCGAGGAACTTGCCCTCGGGGTCGAGCAGGGGCTGGTCGTAGCGGATCGACACCAGCAGCGCGAGGAGGCCCATGGTGCCCGCGACGCCGATGAGGGTGACGTAGGCGCGGCGGTACACGGGCGCATTCTAGGTAAACGGTCCTGCGTGCCGCTGCGGGTATATCCGCCAGCCGGGTCGCATCGACCGCCAGACCCACCCGCTCGCCCGGCGCCGGGAGCACTCCGGGGGAGGCGACGGCGTCCAGCGGACCGATCCCGTCGACGTCCACCACGAGCCGCACCTGGTCGGGTGTCGCCCGCGCCGAGATCACGGTGCCGGCGAGCGGCGCGTCGTCGTCGCGGGTCAGCGTGAGGGCCGAGCGGCGCAGCGCCACGGCGCCCCCCGGCAGGCCGGCCGGCGGCGGCGAGCACCCGGGCCGCGCCGTCGCCCTCGAGCACCCGCGCGTAGCCCAGGAACAGGGCGGTGGCGGGGTCGGCGGGTGCCGCCCACACGTCGGCCACCGGCCCCTGCTGCACGATCCTGCCCTCGCGCATCACCACCAGCCGGTCGGCGACGGCGAACGCCTCCTCGTGGTCGTGGGTGACCAGGAGCGTGGTGGTGCCCGCCGCGGTGAGGATGTCGCGCAGCTCACCGGCCAGCCGTTCCCGCATCCCGGCGTCGAGCGAGGAGAGCGGCTCGTCGAGCAGCAGCAGCCGCGGCTCGGCGGCCAGCGCGCGGGCCAGCGCGACCCGCTGCCGCTCGCCGCCCGAGAGCGTGCCGGGCAGCCGGTGGCCGTAGCCCTCGAGCCCCACCATCCGCAGCAGACCGGCCACCCGGGCGTCGACGTCGCGGGCGCGCCGCAGCCGCGGTGCGTAGCCCACGTTGCGGGCCACGGTGAGGTGGGCGAAGAGCTGGCCCTCCTGGAACATCAGCGCGAACCCGCGGCGGTGGGTGGGCACCCGGGCCAGGTCGGCGCCGTCCCAGCACACCCGGCCCGACGACGTCGCCTCGAGCCCGGCCACCGCCCGCAGCAGCGTCGACTTGCCGCAGCCGGACGGGCCGAGCACGGCCACCACCTCGCCGGGGGGCACGGTGAGGTCGGCGTCGCGCAGCGCCGGCACGCCGTCGAAGGCGACCGTGACGTCGTCCAACCGCAGGCCGCTGCTCACCAGGCCCCCAACGCGGGCACGCGCAGCCGCTCCACCGCGAGCATCACCAGCACAGTGACGGCGCCGAGCAGCACCGAGGCCGCCAGCGACATGCCGTAGGTGTCGGCGCCGGGCTGGCCGACGAGCCGGAAGATCACGACGGGCAGGGTCGGGTACTCGTAGCGGGCGAGGAACGAGGTGGCGCCGAACTCCCCCAGGCTGACGGCGAACGCGAACCCGGCGGCGGCCAGGGCGGGGCGGGCGAGGGCGGGCACGTCGACGGTCATGGCGGTGCGGAGCGGCCCGGCGCCGAGCGAGGCGGCGGCCTGCCGCTGCCGGTCGTCGACGCCGGCGAGCACCGGCACCAGGGTGCGCACGACGAGCGGCAGCGCCACCAGCGCCTGCGCGATCGGCACGAGCAGCGGCGAGGAGCGCAGGTCGAGCGGCGGCTCGTCGAGGGTGATGAAGAAGCCGAAGCCGAGGGTGACCGCCGAGACGCCGAGCGGCAGCATGAACAGGCCGTCGAGCACGCCCCGCACCCGCCGTTCGGCCCGGCTGCGGGAGCGGCGGGTGAGGGCGACGGCGACCAGGAGTCCCAGGAGCAGGGACATCCAGGTGGCGTCGACGGCGGTGCGCAGCGAGTTCACCAGGGCATCCGTGACCGGCACGGGCACGGCGTCGTCGCCCGTGGTGGCGAGGTTGCGGTAGTGCTCGAGGCTCCAGCCGTCGTCGGCCTGCAGCGACCCGACCACCAGCGTGACCACCGGCGCCGCCACCAGGGCGAGCAGCAGGGCGGTGGCCGCGAGCTGCGGGAGGTCGGAGGAGCGGGGGCGCAGCGGCCTCGGCGGCGTCCGCTGCACGGTGGGGTCGGGGACGGCGCGCAGCCGGCCCGCCACCACGAGCAGCGCGACGACGGCGAGCAGCTGCACGATGCTCAGCGCGGCCGCGGCCGGGAGGTCGAGGCGGTCGACGGTGAGGGTGTAGATCTCGGTCTCCACCGAGGCGTAGCGGGTGCCGCCGAGGGTGAGCACGACGCCGAACGCCGTCGCGCAGAACAGGAACACCACGCTCGCCGCCGCCACCACGGCGGGCCGCAGCGCGGGCCAGGTGACGGTGCGGAACACCTGCGCCGGCGTCGCCCCGAGGGCCGCGGCCGCCTCGGCGGGACGGCGGTCGAGCGACTCCCAGGTGGCGCCGACCGTGCGGATCACGACCGCCACGTTGAAGAACACCAGCCCGGCGAGGATGGCGATCGGCGTCCCGTCGAGCCCGAGGCCGGCGAGCGGCCCGGCCTCGCCGAGCAGCTCGCGGAAGCCGACGCCCACCACCACCGTGGGCAGCACGAACGGCACGAGCAGCGCGGCCCGCACCAGGCTGCGGCCCGGGAACGCGAGCCGGTGCAGGGCGTAGGCGGCCGGGAGGCCGAGCACCACCGACACCGTGGTGGCCACCGCCGACGTCCACACCGTGAACCACACGACGGTGCGGGTGCGGGGGCGGGCCAGCACGTCGAGCACGGCACCGGGGTCGAACCCGGCGTCGGTGACGAAGCCGCGCTCGAGCATCCCCGCCACCGGGAGCACGAAGAAGACGCCGAGCACCCCGACCGGCAGCGCGGCCAGGGCGACCAGTGACCAGGCCCTACTCCGCAACGAGGTCGCTCCACTCCTCGAGCCAGGCGTCGCGGTTCTCGCCGATCTCGGCGGGGTCGACCTCGATCGGGTCGGTGGGCCGCTCGGCGAACCGCGCCCAGTCGGGCGGCAGCGTGGCGTCGTCCGACACCGGGAACACGTACATGCTCTCCGGCAGCGCCTCCTGCACCGCGGGGCTCACCAGGAAGTCGACGAGCGCCCGGGCGCCGTCGGGGTTGGCCGCACCCTCCAGCACGCCGGCGTACTCGACCTGGCGGAAGCAGGTGTCGAGCAGCGCGCGGGTGGTGGACTCGCCGTCGTCGCCGACGGTGAACGCGGGGCTGGAGTCGTAGGAGACGACGACCGGCCGCTTCCCCTTCCCGCCACCTTGGGTGAAGTCGACGTTGTAGGCGTTCTCCCAGTCGGTGGTGACCTTCGCGCCGTTGCCGAGCAGGTCGCGCCAGTAGTCGGGCCAGTCGTCGCCGTACTCGCCGACGGTGGCGAGCAGGAAGGCCAGCCCGGGGCTGCTGCTCACCGGGCTCGGCGTCACGAGGAGGTCGCGGTAGGCGGGGTCGGTGAGGTCGTCGAGGGTCTGCGGCGGCTCCTGGCCCTGCGCCTCGAACCACGTCTCGTCGACGTTCACGCACACGCTGCCGTTGTCGACCGGCGTGAGCACGTGCTCGTCGTCACCCGCGAGGTCGTACTCCTCCGCCCCCGGCGGCATCGCGCTCTCGTACGGCTCGAACACCCCGGCGTCCACCGCACGGGAGCCGAAGGTGTTGTCGACTCCGAACACGACGTCGCCCAGCGGCTCGTCCTTCGTGAGCACGAGCTGGTTGGTGAGCCGGCCCGCGTCACCGAGCGGCCGGACCTTCAGCGTGAAGCCGGACTCCTGCTCGAACTGCGCCAGGAGCTCGTCGGGCAGCTGGAACGAGTCGTGCGCGAGCAGCGTGACCTCGGTGGGATTGCCCGCGGCATCGGGGGCGTCGTCCTCACCCCCGTCGCCGGTGGTGAGCGAGCAGCCCGCCGTCATCGTGAGGACGGCGGCGGCCGCGGCCGTGCGGGTACGCCAGGGACGTGGGCCCATCGAAGGACTCCCTTCGCCGGTGCTAACCGGATCAGGTTCGGAGGGTCTGCGGCGGACGTCCGCACTCTCAGCACGCGCTCGTGCTCCCCTGTCTTGTTCCCTCGACCCTACGCCCGGCGTCTTTGCTCGGGGCCTCGGGGGAGCGGTGACCTAGCCACCGATCGGGCCGCAGCCAGCCGGGGAGCGGTGAGTCAGCCACCGACCGACCGCGGCGGCGGTCAGCCACCCACCGGATGTGCGCGCGACTCGGTGGCTCAGCCACCGCCGGCCCGAGTGAAGGGTGGATCAGCCACCGCCGGCCCGAGTGAAGGGTGGCTCAGCCACCGCCGGCCCGAGTGAGGGTGGCTCAGTCACCGCCCCCGGGCGGCACCCGTGCTACCCAGGAAGCGTCCCCAGGGTCCGGCACACCCCGGTCGTCCACAGGGTCCGGCTCCGTTGCTCGGTCATTGCCGGTGCGGCTGGGTGTCATGCCAGCCATGACCCCTCTCCCGAGCGAACTGCGCGGACGTCCCTTCAGCCGCGCGGAGGCCCTCCAGCGCGGTGTCACCTCGCGCATGTTGGAGGGTGCCCGCTTCGCGCGCGTGCTTCCTGGGGTGTGGCGCACGCGCGACCACGAGATGACGTGGCACGACTGGGTCGCCGCCGCTCGCCTCGCGCTGCCCGAGCGGTGCCACCCCACGGGCATCACGCGGCTCCAGTTGCTGGGCCTCGACTACGGGCCGCGGTTTCCGCTGCGGTTCGTGATCGAAGGAGACCACCATCTCTACCTCGACCGGGTCTTCCTCCATCGCACCAAGCGGCTCGCTCCCACGGACGACGCGGGCGTCGGCGTCGCCGGGGCCTTCATCGCCTACTGCGCCCTCGCCAGGGTGATCGATGCGATCAAGGTCGGCGACTGGCTGCTGCACCACGGCGAGATGACCATCGAGTCCGTGCGCAGCCTCGCCCTCGCGCAGCTCTGGCGCGCCGGCGCCGGCGAGGCCGTGTGGGTGCTCGACCACCTCGACGGTCGGTCCCGCTCGCTGAAGGAGTCGGAGACGCGCGCGGCCCTCGAGTTCGCCGGCCTCCCGCCCGACGCGGTGAACGAGGAGCTGGTGTTGAGCGACGGCCTGGTGCTCACCCCCGACCTGCTCTACCGCCCCACCGGACTGGTCGTCGAGTACGAGGGCCGCCAGCACCAGGAGGACCGGACCCAGTACACCCGCGACATCGACCGGTACGCGGCCTACCGCAGGGACGGCGTCCCCTACGTCCTCGTCACGAACGAGACGCTCGCGCGGCCGCAGCGGATGATCCGCGAGGTCCACCGGTGCCTCGTCGCGAGTGGGTACGACGGACCAGCACCCGCCTTCCAGCACCGCTGGGCGTTGCTGTTCGCGAGCGTCACCGTGGCCGCCGGGCCGAGGGCAGGTGTCGCCGACCCCTGGGAGCGCTCTCACCGTGCCAGCGGCACCTCCGCGGCCAGCCGGCCGAGCTTGGCCGGGTTGCGGACGAAGTAGAGCTCGGTCACCACGCCGCCCTCGAGCCGGACGGTGACCACCGAGTCGAGCTCGCCGCCGAGGTACATCACCAGGGCGGGGGCGCCGTTGACGGAGACGACGTCGACCCGGTCGGCGGGGTTGTCGGGGGCGACGCCGGCGAAGAAGCGCAGCACCTTGTCGCGGCCGGCGATCGGGCGGAGCGCGGCCTTCTTGACGCCGCCGCCGTCGGTGACGAGCACGACGTCCGGAGAGAGGACGTCGAGCAGCCCCTGGATGTCCCCGTCGACGGCCGCCGCGGCGAACCGCTCGAACACGGCGGCGTGCTCGGCCGGCGTCACGGTCGAGCGGGGCCGGCGGGCGGCCACGTGCGAGCGGGCGCGGTGCGCCACCTGACGCACCGCGGCCGAGGACTTGTCGACGGCGCCGGCGATCTCGTCGTAGTCGAAGCCGAACACCTCGCGCAGCACGAACACCGCCCGCTCGGTGGGGGTGAGCGTCTCCAGCACCATCAGCATCGCGGTCGAGACGCTGTCGGCGAGCTCGACGTCCTCGGCCACGTCGGGCGCGGTGAGGAGCGGCTCGGGCAGCCACGGCCCCACGTAGCTCTCGCGCCGTCGCGCCATCGTCCGCACCCGGTTGAGGGCGAGCCGGGTCGCGATCCGGGCCAGGTAGGCGCGGGGCTCGCGGACGTCGTCCAGCGTGACCTCGGCCCACCGCAGCCAGGTCTCCTGCACGACGTCCTCGGCGTCGGCCGCCGAGCCGAGCAGCTCGTAGGCGACCGTGAACAGCAGGCTGCGGTGGGAGGTGAACAGCTCCTCGTGCGGGTCGTCGCTCACGAGCCGGAGGGTACGGCGAGCGGCAGCTCGCACACGTCCGAGTAGCCCTGCGACTGCAGTCCGGCCGCCGAGTTGAACCGGGAGCGCATGTTCTCCAGCGCCACCAGCTGGGTCAGCTCGACGACGGCCGGCGTGCCCAGCTGGTCGAGCAGCCGTGCCACCAGCTCGTCGGTCACCGTCGGCGGCGTCGCCGACATCGCCTCCGCGTACTCCAGCACGTCGCGCTCCAGCGACGTGAACACGTCGGACTCGCGCCACCGGGGCACCTCGCGCACCTTCGCGACGTCGAGCCCCTCGTCGTGGGCGAGGAAGTAGCCGAAGTCGAGGCACCACGAGCACCCGATCACCGCGGCCGACGCGAGCTGGGCGTAGGACTGGAGGTGCGGGTCGAGCGCGTCCCACTTGCCCACCTTCTGCTCGAACCCGAACACGGCCTTCAGCACCTTGCGGTTGTGCCAGTAGACGTAGGCGTTGTCGGGCACCTCGCCCCACATCCGCTTGACGATGCGGGTCATGACGGCGCCGTAGGGCCCGGTGATCGTGGCCTTGGGAATGCGGAACGTGCTGGGCATCGGAACCTCCTCGAAACGGGTTGTCCCCCACGAGACACCGCACGCCGCCGGTCTGTGACACTCGCGGGGTGCCGAGCCTGCGCCACGAGCTCCTCGCCCACCTCGTCCCGAGGTACCGGGGCGCACGCGACCTCGACACCCCCGAGCGCGAGCGCGCCCGGCTCGAGCGCTGGCACGACGGCCTCGACCGGTCGCTGCCCACCGATCTCGTGCCGGCCTTCGACCGCCGCTACGAGGTGAGCACCACCACCGTCGCCGTTCCCGGTGCACGTCGTCCGGCCCCGCAGCCACCGCCCCCGCACCACGCTGGTCTACCTGCACGGCGGCGGCTACGTCTCGCCGCTCGACCGGTTCCACGTCCGCTACGCGCTCCGCCTGGCGCGCCTCCTCGACGCCGAGGTGGTGCTGCCCGACTACCCCCTCGCACCGGAGCACACCTGGCGCGACTCCTACCAGCCACTGGTGGAGGACCTCGCCGCCCGCTGCGCGATCCGCGAGCGTGTCGTCGTCGCCGGCGACTCCGCCGGCGGCGGCCTGGCGCTCGCCGTCACCATGGGCCTGCGCGACGCCGGCGGCGCCCCTGCCGAGCCACCTCGTGCTGCACGCGCCCTGGGTCGACCTCACGACCAGCACCCCCGACACCTGGACGCTGGACGACGAGGACCCGTGGCTGTTCCTCAACAAGCTGCTCGCCTACGCCGAGTGGTGGGCCGGCGACCCGGCCGACCTGGCGCGGCCCGAGGTGTCGCCCGCCCTCGGCGACCTCGCCGGGCTGCCTCCGACGCTCATGTTCTGCGGCACCCGCGACCTGCTCGCGCCCGGCTGCCGGATGCTCGCCGACCGCGCGGCCGGCGCCGGCTGGCCGCTCACGTACTGCGAGGTCGACGGGCTCATCCACGTCTTCCCGCTCCTGCCCGGCATCCCGGAGGCCGGCAGGGCCTGGCGTCAGACCCGGAGGTTCCTGACGTGACCCTCTCCTGCACCGCCTTCGCGTTCGGCGACCTCGACCCCACCGCGCTCTACGCGATCCTCCGGCTGCGCCAGGACGTCTTCATCGTCGAGCAGGAGTCGGTCTACCCCGACCTCGACGGCCGCGACGTCGAGCCGGGCACCAGGCACCTCGTGCTCACCGACGACGGCGTGCTCGTCGGCTACGCCCGGGTGCTCGACGACGGCGACGCGTGGCGGATCGGCCGGGTCGCCGTCCGGCGCGACGCCCGTGGCCGCGGCCTCGCGTCTGCACTCATGGCCGCCGCCCTGCCGCTCTGCGAGGGCCGACCCATCGTCCTCGACGCGCAGACCGGACTCATCCGGTGGTACGCCGGGTACGGCTTCGAGGTCAGCGGTCCTGAGTTCCTGGACGGCGGCGTCCCCCACCAGCCGATGCGGCGCGACCTGAACCGCACGCCGTCGGGCCGCTCGTCGGCGACGACGTCGCCGCGCGCCACGAGCAGGTCGAGGTGGGCCTTGGTCTCCATCGCCGCCATGCCCTGGTTGAAGACGTCGAGCGTGTCGTAGGGGTGCTCGTGGCGGGTCCAACCGAGGTGGCCGGCCACCTCGACCGCGGTGGTCGCGCCGTCCGGCGGGACGGCGGCGAGCGAGCCCTGCAGCCGGCCCTCGTGGTGGGCGAGCAGCTCGTGCGCGCGGGCGTGCGACGACGGCGCCACCGGGCCGTGCGCGGGAAGCAGCCGGAGGTCGGGCAGGGTGAGCATCCGGCTCAACGACGCCAGGAAGTCGCCGAGCGGGTTCGGCGTCGGCGGCACGGTGAACCCGATCGACGGCGTGATGGTGGGCAGCACGTGATCGCCCGCGAACAGCAGCTCGCCCGGCCGGTCGGCGAACACGAAGTGCCCCGGCGTGTGCCCGGGAGTGTGGACGGCGTCGAGGGTGCGGTCGCCGACCGGCACCTCCTGGTCGCCGTCGAGCCAGCTCGTCGGGCGCAGCCAGATCTCCGCCTCGTCGGGCGGCGGGCCGCCCGCGGCCCACGCCTCCGCGACGTCGTGCGCGCCGGCCGAGGCGAGCACGGCGAGGAACGGGTTCTCGGTGAGCTGGTGCCGGTCGTGGAGCAGGTCGAGCGCCGGCTTCTCGGGCAGGCCGAGCGCCACGTCGACGCCGAGCTCGTGGCCCAGCACGGTGGCCAGCGTGAAGTGGTCGCGGTGCACGTGGGTGACGAGGAACCGGCGGATGTCGCCGAAGCCGCTGCCGATCGACCGCAGGCAGCGGTCGAGCAGGTCGCGGGCCTCGGGGATCGCCCAGCCGCCGTCGATGAGCACGAGGCCGTCGTCGGCCTCGATCGCGTAGACGTTGACCGCCTTCAGCCCGTCCATCGGCAGCGGCAGCGGGATCCGGTGCACCCCGGGCGCCACCGGCCACGCGCCCTCGGCCGCCCAGTGCTCCCCGGAGTCCGGCGAGACCGCGACCGCGGTGGAGGGCGAGGACGTCACGCCCTCGACCCTAGGAGCCGACGTCGGGCAGCCCGAGGTCGAGGGTGGGCTGCTGGATGCCGCCGTCGATCTCGAGCAGCTTGCCGGTGACGTACTGGCCCGCCTGCGAGGCGAGGTAGAGCACGCCGGCGGCGATGTCCTCGGGCTCGCCCACCCGCCCGAGCGGCGTCTTGGTCTCCAGCTGGTTCATCATCTCGGGCTGGCCGGCGACGTACTCCAGCGCGCTGGTCATGATCGAGCCGACGTAGATGCCGTTGACCCGGATCCGCGGCGCGAGGTCGCGCGCCGCCATCTTGGTCCAGTGCGCGAGCGCCGCCTTCGCTGTGCCGTAGGCCAGGAAGCCGCGGTCGGCGGTGCGGCCCATCATCGAGCTGATCGTGACGACCGACTTCTGCCCGCCGTCACCGCTCTGCAGCATCAGCGGCACCGCGGCGCGGGTGAGCGCGTGCGCGGTGGTGACGTTGAAGCTGAACGCCTCCTCGAGGAACTCGTTGCTCGTGTCGAGGAAGGCGTTGGGGAAGGTGCCGCCGACGTTGTTGACCACCGTGTCGAGCCGCCCGAACTCGTCGAAGGCGGCCTGCGCCAGCCCGGCGACGGCGTCGAGGTCGGAGAGGTCGGCGGGGACGACGAGCGCGCGCCGTCCGGCCTGCTCCACCTGCTCGGCCACCCGGCCGAGCTGCTTCTCGGTGCGCGCCGAGATCAGCACGTCGGCGCCGGCCTCGGCCAGTGCGACGGCGGTGGCGGCGCCGAGCCCACGCCCCGCACCGGTGACGATCGCGACGTGGTCGGTGAGCGCGAACCGGTCGAGGATGCCGGTCATCGCGAGCCCGTGACGAGCCCGCGGCCGGTCACCAGCGGCAGGTCGATCGCCCGCACGAGGCCGGGCTTCGCCGCCACCACGGCCGGGACGGCGTTCACGATCCGCTGGGCGGTGGTGATCATGCCGCTGACGTTGTGGTCGCCGTGCTCGCCGTGGTGGGTGAAGTCGACCTGCATCATCGGCTCGCCGGTGATCCGGATCCGGTAGCAGCCGTCGCCGCCGTCGGGCGGGCGCTCCCAGTCGGGGTCGGACTCGGCGTCGGTGCGGGTGACGTGCTCCAGCACGACCCGCGGCACGCCGTCGACCTTGCCGATCACCTGGAACCGCACCGAGCCCATGGTGCCGGCGGCGACGTCGCCGGAGACCGACGCGGTGTCGCGCTCGGCGGCGCGGCGCTCGACCTCCTCGGTGAGCGGCTCGTCGAGGGTGACGTCGAGCGCGGCGGCGATCTGGCGGACGACGCTGCCCCACGCCATGGTGAGGATGCCGGGCTGCCAGAGCATCGCCTTCTCCTCCAGCGGCCGGCCGAAGCCGAAGAGCTCGCCCATCACCACCGGCTGGTAGTAGGTGGAGTAGTCGCAGATCTCCATCACGCGCACCTCGTCGATGCGCTGCGACAGGCTGGTCATCACCAGCGGCAGGATGTCGTTGGCGAAGCCGGGGTCGATGCCGTTCACGTGCAGCGAGGCGTTGCCCTTCGCGCAGGCGTCCTCGATGCGGGCGAGGTAGTCGGGCGGCAGGATCCCCTCCGGCCACTGGAGCAGCACCGGGCCGCTGCTGGTCACGTTGACGCCGGCCTCGACGAAACCGATGAGGTCCTCGAGGCACTCGAACACCCGGTCGTCGGCCATGGCCGTGTGCACGATCGCGTCGGGCGCGAGGGCGAGCAGCGCGTCGCGGTCGGTGGTGGCCGGGATGCCGAGCTCGCGGCCCAGCTCGGCCAGCTCGCCGGCGTCCTTGCCGTCCTTGGCCGGGTTCGACACCCACACGCCCACCAGCTCGAGGTCGGGATGGGCGTCGATGCCGGCGATGGCGTGCCGGCCGATCGTGCCGGTCGACCAGACGACGACGCGGAGTGGCTTGTCGGGAATCACCTGCGACATGACCGGCAGACTAGAACACGTTCTAGTTCAGCGTCCATCGGCTCGGTCCGGCCGGGCCGTAGACCACCCGGGTCGCGCCGGGGCGGCCCGGCACCACCACCGGCGCCGGCGCCACCACCCAGGCCGGGGCGGCGAACAGCCACGGCGTGAGCCGGGCGAGCACGACGTAGAGGCCGAGACACGCCGGCCACGACGAACGCCGGTCAGCACGAGCGGGTACACCAGCGCGAACGGCAACGACCCGGCAAGCGGCCCACGGGTCAGCGGGCTCGGCAGGTACATCACCGCCGACAGCACGACGAGGTGCAGCACGTACACCCGCATCGTGCGGCGGCCGAGCCAGGCGAAGGCGTCGGCGAGCACCGAGCGGGCCAGGTGCCGCGCCACCGCGAGCCCGAGCGCGACGCCCGCGACGCCGGCCACCAGCACGGGGATGCTGCGCGGCACGACGTCCGCGTTCACGATCGTCAGGGCGAGCACGAAGGCGCCGAGCGCGGCCGGCACGGGAAGCCGGGCGACGGCGTCGGACACCAGCCGCGGCCGGTAGGCGCCGATCGCGAAGAACAGGAAGCAGAACAGCACCTGGGCCCGGTTGACCTCCTCGATCCCGAACCACGACAGCGATCCGGCGAGCGTCGCGGCGCCCGCCAGCGTCGCCCGCGGCCAGCGGCGCAGCGCCTTGGCGATCACGAAGTAGACGGGCAGCGCGAACAGGAACCACATGCTCGTGGAGGCCCACACCAGGTCGCGGCCGAGGTCGGCCAGGTCCTCGGTGCGGTTGGCCGGCAGCCGGGACTCGACGCACGTAGAACAGCGCGAAGAACAGCAGCCACACCACGTAGAGGTAGTAGCCGCCGAGCACCCGAGCGCGGGCGGCGGGCCAGGGCCGGTGCACCGCCCGGGACGCGAAGAAGCCGCTGATGGCGAAGAAGAGCGGCATGCGCACCGGTCGCAGCGCCTCGGTCAGCTCGTGCCACGCCTGAGCCACCCAGGGCGGCAGCAGCGGCGGGGCCGCGAAGGGCTCCACCTCCGTCAGCTCCGACATCAGCGGCACGTAGTGCTTGCCGACGGTGTGGTGCAGCACCACGAGCAGGATGCACAGCCCCTTCGCGGCGTCGGCCCACGGCTCACGCGGCACGGACGGCGCGGTCGGCGCGGTCGGCTGGGCGGGCATGTCGTCAGGATGCCCGCGCATCGGCGTCCGACCCGCCGCCGGAGATGACGGTTCGGCAACGATCCGGCGGGGTACGCCTCCGGCATGCGCTCTCGGGTCGTCCTCCTGCTCACCGCCCTGCTCGCCCCCCTGGTCGCCGTCCTCGGCGTGCCGACGTCGACGGCGGCGCCCGCCGTCCCGGCTGCGGCCGCCGCCGCGGCGCGGGCCAACAACGACCCCGGCTTCCTCGTGGTGTGGGACAACAACGTCGAGAACCTCGAGACGGCGCGCGAGTACTGCCGCGGCGACTACCAGGACCTGCTGGCGGCGATGCGTCGCAGCACGCTCAAGCCCGACCTGTTCCTCGTGCAGCAGGTGAGCGGCTCCCGGCAGCTGCGGTCGTACGTGCGCGAGATCTCGCGCCGGCTCGGCGAGACCTACCGCGGCGTGATCGCCAACCCGAGCCCGCGGAAGATGGGGAGCCCGTGCAAGGGCCCGAAGTCGCACCAGACCAACGCGATCGTCTACCGCGACGCGCGTTTCGACCCGGTCGGGGCGAAGCAGGTGTTCCGCGCCGACAGCTTCCGGAACGGTCGGTGCGCGCCGAGCCCGCAGGACCGCACCCAGGCGGTCAAGCAGCGGCTGCTCGACGTCGTCTCCGGCAAGACGGTCGTCGTCGCCTCGATCCACTGGGCCACCGGCCAGTCCGGCGGCACCCCGTGCGCCGGGGCCAACGCCCGCGACACGCTGCGCAAGATCGGCAACGGCGACCGCGCCCGCCTCTACGTCGTCGGCGGTGACTTCAACATCTCCGACCGCAGCAACGGCCGGTTCCGCGGCTGGTACCGCACCATGAACGGCGACCTCGGGAAGAGCCGGCTGCGCGACGTCGTCTACGCCCAGTGCCAGCGCAGCGCGACCCCGCGCCGCTGCCTCGACCGCAACGCCACCACGGCCCGCGGGGCCCGCATCGACTTCCTCTTCGCCGGCCGCTATCGCGCCTCGCGACTGCCGCGGGTGAGCGCCAGCACGCTCGGGTTCCGCGACGCCGACCGGATGGCTGATCGGAACGGGCTGGTCTACTCCGACCACAAGGCGATCCGCGCCCGCGTGTACTACTGACCCGTCCGCACCGGGCAGTGCGTGCCCGAGTAGATGGTGGGCATGCAGCGGTTGCAGTGGATGCACACGCCGGCGGTGGCGCGGCCGGTCGCGAGCCGGTTCACGAGGTCGGGCTCGCGGAGCACCGCGCGGCCCATCGCCACGAAGTCGAAGCCGGCCGCCATCGCGCGCTCCATGGTGTCGAGCCGGTTGATGCCGCCGAGCAGCATGAGCGGCATCGCGAGGGCGGCGCGGAACCGCATCGCCTTGTCCCAGAAGTAGGCCTCCTCGAACTCGTACTCCTTGAGGAACGACCGGCCCATCGGCGTCCGCATGCCCCACCGGACGGCGCGCGGCATCGTGGCCGCGAACTCGGCCACGGGCGCCTCGCCGCGGAAGAGGTACATCGGGTTCATCAGCGAGGAGCCGCCGGAGAGCTGCAGCGCGTCGAGGTGGCCGTCGCCCTCGAGCATCAGCGCCACCTCGACGCCTTCCTCGGTGGTGACACCGCCCCGGAACCCGTCGCTCACCGACACCTTCGCCGTGACGGCGGCCGCCGATCCCACCTCCTCCCGCACCGCGCGCGCCACCTGCCGCGCCAGCCGGGCGCGGTTCTCCAGCGACCCGCCCCAGCGGTCCCTGCGGCGGTTGAGGCCGGGCGCCAGGAAGGAGGAGATCAGGTAGGAGTGCGCCAGGTGCAGCTCGAGCACGTCGAACCCGGCGTCCACCAGCGTGCGCGCGGTGGCCACGTAGGCGCGGGTGATCCGGGTGAGGTCCTTCTCGGACGCCGACCCGACCAGCTGCATCGACAGCGGGCTCGGCATCCGCGACGCCGCCAGCGCCCGGACGCCGTTCGACCGGCCGTTCGCCACCGGCCCGGCGTGCCCCACCTGCCCCGCGATCGCCGCACCGGTCTCGTGCACGGCGTCCGCGAGCCGCGCCAGCCCGGCCTGCGTGCCCGGCCCGACCACGATCTGCTCGCGATGGGTGCGCCCCTCCGGCGCCACGGCCAGGTAGGCCACCGTCGTCAGCCCGATCCCGCCGCGCGCCACCGCCAGGTGGTACTCGACGAGCGCGTCGGTGACCTGCCCGTCCGGCGTCCGCCCCTCGAACGTCGCCGCCTTCACCGTCCGGTTCCGCAGCGTCACCGGCCCGAGCGGGGCGGGTGCGAACACGTCCGGCGGCACCGGCGCACGGTAACGCGTTCTAGTTCTGCCGGCGTCAGCCGGCGTCCTCCGAACCGCTGTAACACGTCGTCCAGTGACCTAGGGACCCGTTCGAACGGGTCCGTAGGTCACTGGACGACGTGTTACATGGAGGCCGTGCCCGACGACGACCCCCTGGTGGCGAGGCTGCGGGCGGCCGGGTGCGTGTTCGCGGAGGACGAGGCGCGGGTGCTGCGGGAGGCCGCGGGCGACGCCGCCGAGCTGGAACGGATGACGGGCGCGCGCCTCGCCGGGCGGCCGCTGGAGCACGTGGTGGGGTGGGCGGACTTCGCAGGCATCCGGGTCCATCTCGACGACGGGGTGTTCGTGCCGCGGCAGCGCAGCCGGCTGCTGGTCGACCTGGCCGCGGCGCGGGCACCGGACGGCGGCACCGTGGTCGACCTGTGCTGCGGCAGCGGCGCGATCGGGGCGGCGATCAGGGCACGCCGTGACGACGTCACCGTGCACGCCGCCGACCTCGACCCCCGGGCGGTGGCCTGCGCCCGGCGCAACCTGCCGCCCGACCACGTGCACGAGGGCGACCTGCTCGACGCGCTCCCCCCGTCGTTGAGGGGGAAGGTCGACATGCTGGTGATGAACGCGCCCTACGTGCCGACGGATCGGATCCCGCACATGCCCCCCGAGGCGCGCGACCACGAGCCGCGGCTCGCGCTGGACGGCGGCGCCGACGGCCTCGACGTGCACCGCCGGGTCGTCGCCGCGCCGGCACGAATGGCTGGCGCCCGACGGCGTCCTCGTCGTCGAGGTCGCGCCGGACCAGGCCGTCACCCTGACCGCCCTCCTGACCACCGCCGAGACGGTGACGGACGACGAGCACGGCGGCACCGCCGTCGTCAGTACCCGTGGCAACCCGGAGGAATGGTGACCGTGATCTCGCGGTAGCGCTCGGCCTGCTCGATGTCGGTGACGCCGAACTTGTGCAGCACAGCGACCACCGCGCCGCGCAGCGCCCACAGCTCGCCCGCCGTGCCGCCGATCGCGGCGGAGATGGCGTCGCGGAAACCGGACCAGTCACCGTAGATCCCGTCGGAGGCGTAGCCGATGCTCGCGGGACGGGTGAGGGCGTAGCCCGGGTCGACGTCCTCGATCTCGTAGCGGGTCTTGTCGAGGCTGTGGGACGCGGTGACCAGCGAGTTCTCGGCGATGTACTGCAGGCCGCCCTTGTCGATGTTGAGGACGTCGCCCGCGGTGGCGAGCTGGCCCGGGTCACTGCCCTCGCCCGAGACCCGGGACAGGTCGAAGTCCGCCGACCCGGCCACGACGCCCTTGGCGGCGCGGGACACGACCGGCCAGGTCGCGCTCCTGCTCGGTGATGGACTCGTTGAGCTTGGTGAGGCCGTCGGTGAGCCTGCCCCAGCTCTCGTCGGGGTCGTAGCCGGCGAGGTCGACTGCGACCGAGTTCGGCGTGTCACCCTCGGGGAGCAGCGCGTCGCCGAGCCCGACCGCGGCCCCGATCCTGGCCAGGGCAGTGGCGAGGCCGCCGGTGGCGAACGACCCGACGAGCCCGATGATGGCGCCGATCGTCCCCAGGTCGATCGTGTCGCCGCCCACGATGCCCTTGCTCTCGAACACCTCGTAGATGCCGTCGATGAGCTTCACGACGTCCTCGCGGGCCTTGGTCAGGATGGCCTGCTGACCCTCGAGGTGCAGACCGAGCACGCCGGTGGCGGCGAACTCGCCCCGCATCACGTCGTCCAGCTCGGCCACCAGCACCTCGTGCATCTGAGCGGCGGTGTAGCCCTGCATGTTGCCGATGCGTGTGTCGATGGCCTGGCGGGCGTTGTGGAGGTCGCCGTTGCCCAGCTCGGGGACCTTCGCGTCCTCGGGGTCGGCGTCCTCGACGTCGGCCTGGGCCGGGTCGAGCAGGCTGTTCATCTGCGTGCGGAGCGTGTCGAGGCGGTGGTCCAGCCACGTCGGGTCGGGGAGCTCGGTCCACGGCTCGAGCACCTCGGGCACGTTGGTGCGCCAGTTGCTCATCATCTCCTTGTAGTACGGGTCGTCGACCGCCTCGCCCCCGTGCTGGACGTTGCCCTCGCGGTCGCAGGACCACGAGCTGGTGCCCAGGCCGCCGCTGATGTACCACCCGTCACCCTGCTCGCCCCAGCCCATGATCTGCATGCGCCAGTCGATGGCCGCCTCGGCGATGTCGTTCAGGCGACCACTCAGGCCGTCGTAGTCCGTCATGGGCGGGTCTTTACCCGCCCGCGTCCTCCGGAAAACCCGCGAGCAGCTGGGCGAGGTGGCGCGTCGGGCGGTCGCGGAGGTCGGCGACCTGGGTGCGGCAGGAGAACCCGTCGGCGAGCACGACGGCGTCCGGCGCGGCGTCCAGCGCAGGAAGCAGCTGTTGCTCGGCGACGGCCACCGACACCTCGTGGTGCCCGCGCTCGACGCCGAAGTTGCCGGCCAGGCCGCAGCAGCCGGACAGCCGGGTGAGGCTCGCCCCGGTGCGCGCGAGCAGCGCCGCGTCGGCGTGCCAGCCCATCACGGCGTGGTGGTGGCAGTGCGGCTGCACGACGACGTCGGTGCCGCTCAGGTCGGGCGGCGCGTAGCCGTCGGTCTCGGCGAGCAGCTCGGCCAGGGTGCGGGTGGCCTCGGCCACGGCCCGGGCGTCGGGATCGTCGGGGAAGAGCTCGAGGACGTCGTGGCGCAGCACCGCCGTGCACGACGGCTCGATGCCGACGATCGGCGTGCCGGCGTGGGCGTGCGGGGCGAGGTCGGCGACCGTGCGGCGCAGGATCCGGCGGGCGGCGTCGAGCTGTCCGGTGGTGATCCAGGTGAGCCCGCAGCAGCCCTGCCGGTCGGGCAGCCGCGGTGCGTAGCCGGCACCCTCGAGCACGCGCGCCGTAGCGGCAGCGACCTCGGGGTCGAAGTGGTTGCTGAAGGAGTCGGCGAACAGCAGCACCGGCGTGCCGGCGTCGCGGGGCTCGAAGGCCGACCGGAACGTGCGGCGGGCGAACCGCGGCACCGAGCGGCGCCGGTCGACGCCGGCCAGCCACAGTGCGAGCGTGCCGAGCAGCGGCAGCCGGACCATCAGGTTCGCGAGCCGCGGCATCCGCGAGGCGAGCCGGGCCCAGAGCGGCAGCCGGCCGAGCGTGTAGTGGGATCGCGGGCGCAGCCGGCGGCGGTAGGTCTGGTGCAGCACCTCGGACTTGTAGGTGGCCATGTCGATCCCGGTGGGGCAGTCGGACGCGCAGCCCTTGCACGACAGGCAGAGGTCGAGCGCGTCGTGCACCTCGGGCGCGCTCCAGGCCAGCTCGCCGCGGACGACGTCCTGCAGCACCCGCGCCCGGCCCCGGGTGGAGTCCTTCTCCTCGCGGGTGGCGAGGTAGGAGGGGCACATGACGCCGTGCGCCGCGCTGTTGTCGGCGCGGCACTTGCCGACGCCGGTGCAGCGGTGCAGCGCCTGCGCGAGGTCGCCGTCGTCGTGCGGGTAGGCGAACGCCAGCTTCGTCCGGATCGGGAAGGAGCCGGCGAACCGGACGTCGGCGTCGACGGGGTCGGGATCGACGAGAACCCCGGGGTTGAGCAGGTTCTCCGGGTCGAAGGCGTGCTTGAGACCGGCGAACATCGCCAGCGCGTCGGGCGAGTACATGTACGGGAGCAGCTCGCTGCGGGCGCGGCCGTCGCCGTGCTCGCCGGAGAGCGAGCCGCCGTACTCCGCCACGAGCTGCGCCGCGGCCACCAGGAACTCGCGCAGCACCGCGGTGCCGTCGGGCCGGTCGAGCGGGAAGTCGAGGCGCGCGTGGATGCACCCGTCGCCGAAGTGGCCGTACGGCGCGGCGGTGAGGTCGTGCTCCGCCACCAGCTCGTCGAACCGCTCCAGGTAGGAGCCGAGCTGCTCCGGCAGCACGGCGGCGTCCTCCCAGCCGGGCCAGGCGGGCCGGTCGGCCGGCGACCGGCCCGCGAGCCCGGCGCCGTCCTCGCGCAGCCGCCACAGCCGGGCCTGGACGGCGGGCTCGACCACGATCTCCGCGTCGACCGCCCCGACGTCGTCGGCGGCCAGGCGCCGGGCGCGCTCCCCGACCTCGCCGGGGTCGTCGCCGGCGACCTCGACCAGCAGCCAGGCCCGGCCGCGTGGCAGCGGGGGCACCGCCGCGTCACCGCGGCGGGAGCGCAGCACGTCGACCAACCGCGAGTCGAGACCCTCGCAGCTGGTGGGTCCGTGCGCGACGACGGCCGGCGACGCGCGGCCGGCGTCGACGATCGAGTCGAAGCCGAGCACCACCACGACGCGCACGCTGGGATCGACGACCAGCCGCACGGTGGCCTCGGTGACGACGGCGAGCGTGCCCTCCGACCCGACGAGCGCCGGGGTGAGGTCGAAGCGCTCGGGCAGCAGGTGGTGGGCGGCGTAGCCGGACACCTGGCGCCCGAACCGGCCGAGCTCGGTGCGCGCGGTGGCGAGGTGGCGACCCATCACGTTCTGCGGACGCCGGTCGACCACGGCGTCGCCACCGACGACGGTGGGCTTGGCGCCGTCGTATCCGGTGACGATCTCGTCGCCCGCAGCGGTGAGGAGCCGGAGGCCGAGGACGTTGTCGCTGGTGCGGCCGTAGGCGAGGCTGCGCGACCCGCAGGCGTTGTTGCCGATCATCCCGCCGACCGTGCAGCGCGGGTGGGTCGAGGGGTCGGGGCCGAACCGGACGCCGTGCGGCGTCACGGCCCGCTGCAGCACGGCGTGCACGGTGCCGGGCTCGACGACGGCGGTGCGGGCGTCGGGGTCGACGTCGAGCACCCGGTTGAGGTGGCGGGAGAAGTCGAGCACGATGCCCCGCCCGATGGCGTTGCCCGCGATCGAGGTGCCCGCGCCGCGCGAGGTGAGCGGCGTGCCGGTCTCGCGGGCCACGGCGAGCGCGGCGGCCACCTCGTCGACGTGCCGGGGCCGCACCACCGCGAGCGGCGGAATCCGGTAGAGCGAGGCGTCGGTGCTGTACATGGCCCGTGTGCCGGCGTCGGCACGCACCTCGAGGCCGGCGCTCTCCAGGGCCTGCACGACGTCGCTCACGAGTCACATCGTGGCTGACCGCGCGCCGGCGGCCACCCCTAGGGTGACCCGGTGGACGTCATCCGGGAGGCGCACCGGCAGTGGGTGGCCCACGGGTGGGCCGACGCCGCCGACGGCATGGCCGCGGTGACCTCCGTGGTGCGGGTGCAGCAGCTGCTGCTCGAGCGGATCGACGCCGTGCTGCGGCCGCTCGACCTCACCTTCGCCCGCTACGAGCTGCTGCGGCTGCTCGCCTTCTCGCGGCAGGGCGCGATGCCGATGACCCGGCTCGGCTCGCTGCTGCAGGTGCACCCGACCTCGGTGACCAGCGCCGTCGACCGGCTGGAGAAGCAGGGGTTCGTCGCCCGCGAGCGCAGCGCCGAGGACGGCCGGGTGGTGCTCGCCTCGCTCACCGACGCCGGCCGCGAGGTCTGCGAGCGCGCCACCGCCGGCCTCAACGAGCAGATCTTCGCCACCGACCTGCTCGACGCCCCCGACGTCGTGGAGCTCACCCGGCTGCTCGGCCTCGTCCGGGCTCGCGCCGGGGATCCGGTCGAGTAGCGGGACCTGCTGCCCAAATCACTGGTTAACCAGTGATTTCAGCACTTCACCCAGGAACCTCCCTGTTTGGAGTGCGCAATTCACTGGTGAACCAGTGATTTCGGCACGGCGCAGTCGGGGTACGCTCAATTACTAGGACATCCAACTATCTGCGAGGATGCGTCAGTGAGCGACCTCCACAAGCCGCAGCACCACGTCCGCCTGGTCACGGCGTCGAGCCTGTTCGACGGGCACGACGCGTCGATCAACATCATGCGGCGGATCTTCCAGAGCCAGGGCTGCGAGGTGGTGCACCTCGGGCACAACCGGTCGGTGCAGGAGGTGGTCGACGCCGCGCTCGAGGAGGACGCGCACGGCGTCGCGGTGTCGTCGTACCAGGGCGGGCACGTCGAGTACTTCGAGTACCTCGTCGACCTGCTCGAGCAGGCGGGCGCCCCGCACGTGCGGGTGGTCGGCGGCGGCGGTGGCGTGATCGTGCACGACGAGATCGAGCGGCTGCGGCGCTCCGGCGTCACGATCTTCTCCCCCGAGGACGGCCAGCGCCTCGGCCTGGCCGGCATGGTCAACACGGTCGTGAAGGACTGCGACGTCGACCTGTGGTCGGCCAAGCAGGTCACCGCCGACCAGGTGATCGCCGGCGACCGGTCCGCGGTGGCGCGCGCGATCACCGGCGCCGAGCAGGGCCGGCTGCCCGACGACGTCCTCGCCACCCTGCGCGACGCCGCCCGCGACGTCCCGGTGCTCGGCATCACCGGCACCGGCGGGTCGGGCAAGTCGTCGCTCACCGACGAGCTGCTGCGGCGGTTCCGGGTCGACCAGCAGGACAAGCTGCGGGTCGCCGTCCTCGCCGTCGACCCCACCCGCCGCAAGGGCGGCGGCGCGCTGCTCGGCGACCGGATCCGCATGAACGCCCTCGACCTCCCGGGCCACGACCGCGACCGGGTGTTCTTCCGCTCGCTCGCCACCCGCGGCGCCCACGAGCTGCCCGACGAGCTGCCCGACGTGCTCACCGTGCTCAAGGCCGCCGGCTACGACCTGGTCGTCGTCGAGACGCCCGGCATCGGCCAGGGCGACGCCGCCATCGTCCCGCTCGTCGACGCCTCGCTGTACGTGATGACGCCGGAGTTCGGCGCCGCCTCGCAGCTGGAGAAGATCGACATGCTCGACTTCGCCGACGTCGTGGCCATCAACAAGTTCGAGCGCCGCGGCGCCGAGGACGCGCTGCGCGACGTCGGCCGCCAGATGGTGCGCAACCGCGAGGCGTTCGGGAAGAAGCCCGACGACATGCCGGTCTACGGCACCTCCGCCGCGCGCTTCGACGACGACGGCGTCACCGCGCTCTACCAGCACCTGCGCGGGCTGCTCGGCGAGCACGGCCTGGCCGTCGCGGAGGGCGTGCTCGACCCGGTCGACACCAAGGTCTCCACCGGCCTGCACCAGGCGGTGCCGGGCGAGCGGGTCCGCTACCTGTCCGACATCGCCGACACCGTGCGCGACTACCACGCGCGCACCGACGAGCTCGTCGCCGCGGCCCGGCGGGTGCAGCGGCTCGAGGCGGTGGCCGAGGAGCTGTCGCAGCGCGACGAGATCGACGGCGTGCTGGCGCAGGCCCGCGAGGACCTGCCGGCCGAGGTCGCCGACGAGCTCGCCGGATGGCCCGCGCTGGTGGAGACGTACTCCGGCGACGAGCAGGTGGTCGTCGTCCGCGACAAGGAGATCCACACCAAGCTGACGCGGGAGTCGCTGAGCGGCAGCAAGATCCCGCGGGTGGCGCTGCCGTCGTACGCCGACCACGGCGAGCTGCTGCGCTTCCTGCGCCGCGAGCACCTGCCCGGCTTCTTCCCCTTCACCGGCGGGGTGTTCCAGTTCAAGCGCGACGGCGAGGACCCGGCCCGGATGTTCGCCGGCGAGGGCGACCCGTTCCGCACCAACCGCCGCTTCAAGCTGCTGAGCAAGGACGCCGGCGCCACCCGCCTCTCGACCGCGTTCGACTCGGTGACCCTCTACGGCCAGGACCCCGACGAGCGGCCCGACATCTACGGCAAGGTCGGCACCTCCGGCGTCAGCGTGGCGACGCTCGACGACATGAAGGCGCTCTACGACGGCTTCGACCTGCTCGACCCGTCGACGTCGGTGTCGATGACGATCAACGGCCCGGCGCCCACGGTGCTCGCGTTCTTCCTCAACACGGTGATCGACCAGGCGGCCGAGAACAACGTGGACGCCGCCACCGCGCTGAGCACGGTGCGCGGCACCGTGCAGGCCGACATCCTCAAGGAGGACCAGGGCCAGAACACCTGCCTGTTCTCCACCGAGTTCAGCCTGCGGATGATGGCCGACATCCAGGAGTGGTTCATCCAGAACAAGGTGCGCAACTTCTACTCGGTGTCGATCTCCGGCTACCACATCGCCGAGGCCGGGGCGAACCCCCTCAGCCAGCTGGCGTTCACGCTGGCCAACGGCTTCACCTACGTGGAGAGCTACCTCGCGCGCGGCCTCGACATCGACGACTTCGCGCCGAACCTGTCGTTCTTCTTCTCCAACGGCATGGACCCCGAGTACTCCGTGATCGGCCGGGTGGCGCGGCGGATCTGGGCCGTCGCGATGCGCGACCGGTACGGCGCCAGCGAGCGCGCCCAGAAGCTGAAGTACCACGTGCAGACCAGCGGCCGCTCGCTGCACGCGCAGGAGATGGACTTCAACGACATCCGCACCACGCTGCAGGCGCTCATCGCCATCTACGACAACGCCAACTCGCTGCACACCAACGCCTACGACGAGGCGGTCACGACGCCGTCCGAGGAGTCGGTGCGCCGCGCGCTCGCCATCCAGCTGATCATCAACCGCGAGTGGGGCCTGGCGATGAACGAGAACCCGCTGCAGGGCTCGTTCGTGATCGACGAGCTCACCGACCTCGTGGAGGAGGCGGTGCTGCGCGAGTTCGAGGCGATCAGCGAGCGCGGCGGCGTGCTCGGCGCGATGGAGACCGGCTACCAGCGCGGCCGGATCCAGGACGAGTCGATGCTCTACGAGCACCGCAAGCACGACGGCTCGCTGCCCATCATCGGCGTCAACACCTTCATCCGCCCCGGCCACGAGGACGACGACGGCACCCCCGACCACGTCGAGCTCGCCCGCGCCACCGAGGAGGAGAAGGAGTCGCAGCTGCGCCGGGTCCGCGAGTTCCAGCAGGCCCACGCCACCGAGGCCGAGGAGGCGCTCGCCCGGCTCCGCGAGGTGGCGACGTCGGAGGACAACGTCTTCGAGGTGCTCATGGACGCCGCCCGCGTCTGCACCCTCGGCCAGGTCACCGAGGCGTTCTTCGAGGTGGGCGGCCAGTACCGCCGCTCGGTCTAGCCCCGCGGGGTGGCGCGTGCCGTCGTCCTCCTCGGGTACGACGAAGGCATGAAGCGAATCGCGCTGCTCACCGGCGCCACGGCGGCCCTCGGCGCTGTCGCCGCCCACGACGTCCTGCAGCGGCGGCACGCCGTCCTCCGGAACTTCCCGGTGGTGGGGCACGCTCGGTTCTGGCTGGAGCGGATCGGGCCGGAGCTGCGGCAGTACATCGTGGCCGGCAACGACGAGGAGCGTCCGTTCAGCCGCGACCAGCGCCGGTGGGTCTACTCCTCGGCCAAGCTGCAGAACAACTACTTCGGGTTCGGCACCGACAACGACCTCGAGCACGGCGACGGCAACGTGATCGTGCACCACCGCACGTTCGGTGACGCCTACCCCACGCACGGGACGGTGGGGCAGGAGGCGCGACTGCCCTCGGCGAAGGTGCTCGGTGGGCCGCGGGGACGCCGGCACGCGTTCCGGCCCGAGTCGGTGGTGAACATCTCCGGGATGAGCTACGGCTCGCTGTCGGGCAACGCCGTCGAGGCGATCAACCGCGGTGCCGCCGAGGCCGGGTGCCTGCACAACACCGGCGAGGGCGCCGTCTCTCCCTACCACCGCAAGGGCGCCGACCTGATCTTCCAGATCGGCACTGCCTATTTCGGCTGCCGTGACGACGAGGGCCGGTTCAGCCTGCCCAGGCTGAAGGAGCTCGTCGACTCCGCACCGATCCGGGCGCTCGAGATCAAGCTCAGCCAGGGCGCGAAGCCGGGCCTCGGCGGAGTGCTGCCCGGGCCCAAGGTGTCGGCCGAGATCGCCGAGACCCGGGGCGTCCCCGAGGGTGTCGACTGCCTGAGTCCGTCCCGGCACGCCGAGTTCCACGACGTCGACTCGCTGCTGGACTTCGTCGAGCTGCTCGCCACCGAGACCGGCTTGCCTGTCGGCATCAAGTCCGCGGTGGGCGACATGGAGTTCTGGGAGGACCTGGCCGACGCCATGCGCGACGGCGAGCGCGGCGTCGACTTCGTCAGCATCGACGGCGGCGAGGGCGGCACCGGCGCCTCGCCCCTCATCTTCACCGACTCGGTGTCGCTGCCGTTCCGGGTCGGTTTCGCCCGCGTCTACCGCACCTTCGCGAGCCGCGGGCTGCACGAGCGGGTCACCTTCATCGGGGCCGGGAAGCTCAGGCCTGCCCGACAACGCCGTCGTCGCCTTCGCGCTGGGGGCCGACATGGTGAGCGTCGCCCGCGAGGCGATGCTCGCGGTCGGCTGCGTGCAGGCCCAGAAGTGCCACACCGGTGAGTGCCCCACCGGCGTGGCCACCCAGAACGCCTGGCTGGCCCGCGGGCTCGACCCCGACGACAAGGCGCCCCGGGTCACCAACTACCTCAAGACCCTGCGCCGCGACCTGCTCAAGGTGTCGGAGACCTGCGGCGTCGTCCACCCGGCGCTGATCGGGCCCGAGAGCATCGAGGTGATCGACAACCTCACCCCCGGGCGCCTCCTCGACGAGGTGTACGGCTACGAGGACGGCTGGGGCTTCCCGTCGGCGGAGGACCGCGACACGATCACCGCGATCATGTGCGCGGTCGACGAGCCGGAGGCCGACGTCGAGGGACCGCCCGAGACCGCCGAGGACGGCGGCCGCCGCGACGAGCTGGCCGGCGACACCGAGACCGACGCCTGACGACGGGCCGCCGCGCTGCGCCCTACGGTGGGCAGATGTTTCTGGAGAACCTCGTGTTCGACGCCGTCGATCCGCAGCGGCTGGGGCGGTTCTGGGAGGCGGTGATCGGCGGCGAGACGCTGACCGACGACACCGGCATCTTCGAGACCCGGCTCGAGATCGACGGCGGGTGGTACCTCGACCTGTGCTTCCCGCAGGTCCCCGAGCCGCCGTCCGCGCCGCCGCGGCTGCACCTGGATCTGCTGCGCGGGTCCCGGACCGAGACGGCCGACCCCGAGGGCAATCCCCTCGGCGTGCGGGAGGAGTCGGACGACGGCACCGGACCCATCGCGGCCGTGCGGCTCGACTCCGCCGACCCCGACCGGGACACGCAGTTCTGGGCGTGGTTGACGGGATGGGCCGACCGGGCGGGCTCGCTGCGCCACCCCTCGGGCCGTGGTCCACTGCTCGAGCTGGTGCCCGAGCAACGACCCAAGGGCGAGGAGAAGAACCGGATACACCTCGACGTCCGGCTCGAGCCCGGTGAGGATGCGGACGACGTCGAGGCGAGCATCGCCGAGCGCGGGGGCACCCGGCTCCACCCGGGATGGGGCGAGCTGCCGTGGCGGTCGTACACCGACCCGTCGGGCAACGAGTTCTGCGTGCTACCGGCGAGGGCGTGAGACTGCGCCTTCTCCTCACCTCGGGCGGCGTCACGAACCCGAGCATCCGCGACGCGCTGGTCGACCTCCTCGGCAAGCCGATCGCCGAGTGCGACGCGCTCTGCATCCCCACCGCGTCCTACGGCCACCCGGGGGCCGGACCCGTGCAGGCGAGGCGGTTCGTCAGCGGGACGTCCACGACCCCGATGACCGACCTGGGGTGGCGGTCGGTCGGACTGCTGGAGCTGACTGCGCTTCCCAGCATCGGCGCGGACCGCTGGGTTCCGTGGGTCCGGGATGCCGACGTGCTCCTCGTGGGCGGGGGCGACGCGACGTACCTGAGCCATTGGATGCGGGAGTCCGGCCTGGCAGACCTGCTGCCGTCGTTGGACGACACCGTCTGGGTCGGGCTCAGCGCCGGCAGCATGGTGCTGACGCCGCGGATCGGCGCCGACTTCGTCGAGTGGGACCCGCCCAGCGGTGACGACCGCACGCTCGGCGTGGTCGACTTCGCGATCTTCCCGCACCTCGACCTCTTCCCGGAGAACACGATGGCCGACGCCGAGCGGTGGGCGGCTGGCATCGGTGTGCCGTCGTACGCGATCGACGAGGCCACCGCCCTCCGCGTCGTGGATGGCGAGGTCGACGTCGTCTCCGAGGGGCAGTGGAGGCACTTCCCCTCCTAGCGGCGAGCACCGAGGATGGCCGCATGCCAGCTCGGCGTGCGGAGGCACGCACCACCCGCCGTGCGCTGCTCGGGGCGGGGCTCGCGGGCACGGCGGCGGTGGCGGGCTGCGACGCCGAGGGCACCGGTGAGTCGGCCCCGACGACCGGCGCGACCACGACGCCGCCGGCCGACCCGTTCGAGTCGGAGCTCGTCGTCCCCGACTTCGACCCCGACGACTGGGACTCCGTGCGTGCCCAGTTCCCGCTGACGACGGACCGCTCCCACTTCTCGGCGTTCGCGCTCTCCTCGCACACCGCGCAGGTGGACGCCGCCGTCGACTTCCACCGGCGGCGGCTGGGCGCCGACACCCACCGCACGCTGAACGAGGCGTTCGGTCTCGAGGACGAGGTGCGCGCCGCCGCGGTCGCCGTCGTCGGTGGCCGTCCGGACCAGGTGGCGTTCACCGACAGCACGACGATGGGCATCGCCACGATGTACGGGGGCCTCGACCTGCGCCCCGGCGACGAGGTGCTCACCACCACCCACGACTTCTTCGCCACCGAGGACGCACTGCGCCTGCTCACGCGGCGCACCGGCGCGCAGGTGCGGCGCGTGACGCTCTACGACGACCCGGCCGAGGCCCGCGTCGACACGCTCGTCGAGCGCCTGCTGGTCGGCGTGACGCCACGCACTCGGGTGGTGGCCGTGACCTGGGTGCACTCCAGCACCGGCGTCCGGCTGCCGATCGCGGAGATCGCCCGCGGCCTGGCCGACCTCGGCGGCCGCGCGCTGCTCTGCGTCGACGGCGTGCACGGGTTCGCCGCCGTCGACTCCGACCTCGACGCCCTCGGCTGCGACGTCCTCGCGACCGGCACCCACAAGTGGCTGTTCGGCCCGCGCGGCACCGGCATCCTGTGGGCCCGCGACTGGGCTCCGCTCACCGAGATCATCCCGAGCTTCGACGGCCCCGGGCCGGGTGACCGGCTCACCGCGGGCGGCTACCAGGCGTTCGAGCACCGGTGGGCGATGCGCGAGGCGTTCGACTTCTACGCACGCGTCGGACGCGCGCGTGCGGTGGAGCGCACGGTCGAGCAGGCCACCCGCCTCAAGGAGGGCCTCGCCGAGCTGGACCGGATCCGGGTGGTGACGCCGCTCGACCCGGAGGTGTCGGCCGGCATCGTGTGCGTCGACCGGCCCGGCTTCGAGCCCTACGACACGGTGCTCCAGCTGGAGGAGCGCGGCATCTCCGCCGGCGCCTCGCCGTACCGCCGCTCCTACCTGCGGTTCGGCCCGAGCATCGTCACCTCCCCCGACGAGGTCGACGCCGTCGTGGAGGCGATGACCGAGCTCGTGTGAGCACGACCCGCACGGGTCAGGCCACGAACGAGCGGACGAGCGGCACGACGTCGTCGCGGAACTCCTCGAAGAAGCCGTGACGCCCGTGCTCCACGAGGTGGACCTGGGCCCCCGGGATGCGGTCGCCGAGGAGGTGGGCGTTGGCCACGGGTGACATGAGGTCGTCGGTCCCGTGCAGCACCAGCGTCGGCGCCTCGATCCGCTCCAGCCGGTCCCAGGCGTCGTGGCGGGCGCTCGCGCGGAGATGGCCGCGCTGCTCCTGCTGGCTCATCGTCGGGTCGCCGAAGAGGTGGCTGCGCTCGGGCGGGTGGGGCCACCGGTCGGTGTAGAAGAGCCGCTGCAGGGTCTCGAGCCGGCGCCGTGGGTCGGGATCGGCGAGGGAGCGGCGCACCTCGACGTCGCGCTCCGCCGCGTGCGGTCCGCCGGGCGAGGTGCAGGCCAGCACCAGGCGATCGACGACGTCGGGATGCCTCGCCGCGAGCTCCTGGGCCACCCGGCCACCCATCGACGTCCCGTAGACCACCGCCGAAGCGGCTCCGACCGCGTCGAGGACGGCGCGGGCGTCGTCGGCGAACAGGCCGATCGACCATTCGGTGACGGTGCCCCTGCTCTCGCCAGTGCCCCGCTGGTCGAGGGTGACGACCCGGAAGGCGTCCTCGAAGTCGCCGCGGAGCGAGGTCCACCAGCGGTGGGAGTTGGCCTGACCCGCCAGCAGCAGCATCGTCGGACCCGTCTCGATCCCGCTCACCTGCACGGCGAGCTCGAACCCGTCGGCTGCCCGGACCGTCAGTGGCG
This sequence comes from uncultured Actinomycetota bacterium, assembly GCA_963808855.1. Taxonomy (GTDB): domain Bacteria; phylum Actinomycetota; class Actinomycetes; order Propionibacteriales; family Nocardioidaceae; genus Nocardioides. The sequence goes on along the minus strand of CAWEHA010000002.1, from coordinate 637,536 downwards.
GCACCTCCATCGAGCCAGTGTCCCTGAGTCGGCACCCGCCATGGCCTCAGCAGCAGGCGTTCCGTTTCAAGCACGACCTGATCGCCCCCAGGCACGCCGCCTGGCATGCCGCGTCAGCGTCTATCTAACCGGCCGGCCTCTCGGTTCAGCGGTGTTGGAGGCCACTGTTCAGACACAATGCCCTCATGGACATGGGCTCGGCCAGGCGGGCTGCTGCCGTGGCTGGAACGCTGTGCCTGCTTGTGAGCGCAGGCGCATGTGGCGACGACTCGCAGGCCAGCGACGAGGTGGAAGACACCGCCTCGGCCGGCTCTGAGTCGTTCTCGTTCACGGTCACGCGACAAGATGGCAGTCGCGTCGAGCTCGTGGACTATCAAGTCACATGCGAACCGCAGTTCTACGACGGGGCGGCGCCCGACGGGGACATCATTGAGGTCGCCACTCCGCTCGACGCCATCGACCGAAAACGGCCCGAGTACTTCTACATCCAAGCTGTCGTAGCCGACGTCGCGGACGGCGCCTCCTACGACTTCGGCTTCGAGTTCGGCTTCGTATACGACGACCCATCTGGAGCCGACATCGTCGTCGGTCTCGGCAAGGGCGAGCCCTTCACCGGCGCCCAAGAGCTCTCCCAGGGCAGCATCACGATTCACAGTGCCTCCTGCTCACCGCACCCCGCCATCGACCTCGAGGTCAGCGGGACCCTCGCCAACGAGTACGAGACCGAGGGTTCGGTCGACATCACCGGCCAACTGGACATCGAGGGCTGACCTTCGAGTCATGTGCAAGACCAGCACCGGGGGCGGCGCGTCCCCGCACACCACAACGTGGCAGCCAACTCCCGCCCGACATGCCGCAGTCAGCACGCGATCGTGCCGGCGTCGAGCGACTCAGCCTGGCCATTCACGCGGCAACCCGCGAACCACAGCACATCGTGGCGCTCGCCCTGCCAGACGCTGTGGTCTCGCATCGTTCCCTCGTAGACGAAGTGCACGGCGAGCCACAGCCGGCGGAGGCGCGTTGCCCGCCACGATCGTCATGAAAACGCGAGCTGAGTCCTGCGCCCACTCAGGTTGCTCGGCCGTGGCCGCCGTCGTCGCCCTGCGCTCCGGCACGGCGGAGGATCTCGTCGACGACGTCGGCGAGTGGCCGGGTCGCGTCGATGACGACGCTGGTGCTGGGGATGTCCTCCTCCGTCCGGTGCAGCCGCAGGACGAGGTCCCGCTCGGTCGGCTCCGAGCCCCACTCGCCGGGCGGTCGCTGGTCGAGGCGGCGCTCGAGGGTGGCGCGGTCGACGTCGAGGACGAAGACCTCGTCGAACAGGTCGATGAACTGGGCGAAGTTGCGGGAGCCGCCGCAGAAGAAGGTGACCGCGTCGCGCTGGTCGGCGACCAGGGCCCGCACCCGGTCGACGTGCCAGAGGTGGTGCTCGTGCGAGGCACCGTCCTCGAGCGGCTCACCGGTCGCGGGGTCGCCCTGGTAGGCGAGCTCGCGGTCGCCGTTGATCGCGTGGTACCCGCGTCGGACCAGCTCGTGGCACACCGCCGTCTTGCCGGTGCCCGACACGCCCTCGACCAGGTAGTTGCGCACGCCCACCACCTCAGTGTCCCCGCTGACCTCGGTAGCGTCGCGGCCGTGGCTCAGCTCCCCGACATCGACCAGGTCCGCTCGCTGCCCGCGTACTTCGAGCAGCAGGTGCCCGAGGACTACATCGACGAGAACGGGCACATGAACATCACCAAGTACTTCGAGCTCGGGGCGTGGGCGCCGTGGGAGCGGGTGCGCGAGCTCGGCGTCGACGAGCAGTACCTCGCCGAGCGGCTGCTGTCGTTCTTCACCGTCGAGCACCACATCCGCTACCTGGGCGAGCTGCGGCTCGGCGAGCCGTTCTCGGTGCGGCCGGCGTTCGTGGGACGCACCGACAAGGCGCTGCACGGCATCTCGTTCGTGGTGGACGAGGGACGCGGCAAGGTCGCCTGCGCGATGGAGATCATGTACGTGCACGTGTCGATGGAGTCGCGCCGCGCGGTCGCCGTGCCCGACGACGTCGCGGCCGCGCTGGACGGCGAGATCACCCAGCGCGCCTGGGCGGCCGAGGTGGCCACCGGGCTCTCGCTGCGGCGGTGACCCGGTGAGGGACGACCTCGGCACCGAGGTGCCGCTCGCGACGCCGGCCCGCCGCGTGGTCTCGCTGGTGCCGTCGCTCACCGAGGCGCTGGCGTCGGTGCACGCGGACGCCGTCGTCGGCGCCACCGACTGGTGCACCCACCCCGCCGACCTCGACGTGACGCGGGTGCGCGGCACCAAGAACCCCGACCTGGCGGCGGTCCGCGCGCTCCGGCCCGACGTCGTCGTGGCCAACAAGGAGGAGAACCGCGAGCTCGACGTGCGCCGGCTGCGGGAGCGCGGCGTGACCGTGTGGGTCACCGACATCGAGACGGTGCCGGGCGCCGTGGCCTCGATGGAGCGGCTGTTCGAGGCGCTCGGGTGGACGGCGCCCGGCTGGCTCGGCGCGGCCCGCGACCTCTGGTGCGGCGACCCGCCGCCGGTGAGCCGCACCGTCGCCGTGCCGATCTGGCGCGATCCGTGGATGGTCGTCGGCGCCCGCACCTTCACCACCGACCTGCTGCGGCGGCTCGGCTGGGCCAACGTGTACGCCGACCACGAGGACCGGTACCCGCAGGTCGACCTCGCGGACCTCGACGCCGCCGGCGCCGACGTCGTGCTGCTGCCCGACGAGCCGTACGTGTTCACCGAGGACGACGGCCCCGAGGCGTTCGCCCGCACCCCCACCGAGCTCGTGAGCGGACGGCTGATCACCTGGTACGGCCCGTCGTTGGTGGAGGCCGCTGACCTCCGCTGACGCGATCACTCCCGCGAGCGGCACGACGTACCTACAGTGCCGTCATGGGGACGCACGACCAGCCGCCGCCGTACCAGCCACCGCCGCCGTACCAAGCACCGCCGACGTCGCTGCCCCCGCCGCCCGCGTTCCCGCCCCCGCCGCCCTACCAGCCGCCGTCGCCCACCGTGCCGGTGCCGACGCTGCGGGAGCCCGCGGCACCGCACCGGGCCGGCCCGGACATCGCTTTCACGCCGGTGCGCCAGCACGGCAAGGTGCTCCGGGCGGCGCCGTGGGGTCTGCTCGCGCTCACCGTGGTCGCGGCGGCCGGCGTGGTGCTCGACGCCAACCTGGTCACCGTGCTGCTGCTCGTGGCCTGCGCCGTCGGGATGCTGTCGGCGTGGGCGCTCGCGCTCACCCGGCCCGGGCCGCGCGTCACCATCACCCGCGGCATCCTCGAGGTGCGCACGTTCGAGAGCCACCGGGTCTTCGACCTCACCAGCCCGACCACGCGGCTCACGCTGGTGGGCCATCCCGACGCCTCCACCTGGCGGGTCGAGATCGCCCGCCGCCGCCTGGATCCGTACGTGATCGACGCCCGGACGGTCGACCCGCACGAGTTCACCGCGGCGATCTGGCCATACGTGCCCGCCGGCGTGCCCGAGCAGCTCACGGCCCAGCCCGCCCCACCGGCCCGGCCACGATCTCCCGTGGCCGACAGCGTCCACATCGTCGAGCACGACGGCACGTACAGCCTGAGGTTCTCCTGCGGGAGCCTGCCCGTGGAGGACTCGATCCGGGCCGCCGGTCACGAGCCCAGCGGCTACTTCTGGGCCGGAGTGGTCCGACGAGTGGCGCCCGACCTCGCGGCGCAGCTGCGGTTCAACTCCGAGCCCGGGATGTTCTGCGCCGTCGGCGACATCGTCACCATCGCGCACCTGCACGACGTGATCGCTCCGTATCTCGACGACGACCAGCGGCTCGCCGACGTGGTCCGCGCTGCCGAGGCGGCCGGCTTCCGGTTCGACGGCTAGGGCTTGCGCCGACGCGCGCGCAGCCGCTCGCGGAACCGGCTGCGGAGCTCGCCGTCGTCGTCGCGGCGCGAGCCCGACCTCGACGTCGGCCGCGTGCTCGAGCACCGGGCGGTCGTGGTTGCCGTCGACGACCTTGCCCCGCGCCCACCACAGCCGGAGGCCGTCGTCGGTGACCTCGAGGGTGGCGAGGTTGTTGTCGAACCACGGCCCCTTGATCAGGTCCCAGCCGAGCGGGCTGCTCGGCACCTTGGCCGAACGCGCCACGAGATGGCCCACCGGCCCGGCCACGCCGTAGGAGGAGACGGCGGTGGCGAACCGCCACGTGATCGGCAACGGGTTGCGGATCGGTGAGCACACCGCCTGGATGATCCGGCTCTTGATGGGAGCGTTGCCCTCCGCGGCCCTGCGGTACGGGGAGGCCTCGGACACGTAGCTGTGGTGCACGTCGCCGGAGAGGAACGTGATCGTCGTCGGTGCCCGGCCGCGCTCACCGCGGGCCACCTCCAGCGTCATCTCGGCGACGTCGCGGAAGCCGCGCTGGAAGGCGGCCCAGTGCTCGAGGTCGACCGTCGTGCGGATCTTCTCGCCGACCCGCCCGGCCCGCTCGCCCCACGCCCCACCGGCGAGCGCCTCCGAGAACGCCTCCACGTAGTGCAGGCCGGGCGCGAGCAGGAACGGCAGCGACGTGCCGACGAGCAGGTGGTCGACGTCGCCGCGCATCTGCTCGTCGAGCCACGCCATCTCCTCCTCGTCGAGGATGCAGCGCTCGTCCTCGTCCAGGACCCGGGCGGCCCGGGTGTCGACGACCACGAGCCGCGCCTGGGTGCCGAGGTCGCGCACGAAGCTCCAGCGGTACGACGTCGGCTCCTGGTCGGCGCGCTCGGCGAAGGCGTCGAGGTAGTCGCCGTGGTCGTGCTGGGGGTCGTCGGCGTGCTTCTGGATCTCCTGCCAGACGTGGTCGGCCTCGCGCTCCTCCGGGGTCATGTTGCCGAGGTGCTGGTAGACCCAGTACGAGGCGAGCCCGCCGACGATCCGGTCGTGCCACCAGTCGGTGGCCTCCATCTCGTCCTTCCACGCGCGCGAGGTGTTCCAGTCGTCGCGGATGTCGTGGTCGTCGAAGATCATCACGCTGGGCAGCGTGCTCAGAAGCCAGCGGTTGACCGGGTCCGACCACGCGACCTTGTAGAGGTGGGCGTACTCCTCGTAGTCCTTGAGCTCCTTGCCGGGCGGCTCGTCGAGGCTGCGGCGGGACGCGATGAACTCCTGCATCTCCTCGGTGGTCTCGTCGGCGTACACCTGGTCGCCGAGGAAGGCGACGAGGTCGGGCCAGCGCGGCTCGCCGCCGTCGGGGTCGTTCTCGGGCTCGGTGAGGCCGGCCATGCGCAGCGCGTAGGCGCGCAGCGCGTCGACGCCGTGGGTCTTGTTGGCGGCCTCGTCGTGCGCCGGTCGAGGTGCGGCACGTGCCGAACGCCAGCCGCAGCGGCTTGGTCCGGTCGAGGGTCGGGATGATCGGGGCGGGGAGGTCGGAGTCCGACGGCGGCCACACCACCTCGCCGTCCACCTCGAGCGTGTACGGGTAGTGCGTCCCCTTCTCGAGCCCGTCGATGCACACCAGCCCGTAGTGGTGGCCGTGGACGGTGAACGTCGGGGCGGTCGCCTCGTGGTCGTCGGCACGGACCGTCACCGTGCCCGGTGCCTCGGTCTCGACCCAGAGGCAGGCGGAGTTCTCGTCGACGTGGCGGAGCAGGGGACCGAGCACGAGGGGCATCCGGACACCCAAGCACCACGGGCGAGGAGGCGCCTACGTCCGAAGGTGGGTCTCGTCGTCCCACCAGCCCCAGGAATCCCCGGTTGACCGGTGATTCCTGCACTTGTCGGCCGAAACTTTGCCCTCCCAGTGCTGGAGTCCCCGGTCGACCGGGGATTCCTGCACGGGTCTCACGTGGCCATGAACAGGATCATCTCCCGGTCGTACTCGCGGTCGGGGTGTTGGGCGGCGAGGTGCGCCTGCGCCTTCTCGACCAGGTCGTCCTCGTTCTCGCCGCGGATCTCCTCACCGCACGGGCAGCGCAGCAGCGTCCTCTCACGGGGCATGGGTCGGCTCTCCTCCTGCTAGTCCTGCTAGGTCCGGCCGGGCCTCGGCCAGCACGTCGGCACGATCCTCCGCGAGCACGAAGCCGGCGCCGATCGCGGCGTCCGTGGCGCGCTCGTAGGCCGCCAGGTACTCCTCGGCCGAGGCCCAGGGGCGCGGGTCGAGCGGGGTGGTGCTGCCGAACAGCCGGCACGCCACCGAGGCGCCCGGCCACGGCCGCCCGGACACCACCTCCACCGGCGCGTCCACCGCGGGCGTGCGCACGCCGCCGAGCGCCAGACCGTGCGCGTCGCGCTCGACGTCGTCGTCCGCCACCGCGAGGGGCGGGGCGGCGGGGGCGGGGACGCCGTCACGCACCCACCGGTCGAGCGCCCGCAGCGCGGCCCGGACGACGGCCCACTGCTGCCCGCGGTTGACCGGCACCTCGCAGCCGAGCAGCTCCTCGAACTCGTCGATCGTGTAGCGGTCGGCGTGGGCCGCGCCCGCGACCTCCCACACCCGCAGCCGCTCGCCGTCGGGTTGTCGCGCCGGCAGGTAGCCGATGCGGTCGAACAGGTCGCCCTCGGTCTGGACGACGAGCACCGGCTCGGCCAGGTCGTCGCGCAGCCGCACCGGGCCGGTGCGCAGTGCCGCCTCGAGGTCGATGCCGGCGCCCGGCTCGCCCAGCGGGGCGGCGACGCCGAGCCGGCTGTGCAGCAGGAAGCCGTCGAAGAGACCCGCGAGCGGGTGCACGCCGTTCACGTACGTGGTGAGCAACGCGGCGGACTGCGACTCCCCCATCGCCAGCACCCGCTCCGCCGCCACCAGGTCGCACACTGCGCCCGCCACCTGCGTGAACAGGTCGTAGGCGAAGGCGTCGCCGGGGTGGTGGAGCGCGCCGTAGCGCCCGGGGTCGGTGCCCTTGAGCCCCGCGGACGGCGCGCCGTCCACCGCCACCGTGGCCCGGCCACCCTCGACGCCGGTGCGCTGCGCCGACACGCCCGCCCAGGCGTGCCCGGCCCGCAGGATCTCGGGGGCGGCGAAGGTCCAGTCGGGGCAGGCGTCGGCGCCGCTGCTGACGTTGAACCACTCCACCACGAGGGTGCCGCTCGCCCGCTCCGCCGGCGGACGTCGCACCACCACCCGGGTCGCGAAGTCGGCGGTCGCGCCCGGGGCGACGGCGAGCCGGCCGTCCGCCGGCCAGGCCTCCGAGGTGTACGACGTCGCGGTACCGGCGGCCAGGTACTCGGTCTCCTCGTAGCCGTGCGCCGCCAGGTCGGGCTCCGGCCGCGCCGACAGCAGCCCGTGCGGGCCGGGCGGCAGGGCCGACAGTGTCGCCGTCACGACCGGGCCACGTCAGCGAGGTCGATGGTCTTGCGGGTGTTGGCGAGGCCGGTGATGACCACGTTGCCGATCGGCCCCTCCCGGTCGAAGACCGCCGCGGTACCGGTCATCACGCCGTCCGCCTCGACCCGGTCGAGCGCCTGCAGCCCGAGCTCGACCCCGCGGGGCAGCCGGGCCAGCACCAGCGTCAGGTCGGTGTTGATGTGCTCGACGCCGTGCGTGCCCCAGTTGGTGACGAGGCTGGCGCCGTCGGCAGTGGCCGCCGCGGCCTGGAACGGGGTGAGCCGCTCACCCTCCACCACCGGCACCGCGCAGTTCCACGAGGTCTTGCGGCCGGCGTTCTGGTGGTCGGCGAAGTCCTGCGACCACGGAGCCGCGCTGCGCAGCATCGGCACGTGCGGGTCGTCGGTGGGCGGCGCCAGCTCGGGCGGCGGCGGGCCCGGGCGCTCGGTGGGCTCCCAGGTCTCGCCCGACGGCATCTCGGCGCGGCGCACGAGCAGCGTCGAGGAGCGGGCGGCCGGTTCGCCGTCCTGGCTCAGCACGACGTCGATCAGCGCGATCCGGCCGCTCTCCCGCACCACGGTGGCCCCGAACGCGCACGGGCGACGCCGGACCGGCCGGAACAGGTCGACCGCGTGCTTGGCCGGCACCAGGTCGGGCCGGTGGGCGGCCGCCTGCTCGGCGCACCGGGCGAGCGCACCGCTGACCGCGACGCCGTGCACGTGGTCGGCACCCCAGCTGCTGATCGCCAGGTCGGTCGGCTCCAGCGAGCCGTCGGGCGTCGCGGTGAAGAAGGCGAGCGGCACGCGCCCAGACTAGAACGTGTTGCAGGCGATCAGTCGCCGGGCCACTCGCCGCTCCAGCGCTCGAAGCCGCGGGCGGTCAGGCGCTGGAACACCGCCTTGACCGTCGTGAAGATCATCCCCTGAATGGCGGCGGCGATGATGATCTGCTTCCAGCCGTACTCCGACTCCAGCGGCTTCGGCGGGTCGTCGGTGTCGAGCGGAACGGCCTTGACCCAGATCACCTGGAAGATCTTCTGGGCGAGGAAGGCGGCCGCGAACGAGCCGACGATGCCCCAGGGCTTGTAGAGCAGCTTGGCCGACTTCGAGGACTGCGTCTCGCGTGCGGGCTTCGTCATCGCTTCCTCCTCACGAGCTTCACGACGACGACCACCAGCACGACGGCGCCGGCCGCTCCGGCCGCCATCACCAGCGCCTTGCCGGCCTGCTGCTTCTGCTGCTCGACCTTGGAGCCGAGCTGGTCGACGGTGTGCGCGAGATCGGCACGGGTGCGCTCGATGTCGGCCTCGATCTGCTCGACATCGGTGGTGTCGTCGGTGTCCTTCGGGTCACTCATGGTTGCTCCCGCCCTTCAACGTCGCGACGTCCTCCTTGACCCCGGCCACCGCCTTCTCCGGCGCGACCGGCGCGACCTCGGCGACCTCCTTCTTGCCGAGCAGCGCGGCCACGCCGGCTCCAGCCAGCACGACCACGGTGACGATGAGCGCGGCCAGCCAGGCGGGCAGCGCCTCGACTGAGCCCGAGGACCGCGGTGGCGAGCAGGAGGCCGACGCCGTAGAGGGCCAGGACGCCGGCGATGCCGAACTCGGCAGCACCCATGATCCCGTGCTTCACCTTGGCACTGGTCTCGGCCTGGGCCAGCCGGATCTCGTCGCGCACCAGCTGACTGGTCTGGTCGGACAGGCGGGACATCAGCTCGCCGATGGTCGGCTCGCCGGCGCTGCTCGCGCTGCCGCCGGTGTTCGTCGTGTGCTCGGACACGTCGCCGCCTCCCTGAGTCGCGGTGTCCTTCGACGCTAGGTGAGCGGTGCCACTTCCACCCTCACCCCTTGCGGTGTCCCTCCCCCACGAGGGTCGGCTACCGTCGAGACATGGCTAAGAAGAGTTCCCTGAAGTACACGACCCCGGGCCTCCCCACGGCCGACGCGGAGCGCGTCGTGGCGATCCTCCAGGACCGGCTCAACGCCTGCAACGACCTCCATCTCACGCTCAAGCACGTGCACTGGAACGTCGTCGGACCGCACTTCATCGCCGTCCACGAGATGATCGACCCGCAGGTCGACGACGTCCGCAACTTCGCCGACGACCTCGCCGAGCGCATCGCCACGCTGGGCGGCTCGCCCGTCGGCACCCCGGGCGCCCTGGTCGAGGCACGCACCTGGGACGAGTACAGCATCGGCCGCGACACCACGCAGGCCCACCTCGGTGCGCTCGACCTCGTGTACGTCGGCGTCGTCACCAGCTACCGCGAGGCGATCAAGGAGCTCGACGAGCTCGACCTCGTCACGCAGGACCTGCTCATCGGCCAGACCGACAAGCTCGAGCTCTTCCACTGGTTCGTCCGCGCCCACCTCGAGGACAAGGGCGGCTCGCTGAGCACGTCCGACGCCGACACCGAGGCCGAGGCGGCCCGCGCCGCCGGCTGACACTCCTCGGTCAGCGACGGCTGAGGTCGACCGGCTGGCCGTCCTTCGGGAACGGCAGCGACACGTTGTTCATCGGCGGCCGGTAGCCGGCGTCGACGCGCCATTCGAAGCCGCGCAGCAGGTGGTGCATCACCGCGGTCACCTCCATGCCGGCGAACACCATCCCGAGGCACTTGTGGACACCGGCGCCGAACGGCTGCCAGGCATCGCGGTGGGACTTGTCCTCGCGCCGCTCCTCGGAGAACCGCTCCGGGTCGAAGCGGAGCGGGCGCGACCACAGCTCCGGCATCAGGTGGCTGTGCTGCACGGTGACGATGCAGAACGTGTCGCGCGGGATGCGCACGCCCTCCACCTCGGTGTCCTTCACGGTCTGCCGCACCACCACCGGCACCGGTGCGGTGAGCCGCAGCGCCTCCTTCATCACCAGCGGTAGGGCGACGAGCGAGTCGAGGTCCGCCAGGGTCGGCCGCTCGGGCAGCGCCTCGACCTCCGCGCGGCACCGCTCCTGCCACTCCGGCTGCTGGCCGAGGTGACGAACGATCGTGGTGAGGGTGCTGGTGGAGGTGTCGTGGGCGGCCATCATCAGGAACACCATGTGGTCGACGACGTCGTCGTCGCTGAACCGCTCGCCGTCGTCGGTCTCGACGTGGCAGAGCTGGGAGAACAGGTCGTCGGTGCGCTCGGCCCGGCGCGCCGGCAGGTAGTGCCGCAGGAACTCCTCCAGCACCGCCCGGCCGCTCATGCCCCGGCGCCAGCGGGTGAACGGCAGATCCCGATGCACGATCGCGCCGGCAGCCTGCACGCAGTCGACGAAGGCCCGGTTGACCCGGTCCATCTCCGCGGGCCCGTGGTCCTCGGCCCCGCCCATGAACAGGTCTGTGGCGACGTCGAGCGTGAGCTGCTTGAACGCCGGGTAGGTGGCGAACCGCGGGCCGGCGTGCCAGGACGCCAGGCCGCGCTCGATCGCCGGGTGCTGCCGCTCGGCGTAGCCCGCCAGCCGCTGCCGGGTGAAGGCCTCCTGCATGATCCGCCGGTGGAGGTGGTGCTCCTCGAAGTCGAGGAGCATGAGGCCGCGGCGGAAGAACGGGCCGACCAGGTAGGTCCACGCCGGGCCGTTGGCGAAGGCCTTGTCGGCGTTGCGGAGCGCCGCGCCGCACGCGTCCGGGCCGAGCAGCATCACCCAGGTGCTGCCGAGCTGGTGCAGCGGGGCCACGGGTCCGTAGTGGTCGTACTGGCGGCGCATCAGCGCCACCGGGTCGCGCAGGTAGTCGAACAGCGAGCCCACCACCGGCAGGCCCCGGTCGCCACGACGGAGGGCGGGGATCGCGACGGCGGTGTCGGCGGGCATCTCGTCGATCGTAGGCTGACGGCCATGCCAGCCCGCCGCGTCCTCCCCACCGACGAGGCCACCGACCTGCTCCGCCTGGTGCGCCAGATCGCCACCGAGGAACTGCTGCCCCGGTCGGCCTCCGCGGAGGCCGACTCCGCGTTCCCGCGCGACGTGTTCCGGATGCTCGGCGACACCGGGCTGCTCGGCCTGCCCTACCCCGAGGACGACGGCGGGGGCGGCGTCCCGTACGAGGTGTACCTCCAGGTGCTGGAGGAGCTCGGCGCGGTGTGGGCGTCGGTCGGCGTCGGCGTCTCGGTGCACGCGCTGTCGTGCTTCGGGCTCGCGACGTACGGCACCGACGCGTCAGCGCAAGGAGTGGCTGCCCGACCTGCTCGGCGGCGAGCTGCTCGGCGCCTACTGCCTCTCCGAGGCGAACGCCGGCTCCGACCCGGGTGCCATGCGCACCACCGCCCGGCGCGACGGCGACGAGTACGTGATCGACGGCGCCAAGGCGTGGACGACGCACGGCGGCGTCGCCGACTTCTACAAGGTGATGGCCCGCACCTCCGAGGGCAGCGGCGGCATCTCCTGCTTCCTCGTGCCCGCCGACACGCCGGGGCTCTCGGCCGACCCGCCCGAGCGCAAGATGGGGCTCACCGGGTCGGCCACGGCGACGATGCGCTTCGACGGCGTCCGGGTGCCCGTGGAGCGGCGGCTCGGCGAGGAGGGCGAGGGCCTGCAGGATCGCGCTCGCCGGGCTCGACGCCGGCCGGCTCGGCATCGCCTCGGTGGCCACCGGCCTGGCGCAGGGCGCGCTCGACCACGCCGTCGCCTACGCGAAGGAGCGGGAGACCTTCGGCCGCCGCATCCTCGACCACCAGGGCCTCGCCTTCGTGCTGGCCGACATGGAGGCCGCGGTGCAGTCGGCCCGCGCCACCACCCTCGCCGCCGCCCGGCTCAAGGACCTCGGCCGCCCCTACGCGCGGGAGGCCTCGATCGCCAAGCTGGTGGCCACCGACAACGCCATGAAGGTCACCACCGACGCCGTCCAGGTGCTCGGCGGCTACGGCTACACCAAGGACTTCCCCGTCGAGCGGTTCATGCGCGAGGCGAAGGTGATGCAGATCTTCGAGGGCACGAACCAGATCCAGCGGCTCGTCGTCAGCCGCCACCTCGACCGCGACCCGCGGGCACGATCGAGCAGGCCTGAGCCGTACTTCGCAGGCACTTCGCCGACTTGGCAGGCACTGCATTGCCTGCGAAGTCGTGGAATCCCCGGTGAACCGGGGTTCCCGGGACGGGTGAGGGTCAGCGCGACGGAGCGCGGCGTAGGCACCGCGATCGCGGTGCCGACGCGGGCGTTCTCGCGGACGAGGGCGAGGTTGGCGGTGAGGCTGGCGCCGTCGGTGAGCTCGACGATGCGGCCGAGGAGGAACGGGGTGGCGTCGCGGCCGGTGATGCCGCGCTCGTCGAGGTCGGCGAGGGCGCGGGCGATCACGGCGTCGATCTCTCCCGCCGGGATCTCGTGGTGGTGAGGGATCGGGTGGGCGACGACGAGGCCGGACGTGAGCCCGAGCGACCACGCGGCGTGGATCGTGCGGGCGATCTCGTCGGGGCCGTCGGCGCGCAGCGGGGCCGGGAAGCCGCTGCCGCGGGTGTAGAAGGCGGGGAACTCGTCGGCGCCGTCGACGAGCACCGGCACGCCGAGGGTCTCCAGGGTCTCCAGGGTCGAGCCGATGTCGAGGATCGACTTCACGCCGGCGCAGACGACGGCGACGGGCGTGGTGGACAGCTCGGTGAGGTCGGCGCTCACGTCGAAGGTCGTCGCGGCGCCGCGGTGCACGCCGCCGAGCCCGCCGGTCACGAACACCCGGATGCCGGCGAGCGCGGCCAGCCGCATCGTGGCGGCGACGGTGGTGGCGCCGTGCGCGCCCCGCGCGATCACCGAGGGCAGGTCGCGCACGCTCACCTTCGCGACGTCGTCGTGGCTCCCCAGCAGCTCGAGGTCGTCGGGCGACAGCCCGATCCGCGGCACGCCGTCGAGCACCGCGATCGTCGCCGGCACCGCGCCGCCGTCGCGCACGATGCCCTCCACCTCGGCCGCCATCGCCACGTTCTGCGGGTACGGCATCCCGTGGCTGATGATCGTGCTCTCCAACGCCACCACGGGCGTGCCGTCGGCCAGGGCGGTGGCCACCTCGTCGGTGACGGCGAGCATCGGGTTCACGGCGCCATCCTCCTGGCCAGGTCGGGGACGACGGTGTGCGGGCTGGCCACGGTGAGGGCGGCGGCCCGGTGGCCGTCGGCGGCGGCGGCCGCGAGGTCGCCGTCCGCGAGCAGCCGGTGGCAGAACGCCGCGAGCATCGCGTCGCCCGCGCCGGTCACGTCCACGACGTCGGCCGGCGGGCGCGGCGAGCTCGACCACCCCGGACGGCGTGCTGAGCACCGACCCGGCCGCGCCGTCCCGCACCCACACCACCTCGACGCCGCGGTCGTGCAGCGCCGCGACCGAGCCGAACGCCGCCAGCTCGTCGCGGTTCGGCGTCACCGCGAACACCGGCCGGTCGGGCCGGAGCAGCGGCGCCAGCCGGGCGGCCTTCGGCACGCTCACCGGCTCGAGCACCACCCGCACGCCGTGCGCGGCCGCGAGGTCGAGCGCGGCGTCCGCGGTGGCGGGCGCCAGGTTGCCGTCGAGCACGAGCAGCGCCGCGCCGGCCACGAGCGGCTCGGCGGCACCCACGTCGATGGTGTCGGCCGCGACCATCGCCGAGACGGCCACCACCAGCTCGCCGTCGGCGTCGAGCACCGCGGCGTAGGTGCCGGTGGCGGGCCCGGTGCGCGTCACCGCCGACACGTCGACGCCGGCCGCCGCCGTCTCGGCGAGCAGCCAGTCACCGTCCGGGTCGGCCCCGACCGCGGACACCAGGCCGACCGGCGTGCCCAGCCGGGCCAGGTTCTCCGCGATGTTGCGGCCCACGCCGCCGGCCGAGCGGACGACGGTGCCGGGGTTGCTCGTGCCCGGCACCACCGCGGCGGCGCTGCGAGCCTTGATGTCGACGTTCATTCCGCCGACCACGACGATCATGGGCGCTCCAGGAGCACGAGCACCTCGTGGTGCCGGGTGTGCGGGAACAGGTCCACCAGCACCGCCCGCTCCGGCCGCAGCGACGGCATCGCCGCCAGGTCGCGGGCGAGCGAGGCGGCGTTGCAGGAGGAGTAGACGACGTGCGGCACGCCGCTGCGCTCCAGCCAGCCGGCGAGCTCGGGGCCGAGCCCGCGCCGGGGCGGGTTCACCACCACCAGGTCGGGCCGCGGCTCCGCGGTCAGCACCCACGACGTCGCGTCGGCGGCGACGAACTCGGCCCCGGCGCCGGCCAGCCGGGCCGCCGTCACCGCCTCCTCGCTCGCCTCGACGCCGACCACCCGGCGACCGGGGCCGGCCAGGTGGTGCGCGAACCCGCCGACGCCGCAGTAGAGGTCCCACACCGACCGCGGCGCCACCTCGTCCGCCCACGCCGCCGCCTGCCGGTAGAGCGCACGGGCGAGGGTGGTGTTGGTCTGGAAGAACGAGCGCGGGCCGAGGTGCAGCGTCACCGCGTCGAGGCGCAACGGCAGCGTCGTCCGCGCGGTGAGCACCTCCTCGTGCTCGCCCTCGAGCAGCGCCTGGTGCTGCGGCAGCAGGTTCACGGTCAGCACCGCCACCTGCGGCGCCTCGGACTGCAGCCACGGCAGGTGCTTGCGCACCCGTGCCACCGCCTCGGTGGAGCGCAGCACCACCCGCACCAGGAACTCGCCGTCCGGCGACTCGGTGACCAGCAGGTGCTTCAGCTCACCGCGCCGCGCCCGCACGTCGTACGGCGTCAGCCCGGCCCGGGTGACCAGCTCGGCGAGCGTCGGCAGCAGCGCGTGCATCCGGTCGGAGTAGAGCGGGCAGGTGCGCAGGTCGACGCCGTCCTGGTCGGGGCCGAGGATGCCGAGCGTCGGCGCCTCCACCGTGCCGCCGACCACGAGCTTGGCCTTGTTGCGGAACCCGGCCTCGGGTCCGGTGACCGTCGGCAGCCAGGTGCCGACGCCGGGCAGCTCGGCGCGCACCGCCTGCTCCTTGGCGCTCACCTGCTCCGGGTACGGCGTCATCAGGTCGGTGCACGACCGGCACCGGCCGGCGTCGTAGTAGTGGCACCGCACGAGGGGGAGCCTAGGTTCAGCGGCCCTTCCACACCGGGTCGCGGCGCTCGGCGAAGGCGGTGGCGCCCTCCTCGCGTCCTCGGAGACGAACACCGGGGCCATCAGCTCCTGCTGCCGCTCCCAGGCCTCGGAGAGCGGCCAGTCGGAGCGGGCGATCTGCTTGGTGACGGCGACGGCGAGCGGGCCGTTGCGCGCGATCGCGGCGGCCAGCTCCAGCGCGCCGTCGAGCGCGCCGCCCTCGGGGGTCAGCCGGTTCACGAGGCCGAGCTCCGCAGCCCGTGCGGCGGAGATCGGGTCGCCGGTGAGGAGCAGCTCCAGCGCGATCGCCTGCGGGATGCGGCGGGCGAGCAGCAGGGCTGCGCCGCCGCCCGCGACGAGCGCCCGCTTCACCTCCGGCACGCCGAGCCGCGAGGTCTCCGACGCGACCACGAGGTCGCAGGCCAGCAGCAGCTCGAAGCCGCCGGCGACCGCCCAGCCCTCGACCGCGCCGATGAGCGGCTTGCGTGGCGCGCGCTGGGTGATGCCGGCGAGCCCGCGGCCCTCGACCAGCGGCACGTCGCCGGAGAGGAACGCCTTGAGGTCCATCCCCGAGGAGAAGGTGCCGCCGGCGCCCGTGAGGACGCCGACGCGCAGCTCGTCGCTCTCGTCGAGCTCGTCGACGGCGGCGGCGATGCCGCGCGCCACCGCGCCGTTGAGGGCGTTCTTGGCCTCGGGCCGGTTGATGGTGATCACCTGGACGCCGTCGCGGGCCTCCACCAGCACCTCGTCGCTCATGCTGATCTCCCTACTGCTGGCCGGGGTCGAGGGTCACGAACAGCGCCTCGGCCTCGGCGCACAACGTGGTGCCGTGGTGCAGGGTCGCGCGGCACCACAGCTTGCGGCCCTCCGCGGTCTCGACCTTCCCCTCGACGTCGAGGTCGGGCCCGACCGGCACCACCGCGCGGTAGTCGGTCTTGAGGTACGCCGTGCGCGAGACCGGGCGGCCGCCGGTCTGCACCAGCCGGCCGAGCACCTCGTCGAACAGCATCGGCACGGCCCCGCCGTGCACCGCGCCGTTGCCGCCGAGCCAGTACGGGCCGAACGCCACCCGGCCGAACACCTGCTGGGCGTCGGCCCGCACCACGCGCAGCTTGGGCGCCATCGTCTGGCCGCGGCCGTCGAGGTCGACCCGGCGGCCGAACACCCGCTCCCGCTCCGGCACCGCGCCCTCGCGCAGCCGGGCCGCCCACTCGGTGAGCTCGAGCCGCAGCGCCTCCACCTCGTCGAGGTCGGGCACCGCCTCGGCCAGCGCGTCGTGGAACGCGGTGAGCGCGTCGACCATCTCGCCGTAGGGCTGTCCGTAGTCCGCGCCGCCGACCAGTGCGGGGCTCGCCCACGGCCGGTCCGGCGCCCGGTCGAACCCGCGGTGCGGCGCGGTCCCGTCGGCGCTCATGAAAGGTGACGCTACCGACGTCGGTGGGGCGTGACACGATCCGGACGGTGAGGGTGCTCGTCACGTCCCCCGGCGGGCGCGCAGGACGCGTCGCGACGTCGGCCCTCGACCGTGCGGGTCACGAGGTCGTCGGTCTCGGCCAGCACGACGTCCGCGCCCGCACCCCGGTGGCCGCGGCGATCGCCGGCTGCGACGCCGTGCTGCACGACCCGCGCCGCGGCGGCGCTGCCGGCACCCGGGTGGTGCTCGACGCCGCCGCCGGCGCCCGGGTCGTGCTGGTGTCGTCGGCCGCGGTGCTCGGCCCGCGCGAGGCGCCCGACCGGCCCGCCCTGTCCGAGTGGGAGGTCCCGCTGCGGTGGGGGCCACTGCTCGCGGCCGAGCGGACGGCCCTCGCCACCCCCGGCGCCGACCTGGTCGTGGTGCGCCCCGCGCTCGACCCCGACGACGCCGCCGCGGTGCGCGGCCGGCTCCTCGACCCCGGCCCTGCCTACCCGTGGCAGCTCCTCGGCGACGACGACCTCGGCCGGTTCCTCCTCGGCGCGCTGACGCCGGGCACACCCACCGGTCTGGTGCATGTGGCGGCCCAGGGCAGCGTCACCGTCGCCGAGCTCGCCGCCGCCCGCGGCCGCGGCACGGTCCGGGTGCCTGCACGGCTCGCGCCGGCGCGGGTGCGGGTGCCGCTGCTCGACACCAGCCGGATGCACCTCCAGTTCGGGTTCACGCCGTCCGCCTCATCGGTGGATGCCCTGCGGTCGGTGGCGTCGCACTGGCAGGATCGGCGGCCGTGACGTCGTTCTTCGACCGGCGCGACCCCGCGTTCGTCGCCCGGTGGCTCCCGCTGCTGAAGCCCGCCACGAACCTGTGGCACCGCAGCGTCGTGCGCGGACTCGAACGGCTCCCCGACGACGGCGCCCTGCTCGTCTCCAACCACTCCGGCGGCATGCTGCCGATGGACGTGCCGGTGTTCGCGGCCGCCGCCTTCGATCGGTTCGGCACCGACTACCCGCTCTACGTGCTCACCCACGACATCATGTTCCGCTCGCCGCTGGCCGGCTTCTTCCATCGAGCGGGCATGGTGCCGGCCGATCGCGACGTCGCGCACGAGATCCTCACCCGCGGCGGCCACACGATCGTGTTCCCCGGCGGCGACAACGACGTGCACCGGGTGAGCACGCGCGCCAACGTGATCGACTTCTACGGCCGCACCGGCTACGTGCGCACGGCGGCCCGGGCGGGGGTGCCGATCGTGCCGATGGTGTCCATCGGCGGGCACGAGAACCAGCTCTACCTGGTGCACAGCGAGCGGCTCGGCCGGCTCTTCCTGCTCGACCGGCTGGTCCGCACCGAGCGGCTGCCGATCGTGGCCGGCTTCCCGTTCGGCGTCACCGCGGTGTTCCCGCCGAACCTCCCGCTGCCCACCAAGATCGTCACCCAGGTGCTGGACCCCATCGACATCGCCGCGGAGTTCGGCGACGATCCCGACGTGCGCGAGGTCGACCGCCACGTGCGCCGGGTCATGCAGGCCGCCCTCGACGAGCTCGCGCGCGAGCGCCGGTTCCCGGTCCTGGGCTGACGGAAGGGTTCGACGTGGCGCAGGGTCGGTTGAGGCAGCGGGTCGCCGACACCCGGTGGCTGGTCGGCACCCTCACCCGGGCGGGGCTGCTCGCCCCGATCCGGCCCGACGCCTACGTGCGCATGGGCACGGCGCTGCGCCGCACCGGCATGAACGCGCTGGCCGGCGTGTCGCTCTCGGCGGCCCGGATCCCCGACGCCGCGGCGATCGTCGACGAGCGCGGGTCGCTCACCTGGCGGGCGCTCGACGAGCGGGCCGACGCCCTCGCCGTCGCGCTGCGGGAGCTGCCCGGCGGGCCGCCGGAGACGGTCGCGCTGCTGGTGCGCAACCACCGCGGCTTCGTGGAGGCGCTCACCGCATGCGCGCGCCTCGGCGCCGACACCCTGCTGCTCAACACCGGCTTCTCCGGGCCGCAGCTGGCCGACGTGGTGGCCCGCGAGGGCATCGACGTGCTCGTGGCCGACGAGGAGTTCGAGCAGATCCTCGACGGCGTCCGCGAGTCGCACCCCGAGGCGCACGTCGTGCTGGCCTGGACCGACGGGCCCACCGACCGCCCCACCCTCGACAAGCTCGTCGACGCGAACCTCGGCCGCCGGCCCGGCAAGCCGGAGCGGACGGGGAGGATGGTGCTGCTCACCTCCGGCACCACCGGCACCCCGAAGGGAGCGCGGCGACCGAGCGGCGGCGGTGGCGGCGACCTGGCCGCGGTGCTCGACCGGGTGCCGTGGCGCTACGGCGAGACCACGGTGGTGGCGGCGCCGATGTTCCACGCGTGGGGGTTCGGGCAGCTCGTGATCGCCGCCGTGATGGGCAACACCGTCGTCACCCGCCGCCGGTTCGACCCCGAGGCCACGCTCGCGATGATCGAGGAGCACCTGGCCCGCGGCCTGTCCGTCGTGCCGGTGATGATCGAGCGGATCATCGACCTGCCTCCCGAGGTGCGCGAGAAGTACGACGTCAGCAGCCTGCGGTTCGTCACCGCCAGCGGCTCCCGGATGCGCCCGGATGCCGTCACCGGCTTCATGGACGCCTTCGGCGACGTGATCTACAACAGCTACAACGCCACCGAGGCCGGCCAGATCGCCACCGCCACCCCGGCCGACCTGCGCGCCGCCCCCGACACCGCGGGCCGCCCGGTGGCCGGCACCGAGGTGCGGATCCTCGACGACGACGGCCGCCCGGTGCCCGCCGGCGAGGTGGGCCAGATGTACATCCGCAACACCACGATGTTCGAGGGCTACACCTCCGGCGACACCAAGTCGTTCCGCGACGGCCTCATGGCCACCGGCGACCTCGGCCGGCTCGACGAGGCCGGCCGGCTCTACGTCGTCGGCCGCGACGACGAGATGATCGTGTCCGGCGGCGAGAACGTGTACCCGCTCGAGGTGGAGCAGGTCGTCGGCGCCCACGACGGCGTCCGCGACGCCGTCGTGGTCGGCGTCGACGACGAGAAGTTCGGCCAGCGGCTCTCGGCCTACGTCGTCCGCGAGCCCGGCAGCGAGGTCACCGAGCAGGAGCTCCAGGACCACGTGAAGGCCGAGCTCGCCGGATACAAGGTGCCGCGCGAGGTCACCTTCCTCGACGAGCTCCCCCGCAACTCCACCGGCAAGGTCATGAAGAAGGAACTACCGGAGCCCGCAGGGACCGAGTGAGGAACGAGCTCGGTCCCGTCGCGGGCGAAGATTGAGCGAGGCCTGCGAGTGAGGGACGAACTCGCAACGACGAGTCGAAATCACCGGTGGTCAACGGCTACTGACCCCGCTCACCTCGTCGAGATCGGCTGCGGTGGTTTCGACGCGCCCGTCGCGACCTCGTACCCCGGTCGCGGGGCTTGCTCAACCTGCGGGCGTGACGCGCCCTCGTTCGTTCCTCACGAGGGCACTACGTCCTTGAACTTGACCGTGCCGAGGGCGATGCGCAGGCCCTTGATGCCCGAGTGCCGCTGGGCGAAGGCGAGCTCCTTGGACAGGTCGCCGATGTTGTTCGACGCCGGCAGCGGGGCGAGCCCGATGGTGGACAGCGTGCCGACGGCCTTGCCACCCGCGCTCAGGAACCCCGAACCGGAGTCACCGGGTACGCCCGGGGTCACCGTGTAGAGCGGGTGCGACCAGCCGCCGTCGGCCGGGTCGTCGCCGACGCTCACCCCGGTGTGCGGGGAGAGCGGCTCGACGCCCGCGCGCAGGCTCGAGTTGCCGTAGGTCCAGAGCCGGTCGCCGGCGGCGGTGCCGTTGCCGTCGACGCCCGTGGGGCCACCCCAGAACGGAACACTGGGGTTGACCCGGCCATGGAACTTCCGTGCGACCTTCACCAGCGCGAAGTCGTTGTAGGCGCAGACGTTGGCGTTCTTGGTGCCGATCCGGCGCATCGTCGTCCACGAGGAGTAGGCGAGGGTGCCGGTGCCGACGGTGGTGCCGCCGTCGGCCAGGTTGCCGCCACGGGCGAACCGGACCTTGCTGCCGATCGGCTGCGAGGCGACGTTGCAGCCGTTGGTGTCGGTGGCCTCGCCCTTGCCCGCGCAGTGCGCGGCGTAGCCGACGTAGACGCCGCCGACGGCGTCGGTGAACACGAAGTTGGCGGTGCACTGCGCCCCGGCGGTGTACATCATCACGCCCGGCGTGATGCTCGCCTTGGCGGCGGGCGCCCAGCCCGTGTGGCGTCCCGCGGCGGCCGCGGTGGGTGTCGGCGTCGTGGGAGCGAGGAGTAGCGCGCCGGCGGCGGCGAAGGCGGCTCCGAGGACAGTCAGGCGTCGCAGGGTCACGTGAGGAACAACGAGGCCCGCGACGACGGCGTTACGTTCTTGACGCGCGTCGAAAATGGGACCTAGCGTGAGGCGGGTGACCTCTCGCCCCTCGACCGCCGTGATCGGGGCCGGGATCAGCGGCCTCACCGCCACCAAGATGCTGCGCGACTACGGCGTGCCGGTGACGACCTTCGAGGCCTCCGACCGGGTGGGCGGCAACTGGGCCTTCGACAACCCCAACGGGCACAGCAGCGCCTACCGCTCGCTGCACATCGACACCTCGAAGCACCAGCTGTCGTTCAAGGACTTCCCGATGCCGGAGCACTACCCGGACTTCCCGCACCACACGCTCATCAAGGAGTACCTCGACGACTACGCCGACGCCTTCGGGCTCCGGGAGTCGATCGAGTTCGAGAACGGCGTCGAGCACGCCCGGCGGCTCGACGACGGCGGCTGGGAGATCACCGACCAGGCCGGAGCCGTGCGGCTCTTCGACCTGCTCGTGGTGGCCAACGGGCACCACTGGGACCCGCGCTACGCCGTCTTCCCGGGCGAGTTCACCGGCACGGTGCTCCACTCGCACCACTACGTCGACCCGTGGACGCCGTTGCACCTGATGGACCAGCGGATCCTGGTGGTGGGGCTCGGCAACAGCGCGGCCGACATCACCGTCGAGCTGTCGCAGCGGGCGCTGCGCAACGAGGTGACGCTCTCGACGCGCAGCAGCGCGTGGATCGTGCCGAAGCTGATGTTCGGCAAGGCCGCCGACATGAACTACCGCACGATCCCCCAGCTCCCGATGAGCTGGCAGCGCAAGGTCGCCCAGTGGGGGCAGCGGCTCACGGCGTCCGACCCCACGCTCTACGGCCTGCCGGAGCCCAACCACAAGTTCTTCGAGGCCCACCCCACGCAGTCGGGCGAGCTGCCGCTGCGGCTGAAGTCGGGCGACGTGACGCCGCAGGGCAACGTGGCGCGGCTGGACGGCGAGACGGTGCACTTCGAGGACGGCACCAGCGCCGAGTTCGACGTGATCGTGCAGGCCACCGGCTACAACCTGAGCTTCCCGTTCTTCGACCCCGCGTTCCTGAGCGCGCCCGACAACCGGATCGACCTCTACCGGCGCATCCTCAAGCCGGGCCTCGACGACCTGCTCTTCGCCGGGTTCGCGCAGGCCACGCCGACGCTGTTCCCCTTCGTGGAGGCCCAGGCCCGGCTCATCGCGGCCTACGCGATCGGCGAGTACGCGCCGCCGCCGGTGCCCGAGATGCACGCCGCGATCAAGGCCGACGACGAGCTCTACATGGGCCACATGCTCGACCGGCCGCGGCACACCCACCAGCTCGACTACTTCGTCTACGAGCACCAGCTCCGCACCCGCGAGCTGCCCGAGGGCCGGGCGCGGGCGCGGGCGGCGCGATGACGACGACCCGCGGGGACGAGCGCCGCGGCGCCCTGCTCGCCTCGCTCGACGAGATCCTGCGCGAGGGCGGCAGCCCGCTCGACTCGGTGAACATCGCCGAGATCAGCACCCGCGCCGGCGTCACCCGCTCGGCGTTCTACTTCTACTTCGAGAGCAAGGCGGCCGCCGTCGCCGCGCTGATGGAGGAGATGTACGCCGAGTCGCTGGCCGCGGCGGCGAACCTGCGCGAGGACGCCGCGCCGCGGGAGAACATCGAGGCCACGATCCGCGACCTGTTCGCCACCTGGGAGAAGCACCAGCACCTGTTCCGGGCCATGCTCGACGCGCGCGCCACCAGCGAGACGGTGCGGGCGCTGTGGGAGTCCGACCGCGAGTCGTTCGTGCCGCACCTGGCCGCCGTCATCGACGACGAGCGCGCGGCCGGCCGGGCGCCGGACGGCGCGCCCTCGGCGGCGCTGGCGTCGGTGCTGCTCGAGCTCAACGACCGGATGCTCGAGCGGCTCTCGCTCGGCGGCGCGCTCGACCGGGAGCAGCTGGTGGAGACCGTCGTGCACGTGTGGCTGCGCTCGATCTACGGAGGACCCGCGTGAAGACCCTGCACCTCGGCCCGATCGAGGCGTGGCACTGGACCGGCTCCGACGCGCTCGCCTCCCCCGCCGGGCGGCCCGTCGTCGTGATGGCGCACGGCCTCGCCGGCACCAAGGACTCCGGTCTCGCGGCGTTCGCCGCACCGCTGGCGGAGGCGGGGTGCGACGTGGTGGCGTTCGACTACCGCGGCTTCGGCGGCTCCGACGGCTCGCCCCGCCAGACCGTGTCGATGGCGGGGCAGCTCGCCGACTACCAGGCGGTCGCCGACGCCGCTCGCGCGCTCGACGGCGTCGACCCCGCGCGGCTCGTGCTGTGGGGCGTCTCGCTCGCGGGCGGGCACGTGCTCGCCGCGGCCGCCGCGCGCGACGACGTCGCCGCCGTGGTGTCGCTGACGCCGCTCGTCGACGGCGCCGCGGCCGGCCGGCACGCACTCCAGCACCACACCCTGCGCCAGATCGCGCGCAGCACCGCGCTCGGCCTCCGCAGCCGGATCGGGTCGGCGCGGATGATGCCGGTGGTGGCGCGGCCCGGGGAGGTCGGCGCCCTCACGTTGTCCGGGGCGCTGGAGGCGTACTCCTCGATCGCCGGCCCGACCTGGCGCAACGAGGTGGACGCCGCCGTCGGGCTCGAGCTCGGCCGGTTCCGCCCCGCCCGGCGCGCCGGCGACATCACGGCCCCGACGCTCGTGCAGATCGCCGACTTCGACCGCAGCGCTCCCCCGCACGCCGCCGCCAAGGCCGCCGTCGCCGCCCGCGCGCTCGTGCACCACTACCCGTGCGACCACTTCGACGTCTGGGGCGGCTCCGACTGGCACGAGCCCGCCGTCCGCGACCAGGTGCGGTTCCTGACGAGGACGTTCGTCGAGCCTGTCGAGACGCCCTGAACCGTCGCGACGGGCCCTCGACCCCGTATCGTCAGGCCTGGATCGCACCACCCCCGCGACCCGCCCGCACCGGCCGCCCACCCGCGCAGCCACCGCCGACGAGAAACGGATCACCACCGATGTCCGAGCACCCCGACGTACCCGCGCCGAGCCGTCCCTCCGCCGACGTCTTCGAGCTGGCCCCCGAGCACGAGCAGGTCGTCTTCGCCAACGACCCCGCCAGCGGCCTCCGCGCGATCATCGCGATCCACTCCACGGTCCTCGGCCCCGCGCTCGGCGGCACCCGCTTCCACCCGTACCCCACCACCGGGGCGGCGCTGGCCGACGTGCTCGACCTCTCCCGCGGCATGACCTACAAGGCGGCGCTCGCCGGGCTCGACCTCGGCGGCGGCAAGGCCGTCATCCTGGGCGACCCGCACACCCTCAAGTCCGAGGCGCTGCTGCGGGCCTACGGGCGGTTCGTCGAGTCGCTGAACGGGCGCTACCTCACCGCATGCGACGTCGGCACCTACTCCGAGGACATGGACCTCGTGGCGCGCGAGTCGCGCCACGTCACGGGCCGCACCGTCGCCAACGGCGGCGCCGGCGACAGCTCGGTGCTCACGGCGTACGGCGTGTTCCGCGGCCTGCTCGCGGCCGCGCTGCACTCCTGGGGCTCGGAGTCGCTGGACGGCCGCACCGTCGGCGTCTCCGGCGTGGGCAAGGTGGGCCGCCACCTCGTCGGGCACCTGCGCGAGGCCGGCGCCCGCGTGGTCGTCGCCGACACCTACGCCCCGGCGCTCGAGCGGGTGCGCGAGGAGTACCCCGAGGTCACCGTGGTGGAGTCCACCGAGGCGCTGGTGGCCTCACCGCTCGACGTCTACGCGCCCTGCGCGCTCGGTCATGCGCTCACCGACGAGGTGGTCGACGCCCTCAGCGCCACCCTCGTGTGCGGCGCGGCGAACAACCAGCTCGCCCACCCCGGCGTCGAGAAGGCGCTGGCCGACAAGGGCGTGGTGTACGCGCCCGACTACTGCGTGAACTCCGGCGGCCTGATCCAGGTCGACGACGAGCGGCACGGCTTCAGCTTCGACCGCGCCCACCAGCGGGCCGCGAAGATCTTCGACACCACGCTCGAGGTGCTCGAGCTCGCCGCCACCGACGGCGTCCCGCCCGCCATCGCCGCCGACCGGCTCGCCGAGCGGCGGCTGCACGACGTCGGCCGGCTCCGGGGGCTCTGGCTCGGCTGAGCGCACGCAACATCGTCGAGTCGGCGCGTCATTTCACGCCGACTCGGCGGGCCAGGCGTGACATCTGGCGCCGACTCGGCGGTTCAGCAGGTGCGGTGAGGGTCAGTCGCGCTGGGGGCGGAAGTCGGACCACTCGTCGGGGACCTCCGCCTCGTCGCCGTCGTTCTTCTCGTCACCGTGCAGCTCCTTGGCGAGCGCTCCGAAGTCCGTCTCGTGAGTCCGGTACTTCAGGTCGCGCGCGACCTTCGTCTGCTTGGCTTTCGCTCGGCCGCGGCCCATAGGGTCCAGCCCCCTCGCATACGTGGCCGGGCTCGCCTCAGGCGGCCCGGACTGATGTCGGCATTGTCGTGGCCGCAACGCTACCTAATGCCTGGGTGTTCCGGCACTCCGGATCGCCGACGATCAGGTCACAGCGGATGCGCCCCGGTCAGCCGGGCCGTGCCCGCCTGGTCGGGGTCGACGTCGACCTCGCCGGCCACCCAGGCGTCGACGCCGTGCCCCGCGAGGAGCCGGACGGCCGCGTCGGCGTCGTCGGGCGCCACCAGCGCCACCATGCCGACGCCGCAGTTGAGCGTGGCCTCGAGGTCGGGCTCGGTGACGCCGCCGAGGTCGCGCACCAGGTCGAACACCGGCGGCCGGGTCCAGGTGGCGCGGTCGAGGGTGGCGCGCAGCTCGACCGGCATCACGCGGGCCAGGTTGGCGGCGAGCCCGCCGCCGGTCACGTGGGCCATGGCGTGGACGCCGACGCCGGCCGCGAGCGCCAGGCAGGCCTTGGCGTACACCCGGGTGGGCTCGAGCAGCTCCTCGCCGAGGGTGCGGCCGAGCTCGGGCACGTCGCGGTCGAGCGCCCACCCGGCGCCGGCCACGACGTGCCGCACCAGGGAGTAGCCGTTGGAGTGCAGCCCGGACGACGCCATGGCCACCACCGCGTCGCCGGGGCGCACCCGGCCCGGTCCGAGCAGCCGGTCGGCCTCCACCACGCCGGTGGCGGCGCCCGCGACGTCGTACTCGTCGGGTTCGAGCAGGCCGGGGTGCTCCGCGGTCTCGCCCCCGATCAGCGCGCAGCCGGCCTCGACGCACGCCTCGGCGATCCCCTTGACGATCGCCGCGATCCGCTCGGGCACCACCCGGCCGGTGGCGATGTAGTCGGTGAGGAACAGCGGCTCGGCGCCGCACACGACGAGGTCGTCGACCACCATGCCCACCAGGTCGAACCCGATGGTGTCGTGCTTGTCGAGGGCCTGGGCGATCGCCACCTTGGTGCCGACGCCGTCGGTGGACGTCGCCAGCAGCGGCCGCTCGTAGCGGGTGAGGGCCGCGGCGTCGAACAGCCCGGCGAACCCGCCGATCCCGCCGATCATCTCGGGACGGCGGGCGCTGTCGACCGCCGCGCGCATCAGCTCGACCGCGGTGTCGCCGGCCTCGATGCTCACTCCGGCCGCCGCGTAGGCGGACTGTTCGGTCACAGCGCTCCGATCACGGGTTGTTGAGCACGGGCAGCGCCTTGCCGTGCGACGGCGACTCGAGCGCGGTCTCGAGGAGGTGCTTGCCGAGCAGGCTCTCCTCGGGCAGCGCCACCGGGTACTCGCCGGTGAAGCACGCCTGGCACAGCGCCGACGGCGGCTGCCCGGTGGCCTCCACCATGCCCTCCAGTGAGATGTAGCCGAGGCTGTCGGCGCCCACGCTGGCCGCGATCTCGTCGACCTCGAGACCGTTGGCGATGAGCTCGGCGCGGGTGGCGAAGTCGATGCCGTAGAAGCACGGCCACTTCACCGGCGGGCTGGAGATCCGCACGTGCACCTCCAGCGCCCCGGCCTCGCGCAGCATCCGCACCTGGGCGCGCTGGGTGTTGCCGCGCACGATCGAGTCGTCGACGACGACGATCTTCTTGCCGCGGATCATGTGCGGCAGCGCGTTGAGCTTGAGCCGGATGCCGAGCTGGCGCAGCGTCTGGCTCGGCTGGATGAACGTGCGACCGACGTAGGCGTTCTTCACGAAGCCCTGGCCGAACGGGATGCCGCTCTCCTCGGCGTAGCCGGAGGCGGCGGGGGTGCCGGACTCGGGCACCGGCATCACCAGGTCGGCGTCGACCGGGAACTGCCGGGCCAGCTCGCGGCCCATCTCCACCCGCGCCTCGTGCACGCTGCGGCCGCTGATGGTGGCGTCGGGGCGGGCCAGGTAGACGTACTCGAAGACGCAGCCCTTGGGCTCGGGCTCGGCGAACCGGTGCGAGCGCAGCCCGTGCTCGTCGACGGCGATCAGCTCGCCCGGCTCGATCTCCCGCACCACGCTGGCGCCGATGGTGGCGAGCGCGGCGTCCTCGCTGGCCACCACCCAGCCCCGCTCGAGCCGGCCGAGCACCAGCGGCCGGATGCCCTGCGGGTCGCGGGCGGCGTAGAGCGTGTTCTCGTTCATCCACACGAACGAGAACGCGCCGCGCAGCAGCGGCAGCACCTCGAGGGCGCGCTGCTCGAGGGAGGAGTCGGGGTGGTGGGCGAGCAGCGCGGTGACCAGCCCGGTGTCGTTGGTGGAGCCCTCCTGCGCCCGGATGTGGATGTCGAGCTCGCCGGTGTCGCTGCTCGGCAGGTCGTCGACCAGCGCGGCCACCTCGTGGGTGTTGATGAGGTTGCCGTTGTGGCCGAGCGCGATCGAGCCGTCGTAGGTGGGGCGGAACGTCGGCTGCGCGTTCTGCCAGGTGCTCGCGCCGGTGGTGGAGTAGCGGGCGTGGCCGATGGCGAGGTGGCCCTTCAGCGAGGCGAGCGTGGCCTCGTCGAACACCTGCGAGACCAGGCCCATGTCCTTGTAGACGAGGATCTGCCGGCCGTTGCTGACGGCGATGCCGGCCGACTCCTGGCCGCGGTGCTGGAGGGCGTAGAGCCCGAAGTAGGTGAGCTTGGCGACGTCCTCGCCGGGAGCCCAGACGCCGAACACGCCGCAGGCGTCCTGGGGTCCCTGGTCCTGCGGGTCGAGCGCCGTCGTGAGCCGTCCGTCGCCGCTGCGGAGGTAGGGCACGCGACCACTGTAGAGAGGGGAACCGGCGCTCGCGGCATCGCCACGACGGGCGGGCCCGACACCTCGGCGGGTGCCTAGGCGTCCCGAGGTTGGGCGAACGCGTGTCACGACCGCACACAGGCACCTAGCATGCGTGTCACCCCCCGCTCCACTCGTACCGATCCCCAGTCCGCCACCCGAGTCGAGAGTCTCGATGCCCCCCTACGTCGGCGCCCCGCAGCCTCGCCCCGAGGTGAGCCGCGCCGACGTCGAACCCTCCCGCGACGCGCTGCAGCTGATCGCGGAGGGCGTCACCGCGCTCGCGGGCGTCGGGGTGGCGGTGATCAGCGTGGCCCGCGACGACGGCACCCTCGAGGTGATGGCGGTCGCCGGCGACGAGAAGGCCCGCGAGCAGATGGTGAGCTCGCGGACGCCGCTCAAGGTGCTGCACGAGGAGATGAGCCGCGCCGACGACTGGGGGCTGCTCAAGTTCGTGCCCCACGAGCGGGTGCTCGACTCGCTGGAGGACTACGGCTGGGTGCCCGACCTGGTGCCGGTCGACGCCGACGACGCCTGGCACCCCTACGACATGCTCTTCGCGCCGCTGCTCGACGACGACGGCGTGCTGCGCGGGCTGCTCTCGGTCGACCTCCCGGAGAACGGCCGCCGGCCCGGCACGGAGCAGCGCCGGGTCATCACCAAGTACGCCGAGCAGGCGCGCCGCGCCGTCGTCATGCTGGAGGCGCGGGAGCGGCTCGCCGAGCAGGTGCGGCTGGCCTACGCCGC
The DNA here is from genome assembly GCA_963808855.1 of uncultured Actinomycetota bacterium. Classification (GTDB taxonomy): domain Bacteria; phylum Actinomycetota; class Actinomycetes; order Propionibacteriales; family Nocardioidaceae; genus Nocardioides. Next base: position 608,639 of record CAWEHA010000002.1, on the reverse strand, counting down.
CCGCGACGTCGTCCGCACCGCCAGCGCGCACGCGAGCGTGACCGACCTCCTCGACCAGACCGCCGACGTGCTCGTGCAGGGCTTCGACGCCCGCGGCCTGTGGGTGCAGGTGCTCGGCGGCGAGGCGATCCTCACCCGCGGCCGCGACGGCCAGGAGCTGCCGCCCGACGTGCAGGCCCTTGCCGCCGACGCCGCCCGCCGGCTGTGGGAGGGCCAGAAGGTCGGGGTGGTGACGCCCGGCTCCGCCGCGCCCGACCTCACCGACGACGAGGTCGCGCTGGTGCGGAAGACCCTGGAGCACCTCGGGGTGCGGTCGCTGGTGTTCGCGCCGGTCGGCGCCGGGCGCGAGGTGCTCGGCTACCTCGGCGTCACCCGCACCGAGGACCAGGCCGACTGGAGCCAGGCCGAGGTCGACGCCGTGCGCGACATCGCGCTCGACCTCGGACGCGCGATCATCACCACCCGCACCTCGGAGCGGGAGCGCCAGCTCGTGCTGGAGCTGCAGGCGCTCGACTCCTACAAGAGCCAGCTCATCGCCACCGTGTCGCACGAGCTCAAGAGCCCGCTCACCTCGGTGCTCGGCCACCTCGAGCTCATCGAGTCCGACCCGTCGCTCAGCGACCGGGCCCAGACCTCGGTGGCGGCGATGCAGCGGGGCACCAACCGGCTCGCCACGATCATCGACGACCTGCTCGCGCTCTCCGAGGTCGGCACCCCCGACCAGCCGGTGGCGTTGACCCCGGTCGACCTGGTGGCGGTGGCCGACGAGGTGATCGACCTGCACGCCGTCTCGGCCTCCCAGCACAGCGTGACGCTGCGCCGGCACCGGCCCGACGGCGACGACGTCCCGGTCGTGGCCCTCGGCGAGCAGCACCTGCTCGACCGGGTGCTCGGCAACCTGGTCGGCAACGCGGTGAAGTACAGCCCCGACGGCGGCGAGGTGGTCGTCACCCTCTGCCCGCACGGCGACGGGGAGGTCGAGATGGCGGTCGCCGACCAGGGGCTCGGCATCTCCGAGGTCGACCGCGAGGCACTGTTCACCGAGTTCTTCCGCTCCACCAACCCGCGCGCGCTGGCCGAGCCCGGCACCGGGCTCGGGCTCACCATCTGCGCCCGGATCGTGGCCCGGCACGGCGGCCGGGTCGAGGTCGAGTCGGCCCTCGGCGTGGGCAGCACCTTCCGGGTGCTGCTGCCCGCAGCCCCCGCCGATAGCGACGGGATTCGCCGCGGCAGGCGGTCGTAGCGAATTAGAGTGTCCTCCAATTCCTCCGGAGGTCACATGTCCGCTGGCGACGTCTCGCCGCGCGAGCACCTCGACGTCGCCACCTGGTCCGACGTCTCCTCGCGGGATGCCCTCGACCTCATCGTCTCCAGCGTGGCCGAGATGGTGGGCTTCGAGGTGGCGATGGTGAGCGTCGTCCGCGACGACACCTTGTTCTCGGTGGCCGTCGAGGGCGACGAGGACGTGCGCCGGCAGATGCTCGGGCTCGCGACGCCGCTGCACCTCATCACCGACGAGTTCGACCGCGCCGTCGACTGGGGCCGGTTCAAGTACGTGCCGAAGCCGCCCGCGGGCGAGCTCGACAAGTGGACCTGGATCCCCGAGGTCGACACCGTCGACGGCGACGACGCGTGGGACCCGCACGACCTCGTCGTCGCGCCGCTCCACGCCGCCGACGGCGAGCTCATCGGGCTGCTGTCGATCGACGTCCCCCACTCGCGACGGCTCCCCGACGAGCGGCAGCGCGCGCTCATGCAGCGCTATGCCGCGCAGGCCGAGCGGTTGCTGCAGATCGCCGTCGAGCGCGACGGCCTCGCCGAGCGGGTGCGGCTGGCCGAGGCGGCGCGCACGGTGGTGCGGTTCGCCACGACCGAGGACGAGCTCGAGGGCGCCCTCGACGAGTGCCGCGAGGCGCTGCTCATCGGGTTCCGCGCCGACGACGTCTCGGTGCGCACCTACGGCGACGACGACTTCCCCGACGGCGGCACCACCCTGCGGATGTTCACCGAGGAGCAGTCGCGCGTGGTGCGGGCGCTGGCCACTCGGTGCTGGGCCGAACAGCGGGTGGCGGTGATCTCGGCCGAGCTGGCCGACACCCTCTCGCCCGAGGACCACGCGGTGGTGCTCCAGATCATGACCGCGCTGGAGCAGGGCCTCGTCATGCTGGCGCCGCTCGGGGCGGGCAAGACGTGCCTGGGCCACCTGGTGCTCATCCGCAAGGACCCCACCGTCCTGTTCACGCCCGAGGAGGAGGAGGGCGCGATCGACATCGCGCGCGACCTCGGCAGCGCCGTGCTCGCCGGCCGCAACCAGGTGCGCGAGCAGCGGGTGCTGGCCGAGCTGCGGCGGCTGGCGTCGTACAAGACCCAGCTGCTCTCGACGGTCTCCCACGAGCTGAAGAACCCGCTCACCGTGATCCGCGGCCACCTCGAGATGCTCGACGGCGAGGACGCCGCCGCCGGCGTGGCCGAGGTGTCGGTGACGGCGATGGACCGGGCGGCGACCCGGATGAGCCGGCTGGTCGACAACCTGCTCGTGCTCGCCAAGGTGGAGGACCCGCACCGGCTCGACGAGGACCAGCCGCACGCCCTGCGGCCGGTGCTGCAGGACGCACTCGACCAGAACCGCGACGCGGCCGCCTGGAACGAGCTCACGATGACCCTCGACGCCCCCGACGAGCCGCTGCTCGTGGCCGCAGCACCCGACGACCTCGACCTGCTCGCGGTGAACCTGGTGAGCAACGCGGTGAAGTACACGCACCGCGGCGGCCGCGTGACGGTGGGGGCCGCGGCTCGTGGCGGCGAGGTGGTGATCACGGTGCGCGACGACGGCATCGGCATCTCGCACGACGACCAGGAGAAGCTGTTCACGGAGTTCTTCCGCTCCACCAACCCCGAGGCCACCCTGCACCCGGGCACCGGCCTCGGCCTGGCCATCTGCGCCCGCGTCGTCGCCCGCTACGGCGGCCGGATCGAGGTCGACTCCGGCCTCGGCCAGGGCAGCACGTTCCGGGTGTACCTACCGCGTCACTGCTGATTGTTCTTCTCTCGACTGTCAGGCGCCCGCGCCGCCCGCATGCGCGGGCGCCCCACCCTCACCATCTCCCACACCGGCCAGCCGACTCCTGCTCTTGTCGGCCGAAGTTTCGGCTGACAAGTACCGGAGTTCCCTGGCCGGCGGTGCCCGTGGTCCTGGTGTGACCAGTGGTGGCCGCGCCTGCGCGGACCAGTCAGGCCGGCACCCGGGCGAGCACCAGCCGGGCCACCTCGGCGGCCTGGCCGCGGATCTCGGGGATCGCCGTGGACTCCCACAGCGTGCCCTTCCGGGCGGGACCGACGGTGTAGACGCCGGGGACGACGACGCCGCCCTCGCCGACCACCGACCCGTCGAGGGTGGTGTCGAGGCCGAGGCGGAGCGGGTCGGGGCGCACCAGGCCGCGCGCGCCGAGGGCGCGCAGCAACGGGTCGCGGGTGCGGGTGACGTCGGTGTCGGGGCCGGTGCAGTTGACGACGGCGTCGGCGTCGACCGTGGTGCCGTCGGCCAGGCCCACCGCGGCCGCGGCGCCCCGGTCGCGCACCGAGGCGAGTCCGCCGGAGCGGATCGCGAGCCGGCCCTCGTCCTGGTAGCGCTGCAGCCGGTCGGCCACCTCGGGGGCCATCCGGTGCCGGCGCACCTCCCAGTAGCGGTCGTAGATCTCGAGGAAGCGGCGGCGCTCGGCGAGCGGCAGCCGGCGCCACAGCCCCTGGGTCGGGGCGCGGAGACCGTCGACGACGGCGCGCCAGCCGACGCCCTGCCGGGCGGCCGCCTCGACCTGGCCGAGGTACAGGTCGGCGAGCGCGTCGGCGGTGAGGTCGCCGGTGGGCGGGTGGGTGACCCACGCGGTGGACTGCTGGCCCACGTGCGGGAACGGGAGCAGGCCGTGCCGGCTGACCATCGTGACCCGGCGGCCCGGGCCCTCCTCGAGCAGCGTGATCACGGTGTCGATGGCGGTGAGGCCGGTGCCGACCACCACCACGACGGCCCGCTTCGGCAGCAGCCGCAGCGCACCGAGGTCCCACGGGTCGGGGAGGTGCCACGGCGCCGCCGGCACCGGCTCGTCGTCGACGACGAGCGGCCGGGGGCGCTGGTTGCCGGAGGCGAGCACCACCGAGTCGGCGGTGCTGGTGTCGCCCTGGCCGACGATCTGGAACCGGCCGGCGTCCGGGACGACGTCCTCGACCCGGCCGGCGCGGATGGAGAGCCGGTGGTCGGCCACGGAGGCCAGGGTGTCCTGGAGGTAGGCCGCGTAGTCGAGCCGCGGCAGGAACGCCTGCGGGTCGTCGCTGCGGCCGGTGCGGCGCGCCCACTCGATGAGGTCGGCGGGCTGGTCGGGGTTGGCGCTCATGTGGCGCGAGCGCACGTTGAGGAGGTGACAGGGGTCGTTGGTGCCGTAGGCGATGCCGCGGCCGACGATGCCGGTGGCCTCGTGGATCTCGACCCGGAGCCGGGGCTCCGCGGAGAGGGCCAGCAGGTTGATCGCGGTGAGGACGCCGCTCGCGCCGCCGCCCACGACGGCGACGCGGTGCACCGGGAGGGTCGCGGCGGGAGAGCCCGGCGAGGTGCGGGAGGCGTCCGTGACCGTCATGGCGCGAACCATACCTTCTGACTAGTCATTGACGACAAACGCCGCCGTCGCCGGGTCAGCCAGGCAGCGACCCCAGGTTGCGCAGCAGCAGGGTCTCGGCGAGGACGACCTTCTCGAACTCGGCGAGGTGCAGCCCCTCGTTGGCGCCGTGGGCGCGGGTGTCGGGGTCCTCGACGCCGGTGACGAGCACGCTGGCCTCCGGGAAGGCCTCGAGGAACTCGGCGATGAACGGGATCGACCCACCCACGCCCATGTCGACGGGCGCGGTGCCGTCCCACGCCTCGGTGAACGCGTCGCGGGCGGCGTCGTAGGCGGGTCCGGTGGCGTCGATGGCGGTGGCCTCGCCGGCGTCGGTCAGCGTGACCGTGAGCGTGGCGCCGTACGGCACGTGCTGCTCGAGGTGCTCGGTGAGCCGCGCGAGCGCGTTCTCCGTCGTGTCGCCCGGGGCGATCCGCAGGCTGAGCTTGGCGCGGGCCGCGGGGGTGAGCGTGTTGCTGGCGCCGTCGACCTTCGGTGCGTCGAGGCCGGTGATGGTGAGCGCGGGCTGGGTCCACAGCCGCTCGACCACGGGGCCGGAGCCGACCCAGGCGACGTCGGGCAGCGCGCCGGACTCGGCCCGCAGCCGCTCCTCCGGGTACTCGACGTCGGCGGCCGGGCCGCGGTGCAGCCCGGCGATCGCGACGCCGCCCTGCTCGTCGTAGAGCGTGTCGAGCAGCCGCACCAGCGTCATGATCGCGTCGGGCGCCAGCCCGCCCCACATGCCGGAGTGCACGGCGTGGGTGAGGGTGCGCACCTCGACGTCGACCCGCACCAGGCCGCGCAGACTGGTGGTGAGCGCGGGCTCGCCGATGTCCCAGTTGCCGGAGTCGGCGATCACGATGACGTCGGAGCGCAGCGCCTCCTGGTGCTCCTTGCAGCAGCGCCGGGAGGGTGTCGGAGCCGACCTCCTCCTCGCCCTCGATGAACATCGTGACGCTCACCGGGAGGTCGTCGCCGAAGACCCGCAGCGCGCCGAGGTGGGCCACGATGCCGGCCTTGTCGTCGGCGGCGCCGCGGCCGTAGAGCCGGTCGCCGCGCTCGGTGGGCTCGAACGGCGGGCTGTCCCAGTCGGCGTGGTCGTTCTCGGGCTGCACGTCGTGGTGGGCGTAGAGCAGCACCGTGGGCGCGCCGTCCGGGCCGGGCTTGTGGGCGATCACCGCGGGCGCCCCGCCGTCGGCGCTCACGACGTCGACCGACGCGAACCCCTCGGCGCGGAACAGGGCGGCGACCGCCTCGGCACTGCGCTGCACCTCGCCGGCGCGGGCGGGGTCGGCGCTCACGGACTCGATGCGGACGAGGTCCTCGAGATCGCGGCGGAGGCCGGGGAGGACGTCGGACACGGCGGCGTGCAGGTCTTTCACGAAATGCCAACCTAGATCACCCGGGCGCGGGAGGATGCGGCCACCCAGCCAGCCACCGATGGGGAACCGATGTCGAACCCGCACGATCCGCACAGCGCCCCGACCAACTTCCCCGGGCAGCAGCCGCCCCCGTACGGCCAGCAGCCGCCGCCCCCGCCGTACGGGCAGCCGACCCCGCCCTACGGCCAGCAGCCGCCGCCGTACGGACAGCAGCCCCCGCCCACGCCAGGCGGTGGCTTCGGCCCGGGTCCCGGCGGTCCCGGCTACGGCGCGCCCGGTGGGTACGGCGGTCCGCCCGGATTCGGCGGTCCCCCGCCGCCGTCGGGCTCCTCCAAGACCCCGCTGATCATCATCGGCGTCGTGGCGCTGGTGGTCCTGCTCGTGGGCGCAGGTGTCGGCGGCTTCTTCCTCCTCCGCGGTGACGACGACGACGGCGACAGCGCGTCGGACGACAACACCTCCAGCCAGACCGAGGAGCCGTCGGAGACCGAGGAGCCCGCCACCCCGGAGACCTCGGACCCGATCGAGGAGCCCACCGAGTCGACGTCCGAGCCCACCGAGCCGGCCCTCCCGCCGGCCGGCGACGACCTCACCGCGATCACCGGCTTCTACACCGGCACCTACACGTGCGCGCAGGGCGAGACACCGCTCACGCTCACGATCGCGCCCAACAGCGCCAGCGACGGCCTCGACGCGGTCTTCGGCTTCGGGGGAGGCAACTCCAGCACGCCGGAGGGCAGCTTCCTCATGGCCGGCACGCTGCAGGACGGCGTGCTGCAGCTCAACGCGACCGACTGGATCATCCAGCCGCCCGGCTACGAGTCCGTCGACATCCAGGCCGATGTCGCCGACCCCTCGGCCAGGAGGATCTCCGGCCAGATCCTCGACCCGGCCTGCCAGACCTTCCAGGTCAGTCGCTGAGAGGCAGGTAGGGCGCCAGGTCGGCCCGCTCGCCGCTGGCGCTCGACCCGGCCCGTGGCGAGCGCGTCGGGCCAGCTGAGCTCGCCGTCGGCGAGTGCCAGCCAGGTGGCGGCGTCGGTCTCCACCACCGCCGGCGGCGTGCCGCGGGTGTGGCGGACGCCGGGCACCGCCTGCACCGCGGCGTAGGGCGGCACCCGCACCTCCACCGACCGGCCGGGCGCGCGCTGCTCGAGCAGCGCGAGGAAGTGCTTCACCAGCGCCCGGGTGTCGTCGGCCTCGCGGGCGGCCGCCAGGGCGGCGGGCGCGAGCACCCGCAGCCGGGCGGGCATCAGGCGTCGTCCTCGGGGTCCACCTCGGGGTCGGGCCCGGCCTCGGGGTAGGGCTGCACGATCCCGAGGTGGAGGTAGGTGCGGCGGCCGTCGTCGGACCCGCCGCGGGTGCGCTCGGTCCAGCGCGTCACCAGCGCGCCCACCTCGGCGGTGAGCTCCCGCGCCTCGTCGGCGGTGAGCCGCAGGGCGTTCTCGCTCACCGACCGGTGGCCGTGGTCGTCGGGGTTCGCGCGCGGCGCGTAGGCGCGGTCGACGACGTGGTGGTGCCAGGCCACGCTGTTGCGCCGGAACACCTCCACCGCGGCGGCGCCGCCCGGAGCCGCCTCGAGCTCGTGGATGTCGATGTCCAGGTCGTCGAGGCCGGAGAGCCGCCAGACCCGGTCGCGCTTGTCGCGCGCGGCCTCGGGGTCGTCCTCGATCAGCCCGTACTTGGCGAGCTGGCGCAGGTGGAAGCTCGCCTGGTTGGCCGGGACGTCGAGCAGCCGCGCGATGTCGGCGGCGCGCATCGGACCGGCCGCCCGCAGCTCGGCGAGGATCCGGTTGCGCAACGGATGCGCGATCGCGCGCAGCACCGTGGGGTCGTGGACGGCGGGCATGCGCTCACCCTACCAAATTGCGCACGTTCTATTGCGCAATGAATATTGCGCACTATATGTTGCGGGACATGCCCGGCCACCGCTCGCTCGCTCGCAACCGCGACTTCACCGCCCTCTGGGTCGGTCAGACGGCGTCGATCCTCGGCAGCCGGATCAGCATGTTCGTCTTCCCGCTGCTCACCTACGCCCTCACCGGCTCGGCGGTGCTCGCGGCCGCCGCCGAGGCGCTGCACCTGCTCGGCCTGGCCGCGGTGCTGCTGCCGGCCGGGGTGCTCGCCGACCGCTACGACCGGCGGCTGCTCATGCGCGCGGCGTCCGGCTCCGGCGTGGTGCTGTACGCCTCGCTCGCCGTCGCCCTCGTGCTCGGGGCGGGCACGCGTGCCGCACATCTTCGTGGTGGCCCTGCTCACCGGCGTGGCCACCGGCGTCTTCCTCCCGGCCGAGACCGCCGCCGTCCGGTCGGTGGTGGCCCCCGACGACCTGCCGACCGCGCTGTCGCAGAACCAGGGCCGCGAGCACGTGGCCGGACTGGTGGGCGCGCCGATCGGCGGTGCGCTGTACGCCGTCACCCGGTGGCTGCCGTTCGCCGTCGACGCCGTCACCTACGCGATCTCGTTCGTGCTGCTCGGCCGGATCCGCACCGACCTGCGCGCGCCCGACCGGGAGCGTCGCTCGGCGCGACGGGAGCTCGCCGACGGCGCCCGGTTCGTGCTGCGGCACCGCTTCTTCCGCACCGTGGTCATCTGGGCGGCGCTCACCAACCTCGTGGGCAACGCGCTGTTCTTCGTCGCCGTGCTGCGGCTGATCGAGGCCGGCACCGACCCCGTGCACCTCGGTCTCGTGGAGACGATCGGCGGCGCGGCGGGCATCATCGGCGCGATCGTGGCGCCCGCCGTGATCGAGCGGCTCAGCACCGGCGGCCTCACCGTGGCGGTGGCCTGGAGCGGGGTGGTGCTCGTGGTGCCGCTGGCGATGTGGAGCCACTGGGGCACGGTGGCCGCGGCCCTCGCCGTCATCCTGCTGCTCAACCCCGCGGGCAACGCGGGCATGCAGGCCTACCGGATCTCGATGACGCCGCCCGAGCTGCTGGGGCGCGCGCAGTCGTTCAGCCAGTTCGTGTCGATGTCGCTGATGCCGCTCGCGCCGGTGGGCGCCGGCCTGGCCCTCGCCGCGTTCGGCGGCCGCGACGCGACCCTGCTCATGGGCGCGCTGTGCGCGCTGGTGGCGCTCATCCCCACGCTGTCGCGCACGATCCGCTCGGTGCCGCGGCCCGCCGTCTGGCGCGCCGCCCTGGAGCGGCAGGCGAGGATGGAGCGCGTGCCCGAGGGAGACAGCGTCTGGAAGCTCGCTCGCCGCCTCGACCGCCAGCTGAGCGGACGCCGGGTCGTCACCTCCGACTTCCGCACCCCGCGGCTGGCCACCCGCGACCTCAGCGGCCGCGAGGTGCTCGGCCACGACACCCACGGCAAGCACCTGCTCACCCGGTTCTCCGGCCTCGACGACGACGGCGTCACGCTGCACAGCCACCTGCGGCTGGACGGCTCGTGGGTCACCACCGCGCCCGGCAAGCGGCTGCCGGCGCGGCTGATGCCGCACGTGCGGCTGGTGCTCGCCGTCGACGACGGCCAGACCGCCTACGGCGTCAAGCTCCACGACCTCGACCTCGCGGCCACCGACGACGAGGACCGCTTCGTCGGCCACCTGGGCCCGGACCCGCTGCGCGACGACTGGGACGCCGCCGAGGCGGTGCGCCGGCTCTCGGCCGACCCGACCGTGCCGCTGGTGACGGCCCTGCTCGACCAGCGCTCGCTCGCCGGGCTCGGCAACCTGTGGGTCAACGAGCTCGCGTTCCTCACCGGCGTCAGCCCGTGGACGCCGATCGGCGAGGTCGACGTCGTCCGCCTGGTCGACCGCGCCGCCACGATGCTGAAGCACTCCGCCACCGTGCCGCAGGCCTACCAGGTGACCACCGGCTCGATGTGGCCCGGCACCGACCACTGGGTGACCGGCCGCCAGAAGCGCGGCTGCCTGCGCTGCCGCACCGCCGTCCGCATGGTCGAGGAGATCCCGAACGACCCCGGCAACCGCCGCACCTGGTGGTGCCCCTCCTGCCAGCCCGGACCCGGTCCGGAAACTCGTCGACGATCGGAGCGTGACCTGACGGCGGGGTGCTCGTTGGGGAGCGACACCCCCCACCCCATCGCACAGGAGTTGTCTCCCCGCATGGCTACGAAGACTCGACTCGGTCCCCTTCGACTGGTGGCGGCCGGCCTGCTCGCCGGCGCCGTCCTCGCCGCCCCGGGAGGTGGGGCGGAGGCCGCCCCGGCCGCCCAGGCCGCGCCCCTGTCGCCGTACCTGGCGCAGACGCTGCCCACCCTCACCGGCAAGTCGATGGTGATGGTGCACGGCGCCACGCTCGCCGACGCCACCCGCGCGGTGCGCGCCGCCGGCCTGGCCCGGGTCACCAGCTTCGACAAGATCGGCGTGGTCGTCGCGCGCGGCACCAAGGCCCAGATCCAGGCGGTGCGCACCCAGGCGGGCGTCACCTACGTCGAGGGCAACCAGCCGATCGAGTTCCTCGACGACACCTCCAACACCGCCACCCGCGGCGTCGAGGCCGCGCAGACCCTCACCGGTGCCGACGGCACCGCGCTCACCGGTCGTGGCGTGTCGGTGGCGGTCATCGACTCCGGCGTCGACCCGACCCACCCGGCCTTCGCCGAGGCCGACGGCAGCAGCGCCGTCGTCGCCAACCTCAAGACCCTGTGCGACCCGTTCGAGGCCGCCTGCACCGTGCAGGCGCTGCCGAACGTCGTCGACACCGACACGCTGTCGGTGGGCGGCCACGGCACCCACGTGAACGGCATCGTCGCCGGCCGGCCCACCGCGCTGTCCGACGGCACGACCCAGGCGGGTGCGGCCACCGACGCCAAGCTGGTCTCGATCTCCACCGGCGCCGGCATCGTGATCATCGGCGCCGACGCCGCGCTGAACTGGGTGCTCGAGAACCACGCCGCCCCGTGTGGCGCCGGCGTCCCGGCGGCCGAGTGCCCGCCGATCAAGGTCACCAACAACTCCTACGGCCCCTCCGGCGGCGGCGAGTTCGACCCGAACTCCGCGACCGTGAAGCTGCAGCGCCAGCTGGCGGCCGAGGGCGTCGTCACCGTGTGGGCCAACGGCAACGACGGCGGCGACGGCAGCACGAGCCTGTCGAACCCGCCGGGCATGGACCCGACCGGCGGCATCATCTCGGTGGCGTCCTACTTCGACCAGAACACCGGCACCCGTGACGGCGTCGTCTCCGAGTTCTCCTCGCGCGGCCAGAACGGCGACCAGTCGACCTACCCCGACATCTCCGCCCCCGGCGAGAGCATCACGTCGGCGTGCCGGCTCTACCTGGTGATCTGCTCCACCGGCCTGGACCCGCGCAACGGCCCGGGCCCGCTCGACATCGGCACCTTCAACACCATCAGCGGCACCTCGATGGCGGCCCCGCACATCGCCGGCATCGTCGCCCAGCTGTTCCAGGCCGACCCGACGGCGACCCCCGCCGAGATCGAGGCCGCGCTGAAGTCGACCGCCTACAAGTACACCGACGGCGCGGCCTACGAGGCCGGCCCGCTCGGCACCACGTCGTTCGACAAGGGCTACGGCCTCGTCGACGTCGTCGCCGCGGCGCAGTCCCTGAGCTGAGGCACCCGGACGCCGGGAGGCCCGAGCCCTCATGGGGGGCCCGGGCCTTCCGGCCTGTCCGGACCCCGCAGCAGCTCGACGACGGCGCCGGGCTCGCCCCGCTCCAGCAGGTCGAGCACGGCGCCAGCGACCTCGCCGGGCGGCACCAGCGGCCCGACCCGCTCCTGCTCGGCGGGCGACAGCCGCGCCCACTGCTCCTGCGCCCGCGGCAGGCCCACCCAGCCCGGCACCACGCAGGTGACGCGGGCCCGGGCCGCCACGGCGGGGTTCGCCATCGCGGTGGTGAACCGCACCAGCGCGGCCTTCGTGGCCGCGTACTCGGGAGAGCCGTAGCCGCCGGTCTCGACGCCGGCGCTCGACGCGACGTTCACGACGGCCCCTCGTTCGTCGCGACGGCCGCGCCGCCGGTCGAGGCCGTCGAGGAACAGCTGGATGAGGAGCATCGGCGCGCGCAGGTTGAGGTCGAGGGTGCGGCTCCAGGCCGCGGGGTCGGCGTCGGGGTACTGCGCCCCGCCCTCGGTCCAGCCGCCGGCGTTGTTGACCAGCAGGTCGGCGCCGCCGAGGTCGTGGGCCCGCCCTGCCAGCAGCCGCAGGTCGGCGTCCTCGCAGACGTCGACCGCCATCGGCCAGGCCTCCACCCGGCGCTCCCGCACCAGGGCCGCCGTCTGCTCGGCCGCACCACCGTCGCGGTCGGCGACGAGCACCCCGGCGCCGACCCGGCCCAGGCGCAGCGCGATCTCACGCCCGAGCCCACTCCCCGCCCCGGTGACGACGGCGAGGCGCCAGCGCAGGTGCATCGTCCGAGGCTAGGACGCGCCACCGACACGCCGTGGTCGAGCCGGGACGAGCGCAGCGAGCCCGACTCGAGACCCCTCGCCACCACCCCTGCCTAGGCTCGCGACATGAGCAGTGACCAGACGATGGCCGGCCGGACCGTGCTGGTCACTGGGGCGAGCCGGCCGTCGTCCGGCGAAGTGTCGCAGGCCCGCTCCGTGAGCGCTGCGACTCACCAGGAGTGATGCCGGCAGAGACCGTCGACCTCGGTGACGACGAACGGCGGCTCGGGGACCACAGCGCCGAACTGGCTCTCCACCCACAGCAGCCGGTGGCCGTCGCGGGCGATCGTCGTGGGCTGCCGCTCCGGCCCCGCCGGCTCCGAGACGTCCAGGATCCTGCCCTCGGTCCAGCTGCCGTTCAGCCGCACCTCCTTGGCCGAGGTGACGAGCGAGCCGTCGCCCTGCACGACGTTGTCGACGGCCCACAACGTGCGCCCGTCGAGCAGCAGCCCGTCGCCGCCGACGGTCCCGTTGACCACGCGGATCGGCGTGCCGGTGCGGCGCCGCAGGTCGACCCGGAAGGTGCGCCCGGCCTGCCAGTCCGCGACGAGCAGCGCGGTGCCGTCCGGCGTGGCGACGATTCCGTTGAGGAACTCGGGAGCGACGCTGAAGCGGTCGATCGTCATCCAGGGCTCGAGCTTGCCGAGACCGCGCCGGGTGAGCGTGGCCCGGTAGATCGTCTGCTGGAACGAGTCGGTGACGTAGACGTGGCCGCCCGAGAACGCGAAGTCGTTGAGGAACGTCTCCTCCGCGGTGGTGCGCTTGGCGAGCAGTCGGCCGCGCCGGTCGTAGAGGAAGAGGTGACGCGACTCCGCACCGGCCACCAGCACGCGGCCCCACGGGTCCTCGTGCACGCCGGTGGCGGTGACCCGGCCGTCGGCGCCGCCGGGGAGCCAGGGCCGCATCCGCCGGGAGCGGACGTCGCCGCGGTAGACCGTGCCGGTGCCCTTGCTGGTCACGTACATCGTGCCGTCGCGGGAGACGTGGATGCCCTCCGGGAAGGTGTCGGGGTCGTCGGAGACGACGTAGGTCGACGGCCGCGAGGCGGCCGGGGCGGGGGTTGCCGTCGCCGGGGCGAGGACGAGAGGGGCGGCGAGGACCAGGGCGGTCGCGCCGAGGAGTCGGGTGAGAGTCATGCGCTCAGGTCACAGGCCGGACACAACCGCCGACCAACCCTTTCGGCCCTCGCCGAAACCGTGGTCGGCTGACGCCGTGCTGCGCCTGCACTTCTCCCCCGACGACCTCGCCCGGGTGCGCCTGGGTACCGGGTCGGACCCGCTGTGGGACGTGGCCCTCGCGGCGCAGGCCGTGCAGGACCCGACGCCCGGCCTCGACCGCGGGGTGCGGCAGTGGCGCCGCGCGGTCGCCGGGCGGCTGGGCACCGAGGTGCGGCCGCTCCTCGAGCTCGCGCCGGCCGGTGGCGGTCTCCCCGACTTCCTGACGCCCGGCTTCGCGGCCGCCGACCTCCACGTCCGGCTCGAGGAGGTGCTCGACACCCCGACCGCGCAGATCCGCGAGGAGCTGGACGCCTTCTTCACCGAGTCCGGTCTGACGCCGTGGTGCCGCCGGCTGAGCGGGGGGAGCGCCCGGGCCCGGCACGAGCTGCGCACCGCCGTCCTGGCCTTCCACCACCACACCCTGGTGCCGTGGCAGCGGCGCCGCGAGCAGTGGCTCGCCGCCGAGCAGGCCCGCTGGTCGCAGCGGCTCACCAACGGCGGTCTCGGCGCCCTGCTCGCCGACCTGATGCCGCGGATGACCTGGGAGGCGCCCCGACTCGTCTACCGCGCCCCGCGTGCCGACTACGTGAACGACGTCGACCTCGCCGGCCGCGGGCTCACGCTGGTGCCGTCGCGGTTCGCGTGGCAGCCGATGGTGCTCGACGTGCCCGGACCGCAGCCGGTGCTCGTCGTGCCGTCACACCGCGAGGTGCTCGTCGATCCCGTGCCGTCCGGGCTCGCCGACCTGCTCGGCCGCACCCGGGCCACGGTGCTGGCCGCCCTCGACGTCCCGTCCTCGACCACCGAGCTGTCCCGGCGGGCCGGCGTCTCGCTCGCCTCGGCCAGCGAGCATGCCCGCGTCCTCCGCGGCTCCGGGCTGGTGGCCACCGAGCGGGTCGCGGGCGCGGTGCGGCACTCGCTGACGCCGCTGGGGCGGCGGCTGCTGGCTGAGGACCGCGACGACCGGGCGCGAGCGTCGTCCTAGCGAACCCGAGCGCCGGGAGGCCCGAGCCCCCACGGGGGCCCGGGGCCTCCCGGTCCTTCGCTACTGCTCGGGCAAGTCGTCCGGGTCGTCAGGGTCACTGGCCCGATGCGCCTTCGCGAGAATCCGCTGTCCAGCGACCCGGGTGAACACGACGCTCACCACCACCCCAGCCACCACCACACACCCCGCGATGGTGCCGATCGTCACGAGCTCCTCGGAGCTCTTCATGACGATCCCCGTCAGGTAGAGCACCAGCCCGACGGTCAGGAGGAAGAAGCCGATCCGCTTCTCCGCCAACAGCTGGGATTGGGTGGACAACGCATCGTCCTCCCCAACAGCAGCCCCCTCCTCCCCGATCTCCTCCCGCAGCTCGACGATCGACTCCGCGTTGTGGGCATGCGACAGCACCCCCGCACCGACCAGATCCAACGCGACACCACTCACGAGCAGCACCTCAGTAATCAGAGCCACAACGCCTCCCCCTCTCCCTCGCTGGCGTGACTCTCGCAGCCTCACGACCAGTTGCGCTGCCGAACTCCGCCGAACCGCCGGTGGTCGAGCCGGGCGGGCGCCAGCGAGGGCGTCAGGCGGTGGGGTCGATCACCGTGATGCCGGCGACCACGGCGCGGTCGAAGCCGGGCAGGGCGGCCGCTGCCTCGGCCAGCCCGATCGTGCGCTCGACCAGCCGCTGCGGCTGGAGCAGTCCCCGCTCGATCAGGTCGAGCATGGCCGGGTAGTCCGCCGCCGCCATCCCGTGGCTGCCCAGGAGATCGAGCTCCCACGCGATCACCCGCGACATCGGCACGCGCGGATGCCCCTCGACCGGCGGCAGCAGGCCGACCTGGGCCAGCCGTCCCCGGCGTCGAAGGCTGAGGATCGCGGCGGCGGAGGTCTGCTCGCTCCCCACGGCGTCGACGGCCACGTGGCTGCCGCCGCCGGTGAGGTCGGCGATCGTGCTCGTGAGGTCGGCGTCCTCGGCCAGCAGCGTGTGCTCGGCGCCCAGCTCAGCAGCCATCGCGAGCGCCTCCCGGTTGCGGTCGACCACCACGACCCGGGCCCCCAGCGCGCGGGCGACCATCACGGTGCTCAGCCCGACGCCGCCCGCGCCGACCACCGTGACCCACTCGCCGGGAGCCACGCGAGCCCGCGCGACGAGGGCGCGGTAGGCCGTCGCGAACCGGCAGCCGAGGCTCGCCGCGGTCGCGAAGTCGACCTGGGGCGGGAGGGCGACGAGATTGGTGTCGGCCGCGTGCAGGGCGACGTACTCGGCGAACGACCCCCAGTGCGTGAACCCCGGCTGCTGCTGGTCCGGGCACACCTGCGCCTCCCCCGACCGGCACCACTCGCACCGACCGCAGCCGCAGACGAACGGCACGGTCACGACGTCCCCGACCCGCCAACGCTCCACCTCGTCTCCGACCTCGGCGACCACGCCGGCCAGCTCGTGTCCGGGCACGTGCGGGAAGGCGATGTCGTCGTGGCCCGCCCACGCGTGCCAGTCGCTGCGACACAGGCCGGTGGCGTGCACCCGGACGACCACCCCCGCCGGCGGGCACACCGGTTCCTCCACCTCCCGCACGCGGGGTTGGGCTCGGGCAGCGTCGACGACCACAGCACGCACAGCCGGATTCTCCCTGCTGCCCCGGTGGTCGAGCCGGGACGAGCGCAGCGAGGACCGCGTCGAGACCCCGGGCCGGACCGGTCAGCCGGTGTAGGCCGTCATGCGGATCGACACGAGAAGTCCGGGGACGTCCACGCCGAGCTTCACTCCGTACCGGGTGGGCGGATCGGACGGGAACCAGCGCGCCCACTCCTCGTTCATCCCGGCGAAGTCGGCAGGGTCGGTGAGCAGGATCCCGACCTCCACGACGTCGTCCAGGCCGGCGCCACCGGCTCGGAGGATCGCCTGGCAGTTGCTCAGCGCCTGGCGCGTCTGCTCTTGGATCGTCGCTCCGGCGAGACTGCCGGTGCTCGGGTCGATGCCGACGGTGCCGGAGACGAACACGAACGGTCCGGCCTTGACTGCCTGGCTGAAGAGGGGCGAGGCGGGCGCGTCCGCAGTGGTGATGACCTGGCGTGGCATGGGGTCCTCCCTGGACTGACGACAGCGGTGACGGCCGATTCTAGTCGCGAGTTATCCACAACCCGTGTGGTTGAGCGGGATTCTCGGGTTCGACTGTCGGTGGTGCCTGCTTGAGTAGGACCATGGCGAACCACCCGCACGAGCCGACACCGGGGCACCCGATCCCGGTCGAGGTGGCGCGCTCGATCGAGGGTTTCGCCACCCTGGCCGACGTCCCGGCGTGGTCGCTGAGCGACGACGAAGCCGTGCAGGCAGCCGTCGCCCTCAGCCGGCACGAGGCGCAGGTGGCCGAGCTGAAGGCCCGGGTGCTGGCCCAGGTCGACGCCGACCGGCTCGACGCCACCAGCCTCGGCGCCTGGCTCGCCGTGACCACCCAGACCACCCGGCCGGCCGCCTTCAGGCAAGCCCGCCTGGCCACCGCACTGGGCCACCACGAGCAGGTGCGCGAGGCCATGACCACCGGTCACGTGAACGCCGAGCAGGCGCCCGTGATCTGCGAGGCCGTCGACGCTCTGCCCGAGCAGCCGGGGCTGCGCGAGCAGTGCACCAAGCACCTGGTCGCCCTCGCCGAGCACCACGACGCCAAGGCTCTTCGCGTCCTCGGTCGCCGCGTGCTCGAGGTGGTCGACCCCGACGCGGCCGACGCCCACGAGGGCGAACTGCTCGAACGCGAGGAGCGGGAAGCCGCCAAGGCGACCTCGTTCTCCATGTGGGAGACCGGCGACGGCAGGGTGAAGGGGAAGTTCACGTTGCCCGCCCTCGACGGCGCGATGCTCCGCAAGGCGCTGATGGCGATCGCGGCACCGAAGCACCAGCGGGCGACCGGCGAGACCTACGACCACGAACGCCCCACCCATCACCGGCTCGGCCAGGCGTTCGCCGAGTACGTCTCGCGCTACCCGCTCGACAGGCTCCCGAAGGCCGGCGGCCTCAACGCCACCGTGATCGTCACCCTCGACCTCGACACCCTCCTCGGCGGCCTCCGGGCGGCGAGCCTCGACACCGGCGGCCGGATCACCGCCGGCACCGCCCGCCGCCTCGCCTGCGAGGCCGGGATCATCCCCGCCGTCCTCGACGGCCGCTCCCGCGTCCTCGACCTCGGCCGCAAGATGCGCTTCCACGACGACGCCCAGCGCCTCGCCCTCGCGCTCACCCAGAAGCACTGCCAGCGCCCCGGCTGCGACGTCCCCGCCTGGCTCTGCCACGTGCATCACAAGAAGCCCTGGGCGCTGGGCGGCAGGACCAACCTGAAGGACGCCGAACTCCTCTGTCCTCGTCACCACACGGTCGCCCACCGCGATCCACCGACCCCGCCCCTGCGAACCTGAGCCACATCGCCGACCAAGACGCGTCCTTTCGCCCAGAAAGTGCGCCCGGCTTCGCCCACTAACTGGGTGGGTCCCTTTACGACTCACCCGGTCATTCCAGGAGCGGTGCGATCACCTGGTCGGTGAGCAGGCTGACCGCGTCCCGGCTGGAGCCCTGATCGGACGGGTCCGCGATGTCGACCTCGCTGGCCAGTGCCACGACCAGTCCCCGGTCCGGGATCACCCGGATCGCCTGGCCGCCGAAGCCCCACGCGAGGTACGCCGGGGCGTCCCCGTCGTCCTTGATCCACCACAGGTATCCGTAGCCACTGGCCTGGTCGTTCACCTCGACCTGCGTAGTGGTCGAGGCCGCGACCCAGTCGGCCGGCAGCAGCTGTTCGTTCTCCCACTTGCCCTCATCGAGGTAGAGCTGCCCGATCCGGGCTAGGTCCCGGGGGAGCAACTTGAGCAGCCCGAAGCCGGCGTGGCGGCCCTGCGGGTCGACCGGCCACGCGAATGCCGCCGCCTCGTACTCGTCGATCTCGGAGCGTCGCATGAGCGGCTCGAACGCCGGTTCGCTGTCGATACCGAGCGGCTCGAAGAGCCGGGAGCGTGCGTACTGCAGCACGGACATCCCGGTCGCCTTCTCGAGGATCGCAGCGGTCAGATGTGAGCCGCCGTTGGAGTAACGGAACTCCTGACCGGGCGGGCGGTCTGCGGAGGCCAAGACCGCGGCCGTGGGGTCGTCGGCGAAGATGAACTGAGCCTCCGGATCCGCGGGGTCGCCGGGGAAGCCGCCGGTCATGGTCAGCACCTGCTCCAGCGTGGTGCCGGCGACCGCGGGCCGCATGGCCTCGGCATACTCGGGCAGCAGCTCGGCCAGAGTCTGGTCCACGCTATCGAGGTCGCCGTCGGCCAACGCGATCCCGACCAGCGCCGACATCACGCTCTTGGTCACCGACTCGGTGTCCCAGTACGTCGTCGGTGTGGTGCTCCAGTACTTCTCGAACACCGTCTCGCCGTCGTGCACGACCACCAGCGCGCGGAGGTTGTTCAGGCTGTCGTCGATCTCGAGCTGCGTGGCGACGGCGTCCGCCAGCGCAGTCTCCAGGGGGGCCGGGCCGTCGGCATCTGAGGACTCCTCGCCCGAGCAGGCACCGACCAGCGCACTCGCGAGCAGCACGGCTACCGGCACGAGCGCGGAGGGCCTGCGCACCTGGTCACCTCCTGCCGGCGCGTCTCCCAAGCAGGCTGCACCCAGCGCGCCGGTTCTGACAAGAGGGACCCTGTGTCCTAGTTCGGACGGGACGCGGTCACGCGTCCAGCAGCGCCACGGCAATGGGGACACACTGAACCGCCCTCCACAAAGGCGCGCTCAGCCGCGAGTCGGCGCTTCCAGGTTGCGTCATACCGCCGCCGGTGGGACACCGCGATCGCCACCAACGCGACGATGACCCTTCTCCCGAACCGGCAGCGGTGGGACGATCGGCCGGGAGGCCGTCATGCCACGTCAGGTCATCACGACACCGGACGCACCGAGCTCGCCGCTCTTCAGCCAGGGGGTCAGGGCCGGCTCCCTGGTGTTCGTCTAGGGAACGACAGGGTCGAGCCGAGCACCGGTCAGCTGGCGGGTGAGAGCATCCAGGACCAGACCCGCCAGGCGATGGCGAGCTGTGAGGCGATCCTGCGGGCCGGCGGTGCGAGCCTCGACGACGTCGTCGAAGTCGGTGTGCTGCTCATCGATCCCGGCGACTTTGCCGGGATGAACGAGGAGTACGCCCGGTGGTTCCTCACGGATCCACCGACCCGCTACGCCGCCAAGCTGGGCGCCGAGATCCCGGGGCTGCTCGTCTCGATCCGCATGACCGCCTGTCTCGACTGACCTTCAGTCGCTGGACTACACCAGGTGTGCGATCCAGGTACGACCGAGCCAGTCGGCGTACCGCTCGTCGCTCCAGCCGCGTTCGACGACGAGCTGGTGCCACAGGTGACCGTCGGTCATCGACCAGATGATGTCGCGGCACTCCTCCTCGCTGACCTTCAGCTGACCGGTCGCGGCGGCGTCGCTCGCCATCACGGAGATGCCCTCGAGCCGCTGTCGCTCCATCTCGGCAGCCATCGCCGCGGCACTCGGCTCGCTGGCTGCTGCTCCCCGGACCGACCGGACGAAGGGCGTCATCCGGCGCGCGGTGGCTGTGGAGAACGTCGCTTGCATCATCAGTCGCTTCGCGAGGTCCGGCTCGGCCCGGATTGCCCTCACCTCGGGCCGCTCGTGGAAGACGACCTCCTCGTCGTCGCCACCGACGGTGACGTCCCACGTGCGGTGCAGCAGCGTGGCCTTGCTCTTGAAGGTGGCATAGATCGTCTCGGGCGACACACCCGCCCGCTCCGCGATCTGGGCGATCGTCGTGCGCCCGTAGCCGTGCTCCACGAACAGGTCGTGCGCCGCGCGCAGCACCGCTCGCTGGGTCTCGCGCGCCTGAGCGCGCCGACGGCTGGAGTCGTAGGACCTCTTGACGGGACGCGTCATTCAGATACACCATCGCTGTAATGGAAACAGTTTCACTGTATCGGAAGCGGTGGGTCGGATGGACGCAGGTGGGTGTTGTTGGTCGCGGGTCGCCGACGCGTGGGAGGCGCACGCGGGCGAGATCGAGAAGACCCACGGTGACGCGACGCGGGTGCTCGTCGAGGCGGCGGCGATCCGACCGGGGGACCGGGTGCTCGAGCTGGGCGCCGGAACGGGACATCTCGCGGTCAGGCTCGCCGACCTCGTCGGACCCGAGGGCGTGCTGGTCGCGAGCGACGTCGCGCCGGAGATGGTCGCGCTGATCCGGCCGAAGCTGGACCACCTCCCGCAGTGCTCGGCGACGGTGGTCGACGCGGCGTCGATTCCCGATGCCGACGAGGCGTACGACGTCGTGGTGTCGCGCATGGGTCTCATGTTCGTGCCCGACCCGTCCCAGGCGCTGCAGGAGATCTGGCGCGTCCTCCGCCCGGGGGGCCGGTTGGCGACCGCGGTGTGGGCCGACGCCGCGAAGAACCCGTGGATGACGTCGGTCGCCTTCGCGGCGGTCGTGAACGGTGTGCTGACGGGGTCGAATCCTGCTCAACCGGGCGGGCCGTTCTCGCTCGGCGATCCCGAGCAGCTGGAGAAGCTCGCCGGCGAGGCGGGGTTCGTCGACGTCCGCGTCGAGACCGTGGAGTGGCGGCGGCACTACGGGAGCGCCGAGGAGCACGTCGACCTCGTGCGGGTGCTCGCGCCGCCCATCGCCGCCGCCCTCGCGACGGCGACGGACGAGCAGCTGGCCGCGGTCCGCGCCAGCGCGGAG
Source organism: uncultured Actinomycetota bacterium (assembly GCA_963808855.1). Lineage (GTDB taxonomy): Bacteria > Actinomycetota > Actinomycetes > Propionibacteriales > Nocardioidaceae > Nocardioides. The sequence continues at coordinate 587,315 of CAWEHA010000002.1, read as the reverse complement.
GAGCTCACCGCGGCCCACCGGCTCGACGATGGCACCTACGACCTCCCCGCCTGCGCGCTGGTGCTCACTGCCTCTCGACCTCGCGCGTGAGGGGGGCCGTCACGACGCCGCAGCGAACAGCGCACCCACCCGCGCCACCTCGGCGCGCAGCTCGTCGGGCGACTCGACGGTGAACGGCCGCGCCGACCTGGCCGAGGACCATGACCGGCCACTCGAGGTCGTCGACGTTCATCACGAGCACGCAGGCGTCGTCGCCGAGGGGCTCGACCTCGCCCCAGCGGCCGACCACGCGGGCCACCCGCTAGGCCGGCGCCTCGACGCGGACCCGGACGGAGTAGCGCTGGGGCATCTGGCGGATGCCGGAGCGGACGAAGTCGAGGGCGTCGCCGCCGGGGATGGCGCGGGGGCGGAAGCGTTGGCCGCTGGGGGTCGGGTCGCTGATGCGGTCGAGGCGGAAGGAGCGCCAGTCCTGGCGGTCGCGGTCGTAGGCGACGAGGTACCAGCGGCGGCCGAGGGAGACCAGGCGGTGGGGCTCGACCCAGCGGTCGGTGGGGTCGGCGTCGCGGGCCTGGTAGCCGAACCGGAGCGGCTCGTCGTCGCGGCAGGCCTGGGCGAGGGTGGTGAGGACGCCGGCGTCGACGGTCGGGCCCTGGGTCCACGGGCCGGGGGAGTCGGTCTGCGAGCTGACGGCGTCCATCCGGCGGCGCAGCCGCGGCGGCATCAGGCCGATCACCTTGGTGAGGGCCTGGACGGAGGTCTCCTCCAGCCCGCCCACGCCGGTGACGCTCGCCGCGGACGCCGTGCGCAGCCCGACGGCGATCGCGACCGCCTCGTCGTCCTCGAGCAGGAGCGGCGGCAGCTGGCCGCCGGCCCGCAGCTGGTAGCCGCCGGCGACGCCGCGGCTGGCGTCGACCTGGTAGCCGAGGTCGCGCAGCCGCTCGATGTCGCGGCGCAGGGTGCGGCCGCTGACCTCGAGGCGGGAGGCGAGCTCCTCGCCGGGCCAGTACCGGTGGGTCTGGAGGAGCGACAGCAGGCTCAGCATCCGGGCGCTGGTGGACATGTCGGCCACACTAATTCTGATTGCGGACAGAAAGTGGCCTAAGCGGCTTCTAGCGTCAGCGACATGAACCAGCACACCCACCGGTCAGGTCCGGTCATCCGGACTCAGTCGCTCACCAAGACGTTCTCCCGCCACGGCCAGGAGGTGGAGGCGGTCCGCGGCCTCGACCTCGAGGTCGCCGACGGCGAGCTCGTCGCGTTCCTCGGCCCCAACGGCGCCGGCAAGTCGACGACGCTCCGCATGCTCACCACGCTGATCGCGCCGACCTCGGGCACCGCCGAGGTGGCCGGCCACGACGTCGTGCGCGACCAGCGGGCCGTGCGCCGCGCGATCGGCTACGTGGGCCAGGGCAACGGCGCCGGCCACACCCAGCGCGGCCGCGACGAGGTGGTGGCGCAGGGCCGCGCCCACGGCATGTCGCGGACGGCGGCGAACGCCCGGGCCGACGAGCTGCTCGAGGCCTTCGACCTCACCGAGCACGCGCGGCGTCCGGTGTCGACCCTCTCGGGCGGGCAGCGGCGCCGGATGGACATCGCGATCGGGCTGGTGCACCGGCCGCCGATCCTGTTCCTCGACGAGCCGTCGACCGGCCTCGACCCGCAGAACCGGGCGAACCTCCAGGAGCAGGTGGTGCGGCTCAACCGCGAGCTCGGCACCACGATCGTGCTCACCACGCACTACCTCGAGGAGGCCGACGCGATCGCCGACCGGGTGATCGTGATCGACCACGGCGCGATGATCGCCGACGACAGCGCACCGCGGCTCAAGTCCGCGCTGGGCGACCTGGTGTCGCTCGGCTTCGGCTCCCCCGCCGACGCCGCCGCGGCGGCCGAGCGGGCGCGGCGCCTCCCGGGCGCCACCGTCGAGGTGGACGGCGTCGACGTCGCCGTGCGCGCGGCGCGGGGCCGCGACCTGGCGCCGGCGTTCGTGACCGACCTGGCCGCGGCGGGCACGCCCGCGGTGCGGATCGAGGTGGTCGGGCCGACGCTCGACGACGTGTTCCTCGACCTCACCGGCCGCAGCCTGCGCGAGAGCACCCAGAACGAGAGCACCGACAACACCGAGACCGAAGGAGAGGCCGCATGAGCACCATCACCGCCGAGACCCCCACGAACCGCGTGGTTGACAGCGATTGGACGACGACCCGGGAGCCCGGCTTCCTCGCCGACACCTGGGCGGTGTTCACCCGCGAGCTGCGGCCGATGCTGCGCGAGCCGGCGACGCTGGTGATCGCGATGGTGCAGCCGCTGGTGTTCCTCGCGCTGTTCTCGCCGCTGCTGCCGAAGGTCGAGAACGGCTCCGCGCTGCAGTGGTTCGTGCCCGGCATCATCGGCATGACCGCGCTGATGGGGGCGTCGATGACCGGCGCCAACCTGATGCAGGAGATGCAGACCGGCTCGCACGAGCGGCTGCTCGTCTCGCCGCTGAGCCGCTCGTCGCTGCTCGTCGGCCGGGCGCTCAAGGAGGTCGTGCCGATGCTGGCGCAGGCCGCGATCATCGTGGCGGTCTGCACCCCGTTCGGCTTCGACCTGCACCTCACCGGGGTGCTCGTCGGCGCCGCGATCCTGGCGCTGTTCAGCATCGGCGTCGGCGGCCTGTCGTTCGCGCTGGCGCTGGCCTCGAAGGACCAGGACTGGATGTTCTGGACCGTCCAGCAGACCGTGATCTTCCCCGTGCTGCTGCTGGCCGGCGTGCTGCTCCCGCTCGACGGCGCCCCCGGCTGGCTGACCTTCCTCAGCAAGCTCGACCCGCTGGGCTACATCGTGGAGGCCGAGCGCGCGCTGTTCGCGGGCAGCTTCCCGGCCGACACCGTGATCGCCGGAATCGCCGCCGGCGCGGCGACGGCCGTGCTCGGGCTGGTGGTCGGCCTGCGGGCGATGCGCAGCTCGAACTGAGCTCATGCCCTCCCGGCCCGTCGTCCCTTCTGGACGGCGGGCCGGGTTCTACATTCGGGAGGTGCCCGGGCTCGACCACCTCGACAGCCGGCACGTCCGCACGACCGTGGTGCGGCTGGAGGAGCGGATCGAGGCACGGTTCCCGGAGCGCGGGATCCTCGGGCTCGTGCGGCGGCTGTCGGCGCTGATCGACGACGTCGAGAGCTCCGCCGTCGGGATCTCGGTGAAGCTCCGGCGCACCCGGCTGCAGTCGCGCGCCGCCGCCGCGGTGGTGCTCGTGGCCACGGTGGTGGCCATGGTGCTCGCGCTGCGCGACACCCTGGCCGACGAGACGGTGTCGTGGCTGCCGCTGATCGAGTCGACCATCAACGACCTGGTGTTCGCCGCCCTCGCGCTGTGGTTCCTCTACTCCCTGCCCGAGCGGCTGCAGCGCGGCCGGTCGCTGGCGCTGCTGCACCGGCTGCGGTCGCTGGCCCACGTGATCGACATGCACCAGCTGGCCAAGGATCCCGAGCGGTTCCACGGCTACGTGCGGACGGCGAGCAGCGTCGACCCCGACCTCACCCCGCGGGAGATGGAGCACTACCTCGAGTACTGCTCGGAGATGCTGAGTCTCGTGGGCAAGGCCGCCGCCCTGGTGGCCGAGGAGTCGCGTGACGACGTCGTGCTCGACGCCGTGGGTGGGATCGAGACCCTGACGACGAGCCTGTCGCGGAAGATCTGGCAGAAGATCTCGCTGCTCTCCCGCGCGTCGTGAGCGGCACCCCGGACCTCGGCTGGCCGCTGGCCGCCGTGCTGGTGGTGCTCGTCGTGGCCGCGGTCCTGATCACGCGCGCCGGGCGGCTCGGGGTCGAGCGCGACCAGCTCACCGCAGCGGTGCGGGCCGTCGCGCAGCTGGCCGTGGTGTCGCTGGTGATCGCGGCGGTGCTCGAGTCGCTGTGGGGCTCGTTCGCGTTCGTGGTGGTGATGTACCTGGTGGCCACCGCGACGGTCAGCCGCCGGCTCGACGTCCCGCTGCGCCAGACCGGCTGGGTGGCCCTCGCGATCGCCGCGGGCGCCGCTCCCGTGGTCGCGCTGTGCCTCGGCTCGGGCGTGATCCCGCTCAACGGCGCGGGTGTGATCCCGGTGGCCGGCATCGTGATCGGCGGGGCGATGACGGCCGCCACCCTCACCGGACGGCGCGCGGCGGACGAGCTGACCGCGCACCACAGCACCTACGAGGCTGCGGTGGCGCTCGGCCTGCCCTCCCCCGAGGCCGCCTACCTGACCTTCGAGCCGACGGCGCGCGAGGCGCTGCTGCCCGGCCTCGACCAGACCCGCACGGTCGGGCTCGTGACCCTGCCCGGCGCGTTCATCGGCGTGCTGCTCGGCGGCGGCTCGCCCGTGGAGGCCGGCGCCGCCCAGATCCTCGTGCTCCTCGGCCTGATGGCCGCGCAGGCCGCCAGCTGCGCGGTCCTGCTGCGATTGGTCGCCTCGGCGCGGGTGGTGCGGCGCGACCTGGCGGCCGTCTTCCCGCGCTGAACCTCAGATGGCGTCGAGGATCGAGAGCGTGCGGGTCCAGGCCGCCGACTCCGCGTCGATGACGACGAAGTGGTCGCCGTCGACCTCCACCAGCTCGGCGGTGGCGCCGGCGGCGGTGGCGGCCTCGACGTAGGACTCGGACTGGCTGATCGGCACGATGGCGTCGTCGCGGCCGTGGACGCACCACACCGGCACGTCGAGCGGCACCTGGCGCACCGGGTCGAGCGCCGGATCGGTCGGCGGGCCGCCGAGGAAGGTGCGCACGGCCCCGTTCCCCAGCCCCTCCGTCGTCGGCGGCGCGCAGGTCGAGCACGCCGGCCTGCGACACGACGTGGGTGACGGCGACGCCGTCGGCCCAGCGCGGGTCCCGGCCACGCGAGGCCGCCCAGGTGGCGAGGTGACCGCCGGCCGAGTGGCCGAGGGTGACGACGGTGGAGGTGTCGACGTCGAGGTCGCGCAGCTTGTCGATGCCGGCGGCGACGTCGTCGAAGGTGGCGGGGTCGCCGCCGCCGTTGCCGACCCGGCGGTACTCGAGGTTCCACGCGGCCCACCCCGCCGCGGCCAGGCTGGCGGCCAGCGGGCGGCCGAGCTCGAGGTCGTAGGCGTCGAGCCAGAACCCGCCGTGGATCACCACGACGACGCCGCGCGGGTCGCCGTCGGGCAGGGAGAGCTCGCCGAACTGGCTGGGGTCCGAGCCGTAGTCCTGGCGGCCGTCGGGGGTGCGCACGGGTCCTCGGTCCTCCTCGCAGCCGGTGGTGAGCGCCGCCGCCGCGCCGAGCGCGGACAGGCTCAGGAACGCGCGGCGGTGCACGCGCCCAGGATGTCCGATCAGGGGCCGGGCGGAGGTGGCGGGTAGGTGGGCGCCAGCGACACGTTCCCCGTCTCGACGTGCTCGTTCATGTTGCGGATCTCCGTGTCGACCGTCGAGCCCGCCACCTGGGTGGTCGAGCTGGCCCCGGTGACGTAGGTGCCGGTGAAGACCCAGTTGCCGGAGGGCAGGTTGAACGTCTGGACGGCGTTCGAGGTGACGACGACGCCGGACGCGTGAGCCGCCGGCACCGGCGCGGTCTGCCCGCTCCCGGCAGCCACGGTGATCCTGACCCACCGGGTCGGGCTCGCCGCGATGCCGGTGACCGTCACCCCGACCGACCCGGTGCGCTCGGTGAGCGCCAGCGCCGCCGTGCGTGGGCCGTTGCTGGTCGTGACGTTGATGTCGTTCTCCGCGTCACTGGGCCAGAACTCCGACGAGAACCCGGCGGGTGCGTCGGCGGTCACGTCGTAGCTGCCGGGCGAGACCCAGATGCTCCGGGTGCCGCTCCCGACCGTGAAGGTGGGGAAGTCGACGTCGTCGGGGCCTCGCACCTCGACGTTCGCCGTGGTGGGGGCGGCGTGACCCGACAGCGCGGTGGCCGACACGCTGATCTGGAGCTCTGTCTCCACCAGGTCGATCTCGACGTTCAGCGGCGACGCGGACGCCGTCGGCGGCACGATCACGTTTCCGGTGCAGCTCATCGCCGCGTTGGTGGTGGCCGCCGGATAGGTGATCGCGCCGTAGTGGTCGGCCGGCAGCGTCATCGCGATGTTCCAGCACCCGAACCGGACCTGGCCGAAGCTGGCCGAGCGCGTGGTCACCGTGGCCGGCGGGAGCGCGGTGTTCTCGGTGGTGCCGGTGGGCGTGAGCGTGAGCGTGGCGCCGGTGAGGTCCTCGCTGTTGGTCGTGGGGTCGATCGTCACGTTCAGCAGCCGCTGGCTCACGGGCATGTCCACGGTCAGGTTCGGCGCGGCCTGGGTGTGGTCGAAGGTGATGATCGCCGAGTCCACGGAGGTGTACCCGGTCTTCGTGAACTTGATGAGGAACCGCCCGTTCGGCACGGTCCGGAGCTGGAAGTTGCCGGCGGCGTCGGTGTCGGTGTCGAGGGCCGCGCCGTCGGTGCCGTTCGCGACCGTGCTCTCGCAGGTGGTGCCGGTGTCGGCGCACTTGTACATCTTCACGTCGACGTTGTTGAGGCCGCCCGGCCGGTCACCGCCGCGCACGTGGCCGCTGACGCTGTTGGTGGCCCGGCTCACGAACGCCTGGAAGCTCTGGTTGGCGACGCCGACCTGGATCTCCACCTGCACCGTGGTCTTCACCAGCCCGCTGCCGCTGATCTCCAGCGTGTACAGCCCGGGCAGCACGTTGGCGAAGTCGAACTGGGCGGTGGTGCCCGACCCGGTGAGGGTGCCGGTCGCCACCTCGGTCGCGCCCTGGAGCAGCTTCACGGTCGCGTCGCTGACCCGGGTGCCGCCCTGGTCGATGACGCGGGTGGTGAAGTTCACCCGGTTCACGAACATCGACAGGTCGCGCGGGAGGTCGCCGCCGGTGGTGACGTTGACGAGCGTGCCCTGCAGTGCGCCGGACGCCGCGGCCGGCGGCTGGCTCCAGCCGGGGAGGACGGTGGTGAGGAGCCAGTAGCCGGTGTCGATGCCCTCGATGCTGTTGGTGCCCGTGAGCGAGTAGCCGCCGCCGGCGTCGCTGCTGGTGGTGAGCCGGCGGGAGGCGTTGACCGCCGTGCAGTAGGTGACGCTGCTCGCGGTGGCCGTCGCCGTGCAGGGGGTGGCCTGCACCGTGGCGCCCGCGAGCTGCCGCACCGGCGAGCTCGCCGGGGAGTCGGCGAGGACGCCGTTCAGCGTGCCCGTGAAGGTGCCGAGCCGGGTGAGCGTCACGTTGCAGGTGGTGACCGTGCCGGCCTCGATGGTGAGCGACGTCGACGTGGTGCCGCCGGCCGGCGTGCACGACAGGGACCCGGCGTCGAAGTCGTAGCCGGCCGCCTGCACCCGCAGCGTGTAGTCGGTGGCACCGGGGAGCAGGTCGGGGAACGACACCGAGTTGCCGTCGTTGGGCGAGTCCTTCTGCCCCACCACGGTGCTGCCCTTGCGCAGCGTGGTGACCACGTTGTCGACCGCGGCGCCACCGCTGTCGACGGCGTTGACGGTGAGCGAGCCGAGCTGGCGGAGCCGGAGCTGGTCGGTCGTCGAGCACGACGCCGCCGCCACCTCGCAGGTGATGCTGACGGGCGAGCTCGTGTAGCCGGCCAGCGTGGCCGTGACCGTGTAGTTGCCCGGCCGGATCCGGTCGACCGACCCGTAGCGGGTGTCGGTCCAGGTGAGGTCGCCGCCGGCGGAGGCCTTCATGGAGATGGTGGTCGCCGACGTCGTGGTCGAGTCGACCCGGAAGGTGGCGTTGCTGAAGTCGGGCGTGGTGCCGTCGGCGACGATCCGGGTGGTGCTCGTGTTGCCCACGAACGGCACGGCGCTGGGCTCGAGCGTGAAGCTCGTTGACCGCGCCCTCCAGGAGGTCGTGGTTGCGGAGCACCAGCAGGTCGAAGCCGGCCTTGTTGATCCGGATCTCGCTCGCGGTGGAGGAGAGGAAGTCGATCCGCTGCCAGGCAGGGGAGGCATAGGTGTCGGTGCAGCCGGGGAGCCCGGGCGCGGGCGCGGTCGTGGTGGAGGTGCGGGTGACGACGAAGCACCCGTCGTCGGCGTCGGTGGTGAGCGTGGTCGAGCCGTTGAACGGCTGGGTGCCGGAGTAGCCGACCGGTCCGGTCACCGTGACCGTCGCCGCCGTCGACGGCGACCGCGCCGCCGCGGTTCCACGTGACCTTGCCGACCAGGGCGGTGACCCGGCGCACCAGGGCCACGATCCGCCGCTCCTCCTGGTTGAAGCCCACGAACACGACGAACGGGTCGGACGCGAGCAGGGCCTTGCTGCCGCTCACGCGGTACCAGCCGGGCTGCAGGGCCGTGAAGGCGGTGGCGCCCCCGGCTCCGGAGGTCTGGGTCTCGGAGAACCCGGTGAGCGATGCCGCCGGGACCGGTGAGGCCGTCGAGGGTGATCGTGGCGCCCTCGGCCGCCACCCAGGGCCCCGCCCGACCCGGCCTCGAGGGCCGTGAGCGTGATCCGGCCCAGCCGGTTGAGCTGCACGTTGTGGATCACCGTGCTGCCGGCGGGCGCGTTGAGGCGGACGTCGGGCGGTGACGGGTACTCGTCGTCCTGGGGCTCGACGAGCAGCGTGTACTCGCCGCGCCTCGGCACCTCGATCGAGTAGCGGCCGAGCCCGTCGACCCAGGCGCACTGGGCGCGCGGCGTGGTGTCGGTCGGGTCGAACGTGGCGCTGTCGGGCGCGCACGCCGCCGGCGCGGGGTCGGAGCAGCGGGTCGTGGGCGCGGCCACGCCGTCCGGCACGGCCCACACGCACACCGGGCCGGCCGGCTCCCCGGTGACCGCGCTGATGACGCCGGTGATCACCGGGGCCGGCGCGAGCTGGATGGTGTCGGCCGTCGCGTTGTCGCGGAAGCCGACCTGCACGCGGGTCTTGGCCGACTCGTAGTGCGGGGCCGACACGGTGACCGTGTAGAGACCCGGCACGAGGCCGACGGGCTGGCCGTCGTCGGGGAGCGTGTACTCGGCGTCGGGGGTGAACTGGGTGGTGCCGATCGCGGTGCCGCCCACGTTCTCGACCTCGTCGCCGTCGGAGTCGGTGACGACGGCGGTGAGGCAGGGTTCGAAGGTGATCGGCGTGGTGGGCGGGGTGACCTCCGGGCACTCGATGAGGTCACCGGTGCCGGCCTCGACCACGGAGCCGGTGATCGTCGACTCGCGCGGGATCACGCCGCCCGGAACGCGGATCAGACGGGGGAAGGCGGGGGTGGTCTTGCCGGCCGTGACCTCGAGCGTGAGCACCGAGCTCGTGAACCCGAAGTACTCCGTGGTCAGCTGGTAGACCCCCGGCGTGACGCCGGTGAACTCGAAGCCGCCGCGCTGCGTCCGCCCCGTGGCCTCGGTGCGGGAGATCGACGTCGTCTTGTAGGTGCGGGTGCCGTCGCTGAGGGTGAGGCCGGCGCCCTCGACGGGGTCGCCGTTGCGGTCGCGCACGGTGCCGCTCACCACGCCGAAGGCCGACACCAGGGACGCGTCGAGCTGCTTGGCGCCCTGGCCGTCGCGCAGGGTCAGGTTGCGGGTCTCGGTCTGGTAGCCCGGCGCGGTCATCGACACCGTGTAGTCGCCGGGGGAGGGCAGCCCGGGCAGCTGGAAGGTGCCGGCGAACTTGCCGGTGGTGACCGTCGTCGCGCTGCGCACGTTGCCGTCGTTGTCGCTCACCGACACCGTGACGCCCCCGAGGCCGGCGGTGCGGCCGCCGGAGATCTTGCCCTGGATCTTGCCGCGCAGGACGGCGATCCCGGGCTGGAGCCGCATGTTGGCGGTGCCCGACTCTGCCGGCCCGAGGTCGACGAGCTGCGACTCGGTGCCGAGGCCGAAGCTGCTCGCCTCGACGAGGTAGCTGGCCGGGGTCGCCAGGCCGGAGACCTCCCACCGGCCCACCCGGCCGCGGGAGGCGCTGCTGGTGGTGATGGTGGTGGTGCCGTCGCTGATGGTGACCGTGGCGCCGCCGAGCGGCCCGCCGTTGGGGCCGCGCACGACGCCGGACAGCGCGCCGTCGCCGGGCAGCATCTCGACCTCGAGCGGCTCGGTGGGGTCGAAGGTGGCGGCGTCGATCACGAACCGCTGGCTGTCGTAGCCCGGCTTGCTGAAGCTGACGAGGTAGTACCCGGGCGCAGCGACGTCGGGGATCGACCAGGTGCCGTCCTCGGTGGTGACCGCGGTGCACTCCGCGACCGCCGAGCAGGCGGGACGCTTCTTCTTGTCCCCCGGCTCGCGCGGCAGGCTGAGCAGGAACGAGGCCGGTGAGGTCTTGCCGGACGAGGAGAGCTGCGCGACGGCGGCCACCTCGTCGAAGTTCTCGGCCGACTGCGCCTCCTCGTCGACCAGCGAGATCCCCTTGAGGCTGACGGTGACGCCGTCGGGCTGGTCGGCGGCCACCGTGCCGTTCACCTGCACGCCGGCCGGCGAGGCCGTCGACTTCGCCTGGGTGACCTTGACCTTGCCTCCGGCCGCGCCGCCGGCTCCGCCGGCACCGCCGTCCTCGCCCGCACCGCCGTCGTCGGACCCGCCGTCGCCCCCGCCACCCGCGGTCTCGGTGGCCTCCTCGTTGCCGAACCTCTCGCCCACCTGCGGCACCAGCACGAGCACCGCGGCGATCCAGACGGCCACCACGGCCAGGACGACGACCGCCTTCATGAGGGCGTTGCCGAACAGCGCGCGCTGCTGGGCGGTGCCGCGCACCTGACGCACGATCTCGGGGCTGGACGCGACGACGTTCCAGGAGTGGGTGATCGAACCGCCGATCCGCCGCGGCCGGGTGGCCACGAACCGGCCCCGCACCCGCTCCTCGCCGCCGGGCGGGACGGTGACCTCGCGCTTGCCGAGCCGCACGAGCAGGCCCTTGGTGGCGGTGGCCTCCAGCTGGACGGTGGCCGGGGTGGCGCCGGTGTTGCGCAGCGTGAGCCGCATCCGCTGGCCGCGCACGAAGCGCGCCTGCTCGGGGTTGGCGTCGATGGAGAGCTGGGCCCGGGGGTTCACCACCACCGAGGTCTCGCCGAGGCCGGTGGCCGCCCCGGAGGCGCGGCCGGTGGCGGGCACCACCGACTGCACGGTGACGGCGAGCGGGTACTCGGCCGGCAGCGTGCCGGCGGTCGGGGCGATGCGCAGGGCGACCTGCTCGGTCTCCCCCGGCGCCAGCACGCGGGTGCGCACCGGGCCGGGCAGCCACGCCTGGTCGACGCCGACGGCGAGCACGAGCAGCTCGCGCGCCTCGTCGGCGATGTTGGTGACGGCGACGTGGAACGTCGACGCCGAGCCCGCGCCGACCCGCAGCAGGGGCGGGATCGCGACCAGCGGCGCCGGTTCGGGTCCGGGTACGAACCCGTCAGGTCGCGGGGGTGCCACGTGGTCAGCCATCGGACACCTTCACGTTCACGTTGTTCGGGGTGTCGCTGGGCCCGATCTCGACGGTGGCGGTGCCGAGCGGCACACCGCCACGGGTGCGCCGTACCTGCACGACGTAGGCCTCGGGGGCGTCGACGTCGGTGAAGGTGTACCGGCTGGAGCTGTTCGTCGTGGTGGTGGCGTACACGACGTTGGGGTAGTCGGTGGCGCGGAACAGCTGCACCACGTAGTTGGCGCCCACCGTGCCGCCGTTGCGGAGCGTGACGAGGCCGGAGACGCTCGCAGGCCGCGCGAGCTGGACGCTGTACGGCGTCACCTGGCCGGCGACGATCTCGATGATGCTCGACGTCGGCCGCACGCCCGGGCGGCTGACGCTGACCGTGTAGGTGCCCGGCGGCACCTGCTCGATGTGGTACTTGCCTCGGTGCACCGACGGCACCGAGGCGGTGACGACGGAGAAGGTCGACTCGCCGGAGGTGAGGGTGACCGTGACCTCGCCGACGCTGCCGATGCCGATCTGGGAGATGGTGCCGGCGAGCGAGCCGGTGGCCGACTGCATCACGGTCTGGATGCCGGTGGAGGTGACGGCAGCTCCCAGGGAGTCGTCGGTGACCCGCCCCGCGGCGTCGAGGGACACCGACACCGTCTGCGAGGCGAGGTCGGTGCGCGAGAAGGTGACCGTGTAGGTGCCCGGGACCGCGAGGCCCGCGACGGACCAGGAACCGACGTCGGTGTTCTGGGTCTTCGTGCTCTGGGTGGCCGTCTGCACGATCTGCGACCCGTCGGTGACGGTGACGGTGACGCCGCCCGCCTTCTGCCCGCCGACGATGGTCGTGTGGCCCTTGAGCGAGCCCGACGAGGCGCCCAGGCTGACGGCGACGCCGGTGAGCTTCTGGGCGTCGTCGAGGGTGAGGCTCAGCGCCTGGGAGGCGTAGCCGTCGAGGGTGGCCACCAGCGTGTAGGTGCCGGGCGTCGGGAGCTGGCGCAGCGTGAAGCTGCCGTCGTCGAGCGAGGCCGAGCTCACCGAGCTCTCGCCCGAGGTGGCGGTGAGGGTGACGCCCTCGAGCGGCCGGCCCTCGGACACCACGGTGCCGCTGATCAGCCCGTCGCCCTTGCGCAGGTTGAGCTCCACGCCCTTGCGCTCCTCGCCGGCCGAGACGTCGACGCGCTGGGTGGCGGTGGCGTAGCCCTCCTTGGTGACCACGACGTCGTACTCGCTGGGCGAGGGCACGCCGGCGAAGCTGAACCGGCCGTCGGTGCCGACGGGCACGGTGTCGACGATCGCGCCGTCGTCGTCGGGGTCGCCGATGGCGCCGACCTGCCCGCCGGGGGCGTTCGGGTCGGCGGCGATGGTGGGCGCCGGGATGCGCAGCGACACGCTCGCGTCCTCGACGTCGTCGCCGTTCACGACGCCGCTGATCATCGCCGGCGTGCCGCCGAGGCTGACGTCGAGCCCGGCGACCCGGTTGCGCTCCTCGACCTTCACCACCTCGGCGTTCTCGGCGTCGAGGGCGGAGGGGTACCAGAGCGGCTCGAACCCGGCGCCGCGGTAGGTGATCTTGTAGTCGCCGGCGCTGAGCCCGTTGATGCGGTAGGTGCCGTTGCCGCCGGTGGCGAGCGAGGCCACCGGGTCGACGAGGTCGTCGGCGGCGTAGACGTCGACCGCCACGCCCTTGACCGGCTGGCCGCTGGTGAGCTCGCGCACGGTGCCGGCGAGGGCCGAGGACCCGCCGGTCTGCGCCTGCTCGTTGGCGGCCGCGATCTCGAGCGCCAGGTTGCGGTCCTGGGCCGACTGACCCACGAGCCGCGACAGCGCCAGGGTGATCACGATCGCGAACACCGTGATGGCGGCGAGCAGGCCCACCAGGGCGATCGGACCCCGCGACAGCAGGGCCTTCTGCAGCACGGTGGCGACGGCGGCAGGCTGCGCCTCGGGATCCGGCGGCGCGTACGGGTCGGTCTTCTTGCTGCCGGGCGCCTCGAGCGACGGGGCGCCCGCCGCCCCGGACATCGGCTGGCCCTCGACGAGGTGCACGTTGAGCTGGCGCACCGCGGGCGCGCCGGCGAACGGGCGCTTGCCCTTGACCCGCATGTCGGCCACGAGGTGCTCGCCGGGTGCGAGCTCGACCTGGCGGGGCTCGAAGCGCGTCTTGAGCTTGCTCTCGCTGTCGTCGGCGGCCAGCCAGCCGGACACCGGGGTGTTGCCGGCGTTCTCGATGAGCAGGCTGAACCGGCCCGAGCGCCCGATCGTGAGCGAGAGCGGGTCGAGGCGGACCCGGCTGCTCGGCGCCTCGGGGACGACGAGCACCAGCTCCTCGACGACGCTGCGCTCCGGCGGCGTGAGCTCGCGGACCTGCACGGCCATCCGGCGCTCGCCGGCCGCCAGGCCCGCCGGCACCGTGACGGTCGCCGAGATCGTCCGCGTCTCGTCCGGGAACAGCGAGACCCGCTGCTCCTCGAGCTCCACCCAGGTCGGGTCGGCGCCGAGCACGCGCACGGTGTAGCCGCCGATCACCGTGCCGGGGTTGGTGATCGAGATCGACAGCTGCTGTGCGACGCCCGGGATGACCTCGAGCCGCTCGGGGGTGATGGTGACGCGCATGTCAGCCACGCCCCTGCCGCAGTCGCAGGTCCTGGGTGCGGTCGGCGCCGGGCGCGATGCGCACCAGCGCCGTGGTGGGGCGCAGCCCCTCCATCGAGACGGTGATCGAGTACCAGCCCGGCGTCAGCCCCTTGAAGAGGTAGCCGCCCCGCGGGAGCGACGCACTGATGCCGCTCGACAGCGTGGTCACGGTGACGTGCCCGTTGGTGGCGGTCACGGTGGCGCCGATCACCCGCGCGCCGGCCGGGCCCGAGATCGCTCCGGTGGCCGACCCGAGCTGGCGCGACATCGTGAAGTCGACCTTCGACGCCGGGCCGTTGTTGTCGAGGTCGACGGGCCGGGTCTCGTCGGCGAAGCCGGGGCTGCTGAAGGTGAGCGTGTAGCTGCCGGGCACGGGCAGGCCGTTGATCGCGAAGCTGCCGACGTCGCCGGTGGTGAGCGTGGTGGTGGTGAGCGGGACGCCGTCCTCGGCCGACGGCGCGCCGCCGACGGTGACGGTGACGCCGCCGAGACCGTCACCGCCGGGCGTCCGCACGACGCCGCGGATGGTGCCGGTGCCCTTGGTGAGCCGGATGTTCGTGTTGGTGTTGCTGCCGCCGGCGTCGAGCTCCACGAACTCGGTGACCGTGCCGTGGTCCTCGCCGGTGACGGTGATGACGTAGGTGCCGGGGGTGGGGAGGTTCTGGAACTGGAACGCGCCGGTGGTGCCCGAGGTGGGCGTGACCACCGAGACCGGCGAGCCCTCCACGGTGGTGGTGACGGTGACGCCGCCGAGCGGGCCGTCCGCGTCGCGCACCACGCCGCTGATCACGCCGCCGTCGGCGCTCAGCAGCACCGTGGGCTGGATCCGGTTCTCGCCGCCGTCGACCCGCTGGGTCACCGTGGTGACCCGGTAGCCGGGGGCGACGAAGCTGACCTCGTAGGTGCCGGGGGCGGTGAGGCCGGGCAGCCGGTAGCCGCCGGTGCCGTCGGTGGTGTCGCGGGCCGCGACGGTGCGCTCGCCGGTGCTGCTGAGCAGCCGCGCGACCACCTGGGTGGGCACCGAGCCGGGGTTCTCGACGTCGCCCGGGTCGACCTTGCCGGACAGCGAGCCGTCCTCACCGGTGACGACGATGTCGATCCCGTCGCTGCTGGACTGCGACTCGACCGGCACCTCCTCGGCCCTGGCCGGGCTGACCGCGGGCTTGCTCGCGCTGTACCAGACCGGGGCGAAGCCCTCGGCGGTGAACTTGAGGCGGTAGTCGCGGGGGAACAGGGCGGCCAGCGTGTAGGTGCCGTCGGCCTGGGTGGCGCCGGAGCTGACCCGCTCCATCTTCCCGCCGTCGGCCGACCGGTAGGCCTCCACCAGGATCCGGCCCACCGGGGTGCCGTCGCTCTTGGCGGTCACGGTGCCGCTGATCTCGCCGCCGGAGCCGGGCGGCATCAGGCCGTCCTTGGGGAGCGTGCCGGCCGGCTGGGCGTCCTCGCCGCCCGCGCCCCCTTCGCCGTCGGCGCCGCCACCCTCGCCGTCGGCACCTCCGTCGCCGTCGGCGTCGGCGCTGGCGAGGGAGGCGAAGTACGACGGCGGGGCGGTCTTGGTGATCGGGTCGCCCTTGAACACCTGGCCGAGGCCGAGCAGGAACGCGCCCGCCCACAGCCCCACGATGCAGGCGAGCACGAGGAAGGTGAGCAGGCCGCGGCTCACCATCGGCCGCTGCCGCAGCTGGAGCGAGGTCGCCTCGACCAGCTCCGGCTCCGGCTCGGCCTCGACGCGCTCGGCGGGCCCGAGCATCCCGGCCCGGCGCGCGGTGAGGTCGATGGTGACCGTGCGGTCGAGCTCGGCGCCGGTGATCATGCGCGGCCCGCGCACGACGGTCATCACCCGCACGCTGGCGCCCGGTTCGACCCGGCACTTGTCCGGCGACATCCGCACCGAGACGCCGTCGTCGGCCGGGCTGGCGCTGAGGTCGACGTCGAGCGGCACGTTGCCGCGGTTGGCCACCTCGAGCACGAACCGGCCGGAGCGCCGGGCTCGCACCATGCGCGGGTGGCGTTGCAGGGTCAGCGCGGGGCGGGCACCGACCTCGAGCTCGAGGTCGGCGTGCTCGATGGCGCCGGTGGTGTGCGACACCACCTCGACGGTGAGCGGGTGGATGCCGGCCGGCTGGGTCTCGGGCAGGTCGAGGGACACCGCGATGCGGCCCTCGGCGTCCGGGAAGAGCGGCAGCATGGCCGGTTCGGAGCGCACCGGCGCGTTGCCCGCGCCGATGACGCGCGCCGAGACGCCGTCGATGATCGTGCCGGTGTTGACGACCGTGACCAGGATCTCCGGGGAGGTTCCGGGGTCGGCGAGAACCTCACGGTTCTCGGTGGAGACCCGCATCCTCTCGCCCCGTTCGGTCGGTGATGCCGTCCCACACGGCACCTGCCCGTCGCCGGCACCGAACGCAGGACCTCCTGCCCGTGCCGAGTCAGGGCCTTCGGAATATAGGTAGGGCCCCGTGGCCACCGCAGGGGAATGGGGAAACTTTCACTCGCGCGCACGAGCATGGCGATACGCCTGCGGGCACCGCGCGCGGCGGCTAGTTTCTACGGCGTGTTCATCAGCCATGTGGACGCCGCCCTGGAGAAGCTGGTCCGCACCCGGATGGGGCTGAGCGAGGACCTGTGCGACGTCGCCTTCGAGGTGCCGTCGGGCGCCTGGTCCGCGCAGGTCACCCGGATCACGGTCAACCTCTTCCTGTACGACGTCTCGCGCAGCACGCAGCCGTCGCGCTCCCAGACCCGGCCCACCGGCACGGGCGAGAGCCAGCCGGCGATGTTCCGGCGCCCACAGCCGATGATCCAGCTCAGCTACATGGTGAGCGTCTGGGCGGGCAGCCCGCGCGACGAGCACCAGCTGCTCAGCGACCTCACCAGCATGATCTCCGGGCTGGAGATGGTGCCGGCCGACCTGGCCTCGCCCGACCTGTCGTCGTCGGTGCAGCTCGCGCTCGGCGACGAGCGCAACACCGGCCGCGAGCTCTGGCAGGGCGCCGGCGGCTCGCTCCGGCCCGCGATCTTCCTGCGCGCCACCGTCGCCGCCGACACCTTCGACTGGGAGCAGCAGGCCCCCGCCGTCACGAACATCAACGCGATGGCCGAGCGCATGGCCGACGCCGCGGAGTCCCGGCGTGGGTGATCGACTCCGCGTGGCTCGGGCCGCAGGGGTCGTGGCCCTCACCGCCGCGCTCGCGAGCGGGTGCGGCCTGTTCGGCGACGACGAGGACGCCAACAAGACGCCCGTCTACGACGTCGAGCCCGGCCAGTGCTTCCTCGGGCCGGAGGAGGTGAAGGCGCAGATCGAGGACCTCGAGGAGGTCCCGTGCGACGAGCCGCACGACCGCGAGGCGTACGCCGTCGTGGCCTACGAGGCGCCCGAGGGCGAGTCCGCCGACCAGTTCCCCGGCGACGAGGAGCTCACCCGGTACGCGCAGGGCGCCTGTGCGTCGGAGTTCGAGAAGTACGTCGGCATCGACTACGCCGACTCCGACTACTTCTTCACCTATTTGCTCCCCTCACCGCGCAGCTGGGAGGACGATGACCGGGACGTGCTCTGCCTGGTGATCGGCACCGGCGAGCCGCTCACCAAGTCCGTCAAGGGAAGCAAGCAGTGACGACCCGGGAGGTGCCGTGCCCCAGCCCGTCGTGAGCGGCGCCCTGCTGCAGTGCAGCTTCGGGATCGCGCCGTCCTCCTTCACCGCCATCGGTCTGGTCTCGATCGGCGGCATGCCCGTGGGCACCATCAAGGACAGCGTGCCGATGCTGAACATCAAGCCGTTCGGCATGTGCACCACGCCGTCCAACCCGCAGGTCGCCGCCCTCACCGCGGCGGCCCTCGGCGTCCTCACGCCCGCGCCGTGCATCCCCATGACCGGCACCCCGTGGACGCCGGCCGCCCCGCTCACCTCGGTGACGGGCATGCCGATCCTCGCCCAGGGCTCCACCTGCATGTGCAACTGGGGCGGCGTGATCCAGGTGTCGTTCCCCGGCCAGGTGCAGGTCACCGCGAGCTGACGCGGCGCTGGTCTAGTCCGCCGCGTCACGCGCGAATTTGACGGACCCAATTCTGTCGTTTCACGAACACGACCAAACGGGTGGGAGCACGATGCCCTAGTCCGTGCAGCGAACGTTGCTGCCACATCATTTTCAGATCCAAGAAGCGAGTCGCCATGCCTACCTACACCGCCCCTGGCGTGTACATCGAAGAGGTCGTTTCCTCTCAGAAGGTGCTGTCCGCCGCACCGACGGCCGTTGCCGCGTTCGTCGGATTCACCGAGCGGGCTCCGCTCGACGACCCCAACGACCCGCAGGGCCTCGCCCCGCGGCTCGTGACCAGCTGGAACCAGTTCGAGGCCCTGTACGGCGGTTTCGCCAAGGGCTGCATGCTGCCGCTGTCCGTCTACGGCTACTTCGCCAACGGCGGCAGCCTCGCCTACATCTGCCGGGTGCCCAACACCGAGCCCGCCGGTGAGCCCGCTCGCGCCGCGCTGCCCGCCAGCGACCGCGCGCTCGGTCTGCCGGTCGCGGTGGAGAGCATCGAGGACGACGCCGACCTGGCGATCGCCATCGAGACCGAGGACGCCGGCGACGACGCCGAGGGCCCGAGCACCTTCACGATGATCGTGCTCGAGCGCGGCGAGGCCGTGGAGACCTACGAGAACCTCGACCTGTCGTCGGGCGCCTCGGGCGTGGCCACCAAGGTCAACGGCACCTCCACCCGGGTCAAGGTCGAGCTCAAGCTCGAGGAGGACGCCGACCTGGCGAACCAGCTCGAGCTGGTGAAGCCCGGCGTCTACGACCTGGAGAAGGCCGAGCCGGTGCCCGTCGCCGTCAACGGCCGCAAGTTCGCCGGCTCGGAGTCGGCTCGCAACGGCATCAACGGCCTGGCCGTGGCCGAGGACGTCACCATGGTGATCGTCCCCGACCTCGTCACCGCCGCCACCAAGGACGACGGCACCGTCGACCTGGGCCTGTGGAAGGCAGTGCAGACCGCACTGATCTCCCACTGCGAGCAGAACGGCAACCGGATGGCGGTGCTCGACGCACCTCCGGGGCTCTCGGTCCAGCAGATCAAGGAGTGGCGCAGCGAGGTCGCGATGTACGACTCGGCGTACGCGGCGCTGTACTACCCCTGGATCAAGGTCGAGAACCCGATCGGCCAGAACGGCGACGCCGAGATGCTGATCCCGCCCTCCGGCCACATCGCCGGCGTGTGGGCGCGTACCGACGACACCCGCGGCGTGTGGAAGGCCCCGGCCAACGACACCATGCGCGGCGTCCTCGACATCGAGCGCAGCGTCACGCAGAACGAGCAGTCCCTGCTCAACCCGATCGGTGTGAACTGCATCCGGCCGTTCGGCACCCGCGGCATCCGCATCTGGGGGGCTCGCACCCTCAGCTCGGACACCGACTGGAACTACATCAACGTCCGGCGCCTCTTCAACATGGTCGAGGCGACCATCCTCAGCGGCACTCAGTGGGCGGTCTTCGAGCCCAATGACATGACGCTGTGGGAGGGCGTGCAGCGCACCGTCAGCGGGTTCCTCCGGGGCCTGTGGACGGCAGGCGCCCTGTTCGGCGCGAGCGCCGACGAGGCGTTCTACGTCAAGTGCGACGCCGAGACCAACCCGCCGGAGTCGATCGACGCCGGCATGCTCGTGGTCGAGGTCGGCATCGCCCCGGTGAAGCCCGCGGAGTTCGTGGTCTTCCGCATCAGCCAGAAGAAGCAGTCGGCTTCCTGAGCCGGCGGCAGACAAACGAGAAGACGGAGCTAAGCAATGCCGAATGACCTCATCGCCACCGACCCGATCGTCGCGCAGAACTTCTTCCTGGAGTTCGACGGCGTCTCGATCATCCTCGCCTCGGTGTCCGGTCTCGACGTCGAGTACGACATCGTCTCGACCCAGCAGACCGGCATGAGCGGGAAGACCCAGATGATCAAGACCCGTGGCAGCGTGCAGAAGGCCGCGGACCTGTCGATCGGCCGGATGGCCCCGATGGACGCCATGTCCGACCCGATCTGGAAGTGGTTCCACGACATCCAGAAGAAGGGCTTCGCCGGCAAGGACCGCACCAGCAACCGCAAGAACGGCTCGATCGTGATGTACGACAGCACGATGGCCGAGGTGGGTCGGTTCAACTTCTTCAACGGCTGGCCGAGCAAGATCTCGACCGACCAGCTGTCGACGGAGTCGAACGACGCCGTCAAGGAGACCATCACCCTCGTCATCGAGAGGCTTGAGCGGGTCAAGTGACCGATCTCCGCACCGCGTACGACTTCACCCTGCCGCGAGGGTATGTCGACGACCACGGGAACCTGCACCGGACGGGCACGATGCGGCTCGCGACGGCTCGAGACGAGCTGGAGCCGCTTCGTGACCCGACGGTGCAGGGTCCCGATGACCCACGGTTGACCATCCTCGTCCTGACGAGGGTGGTGACCGCTCTCGGGGACCTCGAGCTGATCACGTCGCGTGACATCGAGGGCTTGTTCGCGGTCGACCTGGCGTTCCTCCAGGACTTCTACGGCGTCATCAACTTCGGCAACCAAGCGGAGTTCGAGGCGCTCGTGCAGGCTCAGGCGTCTGCCGACCTGGTGGGCAGCATGCCCGCCGGGCCGGCGGCGCCGGAGCCGGAGCCGGAGGAGCAGGCCCAGGTACCGAGTGACGACGGGGCCGCTCCCCAGGCATCCCCGCAGAACGGCGGCTCCTCGGAGTCGCGTGGTCTGCGGCACGCCGTCGAGGAGCTGCCCCGCCGGACGTCGTGAGGGAAGCGCGACGATGATGCGCTACCCGACCGACGCCCTATGGCAGGAGATCGCCTACCTCGCCTACCACCTGCACTGGCCGCTCGCGGAGCTTCTCGACCTCGAGCACATGGACCGGGTGCGGATGGTGCGAGCGGTGGTCTCGTTGAACGACCGAGCGTGGGAAGCGGTGCGCGAGTATGGCCAATAGCGGTGGCGGGTCACAGCCCGCGAGCGAGGCGCCGCTGGGAGGTGACCTCCCGGCAGCCAACCGGTTCCTGTTCGAGCTCGACGGCGCCGAGATCGGCGTCTTCAAGGAGGTCCAGGGCCTCCAGGTGACCGTCGGTGTGCACGAGTTCGCCGAGGGCGGGCAGAACGGCTACACCCACCGGGTGCCCGGCCGCATGACCTGGCCGCACCTGATCTTCCGGCGCGGCCTCACCGACAGCAACGCGCTGTTCGAGTGGATGGCGAAGAGCTCCGGCGAGGGCTTCGCCACCGCCGGCAACAAGCTGACCCGCTCCACCGGGGCGGTCACGGCGATGGACACCAGCGGCAACCGGCTGCGCACCTGGGAGTTCATCGACGTCTTCCCCATCCGCTGGAAGGGCCCGGACTTCAACGTCGACAGCGAGCACCCGCTGGAGGAGGAGCTCGAGGTGGCCCACCACGGCTTCCGCGCCCGCACCCAGACCACGAGCACGAGCTGACCGGCTCGCCCGAGCACCCACGCCGATGACCGAGACCGCCGCCCCCACCGACCCCGCCGACCGCACCCGGCTCGGGCGGGCCGTCGGCGCGCGGATGCGGCGTCCCGGGCCGCCGCTCGGCCGCCCGCTGCCGAGCCGGGTCGGCAGCCTCGCCTCCTCGGTGCAGCGGTTCGCCGCGTCGACGTCGCGACCGGTCGAGGTGCGCGCCGCGCTCCGCGGGCCCGGCGAGGACGGCGGCACCAACACCCGCCCGCCGCGCTGGTGGGTGCCGTCGGCACCGGTCGAGGACGCCTCTCCGTTCGGTCGAGGTGCGGCGCCCGCGCCGGCACCGGCCCCGCGCTCGCGCTGGCTCGCGGCCTCCCGGCCGGTCGACGTCGCCGCCCTGGAGCCGCGCTCCCTGCCGCGCGCCGCGCGCGGCGTCCCGAACGAGGCGACCTACACACCGGGCGGCATGCTCGGCAACCTCACCTCGAGCGAGGTGCGGGTCGCGCGCCACGCCGAGGTGAAGGCCAGCGGCCCGATGGTCACCCAGGCCGACCGCCAGAAGCTCACCGCCGGCATCCGCCGCAAGATGGCCACGTCGGCGGCGCCGTCAGCGGCGCCGACCCCGGCCCGCCCGTCGGCGCCCGCCCGCCCCCGCGCCGCAAGGCAGGACGCGGCTCCCGCACCCGCCCGAACCGCTGACCCGTCCCCTCCAGGCGACGGGTCACCGCAGCCGAGTGGCTCCTTGCCGGAGCAGGCGCCGCCGGCGACCCCGACCGACGCGCAGCCGGGCCTCCCGCCGACATCGACCTCCTCGAGCCCGGCGAGCCCGGCGAGCCCGGCGAGCCCGGCGAGCCCGGCAGCCCCGGGCGCGGTCGAGGCGTCGGCAGGTCCCGGCCCGACCGTCGCCGTGGCGGAGCCCGCACCACCGCCCGCCCCGGCGCCCTGGCAGCTGGCCGGCTCGCCCACCCGCTTCGCCACCGCGTTGCGGCGCAGCCCCACGATCCGCCGTCTCGCCGCCGGCACCCACACCCACGGCGGACCCACGCTCCGCAGCGGCGGACCCGGCCCGCGGATGCTCGGCGCCGGCAGCCCCGTGCGCACCGCCACCATGGGCCTCCTGCACGGCTCCCCCACCCGCCCGAGCGGGCCGCTCCCGGTCCCGGTCCGGCGGCGCCGACCGAGTCGGAGCCCGCCGCCTCTCCCCGCTCGGTCGCCGCCACCCCGGCCGCCGGCGGGACCGCCGATCGCGCCACGCCGACCGCCGTGGGTTCCGTTCCCGAGAGCGGGCCGGGGGTCTCGACACGGGCTCCCTTCGAGGCTCGCAAGCTCGCACCTCAGGACAAGCGCTCGGGCTCGCCCGGCTCGACCACCGGCGACGGCTCGACGACGGGCGAGAGCCCGACCGGCGTCGCGCCGACCTCGACCACTGGCGCCACTCCCTCCGACGGCGCCCCCACCTCGACCACCTCGACCACCCGCCCCCGGCCGCCCCGCCGGTGGTCGAGCCCCGCGAGCGCCAGCGAGCGGGTGTCGAGACCCCCGGCCGCCACGTCGACTCACCGGCTGCCATGACGCCCGTCACCACCCCGCTCGCGCTGGCCATCGGCGGCACCCTGCGGCGCTCGTGGCGCAGCGACACCGCGATCGCGCCCGCCACCGACGTGCGGCGCGCGGCGCCCTCGCCCCAGGCGGGTCCGGTCGCGGCCGGTGCGGCCGCCGCCGCTCGCGCCGCCGTCGCCCCCACGGCTGCGGTCCACCGGCTCTACGCACCCGGCCCGCGCGCGAGCACCCCGGCTCCTGCCGGGAGCCCGGCTCCCTCGCGGGCGGCGGCGCTCCCGACGTCGACCCCCGCCCTCGTGCCCGCCACCGCCGGCGCCGCCCCAGCCGGCACGGTTGGTCACGCGGCGTCCGCGCCGGCTGCGGCTTCCGCAGCCCCGGCCGCAGCCCCGGCCGAAGTGCCGCCGGCGCCGGTCGGCGCGGTGGCGATGCCCGACCAGATCGTGCTGCGGCGTACCGCCGGCCACGGCCGACGCGCGGCCGCGCTGGCCAGCGGGTTCGGCGGCGACACCCCCATCCAGCCCGCCTCGGTGACCGCGCTCCGCAGTGGCGCCGCCGCGGCGCCGGGCAGCGGGGTCGCTCCGCCGGCCGTGGGCTGGTCCCGCCCCGCGCCCACGACGCCAGCATCGGCGCCAGCATCGGCGCCCGTGCTCCGCCGCTCCACTCCGGCGGCCGCCGGAGCGCCCGCCCGGCTCCCGGCCCCGCCGCCGGGGTTCTCCTCGGGCGCCTGGGCGCCGCTGCCCGCCGGTCCGCCGGTGCCGCACTCCGGCCGCGTCACTTCGAGGCTCGCAGGCTCGCACCTCAGTACAAGCGCTGGGCGTGTCACAGCTCCGGGCACCGCCGCCGACCCGGGCTCCCCGGCCGGCCCAGCGGCTGGTGCCACGACGCGCAACCCGGCCGCGGCCGCGCCGTCCACCTCGATCCTGCGCCGCCTCACGGTGGCGCCGCCCCGGGTGAGCATGAACCCGGCCGCCAGTGCCGATGCTCCGCCCGTTCCCAGCGTCGTGCGCCGCAAGACCTCGTCCGCCACCTCGCCCTCGGCCCGGTCGACCTCGTCGACCGCCCCCGCGGCGCCCGCGTCCGGCGGGTCGCTCTTCGAGCGATCCGCGCACCTGTTCGACGCGATCGACCAGGCGGCGTCCACCGTGATCCAGCGCAAGCACCTGCCCGCAGAAGGAAGTTCCATGGCCGAGTCGTCGCTGGTACCCGCACAAGTCTCCGGCATCGCCGCTCCCGAGGCGGGCGAGAGCCCGGTCACGCGCGACGACCCGGTGACCGCCGAGTCCGAGAAGGCCCGGTTCGACCGGCTCGTCGACGCCGTCGTCGACCGGATCGAGCAGCGGGTCGTCGACGAGCTCGAACGGCGCGGACGGCGCCAGGACTGGAGAGTGTTCTGATGGCCGAGCTGGAGAAGGCCTATCTCGAGATCGAGGGCGGCGAGCAGGTGCCGTGCCTCTACAACCCCGAGTCCCTCAGCGTCGGCCGGCGGAACAGCTGGGTGTCGAACCCCATGCCCGGCAAGGGCGTGCCCACGCTCCAGTACGCCGGCGCGGCGGGCGGCTGGATGAAGCTCGACCTCACCTTCGACACCACCGACACCGGCTTGGCGGTCACGCAGCACACGGGCAAGATCCTCAAGCTGATGGAGGTCGACCCCAACCTGCCGGGCACCGACGACGCCTCCAACAACGCCCGGCCGCCGACGGTGACCTTCCACTGGGGCGACCTGCACTCGTTCGCTTCCGTGGTGAGTGACCTGCGGCTCAACTTCACCTACTTCTCCTCCTCCGGTGTCCCGCTGCGCGCGAACATGCAGCTCGAGCTGCGCCAGTACAAGGAGTCCGCCGCGTTCGGGCCGCAGAACCCGACCTCCGGCACGCCGAAGCCGAGCCGCACCCATCGGATCCAGCCCGGCGAGACCCTCGACCGGATCAGCGCCCGCTACTACGGCGACGCCACCCGCTGGCGGCTGCTCGCCTCGGCGAACGGCCTCGAGGACCCGCTCGCGCTGCGTCCCGGCACCGTCATCGACATCCCGCGACTGGACAACTGATGGCCGCGACGGGAAGCACCACCTCGGATGCGGTGACGCCGACGGCGCCGGTGCTCAAGGTGAACGGCGCCGCGATCACCGACTCGTCTCTGAACGCGCTGTCGTCGATGCGCATCGAACGGGGGTACTGCAGCGTGAGCCGGATGACGCTGCGGTTCATCGACGCCGGCTTCGCGATGTCGTCGTCCGGCACGTTCGCGATCGGCACCGAGATCGAGGTGACCGCGCTCAAGTCCGGCACGAAGATGTTCGCCGGCGAGGTCACCTCGGTGTCGCTGGAGCAGACCGGGAAGTACACCCCGGAGCTCGTCGTGGTCGCCGACGACCAGACCCACCGCCTGGCCCGCACCTCCGTGACCGCCACCTACCTCCAGATGAAGGCCAGCGACGTCATCTCGAAGGTCGGCAAGGCCACCGGTCTCAGCGTCGACGTCACCGCCACCACGAACCAGTTCGAGTACCTGATCCAGGGTGGCACCGCGCTCGCCTACATCGACCAGCTGGCGGCCCGCTCGGGCCTGGTCTGGTGGTGCGACTACCCGAAGACGCTCAAGGTCGCCAAGCCCGACGTCGGCACCACCGAGGTGCCGTTCGACCTGTCCAACGAGCAGTTCGGGATGCGGACCTTCTCCGTGCGGGCCTCGGCGCGCAACATCGCCTCGGTCACCGTGACCGGCTGGGACCTGAAGCAGACCCAGAAGGTGGAGGGCTCCGCCACCACCGCGCGCACGAAGGAGTCGAACTTCGTCGATCTTGCCAAGGCGAGCGACTTCGGGTCCTCGAAGCTCACTCGCTCCGACCTCTCGCCCCTCACCCAGGGCGAGGCGGAGACCCTCGCCGAGTCGTTGAACAAGGACGTCGGATCCCAGTCGGTGCACGCCCGCGGCACCGGCCCGGCCAACGCCGAGATCGTGCCGGGCGTGCAGGTGGCCGTCGCCAACGCCGGCCCGGCCAGCGGCAAGTACCGCGTCACCGAGGTCGAGCACCGCTACGACCGTCAGGGGTTCACCACCACCTTCGTGGCGGGCTCGTTCCGGCGCGAGGGCCTCGTCGACCTGCTGTCCGTCCCCGCGGCCGAACCCGGCTTCATCCTCAACGACGTGATCACCGCTGTGGTGACCAACATCGCCGACCCCGACAACCTGGGCCGGGTCAAGGTGAAGTTCCCCTCGATCCCCGATGAGCCGGAGTCGGAGTGGGGCCGGGTGCTCACCGTCGGTGGTGGTGCCGACCGTGGCGCCCTGTTCCTCCCCGAGGTCGGTGACGAGGTGCTCGTCGCCTTCGAGCGCGGCGACACCCGTCGTCCGGTCGTGCTCGGCGGCCTCTTCAGCACCAAGAACTCCCTGCCGGGCGAGAACCCGGTGGCCGCCGGCAAGGTCGAGGTGCGGCGGCTCACCTCCCGCGTCGGGCACCTCGTCGAGCTCTCCGACGCCTCCGGCTCCGAGTACGTGCTCCTCCAGCACGGCAAGAAGTCCCACCTGATCAAGTTCGAGAACGACAAGGTCGACATCACCGCCGACAGCGTTCCCCTCAAGATCAGCAACGGCCAGGCCACGATCGAGATGAAGCAGAACGGCGACATCATCATCGACGGCAACAAGATCACCATCAAGGGCAAGATGGACGTCGAGATCGAGGGTCTGAACGTCAAGGCCAAGGCCCAGGTGAACGCCAACGTCGAGGGCGGCGCCCAGCTCGCCCTCAAGGGCACCGCCAGCGCCGAGCTCTCGGGCGGCAAGGTGGACATCAAGGGCGCGAAGGTGGGGATCAACGGATGACGCAGCTGCCGGGCTCCGTCGAGCACGACGACTCCTTCGTCGGCCGCGGCTTCAGCTGGCCGCTCGAGGTCGACCACACGGGCGCGATCCGGCTCACCGACGGGGCTCCCGACCTCGATCGCTCGATCCGGATCGTGTTGATGACGGCGCCAGGCGAGCGGCTGATGCGTCCCCAGTTCGGCTGCCGGATCTGGGAGATGCTCTTCGAGCCGGTGACCGCGAACCTGCTCGGGCTCATCTGCCAGGCCGTCCGCGACGCCCTCGCCCAGTGGGAACCCCGGGTCGTCGTCGACGACGTCCAGGCCCACGCCGACCCCCAGCAGGGCTCGCTGGTGCACATCTCCATCGCCTACCGGGTCCGGTCGACGAACGACCGGCGCAACCTCGTCTATCCGTTCTACGTGATCCCGCACGACGCCGAGTGAGGACCTGACCGATGCCGCTGCCCACACCAGGACTCGACGACCGCACCTTCCAGGACATCGTCGACGAGGCCAAGCGCCTCATCCCGCGCTACTGCCCCGAGTGGACCAACCACAACGTGTCCGACCCCGGCGTCGCGCTCATCGAGCTCTTCGCCTGGATGAGCGAGATGGTGCTGTACCGGGTCAACCAGGTGCCCGAGCGCCTCTACACGCACTTCCTCAACATGGTCGGGATCGAGCCGTTCCCGCCGTCCGTGGCACGTGCCGACCTGACGTTCTGGCTCTCCTCGGCCCTCGAGTCCACCGTGATCGTGCCGCGCGGCCACCGAGGTGGCCACCACCTCCGCCGGCGTCGAGGAGTCGCCGATCGTCTTCAGCACCACCGAGGACCTCGCGATCTCCCCGCCGCGCCTCGACGCCGCGATGACGGTGAGCGACGGCGGCCGCAACACCGAGGACGTGTGGGACGAGCTGCGGTTCAACCCGGCCGGCGTCGCGTGCTTCGCCTCGCCCGACCTGAGCCCCGGCGACACCTTCAACCTCGGCTTCCGTGACAGCCTCGCCGGCGTGGTCCTGCGCGTCGACATCGCCGCGCAGGCCGAGGGCATCGGCGTCGACCCCACCGCCCCGCCGCTGGCGTGGGAGGTGTGGAACGGCGACGGCTGGATCTCCTGCCAGGTCTTCGAGGACACCACCGGCGGGCTCAACCGGGCGGGCTCGGTGACGCTCCTCGTGCCGATCGAGCACGAGCCGCTCAGTCTCGGCAACCTGGCCGCCTACTGGCTGCGCGCCCGGCTGCTCGTGCCGTTGCCGGGTCACCCCACCTACAAGGCGTCGCCGAAGGTGCGCGAGGTGAGCGCCGTCGCCCTCGGCGGCACCGTCGACGCCGAGCACGCCGAGCAGGTGGCCGGGGAGCAGATCGGCCGCAGCGACGGGTCGCCGGCGCAGGCCTTCGACGTCACCCACGCCCCGGTGCTGACCCGCGAGGACGGCGAGCAGGTCGAGGTCGTCCACGGCGACCGGGTGGAGGTGTGGACCGAGGTGCCCGACTTCTCGGCGTCCGGGCCGCAGGACAAGCACATCGTCTGGGACTCCAGCACCGGCACCATCCGGTTCGGGCCCAACATCCGCTACCCCGACGGCACGGTGCGCCAGCACGGCGCGATCCCGCAGGACGGCGCGTTCGTGCGCGTCACCCGCTACCGCTCGGGCGGCGGACGGCGCGGCAACGTCGGCACCCGCACGCTCTCGGTGATGCGCTCGGGCGTGCCGTACGTGAGCGGCGTGGTGAACCTCGCTCCGGCCGCCGGCGGGGTCGACGCCGAGTCCGTGGCCGAGGCCAAGGCGCGGGCGCCGCTCACGCTGCGCACCGGACGCCGGGCCGTCACCACCGGTGACTACGAGCGGCTCACCCTCGAGGCCTCCGCCGAGGTCGCCCGCACCCGGTGCCAGAGCGCCGACCGCGGCAACGGCGCGGTGCGGCTGCTCGTCGTCCCCCGGGTGCGTGGGGAGTCCACGGCGCACCAGCTCGACGACTTCGCGCTCGCCCCCGAGCTCGTCGCCACCATCAAGGGCCAGCTCGACGAGCACCGGGTGATCGGCACCGCGGTGGAGATCAGCACGCCGTACTACCAGGGCGTCTCGGTGGCCGCACTCGTGCACGCCGCGCCCGGCCGGCCCGCCGCTCTGGTGCGCCAGCGTGCCGAGGAGGCGATCAGCCGGTTCGTGAACCCGCTGCTCGGCGGCTCCGAGGGCACCGGCTGGCCGTTCGCCACCGACCTCAACGCCGCCACGGTGACCCAGCTGCTGGAGACGGTGGAGGGCGTCGAGCGGGTCGAGGAGGCATTGCTCTTCGAGTTCGACCTGCGCTCGGGCCGCCGGCTCGGCTCGGCCAAGGACATCATCCGGCTCGACGAGCAGTCGCTCTTCTTGTCGGCCGCCCACCAAGTGGTTGTGCGATGACCGTGTCGAACCTGACCCCGATCACGTCCTCCGTGGTGCCCGCGCGCTCGCGCCCGCGCCGCGACCCGGACTGGATGCTGGCGCAGCTGCCGGTGTCGATGGCCGGGGAGGAGTTCTTCGCGCGGTTCGTGCGGATCTTCCAGGACATCGGCACCACCCTGTTCGACGACGCCGACAACGTCGACCACGTGCTCGACATCAGCGTGGCGCCGGTGGAGATGGTGCGCTGGCTGGGCTCGTGGATCGGGATGACGAGTCTCGACGAATCGCTGCCGGAGGACCTGCAGCGTCGTATCGTGAGCAGCGCGGCCCGCACCCTCGCGTGGCGCGGCACCGCCCGGGGCCTCCGGACATATCTCGAGCTCATCACCGGCACCGATGTGCGGGTCGAGGAGGGCGGGGGGATCTGGGAGGCCGGGGAGGCGCCCGTTGACACAGCGTGGGTGAGGCTGCACCTGGACTCGACCGGGATGCTGGGTGAATCCGAGCTCGTGGCCGCCGTCCGCGACGAGGTGCCGGCACACGTCCGGGCCGAGATCACCGTCGGAGGCCGCGTGGTGTGGGCCACCAGCAGAAGCGCCGAGTCGACACCGGAGCGGCGACACGAGGAGGGCACGTGAGCGACACCCTGGCTGGCGGCGCGATCGAGCGTGCGCCCGACCCGCTGTCCGACCCGCTTCCCGAGCCGCTGCCGGAGCCGGTCGACGAGACGCCGACCACGCAGCTGCCCGCCACGGACACGTCGTCGGCGCTGACGTCGGCCCCGCGCACCGAGCCGCCGCCCTCGGCCGCATCCGTGCCGATCACCCAGCGCCGCGAGAGCATCACCTGCCCCGAGTGCGGCACCGTCTCGAACGTCCAGCTGACCCGGCGCGAGTCCGGCGACTTCTGCGCGAAGTGCGACTTCCCGCTCTTCTGGACGCCGGCCACGATCCAGCTCGGCGAGGGCGCCACCGACGGCGCCACGCTGCGCCGGCTGCCCGGCACCGGCGGCAAGCAGACCGTCGCCTCGACGCCGTGCCCGCACTGCCGCGAGGCCAACTCGATCACGGCCAACACCTGCGTCCGCTGCCACCTCCCGATGGTGGTGGCCGCCCCGCCGCCGCCCGCCCCGGTCTACGTCGCCCCGCCGCCCCCGATGCCCGCGCCGAAGAAGACCCCCTGGTTGCTCATCGCCTTCCTCGGCGTCACCGCGGTGGTCTTCGTGGCGCTCGTCGTCTGGTTCGTCTTCTTCCGCTGACGGCCTCAGCCGAGCAGCCGCCACACCGCGGCCGCCACCAGGCCGCCGGTGACCACCCAGGTGAGCAGCGCGGCGATCCAGGTGCCGGCGGGGAGCCGGCCGAGCCAGCGGCCGTCGACGTCGGGCCGCACCGCGAACGGCAGCTCGGTGATGCACAGCGCCCGGCTCGGTGCCCGCGGGTCGGCGAGCACCACGCCACCCTCGTAGGGCCGGCCCCGCACTGTGTGGGTGCCCTCGCGGCCGCCGACGGTGAACCGGAGCTCGGTGCTGTAGGAGGGGCCGGTGTACATGCGGATGCGGGAGTCCCAGCCGCGGGCGCCGCGCAGCGGCATGTTGGTCATCGTGGTGGCGGTGCCGCTCACCTCGCCGACGTCGACGGTGGCCACCTCGCCGTGCTTGAGCACCGGCACCACCCGCCGGTACTTCAGGACCCGCACCGCGAGCACGGCGACGGCGCCCACGCACAGCGCCACGGGCACCGACGCCGGCACGAGCAGCCACACCGCCAGCGGACACACCGCCAGCATGAACAGCACGAACGCCTCGACGACGCCCATGTTGACCGCGGCCAGCCGGTAGCCGAACGGCACCCGCCGCGGCGGTTCCTCGAGCCGGTCGACGGTCTCGGGCGACGGCAGCGACCGCACGGCCACCCCGGCCAGGTCGAGCAGGTGCGGCGCGAGGCCCGAGGCGACGGCGGAGCTCAGGTCGACCCGCCGCCCGTCCACCGTGACGACGATCGACGGCCGCCCGAGGTCGCTGTCGGCCGCGTCCAGCACCGACTCGGTGTCGGCCGCCACCGGTTCGCCGTCGACGCTGACCACCGGCGGCTCGTCGACGTCGGGGCCGGGCCGGTACGGCTCGTAGGAAGGCGGGTCCTGCGCCACTGGGCCATCACACCATCGGGGCCACCGAGCCCGCCATGGCCCGCCCGGACCAGACGCACGAATCGTTCGATCGAACGGTAACGACATCCCCGGGGCCCGATCCGGCGCACCAATCGTTCGATCGAACGGTAACGACATCCACGGAGCCCGATCCGGCGCACCAATCGTTCGATCGAACGGTAACGACATCCCCGGGGCCCGATCAGGCGCACGAATCGTTCGATCGAACGACAATGACATCCCCGGGGCTCGATCCGGCGCACCAATCGTTCGATCGAACGGTAACGACGGGCTGGAGCGGGTCAGGCCATCGCGGCGGGGATGGTGGCCGCCCAGGCCGAGCGCAGGGCGAGCAGGTTCACCTCGAACAGGTCGGAGACGACGAGGGCGTCGCCGCCGGTGACGCCGAGGTCGGTGACGGGCAGGCCGTGGCGGGCGGCGAGGTCGTGCAGCCGGTCGACGTCGTCGGCGGCGACGGTGACCAGCACCCGGCCGGTCGACTCGCTGAACAGGTCGATGAACGGGTCGCCGGGCAGGGCGACGGTGGCGCCGACCATCCGGTGCAGGCACGCCTCCACCAGCGCCTGGGCGAGACCACCGTCGGCGAGGTCGTGGGCGCTGGTGAGCAGCCCGACCCCCTCGTGCAGCAGCGCGGCCAGGGCCCGCTCGGCGTCGAGGTCGACGACGGGCGGGCGGCCGCCGAGGTGGCCGTGCATGACGTGCGCCCACTCCGAGCCGCTCAGCTCCTCGCGGGTGGTGCCGAGCAGCAACACCCGCTCGCCCGCCGACTCGGCCGGGCCGAAGCCGGACGGCGTGCGCCGGGTGACGTCGTCCACCACGCCGAGCACCGCGACCACCGGCGTGGGCAGGATCGCGGTCTCGCCGGTCTGGTTGTAGAGGCTGACGTTGCCGCCGGTGACCGGGACGCCGAGCACCCCGCACGCGTCCTTGAGCCCGCGGCACGCCTCGGCGAACTGCCACATCACGGCTGGGTCCTCCGGGGAGCCGAAGTTGAGGCAGTCGGAGACGGCGAGCGGCCGGGCGCCACCGGTGGCGACGTTGCGGTGGGCCTCGGCCAGCGCGAGCTGCGCGCCGGCGTACGGGTCGAGCAGCGTGAACCGGCCGTTGCCGTCGGTGGCCACCGCGACGCCGAGATTGGTGTCGTCGTCGACGCGGATCATCCCGCTGTCGGAGGGCTGCGCGAGCACCGTGTTGCCGCGCACGTAGCGGTCGTACTGGTCGGTGATCCACGACTTGTCGCACAGGTTGGGCGACGACGCGAGCCGCAGCATCGTGTCGCGCAGCTCGTCGCCGGACGTGGGCCGCGGCAGCGCCTCGGCGACGTCGGCCTGCAACGCGTCCTGGCTCTCCGGGCGGGCGAACGGCCGCTGGTAGGTCGGCCCGTCGTGAGCCACCGAACGCGGCGGCACGTCGACCACCCGCTCGCCGTGCCAGTCGATCCGGAGCCGGCCGGTGTCGGTCACCTCGCCGACGACGACGGCCTCGACCTCCCACTTCTCGCAGATCGCGAGCACGGTGTCGATGTCGCCGGGCTCGACGACGGCCATCATCCGCTCCTGCGACTCGCTCATGAGGATCTCCTCGGGCGCGAGCGTGGAGTCGCGCAGCGGCACCCGGTCGAGCTCGACCTGCATGCCGCCGTCGCCGGCGCTGGCGAGCTCGGAGGTGGCGCAGGAGAGCCCGGCGCCGCCGAGGTCCTGGATGCCGGCCACGGCGCCAGCGGCGAACAGCTCGAGGGTGCACTCGATGAGCAGCTTCTCCATGAACGGGTCGC
Source organism: uncultured Actinomycetota bacterium (assembly GCA_963808855.1). GTDB lineage: Bacteria > Actinomycetota > Actinomycetes > Propionibacteriales > Nocardioidaceae > Nocardioides. Next base: position 554,256 of record CAWEHA010000002.1, on the reverse strand, counting down.
CCACCTGGACGCTCGGCCGCTTGGCCGGGCCGCCCTCGCTGAACGTCTCGCTCGCCAGCACGGACACGCCGCCGATGCCGTCACCGCCGGTGCGGGCGCCGTACAGGACGACGAGGTTGCCGGTGCCCGACGCCTTCGCGAGGTGCAGGTCCTCGTGCCGCAGCACGCCGACGCACAGCGCGTTCACCAGCGGGTTGCCGAGGTAGGTCGCGTCGAAGACGGCCTCGCCGCCGATGTTGGGTAGCCCCAGGCAGTTGCCGTAACCGCCCACGCCGGCCACGATCCCGGGCAGCACCCGGCGGGTGTCGTCGGCGTCCAGCGGCCCGAACCGCAGCGGGTCCATCACCGCCACCGGGCGCGCGCCCATCGCGAGGATGTCGCGCACGATGCCGCCGACGCCGGTGGCCGCGCCCTGGTAGGGCTCCACGTACGACGGGTGGTTGTGCGACTCCACCTTGAAGGTGACGGCGTAGCCCTGCCCGATGTCGACGACGCCGGCGTTCTCGCCGATGCCCGCGAGCATCTTGCCCACGGGCGTCTCCTGCGCGAGCTCGCCGAACTGCTTGAGGTGCACCTTGCTCGACTTGTAGGAGCAGTGCTCGCTCCACATCACCGAGTACATCGCCAGCTCCGAGGACGTCGGCCGCCGGCCGAGGATCTCCCGGATCCGCTGGTACTCGTCGGCCTTCAGCCCGAGCTCGGCCCAGGGCTGGTCGCGCTCGGGGTCTGCGGTGGCGTTCGCGACGGTGTCGAGCACGCGCTCAATCTAGTGAGGCCGCGGTGTCCTGGTCGGGCTCGGGGTCGGTGTCGGACTCGTCGGTGTCCTCGGGGTCGTCGCGCAGCACCCAGTGGTCGCCGTCCCAGCGCCAGTGGCCGTCCGGACTCACCACGGGAGCGCCGCCCGGACTCGGGTCGAGGTGGTAGGGCGAGGCCGCGCCCGAACCCGGGTGCGAGCTCCAGGTGGTGTGACTCATGGCGGTGCCTTTCGTCCCCGAGATGTGAGGACTGGGACTTGCAGAGTGCTCCTGTTCCGCGCCGCCGTCACGCGACTTGCGGAAGTCTTGACCGGGTCTGGAGGGGCTCCTGAGACAGCAGCCCGAGCGGGGCGGGCGTGAACTACAGGTCTGTAGTTATCGCGAACTCCTGTTACGGGTGTGACTTGTGTGGTTAAGGTTCCCCCGCCCCACGCCTTTCCCACTTCCCCGGGAGTTCCCTCCATGCGCACGGCACCCGCCTCACCGCTCCTGCCCGTCCGCCGCCTGCTCGCCGCCGGCGTCACCACCGCGCTCGCGGTGACCCTCCTGGCCACCGGCCCCTCGGCAGCACCGTCGGTCGGCGCCCCGGCCGCGGCCCCGGCGGCCGCACCCGCCGCCCCGGCGGCCCCGCCGAACCCGGTGACGCCGGGCGACTTCAAGGGCTACGGCTTCGACCAGTGCCTGGCGCCGACCCAGCGCGACATGGACGCCTGGCTCACCCGCTCGCCGTTCCTCGCCGTCGGCATCTACATCTCCGGCGACTCCCGTGCCTGCCGCAGCCAGCCCAACCTGACGCCGGCCTGGATCCGCACCCAGCTGCGCAACGGCTGGCGGCTGCTGCCGATCACGCTGGGCCCGCAGGCGTCGTGCCAGCCGCGGTTCCCGCGCTACCGCGACGACTTCAAGATCAGCCCCGACCCCGGCAGCGACGGCCGCTACCGCAGGGCTCGACAGATGGGCCGCAACAGCGCCACCGAGACGGTCGCGCGATGCCAAGGCGCTCGGGATCGTGCCGGGCAGCACCCTCTGGTACGACCTCGAGGGCTACGACAACTCCAACCGCCACTGCCGCGAGTCGGCCCTCGCCTTCCTGAGCGGATGGACCTACCAGATCCGCCGGCTCAAGTACGTCTCCGGCGTCTACTCCAGCGTCGGCTCCGGGATCCTCGACCTCGACCGGGCCCGCGCGAACGGTCGCACCGACATCCTGCTCCCCGACAGCATCTGGCTCGCCCGCTGGGACGGCGTCGCCAACACGTCGTCGTCCTACATCAGCGAGAGCGGCTGGCGCCCGGGCAACCGCGTCAAGCAGTACCGAGGCGGCCACGACGAGACCTGGGGCGGCGTCCGCATCAACATCGACAGCAACCGCCTCGACGTCGGACGCGGCTCCGCCGCCTACCCCGAGAACCACTGCAACGGCGTCGGCATCAACTTCACGACGTGGAAGCCGCTCGCACGCCCGAGCGGCAACTACCGCCCGGCCGTCGACCAGGTGAAGGCCCTGCAGTGCCTGCTCACCGAGCGCCACACCTACCGCGGCCGGATCCACGGCCGCTACGACGCCGGGACCGTCGCGGCGGTGCGCGCCTGGCAGAGGGGACGGGGGTTCACCCCGAGCGACCGCTGGACCGCGCGGGACTGGATGACGGTGATCTCCTACGGCGCCCGCCCCGTCCTCAAGTTCGGCAGCGTCGGCCGCTACGTCCGCCGGATCCAGCGCGCGCTGAACGCCGCCGCCGTGGGCGAGTCCGTCGCTGTCAGCGGCATGTTCAACACCACCACCGCCCGGATGCTCCGGAAGTACCAGAGCAAGGTCGACATCCCCGTGAACGGCCTCGTCACCCGCGGCGTCTGGCAGCGCATCCAGAACGGCCGCCGCTGACGGTCAGGTGAGAACGGCGGCGGCGAGGGACGTGAAGAAGCCGAGGCCGTCGGTGCCGGCGCCGGTCAGATCCTCCACCGCGTGCTCGGGGTGGGGCATGAGGCCGACGACGTTGCCTCGCTCGTTGGTGACGCCGGCGATGTCGCGCAGCGAGCCGTTGGGGTTGTGGTCGAGGTAGCGGGCGACGACCCGCCCCTCCCCCTCGAGCCGGTCGAGGGTGTCGGCGTCGGCGACGAACCCGCCCTCGCCGTTCTTGAGCACGATCGTCACCTCCTGGCCCGCCTCGTAGGCGGACGTCCACGGCGTCGACGCGTTCTCGATCCGGAGCCGCTGGTCGCGGCAGACGAACCTCTGGTGGTCGTTGCGCACCAACGCGCCGGGCAGCAGGTGCGACTCGCAGAGGATCTGGAAGCCGTTGCAGATGCCGAGCACCGGCAGGCCGCGCTCCGCGGCCGCCACCACCTCGGTCATCACCGGGGCGAACCGGGAGATCGCGCCGCAGCGCAGGTAGTCGCCGTAGGAGAAGCCGCCCGGGAGGACGACGGCGTCGACGCCGCGCAGGTCGTGGTCGCCGTGCCACAGCGCGACGGCCTCGTGGCCGCCGAGCCGCACGGCCCGCCGCGCGTCGACGTCGTCGAGCGACCCGGGGAAGGTGACGACCCCGACCTTCATCAGCCCTCCACCCGCACGTCGAAGGTCTCGATCACCGGGTTGGAGAGCAGCTTCTCGGCCATGTCGCGCACCTGCGCGAGCACCTCGTCGGTCACCTCGCCGTCGACCGTGAGCTCGAACCGCTTGCCCTGCCGCACGTCGGACACACCGCTGAAGCCGAGCCGGGGCAGCGCGCCGTGCACCGCCTTGCCCTGGGGGTCGAGGATCTCGGGCTTGGGCATCACGTCGACGACGACCTTGGGCACGGTCGTCAGCGTAGAGGGGCGGGCACAGTGGCCGTTGACCTCCCGGGGTTTCGACGCGCCCGTCCCGGCTTCGTTCCTCGCGTCTCGCTGTCAGCTCGCCAGCGCGTCGAGCACCGGGCCGAGCACGCCGTAGCCCTGCTCGACCCGGAACCGCTCCCACACCCGGGCGGCGTCCGGCGGGAGCCGGCGGTGCGGCGCGGCGTCGGCGCCGAGCGCGCGGTCGACCTCGCGCGGCAGCAGCTCGCGCGGGATGGAGTCCAGCACCCGGGTGGCGACGAGCCCGTCGGCCCGGGCGGTGTGGGCCGCGAGCACCCGCCGGCACTCGCGGCCCTGGTCCGGGGCGCACTCCTCCCGGGCGAGCCCGGCGTAGAGGAGCACGACCGGCTGCACCCACTGGCGGAACAGCTCCTCGTAGTCCTCCACGAAGCGCATCGGGGCGCCGGCGGCATCGCGGCCCTCGACGGGCAGGCTGCGCTCCCAGCCCTGGCTCATCCGGAGCACGAGCGGGTCCTCGAGCGGGCCGGCGGCGTCGAGGCCCACGAGGTCGAAGGTGGCGAGCAGGTCGGGCTGGGCGAAGTCCGGCTCCCCCGACGCGGGCGCATCCTCGGCCAGGACGGCGGCCACCGCGCCTGGCCAGTTCGCGAGCGCGCTCATCACGGGCTCGCGCATCCCCGTGATGAGCCCGCGTCGCGCGCCCGCGACACCCTCGGTCATCACGACGGCGAGATCGGGGTCGTCCAGCGTGGCGGCCGCGAGGCCGCGGCCGAGGGGCGCGAGGTCCTCGGGGTCCCACGCGATCTCCGACAGCAGCCAGCCGATCCGCTCGGCGTCGTCCGCCGGCATGCCCTCGATCCGGTCGTCGCCTGGCCAGGTGCCCTGCGCGAGCAGGGCCTGCGCCGACTCCTCGTCGAGCACGAGCGACTCGGGCGGCACCAGCAGTCCGTCGCGGTCCCGCTCGGGCTCGGGGTCGTCGCTGAACGCGTAGGCGACGAGCACGCCCGCCGTGAGCGCGCCGACGAGCACGAGGACACCGAAGATCACGGCGGTGCGACGCCGGGTGCGGTCGTGCCAGGCCACGCGGCGACGCGCGAACTCCTCCGCTCCCGACTCCGGAGTCCCGATCGACACGGTGCCCAGCGTGCCCGAGGCGCAGCCGGCGGAAACAGTCCCACACCGGGGCTTGGCACACTGGTGGCATGAGCCTCACCTCGCCCGCCGGCCGCTCCGGCTCCCCGTTGCGGCTGGAGTTCCCCCAGTCGCTCGCCACCTACGACGACTACGCCGCGGCGCAGCGCACCGTGGACTTCCTCTCCGACGAGAAGTTCCCAGTGGAGCACCTGATGATCGTCGGCACCGACCTGAAGCGCATCGAGCGGATCACCGGCCGGCTCACCACCGGGCGGGTGGCCGTCGGCGGCGTGCTGTCCGGGCTGTGGCTGGGGCTCTTCGTGGGCCTGGTGCTGTCGTTGTTCGACGACGGCAACGCGTTGGCCATCATCGGCTCGACGATGCTGATCGGCGCGCTGTTCGGCGTCATCTGGGCGATGCTCGGCTACGCCCTCACCCGCGGACAGCGCGACTTCCAGTCGGTCACCCAGGTGGTCGCCACCCGCTACGAGGTGCTCGTGGAGCACAAGGTGGCCGCCGAGGCCCGCGAGACGCTCGCGAAGCTGCCGGGCGCGCTGCCGAACGCCTTCGAGTAGCCCGAGCGATCAGACCTCGACGGCGCGCGCCGAGCGGCCCAGCAGGATCAGCCCGACGCCGGCGGCGACGAACGAGACGACCGGCACGACGTCGGCCAGCCACGGCACCGCGCCGCTCAGCGACTGCTCGAACGACTCGCTCACCAGGCCGACCGTCATGGCCACCAGGAACACCCAGATCCCCGCGGCTGACAGGACCCGGGCGCGGGTGAGGCCGACCGAGAACGCGATGACACCGCCGAGCGCGGCCAGCACCGAGACCAGCCCGACGACGAGCCACGCTCCCTCGGCCACCGCCTGCGCCGACCCGGAGAGGGCGGCGTCGAGCAGGTCGCCCGTGAGCACCAGCACGGCCATGCCGACCAGACCCGCCACGGTGGCCCGCAGCCCCCACTTCCCGGTGCCGCCGTCACGCCCGCCCTGGAGCCGCCGGAGCCCGGGCAGCGCCGCGAGGAGGAGCAGGAGCGCGAGCCCCATGAGAGCGAAGGCGTCGCCGCTCACGAACTCGACGAGCAGCGGGACCACGACGAACACGCCCCCGGCGGCGAGGGTGAGCAGCGAGGCGCGGTGGCCGCGGTGGGCGGTGCCGGGATCGGCGGTGGTGACGGTCATGGTTCCTCCTGGTGGGAGCGATCGGGCCTGCATCGTCGGCCGGCCGGAGTGGGCGGCGGCAGCGCCGTCGGGCGGGTCGGCACCCGTCTCGGGGAGGGTCCGGGATCCTTCTCCGGACGGGGGACGGGCCCGCCCGGGATCACTAGCCTGAGGCGATGCGACTGCCGCCCCGGTCCGACCTCGTGCTGGGGGCCGCACTGGTCGCGCTCGTGGTGGTCGAGACCCTCGCCAACCACGACGCCCCGCGGCCGGGGCTCCGGGCGGCGCTGGCGGGTCTCGCGGTCGCCTCGGTGGCGGTGCGCCGGTCGAGCCCGGTGCTCGCGGCGGCGGTGTTCAGCGGCGGGATGACGGCCGAGGCGCTCGCCACCGAGTCCCCGGACGAGAACGGCATCCTGATCGCGATCCTGGTGGTGTCGTACTCGGTGGGGCGTCACCTGCCGCGCACCGAGGCGCTGCTCTCCGTCGGCCTGGTGACCCTCGCCCTTACCGTCGCGATCGCCACCGACCCCTCCGACTCGGTGTCGAACGTCCCCCTCAGCGTGGTGCTCTTCGTGCTGGTGCCGTTCGGCCTCGGGGCCGCGCTGCGCCGCCGGGTGCGCGACGTCGCCGCGCTCTCGCTGCGCACCGAGGCGCTGGAGGACGAGGCGGACCGGGCGGTCGCCGCAGAGCGGCGCCGGATCGCGCGCGAGCTGCACGACGTCGTCTCGCACGCCGTCACCCTCGTGGCGGTGCAGGCGGAGGCCGGGCTGTCGGTGCTCGACGGCGACCGGGAGGCCGCCCGCCGCTCGCTGACCGCGATCGGCCAGGTGAGCCGGGAGGCACTGGCCGAGCTCGCGCGGCTGCTCGCGGTGCTCGAGGACGAGGGCGAGCCGGGGTCGCCGGACGCCGGGCTGTCGCAGGTCGGCCACCTGGTCGCGGGCGCCCGGGCGGCCGGCCTCGACGTCACGCTGGGTGACACGGGCGAGGCCCACCATCTCGACGCCGCCGTCGACCACTGCGCCTACCGGGTGGTGCAGGAGGGACTCACCAACGCGCTGCGCCACGCCAGCGACGCGCGGGTCGGCGTCGTGCTCGACCGCCACCCCGACCGGGTGGAGGTGCTGGTGCGCAGCCTCGGCACCCCGCACGCGTCGTCCTACGGCGGCACCGGCCGCGGGCTCGCCGGCCTGCGGGAGCGCGTCGTCGGTCTCGGCGGCCGGTTCGAGGCGGGCCGGACGGTGGGCGAGGAGTTCGAGGTCCGGGCCGTGCTCCCCACCGCTCCCGTCGGTGCGGCCGGGCGGCCGTGAGCATCCGGATCGTCGTCGCCGACGACGAGGAGCTGGTGCGCGAGGGGCTGCGCGCCATCGTGGACAGCCGGCCGGATCTCGCGGTCGTGGCCACGGCGGCCGACGGCGAGGAGGCGATCGCCGCCACCGCCGAGCACCGCCCCGACGTCGTGCTGATGGACCTCCGGATGCCCGGAACCGACGGCATCGAGGCCACCCGGCGGATCCTCGCGACCCACCCGGCCACCCGGGTGCTGGTGCTCACCACGGTGGAGGACGACGACGCCGTCCACGACGCGCTGCGGGCCGGGGCGAGCGGCTTCCTGCTCAAGAGCGTGCCGCGGGAACGGCTCTGGTCCGGCATCCGCGGCGTCCACGAGGGCGACCTGCCGCTGGCGCCGTCGGTGGCTCGCCGGCTCGTCGCCGAGCGGCTCGCCCAGCACTCCGCACCGCGCCCCGAGCTGCTGCACGTCACCGACCGGCAGTCCGACGTGCTCCGGCTGGTGGCCCGTGGGCTGGCGAACGCCGAGATCGCGGCGCAGCTCCACCTCGCCGAGTCGACCGTGAAGGGATATGTGAGCGAGATGCTCACCCGGCACGGCCTGCGCGACCGCACCCAGCTCGTGGTGCTGGCCTACGAGTCCGGGCTGGTGCGGCCCGGCGCGACGTCCTAGGAACGCCCCCGGACGACCACGATCCCGAGCGCCACGCCGAAGCCGGCGAGGACGGGGCCGATGACCGCCCAGGTGGTGTTGTCGGTCATGAAGCTGCCCTCGAGGTAGCCGAGGCCCTGGAGGGTCCAGACGGCGCCGACGATCACCATGACCGCGGCGATGGTGAGGCCGATCGCGCGGGTCACCTCAGTCGAGCTCCCGCTTGAGGATCTTGCCGGTGGCGGTCATGGGCAGCTCGTCGACGAACTGGACGACGCGCGGGTACTTGTAGGCCGCCATCTGCTCCTTGGCCCACGCGACGAGCTCGTCCTCGGTGACCGAGCCCTCCTTCTCCTTGATCACCACGGCCTTGATCTCCTCGCCGTGGCTCTCGTGGGGGACTCCGATCACGGCGGCCAGCGAGACGTCGGGGTGCTGCATGAGCACCTCCTCGATCTCGCGCGGGTACACGTTGTAGCCGCCGCGGATGATCATGTCCTTGGAGCGGTCGACGATGTAGTACCAGCCGTCGGCGTCCTTGCGGGCCAGGTCGCCGGAGCGGAACCAGCCGTCCTGGATCGACTCCTCGGTGGCGTCGGGGCGGCCGTGGTAGCCCTTCATGATGTTGTGGCCCTTGATGGCGATCTCGCCGACGGCGTCCTGGTCACCCTCGATCTCGTCCCAGCTCTCGGGCTGGATGAGCTTCATCTCGACGCCGGGGATCGGCGTGCCGATCGAGCCGACCCGCACCTCCTCCCCCAGCCGGCTGAAGCTCGCCACCGGGCTGGTCTCCGAGAGCCCGTAGCCCTCGAGGATCGTGACGCCGAACCGCCGCTCGAAGTCCTTGTGCACCTCCACCGGGAGGCTCGCGCCGCCGGCGACGGCGACCCGGAGGTTCGCGGCGAGCTGCTTCACGTCGACGTCGCTGTCGTCGAGGGCGCCGAGGAGGCCCCAGTACATCGTCGGGACGCCGGCGAAGAACGTGACCTCCTCCTTCGCCATGAGCGACAACGCGGGCCCGGCCTCGAACCGCGGGAGCATCACCACCGTGCCGCCGAAGGCGAAGCCGCCGTTCTGGATCACGGTCTGGCCGAAGGAGTGGAACAGCGGCAGCACGCACAGCAGCGTGTCGGGGTTCTCCCGGTCGGCGCCGAAGAGGTCCTTGCCCGCGAGCGCGTTGTCGCGCATGTTGCGGTGGCGCAGCTCGGCGCCCTTGGGCTGCCCGGTGGTGCCCGAGGTGTAGAGGATCACGGCGGTGTCGTCCTCGTCGGTGGCCACCGTGTCGAAGGTGCCCGGCTGGCCGGCCATCGCCTGGCCGAGCGTCTCGGTGCCCTCGATCGGGCTCGCGGCGGCAGGGTCGGCGGTGATGACCACGAAGTGCTCGCAGTCCGCGGCGTCCTGGAACCCGGCGTGGCCCTCCTGCCCGATCGGCAGCTCCTCGGTGCCCTGGAAGCAGAGGTAGACCTTCGCGCCGGAGTCGCCGAGGTGGTAGGCCACCTCGCGGCCCTTGAGCAGCACGTTGAGCGGCACGACGGTGCCGCCGGCCTTGAGGATGCCGTAGTAGACGATCGAGAAGTACGGCAGGTTGGGGCAGCTCAGGGCCACCTTGTCGCCCTTCTCGATGCCGCGCGCGGCCAGCGCCCCGGCCACCTGGTTGGCCGCCCCGTTCACCTGGGCGTAGGTGAGCCGGGTGTCGCCGAACACGACCGCGGTGCGGTCCGGGTGCTCGGCGGCGGTGTCCTCGAGCAGGCTGGCCAGGTTGTAGGTCGTCACGCCGTCAACTTAATCGGGCGCAGGTGACCACCGCCACGTCCTACCGTGGCGCGATGGACGCCGCCGACCTCGTGCCCGAGGTCGACCGCGCCTTCACGGTCACCGGGGCCGCCACGCCCGGCTGGCCGAACCCGCATCCCGACCTGGCGAGCCCGGCCGACGAGGAGTACTCCCGCTGCCTCGACCCCGCCAAGTACCTCATCCTCGGCGCCCGCCTCGACGCCTGGCAGCAGGTGCTCGAGGAGCGCGGGCTGATGACGGCCGACGACGCCGTGCGATCAGACCAGCGACGGCGCAGGCGGCCCGACCTGGGTGCCGTCACCCTGACCCGGTCGACGTGGTGGCGCCCGACCCGGCCCGGTGCGGTGCCGATGCTGGTCGGGCGAGGTCGCCTCGGCGAGGTCGACGACGCGGTGATCGAGGTGAGTGCAGGAGAGCCGGCGCAGCTGATGTTCGGGACACCGCACTGCGGATGTGACGCGTGCGACGACGGCTCCGAGTACCTGCTGGAGGATCTCGACGAGTCCCTGGCGGCGATGCTGCGTGGCGGAGTGCTCCACGTCTCGCACGGTGACGACTACATCGTGCGCACCGGCGGGGGCTGGGAGTCCACCAGCGGAGCGATGGAGAGCTGGCTGGAGGGACGCTACCCAGCCGGCGCCGAGGTCGTCGCCGGCGAGCCATGGCTGTGACCACGAAAAGTCGGTCGCGCTTCGCGGCGACGCCCCCGTAGCGTCGTGGGCATGCCGATGTCGTTCGTGACGGTGCGTCGTGTCCGGGAACGGGACGCGGCGGCAGTGGGGGTGGCACCCGCTCCGGCCTGAGTGGGCGCGGCGGATCGTCGACGGCGCCGGGGTCTCTCCCGGCGACCTCGTCCTCGATCTCGGCGCCGGTGCCGGAGCGCTCACCGGCCCCCTGCTCGACGCCGGCGCCCGGGTGGTCGCGGTCGAGCTGCATCCGGAGCGGGCCGCCGGGCTGCGCCGCCGGTTCGGCGACCGGGCCGTCGTCGTCCGCACCGATCTGCGCGACCTGCGCCTGCCCCGTCGGCCGTTCCGCGTGGTCGCGAGCCCGCCGTACGCCGCGTCGACCGCCGTGGTGCGCGCGCTGCTGGGCACCGACCGGCTGCTGGCGGCGGACCTGGTGCTCGCGCGGGCGGCGGCGCTGCGCCTGGCCCACGCGGTGCCGCGGGCCCGGCACGCCCGCCGCTACCGGCTCGACGTCGTCGCGGCCGTGCCCCGCTCGGCCTTCCGTCCGCCGCCCCGCGTCGACTCGGCGGTGCTCCGCATCGTGCGGGCCTAGGCTCGGCGGCGTGGACTTCCCCGTGGTGATGCACACCGCGATCGACGCGCTCGACGCCCGGGCGCTCGCCGAGTTCTACCGCTCCCTGCTCGGGCTGCGGTACCGCCCCGGCGACGAGCCGCCCACCGACCGCCCCGACGACGACGCCGACTGGCTGGTGCTCCTCGACGACTCCGGGAGCCGCGCGCTCGCCGTCCAGCAGGTGGCCGAGCTGGCGCGCCCGACCTGGCCCTCGGACGAGGTGCCGAAGCAGATGCACCTCGACCTGCGCGTGCCCGACCGGGACGCCCTCGAGCACCACCGGCAGCGGGCGGAGTCGCTAGGAGCCGAGGTCCTGCTCGACCGCACCGCCGAGGAGGCCGAGCCCCTCTACGTGCTCGCCGACCCCGCCGGCCACCCGTTCTGTCTGCTCGTCAGCGCCGGCTGACGCGCACCATTCGTTCGATCGAACGGGAACGACACGCAAAGAGCGCGATTCGGCACCCCATTCGTTCGATCGAACGATTCGTGCGCCCCGGTCGGCGGGGCGGCGTCAGCGGTGCTCGGGGCGGACGTGGGGGAAGAGGATGGTCTCGCGGATGCCGGCGCCGGTGAAGAGCATGACCATCCGGTCCAGGCCGAAGCCGAGGCCGCCCATGGGCGGGGCGCCGTACTCCAGCGCCCGCAGGAAGTCCTCGTCGAGCTGCATGGCCTCCGGGTCGCCGCCGGCGGCGAGGCGGGACTGCTCCTCGAGCACCTGCCGCTGGATCACCGGGTCGACGAGCTCGCTGAAGCCGGTGCCGCGCTCGACGCCGGCGATCACCAGGTCCCAGGCCTCGATGAGGCCGGGCTTGGAGCGGTGCGGCCGGGCCAGGGGCTGGGCGGACGGCGGGTAGTCGCACAGGAACGTCGGCTGGAGCAGGGTCGGCTCGACGAGCTCCGAGAGCAGCTCGAGCACCAGCTTCTCCGCGCCCCAGGCGGGGTCGTAGGACAGCTCCCGCGCGTCGAGCAGCTCGCCCAGCCGGGACGCCGGCGTCGACGGCGTGACCTCCTCTCCGACGGCCGCGGAGACCGCGTCGTACACCGGCAACCACGTCCACTCACCGTCGAGGTCGACGACGCCGGCCGGCGTCTCGACCTGCCGGGACCCGAGCGCGTCGGCGGCGGCGAGGTACAGGTCGCGCTGCAGGTCGGCGATGGTGTGCTGGTCGCCGTAGGCCTGGTAGGCCTCGAGCATCGTGAACTCCGGCGAGTGCGTGGAGTCGACGCCCTCGTTGCGGAAGATCCGGCCGAGCTCGTACACCCGGTCGACGCCGCCCACCACGGCCTTCTTGAGGTTCAGCTCGAGGGCGATCCGGAGCGTCATCGGCTGGTCGAAGGCGTTCATGTGGGTGCGGAACGGTCGCGCCGACGCGCCGCCGTGGATGAGCTGGAGCACCGGCGTCTCGACCTCGAGGTAGCCCTGCCGGTCCAGCTCGCCGCGCACCGCCGCCGTCACCGCCGCGCGGGTGCGCACCATCGTGCGGGCCTCGTCGCGCACGATGAGGTCGGCGTAGCGCTGCCGCACCCGCGACTCCTCGGAGAGGTCCTTGTGCAGCACTGGCAGCGGCCGCAGCGCCTTCGACGCCATCTGCCACCGCGTCGCCATCACCGACAGCTCGCCGCGCCGCGACTTGATCACCCGGCCCTCGACGAACACGTGGTCGCCGAGGTCGACGAGCCGCTTCCAGTCCTCGAGCGCGTCGGCGCCCACCTCGGCGAGCGAGAGCATCACCTGCAGCCGCTCACCGGCCCCCTCCTGCAAGGACGCGAAGCAGAGCTTGCCGGTGTTGCGCACGAACATGACGCGCCCGGCGACGCCGACGACGTCCTGGGTCTCCTCCCCCGTCTCCAGCCGCTCGTCCCATCCCGCCCGCACCTCGGCGAGCGAGTGGGTGCGGGGCACGGTGACCGGGTAGGGGTCGTGCTCCTCGGCCAGCAGCCGCGCCCGCTTCTCCCGACGCACCTGCTCCTGGGAGAGGTCGTCGGAGGCGGTCGCCGGGCTCGTCGGTCACGGATGGCAACGCTAGTCGGGCAGGACCATCCGGTACGCCGCGGGCTCGAGGCGCCAGGAGCGGTGCCGTTCCGGGCCCGACACCTCGCCGTCCGCGCTGACCCAGAACGGCTCGCCGCTCACCGACACCGACCGACCGCGCAGGTAGTCGACCTGGGGGTCATCGGGGTGGGATCCGAGCCCGAGCCGGACGGCGTAGATGAGGCGCGAGATCGGCCCGGTGGCCCGGGAGATCATCACGTCCATGCGGCCGTCCTCGGTGTCGGCGTGCGGCGTGAGCTCGGTGCCGCCGCCCACACTGGCGCCGTTGCCGACGGCGACCATCAGCACCGGCTCGTCGAAGTCGACGACCACCTCGTGGTCGACCTCCACCCGCAGCCGGACGACCGGCGGGTTGTACGCCGTGATCGCGGCGCCGATCGGGTAGCCGAGCTTGCCGAGGTTGACCTTCCCGAGGCCCACCGGTCGCAGCCGCTTCTTCCACCGGTGCGCGCGCTTGCTGGCGGCCGCGCCCGCACCGACGTGCACGTTGTTCACCACGATCCCGCCGAGCTCGTCGACGAGCAGGTCGACCGGCTTCGGGGTGCCCTCGAGCAGCACCCGGGCCGCCTCCTCGACGTCGAGGGGGATGTCGTTGCCGCGGGCGAAGTCGTTGCCCGTGCCGAGCGGCAGCAGCCCGACCACGGCGTCGGCGAGCTCGTGACGCCGGTGCAGGGCCTTGATGACGGCGTGCAGGCTGCCGTCGCCGCCGGCCACCACGATCCGCCGCGAACCGGCCCGGTGCAGCACGCCGTCGAGCTCGCCGGGCTCGGAGGTCGCGGCCACCTCCACCGACGTCGCGGCCCGCAGCACCCCGAGGGCGAGACCGAGACGCTCCTCGTCGGAGGTGCCGGCCTCGGCGTTGGTGATCACCAGCAGCGGCTCGGGCATGGCCGGACGATACGACAGGCACACCTGGCGCTCTTGGTAGCGTGACGCCGCACGAGACCCCGGTGCCGGGCATCGGGGTCGAACCACGTCCGGGGGAGAGTCACCGATGCCCGCCACCGTGATCGTCGGCGCCCAGTGGGGCGACGAGGGCAAGGGCAAGGCCACCGACCTGCTCGGCAGCAGTGTCGACTTCGTCGTGAAGTTCAACGGCGGCAACAACGCCGGGCACACGGTCGTCATCGGTGACCAGAAGTACGCCCTGCACCTGCTGCCCAGCGGCATCCTGACGCCGGGCGTCACGCCGGTGATCGGCAACGGCGTCGTCGTCGACCTCGGCGTGCTGTTCGAGGAGATCGACGGGCTCGAGGCGCGCGGCGTCGACACGAGCCGGCTCAAGCTCAGCGCCAGCGCCCACGTGATCGCCGACTACAACCGCTCCCTCGACAAGGTCACCGAGCGGTTCCTCGGCTCGCGGCGGATCGGCACCACCGGCCGCGGCATCGGCCCCACCTACGCCGACAAGATGAACCGGGTCGGCATCCGGGTGCAAGACCTCTTCGACGAGAAGATCCTCGAGGCGAAGGTCGAGGGCGTGCTGGAGCTCAAGAACCAGATCCTCACCAAGATCTACAACCGCCGCGCGGTCACGGTCGCCGAGACCGTCGACGAGCTGCGCTCCTTCGCCGACCGGCTCGAGCCCTACGTCTGCGACACCGGGCTGCTGCTGCACGAGGCCCTCGACCGCGGCGACACCGTGCTCCTCGAGGCCGGCCAGGCCACCCTGCTCGACGTCGACCACGGCACCTACCCGTTCGTCACCTCGAGCTCCGCCACCTCCGGCGGCGCCTGCACGGGCTCCGGCATCCCGCCCACCCGCATCGACCAGGTGATCGGCATCGTGAAGGCCTACACCACGCGCGTCGGCGAGGGCCCGTTCCCCACCGAGCTGCGCGACGACGCCGGCGAGCACCTCCGCAAGATCGGCGCCGAGTACGGCACCACCACCGGCCGCCCGCGGCGCTGCGGCTGGTACGACGCCGTGATCGCCCGCTACGCCGCGCGGGTCAACGGCGTCACCGACTTCGTGCTCACCAAGCTCGACGTGCTCACCGGGCTGGAGCAGGTGCCGGTGTGCGTCGCCTACGACGTCGACGGCGTCCGCCACGACGAGATGCCGGTCGACCAGAGCGCCTTCCACCACGCGGTGCCGGTCTACGAGTACCTGCCCGGCTGGTGGGAGGACATCTCCGAGGCCCGCACCGTCGACGACCTGCCGGCCAACGCCCGTGCCTACGTGGAGACGGTGGAGGCGATGTCAGGCGCCCGGATCAGTGTGGTCGGCGTCGGCCCGGAGCGCACGGCGTCGATCGTGCGGCACGACCTGGTGCCCACTCGGTGAAGGTGCTGGTCGTCGGCCCGGGCGGCCGCGAGCACGCGCTCGCCCGCGCCCTCGCGCTCGACCCGTCCGTCGCCGAAGTGCACGTCGCCCCCGGCAATCCCGGCACGACTTCGATCGCCCTCAACCACGCGGTTGACGCGCTCGACGGCGACGCCGTGGCCGCGCTCGCCACCGAGCTCGGCGTGGGGCTGGTCGTCGTCGGCCCCGAGGCTCCGCTGGTGGCCGGCGTTGCCGACGCCGTGCGCACGGCCGGCATCGCGTGCTTCGGGCCCAGCCGCGAGGCGGCCCGGCTCGAGGGGTCGAAGGCCTTCGCCAAGGAGGTGATGGCGGCCGCCGGCGTGCCCACCGCCCGTGCCCACGTGTGCACCACCCCGGAGGAGGCCGCGGCGGCGCTCGACGACCTCGGCGCGCCCTACGTCGTCAAGGACGACGGTCTGGCGGCCGGCAAGGGCGTGGTGGTCACCGACGACCGCGCCGCCGCGATCGCCCACGCAGGCGCCTGCGAGCGGGTCGTGATCGAGGAGTTCCTCGACGGCCCGGAGGTGTCGCTGTTCGCCATCACCGACGGAACGACCGTCTACCCGCTCCTGCCGGCGCAGGACTTCAAGCGCATCGGCGACGGCGACGCCGGCCCGAACACCGGCGGCATGGGCGCCTACACGCCGTTGCCGTGGGCGCCGGACGACCTCGTCGCCGAGGTGCTGCGCGACGTGCTGCAGCCGACGGTGGACGAGATGGCGCGCCGCGGCACGCCGTTCGCGGGCCTCCTCTACGCCGGCCTCGCGCTCACCTCCCGCGGTGTGCGCGTGGTCGAGTTCAACGCCCGCTTCGGCGACCCGGAGACCCAACCGCTGCTCGCACTGCTCGACTCGCCGCTCTCGCCGCTGCTGCTCGGCGCCGCCACCGGCGCGCTGGCCGACGTGCCGCCCCCGGCCTGGAAGCCGGGAGCCGCCGTCGGCGTCGTGATGGCCAGCGCCGGCTACCCGGCTTCGTCGTCGTCGGGCGACGTGATCAGCGGGATCGACGACGCCGAGGCACTCGATGACGTGCACGTGATCCACGCCGGCACCGCCGAGCGCGACGGCGACCTGGTCACCGCGGGCGGGCGGGTGCTCGCCGTGGTGGCCACCGGCGGCTCGGTGGCCGAGGCCCGGGAGCGGGCGTATGAGGGCGTCGCCCGCATCTCGTTCCCCGGTTCCCAGCACCGCACCGACATCGCGGCCGGTGTCTGAGTTGCGCTTTCGCCCCGGCGACCTCGTCGTAGAGCGCGAGGTCTGGGGCAGCAGGGTGTGGCTGGAGCACCCGATGCGCGTCGACTCCGACTCGGACGGCGTTCTCGCGATGGTGCTCGAGGACGGCATGGCGTTCAGCTACGACAACCTCGACCCACCCCATCCGTGGGCACCCCAGGATGCGTGGCGCGGCCCCACTGTGTTGCAGCTGCGTCGTCGCGGGGACTGGTACTCGGTCTGGAAGTTCTTCACCGGCGACCACTTCGACGGTTGGTACGTCAACATGGAGCGCCCGTACGTGCGCACCGCAACGGGCATTGACACCGACGACCTCGAGCTCGACCTCGTCATCGAACCCGACGGGAACCGGCAGTGGAAGGACGTCGAGTTCCTGCACGCACGCCTCGACCAGGGCCGGCTCTCCCTCGACGACCTCACCCACGTACTGGCTGCCGCGGCCGAGGTCACCGAGCTGCTAGACCGTGGTGACCGCTGGTGGGCGCCGTGGGACGACTGGACCCCGCGGCCGCTCAGCGCGCGCTGATCAGCGCTCGGATTCGGGCGTCGCACCGCGACCGGGGTCCGACGGACGCGGGTCAGTCCCCGATCGCCGTCCCGGCGACGAAGCAGTCCTGCCCTCCGCTCGTGTTGTTGCGGAGGTCCTGCACGAGCGACAGGTCCGTCACGGCGCCCGACGGCGTGATGATCTTCACCGAGATCACCTGGTTCGCGAACGCCGGGGCGTCCACGCGGACGGAGGCACCGGCGGCGACGGCCGGGCTGCTGGCGCTGGAGATGTTCTGACCACCCCCCGTGTCGTCGGCCCCGTAGGAGCGGATGCTCGTCGAGTACACCTGGGTGCCGCCGACCAGGCTCACGACCGTGATCCGAGGCGGGCTCGGGTCGTAGCAGCGGGCGTCCAGGCGGAACCGTCCCGGCACCCGGAGGATGGTCCGCGCCGGGGCATCCGAGCGCACCAGCGTGCGGAACTTGCGGATCCCGAAGCCGCCCACCGTGGCGGCGCGGATCCCACGCAGGCTGCTCTCACGCACGTCGGCGCCGGTGAGCGAGTTGGGCGCGACGCGCGAGGAGTCGACGGCGTTCGGCCGCAGGTCCACCCGAGCCACCTGCCCGTTCCTGATCTGAAGCGAGCCGACACTGTTGGCGGCGACGCCAGCAGCGTGGGCCGTGCCGTAGCCGGCCAGCAGCACCAGGCACAGGGTGGCGACGACGTTGGCGTAGGTGAAGCGGGGTCGTGGCATGGCGGGAACCTCCGGTTTCGGTGCGCATCATGCTCGGCCCGCCGTCGGACCCGCGCAGCGGAATCGGCGAGAATGGCCCCGTGACCGTCCCGAACGTCCTGGCCGCGCGGTACGCCGGTGCCGACCTGGTGGAGATCTGGTCGCCGGAGCAGAAGGTCGTGCTCGAGCGGCGGCTGTGGCTGGCGGTGCTGCGCGCGCAGCGCGACCTCGGGGTCGAGGTGCCGGACGGCGTCGTCGAGGCCTACGAGGACGTCGTCGACAAGGTCGACCTGGCCTCGATCGCCGCCCGCGAGCGGGTGACCCGCCACGACGTGAAGGCGCGGATCGAGGAGTTCAACGCGCTCGCCCGCCACGAGCACGTGCACAAGGGCATGACCAGCCGCGACCTCACCGAGAACGTCGAGCAGCTGCAGGTGCGCGACTCGCTGCGGCTGGTGCGGCAGCGCGTCGTCGCCGCGCTGGCGAGGCTGGGCCGGCTCGCCGCCGAGCACGAGGTCACGGTGATGGCGGGCCGGTCGCACAACGTGGCCGCCCAGGCCACCACCCTGGGCAAGCGGTTCGCCACCGTGGCCGACGAGCTGCTCGGGGCGCTGCACCGGCTCGACGACCTGCTCGGCCGCTATCGCCTGCGCGGGATCAAGGGCCCGATGGGCACCGGCCAGGACATGCTCGACCTGCTCGGCGGTGACACCGCGAAGCTGGACGTGCTCGAGCACCGGGTGGCCGCCCACCTCGGCTTCGCCGACACCTTCGACAGCGTCGGTCAGGTGTATCCCCGCTCGCTCGACTTCGACGTCGTCGCGGCGCTGGTGCAGACCGTGGCGGCGCCGTCCAACCTCGCGACGACGATCCGGCTGATGGCCGGCCACGAGCTGGTCACCGAGGGGTTCGCCGAGGGCCAGGTGGGCTCCTCGGCGATGCCGCACAAGATGAACACCCGCTCCTGCGAACGGGTCAACGGCCTGGCCGTGGTGCTGCGCGGGCACCTCGCGATGGTGGGCGAGCTCGCCGGCGACCAGTGGAACGAGGGCGACGTGTCGTGCTCGGTGGTGCGGCGGGTGGCGCTGCCCGACGCGTTCTTCGCCACCGACGGGCTGTTCCGCACCTTCCTCACCGTGCTCGACGAGTTCGGGGCCTTCCCGGCCGTGATCCAGCGCGAGCTCGACCGCTACCTGCCGTTCCTCGCCACCACCAAGGTGCTGATGGCTGCGGTGCGCGCCGGCGTCGGCCGCGAGACGGCGCACGAGGCGATCAAGGAGTCGGCGGTCACCACGGCCCTCGCGCTGCGTGCCGGCCAGGAGCACAACGACCTGATGGAGCGACTGGCCGCCGACCCCCGGCTCGGCCTCGACCACGCCACCCTCGAGGGCCTGCTCGCGGCCCCGCTCGAGTTCACCGGCGCCGCCCGCGCCCAGGTGGCCGCGGTGCTCGCACGCGTCGACGACGTCGTCACCGCCGACCCCGACGCCGCGGCCTACGCGCCCGGCGCGATCCTCTAGCTAGCGCCGGACCCGCACCACCGACGCCGCGAGCGCGGTGGCGAGCACGACGAGCGCGAGGCCGAGCGCCAGCCGGAGGCCGGTGTCGGGCGAGTACGCGTCGGCGCCCAGCTGGTAGACCGTCATGAGCGCGGCCGCTCCCAGCGAGGCACCGATCCGCTGGCTGGTCTGCAGCGCCCCACCGGCGGCGCCGCCCATCCGCGGCGGCACCTCGGCCAGGGTCAGGGTGAAGTTCGGCGACACCACCGCGCCGCCACCGAGCCCGGCGAGCAGCATCGCCGGCGCCAGCGCCCACCACAGCGAACCGGTGGCCGCGCCCGCGCCGACGGCGGCGACCAGGGCGGTGCCCGTCATCATCACGAGCAGCGCCGCGGGCGTGATCCGGCCGCCGATGTGCGACACGAGCCGGCCGGCCAGCGGCGCCGACACCGCCGAGCCAGCCGCGAACGGCGTCAGCAGCAGCGCGGCGTGCAGCGCGTCGAGGCCGAGGTCGTCCTGCAGCCAGACCGAGAGCACCAGGAACACCCCGGTGAACCCGGTGAAGTAGAGCGCCCCGACCGCCATGCCGTTCGCGAAGCCGGGCGTGCGCCGCAGCAGCGCCAGGTCGAGCAGCGGCGCATGGCCGCGGCGGGTGAGCCGGTGCTCCCAGTGCACGAAGGCCCAGACGAACGCGGGGACGCCGACGAGGAGCACCAGCGGCCACCGCGCACCCGCCTCCAGGCTGACGATCGGGTACAGCAGGCAGAGCACGGCCAGGCCGAGCAGCGCGGCACCCGCGACGTCGATGCGCTCGGCCGGCCCCTCCCGCGGTGCACGGCGGGGCACCAGCCGGGCCACCGCCACCATCGCCACGACGCCGATCGGCACGTTCACCAGGAACACCAGCCGCCAGCCGAGGTCGTCACCGGCCAGGGCGATCAGTGCGCCGCCGATCAACGGCCCGGCCGCGGACGCCACCGACACCGTCATCCCGAACAGCCCGAACGCCCGGGCCCGCTCGGCGCCGGTGAACAGCTGCTGGATGAGCCCGGAGTTCTGGGGCGTCAGCAGCCCGGCGGCGGCCCCCTGCAGCAGCCGCGCCACCACCACGAGCTCGGCGGTGGGTGCGAGACCCACCGCGGCACTGGTGACGACGAACAGTGCGAGCCCGACGAGCATCAGCCGCCGTCGTCCGTAGGCGTCGCCGAGCCGGCCGCCGGCCACCAGGGTGAGCCCGAAGGTGAGCGTGTAGCCGGACACCACCCACTGCACCGTGGAGACCGAGGTGTCGAGCCCCGCGCGGATCGAGGGGATGGCGACGTTGACGATCGTGACGTCGAGCAGCGACATGAACCCGACCACGAGCGTGACCGACAGGATCCGCCACCGGTGCGGGTGCGGCGCGCTGCCATCCTGGGTCTCATGAGCAGCGCCGTGGCGGTCGAGCTCCGCGTCACCGGTCACGTGCAGGGAGTCTCCTATCGGGCCTACGCCGCCCGCGAGGCGGTGCGGCTCGAGGTCGTGGGCTGGGTCCGCAACGACCCGGACGACAGCGTGGCACTCCACGTCGAGGGCCCGCGCGACGCCGTCGACGCCATGACCGCCTGGTGCCGCGACGGTTCACCCGCAGCGCGGGTCGACGCCGTCGAGGTGACGGACGTCGACCCGCGCGGGGGCGACTCGTTCGAGGTGCGCTACTGACGCCTCACAGGTTGACAGGCAACAGCACGCGGGAGATGCCGTGCGCCAACTGGCGGTTGCCCTTGTTGAGGTCGGTCTTGCTCACGATCACGCGCGGGTCCTGGATCTGCGGGTCCTTGTCGGCGATGCGGATCGCGCTGTGCCGCGCCACGATCTTGAGCGCGCGGCCCTGGGCGGTCACGAAGCCGGTGCCGCCGCCGCGGGAGGCGCGGACGACCTGACCGGAGTTCAGGCGCTTGGTCACGTGGTAGAGCAGCACCTGCTCGATCGTGGCGATGTCGGCCACCTGGGTGACGCGCCGGAAGGTGGCTGCCTCGGTGCGCGGCAGCTTGCCGGTGACGTCGAGCACGAACCGGCGGAAGCCGGCGTCGGTGGGCACGAAGAGGGTCAGCGGGGTGCGCCCGTTGGCGATCGCCGCAAGCGGGCTGTTCGGCTTCTCGCCGAGCACGGCGTACACCGCCTTCTCGGCGATGTCGTAGTCGCCCCACCGCCGGTCGAGGCGGCCGACGCCGTCCTGGGCCAGCACGGCGGCGAGGCTGCGGGTGCCGAGGCGCGCCTTCGCGGCGCTTTCGGCCGGGGCGGCGGGGGCGGGGGCGGCGGTGACGGCGAGCGTCAGGGCCACCGAGCCCGCGACGACGCCGGCGAACCGGCGCAGGGAGGACAGGTGCATGGGGTGGGGCCTTCCGGGATGCGGGCCGGCGCCGTTGCCGGCCTCGCTCGCACGCTAAGCCCGGTCCGAGGCCGTCCTGTCACCCTTTGGGGGGGCCAATTTCGATCGACCCCGGCGCGGTCAGGCGCCGGCGCGACCGCCCCAGTTCTCGAGCTTCTCGGCCACGGTGCGCAGGTCGGCGCGCCAGACCTCTTCCGGCCCGGGCGGCAGGATCTCGTCCCACTCGATCGCGGGCGAGCCCAGCACGTGGGTGAGCCGCGCCGTGCGCGCCATGAACCACTGGTGGAGATGGGCGCCGCCGTCGCCGATGCGCATCGAGTGCACCCGGCCGATGTTCGGCAGGTTCTCGATGATCCGCACCAGCCGGTTGGTGATCCGGCCGAGCTGGGACGCCTGCTCGTCGTCGAGCTCGCCGAGGTCGAGGTGGTCGCGGGGGTGCAGCGTGAGCACCAGCGGCAGGCCTGACGGCGCGCCGTGGTGGGTGAGCACCCACACGTCGTCCTCCCACACCACGCGGTCGGGCGGGAAGCCGGCGCAGGAGGCGCACGGCTGGTCGTCGCTCTCGCCCCATCGGGGCGCCTCGTCGGACGGCGGGAGGAGGTTGCGCGGCGCGATCGCGCCGTCGACGACGACCCACGGGAAGATGTCCCAGTCGCCCATCGGCGGCATCGGCAGGTGCCCGTCCTCCCCGACCTGAGCGACGACGCGGGCGTAGACCTCCTCGGCGGACTCCGGCATGCGCTCACTGTGTCAAACGGCGCGGCGGCACCCGGCGGCACCCCTGCAGGCCTGTGCAGCGCACGAATCCGACGGTTGTCGCACGCGCCCACCGGTGTTCGGGTGGGGTCATGACTGTCTCGGGACCCACCCCCACCCTGTCCACCCGCCCCCGCGCCGGAGCCCTCGGCGCCTTCCTCGCCGCGATGGCGCTGGCCCTCCTCGGCCTGGTCGCCACCCCCGCGCCAGCCGGCGCGGTGTCCCAGGCCAGCGCGGAGTCGCAGTTCCGCTCGGCCGGCATCTCCTGGACGTCGTCCGGCGGCTGCACCACCCGCAGCAACCCGACCTGCACGTCGTTCGAGGGCATCCGGCAGGCCACGATCGACGGCGCCCGCACGCTCAAGTCGGCCAGCGGATGCGGCCTCACCATCACCGGTGGCACCGAGGTCGGGCACGCCGGCGGCACCTACAGCCACTACAACGGCTACAAGCTCGACTTCTCGCGCACCTCGTGCCTCACGAGCTGGGTGCACAACACCTACACCTACATCGGGCAGCGCAGCGACGGGGCCGCGCTGTACCAGTCCGGCGCGGGCAACGTGTACGCCGACGAGGGCAACCACTGGGACGTCCTCTACTACAACTGCGGCGGCTGCTGAGCGGCCCTCTGGCGCGCTGCCTCATACTCGACCAGACCGGTCGACTATGATGGCGGGGTGACGATCTCCGCCCTTGCCCCGCCGACCGCCGACAACCCCACTGTCGTCGTCCCCGCGCCGGCCGCCGGCCCGGGCAACTGGGCCGGCGCCGCCAGCGCCGTGCTGGTCGACGGCACGTTCTGGCTCACCTACCGGGTGCGCCGTCCGCTCACCGACGGCCGCGGCGTCTCGGTGGTCATCGCGCGCTCCGACGACGGCGTCCACTTCGAGCCGGTCACCGAGGTGCGGCGCGAGGCGTTCGGCTGCGAGTCGTTCGAGCGGCCGGTGCTGCTGCCGGCGCCCGGGCTCGGCTGGCGGCTCTACCTCTCGTGCGCCACCCCCGGCTCCAAGCACTGGTGGGTCGACAGCCTCACCGCCCCCACCGTCGAGGGCCTGGCGCGCGGCGAGCAGCGCGTGGTGCTGCCGGGCAACGACCGGATCGCCGTCAAGGACCCCGTGATCACGCAGCACCCGATCGACGGGGGCCCGGAGGGCTGGGAGATGTGGCTGTGCTGCCACCCGCTCTCCAAGCCCGGGCACGAGGACCGGATGACGACGCGGCGGCTCAGCAGCCCCGACGGCCTCGTGTGGACCGACCGCGGCGAGGTGCTCGCGGGCCGGCCCGGCGCGTGGGACGCCCGCGGCGCCCGCGTCACCACCGTGCTCACCCGCGACCCGCTCACCGTGCTCTACGACGGCCGCGCCGACGCGGCGTCGAACTGGTACGAGACCACGGGCGTCGCCCGCTGGGACGGCGAGCGGCTGGTGCCCGACGACGGCCCGTCGATCGCCTCCCCGCACTCCGACGGCGCGTGGCGCTACGCCGCCGCCGTCCCGCTGCCCGACGGCAGCACCCGGTTCTACGTCGAGGCCGCCCGCCCCGACGGCGCCCACGACCTGGTCACCGTCGTCGGTGGTTGAGGTGCTCCGGAGCGCGGCACCTCAACCAGCGTCGGCGCGCTCGTCGAAGGAGCCGCGGCTCACCGGGGAGGTCCAGTCGGAGAAGTCCTCGCCGGTGAGGTCGGAGAGCAAAGAGATGTCGTCGGCGAACACGTCGATGAGCCGGGCCCGCTGCGCGGGGTCGAGGTGCGGGCGGACCTTGTCGAGCCCGCCGCTGAGCTGGGCCACGAGCGGGACGCTGGCCTGGCGCCACAGCCGCGGCGGGGCGAACTGGGCGAGCGCGGCACCCGCCCGCACCACCGGGCCGACGACCGAAGTTCGCCAGCTCGGCTCGGCGTACGGCTTGGCGTTGTCGCGCGGGATGATGTCGACCAGGCCCTCGCGGATGCCGAGGAACCGGCACGCGCGGTCGACCGCGGCCCGCGGATCGTCGACGATCTGGCGGTAGCGCATCACGAGCACCTGCTCGGCCGGCAGCACGTCGTAGAGGTGGGCGAGCTGGTCGCCGTACAGACCGAGCTCGCGGTAGCGCCAGAACGGCGCCCACCCGCGGTCGGCGCGCTCGTCCTGCAGCAGGAAGGCCTGCTCGAAGTCGGCGACCGGCTCGAGGCCGTCCGACCACAGGTGCATCCAGTTGCTGTAGGCGCGGTCGACGGGGTCGCGGACGACGGCGATGGCCCGCACGCGCGGCAGCGACCGGGCGATGCGCAGGTGCGCGCTGCGGCTCCACAGGTAGAACGGCGTGCTCTCGCCGCGCACCTGGTGCTCCTCGGCGCCGGCGAACAGGGCGGCGTACTCGTGGCCGCGCCACACCCACTCCTGCTGGGAGTGGCGGTCGCCGGGGCCGCTCCAGTGCGGCGGCGGGGCGTCGTCGCACAGGTAGTACTTGGGTTCCTTCGGGGAGGTCACGAAGACGTCGGGATGCTGGGCGAGCGCGGCATGCAGAGCCGAGGTGCCGGCCTTGGGGGCACCCATGAGCAGGAAGTCGGGGCGGAGCGCGCGGACCATGTAATCAGACTAACTCAGTCGATCTAGGTTGTCGGCATCGTTCACTAGGCTGAGACCTGTGATCCAGCTTCCGCCGGCGCCGGCGATCGACGGGACCGAGCACGTCCACTCGGGCAAGGTGCGCGACCTGTACGAGATCCTCGACGGGCCTCATGCGGGACACCTCCTCATGGTGGCCAGCGACCGGATCTCCATCTTCGACTTCGTGCTCGACAGCACCATCCCCGGCAAGGGTGAGATCCTCACCCGGATGTCGCTGTGGTGGTTCGAGCAGCTCGCCGACCTGGTGCCCGGCCACGTGGTGTCCACCGACGACGTCCCGGACGCCGTTCGCGGCCGCGCCGTCGTCTGCGAACGGCTCGCGATGTATCCCGTCGAGTGCGTGGCCCGCGGTTACCTCACCGGCTCGGGCCTGCTCGACTACCAGGCCACGGGCGAGGTGTGCGGCCTCCCGCTGCCGCCGGGTCTCGTGGACGGCGACCGGCTGCCCGAGCCGCTCTTCACCCCGGCCACCAAGGCCGACCTCGGCGAGCACGACGAGAACGTGTCGTACGACGCCGTGGTCGCCACCGTGGGCCAGGAGGCGGCCGCGGTGCTGCGCGACCTCACGCTCGCCGTCTACCACCGCGCCGAGGGGATCGCCCGCGAGCGCGGGATCGTCCTGGCCGACACCAAGCTCGAGCTCGGCACCCGGACCGACGGCACCGTGGTGCTCGGCGACGAGGTGCTGACGCCGGACTCGTCGCGGTTCTGGCCCGCCGCCGAGTGGCAGCCGGGGCGGCCGCAGCCGTCGTACGACAAGCAGATCGTGCGCAACTGGGCGCTCTCGCCCGAGTCCGGCTGGGACCGTGCCTCCGGCGAGCCGCCGCCCCCGCTGCCGCCCGAGGTGGTCGAGCGCACCCGGACGCGCTACCTGGAGGCCTACGAGCTGCTCACCGGCGAGCGCTGGTGACGCCCGTCCGGTTCGCGGTGCCGCGGGCCGTGGCCTACGACTACCTGGTCGAGCCGGCGAACCGGCCGCAGTGGCAGTCGAGCCTGCGGGCCGTGGCCGACGTGTCCGGCCCGGTGGCCGTCGGCCTCACCTGGACCGACGTCACCAAGCCGGGCGTGCGGCCGCAGATGGAGCTCACCGAGCACGACCCGCCGCGGCGCTGGTCCGAGCGCGGCACCTGGCGCTCGTTCGACGCCGTCCTCACCCTCCACTTCGCCGCGGTCGACGACGACACCGCCTGCGACGTCACCCCCACGATGACCCTCCGCGGCCGCGGCCTCACCCGCCCGCTCGCCGCCGTCCTCGCCAAGACCGCCCCCCGCGCCGTCCGCGCCGACCTGTTGCGCGCGGCGCGGATCTTGGGGGCGCCGGAGGGATAGTCCCTGACGTTCGAGTCCTCAAATCGGCGATTTCGGGACGCGAACGTCAGGGACTACCGCTTATGTCAACCCAACAGTTCGGCGTAGGCGGTGGGGCTGGAGTCGTTGAGGAACTCCGAGCAGCGCTCCCACTCGTCGTCCTCGCCGATGGCGCGGGCGGCCTTGGCGAGGAGCGAGAGGCACACGAGGAAGCCGCGGTTGGGGGCGTGCTCCCAGGGCACCGGGCCGTGGCCCTTCCAGCCGTTGCGGCGCAGCATGTCGAGGGAGCGGTGGTAGCCGACCCGGGCGTAGGCGTACACGGTGACGGCGTCGGCGTCCTGGCTCACGGCCTCGCTGGCGAGGGCGGCCCAGGCCACCGGCGAGGCGGGGTGCGCACGGACGACGTCGCTGGGTGCGGTGCCGTTGGCCAGGTCGTCGGACGCCGGGTCGGGTGGCAGGTGGGTGGGCGGAGGACCGGCCATCAGGTCGCGGAATGCGTCGGACGCCCGACGCTCGGTGCCGGCCGAGCGCAGGTGCTCGCAGGCCTCGACGACGCGCGCGGCCATGCCGGCCTCGGCCGCCTTGCCCCAGGCCCGCGGGTCGTAGGCCTTCTTGTTGCCGACCTCGCCGTCGACCTTCAGCACGCCGTCGTAGTTGGCGAACATGTGGTCGGCGACCGGCCGGGTGAAGGCGTACTGGGTGTCGGTGTCGACGTTCATCTTCACCACGCCGTAGTCGACGGCGGCGGCGATCTCCTCCGCGGTCGAGCCGGAGCCGCCGTGGAACACCAGGTGGAACGGCTTGGCGCCGTCCTCGAGCCCGAACTCCTGCACCACCGCGTCCTGGGCCTCCTTCAGCACCTCGGGGCGCAGCTTCACGTTGCCCGGCTTGTAGACGCCGTGCACGTTGCCGAAGGTGAGCGCGGTCATGTAGTAGCCGCTCTCGCCGGAGCCGAGCGCCTCGCACGGTCGCGATGGCGTCGTCGGGGGTGGAGTAGAGCTTGTCGTTGATCTCGTTCTCGACGCCGTCCTCCTCGCCGCCGACCACGCCGACCTCGATCTCGAGGATCACCTTGGCCTTGATGCAGCGGTCGAGGAGCTCCTCGGCGATCTGGAGGTTCTCCTCCAGCGGCACCGCCGAGCCGTCCCACATGTGCGACTGGAACAGCGGCGGCCCCCCCGCCGCCACCCGCTCCTCCGAGATCGCGAGCAGCGGCCGCACGAACCCGTCGAGCTTGTCCTGCGGGCAGTGGTCGGTGTGCAGCGCGATGTTCACCGGGTAGCTCTTCGCCACCTCGGCCGCGAACGCGGCGAACGCGACGGAACCGGACACCATGTCCTTCACCGACGGTCCGGAGAGGTACTCGGCGCCGCCGGTGGAGACCTGGATGATGCCGTCCGACCCGGCGTCGGCGAACCCCTTGAGCGCGGCGTTGAGAGTCTGCGACGACGAGACGTTGATGGCCGGGAACGCGTAGCCGCCGGCCTTCGCGGCGTCCAGCATCTCGGCGTACTTCTCGGGCGTGACGATGGGCATGCGACGACCCTATTCGCTACTCATCCGTAGCCTCGGGTCGTGCACCGCACGCGGACACTGACCTCGACCACCCGCTCGGCGGTCGTCACCGCGCCACCCGAGACGTCGTGGGGCGTCGTGGCCTCCGGCGAGGACGTGACGCAGTGGTACGTCGACGCCGCGCCGTACGCCGTCCGCGGCGCCCTCGACCGGCTGGTCGGCGGTGCCGGGCGACGCTGGCCGCCGCCGGGCCGCGGTTCTTGTCCGAGGGTGACCGGGCCGGGTTCTGGCGGGTGCGCGAGGTCTCCCACGAGCGGCGCCGGCTGGTGCTGACGCCGCGGTGCGGGCGCCGGGCCGGGTGCTCGTCACCACCGAGGTCGCCCCCGCCGACGGCGGTGCGCGGGTCACCCAGACCACGTCGTTCACGCCGAGCGGGCTGGTCGGCCGCGCCTACCTGGTGGCCGACCTCCCGGCCCGCGCGGTGGTCCGAGCTCGTGATGCTGCACCTGCTCACAGTGCTGCGCCGGTCCGCCGCGTGACCCCCGGACGAGCCTCGTTGGGAGGGGGAGCGACTCGCCCGACCCGTCTGGAGAGCATCGATGCCCCGACTCCCCCTCCCGTCCCTGCGGCGTCCGCGCCGCGCCGCCGTCGTCGGACTGGTCGCCGCCGCCCTCGTCGCGAGCACGATGACCCAGGTGGCCACGCCCACCGCCTCCAGCGCCGACGAGGGGGTCTTCGCGCCGCAGCTGGTCACCGTCGACACCCCGACCCGCGCCGCCAAGCAGCGGCTGCAGGCCCTGGGGCTCGACCTCACCGAGCACGCCGGGCACGACTACATCGAGGTCGTGCTGCACACCCCGGCCGACCTGGCCGCCCTCGAGGGCGCCGGATTCGCCTACGACGTCCGGATCCCCGACCTCGTGGCCCGCGGGGTCGAGATCGCGGAGATCAACGAGGCCTACGCCGCCAACGTGGCGCGCTCGCGGCTCCCCTCCGGCCGCACGGCGTACCGGTTCTACGACGACTACGTGAACGAGATGGCAGGGCTGCAGAAGCGCCACCCGAACCTGGTGCGGACCTTCCGGCTCAAGCGGCCCACGCTCGACGGCCGGGTGGTGCGCGCCATCGAGATCGGCGCCGGGATCCGCGACCGCAACCCCGCGAAGCCGACCTTCCTGCTCATGGGTGCCCACCACGCCCGCGAGTGGCCCTCGGCCGAGCTGGCCATGGAGTTCGCGATCGACCTGGCGAAGAACTACGGCAAGAGCCGGCGCATCACCGGCCTGCTGAAGCGGGCGCGGGTGATCGTCGTCCCGGTGGTGAACGTCGACGGCTTCACCTACTCCCGTCAGGACGGCGAGTACGTCGACCTGCGCGAGACCGACGGCGGCGGCACCGGCACCATCCTGGGCACGCCCGGTCGCGCCTACATGCGCAAGAACTGCCGGCTCGTCGACGGCCAGGACACCCCCGACGGCGGCTGCGCGGCGCTGGCCACCACGCCCGGCGGGTTCGGCCCCGGCGTCGACCTGAACCGCAACTACGGCGGGTTCTGGGGCGGCCCCGGCGCCTCCGACCTGCAGGCCGACCCCACCTACCGCGGCGCGCAGGCGTTCTCGGAGCCGGAGACCCAGAACATCCGCGACCTGATCCGCAGTGAGCAGATCACGATGCTGATCTCCAACCACACGTTCTCGAACCTCGTGCTGCGCCCGAACGGCGTCAACCCGATCACCACCGGCCACGACGGCAAGCCGGTGGGCGACGCGCCCGACGAGCGCGGCCTCAAGCGGCTGGGCGCCCGGATGTCGGCGCAGAACGGGTACGCCAACATCCACGGCTGGCAGCTCTACGACACCACCGGCACCACCGAGGACTACAGCTACAACGCCACCGGCGGCTACGGCTACACCTTCGAGATCGGCCCGAACGAGTTCCACCCGCCGTTCCCGGACGTCGTGAGCGAGTACCTCGGCAAGGGCCGCTACGCCGGCAAGGGCAACCGCGAGGCCTACCTCATCGCGCTCGAGCACGCCGTCGACACCCGCTACAGCGGCCGGCTCGTCGGCAAGGCCCCGCGCGGTGCGGTGATCCGGCTGCGGAAGAACTTCCGCTCTCCCACCTGGGCGTCGTCCTTCAAGGACTTCGTGAACACCTCGTTCGTGGCCTCGGGGTCCGGGCAGTTCAGCTGGATCGTCAACCCCTCCACCCGGCCCGTCGTGCGGCCGCGGCCCTACCAGCAGCTCGCCACAGCGCCGTTCGCGAGCCGCCACTACGAGGAGACCGTGCCGGCGCCCACCGGCCACACCGACCTCACCTACGTGGCCCAGAAGCCCTCCGCGCTCCTGGACATCACGCTGGATTGGCCGACCCCGGACGACCTCGACCTCGAGGTCTACCGCAAGGTCGGCGACCGGCTCGTCGAGGTGGCCTCGTCGGGCAACTCGGTCGGCGAGAAGGAGCGGGCCACCGTGTCCGACGCCCCGGCCGGCACCTACGTGGTCCGGGTGATCAACTACGCCTCGGCGACGCCGACCTACACCGTCGACGTCAAGCAGTTCCACGCCGTCACCCGCTACACGCCGGGCCGCAAGGAGAGCTACACGCTCACCTGCGAGCGCCGGAACGGCACCGTGCTGCAGCGGCTGCGGGTCTACGTCGAGCGCGGCCAGCGCAAGCCGATCGACCTCGCCCCCTGCCGCCGCCGCTTCTGACCCAACGCCGACCCGTCGGAAATGCGGTGACCCGTCACTTGTACAAGTGACGGGTCACCGCATTTGTGACGGGTCGGTGTGCTGGCGGACCCAGGTGTGCATGGCGATGGCCGCGGCGGCGGAGGCGTTGATGGAGCGGGTGGAGCCGAACTGGGCGATCGAGTAGGTGCCGGCACAGGCGGCCCGGGCCGCCTCGGAGAGGCCGGGGCCCTCCTGGCCGAACAGCAGGCACACCCGCTCCGGCAGGGACGCCTGCTCGAGCGGCACCGAGCCCGGGAGGTTGTCGATGCCCCAGAGCGGGACGTCGTCGAGGTAGTCGGCGAGGGTGGCGACGTCGGCGTGGTGCCGCAGGTGCTGGTAGCGGTCGGTGACCATGGCGCCGCGGCGGTTCCAGCGGCGGTTGCCGACGATGTGCACCTCGGCGGCGAGGAAGGCATTGGCGGAGCGGACGATGGTGCCGATGTTGAAGTCGTGCTGCCAGTTCTCGATGGCCACGTGGAAGCCGTGCCGGCGGGTGTCGAGATCGGCGCGGATCGCCTCGACGGTCCAGTACCGGTAGCGGTCGACCACGTTGCGGCGGTCGCCCTCGGCCAGCAGCTCCGGGTCGTAGACCTCGCTCCCGGGGCCGGTGGGCCACGGACCGGGCCACGGTCCGACGCCCACCTCGGGTGGGCCGTGGGGCATCGGGTCGTACGGCGCCCGCTCCGGATCCCTGAGATCACCCTGGGAATGCTCGCCATCCGGCACGGCGCGAGGGTACGGCAGGTAGCGTTGGCGACGTGAGCTTCGAGGCCCTGACGCCGCTGCTGCTCGGCATCAAGTGGATGGAGCCGGAGTGGCTGCTGGACAACTTCGGCGGCTCACTGATCTGGATCAGCCTCGTCATCATCTTCATCGAGTGCGGCCTGTTCTTCCCGTTCCTCCCCGGCGACACCCTGCTGTTCGCGCTCGGCCTGTTCATCGCCGGTGAGCAGATCCACATCTTCGGCATCGAGAGCCCCGGCGTCGAGCTCGTCATCGCCCTCGTGCTGCTCACGATCGCGGCGTTCCTGGGCAACGTCGTGGGCTACGAGATCGGCCGCAAGATCGGTCCGCCGCTGTACGAACGCGACGGCCGCATCCTCAAGCGCAAGTACCTCGACAACACCTCGGCCTTCTTCGACAAGCACGGCAACAAGGCCCTGGTGCTCGGCCGGTTCGTGCCCTTCGTGCGCACCTACATCACGGTCGTGGCCGGCGTCACGATGATGCAGCGGCGGCGGTTCTTCACCTGGAGCGCGATCGGCGCGGTGCTGTGGGTCTTCAGCATCACGATGCTCGGCTACTTCCTCGGCGCCACGTTCCCCTCGATCGGCGAGAACATCGACTACGCGATGATCGCGATCCTGGTCTTCACGGTCCTGCCGCTGGTCTACGAGGGCTGGAAGCACCGACGGCACGGCGACCGCGAGCGGCGGCCCAAGAACGCCGAGGCCGAGCCGCAGCCGCAGCCGCAGCCGGCGAGCGAGCCCCAGCCGGCCGACTAGCCGGCCGACGAGCGGACGGCGTCCAGCTCGGCCTTGGTGAGCACCGTGCGCACCTCGAGGCCGACGTCGGCCAACGGGTTCTCACCGGCGGGGCTGCGGTCGATGGCGCACACGACGACGTCGACCAGCGCCCCGCCCTCGCGCAGCGCCCCGACGGCGTCGCGCACCGCGCCGCCGGTGGTGATGACGTCCTCGACCAGCGTGACCCGGCGGCCGGCGAACGGCGGTCCCTCGGCCAGCTTGCAGGTGCCGTAGGTCTTCGCCTCCTTGCGCACGAACAGCGTGGGCACGCCGAGGATGCCGCTGATGGAGGTGGCGATCGGGATGCCGCCCATCTCCAGGCCGCCGAGGAGGTCGGTGTCCTGCGGGACGAGCTGGATCATCTCCCGCGCCACCCGCGCCAGCAGGATCGGGTCGGCCTCGAAGAGGTACTTGTCGAAGTACTCCGACGACACCTGCCCCGACCGGAGCGTGAACTCCCCGGTGAGGCGGCAGGTCGCGTCGATGTCGGCGGCCAGGTCGGGGTCGGTCGCGGTCACGGCTGGCACAGTAGCCGGGTGCCCGTCTCCCGCCTCGCCGGCATCCCGCCCACGATCTTCGCCGAGATGTCGGCGCTCGCCGTCCGCACCGGCTCGCTCAACCTGGGCCAGGGCTTCCCCGACGAGGACGGCCCGCCCGAGGTGATCGCCGCGGCGTCCGCGGCCCTGACGGGCGGCGCCAACCAGTACCCGCCGGGCATCGGCGTCCCGGCGCTGCGACGGGCGGTGGCCGACCACCAGAAGCGCCACTACGGGATCGAGCTCGACCCCGACCGCGAGGTGGTGGTCACCACCGGCTGCACCGAGGCGGTCGCCGCCGCGCTGCTCGGACTCGTCGAGCCGGGCGACGAGGTGGTCGTGCTCGAGCCCTACTACGACTCCTACCGGGCGATGCTCCAGATGGCGGGCGGGGTACGCCGTCCGGTCACCCTGCGCGCCCCGGAGTTCCGGCTCGACGTCGACGAGCTGCGGGCCGCCGTCACGCCTCGCACCCGGTTCGTGCTCCTCAACAGCCCGCACAACCCGACGGGCACCGTGCTCAGCCGCGCCGAGCTCGAGGCGGTGGCCGACGTCGCCCGAGAGCACGACCTCGTGGTGATCACCGACGAGGTGTACGAGCACCTCGTGTTCGACGACCACGAGCACGTGCCGATGGCCACGCTGCCCGGGATGTGGGAGCGGACGCTCACCCTGTCGAGCGCCGGCAAGTCGTACTCGGTGACCGGCTGGAAGGTCGGCTGGGCCACCGGTCCGGCGCACCTGGTGGACGCCGTCATGGCCGCGAAGACCTGGCTCACCTACACCTCCGGCGCCCCGCTGCAGCCGGCGGTGGCGCACGCGCTCACCGAGCACGGAGACTTCCCGCGCGCGCTCGCGGCGGACCTCCAGGAGCGCCGCGACCTCCTCTGCGACGGGCTCGCCGCCGCCGGCCTGCCGACCCGGGTGCCGGAGGGCACCTACTTCGCCACCTCCGACGTCCGCGAGCTCGGGTGGGAGGACGGCATGGCGTTCTGCCGCGCGCTGCCCGAGCGGGCCGGCGTCGTCGCGATCCCGACCCAGGGGTTCTACGACGACCAGGACGCCGGACGGCACCTGGTGCGGTGGGCGTTCTGCAAGCGGCGTGAGGTGATCACCGAGGCGGTCGGCCGGCTGGCCGCCGCCGACCTGCGCGGCCCCGGCTGACCGTCACCCACGCGTTTGAGAGGGTGGGGACATGGCCGAGCAGCCCGCCCGACCTCGCGCGGTCTCCTGGTGCGCCTGGCTGATCATGATCGGTTCGGGCTTCCTCGTGCTGATGGCGTACGAGCACGTGGCCGCCCTCGGGTCGCTGGAGTCGCAGGAGGCGGCGGCCGAGATGCTGAACGACCCGCCGTTCGACGAGCTCGGCCTGTCGGTCGGCGACGTCCAGTCGGTCGAGCGGGTCCTCGCACTGCTGGCGGGGGCGGCGGGGGCCGCCGCGGCGATCCTCGGCTTCGAGGTCATGCGCCGCTCGCGCACGAGCCGGCGGGTGCTGACCTTCCTCACCCCGGTGCTGCTGGTCGCCGGCGCCGTCGTCGGTGGCCTGCTCGCCTTCGTCGTGGTGGCCGCCATCGTGATGCTCTGGTCACCGCCGGCGCGGGAGTGGTTCGGCGACACCCCGCGCCCGGAGCCGCGCCCCGCCCCGGAGCCGGAGCCCACACCCGCGCCGCGAGCTGACCACCCCGAGCCCACCGACGGCGCGGTGGCCGTGCTCGCGCCGCCGGTGCCGGCGGTCACCTGGCCGCAACCCGAGGCGCGTCCGGACGTGCGACGTCCGCGGCCAGTGGTCGCCGCCTGCGTCGTCACCTGGGTCAGCTGCGGACTCGCCGCCCTCGGCGCGCTGGCAAGCCTGTTCCTGGTGCTCGCCACGCCGGACGAGCTGATCGACCAGCTCCGCGCCCAGAACCCCCAGCTGGAGGAGCAGGGCATCGGCGACGGCTTCATCGTGGCGGTGGTCATCGGCACCGTGGTCGGGCTGGTGCTGTGGTGCGTGGCCGCATCCGTACTCGCCGTGCTCGTCATGCGCCGCCACCGCTGGGCCGCGATCACCCTGATCGTCTCGGGCGGCGTCGCGGGCGCGCTCTGCGCCGCCTCGGCCCTCGGCAGCCCGGTCTCCGCGCTCCCGCTCGCCGGCTGCATCGCCGTGATCGTGCTCCTGAATCGACCCGAGTCGAAGGCCTGGTTCCGCGAGCAGCGCTGACGCCGAGTCGGCGCTTGATTTCAAGCTGAGAACGCCGAGTCGGCGTGTCATGACGCGCCGACTCGGCATCGCTCGCCGGTCAGCCGGAGAGGGTGAGGCCCTCGTCGCCGTGGTCGACGGTGACGGAGCCGCCGTCGACCACCTGGCCGCTGATGAGCAGCTTGGCCAGCGGGTCGCCGATCGCCTGCTGCACCAGGCGGCGCAGCGGACGGGCGCCGTAGGCGGGGTCGTAGCCGGTCTCGGCGAGCCAGTGCTTCGCGGCGTCGGTGACCTCGATCGACACCCGGCGCGCCGCCAGCCGCTTGCGCAGCAGATCGAGCTGGAGGTCGACGATGTGGGCGAGCTCCTCCTTGGTGAGGGCGTCGAAGAGCACGATCTCGTCGAGCCGGTTGAGGAACTCCGGCTTGAAGCTCTGCCGGACGACGCCCATCACCGCCTCCTTCTGCTTCTCCGCCGAGAGCGACGGGTCGACGAGGTACATCGAGCCGAGGTTGCTCGTGAGCACCATGAGCGTGTTGCGGAAGTCGACGGTGCGGCCCTGGCCGTCGGTGAGCCGGCCGTCGTCGAGCACCTGGAGCAGGATGTCGAACACCTCGGGGTGCGCCTTCTCCACCTCGTCGAGCAGCACGACCGAGTAGGGACGACGCCGCACGGCCTCGGTGAGCTGGCCACCCTCGTCGTAGCCGACGTAGCCGGGAGGAGCACCGACGAGCCGCGCCACCGAGTGCTTCTCGGAGTACTCGCTCATGTCGATGCGCACGATCGCCCGCTCGTCGTCGAACAGGAAGTCGGCCAACGCCTTGGCGAGCTCGGTCTTGCCCGTGCCGGTGGGGCCGAGGAACAGGAACGAGCCGGTGGGCCGGTCGGGGTCGGAGATGCCGGCGCGGGAGCGGCGTACGGCGTCGCTGACGGCGGAGACGGCGGTCTGCTGGCCGATCAGCCGCTGGCCGATGACCTCCTCCATCCTCATCAGCTTGGCGGTCTCACCCTCGAGCATCCGGCCGGTGGGGATGCCGGTCCAGGCCTCCACCACCTCGGCGATCTGCTCCGGCCCGACCTCGTCGCCGACCAGCGGGTCCACCTCGGACCGCTCGACCGACTCGGCCTCCTCGATCTGCTTCTCCATCGCCGGGATCCGGCCGTAGCGGATCTCGCTGGCCTTGGCGAGGTCGCCCTCGCGCTCGGCGCGCTCGGCCTCCACCCGCAGCTGGTCGAGCTGACGGCGCAGCTCGCCCTCGCCCTCGAGCGAGGACTTCTCCCGCTCCCAGCGGGCCTCGAGGGCGCGGAGCTCCTCCTCCTTGTCGGCCAGGTCGGCTCGCAGGTCGGCCAGCCGATGAACCGAGGCTTCGTCGGACTCCTTGTCGAGCGCGAACTCCTCCATCTTGAGCCGGTCGACCTGGCGCCGGAGGACGTCGATCTCCTCCGGGCTGCTCTCGATCTCCATCTTGAGGCGGGACGCCGCCTCGTCGACGAGGTCGATCGCCTTGTCGGGCAGCTGCCGGCCGGTGATGTAGCGATCGGACAGCGAGGCGGCCGCCACCAGCGCGGCGTCGGTGATGCGCACCTTGTGGTGGGCCTCGTAGCGCTCGCGGATGCCGCGCAGGATCTGGATGGTGTCCTCCACCGACGGCTCGCCGACGAACACCTGCTGGAACCGCCGCTCCAGCGCCGGGTCCTTCTCCACCCGCTCGCGGTACTCGTCGAGCGTGGTGGCGCCGATCATGTGCAGCTCGCCGCGGGCCAGCATCGGCTTGAGCATGTTGCCGGCGTCCATCGCGGAGTCGCCGCCCGCGCCGGCGCCGACCACCGTGTGCAGCTCGTCGATGAACGTGATGATCTGGCCGCCGGAGTCCTTGATCTCCTCCAGCACCGCCTTGAGCCGCTCCTCGAACTCGCCGCGGAACTTGGCGCCGGCCACCATCGCGGCCAGGTCGAGCGAGAGCACGCGGCGGCCCTTGAGGGAGTCCGGCACGTCGCCGTCGATCACGCGCTGGGCGAGCCCCTCGACGACGGCGGTCTTGCCGACGCCGGGCTCGCCGATCAGCACCGGGTTGTTCTTGGTGCGCCGCGACAGCACCTGCACGACGCGGCGGATCTCGGCGTCGCGGCCGATCACCGGGTCCAGGCTGCCCTCCTCGGCGGCCGCGGTGAGGTCGACCGAGTACTTCTCCAGCGCCTCGTAGCTCGCCTCGGCGTCCTGGCTCGTGACCCGGCGGCTGCCGCGCAGCGCGTCGAACGCGTCGCGCAGCGCGGACTCGGTGAGGCCGTCGGCCGCGAGCAGGTCCTTCGCAGGCGACTCGACGCCGGCCAGCGCGATCAGCAGGTGCTCGGCCGCGACGAACTCGTCCTTCATCGACGGCGCCAGCGTGATCGCGGCGGTGAGCACGCGGGTGAGTGCCGCGGACGCCGTCGGCGTCTTCACCGTGCTGCCGCTGGCCCGCGGCAGCGCGGTCACCGCGGCGTCCGCCTTCGCGGCGAGCGCGGCCGCGTCGACGCCGGCCTTGCCGACCAGCGTGCGCGGCGAGCCCTCCGGGTCGGCGAGCAACGCGGCGAGGAGGTGGACGGGCTCCACCGAGGTGTGGCCGGCACCGGTGGCGGTGCGCTGGGCGGCCTCGATCGCCTCGCGGGCTCGGGTGGTGAACTGTTCGGCGCCGAACTGGCTCATGGGTGTGGCTCCTGGGAAGGGTGTGATGCGAATCGAAGCGGTTGCCGCTGCACTCTGCAATCTTCTTGGGCAACGTCGGCAAAGTTGAGTCTGTTCCACTCAAGTCTGCCGAGCGGGCGCAGCCGCCCGACCGGCAAGGCGCGGTCCAGACCAGCCACGCCGACGCCAGCGCGCTGGCGGTGCAGGGCGGCACACCGGTGCACTGGCCCCGCAATCCGGCTCAACCAGGCTCGTTCGAGTCCCCCGCGTCGGGGGTGGCGTGCGGCGGGAGCTCGTCGTCGAGCCGCTCCTCCTCGAGCAGGCAGGTGCGGCCGAAGTCCTCGCCGAACGGCGTCAGGTGGATGCTGCGCCGCACCACCTTCGCGAACCGCACCGAGTGCATCGCCTCGAGCACGTCGGGCTGCGCCTCCACCACCTGGTACTCCAGCGGGTCGCGCAGCGGCTCCCGGCTGAACCACACCAGACCGAGCCGGAACAGGTTGTTGAGGTACGACGGCGTCTGGTCGACCCGGCGGCAGCCGGCGCGCGCGCCGATCATGTTGAGGCCGGGGGCGATCAGCTGCGAGCTCACGACGCCGACCGGGCCGCCGGTGCGGACGTCGACGCTGGGCTGCGGGCCGTCGTTCATGAGCAGCACGAGGATCCGCGCCTCGTCGGGGGCGAGCTCGTCGAGGATCCGCTCGTAGGCGGGGTGGCCCTCCTCGGTGTTCCACACGTCGCGCGAGCGCTGGAGCAGGTCGGCGCCGCGCTCGCGCAGCGTGGCCGGCTCGTGCCGCGACCCGACCACGTGCCCGTCGACCACCGTCTCGTGCCGCGGCGCGGGCTCGACGATCCCGCCGAGTGCCTCCCCCGCCGACATGAGCGCGGTGCCCACCGGCACGCCGGCCGACACCGAGCGCGCGAGCTCGCCGACGACGGCGAACGCCTGGCCGGCGTCGCGGGCGAGGGCTCGGGCCTCGTGCTGGTCGGTGGCCGCGCGCCCCACTCGCAGCCATGCCTTCGCGCTGGTGCGCACTCCCCACTCGGTGGTGTGCAGGGCCGCGTACGCGGCCACCCGCGCCAGGCCGGGCAGCGAGTCGACGGTGGGGGCGATCAGCTCGGGCAGGCGCGGCCCGAGCACCTCCTGCTCGTCGTAGTCGTCGCTCATCCCGTTCCGTTCTCGTTGACCTTGCGTGATTTCGACTCGCTCGTACGTCTTCGCAAGCTCAGCCGTGTCGCTCGCTCAATCTTGTCGGCCCCACGTCGCTCGCTCCTTCGTCGCGACCGACTGGCCGCTTAACCCTGCACCCCGAAGATCGCGAGATGGAGGAGGCCGCCGGCGGCGCCCATGATCGCGCCGTGGGCGTAGAGCATCCACTCATCCTCCTTGATCGCCGAGCGCATCATCTCCACGAAATCACGGGGCGGGAGCTCCTTGGTGCGCGTGGCGACCAGGGTGCGGATCTTGTCGGCCTGCTGCCGGCTGAACTCGGGGTCCTTGAACGGCGTGATGGTGCGCCCGACGGCCTCCTGGGCCACCGACTCCCGGATGCTGTCGAACCGGGTGCCGCCCATCGCGACCCGCAGTGCCCCCCGCGCGGGGCCGGCGGCCTGGTCGATGGCCGGCCGCAGGGCGGCGGCGAGCATCTGCCGGGTGCGGTCGCCGCGGGGGCCGTCGAGCAGGAAGTCGCCGATGCGCTCGAGGGTGATGACGTCGTCGGCGATGATCTGCGCGTACACCTCGGCCGCCTCGTCCTGGCGGCGCAGGAACAGGCCGTGCACCTTGATGCCGAGGATGCGGCGCTCCTCGGGCGGCTCGAAGATCAGCCACATGCCGAGGGCGTTGGTGGTCCAGCCGACGACGATTCCGAGGAGCGGCAGCAGCCACCACTGGTGGGCGATGCTGTCGACGATCGCCACGGGAATGCCGAGCAGGAACCCGAACACGAACCCGAACAGCACCATGAGGTTGAGCTCGCGCTGGCCGAAGTCGCGGAAGATCCGTACCACCAGCGCGGGGTTGTCGCGGAAGTGGTCGATCACCATGATCTTCGGGTCGAGCAGCTGGTCGATGTGCACGCCGATCTCGGTGGTGACCCGGCCGACCACCGACGGCAGCTGGGCCTGCACCCGCTGGTACACCGCCTCCTTCACCGGGTCGGGGAGGTCTCGCCACAGCCGCGGGTGCTCGCTGCGCATCACGTCATCGACGAGCTCGGGGATCTCCGGCCGGAACACCGTGACGATGTGCTCGGCGATCTTCTCGGGCTCGAGCTGCTGGTAGAACTCCGACGGCGTGCCGAGCTTGGCGATGGCCTTGTCGACCGCGATGCTCCCCATCTTCGCGGCGCGCGCGGGCACGATGCCCTGCCAGCCGATTCCGCCCTGCAGGACGCCGGGCACCTCCTGCACCTTGCGCGGCAGCACGGTGGCGAGCTCGCGCATGCCCGGCACCTTCACGCCCTTGAAGGTCACCGGCGAGAACAGCATCCACAGGCCCGACCAGTTGATCAGCCAGCCGACGACGCCGGTGAACACCGGGATGCTGAGGAACGCGAGCCAGTCGAGTTCGGCGGCCCAGTGACGCACCGGGTCGACGAGCCATTCCACCGGCCGAGGGTAGTGCCTGGCGTGAGCACGGTCACGGGGTATCCGCGACGCGGCGTCTGGCTAACTCAGCCGGGACGCCGCCAGACCACGAGCGCCTGGGTGGGGTCCTCGCGACGCGGGACTGGCAGCCGGTCGGCGGGGCGCGCGACCCGAGCCGTCGTCCGCAGCGCCTCGCGGGTGGCCTGGAGCTCGGCGGCGAGCTCGGCGTTGTGCTGGCGCAGGACGTCGACCTGGCGCTCGAGGTCGAGGATCCGGCGGACCCCCTCGATCCCGATGCCGGACGACGTCAGCGCGGCGATCGAGCGGAGCAGGTCGAGGTCGCGGGCGGAGTAGCGCCGGCCGCCGCCGACCGTGCGGCCCGGCGTGATGAGCCCCATCCGCTCGTAGGTGCGCAGGGTCTGCGGGTGCAGGCCGGTGAGCTGGGCGGCCACCGAGATCACGTACACCGCGGCGTCGGGCTCGGGGCCGAGCGGGTTCATTTCGACGCCGACTCGAACAGGCCGGCGCGCAGCTGCTTGCCGGCGGTGGCCTCGCGGTAGGCCTCGACGGCGGCGCGGGCGGCGTCGTCGAGCACCGCGGGCACCTGCACCTCGACGGTGGCGAGCAGGTCGCCGTGGCTGCCGTCGGCCTTGCGGACGCCCTTGCCGCGCACCCGGAAGGTGCGGCCGTTGGGCGTGCCTGCCGGGAGCTTGAGGGTGACGGGGGCGCCGCCGAGCGTGGGGATCTTCACCTCCGCGCCGAGCGCGGCCTCGTCGAAGGAGACCGGGACGTCGAGGGTGAGGTGGTCGCCGTTGCGGCCGAAGACCCGGTGCCCGGTGACGCTGACCCGCACGAACAGGTCGCCGGCCGGGCCGCCGTTCTGGCCGGCGCCGCCCTTGCCCTTGAGCCGGATCCGCTGGCCGTCCTTCACGCCCGCCGGGATGCGGGCCTGGATGGTGCGGGCCGAGGTGCCGCGGCCGGAGCCGTGGCAGGTGGGGCACGGCTCGTCGTACACGAGCTGCCGGCCGCCGCACGCGGGACAGGTCTCGTTGACCGCGAACGCCCCGCCCATCGACATCACGACGTAGCCCGTGCCGTCGCACTCGTGGCACGGGTGCGGCCGGGTGCCCGGCTTGCCGCCGGTGCCGTTGCAGGTGCCGCAGGCGGAGTCGGAGGTCAGCCGCAGCGAGATCGTGACGCCCTCGATGGCGTCGTTGAACCCGATGGTGGCGGCGGTCTCGACGTCGTCGCCGCGCACCGGACGCCGCACCTGCTGCTGGCGCCGCGTCCCCGTGCCCGGCCCGAACATCTGGCCGAACATGTCGGCGAAGCCCCCGGCGCCGCTCGGCTGGTCGCCGAGCAGGTCCTCGAGGTTGAACCCACCGGTCTGGCCCCGTCCGGGCCCGCCGAACCCGAAGCCGCCCAAGCCGCCCATGCCGCCGGCGCCGTAGAGCCGCCGCATCTCGTCGTACTGCGGGCGCTTCTCGGGGTCGCCGATCACGTCGTAGGCCTCGGCGACCGCCTTGAACCGCTCGTGCCTGGCGGTGTCGTCGGGGTTGGAGTCGGGGTGGTTCTCCCGCGCCAGCTTGCGGTAGGCCTTCTTGATGTCGGACGCCGACGCGTCCTTCGCCACCCCGAGCACGGCGTAGAAGTCCTTCTGTGCCCAGTCGGGCCGGAACTCCTCACTCACGGGTCACCCCTCCTCTCCTGAATCTTGGGTGCGGAATCCCCGGTTGACCGGTGATTCCTGCACTTGTTGGGCGAAACTTCGGCTGAGAAGAACAGGAGTCCCCGGTCAACCGGGGATTCCGGCACCCTCAGCCGGCGGGTCGACGACCAGCACCTGCGCCGCGCGGACGACGCGGTCGCCGATGCGGTAGCCGGACTTGGCGACGACCTTGCAGGTGGTGACGGTGACGTCCGGGTCCTCGCCGATGTGGCTGAGCGCCTCGTGCAGGGCGGGGTCGAAGGCGTCGCCGGCGGCGCCGAACTTCTTCAGGCCCAGCGTCGAGACGGTGCGCTCGAG
This sequence comes from uncultured Actinomycetota bacterium, assembly GCA_963808855.1. Classification (GTDB taxonomy): domain Bacteria; phylum Actinomycetota; class Actinomycetes; order Propionibacteriales; family Nocardioidaceae; genus Nocardioides. The sequence continues at coordinate 512,246 of CAWEHA010000002.1, read as the reverse complement.
CTGGTCGGCCACGGTCTGCAGCCCGGGGTCGAGGTCGCCGTGCTCGCGGGCCCGGTCGATGGTGTCGAGCACCTCCACGATCGGCGTGAGGACGGCGTAGGTGGCGTTCTGGCGCACCAGGTCGCGGTCGCGCTCCACCCGGCGCTTGTAGTTGACGTACTCCGCCTGGAGCCGCTGCAGGTCGAGGGTGCGCTCGGTGAGCGCCTGCTGGGCCTGGGCCAGCGGGTCGCCGGGCTCGGCCGGAGCACCGGCGTCGGGGTCGGCGACGTCGGTCGGCTCCAGCGGGCCGCCCTCCTCCAGCCAGTTGTCGACCCCGCTGATGTCGGGGTCGGCGCCCGGGTCGGTGGTCGTGTCGCCGGCCGTGGCCGGGGCCCCCTCCTCGCGGAGGGGCGCCTCCGCCCCGGTTGGTTCCTGAGGAGGCGAGGGACGAGCCGTCTCGAAGGGCTCGTTCGCCATCTCGGCCGCGTCGTCTCCGAAGGATCCGTCGTGGCCCTGGGTCACTTGTTCTCGCCCTCCGACGAGCCCTCGGAGTCGGGCTCGTCGTCGACGACCTCGGCGTCCACCACGTCGGCGTCGACGATGTCGTCGTCGTCCTCACCGGTGGCGCCGGTGGTGCCGCCGGCGGCGGCCGCGTCGGCCTCGGCCGAGGCGTACATCGCGGCGCCCATCTTCTGGCTGGACTCGTTGAGCTTCGAGACGCCGGCACCGATGGCACCGGGGTCGGCCTCGGGGTCCTCGAGGGTCTTCTTGAGCGCGTCGACGTCGGTCTGGACCTCGGTGCGCACGTCCTCGGGGATCTTGTCGCCGTTGTCGGCGAGGAACTTCTCGGTGGTGTAGACGAGCTGGTCGGCCTGGTTGCGCGCCTCGACGGCCTCGCGCCGCTTGGCGTCCTCCTCGGCGTACTGCTCGGCGTCGGCGATCATCCGGTCGATGTCGTCCTTGCTGAGGGCCGAGCCACCAGTGATCGTCATCGACTGCTCCTTGCCGGAGCCCTGGTCCTTGGCCGTCACGTGGACGATGCCGTTGGCGTCGATGTCGAAGGTGACCTCGATCTTGGGGACGCCGCGCGGGGCCGGCGGCAGCCCGGTCAGGTCGAAGTTGCCGAGGGGCTGGTTCTGCGCCCACATCGCGCGCTCGCCCTGCGCCACCTTGATCTCCACCGACGGCTGGTTGTCGTCGGCCGTGGTGTAGATCTGCGTGCGCTTGGTGGGGATCGTGGTGTTGCGCTCGATCAGGACGTTGAACTCGCCGCCCTTGGTCTCGATGCCCAGCGACAGCGGGGTGACGTCGAGCAGCAGCACGTCCTTGACCTCGCCCTTGAGCACGCCCGCCTGGAGCGCGGCACCGACGGCGACGACCTCGTCGGGGTTGACGCCCTTGTTGGGCTCCTTGCCGCCGAGCAGGTTCTTCACCACCTCGGTGACCGCGGGCATCCGGGTCGAGCCGCCCACGAGGACGACGTGGTCGACGTCGCCGACCGCCACGCCGGCGTCCTTGAGCACGCTCTGGAACGGCGCCTTGGTGCGGTCGAGCAGGTCGGAGGTCATCTTCTGGAACTCCGCCCGGGTGAGCTTCTCCTCGAAGTGCAGCGGGCCCGACTCACCGTGGGTGATGTAGGGCAGGTGCACGGTGGTCTCGGAGGACGACGACAGCTCGATCTTCGCCTTCTCCGCAGCCTCCTGCAGCCGCTGCTTGGCGATCTTGTCGGCCGCGAGGTCGACGCCGTTGTTGTCCTTGAACTTCTTCACCATCCAGTCGACGACCTTGTTGTCCCAGTCGTCGCCACCGAGGTGGTTGTCACCGGAGGTGGCCTTGACCTCGATCGTGGAGAAGCCGTCGTCGTCCTTGCCGACCTCGAGGAGGGACACGTCGAAGGTGCCGCCGCCGAGGTCGAAGACGAGGATCGTCTGGTCGCCGTCGCCCTTGTCGAGGCCGTAGGCGAGCGCGGCGGCGGTGGGCTCGTTGACGATGCGCTGGACGGTGAGGCCCGCGATCTCGCCGGCCTCCTTGGTGGCCTGCCGCTGCGCGTCGGAGAAGTACGCCGGCACGGTGATCACCGCGTCGGTGACCGGCTCGCCGAGGTAGGCCTCGGCGTCGCGCTTCAGCTTCTGCAGCACGAAGGCGCTGATCTGCTGCGCGTTGAACGTCTTGTCGTCGATCGACGAGCTCCAGTCGGTGCCCATGTGGCGCTTGACCGAGCGGATGGTCCGATCGATGTTGGTGACCGCCTGGCGCTTCGCGACCTCGCCGACGAGCACCTCGCCGGACTTGGCGAAGGCGACGACGGACGGGGTGGTGCGGGCGCCCTCGGCGTTGGCGATGACGGTGGGCTCGCCGCCCTCCAGGACCGCGACGACGCTGTTCGTCGTCCCGAGGTCGATGCCGACAGCACGTGCCATGGTGTTGCTACCTCCGTGGTGGATGGGTGAAAGATCGTGTCACTCAAGTTGAGTCGTGTGCACTCAAGTCTGACAGAGGGTGTAACGGGCACCTTCGCTGGGTTGTTCCCGGCATGCTGGGCGACGTGGACCGACTTCTCGTGACGCTCGCCACGGCCGCGCTGGTCGCGGGCTGCAGCGGCGACGAGGCCGATCCCCGCCGGCCCGAACCGGCTCCCTCGACGCCGACCACCACGGTCGCCAGCCCCGACGCCGGACCCGAGGAGGTGCCGCGGGTGGAACCGCCCCGGGTCTCCCCCGACGACGCCCGGGTGGCCACGGCCCTCGCCGCGGTGCGCCACCTGGCCGGCGACATCGGGCCCCGCCACGGCACCTCGCCGGCCTTCCGCCGCGCCGCCGCCTGGGTGGAGGGCGAGCTCACCGGGCACGGGTGGCAGGTGACGCGGCAGCGGTTCCCTACGCCGGGCGGCGTCTCGTGGGGCGTGCCGGTGCCGGCCGGCCCGTCGGTGAACCTCGTGGCCACCCGCGGCGAGCCGCGACCCGGGCGGCCGTGGCTGGTGATCGGCGCCCACCTCGACACGGTGCCGCAGGCGCCGGGCGCCGAGGACAACGCCTCGGGGATCGGCGTGCTGCTCGCGGTGGCGGAGGCGCTGGACGGCCGCCGCAGCCGGCTCCCCGTCGTTCTCGTGGCCTTCGGGTCCGAGGAGCCGCGCGGCCCGAGCGACGACGACCACCACTACGGGTCACGCGCCTACGTCGCCTCGCTCACCTCGGCGCAGCGCCGGTCGCTGCGCGGCATGGTGTCGCTCGACCGGGTCGGGGTGGGGGAGTCGGTGCCCGTCGGCAGCCCTGCCGAGCCGAACGCGCTCACCGAGTCGCTGCGGGCGGCCGCACGGCGGGCGGGCGTGCCCACCGTCGACGACCCGTTCCAGCGCTCCAGCGACCACTGGTCCTTCGCCCGTGACGGCCTGCCCGGCGCCCGTCTCGGCAGCGTGCCGTACGCCGGGTACCACTCCGCGGGCGACGTGCCCGCCGTCGTCGACCGGGCCCAGCTGGACCGGACCACCCGGCTGTTGCTGGCCTGGCTGCGGTGAAGGACGGAAGGGGCCGCGGACCGTGCGATCCTGGGGTGGCCGGAACCACATCGGCGCGGAGGAGGTCCACGGTGCGTGTGCTCCCGCCCCGCGCCGTCCTGGTGCTGTGGGCCCTGACCGCGGTGGCGGTGGTGGCGCACCTCGTGGATCCGGTCAGCAGGTTCGCCGACGTCAGGTACGCACTGGTCATCGTGGCCGCGCCGGTCGTCGCGTGGCTCGGAACCCGTGGCGGTCCGTGGCGCACGCGTCTCGTGCCCTGGCTGATCACCCTCGGCCTCGCGGCCAACGCCCTGGGCGACGTCCTGTGGCTGCTCCTGTCGTGGACGGGCGGCGAACCCGCAGTCTCCGTGGCCGACGTGCCCTACTACCTCAGCTACCTCGGGCTGGGGGCCGCCGTCCTGCTCGTCACGGTGCGGGGCCGGGCCGCCGGTACCCGCGTCGACGTCGACGCCGCGATCGACGCGCTCACGATCGTCGTCGTGAGCGTGCTCCTGTTCTGGACCACCTCGGTGCGCGACATCGTCGGCGACCGGTCGCTCCCGGTGCTCGACCGGGTCGTGCTCGCCGGTTACCCGGTGGCCGACGCGGTGCTCCTGGCGCTCGTGCTGCGCGCTCTCGCGGTGCCGCGCAGCCGGCGCGCCCTGGGCGCGCTGTTTGCCGTCGGGGTCGGGGGCTGGCTGCTGTCCGACCTGGGCTACCTGCTGCTGCCCTACTCCGACACGCTGTCGGCCTGGCTCGACGTCGGCTGGATGGTCGGCGGCGCGCTCATCGCGGGGGCGCCCTGGCTGTGGCGCCGGGAGGACCCCTCGATCGTCGACGCCGCACCGCCCGAGGACCGCACGCACCTCGGCCGACTCGCGATCGCTCTGCTGCCGCTCGCGATCCCTCCCCTGATGCTGCTGGTGAACGACCGGGTCGGGGGCGAGCTCCTCGTCACCGAGTCCGTGGTCGGTTCGCTCGTGCTCGTCGCCCTCGTGTTCGTGCGGACCGCGCGCGTGCTCCTGTCCGAGCGCCGGGCGCTGACCGAGCTCGCGGTGGCCCGCGACGCCGCCCTCGCCGCCTCCCGGGCCAAGTCGGAGTTCCTGGCCACGATGAGCCATGAGATCCGCACCCCGATGAACGGCGTCATCGGCCTCAACGAGCTCATGCTCACCACCGACCTCGACGCGCGACAGCGGCAGTACGCCGAGGGGGTGCGGCAGGCCGGCAACGGGCTGCTCGACGTCATCAACGAGGTCCTCGACTTCTCCAAGATCGAGGCCGGCCGGCTCGAGGTCGAGTCCGTCGACTTCGAGCTCGCCTCCGTGGTGGAGGGCGCGGCCACGCTCGTGGCGGAGGCCGCCCGCGGCAAGGACCTCGAGCTGCTGGCCTACTGCTCGCCCGAGCTGCCCCTCGCGGTGCGCGGCGACCCCGCCCGCATCCGCCAGGTGCTCATCAACCTGGTCGGCAACGCGGTGAAGTTCACCCACGACGGCGAGGTGGTGGTGCGCGCGTTCCGCGACGACACTGCCGAGCCCGACGGCGACCGGCACCTGGTGCGGTTCGAGGTCAGCGACACCGGGATCGGCCTGGCCGACGCCGACCGCGAGCGGTTGTTCGAGGCGTTCTCGCAGGCGGACTCCTCCACCACACGCGAGTACGGCGGCACCGGCCTGGGGCTGGCGATCTCCAGCCGGCTGGTGGAGGCGATGGGCGGCCGGATCGGAGTCGAGAGCACGCAGGGCGTGGGCAGCACCTTCTGGTTCACGCTGCCGCTGGCGCCCGCCGTCGACCCCGCCCCGGCCGTGCCGTCCTCGGAGGTGCCGCTGGCCGGGCTGCGCGTGCTGGTGGTCGACGACAACGCCACCAACCGCACGGTGCTGCACGACCAGCTGGCGCACTGGGGCATGACGGTCGACGTCGAGTCGGCGGCGGAACCGGCCCTGCTGCGGATGCGCGAGGCCGTCGCCGCGGGCCGCCCCTACGACCTCGCCGTGCTCGACCTCTGTATGCCCGGGGTCGACGGCCTCGAGCTGGCCCGGCGGGCGGCGGCCGACCCGGCGCTCGAGGTCACCGGCCGGGTGCTGCTCACCTCCGGCCCCGACCTGAGCCGCGCCGAGACCGAGGCCGCCTCGCTCGCCGTCTCGTTGTCCAAGCCGGTGCCGATGGCGCTGCTGCGGACCGCGCTCGGGGAGGTGGTCGCACGGTCCCGGGCCGCCGTCGCCGCCGTCCCGCCGGCACCGCCGGCACCGCCAGCACCGTCAGCACCCGTCGAGCCGCCGGCCCCGGAGCCGGCGCCGACCGCGCGCGGCCTGGTGCTCGTGGTCGACGACAGCGAGGTGAACCTCATGGTGGCCACCGGCATCCTGCGCAGCCTCGGCTACGACACCGAGACCGCCGAGGACGGCGCGCAGGCCCTCGCCGCGCTGGCCGAGCGCGACTTCGCCGCCGTGCTCATGGACGTGCAGATGCCTGGCATGGACGGCTACCAGGCCACCGAGGAGCTGCGCCGCCGCGAGGGCGGGGGCGCCCGCACCCCGGTCATCGCGCTGACCGCCGGAGTCTCCGAGGGTGAACGCGAGCGCAGCCGGGCCAGCGGCATGGACGACTTCCTCACCAAGCCGATGCACAAGCAGACCGTCGCCGACGTGCTCGCCCGCTGGGTCGCTCGCTGAGCCCCTCGCGGGGATTACGCTGGCACCTCCCCACGACGGCGGAGGAGGTCCCCCTGTCCGCCACTCGGCTCCCCCGCCCGGTCCTCGCGCTCTGGCTGGGCACCGCGGTGCTTGCCGCGGCCCACCTGCTGGCGCCGACCGGCGTCCCCGGCACGCTCACCTACCTGGCCGTCATGGCGTCGGCCGCGGCGGTGGCGGGGTGGGGTGCCCGCGGCGCCGCACCCGGGCACCGGCTCGTCCCGGCCCTCGTGACCGCCGGCCTGGTGGCCACCTTCGTGGCGGAGGTGATCTATCAGGCCTACGACCTGCGCGGGTCGGCGCCGGACGTGTCGGTGGCCGACGTCTTCTACTACCTCGGCTACGTCGGCCTCGGCGCCGGTGTGCTCGTGGTGGTCGTGCGTGATCACCACGACCGCTCGAAGGTCGACGTCGAGGCGGTGATCGACGCGCTCACCGTCGTGGTGGTCAGCGTGCTGTTGTTCTGGACGACGTCGGTGCACGACATCCTCCAGGACGGCTCGATCCCGGTGGGCGACCGCGCCGTGCTCGCCGGCTACCCAGTGGTCGACGCCGTCCTGATCGCGCTCGTCGCCCGGGCCCTCGTGGTGCCCGCGCGGCGGGCGGCGCTCGGCGTCCCGTTCGCGGTCGGCATGGCGTGCTGGCTGTTCGCCGACATCGGCTTCCTCGTGGCCTCCGCCGAGGGGCTGGTGCGCTGGCTCGACGTCGCCTGGATGGTCGGCACCGCGCTCATGGCAGCCGTGCCCTGGGGACGGCCCGGCGCCGAGCTCGAGGTGGCGCCCGAGCAGGAGGACGCCTGGGCCCCGGCGGGTGCGCTCGCACTCGCTGTGCTGCCGCTCGCGGTGCCGCCGCTGCTGCTGCTCCTCGACGACCTGCTGGGCGGCTCGGTCCGCGTGGTGGAGGCGGCCCTCGGGATGCTGCTGCTGGTGGCGCTGGTGTTCGTGCGCACCATGCGGGTGCTCCTGTCCGAGCACCGGGCGCTGGCCGCGCTCGCCGTCGCCCGCGACGACGCCCTCGCCGCCTCTCGCGCCAAGTCGGAGTTCCTGGCGACGATGAGCCACGAGATCCGCACGCCGATGAACGGCGTCATCGGCCTCAACGAGCTGATGCTCACCACGCCGCTCGACAACCGGCAGCGGCAGTACGCCGAGGGCGTGCAGCAGGCCGGACACGGCCTGCTCGGCGTCATCAACGAGATCCTCGACTTCTCCAAGATCGAGTCCGGCCACCTGCGGCTGGAGTCGATCGACTTCGACCTCACCCAGCTCGTCGAGGGCGTGGCCGAGATCGTGGCCGAGCCCGCCCACACCAAGGACATCGAGCTGCTCGCCTACTGCTCGCCCGAGCTGCCGTCCGCCCTGCGCGGCGACCCGGTGCGCATCCGCCAGGTGCTGCTCAACCTCGCCGGCAACGCGGTGAAGTTCACCGCCGCCGGCGAGGTGATCGTGCGTGCCGCCCTCGACGGGCGCGACGACGACGGCCGCCTGCACGTGCGCTTCGAGGTGGCCGATACCGGCATCGGTCTCGACGAGCACGACCGCGAGCGGCTGTTCGAACCGTTCTCACAGGCCGACTCCTCCACCACCCGGGAGTACGGCGGCACCGGGCTCGGCCTGACGATCTGCCGCCGGCTGGTCGACGCTGATGGGCGGCGAGCTCGGCGTCGACAGCCAGGCCGGCGAGGGCAGCACCTTCTGGTTCACGCTGCCGCTGGCCGAGGCCGAGGAGCGCGCGGCCGGCGCCCGGCCGGCGTCGGCCGACCTGACCGGGCTGCGGGTGCTGGTGGTCGACGACAACGCGGCCAACCGGGCGATCCTGAGCGACCAGCTCGTCCACTGGGGGATGACGGTCGACGTCGTCGACGGCTCCGCGGCCGCCCTCGACCGGCTCACCGAGGCCCACGGCATCGGGCAGCCCTACCACCTCGGCGTGCTCGACCTCTGCATGCCCGAGGTCGACGGACTCGAGCTCGCCCGCCGGATCGCGGCCGACCCGGCCCTCGCCGCCACCGGGCTGGTGCTCATGACCTCCGGGCCCGACGTCACCCAGGCGGAGGCGCGGGCGGCGTCGGTGGCGGTGGCGCTCACCAAGCCGGTGCTGATGTCGCGGCTGCGCACCACGCTGGAGACGGTCGCGGCCCAGTGGGTCGCCGGGAGGCCCGCGCCCGTGGTGCCCACGGCGCCGGAGCCGGCGCCGACGCGGGGTCATCTGCTGCTCGTCGAGGACGGCGAGATCAACCAGCTGGTCGCCGTCGGGATCCTCCGGCACCTCGGCTACACCGTGGAGGTGGCCGACGACGGCCACGCCGGGGTGGAGGCCGTGCGCCGCGGCGACTTCGACGCCGTGCTCATGGACGTCCAGATGCCCGGGATGGACGGCTACGAGGCCACCGGCAGGATCCGGGCGCTCGACGGCGAGTCAGGCCGCACGCCGATCATCGCGATGACCGCCGGCGTCACCGACGGCGAGCGCGACCGGTGCCTCGCCGCGGGCATGGACGACTTCCTCAGCAAGCCGGTGCAGAAGCAGGACGTCGCCGACACCCTCGAGCGCTGGGTACCCGCACCCCGGCCCGTCCCTCCCCCTGACGGGGGTGTGATCTCCGCGTGACGTGGGGTGCGATCGAGGCATGACCGTTCCCGCGCTGACCCTGAACAACGAGACCCAGATCCCGCAGCTGGGGTTCGGGGTGTTCCAGATTCCGCCCGCGCAGACCGCCGACGCCGTCACCCAGGCCTTCGAGGTCGGCTACCGGCACATCGACACCGCCCAGATGTACGAGAACGAGCAGGAGGTCGGCGAGGCGATCGGGGCGGCCGGCATCCCGCGCAGCGAGCTCTGGGTGACCAGCAAGCTCAACAACGGGTTCCACCGCCCCGACGACGCCCGGCGGGCCTTCGACGAGACGCTCCAGCGACTGAACCTCGCCCAGATCGACCTGTTCCTCATCCACTGGCCGCTCCCCACGCTCTACGACGGCGACTACGTGTCCACCTGGCGCACCCTCACCGAGTTCACCGCCGACGGCCGGGCGCGCGCCGTCGGCGTCTCCAACTTCGAGCCCGACCACCTCGACCGGCTGGCCGAGGAGACGGGTGTGGTGCCGGCGGTGAACCAGATCGAGGCGCACCCCTACTTCGCCAACGAGGCGGCCCGCGCCGCCACGCACCGCCACGGCGCCGTCGTCGAGGCGTGGTCGCCGATCGCCCAGGGCGCCGTCCTGCACGACGACACGGTCGGCAAGATCGCGGCGGCCCACGGCCGCACGCCGTCGCAGGTGACGCTGCGCTGGCACGTGCAGCGCGGCGACATCGTGTTCCCGAAGTCGGTGAACCGCGAGCGGATGGCGGAGAACTTCGCGATCTTCGACTTCGAGCTCACCGACGACGAGATGGGCGCGATCACCGCCCTCGACCGCGGCGAGGCCGGCCGCACCGGCCCGAACCCGAACACCTTCGACATGGTGCCCGACTGAGGTCACGCCTCGAGCGTCCGGCCCCACTTCTCGAGCAGGGCTGCGAGCCGGGTGCGCTCGGCGTCGGTGAGGCCGGCGAGGAGACGGTGCTCGTTCGCGACGTGCCGCTCGACGGCCTCGTCGACCAGGCGCCGGCCGGACGCCGTCAGCCGGATCCGCCGGGAGCGGGCGTCGTCGGCGCAGACCGTGCGCTCCACGTGGCCGGCCGCGACCAGCCGGTCGACCCGCTTGGTGACGGCGCCGGAGGTGACCATCGAGGTGGCGGCGAGCTCACCCGCGGTGAGCTCGTAGGGAGCGCCGGAGCGCCGCAGCGTGGCGAGCAGGTCGAACTCGCCGTCGCCCAGCCCCACCGCAGCGAACACCGGCCGCAGCTCGCCGTCGAGCAGGGCCGCGAGCCGGTGCAGCCGGCCGATCACGCCCATCGGCGAGACGTCGAGGTCCGGTCTCTCCTCGGCCCACTGCTCGAGGATGCGACCGACGTGGTCCGGCGCGCTCATGGGCTGGACATTATCTTACGGGGAAACTAAAGTCTCTTCCGTGGAAACTAATCACTGGCGGTACAGCCTCATCGCCGCGGTGGCGCCCCTGGTCTGGGGCACGACGTACTACGTCACCGAGGAGTTCCTGCCGCCGGACCGCCCGCTGTTCGCCGCGCTCATGCGCGCCCTCCCGGCCGGGCTCGTGCTGCTCGCCGTCACCCGCACCCTGCCCCGGGGCGAGTGGTGGTGGAAGGCGGCCGTGCTCGGCGTCTGCAACATCGGGCTGTTCTTCCCACTGATCTTCCTGTCCGCCTACGGTCTGCCCGGCGGACTGGCCTCCACCGTGCAGGCCACGTCGCCGCTCGCGGTGATGGCGCTCGCCTTCCTCCTGATCAGCGAGCGCGCCACCGTGGTACGCATCCTGGCCGCCGTGGTCGGGCTCGCGGGGGTCACGCTGCTGGTGCTCCGCACGCCCGACGGCGTCACCGGGCTCGGCCTGCTCGGCGCCTTCGGCTCGGTGGTGGTCTCCGGCCTCGGCTTCGTGCTGGTGAAGAAGTGGACACCCCCCGTCGGGATGCTCACGCTCATCTCGTGGCAGCTGATCGCCGGCTCGTTGCTGCTGCTGCCGCTCTCGCTGCTGGTGGAGGGCGGGCCGCCGGACATCGACGCCACGGCGGCCGGGGGCTTCCTCTGGATCGGCGTGGTCGGCACCATCGTCGCCTACCTGTGCTGGTTCACCGGGCTGCGCCACCTGCCCGCCGGCACGGTGGCGATCGTCGGTCTGCTCAATCCCGTGATGGGTACCGCCCTCGGCGTGGCCCTGGCCGCGGAGGCGTTCGGGCCGGTGCAGGCGCTCGGCATGGCGCTGGTGATCGGTGGCGTGCTGGCGGGCCAGCTGCGCCGTCGGCCACGCACGGCCGCTCCCGCGCCGGAGCCGGCCCTCAGCCGATCTTGACCCGGACCTCGTTCGACTTCGCGCCGGAGTCGGTGTCGACGACGCGGAACCGGTTGGCGCCCGGCTGGCCGGTCTGGATGAACGTCGAGAAGGTCTCACCCGCCACCGACACCGTGACCGGGAAGTCGTCCCACTGGCCGTTCTCGAACTGCTGCACCTGGAGGATCGCGCCCTCGCCGCCGGGGTAGGTGCCGGTGAGGTCGATCGGCTCCATCGGGCCCACTTCGGTGAGCGAGGCCGACAGCGAGATGGCCTTCTCCTTCTCACGCGGCTCGAAGGGCGTGGTGGAGGTGGACGGCGACGGCTCCGCGGGGAGCGAGAGTGGCGGGTCGACCTCGTCGCCGGTGTCGGTGGGGTCGGGGAGGTAGAGAGTCTCGCTCCGGCTCGGACCGCCCGCACTGTCGCCGTCGTCGCTCACGCCCAGCACGCGGCTGGCGGCCAGCGCGCCGCCGGCCAGGATCAGCCCGACGACCACCGACACCGCCACCAGGGCGACGACGCCCATCACCACCGGGTGCTCGCGGCGGCGCGAGCGCTCCTCGGGCTCGGTCGGCTGGTCGGTCACCCCGTCATTGTGGGCGACCGCCGCGGCGATCCCAAGCCGTGGGCACCCCCTCGGTCACAGCCCCCGCTTCCACACCACTTCCTCGCGGAGCCGCCGCGAGCGCCAGCCGTCGGTGGTGCGCACCATCTCGTGGTGGTAGAGCCCGCCGATCTCGACGATCTTCGTGCCGCCGGACCTGTCGGCCATGGGCATCGGGTTGTCGAAGTAGGCCACCACGTCGGCGCGGTCGGGGTCGTCGACGTGGAAGGCGACGTCGAGCTGGCCGATCGTGTGCATGCGCTTCGGGAAGAACGCGGGCAGCATCTCGGCCAGCCACGGCTTCACCTCGGCGATGCCGGCCGCGATGCCGCCGGACTCGGTGTAGTCGATCTCGGCGTCGGGAGTGAACACGGTGTCGAGCCGGTCCCAGTCACCGGTGTCGATGGCCCGGGTGTAGCGGGTGACGACGTCGGCGATCTCCATCCGGTCGCTGATCTCGGGGAGGTCCACGCCTGCACCCTGGCAGAAAACTGGAACACGTTCTAGTCTCGGCTGCGTGAGGTTCTCCTATGCCGAGGCGATGACCAGAGCCGAGTACTACGCCCCGCTCGCCCAGGCGGCGGAGGCGGCCGGCTACACGTCGATGACCGTCGCCGACAGCCTCATCTACCCGCGGGAGTCGGACTCGAAGTACCCCTACACCGACACCGGCGACCGGGAGTTCCTCGAGGACAAGGAGTTCATCGAGACGATGATCCTCTGCGCCCACCTGTTCGCCGTCACCTCGACGCTGCGGCTCACGCCGTTCGTGCTGAAGCTGCCGGTGCGGCCGCCGGTGCTGGTGGCGAAGCAGGCCTCGTCGCTGGCGTTCCTCTCCGGCAACCGGCTCGGCTTCGGCGTCGGGCTCTCGCCCTGGCCCGAGGACTTCGCCGCGCTCGGCGTCGGGTGGGAGCGACGCGGCAAGCGGATGGACGAGTGCATGGACATCCTGCGCGGCCTCACCAGCGGCGAGTTCTTCGGCTACTCCGGGGAGTTCTACGAGGTCGAGGAGCTCAAGCAGTGCCCGGCGCCGTCCGAGCCGATCCCGCTGCTCGTCGGCGGTCATTCCGACGCCGCGCTGCGCCGCGCCGTCCGCAAGGGCGACGGCTGGATGCACGCCGGCGGCGACGGCGAGGAGCTCGACCGGCTGCTCACCCGGCTCGCCGAGATCCGCGCGCGAGGAGGGCGACACCCGCGACGACTTCGAGATCCACGTGATCAGCTACGACGCCTACGACCTCGACGGCGTGAAGCGGCTCGAGGACAAGGGCGTCACCGACTGCATCGTCGGCTTCCGCGTGCCCTACATCAAGGGCCCCGACACCGAGCCGCTGGAGACGAAGGTCAAGCACCTCGAGCAGTACGCCGAGTCGATCATCGCGAAGGTCGGGTCGTGATCTGGCTCCGCACGAATCGTTCGATCGAACGGTCGGTGCTGGTTTCACGCTGTGAAACATGCCGTTCCCGTTCGATCGAACGAGTCGGGGCCGTCGACGGTGGGCCCGATGTCTGAGTCGCTGAACCTCACCGAGCCGCTGCAGGACGCCATCGCCGAGGCCGAGGAGCTCATCGCCAACGCGCCGTTCATCCGCACCGAGCAGGACCGGCTGGAGGGTTACGACTACCTCGCCGGCCGGATCCGGATGGCGATGCAGACGGCGTTCGACTACGACCTGGACCGGCCGCTGTTCATCAACCCCACCCACCAGTTCTCGCGGCAGGGTCTCGACAACCCGGACGCGATCTACTTCCACGCCTACCTGCGCGAGGGCGTCGAGTACGTGATCCGCGGCCGGCGGGGCACGAGTGCCGACCTCAGCTTCCAGGTGATGGGCGGCTCCTACTCGGCGGACTCGGCGCCGCCGTCGCTCATGGCCTTCGACGACCGCGAGCTCGAGGTGGCCGACGACGGCTCCTTCGAGTTCACCTACGTCGCCGAGCCGGGGGCGAAGACCCTGATCGTGCGCGAGGTGTTCAACGACTGGGACACCGAGGAGCGGGGGCTCCTCACCATCGAGCGCACCGACACGATCGGCCGGCCGGCCGCGCCGTTGAGCCGGAAGGTGCTCACCAAGAAGTACGAGGTGGCGGCGGCGTCGCTGACGGGATCGATCCAGACCTGGTTCGCGTTCCCGCAGTTCTTCCAGTACCAGGAGCCGGTGAACACCCTCACCGCGCCGAAGGCCACGCCGGGCGGGCTCGACTCGCAGCGCTCCTCGATCGGGCACTACGAGCTCGACGACGACCAGGCGCTCGTCGTCGAGGTGCCGCGGTGCGACGACTGCGCCTACCAGGCGATCCAGGTCGGCTCGGACTGGTACGCCTCCACCGACTACGAGACCCACCAGACCTCGCTCACCAAGGCGCAGGCGGTCACCGACCCGGACGGCGTGATGCGGTTCGTCGTCTCCGAGCGCCCTCCTGGACCTGGGGGCCACGGCATCGCCAACTGGCTGGAGACCACCGGCCACCGCACCGGCGCGATGATGCTGCGCTGGCAGCGGCTCGAGCGCGACCTGGGGCCGGACGACGGACCGCGCGTCGCCGTCGTGCCGAACGCCTCGGTGCGCGACCACCTTCCGCACTTCTCCCCCGTGACCCCCGAGGAGTACGCCACGCGCATCGCCGCCCGGCAGCGCTCCGTGGCCCGAAGGATGATCAGTTGAGCACCACGTCCGCCCACCACCGCACTCCCGTCGCCGACGCCTACGAGCCGCTGCCGCTGCTGAAGGGCAAGGTCGTCGTGCTCTCGGGTGTGGGCCCGGGGCTGGGCCGGGCTCTCGGCACCGAGGCGGCGCGGATGGGAGCCGACCTGGTGCTGGTCAGCCGCACCGAGAAGCGGCTGGAGAAGATGGCCGAGGTGGTTCGCTCGCACGGCAGCCGGGCGCTCGTCGTCCCCACCGACATCACCGACGAGGACTCACGGGCGGCGCTGGTGGAGCGGTCGCTGGCGGAGTTCGGCCGGGTCGACTGCCTGCTCAACAACGCCTTCGGCATCCCGCCGATGGACCCGATCAGCACGATCGACGTCGAGGCGCTGCGGGCCGCCAACGAGACCAACGTGTTCGCCCCGCTGCGGCTCACCGCCCTCTTCGCCGACGCTCTGGCCGAGACCCAGGGCTCGGTGATCATGCTCAACAGCGCGGTGCAGTTCACCTCGCAGCCGGAGTACTCGGGCTACAAGCTCTCCAAGGGCGCGCTCGCGCACCTCGCGCACTCGCTGGCCACCGAGCTCGGCCCGCGCGGCATCCGGGTCAACAGCGTGGCGCCGTCCTACATCTACGAGGACGTCAACAAGGCCTACTTCGACTGGATCGCGTCGGAGTCGGGCCGCACCCACGACGACGTCTACGAGGAGAAGGCCGCCCCCTGCGACCTCAAGCGCCTCGCCTCCCCCGAGGAGGTCGCTCGCGCCACGCTGTTCCTCGCCACCGACCTGGCCTCCGCCGTCACCGGCCAGACGCTCACCGTCGACTGCGGCGAGTTCCACTCCTGACGTGATGAGCGACAACGTGATGACCCGCGAGCGGGCCGACGTCGGGTCGTACGACGACATCGTCGCGGCCGCGCAGCGCACCACCGGGCTCACCGACTTCGGCGGCGGCGGGCACGAGGAGGGGCTGCGGATCCTGGCGGAGGACCTCGCCTCCCCGGAGGCCGGGCTGACCCCGCGCGGCAACTACTTCCAGCGCTCGGAGGTGAAGAGCGCGCTGGTCGGCGTCCTGCTCACCACCGCCGCCTTCGATCGCCACCCCGAGCACGCCGACGTGCCGATCGAGCGGCCGGTCTTCGTGATGGGCCTGCCCCGCACCGGCACCACGGCGCTGCACCGGCTGCTGCACGCCGACCCGGCCGCGCAGGGGCTGGAGATGTGGCTGACGCAGTACCCGCAGCCGCGGCCGCCGCGCGACACCTGGGACGACGACCCGATCTTCGCCGCGATGCAGCAGGCGTTCGCCGCGCACCACGTCGAATCCCCCGAGTTCATGGGGATCCACTACATGGACGCCACCACCGTCGAGGAGTGCTGGCGGCTGCTGCGGCAGACCGGCAAGTCGAACTCCTACGAGTCGCTGGCGAACATCCCGCGCTACACCGCGTGGCTACAGCAGCAGGACTGGACCGACGCCTACGCGCGGCACCGGCAGAACCTCCAGCTCGTCGGGCTCAACGACCCCGAGAAGCGGTGGGTGCTCAAGAACCCCAGCCACCTGACCGCCCTCGACGCACTGATGACCGTGTATCCCGACGCGCTCGTCGTCTACACGCACCGCGACCCGGCGGTGTGCATCGCGTCGTCGTGCTCGCTGTCGGCGGAGACCACCGCGGGCCACTCGACGACGTTCGTGGGCGAGGTGATCGGGCGCACCCAGCTCGACCTGTGGTCGCGGGCCTACCACGCCTACCACGACGCCCGGCCGCGCTACGACGACGCGCAGTTCGCGGAGATCGCCTTCGCCGACCTGGTGGCCGACCCGCTCGCCGTCGTCCGCCGGGTCTACGAGCAGTTCGGGCTCGACCTGACGCCCGACGCCGTGGCCGCCGTCGAGGAGATCGACCGGGAGTCCAAGCAGGGCGGCAAGGCGCCGTCGCACCGCTACTCGCTCGACGACTACGGGCTCACCGAACGCGACGTGCAGGAGGCGTTCGACCGATGAGCGGCCCGATCCGCTAGCCAGTTCCCGTCCACAGGAGCAACTCACCCCCGGTTCTCCACAGGGACGCGGCCGGTGTGGTCTGGGTGTCGGTGGCCGCGAGCACGTTGCCGGCATGACCACATCCACTCCGCTCCCGCGACACGTCGACGTCGCCGTCCCACCCCGGTGGCGGCGCCGCTCCGACCCCGACCACGGCGTCCTGCTCAGCGCCCGCTCGCCGCACCTGCCCGACAGTGGCGTGCGGCCCGAGATCGTCGTCCGCTGCTCCGCCGTCGACGACACCCTCGACCGGTGGCGCGCCGAGGCGATGCGCGAGCTGGCGGGCCGCCTCGCCGACTTCGCGCTCGAGGACGACGACGAGTTCGCCCTCGGCGACCACGACGTCGCCTACCGCCGCTTCGCCCACCGCATCGGCACCGCCGACGTGATCTGCGACCAGTGGGCCTGGCTGGTCGACGGGCTCGGCGTCACCCTCACCTGTGCCACCGCGCGCGAGGACTACGCCGACTACTGCGACCTGTTCGAGACCGTCGCCGAGACCGTGGAGGTCGCCGCCTCCGCGCCCGCGGCATGAGTCTCGCTAGGCGCCGACCCCGGCGAGGGCGGGCGCCGCCGGGCGCGCGCGGTGCTCGCGCGGCGACATCCCGCGGGCCCGCTTGAACGCGGTGCTGAGGGCGAACGGCGTGCTGTAGCCCACCTGCCGCGCCACCGCCGCCACGGTGGCAGTGGGCTCGAGCAGCAGGTCGGCAGCCAGCCCGAGCCGCCACTCGGTGAGGTAGGCCATCGGCGGCGTGCCCACCAGGTCGTGGAAGCGGCGGGCGAAGGCCGCCCGCGAGGCGCCCACCTCGGTGGCGAGACCCGCCACCGACCACGGGTGCTCGGGCTGGTGCTGCATCAGCCGGAGCGCCGGCCCCACCACCGGGTCGGCCTGGGCCGCGTACCAGCGCGGGGTCTCGGCCTCGGCCCGGTCGAACCAGGCGCGCAGCACCGCGATGAGCAGCAGGTCCAGCAGCCGGTCGAGCACGGCCTGCTGGCCCGGCGTCTCCCGGCCCACCTCGGCGGCGAGCAGGTCGACCAGCGGGCTGTCGAGGTCGTCGCGGCCGAGCACGACGAGCCGCGGCAGCGCGCGCAGCAGCCGGACGCCGACCTCGCCCTCGAGGCCGTAGGCGCCGGTGAGCAGCACCGTCCCGGCCGCGGCCGGGTCGGCGGCGTTGCCCCAGCTGCGCACGCCCTGGTGCATCTCGTCGGCGAGGTCACGGCCGTCGGGGGTGCGGCACACCTGGCCGGGATGGATCACGGCCTGCACCGCCGTCGCCGGGTCGTCGCCGAACGTGCTGGGGTCGGGGCCGCGCATCACCACGAGGTCGCCCGGCGCGAGCCGCACCTGCTCGCCGTCGTCGTAGGTCACCCACGCGTGGCCGCGCAGCACCGCGGTCACCGACAGCGGCGCCTCGTCCTGGATCCGGATCGCCCACGGCGGGTCGAGCACGCACCGGAGCAGGAACGCGCCGCGGGCGCGGGGTCCGTCGAGGAGGGCAGCGAGGTCGTCCACGCCGCCACCGTAGACGATCACGTATGCAATCGGCACCTGTGACGATGGATCGTCTCGTGGGACTGCGGTGAACTGGCTCCATGAACGACCTCCTCGACACCCTCCGGGTCCCCGTCCTCCTCGGCGGCCGGCCTCGCCGCCGGCCTGCAGGCGGGCACCTACTACACCTGGGCGAGCGGGGTGATGCCCGGCCTGGCGCGGGTCGACGACCGCACCTTCGTGCACGCCATGCAGCAGATGAACATCGCGATCGTGAACCCGGTGTTCCTTGCCACCTTCCTCGGCGCACCCGCCCTCGCGGCCGTCGGCGTCGCCGTCAGCGGCGGCCCCGCCCGCCCGTGGGCGATCGCCGCCCTGGTGCTGGCGATCGGCACCGTCGCGATCACCGGCGGCGGCAACATCCCGCTCAACAACGCCATCGACGCCGCCGGCGACCTCGACAAGATCCCCGACCTCGCCGCCGTCCGCGCCGACTTCGAGACCGCCTGGGTGCGGTGGAACATCGCCCGCTGCCTCACCTCCGCCGGCGCCCTCGGCTGCCTCCTGGTCGCGGCGCTACGCGCGTGAGCCATCGCCGAGTCGGCGCTAGATGTCAGGCGAGGGACGCCGAGTCGGCGCGTCATGACACGCCGACTCGGCGATCAGTCCCGGCGCCGCGCTGAGGGTCACTGCGCCGCGGCGTCGATGCGCGGGCGGGGGTCGGAGAGGTCGAAGTCGCGCACGCCGGCGGTCCAGAGCGCGCCCACGGCCAGGGTGCGGCGGACGGCGGCGAAGGTGATCACGTGGGCGATGGTGCCGCCGAGGGTGTGGGTGCCGGGCGGGTCGCAGGTGGTGTCGACGAAGGTGTCGGCCATGGCCTCGTCCTCGATGGCGCGGGCCACGAAAGCGCGGTAGTCGCGGCCGGCGGCGTCGTGCCGGGCGGCGAGCCCGGCGACGGTCTGGTCGCTCTCGTCGGGCCAGTCGCCACCGCGCAGCGCGGAGAGCCAGTGCTCCTCCTGGGTGACCATCGCGTTGAGGAGGGTGCGCAGCGTGGTCTCGTCGTCGATGCCCTCCACCGACATCTCGATCGGACGGTCGACGACCTCGTCGGGCAGGCCGGAGGCGGCCGCGATGAGGGCGGTGAGCGAGTCGACGTGGTGGTCGACGAGGTGCTGGACGACGTCCATGCCGGTCTCCTTGCGGGTGGCCGGCAGCCGCAGGCCGCCGGGTGGGTGGAAGTGGACTCCGTTGGGGGCGGGCAGCTCGAGCTCGCGGTAGGTGAGCGGCGGGTCGGAGCGCACGGCCGTGGGTGGGCGCCCGTAGGCCCGGGCGAAGGCCCGGCTGAACGCCTCGTGCGAGCCGTAGCCGGCCTCGACCGCGACGTCGAGCACCGTGCGGGCCGTGCTGGTGAGCCGGTAGGCGGCCCGCTCGAGCAGGATCCGGCGCCGCAGCGCCCCGGGCGGCTCGCCGCCGGCCGCGGACACGAGCCGGTCGAAGTGGAACCGGGAGAGGTAGGCCCGGGAGGCGAGGTCGTCGGCGCCCAGCGACGGGTCGTCGAGCCCGGCCTGCGCCAGGTCGAGGATCCGGGCCATCGGATCGGTGAGCGCCATGGCACCACCCTGCCCCGCCGACACCGATGGCGGCTTGATCCGGCTTGCGCCGGTGTGATGCCGAGTCCTCAGGTGAAATCTGGCGCCGACTCGGTGTCAGGACTCGCCCGCCGCCGCCCGGGCGGCGCGCTCGGCCGCGGCGTGCTCGTCGGTGCGGACGTCGTAGGTCCAGAAGTCGCGGAGCCACACGGCGGTGAGGGCAACGCCGACGACGCAGGCGAAGCCGCCGCTGCTGATCGCGCCGCGCACCGACCACGCGTCGGCGGTGAGTCCGGCCCGCACCTGCCCGGCGAGCGGTCCCACCGAGTACGACAGCATCTCGATGCCGGCGAGCCGCCCGCGCAGGTGCTCGGGAATGGTCTGGTTCCAGATCGTCGCCCGGAAGATGCCGGAGATCATGTCGGCCGCGCCGGCCAGCGCCAGGAACACGAGCACCAGCCCGAACGACGGCATCAGGCCGGCGAGCCCGATCCCGGCGCCGTAGACGGCGGCCGCCACGACGATCGCCCGGCCGTGGTGGTGCACGCGGGCGGTCCAGCCGCTCAGCGCGGTGGCCACGAGGGCACCGACGGTCTCGGCGGAGTAGAGCAGCCCGATGAGCTCGGGTCGCTCGAACACGTCCTCGGCGAGCGCGGGGAACACCACCACCGGGAACGCGAGCACCATCGCGGCGATGTCGACGAGGTAGGTGCCGAGGATGTCGCGCCGGCTCGCGGCGTACCGCATGCCCTCGGCGATACCCCGCAGGCTGGGCGGGGTGGTCTCGGCGCGGTGCGGGTACGACCGCATCAGCACGTAGAGCAGCGTGGCCACCGCCAGCCCGCCGACGTCGACGACGAAGCACCAGCCGACGCCGACGAAGGCGAGCAGCACCCCGCCGAGCGCCGGGCCGAGGAGCAGGCCCACCTGCATCCCGAGGCTGCCGAGCGCGTTCGCGGCGGGCAGCTCGTCGTGGGTGACGGTGCGCGGCAGCAGTGCCTCGCGCGAGGGCCGCTGCAGCGCGGAGGAGCTGGTGAGCAGGGCGGCGACGACGAAGATCACCGCGACGCTCGGCTCGCCGCGGAAGGCGTTCCAGGCCAGCACCGCCGTGAAGCAGCCCTGCGCGATGCCCGTGCCGACGAGCAGCCGACGCCGGTCGACGTGGTCGGCCAGGGCGCCGCCGTAAAGCCCGAACACCACCAGCGGCACGAGCTCGACGATGCCGATCGCGCCGACCGCGAAGTTGGAGCCGGTGAGCGTGTAGACCTGGTAGGGAATCGCGACGTACGACACCATCGCGCCGAGATAGAAGACCGTGCCGGCCACGAACAGCAGCCGGAAGTCGCGCGAGGTGCGCAGCGGCGTCACGTCGAGGCGCAACCCGCGCAGCCGCTCGGTCCAGGTCACGAGCACCGATGGTGGCACCGCACGGCCGGCGTCACCCAGCCATTTCAGCCAGGCTCGAGCCGCTCTTGGCGTCGGTGGTCTGCAGGAGGTTCCCGGCGAGGTGGTGGTCGCCGCCGGCGAGCAGCAGGGCGATCTCCCCCGAGACGGCTTCGCTGAGCACGGTCACACCGGATGGACGCCGCCACCACCGCGCCGCGTGACAGCGCTGCTCAGCGCCGGTGCACGAGGATCCGCGCGCCCCGGCGGGGCACCGAGGTGATGTTGCGGACCAGCGGCTCGTCGTCGCCGTGCGCGCGGACGTCGCACGCACCGAACACCTCGCGCAGCACCGCGACGCCCTCCATCAGCGAGAAGCCGGCGCCGATGCACCGGCGCACCCCGCCCCCGAACGGGATCCAGGTGTTGGTGGGCGGGTTCTTGTGAAGGAACCGCTCGGGACGGAACACCTCGGGGTCGGGGTGGTTGTCGGAGCGGGCGTGGCTGACGATGATCGACGGTCCGACGGTTGCACCGGCCGGCAGGTCCCAGCCCGCGATCGTGGCCGGTCGCATCAGCGTGCGCACCACCATCGGGATCACCGGGTGCAGCCGCATCGACTCCTTGAGCACCGCCTCGAGCCAGGCGTCGTCGCCCTCGACGACGGCCCGGTGGGTGCGCTCCCGCAGGTCGGGCGAGCGGCCGACCTCGTGGAGTGCCCAGGCCAGCGCGGTGGCGGTGGTCTCGTGCCCGGCGAGCAGCAGGGTGACGAGCTGGTCGCGCAGTTCGACGTCGGAGAGCGGGTCACCCTCCTCCTCGGTGCCGACGATCAGCCGCGACAGCACGTCGGTGCGCTCGCGCAGGTCGGGCGCCACCCGCCGCTCGCGGATCTCGGCGAAGATCAGGAGGTCCAGCTCGCGCTGGTTCTCCACGGTGCGCCGCCACATGCCGTAGCGCTGGAGCCGCGGGTAGGTCCAGCCGAGCAGCACCGCCGGGCTCACCTCGACGGTGGCGTTGACCCGGGGTCGCAGCGCCGCGAGCCGGGACTCGTCGGTGACGCCGAACACCACGCGCAGGATGACTTCGAGGGTGAGCGCGTTCATCCGGTCGAGCGAGCGGAAGCTCGACCCGTCGCCCCACCCGGCCACCTCGGACCGGGCCAGGTCGGACACCAGGTCGGCGTACTCCTTGAGCGCCTGGCCGTTGAACGCCGGCATCAGCAGCTTGCGGGCCCGCTTGTGCTCCAGCGAGTCCTGGAGCAGCAGCGAGTGCCGCCCCATCACCGGGCCGAGGATCGCGTTGCCCTTGCCGGCGTGGAACACCTCGGGATCCCCGGCGAACACCTCCTTGGCGTGCTCGGGCCGGGTCACCATCACCAGCGGCCGACCGCGCGGCACGAGCCGCACGGTGTAGACGTCGCCGTACTTGCCGTGCAGGTAGGGGTGGAACCGGTGCCGGAAGCGCAGCAGCGCCACGGTCTGCACCAGGGCCGGCCATGACGGGCCGGGCGGCAGCCCCTCGGTGGGCACCGGCGGCAGCTTCCCCTCCCCCATCGAGCTCATCGCGCGGAACCGCTGCTCGGTGTGGTGCGGGACGTCGGACAGGTCCACCATGCACCGATCGTAAAGAAACCGGCGACGTCCTGCGGACGCGTCCGGTGGGCACTAGCGTCCGAGCCGACTCTCGGGCACACCGCACGACAGGGCGCCCATGACCCAGCCACCCCGCCTTCTCGCGACCCTTGGCTCGCTCGTCCTGCTCACCACGGTGATGTCCGCCGGGAGCACGACCGCCCACGCCGACCCCGCCAGCGCACCCGAGTTCGGGCCCCGCGTCTACCGGCTGGCCAACCTCGACGGCGCCGACACCGACTCGGTGGTCGAAGAAGCGGCGGCTGCGGGGTCGCGCCTGGTCTTCGGCGCCACCACCCCGGCCACCGGGTCGGAGTTCTTCGTCACCGACGGCACCAGGGGTGGCACCCGACTGCTCAAGGACGTGCGGCCCGGCCCGGACGACGGCTCCGATGAGCGGCCGATCGTGTCGTTCAAGGGGCGCGTGTGGTTCGCCGCCAACGACGGCGTGAACGGCACCGAGCTCTGGGTCAGCGACGGAACCCGGGCCGGGACCCGGATGTTCACCGACCTGAACCCCGGTTTGCCGGCCTCCAATCCCAACAACCTCACGGTGATCGGCGGGCGGCTCTGGTTCTCCGCGAACAACGGCGCCAGTGGCAGCGAGCTGTTCGTCAGCAACGGCACCGTCGGCGGCACCCGCCTGGTCGAGGACGCCAACCCGGGCATCGGCGGCACGAGCCCCCAGTTCTTCACCCCTCTTGGCTCGCGGGTCGTCTACTCGGCGTCCATCGCGACGGCGGGCGGCCGCGAGCTGTGGGTCAGTGACGGGACCAGCGCGGGCACGGACCCGCTGAAGGACGTGAACCCCGGCCCGTCGAGCTCCTTCCCGACCAGCCTCGCCACCGTGGGCTCGCGGGTGATCTTCAACGCGCAGACACCGGATGGCGGCAGCACGGCCCCGGGCGTCGAGATGTGGGCCACCGACGGCACGGAGGCCGGCACCGTGCCCCTGCGCGACATCCGGCCGGGCCCCGACGGCTCCTTCCCGGGGGCTCCGGCGGTGCTCCCCGACGGCACCGCCGTGTTCTCGGCACTCGACGGTGTCAGCGGCGTCGAGCTGTGGGCCACCGACGGGACGCCCAGCGGCACCCAGCTGCTCTACGACCTCGTGCCGGGAGCCGGGAGCCACACCCCGTTCAACCTGACGCGGTTCGGCGACGCGGTGTACTTCCGGGCGGGGTCGGGCGGCGCCGAGCTGTGGCGCACCCGCGGCACCGCGGGCAGCACGGACCGGGTGCTCGGAGTGCCCGGGTCGGGGCCGCTCGTGCGCGGCGACCTGATCGTCGTCGCAGGGCGCCTGCTCTTCGAGGGTGACGACGGAGCCGGCGACACCCAGTACAACCTCAGCAACGGGACGGCGGCCGGCACCCGCGTGGTGAGCGACTTCACCAACCTCGGCGACTTCATGCAGCTCGGCGTCGTGGGCAACACGGCGGTCTTCGGTGCCGAGGACCAGACCGGCGGGCTGGAGCCGCACGCGTTCCTCGTCGCCACCACGGGCACCACCGGTGTGCCACGCGCCCGCTACGCCGCGGCCACCGACCGCAACCGCCGCCTCACGGTGACGGTGCGGGTTCGTACCTCCAGCGGCGTCCCCGCCGCGGGTCGGGTCGCGATCGTGCGCGGCGCCACCACCTTCGGCACCGGCACGGTGACCAACGGCGTCGCCCGGGTGAGGCTGACCAGGCGGCTCGGCCCCGGCGTGCACACGCTCCGCGCGCGGTTCGCCGGCCACGTGACCGGCCGGGCGTCGACCTCCCGGCCGTTCCGGGTGCGCGTGCTCCCCCCACCCCGCCGCTAGCCGCTAGCCGAGCAGCCCGCGACGGCGGGCGATCGCGGCGGCCTCGGTGCGGCCGGACGCGTCGAGCTTGCCGAGGATGTTGGACACGTGCACGCTCACGGTCTTCGGGCTGATGAACAGCAGCTTGGCGATGTCGCCGTTGCTGCGGCCCTCGGCCACGTGCCGCAGGATCTCGAGCTCGCGGGCGGTGAGCGCGTCGACCACGGGCACCGATCCGTCCGGGCGCCCCGACGGCGCCGCGCCGGACGCGGTGAGCGCGTCGAGCAGCGACTGCGCGCCCAGCTCCCGCGCCGCCTCGCGAGCGAGGTCGCCGGTCTCGCGCGCCGCGGCGGCGTCGCCGGTGGCGCGCAGGATGCCGGCCAGGGTGACCCGGACGGCGGTGAGTTCCGGCACGTGACCGAAGTCCTCGAACAGCTTCTCCGCCTCGCGCCAGGTCTCCACGAGCACGTCGGCCTCCGGGGCGTCGACGCCGGCCAGCCAGCGCGCCCGCAGCGTCTCGGCGTCCAGCCGCTTCACCCAGGCCCGGCCCTCCGGCCCCCAGTGGTCGGAGGGGTCGGTGTAGCGCTCGAGCACGGTGTGGCCGTCGGCGTGGAGCCGGTCGACGTGCTCGGCGAAGGTCTCCCGCTCGGCGGTGCTGAGCCGTGGCATCACGTCGGCGATCCCCCCGGCGGCCACCGCCGCCAGGCGCACCCGAGCGCTGAACCAGTCGTGCCAGATCCGGCCGAGCACCGCGACGACGTCGTGATAGACGCCGAGCACCCCGGCGGCGTCGCCTTGCCGCGCGGCGGCGACCATCTCGACCGGGGACGAGACGATGCCCACCGATCCTTCGCGCGGCCAGAACGGACGCAGCGCGGCAGCGCGGGCGCCGACGTCGTCGCCGCGCACCTGCTTGATGTGCAGCCGCAGCGCAGTGAGCATCGCTCGCGGGATCGGCGGGGCTGGGGAGCCGGGGACGGCGGCGAGGAGCCCGAGGGCGTCGTCCCACTCGCCGCGCGCGAACCGGATCCACGCCAGCTGCCAGCGCGCGTCGAAGCCGTACGGCGCCCAGGCCAGCCCGGACCGCACCGCGAGGTCGGCGCCCGTGCCGAACCAGCGGGCGGCCTCGTCGAGCTCGCCCCAGTCCTGGTGGTTGCGGGCGAGCAGGAACCGGGCGCGCAGCTCGGCCTCCACCGCTCCGGTCTGCTCCGCCCGCGTCACGGCCTCCGCCAGGGCCGTGCGCAGCGCGTCCTTGGGGCCGGTGCGCTTGAGGAAGCCGAGGGTGGTGAGCACGTCGGAGGCCAGGTCGCCGAGGTTGAGCCGCTCTGCGAGCTCGAGGGCGTCGACGCCGATCTCCTCGGCCTCCTGGTAGCGGTTGTAGTTGGCGAGGATCCGGGCGTGGGTGGTGAGCACCCGCGCCCGCAGCGCGCTCTCGCCGCTGGGCGCGAGCTCCACCGCCCGAGCCGACAGGCCGACGACGTCGGCGTCGATCTCGGTCATCAGGAGCGACGCCGCCTGCGCCGAGAGGATCCGCGAGCGCCAGGCGTCCGGGGCGTCGGCCGGCAGGTGCGCGAGCTGCTCCTCGACCACTGCGGCGGCGCGCTCGGCGTCGCCGGCAGCCATCAGCGCGTAGGCGGTGTTCACCACGAGCTTCGACAGGTTGATGCCGAGCTCGGCGGGGTCGAGGTCGCTGCCGCCGTCCTGGTTCGCCCCGAGCAGCTCGAGCGCCTGCTGGTAGTGCGCGGCGGCCTCGTCGGGCCCACCGACGCCGGCCGCCTCGTTGCCGGCGCGCACGCTGGCCGAGAACGCGGCCTCGCGGTTCATCGCCAGCCGGGCGTGGCGCGCGAGCTCGGCGGCGGTGCCGCGGGCCGCGCCGCCGTCGAGCGCCTCGACGTACGCGGTGTGCAGCCGCGCCCGCTCGCCGGGCAGCAGGTCGTCGTACACCGCCTCGCCGAGCAGCGCGTGGCGGAAGGCGTAGCCGCCGCGCTCGGCCACGAGCACGTTCATCTCGACGGCCTGCCGCAGCCCGTCGTCGAGGGCGGCGGAGCTCAGACCCGAGGTGGCCGCCAGCAGGTCGTGGCTGACCCGGCGTCCGCTCGCACTCGCGGTGCGCACCACCTGGCGGGCGGCGTCGTCGAGCCGGTCGAGGCGCACCAGCAGCACGTCGGCGAGGTCGGCGGGCACCCAGACGCCGGGCTCGGCGGCCGCGGCGGTGAGCTCCTCGACGAAGAACGCGTTGCCCTCGGCGCGGGCCACGATCTCGGCGAGCTCGTCCTCCGGCAGGCCGCCGGGCACCAGCTCGGCCACCAGGGCGCGGACGGCGTCGTCGGGCAGCGGTGAGAGCGCCACCCGGTCGACGCCGCGCAGCCGCGACCACTCGGCCACCTGGCGGCGCAGCGGGTGCCGCCGGTGCAGATCGTCGGAGCGGTAGGACGCGATGATCGCGAAGCCGCCGGAGTCGACGCGGGAGAGGAGGAAGCTGAGCATGTCGCGGGTGGAGCGGTCGGCCCAGTGGGTGTCCTCGATGACGAGGAGCAGCGGCTTCACGGCGGCGACCGCCTCGAGCACGGCCTGCATGGCACGGAAGAGGTCGGCGCGGTCGAGGGCCGCCGAGTCGGCGTCGGCCTGGTCGGCGTCGCGCATCACGCGCCGCACGGGCTGCAGGCGCACCAGGGCCGGGTGGGAGGTGGTCACCTCGGCGACGACATCGGGCAGGTCGGCGGCCAGCCGGCCGACCACCTCGGAGAACGGGAGGTAGGGGAGCGCGCTGTCGCCGAAGTCGAGGCAGTGACCGGCGAAGACCTGCCAGCCGTCGGAGACGGCGAGGTCGCGGAGCGCGCGGAGGATGCGGGTCTTGCCCACGCCGGCGTCGCCCGAGAGGAGGACGTCGGACAGCTCGTGCGGGGGGCGAGACGGACGGACGCCGAGCGACGAAGCGATCTCCGTCAGCTCGGCGTCACGTCCGACCATGGTGCTGCTGGTGTGGATGGCCACGGGGCACATTGTGTCCCTGACCTCCGACATGGCGTCACCGTCCGCGCCGGTTCACCTCGGCCTTGCGGCCCACGAACGGGATGCGCGTGTGGCGGCGGCGCAGCCCGGTCAGGTCCGAGTGGATCCGGTCGCCCCGGTAGGCGAGCTCGGCCTTGGCGGCGTCAAAGCTGTTCATCGTGGTTCTCCTCCTGGTTCCGAGGCCACCTCCTGCGACCTCAGTACGACGAGATTCGCCGTCTGAGGTAGGCCCGCACATCGGGCAGATGCCTTATCTCCGGCTACGTCTCCCGACGGAGTGCCTTAGAACCTGTCCTGGACACTGGCGCGATGGAGTTCCAGGACGTCGTCAGGAAGCGCCGGATGGTACGCCGCTACACCGAGGAGCCGGTCGACCCCGCCATGGTCGACCGGGCGCTCGAGAACGCCACCCGAGCGCCCAGCGCCGGGTTCTCCCAGGGGTGGGCGTTCCTGCGCCTCGACACTCCCGACGCCGTGCGCCGCTACTGGGTGGCCACCAGCGACGACGTCGACCACCCCGACCCCTGGCTGGCCGGCATGATGCGCGCCCCGGTGGTGATCCTCCCGTGCAGCAGCAAGGCCGCCTACCTCGACCGCTACGCCGAGGCCGACAAGGGCTGGACCGACCGCGACGAGGCCCGCTGGCCGATGCCGTTCTGGCACATGGACGCCGCCATGGCAGCCCTGCTCGTGCTCCAGACCGCCACCGACGCCGGCCTCGGCGCCTGCTTCTTCGGCGTGCCCACCCCGCGGGTCGACCGGGTACGGGAGGCGTTCGGGATCCCCGACCGGTTCGACCCGGTCGGCGCGATCACCCTCGGCCACCCGGAGTCCGGTGGCGCCGCCGGCTCCCCCGCCACCCGCCCCCGCGTGCCCTGGCAGGACGTCGTGCACACGGGCTCGTTCTGAGCGCTGACGTCGTGGTGGCGGTGGGTGAGCCACGGTTCCGTCGGGGCAGAGGTGAGTGAGCCACGGTTCGTGGCGCGGGTTCAGTGGCTGAGTCACCGCCCGCCCGACGCAACCGTGGCTGAGTCACCGCCCGCGCCCGCCACGGGGCGGCGTGACCCTCAGGGCGCCAGCCGGCCGAGCACGGACGGCGGCGGCTGCGTGCGGCCGGCGACGCCGGCGGGGCCGCCGCGGCAGGTGGTGCCGAACGCGACGCCGACGAACCGGAAGAGGGCCCGGAGCGCTCGGTCGGTGGTGTACTGCCGGCCGGTGAGCGCCGCCGTGACGCGGCGCGCGCCGTCGGGCGAGGTGAACGAGAGCGTGAGCGTGCCCCACGCGCCGCCGTCGTGACCGACGAGGCGGAAGCCGCCGCCGCACGGGTCGGCGAGCCGGTAGCTGCCGAGTCCGTAGCGCGTGGCTCCCGACTGGCGCACCGGCGTCCGCATCAGCGTCACCAGGCGGCGCGGGATCAGCCGCCCGCGCGACAGCGCGAGGTGGAAGCGGTTGAGGTCGGCCGCCGTCGACACCAGCGCACCCGCGCCGGAGAACATGGTGGGGCTGAACGTGCCCAGGTCGAGCCTCGCGCGGCCGAACGACGCGTACTCGTGCAGCCGCGGCGGCGTCAGGTACTTCGCCACCGGCACGTAGCTGTCGCGCATCCCGGCCGGGCGCAGCACCCGCTGGCGCATGAGCCGGTACAGCGTCTGGCCCGTCGCCTGCTTGAGCATCAGACCGACCACGATGAAGTTGGTGTTGGAGTAGTCGTGGTCCGTTCCCGGGGTGAACACCCACGGCAGCCGGCGGCTGGAGCGCACGAGCCCGCGGTCGGTGTAGCGGCGGCTGACGATCCGCACGAACTCGCGGTTGGTCCGCGCCCTGGCCACCAGGGCGTCGACGACGTCCGGCATCCCGCTGGTGTGGCTGAGCAGCTGCCGCAGGGTCACGTCGCCGCGGCCCGGCCAGGCGCCGCGCGGCAGCACGTCGGCGATCGTCGTGCCGAGGCGCCAGCGACCGCGCTGCACCATCTGCAGCGCCAGCACCGAGGTGAGCTGCTTGGTCACGCTGGCCGCCCGGAAGCGGGCGCGCGGCACCGCCGGCCGGTTCGGCCGCAGCTCCCCGCGGCCGACGGCGCCGCGCCACACCTGGCCGCGGTCGAGCCTCACCCGTACGCGGGTAAAATCGTCGGCGGTGACGCGATGACCGACGACGAGAAGACCCGCCCCGACGTCCGGCCCGAGGGCCGTGCCGCCGCGCGAGCCCGGATCGCCCAGCAGCAGACGTGGGTCGACCTCCAGATCCAGCAGGCGATGGCCCGCGGCGAGTTCGACGACCTGCCCGGTGCCGGCAAGCCGCTCGAGCTGGGCGAGCATCACGACCCCGACTGGTGGCTCAAGAAGCTCGTGGAGCGCGAGAACATCGCCGTGCTGCCGCCGAGCCTGCAGCTGCGCAAGGACGACGCCGAGCTCGACGACCGACTCGACGGGCTGGTGCGGGAGAGCGACGTGCGCCGCGAGGTGGAGGAGTTCAACGAGCGCGTGATGAAGGCGCGCTACGCGCTGCCCGCCGGCCCGCCGCTGGTCACGATGCCGCGCGACGTCGAGCAGACGGTCGCCGCCTGGCGGGAACGCGCCGCGGCGCGGCGCCGGGCGACCCCGCGCCCGGAACCGGAACCGGAGCCGACTCCCCGGCGCCGTCGGTGGCGTCGTGGGCGTGGGAGATAGGTCATAGGGCGCACGGCATTCCCGCTGCTAGGTTCCGCCGCATGTCTGCCCCGAGCGCCAAGGAGTTCTTCCGGCCGCTGGCCGTCGGTGCCCCCGAGCCGCTGCGCGAGATCCCGGCCCGGCCGAGCCGCGCGATCCACTTCTTCGACCCGAGCAACGCCAAGATGGCCGCGAAGGTGCCCGACATGGTCGGCACCGTCGACGTGCTGCTCGGCAACCTCGAGGACGCCGTCAAGGCCGACAACAAGGAGGCCGCGCGCGAGGGCCTGGTGAAGATCGGGCAGGACACCGACTTCGGTCCGACGCAGCTGTGGACCCGGATCAACGCGCTCGACAGTCCCTGGGTGCTCGACGACCTCACCCGGCTCGTCACCGAGATCGGCGCCAAGCTCGACGTGGTGATGGTGCCGAAGGTGCAGGGCGCCGAGGACATCCACTACGTCGACCGGCTGCTCGCCCAGCTCGAGGCCAAGGCCGGCCTCGACCGCCCGATCCTCGTGCACGCCATCCTCGAGACCGCCCGCGGCGTGGCCAACGTGGAGGAGATCTGCGGCGCCAGTCCGCGCATGCAGGGTCTCTCGCTCGGCCCGGCCGACCTAGCCGCCGACCGCCGCATGAAGACCACCCGCGTCGGCGGCGGCCACCCCGGCTACCTGGTGCGCGAGGACCCGCCGACCGACGCCTCGACCGGCATCGACGCCAAGCGGGCCACGTTCCAGCAGGACCTCTGGCACTACACGATCGCCCGGATGGTCGACGCGTGCGCGATGCACGGCATCTACCCGTACTACGGGCCGTTCGGCGACATCGCCGACGTCGTGGCGTGCGAGGACCAGTTCCGCAACGCGTTCCTGCTCGGCTGCGTCGGCGCGTGGAGCCTGCACCCGAAGCAGATCGCCATCGCCAACAAGGTGTTCAGCCCGAGCGTCGAGGACGTCGCCCACGCCCGGCGCGTCGTCGCCGCGATGGGCGACGGCACCGGCGCGGTGATGCTCGACGGCAAGATGGAGGACGACGCCTCCCTCAAGCAGTGCCTGGTGATGGTGGAGCTCGCCGAGCGGCTGGCCGAGGTCGACCCGCAGCTCGCCGAGGCCTACGCGGCGATCGACACCTCCGGCGACACCGAGGACGCCGAATGAGCGAGCACGTGCCGCTCCGGTCGGTGCTCTACATGCCGGCCTCGAACGAGCGGGCGCTCGAGAAGGCCAAGTCGATCCCGTGCGACGGGCTGATCCTCGACCTCGAGGACGCCGTCGCCCCCGACGCCAAGCCGGCCGCCCGCGACGCCGCCTGCGCAGCCGCGGCCTCCGGCGACTACGGCCGCCGCACGGTCACGATCCGGGTCAACGGTGAGGGAACCGAGTGGCACGACGCCGACCTCGCGGCCGCCGCGGCCGCCGGCCCCGACGCCGTCGTGGTGCCGAAGGTCGACAGCGCGTCGCAGGTGGAACGGCTGGTCGCGGCCCTCGAGCGCGGCGGCGCACCCGAGCACACGAAGCTGTGGGCGATGGTCGAGACACCCCTCGCCGTGCTCGACGCCCTCGCGATCGCCCGCGCCTCCTCGCGCCTCGCCGTTCTGGTGCTCGGCACGAACGACCTGGTGAAGGAGCTCTACGCCGAGCACGTGCCCGGCCGGGGGCCGATCCTGCCGTCGCTCCACACCGTGCTGCTCGCGGCCCGCGCCGCCGGCCTCGCCGTCGTCGACGGCGTCTACAACGACGTCAAGGACACCGACGGCTTCCTCGCCGAGTGCCGCCAGGGCCGCGAGCTGGGCTTCGACGGCAAGACCCTCATCCACCCCGGCCAGGTCGAGGGCGCCAACAAGACGTTCGCCCCGTCCGAGCAGGCAGTCGACGACGCCCGCGGCGTGCTCCGGGCCTGGGACGACGGCGCCGGCTCCGGCGTCGTCACCTACCAGGGCCGGATGGTCGAGAACCTCCACGTCGAGTCCGCCCGCCGCACCCTCGACGTCCACGAGGCGATCCAGGCTTTGCAGGACTAGCCCGCCAGCGCCCGCCGTCCCGCGAACTCGAGGGTGGCCTCGGGGGTGAGCGGGTGGAAGGGCCCGCCGCGGACGTCGCGGTAGGCGCGCTCCAGCTTCGAGGCGCGGAAGAAGGCCGCGCCGCCGGCCGCCTCGAGCGCCAGGTCGACGACGGTGCGGGCGGCGGTGACGGCCTCCCGCTTGGCGACCATGAGGGTCTCGAGGGTGGCCTCGTCGGCGGCCAGGTCCTCGCCGGTCTCGGCGAGCGCGCCGAGCAGGGCCCAGCGGGCGGTGCGCAGCCGCGCCGACATCTCGCCGACCTGCCGGACGGCGGCCGCGGACGGCGTGCGGGTGGCGAGCAGCCGCAGCACCTCGTCGTAGGCGCCGCGGGCGACGCCGAGGTAGGCGGCCCCGACCAGCGGCGCGAAGTGCATCGCCGCCACCAGCAGCGGCCCCGACAGCGAGCCGTACGGACGCCGGCCCACGATCTTCTCGGCGGGCACGAACACGTCCTCGAACAGCACGTCGTGGCTGGCGGTGCCGCGCATGCCGAGGGTGTCCCAGGTCTCGACGATCGTGACGCCCGGGCTCGACATCGGCACGCCGGCGTGGAGCACGACGGCGTCCGGGCCGGGCTCGCCGAGCACGGCGCAGGTGGAGATCACGTCGGCGCGGGGCGCCTGGCTGCAGAAGACCTTGCGGCCCGAGAAGAGGAAGCCGCCCTCGGTCTCGACGGCCACCGAGCTCGGAGCGACCCAGTCCGAGCCGCCGCTGGTGGCCATCACGAGGCCGTCGACGGCGACCTTGCCGAGCACGCCCGCGGCGTCCGGCGCCTCGCGACGACGCCGCCAGCACTGCACGGCGGTGAGGTAGAGGTGCATGGTCGACGACAGCGCGGCGGCGCCCGACCAGCGGCCGAGCTCCTCCTGGGCCAGCACCAGCTGGCGCAGCGTCGCCCCGCCGCCGCCGAGGTCGACGGGCACGGGCAGCCGCAGGTAGCCGTGGGTGCGCATGGCCTCGTAGGCCTCGGTGACGAACGTGGCGTCGCGGTCGTGGACGGCGTCGTGGCGGGCTGCCTCGGCGCCGACGGTGGCGGCCAGCGCGAGGATCTCCTCGTCGGTGATGCCGGTGGTGGCGACCGGCGGCGCGGTGTCGGTGATGGTCATGACAGGAGCGTGCGGCCAGTCCGGCGTCCCGACTAGTTCACAAACTGAACCGGGCGCGCCACCATGAGGGGGTGTCCCGCTACGGGCAGTACTGCCCGATCACCCGGTCGCTGGAGATCCTGGGCGATCGCTGGACGCTGCTCATCGTGCGCGACCTCATCGTCGGCGCCACCCGCTTCAACGAGCTCAGCCGCGGTCTTCCCGGCATGTCGCGCGCGATCCTCTCCAAGCGGCTCGACCACCTCGAGCGGCACGGCATGGTCACCCGCGACGACGACGGCTACCACCCCACCCAGGCGTGCCTCGACCTGCAGCCGGTGGTGTTCGGGCTCGCCGAGTGGGGCGCCCGCTGGGCGTTCGGGGAGCCGCGCCCCGACGAGCTCGACCCCACCGTGCTCATGTGGTGGATCCGCGGCGGCATCGACCCGGCGCCGTTCGGCGGCCGCCGCGTCGTGCTCTACGTGCAGCTGTCGTCGGGACGCCGCACCCGGTTCTGGTTCGTCGTCCAGCCGCACGACGTCTCCCTCTGCTTCACCGATCCCGGCCACGACGTCGACGTCACCATCGCGTGCTCGCTGTCGACGCTCTACCAGGTGTGGGAGGGCCGCTTCGAGCTCGGCACCGCCGTCCGCGACGGCCTCGTCGAGCTCACCGGCCAGCGCGACGTCGTGCTCCGGCTGCCCCAGGCCCTGCTGCTCTCCCCCGTCGCCCCGTACGTGCGGCGGGCGGAGGCCATCGGCTAGATCGGCCGCAGCTCGTCGGCGTACGACACCGAGTAGCGGCGCATGACGCCGGAGTCGCTGATCGAGTACTGCCCCATCCGCCACAGCGGCGGCGAGTAGGCGTGGATGGACACCGCGCCGCCCTCGGAGCCGCCCATCCGGTGGATGTGGTCGGGGCCGAAGGCGAAGGTGCGGCCGGCGCGGAAGGTGCGCTCGGCCGGCCGGCCGCCGAGGCGCGGGCGGCTCTCGGTGACCGCGCCTCGGGTGACGGCCACGGCACCGGCGGAGGTGTCGTGGTCGTGCCAGCCGGTGTCGTCCTCGTCGTTCCAGCAGAGCAGCCAGACGTCGACGTCGGCGTCACGGTAGAGCGAGACGTAGTGGCGGCCACCGGAGTCGGACCCGTCGTGGTGCACGTACTGCTCCCACAGCTCGGGCCGGGCGGCGAGCTCCCGCACCCATGCGCGCAGCTCGCGGGCCGACAGCACCCGGCCGGGCAGCTCGGGCAGGTCGAGCAGCTCGAGCACAGCGGCTGTCATCGGGTGCCTCCGTTCAAGAGGTGGTGCGGATTGAGCTCGACCAGGGCACGCGTGAACGCGTCGCCGAGGCCGGGGTCGGTGGGGACGGCGTAGGGCCGGTCCGAGCCGTGCACGAGCGGGTCGACGCCCACCACGCGGGTCATCGCGTCGACCGCGCGGGCGCCGTACGAGGACGTGTCGTAGTAGACGTGCCGGTCGACGGTGCCGAAGTCGCCGCCGCGCTGGGCGAGCCGCTCGTGGTGCAGCGGCGCGAGCCCGGCCAGGGCCGCGAAGCACAGCCGGAGCCGGGGGAGCAGGGCGCGGCCGGCGACGTGCCAGGCGAACCAGGCGGCGCTCAGCTGAGCCGGATACGAGGCGAGGGCGGGCCACCACCCCGGCACGTCCGACCCGGCCGCGGGCGCCGGGCCGGGGTGCACGAACACCGGCCGGTCGGCGGCCTCGGCCACGGCGAGCACCGGCGCCAGCGCCTCGACGGCGGCGGGGGTCGACAGCGCCGTGGCGGGCACCTGGAGTCCGCACACGCGCGACCGGGCGAGGTCGGCGGCCAGTGCGTCGAGGTCGGGCTCGACGAGGCCGACCGACGCCCAGGCGGCGTGGGCCGGCCCGAGCGAGGACACGCCGGCCCGCCAGGCCGCCAGCAGCGGGGCGGCGTCGTCGGGGGCGAGCGCCTCGATGCCGAGCGGGCTGGAGAGCGAGAGCAGCGCGAGGTCGATGCCGTCGCGGACGTCCTGGTCGGCGCGGCGGGCGAGGTCGTGGTCGGCCACGTCGACGACGAACGGCGGCTCACCGTCCAGGTGCAGCGTGAGCCCACCCGACTGACCAGCGCCGTCGAGGTACGGCGCCCGGGTGCGGCGCCGCAGCGCCTCGACGAGCGCGTCGGACCACACGTGCTGGTGGCAGTCGACGCGGTTCATATCAGGAATAATACTCTACTTATTCAATAGAGTTTGTATCCCGCGGTTCCCGCGCGGCGTCGTAGGTCGTCACCGCGGTCGCCTTCACCGCGAGCCACACCTCCCGACCCGGGGCCAGCCCGAGCTCGGCCGCCGCGGCCGGCGTCACGTCGGCCAGCAGCAGCGCGCCGTCGGCGGCCCGCGCCACCTGCAGCCGCAGCGCGTCGCCGTGCGGCACGAGCGACCGCACCGTGCCGGGCCAGCGGAGCCGAGCTGAGCCCTCCGGCTCGGACAGCGACACGGTGACCGCGTCGGGCCGGAACGCCGTCAGCTGAGCCCCCTCGATGGCAGAGTCGTCGCGCAGCACGTTGAGCCCCACCAGCCGCGCCACGTGGTCGGTGCGGGGCCGGGCGGCCACCTCGGCGGGCGGTCCGAGCTGGGCCACGGCGCCGTCGTCGAGCACCAGCACCCGGTCGGCGAGGGTGAGCGCGTCGAGTGCGTCGTGGGTGACGAGCAGGGTCACGCCCGCGAACTCTGCCAGGTGCTGGACGAGCTCGATCCGCAGTGCGGCCGCGACGCCGACGTCGAGGCCGGCGAACGGCTCGTCGAGGAGCAGCACGACCGGGTCGACGGCGAGCGCGCGGGCGAGCGCGACCCGCTGGGCCTGGCCACCGGAGAGCCGGCCCGGACGGCGCTCGGCCAGGTCGCCGATGCCGAACCGGTCGAGCCACTCCTGCGCGGTCTCCCGCGAGGCGGCCCGCGCGGCGCCCCGGCTGCGCGGCCCGAAGGCCACGTTCTGCAGGGCGGTGAGGTGCGGGAACAGCTGCTGGCCCTGGAACGCGACGCCGAGGCGTCGCTCGCGCACCAGCACCGGCGCGGCGCCCGGCGTCGACCACGTCTCCTCACCCACGACCACCGTGCCGACGTCGCCCAGGAGCCCCGCCACCGCGCTCAGCAGGGTCGACTTGCCGGCGCCGTTCGGGCCGAGCACGGCGAGCACCTCGCCAGGCTCGGCGGTGAAGGCGGCGGTGACGCGACCGGGCACGGCGACGTCGACCCGGAGCCCCGGCCCGCTCACGGCACCCGCAGCCAGCGGTCGCGCAGCGCGGCCAGCACCACCACCGACACCACCAGCAGGATCAGGCTCAGCGTGCGCGCCACCTCGTCGTCGCGCTGCAGCTCGGTGTAGATCAGCGACGGCATGGTGCGGGTGGTGCCCTCGTAGTTGCCGGCGAACGTGATCGTGGCGCCGAACTCGCCGAGCGAGCGGGCCCACGCCAGGGCGCACCCCGCCACGAGACCCGGCAGCGCCAGCGGAAGGGTGACCCGGCGGAACGTCGTCCACCGGCCCGCGCCGAGCGTGGCGGCCACCGTGTCGAGCCCGGCACCGCTGGAGCGGAAGGCGCCCTCGACGGCGAGCACGTAGAACGGCATCGCCACGAACGAGTGCGCGAGCACGACGGCGAGCGTGGTGAACGGGATGGTGTAGCCGGTGAGCTCCTCGATCGGGCCGCCGATCAGGCGACCCCGCCCGAACGCCGAGATCAGCGTGACGCCGGCCACCACCGGCGGCAGCACGAGCGGCACGACGACCGCCGCCCGCAGCACCCCGCGGCCGGGGAACGGCACCCGCGCGAGCACCCACGCCAGCGGCGTGCCGACCACCACGCAGACCCCCACCGTGGCGAGCGAGGTGACCACGGTCAGCCGCAGCGCCTCGAGCACCGCCTCGGTGCGCACCAGCGTGACCAGGTCGCGCCACGGTGTCTCGAGCACGAGGGCGACGAGCGGCACGACGAGGAAGAGCGCGGCCACCACCGCCGGCACCACGAGCACCAGCGGCGGCCGGCCGAGGGCGGGGCGCGTGCTCACGGCTGGATCATGGCGCAGCGCCGAACCCGGCGTCCGCGAGCACCTGCTGCCCCGCCTCCGAGAGCACGAGGTCGACGAACTCCTGGGCGAGCCCGGCGTCCTCCGACTGCTGGAGCACGGCGATCGGGTAGTTCTGCGGCTGCGTGTCGGCCTCGGGGACGTCGATCTGCTGCACCTCGTCGCCGGCGGCGATCGCGTCGGTCACGTACACCAGCCCGGCGTCGACCTGCCCGGAGGTCACCTTCTGCAGCGTCGCCTTCACGTCCACCTCCTCGGTGGCCGGCTCGTTCGCGAAGCCGAGCGTGTCGAGCAGGGAGGCGGCCGAGTTGCCGCACGGTGCGGTGTCGACGCACACCGCGTAGGTGACGCCGTCCTGGTCGAGGTCGTCGATGCTCTCGATGCCGGCGGGGTTGTCGGCCGGCACCACGAGCGTGATCACGTTGGTGGCGAACACCGACGGCTCGCCGTCCACCGCGTCGCCGTCGACGGCGTCCTGCATGGTGCCCTCGTCGGCCGTGGCGAGCACGTCGCCCGGCGCGCCCTCCACCGCCTGCGTGGAGAGCGTGCCGGAGGAGTCGAAGGAGAACGACACCTCGACGCCCTCGTGGTCCTCCTCGAACTGCTCGCCGAGGGCCTCGAAGGTCTCGGTGAGCGAGGCCGCGGCGAGCACGGTGAGCTCGCCTCCGGAGTCGTCATCACCGCCGTCGTCACCGCACGCGGTCAGCGCGCCGAGCGAGAGGACCACGCAGAGCAGAGCTCGAGTCACCTAGGCAATATATAGGTATGCTCGCTCAGGCCTCCACGATCACCGTGGTGGCCTTCACCACCGCCGTGGCCCGCGACCCGGGCTCCAGCCCGAGCTCGTCGGCGGCCTCGCGGCTCATCAGCGACACGACCCGGAAGTCGCCGCACGCCATCTCGACCTGGGCCATCACGCCGTCGCGCTTCACCGACACCACCACGCCGGGCAGCCGGTTGCGGGCGCTGGTGCCGCCGCGGGCGGTGCTGTGCGAGGCGAGCAGCCCGGCCAGCCGGTCGGCGCGCAGCACCCGGCGTCCGGCCTGGCGCTCGAACGCGACCCGGCCCTCGGCCTCCCAGCGCCGCAGGGTGTCGACGCTCACCCCCACCGCCGAGGCCACCTCACCGATCCGCAGGTACTCGGCCACGGTCCCACTCTAGGAGCGCCTCGCCCGTCACGGTGTTGTGAGCGCTCTCATCTGTGTGGCAGCGTCGCGGGGTCGCCACTGCCGTCGATGTCCGTCTCGGAGGATCCCCATGTCGCTTCCTGCCCTGCCCGACCACCCCCTCAGCCGGCGCGGTGCGCTCGGCGCGGCCGGCCTGACCGGCCTCGCGGTCGCTGCGGCGCCCGCGACCGCCGCACCCGCATCCCGGGTCGACCCGCTCGACCTCGACTTCGAGACGGTGCACCGGCAGCGCGCGGTCGACCTCGTCGCGCCGCGGTTCCGGCTGCTCGCCGACAGCTTCCGCTCGCGCCGGCGCTACCAGGTGCTCGCCGGCCCGAGCGGCCCGTCCGGTGCCGCCCGGGTCACCGGTGGCGCGATGCGGCTCCACGGCACCAACGGCGGGGCGTTCGACACGCTCCTGCAGGCCGGCACCACCACCCGCGCGCCGTACTCGGCCGTCCAGGTCGACGTCGCCCGGTTCGCCGGGGACGCCGAGC
The DNA here is from genome assembly GCA_963808855.1 of uncultured Actinomycetota bacterium. Classification (GTDB taxonomy): domain Bacteria; phylum Actinomycetota; class Actinomycetes; order Propionibacteriales; family Nocardioidaceae; genus Nocardioides. Next base: position 473,485 of record CAWEHA010000002.1, on the reverse strand, counting down.
GCGACCGCGTGTACGCCGGTCTCGTGCGCGACGGCGAGCACCACGTGCTCGCGTGGTACGACCACGCCACCGGCACCGCCGGCATCGACCTCACGCTGGGCGGCGACACCACCACCCTGGTCACCGCACCGGCCGAGCTGCCCGACTCGGTGCGGTTCGCCTTCGGGCTCACGAGCACGAGCGTCGTCGCGCTCGCCGACTCCGGGTCGGGACCCGAGCCGTTGGTGAAGGCCAACCTCGCCGATACCGGCCTCGACCTGCGCCGGCCCGGCGCGCTCGCCGTCTACCGTCACGCCTTCGGCGCCTCGGCCGGGTCGGGCACCACCGAGCTCGACCGGGTGGAGGCCGGGTACTTCGGGCAGCTCGGGCTGCGCGACCCGCACCTCGTCACCCGCGCCGACGGCCGGCCCTATCTCCGCGACGGCAAGGCCTACTTCACCTTCACCAACGCGGGCCTCGGCTTCTTCGAGACCGCCCACTGGGGCGTGTGGACGCTCGACCTGCGCACCTATCGGCTCGAGCAGGTGGGCAACCTCTTCTTCCGACGCGACCCGCAGGGGTTCGTCTACGGCGACCACGCCGGCCACCTGGTGCTCGACGAGAAGCGCGGTCGGTGGATCGTCACCATGAGCACCTGGGGCGACTTCGCCGGGGACAGCGTCGAGATCAACCACGTCACGGTGTCGTCCCGCCGCGACCTGCTGCACGGCGTCCACGTGCTGCGCACCGAGCGACTCCCCCTGCCGCTGGCCGACCTGCCCTCGGCCGCCGTCGGGCAGTGGGACCCGCACGTGGTGCAGATCGGCGGCCGCTGGCACGTCGGCTTCGTCAACGCGCGCGAGTTCTTCAACTTCTACCCCGCCCTCGCCCGCAGTCCCCGAGGTGCCGACTACACCCGGCTCGAGCTCGCCGGGGCCGACGCGCGCAAGGTCGAGACCGAGGGCACCGTGCTGCAGCGGTTCGGCGGTCGCTGGTACGTGCTGGCGAGCAACGGCGATGCCTCGCCGCCTGAGATCCGGGGCCAGTACCCGGTCTACGACCTGCAGATGCGGCAGCTCGGTGTGCTCGACGCACCCCACCCCACCAACATCCCGTGGCCGATGGTGGTGCCCGTGCCGGCGTCGGGCGGGCGCACCCGCTGGCTCCTGGTCACGTTCAACGGCACCCAGTACGACGAGCCCGCGCTGGGCTACGGCACCCATGGCGACACGATCGTGATGGAGGCGCAGACCACCCGCGGACGCGAGTTCTAGACCGGTCGCGGATCAGAACACGTTCCACCGGACCCCGCACCGCGCATACAGTGCTGTCGCCGGCGTGACCGGCGCCACAGAGCGGAGTGTCATGGGGACCAGTCCGATCACCGACCCGACCATCCGGCGCGCGCGGCTGCGACTGCTGACCACCTGCGCCCTCGCCGGCGCCCTGGTGGCGACGGCGTTCGCGCTGCCGACGTCGGGCAGCGGGAGCGCGCTGTCGCTGGCGCAGCAGAACGAGGCCGCCAAGGCCGCTCGCGGGCTGCCGCACACCGACCCGCCCGGCACGCCGGCCCACACCCACGACCCCCGGTTCAAGAACTCCCTGGCGCGCGGCGGCGAGACCGTGGCCGAGGGCGCCGTCGACCCCACCACGGCCGCACAGCGCCGCGCCGCCGCCGACTACGTGCGGTCTGAGCGGGCGCAGCCCGACCCCCGCCTCGTCAGCGTGCCGTTCACCCGGCCGCGCACGTTCTTCCCCGTCGACCGCTACGCGATGGCGAACGGCTGCTACACGATGCGCACCCCGGCCGGCGCCTACCTGCGGCGGCGGACCGACGGTTTCGCGCTCGCCGGCAGGCAGCGGGCCGGCTCCGCCCGGTTCTTCTTCAAGGCCACCACCCTGGGCGCCTACCTGCTGTACGGCCCGCCCCGCGACTTCCTCACCGGGCCGGCCGAGCGCGGCGCGGTCCGGGCCGTCGCCGAGCCGAGCCGCGACGGCGAGTGGGTCGTCCGCGCCGTCGCCGGCCGCGAGAACCCACCCCGCTACCGGCTCCGGCTGCCCGGCGGTCGTCCGCTGGTGGTGCGCTCCGGCCGTCTGGCGATCGGGCCCGACTCCGCCGTCCCGGCCGGCCTCGTGCTCGAGCAGACGCGCGGCTGCACCGCCTACCCGGAGTCGCAGATCGGCGTGCGCGGCAACCCGCACGCCGGCGTCACCTCGTTCCAGGAGGTGCGCGGCTACGTCGACGCCCACACCCACGGGATGGCGTATGAGTTCCTCGGCGGCAAGGTGCACTGCGGCAAGCCGTGGGACAAGTACGGCGCGCCGTATGCGCTCGTCGACTGCGAGGACCACACGCTCACCGGCGGCAACGGCGCGTTGCTGGAGGCGTTCCTGTCGAAGCGCCCCACCCACGACCCCGTCGGCTGGCCGACGTTCAGGGACTGGCCCGCGCCAGAGTCGCTCACCCACGAGGGCACCTACTACCGCTGGATGGAGCGGTCGTGGCGCGGCGGTCAGCGACTCCTCGTCAACCTGCTCGTCGAGAACAACAAGCTGTGCGAGATCTACCCGCTCAAGCGCAACTCCTGCGACGACATGGACTCGATCCGGCTTCAGGCACAGCGGATGCGCCAGTTCCAGAGCTACGTCGACGCCCAGTTCGGCGGCCCCGGGCGCGGCTTCTACCGGATCGTCACCGACCCGATGCAGGCACGCCGGGTGATCAACAGCGGGCGCATGGCCGTGGTGATGGGCATCGAGACCAGCGTGCCGTTCGGCTGCACGTTCAAGGCCCAGCCGGGTGGCGACGTGCCTGCCTGCACGAAGGCCGACATCACCCGCCAGATCGGCGAGATGTACCGCATGGGCGTGCGCCAGATGGAGCTCGTCAACAAGTTCGACAACGCCCTCGCCGGCGTGGCCGGCGACGCCGGCGAGACGGGCGTCGCCGTCAACACCGCCAACTTCCTCGAGACGAACTCGTTCTGGGACATGGAGACGTGCGACCCGCCCGACACGGAGAACGCCGACCGCACCCAGTTCGCCGGGCCCGCGATCTCGCCGCAGCAGCAGGACGCCCTGTTCGGTGCGCTCGGGGAGGTGTTCGGCGCCGTGCAGCCGGCGCCCCTCTACCCGCCCCCGGCCCACTGCAACTCGCGCGGTCTCTCCTCGCTCGGCGAGCACACGATCCGCGAGCTGGTCCGGCGCGGGATGGTCTTCGACCCCGACCACCTCAGCGTGAGGGCGCGGCGGCAGGCGATGGCCGTGATCGAGGAGGTCGGCCACCGGGGCGTGATCTCCAGCCACTCGTGGTCGACGCCGGACACCTACCCGCGGATCTACCGCGACGGCGGCTTCATCACCCCCTACGCCGGCGACTCGACGGGCTTCGTCGAGAAGTGGCGCAGTCACGTCGGCTGGGCCGACCGGCGCTACTACTGGGGCCTGGGTTTCGGCGCCGACATCAACGGTCTCGGCGCGCAGGGTGACCCGCGGGGCGCCGACGTGCCCAACCCGGTCACCTATCCGTTCCGCGGGCTCAACGGCGTGGTGGTCGGGAAGCAGCGGGCCGGCAGGCGGGTCTACGACATCAACGTCGACGGCGTCGCGCAGTACGGCCTCTACCCCGACTGGATCGAGGACCTCCGCAGGGTGGCCGGGCGCCAGCGGCCGGGCGACGGCGCCGCGTTGCTCGACGACATGGCCCGCGGCACCGAGGCGTACCTGCAGATGTGGGAGCGCTCGATCGGCGTCGCGCCCGACTCGTGCCGCAACCCCGGCCTCCGGCTCACCGTGCGACAGCTCCGTTCGCGCGTCACCAACGGCATGACCACGACCCGAGTGCTGCGCACCGTGGGCCAGCCGTTCCGGCGGCTCGGCAACGAGTACGGCGTGTGCGCGCGCACCGCCGACCGGGCGCGGGTGATGGTCACCATCGAGTTCGGGCCGGGTGGCCGGGTGGTCGGGGTCCGGGCTTAAGTTACCTGTCGGTAGAGTCTGAGACCGGCCTCTAGGCTGCGCGCACGACGTCGCGTGCAGGGCGACAGGTAGGGAGAACGTCTGTGGACATGCCCCTCTGGGTGCTGATCGTCGGCACCGTGATGACCGTGGTGGGTCTGGCCCTGGCCGGCAAGCGGGTCGTCTTCCTGTTCCGGCTCATCACCAGCGGGCAGCCGGCCCCCGACCGGATCAAGGGCGTCACCGGCCGGCTCGGCCGAGCGCTCAAGACCCAGCTGGTCGAGGTGTTCGGGCAGAAGAAGCTGCTCAAGTGGTCGATCCCCGGCGCCGCGCACTTCTTCGTGTTCTGGGCGTTCCTCATCCTCGGCACCGTCTACCTCGAGGCCTACGGCGCGATGATCTCGCGCGACCCGGGCTGGCACTTCCTGATCTTCGGCACCTGGGGCCCGCTCGGCTTCGCGCAGGACTTCATCGCGATCATGGCGCTGGTCGGCATCGCGACGTTCTGGTGGATCCGGGTCAAGGAGGCGCCGTCCAAGCTCGGCCGCAGGTCACGGTTCTCCGGCTCGCACCTGGGCGGCGCGTACGTCGTCCTGTTCATGATCTTCAACGTCATCTGGACGCTGTTCCTCTACCGCGGCGCGGTGTCGGCGCACGAGGAGGGCGACGAGGGCTTCGGCAAGGCAGCCTTCCTGTCGCACGCGATCGGCACGGTGCTGCCCGACAGCCTCACGCTCATCGGCGTCGGGCTGCTGCTGCACATCGGCGTCATGCTCGTGTTCCTCGTCGACGTCGTGAACTCCAAGCACCTCCACATCTTCGTGGCGCCGCTGAACGTGCTGTTCTCGCGTCGTCCGGTGGCGCTCGGCGCCGTCGTGCCACTCACCTCGGCCGGCAAGCCGGTGACCCTCGACGACATCGAGGACATGGACGAGGACTCCACCCTCGGCGTCGGCACGATCGAGGACTTCTCCTGGAAGGGCCTGCTCGACATGGCGACCTGCACCGAGTGCGGGCGTTGCCAGGACCAGTGCCCGGCGTGGAACACCGAGAAGCCGCTCTCGCCGAAGATGCTCATCCTCAACCTGCGCGACCACGCGTTCGCCCGCGGCGACTACACGCTCGCCGACGAGGCGGGCCGCGAGCGGATGCTCGAGGGCAACGACACGTTGACGAAGGAGGTCGAGCGGCCGCTCATCGGCGACGAGGCGGCCTACGGCGTCATCGACCCCGACGTGCTGTGGTCGTGCGTCACCTGCGGCGCCTGCGTCAACCAGTGCCCCGTCGACATCGAGCACGTCGACCACATCGTCGACATGCGCCGCTACCAGGTGCTCGTGGAGTCCAACTTCCCGGCCGAGCTCAACCAGCTCTTCAAGGGCATGGAGAACAAGGGCAACCCGTGGAACATGTCGCCCAACGCGCGGCTCGACTGGACCAAGGGGCTCGACGTCGAGGTGAAGGTCGTGGGCGACACCATCGAGTCCCTCGACGAGGTGGAGTGGCTGTTCTGGGTCGGCTGCGCCGGCGCCTACGAGGACCGCGCCAAGAAGACCACCCGCGCCGTGGCCGAGCTGCTCGACCTCGCCGGCGTCTCGTTCGGCGTCCTCGGCACCGGCGAGACCTGCACCGGCGACTCCGCCCGCCGCGCCGGCAACGAGTTCGTGTTCCAGGGGCTCGCGCAGCAGAACGTCGAGACCTTCAAGGAGTTCAAGGTCAAGAAGGTCGTCTCCACCTGCGCGCACTGCTTCAACACGCTCAAGAACGAGTACCGCGAGTTCGGGATCGAGCTCGACGTCGTGCACCACACCCAGCTGCTCAACCGGCTGGTGCGCGAGGGCAAGCTGACGCCGGTCACCGACGGCGCGGGCGCCCACAAGCGGTCCATCACCTACCACGACCCCTGCTACATCGGCCGCCACAACGGCGTCTACGAGCCGCCGCGCGAGCTGCTCCAGGTGCTGCCCGGGGCGTCGTTCGTGGAGATGGAGCGCAACTCCGAGCGGTCCTTCTGCTGCGGCGCCGGCGGCGCGCGGATGTGGATGGAGGAGAACATCGGCACGCGGATCAACGAGAACCGCACCGCCGAGGCGGTCGGCACCGGCGCCGACCAGATCGCCGTCGGCTGCCCGTTCTGCCGGGTGATGCTCTCCGACGGCCTCACCGCCGCGCAGTCCAAGGGCGACGCGCGCGAGGAGGTCGAGGTGCTCGACGTCGCGCAGATGCTGCTCGCCTCGGTGAAGGGTGAGCAGGCCACCAAGCTCGCGCCGGGTCAGGGCACCGAGGACGGCGCCAAGGCCAAGGCCGTGGAGACCAAGGCCGAGCCCGAGGCCGGCGACGAGACGATCACCGACGACACCGTCGTCGACACCGAGGACGCCGGCCCCGCGGCCAAGGCGTCCGGGGGATCCTCGCTGTTCGACACCGACGACGACGCCCCCGCCGAGACCGCCGCCACCGAGGCGTCGCCGAAGGAGGAGGCGTCCGCCGCCGCCACGGAGTCCTCCGGCGGCTCGCTGTTCGACCTCGGCTCCGACGACGACAAGGTCGACGTCGAGGCGGAGGCCACCACCGACGACGCCGAGCCCTCGGTGAGCGACACCGAGCCCGCCGACGACACCGAGGCCAAGACCAAGACCGAGAAGTCCACCCCCGACGACGAGAAGGTGGACCGCCGGGTCGAGGGCTCCCCCACCGCCGACCTCGGCTCCAGCGGCTCACTGTTCGACGTCGAGGCCGACGAGCCCGAGGCGAAGTCCGAGGAGAAGTCCGAGGAGAAGTCCGAGCCGGAGCCCGAGCCGGAAGCCAGAGCCGGAGCCGGAGCCGAGAGCCGGAGCCGACGAAGGACGAGCCGAAGGCCGACCTCGGCTCCGGTGGCTCGCTGTTCGACATCGAGGCCGACGAGCCCGAGCCCGCGGCGGCCAAGGCCGAGCCCGAGTCAGACGACGAGCCCGAGCCCGAGGCCGAGGCCGCGGGGACGTCGGAACCGGAGCCCGAGGAGGAGCCGCCGGCTCAGCCGACGGCCGACCTCGGCTCGGGGGGCTCGCTGTTCGACATCGCCGCCCCCGAGGCCACGAAGGCCGAGCCGGAGCCGAAGCCAGAGCCGGAGCCAGAGCCAGAGCCAGAGCCGGAGCCAGAGCCAGAGCCGGACGAGTCTGCGACGGCCACCGCCCTGGAGGAGGAGTCGGCGGAGGACGCCGACGACGAGACACCGGACGAGTCCGAGGACCCAGCCGAGGACGAGGCCGAGGCCGACGAGGAGCCGGAGCCGGAGGAGAAGCCGAAGCCGGCGAGCAGCGGCCCCTCCCACCAGCCGAAGACCGACGTCGACATCAGCGACTCGGGCTCGCTCTTCGACCTCTAGCCGGTGCGGCGGTCGTGCATGGCCTGCACGCCGTCGAGCACCAAGGTGAGACCGAACGCACGTCCGAGGTCGGCCGAGGCCTGCGCCGTCACGACCGCCAGCGTCGCGGGAAACTCCTCGGCACGGTCCTCGAGCAGGCTGCGGTGCGCCGGCTCGTACCAGGCGTGGGTGCCGGAGGACTCCAGCGACTGGGTGCTCCGCATGAGGCCGGCCAGCAGGAACGCGATGTCCATGCGTTCGCTGGGGGTGAGCTCGAGGTCCTCGAGAGCTGCCAGCACGCACTCGGTCCACGCGATCTCGCGCGGCCCCATGGCCCGGTGCCCGGTTGCGGCGTCGGGGAGCCACGGGTGGCGTCGCCACTGCTCGGCCAACCGGTCGGCCCACGTGGTGATCCGCCGACGCCATGACGTCCGCCGTTGGAAGGTCGGGGGCTCACCGACGGCCTGCTCGATCATGACCGCCACCAGCTCGCTCTTGCTCGCCACGTGCCGGTAGAGCGACATCTTGGTGAAGCCGACCACGTCGGCCACGGCCTGCATGGATACGGCGTCGAGGCCCTGCTCGTCGGCGATCGCGACGGCCGCCGTCGTGATGGCCTCGAGGGTCAGCGTCGGCTTCGGCCCGTGTCGCGCCGGCTGACGCCCTCGCCACAGCAGCTCGTTGGTCTCGCTCGTCACGAGGTCACCGTCCTCTCCTCACCACGGGGTATCGCTTGACGCCCTCCAGGGTTGGTGTCTAGCGTACACAGTGTCTACCGGACACAGATAGCTCTAGTTCACATCTGACCTGAAGGAGAACCTCGGTGGGAACGATCAGCAGCTCCACGTTCGTCAGCCTGGACGGCGTGGTGAACCACATGGACCGTTGGCACTTCGACTACATGGACGACGAGTCCGATGCCCTGGCGATGGAGCAGATCCAGGCCGCGACCGCCATGGTGATGGGGCGCAGCACCTACGACGTGTACGCCGGCGCCTGGCCCGGCCGCGACGGTGAGTACGCCGACGCAATCAACGCCCTCCCCAAGTACGTCGCCTCGACCACACTGACCGAGCCGACTTGGCACAACACCACGGTCCTCACCGGCGACCTCGTCGAGGCGGTCCGAACGCTCCGCAACCCCGACGACGCGTCGATCCTCATGCACGGGTACGGCCCGGTCGCCAAGACCCTCCTCGAGGCCGACCTGCTCGACGAGCTCCACCTGTGGGTGCATCCCCACCTCGCCGGCGTCGGCGAGCCGGGTGACCTGCTGCTCCAGCAGGGCCTCAACAAGAAGCTCCACCTGTCCGGCACTCGCGTCTTCACGTCCGGCGTCGTGGTGCTGTCCCTCACGAACCCGGGGGCCTGACCATGGCGACGTCCGAGCACACACCGGAACCGGGCGGCGGCGGCTTCACGGTCCGTCGTCGGTTGCCCACGACCGCCGACCGGGTCTACGACGCGTTCGTCGAGCCCACCAAGCTCGAGCATTGGTTCGTCGTCCCTGGCTACCGCACACCTGCCAACCGGATGCGGGTCGACGCGCGGCCTGGTGGGCGGGTCGAGGCGGTCATGATCGCCGACGCCGACGGGTCCGAGATCCCGTTCGACTTCGAGTACGGCGACCTCACGCCCGCCCGCCTGGTGACGCTGCGCTTCGACCAACCCCGCGAGCTGGTCACGGTGACCCTGGTCGACGCCGGTTCGGACGGAGTCGATCTGTCCTACGAGTTCGTCAGCTGGCCCGGCCCCACCGACGAGGCAGCCTCTCGCCGAGGCGTCGAGGACATGCTCGACCGCATCGAGGACGGCGTCCGGCGCCACACGATCTAGCCCATCGACAGGAGTAGCTGCATGGACCTCACCGGATTCACCAAGCGCCTGACGGTTCCGGCCGGGAGCGCCGTCCCACGCACCCTCGAGCACGGCGCGGTCCGGGCGCATGCCCTCACCCGGCACGACCTGGACGACGACGTGGCCGGCATCAACGCCAGCCTCGACCTGATCCGACGGACCCGAGGCGGCGGCTGGCCCAGCGAACCGGTCACCGCCGAGGGCAACTACGTCGACCTCGTCTGGCACGAGTGCGAGTTCCGCGACCAGAAATCGTTCACCTACGTGCTCACCAGCCCCGCCCACGGCTACATCGGCTGCCTGTATCTCTACCCGATGGGCGCGCGTAGACCTCTCACCCAGGAGCTGCTGCACCACGACGTCGACGTCAGCTGGTGGGTCACTCCTGCCGCGTACGACGCCGGTCTCTACGCGGCCGTCCACGAGGCCCTCCAGCGCTGGATCGGCACCGAGCTGCCGTTCGCCGTCCCGTTCTACTCCAACGCCGAGCTCCCCTGACTGCTTGACAGTGAGATTTCAGTGCCCGGGCGGCGTCATCTCGTCCGGGGTGGCGGTGTGGTCGGGGACGATGGTCGGCTTGAGCTTGGCCCACACCATGAACCCGGCGCCGACCACCAGCAGGGCGAGACCGGTCCACAGGTTGGCGTTCACGTCGCCGGTCTTCTCCCGCTCCTGGTCGCCGAACAACCCCATGCCGACCAGGATCACGCCGTAGATCAGCAGCAGGATCCCGATGATGTTGCGGATGTCGAAGGCGCCTGCGGTGTGCTTCTCGGTCACGACTGCTCCTTCCTCAGAACAGGACGTTCAGGACGATGACCATGACGAGGGCGATACCGGCGAGAGGCATCGTTCGCTGGTACCAGGGGTGGGACTTCTCGTCGGCGTCGACGAGGTCCTCCTTCGGGGTCTCCGAGTAGACCAGACCGCGCAGCTCCTCGGTTGTCTTCGGCGTGGTGCCCATCGACACCACCACGCTCACCACGATGTCGACCACGAACGCCGCGCCCGCCGCGAGGAACGCCGCACCCTGACCGGCGACGCCGATGACGCCGACGCTGAGCGAGCCGAACGCGTCCTCGCTCAGGAGGGCCACGGCCATGGCGGCGAGCGTGCCCGACACCAGCCCCGTCCAGCCGGCCGTCGCCGTCATCCGCTTCCAGAACATGCCCAGGATGAAGGTGGCGAACAGCGGGGCGTTGAACAGGCCGAAGAGCACCTGCAGGTAGTTCATGATGTTGGTGAAGTTCGACGCCAGCGTCGCGGTGAAGATCGCGATGAAGACCGCGCCGACCGTGGCCAGCCGGCCGATCTTCAGGTAGTAGCCGTCCGGGCGGTCCTTGACGACGTACCGCTCCCACAGGTCGTAGCTGAAGACCGTGTTGAACGCCGAGACGTTGGCCGCCATGCCGGCCATGAACGCCGCGAGGAGACCCGCGATGGCCAGGCCGAGCAAGCCCGTTCGGCAGCAGGTCGCGCATCAGGTACAGAAGGGCGTCGTTGTAGGTGACGTCGCCGCCGGCCGCGCCCCCTGGCCCTGGATTGCCTGCTTTCAGATCGGTGATCTCGACGACGGCGACCGCCGCGATCATGCCGGGAAGGATCGTGATGCCCGGCACGAACATCTTCGGGAACGCGCCGATGATCGGCGTCTTCCGGGCCGCGGAGATGGAGTTCGACGCCATCGCCCGCTGCACCTCGACGAAGTTCGTCGTCCAGTAGCCGAAGGACTGCACGAAGCCGAGTCCGAGCACGATGCCGACGACGGTCCAGAAGTCGGAGTCGAAGCCGGTGAGCGGGTTGCCCGGCCAGGAGTTCAGCTGCTGCTCCGCCGGTGCGGCGTCGCCGACGCCGGCGTTCTCGCGGATCCCCGCCGTGAGGCCGTCCCAGCCCCCGACGTTCTTGAGGCCGAGCAGCGTGAGCGGCGTCAGCGCGGCGACGATCACGAAGAACTGGAGCACCTCGTTGTAGATCGCCGCCGACAGCCCGCCGAGGGTGATGTAGGCGAGGACGACGAGCGCGGCCACGATCAGCGCGACGAAGAGCGGCCAGCCGAGCAGCGCCCTGATGATCGCGCCCAGCAGGAACAGGTTGATGCCCGCGATGAGCAGCTGCGCGACGGCGAACGAGATCGCGTTCACGAGGTGGGCGGGCGGGCCGAACCGGCGGAGCATGAACTCCGGCACCGAGCGCACCTTCGAGCCGTAGTAGAACGGCATCATCACGACGCCGAGGAAGAGCATCGCCGGGATGGCGCCGATCCAGAAGTAGTGCACGGCGGGCAGCCCGAACTGGGCGCCGTTCGCCGACATGCCCATGATCTCGACCGCGCCGAGGTTGGCCGAGATGAAGGCCAGTCCGGTCACCCACGCCGGGAGCGAGCGCCCGGAGAGGAAGAAGTCCACCGAGTCCGACACCTGGCGTCGGGCCAGGATGCCGATGCCGAGCACGAACGCGAAGTACACGACGACGATCAGGTAGTCGACGAAGTTCGCGTCGATGATCGTGTCGCTCGCGAGCGGAGCGACCACGCCACTGCTGGCCGCGGTGAGTGCTGGTCCCATAGCCGGTGCGGCTCCTCCCGATACGACGCAACGCCGCAAGCACGCTAGGGCCGCACTGTGACCGCTGCCTCAGCCGAACGGGTGAGCGCCGCCGTCCCGACTCCCTCCCGGCTCTCCGGGTGACACCACCGTGACGTCGCCTCCGGAGCGGTAGTCCCTGACGATCGCGTCCTTCGATCGGCCGATTTCACGACGATTTCGTCAGGGACTATCGCACCGTCCAAATTGACCGACGCCAGGTGGTGTTGACATGACGTCATAGTGATGTCACAGTGGTGCGCGTGGACATCACTCCCTACATCGACCGACTGATCGCCGACCTCGAGTCCGCGGCCTCGGGGGCGGGCGAGGAGCAGCGGCGGGCCGCCGAGCGGCTCGGGTTCGCGCTCGAGCCCGCCAGCCGGCTCGCGCTCATGGAGGCGATCAGCCAGGCCTGCGCCGAGATCACCTCCGAGATGCCGAGCGGCGGCGTCGACGTCCGCCTCGACGGCCGCGACCTCGCGTTCGTCGTCGAGGCCGGCGTCCCGATGGCCCCCGCCGCGCCGACGCCGCCCACGCCCCCGGCGCCGCCCGCCCCGCCGGCACCGCCCGGCGAGGAGCTCGAGGACGGCGTCGCCCGCATCACGCTGCGCCTGCCCGAGTCGGTCAAGACCCGGGCCGAGGACGCCGCGGCGCGTGCCGGCCAGTCCCTCAACACCTGGCTGGTGAGCGTCGTCCGCGCCGCCACCAGCGAGGGCGCGATCCACGTCGACGTCGACCTCTCGAGCATCCCCGGCGTCCCCACACCGCCGTCGTTCCCGTTCAACCAGGGCAACCGCCCCGGCCGTCGCATGACCGGCTGGGTCTGAGCCAGCACCTCCATCCACGAACTTCCAAGGAGCACCCATGAGCACCACGACCACCCCCGTCGAGCACCGCTTCGAGACCTCCGAGCCCGTCGAGCTGTACGTCGAGAACGGCAAGGGCAGCGTCGAGGTCCAGGCCACCGAGACCAGCGAGGCATGCGTCACCGTCAGCGGCGACGGCGCCGAGGAGACACGCGTCGAGTTCAGCGGACGCCGGCTCTCCGTGATCGCACCCCGCCAGGGCGGCGGCCTCTTCTCCGGCGGCCGGCGCCTCGACATCAGCGTCACCGTGCCGCAGATGAGCGGCCTCGCCACGAAGCTCGGTAGCGCCGACCTCACCGCCCGCGGCCGGCTCGGCACCACGCACGCCCGCGGCGGGTCTGGCGACGTCTCGCTCGACCAGGTCGGCGACACCCTCGTCGAGAGCGGCTCCGGCGACATCGAGATCGCCCACGCGCAGGCGCTGCGGGTCAAGAGCGGCTCCGGCGACGTGCGCGTCGACCACGCCGAGGGCGACGTCGTCGTCTCCACCGGCTCCGGCGACGTCCGGGTCGGCGAGAGCCACGCCTCGGTGAGCACCAAGAGCGGCTCCGGCGACCTGTCGGTCGGCGACGCCGGCTCCGACATCGCCTTCACCACGGGCAGCGGCGACCTCGTCGTCGAGACCCTGCGCCGCGGGCGCCTCACCGGCAAGGGCGCCTCGGGCGACGTCCGTATCGGCATCCCGGCCGGCGTCCCGGTGTGGACCGACCTGTCGACGGTGTCCGGCGTCATCCACTCCACCCTCGAGGGCGCGGGCCAGCCCGAGCCCGGGGCCGACCACGTCGAGCTGCGGATCAAGACCGTCAGCGGCGACGTCGTGCTGAACCAGATCTGACCACCGACCACCACGACCAGAGAGGCACGTCATGACCAGCGAGCTCCATCCCCGGCTGGCCGACGAGGCGCGACTGCACCTCGACCAGCGCTACACGACCCGCCGCTCCGACCGCCGCTCCCGCCGACTCGCCCGCTTCACGGGCGGCCCGCGTGAGGCACGTCGACCCGAGCTGTGAGCACCCGCCCGTTGCCCACGCCGCTCTCGGAGTAGTCGTTGGCGACGACGTACAGGGTGCGGCCGTCCTCGCCGCCGAGCATGCAGGCGAACGCCGACTGCCCGACCTCGAGGGTCTCGAGCACCTTGCCGCCCTCGGCGACGCGGGTGCACCGGGCCTGCGGCACCGAGGCGAACCAGACCGCCCCGTCGGCGTCGAGGCAGATGCCGTCGGGCGCGGCGCCCGGGCCGAGCTCGGCCCAGACCCGCCGGTCGGAGAGCGACCCGTCGGCCTCGATCGTGAAGGCCGTCAGCCGGTCGGCGTGCGACTCGGCCACGATCAGCACCCCGTCGTCGGTGACCGCCATGCCGTTGGGGAACCACACGTCACCCGCCACCTCGCGCCAGGTGCCGTCAGGCGCCACGACGCCGACGATGCCCGGCGCCGGCTCTTCCCAGGGCATCGATCCGACCTGGTCGACGAACACGTGCTCGTCGGCCACCACCACCTCGTTGAACGAGACGCCGGCAGCCGCGTAGGGGTCGAGGTCGTCACCGGCGACGACGCCCTCCGGTGTGGTGACGACCAGCCGCCCGTCCGGCAGCCAGTCGATCGAGAACGGCAGCCCCTCGACCCGGGCGACGACCTCGCGGCTGCCGTCGGCGCCGAAGACCAGCACCTCGCCGGCCATCCAGTCGCACATCCAGAACCTGCCGTCGTGCCAGCGAGGCGACTCCCCCATCTGCAGGCCGGTGGCGAAGACCTCGAGCTCACCCATGTCCCATGAGACCGCCGGCCCCACGAGGACTCATCGGCGAGCTAGGACTTCATCGCGACGCCCTCGCGCCAGTACCCCATGAACGCCACCTGGTGCCGGTCGACGCCGAGGTCCTTCACGAGCGCCCGGCGCAGACCGGTGACCACCTTGGACTCGCCGGCGATCCAGGCGTAGAGGCCGTCCCAGTCGTCGCCGGCGGTCTGGGCCTCGTCGTCGAGCGGCTCCCCCGAGCTCGAGAACAGCGGGGTCTCCCACAGGTCCGGGTCGACCTCCTCGTCGCCCACCTCGGCGGGGCGGACGTCGGTGCCGAGGTGTGCCAGGACGGCGGCGTGCAGGGTCTCGCCGCGCGGCCCGCCCTCGCGGGGCAGCCAGCGCACGGTGACGCCGTCCGGGTGCTCGAGCGTGAGCACGTCGGCCGCCACCGGAACCTCGAGGAACACGGCGCCCCGGGTGCCGGCGGGCAGCTGTTCCAGGATCGCGGCCACGGCCGGCACCGCCGTCTCGTCACCCACCAGGAGCAACCGGCTCGCGTCGCCGGGCTCGAACTCGATGCCGCCGTAGAACTCGCCGCGCCGCGGGGCAAGCGTCACCACCCGATCGCCGACGGCGGCGCGCTCGGCCCAGTCGCCGCCGGGGCCGTGGGCGCCGTCCGCGTGCAGCACGAAGTCGACGACGAGCCGGGTGTCCTCACCGGTGCCCACCACGCCGCGCACCGAGTAGGTGCGCATGTGGCCGCGCTCGGCCGGCGGCCGCTCGAGCCACGTGGCGTACCAGGACTCGTCGGCGCCCGCGAACGACGGCGGCGGGCCGCCCGGCTCGCCGGGGAACACCAGCTTGATCCGCTGGTCGTACCAGGGCGCCTCGACGCCGAGGTCGGCCAGCGCGGGCGACCCGAGCTCGACCCGCACGAAGCTCGGCGAGAGCCGTTCGACCCGCCGCACCTCCACTTCCTCGAGGAGCAGGGGCAGGGTGGACGACGTCATGGTCATGCCGGACCTTCCGAACTAAGGGTCACCTAACCAAGGCGACCCTAGCGGGTGCCGGGCTGGCGGTCAGATCGCTGTCCGGTGGAAGTTCTGGTACGACCGCGACGGCGTCGGACCGCGCTGGCCCTGGTACCGCGACCCGTACTTCTCCGAGCCGTACGGGTGCTCGGACGGCGAGGACAGCCGGAAGAAGCAGAACTGCCCGATCTTCATGCCCGGGTACAGCTTGATCGGCAGCGTCGCGACGTTCGCGAGCTCCAGCGTCACGTGGCCGGAGAAGCCGGGGTCGACGAAGCCCGCGGTCGCGTGGGTGAGCAGCCCCAGCCGCCCCAGCGACGACTTGCCCTCCACCCGCGCCGCGATGTCGTCGGGCAGCGAGATCACCTCGTAGGTGGACCCCAGCACGAACTCGCCCGGGTGCAGGATGAACGGCTCGTCGCCGTCCGGCTCCACCATCCGCGTCAGGTCGGACTGGTCGGCTGCGGGGTCGATGTGCGGGTAGCGGTGGTTCTCGAAGACCCGGAAGAACCGGTCGAGCCGGACGTCGATCGACGACGGCTGCATCATCCCCGGATCGAACGGGTCCAGCGCCACCCGCCCCGCGTCGATCTCGGCCAGGACGTCGCGGTCGGACAGCAGCACGCGGGCACCCTACCGAGATCGGGACAGCGGCCAGGGCTGGGCTACGATCGCCGCACTGCGGATGTAGCTCAGTTGGTAGAGCGCGACCTTCCCAAGGTCGATGTCGCGAGTTCGAGCCTCGTCATCCGCTCTCATTTCTGGTGACCTCACGATGGGAGATCGGCGAGTTCGGAGCGCGACACTCTGCTCAACGTCGATGTCGCGAGTTCGAGCCTCGTCATCCGCTCTTATGGGTCATTTCACTGGCTTCCCCGTGGAAGCCCTCGACTTCTACGACGACCTCGAGGTCGACAACACCAAGTCGTTCTGGACGGCGCACAAGCACATCTACGACGACGCCGTGCGGGCGCCGATGGTGGCGCTCACCGACGCGCTGGCCCCGGAGTTCGGCGAGCCGAAGGTGTTCCGGCCCTACCGCGACGTCCGGTTCGCCAAGGACAAGACGCCGTACAAGACCCACCAGGGCGCGTTCGTGGCCGCGGGCGAGTCGACGGGGTGGTACGTGGAGGTGTCGCCGCGCGGGGTGCGGGTCAGTGCCGGGTTCTACCGCGCGGACGGCGAGCGGATGGCCGCCATCCGCGCGGCGATGGCCGACGACCGCACCGGCCCGGCGCTCCTGCGGCAGCTCACGAAGCTGCGCAAGGCCGGGTTCGAGGTCGGCGGCGAGCAGCTCACGCGGCCGCCGCGCGGCTACGACAAGGACCACCCCCGGATCGACCTGCTGCGCTACAAGCAGCTCATGGCCACGCGCAACTACGGCTTCGAGAAGGTGATCCACACTCCCGCCCTGCAGACGCTGGTGCGCGACGACTGGCGGGCCCTGAAGCCCCTCGTCACCTGGCTGCAGCGCGCGACCGACTGAGCCCCCGAGGGTGTCGCGCCTGCCGTCGGCGTGGGCCTACGCTGCGCGGATGCCGCCCCTTCGCCGCGTTCTCGGGGCGCTCGCCGCCGTCGTGCTCACTGCCGGTCTCGTCGCCGCGGTCCCGGCCACGGCCGACGACCACCGCGGCAGGGCCGGGGCGCCTGCGCGGTTCGCACCGATCGACCGCCCGGGGCCGAAGCTGTCCGTGGCACCGCGGCTGCTGCGCCGCTCGCTGCACTGCGGCGCCGGCTTCGACCGCAGGCGCAAGGACCCGGTGCTGCTCGTCTCCGGGACGTTCACCGACCCCCGCAACAACTACGCGTGGAACTACGTGCCGCTGTTCAACGCACGCCGGATCCCGTGGTGCTGGGTCACCGTGCCCGACGAGTCCACCGGCGACATCCAGGTGGCGGCGGAGTACGTCGTGCACGCGATCCGCCGCATGCACCGACGATCGGGTGACCAGATCTCGATCCTGGGACACAGCCAGGGCGGCATGTCGCCGCGGTGGGCGCTGCGGTTCTGGCCGGACACCCGCCGGATGGTCGACGACCTCATCGGCATGGCACCGAGCAACCACGGCTCGTCCCGCGGCGGGTCCGGCAGCGCGCCGCCACGCGGCTACGCCGCCACGTACCAGCAGACCGCCGGGTCGCGGTTCCTACGCGCCCTCAACTCCCGGCGCGAGACCTTCCGCGGCATCGACTACACCGTGATCGTCACGAAGTACGACGAGGTGGTGACGCCGTTCCGGAGCGGTTTCCTGCGCCGCGCGCGGGGCGCCCGAGTCACCAACGTGGCCGTGCAGAGCATCTGCCCGGCGAACCTCTCCGAGCACCTCGCGATCGGCACCGTCGACGCCGTGGCCGCCGCCCTCGTGATCAACGCCCTGGCCCGCCGCGGACCGGCCCGGCCGCGGGCGATCCCCCGGTCGGTGTGCCAACGGCTGTTCCAGCCCGGGGTGGCTCGCGCCGACGGCGCCCGGCTGCTCGCCGAGTTCGCCTCGATGGTGCAACAGCAGGCCACGATCCTCGAGGGCGACCTCGTCAGCCGGGAGCCCCGGCTGCGCTGCTACGTCTTCGCGCGACGCTGCCGCTGAGCCGGCTCAGCCGGCGGGGGTGAACGACGCCATCGTGCGGTCGGGCTCCCAGTAGGCCTTCATCGAGGCGACCCGGCCGTCGTCGTGCACGACGTAGACCATGATCAGCTCGGTGGTCGTGTGGCTGCCGTCGGCGAACGCGGTCCGGATCCGGCCGATGTTGGCGCAGGTGTTGCTGCCGGGGTTGGCGAACGAGTCGTGGATGTCGAACTCGAAGGTGGCGATCGGCGCGATCGCCTTCTCCCAGAACGCGCGGATGCCGTCGTGGCCGCGGTGTCCCTTCCCCTCGGGGTCGAACATCGAGGTGCCCACCGGGTCCTCGATCACCGCATCCTCGGCGTAGACGGTGAGCCACTCCTCGAGATCGCCCTTCGCCACGGCGGAGTAGGAGCGCTGGGACGCCGCCCGGGCCGGGTGCGGGTCGTTCGGTGCGTTCCAGGAGACGGCGTCGCTGGTGATCATGGGTCGCAATACTAGAACGTGTTCTACAGCGTCGGTACCGGAGTCGACGGCTCAGGACAGCCTCGGGTACACGGGACGTTCACTGGACCGCTACGTCGGGCGGACAGGCTGGCGCCATGACCAAGCGCAGGGCCTACCTCCACCTCGGGCTCGACGACGGCAGCGGCGAGGTCGTCGCCGCCACGCTCGCCCAGCGCCGCCAGGCACTCGCCGAGCTCGGCGTCCGCTCGCCCCAGGACGGCGAGGCGCTGCTGCGGGCCGCGGCCGAGCTGCTCCACGCGCACCACGAGTGGGGCTACCGCCGCGCCGACGTCGAGGGCGCCTGGACCCGGCTCGTGGAGCAGTGCCGCGCGGGGCGCGACACGGTGGTGCTGAGCGTGCCGCAGCTCGCGGCGGCCGACCCCGCACAGGCGGCGCTCGCGCTCGATGCGCTGGCCGGCTTCGAGGTGCACCTGGTGGTCACCGTGCACGCCCCCGACGCCTGGACGCTCGCCGGCGACCCCGCTCGCGACCTCGCCCCCGTGCTCGAGCGCTGGAGCTCGGTGTTCCCGAACCGCCGGCGCCTCCACGTGGTGGTGACCGACGGCGACGCCACCACGTGGGCCGAGCTCGGCCGCGTCGCCGGATTCGGCACCCGCTCGGTGGCCGCGACACCCGGCGCGATGAGCCGCACCCGCCCCACCCACCCGGTGCCGGCGTCGCGCCGCGGCGTCGCCGAGCGGCTCGCCGCCACCTGGGCCGAGCTGCTGCGCGAGGGCGGCTACGACGTCCGCGGCGACCTGCGGAACCTCACCCCCGACGTCGCCGAGGCGCCCGCCGAGGATGACGCCACGCTGCTCACCACCCTGGCCGAGCTCGAGCGGCTCCAGCGCCGCAACGAGGCGCTCGAGGGCCAGGTCGCGACGCTCCGCCGCCGTCGCCGACGGTTCCTTGCCGCGAGCTAGCGCGAGCTAGTGGGGCTGCCAGGCGTCCTCGTCCGACGTCCGTGAGGTGACCGCCTTGGGCAGCTTGCCGTCGGCGAGCTGCTGGATCGAGACCTCCTCGAAGACGTCGCGCAGCGAGCGCCGGGCGGCGATCCACACGTGCTGGAGCACGTCGGCGGTGTCGTTGTAGCGCACCGCCTCGGGCCGCAGGCCGTACACCGAGACGAGCGGGCCGTCGACGGCCCGGATCACGTCGGCGACGGTGATGTCCGCTGCCTCACGACCCATCCGCCAGCCACCGGACTGGCCGCGCTGCGACATCACGAGCCCGGCCCGCCGCAGGTCGGCGAGGATCGCCTGCAGGAAGCCGTGGGGGATGTCCTGGAGCTTGCCGATCTCCTCGGCGCTCACCGCCTTGCCGTCGGCGCGACCGGCCATCTCGATGAGCGCACGCAGCGCGTAGTCGGATTTCGCGGAGACTCGCATACCTCAAGTGTGTCAGACATCTTGATGGATTCAGTGGTCCTTCAGGGTGATGGTGCGCTCGTGCGGCGTGCGTCACGCCCGGTGTCCTTGCACCGTCCGGCGGCCCCTGGCATCCTTAGGTTACCGGCGGGTAGAACCCGCGGGTAACCGTGCATCCGATCACGAAACGGCCCATCGACGAGACGGGGAGTCCCGTGAGCCACTACCTGAGCAACCTGCGCGACATCGAGTTCAACCTCTTCGAGGTGCTCGGCCGCGACGAGATCCTGGGCACCGGCCCCTTCGCCGAGATCGACGCCGCCACCGCGCGGGAGATCCTGGCCGAGGTCGACCGGCTGTCGCGCGAGGACCTCGCGGCGTCCTACGAGGACAACGACCGCAACCCGCCGGTCTTCGACCCCGCCACCGGCGAGGCACCGCTCCCGGACTCGTTCAAGAAGAGCTACCGCGCCTGGATGGACGCCGAGTACTGGCGGCTCCAGATCAACGAGGACCTCGGCGGCACCCCGGCGCCGTCGAGCCTGGTGTGGGCGCTCGGCGAGATGGTGCTCGGCTCCAACGCGCCGGTGTGGATGTACGCCGCCGGACCGGCGTTCGCGGGCGTCGTGCACCGCGCCGGCAACGAGCGCGACCAGCGCATCGCGCAGCTGATCGTCGAGCGCGAGTGGGGCACCACGATGGTGCTCACCGAGCCGGACGCCGGCTCCGACGTCGGCGCCGGTCGCGCCAAGGCCACGGCCAACGACGACGGCTCGTGGAACATCGAGGGCGTCAAGCGCTTCATCACCTCGGGCGAGAGCGACCTGCAGGAGAACATCATGCACTTGACCCTCGCGCGCCCGGTGGGCGTCGAGGGCGCGGGCGGCCCGGGCACCAAGGGGCTCAGCCTGTTCCTGGTGCCGAAGTACCACTTCGACCACGAGACCGGTGAGCTCACCGGCGAGCGCAACGGCGTCTACGTCACCAACGTCGAGCACAAGATGGGCATCAAGGTGTCCAACACCTGCGAGCTCACCTTCGGCGACGCCGGCATCGGTGGCGGCGAGCCCGCCAAGGGCTGGCTGCTCGGCGAGGTGCACGACGGCATCGCGCAGATGTTCCAGGTGATCGAGAACGCCCGGATGATGGTGGGCACCAAGGCCATCGCCACCCTCTCCACCGGCTACCTCAACGCGCTCGAGTACGCCAAGCAGCGCGTGCAGGGCGCCGACCTCACCCAGTCCGGCGACAAGACGGCGCCGCGGGTCACGATCACCCACCACCCCGACGTCCGACGCTCGCTGATGGTGCAGAAGTCCTTCGCCGAGGCGATGCGCGCGCTGGTGCTCTACACCGCGTCGTGGCAGGACCGGATCCAGGTGATGGAGCACGCCGGCGAGTCCGGCGACGACTACAAGCTCGCGCACGCCGTCAACGACCTGCTGCTGCCGATCGTGAAGGGCTACGGCTCGGAGCGCTCGTGGGTGCTGCTCGGCACCGAGTCGCTGCAGACCTTCGGCGGCTCCGGCTTCCTGCAGGAGTACCCGCTCGAGCAGTACGTGCGCGACGCCAAGATCGACACCCTCTACGAGGGCACCACCGCGATCCAGGGCCAGGACTTCTTCTTCCGCAAGATCGTCAAGGACCAGGGCGCCGCGCTGGGCCACCTCGCGGCCGAGATCCAGGCGTTCGTCGACTCCGAGGCCGGCAACGGCCGGCTCAAGTCGGAGCGGGCGCTGCTCGCCACCGCGCTCGACGACGCCAACGCACTCGTGGGCCACATGATCAACGACCTCATGTCGGCGCAGGACGAGATCCGCAACGTCTACAAGGTCGGCCTCAACACCACCAGGCTCCTGATGGTGCTCGGCGACGTCGTCTGCGGGTGGCTGCTGCTCCGCCAGGCCGAGGTGGCGCTGGAGAAGCTGGGCGGCGAGCCGTCGGCCAAGGACCAGGCGTTCTACGAGGGCAAGGTGGCGGCCGCGCAGTTCTTCGCGCAGACCAACCTGCCCCGCCTCACCGCCGAGCGCGCCATCGCCGAGGCCACCACCCTCGACCTGATGGACCTCGACGAGTCGGCGTTCTGACCGATCGGGCTCAGATCGGGTAGCCGCCGCATGGTTCCTGGTTGGCTTGCGGTACTCGATCCGCTCGAGCAGGTGGTTCCGGGCACGGGCTGGTAGCCGGCGTCGACCTTCACCGACATCGGAACCTCGTCGTACAGGTTGGCCCGCGAGGCGCGCTTCTCGGTCGCCTTCGACCAGGTGTAGCCCCAGCCGCCGTGCCAGGTCCTTCCGCGCTCGCCGAACTGGTCCCCGAACGCGCCCGACGGCCGCCCGGACACCGCGCCACTCGGTGTAGGACACGACGGCCCGGCCGTAGGGCGTCCGCTTCTCGCACCGCAGCACCGTGACCCGGCCGTTGCGCGCACCGGCTCGGGAACACTGCTGGGACTTCGGGAACATCCAGTGCAGGCCGGCGACGCCCGAGGGCTTGCCGCACTTCCGGCGCGGCCCGGTGCTCGTGGAGCCGTCCCAGCAGCGGTAGTCGTCGGGCTCCGGTGACGGGCTCGGCTGTGTGGGCTGCTGCGTGGGCTGCTGGGTCGGCTGCTGGGTCGGCTGCTGGGTGGGCTGCGACGACGGCTTCGGGTTCGGGTTGATCGGCTGCTGGCGCGGTGCCCCGGCGAGCGCCGGCGCATCCGGCGAGCCCGGGTCGCCGGTCGCCGGGGGGCGGCGCGGCGCACTGACCCGCGACGGCGCTGGGAGCTCGGCGACGGCTCGTCCGGACGACGGAGCCGGCTCGGTCGACGGCCGGCGGGCGTGGATGTCGCGTCCGGCGACAGGGTGGTGGTGACCGCCGAGCCCGCCGACCTCGGCCGGGGCGTCATCCGGGCTCGCAGCACGGTGGCGAGGACCGCCACCAGGCCGACCACGACCACGGTGGCGGCCGACCGCGACGAGCCCGGCCCGGCGGCGCCGCCCGGCTGCGGGCGGCGGCGCGGTGGAGCCGGCGGTGGACACGACGCCGGCGAGCACGCTGTGCCGGATCTGGGTGCCCGCGGGCAGCACCAGCCGGTCCGGGGCGACGTCGAGGGCGATCGCCAGGTCGCGCCGCATCGCCTTGGCGGAGCGGTAGCGCTCACCGGGGCGCTTGGCCATCGCGGTGCGCAGGACGGCGTTGACGGCGTCCGCGAACGGCTCCCCTGCGGGCAGCTGCGGGATCGGCGCCTGCAGGTGGGCGAGCGCCACCTCGACGTCGGTGCCGGCGTACGGCGCGGTGCCGGTGAGCACCTGCCAGAGCACGCAGCCCGACGGAGTAGAGGTCGCCGGCCACCCCGGCCGGCTCGCCCTGGTGCCGCTCCGGCGCCATGTAGGGGAACGAGCCGACGAGCGCGCCGGTGCGGGTGAGGTGGTCGCCGGGCACGGTGGCGACGCCGAAGTCACAGAGGAACGCCTCGTACCGGTGGTCGCGGCGCCGCAGCAGCACGTTGCTCGGCTTCACGTCGCGGTGCACGATGCCGGCCGCGTGGGCGTCCGCGAGCCCGTCGAGCACCTGCAGCACGACGTCGATGCCGGTCGACGGCGCCAGCGGGCCGGCCGCGTTGATCTGCTGGAGCAGGTCGCCGTGCGGCACCAGCTGGGTGACCAGGTAGAGGCAGCCGTCGTGCTCGCCGTGGTCGTGCACCGCCACGATGTGCGGGCTGTCCATCCGCGTCAGCGCGGTGGCCTCGCGCTTGAAGCGGGCGCGGTAGTCGGCGTCGCCGGCCAGCTGCGGCACGATGATCTTGAGCGCGACGTCGCGGTCGAGCTCGGTGTCGCGGGCGAGGAACACCACGCCCATGCCGCCGTGCCCGAGCTCGCGCACGAGGCGGTAGCGGCCGAAGCGCTCGCCCAGGGCGGGCATCCGGATCATGCGAGCTCCGAGGGTGGCGGGCGGGGAGGGCGCCGCAGTCCGTCGCGAGCGGCGGCGTGGACGGCGGACCCGAGCCGGCCGAGCGTGACCGAGTCGAGGCGCCAGCGCTGCCAGCATAGGTGGACGTCGACGTGCTGCCGCATCGCGAGCACCACCAGCTCGCCCGCCGCCAGCCCGGGCTCCAGCTGCGGCTCCGGCAGCAGCCCCCAGCCGAGGCCGAGCCGTATCGCCTCCCAGAAGTCCGCCGACGTGGGCACCCGGTGCACCACCGGCGGGGCGCCGAGCCCGCGCCCGGCGAGCACGTCGTGCTGGAGCGCGTCCTTGTCGTTGAACACCACGACCGGCATCCGCGCCCAGTCGACGCCGCGGCCCCGCCGCCACCGCTCCGCGAACTCGGGCGTGGCCGCCGGGCGGTAGCGCAGCACGCCGAGCGGCTCGACCACGCAGCCCTGCACCGGCACCGGGTCGGAGGTCACCGCGCCGAGCACGTCGCCGCGGCGCAGCAGCTCGGTGGAGAACGCCTGGTCCTCCACCTGCAGCGACAGCGCGACGCCGTCCCACCGGCCGACCTCGGCCAGCACCGGCCGGAACCAGGTGGCGAGCGAGTCGGCGTTGACGGCGACCGGCAGGTCGACGCGAGAGCGCTCGGCCTCCGCCGCGGCGTCGAGGGCCTCGTCGTAGAGCAGCGCGGTCTGACGGGCCAGCCGCACCATCGGCTCACCCTCGGCGGTCGGACGGCACGGCGTCGTCCGGCGCACCAGCACCTGCCCGACGCTCGACTCCAGCGCGCGGATCCGCTGGCTCACGGCACTCGTGGTCACGTGGAGGTGCCGGGCCGCCGCCTCGAATGTGCCGTGGTCGACGACGGCCGCGAGGGCGGCGAGCTGGTCGGGGTGGGGACGCATGAAGACATTCTTCACATGCTTCAGGAAGTTTCGCTGGTCTGGAACCAGCGGAGTCCCTACGTTCGTGTCGTGCCCACCGCCATCCTCCCCGGCCTGCTCACCGGCTTAGGCCTCATCATCGCCATCGGCGCGCAGAACGCGTTCGTGCTGCGGCAGGGGCTCGCGCGCCGGCACGTCGGCCCGGTGGTGGCGGTGTGCGCGATCTCCGACCTGGTGCTGATCGTGGCCGGGGTCGCCGGCATCGGCGCGGTGGTGGAACGCGCCGGCTGGGCGGTCGACGTGGTGCGGTGGGCCGGCGTCGCCTTCCTCACCTGGTACGGCGTCCGCTCGCTGCTCCGGGCCCGGCGGCCCGGCTCCCTCGAGGCGGCCCGTGGCGACGGCACCACCCGAGGCGCCGCCGTCCGCACCGCCGTGGCCCTCACCTGGCTCAACCCGCACGTCTACCTCGACACGGTGCTCCTGCTCGGCTCGGTGGCGAGCACCCACGGCGACCCCGGCCGCTGGTGGTTCGCCGTGGGTGCCGGCGCGGCGAGCTTGCTGTGGTTCACCGGCCTGGGTTACGGCGCCCGGATGGCCCGGCCCCTGTTCGCCTCGACCACCTCGTGGCGGGTGCTCGACGTCCTCATCGGCCTCACGATGCTGGGCATCGCGGGCTCTCTAGCCCTGGGTGGTTGAAGCCCGCTGGTCAGGAGAGAATGCGGCTCATGTCGCAGCAGCCGCCGTACGGCGAGCCCCAGTTCCCGCAGCAGCCCCAGCAGCCGCCGTACGGTCAACAACCGCCGCAGGGTCAGCAACCCGGCTACCAGCCTTACGGCCAGCAGCACCCTCCCAACCCGTACGGCGGTGGCCAGCCGCAGAAGAGCCACACCACCCGCAACGTGCTGATCATCATCGGGGTGCTCGTGGTGCTGTTCTGCGGGGGCGCGATCACCGCCGTCGTCCTGCTCGTGAACAACGCGGGCGACGCGATCGACGATGCCTTCGACACCGAGTACCGGGGCTCGGAGGACGACCCGATCGAGGTCGCCGAGGGCGACTCGTTCAGCATCCGCGGCTTCGACTACGCCGAGGGCTGGAGCATCGTCGAGGAGGACCCCGACATCGCCACCTTCGCGATCGACAACCTCAAGGTCACGAACAACCGCGACGACGAGGAGTCCAACTCGCTCTACATCACCTTCTCCTTCTACTCCGGCGGCGAGGGGGTCGGCGAGGTCAACTGCAACTCCGACACCTCGGTGCGCCACGAGAAGACGGTGCGGATGACCTGCAACGGCTACGACCTGCCACCCGACTACGACAGCATCGAGGTCCACGACAACGCGACCTACGAGTAGAGGCCGGCTCGTGAGCGACGCGGAGCGGCTGGCCGGGTACGTCGAGGTCTGGAAGGGCGCGGTCGACGACTTCGTCGCGCTGCTGGACGAGGTGCCCGACGACGGGTGGACGACGCCCACCGACCTGCCGGGATGGGACGTGAAGGCGCTCGCCGCCCACACCGCCCACCTCGAGGGCGTGCTGGCCGGCAACCCGGAGGAGACCGCCGAGGTCGGCGAGCCCGCGCACGTCACGGGGCTCATGGGGCTCTACACCGAGATCGGCGTCGTGAACCGGCGCGACCGCAGCGGACCCGACATCGTGGCCGAGCTCCGCGAGGTCACCGGTCGCCGCTACGACCAGCTGCGCGCCGATCCGCCCACCGACGCGCAGGCCAAGCCGAAGGTGATCTTCGGCGGCGTGCCGTGGTCGTGGGAGACGCTGCTGCGCAATCGGCCGCTCGACGTCTGGATGCACGAGCAGGACGCGCGCCGCGCGCTGCGCCGACCCGGCGGCCTCGCGAGCCCGGCCGCCCAGCACTCCACCGACTACCTCCTCGAGGGGTTCGGCTACGTGCTCGCCAAGAAGGCGGGCGCACCGGCCGGCACCACCGCCGTGGTGCGGGTCGACGGCAGCGAGCCGTACGCGTTCGCCGTCAACGACGCCGGCCGTGGCGAGCGGCTGCCGGAGCCGCCGGACGAGCCGACGGTCGAGCTGAGCACCGACCGCGAGACCTACATCGTGATGGCCGGCGGCCGCCGCGCCGCCGAGCCCGGCGCCGTGCACCTGCAGGGCGACATCACCCTCGGCGAGCGGCTGCTGGCCGCGATCGCCACCACTCCATGACGTCGTCCTGGACCCCGGCCTCGATCCCCGACCAGTCGGGCCGGACGGCGGTGGTCACCGGTCCGAGTCTCGGCGGGCTGGGCCACCACACCGCGCTCGAGCTGGCCCGCAAGGGCGCCCGCGTCGTGCTCGCCGGCCGTACGGCGCGCAAGCTCGACGAGACCGCCCGCGCCATCCGCGACGAGGTGCCGGCCGCCGCCGTCGAGCAGCTGGAGGTCGACCTCGCCGACCAGTCCTCGGTGCGCGCCGCCGGTGCCCGGGCCTCTGCATTCGGCGCGATCGACGTGCTCGTCAACAACGCGGGCGTGATGGGCACGCCGTACCGCACCACCCGCGACGGCTTCGAGCTCCAGATGGCCACCAACCACTTCGGCCCGTTCCTGCTCACCGGGCTGCTGCTCCCGCAGCTGGTGGCCAGCGGCGATGCACGGGTGGTCACCGTGTCGTCGGTGTTCCACCGGCTCGCGTCGTCCGCGCCGCTGGAGAGCCCACGGGTGCCGCGCCGGCAGTATCGCCGCTGGCCCACCTACGCGCGCACGAAGGTCGCCAACCTGCTCTTCACCTTCGAGCTCGACCGCCGCTGCCGCGAGGGCGGCGTCCCGGTCACCGCCACCGCCGCCCACCCCGGCTTCGCCGGCACCCACCTCGCGGCCAACGGCCAGTACGGCCGGTCGTCCGGCGGCATCGCCACCATCCTGGACGCCGCCATCCGCGCGGTCTCACAACCCGCCGCGATCGGCGCCTGGCCCACGATCATGGCCGCCACCGCCGACCTGCCCGGCGGCACCTACGTCGGCCCCTCCGGCCTGGGCGAGATGGGCGGGGCGCCCCAGGTGGTCACCAGCAACACCCTGTCCCGCGACCCCGTCGACGTCGCCCGCCTGCTCGGGTAGCCACGCCGGGGTCCCCGGCTCTACCCACCGTCCTCCACCCGCACCATGCCGGCCAGCGTGGCGACGTAGGCGGCGCCGCCGGGGCCGAGGGTGACGGCGGCGTAGTGGTTGTTGAACATCGAGCCGAGGCCGGTGCGCACCGAGAACTCGTGGCGTCCGGTGCGGGCGTTCATGGCGGTGAGGTACCAGGCGTTGACGCCGAGCAGACTGCGGCGCTTGGTGTAGGCGTAGACGAGGCCGGTGGCGAGCGAGAGCTTGGCGACGCAGGACGGCGCGACGATCTCGTTCTCCCACACCGTCGCGCAGGTGCCCTCCCCGGAGGCGGGGTCGTAGTCGACGTCGACGCGGGCGAAGCCGCCGGTGGTGGTGAACCCGAGCGCGGTGCGGAGCGGGCTGCCGTAGCCGTGGTTGTTCTCGACGATCACGCCGTCGCCGACGGAGATCAGCGAGTTGTCGGTGGCGCTGACGTCGTCGTCGAACACCGGCTCCTCGCAGACCAGGCCGCCGTCGTCCTGGGAGTAGAACTGCACGTGCATGCGCGGGTCGGCGTTGTCGGTGATGGCGACGAGCCCCTGCGGGAGGAGCGTCGGCGTGGTGCCGCTGCCCTGGCTGATCTGGCCCTGCTTCTTGCTGGTGCCGCGGTCGTAGGTGCTGCGCCAGACCTGCTCCGGCGTGCCGTCGTCGCCGACGCGCAGCTTGTAGAACGCCTCCACGGTGACGACGTACGCGCCGCCGTCCTCGCCGACGGAGAACGAGTTCGCGATCTCCTCCTCGAGCTCGAGCACCCGCGCCGCCGCGAACGGGCCGGCGGTGCCGACCCGGCCGTCCTCGGTGACCCACCAGGTGCGGCCGCTGCCCCAGTCCGGCATGAGGGCGATGAGGCAGTCGTCGTCGGGCACGAGGTCGCCGACGTCGTACTCGTCGCTGATCTCGAGCTCGGGTTCGCCCTCGTCGTCGCGGGTGGTGACGACGACGATCCGCTTGTCGGTGGTGGCGACGACGGCCCGGTCCTGGTCGTCGAGGTAGAAGTAGGAGCCGCCGCACAGGTTCTCCCACGGCTTCTTGCCGCGGCCGTCGCCGCGCTCCGGCAGCTCGAGCGTGGCGAGCGGGCGCATCGAGTCGGGGTCGAGCACGTGCATGATCGCGCCGCGCACGTTGCCGCACAGCGCGATGATCCGGCCCTCGCGGTCGAAGGCGAGGGTGGCGCACTCCTTGACGCCGTACCACGCCGTCGACACGTCGGGGTCGCTGCCGAGCGGCCCGGGACCGGCGTACGCGTCGCTCGACCACCCGTCGTTGTGCATCGCGCTCTCGCCGTTCGGGGCCAGGCCCGGGTGCTGCGGCATCGCCAGGTCGATCGGGTCCGCCGTCGCCGGGGAGCCCGTGTACGACGGCGTCGCCAGCGCCCCGCCGCCCGGCGGGATCGGCAGGTAGCCGTCCGGGATCACCGCCACCGCCCCGACGAGCACGAGCACAGCCACCACCCAGCCGACCACGATCTTCCGGGTCGGCCGCAGAAACCGCCGCACCTTCGGCACCGCCAGGCTCGCGAGCGCTACCACCAGCACCACCGGCCCGATCGCCCAGTACATCAGCAGCACGACGAGCAACGCGCCCGTGCGCGCCAGGGGTGGTCGGTTCACAGTGGCGGGAAGTTTCCCAGAGATTTCTTCTGGGCGGTGTCGATCTGACATCCGGCCGTTCGACCTGGGGGTGAGAGGGTCCAATCAGGACCCTGAACACACCCAGGAGACAACCGTGAAGTACATGCTGATCATGCGTTCCACCGACGACTCGTGGGCCGGTGCGGAAGAGGACTTCGACATCAACGAGATGCTCGAGACCGTCGGCCGCTACAACGAGCAGCTCATCAACGCCGGCGTCCTGCTGGCCGCCGAGGGCCTCGCGATCGAGCCGGGCGTCGTCGTCGACCACTCCTCGGAGTCGCCGGTGGTGACCGACGGCCCCTACGGCGAGACCAAGGAGCTGTTCGGCGGGTTCTACCTGCTCGAGGTGGCCTCGCAGGAGGAGGCGGTGGAGTGGGCCAAGCGCTCGCCGATCACCGGCCCCGGCGTGAAGACCGAGATCCGCCGGGTGACCACGCTGGACGAGTTCCCGCAGGACAACGAGTGGGTCCAGAAGGAGATCGCCTGGCGGGAGTCCACGGGCAACCGGTGACCGACCCCCATCCGATCGCAGCGGGCCGGGAGGCCGTCGAGGCGGTGTGGCGCATCGAGTCCGCCCGCATCGTCGGCTCCCTGGCCCGCTACACGGCTGACTTCTCGCTCGCCGAGGACGTCGCCCAGGAGGCGCTGGCCGAGGCGCTGGTGAGCTGGCCCACCGACGGCGTCCCCGCCAACCCGGCCGGCTGGCTGCTCACCACCGGACGCCGACGCGCCATCGACGCGTTCCGCCGTCGCGCCGCGCGCGACGACCGCTACGCGTCCCTCGCCGTGGGACGCACCGAGGCAGGAGAGGAGGGCGACGTGCTGTACGACCCCGACCACATCGACGACGACGTGCTGGCGCTCGTCTTCACCGCCTGCCACCCGGTGCTCGGCCGCGAGGCGCAGGTGGCGCTCACGCTGCGCGTGGTGAGCGGACTCGGCAGCGACGAGATCGCCCGCGCCTTCCTGGTGCCCACCGCCACCGTGCAGGCGCGCATCACCCGCGCCAAGAAGTCGCTGGCCGCGGCCGAGGTGCCGTTCGCGGTGCCCTCGCGCGAGGAGCAGAAGGAGCGGCTCGGCACGGTGCTGAGCGTCGTCTACGTGGTGTTCACCGAGGGCTCGACGGCGACGTCGGGCGCGGAGCTGATGCGCATCGACCTCGCCCAGGAGGCGCTGCGGCTGGGCCGGGTGCTCGCCCACTTGCTGCCCGACGAGTCCGAGGTGCACGGCCTGCTCGCGCTCATGGAGCTCACCGCCGCCCGCTTCCCCGCCCGCACCGACGCCGACGGCGACCCGGTGCTGCTCGAGGATCAGGACCGCCGTCGCTGGGACCGCTCCGCCGTCCGCCGCGGCCGCGCCGCCCTCGCCATCGCGGGGCGCGTCGGTCGCGGGCTCGGTGCCTACGGCCTCCAGGCTGCGATCGCCGAGTGCCACGCCGTCGCGCCATCGGTGTCCGACACCGACTGGAGCCGCATCGTCGTCCTCTACGACGTCCTTGCCCAGCTCGCCCCCTCGCCCGTGGTCTCCCTCAACCGCGCGGTCGCCGTCGCCATGGCCGACGGCCCGGCCGCCGGCCTCGCCGAGGTCGACAAGCTGCAGGACGACCCGCTGCTCCGCGACACCCACCTCCTTCCCACCGTCCGCGGCGAGCTGCTCACCCGGCTGGGGCGGGTCGACGCGGCGCGGGCCGAGCTCGAACTCGCCGTCGAGCGGTGCGGGAACGATCGCGAGGGCGCCGTGCTGCGGCGCAAGCTCGACGCCCTGGACTGACCCCGCGCCGTCAGCTGTCGGTGAGCTCGGCGAACACGACCACGTTGTCCTCGAAGACGCCGGAGTCGGGGTCCAATCCCCCACAGGTGATCAGCCGCAGGCCGGCGTGGTCGATGTCGCCGTAGACGGTGGCGGTGGGGAAGGCGTCCTTGGCGTACTGCTCGGTCTCGGAGACGGTGAAGTCGGCCACGCTGCCGTCGGTGCGGGTCACGAGCACGTGGTCGCCGCGCGCGAGCTCGTGGAGTCGCAGGAAGACACCATCCGTGCCGTTCCACGTCACGTGGCCGGCGACGATGGCCGGCCCCAGCTCGCCCGGGGTCGGTGAGCCGGTGTACCAACCGGCGGGGTAGGCGCCCTGCGGCACCTCGAGCACGCCTCGGTCGGTGAGGCCGAGATCCATGACGTCGACGTCGACGTCGAGCGCGGGGATCTCGAGGCGTGCCGGTTCCGACGCGACCATGGGCGCCGCCGCCCGGATGGGGGCGTGCGGTCGGACCGGCTTCGCGCGCTTCGGTTCCGCGGAGGGAGTCGGAACTCGGTCGCGCTCGACCGTGGGGGGTGCACTCGATGCCGAGTCCTGGGCTGCGGGGCTCGCGTCGCGGCTCGACGTCGTCGCGGAGATGACCCCGGCGCCGCCGAGGACCAGAGCGGTGACGACCGCCGCCACCGCCAGAGCGGCGCCCCAGCGACCGGTGCCCGAGTCCTTCGCGTGGACGCGACGACCACCGGCTCGTGTCATGCCCGGCGCGGTCGCCGTCCTCGGACGGCACTCGACGTGCCGAACCAGGCGACGCCGGTCAGTCCCAGGCCGACCGCAGCGAGAAGGACGAGCAAGCCCCGAGCGATATCGCCCTCAGCAGGCTGGGACGGGTCGGCCGTCCCCGTCGGGACGCCGCCCGAGGGCGGCTGGTCGATCTGGGTGCCGCCGCCGTTGCCGCCTCCACCACCGCCGTTGCCACCGCCGCCGTTGCCGCCGCCGCCGTTGCCGCCACCGCCGTTGCCGCCGCCGTTGCCGCCGGGGCCGTCGACGCCGCCGTCGCCGCCGGGGCCATCGCCGCCGCCGCCGTCGTCGTCGTCATCACCGTCGCTGTCGCCGGCGTTGTTCGCGCAGAGGGGAGAGGTGATCACGTTGGTGTCGAGGGTGACGGCGCCGATGCGGGCCAGCACCCGGCCTCGCAGGCGGGCACCGGTCTGCATCGCGATGGACTGGTTGGCCATGACGGTTCCGACGAACCGCGTTCCGGTGCCGAGGGTCGCCGAGCTCCCCACCTGCCAGAACACGTTGCACGGGTCGGCGCCCCGGATGAGCACCACGGAGCTCGCGGAGCCGGTGATCAG
The DNA here is from genome assembly GCA_963808855.1 of uncultured Actinomycetota bacterium. GTDB lineage: Bacteria > Actinomycetota > Actinomycetes > Propionibacteriales > Nocardioidaceae > Nocardioides. The sequence continues at coordinate 441,041 of CAWEHA010000002.1, read as the reverse complement.
CGTCGTGCCGGCCTGGAAGACCCACACCGAGTCGGGATCGTTCTGCCCGTCCAGGGTGAGGATCCCGTTGAGCGCCATCGCCGCGGGGCGGTTGTACACGCCGCCGGGCAGGGTCTCGCCCCCCAGCTCGCCGTCGACCGCCGTCCGGGGGGACTGCCCCGCGGCGTTGTTGTAGGCCGCCGTCAAGGCGGTCTTCGCCGACCTCGCCACCGCGTCCCCGGTGTGGGTCTCCCCGCCGACGACCGCCGTGCCGGCGCCGGTGAACGCGGTCCCGGGGTGCACACCGACGTCGCGGTTGATGACGGTCGTTCCCGTGTTGGTGACCCTGGCACCGGCCAGGACCGAGAACGGCTTGGCCAATCCGAGCGGCACCACCGTGGCCTCGGCATGTGCCGGGCCAGCGAAGGGCGCCATCACCAGCCAGGCCATGAGCGACATCGCGGCCGCGACACTGAGGCCGCGGCGGTGACGACGACGGAAACGGGCAGGACGGGGGGTACAGGGGGGGTGGGGGGTTTGCACGTGCGCTCCGGTCTCGCAGGGATTCTCGGACCCGCCGAACTGGCGGCCGACGATCCGGACACGAAGCGAAGCAGAGACTTGCTTCCATTAAGCGGGACGGCTGACCTCGCCCTTCCACCCCTAGGGGTGAAGACCCGGCGTCGTGACCCGATGCCCGCCGGGTTTCGGACCCTGCTGGGAGGAGAAGCCCCACCCATGCGAGTAGCGCCCCTGCTGTCGGTTGCCCTCCTTGCCGCCGCCGCGGTGAGCGGGTGCGCCGACGACGTCCCCACGGCCCGCGACGCCCTGGCCACGGTGTGCGGTGACACCGAGGTCGAGAGTCTGGACGAGGCGCCCTACGACGACTTCGACGGCGAGACCGTCAGCGACGCCCGCGGCGACCTGGCCTTCTGCGAGGTGTCCTTCGACCTGCCGACCAACTACTACGGCGCCACCTACGACGACGATCCCACCGAGGACCTCGAAGGCATCGAGTCGTCGGCTCAGAAGTCTGACGGCGCCACCGTCGCCTGGACGGTCGCCGGCTCCGACGACACCTGGACCGTGATCTGGGTGATCGGACCGGGTGACGCCGACCTGACCCGACTCCGCCTGCTCGACGACGACGGCTTCGACCTGCGCTCCGACGACACGACCTACTGACGCCGCGCGCACCCCCGAAGTGGCATCCCGCCACCGATGCCGTTACCGTGGGTGGCTGTTGAAGGGACGGCCACGCCGTCCTGGTCGCACACGATGTGCGGCTTGTATCTCGCTCTTCCTGGTTTTCGGTTCGCTGGACATCGGTACAGGTGGATGTCTTCAGCAGGTCGCAGGGCACAGTGCCCGCGACAACCAGAACAAGGGAATTGATCATGGCTCAGGGAACCGTCAAGTGGTTCAACGCTGACAAGGGCTTCGGCTTCATCGCGCAGGACGACGGCGGCGAGGACGTGTTCGTGCACTTCTCCGCGATCCAGTCCAGCGGCTACAAGTCGCTCGACGAGAACCAGAAGGTCGAGTTCGACCTCACCCAGGGCCCCAAGGGCCCGCAGGCGGAGAACGTCCGCCCCGCCTGACTCACCTCGAAGGGCCCCGACCGCGTCTGCGGTCGGGGCCCTTCGTGCATGGGGCCTGGGAGGAGCTCAGCGAGCGGCCCCGAGCTCGCGGGCGTGGTCGACGTAGTACTGCGACATCAGGGCCTTGCGGTACGCGACCATCTGGTCGAGGTCGAGCGCTCTGGCGCTGCGGGCGCTGTCCTCGCCCGGTGCGGGGATGATCGAGTCGTCGCGCTCTGCGCTGGCGACCGTCGGGCCGATCGCGGTCAAGGCGGTCAGGGCCGCCGCGACCGCGGTGGACGCGGCGAAGCTGCTCACGATGTAGCGGGTGCGGGTGGTGTTCATGGCGGTTCCTCTCGGGGTCTGGATCCCCGTTGTGACACCGGCCGGTATCGCCGTGGTGCGGGACCGGTATCGCCGCGGTATCGCCCCCGTTGACCACCCCGACGCCCGGGAGGACTCTGAGCGAGTGGGCATCACGGTGCTCGGCCCGCTGACGGTGGACGGCTCGGGAGAGCTGGGTCGGCGGGACCGGGTCGTTCTAGCGTCGTTGGCGACAAACCCCGGCCATCCGGTGAGCGCCGACCAGCTGTGCGACGCGCTCTGGGGCGAGCGTCCTCCGCCGTCGGCCGGCAAGATCCTGCAGGGTTGCGTCGTCCGGATCCGCAGGGTGCTGGGGCGGGAGGCGGTCCGGACGTCGCCGCACGGCTATGCCTTGCACCTGCCCGTCGACGACGTGGACTCGCTGCGGTTCGAGGACCAGGTCAGCCGGGCCCGCGAGCTGCTCACCCTCGGCGAGACCGACCGGGCGGCGTACCTGCTGACCGACGCGCTGGCCCTGTGGCACGGGGAAGCCTTCGCCGACCTGGAGGGCTGGGAACCGGCCGTGGCGGCCGGCACCCGACTGTCCGAGCTGCGCCTGGAGGCCGAGGAGCTCCGGGTCGACGCTCTGCTGCGGGCCGGCCGGTACCGCGAGGTGCTCTCCGAGGCGCAGGGCCTGGTCCGCGCCGCTCCGCTGCGCGAGCAACGCTGGGTGTTGCTGGCCCGCGCGCAGTACCAGTCCGGCCAGCAGGGTGAGGCGCTGCGCACGATCCACCAGCTCAAGGGGATCCTGGCCGAGCATCTGGGCATCGATCCCGGCCCCGACATCGTCGCGCTGGAGACGTCGATCCTCCGGCAGGACGCCTCGTTGCTGGTGGCTGATGCGCCTGCCCCGTCGACCACCTGCCCCTGGCTGGGCCTCAAGCCGTACGGCGTCGAGGACGCCGACTGGTTCTTCGGGCGGGACGACGACGTGGCCGCCTGCCTGGAGATCCTGGCGCGGACCTCGGTGCTCGCCCTGGTAGGGCCCTCGGGCTCGGGCAAGTCCTCGCTGCTCCGGGCCGGGGTGGCGGCGGCGCTGCGACGCCGCGGACAACCCAGCCTGACGATCACGCCCGGCGCCCACCCCATGGAGTCGCTCACCGCTCTCGCGCAGGCTCCGCGCGGGGCGGCCCTGTTGATCGACCAGTGCGAGGAGCTGTTCTCGCTGTGCGAGGACCCCCAGGAGCAGCAGGAGTTCCTCCGCGCCCTCACCGCCGAGGCCCCGAACCGGACCGTGGGCGTCGCCCTGCGCGCCGACCACCTGGCCGACGTCGCTGCCCACCCGGGCTTCAGCCGGCTCGTGGAACGCGGGATGTACCTGGTCGGTGGGCTGGACGAGGAGGGCCTGCGCACTGCGGTGGAGACACCTGCCCGACAAGCGGGGCTGCTGATCGAGCCGGGTCTGGTCGACCTTCTCGTCCGCGAGGTCAGGAACGATCCCGGGGCGCTGCCGCTGATGTCGCACGCGCTGCAGGAGACCTGGAAGCGACGCGAGGGCAGCACGCTCACCGTGGCCGGGTACCGCGCGAGCGGCGGCATCAACGGAGCCGTGGCCCAGTCGGCCGAGAGTCTCTACTCACGAGTCGGGGTGGACCGTCGACTCCTGCTGCGCGACCTGGTCCTTCGGCTGGTCTCTCCGGGCCCCGAGGGCGAAGCGGTCCGCACCCGGGTGCCGCGACGCCTGGTCGGCACCGACCCCGAGCACGAGCAGCTCATCGAGATGCTGGTCACCGCGCGGTTGGTCACCAGCGACGACGGCGCCCTCGAGATCACCCACGAGGCCCTCACCCGGGCCTGGCCCCGGCTCCGCGGCTGGCTCGACGACGACGTCGAGGGCCAACGGATCCGTCACCACCTCTCGGCCGCCGCCGATGCCTGGGAGGCGCTCGGTCGTCCTGACAGCGAGCTCTACCGCGGCGTCCGACTGGCCAGGGCGCTCGACTGGCGCGCCGACAAGGACACCGCCCTCACCGAGGTCGAGCGGCAGTTCCTCGAGGCGTCCTCCCACCGCGACGAGGCCGAGCAGCAGAGCATCGTCGAGCGAGCACGAGCGCAGGCCCGGCTGATCCGCCGACTCCGGATCGTGCTGGCCGGCGCCGCCGTGCTCCTCGTCCTCGCGCTGGTCGCCGGCGTCCTGGCCGTCGTCCAGTCCGACCGGGCGAGCGAGAACGCCGCACGGGCGGAACAGGCGGCCGTCTCCGCGGACGCGCGGCGAGTCGGCGCCCGTTCCCAGCTCACCGACGACGTCAGCCTCTCGCTGCTGCTCGCTGCTGCGGGGGTGCGGCTGGACGACTCGCCAGAGACCCGGGCGAACCTGGTGGCCGCGCTGGCGGAGCGCCCCACGCTCGTCCGTTCGGTGCCGCCGGAAGGCGGCTACCTGGAGACCTTCGACGTGAGTCGCGACGGCCGCTGGATCGCCTCCTCGGACGATCAGAACCGGATGCACCTCTACGACGCCTCCAGCAGCCGCGCGGTGGGCACCTACGCCGCAGGAGACGGGCCGGCGTACCTCTTGCCGGCGTTCAGCCCCGACAACAGGCGGCTCGCCGTCGTCCTGAACGGGCCGAAGGCTTCCGCCGAGCCGGTGCGACTGCTCGACCCGAACACCATGCAGCCGACGATGAAGCTCGACCTCCCCGGCGGCGAGCCGGTGTGGGGAGTCGATGTCGGGTTCAGCGCCGACGGCCGCTTCCTGGCCGCCACCGTGCTGACCACCAACTGGTTGGCAGAAGACTTCCGAGGGCCGGGCTACGCGGTGGTCTGGGACCTCCGCTCCCCCTCCACACCCCCCAGCCGGGTGCCGACCGGAGCCGAACCCCAGACCATGGCCCTCAGCCCGGACGGTCGGATCCTCTACACGGGTTGGCCGCTCACGGCGTACGACGTGGCGTCGGGCGACCGGATCTGGCGGCGCGAGGACGTCACGATCTGGGGGCCTCTCGACGTGAACACCGAGGGGACCCTGCTGGCCCTCGCAGACTTCGGTAGCAAAGCGCGTAGCAGAGCGGCCTTGGTGAGTGCCGCCACCGGGGCGACTGTCCACCCGCTGCGTGGACACAGAGACCAGGTCCGCGACATGTGGTTCTCGCCCGACGGCTCGCTGGTGGGGTCCCACTCCGACGACGGTGAGCTCATCGTCTGGAAAACCAGCACCGGCCGGCCGCTGGAACGGTGGGACACCCCCGCTCAGTGGGGCGTCGGCTTCAGCCCGGACAATGACCTGGTCTACGAGGGCGGCGGCCCGTCGATGCTGCGCACGTGGGACCGGTCGACGGAGGACACGTATCTGCAGCGGACGACCCAGGTCGGCCCCGCCGCGGTGTACGCGCAGACCGACTTCTCCCCGGACGGGCGGCAGGTGGCCCATCGCTGGCTCGACGACACGGGCCAGGGATGGGTCAGTTTCGTCGACACCGCCACGGGAGAGGCGACGCCTCCCACGGAGCTCCCCACGCAACTCGGTCCGGGGTCCGTCGGCACCTGGCATCCCGACGGCGGGCAGTACCTCGGCTGGTCGGTGAACGGTGTCGTGACGGTCCTCGACACCACCACGGGCGAAGTCGTCGGCGACAAGTTGCGGTTCGGCGACATCTACTCCGTCACGTACGTCGACGGAGGCCGGAGTCTGCTCGTCGGCGAGGTCAACGCGCGGACCCACCTCCTGGACGCCGAGACCCTGCTTCCCGAGGGCGTTGGCTTCGAGTTCGCCACGGGCATCGCCACCCCCCTGGGGGACGGGAGCACCGCGATGGTCCACGAGTTGCACCCCGACGGCACCTCGGGGCGCTGGCGGGTGATCGACGTCGGCACCGGCGACGTCCTGTCCGAGGGCGACCTGGACCTGTTTGCGTACGCCTCGGTTGCCTCTGCGGACGGCTCGACCGTGGCGGTGGCGGGGAAGACCGGCGAGATCGTGACCATCGACGTCTCGGCCGGAGACGAGCTGCGGCGATCCGCCGGCCTCGGTGCCGAGGTGCTCTGGCTCGACTACTCAGACGACGGAGAGCTCCTGGTCTCCGGCGCCGACGACGGCGGGGTCAGCCTGTGGGACGCCACGACGCTGGACCTGCTGGGCACCGTGTACCCACCTCACCAGGGAGACCCGGTCCCGGCCGGCGCCCACTTCATCGGCGACAGCCACGACGTGGCCATCGCGTCGTACGACGGCAAGGTCTACCGGTGGGAGACCGACCTCGACCGGGCCCTCGACTTCGCGTGCCAGATGGCCGGCCGGGACCTGACCCGCGAGGAGTGGGACGAGTTCCTGCCCGCCCAGCCCTACCAGTCCGTCTGTCCCGGCGCCTGACTGGCCGGCCGAGCCGGCGAATCTCGCCGGGAACCTGACGCGCCGCCAGCGCGTGTGGTGGGCGGGAGGAGGTCTCCATGGCCGACGATGCCGACTTCGACGAGTTCTACCTCGCCAGCCGGGCCGACCTGCTGCGCCAGCTCACGGCGATGACGGGTGAGCCCGAGCTGGCCAAGGACGTCCTGCAGGAGGCGTACGCCCGCGCCTGGCAGCGGTGGTCACGGGTGTCCGGGCTCGAGTCCCCGGCCGCGTGGGTGCGGACGGTCGCGTGGCGGCTCGCGGTCAGCCAGTTCCGACGTCGCCGGGTCGCCGACCGGTTCCTGGCCGGGCTGCGCGGCCGCCCGGCCGAGGAGGCGTCGCCCGAGGACGCCTGGGACCTCGATGAGGCACTGCTCCGGCTGAACCCGGCCTTCCGCCAGGCCCTCGTCCTGCACGACCTGTACGGCTACCCCGTCGACCAGATCGCGCGCGAGTGCGACGTCGCGGTGGGCACCGTCAAGAGCCGGCTGTCGCGCGGCCGCGCGGCGCTCGCCGCAGCGCTGGGGCCCGACTACCGGGAGCCGAGCTCGAAGGAGGAGACGCGATGACCGAGCTCGAGGCGGCGCTCCAGCGGCTCGCCGACCGCGCCGACGACGCGGCCCTGCCGACCGCGGCCACGATCCGTGCCGCCGGCGAGCGACGCACCCGGCGCACGGCGGTCGCCGTCGCCGGGATCGCGGTGGCCGCCGTCGTGGCGGTCGTGGTGGTGCTCACCGGCTTGCCGGGTCGCGACCGGGACGACTCGGTGCCGCCGGTGGACCGGACCCGCACCTCCGCGCCCACCCCGTCCGGCCTCTCCTCCGCGACGCAGCCGGAGCTCCTCACTCCGGACTGGGGTGTCGAGTACGTGGGGGTGAACGCGACGGCGGCTCGCGGCTCGACCTTCGTCGTCGTGGCGGACACCAGCTTCGAGCAGCTCGTGGCCACGCCCGTCTGGTGGTCGGACGACGGCCGGACCTGGAGGCGGGCGTCGGGCGTGGTGTCGGGCAACGTCACCGACGTCATCGCCACCGGCGCCGGGTTCCTCGCCACCGGCATCGACGGCAACGGAGCGGCCATGTTCTGGTCGGACGACGGCGAGACCTGGGAGCAGACGCTCGACGTGCCCCGGCGCGGACAGGTCGACGCACTGTGGGGGGTCGCCGAGACCGACCTCGGATTCTTCGCCTGGGGCCACGTCGGCGGCCGCCCGGTTCTCTACCGATCGAGCGACGGCCGCGCCTGGACCGCCAGCGACCTGCGCCCGCCACCGGGGCGCGCGAAGGACACCCGTCTGTGCGCCATCGAGGACACCACCGGGAGATTGGTCGCCACCGGGGGCGTGCAGGACGGCCGCCTCGGCCCCGAGCGGCTCGCGACGTGGGCCTCGGACGACGGCTCGGCCTGGAACCTCGTCGAGGTCACCGGCGACAACGCGGTCATCACGTGCAACGCGCTGTACGAGGCGCACTGGAGCGCTACCACCGACGTCGGCACCGTCAGCGTCGACCCCAACGGCGACGGCGAGGTCCTGTACTTCGAGCCACCGAGCTGACGCCGAGGGCCCACAATGCATTCTCACGGACCAACCCGAGGGGTGCCGCATGAGTGATCAGAGCGACCGCGTGGTGGTTCTCGACGCGTCGGACGTGCTCGCACTGAAGGGCCGCACGCTCGGCCCGTCCGCGTGGTTCCCGGTCACACAGGACCGTGTCGATGCGTTCGCCCGTGCTGTCGAGGACTGGCACTGGGCGCACAACGACGTCGCGCGGGCGTCCCGCGGACCCTTTGGCGGCACCATCGGTCACGCCCACCTGACGTTGAGCCTGGTCCCGCACCTCTTCGCATCGTTGGTCGGCTTCGGCGATCGGGAGGACGCGATGTTCTACGGGTACAACCGCGTGCGGTTCCCCACGGCGGTCCTGGTCGGGTCCGAGGTCCGGATGCGTGCCGACATCGTGGACGTGGTCGATCTCGGCGGCGGGGAGCAGCTGACGGTGGACCTGCTCGTCGAGATCGACGGTGTGGACCGGCCGGCCTGCGCCGCTCAGGCCGTGTTCCGGCACTACCACGTGCAGGCGCCGGCCTGACTGCAGCCGCGGGGTGCTCGCCCGGAGCCCGGAGGGCAGGGTGGGTGCATGGAGACCACCCAGATCCGGCTCGCGGCCTACCCCGAGGGCGTGCCCGCCGACTCCGACTTCGAGACGGTCACCGTCCCGTTGCCCGCGCTCGGCGAGGGGCAGGTGCTGCTGCGCACGATCTACCTGTCGCTCGACCCCTACATGCGCGGTCGGATGAGCACAGCCAAGTCCTACGCCGACCCGCTCGCGCTCGGTGACGTCGTGATCGGCGGCACCGTGTGCGAGGTGGTCGAGTCGCGGTCGGACCAGCGGCAGGTCGGCGACGTCGTCCTGGCGTACACGGGCTGGCAGACCCATGCCGTCGTCGACGCGCGCCACACCCGGCGCCTGGACCCCGCGACCGCCCCGGTGTCGACGGCGCTCGGGGTGCTCGGCATGCCGGGCTTCACTGCGTACGCCGGGCTGGCCGAGATCGGTCGGCCGAAGGCCGGCGAGACGGTCGTCGTCGCGGCGGCGGCCGGGCCGGTCGGGTCCGCCGTCGGCCAGATCGCCCGGCTGCGCGGCGCTCGCGCGGTCGGCATCGCGGGCGGGCCGGAGAAGTGCCGGGTGCTGCTCGACGAGTTCGGCTTCGACGCCGCCGTCGACCACCGCGCCGAGACATTCGCCGACGACCTCGCTGCCGCCACCCCGGACGGCGTCGACGTCTACTTCGAGAACGTGGGCGGCCCCGTGGCCGACGCCGTGACCCGCCGCCTGAACCGCTACGCGCGGGTGCCGGTGTGCGGACTCGTCGCGGGCTACAACGCCACCGCGCCGGCCGAAGGACCCGACCGCCTGCCCGGCTTCATGCGCCGCGTGCTCACCCTGAGCCTCACCGTGCGTGGCTTCATCCAGGACGAGTTCACCAAGATCCATACCGACGACTTCGTGCGGGAGATGGGCGGCTGGGTGCGCGATGGCTCCGTGCGCTACCTCGAGGACGTGACCGACGGCCTCGACCAGGCACCGGAGGCCTTCCGCGGACTCCTCAGCGGTCGCAACCTGGGCAAGGCGCTGGTCCGGGTGGGCCAGTAGCGTGAACCTGTGGGACTGACCGAGGCCGTTCGCGTCGAGGTCGAGAGGTACGCCGCCCGCAACCCGATGAGCGCCGAGCGGCACGCACGCGCGACGAGGTCGATGCCGGGCGGCAACACCCGCTCGATCCTGCACTTCGACCCGTTCCCGCTGGCGTTCGAGCGCGGCGAGGGGGCGCACCTCGTCTCGCTCGACGGCGACACGTACACGGACTTCCTGGGCGAGTTCACCGCGGGCCTCTACGGCCACTCGCAGAAGCCCGTGCTCGACGCGCTGCGGGAGGCACTGGACCGGGGACTCAACTTCGGCGGCGTCAACGACCTCGAGCCGCGGCTGGCCGAGCTGCTGTGTGCGCGGTTCCCCAGCGTCGACCTGGTGCGGTTCACCAACTCGGGCACCGAGGCCAACCTGATGGCGCTCGCGCTGGCGGTGGCCACGACGGGGCGCCGCAAGGTGATGGTCTTCCGCGGCGGCTACCACGGGGGCGTGCTCACCTTCGGGCAGGAGCCCAGCCCGGTGACGGTGCCGCACGAGTGGGTGCTGGCCGACTACGACGACGTCGAAGGCACTCGCGCGCTGATCCGGGCGCACGCGCGCGAGCTCGCCGCGGTGCTCGTCGAGCCGATGTTGGGGGCGGGCGGGTGCATCCCCGCTTCGGACGGGTTCCTGGCGATGCTGCGTGAGGAGACGACGGACGCGGGGGCGGTGCTGGTCTTCGACGAGGTGATGACCTCGCGCCTCTCGCCGGGCGGGCTCCAGCAGGTCACCGGCGTGACGCCCGACCTCACCACGCTCGGCAAGTACCTCGGCGGCGGCATGTCGTTCGGTGCGTTCGGCGGGGCGCGCGGACCTGATGGCGGCCTACGACCCGAGCCGACCGGGATCGCTGTTCCACGCCGGCACGTTCAACAACAACGTGCTCACGATGAGCGCCGGCATCGCCGGCCTCGAGCAGGTCCTGGACGACGACACGCTGGCCGCCGTCAACGCGCGCGGTGACCGGCTGCGATCGGCACTCGACGAGATGGCCCGCCCCGCGGGGCTGTGCGTCTCGGGGCGGGGCTCGTTGATGACCATCCACCCGGCCCGTGCGCCGCTGTCGGCGGCCGTTCCGCCCACCGAGGCGCAGGCGGCGGCCAGGGAGCTGGTGTTCTTCGGGTTGCTCGACCGCGGCTTCTGGCTGGCCCGCCGCGGCATGCTCACGGTGAGCATCCCGATCACCGACGCGATGTGCGACGAACTGGTCGCGGCCTTCGACGACGTGCTCCGCACCCACATGGCGATGAGTTGACCTGACACACCTCCCGCCGTCCGGCGAGCCCACCCCGACCTGCCTCACACGTCCGGTCGCTGGTGCTCAAGGGCAGCGCCGGCGTCCGGAGCCGACGTAGGCGAGGCCCGGGATCTCGAGCCGTCAGAGGTCCGGTACCGCGCCAGACGTACGCGGACCGTCTCTCGATGGGTCGAGTCCGGGCGGGCAGCCGGCGAGGCGCCTCTTCAGCGGGCCTGCCAGGTCGGTGCGCAGCTGCCAGTAGTCCTCGAACGAGGCGTCATGGGTGGGCACGTCCACCTCCTCGCACGCCGACCTGGTCGAAGCCCGCTGCGGCCAGTGTCGTCGCGAGGGCGCCGTCGGCGCCCAGCGAGAACGGGCCCGGGACACCGGGGGGGGCACCGGCGTGCCGGTGTGCTCCTGCACCGCGTCCGCGAGCACGCCGAGCCACGGGTTGCGGTCGCGCGGACCCCACACGGCGAAGGCCGCTCGTCCCCCGGGCCGCAGGACTCGGGCGATCTCGCTGGCGGCTCGGGCCGGGTCCAGGGCGAACATCAGTCCCTCGCGGCAGACGACGACGTCGAACGAGGCGTCTGGCAGGTCGATCTGCTCCAGGTCGAGGACCTGCGCGCTGACCTGCGTGGCGGCTTCAGCGGCCTGGTCGCGACGCGCTGCTCGAGCGGCGGCGATCGCCACCATCTCGGGCGCGACGTCGGAGAGGACGACGCTCCTCCGGGCGCGACCCGGTCGGCGATCGCCAGGCCCAGGCCACCGGCACCGCAGGCGAGCTCGAGCACCTCGTCGCCGGGAGCAGGCGCGACGGCGTCGATCATCAGCCGGGTGACCGCTTCGGCGCGTTGCTCGACTTGATCGGCGTGCTCGTCCCAGGACTCGGCGACCGAGCCCCACATCCGGTGGACGCGGCTCGCGGATCTCCTCGGCGGTGGGCAGCTGGACGGTCTCTGGTGACATCGCGAGCCTCCCTCGACAGTTCGTTACACGTCATGTGTAACGAATATTGGTAGGTTAGCCCCGTGGCCGCCGAAGTCAAGAGCGCCCGGAGCTACGACTCCTCGCTGCGCGCGCATCAGGCCGCCGCGCGGCGCCGCGCGCTGGCCGCAGGCCGCCCGGGATCTCTTCGTCGAGCGCGGGTACCCGGCGACCACGATGGATGCGGTCGCGAGCCCGCGCGGACGTCTCGCTCAAGACGGTCTACAACGCCTACGGCAGCAAGGCCGGCCTGCTGAGGGCGGTGTGGGACCTGTCGCTCAAGGGCGACCTCGACGACGCCCCCGTCGCCGAGCGTCCCTGGTACACCGCGCTCCTGTCCGAGCCCGACCCGCACCGGCAGCTGGCGATGACGGCGGAGAACTCTCGCGTCGTCAAGACGCGCATCGGGCCCATGCTCAAGGTGATCCGAGACGCCGCCCCCGTCGACGACGACCTCGCTGCGCTGTGGGAGCTGATCCAGACCGACTTCTGGGCCAACCAACGCGCGATCGTCGAGAGCCTCGCCGACAAGGGAGCGCTGCGACCCGGGCTCGACGTCGAGCGCGCCACCGACCTGCTCTGGATGCTCAACCACCCCGACGTCTGGCTGCTGCTCGTCGACCGGCGCGGCTGGTCGCCCGAGGACTGGGAGGCCTGGTTCGCCGAGACCTGCCGCGAGCAGCTGCTCGCTCCCGGTTGAGCGCGTCGGGTCAGGCGGTGGCGTGGGCGGCTGTCGCGCGAACGCTGGCAGCCTTCGCGAGCTCGCCGACTGACCGCGCGGTGCCCGTCGATAGCGCGAGGTTCAGGCCTGGGCGCCCTGGCGCGCCGACTGCCCTACCATCGCTGAGTGCTTCGCTTCTGGATAGCAGTCCTCACCGCGCTGGCCGCGGTCGTCGCAACGCCGACGTCGTCGCCGGCGGCTTCGCCGTACGGCGAGCAACGGAGTCGGGTCGCCACGTCCGACGTACGGATCGTGGGTAACGGGTCGGCGGCGAGCTGCACCTCCGCCGCGGTGGTGCGAGCCGTCCGCCGTGGTGGCGTGATCCGGTTCGCCTGCGGGCCGAAACCGGTGGTCATCCAGATGCGGCGCACCGCGAAGGTGGTCAACACCTCCCGCCGCGTGGTGATCGACGGTGGCGGGAAGGTGACCCTGAGCGGGATGGGCAAGCGCCGGATCCTCTACCAGAACACCTGCGACCGGAGGCAGGTCTGGACCACGTCGCACTGCAACAACCAGGCCTACCCGCAACTCATCCTCCGCAACCTCACGTTCGCGCGTGGCAACTCCACAGGCCAGCGTTACGACGGCGGCGGTGGTGGCGCGGTCTTCGTCCGTGGCGGGCAGCTGAGGATCGTCAACTCGAGGTTCCTCGCCAACCGCTGCGACCGGCGCGGGCCCGATCTGGGCGGCGCGGCGGTCCGCGTGCTCGACCAGTTCCGCGACCGAGCCGTGCTCGTCGACCGCAGCACCTTCCGGGGCGGGCGGTGCAGCAACGGCAGCGCGATCAGCAGCATCGGCGTGTCGTGGCGCATCCAGAACAGCACCTTCGAGGGCAACCGCGCCGTCGGGCACGGCGCCAACCCCGCGCGGCCCGGCACCCGCGGCGGTGGCAGCGGCGGCGCGATCTACCTGGACGGCAACAGGTTCACCCTCGCGCTCATCCGGACGACCGTGCGCGACAACCTGGCCAACGAGGGTGGTGGCGCGGTCTTCTTCGTGAGCAACGACCGGACCGGCACGATGCGGATCCACCGCTCACGGCTGGTGCGCAACCCGAGTCGGGGCTTCGAGACCCGCGGCCTGCCCGGCATCTTCTTCCTCGGCGCTCGCCGCCCGACCATCACTGAATCCGTGCTGCGCTGATCAGGCGCATCCGCGCCGCTGCTCGACCTCACGGGCGAACGAGGATGACCGTCTTTCCCTGGGCCGCTCGGTGGAGTTCAGGGCTGCTACGGCCTCGTCGAGGGCTGCGGTGGTTCCTATGTTCGTGCGCAGTCGGCCGCTCCTCGTCCGCTGCACGATCTCACTCAGCTGGGCGCGATCGGCCTCGACGACGAAATCCACTGCCAGGCCGTCCGCCGGTCGGGCCGCGACCGGGCCGACGACCGACACCAGCGTTCCTCCGGCCTTGATCAGGCTTGCGGACCGCTTCTGCACGTCGCCGCCGATGACATCGAAGACCAGGTCGACCTCGCCGACGTCCTCCAGCGCGTCGTTCGTCGAGGTCGACGAACTCGTGTGCGCCGAAGTCGAGCGCCTTCTCACGGTCGGCGGCGCGCCCGGTGCCGATGACGTGGGCGCCGGCCTCGCGTGCGAGCTGCGTCACCATCGTTCCGACTGAGCCGGCCGCGCCATGCGCGAGGACGCTCTGTCCCGCCTGAAGGCGGCCGTGCTGGAACAGTCCTTGCCATGCGGTCAGACCTGAGATCGGCAGGGAGCGCCGACCGTGAAGTCGATGTCGCCCGGCAAGGGCGCCAGGTTGCGTGCCTCGATCGCCCACGTGCTCGGCCAGGGTGCCGTCGCGATGCCAGTCGGCGAGGCCGAAGACCCGCTGTCCCACCGACAACCCGGTCGTGCCGTAGCCGAGGGCGCTGACCACTCCGGACAGCTCGTGTCCGGGAATCGACGGCGTTCGGTCCCGGCCCGCGCGATCGGCCCAGGTCGAGGGCCACTCCAGCTCGGTCGAGACGAATCCCGAGGCATGCACCTGAACGATCACGTCGTTGATCGCCGCCGGCGGCTCGGGCCGCTCGGTCAGCGTCATCCCGGCCGTTCCCGCTGCCTGATCCGTCACCACGATCGCCTTCATCCGGAACCTCCCTGTGGCCTAACTGGACGATATCGTCCAGATTAGTCGTGAGCTGACCCTCCGGCAAGCAGCGCCCGCCGACAGGCGTCGTGCGGCGGTCCTGTCCGTACGATGGCGACGTGCAGGCCTCGCAGGCGGCCACAGCCACCCGGTTGACGGCGCGTGGTGCGAAGACGCGGTCTCGAATCGTCGCTTCCGCCGCCGATCTGATGCGCGTACGGGGAGTCGGGGGGACGACCTTGGACGACGTCGTCGCAGCGAGCAAGGTCAGCAAGTCGCAGCTGTATCGACACTTCGAGGACAAGCCGGCGCTCGTGCGGGCAGTGATCGAGCTGGTGGGCGAGCAACGGATCACCGCTGAGCGAGAGCGGCTGGAGAAGGTGACGACGCTCGCGGACCTGCGACGTTGGCGGGACGCACTGGTCGAGCACAATGCCGTGCAGGACGGCCGGTACGGGTGCCCGTTGGGGTCACTGGCGAACGAGGTCTCCGACCAGGACTCGGTCGCCCGCAGGAAGCTTCACGACCTGTTCACTGCGTGGCAGGAACTGTTCGAAGATCTCCTTCGCCGTTTTCAACGCGCCGGCGTCATTCAGCACGACGCCGACGTAGCCACACTTGCTACGGCGTTCGTGGCGGCTGTGCAGGGCGGCTATCTCTTGGCCCAGACCTCGCGCGACGTCACGCCGATGGCGTCCGCGATCGACGTGGCCATAGCGCATCTGGAACTGCTCGCCCGCGAGAGTCGCTGACCCGCTCAGGCGCTCGTCGGTAGATCGGCCAGCGCCAACCGGTCGCAGAACCAGATCTCCATCCGGGACAGCGGGGGTGGTGGTCGGCTCGGGACGAGGGATCGGTAGCGGTGGCCGGTCGGTGTGGTGGTGTGGACGGCGTCCGCCGGCCCGGGTCTGGCGCGCCAGCCGGGTGCCTGTTTGGCGTGGTTGCACGCCTCGCAGAGTCCTTGGGCGTTCACGAACGCGGTCGTGCCGCCCTCGTCGTGCGGCTCCACGTGGTCGGTGTGGCGGATCGGGGCGTCGCACCAGGGGGTGCGGCAGACCTCGTCGCGGATCCGCACTAGCTCGGCGAGCCCGGCGGGGAAGCAGCGCGAGGTGGACTCCATCGCCACCAGCTGCCCGGTGGGCGCTTGGTAGAGGCGCCGCAGGCTGGTGTCGCGGTCTCGTCGAGGCTCTGCCGCACCAGCTCGCGGGCCAGCTCGGCGGGGATCGCGCCTCCGCCGCTCGCGCCCGGGGCGAGCAGCGCGTCGTCGTCGGCCCCGGTGAGCAGCGCGTGGTCGCTCATCACCACCGTGACCGCGGCCGGGACCGCGGCGGCGGTGGTCTGGCCGGTGACCCGCTCCACGAAGGTGTCGGCCATGACCTGGCCCTGGCTCCGCGGATCACCCGCGGCCCGCTTGGACGCGGCGTCGCGGGTCAACGCGGCGTGGACCGCGACGCCCTGGGCGACCGGGAGCAGCGCGGTCACGTACGTCATGGTGTCGGGCGCGGGCCGGATCGTGACGCTGCGCTCCTCCTCGGCCCGCCGGCGCCGCCGCGCCACCGAGGCGGGGTCAAGACGTGCGGCCAGGCTGGCCGCGGCACCCGCGAGCTCCCGATCCCCCATCGCCTCCAGCCGACCGCGCGTCGCCGGCGAGCTGCTCGTCGACCACGGCGCGCTCCTCCTGCTCGAGCATCGCGGTCTCCCGCGCCAGGATCGTGGCCCGCCACTCCGAGATCCGACCGGCCCGGAACGCCGCCATCGTGTGCGGCATCTCCGCATGCAGCACCTTCGCCAACCCGAGCAACCGCTGCCCCCGGTGCGGCGAGACCCGCCGCGCCAACGCCACCTGGGCGGCCACGCCGCGCCCCTGCCGCTCCGGCTCCTCGCCCGGCCGCGGCCTGCTCGGCCCGCTGCGACGCGTCGAACGCGACCGTCTCCCGCGCCTGCCGCGCCTCCGCTGCGCACTTCAGCTCCTCCAGCGCCCGGATCAGCTCGATCCGCCCAGCGTCGTCGGCCGGACCAACGCCGGAGGCGAGCACCTCGGCGAAGGCGCGCACGGCGTCGGCATCGACCACCCGCTCCGCACGCACCGTTGACTCGAACATGTGTTCGATTCTAGGCGAGTGCCACCGCCCTGTCACCCCCCGAAGAACGGGTTGTGGATGAACGAGTCAGGCGAGCGTGGCGGCGTCGATGACGAAGCGGTAGCGAACGTCGGAGGCGAGCACGCGCTCGTAGGCCTCGTTGACCTGGTCTGCGGCGATCACCTCGATCTCGGCTCCGAGCCGGTGCTCGGCGCAGAAGTCGAGCATCTCCTGGGTCAGCGCGATGCCGCCGATCATCGAGCCGGCGAAGGAGCGGCGTCCGCTGAGCAGCGAGAACACGTTGACGCTGAGCGGCTCCGCGGGTGCGCCGACGTTCACCAGCGTGCCGTCGACGGCGAGCAGTCGCAGGTAGGCGTCGAGGTCGATGCTCGCGCTCACCGTGTTGACGATGAGGTCGAAGGAGCCGGCGAGCCGCTCGAAGGTGCCCTCGTCCGACGTCGCGAAGTAGTGGTCGGCGCCGAGGCGCAGGCCGTCCTCCTGCTTCTTCAGCGACTGGGACAGCACGGTCACCTCGGCACCGAGGGCGTGGGCGATCTTGACGGCCATGTGGCCGAGCCCGCCGAGGCCGACGACGGCGACCTTCTTGCCCGGCCCGGCGCCCCAGTGGCGGAGCGGCGCGTACGTGGTGATGCCGGCGCAGAGCAGCGGCGCGGCGGCGGCCGGGTCGAGACCCTCGGGAACGCGCAGCACGAAGCCGGCGTCGACGACGACGTGGGTGGAGTACCCGCCCTGGGTGGTGGTGCCGTCGCGGTCGGTGCCGGCGTAGGTGGGCACCATGCCCTCGACGCAGTACTGCTCGTCACCATTGCGGCAGTTCTCGCAGCGGCCGCAGGAGTTGACCATGCAGCCGACGCCGACGCGGTCACCGACGGCGTGGGTGGTGACGTCGGAGCCGACCTCGGTGACGAGGCCGACGATCTCGTGGCCCGGCACGACCGGGAACGGCTGGGGACCCCAGTCGCCGTTGACGGTGTGGATGTCGGAGTGGCAGATCCCGGCGTACTCGATCTCGATGAGCACGTCGTGGGCGCCGACGTCGCGGCGCTCGATGGTGGTGGGAGTGAGGGGCTGTCCGGCCGCGGACGCGGCGTAGGCGTTGACGCGCATGAGTGTTCCTTCGTTCTGGTGGGTTGGTGAGTACTCCGGACGTCGCGGGACGCCGGATCGGTGACGACTGGGCTAGTGCTTGCCGCCCCGCCTCAGGTCGTCGGCGAGCGTGCGAGCCTCGCCGGAGATGAGCTCCGCCCGGGCCTCGTCGCCCGCGTCGACCGCGTTCCAGTAGTCGATCTTCAACGCGACGTAGCGCTGCCGGAGTACGAGCTGCTCGGCCTCGACCTCGAGTCGGGCCTGCTGGTTGGTGAGCATCTCGATCTGCTCGCCCGCCGCCGACGGGCCCCGTTGCCCATTGGCGACGTACTTCTTCAGCTCCGCGACCGACAGACCGGTCGCGGCAAGGCACGCCACCCACATCACCTGGTCGAGGTCGTCCTCGTCATAGACGCGGTGCCCACTGCTCGCCCCGCGGCTGACGGGCGCGATGACCCCGATCGACTCGTAGTAGCGCAGCGTGCTGGCCGGCAACCCGGTCAGCGCCGCCGCCTCCTTGATCGTGTACTCGTGCTGGGTGGTTCGTGCGCTCACATCGACAACGCTAGGAACTTCAAGTACTTGAAGTCAAAGGTCACGTGCATCACACGGTCTGGCTAGTCGGACGGCGTCGTGTCGAGCGTGCCCGTGTTCTGACATGCCACGAGGCGCCAGCGGCCATTCTCCTTGGCCATCACGAACATGGGGGTGAACTTTCCCTCGGCCTCGGATGGAGGAACGTCGTTGCTCGTGTAAGCCGCAGAGAAGGCGCGGAGAGCCGCCGCACAGCTCGCCTGCGGTGGCACCGTCGGAGCCGGTTGGCTTCCGGGCCCACCCGGAGCCAGAGACCGGGGTTGGCCCCGAGGCGCTGGGCCGAAGAGGAGCGAAGAGTGAGCCACCACGCTCACTCCATCGAAAGGCTCACGCCATGTCTCAGACCATTGATCATCGGCAGGTCGCGACACCCCGACTTACCCGGGACCACACGGTGGTCCTCGTGGCAGCGCCGGCCGTCGCCGTCATCGCGCGGTTGCTGACCACGCCGTGGTACCAAGACGACGACAACCAGCCCGACGACGCCCGTGTCCTCACCGAGATCGCGAACGCAGTCGGGCAGAACCAGGTCGGCGCCGTCCTGGCGTTTCTCAGCGCCGTGCTGTTCGCCGCGGCGGCCATCGTGGTGGCGCAGATCGTCCGCGCCACCTCACCACGGGTTGCGTGGGCAGGCGCGATCCTGGCTGTCGTCGGTGCCTTCGGCTTGGCAGTCTTCTCCGCGTTCGTCGCCACCTACACGGTGATCGCCGAGCACGACGACCGGGAGGCGATGCTCGAGCTGACGGCGCAGTTCACGGACTCACCGATCTCCGGCGTCTCCTATCTGGTGCTGATCCTCGGAGCACTCGGGTGGCTCATCTTGGGCTACGGGCTGTACCGCAGCCCCGTCGTGCCTCGCGTCGCAGCGGTTCTCAGCGCGCTCGGCGGTGCCGGCGTGATGCTGACGACACCGGGCCCGCTCACGTCGTTCATCGCCGGTTCGGCAGTCCTCTGCCTCCTCGGCTTCAACTGGATCGCGCTGGCAGCGCTGCGACGCTCATGAACGGCCCGGTCCGGACCGCTGCCTGGGTGGCGTCGCTGGTCCTCACAGTGCCGATCGTCGGCTGCACCGACACGCCCACACCGGAAGAGACGCAGGCCGATCCCTCGACTGAGGAGTCGTCCACCGCTACCGACTCGTCTACCGCCCCCGAGCCCTCCGGGGCCATCGACGGTCTGGTCGACCTGGGGGACGGTCGGAGTCTGTATGTCCGGTGCACCGGCACCGGATCGCCCACCGTGATCATGGAGGGCGGGGACGAAGACACCAGCTCGTCGTACGGGTTCGCCGAGTCGGCGGTCTCGCACGTCACCAGGACCTGCGTCTACGACCGGGCCAACCTCGGCAGGAGCGACCCCGATGCTGGTCCGCGGGGGCTCGAGGAGCTGGTCGGCGACCTCGCGGGTCTTATCGAGGCGGCGGACATCCCCGGTCCGTACGTGATGGTCGGCACGTCTGGTGGCGGCTACATCACTGCCGGGTTCGCGTTCGACCACCCCGGGCAGGTGGCCGGCATGGTGCTCGTGGAGGTGCCGGCACCGTTCCGGGACCCGCCTCAGGAGATCGTCGAGGCCACCCGCTGGGACAGCCCCGTCAACGTCGAGAATCGCGACTACCTGCAGGTCGAGAAGGACGCGTGGGCCGCACGCCGTCGGATCGGTGACATCCCTGTGACGGTGATCAGCAACGAGTACTCCCCCGAAGAGATCGCCGCGGCGGAGTTCCCAGAGGAAGCTGCCGGCATGCAGGAGAACGTCCAGGCGCAACGCGGGTGGCTGGTGCTCAGCCCGCGGGCCGAACAAGTCGTGGTGCACACCGGCCACGCGGTGGAGGAGGCCGATCCGGAGCTGGTGCGGAATGCCATCCTGGACGTGGTCGACGCCGCTCGATGACTCGTCGCGTGACGGCACGGTCCAGTCCGGCCCCGTGCTGATCTCCACCCTTCGACTACTGCCGCAGCAACGCCGCGAATCCGGCCGACTGCAGCCCGTCACCCTGGTACGGCGCGACGCCAGGCAGGTTGCGCCCGCCGTAGACGACGGGGCCGGAGCCGGCCTTGGCGAAGTAGCTGAGCCAGGTCTGGGCGCCCTGTTGGCCGGTACCGGGCTTGGTGTGGTCGCAGACGCCGTCGGGGAAGACGCCCTCGAGGGTGGCGAACTGGTCGTCGGTGAGCGGGACCAGGAGCCCGTCGAAGGACGCGCGGGTGAGCGGGGTGAGCTGGCAGTCGACGACGTCGTTGAGGCGGTCGCCGCCGGCGACCTCGCGCGGAGTGCTCAGCCGGGTCTGCAGCGACTCGGGGAGGACGCACTGGGGCTCGCCGTTCTCGCCCTCGATCTCGCCGACGCCGGGGACGTTGCTGCAGCGGTCGGTGACGTCGTCGGGCTTGCCGGCGACGATCTTCGCGGGCAGCGAGGCGCCGGAGCTGTCGCCCTCGACGTTGGTGAGCCAGCGGTCCATCTCGAACAGCGCCTCGGTGGCCCAGCTCGGGTCGCCGATGAGGGGTGCGGCGCCGAACCACATGACGCGGTTGTCGGTGTGGCCCTGGTCGCGCATGAGCCGGTCCTCGGTCCAGAACGCGTGGGCGTAGTCGTGGGCGATGCCCGGGTCGGGGCCGCCGAAGTTGATCATGGCGACGCCGTCGAGGTTGTTGGTCTCGTTGATGTGGCCGGTGCGGTAGGCGTTGGCCACCGAGGCGGGATCGCCCGGGATCCGCTCAGCCACGGGCTCGCGGTCGATGTTGAGGCCGCCGACCTTCACGTTGAGGTCGACGAACTGGTCGGCCGTGATCTCGCCCGACTTGAGCGCCCCGAGGCCGTAGAGCACGCCGTCGTTGGAGAACGGGACGCCGCCGAAGCCGCGGCCGGCGGCCTGCTCCTGCGGGCTCCAGACCGACTCCGGACGGCGGCCGAGCGGCGCGGCGAGGAGGTCGAGCACCGAGCAGCGGACGCCGCCCGGGTTGATCTCGGAGTCGTAGCGGGTGGAGGGGTCACCGGCCACCGGGTCGACGGTGCCGGAGCAGGCGTTCTCCGGGTCGAGCGCCGCCTTGAACAGGCCCTCGTCGGCGACGACGGCGTTGGCGTGGCTGAGGTGGCCCTCGACGGCGGCGAACTGGGTCGGCGACCAGACCACGCCGGGAGCCCCACTTCGAGGCGTCCTCGAAGTAGAGCCGCAGCAGGTGGTAGTCGGCGAACTGCGCGCCGGCGGTGAACGTGTCGGGGTAGGAGCAGGTGGTGACCAGGCCCTGGTAGATGCCGGGGTAGGCGTTGGCCACGGTGTGCTGGGCGATCGAGCCGCCCGAGCAGCCGCTGCCGATCGTGTAGCGGATCGGGCCGTACCGCTCGACGTAGTGCTCCTTCGCCATCATCAGCGACTCGGCGTTCGCCGCCACGTTGCAGTTGTGGCCGGTGTTGTCGAGCGCGGTGGAGATCACCGAGAACCCCTTGCCCAGCGCGGCGACGTAGCTCTGCTCCTGGCCGGGCGTGCCCTCGGGGATGGTGCCCGAGTAGTCCTCGAGCGGCGGGCTGCCCGGCGCGTACGACGCACCGCAGCCGCCGCCATGGGTGATGAGCACCTTGCGGTTCACCTGCGGCTGGTGGATGCCGCGCACCAACCGCTTGTCGGGCTGGGCGAGCGTCAGGATCGTGTAGCGGTCGCGGTTCTGGAAGCCGTTCTCGCGGCGCACGATGAACGGAAGCGTGACGCCGGTGTCGGTGGTGGTGGTGGCGACGTCGTCCGGCGGGTTCTGCCGGTCGTAGGGCTGGAGCCCGGGCTTGGTGGGATCGGTGGACTTGTAGAGCAGCGCGTACCTCACCGGCTCCTTGCAGTTCGCGTCGACCGCCGTCTCCTGGCAGCGGTAGTACCGCGCCCGCGGCCCGGTGAACACCGGACCGTCGCCGTGGTTGCGCACGACCAGTCGTCCGCGGAAGCCGGGAGCGGTGGCGATGACGACATTGATGCCGGGGCGCAGGGTCGGGAGGTAGGCCCGCCGGCCAGCGGGATCGGCCACCAGACGCGAGGTCGCCGACCGGCCGTTGAGGGTGAGCCGCAGCTTGGCCATGTTGAGACCTGCCCGCTTGCGCACCACCACCGTGACGTCGTTGCCCGACACCAGGTCGGGCCGGTTCGACAGCGCCACGATCGTGATCGGCTTCGGCCTCGGCTTCGCGGCCGCCTGCGCGGACGCGCCCGGCTGCGCGGTGGGGACGGAGACGCCGACGACGGCGACGATCGCCGCCAGGACGGCGATGGACGCGGCACGCAGCGGGCTCATGTCTCCGTCAACGAGCGCGCGGCGTTGCCGTCACGGTGCGAGGTCGGCGACCAGCGCCCCGACGCGTCGCTTGATCTCGTCGCGGATGGGGCGGACGGCGTCGACGTCGCGACCGGCGGGGTCGTCGAGCACCCAGTCCTCGTAGCGCGTGCCGGGAAAGAACGGGCACTCGTCGCCGCAGCCCATGGTGACGACGACGTCGGCCTCGCGGACGTCGGAGTCCGCGAGCAGCCGCGGGGTGTGGGAGGCGATGTCGATGCCCTCCTCGGCCATGGCGGCGACGGCGGCGGGATTCACCTGGTCGGCGGGCTGCGAGCCGGCGGAGAGCACCTCGATCCGGTCGCCGGCCAGGTGCCGCAGGTAGCCCGCGGCCATCTGGGAGCGGCCGGCGTTGTGGACGCAGACGAACAGGACGCTGGGACGGGTCATGCCCGCACCTCCTCGGGTGAGCGGAGCAGGACGACGGCGCCGGCACCGAGCGCGCCACCGATCACCTGCATGAGCACGAACCACGGCACCGACGCCGGCGCGATGCCGGCGAAGGTGTCGGAGAGCATGCGGGCGACGGTGACCGCGGGGTTGGCGAAGCTGGTGGAGCTGGTGAACCAGTAGGCGGCGGCGATGTAGCCGCCGACGGCGAGGGCGACGGTCTCGACCCGTCCGGAGCGCAGGCTGCCGAACACGACGAGCACGAGACCGAAGGTCGCGACCACCTCGCCGAGCAGCTGCCCGGCGCCACCGCGGTCGTGCCCCGAGACCGACACGGCGTCGACCTCGAACATCAGGTTGGCGACGACGACGCCCGCCAGCCCGCCCACTAGCTGGGCCACCACGAGCACGCCCGCCACCCCCGGCTCGATCCGTCGCAGCGTCGCCTCGACGAGCGTGACCACCGGGTTGAACGACGCCGACACCGGGTGCAGCGCGAGGATCAGCGCCACCAGGACGGCTCCGGTGGCGATGCTGTTCTCCAGCAGCTGGAGTCCGGGGTCGTCGGTGAGGCGTTGCGCAGCGATGCCGGACCCCACGACGGCCGCCACCAGGAACGCCGTGCCGATCGCCTCCGCGGCCGCGCGCCGCGCGGTCAGCCTCACGCGGTGACGCCGCCGAGCAGCGTGGCCAGATCGCTCAGAGCCCCACCGTTGACGCGGTAGTAGACCCAGACACCCCGCTTCTCGCGGTCGAGCAGCCCGGCCTCGTGCAGCAGCTTGAGGTGGTGGCTGATCGTCGGTTGGGAGAGGTCGAAGGCGTCGTTGAGGTCGCAGACGCACGCCTCGCCGTCGCCGTGGGAGGCCACGAGCGAGAGCAACCGGAGCCGCACCGGGTCGGCGAGCGCCTTCACCAGCGGGGCGATGCGCTCGGCGTCCTCGGCGGACATCGGAGCCCGGGTGAGCGGTGCGCAGCAAGAGATCGACACCTGTCTATATTGACAGAGTTCGATGTCCGGCGGCAACCTGGGATCCATGACCAGAATCCAGCTCGCCCTCAACGTCGACGACCTCGAGACCTCGATCGCGTTCTACTCCCGGCTCTTCGCCACTGAGCCCGCCAAGGTGCGGCCCGGCTACGCCAACTTCGCCGTCGCCGAGCCGCCGCTGAAGCTGGTGCTCGTCGAGAACCCCGGGCAGGGCGGCTCGATCAACCACCTCGGCGTCGAGGTGGCCGACACCGACACTGTCGACGCCGAGCAGACCCGCCTCGCGGCGGCCGGGTTCGCCTCGATCGAGGAGCGCGGCACCACGTGCTGCTACGCCAAGCAGGACAAGTTCTGGGTGGAGGGTGCTCCGAACGGTGAGCGCTGGGAGGTCTACACGGTGCTCGAGGACGCGGAGATGGAGTCGGTCGAGTCGGCTTGCTGCTAGCGGCGTCTCGACAGGCTCGTCGAGCGTCAGTCGCTCACTCGTCTCGTCTCGGTGAAGAGGGACGAGTAGGCGTTGAGGGCGGGTTGGCCGCCGAGGTGGGCGTAGAGGACCGTCGAGTCCGGGCCGATCTCGCCGGAGCGGACGAGGTCGACCAGGCCGGCCATCGACTTGCCCTCGTAGACGGTGTCGAGGACGACGCCCTCGAGCTCGCCGGTGAGCCGGATGGCGTCGAGGGTCGACTGCACCGGGATGCCGTAGAGGTCGCCGGCCCAGCCCTCGAGCACGGTGATCTCGTCGTCGCGCAGGTCGCGGCCGAGCCCGATCGTCTCGGCGGTGTTGCGGGCGATCCGGGCCACCTGGTCGCGGGTCTCGTCGAGCTTCGCGCTGGCGTCGATGCCGATGATCCGGCGCGGCCGGCCGCCGGCGTCCTCGAGCGCGGCGAAGCCGGCGACCATGCCGGCGTGGGTGGAGCCGGTGACGGTGCAGACCACGATCGTGTCGAAGAAGACGCCGAGCTCGCGCTCCTGCTCGGCCACCTCGAAGGCCCAGTTCGCGAAGCCGAGCCCGCCAAGCGGGTGGTCGGAGGCGCCGGCCGGGATGGCGTACGGCGTCCCGCCGCGACGTCGCACGTCCTCGAGCGCGTTCTCCCACGACTCCTTGAAGCCGATGCCGAAGCCGGCCGGGTCGAGCCGCACCTCGGCGCCCATGATCCGGCTCAGCAGGATGTTGCCGACCCGGTCGTTGAGGGCGTCCGGCCAGTCCACCCACCGCTCCTGCACCAGCACGCACGCGAGCCCGAGGTGGGCGGCGACGGCGGCCACCTGGCGGGTGTGGTTGGACTGGTAGCCGCCGATCGACACCAGCGTGTCGGCGCCCTGCGCGAGCGCGTCGGGCACGAGGTACTCCAGCTTGCGGGTCTTGTTGCCGCCGTAGGCGAGACCCGCGTTGCAGTCGTCGCGCTTGGCCCAGAGCTCCGCACCCCCGAGATGGGCGGTGAGCCGGCGCAACGGGTGCACCGGGCTGGGGCCGAAGGTGAGCTGGTGGCGCGGGAAGTCGGCGAGCGGCATGCGACCAAAGTAGGCCGACGACCGACCGACGACCGATGTGTCCCTACCGCTGGAGTTCCTAGGGTCGGGGCATGGCGACCGACCAGGTCTGGACCCTCGAGCACGAGGGGCGCGCCCACCGCGTGGAGGCGGGTGGCTCGGTGCGCCACCACGTGCGCTGGTTCGTGGACGGCGACCTGCTGGCCGAGAAGAGCGAGCTCGAGGGCAGGCTCACACTGAAGCCGGACGACGACGCGGCCGGCCAGCTCGTCGTGCGGTTCTCGGGGATGGGCGCGCCCCGTCGCGCCACCCTGTACGACGCCGACGAGGTGGCCCAGGCGGCCACCGGCCTGGGCGGCGTCGACCTGGTGCCCGCCGAGGGCAGCAAGGCGGCGGACTACGAGCAGGGGCTGCGCGACCACCCGGGCCGCTACGCGGCGATCGCCACGGTGGGCGGCGTGGCGAAGGTCGTCGTCCCGCTGCTGCTGGGCCTGCTGCTGGTGCGGTTCGCCGTCCAGATCCCGTGGCCCGACTGGAACCTCCCGAACCTGCCGAGCCCCGACCTCCCGAGCGTGCCGTGGCCGTCGATCCCCTGGCCCGACCTGCCCGACGTGAGCCTGCCGGGCTGGGTGCGCTGGCTGCTCGACAAGGTCAAGTACGTGTGGCCCATCGTGCTGGCCTACGTGCTGGCGCGGGCGGAGATCAAGCGCCGGCGCCAGCAGGACGAGCGGCGGCAGGCGGCCGAGCGGGCAGACGAGGACGCCTAGATCCCGAGCCGCTCGCGGTGGCCGGCGAGCCAGTCGCGGTAGCGCGGCAGGTCCCACTCGGCGGCGATCCGGTCGGCGGCGTCGGCATGAGCGGTGGCGGCCGCCGTCTCGCCGAGCGTGGCCCGGGCGAGGGCGAGGTAGCCGTCGACCGGACCCCCGGTCACCGCCATGCCGCCCATCGCGAAGTAGCCCTCGTACGGCGCCATCACCTGCAGCGCGTGGGCGGCGACGTCGGCGTCGTCGAGCACGGAGGCGGCCTCGGCCTCGCACGACCAGTCGGCGAGCACCGACCACATCTCGGTGTGCTCGTGGGGGATGGGGAAGGCGGCCATGTGGGCGCGCAGCGCATCGGTCTCGCCGGCCCGCGCCAGCACCTGGTGCACGTTGGTGGCGCCCTCGCCGACCTCCTCGTGCACCGCCACGAACGCCTGCGCCACCTCGCGCAGCGCGACGGCGTCCCACAGCACGGCGAACAGCTGGGCGGCCGGCAGCACCATCTCCTGCATCGGGACGGCGACGTCGGGCACCCGCGCGACGAGCATCTCCCCGTGGTGGCGGACGGCGTCGTCGTCACCGCGCATCGAGGCCACGCTCAGGTGGAGCATGTGGGAGGACACGAGGACGTGCATGAGCCGTTCCCGCTCGGCGACCGCATCCGCCTCCGTGCTGTAGCGCTCCCAGCCCTCCCGGTCGCCGAGCTCCATCCGGCTGACGGCCAGGCTCGCGAGCATGAACGCGACGGCGATCTGGTCGCCGGTCTCCCGGGCCAGCGCCAGCGCCTCCTCGGCCCACCCCGAGCGCTCCACGGCGTCGGCGGGGCGCCAGCAGGCCACCCAGGCGGCGCGCAGCGCCCAGGTGAGCAGCCGCTGGTCGTCGATCCGCCGCGCCAGCGCCAGTCCGGTGTCGACGAGCGCCCGGACCTCGGCGGCGGCGTGCTCGTCGTAGTAGAGCTCGATGGCGAGCGCGAGCTGCAGCACGCACCGGGTGGCGTTGTCGTCGCCCACCTCGGTCAGAGCCCACCGCAGGTCGTCGATCGTGTCCTCGAGCACGACGTCGAGGTCGTGCGGCAGCCAGATGCTGTGGACCGTGAGGCGGCGGATGGCGGTGGCCACCCGCACCGGGTCGCCGAGGGCACGACCGAGGGCCGTCGCCTCGATGGCCGAGCGCTCGGCCGTCGGCCACCGGGCCGCGAGGGCGGCATCGGTGGTGAGCTCGAGCAGCAGGTCGTAGCGGTCGGCCTCGTCGCCGCCGGATACCCGACGGTGCGCTTCGACGGCGGCCTGCCGCAGGTGCATGGCGTCGGCGTACGACGTCAGCGACCGCGCCTGCGTGGCCGCCTTGCGTGCCGCCCGCCATGCCGCGTCGAGGTGGCTCGGGCCGGCGGCCAGCCAGTGGCGGGCCAGCTCGGTGGTGCGCTCGGCCGAGTCCATCACGGCCCCCGCCGCACCCTCCATCGCCCGGGCCACGCGGGCGTGCCGGCGGGCGGTCTGGGTGCCGGTGAGCGAGGCGGCCACGGCCTCCTGGGTGAGGGCGTGCCCGAAGGTGTACTCCTCGGGCCCGGTCTCGCTCACCAGACCGGCGGCCATGGCGACGTCGAGCCGGTCGGCGGCGGCGTCGGGGTCGAGGTCGTCGGCCGCGGCCACGGTGGCGAGGCGGGCATGGCGACCCACCACCGCGGTGGTGCGCAGCGTGTCGAGGACGTCGTCGGGGAGCTCGGCGAGCCGCCGCGCCACGACGTCGCGCACCGTGGCGGGCACCGAGGCCGCCGGCTCGGCGCCGAGCCGGGCGAGCTCGATGAGGAAGAACGGATTGCCGGCCGCGCGGTCGCGCCAGCGGGCCAGCACGTCCGGCGCCACCTCGCCGTCGTGCGCGGCGCGGAGCACGGTGTCGGCGGCGGCGTCGGACAGGCCGGCGAGGTCGACCTGGTCGGCGTGACGGCGGGCGAAGGCCTCCACCGCCGCGGCGTACCGGCCCGTGGGCTCGGGGTGCGGGCGCCGGGTGGCGACCACGGCGAGCCGGGCGTCGTCGGGGGCGGTGGCCACGAGATGGGTCAACGTGCGCAGCGAGGCCTCGTCGGCCCAGTGCAGGTCGTCGAGCACCACGAGCAGCGGGTTCGCTCGCGACTCGGACACCACCGCGGCGGCGATCGCGTCCCAGGTGGCGAAGCCGGACGCCGGGCCGGTGGCGTCCTGCGGTGCCGCGAGCTCCCCGGCTCGGTCGAGGTCGGCGAGCACCGCGCGCCACGGCCACAGCGGCGGGGCGCCGTCGTCGGCCGAGCAGCGGCCCACGGCCACGCGCAACCCGCGGGCGCGGGCCCGGTCGGCCAGCCCGTCGACCAGCGTGGACTTGCCGATGCCCGGCTCCCCCACCACCTGCACCGCCGCGAAGCCGGACGCCGCCCGGTCGAGGGCGGCGTCGAGCGTCGCGTGCTCGGCGTCGCGGCCGACCTCGTGGCGGGTGGTGGGGACCGCACCAATCGTTCGATCGAACGATTCGTGCGCGGTTTCGGCCCCGGAACGCGCACCAGTCGTTCGATCGAACGATTCGTGCGTTGGTAGCGCCAAGCCGGGCGCCTGCTCGAGCACCGCCTGCTCGAGGGTGCGCAGCTCGGCGCCGGGGTCGAGGCCGAGCTCGTCGGCGAGCACGGCGCGGACGGTGCGCAGCGCGGCGAGGGCGTCGGCCTGCCGGCCGCCCCGCACCAGCGCGAGGGCGTGCAGCGCCCAGAGCCGCTCCCGCAACGGGAACCGGCCGGTGAGGCTCTCGGTGGTGGCGAGCACGCTCGCGTGCTCGCCGAGGGCGAGGAGCCCGGCCAGCCGCAGCTCCTCGGCCGCGGCACGGGCCTGCTCGAGGCCGGCGCGGGCGGCGACGACGTCGGGGTGGTCGGGCAGGTCGGCGTAGGGCTCGCCGCTCCACGCGGCGAGGGTGGCCTCGAGCGCGTCGACCCGTGCCGCCGTCTCCGGCGGCGTCGGCCCGCCCGACGGCGTCCGAGCGTCGAGCTGACCGAGCAGCGGCGCGAGCACCCGCTCGGCCTCGCGGACCTCGGCGACGAAGGCGTGCGTGTCGACGTCGGCCGACGCGACCCGGAGCACGTAGCCGTGATCGGTGGTCTCGATCACCGACGCCGCGCCGCGCGCCGGCCGGTCGGGCTCGAGCACGCGGCGCAGGCCCGAGAGGTAGGCGTGGAGGGCGCCGTGCGCGGCCCGCGGGGCGTCGTCGCCCCACACCAGGTCGACCAGGGTGTCGGCCGGCACCGGGCGGCCGGCCCGCAGGGCGAGGGCCGCGACCACCGAGCGCGGCTTGCGCGCTCCGAGGTCGAGCACCTCCCCCTCCGGACCGACCGCCCGAGCGTGTCCGAGCACCTGGAACCGCACGGGCGGCACCCTAGGCCGCGGGCACGGGCTCCCGCGGGGTTTCCGCGACGTCGCCCTCGACGTCACCCTCGACGTCGACGTGGGGCAGGACGCGGTCGAGCCAGGCCGGGATCCACCAGTTGCGGTGGCCCAGCAGCGCCATCGTGGCGGGCACGAGCACCATCCGCACCAAGGTTGCGTCCAGCGCGATGGCGACGGCCATGCCGAGCCCCATCATCTTGAAGAACACCCCGGCCTCGGCGGCGAACCCGAGGAAGACCATCACCATCACGGCAGCCGCGGTGGTGATCACCGTGCTGGTGGCGGCCAGGCCGCGGGCCACGCTGCCGACGGCGTCACCGGTGCGGGCGTAGTCCTCCCGGATCCGGCTCAGCAGGAACACCTCGTAGTCCATCGAGAGCCCGAACAGGATCGTGAACATGAGGATCGGCAGCCAGGTGGACACCGGCAGCGTGTGATCGACGCCGAGCAGCTCCAGGCCCCAGCCCCACTGGAAGACCGCGACCAGCACGCCGTAGGCAGCGCCCACGCTGAGCAGGTTCATCACCGCGGCCTTGAGGGCCACGACCGGCGCCCGGAACATCAGCGTGAGCATCAGCATCGAGATGCCGACGACGAACCCGATCACCAGCCACAGCCGCACCGAGAGCAGGTCGACGATGTCGACCCACAGCGCGAGGCTGCCGGTGAGCTCGGCGCCCGCGGGGAGGTCGCCGCGGATGCGCTCGACCAGACCGGCCGTGCGCTCGTCGTTGTCGGTGTAGGCGGCCTCGGCCTGCACGACCGTGAGTGCGCCGTCCGGCGAGACGATCGGCTCGGCGACGTTCGCGATGCCGGGGTCGGACTTCAGGCCGGCCACGACGTCGTCGACGTCGCCCTGGCTGAGCCGCTCGTTGTCGATCACCACCAGCAGCGGTGCGGGGGCGCCCGGCCCGAAGCCCTCGGCCGTGAGGTCGTGGGCCCGGCGGAGCATGCTCGACGTCGGCTCGTCCGAGCCGCTGCCGGGCCAGGTGCGCAGGTCGAGCACCGGGGCCGCGAGGGCGACCAGCACCGTGACCGCGAGCAGGCCCCACGCGATCGGACGGCGGGCCACGGACTGCGCCCAGCGCTCGGCGCGGTGGCCGGTGCGCACCGGTGCACGGCCCTTGCGGACCGCGCGCGGCCGGATCCACCGGCGGAGCAGGCTGGCCAACGCGGGCACCAGCACGAGCACGGTGAACACCACGGCCACGACGGCGATCGCGGTGGCGAAGCCGAAGGCGGCGAACGTGCGCAGCCCGGCGAGGCGCAGGCCCATCAGCGACACCAGCACGGTGGCGCCGGCGAGCACGACGGAGCGTCCGGCGGTGCGCGCCGCGCGGGCGGCGGCGTCGACGATCTCGGCGCCGACGTCGAGGTTCTCGCGGATCCGGACCAGGAGCAGCAGTGCGTAGTCGATACCGACACCGAGGCCGACCATCGACGCGACCGTGGGCGCCGTGGGGCTCACGGACATCAGACCGCAGAGCACGGTGACGCCGGTGAGGCCGATGGCGAGGCCGCCGATGGCCACCAGCACCGGGAGCCCGGCGGCGACGACGGAGCGGAAGAGCAGCAGCAGGATCAGCAGCGCGGCCACGATGCCGACCAGCTCACCCTTGCCCTCGATGGAGCCGACGGCCGTGCTCGGCAGTTCGCCACCGAGCTCGACCTGGAGGCCGTCCTCCCGGTACGGGTCCACGGCGTCCTCGAGCGGCTCGATGTCCTGGTAGATGTCGCTGTCGGTGACCGGCACGTCGTACTGCACGACGAGCAATGCGGTGCGGCCGTCGTCCGAGACTCGCGGTGGCAACACGGTGTCGACGTGGTCGAGGCCGGCGAGGTCGGCGCCGAGGTCGCTCAGCGCGGCGGGTGCGAGCGGCGCGTCGTCGTGGACGACGACCTGCGCCGAGGCGTTGCCGAAGCCCGGCAGGTGCTCGCGCAGCTGGTCGATGCCGACCTGGGCCCGAGCGTCGGGGACGTCCCAGTCCTCCTGCGCGGGGCCGCCGAACGCGGCGGCGAGGCCGATGACGGCGCCCAGCACCAGCGCCCAGGCGGCGATGGTGCGCCAGGGCCGCAGCACGGCGTGGCGAGCGAGGCGCTCGAGGATCGAGTTCATGACGGTGGTTCTCCTCATCGGTGGTTCGAGATCACCCGAACCGTGAGGCCCGCGCGCTTGCGGCGCACTTGGCACCGACTTCAAGGCGACCCAAGTGCGGCACAAGAGGGCTCTCGCACGCTCGACCCATGCACCAGATCTCCCTGCCGGGCCAGTCCCACGTCGCCGACGGCCCGCACGACCTGACCGGGATGTACGTCATCCACCACGCGTTCCGCCGCGACCTCGCGGTCTTCGAGTCCGCCGTGCGGCACACGCCGGTGGGTGACGGCGAGGCCTGGCGGGCGCTCCGGGCGCGGTGGACGCGGTTCGCCGACGCCCTGCACCACCACCACCGCGTGGAGGACGACTCGATCTGGCCGGTGCTGCTGGAGCGGGCCGTCGCGGCCGGGGAGACCGAGGCCCGCGCGCTGCTGACGGCGATGGAGGACGAGCACGAGCAGATCGACCCGGCGCTGGCGGCCTGCGCCGACGGCTTCGCCGCGATGGCCGACCACCCGTGCGCCGACCACCGCAACGCCCTCGACGTCCACGTGACGACGACGCACGCGCTGCTGCTCGACCACCTGCGCCACGAGGAGACCGAGGCGCTGCCGCTGGTGCAGCGCCGGATGACCGCGATCGACTGGGCGGCGTCGGAGAAGGCCGCCGACCGGGCGTACCCGGCGCGGATGATGCCGTTCCTGCTCGGCTGGGTCTTCCACGGCCTCACCGCCGAGCAGATGACCGCGCTGCGGCCGCTGCTCAACCCGGTGCAGGTGCTGCTCGCCCGGCTGGTGCGCCGCCGGTTCGCCCGCGGTGAGCAGCGGGCGTTCCGCTACGCGTGAGTCTCAGCGGGAGGCGACGACGCTGATCTCCACCAGCATCGGGGGGAGCGCGAGGCGCTGGACCTCGCAGAGGATCTCGCCGGCGGGCACCCGGCCGTGGGCGGCGAACCGCTCGGCCACCTGGCCGCTGGCGGGCAGGTAGGCGTCGACGTCGGTGGTGTGCACGGCGTAGCTGACGACGTCGGCCAGGGTGAGGTCGTGCGCGGCGAGGACGGTCTCGACGTTGTCGAGCACCTGGCCGACCTGGCCGGCCATGTCGCCGGCGTGGAGGAAGGTGCCGTCGGCGTCGATCGAGGCCTGGCCGGCGACGTACACGGTGACCTCGGGCGAGCGGACGGCCACGGACTGCGAGTAGCCGAAGGCGTCCTGCCAGGTCCAGGGGCTGGTGACGGTGGTGGTCATGGTGCTGCTCCTTCTCGGGATGGTGTCGAGGAGGAGTGGACCGGTGGTCGCTGTCGTGCGACTTACCGCCCGCTGACGCCGATCCGGTCCTAGGGTGCGGTGCCATGGCGGTCGAGGTCGACGTCCTCGGGCCGTTGCGCGTGCGCACCGACGGCACCGAGCAGGGAGTGACCGGACGCCGGGAGCGCGCCGTGCTCGGGCTGCTGGTGGCCGCGGGCGGCCGCCAGGTCGGCGGCGACCGGCTGGTCGACGAGGTGTGGGGCGACGACCCGCCCGCCTCGGCGCCCGGGTCGGTGCAGGTGGCGGTCTCCAAGCTGCGCAAGCTGCTCGGCCACCAGGCGATCGTGCGGGAGCCGGGCGGCTACGCGCTGTCCGGCGTCGACGTGGACGCCGCCGCCTTCACGACCCTCGTGCAACGGGCGGCCGCCGCGGCACCGGCGCAGGCCCTCGAGCTGAGCGATCGCGCGCTCGCGCTGTGGCGGGGCCAGCCGTTCGAGGACCTCGCCGACGTGCCCGGCCTCGCCACCGAGGCCACCCGGCTCGGCGACGACCTGCTGCGGCTGCACGAGACCCGGGCCGGCGCGCTGCTCGACCAGGGACGGGCGGCGCAGGCGCAGGCCGAGCTGGCGGCGGTGGCGGCCGAGCACCCGTTCCGCGAGCGGCTGTGGTCGCTGCACGCCCTGGCGCTCTACCGCTGCGACCGGCAGGCCGACGCGCTCGCCGCGCTGCGGACGCTGCGCGAGGCCCTCGACACCGAGCTCGGCATCGACCCCTCGCCCTCGGTGCGGGCGCTGGAGGAGCAGATCCTGCGGCAGGACCCCAGCCTGGCCGGCCCGACGCCGGCCGCGCCGGCCGCGCCGGCCGCACCCGGTCCCGGCGCGGTGACGGTGGTGGGCCGCGACGACCTGCTGGACCGGCTCGGCGGCCACCTCGACGCGCTCACCGCCGGTCGCGGCGGCCTCGTGCTGCTGGGCGGCGAGGCCGGGATCGGCAAGACCGCGCTGGCCGAGGCGCTGGCCGAGCGCGCCCGGGCCGCCGGCGTCGACGTCGCCCGCGGCCGCTGCCACGAGGGCGACCTCGCGCCGGCGTACTGGCCGTGGCTGCCCGTGCTCCGCGGCCTGGCCGACCAGGACGGAGCGGCGCCGGACGACGCCCGGGTGCTCGCGCTCCTCGGCGGCGCCGGCGGCGAGGAGGAGACCGCCGGCCCCGAGGCCGCGGGGGCCACCACGATGCGCACCTTCGACGCCGTCGCCCGCTGGCTCGGCCGCCGCGGCGCCCCGCTCCTGGTGGTGCTGGAGGACCTGCACTGGGCCGACCTCACCTCGCTGCGGCTGCTCGCCTACGTGGCCGAGGAGCTGCGCGACCGGCCGCTGCTCGTGGTGGGCACCAGTCGACCGGTCGACGCCCGCCGGCAGCCGGCCCACGCCGAGGCCCTCGCCGCCCTGACCCGGCTCGGCGCCCACCGCGTCGCCGTCCCGCCGCTCGACGCGGACGGCGTCGGCGCGCTGCTCGGCACCTCGGGGCTGCCGGACGGCCGCGCCGCTGAGCTGGCGCCCACGCTGGCCGAGCGCTGTGACGGCAACCCCTTCTTCGTGCTCGAGACCGCCCGCCTGCTCGGCGACGGCACCGCGGTCGAGGAGGTCGAGGTGCCGGAGGGCGTCGCGGACGTGCTGCGGCTGCGGGTGCAGCGGCTCGACCCGGCGACGCAGGAAGCGCTGGGCGCTGCCGCGATCGTGGGCCGCGACTTCGACCCGGTCGTGCTGGCCGCGGTGCTGCCCGCGGGCCGTCGTCCGCTCGACGACCTCGAGGAGGCGCTGACAGCGGGGGTGGTGCAGGAGTCCGGCGAGCCGGGCCGGCTGCGGTTCGTGCACGCGCTGGCCCGCGAGACCCTCTACCGCGACCTGCCCGTCGGACGCCGGGCCGCCGGCCACGCCGCGGCGGGCCGCGCCCTGGCCGCGCGGCTCTCCCACGACCCCGAGCTGCTGCCCGAGGTGGCGCACCACCACCTCGTGGCCGCGGCCTATGTGCCGGACGTCGCGGCGGACGCCGTCCGCTACGCCGTCGACGCCGCGCGCGCGGCCGAGCGCCGCGGCGCCTTCGCCGAGGGCGCGGGCCTCTGGGAGCAGGCGGCGGCCGCCGAGCGGCGTGCCGAGCCCGACCCGGCCGCCCTGGGACGACGCCACGACCTCCTGCTGTCGCTCGCCCTGGCCCGGCAGCGGCTCGGCGACATCGCCGGCATGATCGCCGCGCTCGACGAGGCGGTGGCACTCGCGCGGCGCGACGACGACGTGGTGCGGATGGCCGAGGCCGCCACCGGCTACCGCAGCTCGGGAGTGTGGCACTGGCGCGAGATGGGCGACGACCAGCCGCAGGCGCGGGCGGTGCTGGAGTACTGCCTGGACCGGGTGACCGACGTCGGCCTCCAGGCCCGGCTGTGGGCCCAGCTCGGTCTCGAGCACTACGTGGTGTGGCACCCGGAGGCCGAGCCGTGTACCGAGCGGGCGGTGACGCTCGCCCGCGAGAGCGGCGACCCGCGGGTGCTGCGCGACTGTCTGGTGGCCCGCGCCACCACGCTGTGGGCTCCGGGGCGGGCACCCGACCGGCTGGTGCTGGCCCGCGAGCTGCTCACGGTGTGCGACACCGCGGAGTACGAGCTCGCCGCCCTGTGCCACCTCGGCACCGCGCTGCACATCGGCGGCGACTACGCGGCGGCCGACGAGGCGCTCGCGCGGGCCTACGCGCTGGCCGCTCGGCTGCGGTTCAGCGGCTCGGACCTGTTCCTGACCTGGCTGCGGTGGTTGCGGGCGCTGGAGTCCGACGACCCGGAAGCGCCCGCGATCGCCCAGCGCGCGCTGGCGCTGCACCGGCGCACCTCGATGGTCGGGCTGCAGGAGCTCGGCGGGCTGGTGGTGCTCGAGGGCGAGGACGACCACCCCGGCGTCCCGGCCGATCTCGTCGCCGGCGCCCAGGGACACCCGCACGCCGGCTACCGATCCGGGGTCGCGGCGGCGCTGGCGCGGGTGGGCCGGGTCGACGAGGCGCTGGAGCTGGTGGTCGACGACGAGCCGGTGGGCGTCGACTACGCCAGCATGTACGGCGCGTGCCGCCGGCTGGAGGTGCTCGCGGCGGGCTCTCACCCGGCGCTCGCCGAGGCAGTGGCCGCGCTGACGCCCTACCGCGGCACGGTGGCCACCTACGGCAGCGTGGTGTCGCTCGGCGCCGTCGACCTGTTCCTCGGGATCGGCCAGGCCGCCCTCGGCGACGACGCCGGCGCGCGGGCGGCGTGGCAGGCGGCGCTGGAGATGAACGCCCGCAACGGCGCCCGGCGCTGGGTGCGGCGCGCCGAGGCGCTGCTGGGCCGGTAAGCCAAGCACAAGTCCTGGGTAAGCGGCCCGGCCCACGGTGGGCGCACCGCCGGTCACCAGGACCGGCCTCGCCCAGGAGCACCCCATGACCACGCTGTCCTCGCCCGCCGCCGCCACCACCACCGGACCCGACTGGGAGGCCCTGCGCCGCGCCGTGGTCGGTCGCCTCGTCACGCCCGACGACCCCGCCTACGACGCCGACCGCACGCCGTGGGTCGTCAACGTGCCGCAGCACCCGGCCGCGGTGCTGCACGTCGCGCACGCCGACGACGTCGTGGCCGCCGTCCGCTGGGGCGCCGAGCACGGCGTGCCGGTGTCGGCGCAGCCCACCGGCCACGCCCCCCGCACCACCCTCGACGGCACGCTGCTGCTGCGCACCGGCGCGCTCCAAGGCATCGAGCTCGACCTCGCCCGCCGCACCGTCACCGTGGGTGCCGGCGTCAAGTGGGGCACGCTGATGACCGAGCTCGACGGCACCGGCCTGGTCGGGCTCTGCGGCAGCAACGCCGACGTGACCGTGGTCGGTCTGGCCCTCGGCGGCGGCGTCTCGTGGTTCACCCGCAAGCACGGCTTCACCGCCAACACCGTGGTGGCGATCGACGTCGTCGACGCCGCCGGTGAGCTCGTGCACGTGACCCGCACCAGCGACCCCGAGCTGTTCTGGGCGCTGCGCGGCGGCGGCGGCGACTTCGGGATCGTCGTCCGGGCCGAGCTGGCGCTCGTCGACGCGCCCGAGATGTACGGCGGTCAGCTGCTGTGGCCGGTGGAGCACGCGCCGGTGGTGCTGAGGGCCTTCCGCGACCTGGCGCTCGTGGCGCCGCGCGAGCTCGTCCGTGTGGGCGCACGTGCAGCACTTCCCGCCGATCCCCGAGATCCCCGAGCCGCTGCGTGGCCGCTCCTTCGTCAACGTCACGGCGCTCTACCTCGGCTCCCGGCTCCGCGCCGAGATGCTGCTGTGGCCGCTGCGCGACGCGGCGCCGGTGGAGATGGACCTGCTCGGCCCGGTCACGCCCGGCACCGTGCCCGCGGTCGCGGCCGAGCCCAACGACCCGATGCCCACGATGGAGCACTCGATGCTGCTCACCGGGCTGGACGACGACGCCATCGACGCACTGTGCGCAGCGGTCACCGACCCGCGCACCTGCCCGCTCTTGATGGTGCAGCTGCGCGGCCTCGGCGGCGCGTTCGCCGAGGAGCCGGCGGGCGGCGGCGCCGTCCGCCCGGTGTCCGAGCCGTTCCAGCTGTTCGCCGTCGGCGTCCCCGCGGTGCCCGAGCTCGCGGCCGCCATCCCCCACGGGTTCGCGGCCCTCGACGCCGCGGTGGGCCACCTGGCCACGGAGCACCGGATGCCGAACTTCTCGGCCGTCGGCCACGACGACGCGGCCGGCTACGACGCCGAGCGTCTCGATCGGCTGCGGGAGATCAAGCGCCGCCGCGACCCGCACGGCGTCATCCGCAGCAACAAGCCCGTGCTCGGGACGGCATGATGGCCGGGTGCCCGACCCCCGAGCTGGACAGCCCGCCGAACCCCGTGACCTGGTCGACGTCGCGCACCTCGTCACGGCGTACTACACGCAGGTGCCCGACCCGGACGATCCCGCTCAACGGGTGGCGTTCGGTACCAGCGGGCACCGCGGGTCGTCGCTGACGACGTCGTTCAACGAGACCCACATCGCGGCCACCACGCAGGCGATCTGCGAATACCGCCGCGAGCAGGGTTACGACGGTCCACTGTTCCTCGGCCGCGACACCCACGGCCTCTCGGAGCCGGCGTGGGCGACGGCGCTGGAGGTGCTGGCCGGCAACGACGTCACCGTGCTCGTCGACGACCGCGACGGCTACACGCCGACGCCGGCCGTCTCGCACGCGATCCTGCGCGCCAACGGCGGCCGGACCTCGGGGTCCGGCCTCGCCGACGGCATCGTGGTGACGCCGTCGCACAACCCGCCCGGCGACGGCGGCTTCAAGTACAACCCGCCCCACGGCGGGCCGGCCGACTCCGACGCCACCTCGGCGATCGCCGACCGGGCCAACGCGCTGATCGCGGCCTCCCTCGACGGCGTGCGGCGGGTGCCGTTCGCGCGGGCCCGGGCCGCGGCGTCGTCGTACGACTTCCTCGGCAGCTACGTCGACGACCTCCCGTCGGTGCTCGACCTCGACGCCGTGCGCGCGGCCGGGGTGCGGATCGGCGCCGACCCGCTCGGCGGCGCGTCGGTGCACTACTGGGGCGAGATCGCCGAGCGGCACCGCCTCGACCTCACCGTCGTGAACCCGCTGGTCGACCCGACCTGGCGGTTCATGACGCTCGACTGGGACGGCAAGATCCGGATGGACTGCTCCTCGCCGTCCGCGATGGCTTCGCTCGTCTCGCGCAAGGACGAGTTCGCGATCGCCACCGGCAACGACGCCGACTCCGACCGGCACGGCATCGTCACCCCCGACGCCGGACTGATGAACCCGAACCACTTCCTCGCCGTGGCGATCGGCTACCTGTTCGGGGGCGCCCGGCCCGACTGGCCGTCGTCGGCGCGGGTGGGCAAGACGCTGGTGTCGTCGTCGATGATCGACCGGGTCGCGGCGTCCCTCGACGCCCCGCTGGTGGAGGTGCCGGTCGGGTTCAAGTGGTTCGTGCCCGGCCTGCTCGACGGGTCGTTCGGCTTCGGCGGCGAGGAGTCGGCGGGCGCGTCGTTCCTGCGGCGCGACGGCTCGGTGTGGACCACCGACAAGGACGGCCTCCTGCTCGCCCTGCTGGCCTCCGAGATCCTCGCCGTCTCCGGCTCCTCGCCCAGCGAGCTCTACGCCCAGCTGGTCTCCTCCCACGGCGACCCCGCCTACGCCCGCGTCGACGCCCCCGCCTCCCGGGAGCAGAAGGCGGCGCTGGCCGCGCTGTCGGCCTCCGACGTCGACGCGACGTCGCTGGCCGGCGAGGAGATCACCGCCAAGCTCACCGAGGCCCCCGGCAACGGCGCGAAGATCGGCGGCCTCAAGGTCACCACCGAGTCGGCCTGGTTCGCCGCCCGCCCCTCCGGCACCGAGGACGTCTACAAGATCTACGCCGAGTCCTTCCGCGGCCCCGACCACCTCGCCGAGGTGCAGGAGGCGGCCCGCGAGGTGGTTTCCGCCGCGCTGGGCTGACCTTCCGATTGCCGTGTCACACCGCCGCGAATGCCGCGCTCGGACTCGGCGACGCCGGTCGGGTGATCTCGGCGCTCTGGGTGGTGACCGACCCGCGACCCGGCCGTGCTGTCGGCGCTACCAGGTGGCGCAGGGCGAGTCCCACTACACCTGGTGGACGTGGACCGCGCTCGAGGAGTAGCGGAGATCACCCTCAGATGTCGAGGGTTCTCAGCACCTCGCCGATCGTGTCGATGCTCTCGGCCGTGATCGGGTCGAGCACCAGCTGCAGATGCGTGGCGCCGGCGTCGGCCAGTCCGTGGAGATGGCCACCGAGGTCGCCGGGCGTGACCTGTGTGACGTCGGCGTCGTACGTCTCGCCCATCACCCGTCCCCTGCCCCCTGGGAGCGTGACCAGGACCGCGGCGCTCGCCTCGACCTCTCGCCCCTCCGGGACCAGCGCGTCGACCTCGGCCTTCACCTCCGCGAACCGCTCGACGGAGTTCTGGTAGATGCTCCACCAGACGTTCCAGGAGTCGACGACCGGCAAGGCGATGCGCAGCATGCGCGGGCTGTTCGAGCCCACCATGATCGGCGGGCCGCCGTCCCGCTCGGGTCGCGGGTCGAGCACGCAGTCCTCGACGTCGTAGAACTGACCGTGGAAGGAGGTCCGCCCCTCCCGCAGCAGCGGACCGATGATCGCCAGCGCCTCCTCGAAGCGCGAGACGCGCCGGTCGTACGGGAACCCGAAGGCGTCGAACTCGCGCCGGTTCCAGCCCGCCCCGAGGCCCACGATGAGCCTGCCGGCCGAGATGGCGTCGACGGTCGCGGCCTGCTTGGCCAGCATCGCCGGCGCGTGGAAGCCCGTGGACGCGACCAGCGGTCCGATCTCCACCCGCTCGGTGACCGCCGCGATCGCCGCCAGCGTCGTCCAGGCCTCGTAGGGCCCTCGTGTCGACCCGTCCGGAAGGTCGTAGACCAAGTGGTCGCCGACCCACACCGAATCGAAGCCCACCGCCTCCGCACGCCGCGCCAGGTCGAGGTACTCCGGCCACGGCACGAAGCGCTCGACCTCGGGCAGCTGCACGCCGACCTTGCACCTGCGGGTCATGCGACGACCCTAACGAGAGGGCCAGGACGAGCGCTCACGCCGCCGAGCGTCCGAACCGCGCCAGGCAGTGCCAGACCCGCTTGAGCGACTGCGGGTCGTGGCGGCCGGTGCGGGCGGCGTCGCCGATCACGTCGGGGGTCAGCTCGGCCGCCAGCGACCGCGCGAGCGCCGCGACGTCCCCGCCTCGGTACTCGGGGTCGACGTCGGCGGAGGCCACCCGGAAGCCGGGGTGGTAGCGCACCTCGCAGCCGAGTCGCTCCGCCGCGGCGGCCACGGGCGTCCCGTCGAAGCAGGGGTCGAGCACCACGGCCTCGGCGTCGTCCTCGAAGCGCACGCCACCGTGGACGTGGGCCTCGACGTAGTCGTCGAGGTGGTCGTGGCCGGCGGCGTCGGCGAGGGCGCAGAGGTGCGGCAGCAGGTCGGGGCCGCCGACGTCGGCCGGCTCGAACACCGAGTCGGGGAAGCAGAACGTCGCCCGGTCGACCACCTCGGGGCGCACCGCAACGTACGCCGAGCCGAACCGCACCGAGCCGCCGTACGGGTCGGCGTGCCGGTTCCAGGCTCCGTAGAGCGGCCGGTCGTCGGGGCCGGCGTTGTCGTAGCGGGCGTCGAAGAGCCTGCTCTCCCACCGCCACCGGTCGCCGCCCGGGTGGGCGGTGAGGCCGCCGTTGGAGGTGCCGGTGGCGAACTGCGAGCGGTAGCGGCCGTCGTCGGCCATCGACTCCACCACGCGCCGGCCGGCGTGCGGCCAGTCCGGGTGGAACTGGAGCGTCAGGCCCGGGCTCAACGCTGGTCGGCCACCCACAGCGCGAGCAGGCCGCGGAAGTGGGCGAGGAACTCGTCCTGCTCGTGGGGTGGGTAGGTGGCGGCGACGGTCTCGCGGAGCAGCCGGTCGAAGTCGTCGCCGGTCACGTACTCGATCACCTGCTCCTCGAGGTGCGGCAGGTGCTCGGCGCACCAGTCCCAGTAGCGGTCGGTCTCGAAGTGCTCGTCGGCCAGCGCGAGGTAGGCGGTGAGCTTCTCCTCGTAGGAGAGGTCGGCGTCGTCGGCGATCGCGAAGTAGCGGGAGGTGTCGAGGTCGACCGAGCCCTTGCGGCCGGTGACGACGCAGTAGGTGGACCAGCGCACCAGGGCGGTGATCGCCCACGGGAAGTAGTAGTGCAGCGAGGTGACGGCGACGTCGGGGCAGGCGTTGGCGTAGTCGATGGGGTAGACGTCGTCACCCACCACGAGCATCTCCGCGGAGTTGAACTCCCACCGGAAGAACGCGTTGACGATCCGGCTGACGGCGACCGCCTGGCGGCCGGCCTCGTCGTTGAGGAAGCCGTGGTTGACGGCGTACCGCTGGTGCATGGGCTGTTCGGGCCGGAAGTCCATCACCATCGTCTCGGGCCCGATCGACAGCGCCCGGGCGAAGTGCTCGTAGTCGACGGTGGCCTGGAGGTGCATCAGCATCTCGCCGGACTCGTCGTAGGCGCGGTGCAGGTCGCCGCGGTCGTTGACCCGGGAGACGCCGCGCCAGGCGCCGCCGTCGAACGGCTTCATGTAGAGCGGGAAGCCCAGGTCGTCGGCGACGGCGTCGAGGTCGAAGGACTCGTTGTAGCGCTCGGAGGTGTAGGCCCACCGCACGTTGTCGACCGGGTTCTTGTACGGCACCAGCGTGGTGGCCGGCACCTTGAAGCCCATCCGCACCAGCGCGCAGTAGGCGCTGTGCTTCTCCATCGACTGGAACGTGAACGGGCTGTTGAGCAGGTAGGTGTCGTTCACCATCGCGGCCTTCTTCAGCCACTCCCGCGGGTGGTAGTACCAGTGCGCGAGCCGGTCGATCACGAGCTCGGTGCGCACCGGGTCGTCGAGCCGGAACGGCTCGATGGTGAGCCGCTCGCTCGAGACCGTGTGCGTCTCGCCGCCGGTGGTGATCGGCCCGACCCGCCGCAGGATCGCCTCGAAGGCGCGCGGCCAGTCGTCCTCGGCTCCGAGCAGCAGTCCGATCAGGTGGTCGCTCATGGTTCTCCTAACAGAATCGTGGGAGGTGGTGGGCGATCTGCTTCTGCCACCAGGGCCAGTCGTGGGCCGAGTCGTGGCCCCAGATGTCGAGGTCGTGCGGGATGCCCTTCTCGGCGAGCAGCGCGCCCATCCGCCGGGTCGACGGCAGCGACTGCGTCGGATCCACCTCCCACGGCCCCTCGCCGGCGACGAGGACGAGGTGGAGCCGGCTGCGCAGCCAGTCGAGGTGGTCGCCGTCGAGGTGGGCGACATAGTCGGTGGGGTTGGTGAAGTAGGCCTGCTCGCCGCGCTCGCCCCAGGCGTGCCAGGCGCTCGGGTCGTAGGTGCCGCTGAGGCAGATCGCCTGCGGGAACAGGTCGGCGCGGGTGAGCGCGAGCTGCAGGGCGTGGAACGCGCCGAGGCTGCAGCCGGTGACGACGGCGTCCGCGGACCCGGGTGAGTCGTGACCGATGTAGCCCGCCACCTCGTCGGTCACCCACGACTCGAAGGCGCGGTGACGCCGGGCGCGCTCCTCGAGCGGCACCGACCGGTCCGACCAGGTGACCTCGTCGAAGGAGTCGAGGCAGTAGAGCTTCACCCGGCCCGCCTCGAGCAGGTCGGCGACGGCGTCGACCATCCCGTTGTTCTCGTAGTCCCACGCCCGGCCCTGCTCGCTCGGGAACACCAGCACCGGCCGGCCCCAGTAGCCGTACCGGATCACGGTGCCCGCGCGGTGGAGTCCAGGCGCGTCGAGCTCGACCTGCTCTCGTTCCATCACCACACCTTGCGTAGCAGGTCGGTGAGGTGCGGGTCGAGCAGGTCGCGCCAACACGTCCACGTGTGTCCCTGGCGCGTCTCGCCCCATGCGACGTCGACGCCCATGGTTGACAGGGTCTGCGCCATGCGCTGGTTGTTGGCGTAGTTTTCCTCCGCAGTGCCGCAGGTGAGCGTCACCGGGCACCCGGGCCCGGTGTCCAGCCCGGCGACGAACTCGGTGACGGCGGTCCAGTGCTCGAACTCGCGCTCCTGCGGGTCCAGCTCCTCGGTGAAGAACGAGCTCGACTGCAGCAGCAGCCCGTCGAAGGTGCCCGGGCTGGTGGTCGCGGCGTGCAGCGCGGCGACACCGCCGAGGCTCTGGCCGCTCAGCACCGGTCGGCCCGTGGTCGGGTGGGCGGCCGTGATCGCCGGGACGACGTGCTCGACCAGCGCCTCGGCGTAGTCGGGGTTGGCGGCATAGCGCTCGTTGCGCGCACCCGGCACCATCAGCGCCACCCGCATCGCGGGCAGCCGGCCGGCGCCCACCAGCGCCCCGACGTACCGGGTCAGCGCGCCGAACTCGTCCATCTCCGGACCGTCGTGCGCCACGAGCAGCGGCAGGTCGCCGTCGCCCGGGCTCCACACGATCGACATCGATGTCACCCACCGGCGTGTCCGCCACGGGGAGCGGGGTGAGCTCCCCAGGCACGGGCTCGAGGTCGAGCCACGACGGCGGCGCGTAGCCGGGCAGTGCCAGCCAGGAGTGCTCGCCGAACGCGCCGTCGACCCGGTCGGGGTTGCCCGGGTCGGGCACCAGGTCGCCGTCGACGTCGAGGAGGTACTCGAGGCACTCGACGTCCGGCGACGGCAGCAGCAGCTCCCAGCCGCCGTCGACGGGTGCGAGGTCGAGGTCGTCGCCGAGGTCGAGGTCGGTCCACAGCCGCACCGCCTCGTGCGCGTGCTCGGGATCGGGGAGCCGGAAGCCGATCGCGCCGCGCTCGACCGCGGTCGGCGCCAGCGCTCCAACCCCGAGATCGCCGGCCGAAGACACCCTGGCGACCCTAGACCCGTCCGGCGTGGTGCTGTTCGGCGACTGCGGGACCTGCCAGTTCGACGACGAGTGAGTCAGGCGGCGACGGGCTGCCGGACGGCGGCCTTCGCGCGACGCGCCATCTGCGCCAGTCGCGCCTGACCGGCACGGCGCACCCGATGGTCGCCGGCGGTCATGCCCCACAGCAGCTTGAGCTGCGAGCCCAGGTTGCGCCGGGTGGTGGTCTCGAGGAAGTGGTTCGGCAGCGAGAGTCGCACCACCCGGTGCCAGGCGCTCGCCACCTGCTGCGGCAACGGCGCCGCGTTGTAGCTCAGGCCGTGGCGCTCGAGCACCGCGCGCACCCGGGGGGCGATCTCGCGGTACCGCCTGCTCGGAAGATCGGGGA
Source organism: uncultured Actinomycetota bacterium (assembly GCA_963808855.1). Taxonomy (GTDB): domain Bacteria; phylum Actinomycetota; class Actinomycetes; order Propionibacteriales; family Nocardioidaceae; genus Nocardioides. Next base: position 396,337 of record CAWEHA010000002.1, on the reverse strand, counting down.
ACAGGTGGTGCTCGATCTGGTGGGACAGGTTGCCGGTCATCAGGTGCAGGGCCCGCGAGCCGGAGATGTTGGCCGAGCCGAGCATCTGGCGCAGGTACCACTCGCCGCGCGACTCCTCGTGGGGCAGCTGCTCGAGCTCGAAGGTCTCGACACCCTCGGGGAAGTGCCCGCACATGATCACCGAGTGGCTCCACAGGTTGCGGAGCAGGTTGGCGACGAGGTTCGCCGTCAGGGTGGCGCGCCAGCCGGGGCCGGACAGGGCCGGGTGCACGAGGAAGTCCTTCGCGATCTGCTTGCCCGCCTTGGTGAGCAACTGCTGCAGGTCGTGCTTCTGCTCGGGCGTGAGCGGCTTGCCGGCACCGAGCGTCTCGCTCAGGTCGGAGTCGAACATCGCGATGCCGTACTCGAAGATGCAGGCGGTGACGAGGTTGACCGCCGGCTGCAGGAGGTGCGCCGGCACCCACGGCTGGTCCTCGTCGACGCGCATGATCCCGTAGCCGAGGTCGTTGTCGTGGCCGAGGATGTTCGTGTACGTGTGGTGCTGCTGGTTGTGGGCGCGCCGCCACTGCTCGGGCGGCGAGGCGTGGTCCCAGTCCCAGGTGCTCGAGTGGATCTTGGGGTCGCGCATCCAGTCCCACTGGCCGTGCAGGACGTTGTGGCCGATCTCCATGTTGTCGAGCACCTTGGCGAGCGTCAGCGACGCCGTGCCGAGCAGCCAGGCCGGCTTCCAGCGGCTGGCCGCCAGGAGCGTCACCCGCCCGCCGATCTCGAGGAGCCGCTGGGCGCGGATGACGCGGCGGATGTAGGCGGCGTCGCGCTCGCCCCGGGAGTCGAGCACGGACTGTCGGACGGCGTCGAGCCGGCGGCCGATGTCGTCGAGGTCCTCGGGGCTCAGGTGGGCGACCTGGCTCCGGGGCTGGCGCTGCAGGGCTGTCATGTCGCGACCCCCGTCAGGCCGCAGCCGGCTCCGGGACGGCGGCGACCTTCCGTCGTCGGGCCATCTGCACGAGCCGGGCCTGGCCGGCACGACGCACCCGGCGGTCACCGGTGGTCATCCCCCACAGCAGCTTGAGCTGCGAGGGCAGGTTGCGGGTGGTGGTGGTCTCGAGGAAGTGGTTGGGCAGCGAGAGGCGGACGACGCGGTGCCAGGCGCTCGACACCTGCTGCGGCAGCGGGGCCGAGTGGTAGTTGAGGCCGTACTTCTCGAAGACCTCGCGCACCTGCGGCGCCACCTCGGCGTACCGGACGCTCGGCAGGTCGGGGTAGAGGTGATGCTCGATCTGGTGGCTGAGGTTGCCGGTCATCAGGTGCGTGACCGGGCCGCCGGAGATGTTCGCGGAGCCGAGCATCTGGCGCAGGTACCACTGGCCGCGGGTCTCGTCGTCCGGGATCGACTTCTTCTCGAAGGTCTCGACGCCCTCGGGGAAGTGGCCGCACATGATCACCGAGTGCGACCACACGTTGCGCGTGAGGTTGGCGATCGCGTTGGCGGCGAGGGTGGGCAGGGCCGCGCCGAACGGCAGGGCCAGCAGCGGGTGGACGACGTAGTCCTTGGTGGCCTGCTTGCGGACCTTGTGCACGGTGGCCTTGGCGCGCCGCTTGAAGGTCTCGCTGCGCTTCTCCTTCGGCAGTCGCAGGTTGCGGCCGAGGTCGAGGTCGTAGGCGGCGATGCCGTACTCGAAGAAGCACATGTTGACGAAGTTCCACAGCGGCTGGCCGAGGTGGAACGGCGACCAGCGCTGGTCCTCGTCGACGCGCATGATCCCGTAGCCGAGGTCGTTGTCCTTGCCGACGATGTTCGTGTACGTGTGGTGGATCTCGTTGTGGCTGTGCTTCCAGCCCTCCGCCGTCGAGGCGTTGTCCCACTCCCAGGTGGTGGAGTGGATCTTGGGGTCGCGCATCCAGTCCCACTGGCCGTGCATGACGTTGTGGCCGATCTCCATGTTCTCGAGGATCTTGGCCAGCGAGAGGCCGACGGTGCCGACCACCCAGGCCGGCGGGAAGGCGCTGGCGAGGAGGACGGCACGCGAGCCGAGCTCGACGCGGCGCTGGACGGCGACGACGCGGCGGATGTACTTCGCGTCGCGCTCGCCGCGGTCGTCGAGCACCGACTGCCGGATGGCGTCGAGCTCCTGGCCGAGCTGCTCGATGTCGTCGTCGGACAGGTGCGCGGTCGGGTTGGTGGGCTGCTTGGTGATGACAGTCATGGGGAGGTCCTCTCCGGATCAGTGATCAGTGGGCGAGGTGGCACGGCCCGGCGGCCGCGTTGATGCAGGTCTGGATCTGGACGCCGTCGGGCCCGGTCTCGCCAGGCACGGCGGTGGTGATCGCGCCGTTGCGCAGGTCGCGCACGGCGCCTTCCTTGAGCGGGAGCACGCAGCTCATGCAGATGCCCATCCGGCACCCGCTGGGCATGAGCACGCCGGCGCCTTCGCCGACGTCGAGGATCGGGGTGGCGCCGTCGGCGTCGACGGTGCGGCCGTCGGCGAAGGTGAGCGTGCCACCCTCGCCGGGCTCGACGGAGCGGGTGCGGAACCGCTCCACCTGGAGCGTCAGCCCGCGGGAGGTGTGGTGCTCCTCGAGCGCGTCGAGGAGGCCGACGGGACCGCACGCGTACGACGTGCGCTCGTCGAGGTCCGGGACGATCTTCTCGAGGTCGGCGACGTCGAGCAGGCCGTCGACGTCGGTGTGCAGCTCGACGAGCCGGATCAGGCCGCGGGCGGCGTAGCCCCGCAGCTCGGGGCCGAAGATCACGCTGTCGCGGGTGAGCGCCGAGTGCAGCAGCACGATGTCGGGCGTCACCGGCGTGGCCCGCGAGAACAGGTTGCGCAGCATGCCGATCACCGGCGTGATGCCGGATCCGGCCGTGACCAGCAGCAGCTTCTCGGGCATGGGCTGCGGGAGCACGAACTCGCCCTGCGCCTGGTCGAGCTGCAGCATCTGGCCGGGCCGGGCGCGGTGCACGAGGTAGTTGGAGACGACGCCGTCGGCGATCGCCTTCACGGTGATGCTGAGGCAGCGGTCGGGCCGCGGGCCGTGGGTGAGCGAGTAGGTGCGCCACAGGCGGACGCCGTCGACGTCGACGCCGACGCGCACGTACTGACCGGGTAGGTGGCCCTGCCAGTCGCGCCCGGGCTTGAGGACGATCGTGGCCGACTCCGAGGTCTCGGACCGGACCTCGACGATGCGGCCCCGGAGCTCGGCGCCGCGGCGCAGCGGGTGGAAGACGTCGAGCACGTCGGCCGGGTCGAGCGGCGTCACGGCCGCCTCGGCCACCCGGCGCAGCCGCTGGCGCAGCGTGGTCCCGAGACCTCGGGTCGCCGGACGCGGTAGTGCAGTGCTGGACATACCCCCAGCCTGCTGGGTGGGGGCGATAAACTCCTGACCGGAGCACGTGAACGAACACGTCACATTTGTTCGCTGGGAACAAGGAGCGTCGATGCCACCCCGCCGCCTCACCACCGCGCCAGGCCTGCGGCTGCCACCTGCGGTGGTCGACGAGGTCCGCTCCGGGCTGCCGGAGGTCGCCGAGGAGGTGGTGAGCGCGATCATCGCCGAGGTGCCGAGCTACACCGACGCCTTCTCCGGGGCGATGGGCGAGACCATCCGCGACGCCGTGCAGGTGGCGCTCGGCGGCTTCCTGTCGCTGGCCAGCGGCAAGGGCGGCGCCGACGCGCGCACGCCCACCGCGCCCGCCGTCGAGGGCGCCTACCAGCTCGGCCGCGGGGAGGCCCGCAGCGGCCGCACCACCGACGCACTCCTCGCCGCCTACCGGATCGGCGCCCGCGTGGCCTGGCAGCAGATGTCGGGGCGCGCGGTGAAGGTAGGTCTGGACGCCCACGAGCTGGCCGCCTTCGCCGGCCTGGTGTTCGCCTACATCGACGAGCTGTCCGCGGCGAGCGTGTCCGGACACACCGAGGAGCTCGCCACCTCCGGCCGGGTGCGCGAGCGCCGGCTGGAGCGGCTCGCCCACCACCTGCTCAGCGGCTCGCCGGAGGACGCCGTGGTGGCCTCGGCCGAGCGCGCCGACTGGCCGCCGCCCAGCACGCTCACCGCCGTCCTCCTCGAGGAGGCCCAGGTGCGGCCGGTGCTCGCCGTGCTGCCGGGGGCCACGCTGGTGGCCGCCGAGGCGCCCGGCCTCGACGACGGCGTCCTGCTGCTCGTGCCCGACATGCACGGGCGCCGCCGCGCGGCGCTGCTCCGCGCGGTAGCCGACCGCGGCGCCACGGCCGGCCCGGCACGACCGTGGCAGCAGGTGCGCGCGTCGTACGACCGGGCGGTGCGGGCGCGGGGGCTGGGCCTGCCCACCGACACCGAGGCGCACCTCGCCGACCTGGTGCTCACCGCCGACCCGGACGCGCTCGCCGACCTGCGCGCCCGCGCGCTCGCGCCCCTGGACGGGATGCGCCCCGGCACGGCCGAGAAGCTCGCCGCCACGCTCCGCGAGTGGCTGCTGCGGCAGGGGCGCCGCGAGGAGGTGGCGGCCGCGCTGTTCGTGCACCCGCAGACGGTGCGCTACCGCATGGGCCAGCTGCGGGAGGCGTACGGCGACGGGCTCGACGACCCCGACACCGTGCGCACCCTGGTGATCGCGTTGGGGGCTACTCCTACCCTCACCGCATGATCCGGAGCGTCATCGCCGTCCTGACGGTCCTCGCGCTGGCCGCGTGCTCCGGCAACGACGACGACGGCGGCTCCTCGCCCGGCTCCTCGCCCGGATCCGAGCCGGCGGACGCGCGCGACCGCTACGTCGCCCTCGGCGACTCGTTCACCGCCGCCCCGGGCGTGCCGCCGCAGGTCGGCGGGGCCTGCGGCCGGTCAGGGGTCAACTACCCGAGCCTCGTGGCCGAGTCGCTCGGACTCGCGCTGACCGACGTGAGCTGCAGCGGCGCCGACTCCGCCGGCGTGCTCGCCCAGCAGGTGCCCGCCGTCGCCGACGACGCGGCGGCGGTGACGGTGTCGGTGGGTGGCAACGACGACGGCCTGTTCGCCCGGCTCGCGTTCGGCACGCTCGACCGCCGCGGCGTGGCCGCGACCCTGCGCACCGTCGAGCGGAACGTGGGCGAGGTGGTCGACGCCGTCACCGCGGCCGCACCGGACGCGCGCGTGGTCGTGGTGTCGTACCCGCGGCTGCTCCCGGCCTCCGGCACCTGCCCCGACCGGGTGCCGTTCGCGACCGGCGACTACCGGTTCGTCGACCGGGTCAACCGCGGCCTGGTCGAGGCCCAGCGCCGGGCCGCCGCGAAGGCAGGCGTCGGGTTCGCCGACGTCTACGCCGCCAGCGAGGGTCACGACATCTGCAGCGACGAGCCGTGGGTCAACGGCGCCGACACCGCCCCCGACGGCACGATCCCGTTCCACCCGTTCGCGGTCGGCCAGGCCGGCATGGCCGACGTCGTCGAGGCCGTCCTGTCGCGCTGACCCGTCAGTTGTACAAGTGACGGGTCAGCGCATTACTGACGGGTCGGCGTGGATGACGCGGCCGCCGACGGCGGTGAGGGCGACGGGCATCGAGCGCAGGTGGGCCGCGGTCTCGGCCGTGGTGTCGCACGGGGCCAGGGGATCGCGGTCGAGGAGCGCCAGATCGCCGCGGGACCCGACAGCGACGGTGGGCTGCTCACCGACGGAGGCGGCGAGCGCCTCCCGGGCGGTGAGGGCGTGCTCGGGGTGCCAGGCGTCGCGGTCGTCGGCCGAGCGGTGGACGGCGGCCGCCATGGCCAGCCACGGGTCGAGCGGCGAGACGGGAGCGTCGGAGCCGAGCACCAGGCGGGCGCCGGCGTCGAGCAGCCAGCGGAAGGCGAAGCAGCGGCCGGTGCGGTCGGGCCAGATCAGCTCGGTGAGGTCGCGGTCGTCGAGCAGGTGGGCGGGCTGCACGCTGGCCCGCAGCCCCAGCTCGGCCACCCGGACGACGTCGTCGCGGGCGACGAGCTGGAGGTGCTCGATCGAGCCGCGGGCGCCGGTGGCGGCGTAGGCGTCGAGGGCGGCGGTGAGTGCGGCGTCGCCGATCGCGTGGGTGGCGACCTCGAGACCGGACATGTGGGCGCGGGCGAGGAGCGCCTGCAGCTCGTGCGCGGGCAGGTTGGGCGCGCCGGCGGGCTCCGGCTGGTGGTGGCCGTCGGAGTACGGCTCGCCGCACCACGCGGTGCGGGTGTTGAGCGAGCCGTCGCTGATGATCTTGAGCGGCCCCATGACCAGCCGGTCGTCGCCTGCCACGAGCGGGTCGCCGGTGCGGAGTCCGGCCGCGATCACCTCCTCGAGGGTGTCGGCGTAGGTGGCGCGGCGCACCCGCAGCAGATCGCAGCCCTGGTGCCACCGCTCGACCCACGCCTCCTCGGTGTCGGCGAACTCGAGGTCGACCACGCCGACGACCCCGAGCGACGCCGCCTGCAGCAGGCCCTCGCGGTAGGCGGACGGGGTGTTGCCGGCGTCGCCGGTGAGCGTGTCGAGCAGGGCGTAGGCCGCGAACCACTCGTTCTCGCGCACCACGTCGTCGCGGACGCCGAGCCCGAGGGCGGCCAGCGCTGCGCTGTTGAGCCAGGCGTGGTGCGCGTCGCCGGCGATGAGCACCACCGGCGTGACGCCGCTGACGGCGTCGAGCTCGCTCACGGTCACCGCACGTGACCAGATGCCGGGGCGGTGGCCCCAGCCGATCACCGGGCGGCCCGGCTCGGCCGCCACCCGCTCGGCGACGAGCGCCACCGCGGCCTCGGGCGACGTCACGGCCGCGGTGTCGAGCCGCTGCCGGGCCAGGGTCCACTGTCCGAGGTGCACGTGCTGGTCCCACAGCCCCGGCACCAGCCAGCGGCCCTCGGCCCGCACCTCCGCGGCGCCGTCCGGTCGCTCGGCGCCGGCACGGACGGCGGTGACCACGCCGTCCTCGACGACGACGTCGACCGGCTCGACCGGCGCACCCGGCGTCGGCGGATCCGTCAGCGGCACCACGCGGGCGTCGCGCAGCACGAGGGACGTCGTCACACGTCCGGACGCTAACGAACCCGTTCGCGTAGTCCGGCGGCGAGTCCGGCGATCGTCATCTGGTCGAACAGCCCGCCCACGCGCTCGGCCAGCACCCGGTGCCGCACGGGCGCCAGCCGCAGTCGCAGATGAACCCGGGTGCCGGCGTCCTCGGGCGTGAGGTGGAGGCACCACGAGAGCTCGGTGCGCCCGCGCGTCGAGGTGTAGAGCAGCAGGCGCGGCGGCTCGATCGCGGCCAGCGTGAACCTCGCGTCGGCACCGCCCCAGTCGGGGATCACGTCGCCGACGTCGTGGCGCTGCAGGTCGGGGTCGAGGTGCCGCAGCGCCCGCCGCGACCGCGGCACGAACCGCTCGACGCTCCGCGGCAGGTACCAGCCGGCACGGCGCTTGCCGAGCTGCACGAGCCACGGCCACACCTCGGCCGGCGGCGCCGGGAGGGTGAACCCCCGGTCCATCACGACGTCAGCCGGGGACACCAGGTCGTCGCCCGGCCGTGCCGCCGCGACCTCGTCGGGTCGCGGCGGCACGGTCCAGTCGCTTCGGTGCACTCAGACCGGCTCGGGGCAGGCGACCTGCGGCTCGGGCTCGTCGGACACGACCCCAGCATCCATCGGCCGTGGGCGGAGGAACACCCCGCCGACGACGGCGGCCAGGGCGGCGGCCACCGCTCCCGCCGCGAAGGCGGCCTGGAGCCCACCGTTGAGCGCCTCCACCCCGGGAGCGCCCGCGGCCAGCAGGCCCTCGGTACGGGCCGAGGAGATGCTCACCAGCACCGCCAGACCGAGCGCCCCACCCATCATGAACGAGGTGTTCACCACGCCCGAGGCGAGCCCGGACTCGTGCGGCTCGACGTCGCCCATCGCGGCCAGCAGCACCGGGTTGAACGCGATGCCGGCGCCGATGCCCAGCAGCACCATGGAGGGCAGCACGTGGACGACGAACACGCCGTCGACCGGGGCCGTGGCGAACAACGCGAGGCTGACGGCCGCGCAGCCGAGACCGACGGTCAGCGGCGGCCGGACGCCGAACCGCATCACCAGCCGGTCGGAGACCCGCAGCGAGCAGAAGGCCATCACCACGCTGGTCGGAACGAAGGCGAGCCCGACGTCGAGGGCGTCGTAGCCCAGCACCTGCTGCAGGTAGATCGCGGCGAGGAAGAACCACGCGAACATCGCCGCCGCCCACAGCACGCCGACGACCTGCGACACCGCCACGTTGCGCAGCCGGAACAGCCGCAGCGGCACCAGCGGGCTCGCGGTCGTCGCCTCCCGCCAGACGAACGCGAGGAAGAGGGCGGCACCGGTGGCCAGCAGGCCGAGGGTGCGGGTCGAGGTCCAGCCGGCGTCGTTGCCGCCGACGATGGCGTAGACCGACAGCATCAGTGCGCTCGTGACGAGGACGGCGCCAGGCACGTCGAGCCGCTCGGGGCGGTCGACGACGTCGTCGGCGGGCAGCACCCGACGCGCGGCGAGCCACACGGCGACGCCGATCGGCACGTTGACGAGGAAGATCAGGTGCCACGAGAACAGGCCGGTCAGCACGCCACCCAGCAGCACGCCGACGGCGCCGCCGCCCGACATCACGAAGCCGAAGAAGCCCATCGCCTTGGCGCGGTCGGCCGGGTCGGTGAACAGCCCCATGATCAACGAGAGCGCGACCGCCGAGACGGCGGCGCCGCCGAGGCCCTGCACGGCACGGCCCACCACCAGCAGCCCGGACGACGGCGCGAGGCCGCAGGCCACCGAGGCGACGGTGAACGACACCACGCCGCCCTGGAAGACCCGCTTGTTGCCGAGCAGGTCACCGAGCCGGCCGGAGAGCAGCAGGAAGCCGCCGAAGGTCAGGAGGTAGGCGTTCACGACCCAGGCGAGGGCGTCCTGCGAGAAGCCCAGGTCGGACTGGATCGACGGGAGGGCGACGTTCACGATGCTCGAGTCGAGCACGATCATGAGGTCGCCCAGGCACAGCACGTACAGGGCCAGCCAGCGGTGGCGGGGTTCGGTCATCGTCTCGGCCTCTCGGTCGGTCGCGGTCAGGAATGCGTTCACTCCCTCCACGAACGACTTGGCAACGATTCGACAGACCGGCCGGAACTTTTCAGCGGCCGATCTACGATTCTCCGACCCCTCGCCTCCGGAGCCCTCATGTCGTCTGCCCGTCCCGTCGCCGCCCTGCTCGCGACCGGCGCGCTCCTGCTCGCCGGCTGCGGTGACGTCGTCGAGAGCGGCCGGATGTCCGACGGCGAGCCCGTGCCGACGTCGTCGAGCGAGGAGGCCGACGACCCGACCGAGGCCGTCGATCCGCCGTCCGCAGACCTCGACCTCGCGCTCAGCGAGCCGCGGGAGGACTCGGTGTACCCGCAGTACGGCGACCCGGGCGTCGATGCGCTCCACTACGACCTCACCCTCGACTGGGACCCCGAGACCGACACCCTCACCGGCACCGAGGTGCTCACCTTCCGCGCCACCGACACCGCCGAGCAGTTCCAGCTCGACTTCGGGGAGCCGCTGGAGATCACCGAGGCTGCCCTCGACGGCCGCGAGGTCGAGGTGAGCCGCGACGGCACGGTGCTCGTCGTCGCCGCCGCGGTGAAGCAGGACCAGCGTTACGAGCTCACCCTGTCCTACGCCGGCACGCCGGAGCCGGTGGAGGCGCCGACCACCCGCTCCGACCTCGCCACGGGCGGCTTCCACATCGACCCCGACCACGAGACGTGGACGATCTCCGAGCCGCACGGCTCGCTCACCTGGTACGCCGTCAACGACCAGCCGGCCGACAAGGCGCTCTACGACTTCACGCTCACCGTGCCGTCGCCGTGGGTGGGCATCGCGAACGGCGAGCAGACCTCCGAGGACGACGACGGCGACACCACCAGGACGACCTACCACCTCGCCGAGCCGGCGGCGTCCTACCTCACCACCCTCGCCTTCGGCGACTACGACAAGACCGAGGCCGAGACCGACGGCGGCGTCCCGCTCACCTACTGGATCCCGAAGTCCGACCCGCAGTGGCTCGCCGGCCCGTCGACCGCCCCGGACGCGATCGAGTGGCTGGAGGAGTACCTCGGGCCGTACCCGTTCGACACCGGCGGCATCCTGGTCGTCGACTCCGAGAGCGGCATGGAGACCCAGACCATGATCACGCTCGGCGACACCGAGTACTCGACGAGCCCGGCCGTCGTCGTCCACGAGTTCGCCCACCACTGGTACGGCGACCAGGTGACGCCCGACGACTGGCGCGACGTGTGGATGAACGAGGGCATGGCGATGTACCTGCAGCTGATGTGGGAGGCCGACCAGCGCGGCGTCGACGTCCAGGTGGTGATCGAGGAGTACGCCTCCTACGAGGAGGAGGAGCGCGCCACCGCCGGCCCGCCGGGCGACTACAACCCGGGCATGTTCGGCTCCTCGAACATCTACATCAGCCCCGCCTTCATGTGGCACGAGCTGCGGCTCATGCTCGACGACGACGACGAGTTCTTCTCGATCGTGCGTGAGTGGCCGCAGTCGCAGGACAACACGAGCACGAACCGCGACACCCTCTACGCCTACTGGGAGAAGCAGACCGGACTCGAGCTCTCCCAGTTCTTCGACGACTGGATCCTCGGCACCACCACCCCGCCGCGCTCCTGATCTACTGCCTGGCCCAGGCCGCCAGCACCTCGGCCTCCGCCTCGCGGGACAGTCCCGTGCGGACGGCGTCGGGGGTGGCGCGGAGCCAGGCCAGGGTGTCGCGGGCGACGTCGGCGAGCGGGCGCGAGGCGAGGCCGGCGGCCGCGGCGAGGGTGGGGTCGTGGGCGGTCATGCCGTCGTACTCCGGCCGGGGCAGCCACAGCGGGACACTGCGTTCCCCCGACCACGGCTCGACGTCGTGCTCGGTGAGGAAGTCCGAGGGCACCCACACCAGGTCGGGCGAGGTGCCGACGCCGCGCGCGACCTCGGCCAGCGCCTCCGCCATCGGGGTCGGCGGCCCGATGGCGTCCCAGGTGCCGACCGTGCGCTGCTCGGCGAGGTCGACGCACCAGGCGGCGAGGTCGCGGACGTCGACCACCTGGGTGACGTCGTCCGGCGAGCCCGGCGCCAGCACCGGGCCCGGGTCCGCCATCCGCTCGGGCCAGTAGGTGAACCGCCCGGTGGGGTCGCCGGGGCCGACGATGAGCCCGGGCCGCACCACCGACGCCGACGCCGCACCGGCACGTACGTGGTCCTCGCACGCCACCTTCATCGAGCCGTAGACCTCGGGGGCCTCCATCGGGTCGCGGTCCTCGTCCATCGCCGGGAGGGTCGCGCCGGTCTCCGGCGTCTGGCCGGGCGCCGCGTTGTCGGCGTAGACGCTGATCGTCGACACGAACACCCAGTGGGCGTCCGGCCACGCGGCCACGGCCGCCCGCACCCACGACGGGTGGCGGGCGACGTCGACGACGGCATCCACCTCGACCTCCGGGGGCGCACCAGTCGTTCGATCGAACGGTTCGTGCGTGACGCCGTCCGGGAGCGAGCCCGACTCGCCGCGGCAGGCGCACACCACGTCGTGGCCCCGTCTGCACGGCCTCCTCGGCCACCGCGCGCGAGAGGAACATCGTGCCGCCGAGCACCAGGATCCGCATGCCGCCCACGCTCGCCCACCGGCCCGTCACCGGACAAGGTGTTCCGCTCATGGCGGACGAACTGCTTAGGGTGCTCCATGCGCCGCCCGCACGAGAACGTGGCGACCGTCCTGGTCGACCCGGCCGTGCTGCGCGACCTGGAGCTGCACCTGATGTCGCTCGACCTGTGGGTGTGGCCGGTCGCCACCGCGCCGATCTGCACCGACGGCCCGCGCCAGGCGTTCCAGGTGCGGCGCCGGATGGTGGAGGCCAAGCAGGGCACCTGGGACGACGCCGCAGGCTGGACGCCGGTGTGGGTCGCGTTCGGCGACACCTGGCGGCGCGGCAGTGACCCGCTGCCGTGGGAGGCGCACGCCGTGCTGTGGCAGGCGCTCGCCGAGCACGGCGACCGGGTGCGCTACCGCCGCCGGCTGGGCGGGGTCAGCCCGCTCGTGGCCGAGCCCGACGTCCGATGAGCACAGATCGTCGTCACCGGCGCCGCGAGCGGCATCGGGGCCGCCACCGCGGCGCTGCTCCGCTCGCAGGGCGACGAGGTGATCTCGGTCGACCTGCGCGACGCCGACGTCGAGGCCGACCTCGGCACCCCGGCCGGGCGCGCGGACGCCGTCGCCGCGGTGCAGCGGCTCACCGACGTGGTGCACGGCGTGGTGCCGGCCGCCGGCGTGGCCGGGCTCACCGGCACCGACCCCCGGCTGGTGGCGTCGGTGAACTACTTCGGCGCCGTCGAGCTCGTGCGAGGGCTCCATCCCCAGCTGACGGCGGCCTCGGGCGCCGCCGTGGTGTTCCTCGCGTCGAACTCGGTGACCTGCCAGCCCGACTGGCCCGCCGACCTCGCCCGCACCCTGCTCGCCGGCGACGAGCCCGCCGCCCTGCGACGCGGCGGCGCGCCACGAGGCGGTGCAGGTGTACCCGGCCACCAAGGCCGCGCTCGCGTGGTGGGCGCGGCGCGAGGGCGTCAAGCCGGAGTGGGCCGGCGCCGGCGTCCGGCTCAACTCCGTGGCGCCCGGGAAGATCGAGACGCGCGATGACCGAGCGGCTGGCCGCCGACCCGGTGCTCGGCCCGCTCGCCGAGGGCTACCCCACCGCCCTCGGCCGCGACGGCCGGCCCGAGGAGGTGGCCGCCGCGATCGGCTTCCTGCTCTCCGAGGCCGCCGCGCTCGTCGTCGGCGCCTGCCTGGTGGTCGACGGCGGCACCGACGCGATCCTGCACCCGGAGTCGCCGCCGCCCTGGGTGACCCGTCCTACCCGCTGACCCGTCGCCTCTAGGCGACGGGTCGCGCATTTCGCGACGGGTCGGCGTCAGCTGGCGGAGCCGGAGGCGGACTCGTCGAGGCCGAGCTCATCGGTGCAGGAGAAGACGGCGCCGAAGAACGTGCCGGCGAGGGTGGTGTTCTCGATCTGGGTGTCGGGCTGGTACTCGAGGTCCTCGTTGAGGACGCCCTCCTCGACGAGCTTGTCGACGCCGGCCTGGTCGACGACCTCCTGGGCGATGCAGCGGCCGCCCTCCTCGGGGACGTCCTCATCCTCGGCGAAGGCGGCGGCCAGCTCGTCGACGGCCTGCTCCTCGCGGGTGGGCTCGCCGCCGCCACCGCCACCGCTGCCCCCGCCGCCGTCGTCGCCGTTGCTGGCCAGGACGGCGACGACGATGCTGACGCCGATCACCACGACCGAGACGGCGAGGGCGATCATCAGCAGCAGCCGGGTGCGGCGGCTCTGGCCGCCCGGCGCACCGGACGGGTAGGACTCGGTGGCACCGAACGTGGGTCCGGTGCGGAACGGCGTGTGCGGGCCGGACGGCGTCGGCGTGCGGAACGGTGGTGCCGGCGGCGCGGGCGTGGGCACCGGGCCCGACGGCGTGGGGGTGGGCGTGCGGGGCCCCTGGGTGAGCCACGGCGAGCCGGGGCCGGGCGGCCCGGCCAGCCGGGTCTCGGCGTCCTCGGGGAGCCGGACGACGCGGCGCAGGTCGTCGCGCATGGCCGCCGCCGACGGGTAGCGGTCCGCCGAGCTCTTGGCCAGCGACGTGCGCACCACCCGGTTGACCTCGGCGGAGAGCGGGCCGGCGACGTCGAGCTGCGGGATCGGGCCGTCGACGTGCCCGAGCACGATCTGGTAGTCGGTGCCCCCCGAGAACGGCGCGGAGCCGGTGAGCGCGGCCCACAGCAGGCACCCGAGCGAGTACACGTCGGTCTGCTGGTTGGCGTCGCCGCCCATGTGCAGCTCGGGCGCCATGTACGACGGCGTGCCGACGGTGCCGCCCGCCTTGGTGATCTGCTGCTCCGGGTTCGCCTGGCGGGCGATGCCGAAGTCGCCGAGGTAGGCGTGCAGCCGCGACTCGCGGTTGCGCAGCAGCACGTTCGCCGGCTTGATGTCGCGGTGGATGAGCCCCGACTCGTGCGCGGCGGAGAGGCCGTCGGCCACCTGCGCGATCAGGTCGAGCGCGATCCGCGCCGGCGGCGCGCCGTGGCGGTGCAGCATCGCGCCGAGGTCGCCGTCGGGGATCAGCTGGGAGGCGATGTAGAGCCGGCCGTCGGCCTCGCCGAACGAGTACACCTGGACGACGTGCGGCGAGTCGAGCGACGCCTGCGCCTGTGCCTCGCGGGTGAACCGCGCCCGGAACTCCGGGTCCTCGGCGATGTGCGGCGTGATGATCTTGAGCGCGACCTGCCGGTTCAGATTCGTGTCGAGGGCCTGGAACACGAGGCCCATGCCGCCGATCCCCAGGCGTCGCCCGATCCGGAACGCACCGAGCTCGTCGCCCTGTCCCAGATCGTTGCTACTCATGTCCCCCCGACCCTACTTTCCTGCGTCGTCGTGGTGCACCGTGCCGGTCCCCTGGTACCCAGGACAACTTTTCCCCGAAACCCGGCGGCACACCTCGTCTGCGTGCTGTGATGCGGGACGCGGGGCCAGAGGAGGATGACACCCCGATGACGACGCACGAGCACATGGAGAGAGCAGGGACGGCGACGTTCCTCCGCTTCGCCGACGCTGCCCTCGAAGCCGCCCTCCACGACGGCTCCGCCGCCGAGGCCGCCGCCCTCACGCAGGCCCGCGCCGACCTCGCCTCCTCGGACACCGAGCCGACCGGCTTCTCGGCGCTGTGCGCCAACGTCGGGGCCACCGGTGTCGTGCGCGAGCTGCTCGCGCTGCTGCTCGCCTGCGAGACCGACCTCGCCCGCACTGCGCGCCTCGCCACGCTCACCGGCGCGTCGCGCCCCGGCCGGCTCACCCTCGGCGCCGCCGCCCGGCTGCTCGGGGGTGTCGGGCCGTGCGTCGAGGCCGCCGGGCCGTCGTCGCCGCTGCGCCGCGGTGCGCTCGTGGAGCTGCGCCAGAACGGACCCTGGTCGACCGCCGAGATCGCGCTGGCCCCGAGCGTGGTGTGGGCGATCGGTGGCGACCAGACGCCGGACCCCGACCTGCCGGTCGGCGCCTGGATGATGGAGGGGCTGCCCGGCGAGCCGGCCGACGACCCGCGCCGGCTGGTGCTCGTCACCGGCGACGACCCGGTGCGGCGCCGCGCGCTGGTGGCCCGCCGCCACGCCGCCCACGCCTACCTGGTCAGCCCGGCCCCCGCCCACCCGGAGGGCTGGGCGGCACTCGTGCGCGAGGCCTCGATCACCGGCAGCGGCGTCGTCGTCGAGCTCGGCGGCGACCTCCCTCCCGCCGGCCGCGAATGGGTCGACCGCGCCGCCCACCTGGCCTGGACGCTGTCCAGCGCCGACGAGATCCCGCTCGGCGACCTGCCCGACCGCGACCGGGTCGAGGTGGTGGCCGCCGACGACGTCGTCACCGAGGAGGAGTGGCAGGCGGCGTTCGGCGCCGAGGTGCCGCACTCGCACCGGCTCACCGCGCACCAGCTCGAGCAGGTGGGCTCGGCCATGCCGGCCGTCGACGGCGACCTCGACCTCGCCGTCCGCCGGCTGCTCGCCGGGCCGCTCGGCCGGCTCACCCGGCGGGTCCGGCCCCGCAAGACCTGGGACGACCTCGTGCTCAGCGAGGTGCGGCTCGAGCAGCTGCGCACGATCGTCGCGCGGTTCCGTCACGCCGGCGTGGTCTACGACGACTGGGGTGTCAGCACCTCGTCGGGACGCGGCATCATCTCGATGTTCGCCGGCCCGTCGGGCACCGGCAAGTCGCTCGCGGCCGAGGTGGTCGCCCACACCCTCGGCCTCGACATGTACAAGATCGACCTCTCCTCGGTGGTGTCGAAGTACATCGGCGAGACCGAGCAGAACCTCGAGAAGCTGTTCGCCGCGGCCTCCGCCGGCAGCGCGGTGCTGTTCTTCGACGAGTGCGACTCGCTGTTCGGCAAGCGCTCGGAGGTGAAGGAGGGCCGCGACCGCTACGCGAACCTCGAGGTCTCCTACCTGCTCCAGCGGCTGGAGAGCTACGACGGCGTCGTCGTGCTCGCCACCAACCTCCCCAAGAACATCGACGAGGCGTTCCTGCGCCGCATCCACGAGGTCGTGACGTTCTCGATGCCCGGGCCGACCGAGCGGCGCGCGATCTGGCAGCACCACCTCGCCGACGGCGCGATCCCGATCGGCAAGGTCGACGTCGACCGGCTCTCCGAGCGGTTCGAGGTCACCGGCGGTGTGATCCGCAACGTGGTCCTCTCCGGGGCCTTCCGGGCGGCCGACGAGGGCAAGCCTGTCGAAACGCGTCACCTGCTCACCGCGATGGCGGGCGAGTACCAGAAGCTCGGACGGATCCTGAACGAGGGGGACTTCGATGTCACACGCTGAGCGCACCCGCACCAAGCGGCCCGACGTGGAGCCCGCGCCCGCGCCGATGACGGTGGGGGCCGCGGACGACGTCGCCGAGGTCGACGCCGACCGCCGCGCCGACGAGGCGCTCGGGTGGCTCGCCTCCCAGCGGCCGATGGACCAGACGGCGCCCGAGGAGCACGTGCACACCGCTGCCTGCGGCATCGGCCGCAAGCACGCCCCGGACGGCGGCGGCGCGATCGGCTACGAGGGCGGTGCGCTCGACGGCGACACCCAGCGCGAGATCGAGGAGTCGGTGGGCGGCGGCACGCCGCTCGCGCCCGAGGTGCGCGCGCCGATGGAGCAGGCGTTCGGCGCCGACCTCGGCCGGGTGCGGGTGCACGACGGCACCCGCGCCGACCGGATCTCCCGCTCGATCTCCGCCGAGGCGTTCACCACCGGCAACGACATCTTCTTCACCCGCGGCGCCTACGCCCCCGACTCGCAGCGCGGCCAGCGGGTGCTCGCCCACGAGATCGGTCACGTGATGCAGAACCGCGGCGGCGTGCAGCGGCTCTGGAACCCCTTCAAGAAGAAGGAGAAGACCGACGCCGAGAAGGCGAAGGACCAGCGCAAGCAGGACATCAAGGGCGCCCGCGACACCAACAAGGCCAAGGACAAGGACGTCCGGACGACGGCCAAGAAGGTCAACAAGGACCACAAGGCGCTGAGCGAGAGCGTGAAGCTCAGCTACGAGACTGCGCCCAACGCGAAGCTGGTGCCGCCGACGGCCCTGGTCGCCATCCAGGCCCTGTTCCAGGAGTACCTCGACAAGGAGAAGGCGGCGCGCGAGGCCGTCTACCAGGAGCACACCGGTGGCGCCCCGAGCCAGAACACCGACATGACCAAGGTCGAGATGCTCGCCGACAAGGCCGGCGAGGCTGGTGTGGAACGGCGCCCCCGAGGAGGTGCGCGCGCTCCGGCCGCTGCGCTTCGACGACTTCGACATCGCGCTGAACGAGGTGCGCGAGCTGGCCCAGGAGGGCCGGGTGCAGCTGCAGGGGCAGTCCTCGCAGGTGATGCAGGAGAACGAAGAGGGTCTGGGCGCACTCATGAGCCCCGAGAAGGCGCAGAAGAAGGTGCTCGAGCAGCGCGGCCTCGACCGCCGCCAGGCGCGCGCCAACCCCGACACCGCGAAGCTGCAGCAGCAGAACGTCGACAAGGGCCAGAAGGCGATCGACAAGCAGCAGCAGAACCACCCGGTCGGCTCGCTCACCGACAAGCGGCTCCGGTCGAACGCCATCCGCAAGAACCAGGAGGAGCAGTTCGGCGAGAACGAGGACCTCAACGACGCCAAGAAGGGCCTCAAGACCGCCGGCATGATCGTCGGCAAGGGCGGCAAGGGGATCCCGAAGGGCCTGAAGCAGGTCACCTCCGACGAGGGGGCCCACGACGTCGGCGCCGTGCTCGGCAAGAGCACCTCGGGGCTCGGCAACATCCTCACGATGATCTCCGACATCCTCGGCTTCGTCGGCACGGTCGGCGACATCAAGCAGGGCACCGCCGACAAGGGCGCGAAGGTGCAGGCGGCGAGCGAGGCCACGAAGGTCCTCCGCGACGCAGGCGCCGTCACCCGCACCACGCTGCTCGCGGCCAAGGAGGGCGTGGAGAAGTTCGGCGGCGCCTCCGAGGTGATCGGGCAGGTCGGGCAGGGCGTGCCGATCGTCGGCCTCATCACCTCGGCGCTCGGGATCATCCAGAACGCGCTCGACCTGGTGCCGCTGGGCGAGCGCCACAGCGACGGCGTCACCAGCGTCCAGCAGTCCCTGCTCGACGGGAAGGCCCCCCTGGCGGCGTCCTACGACCGGGTGAACTCGCGCAACGCCCAGCTGATCGAGAAGCAGACCTTCTCGCTGGCGAAGAACAGCACGATGCTGGGCCTCCACATCACCGAGGTCGCCACCGCGGGCGGCTTCGGCATCCCGATGGCGGCGAAGCTCACGCTCACCATCACCGACCTGTGCCACACCCTCGGGCACAAGATCTACGACACGGTCGGGGAGTCCAAGTCCTCCACGGCGCTGAAGGACTTCAAGGTGAAGCACAAGGAGGGCGCCTCCCGGGACGTCCTCAAGTACGACATCGGGTCCTCGGTCGACGTGCTCATCGTCGCGGCCAAGAAGCACAAGCTCGGATACGCCCGGGAGACTCTCATGCAGTACGGCGTCACCGACGCCGAGATCGACAGCATGTGGCTCGACGAGCTGCGCGAGAAGGTGCTCGACGGGCTCGACGCCGAGGGTGACCCGAAGACCGTCACGGAGAAGATCGAGGCCGCCAAGGACTCGGTGAAGGACGCCCTCGGCATGGACACCAAGAAGGGCGGCGGCCCGAAGCAGGAGACGACCGTCCTCGAGGACATCAAGGCGGTGCCGGGCAAGATCGGCGACGCGCTCGGCAAGATCGGGCCGGCGATCTCGAAGAAGATCCAGTCGATGAAGGACGCCCACAACGACGCCAAGATGATCGTCAAGAACAAGAACGACACCAACCACGGTGGCAGGAAGGACCGCGGGAAGATGTCGACGCTCTTCTACACGCTGCGCGGCGGCGACAATAACGAGAAGTCGCTGCAGAAGGTGCGACAGGTGATGTCCGACGACGGCGTCGCGAACGACCAGCTGCCCCGCACCGTCGAGGACCGCAAGAAGCGCGCCGAGCTGCTCGCCAAGAAGGACATCAAGGAGGACACCGAGATCTCCGGTCCGCTCGTGCTCGACCAGGCGTTCATCACCCAGGTCACCAAGGCCACCGCGCAGGAGCTCTTTGCGATCATGGACAAGGTGGACCAGACCCCGCCCGTCGCGCCGAAGGAGATGGCCAAGCTGCGCTTCATCGAGATGGAGGTCGCCGCCCGCGTGCAGGCGCCTGGTTCGACGCCCATGCCCGGGCCTCGTAAGTGAGCGGCCTCCAGGCGGCAGCAGGCCGGGTCTTCACCGAGCGCGACTGGCCGATCACCGAGATGGACGACGGCAGTGGGTTCACGCTCGACGTCGAGGGGAGCGACACCGCCTGGTCGGCGCTCGTGCTCACCGACGACGACGAGATGGTCTACGTCTTCTACTCGCTGTCGCCGGTCGACGTGCCCGCCGACAAGCTGGAGCGCGCCTCGGAGTTCGTCGACCGCGCGAACTACGGCTTGGTGAACGCCGCGTTCGAGCTCGACCGCGAGTCCGGCGACGTGCGGCTGCGCACCGGCATGGAGCTGGCCACGCTGCCGCCGCAGTACGTCGCGGACGACGACTTCCTCGAGGCCGTCGTGCTCGACCTGGCCGCGGCGAACATCGGCATCTTCGACCGCTACGTCACCGGCCTCGTCGCGGTGAGCATGGGCGACGTGCCCGTCGCCGACATCGTCGCGGAGATCGAGGGCTGACTCCGTGGCGGGTACCGAGCGGGTCGAGCCGGAGCAGGTGAAGGTCGCGCCCGCCCCGATCACGGTGGGGGCCGCCGACGACGTCGCCGAGCTCGACGCCGACCGGCGTGCCGACGCGGCGCTGGACTGGCTGGCCGCCCAGCGGCCGATGGACCACCCGGTGCCCGAGGCGCACGTGCACACCGCCGCCTGCGGCATCGGCCGCAGCCACGCCCCCCACTCCGGCGCCACCATCGGCCGCGCCGGCGGCGATCTCGACGGCGACACCCAGCGCGAGCTCGAGAGCGCGGTCGGCGGCGGACAGCCGCTCGCCGCGGCGGTGCGCGCGCCGATGGAGCAGGCCTTCGGCACCGACCTCGGTCGGGTGCGCGTGCACGCCGGGGCCCAGGCCGACCGGCTCTCCCGCTCGATGTCGGCCGAAGCGTTCACCACCGGCCACGACATCTTCTTCCGCCAGGGCGCCTACGACCCCGACTCCTCCAGCGGGCAGCGGGTGCTCGCCCACGAGCTCGGCCACGTCGTGCAGAACCGCACCGACGTCCGGCGCAAGATCGCCACCCAGGTGGCCGACCTCGACCAGCTGGCCACCTCCGGGCCCAAGTCCCTGGCCTCCAGCTTCAGCAAGGTGCGCGACGCCCTCGCCGCCTGCCAGAAGGCCACCACTCCCGACAAGCGCGCCGCCGCGCTCCAGAAGCTCAACGACCTGTGCGTCGCCTGGCTCAACGACCACCCGGCCGGCAAGGACCCGCGCACCCAGGAGCGTCGTCAGGTCGTCGACCGGTTGGTGGACGAGGTGTCCGCCGAGCTCGCCGGCGCCACCCAGGACCAGGCCCAGGGCATCTACCTCGACAACGCGGCGGGCGAGAGCACCGGTGGCGCCGCCAAGCACAACCTGCAGTCGATCACGGCGCGGGCCCGCGGCACCGCGAAGATGATGCAGGGCGGGATGAGCCAGCTCGACCCCAACGACCCGGTGGACATGGAGGAGCAGGAGCGCGCGAACGCCGCCAAGGCAGCCGGGCTCAGCGGCGCCGAGTACAGCGCCATCGCCACCTTCACCGCGCAGGACTACAAGTACATCAACCCGGCCACGGCCAACAGCCCGGGCTGGATGAAGGCGCAGGCCACGAACGCCCACCCCATGGAGAAGGCCGAGATGTTCGACGGTCGCTCCGACAAGACGCTCTTCGAAGAGGGCTCACTCCACACCGGCGTCGCCCAGATGGGCCTGAAGCGGCTGCCGGTGTACGACCAGGTGGTCTATCGCGGTAGCTGCATGAACGACCAGGACCTCGAGAAGCTCAAGACCAACAGCGGCTGGGCCTGCATGTCGATGGCGAGCTCCTCGAAGCTGCAGTCGGTGGCCGAGGGCTTCGCCAACGACAGCGGGCGCGAGGACACCAGCAAGAAGCTGCGCGTGCTCATGGAGCTCGAGGGCCACGGCGGGCGCGACGTCGAGTCGTTCTCGAAGGTGCCGCACGAGAAGGAGGTCATGCTCCTCGCCGACACCCAGTTCGCGCTCGTGTCGATCACCCAGATCCCGCCGCCCCAGAAGTACGCCGCGGCCGCCGCGAAGGACGGCCACACCTGGTACCTGGTGAAGCTCAAGCGCAAGGGCGGCCCCCCGAAGGACGACCAGGACCAGGCCCAGGCACCGGCCCAACCCCCCGCACCCGGCCCGGCCCAGGTGTCCACCCCGGTTCAGGCACCGGCGCCGGCCCAGTCCGCGGCGCCGGCCTCCGCCCGCTCGGACGCCCGCGGCAGACGCTGACCGGGCGGCCCGAGTTCCTCGAAACCGCCCGCACCGAGCACCCGCGTGCTCTCATGGTCGGCAACCCCCCGTTCCTGAGGTCGACCCCCCATGCCCCACCCCACCGCTCCCGGCCGCGACGCTCTCCGCGCCGCCGTCGAGGTGACCGAGGGCTGACGCCATGGCGGGCACCGAGCGGGTCGAACCGGAGACGGTGAAGGCCACGCCTGCCCCGATGACGGTGGGTGCCGCCGACGACGTCGCCGAGCTCGACGCCGACCGGCGCGCCGAGCGCGCCCTGGGCTGGCTCGCCGCCCAGCGTCCCATGGACCTGTCGGCACCAGAGGAGCCCGACGACCCCGACGACCCCGAGGAGCCCGCAGAGTCCGCAGGGTCCGGCGAGTCTGAATGCTCTGCCGGATCCGCGAAACCGACGGTGACGGGCGACATCGGTCGTCGGCAAGGCCCCACTTCCGATGGCGTCATCGGCGCCGCTGGCGGCGACGTCGACGGCGACACCCAGGCCGAGATCGAGTCCGCCGTCGGTGGCGGCGAGCCGATTCCGCCTCTGGTTCGAGGCCCGATGGAGCAGGCCTTCGGCACCGACCTGGGCCGGGTGCGACTCCACCACAGTTCGCAGGCCGACCAGCTGTCCCGGTCCATCTCGGCCGAGGCCTTCACGACTGGCAACGACATCTTCTTCTGCAAGGGCGCCTACGCCCCCCACTCCCCTCGAGGCCAACGGGTGCTGGCTCACGAGCTCGGTCACGTCGTCCAGCAGCGCGACGGCGCGAGACGACAGCCGTCAGAACCAGTCGGCGACCAGGCCGGCATGATCGCCCGTGCCGCGCGAGTCGGGACCCGGCTGGAGCCGGGCCAGATCCTGCAGCGGAGCGTCCTCGCCGGGTTCACCGGCTCGTCCCCCATCGACGCCCTTCCGGCGAGGGAGGAGTACGAGGAACGGGGAGAGCTCCTGCCGAAGGGCTTTGGCGCCGTCGTTCCCGCGGCAGGCTCCCTCCAGCTGACTCCTGGTTCCGGACTCGACGCCGGCCGCAGTGGGCAGGGCGTGACCGGCGCGCTTCAAGAAGCGGGCATGAGTCAGGAACCGATCGCGGACGATCTGGGCCGCAAGAAGGCGGTGATGGAGCCCGACGCCCTGCTCGCCCGACTCGCGGCCATGCAGCTTCGCGACGAGGAGATCAGCGAGCTCGTCACCGACGACACGGCCGAGGACCTGCCCCAGCTCGCGACGTTTCGCGTGCCGACCGGACTCGGGTACCCCCACATCGTCGAAGCGCGGCGGCTGGTGGCGCCCCGCGAGGCGGGGTACGAGCTGGTTCTGACCGAGCCCGGCCCGGCCCCCGGTCCGAGTGACCAGGTGCCTGGGACAGTCCAGGAGGTCACGAGGGAGCTGGTGCGGTCCGAACAGGTGCAGCTCGCGGTGAGGCGCGGACTGATCGACGTCCTCGCAATCGCGGCGGAGGAGGAACAGGCGGCGGGCGGACTGGCGGGATTCGACCCTGCGCAGTCGCAGGCGGCTATCCATGAAGTCAAACTCGCTTATCTCGCCGCGGCCCGGGCGGTGCTCACCCCAGCGGCGGTCACCAAGGCCAACCACGCCATGGCCCTGCACGCCGGTCTCCGACGCCAGACAGCGCGCTCGCGACTGCAGCACTTCCAGGGCCGCTACAGCCCCCACCGCGAGGCCGATGACGCTGTGTCGCGGATGAACACCTGGGCCTGGCAGCTGGAGGAACGGCTGACGAAGCTGGACGGCGACGCCAACGGGCTGAAGGCCGCCGAGGCGGCGCGTGCACCCGACGTCGCCTCACGCCGGCACCGGCTGGCCCGTGACGCCGAGCTGATCATGACGAGCATCGAGGCGCTGGGCGAGTGGGACCTCACGGTCCAGGTCCACGACGCACTGAGGGGCAACAGTTCACTCGCCGGCTTCGACCGCGTCGACGACCTCAACCATCGCATGGGCCAGATGCACGACGCCGCGTCCGACGGCGACCTGGAGTATCTGACGCTCCTCCTGCGCGATCACCGGGCGGACCCCGACGTCCGCGCGTTCTACGAGTCGATCGCGAGCACGATCCAGTGGTCCAAGCTCGTCCTCAGCCTGGCGATCACGTTCATCGCCATCGTCGCGGCCGCACCGATCGGCATCGTGGCCGGCGGGCTTGCCGGCACCGGCGCTGTGGCGCTCGGAGCCGCCGAGGGAGGCGTGGTGGCGGTCAGCGCGACCTTCCTCGCCCACACCGGAGCCGAGGCGCTCGCCTTCACCCTCGTCACCCGGCAGCTCTCAGCAGGAGTGCCTGGCATGGCCCCGGCCGGCGAGTTCTGGCACGAGTTCCTATGGAACTGGGGCCTGTTCATGGTCCTGCGCGGCGCCAGCACCGCGATCACGGCCAGCCTGGCCCAGAGCTCGAAGCTGGCTGTCACGGCCGCCCAACTGTCGACGTCGTACGTGGTGCTGCAGCAATACGGGATGCTCCGGTTCGCGGTCGAGGAGGGCCGTGCCATGTCCAGCGACGAGGTGCTCACGATGGCCGTGCAGAACCTCATCATCCTCGGGGCTCTGAGCGTGGCGACGATGCCGTTCGGTGGTGCATTCGCACGTCTCGAGCACCGCCAGACTCTGGGCCGGCTCCGGACGCACTTCGGACGCCGGTTCGCCAAGCTGGACGGCGAGGTCCGGGACCTTGAGTCGCGAGCGTCCGCACGGATCGAGCAGCAGCCCGAGGCGACGAAGGAACAGCTCGCCGACCTCGAGGCGGAGGCCGTCGTGCTCAACGAGCGACTCACCTCGCTCGTAGAAGAAGTGACGGCCCACCCGGACATCGACGTCCAGCGGCTACGGACCGAGACCGCCGACCTCTTCGGCGACGTCGCCCGATTGTCGCTCCCGGACTTCTTGCACCAGTCAGGCCTGAGCCGCGCGGTTCAGATCCGTCCTACTGGTTCGGAGGCAACGTGGACCGTCAGCCCCGGGCGCGCCGGCGAGCTCGTGGAGTTCCTCGGGGGCCAAGGCGTCCCCGTCGAGGTGCGCGAGGTCGGCGGCCGGACGGTCATCGAGACCACCATTCCGGCTCGTGGCCTCGTGGTCTTCACCGAGGGCCGCAGGGTCGTCGTCCGCCCCGGCGAGTCCGCCCGGTCGCCTGAGACCGCGCCGCGGAAGGCGTCGACGCCACCTCGCCGCGGGAAGGAGGCACGCACCGAGTCGCAGACCGCCGTGCTCGAGCGCATCCAGCAGCTCCGCCGTCGCGTGTACGCGTGGCGAGGGCGGGAGAACGGCACGCCGGGGGTCGAGACCGCCACGGAGTTGTGGCTCGAGCAGCTGACGGACCAGGCCCGGCGCACCCGCGAGGGACAGGAGGAGGGCGTACCGGCGATCCTCGACGAGATCGCCGAGTCGCTCACGGCCAACATCCACTCCTCCCGGCCTCGCAGCCTCGACTCCGTGGTCGAGCTGCAGGGACGGCTCATGGGACATGCCGAGCGCGCACGGAACACAGCAGACCAGCTTGCGGAGCGCGCCGCCAACCAGAAGGACGCGGCCGCACGGGCAAAGCTACTGGCAGCAGCCGCCCGGCACCGGGGCCACGCCACGGAGTACGCCGACCTGGCCGCAGCGGCCAGCCGTACCCAGGCACGGATGCAAGCCGACTCCGCTTACGACGCCCGGTCGGTCGTCGAAGGCATAGTGCGCGACATGCGGAAGGTCGGGGCCGAACATTACGACGTGTACCTACCCCTGCAGGACCCAGTCACCTTCGCCCGCGTCGTCGAGTGGATGACGCGCGAGACGGCGCCGCTCGAGCAGATGCCCGGTGGGGACTTCCTCCGGCGGGAGATCCTCGACCAGCTGCACAGCGCCAGCGAGCTCGTCCTGCGCCAGTCTCCGCGTCAGGCCGGACTCGACCTCAAGACCACGGCCCAGATGCGTCGCATCGTGTTCGACGGCATCCGCGACGGCCGCTACGCGGAGTACGCCGAGGCCTTCTTCAAGGCCGGGGGCCGCGAGGGCTGGCCGCGGGGGCCCGACGGCCGCGCCTGGGAGGTCGATCACGTCTTCGAGCTGTGGCAAGGCGGAGCTGACGACCTGCACAACTACCTCCCGGTGGATGCCCGGCTGCACAAGCTGAAGAGCGAGATCCTCAGCCGGTTCCGCGCCGAGTTCCGCGACCCCAACCGCGTGGAGGGCGAGCAGATCGACGCGCACCAAGGGGTCACTGGGGGCCCTTAGGGCAGGGCGGGGACCAGGCGGGTCGAGCCCATCAGGCCCTCCTTGCGGGCGACGAGGGCCGCCAGGCCGATGGTCGCGAACGCGGCCAGCACGTTGATCGACGTGACCGAGATGCTCTTCACCAGCAGGAACGTCTCCAGAGACTGCGACTGCAGCAGCCACAGGGTCATCGTCGCCTTCGCGAGCCCGAGCACCGCCCACAGCGCGGTCAGGTGCCAGAAGAGACGACGGATCCGCGGCCGGGAGGCCAGCTCGAGGTCCATCGGGTAGAAGTCGCCGGCGAGCCGCGCCACCATGGGGCGGGCGCTGGCGAGCGAGAGCAGGAACAGCGCGGCGACCAGGCCGTCGCTGATGATCGGCTGCAGGAAGTACAGCCAGGTGCTGTCCGCGACGACGGAGAGCGCGGTCCGGCCCGTGAGCAGCAGCGCGGTGAGGATGAGCAGCCCGGAGGTGCGCCGCCTGGTCAGCGCGCGCCACGCGATGGCGCCGTAGGACCACCCGAGCGCGGCGGCGATCGCCGTCCAGACGCCGGCGATCACGAAGACGCCGTAGAACAGCGCCGCGGGGATGACCACCGCGATCAGCAGGCTCAGCGAGACGCGCCGGGTCACCGCCACCAGGCTCGGGCGGTGGGGTGTCTCGGTGCCGTCTTCGGGGGAGGCGGGCGTGGCAAGGGAGAGCGTGCGCTGGGGAGCCAAGGGAGCCGATCCTGCCGGCGATCGCAGCCAGGCATGGGGTCGTCAACCGCGGAATGACGACGTGAACTCGTCGTCTGGGGGTCCCCCGGCACTTGCACTCTACGACGCTTCTTGCTGCACGAGCCAAAGATCAGGCGAACATCTCCTCAATCCAGGAGCCGCTCGAGACGGGCTCTCTGGCTGGTGACCCGCGCCCGAAACATCGCGGCCGGCGCGATGGATCACGCCGTTTCCTGAGTCGGCGCGTTCGCGATCCACCCGGGTCTCGTGGGTGGTAGCACGCCGTGGGGTTGTGGCCAGCGCCCGCGGTGATGCGGCCCGCCCGATCGGCTGTGCGTCGAGAACCGGGTGTCCTGGATGAAGGTCGCCCGACCGAGTCGCCCATCGCCGAAGGAGCACCCCCATGACCGTCCTTTCCCCCGCACCACTCCCGCACCGACCGCGACCCACCTGGGGCCCACGACGGGTGATCGTCCTGGTGATCGGCGTCCTGCTGTTGCTCGGCGCCGTCGCCCTCGTCGCCGGCGGAGCCGAGCTGCGTGACATCGACAGGTCGGAACGCGAGGACGGCTACCTGACGTCCGACGGCACCGAGGTCAGCACGACCGGATACGCCCTGGCCAGCGACGCGATCCACCTCGATGCTCTTCCGGAGGGCTGGTTCTTCGGCGATACCCGGGTGCAGGTCGTCGGTGCCGATCCGGACGACACCCTGTTCGTCGGGATCGCCCGCCCGGACGACGCGGCGGCATACCTCGAGAACATCGAGCACTCGACCGTCACCGAGATCGACACCGTCACCTACGACCATCACGAGGGCGAGCCGCCCACGACCGCTCCGGACGACACCGACATCTGGGTCGCCCAAGCGACTGGTACCGGCCCCCAGTCGGTCTCGTGGCCGCGCGACGGCCGCTGGACCATCGTGGTGATGAACGCCGACTCGAGAGCCGAGGTCGACGTCAACGCCCAGTTCCAGGTGAAGGCACCTCATCTGGGCGAGATCACCGTGGCCGTGTTCACGACAGGCGTTGTGTTCGGCACAGCAGGCGGGCTGCTGATCTGGCGGTCGCTCCGTCGCCGACGCCGAGTCGCCTAGCTCGGCCCGTGCTTCATGCGCACCCGTCAGTACAGCAGCGCGGTGCCGGGGTCCTCGAGGATCGCGGCGACGTCGGCCAGGAAGCGACTGCCCTTCTCGCCGTCGATGTGACGGTGGTCGAACGACAGCGCGAGCGTGGTGACGTGGCGGGGCACGATCTCGTCCACGCCGTCCTGGTGACCACCCAGGGCTGCTTGCGGATCGCGCCGAAGCAGAGGATCGCGGACTCGCCCGGGTTGATGATCGGCGTGCCGGCGTCGACGCCGAACACCCCCACGTTGGTGATCGTGAAGGTGCCGCCGGCCATGTCGGCGGGCTGGGTGCGGCCCTCGCGCGCGGTGGCGGTGAGCTCGCCCAGCGCCTGGGCCAGCTCGACCAGCGAGAGGCCGTCGGCGTCCTTGACGTTCGGCACCACCAGGCCGCGCGGGGTGGCGGCCGCGATGCCGAGGTTCACGTAGTGCTTGAGCACGACCTCCTGGGCCGCCTCGTCCCACTCCGAGTTGATCTCGGGGGTGCGGCGGACGGCGAGCATGACGGCCTTGGCGAGCACCAGCAGCGGGCTCACCTTGAGGTCGCGCGAGCTCCCGCCGCTTCTTCAGCCGCTCCACCAGCTCGACCGTGGCGGTGGCGTCGACGGTGATCCACTCGGTGACGTGCGGGGCGGTGAAGGCCGACTGCACCATCGCCCCGGCCATCATCTTGCGCACGCCCTTGATCGGCTCGCGGGTCTCGCGCTCGGCGGTCGAGCTGCCGCGAGTCGCGACGCGGGCTCGTAGACCTCCGCGGCTCGATCACTGCCGACGCCGGCGTCGCTCCGCTCGCCTGCTCGACGTCCTCGCGCGTCGACCGTGCCGTTCGGGCCGGTGGCGGTGAGGGTGGCGAGGTCGACGCCGAGGTCCTTGGCCAGCTTGCGCACCGGCGGCTTGGCGAGCACCCGCACGGCTCCCGGGTCGGTGGCGCGCTCGGGTACCAGGGCGTGCGCGGCCGGAGCCTCGGGAGCGCGGACGTCGTGGGCCGGCACCGGCGGCTCGTCGGCGGGAGCGACCTCGTCGCTCTGCGCCCCGCCCTGCCCGAAGGCGCCCTGCACCTGCATCTGGGTGGCGGCGCCGGCGTCGCTGCGCGGCGAGGCCGCGCCCTTGCGCGGCCGGCGCTGCGGGCCGCGGTCGGCCTTGTTGCGGCCGACCAGGCTCTCGCCCTCGCCGCCGCCGCTGGCGGCGGGGTTGGAGAGGTCGATGTCCATCTCGGCTGCGGGCGTCTCGACAGGCTCGACGGGCGTCGCGCCGGCCGCGCCGATGGCGATGATCGGCGTCCCGACGGGCACGGTCTCGCCCTCGGCGACGAGGATCGCGGACACCTCGCCGGCGAACGGCGAGGGCAGCTCCACCAGCGACTTGGCGGTCTCGATCTCGACGACGACGTCGTTGATGGCGATGACGTCGCCGACCTTCACCTTCCAGCTGACGATCTCGGCCTCGGTGAGGCCCTCGCCGACGTCGGGCAGCAGGTACTCGGGCACGTCAGGTCTCCTCAGAAGTCCAGGCTGCGGTCGACGGCGTCCAGCACCCGGTCGAGGTCGGGGAGGAAGTCCTCCTCGATCCGCGAGGCCGGATAGGGCGTGTCGAACCCGCCGACCCGCAGCACGGGCGCCTCGAGGGAGTAGAAGCACTCCTCGGTGACCCGGGCGGCCACCTCGGCGCCGAGCCCGAGGTTCACGTGGGCCTCGTGCACGACGACGGCGTGGCCGGTGCGGCGCACCGAGTCGTAGACCGGTCCCATGTCGAGCGGCGACAGGGTGCGCAGGTCGATCACCTCGAGCGAGCGGCCCTCGGACTCGGCGGCCTGGGCCGTCGAGAGCGCCGTCTTCACGGTGGGCCCGTAGGCGATCACGGTGGCGTCGGTGCCCTGCTTGACGACGCGGCTGGAGAAGAGCGGCTCGGGCGACTCGGCGTCGTCGAGCTCGGCCTTGTCGGCGTGGTACTGCCGTTTGGGCTCGAGGAAGATCACCGGGTCGTCGGAGGCGATGGCCTGCTGGATCATCCAGTAGCCGTCGACCGGGTTGGAGCAGGCGACCACCTTGAGGCCGGGGGTGTGCGCGAACTGCGCCTCCGGCGACTCGCTGTGGTGCTCCACCGCGCCGATGCCGCCGCCGAACGGGATCCGGATCACCATCGGCATCGGGTTGCGGCCCTTGCTGCGGTACTGCATCTTCGCGACCTGGCACACGATCTGGTCGTAGGCGGGGTAGACGAAGCCGTCGAACTGGATCTCGACGACGGGCCGGTAGCCGCGCAGCGCCATGCCCACCGCGGTGCCGACGATGCCGGACTCCGCGAGCGGGCTGTCGATCACGCGGTCCTCGCCGAAGTCCTTCTGCAGGCCGTCGGTGATGCGGAAGACGCCGCCGAGCTTGCCGACGTCCTCACCCATGAGCAGGACCTTGGGGTCGTCCTCCATCGCCTTGCGCAGCCCCATGTTCAGAGCCTTGGCGAGGGTCACCTTGTGCGTGGTCATCAGCGGGCCCCCTCGAAGGTCTCGAGGTACCGCGCGAAGCCGTCGCGCTGCTGCGCGAGCTCCTCGGGGATCTCGGAGTAGACGTGCTCGAACATGCGCATCGGGTCGGGGTCGGGCATCGCCTTGATGCCCTCGCGCAGGGTGTGGCCGAGCTCGTCGGCCTCGGCGGCGACGTCCTCGAAGAAGCCGCCCTCGGCCAGCCCGTTGCGCTTGAGGTAGACCCTCACGCGCTCGATCGGGTCCTTCAGCTTCCAGTGCTCGACGTCGTCGGAGAGCCGGTAGCGGGTGGGGTCGTCGGTGGTGGTGTGCGCGCCCATCCGGTACGTGTACGCCTCGACGAAGGTGGGGCCCTGGCCGTCGCGGGCCCGCTGCAGTGCCGCCCGGGTGACCGCGTACGACGCGAGCACGTCGTTGCCGTCGACCCGGACGCCGGGGAAGCCGAAGCCCAGAGCCCGCTGGTAGAGCGGGATCCGGCTCTGCCGCTCGATCGGCTCCGAGATCGCCCACTGGTTGTTCTGGCAGAAGAACACGACCGGCGCGTTGTAGGACGCCGCGAAGATGAACGCCTCGTTGACGTCGCCCTGGCTGCTCGCGCCGTCGCCGAAGTGGGCGAGCACCGCCGCGTCGCGGTCGGGGTCGCCGGTGCCGACGTCGCCGTCGCGCTGCATGCCCATCGCGTAGCCGGTGGCGTGCAGCGTCTGGGCGCCGATCACGATCGTGTAGAGCCCGAAGCCGTACTCCTGGGGGTCCCAGTCGCCGTGGTCGACGCCGCGGAACAGACCGAGCAGCCGCAACGGGTCGAGGCCGCGGCAGTAGGCGACGCCGTGCTCGCGGTAGGTCGGGAACACGTAGTCCTGCTTGCGGAGCGCGCGGCCGGCGCCGACCTGGGCGGCCTCCTGGCCGAGGAGCTGGGCCCAGATGCCGAGCTCGCCGTGGCGCTGCAGGGCGGTGGACTCGGTGTCGATGCGGCGCACCAGCACCATGTCGCGGTAGAAGCCGCGCACCTCGTCCTCGCTGAAGTCGAGGTCGAACTCGGGGTGGTGGACGCGCTCGCCCTCGGGCGTCAGCAGCTGGACCAGCTCGGGCCCGCCGTCGCGCTGGCTCGGGCCGAAGACGTCGACGAGGTCGGGTCCGAAGACCTCGGCCCCACCGGGTTCGTGGGCGGTCATGGAGCTCCTCATTCCTAGGCCCGGTGGTGCGGGGTCTCCGCGGTCCGGGGATGGCTCGGGGCTGGACTCGTGGCCGTGCCTGACGCGTGGGTGACGCCTGTGACCCGGGCCACAGGTCGCACCCCTCAACCTACCGGCGGGGCCGATCTCCTCGCCAGACGGCCCTACTGTCACAGCATGAGTGGCAAGAGCAGGTCGGCGAGCACGACGATCGCCGCGTCGCCGTCCGTGGTGTTCGACATCCTCGCCGACCCGCGGCAGCACGCGCGGATCGACGGGTCGGGCACGGTGCAGTCGACCGTGTCCGGACCGGACCGGCTGGCGCTCGGCTCGGAGTTCGGGATGGACATGAAGCTGGGCGGCTCCTACAAGATCAAGAACCGGGTGGTCGAGTTCGAGGAGGACCGGCTCATCGCGTGGCGTCACGTCGGCGCCCACCGCTGGCGCTACGAGCTCACCCCCACCGCCGACGGCGGCACCGACGTCACCGAGACCTGGGACCTCTCCCCGTACCTCCTCCCCGCCCGCCTCACCCTCGGCGCGATCTTCGGCTCCCGCACCGAGCAGGCCCTCGCCGCCACGATGGTGAAGCTCAAGGAGGCCGCCGAGGCGGACGCGGTAGAGCCGGCCTGAGCCCGTTGCCCGATTCACTGGTTAACCAGTGATTTGCGCGCCCTCGCTACTCAGTGCAGCTCGCCGAGGTCCTCGTGGGCCTCGTGGGAGCGGGGCTCGACCTGGAAGGTCGCGTGGCGGACGTCGAAGTGCTCGGCCACGCAGGCGCAGAGGTCGTCGAGGATCGCGCCGACGCCGCGCGCGGCCAGCGCCTCGTCGGTGACGGTGACGTGGGCGGACAGGCTGGGGATGCCGCTGGTGATGGTCCAGGCGTGCAGGTCGTGCACGTCGACGACGCCGTCGGCGTGGCGCAGGTGGTGCTCGACGGCCGCGAGGTCGAGGCCCTTCGGCGCCACCTCCAGCAGCACGACGGCGCTGTCACGCAGGAGGAGCAGCGCGCGGGGCACGATCAGCGCCGCGATCACCAGCGAGGCCACCGGGTCGGCGCGGTCCCAGCCCCACACCAGGATCACGACGCCGGCGAGCACGGCCAGCACCGAGCCCATCAGGTCGGCCAGCACCTCGTTGATCGCGCCGCGCATGTTGAGCGAGGTGCCGTCGGCGCGCGCGAGCACGAGCATCGAGACGCCGTTCGCGGCGAGGCCGGCGAGGGCGAACAGCACCATCGCCCCGGCCTCCACCGACGGCGGATCGTCGAGCCGGCTCACGCCCGCCCACACCAGGTAGCCGCAGACCCCGAGCAGCACCAGCGCGTTCGCCAGCGCGGCCAGCACCTCGGCGCGGTGGTAGCCGAAGGTCGAGCGCGGGCCGCCCGGTAGCGAGGCCACGTAGGAGGCCCCGAGCGCCAGCACCACCGCCCCGGCGTCGGTGGCCATGTGACCGGCGTCCGCGAGCAGGGCGAGCGAGCCCGTGAGCATCGCGCCGACCACCTCCACCACCATCACGGTGGCGGTCACCGCCAGGACGACGCGCAGCCGCCGGCGGTCGGCCTTCCGGCCCGCCGCGTGTCCGTGCCCGTGCCCGGCGCCCACGACGTCAGCCTACGGTGGATCCGGCTCAACCACGCCCGTGTGGCTCCAGCCAGACGGCGGGGTCGGGGCCGGCGGGGACGATGCCGGACGGGTTGAGGTCGGTGTGGACGACGTAGTAGTGCCGCTTGATCTGGTCGAAGTCGAGGGTGTCGCCGAAGCCCGGGGTCTGGAACAGGTCGCGGGCGTAGCCCCACAGCGCCGGCAGCTCGGTGAGCTTCTGCCGGTTGCACTTGAAGTGGCCGTGGTAGACGGCGTCGAAGCGGGCGAGCGTCGTGAAGAGCCGGACGTCGGCCTCGGTGATCGCCTCGCCCATGAGGTAGCGGCGCGAGGTGAGCCGCTCCTCGAGCCAGTCCATCGCCGTCCAGAGCCGCTCGTAGGCCTGGTCGTAGGCGTCCTGGGAGCCGGCGAAGCCACACCGGTAGACGCCGTTGTTGACCTCGGTGAAGACCCGCTCCATCACCTCCTCCATCTCCTCGCGGAGGTGGGCGGGCCACAGGTCCGGGGCGTCGGCGCGGTGGTGGTCGCGCCACTCGAAGAAGAGGTCGTGGGTGATCCACGGGAAGTCGTTGGTGACGAGCTTCCCCGACGACTCCTCGACGATCGCCGGCACCGTGATGCCGCGCTCGTAGCCCGGGAAGCGCGCGAAGTAGGCCTCCTGGAGCCGCTCGATGCCCAGCACCGGGTCGCGCCCGCCGGGGTCGAGGTCGAAGGTCCAGCTCCGCTCGTCGTGGGTGGGCCCGCACAGCCCGAGCGAGACGACGTCCTCGAGCCCGAGCAGGCCGCGCACGATGATCGCCCGGTTCGCCCACGGGCAGGCCTGGGCGGCGACGAGCCGGTACCGACCCGGCTCGACGGGCCACAGCTCGCCGGCGACCGGGCCGTGCTCGGGCTTGCGGGCGTCCTTGGTGATGCGGTCCGGGACGTAGTTCATGTCCCGGTCGAACTCCTCGCCGGCGTTGACGAAGGTGGGGGTCTCGTCGCTCACCCGGCCAGCCTAAGAGGCGCTCCTAATCCGCCTAGAACACGAAGAGCATCAGCACGATGATCGCGGCGATCATCACCAGCACCGCGGCACCGGCGAGGAGCAGGACCTTCGCCGGTCCGCCACCGGAGCCGCCGCTGTGCGCGGCGCTCGCGCCCGACGACGAGTAGCCCGGCCCGCCGGGGGCCGGCGCGCCGCCCGGGGCGCCCCAGTCCGGGAGGTGCCGGCGCCTGGGGGTCGGGCGGGAACTGCTGCGGCGGCTGCTGCTGCGGCTGCTGCTGCTGCGGCTGCGGCTGCGGCTGCGGCGACGACTCGCCCGGGTACTGCGCCGGCTGGCCCGGCTCGACCGGCTCGTGCGAATGGGCGGGCTGGGCGGGCTGGGCGGGCTCCGCCGGAGCGGCCGGCTCGTCGCGCGGCGGAGCGACGCGAGTGGCCTCGAGCGGGCCGGGCTCACCCGGCGGCGCCACCTTGGTGGGCTCGTCCGGCGGCAGCTGACGACGCGGCGCCACCCGGGTCGGCTCGTTCGCCAGCGGCGCCGGCTCGGCCGGAGGCCTGGGGCCGGTCGACCGGGGCGGCGGGGGCGCCCGGCATGTCCGGCTCCGAGGGTGGCGTGGGCGGCGGAGGCGGCTCGGGCGGCGCGGTGAGCGGGCGGGTCTGGTCGGTCCACTGGCGGCCGTCCCACCAGCGCTCGCCGCCCTGACCGTCCGGGTACCAGCCGGCGGGGGTGCTGCCGTCGCTCATGTGTCCTCCAGGGATCGCGGGGCTGTGGGGACCAACCTCACAGAATCCCCGGCGACGTGCACCCTCCCCTTGGTTGGGTTACCGGGCTCAGGGCGACTCGCTGGACCCGTCCGGCATGCCCATGTCGCCGCCGCCGAGGAGGTCGAGCTTCCACTCGCCGTCCTCCTTGACGAGCTCGAACTCCTCGCCCTCCTCGTTGTCCGACTCGTCGCTGCACCCCGTCACGTCGTAGGTGACGGTGGCGGTGTCGCCGTCCTCGGACTCGTCGGTGACCTCCAGCTCGCAGTCGGCCGAGGTCCTCGTCGGTCGCCGAAGAACTCGTCCGGGTCCTCCTCGCAGTCCTCCCGGGCGAAGCCGGCCTCCTCGGCCTGCTCCAGGGTGTCGGCGCTGTAGTAGTCGACGATGTCGCAGTCACGGTCCTGCACCGCCTCGAAGACCGCCTCCACGACCTCGCCCGGGCTGTCGGGTCCGCCACCCAGCGGCCCGCCGCCACCGCCGTCGTCGTCGCGCAGGACGAAGAACCCGACGACGCCGGCTCCCGCGATGAGGAGCACCACCACGACGACGATCCCGATGATCAGGCCGCCCTTGCCCTTGCCGCCTCCCGAGCCGCCGTAGGCCGGCTGGCCGTAGCCCTGCTGCTGGCCGAAGCCCTGCTGCTGCGGAGCGCCGTAGCCCTGCTGCTGCGGGGCGCCGTAGCCCTGCTGCTGCGGGGCGCCGTAGCCCTGCTGCTGCGGGGCGCCGTAGCCCTGCTGCTGCGGGGCGCCGTAGCCCTGCTGGGGCGCGGCACCGCCGCCCGTAGTGCGGGTGTGGTCGGTCCAGCTCGCGCCGTCCCACCAGCGCTCGCCGCCCTGACCGTCCGGGTACCACCCGGCCGGGGTTCCTGCGCCCATCTCCGCCTCCGCTCTCGAGTTCGCCGGCTGTGTCAGCCGACGAGGTCGACCTTCCAGTCGCCGTCTTCGTCGACGAGCTCGAGCTCGACCTTCGTCGTTCGACTCCTCGTCGTCGCAGCCCGTCACCTCGAAGTCCACGGTGGCCCGCTTGCCGTCGATCTCCTCGTCGGTGACCTCGAACTCGCAGCCCTTGCCCTGCTTCTCGAAGTCGTCACCGTCGCAGTCGCTCTGGTCGATGATCTCCTTGGTCTCCTTGCTGAGCAGGTCGGCGTAGGCCTCGCAGTCGCCGTCCTGGATCGCGCTGAAGAAGTCCTCGGTGGCGCTCGTCGGGCTGTCTCCGCCGATGACGAAGATCAGTGCCGCAACCACGAGCAGCATGAGCAGCGCGAGCGCGCCGCCGATGAGCGCGACCATCTTGCCGCCCTTGCCGCCACCGGAGCCGCCGGGCGCCCACGACGGCGTCGGCTGGTGGTAGCCGGGCGGGATGCCCTGGCCGCCGCCGCCACCGGCGCCGTAGCCGGGCTGTGGCGGGCCGGCCTGCGGCGGGACCTGCGCCGCCGGGGGCGCCGTAGCCGGGCTGGGGGGTGCCGTAGGCGGGCGTGCCGGGAGGCTGGCCGCCGGGGGCGCCGTAGCCGGGCTGGCGGAGTGGCGGCGGGCTGGCCGCCGGGGCGCCGCCGCGGGCCGGCGCCACCATCGTGGCGTCCGCGGGCGGGGGCGTCGCCGCGCCGCCGGCGGGGGCTGCGGGATCCCCGCCGCCCTGCGGTCGGTCACCGCCCGGAGCGGCCGGAGCGGCCGGAGCGGCCGGTGCGGCCGGTGCCGGGGCACCGCCGCCTCCCAGCGGGCGGGTGTTGTCGGTCCACTGGGTGCCGTCCCACCAGCGCTCGTTGCCCTGACCGTCGGGATACCAGCCGGCAGGAGTGGCGTTGCTCATCGGTTCTCCTCGGATCTCGAGCGGTGACGACGGTGGGGTCGCGCGAGCCGCATCATGCCACTAAGCGAGGGGCCACGTTCAGGGTTCGCGCGGCACCAGATCCGCCACGAAGTCGAACTCGTCGAGCCCGGGTTCGGGGATCACGAACGGGTCCAGGTCACGAGGGGGGATCGGTGGGGAAGTCGGTGGGGAAGTCCGTCGGGAACTCGGTGGGGAAGTCGCTGGGGAAGTCGCTGGGGAAGTCGCTCGGGAGGTCCGAGGGGAACTCGGGAGTCGGCAGGTCGGACGGCAGGTCGGACGGCGAGTCCTGATCCGGGACGTCGGGGAGCTCCGGGATGCCGAAGTCGATGTCGTCGACGAGCCAGTCGTCTCCTTCGCGCACCACCAGGAAGTCGATCGTCGCTCCCGCGTCGGTGTCGTCGGACGAGGTCACCGTCACCGGCACCGTGGCCTCGTCGCCGTCGATCTCGGCCTCGCCGACCTCGAACTCGGTGTTCTCGTCGTTGTCCTCGAAGTCGTCGGGGCAGCCCTCCGGCTCGTCGACGTTCTCCCAGAAGTCGTCGGTCACGAGGTCGTCGGCGGCCTCGCAGTCTCCGTCGGCGGCGGCCAGGAGGAACGCATCCACCACCGCAGCCGGGTCGTCGTCGTCGGAGGAGGAGGACGAGCCGCCGTCGCCGTCGTCGCCGCCGAGGACCAGCACCAGGGCGGCCACGACGCCGCCGGCCAGCAGCAGCACGGCCGCCACGAGGCCGACCACGAGGCCGGCCCTCGACTTCTTCGGCGGCGGACCGCCGGGCTGGAACGGCTGCTGGTACTGCTGGCCGTAGGGCGGCGTGAGCGGCTGGGTCTGGGGCGGGGCCGGGGGCGGTTCGGCCCACCGGGTGCCGTCCCACCAGCGCTGGTCGCCGTGGGCGTCGGGGTACCAGCCGGGAGGGGTGCCGCCTTGGGTCACGACGGCGCTCCCTCGTAGGTGCCGAGCAGGACGGCCACGACGACGATCGCGGCGAGCAGCAGCACGCTGATCACGCCGAGCGCCACCAGCGTCTGGCGCTGCGCGTCGTCGGGGCGGGATCCGGCCCTCGGCAGGGGCGGGCGCGAGGGTGGCGGGCCGGGCGGTGGTCCGGGGGGCGGGTAGGTGCCCGGGGCGCCGTAGGCCGGCGTCCAGGCCGGCGGGTGCGGGGGCGGGCCCGGCGGTACGTCGGGGTCGGTGTCGGCCCGGGTGTGCTGGGTCCAGCGGGCGCCGTCGTACCAGCGCAGGGTGCGCGGGTGGTCGGGATCGTCGCGGTACCACCCCGGCGGCGTGCCGTTCATGGGACTCAGGCTAGTGCCGTCGTCTCGTCGCACCCGACTGCAGCCATCTATTTGCAAACAACTCTTTGCAACGTACTGTGTGCCTCATGCAGCGACAGCCGGAACGCACGATCACCCCGACGCCCCGCCAGCTGCGGGCGCTCACCCACCCGGTGCGGCTGCGCATGCTGGGGATGCTGCGCATGGAGGGCCCGGCCACGGCCACCTCGCTGGCCCAGCGGCTCGGACTCAACACCGGGGCGACGTCGTACCACCTGCGCCAGCTCGCCGACCACGGCTTCATCGAGGACGACGCCGAGCGCGGGTCGGGCCGGGAGCGTTGGTGGCGGGCGGTCTACACCTCCACGCGCACCGATCTCGCCCCGGTCGGCGACCAGCAGGCCTCCGACGAGGTCGACGCCTACCTCCAGGCCGTGATCACCGTCTACGCCGAGCAGCTGCAGCGGGCGATGGAGGAGCGGGCGCTCCTCCCGCACCCGTGGCGCGACGCCAGCACCTTCAGCGACTGGAACCACCGGCTCACCGCCGCCCAGGCCCGCGCCCTGGTCGACCAGCTCGACGAGATCCTCAGCGCCGTCGAGGACGACGAGTCGCCGGACGCGGCCACGTTCACGATCAACCTCAACGCGTTCCCGCGGCCGGGCACCGTCGGCCGAGGACGCGCCATGAGTCGCCCGCTGAGGCGCCCGCTCTACGGCTGGCTCACCGCCGAGCTCGTCACCCTCACCGGCACCCGGGTGAGCATGGTGGCGCTGCCGCTGCTCGTGCTGCTCTCCACCGGCAGCGCCGTCGACACCGGCCTGGTGGCGCTCGCCGAGACGCTGCCGCTGGTGCTGATGAAGGTGCTGGCCGGGCCGGTGATCGACCGGATCGGCGCCCGGCGGGTCTCGGTGACCTGCAACCTCGCCTCGGTGCCGGTGGTGGCCTCCATCCCGCTGCTCTACGACGCCGGCCACCTCGGCCTGCCCGGCCTGCTGCCGCTCGTCGCGCTGGCCGGCGCGCTGCGCGGCCCGGCCGACGCCGGCACCTACGCGCTCCTGCCCACCCTGGTCGCGCGAGGCGCGGGTGCCGATGGAGCGGGCCACCGGCCTCCACAGCGTGGCCGAGCGGACCGCGTCCATGGGTGGTGCGGCCCTGGCCGGCGTGCTCGTCGTCGCCCTCGGGCCCGGCCAACGCGCTGCTGCTCGACGCCGCCAGCTTCGGTGTCGCCGCGCTCGTGCTGCTGTGGGCCACGGCCGGGCTTCCGGAGTCCGCGCAGGTCGCGGAGGAGGACGACGGCGCCGACCTCCCCTACCTGCAGCGGCTGCGGGAGGGCTGGCAGTTCCTGCGCCGCGACCCGGTGCTGCTCGGCATCACGGTCATGGTGTCGATCACGAACCTGCTCGACGCCGCCTGGACGGCGGTGCTCATGCCCGTGTGGGCCGTCGAGTCCGGCGGCGGTGCCGGCGCGCTCGGCCTGCTCTACGCCGTCTTCAGCGGCGCCGCGGCGGTGGGCGCCGTGTGCGCCGCCACCTTCGCCGCACGGCTGCCGCGGTTCACCGTCTACCTGGTGGCGTTCATGATCGCCGGGATCCCCCGGTTCGTCGCCGTGGCCCTCGACGCCCCGCTACCGGCGCTCGTGGCGGTGTTCGTGGCGGCCGGGTTCGCGTGCGGCTTCATCAACCCGATCCTCGGCGCGGTGATGTTCGAGCGCATCCCGGCCCGGTTCACCGGCCGGGTATCGTCGCTGAGCGTCGCGTCCAGCTGGGCGCTGATCCCGTTCGGCGGCCTCCTGGGCGGCGTCATCGTCGACACGTCCGGCCTCACGGTCGCCCTCGTGGTGCTCGGCCTCGCCTACTTCGCCGCCACCACGCTGCCGGCCCTCGACCCGCGCTGGCGCGAGATCGACCGGCGCCCCGAGCCGGGTCAGGAGGGGATCGCGCCGTCCGCCGGCAGCGTCGGCACGTCGACCGAGACGGTGTCGGGGTAGATCAGGCCGGTGCCGGTGTTGAGCACCACCACCTCCTCGTCGCCGCGCAGCCAGCCGGCCTCGCGCAGCTGCCCGACGGCCGCGAAGCAGGCCGCGCCCTCGGGGCAGATCCAGGTGCCCTCGTCGCGGGCGAGCGCGGCCTCGGCGGCCAGCAGCTCGTCGTCGGTGACGGCGATGGCGGTGCCGCCGGTGGAGCGCACGGCGTCCAGCACGAGGAAGTCGCCCAGCGCCTTCGGCACGGTGATGCCGAAGGCCACCGTGCGCGGGTCGGCGGGCGCGGTGCTCTCGTCGAGGCCGGCCTCGAAGGCGTCGACGATCGGCGCGCAGCCGGTGGCCTGGACGGCGACCAGGCGGGGCAGGTCGCCGGTGACCCAGCCGAGCTCGCGCAGCTCGAGCAGTGCCTTGTGGATCGCGATGAT
Source organism: uncultured Actinomycetota bacterium (assembly GCA_963808855.1). Lineage (GTDB taxonomy): Bacteria > Actinomycetota > Actinomycetes > Propionibacteriales > Nocardioidaceae > Nocardioides. Next base: position 356,285 of record CAWEHA010000002.1, on the reverse strand, counting down.
CCCGACGCCGCCGCCGGTGGGGTAGAGGATCACGTCGGGCATCCGCCAGCCGAGCTGCTCGGCGATCTCGAGGCCCATCGTCTTCTTGCCCTCGATGCGGTAGGGCTCCTTGAGCGTCGAGGTGTCCTGGTAGCCGTCGCGGCTCGCGACGGCGGCGCCGATCAGCCGGCCGGCGTCGCCGATGAGGCCGTCGACGAGGTAGAGCTCGGCACCGGTGACCACGCACTCGCGGCGGGTGATCTCGGGGGCGTCGACGGGCATGGCGATGAGCGCGCCCATCCCGGCGCGCGCCGCGTAGGCCGCCCACGCGGCGCCGGCGTTGCCGTTGGTGGGCATGGCGATGCCGGTGACGCCCAGCTCGGCGGCCCGGGAGACGCCGACCGCCGCACCCCGCGCCTTGAAGGCGCCGGTGGGGATCAGCCCCTCGTCCTTCATCAGCAGCCCGGGGACGCCGAGCCGGCGGCCCGCGGTGGGCACCGGCAGCAGCGGCGTCATGCCCTCGCCGAGCGTGACGACGCGCGACGGGTCACGCACGGGCAGCAGCTCGTGGTAGCGCCACAGGTCGGGCGGCCGGACCGCGATCTCGGCCGGCGTGACGGCGGCAGCGAGAGCGTCGAGGTCGTAGCGCGCGAGCAGCGGAGCCCCGACGTCCGAGGTGCCCTGCACGGCGTCGGCGTCGTAGCGGGTGCCCTGGCGGGAGCACTCGAGGTGGGACAGGAAGGAGAAGGTCATCGGAGGAACGCCGCGGTCACCTCGACCAGCCGGTCGTTCGCCTCGGGCTCGCCCACCGACACCCGCGCGCCGTCGCCGGCGAACGGGCGCACCACGATGCCGGCCTCGTCGCAGGCGGCGGCGAAGTCGAGCGTGCGCTCCCCCAGCCCGAACCAGACGAAGTTGCCCTGCGGCTCCGGCCCGTCCCAGCCGACGCCGCGCAGCCCGGCCACCACCCGGTCGCGCTCGGCGACGATCGCGTCCACCCGCTCGAGCAGCTCGGCCTCCGCGGCGAGCGAGGCGATGGCGGCGGCCTGGGCCACGGCCGAGACGCCGAACGGGAGCGAGACCGCCCGCAGCGCCGCGGCCACCGGCTCGTGGGCGACGGCGTACCCGACCCGGAACCCCGCCAGCCCGTAGGCCTTGGAGAAGGTGCGGAAGAGCACGACGTTCTCGTGGGCGCGGTAGGTGGCGAGCCCGTCGATGCGGTCGGCCATCCGCACGAACTCGACGTAGGCCTCGTCGACCACCACCACCACGTGCTTCGGGACGGCGGCCAGGAACTCGTCGAGCTCGGACTGGGTGACCGCCGGGCCGGTGGGGTTGTTCGGGCGTGCAGACGAGCACGACCTTGGTGCGGTCGGTGACCGCCGCGGCCATCGCGGGCAGGTCGTGGCGGCCGTCGGCCGTCACCGGCACCTGCACGCCGCGCGCGGCCGCCGTCGTGACCGCGATCGGGTAGGCCTCGAACGACCGCCAGGCGTAGACGACCTCGTCGCCCGGCTCGCAGTAGGCGGCGAGCAGCTGGTAGATCAGCGCCACCGAGCCGGTGGCCGCGGCCAGGTCGCCCACCGGCACGCCGAGCCGCTCGGCCAGCGCCTCGTACAACGCCACGCTGCCCATGTCGGGGTAGCGGTTCATCACCGCCACCGCCTGCGCCGCGGCCTCCACCACACCCGGCAGCGGCGGGTAGGGGTTCTCGTTGCTCGACAGCTTGTACGCCGTCATCCCGGGCCGCACCGCCGGCGGCTTGCCGGGCACGTAGGCGGGGATCTCGGCGACGTTCGGGCGCGGCTGCGGGTGGGCCATGCCGAGCTACGCTAGACCGATCCACAGGGGACCCTGCTGCGGGGTTCCCAGTGCGGTCCTGTACCGGACCACGGGGTCGGACCCGGTGCGGGGTACACGACTCGTTCGATCGAACGATTCATGCGCGGATCCGGCCCGGTTTCGTGTCGGTCTCGTTCGAGCGAACGATTCATGCACGGATCCGGCCCCGTCTCGTGTCGTTCTCGTTCGATCGATCGATTCGTGTTGGGGCGCCTCAGACGCAGTCACCTGCGCCACGGATGGAGGGCGAGCGCCACGACGACGCCGATGGCGCCGCCGAGCAGGGCTCCGGTGGTGTTGTCGACCATGTCGGTGACGTCGCAGGCGCGGTCGAGCCGGGCGAGGACGAGCTGGGCGACCTCGATGGCCACGCTGTAGCCGGCGAGCAAGGCGATGCCGAGGGGTGCGGTGATCCAGGGCCGGCGCCAGTGGCTCGCCACGATCACGACGAGCGCGCCCGAGGGCACGAACACCACCGTGTTGAGCAGCCGCTGCCCGCCGCTGAAGAGCCAGAACCCCTCCGGGGCGGGGCCGCCGTAGTCGGTGGAGCAGGTCGTCAGCCGGGTCTCGGCCGGCACCCATCCCGGCGCGCCGTTGGCCGGGAGGAGGGTCACCAGCCCGATCACGATCACCGACCAGATCAGCAGCGCCACCGCCGTCCCCGTGACGGTGCCCAGGCGGCGCCGCAGGCCGGCGGCCAGCAGCAGGCACACCAGCCCGGACACGAGCGCGCCGAGCAGCATGACGCCGACGCCACCGACCGGGAACACCGGCCGACGATATCGAGGCCCCTACGCGAGCAGAGCCTCCGGCTCGGGCTCGACGTCGGCGCCGGGGAGCACGACCTCGCCGCCCATCACCGAGGGCAGGTCGCGACCCACGACGAGATCGACCGGGTTGGTGAGGCACCGCACGGAGCCGCCGCCCTTGTGGAACTCCGAGACGTCGACCACGACGACGTCGAAGCCCCAGTGCTCGAGCCGCTCACGGACGCGCTCGGGGCAGCCCGGCATCACGATGGTGTTGCCGACGACCACCGAGTTGGCGGCGAAGGTGGTGAGCGCCTCCTCCTCGGTGAGCACCAGCGGCTCGGGCACGAGCGCGAGCAGCGCCTCGGCGGAGGCCGGGTCGAGCGCCTCGGGGCACACCATCGCCTTGGTGGCGTCGAGGGGGCAGAAGGCGAGGTCGAGGTGGTACATGCCGGGGTGGGTGATCCGCAGCCCCCGCACCCGCACGCCGAGCTCGGTGGCGAGGTGCTGCAGCGCGGCCTCCTCGGTGCGGGGCCCGTAGCCGACCACGAGCGCGTCGCCGAACGCGAAGGCGTCGCCGGCCTCGAAGTGCGGGCCGAGGCCGTCGCCGCCGAAGGCCGAGGTGGTGAAGCCGTGACCCTCGAACCAGGACCGCGCCGTGCCGGTCTCCATCCGGCGCTGCGGGTAGCGCATGTGCGACAGCACGACCTGCCGGGTGCCGTCGGCGCGCACCACGCCGAGGCCGAGGTTCATCGCGTAGACCATGTCGGGGGCGTCGGGCCGCTGCGGGACGACGTCGACGGAGGCGCCGAGCGAGCGCAAGGTGTCGACCATCGTGTGCCACTGCGCCAGCGCGAGCCGGGGATCGGGCTGCACGTGCGGATCCATGAACGGGTTGATGACGTAGTCCACCCGGAAATGGGTCGGCTCGACGGCCACGTAGTGGCGGCCCCAGCTCAGCTCGTGCATGGTCACCTCCGCAGGTCGATGGATTGTCAGACAATCTGACAGGTTCGAGTGTAGAGCACAATGCCCCGTATGACCGCACCGTCGGCGCACGACTCGTTCACCACCCTTCAGATCGACCCGGTCACCACGGTCGACCGGGTGGCCGCCGAGCTGCGGCGCGCGATCTTCGACGGCGAGATCGAGAGCGGCACCGCGCTGCGCGAGGTCGCGCTCGCCGAGTCGCTCGGCGTCTCGCGGCCGACGGTCCGCGAGGCGCTCGGGCTGCTCGTCGCCGAGGGCCTCGCGGTCCGCGAGCACCACCGCGGGGTGTCGATCGCCACCCCCGAGTCCGACTCGGTGCGCGACGTCTGCCGCGCCCGCTGGGTGCTCGAGGGAGCCGGCATCCTCGCCTGGGGCGCGGCCGACGAGGTCCACCGCGACCACGTGCGCTCCAGCCTGCGCGCCTACACCGACGCCGTCCGCGCCGAGGGCACCTACCAGGAGCTCAACGAGCGCCACCTCGCCTTCCACGTGTCGCTGGTCGGGCTCACCGGCAGCCCGCGGCTGGTGGCGATGGCCGAGAACCTCGTCGTCGAGCTGAAACTCGCCCTCGCCCAGGTGGAGCGGCTGCGCCGCAACGCCCACGACGAGGCCGACTCCCACATCGCCCTCGTGCAGCTGCTCGAGGACGACGACGTGCCCGCCGCCCACGAGTTCCTGCGGCAGCACCTGGCGGACGCCGAGGCCGAGATCGTGGAGGCACTGGACCTCGCCTGACAGAATCTCGGCGTGCGCATCGTCCTCCGGCTCATCTCGACGGCGCTGGCCCTCGCCGTGGCGGCCTGGCTCTTCGACGGGATCTCGTTCTCCGGCCCGAGCCGCGGCACCGAGGAGCTCACCGAGAAGCTGCTGCCGCTGCTGCTCGTGGCGGCGATCCTCGGCCTGGTCACCTCGTTCGTGAAACCACTGCTGGTGATCTTGTCGTTCCCGCTCGTGATCCTCACCCTCGGGCTGTTCCTGCTCGTGATCAACGCGCTGATGCTGATGCTCACCGACGCCCTCGCCGGCGCCCTCGACATCGGGTTCCGCGTCGACGGCTTCTGGTCGGCGCTCGGCGGGGCGGTCGTCATCACGATCGTCACCTGGATCGTCGACAGCGCCACCGGCGCCGACGACCGCGAGCGGTCCGCCCGCCGATGACCGACCCGTCCGGCCAGGCGCTACCGGCGCCGCGCGAGCCCGGCCGCTACTCGGTGGCGCTGGTGTGCCTCGGCAACATCTGCCGCTCCCCCATGGCGCACGTCGTGCTGGAGCGACGGCTGGCCGAGGCCGGGCTCGACGACCGCGTCGAGGTGGCCAGCTGCGGCACCGGCGACTGGCATCTTGGCCACCCGATGGACGACCGGGCGGCCGTCACGCTGAGCCACGCGGGCTACGACCCCACCCGGCACCGGGCGCGCCAGTACGACTCCCGGTGGCACGACCGCCACGACCTGCTGCTCGCGATGGACGAGCAGAACCTCGCCGACCTCGGCGGCCGGAGCGAGCGGGTGCGGCTCTTCCGCGACCTCGACCCGGTCGACCCGGGGAGTGAGGTGCCGGATCCGTACTACGGTGACGGCGGCCGGTTCGAGGAGGTGCTGTCCGTGGTCGAGCGAACGAGCGACGGACTGGTCACCGCACTCCGTCAGGTCGTGGCCGGGTGACCCGGCAGCCGGCGGTCGCCCGCCGCGCCGAGGCACTGCTCAAGTCCGCCGTCGTGGCCACCGCCCCGGTGGCCGGCGGCGACATCGCCACCGCCACCAAGCTCCGGCTCAGCGACGGCACCACCGCCCTCATGAAGACGCTCACCGGCGCCCCCGCCGGGTTCTTCGCCGCCGAGGCCGCCGGGCTGCGGTGGCTCGCCGAGGTCGACGACGGCGTCCCGGTGCCCCCGGTGCTCGCCGTTGACGACGAGTGCCTGGTGATCGCGTGGGTCGACCCCGGCAAGCAGACCGCCGACGAGGCGGCCGACCTCGGCCGCCGGCTCGCTGCCACCCACGCCGCCGGCGCCGACGCCTTCGGCCGCAGTGGCCCGGTGACCGACGGGTTCATCGGCCGGCTGCCGATGGCCAACCCGGCGTGCGACACCTGGGCCGAGCTCTACGCCGAGCACCGGGTGCTGCCCTACCTGCGCCGCGCCGCCGACCGGGCCGCCCTCACCGCCGACGAGGTCGCCTCGATCGAGGCGGTGGTGGCGCGACTGGCCGACCTCGTGCCCGCCGAGCCACCCGCCCGCCTCCACGGCGACCTGTGGACCGGCAACGTGCTGTGGGGCCAGGACGGCCGCGCGTGGCTGGTCGACCCCGCCGCCCACGGCGGCCACCGCGAGACCGACCTCGCGATGCTCGCGCTGTTCGGCCTGCCCAACCTGCCGCGGGTGCTCGACGCCTACGACGAGACCGCGCCGCTCGTGGAGGGCTGGCGCGACCGCACCGGCCTGCACCAGCTGTTCCCGCTGCTCGTGCACGCCTGCCTGTTCGGCGGCGGGTACGGCGCCCGCGCGGCCGCCGTGGCCGCGCGCTACGCCTAGGACTCCTAGGCGCGACCGGCCCGGCGGTACACCGCCCGCCGCGCCACGAAGTCGTCGGGCATCCGGATCGAGTGCGAGCGCGCGCCACGGTCGGACCAGCGCACGAACACGTAGCGGTAGCCGCGGTAGACCTGCGAGCGCGGCGCGGTGAGGCCGACGCGCCGGCCGACCTGCACCTCGGCGATGTAGCCGGACCGCCGGGTGCCGCCCAGCACGCCCACCCTGAGACCCGCCGGGTAGGTGGTGACCTGCAGCCGGCGCTTGACCGCCACGAAGGTCGCCCGATACGTGAGCTCGGCACGGCGCGGTAGTGACAGCGTGTGGGAGATCGGCCGGCTGCCGGGCCACGACCGGAACTGCCACAGCAGGCCGTCGAGATACTGACGGCGCACCGTCGAGAGCTGCACCTGGCTGCCGGCGATCATCCGGGTCGTGGTGGCGGCGGTGCGCTCACGGCCGTTGACGGCGTAGCGAATCCCACCAGGGGTGGTGCCGAACACCACGCGCACCGACGCCGGATCCACCCGCCGGGTCATCGTCGAGGTCAGGCCGCGGTCGTCGGTGGCCGAGATGCGCAACAGGATGTAGGACGGCAGCTCGTGGTCGATGGTGGTCACCGACCCCGACAGCGAGCCGGGCACCTCGAGCATCGGGTGGGAGTGGCACGACGACGGGCAGTGCTCCATCGTGACCGACCAGTCCACGTCCTCGGCCGTCAGCTGAGTGTCCCCTGGATCGGGGTCGATCGCCGCCCCCGAGAAGTCCAGCTGCTGGCCGACCGCCCAGCGCGTGTCCTCGTCCGGGGTGTAGATCGCGAGCTCGGCCGGGTTGTTGCCCGGATACACCACGAGCGTGGCGACGTCCTCGTTGGCGTCGTCGTCGCGCACCCGCACGCGCACGGTGACGTTGGCGCTGCCGTTGGCGTAGGTGCGGTTGGCGGTGGCTCCCGTGGCGTCGTCGAACTGCCCGTCGCCGTCGAGGTCCCAGGCGTAGGTGAGCGGGTCGCCGTTCGGGTCGGTGGACTGGCCCGCGTCGAACTGCACGGCGAGCGGGACGTCGCCGTAGGGCTGGGTGCCGCCGATCGTGCGGACCTTCGCGGTGGGGCGGCCGACGTCGTAGGTGATCCGGTGGATGGAGCCGGTCTCGTAGCCGTCCAGCCCGATGCCCACGTAGTAGAGGGTGTTGCCGGTGCCGGTGAACAGGTCGACCGGACCGTCGGCGCCTTCCACCAGGAGCTGCGGGGTGCTGGAGTCCGGTACGCCTCCGGTGCCGCTGGGGAGGTACCAGATGCAGCCGCGGGAGTAATCGCCGAACACGAGGGCGTTCTGCGGACCGGGCGAGGCCGGGAACGTGGGGTCCTGCGCGAAGGCGAGCGCCGACACCGACCCGGTGCCGATCCCGCACTCCTCGTCGCCGACCACCTCCTCGGCGTGGCCGTACTTGAAGAACGGAGGCGTGACGGCGGCGTCGGCCAACGAGTCGCACAGCGGCACGTCGTTCCTGATGTTCGGGTAGCGACCCGGGCCCTCGAAGCACGGCCATCCCGAGTTGTTCAGCTGGCTGCGGTTCTCGCCGATCCGGTTGATCTCCTCGAACGTCGACTCGCCGACGTCGCCGACGTAGAGGTCGTTGGTGCCCGGCCGGATCGCGATCCGGAACGGGTTGCGGAAGCCGTGCGCCACCATCCGCTTCGCGTTGGCGTCGGCGCTCCCGTTGGCGGAGAGCGGGTTACCCGGCGCCGGCGCGCCGTTCTCCGGGTTGATGCGGATCACCGAGCCCGACAGCGAGGTCGGGTCGGCGAGGCTGCGCACGTCCTGGGCGCGCACCCGGCCGCCGGCGTTCACCGGGTCGTCGCACGGGTTGTCGAACTGGCCGATGTCGTAGTTCTCGTTGTCGGTGTAGCTGGCGCCCTCACCGGCGCTGGCGTAGAGGAAGCCGTCCTGGCCGAACGCGAGGTCGCCGGCGGAGTGGCTGAAGTACTGCTGGCACCAGTCGGTGAGAAGGACGGTGCCACCCGAGGCCAGGTCGGTGGTGTCGTCGATCGTGTACCGCACCAGCCGGTTGCTCACCTCACACCCCTGGTCGGTGTACTTGGTGTCCTGGGTGCAGTCGTCGTAGCTGGGGCTGTCGGGGCCGCTCCAGTACGGCACGCTGCCCGGGGCGTCGCCGAGCCGGTAGTTGAAGGTGTGCAGGATGTAGACGAAGCCGTTCGCGTCGAAGTTCGGGTCGAGGGTGAACCCGAGCGCGCCATGGTCGATGTTGTTCATCACCGCGGTCTCGATGCCCGAGCCTCCGAAGGCAAAGGTGGGCGAGGGGTCGCTCATCGAGTCGAACACCTTGAGCACGCCGCGCTTCTCGAGCACGAGCACCCGGCCGTCGGGGACCTGCTCGGCTGCCACCGGCTGGTCGAGGCCGCTCATCACGACCTCGTCGCGGAATCCCGGCCGCACCTCGGGCGCGGCGGCTCGCGCGACGTGCTCGTGACCCGGGTGGGCCGAGGCCCCGGAGCCGGTGCCGACGTACAGCAGGCCGACCACGAGCAAGGACGTGACGATGCCGATGGCATGACGACGACGTGACCGAACGGTCATGGCAGATCCCCCCAGATGTGGCCATGCAGTCTCTCGACCGTAGCCGACACCCGAAGGCTGCGTGGCATTCTCAGTGATCCCTCAGCCCGGGCTGGCACTGTGTGCCTGTGAACGCTCAGGCGCGCCCCACCGTGCTGGTCGTCGACGACGACCAGTCGGTGCGTGACTCGCTGCGCCGCTCCCTCGCCTTCAACGGCTACGAGGTCGCGCTGGCCGGCGACGGCGACCGGGTCGAGGGGCTCGACGCCGGCGCCGACGACTACCTCACCAAGCCGTTCGCGCTGCCCGAGTTGCTCGCCCGGATCCGCGCGCTGCTGCGCCGCGCGGTCGTGGACGACGCCGTCGAGATGCTGTCGTTCGCCGACCTCACGATGGACACCGGCAGCCGCGAGGTGCGGCGTGGCGACCGGCCGATCGAGCTCACCCGCACCGAGTTCACGCTCCTCGAGATTCCTGTGGCGGCCGAAGCGGGGTGCTGGAGCGCTCGTTCATCCTCGACGACGTGTGGGGCTTCGACTTCCCGACCACCGCGAACTCGCTCGAGGTGTATGTCGGCTACCTGCGCCGCAAGACCGAGGGCGAGCCGCGGCTGCTCCACATGGTCCGCGGCAGCGACGAGATCGCGCGGCTGGCGACCGCGTTCAACCAGATGCTCACCGCGCTCGACGCCTCCCGCGATCGGCAGCGCCGGCTCGTCACCGACGCCGGCCACGAGCTGCGGACGCCGCTCACCTCGCTGCGCACCAACATCGACCTGCTCACCCAGGCCGACGGCACCGACCGCGACCTCGCCCCCGGCGTGCGTTCCGAGCTGCTGGCCGCCATCGCGTCGCAGATCGGCGAGCTCACCACGCTCATCGGCGACTCCACCGAGCCGGCCCGGGAGGAGCCGCTGGCGCCCGTCGTCGGCGCGGTCGACCTGGCCGAGGTGGTGGAGCGGGCGGTCGCGCGGGTGCGGCTGCGGGCCTCCGGCGTCGGCTTCGACCTCCACCTGGAACCCTGGGAGATCGTGGGCGAGTCGGCCGCGCTGGAGCGCGCGGTGACGAACCTGCTCGACAACGCCGCCAAGTACAGCCCCCGGGAGGGAACGATCACGGTGACGGTGCACGACGGCGTGCTCGTCGTCGACGACGAGGGCCCCGGCATCGAGCCCGACGACCGCGACCAGGTATTCGAGCGGTTCTGGCGGGCCGAGGAGTCGCGGACGATGCCGGGCTCCGGCCTCGGGCTCTCGATCGTGCGGCAGGTGGCCGAGCGGCACGCGGGGTCGGTGACGGCGGACGAGGCGCCGGGCGGCGGATCGCGGCTGGTGCTGCGGCTGCCCGGGCGGGTCGGGGTCTCGTGAGGCTCCTCGCCCTTCTGCTCGTGGCGGTGGTGGCGGCGGGCTGCTCGTCGTCCCTCCTCCGACGGCGAGCCCGCCACGCCGCCGGACCACCCGACGACGGCGCCGGCGCTGTGGAACCCGTGCGACGGGCTGCGACCACAGCAGGTGGCCCGGCTGTTCCGCACCACGTTCACCGTCGACGCGGGCTCGCCGTCGTCGCCGGCGTGCCGATTCACCCCCACCGCCGACGGCGACGCCGCACTCGACATCAACTACCAGATCTTCGTCGGTGACCTCGAGGAGCTGTTCGCGACCTTCGGCACCGCCAAGGCGTCCACCGAGGTCACCACCGTGGAGGTGCCCGCGGCCGACGACGCCCGCCTCGTCGTCGACGCCGTGGAGGACACCCTCCTGGTCACCGGGTTCGTGCAGAACGGCCGGCTGGTGCAGGTCGTCAACGCCCTCGACCCCGCGCCCTACCCGCGCGCCCGCGTGGTCGCCGGCGTCCGTGCGCTCCTCGCCGACCTCGCCGCCCATGCTGACGAGTCAGAGGTCGACGGTGGTTGAGGTGCCGCGAGCGAGGCACGAGCGAGTGGCCTCGAAACCTCAGAGCCGATCCGCCCAGCGCTAGTCATCCACCGCGCGCAGCAGCCGCTCGGCCTTCCACTCCGCCTCGGCCCACTCCTCGGCGACCTCGGAGCGCACCGTGATGCCGCCGCCGGTGCCGAGCCGGTAGCCGCCGTCGCCGGTGGTGAGGAGGGTGCGGATGACGACGCCCAGGTCGGCGCGGCCGTCGCCCGAGATCCAGCCGAACGCGCCGGCGTACGCACCGCGCGGGGTGGCCTCCACGGCGTCGATCACCTGCATCGTGCGCAGCTTCGGGGCGCCGGTCATCGAGCCCGCGGGGAACAGCGTGCGCAGCGCCTCGACGGTGCCGACGTCGTCGCGCAGCCGGCCGCGCACGGTGGAGTACAACTGGTGCACCGACGCGTACGACTCCACCTGCATCAGCGCCGGCACCGCCACGCTGCCCACCTCGCACACCTGCGCGAGGTCGTGGCGCAGCAGGTCGACGATCATCAGGTTCTCGGCGCGGTACTTCGGGTCGGTGGCGAGCCGCTCCCGCAGCGCCGCGTCCTCCTCCGGCGTCGCGCCGCGCGGCGTGGTGCCCTTGATCGGCTTGGTCTCCAGCACCCGGTCGTCGGTGACCACGGCGTACCGCTCCGGGCTGGAGCTCAGCAGCCAGGCCTCCGCCCCCGGCACGTCGTGCTGCAGGAACCCCGCGTACGGCGCCGGGTTGAGCTGCCGCAGCCGCCGGTACACCTCGATCGGGGTGCGTTCGCTCGCCACCTCCACCCGGTGGGTCAGGTTCACCTCGTAGGTGTCCCCCGCGTGCAGCCGCTCCTGCACCTCGTCGAACCCGGTGGCGTACCAGTCGGGGGGTGCGGAGTCACCGGCTGACCGGTGACTCCTGCTCTTGCCAGCCGAAGTTTCGGCCGACAAGTGCTGGTTTCGGCTGACAAGTGGGTGGTCGACGAACCGCACGGACGACGGGCGCATCCAGACGGCGTCGGGGAGGTGGGGGTCGGGGCGGGCGGGGAGGTCGGGGCGGCAGGCGTAGCCGAGGTAGCCGAACCAGTGGTCGGACGGCGCGCCCGCAGCGAGCTCCGCCTCGAGGACGGCGAACACGTCGTCGCCCACCACCTCGGCCCGCCCCCCGACGTGCCGCACGACCTCGCGCCGCGCGGCGGAGTAGGTGAGCGAGACGTCGTCGTCGGCGAGCCAGCCGACGATCGAGCGCCGTCCCGACCACTCCCGGGCGCCGCCGCCGTCGAGCCAGACGCAGCGCGGGTGCGACGCGGTCACCTCCTCGACGAGGTCCTCGATCTCGCTCATCGGCAGCCCGCCAGGAAGTTCGCGACCAGCGCGGCGCCGTGCTGCGAGAGCACCGACTCGGGATGGAACTGCACGCCCTCCAGCGGGAGCGTCCGGTGCCGCACGCCCATCACCACGCCGTCGGCCCAGGCGGACGCCTCGAGGCTCGACGGCACGGTCACCGCGGCCAGCGAGTGGTAGCGGACGGCGTCGAACCGGTCGGGCAGGCCGGTGAAGACGCCGCGGCCGTCGTGGGACACCCGCGCCACCTCGCCGTGCACCGGGTCGACCCGTTCCACCGAGCCGCCGTACGCCGTCACCAGCCCCTGCATCCCGAGGCACACCCCCAGCACCGGCCGGGTGCCGGCGAGCAGCACCTCACGGCCGACGGCGAAGTCGGCCGCCACCGCGGGGTGCCCGGGCCCCGGCGAGAGCACGACGTGCGAGAACGCGAGCACGTCGGCGGCGGACACCTCGTCGTGCTGCACGACGACCGGCAGCGATCCGGTCACCGACGCGACCAGGTGCACCAGGCTCCCCGTGTACGAGTCGTGGTGGTCGACGACCACGACGTCGGTCACGGGTCGAGCAGGAGGGACGCCACCAGCGCGTGCAGCAGGTCGTAGCCGTGCTCGGTGAGGATCGACTCGGCGTGGAACTGGATGCCGCGGTAGTGCGGGCCGACGAGGTGGTGCACGTCGCCGCTCTCGGGGTCGGTGTCGACGCGTACGCCGTCCGGCAGCGGCGCGGAGCCGGGGCGTCCGACGAACGTGTTGTAGAAGCCGACCCGCTCCGGCCGCCCGTCGACGGTGACCGCCGACTGGGTGCCCTGGAACACGATGTCCTTGTAGGTGAGCGGGATTCCCAGCTCGTGGCACAGCGCCTGATGGCCGAGACACACGGCCAGGAACGGCCGACCGTCCTCGAGCAGCGAGGCGACGGCGTGCCGCAGCGAGGCCATCTTCTGGTCGTCGCCGTCGCGCGGGTCACCGGGGCCGGGCCCGACGATCACCAGGTCGAAGCCGTCGAGGCAGCCCGGCACGTAGTCCTCGTGCCGCACCACGGTGGAGGTGAGGCCGAGCACGCCCAGCACGTGCCGCAGCATGTTCACGAAGTCGTCCTCGCCGTCGAGGATCACCACGCTGCGGCCGGCGAGCCGCGGGTCGGGCGTCGCGTCGCCCTGGTCGTCGAGCCAGAACTGGCTCAACCGCCGGTTCCGCTTGTTCAGCGTGAGCAGCACGTCCTCGTCGGTGGCGATCTCGTTGAGGTCCATCTCGAGCCGCGGTGCCGGGCGGCACGAGCCCGAAGGCGCTGAGGATGCCGCCGGCCTTGGCGTGGGTCTCGGCCACCTCGTAGGCGGCGTCGGAGTCGCGCACCAGCGTGGCGCCGGCGGTGACGGTGAGCCTGCCGTCGAGGTCGACGTCGGCGGTGCGGATGACGATCGGGCTGTCGACCACCGCGCCGCCGTCGACGTCGCGACCCAGGATCGCGAGCGCCGCGCCGTAGTAGCCGCGGCCCACCGGCTCGTACTGGGCGATCAGCCGGCACGCGTTCTCGACCGGGCTGCCGGTGACGGTGGCGGCGTACATCGTGTCGCGCAGCACCTCGCGCGGGTCGCGCTCGGTGCGGCCGGCGAGCAGGTACTCGGTGTGCACCAGGTGCGTCATCGGCTTGAGGAACGGGCCGAGCACCTGGCCGCCCTCGCTGCAGATGTCGCACATCATCTTGAGCTCCTCGTCGACGACCATGAAGAGCTCGTAGATCTCCTTCTCGTCGGCCAGGAACTCCATCAGCTGCGGCTTCACGTCCCCCTCGCGCGGGACGCGGAAGGTGCCGCTGATCGGGTTCATCCGCACGTCGCCGTCGTGCACGGTGACGTGCCGCTCGGGGCTGGCGCCGATGAGGTAGCGGTCGCCGGTGAAGAACACGAAGGTCCAGTAGGCGCCGCGCTCGCGCTCGAGCAGCCGCCGGAACACGGTGAGTGCGGTCTGCGCCCCGAAGTCGGCGATCGTGGCGCGGTAGTGCCGCCCGATCACCAGGTTGGCGCCCTCGCCCTGGCCGATCTCGTCGGCGATCACCGCCGCGACGAGCTTGCCGTACTCCTCGTCGTCGGTCTCGAAGCCGCCGCGGTCGCTGAACTCGACGCCGGTGTCGTCGATCGCGTCGACCACCTCGGCCACGGAGAACTCCAGCTCCGTCTCGACGTCGACCACCACCAGCGGCGTCGCCGTCGTCATGGGCCGCGAATCCGCGCTCGCGCACCTGCCGGAACGGGATCGCCAGCAGCCGGTCGGCGATGTGGCCGTCGTCGGGGACGCCGTCCTCGAGCGGCACGTCGAGCAGCGACTCGACGACCCGGCGGCGTCCACCGACCAGCCCGACGGTGTCGCGGTCACCGGCCCGCGTCGAGCGCCGGATGATCGCCCACGCCTCGTGCCCCTGGAGCGCGGCGATGGCGTCCCGGACGGAGGGTGGCGTCGGCATGCGCTGATGCTAGGGCGCGCTCAGGGCCGCACCGGCGCCGCGCGGCACTCGTGGGACGCCAGCCGGCTCCGCTGCCGGGCCGACGGCGGCGCACAGCCGAGGGCGAGCACGACGGCGACCCCGGCGAGCGCGAAGGCCCAGCCGTAGCCGAGCCGGTCGACCACGAGGCCGGCCGCCGTCGGACCGGCCAGCGTGCCGAGGGTGAGCGCGGTGTTCACGGCCGCGAGGCCGGCGGCGGGGTGGCCGGCGAACACCCGGGCGCTCCAGATGCCGTGCGCGGCGATCACCGCGGCGTAGCCGCTGCCGAACACGGTGGCGGCCGCGACGGCGGCCGCCGGGTGCTCGCGGCCGGCGGCGAAACCGAGCAACGAGGCCGCGAGCGCGGCGCAGGTGAGGAGGTAGCCCCACCGCAGCCCCAGGCGCGCGAACAGCATGCCGCTGAGCGAGCCGAGCACGAGGGCCACTCCGCAGGCGGCGTAGGTGGCACGGGCGGCGGTGGCACTGCTCCCGGCGTCCACGAGCGAGTTGACTGCGAACGCCCAGAACACGGCGGTGCCGAGTCCCACCAGCACGGCGGACGCCAGCAGCGGCCCGGACTTCGGGCAGAGGAACCACGACGGGCTCAGCTGCGGCCGTCGGAGCGCGCCGGCGGTGCGCCCCGGCGCCCAGGCCCGCGCCCAGAGGCCGACCACGACGGCGATGCCGACGAACACCAGCCACGCGACCCGCCACTGCGAGCCGGCGGCGATGGCCACCGGACCCGCGACGGCGACGCCCCAGCCCGTGCCGGAGCTGATCGCCGACCAGGCGCCGTCGCGCCGGTCCTCACGCACCGTGCGGGCGACGACGTCGGCGTAGGGCGGGAACGCGAACCCGGAGGCGGCGCCGGCGAGGAGCACCCCCGCCGCGAGCACCACCGGGCCGGGGGCGACGGCCACCAGCAGCATGCCGAGGGCCGCGCACGCGGCCGCCGCGCTGACCGCGGCCCGCACCCCGAGCCGGGTGGTGAGGCCCACGACCGCGACGTTGGCCACGAGGTACGACACGTAGCTGCTCGAGGAGATCAGCCCGGCGCCGGTGGCGCCGATCCCGACGTCGCGCTGGATGTCGGGCAGGAGCATCCCGTAGCCGTAGCGGGCGAGGCCGAACGACATCGCGATCATCGCGACGCCGGGCAGCACCGCCCGGTGGGTGGCTCGCACCTCGGTCGCGGGGTCCGTCGCGAGGTCGGTCATGAGCGCGCCCACGCCAGGTCGAGCGGGCAGGGCGCCCCGGTGCGACACGCGCCGCGGTCGCACATCCGGCACGCTCGCTCCGCCGTCGGCCGGTCGTCGGCGACGCCGGTGGCGAGCCGGGCCAGGATCCGCTCCAGGTCGGCGCGGTCACCGTCGCCGAGCGGTGCCACGACCTCGGCGATCGCCCGGGCGCGGGCGGCCAGCAGGTCGGCCGCGAGCGCCTCACCGGCGTCGGTGAGCACGAGCGACTTGGTGCGGGCGTCCGCACCGGCCCGCCGCTCCACCAGCCCCTGCGCCTCCAGCTGGTCGACCAGCCGGGTGGCGCCCGAGGTGGTGAGTCCGAGCAGGTCGCGCACCCACGACACCGGGCGGCCCGGATGGGCGTGCGCGCTCACGACCACGGCGCGGGCCGACGGCGGGAGCGTCGATCCGGGGGCGGTCACGGCGTCGGTGACGGCGAGCGACACGACGCCGAGCAGGTTCTCGAGGCGGGCCATGCCCCTATTCTCTATCTCATGCCTGAGTCAGTCAACTATAACTGGTCACAGAAATCCCGCACGTCACCTAGGAAGTTCTCCGGGGGAAGTGCGCAATTCACTGGTTAACCAGTGAATTGGGCGCTCCTCAGCCGACGACGGTGAGGAGCTGGGTGGCGCGGGTGAGGACGACGTAGAGGATGGCGCGGCCGGTGGCCGACTCCGCCTCGATCTCGCCGGGGCGGACGACGACGATGCCGTCGAACTCCAGACCCTTGGTGTCGAGGCCGGTGAGCACGACCACCCGATCCTCGCCGGAGGGGGCCACGGCGGAGTCGACGGCGGCGCGGGCGCCGGCGGCGTCGTCGGCGAGCTCGGGCCAGGAGGCGACCCAGGCGTTCACCTCCGAGCGCCGGGCCACGGGCACCACCACGCCGACGGTGCCCTCGACCTCGCCCGCGACCGCGAGCACCTCGGCGCGCACGGTGGCCTCGAGGTCGCCGGCGTCCGGCACCTCCCGCGGCTCGACGCCGGTGGAGCGGACGGCGGTGGGCAGGTCGGCGTCGAGGCCGACGCGCTCGGCGTAGGCCGCGGCGTAGTCGTAGATCTCCGCGGAGTTGCGGTAGTTGGTGGAGAGGTGGAACTCGTGGAGCGCCTTGCCGGCCAGCGCCTCCGCGCGGGCCGCGGCCGACTCGGCGGGCGAGGGCCACGACGACTGCGCGGGGTCGCCGACGACGGTCCACGAGGCGCCCCGGCCGCGTCGGCCGACCATCCGCCACTGCATCGGCGTGAGGTCCTGGGCCTCGTCGATGAGCACGTGGGCGAAGGCGTCGTCCTCGATCGAGTGGGTGGGCGGCGTCCAGGCGCGGCCGCGCGGGGCGTACTCCCGGTCGGCCGCGGTCAGCAGCTCCTGGACGTCGACCGCGCCCTCGATGACCCCGAGCGGGTCGTCGCGCTCGTCGTCGCCGCGGGTGGGCACGTCGCCGAGGGCGTAGCGCAGCTCGTCGATCAGCGGCACGTCCTCGACCGAGAGCACGTCGGCTCCCCACGACTTGGCGAGCAGCCGCTGCTCCTCGGGCGAGAGGATGCCGTCGGCCACCCGCTCGAGCAGCTCGGGGTCGCGCAGCCAGCCGAGCATCTCGGGCGCGGTGAGCGGCGGCCACCAGGCGAGCACGAAGTCGACGAAGTCCTCGCGCGACAGCATGTCGTCGTCGAACGACTCCCGGCCCCGCTCGCGGCCGCGCTCGCCGCGCACCTGCCGCCACATCGCGTCGAGCAGGGCGGGGGTGACCCGCGGCAGCTGCTTGTTGCGGCGGCCTCCGCTCATGAGCGAGCGGCGGATCCGGCCGAGCACGCCGCGGTCGACCACGATCCGGTCGTCGCGCCAGAACACCCGGAACTCGGTCGGGCTGCCCGGCGCCTGCTGCCGCGAGAGCCGGCGCAGCACCTCGGCCATCCGCTCCGAGCCCTTGACGGCGGCCACGGCCGGCTCGTCGTGCCGCACCGCGCGGACGCCGTCGACCACCTCGCCCAGCGACCGCAGCGCCACCGCGGTCTCGCCGAGCGACGGCAGCACCCGCTCGATGTAGCGCATGAAGACCCCGCTGGGCCCGACCACGAGCACGCCGCCGCTCTCGTAGCGGCGGCGGTCGGAGTAGAGCAGGAACGCGGCCCGGTGCAGGGCCACCACGGTCTTGCCGACGCCCGGGCCGCCGGAGATCGTCACGACGCCCCTGGCGGGGGCCCGGATCGCCCGGTCCTGCTCGGCCTGGATGGTGGCGACGATGGAGTGCATCGAGCGGTCGCGGGCCCGGGAGAGCTGGGCGAGCAGGGCGCCCTCGCCGATGATCGGCAGCTCGTCGTCCATCTGCGCCAGCGCCTCGCCGTCGAGCAGCTCGTCCTCGACGCCGAGCACCGACGTGCCCTGCGAGCGCAGCACGCGGCGGCGGACGACGTCCTGCGGCTCGGCCGCGGTGGCCTGGTAGAACACGGCGGCGGCAGGCGCGCGCCAGTCGATGAGCAGCGACTCGCGGTCGTCGTCGCGCAGTCCGATCCGGCCGATGTAGCGCGGCTCGGGGTCGCGCTCGGGTCGCAGGTCGAGCCGTCCGAAGACGAGGCCCTCGTGGGCGGCGTCGAGCTGAGCCAGGCGGCGGGCGGCCTGGTAGACCATGGCGTCCCGCTCGACCAGACCGCCCTCGTGGCCGAGCCGGCCGCGGTCGTGGCCCTCCCGGGCGAGCTGCTGCGCGGCGATCCCGGCCCGCTCGAGCTGGCGGTGCACGCGGTCGACGAAGTCCTGCTCGCGCGCGACCTCGCGCTCCACGAGCTCATCCGTCATGCCTTCGGCCCCCATCTGCCCGCCCGCGCCGGTCCGCTGCGGCGAGTCGACTACTTTACA
Organism: uncultured Actinomycetota bacterium; assembly: GCA_963808855.1. Classification (GTDB taxonomy): domain Bacteria; phylum Actinomycetota; class Actinomycetes; order Propionibacteriales; family Nocardioidaceae; genus Nocardioides. The sequence goes on along the minus strand of CAWEHA010000002.1, from coordinate 337,815 downwards.
AAGCCCCGGCGGTCCGGTGCGCATTCCCTCGATAGCCGGGCCTGCCGCGGTGCCCTACAGTCCCGAAGGTGAGAACCCGTCTCGGTCCGCTCGTGGCCACCCTCGCCGCCGTCGCCACGCTCTCCGCGACGGCGCCCGCGGTGGCCGACACCCACGTCGTGCGCGACATCGCGCGCGATGCCCAGCTGGAGATGTCCGACGGCAGCCTGCGCGCCGCGCCCGGCCACCGCACCGCCGACGTGCTGCGCTTCACCACCACGTTCAACACCGGGCGGCTCTACCTGCGCGTGCTCACCCGCGACACCGGCGAGATCAACCAGCGCTTCGTGATCCGCCGGGCGGGCACCCTCTTCACGATCTACCTCAACCGGCCGGTCGTCGCCGGCGAGAAGCAGGGCGCCTCGGCGATCTTCCTCTACGAGGACGTGCAGCCGCGCAGCTGCCCGGGGCTCGACTATGTCGTCCAGGACGCGCGCCACCGCACCGTCGTGAGCATCCCGCGCCGCTGCATCGGCAGCCCGCGATGGGTCCGCACCGGCGTCACCACCTTCCGCGACGCCGACCGCTCCAACCCCGGCCAGTCCGGCTGGGTCGACGACGCCGGCCGCCGCTACCACTACCGGGCCGGCCAGACGAAGCTCGGCCCCCGCGTCTTCGCGGGCTGACCTGGATCACCCTGCACAGCACTCGGCTCCCAGCGCCGTGCGCTGGGAGCGGAGTGGTGGGGGTCGAGGTCAGGCCGTCGCGGCGGTGATCGTCGCGACGCCGACCAGGAGACCGGGCTTGACAGCGTCGGTCTTGAAGGTCTGGTTCAGCAGGTCGGCCGCCGGCGCCGACATGAGCACCTGGCTACCCTCGAGGACGGCGTTGGCGCCCTCCATCTGAACGGGCTTCAGGGTGCTGCCGTCCAGGTCGAAGATCGGGACGCTCGAGACGACCGGCTCCCCGTTGGCCGACACGTCGCCGTAGACCACGGAGACGCCCGGGTCGACGTTGAAGTTGCCGATCTCGACGGTGGTGCCACCGGCGCTGAGCGTCAGGCCGGAGCCCTCGTGCTGGATCTGGCCGGTCACGTAGTTGGGCACGGTGCCGGGCTCGAACAGGCTGACGTTCCCACCGGTGATCGGGAAGACCAGGGTGGTCCCTCCCTCGAGCTTGGCGTCGCCCGCGACGCCGGGCGTGAGCTTGAGCTGCGTGATGGCGTCGACGAAGCCCTGGTCGAGAGTGACCGCGGTGCTCTCACCGGTCAGCGCCTTCACCTCGGCGACCGCCTCGACCTTCTCGGGGGCGCTCTGGCTGTTGCTGTTGCTCGACGAGCCGGTGGAGTCCTCTTCGCCGCAGGCGGCGAGAGGAACGGCCACCAGGGCGAGGCCGGCCAGTCCGGCGAGAGTCTTGTGGGTACGACGGGTGGTCACGAGGACCTCCTGGGTTGTGGGTAAGGAACACCAGGTGTTCGCGGCCGACGCCGTACGGGATTGGATCCCTTTCGGAGCCGGTTCTCAGCCCTGTCGGCCGAGGAACGCGGTCATCGCCTCCTTCGCCTCCTCCGAGCCGAACAGGCGAGCTGAGGTGGCGGCGACGTCGTCGGCCCGGTCATCGATGCGGTCGAGGAGATCGCGGGCCAACAGCGCCTTGGTCTCGCGGAGCCCCTGGGCAGTTCCGGTGGCGAGCGCGGTACAGGCGCCCTCGACGGCATCGTCGAGGTCGGCGGCCGGCACGGCCCGGGTGACCAGGCCCATCGGCTCGGCCTCGGATGCCGTGAACGTCTCGCCCGACAGTGCGGTCCAGGCCGCGGCCCGTGAGGTGAGCCGAGCGAAGACCGTCAGCGAGATCACGGCGGGCGCCAGGCCGAGCTTCACCTCGGTGAGCGCGAAGGACGCGTCATCAGCGGCGATGACGACATCGCAGGCTGCGACCAGCCCGATCCCGCCTGCCCGCACCGGGCCGTCCAGCCGGCACACCACCGGCTTCGACATCGTGACGACGAGCCGCTGCAGGTCGACCAGCACCCGGGCACCGGCCTCCATGCTGCCTGCGCGGGCCTCGGTCAGGTCGGCGCCGGAGCAGAAGACCCGCCCCGAGGAGCGCACCAGCACGACGCGGACGTCGTCGTCGGAGTCAGCCGCGCGCAGCCGGTCGACCAGCTCGGACACGAGTTGACGCGACAGCGCGTTGCGGTTGTGCGGGGAGTCGAGCGTGATGGTGGCCCGCGGCCCGTCGGTCTCCAGGTGCACGAGCTCGTCGGGCGGCGTCACACTCATGGCCACATCTTCTCGCACTCGTCACTGCGCAATCCGCCCGGTCCGGCGCTCCGAATGCCCTCGGTAGCGACTCTGGACCCCGATCGCGCAGACAGGACGACCATGCCACCGAACCCTGCCGCCCCCCGGCGCACGGCCACGTCGGCTGCCGATCCCGGCACACATCAGGTGTACCGCGGCACTGGTGGCCGCGGGAGGATCGCCTCATGAACGCCAACGCACCCGGCGACCCCGCCTTCACCCGTGCGCAGCAAGCCGCGTTCCACACCACCGCTGACCTTTCCGGGATGTTGAAGCGGGCTGCGCGCGGCGACAAGGAGGCGTTCGCCGACCTCTACGACGCCACGGCGTCCCGGGTCTACGGCCTCGCCGTCCGCGTCGTCCGTGACCCGGCCCAGGCCGAGGAGGTCACCCAGGAGGCGTTCCTCGAGGTGTGGCGCACCTCGAGCCGGTTCGACCCCGACCGCGGCAGCGCGATGTCGTGGCTGCTCACGATCTGCCACCGCAAGGCGGTCGACCGGGTGCGGTCGGCCGAGGCGTCGTCACGGCGCGACACCACCTACCAGCAGAAGAACCAGACGGTCGACCACGACGCCACCGCCGATGCGGCGCAGGCGTCGATGGAGGCCAGGCGGGTGCGCGACGCACTCCGCACCCTCACCGAGGTGCAGCGCGAGGCCATCGAGCTCGCCTACTTCGGTGGGTACACACACAGCGAGGTCGCGGGAATCCTGGAGCTTCCCGTCGGAACTGCGAAGACCCGCATCCGGGACGGACTCATCCGGTTGCGCGACACGATGGGAGTAGGGGCATGAGCAGCGACATCCACGCTCTTACCGGGGCGTACGCCGTGGACGGGCTCGACGACGTCGAGCGCGCCCGCTTCGAGCGACACCTCGCCGAGTGCGACTCGTGCCGCGACGAGGTCGACGGACTGCGCGAGGCGGCCGCCCTCCTGGTCACCACCACCCCGGTCACTCCGCCGGCCTCCCTGCGCGACCGCGTGCTCGCCGACATCGACACGGTCCGCCCGCTCCCGCCGGTGCTCGCGACCCTCCCCGAGCGGAGGACGTCGTTCCGTCGCCGATTTCCGGCGCTGGTCGCGGCCGCTGTGGCCCTGATCGTGCTCGGCGGCTCGGTGGCCACGGTATGGCACCCGTGGGCCGACGACGAGAAGCTCAGCGCCGCCGATGCGGTGATCCAGGCCGAGGACGCCGAGAAGTACCAGGCCGACGTCGGCGACGCCACGGCGACCGTGTTTCGCTCGAAGTCCCTCAACCGTGCCGTGATCGTCACCACGCGACATGCCCGACGCACCTGCCGGGTACGACTACGTGCTCTGGTTCGACCGCGGCGGCGACATGGAGGTCGACACCGCCATGCCGGACGGCCCGGACAACAAGATCCTCATGGATGGCGACGCCGCCTCCGCCGACGGCGTCGGAATCACCATCGAGCGCGAAGGCGTGCTCCCGAGTGAACCGAGCGACGACGAGGTGGCGGTGCTCGGCTTCGAGCCGGCGTGACCGGCGTGGTACCCCGTCGCCTAGCGGTCGTCGGATCGGGCGCCGCCGGGCTCACCGCCGCCTACGTCGCGTCCCGGACCGCCGACGTGACGCTCTACGAGGCCGACGACCGGCTCGGCGGCCACGCCGACACGCATCCCGTGGTTGACGGCGACCGCACGCTCGCCGTCGACACCGGCTTCATCGTGCACAACGCGCGCACCTACCCGGTGCTGCTGCGGCTGTTCGCCGAGCTCGGGGTCACCACCCAGGCCAGCGAGATGTCGATGTCGATCCGCGACGACGCCTCCGGGCTGGAGTGGGCCGGCGCCCTCGGCCGGCGCGGCCTGTTCCCGACGTCGGCGAACCTGCGGCGACCCCGCTACCTGGCGATGCTCGCCGAGATCCCGCGGTTCCACCGCCGGGCCCGGCGACTCCTGGGCACCGCCGACGACCGCACGCTGCGCGAGTTCCTATCCGACGGCCGGTTCTCGGCCTACTTCGCCCGCCACTTCATGGAGCCGCTGGTGGCGCGCCGTCTGGTCGTGCGACCCGGCGGTGGCACTCGACTACCCGGCCCGCTACCTGTTCACGTTCCTCGACCACCACGGGATGCTCGGCGTGTTCGGCTCCCCGCAGTGGCGCACGGTCACCGGCGGCTCGCAGGAGTACGTGCGACGGCTCGGCGCGGCGCTGCCCGACGTCCGGCTCGGCACCAAGGTCACCTCGGTGCTCGAGACCGCCGCCGGCGTGGAGGTCACCGACGGCAACGGGGACGTCGAGGTGTTCGACGCCGTGGTGGTGGCCACCCATCCCGGCCACGCGCTCTCGATGCTCGCGGCGCCCACCGACCTCCAGCGCGAGCTGCTCGGCGCGATGCCCTACTCCCCCAACCCGGCGCTGCTGCACACCGACGCCTCCGTGCTGCCGGAGGCCGACGGCGCCCACGCCTCCTGGAACTTCCGGCGCCTCGACGACGGCGCGATGGTCGTCACCTACGACCTCACCCGGCTGCAGCGGCTCGACACCGACGTGCGCTACCTCGTCACGCTCGGCGGCGAGCACCTCGTCGACCCCGCCACCGTGATCGACCGGATGGAGTACGAGCACCCGCTCTACAACCCCGCCTCGGTGGCCGCACAGGCGCGGTTGAGCGAGATCGACTCCGACCGGCTCGCGTTCGCCGGCGCCTACCACGGCTGGGGCTTCCACGAGGACGCCGCGCGCTCCGGCCTGGCCGCCGTCGAGCGGCTCGGGCTCACCTGGGCGTCCCCGACGCCCGTCGAGCCTGTCGAGACGCCGGTGGCGCTGGGCATCTACGAGACCACCATCAGCCACACCCGCCGCGAGCCGTGGAAGCGCCGGTTCACGCTGCGGTCCCACACCTGGCTCGTCGACGTCGACGACCTGCCCGACCACGGCGTGCTCGCCCGGTTCGAGGCCCGCGACCACCTCGGCTCGCCGGAGCGCAGCATCCGCGAGAACGTCGTCGCCTTCCTGCGCGAGCGCGGCGTCGAGATCGGTCACGGCCGCGTGCTCATGGCCACGCAGGCGCGGGCCTTCGGCTACTGCTTCAACCCGATCAGCGTGTTCTGGTGCCGCGACGAGGCCGGCGAGCCCGCCGCCACGGTGGTGGAGGTGCACAACACCTACGGCGAGCGGCACGCCTACCTCGTGCACCCCGACGAGCACGGGCGCGCCACCACCCCGAAGGCCATGTACGTGTCGCCGTTCCACGGCACCGACGGCACCTACCACCTCGTCGTGCCCGAGCCCGTCGACGGCCGGCTCGAGGTGGTCGTCGAGCTGCACACCGACGACGAGGCCCGGTTCACGGCCTCGCTCGTCGGTCGCCGCAGCGACGTGCACCCGCTGCGCGCCGCACCCGCCGCCCTCCGGGGCTCCCTGCTCATCCGGCTCCACGGCGTCGTGCTGTGGCTGCGCCGGCTCCCAGTCCGACCCCGCCCGACCCACGAGAGCGCCTGATCCCACATGACCATCGCCCCCGCCCGCACGAACATCAACCACTGGCCCGGCCTGCACGTCGTGCCGTCCGGCCCACGCGCCGCCTTCTCCGCCCGTATCGCCCACCGGCTGTTCGCCGCCGCCGTCAGCCGGCTCGACGTCACCGTGCTGGTGGGCGACCGCTCCTACGGCCGCGGCGGGCCGGTGGCGGTGGTGCACCGGCCCGAGGAGTTCTTCGCCCGGCTCGGCCGCCACCAGCTGATCGGGTTCGGCGAGGCCTACCTCACCGGTGCCTGGGACGCCGAGGACCTCGGCGGCTTCCTCGAGGTGCTCGCCGCCGAGATGCCGCGGCTGGTGCCGGAGAGCCTTCAGAAGCTGCGGTCGGTGGTGGTCAAGCGCCCGCCCCGTCGCCAGCGGAGCAGCACCAAGAACTCCCGCACCAACATCGCCCACCACTACGACCTCTCGAACGACCTGTTCGACCTCTTCCTCGACCGCACCCTCAGCTACTCCTCGGCGCTGTTCGCGGGCGACCCGGCCACCGCCGTGCGGGCCGACCTCGAGGGCGCGCAGGACCGCAAGATCGAGCGGCTCCTCGACCAGGCCGGCGTGGGCGAGGGCACCCGGGTGCTGGAGATCGGCTCCGGGTGGGGCGAGCTCGCGATCCGGGCGGCCCGCCGCGGCGCCACCGTGCGCACCGTCACGCTGTCGGTGGAGCAGAAGGAGCTCGCCGACCAGCGGATCGCGGCCGCCGGCTGCAGCGACCGAGTGGCGGTGGAGATCTGCGACTACCGCGACGTCACCGGCACCTACGACGCGGTGGTGTCGGTGGAGATGATCGAGGCGGTCGGCTGGCAGTACTGGCCGGCGTACTTCACCACCATCGACCGGGTGCTCGCCCCCGGCGGCCGGGTGGCGATCCAGGCCATCACGATGCCCCACGACCGGATGCTGGCCACCCGCAACACCTACACGTGGATCAACAAGTACATCTTCCCGGGCGGCTTCCTGCCGTCGGTGCGCGTGCTCGACGAGGTGACCCGCGAGCACACCGGGCTCCGGATGCACGAGCCGTTCCCGATGGGCGCGCACTACGCGGCCACGCTGCAGCTATGGGACGAGACCTTCCTCGGTGCCGTCGACGAGGTGCTGCGGCTCGGCTTCGACGAGACGTTCCTGCGGATGTGGCACTTCTACCTGGAGTACTCCCGCGCCGGCTTCACCTCCGGCTACCTCGACGTCCACCAGCTCACCTTCAGCCGTTGGGAGACCTCATGACCACCGCCGAGACGACGTCCGTCGAGCCTGTCGAGACGTCGACCACCGGCGTCGCCCACCGCCTCGCCGAGGCGCTCGCCCCGTTCGTCGGCGGTGACCTGCCGGTGCGCCTGCGGGCGTGGGACGGCTCCGAGGCCGGCAGCCACGACGGGCCGCTCGTCGTGCTCACCTCGCCGGACGCCGTCCGCCGGCTGCTGTGGCACCCGGGCGAGCTCGGCGCCGCCCAGGCCTACGTGACCGGCGAGCTCGACGTGCCGGAGGTCGACGGCTGGACCCTCGACGCCGCACTCACCTACGCGTTCGCGGTCGCCCGGGAGCGGGGGCTGGCCGACGGCCGGCCGTCGCCGGCCGCGGTGCTCGGTGCCGTCCGCACGGCGGTCGACCTCGGTGCGCTCGGACGGCCGCCGGCCGCGCCGTCGTCGCAGGCCCGGATCCGCGGCCGGCTGCACAGCAAGCTGCGCGACCGACGCTCGATCAGCCACCACTACGACCTCTCGAACGAGTTCTACTCGCTGATCCTCGAGCCGCACCTGGCCTACTCCTGCGGCTACCACTCCTCGCCGGAGCAGCCGCTGCAGCAGGCGCAGGAGGCCAAGCTCGACCTGGTCTGCACCAAGCTCGGGCTGGAGCCGGGCATGACGATGCTCGACGTCGGCTGCGGCTGGGGCTCGCTGTCGCTGCGGGCGGCCGAGAAGTTCGGCGCGCGCGTCGTCGGCGTCACCATCGCCGAGGAGCAGAAGCGGTTCATCGACGCCCGCATCGCCGAGCGCGGGCTGGGCGACCGGGTCGAGATCCGGCTGCAGGACTACCGCGACGTCCCCGAGCGCGACCACTTCGACGCCGTCGGCTCGCTCGAGATGGGCGAGCACGTCGGGCAGCGCAACTACGGCAGCTACGCCGACGTGCTGCGCCGGTCGGTGAAGCCGGGCGGCCGGGTGCTGGTGCAGCAGATGTCGCGCGCGGGGAAGTGGCCGGGCGGCGGGCCGTTCATCGAGTCGTTCATCGCGCCCGACATGCACATGCGGCCGGTGGGCGAGACCGTGGCCCTGCTGGAGCGCGGCGGGCTGGAGGTGCGCGACGTCCACGCCCTGCGCGAGCACTACGTGCTCACCGTGGCGGGCTGGCTGCGCAACTTCGAGGCGAACCTCGACCGGCTCACCGAGCTCGTCGGCGAGGAGGTCGTGCGGGTATGGCGCCTCTACCTCGTCGGCGGCTCGATGTCGTTCCGCGACGGCCGGATGGGCGTCGACCAGATCCTGCTGGTGCGCCCGGGTGGTCCGCACACCCTGCCGCTCACCCGACACTGGTGAGGTGACCACCGCTCTCCTCGTCGTCCTCGCCGCCGGACTCGTGACGGTGGTGGTGTCGATGACCGCGGCCGCCGTGCGCGCCGGCCAGGTGAACCGGGTGGCGGTGGTCGACATCGCCTGGGGCGCCGGCTTCGTGCTGGTGGCGCTGGTGGCCGCCGTCGTCGGGGTCGCGCTCGACGAGGGGTCGCCGTGGCGGCGCTGGCTCCTCGTCGGCCTGGTCGCGGTCTGGGGGCTGCGGCTCGCCTGGCACGTCCGCGGCCGCGCCAACGGCGAGCACCAGGGCAAGGAGGACCCCCGCTACGAGGAGCTGCTCGGCGGCTCGCTCTCCGACGTCGGGCTCGGCACGGCGGTGCGGCGGGTGTTCCTGGTGCAGGGCGCCGCCCAATGGTTCGTGGCCGGGCCGGTCATGGTGGGCGCCGTGCTCGCCGCGCCGTGGTGGCCCGCCGTGGTGGCCGGCTGCGTGGTGTGGGCGGTCGGGATGTTCTTCGAGACCGTCGGCGACCGCCAGCTCGCCGCCTACAAGGCCGAGCCGAGGGAGTCACGGCCGAAGGTCATGGACCGCGGCCTGTGGGGCTGGACCCGCCACCCGAACTACTTCGGCGACGCCACCGTGTGGTGGGGGCTCTGGCTCGTCGGCGGCCTCGGCTCGGGCTGGGTGGCCGGCCTGGCCACCGTGCTGTGCCCCGCGGCCATGACCTTCTTCATCCGCAACGTCACCGGAGCGAAGCTGCTCGAGCAGAAGATGAGCGAGCGCGAGGGCTGGGACGAGTACGCCGCCCGGGTGCCCATGTTCTTCCCTCGGCTACCTCGGCGCACCTGACGGTGGTTGAGGTGCGAGGAGCGCCAGCGACGAGCCTCGAAACCACCCCGCGAAGGCTGGGCGGATCGGCTGCGGAGGCTTCGAGGCTCCTCCGCTCGTTCCTCGCTCCGGAGCACCTCAACCAACGCAGGGGAACGCCGGCCCGAGCCGGCGAATGCCCCACAGCCCGGATGCGCCTCACGGACCTGGAGCGGGAACTCGACGGCCGCTGTCTCAAGCGGCTGTGCGCTCCCTCCCTCGGCGACTCTCCCCAGTGCCGCCACCTACCAAAGTAGCCATGCGGTCAAGCCGTGAACAGGACCAAATCCGGTTTGGTCATTTCGGGCTATGCCCGCGCCCAACCGGCGTCCGCGGGCTGGGAGACTGCGAGGCATGACGACCGGCGAGGAGCTCCTCCGCCTCGCCTCGGCCGACAACTTCCGCGACGTCGCGGGCCCGGGGCACCCGACGCGCGACGGCGGCCGGGTTCGCACCGGCGTGGCATACCGGAGCAACGAGCTCCAGCTCTCCGACGTCGACGCCGGCCACCTCGAGCGGCTCGGGGTCACCAGCGTGCTCGACCTGCGCGAGCAGCACGAGGTGGAGGCCCACCCCGACGTCGTGGTGCCCGGCGCCGCGTGGACCCACCTGCCCGTGGGCGGGATCCCGCCGGGCATCGGCGCCGAGCTGCCGGACGCCGACGCCGCCCACGCGGCGATGCTCGACGTCTACCGGGGCTTCGTCACCGACGAGCGCGCCCGCGCGTCGTTCGGCGGGCTGCTGCGACGGGTCGGGCTGGCCACGGCGCCCGTGCTGTTCCACTGCACCGCCGGCAAGGACCGCACCGGCTGGGCCGCCGCGCTGCTGCTGCACCTCGCGGGCGTCGAGCGGTCCGTCGTCGAGACCGACTACCTGCTCACGAACGATCGCTCCCGCGGCACCCGCGAGAAGTACCTCGGCCTGGTGGCCGAGCACCTCGGCCCGGACCGGGTGGCCACGTTCGAGCCGGCGATGGTGGCCGACTCCTCCTACCTCGCCGCGGCCTACGCGCAGGCGGACGAGTCGTTCGGCTCGCTCGACGGCTACCTGCGCGACGGACTCGGGCTCGACGACGACGCCGCGACCGCCGTCCGCAACCGGCTCAGAGGCTGATCGGCGGCGGGGCCGGCGGCTCCGGCCGGGTCGACGACGTGGTGGTCGCCTTCCGGGCGCCCGGCTCGAGCACGATCTCGTGGGTGTCGCCGTCGCGGCCGTCGAAGCGCACGCTGACGGTCTCGAAGCCCTTGTGGCGCTGCATCTGGGCGTACATCGCGTAGGCGCGGCGGTCGGCCTCGGTGAGGTCGACCGAGTCGGTGAAGGGCGTGAGCAGGGCGCGCGGCCACAGCCGGCGCGCGAGCACCACGTTGACCTCCACCCCCAGCACCGCCATCACCGAGGCGATGTAGATGAGGCCGATGAGACCGAGCACGAAGCCGAAGGTCTGGTTGAGCGCGGTCGCGCCGCCGAGCACCTCGCGGACGTAGAGGGTGCCGAGGTACTGCAGGAACTGCCACATCAGCGCGAGGGTGAAGGCGCCGGGAGCGGCCCGCACGACGCTGTGGCTGCGCGCGGCCGCGAACCGCATCAGCACGGTGAGCACGAGCCCGACCACGAGCACCGTGGCCACCAGGATGAGGATCCGGATCGTCGTGTTGATGCCCCGTCCGAACACCTCGGTGTTGGCGCCGACCGCCGACAGCACCGAGATGCCGAGCACCGAGACGCCGGCGAAGAGCAGCAGCACGAGGCTCTTGAGCCGCAGCAGCACCGGGTTCGGCCGGCTGTTGCGCGGGATCGCCCAGGCCGTGGCCATCAGGTTCTGGATCGCCTGGCCGAGCCCGAGCGCGCCGTACAGCGCCGCCACCGTTCCGACCACGACCGCGCCCGACGAGCCCCGCAGACCCTCCGGCCGGCCGAGCTGCTCGCCGATGATCGGGAAGGTGCTGAGCGCCGAGTTGAGCGCGTCGTCCTGCAGGTCGGGGTTGCCCTGGAGGATGAAGCCGAAGATCGACGAGGCGAGCAGCAGCAGCGGGAAGATCGCGACGAACGCGTAGTAGGTGAGGGCCGCGGCGAGGTAGTTGCCCTGGTCGTCGAAGAACTTGTAGATGACGGCGAGCGGGAAGCCCAACGCACGGAACCGGCGCTGGGTCCGGTCGACGCTGCTCACCGCACTCACGAACGAACCCTATGGGGGTGGGTGCATCGCTGCGTGGACGCCCGAGGGATCAGGGGAAGACCAGGCGTCCCGACTCGTCGACCTCGAACAGCTGCACGCCCTCGGTCTGCGGGGTGTCGACCCCGAGGGCCGACCGGCACCTTGTTGCTCGCGTTGCGCGTCACGTCGAGCACGAGCTCGACCGCCTCGGCGGGCTCGAGGTGCTCGCGCACCGCGTCGAGATCACCGGCGCGGAGGTTCGCCGGCGTCCAGATCATCGCGTCGGCGAGACCCAGCGCGGCCTGCCGGGCGGGGTCGAGGTCGCTCTCGCGGAAGTCGTCGACCTGCTCGAACATCGCGGCGTCGGCACCGCTCTGCAGCGCGGCGACGCTGCGCCGCGACATGCAGATCCGGCAGCCGTGCTGGCGGGCGCCGCGCAGCCGCACCAGCTCGGTGGTCACGGGGTCGAGCCGGCGCAGGCGCGAGACGGCGCGCACGAACTCGTCCATGAGCGCGTAGCCGCGCGAGGTCGACTCGAGCGGCACGTCGGGCCAGGGCTCGGCACCGAACAGCCCGTCGAGCACCGCGCGCAGCCGCGGCACCCAGTCGGCCACGTACACCGCGACGGTGGCGTCGAGCACGGCGTCGCGGAAGGTGCGCCGCCAGCGGTCCCGCAGGTCGCCGTCGACCACGGTGACGTCGACGGCGAACTGCTCGGCGAACTCGAGCACCGCCTGGTCGCGGCGGCTCGGGCGCTCGGGAAGCTCCGGCGACGTCAGGGGCCGCAGCCCGATGCCCTCGGCGGAGACGACGCGCAGCAGCGCCATCCGGTCCGGTGACAGCGAGTCGGGCCAGGCGGCGGTGAGCCGGTTGAGCGCCTCCGCCGCGGGGGTGGCGTAGAGCGACAGCGCGGTCGCGCCGCCGAGGCCCCATGTATCCCCCATCGGGCCAGTATGGCGGTCAATAACTCTTCGGAAGTCCCAACGAGTGCATCGAGATGAAGTTGAGGATCATCTCCCGGCTCACCGGCGCGATCCGGCCGACGCGGGTGGCCACGAGCAGCCCGGCCACGCCGTACTCCTGGCTGGCGCCGTAGCCGCCGTGGGTCTGCACCGCGGCGTCCGCGGCCTTGCAGGCGGCCTCGGCGGCGGCGTACTTCGCCATGTTGGCGGCCTCGCCGGCGGCCATCTCGTCGCCGGAGTCGTAGAGGGCGGCGGCCTTCTGGGTCATCAGCCGCGCCATCTCGATCTCGATGTGGCTCTCGGCGAGCGGGTGCGCGATGGCCTGGTGGCCGCCGATCGGGCCCTGGAAGACCACCCGCTCCTTGGCGTAGCTGACGGCCTTCTCCAGGGCGAACCGGCCCAGGCCGGTGGAGAACGAGGCGGCCATGATCCGCTCCGGGTTGAGGCCGGCGAACAGCTGCACGAGCCCGCCGTCCTCGTCGCCGACGATGGCGTCGGCCGGCAGCCGGACGTCGTCGATGAACACCTGGAACTGCTTCTCCGGGCTCACCATCTCCACGGGGATGTGGGTGTACTCGAGCCCGTCGGCGTCGGTGGGCACCACCAACAGCACCGGCTTCACCTTGCCGGTCTTGGCGTCCTCGGTGCGCGCGACGACGAGCACGTGGTCGGCCTCGTCGACGCCGGAGATCCAGATCTTCTGGCCCTTCAGCACCCACTCGTCGCCGTCGCGGCGCGCGGTGGTGGTGATGTTGTGGGTGTTCGTGCCGGCGTCGGGCTCGGTGATGGCGAAGACCATCGTGCCGGTGCCGTCGCAGATGCCGGGCAGCCAGCGCTGCTTCTGCTCCTCGGTGCCGTAGCGGCTGATGATCGTGCCGCAGATCGCGGGGCTCACGACCATGAGCAGCAGCGGGCAGCCCTGCGCGGCGAGCTCCTCGCACACGGCCGCGATGTCGCCGATCCCGCCACCACCCGCCGCCGTACTCCTCGGGCACGTTGATGCCGAGGTAGCCGTGCTTGCCGATGTCGAGCCACAGGTCGGTGGTCTTGCCGCCCGACCGCGCCTTCTCGGTGAAGTACTCGCGGCCGTACTTCCCGGCGAGCTTCGCCACCTGGCGGCGGAGCTCCTGACGCTCCTCGGTCTCGCTGAACGGCGTGGTCATTCGTCTCCTCCGTCGTCGATCACGGCGAGGACGTCGCCGGCGGCCACCTGGGCGCCGGCCTCGACCTCGACCGTTCGGACCGTGCCGGCGGTCGGCGCCGTCACGGTGTGCTGCATCTTCATCGCCTCGAGCACCAGCACCGCGGCGCCGGCCTCGACCTCGTCGCCGGCGGCGACGTCGACCCGCACCACGGTGCCGGGCATCGCGGCCAGCAGGCTGCCCGCGCTCACCGCCTCCTCTGGCTCCCTGAACCTGGGTATCTCGGTCAGCCGGACGTACGTACCGGGCAGGTCGACGTGCACCTCCCGCGGGCGGTGGGGGTCGACGTCGTCGATACGTACGTCGGTGTGACGTGCGATGCCATCGACATCGAGCACGACCCGGGTGGGCGAGGCCGACACGACGCGATAGCCGTCGCAGCGGTAGCCGGTGCTGTCGCCGTACCACTCGGCCACGACCTCGTCGCCGGTGTCGGTGAGGAAGCGGGTGCGCTGCGGCTGGCTGACGACGTTGCGCCACCCCACCGGGATGCCGTGCTGCACCACGCGGCGGGCGCGGTCGTGCTCGGCGAGCGCGATGGCGGCGGCGTAGACGGCGGCCCGCCGGTCGTCCTCGGCGTGCTCGCGCAGCTCGCGCCGCACGTGCCCGAGGAAGCCCGTGTGCACCCGGCCCTCGAGGAAGTCGGGGTCGCGCAGCACCGCGGCGAGCTGGTCGCGGTTGGTGGTGACGCCGTGGATGCGGGCCCGGTCGAGCACGCCGACGAGCTTGCGGGCGGCCTGCTCGCGCGAGGGCGCGTGGGCCACCACCTTGGCCAGCATCGCGTCGTAGTGCGTCGACACCTCGCTGCCCGCGGCGAACCCGGCGTCCACCCGCACGCCGGGTGGGCACGGGATGTCGAAGGTGAGCAGCCGGCCGCTCTGCGGCTGGTAGTCGTGGTCGGGATCCTCGGCGTAGAGCCGCACCTCGATCGCGTGGCCCGAGGGAGCGGCGTCGCGGGCAACCAGCCGGTCCTCGGCGACGGCGATCTGCAGCTCGACGAGGTCGACGCCCCACACCAGCTCGGTGACCGGGTGCTCCACCTGGAGCCGGGTGTTCATCTCGAGGAAGGCGAGCTCGTCGCGGTCCTCGTCGTAGAGGAACTCCACGGTGCCGGCGCCGAGGTAGTCGATCGCGGCGGCCGCCGCGAGGCCGGCGTCGTGCAGGGCCTGCCGGGTGGCCACCGAGAGCCCGGGTGCCGGCGACTCCTCCACCACCTTCTGGTGCCGGCGCTGCAGCGAGCAGTCGCGCTCCCCGAACACCAGGATGCCGTCGGGCGTGCCGAGCACCTGCACCTCGACGTGGCGGCCGCGCTCGACGTACCGCTCGACGAACACGGTGCCGTCGCCGAACGCCGACTCTGCCTCGGCGCGGGCCTGCTCCACCTCGCCCGCGAGCGCGGCGAGGCTCCGCACCACCCGCATGCCCCGGCCGCCACCGCCGGCGCTCGCCTTCACGAGCAGCGGCAGATCGGCCTCGGTGGCCTGCTCGGGGTCGATGCTGTCGAGCACCGGCACCCCGGCGTCCGCCACGATCTGCTTGGCGAGCACCTTCGAGCCCATCCGCTCGATCGCGTCCGGGTGCGGCCCGACCCAGGTGAGACCGACCGCGGAGACGGCGCGGGCGAAGTCGGCGTTCTCGCTCAGGAACCCGTAGCCGGGGTGCACGGCGTCGGCGCCCACCCGCTTCGCCGCCTCGATGAGCAGGTCGGCGCGCAGGTAGGTGTCGGCCGGTGCGGTGCCCGGCAGCCGGACGGCGACGTCGGCCTCGGCCACGTACGGCAGCCCGGCGTCGGCGTCGGAGTGCACGGCCACCGTCTCGATCCCCAGCGCCCGGCAGGTGCGGAACACCCGGGAGGCGATCTCGGCGCGGTTCCGCGGCAGTCACCGAACAGTCGTCTGGCATCATGGGCCGGAACACCCCGAACCGGTCGGTGCCGACGATCGGCTTGTTCTCGATCACCGAGAGGCAGATGCCGAGCACGGTGCGGGTGTCGCGGGGGTCGATGACGCCGTCGTCGTAGAGCATCCCGCTCAGGAAGTGCGGCAGCGACTGCTCCTCCACCATCGCCTCCACCATCTCCCGCATCCCGGCGTCGCCGGCCTCGTCGTACTCCTGGCCCTTCGCCTCGGCGGCGGCGCGGGCGACGATCGAGAGCACACCGGCGAGCTGGGCCGGCCCCATCACCGCCGACTTCGCGCTGGGCCAGGTGAAGAGGAAGCGCGGGTCGAAGGCGCGGCCGTTCATGCCGTAGTTGCCGGCGCCGTAGGAGGCGCCCATGATCACCGCGAGGTGCGGCACCGTGGAGTTCGACACCGCGTTGATCATCATCGCGCCGTGCTTGATGATCCCGCCCTGCTCGTACTCCGCGCCCACCATGTAGCCGGTGGTGTTGTGCAGGAACAGCAGCGGGGTGTCCACCTGGTTGGCGAGCTGGATGAACTGCGTCGCCTTCTGCGCCTCCTCGCTGAACAGCACGCCCTGCGCGTTGGCGAGGACGCCGATCGGCCGGCCGTGCAGCCGCGCCCACCCGGTGACCAGCGAGCTGCCGTAGAGCGGCTTGAACTCGTCGAAGGCCCGGCTGTTGGTCGGCCGAGACGCCGTCGCAGATGCGCAGGATCACCTCGCGCGGGTCGAACGGCTCCTTGAGGTCGCTGGGGCACGAGGTCGAGCAGGTCGTCGGCGTCGGCGTCGGGCTCGGCGTAGCCGTCCCCGGTGGTCGGGAGGGCCGGAGTCCAGTCTCGAAACCACCCTTGCGCCAGTTGAGCCGGGCGACGATGCGGCGCCCGATGCGGATCGCGTCGAGCTCGTCCTCGGCGAGGTAGTCGGCGAGGCCGGAGGTGCGGGCGTGCATCTCGGCACCGCCGAGCGACTCGTCGTCCGACTCCTCGCCGGTGGCCATCTTCACCAGCGGCGGGCCGCCGAGGAACACCTTCGCCTGCTCCTTCACCATCACGGTGTAGTCGCTCATGCCGGGCACGTAGGCGCCGCCGGCGGTGGAGTTGCCGAACACCAGCGCCACCGTGGGCTCCTTGCGGGCGCTGGCGCGGGTGATGTCGCGGAACAGCCTGCCGCCGGGGATGAAGATCTCCTTCTGCGTGGGCAGGTCGGCGCCGCCGGACTCCACGAGCGCGACGGTCGGGAGCCCGTTCTCCTCGGCGATCTGGCTGGCCCGGAAGATCTTCTTGACCGTCCACGGGTTGCTGGCGCCGCCCTTCACCGTGGGGTCGTTGGCGGTGATCACGCACTCGACGCCCTCGATCACTCCGATGCCGGTGACCACGCTGGCGCCGACCGTGAAGTCGGAGCCCCAGCCGGCGAGCGGGCTCAGCTCGAGGAACGCCGAGCCGGGGTCGACGAGCAGCTCGATCCGCTCCCGCGGCAGCAGCTTGCCGCGGGCGTGGTGGCGCTCGACGTACTTCTGGCCGCCGCCCTCGACCGCCTTGAGGTGCTCGAGGGCGAGCTCGGCGAGCTTGCTGAGCATCGCCTCGCGATTTCGAGACGCCTCGTTCCTCGGCTCCTCAATCCAAGGGTTCGAAGTGGTCATGGCGTGTACCCCAGCAGCCGTGCGGCGAGGTCGGTGAGCACCTCGGTGGCACCTCCTCCGATCGGCAGGATCCGGGCGTCGCGGTAGTGCCGCTCCACCTCGGTCCCGTGCAGGTAGCCCGTGCCGCCGTGCAGCTGCACGGCCTGGTCGCACACGTGGGTGGCGGCGTCGCACGCCGTCTGCTTGGCCAGGCAGGCCTCGGCGACGACGTCCTCGCCGGCGTCGTGACGGCGGGCGACCTCGCGCGTGTAGGTGCGGGCCACCTCCACCTGCCGCCGCATCTCCACCAGCTTGTGCCGCACCACCTGGTTCGCGATCAGCGGCTTGCCGAAGGTCGATGCGGTCGCGGCAGTACTGCGCGGTGAGGTCGAGGGCCCGGCCCGCGATGCCGTAGCCGTGTACCGCGAGCGCGATCCGCTCCACCACGAACTGCGCGGCGATCTGGTAGAAGCCCGAGTTCTCCTCGCCCACCAGGTTGGCCGCCGGCACGCGCGCGTCGGCGTAGGAGAGCTCGGCGGTGTCGGAGCAGTGCCAGCCCATCTTCGCCAGCGACCGGTCCACGGTGAAGCCGGGCGTCCCGCGCTCCACGACGAGCAGCGAGAGGCCGGCGTGGCCCGGCCCGCCGGTGCGCACCGCGGTGGTCACGAAGTCGGCGCGCACGCCGGAGGTGATGAAGGTCTTGGCCCCGTTGACGACGAAGTGGTCGCCGTCGCGGCGGGCGGTGGTGCGGATGCCGGCGACGTCGGACCCGCCGTCCGGCTCGGTGACGGCGAGCGAGCCCACGAGCTCGCCGGCCAGCGTCGGCCGCACGAACCGGTCGACGAGGTCGGGGTTGCCCGAGGCCGCGAGGTGCGGCAGCGCGATGCCGGAGGTGAACAGCGCCGCCATCAGCCCGGACGCCGCGCCGGCCCCGAACATGCCCTCCTGGAGGTCGACGGTGTCGAGCAGCGTGCCGCCCTCGCCGCCGACGTCGGTGGGGAACCCGACCCCGAGCAGCCCCTGCTTCGCCGCGGCCGCGTGCAGCTCGCGCGGGATGCTGCCGGCGTCCTCCCACTCCTGCAGGTGGGGCACGACCTCGCGGCGGGTGAACTCGGCGCCGACCTCGCGGATACCCATCAGACGAGGCCCTCCTGGATGCTGACCATCCGCGACCGCACCCACTCGCCGAGACCCTTGGCCTGCGGGTCGAACCGGGTGGACGCGGCGACGCCGTCGCCGAGCAGCCCGCGGATCAGCACGTTCACGGCGCCGAGGTTGGGGAGCACGTACACCTCGACGTCGAGGCCGGCGGACTCGGGCACCAGCTCGCGCACCCGCTGCGGGGTGATGAGCTTGGTGAGCCAGGTGACCCGGTCGTGGTACTTCGGCGACCCGTCGTGCGCCACCCAGAGGCCGAGGTTCGCGTCGCCGCCCTTGTCGCCGGAGCGGGCGTGCACGAACGTGCCGAGCGGCGCGCGCCGGGTGAGCGAGTCGATCGGCGCGGGATAGGGCGAGGGACGGCGGCCGGCGTCGTCGGGCGCCGCGCCGAACACCGTCGGCTCCGGCACCTCCTCGCGGCTGCCGTCGGCGTGCACAACGGCGTGGTTGACGGCGTCCCGGTCGACGTAGGCGGCGCGGTAGACGCCGAACGGCGTCGGCGGGCCGGGCGGCGCGGTCATCGTGAAGCCGGGGTAGGAGCCGAGGGCGAGCTCGACGAGCGGGCCGGTGAACGCCTTGCCCACCGGTCCGGCCTCGGCGTCCTTCGCAGTGACCCGGAGCAGGCAGGAGGCACCCTCCTCGGTGTCGGCGTCGACGTGCGGCTCCGCGGTGCGGGTCCAGGTGACGCTCGCCGCGGTGAGCCGGCCCTCGACCTGGGTGCGCAGCCAGTCGGCCTTCACGTCGATGTCGAGGCCGGTGAGCACCAGCTCCATCGTGTTGCGGAACCCGCCGAGCGTGTTCACGCAGACCTTGAGCTGCTCCGGCGGCGCCTCGCCGCGGACGCCGCTCACCGCCACCCGGTCGTGACCCACCTGCTCCAGCCGCACCGAGTCGAGGTGGGTGGTCACGTCGGGCCCGAGGTAGCGGGTGGTCTGGATCTCGTACACCAGCTGGGCGGTCACGGTGTCGACGGTGACCGCGCCGCCGGTGCCGTCGTGCTTGGTCACCACGAACGAGCCGTCGGCGGCGAGCTCGGCCACAGGGAACCCGAGCGGCTGACCGTCCATCGGCAGGGTCGTGAACCCGGAGAAGTTGCCGCCGGTGGCCTGGGTGCCGCACTCCAGCACGTGGCCGGCGACGACGGCGCCCGCCAGCTCGTCGTGCTGGTCGAGCGTCCAGCCGAAGTGGGCGACGCCGGGGCCGACCACGAGCGAGGCGTCGGTGACCCGGCCCGTGACGACGACGTCGGCGCCGCCGCGCAGCGCGGCCGCGATGCCGAACCCGCCGAGGTAGGCGTTGGCGGTGAGAGCGGCGTCGAGCCCGAGGTCGGCGGCGCGGTCGCGCAGGTCGTCGCCCTCGACGTGCGCGACGGCGGCATCGAGGCCGAGACCCTTCGCCACCTCGCGCACCTTCTCGGCCAGCCCCGCCGGGTTGAGGCCGCCGGCGTTGCTGACGATCCGCACCCCGCGCTCCAGGGCGAGGCCCAGGCAGTCCTCGAGCTGGCGCACGAAGGTGCGCGCGTAGCCGAGGCTCGCGTCCTTCATCGTGTCCTTGCCGAGGATGAGCATGGTGAGCTCGGCCAGGTAGTCGCCGGTGAGCACGTCGAGGGCTCGGCCGTCGACGTCGCCCTCGAGCATCTCGCGCATCGCGGAGAACCGGTCGCCGTAGAAGCCGGAGCAGTTGCCGACCAGCAGGGTCACGGCGTCCGCCCCTCTCCGGGAGGGCCGGCGAAGGCCTGGGCGATACGCAGCCACGCGTCGGCGTCGCCGGTGGCCACGAGGTCGGTGGCGTCGCGGTGCACGCGCTGGGTGACGAGCAGGCAGAAGTCGAGGGCCGAGCCGGTGACGGTGTCGGGGGCGTCGTCCGGCCCCCAGGTCCAGGTGTCACCGGACGGCGCCGTCAGCGTCACCCGCACCTCAGTGTTCGGCGGCTCCAGGCCGTGGGTGGTGAAGGCGAAGCCGCGGGTGCGGACGCCGAGGTGCGCCACGTGCTTGATCCGGTCGGTGGCCGGCTGCGGGATGCCGAGCGCGTCGTGCACGTCGCGGCTGTGGGCCCAGGTCTCCATGAACCGCGCCGTCGCCATCGACGTCGGCGACATCGGCGGGCCGAACCACGGCATCTTCTGGCCCTCGGGGTACTCGGCCAGCGTGCGGTAGAGCACCGACCGCGACCCGAACCAGCGGCCCAGCACCTCCTCGCGGGGCAGCCGGGCGATCTCGTGCGCGCCGGCGTCGACGAACCCCTCGGGGTCGTCGATCGCAGCGAGCACGATCTCGTCCCATCGGGTCTTGTCGGTGGCCGCCACCACCGCCACCTCGTCGGTCCACGCGAGGTGCGCGATCTGGGTGGCCACGGTCCAGCCGGGAGCCGGGGTGGGCGTCGTCCAGCCGGACTCGCCACCGATCCCCACCACCTGCCAGAGCTGGTCGCACTCGGCCTCGAGGTCGCCGAGCAGGTCGTCGAGGAGGCTCATGCGGTCGCTCCGAGCCGGTCGTCGAGCACCCGCGCCCACTCGTCGAGGATCCGCCGACGACGCGCCGAGTCGTCGCCGATCGTGGTGGCGAGGCCGAGGCCGCGCACCAGGTCGAGGGTGCCCTGCACCAGCTCGCGGACGCCGGGCACGGTCTCGTCGGCGCCGAGCGCGTCGACGGTGAGGCGGTGCGCCTCGCGCCCCACCCGCTGCTCCAGCGGCGCCACGGCGGCCAGCAGGGCGGCGTCGGTGCGCGCCGCCACCCACAGCTCCAGCGCCGCGGTGAACACCGGGCCGGTGAAGTGGTCGGCGAGCATCGTGAGCACCGCGCGGGTGCGCCGGCCGCCCTGCGGCAGCCCGGCCGCCGCCGCCCGCAGCTCGGCGCCGCGCACCTCGGTGAGGTGCTCGACCGCGGCCACCACGAGATCGTTCTTGGTCGGGAAGTGGTGCAGCTGCGCCCCCCGGCTCACCCCGGCCCGCTCCGACACCAGCGTGGTCGACGTCCCCGCGAACCCCCGCTCCACCAGCAGGTCGACGGTCGCCTCGAGCAGCCGCCCCCGCATCACCCGGGAGCGCTGCTCCTGCGGTGTCCGCACGGCCGTCGTCACGCGCGCCAGCATGTCGGGCCGCGTCACTTACCGTCAAGGCTGACTGTTTGTGGGCTGGACCGGACTGCCCGATTCACAGGTTCACCTGTGAAATGTGCACTTCACCCAGGGAGCTTCCTGTTTGGAGTGCGCAAATCACTGGTGAACCTGTGATTTACGCACCTCACCGGTAGGTCCGCAGGTCCGGGCCCAGGTGCGCATGCTCGTTGAACGACAGCAACCGGGCTCCGGTGGCGCCGACGACGACGCGGGTGACGGCGGCGTTGACGACGACCGTGTTGAACCGGCCCCACAGCGCACCGATCCGGGCCACGTCGGCGTCGGGGTCGACGAGCGAGGCCGCGACGACGGCGATCGGGCCGCCGGAGCTGACGACCACGACGGTGCGCCCCGACCCCGCCTCGGCGACGACGGCGTCCCACCCGGCACGCACCCGAGAGACGAACGCGGCGTAGGTCTCGGAGTCCCCGCCGTGGGTGCCGGCCACCCAGTCGGCGGTCGCGCGCTCGAAGGCCCGCTGGAAGTCGCGGCGGTCGAGCTCGCCGACCGGCGCGTCCGGGTGCGTGGCGACGATGCCGACGTGGTCGAACTCGTCCCACCGCTCGTCCTCCCGCACCTCGACGGCGGGCGACATCGCCTCGAGCGTCTCGCGGTGCCGCCGCATCCCGCCCCGCACGAACGAGGTCGGCGTCTCGGTGTCGGCCAGGAATCGGCCGAGCGCAGCGGCCCTGCTCCCAGCCCAACGGCGAGAGCACGTCGTAGTCGTCGGCACCGAAGCTCGCCTGCCCGTGCCTGACGAGAAGAACGGTCCCCACAGGCGACAGCGTGGCAGCATCGGGGCCGTGAGGGGCACCCTGGGCGTGGCGACGGCGGTGGTGCTGCTCGCGCTCGCCGGCTGCGACGGCGGCGACGGCGGGTCCGGTCCGGACGACGACACCACCATGGCCGCACCCACGGCCGCCACGGTCCGGCCCGCGCTGGTGGCGCTGTGGACCGGCAACGACGCCGCCGCCGGCGACGCCGAGGCCGGCGAGTGCTTCGCCGACGCCCTGCTCGAGCGGGTCGAGCCCGCCGACCTGGTCGACGCCGGCGTGCTCGACGTCGGCGGCGCGGCCGCGCCCGAACAGCCACACCTCGACGCCGCCACCGCCGAGGCCTGGGTCGACGCCCAGTTCCAGTGCAGCGACTTCGTCGCCGAGTCCACCCGCGCCCTCACCGCGCAGTCCAAGGGCAAGCTGGACGGCCGCCGCTACGCGCGCTGCCTGCGCGGCGCGCTCACCGAGGAGCAGCTCCGGGAGGCGGTCGGCGGAGTCCTTGCAGGGGCGCTTCGACGCCCCCGCCGTCACCCGCCTGAGCCGCGCCCAGCGCACCTGCGCCACGCAGTCCCTTCCACCCGACCGAGGAATAGGACTCCCGGAAACGGGTAGCCGGTCCGGACAGGAGGTCCTGTCCATGAACCAGATCAACCTCACGCACGCCTCGTTCGACCAGGCCAAGCGCGACGTCGCCGCCGGCGTCGAGAAGCTCCGCACCGACCGCGACCGCATCGACGGCCGGGTCTCCGGCTTCCTCGGCTCCGGCTGGACCGGTTCGGCCGCCGACACCTTCGTCGACGGCTGGGAGGAGTGGAAGACCGGCGCCGAGAACGTGCTCCAGGGGCTCGACGCCATGGGTCAGCTGCTCGACGCCGCCCACCGCGACTTCATCGCCTCCGACGACGCCTCGCAGGCGAGCCTCGACCGGCTCTCGGCCCGCCTGGTCGACCGGCTGGCGGACTGACTGATGGCCGGAGACCAGTTCCTCGTCGACCTGGGCGAGCTCGACGCCGTCATCGGCGACATGGAGCGCACCGAGCGCGAGCTCCAGCAGCTCACCGACGACATCGAGCGGCAGATCCGCGCCCTCCACGAGGTGTGGGAGGGCCAGGCGGCCGTGGCCCAGCGGGCCGCGCAGGCCGAGTGGGACCAGGGCATGCGTGAGATGCGCCAGGCCCTCGTCGAGATCCGCGGTGCCGCCCGCCGCGCCCACGGCAACTACACCTCGGCCGCCGAGGCCAACACGAGCACCTGGGGGAGCCTGTCGTGAACGTCCGCCTCGACGTCGACCCCGGCGGCTACGACTCCGCCGCGGAGGCCCTACGCACCGCCAACAGCACGGTCGCCACCGCCTACGACGACCTCGTCGGCGACCTCGGCGGCTACGCCGGCATGGGCGGTGACGACAAGTCCTCGGAGGACTGGGTCAACAACTACGACCCCACCGCCCGCGACACCGTCGCCGCCATCGCCGACCTCGCCACCGCCTGGGGCAGCCTGTCGCGCGCCGCCACCACCTCCGGCGCCAACCACCGCGACGCCAACGCCGGCAGCCACCTACGCGGCGACTCCGGCGGCACCTCCGACCCGGGCGGCACCGGCGAGCCGCGCGAGGTCTCGCCCAGCACCCCGCCCAGCGCGCTCGGCGCCGACGACAGCGGCATGCCCGAGGGCTGGGACCTCGTGGTCGACCACCTCCAGGGCTGGACCTGGCCCAGCGCCGACGTCGACCGGCTCCGCCAGGCCGCCTCCACCTGGCGGGCGGCAGCCGGGATGCTCGACTACACGCCCGACGACGGCGCCTCGGCCCAGCCGTTCCTCGATTCGCAGCGCTCGCCGGAGATCCCGCAGGCCTCGAGCCGGATCCAGGAGGTCGAGGGCGCGGCCCGCGACATCGCCACCACCTGCCGCGACCTCGCCGACTCCTGCGAGGACTACGCCACCCAGGTCGAGACCACCCGCGAGACCATCAAGGGCCTGCTGCGCGACCTGCTCATCGAGATCGCCGCCACCGCCGCGGTCAGCGCGCTCGGCAGCCTGGTCACCTTCGGTGGCGCCGCCGCGGCGGGCGCGGCGGTCGCCGTCACCCGCGCCATCGCCTGCGCCCGCAAGATCATCGCCGCCCTCGTCGCGCTCAAGGGCGTGCGGGCGGTGGCCACCGCGGTCCGCTCGGTGGCAAGTTGCGCGCCGTCCAGGCCACGCTGCGCCGGTTCCGCAGCCTGCGCGCATGCGGCGCAAGCCGCCCAAGGGCAACCTGCCACCGAAGGGCAAGCCCAGCAGCTACGGCTACGACGAGAACGGCAACCGGCTCCCCTATGCCAACAACCGACCGAACTACGCCGACAACCAGGTCGACGACGGTCTGGACCGAGGCGCAGGACCGCAACGGCGACGGTGGCCCGTCCCGACCACCAGGGCGACGCCGTACCATGCGGTCGACCAGCCCGGACAGCCGCGCCGCGATCTGGAACATGGGCCACCGGCCCGGGCGAGGAGTACCGCAACCTGCGCGACCACTTCCTCAACGGTCGCATCACCAAGGAGGAGTTCATGCGCCGGTTCCAGGACCCGGACAGCTACGAGTCGAGCACTGGCGGTCCAACCAGCACCACATCGGCGAGAAGCGGTGACGGTCGTGGGTAGGGTCGATCCGTGCGCTGGCTCAAGCGGTTGACCGACGACGAGGCCGCCCTCCACCGCGCCGCCACGCAGGGCACCGAGGACGAGTTCGAGGCCGTCTACGACCGGGCGCTCTGCAACCACACCTTCGACGACGAGCGCGAGCAGACCCTGCTGAGCCTGGTGCTGCAGCACCGCGATCCACGCCGCTCGGGTGCGGTTCGCGAGCGGCTGCTCGACGACGGCGCCGACGTCCGCGGCGGCGACCCGCTCCACGTGATGGGCGCGCTCCGGCGACCACGACCCGGGCCGAGCCGGCGCTGCTGCAGCGGATGCTCGACCAGGGCGCCGACGTCAACATGGTCGTGCCCGCGCGTTCGGCACCCCGCTCGAGCGGTTCTGGCAGTCCTTCACCGTGCCCGAGGACGACCTGGCGCCGTTCTACGACGTGCTCTTCGCCCGCGACGACCTGGACCTGCGCCAGCGAGAGCCTGTTCGGGCCGGTCTACCTGACGATCCGGAAGTGGCGCCAGCGGCGCCGCGACCTGGTGGCGCGCGCGAGCGCTACCTGGCCGACCGGCATCGAGCCGCCCACCCCCACGGACTGAGAGGACGACCTCGTGCCCGACTACCCCACCTTCATCCCCGACGCCGGGGCCTGCCTGGCGAGCAAGAACGTGATGAGCGGAGCCGGCCGGATCAAGTGGATGCTGCGCGTCGAGCCGAAGGTCGAGGTCGACAACGGCTGGCGCATCTTCAGCCACATCGACACCGACGAGTACCTGGCCGACCCCGACAACCTCGAGGTCGCCGACTTCAACGCGGTGTGCGCCATCGAGCCCGCGCTCATCGGCATCTGGGACTTCGAGATCGGCACCGACCTGCAGATCGTCGACGAGGGCGAGGGCATCAAGATCGTCGACACCGCGAGCGGCCGCGAGATCCCCCGCGAGAACATGTACGTGCCGCCGCAGTACCGGGAGTGAGCGCTCGATGAGCACCCGCCCCGACCCGCTCGAGGAGATCACCGGCGGCGACGCCGCGGCGGCCGACCTGCTGCGCCGCAACCTCACGACGCTCGCCGCCGACCACCGCGGCACACCCACCGGGCAGCTGCTCGACGACGTGCTCGCCGGCCGCCGTCCGGTCGCCGACCTGCACACCGACGTCGGCTTCGCCGAGATCGTGAACGACGGCGTCGCCCGCTACCGCAGCTACGTCGCCTCGCTCACCCCCGAGCAGCGCGCCGCCCTCGCCCGCGAGGCCGAGGAGCTCGACGGTGGTTGAGGTGCTCCGGAGCGAGGAACGAGCGGAGGAGCCTCGAAACCCCCGCAGCCGATGCACCCAACGACCACAGACCGGCTAGCAGCTCACCGCCCTCGGGTCGACCCGGTCGCGGCGGGCGGCGACGTCGGTGCCGGCTCCGCAGTCCACGCGGGCGTCACGCACGTCGTCGACGGCGAGCAGGCTGTCGCGACCGGCCGCGCCGTACAGCGCGTCGGCGCCGAGACCGCCCCGGATGACGTCGTCACCGGCCCCGCCGTTGAGCGTGTTCCGGGCCGACGAGCCGACCAGGGTGTCGTCGCCGAAGCCGCCGGTGAGGTTCTCGACGTCCTTGCCGATCGAGTCGCGCGACCCGAGCGGGCCGTCCTCCGGCGAGCCGTCGTCACCGACGCCGCCGGCCAGGTCGGCCGTCACCCGGCCCTCGTGACCGGCGTAGCTGACGGTGTCGATGCCCGCGCCGCCGCAGAACGTGTCGGCGCCGTCGAACCCGACCAGGGTGTCGTTGCCGCCGAGGCCCGCGATCACGTCCGGACCCGGCGTGCCACGCAGCACGTCGTTGCCGGTGGTGCCGGTGATCGTGGCCGCCTCGCCCTGGCAGAGGGTGGTGAGCGCCCCCCAGTCCGGCGTGGCCTGGAGGAACGAGTCCACGACCTTGGCCCGCGCCGTGCCGTCGTCATCACGCGCGCGACACGGTGCCGCGGCCCTCGCCGGTGACGAAGGCGACCGCAGCGCCCGTCCGGCGAGAACGTCGGCTGAGCCTCCGGGGTCTCGCCGAGCGTCAGCTGCCGCACGTCGGTGCCGTCGGCATCGAGCGAGGAACACGTGCGACATGCCGGTGCGCGAGCTGGTGAAGGCGAGCGTGCGACCCGTCGGGCGACCAGGCCGGGTCGAACTCCCCGGACGCCGCCGTCGGCGGTGTCACGTTGCGGAAGTCGCCGCCGTCGACGTCCATGACCCAGATGTCGCCTGCCGCAGCTCGTGAAGGCCACGCTGCGGCCGTCGGGCGACGGCGCGGGTGAGTGGCCGTGGCCGCGGACGCGCGCGTGAGGTTGCGGACGCGGGTGCCGTCGGCGTTCATCACGAACACGTGGATCTGGTTGCCGTCCCGGTAGGAGCTGAAGTAGATCCGCGTGCCGTCGGGCGACCACGCCGGGGCGAAGTCGTTCCCGCTGCTCGTGGTCAGCTGCTGCTGGTTCGAGCCGTCGGCGTCCATCACCCAGATGTCGCCGTTGATGCCCCTCGGTGCGCGTGTAGGCGACGCGGGTGCCCGTCGGGCGACGACGGTCGGGCGTGCGCACGATCTGGGCGGGTTCGGTGAGCGGCTGCACCACCGACCCGTCGAAGTTGCTGCGGGCGATGAGGGTGTTGCCGTCGCCGTCCTCGGCGACGAAGTAGATCCAACCGGCGCGGCCGGGCGTGACCGAGGCGTCCGAGTGGGGCATCGGCAGCGCGAGCAATGCGGTGGCCCCGAGACCGACCACGAGGGCGTGACGGAACGCAGCGCCCCGCGAGCGGCCGGCGGAGCGTGGACTCGTCGGTGCCGGTCGGCTCCGCGGTGACCGCGTCGCCGTCGTCGTGGCCCTTGCCGAAGGCGAGCCGGACGGCGGTGCCGAGCACCCAGATCGCCAGGCCGGCCTGGCCGATGAACAGCGGCGCCACCGCGACGTCGTCCACCAGGCTGATGAGCGGGCCGGCGGCGCCGTAGCAGAGCCCGCCGATCACGGCGAGCACGGCGAGCAGCTTCGACGGCACGGTGCCGGCCTCGCGTGCCACCGCGAGGGCGAGCAGCGCGCCGGTGAACCCGAACAGCGGGGTGGCGCCGATCGCGAGCAGCAGGTGCAGGTCGAGGATCGGCGTGGCCTCGTCGTGCTGGAGCGACGCGTGGTCGCGCACGGCGAGCAGGTGGGGCACCGCCTCGATGGCGGCGATCCCCCAGGCCACGGTGGTGATCGTGAGGATGCGGTCGACGCCGGGCCCGAAGGCGGAGATGCGGCGGGCCATCGCGAGGCCGGCGACCGCGACCACCATGCCGACGAGGGACAGCGTGTGGGCCACGACCCACGTGGAGGAGCCGAGCATCGTGTCGAGGTAGGCCTCGACCGTCTCGCCCTTGCCGCGCGGGTGGAGCTGGCCACCCGCCGACATCAGCAGACCCGCGGCGCCGAGCACCGCGGCCACGCCCCGGCGGCTCACTTCTCCACCGTCGTGTTGTGGAAGAGCGAGATCTTCCAGCCGGCGTCGGTGTGCACGAGCACGTGCGAGCCGACCGCCGACATGTCGCCCGCGAGCGGGCCGGCCGGGATGTGCAGGTCGGCGTGCACGAGCGCGTGGATCACGCCGTCGGCCAGCACCCGGGTGCCGAGCAGGTCGACCTGGATCCGGCTGCCGGCGTAGATGGTCGAGAAGATCTGGTCGTGGCCGGCGGCGATCTCCGCCGGCCCCCGGCCGACCATCCCGAGGATGTTGACGAACACGGCGTCGTCGGTGAACGGCGCCGCGAAGGCCGCGCCGTCGCCGGCGTTCCAGGCCTCCTGCAGCTCGGCGACGAGCGCGCGGGCGATGCGGTCGGACTCCCGAGCGTCCAGGGTGTGGGTCGTGATCATGGAAAGGAACTCCGCTTTCGTTGAGCCCGAGACAATTGATTGAGCAACGCTCGGTGAATATACACATGCTCAGCGAAAGGTGTACAGTGCCGGTATGGACCAGGCGGAGCGGACCACCCGCACCTACCACTCGGCCCTGCGCGAGCAGCAGGCCGAGCAGACGCGCCAGCTCGTCGCCGACGCGGCCGCGCGACGCCTTCCTCGAGCGCGGCTGGTCCGGCACGAGCGTGCGGGCCGTGGCCCAGGCCGCCGGCGTCTCGCAGGCCACGGTGTTCAACGTCTACGGCAGCAAGGCCGGCCTCGCGATGTCACTCGTCGACAGCATCGACGAGGGCGCGGCCGGCGTGGCGCGCATCGTCGCCGAGCTCGACGCCGGCGAGGGCGACCCGCCCGCGCAGCTCCGGGCCCTGATCGGCTTCGACCGACGGCTCTTCGAGCACGGCGGCGCCGTGATCCGCGGTGATGCTGGAGGGACGCCGCGACCACCCCGAGCTGGCCGCCGCCTACGACGGGGGCCGCAACCGCGGCGAGTCCAACCGCCGCCGGATCTTCGAGACCTGGCCGGCCTCGGCCTGGCGCGACGGCGTCACCCTCGACAGCGCCGCTCGACATCTACGCGATGTTCTGCTCGGTCTCGCACCTTCGACATCGCCGTCAACGAGCGCGGCTGGACCCCCGACCAGCTCGAGCAGTGGTGGTTCGACACCCTCGCCGAGCTCCTCCTCGCCGACGCTGGTTGAGGTGCTCCGGAGCGAGGAACGAGCGGAGGAGCCTCGAAACCTCCGCAGCCGATCCGCCTGACTGAACCAGGGGGGCCTGGGTGCAGCGGCTCGGTGGTTTCGAGGCTCGGCCGTGGCCGGCCTCGCACCTCAACCAGCGTGACGGTCAGTCGTGCTGCGGGAAGCCGAGGTTGAGGCCGCCGTGGCTGGGGTCGAGCCAGCGGGCGGTGACGGCCTTCTCGCGGGTGAAGAAGTCGACGCCGTGCGGGCCGTAGGCCTTCGCGTCGCCGAAGAGTGAGCCCTTCCAGCCGCCGAAGGAGTGGTAGGCCACGGGCACCGGGATCGGCACGTTGACGCCGACCATGCCCACCTGCACCTCGCGCTGGAAGCGCCGGGCGGCGCCGCCGTCGTTGGTGAAGATGGCGGTGCCGTTGCCCCACTCGCTGCCGTTCACCAGCGCCATGCCCTCGTCGTAGGAGTCCACCCGCACGATCGACAGCACCGGGCCGAAGATCTCGTCCTGGTAGACCGTCGACGACGTCGGCACGTGGTCGACCAGCGAGGGGCCGAGGAAGAAGCCGTCGCCGTCGGCGTCGGGCTTCACGTCGCGGCCGTCGACCACCACGGTGGCGCCGTCGTCGCCGGCGACGTCGAGGTAGCCGGCCACCTTGTCGCGGTGCTCGCGGGTGATGAGCGGCCCCATGTCGCACGAGCGGCGGCCGTCACCGGTGACCAACCGCCCCATCCGCTCCTGGATCTTCGACACCAGCTCGTCGCCCACCGGGTCGACGGCGAGCACCACCGAGATCGCCATGCACCGCTCGCCGGCCGAGCCGAAGCCGGCGTTGACGGCGGAGTCGGCCACCAGGTCGAGGTCGGCGTCGGGCAGCACCAGCATGTGGTTCTTCGCGCCGCCGAGCGCCTGCACCCGCTTGCCGGCGGCGGTGCCCTTCTCGTAGACGTACTTGGCGATCGGCGTCGAGCCCACGAACGAGATCGAGGCGACGTCGGGGTGGTCGAGCATCGCGTCGACGGCCACCTTGTCGCCGTGCACGACGTTGAAGACGCCGTCCGGCAGGCCCGCCTCGGTGAGCAGCTCGGCCATCCAGTTGGCGACGCTCGGGTCCTTCTCGCTGGGCTTCAGCACCACCGTGTTGCCGGCGGCGATGGCGATCGGGAAGAACCACATCGGCACCATGGCCGGGAAGTTGAACGGGCTGATGATGCCCACGACGCCGAGCGGCTGCTTGAGCGAGTAGACGTCGACGCCGGACGACACGTTCTCCGAGAACGCCCCCTTCATCAGCTGGGGCATGGCGCACGCGAACTCCACGACCTCCAGGCCGCGGGCCACCTCGCCGGCGGCGTCGCCGAGCACCTTGCCGTGCTCGGAGGTGAGGATCGCGGCGAGCTCGTCGCGGCGGGCGTTGAGCTTCTCGCGGAACGCGAACATGATCGTCTGCCGCTTGGCGATGGAGGTCTCGCCCCAGTCGACGAAGGCCTTCTTGGCCGCGCCGACGGCGGCGTCGACGTCGGCAGGGTCGGCGAACCGCACGTGCTTGCTCACCTCGCCGATGGCCGGGTCGTAGACGGGGCCGGTGCGCTCGCCCGAGCCGGGCGTGGTGGTGCCGCCGATGTAGTGGTCGAGCGTGGGCAGGTCGGTCATGAGATCTCCTCGTCGAGCATCGTCAGTACTTCGTCGTAGATGGGCAGCGCCTGGGCCACCTCGTCGTCGGTGACCACGCAGGGCGGCACCACGTGGATGCGGTTGTCGACCGCGAACGGGATGAGCCCGCGCCTCACGCACTCCCCCTTGGCCCTGCCGATGCAGCGGCGTCGGCAGCGGAGCGCGGGTGGCGGGGTCGGACACGAGCTCCAGCGCCCAGAAGACGCCGGTGCCGCGCACCTCCCCGATCACCTGGTGCTTCTCGGCCAGCTCGGCCAGGGCGGGGCCGAGCACGTCGTCGCCGATCCGCTTGGCGTTGGCGACGATGCCCTCCGTCCTCCATCGCGTCGATCGACGCCACGATCGACGCCGCGGCCAGCGGGTGGCCGGAGTAGGTGAGGCCGCCGGGGAAGACGGTCTCGTCGAAGTCGGCGGCGATCGCCTCGTTGATCACCACGCCGCCCACCGGCACGTAGCCGGAGTTCACGCCCTTGGCGAAGGCGATGAGGTCGGGCACGACGCCGTGCGCGTCGTGCGCGAACCACTCGCCGGCGCGGCCGAAGCCGGCCATCACCTCGTCGAGGATCAGCACGATGCCGTGCTGGTCGGCGAGCGTCCCGGACGCCGGCCAGGTAGCCCGGCGGCGGGATCATGATCCCGGCGGTGCCGGGGATCGACTCGAGCAGGATCGCCGCCACCGTGTTCGGGCCCTCGACCTCGATGATGCGCCGCAGGTGCTGCAGCGCGCGCTCGCACTCCTCCTCGGGCGTGGTGGCCCAGAACTCCGTGCGGTAGAGGAACGGCCCGAAGAAGTGCACGTGGCCGGTGGCGTACTCGTTGGGCAGCCGCCGCCAGTCGCCGGTGGCGTTGATCGCCGAGCCGGTGTTGCCGTGGTAGCTGCGGTAGGTCGACAGCACCTTGCGGCGTCCGGTGTGCAGCCGCGCCATCCGGACGGCGTTCTCGATGGCGTCGGCGCCGCCGTTGGTGAAGAACACCTTGTCGAGCCCGGCCGCCGTCCGCGCCGTGATGCGCTCGGCCGCCTCGGCGCGGGTGAGGTTGCCGGTGGCCGGCCCGATGGTGGCGAGCTTCCCGGCCTGCTCCTGGATCGCCGCCACCAGCTTCGGGTGCTGGTGGCCGATGTTGACGTTCACCAGCTGGCTGGAGAAGTCGAGGTACTCGTTGCCGGCGTGGTCCCACACCTTCGTGCCGAGGCCACCGGCGATCACCAGCGGGTCGAACGCCTTCTGCGCCGACCACGAGTGGAACACGTGGGCCTTGTCGAGCTGCTTCGCGTACTGGTCGAGGTCGATCTGCTCGTCGGTGGCCGTCATCGTCTAGTTGCCTCCCTCGGTGAGCTCGACCTCGATCGGCTCGAAGTCGGCGCCGGTGGTGTCGACGTCGTCGCCGAGCTCCTCGATCGCCTTCTCGATGTACTGGTTGTCGTAGGCCGTGTCCGGCGGCGGCTCGGTGATGAGGTTCTGGCCCTGCTCGTTCACGGCGGCGAGCGCGCCGTCCACGGTCTGCTGCCAGGCGGCCTCGTCGATCACGCCGATGCCGTTCTCGGCCGGCCAGATCAGCTTGTTGGTCTCGTTGGCCATCCAGAGCTCGTGGGTCGGGGGCCACGCGGACCCGGCGTTGACGGTGATCTCGGCTGCCTCCTCGACGTTGTCGCGCGCGAAGGCCCAGCCCTTGATGACCGCCTTGAGGAACGCCACCGTGGTGTCGGCGTACTCCTCGTCGCTCTCGAGCCGCTCGGTGTCGGCCCAGATGGCGTCCTGGAGCATGGCGCCCTCGGTGTCCTCGTACGAGATCACGTTGAAGTCCTCGGGCTGGTACAGCTCGTCGGTGTCCGGGTTCACGGTCTCGAGCACCTGGGCGTACTCGTTGTACGTCATCGCCTGCGCGGCGTCGATGTCGCCCTGCAGGAACGCGTTCATGTTGAAGTCCTGGGTGACGATCTCCACCGACTCGGCGTCGAGGCCCTCGGCCGCCATCGCGGCGAAGATCTCCCACTCGTTGCCGAAGCCCCACGAGCCGATCTTCTTGCCCTCGAAGTCGGCCACCGACTCGATGCCGGAGTCGGCGTTGGCCACCTGGAGGGTGCCGGAGCGCTGGAAGATCTGCGCGACGTTGGTGAGGTTGGCGCCGCCCTCGATCGAGCCGAGCACCTTGGGCACCCAGGCGATCGCGTAGTCGACGTCGCCGCTGGCGAGGGCGTCCTGCGGCACGATGTCGCCGCCGGACGGGATGATCTCGACCTCGAGGCCCTCCTCCTCGAAGAAGCCCTGGTCGACGGCCGCGTAGTAGCCGGCGAACTGCGCCTGTGGCAGCCACTGCAGCTGCAGCTTGACCTCGGTGAGGTCGCCGCTGCCGCCGCCGTCGTCGCTCCCGCAGGCGGCGAGGAGTGGTGCCGTGGCGACGACGACCGTGGCTGCCGCGAGCACGCGGCGGATGGTGTTCTTCATCGGGTTCCCTTTCGGTGTGAGGTCAACGCAGACCTCCGGTGGGGAGTCGGTGTTGCACCAGTCGCTCGAGCGCGACGGTGACGACATAGGCGGCCAGCCCGAGCAGGATCGCGGCGCCGACGTAGGCCCAGGCGCGGGCGTAGGCGCTGGTGGCGGCCGAGGTGGAGATGAAGCTGCCGAGGCCGCCGCGCGGCCCGCCGAAGTACTCGGCCACCAGGGCCGAGATCACGGCGAGCGAGCTCGCGACCCGCAGCCCGGTGAGCACGAACGGCGTGGCCGAGGGGAGCGTGAGCCGGCGGAAGGTCTGCAGGGCCGAGGCGCCCTGGCTGTGCATGCAGGTCGCGGTGCAGCGGCGTGGTCTGCCGCAGCCCGCGCAGGGTGTTCACGAACACCGGCACGAAGGCGGCGATCGCCGCGATCGTGCGGCGGCCGTACTCGCTGTCGGCGCCGTACATCGAGTTGAGCACCGGCGCCAGCGCCACGATCGGCACCACGGCCACCGAGGCCACCACCGGCGCGAGCATCCCGTCGACCAGGCGGGCCCAGGCCGCGAAGGCGGCCAGCACGATGCCCAGCACACCGCCGAACACCAGCCCGGCGAGGGCGTTCGTGCCCGTCGTCCAGGCGGCCTCGCGGATCGACTCGGTGTTGTCGCCCCACTCCTCGGCGACGTCGACCGGGCTCGGGCAGCAGGTACTCCGAGACACCGACCACCACCGCGAGGAAGTACCAGAGCCCGAGGAACGCCACCCCGACCAGCAGCGGGGCGACGACCTTGAGGACGCGGGTGGTCACCGGCCCTCCAGGGCGTGCGAGCGCACCGGCGCGCCGTGCAGCGCCTCGCGCACCTCGGTGACCTTGGCGAAGAACTCCGGCGACTCCCGCAGCGCCTCGTCGCGCGCGACGTCGCGGGCGATGCCGGTGTCGACGACGCCGGTGATCCGGCCCGGCCGCGCCGACATCACGACCACCCGGTCGGAGAGGAACACGGCCTCGGGGATGGAGTGGGTGACGAACACGACGGCGGCGCCGGTCTCCACCGTGATGCGGGCGAGCTCGCCCTGCATCCGCTCGCGGGTCATCTCGTCGAGCGCGCCGAACGGCTCGTCCATGAGCAGCAGCCGCGGCCGCTCGGCCAGCGAGCGGGCGATGGCCACGCGCTGCTGCATGCCGCCGGAGAGCTGGTCGGGGTGGCGGTTCGCGAACTCGCCGAGGCCCACCATCTCCACCAGCTCGGCCACCCGCGCCTTGCGATCGGCGCGCGACACCCCGTGCAGCTCCAGCGGCAGCCCGATGTTGGCGGCCACGGTGCGCCACGGCAGCAGACCGGCCTGCTGGAAGGCGATGCCGTAGTCCTGGTCGAGCCGCGCCTGCTTCGGCGTCTTGCCGAACACCTCCACGGTGCCGTCGGTGGGCTGGTCGAGGTCGGCCACGAGCCGCATCAGCGTCGACTTGCCGCAGCCGGACGGGCCGATGAGCGAGACGAACTCGCCCTCGTCCGACGGCGAGCTCGACGCCGACGAGCGCCTCGACGTCGTCGGAGCGGCCCTTGGTGGGGAAGGTCTTGCCGACCCCGGTGACGCGGACGGCGCTCACTCGGTCATTCATCGGGCCGCCTCCCCTCGGCGGTAGTTGCGGAGCAGGAACCCGAGCAGGCCGACGGCGCCGGCGGCCACCAGGCCGAGCGCGATCGCGCCGAAGATCGGCGCCCACGCCTTCTCGGGGTCGCCGGAGGCCTGGCCGGCGTACGACACCAGCAGCCGGCCGATGCCGTCGAGGTAGCCGGTGGACACCTCGGCCACCACGGTGCCGACGACGGCGCTGGCGGCGCCGAGCCGGAGCGCGGGCAGCAGGTAGGGCACGGACGCCGGGATGCGCACCTTGCGCAGCGTGGCGAACGAGCCGGCGGCGTAGGTGTGCAGCAGCTCGGTGTGCACGCGGTCGGGCGACTGCAGCCCGCGCAGCGCGCCGACCGCCACCGGGAAGAACGCGAGGTAGCTGGCGATCAGCGCCACCGACCACTCCTGCGGCCACTCCCAGGTGCCGATCTGGATCTTCGACCCCCAGCTGCGCACCACCGGCGCGAACGCGATCAGCGGAACCGTCTGGCTGAGCACGATCCAGGGCAGCAGCCCCCACTCGGCGATGCTTGCACCCGCTGCATGAGCACGGCGAGCAGCAGGCCGACGACGGTGCCGACCAGCCAGCCGAGGCCGGCGATCCTGAGCGAGTTGAACGCCGCCTCGGCCACCGTGCGCCACAGCGGCAGCGCGCCGTCGAGGCTGGTGGTGGGCTCGAGGATGCGCTGCACCATGTCCCACACGTGCGGCATCGCGAGGTCGGTGGTGCGGGGCATGACCCGGGTCTCGTCGGCGCCCATCACGACGCCGTCCTCGGGGCCGAGCGCCTTGTAGCCCTCCCAGATCGCCACCACGGCGGCGAGGCCGAGCAGGCCCTGCACGACGCCGCCGACCCGCGGCGCCCGCAGCGTGCGGGTGCGCGGCCGGGCGGCGACCGCCGTCGTGGTGTCGAGTGCGCTCAAGCGATCACGCCTTCGCCGTCACGTGCTCGCGCAGCCGCGGCATGACCGACTCGCCGTACTGCCGCATCGTCTCCTCCTTGTTGTCGTGCTGGAGGTAGACGGCGAACTGGTCGACGCCGATGCTCTTGAGCTCCTCGAGCTTGGCGACGTGCTGGTCGGGGGTGCCGAGGAGGCAGAACCGGTCGACGATCTCGTCGGGCACGAAGTCGACGTGGTCGTTGTCGGCCTTGCCGTGGGTGTTGTAGTCGTAGCCGGTGCGGCCCTCGATGTAGTCGACGAGCACCTGCGGGAAGTCGGCGTCCTTGCCGTACTTGTTCACGATGTCGGCGATGTGGTTGCCCACCATGCCGCCGAACCACCGGCACTGGCTGCGCATGTGGTCGACGTCGTCGCCCACGTAGGCCGGTGCCGCCACGCAGAACCGTGATGGCGTCGGGGTTGCGGCCGGCGGCCTCGGCGGCCTCGCGCACCCGGCCGATCATCCAGCGTGCGACGTCGACGTCGGCGAGCTGGAGGATGAAGCCGTCGCCGGCCTCGCCGGCGGTCTTGAGCGCGAGCGGGCCGTAGGCGGCGATCCACACCTCGAGCGCCGACGTGCGGGCCCACGGGAACTGCAGCGTGGAGCCGTTGTGCTCCACCGGCCGGCAGTTGGCGAGCTCGCGGATCACGTGGGTGGCCTCGCGCACCTCCTTGAGCGTGCTCGGCCGGCCGTTGAGCACCCGCACGGCGGAGTCGCCGCGACCGATGCCGCACACCGTGCGGTTGCCGTACATCTCGTTGAGCGTGGCGTACACCGACGCGGTGACCGTCCAGTCGCGGGTGGCCGGGTTGGTGACCATCGGCCCCACGATCACCCGCTTGGTCTCGGCGAGGATCGCCGAGTAGATCACGTACGGCTCCTGCCACAGCAGGTGCGAGTCGAAGGTCCACACGTAGTCGAACCCGTGCTCCTCGGCCAGCTTGGCCAGCCCCACCGTCCGCCACGCGGGCGGGTTCGTCTGCAGGACGACACCGAAGTCCATGGTACTCCTTCTGTTGAGGTCGAGCCGTCGGGTCAGGTCAGGTACTGCGTCAGGCCGCGCTTCAGGTACTGCCCGTGCCCGGCCCGGCCGTGGAACTCGCCGTCCTGCACGACCACCGACCCGCGGCTCACCACGACGTCGACGTGCCCGTCGATCTCGTAGCCCTCCCACGCGGAGTGGTCCATCGCCGAGTGGTGGGTCTTGTCGTAGCCGATGGAGGTGTGGCCGTTCGGGTCGTAGACCACCAGGTCGGCGTCGGCGCCGGGCTGGATGACGCCCTTGGTGCCGTAGAGGCCGAACATGCGGGCCGGCGTCGTCGAGGTGATCTCCACCCAGCGCTCCAGGCTGATCTGGCCGGTGACGACGCCCTGGTAGAGCAGGTCCATCCGGTGCTCGATCGAGCCGATGCCGTTGGGGATGGCGCGGAAGTCGCCGCGGCCGAGCTCCTTCTGGTCCTTCATGCAGAACGGGCAGTGGTCGGTGCTCACCATCTGCAGGTCGTTGGTGCGCAGGCCCTGCCACATGGCGTCCTGGTGGCCCTCCTCGCGGGAGCGCAGCGGCGTCGAGCAGACCCACTTGGCGCCCTCGAAGTCGCCCCAGGTGGGGTCGCCGGTGGCGCCGAGCTGCTCCTCGAGGGAGAGGTAGAGGTACTGCGGGCAGGTCTCGCCGAACACGTTCTGCCCTCGGTTGCGGGCTTCCGAGATCTGCGCGACCGCCTGCTTGGCGCTCACGTGCACGACGTACAGCGGCGCCTCGGTGAGGTCGGCCAGCATGATCGCGCGGTGCGTGGCCTCCTCCTCCATCTGCCAGGCGCGGGCGATGCCGTGGAAGTAGGGCGTGGTCTTGCCGGCGTTGTAGAGCTGCTCGGCGAGCACGTCGATGGCCGGGCCGTTCTCGGCGTGCATCATCGTGAGCAGGCCGAGGTCGCGCGCCTTCTGCATGGCCCGCAGGATCTGGTCGTCGGTGGCGTAGAAGACGCCGGGGTAGGCCATGAACATCTTGTACGAGGTGATGCCCTCGTCGATGAGCGTCTCCATCGCCTTGAGCGAGTACTCGTCGACGCCGCCGATGATCTGGTGGAACCCGTAGTCGATCGCGCAGTTGCCGCGCGCCTTCTCGTGCCAGGCCGCCAGCCCCTCCTCGACGCGCTGGCCCTGCGTCTGCACCGCGAAGTCGACGATCGTGGTGGTGCCACCCCACGCCGCCGCCACCGTGCCGGTCTCGAAGGTGTCGATCGCCTCGGTGCCGCCGAACGGCAGCTGCATGTGGGTGTGGGCGTCGATGCCGCCCGGGATCACGTACTTGCCGGTGGCGTCGACGGTCTGGTCGACACCGGCCGTGAGGTCGTGTGCCCATCAGGTTCGAGCCCGGCGGCAGGACGGCGACCACCTTCTCGCCGTCCACCAGCACGTCGGCCTCGACGCGACCGGTGCTGCTGACGACCGTGCCGCCGGTGATCAGCAGAGTGCTCATGACAGATTCCTTCCTCGCCGGTGGTTGAGGAGGTCGCGCTAGCGACGTCCCCGCCGGTGGTTGAGGAGGTCGCGCTAGCGACCGTCTCGAAACCTCCGGCCCGCTGCACCCAAGCCATCACGGCTTCGCCGTCGACACGTAGGCCTCCGGCCGGCGGTCGCGGTAGAACTGCCAGTCGTCGCGCATCTCCTGCACCATGTCGAGGTCGAGCTCGCGGATCAGCAGCTCCTCCTTGTCGCCGCTGCCGACGTCGCCCACGAAGTTGCCCCGCGGGTCGATCACCTGGCTGGTGCCGTAGAAGTTCACCGCCTCGTCGCCGTACTCGTTGTCCTCGAGGCCCGACCCGGTTGGGCTGGAGCACGAAGTAGCCGTTGGCCACGGCGGCGCAGGGGCCCTCGACCTCCCACAGCCGGTTGGAGAGGCCGGGCTTGGTGGCGTTGGGGTTGAACACCATGTGGGCGCCGTTGAGGCCGAGCTCGCGCCAGCCCTCGGGGAAGTGGCGGTCGTAGCAGATGTGCACGCCGACCTTGCCGACCGCGGTGTCCCACACCGGGTAGCCCTGGTTGCCGGGGCGGAAGTAGAACTTCTCCCAGAACTTCTCCACGTGCGGGATGTGCACCTTGCGGTACTGGCCGAGGATGCTGCCGTCGGCGTCCACCACCACCGCGGTGTTGTAGTAGACGCCGGTCTGCTCCTCCTCGTAGATCGGGAGGATGTGCACCATCCCGAGCTCCTTCGCGAGCGCGGCGAAGCGCTGCACGATCGGCCCGTCGGACGGCTCGGCGTAGCGGTAGTACTTCTTGTCCTGGGTGATGCCGAAGTAGGGGCCGTAGAAGAGCTCCTGGTAGCACATCACCTGGGCGCCCTCGGCGGCCGCGTCACGCGAGAACTGCTCGTGCCGGTCGAGCATCGACTCCTTGTCGCCGGTCCAGGTGGTCTGGCTGATGGCGGCCTTCACGATGGTCAATTTTCGCCCTCCCGCGGTCTGCACTGATTTCGATACGCCGGTCGCGACCTCGTTCCTCGGTCGCGCGGCTACTCAATCTCCCGGCGTGATCCGCGATCTCGCACGCTCGATCGCGGCGCCGTGACTTTGTTATCTTCCGGGCTGAACATTTCGCGCCCATTTCTCCGGTGTCAAGGATTTCGCCGTGACCGATCGACCTCGCGTTGCTGGACGACCGGACACCGCGCGGCATCGCGGGAGCCTTCAGCCGCGCGATCCGGGGTGGCGAGCTGACCCCGGGCGAGCGCCTCCCCACCGTCCGCGACGTCGCCGCCCAGCTCGGCGTCTCCCCCGCCACGGTCTCCACCGCCTGGCAGGCGCTGCGCCGCACCGGCCTCGTCGACTCCCGCGGCCGCGCCGGCACCTTCGTCCGCGACGCCCCGACGCCGTGGCTGTCGCCCCGCGTCCAGCGGCTGGTCGGCCCCGAATCCCCCTCCACCGACGGCGTCCGCCTCGACCTCTCCCGCGGCATGCCCGACCCGGACCTGCTCCCGTCGCTGGGTCCCGCCCTGTCGCGGGTGTCCGCTCGAGCCGGGACGCTGGCCTACCACGACGAGCCGGTGCTGCCCGACCTCCGCGACCACCTGATGTCGAGCTGGCCCTACCCGGTCGAGGCCCTGACCGTCGTCGACGGCGCCACCGACGGCATCGCCCGCGTCCTCGAGCAGGTCGTCCGCTACGGCGACCGCGTGGTCCTCGAGAACCCCGGCTTCCCCCCGTTCTTCGACCTCGTCGAGGCGCTGGGCGCCGAGATCGTCCCGGTGACGCTGGACGCCGAAGGCATCCGCCCCGACTCGCTGAAGCGCGCGCTGGAGTCCCGCCCGGTCGCGGTCGTCCTGCAACCGCGAGCCCACAACCCGACCGGCATCTCCATGACCCGCACCCGCGCCGAGGCGCTGGCCAAGGTGCTGGGCCGCCGCCGCAGACGACGTCCCGTGGGTGATCGAGGACGACCACTCCGGCGCCATCAGCATGGCGCCCGACGTCTCGCTGGCCCCGTGGCTACCGGACCGAGTGGTCCACGTCCGCTCCTACTCCAAGACCCACGGCCCCGACCTCCGCCTCGCTGCCCTGGGCGGCCCGGCGTCCCTGGTCGACCGCCTGGTCGCCCGCCGCATGCTCGGCCCCGCCTGGACCTCCCGCATGCTCCAGTCGATCCTGCTCGACCTGCTGACGTCGCGAGACGTCGATCGCCGAGGTCGCCCACGCCCGCGACGAGTACGCCGCAGCGTCAGCGCGCGCATTCGCGTCCAGCGTTGGGCGTGCCAGCCCCCGACGGCATCAACCTCTGGCT
Organism: uncultured Actinomycetota bacterium; assembly: GCA_963808855.1. GTDB lineage: Bacteria > Actinomycetota > Actinomycetes > Propionibacteriales > Nocardioidaceae > Nocardioides. The sequence goes on along the minus strand of CAWEHA010000002.1, from coordinate 297,072 downwards.
ACCCGGTCCGCGACGAGCGCGCCGCCATCCTTCACCTCGCCGCAGCAGGCATCCGGGTCGCCGCCGGCTCTGCGTTCGCCGGAGAGCCGAACGGCTCCTGCGAGGTCCGTGTCACGTCGGCACTCGTCCCGGTCGACGAGGTCGCGACTGTCGCGTCGGCCCTTGTCGACTCCGCATTGCCTTAGCGCTCAGCGGGATCGAGACCTCGTGTTCTTCGCCGCGGCGTGGCCGCACGTCGTGCGGCCGCGGGTTCGTCAGTCTCGCAGGAGTTGGCTGACCAGGGTGTCGGCCAGCCACGCCTCGTAGCGGATGTGGCTCCATCCCCGCTCGACGACGAGCAGGTGGAAGAGTTCGGGCAGGGTGAGCGCCAGCGTGAGGTCGAGGGCCGAGTCGACCGTGAGGTCCGAGCGGAGCCGTGGGGCGAGGGCGTCGATGAGCTTGCGGATCTCGCGCTCGCGTGCGGCCAGGACGTTGCGCAGGGTCTCGGCCATCTGCGGGTCCGACGCCGCCGCTTCCTGGTAGATCGCGACGACGTCGGACCCGGCCTGCATCTGGCGCCGGTTGAGCTCGGCGAGCATCCTCAGCTGCTGGGCGGGGTCAGGCTCTTGAAGGTAGGCGGCAGCACGTGCCGTCGTCTGAGCCTCGCCCATCCAGACCTCGGTGATCTTGTCGAGGATCTTCGCCTTCGATCCGAAGGCCGAGTAGATCGTCTGGACCGGGATGTCCGCCTCGACGGAGATGTTGCTGATCGTGGTGGCGACGTACCCGTGCTCTGCGAACAGTGCCCGGGCGACGCGTGCCACCTCTCGCTTGGTGGCTTCGGCCTGGCGCTGACGATGTCCAGGGGTCCCTTGACAGCCACACGTCATGGTAGCAATATGTTCGTCATAGTCATACTATGACGAACTGCAGCCGCAAGGAGTGCCCATGGAAGAGCCGATCGTGTACTTCAAGCCGGGATGTCCGTTCGGCATCAGGCTGCGGACGGCCTTGACGCTGCACCGGGTGCCCCACCGCTCGGTGCGGTTTCGGGACGACGAGGACGGTGCCGCCCGGGTCCGCGACGTCAACGACGGCAACGAGATCTCGCCGACGGTCCACATCGCCGGCCGGTGGCTCACGAACCCCGGCTGGCGCGAAGTCCGGGACGCGCGCGGTGGGGCGCGGGATGAGACCGTTGCGCATCCTCGAAGTCATCTCAGGTGGTGGTCTGCCGCGGTCGTCGTTGCCGCCACCTCGATGTTGTTCGTCGGATGCCGGCGCCGACGATTCCGCATCAACGACGGCATCGCCCGATGAGCGGGCGAGCACTTCGGCCGCCTCGGAGGCGGCGCCGGATACGTCGGAGTCGCAGGCCGAGTCCCCGGTGGCCGAGTCCCCGGTGGCCGAGTCCCCGGTGGCCGAGTCCCCGTTGGAGGGCACCTGGCGCGCCGGACCGATCTCTCTTGAAGAGACTGAGGCCACCGTGCGCCGCTACGAACTCGGCCGGTGGGTCGAGCACTATCGGAGGAACGCCCCGTTCTCCGGTGACACGGTGTTGACGCTCACCATCGAGGGAGGGGCCTGGGATCTCTACGGCGAGTCCGGGGGCGGAGAGCCGGAGCCGATCGACTATGACGCGGAGTACGAGATCGATGGCGACACGGTGGTCTTCCATCACTCCGATGGTTCGAACACCTACCGCTGGGAGGTCGACCAGGACACCTTGCGACTTCACTTCGTCCGGTCGACGTTGCCCGGCTACCGAGGTATCCCTGATGAGGTGTTCCAGCGGGCGCTCTACATGACCGCGACGTTCTCGAGGCAGCGCTGAGTCGGAGCGAGGACACCATCGACAGGGACCACGTCGCTCGACCCGGCGACCAGGAAGCCTGTGTCCGAGCCGTCGGTTCCTCGGCGCGTCGTCGTGGGCGGATCGACGCTTCGGCTTCGCCCGGTTCGGAAAGGCCCGAAGCCCTCTGCTCCAGGGCGGGCAACGGTGACGTGCCGGTCGCCTGCCACGCCAGCTCGCCCCCGGCCGCGCCATCTCCGTCTGAGACCGACGCCGTGAGCTCCACTCGGGAAATGGCCACCCACGGTGACCACCTTCCGGAGGGCAGCGAACGTCTTGAGAGGTGAGGGCGTCCCGGACGGCGGGCGTTGCGACGAGGCACCACCGAGCTCGTCGAGGAGGCATGCACATGACCCGGAGACGCCCGTGGTGGCTGGCAGCGTCGGCGAGCATCGCCCCGGCAACCCGACGGCGGGCAGCACGTCGGCGGTGGACGATGCTGACTACGTCCTGCTCACCGACGACGACGATGATCCGGACCAGGTCCTCGGTGACCCGGGTTCCTACGCCCTGACCGCGCGGGGGACCGGCACACCACCGCTCGCGGTGCTGGACGTGCCGGCGGGGTACTCGAACTTCGGCTTCTTCGCGCTCGTGCCGGAGGAGTTCCCCGAGGAGGACGTACCGCTCCGGTCGGTGCAGTACTGGAACGTCGACGGCGTCCTCGTCGACCCCTGCGCCATGGACGAGGGCGCCCCGGACGCCGGGCACGTCGGTGGAGGACCTGGTGGCGGCGCTGGAGAAACAGGAACAGACGGCGACGACCGAGCCGGTCCCGGTTGCAGTGGATGGCCACGCGGGTCTCTACCTCGAGCTGACGGCGCCGGCCGACCTCTCGTTCGCGACGTGCGATCTCGGCTACTTCAGCTACTGGGAGGGCAGCCCGGACGACGCGCAGCACACCGTCGACAGTCCGGGCACGGTCGATCGCACCTGGATCCTCGACGTGGCCGGCGACCGCGTGGTCGTCGTCGCCGCCGCACCACCTGGGGTCACGGCCGCGCAGGTGCGCGAGATGACGGGCGATGGTGGAGTCGATCCGCTTCGTCGAGCCCGACGAGTAGGTCAGCGAACGACGAGCGTGGCGGTCGCGCCCGGTGTCAGCGGCGCAACCCGGACCCGGTAGGCCTTCGAGGTCGGGTTCGTGAGGTTGTTGCCGGAGAACCGGAACCGCAGCACGACCCGGGCGCCGAGCCCACCCGCCGCTCAAAATCACGGCAACCGCCGGATCGCCGAGGTGCTGAGCGTGCCGGTGAAGACGGTCGAGTCGCACATGGCGAGGGTGCTCGCGAAGGCCGGTCGGGTCCGCGCCGACCTGGCCGACGTGGCGGAGGCGATCGAGCGGGCCGAAGCCGCACCGACGTCGCCGACCCCATGATCTCGGCCGGCGGGACGGGGCACCGGCGGGCTCGGGGTCAGGCGTGCGCGACCGTGGCGTGCACCTCGGCCCGCCACGCCAGCTCGCCCTCGCCGGCGGCCAGCTCCTCGATCAGGTGCGAGACGCGGTCTCGCGCTGCGGCCAGGAGTCCCCGGGTCTCCAGGTTCTCGAGGACGAAGCGGAAACCCTGGGACCAGGTCCACTCGAACCAGTGGTCGGCGTCGCGGACCCGCACCTCGTGCACCAGAGATTCGGTGGTGACGTCCGACCAGCCCTGCGCGGCCAGGCGGTCGTGCATCACCGCCACGGACGCGAAGGCGCCGGCCCCGGTGCTCCGGGGCGGTCGCTCCGACTCCGGCAGATCCGCGGTGAGGGCCGCGAAGACCGGGGCCCACCGTGCGTCCGGCTCACCGAACCACGTGAAGCCGAGTCGGCCCGGGCGGGCGAGCACGTCGCGGTAGCGGGCGAGGGCGGCGTCGAGGTTCGGGAGGAAGAACAGCACCAGGCTGGCCTGGATGAGGTCGAACGGGCCCTCGGGTGGTTGCTCGGCGTCACCGACCTCGGCCCGCAGCCACGGCATGGACTCGGCTGCGTGCTGGACGCGCCTCGACCATCGTGGGGGCGAGGTCGGTGGCGAGGACGGCTCCGGTCGGCCCGACGGCCTCGGCGGCGGGGAGCGCGCTGGCGCCGCGGCCGCAGCCGAGGTCGAGGATGCGCTCACCCGGTCGGGGCGCGGTTCTGCTGACCAAGAAGCGGCCGATCGGTCGGAAGAAGTCGACGCCGACCTGGTCGTAGGTCGCGGCGGCGCGGTCGAAGACCCCGGCGACGCCGGCCTTCATCTGCTCCGGAGTCGGGTCGGCCATGGGCCATGGTGGCACCCCGGTGCGGTTGGCGTTGACCTCCCGGCGTCTCGACAAGCTCGACGAACGAGGTGGTCAGGCGGGGTGGCCGCCTGCGAACCGTCCGATGCTTGGGTGTGCCCATGAGTGCGAGTCGCTGGCTCCGCCGGCTGGAGCAGGCGTGGGACGGGGCTCGGCTCCGACGAGCCCGCTCCCGAACGCCTGTCGACCTACGGATCGAGGCTTACCTCGGTCACGGCAGTGATCAGGGGGTGGTGGTGCGCGGACGGGTCCTCGACGACCCGCCCCCGTCCGACGCAGTGGAGGGCGAGGGCGTCGGCGCGGCCACGCGCCGCACCGTGCGCGAGTTCCTGACCGACGACCTGCCGGGTGTACCCCTCCGTGTCACCGTCGCGGGCACCACCGCCGAGACCGTCACCGACGCCGACGGCTACTTCCGCGTGCGCCTGCGTGCCGGAGCCTGACCAGCTCATCGCCCCCTGGACCAGCGGGACCGTCGAGCTCGCCCGGGAGTACCGCGGCCTCACCGACCCGAGGACCACGCCGCTCGAGGTCATGGTCCCGGGCCACGATGCGACCTTCGGAGTCATCTCGGACGTCGACGACACGATCCTGGAGACCGGGGTCCAGCGCGTTGGCGCATGATCCGACAGACGCTCACCGGCTCCGCCCTCACACGGACGCCGTTCCCGGGCGCCGCGGAGCTGTACCGGACCTGGCCGCCGGCGCCAACCCGATCTTCTACATCTCGTCCAGCCCCTGGAACCTGCACAGCTTCCTGGTGGCGTTCATCCGGCACCACGGGTTCCCGCTCGGGCCCGTGCTGCTCCGCGACCTGCTCGGCACCGCGCGCCGGTCGGGAGCAGAAGGCGGGTCGCATCCAGGAGGTGCTCGACCTCCACCCCCGGCTGCGATTCGTGCTCATCGGCGACTCCGGGGAGAAGGATCCCGAGATCTACGCCGCTGCCGCTCGGGCGAACCCGGGACGGATCCTGGCGATCTACATCCGCGAGGTGCGGCTCGACCCCGGCGACGGGCGGGTGGAGAAGGTCTCGGGAACCTGGACCGAGGACGTGCCCTTCGTGCTCGCGGCCGACACCGACGCCGTCCGCGAGCACGCACGCGAGCTCGGTCTGCTCTGACCTCGGCGAGATCCTTCCGGCGTCTCGACAAGCTCGTCGACCGCCGGCGCGATCCCGTCCCGGCGTGCTCGACAAGCTCGACGACCGAAGTCTCAGGCCGGGAAGGACTCGCCCTTCTCGGCCATCTCGCGGAGGCGGTCGGTGGGGCGGAAGCGGTCGCCGTACTTGTCGGCGAGGGCGTCGGCGCGCTTCACGAAGGCGGGGAGGCCGAGCTCGCCGGTCTCCGGGTCCTCGTAGCCGGTCATGAACTGGGCGGCGCCGCCGGTCATGGGCGGGAAGCCGATGCCCATGATGGAGCCGATGTTGGCGGCGGCGGCGGACTCGATGACGCCCTCCTCGAAGCACTTGGCGGTCTCGAGGGCCTCGGCGAAGAGCATCCGGTCCTTGATGTCGCGCAGCGGGATCTGCTCCTCGGCGGGCGGGAAGAGGTCGGTGAGGCCGGGCCAGATGGAGCCGCGCTTGCCGTCCTCGTAGTCGTAGAAGCCCGCACCGCGCAGCCGGCCGGCGCGGCCGGCGTCGAGCATCGTGGTCGACGACGGCGGAGCCGGGGTGCTCGACGTAGTCGGGGCCGGCGGCGTCCTTGGTGGCCTTGGCGATCTTGGCCATGAGCTCGAGGTTGAGCTCGTCGGAGAGCTGGAGCACCGGGGCCGGGTAGCCGGCCTGGGTGGTGGCGCGCTCGATGGAGTACGGGCGCACGCCCTCGGCGAGCATCGCCATGCCCTCGTTGACCATGAAGCCGATGACCCGCGAGGTGTAGAAGCCGCGGCTGTCGTTGACGACGATCGGCGTCTTGCGGATCTGCTGGACGACGTCGTAGGCCTTGGCCAGCGCGACGTCGGAGGTCTGCTCGCCCTTGATGATCTCGACCAGCGGCATCTTGTCGACGGGGCTGAAGAAGTGCAGGCCGATGAAGTCCTTCGGGCGGTCGACGCCGGAGGCGAGCTCGGTGATCGGCAGCGTGGAGGTGTTGGAGCAGAGCAGCGCGTCGGGGTTCACGTGCTCGGCGATCTCGGCGAACACCTTGTGCTTGAGCGAGGGGTCCTCGAAGACGGCCTCGATGACGAGGTCGCAGCCGGCGAGGTCGGCCGGGTCGGCGGTGGCGGTGATGCGGCCGAGCAGCTCGGACTTCTGCTCCTCGGTGGAGCGGCCCTTGGCGATCGCCTTGTCGAGCAGGGTCTCGCTGTAGGCCTTGCCCTTCTCGGCGTTGGCGGTCTCGACGTCCTTGAGGACGACGTCCATGCCGGCCTTGGCGCACACGTAGGCGATGCCGGCGCCCATCATCCCGGCGCCGAGGACGCCGACCTTGGTGGCCTTCCACGGCTCGATGCCCTGCGGGCGGAGCGCGCCGGAGTTGATCGCCTGCAGGTCGAAGAAGAACGCCTGGATCATGTTCTTCGAGCCCTGGTTGGTGACCAGCTTGGTGAGGTAGCGCGACTCGATCCGCGAGGCGGTGTCGAAGTCGCGGCTCGCGCCCTCCACCGCGGCGCTGAGGATCGCGCGGGCGGCGGGGTAGACGGCGCCCTTGGTCTGCTGGCGCAGCAGCGCCGGGAACGCCGGCAGGAACGCGGCCAGCGCGGGGGACTTCGGGTTGCCGCCGGGCATCTTGTAGCCGGGGGCGTCCCACGGGTTCTGGTGGGAGTCGGGGTTGGCCTTGATCCACGCCTTCGCGGCCGGGCACGAGCTCGTCGCGGGTGGCGACGACGTCGTCGACCAGGCCCTTCTCCTTGGCCACCGCGGGCTTGAACTGCTTGCCCTCGAGCAGCACGGTCATCAGGCCGTCCTGCAGGCCGAACTTGCGGATCACGCGGGTGACGCCGCCACCGCCGGGCAGCAGGCCGAGGCTCACCTCGGGCAGGCCGACGACGGCCTTCGGGTCGTCGACGACGATCCGGTGGTTGGTGGCCAGCGCGATCTCGTAGCCACCGCCGAGCGCGGCGCCGTTGATCGCCGCCACCACCGGCTTCGGGAACAGCTCGAGCTTGCGCAGCGCCGCCTTCACCCGCTCGGCCAGCGCGAAGATCTCGGCCGCGTTCTCCGGCCGGGCCTTCGTCATGTCGTTCAGGTCGCCGCCGGCGAAGAAGGTCTTCTTGGCGGAGGCGACGACGACGCCGGTGACCGAGTCCTGCTCGTCGGTGAGGCGCTTGACCGCGGCCTCCATCGAGTCGATGTAGAGCTGGTTCATCGTGTTCGCCGACTGGGTCGGGTCGTCGAGGGTGAGGGTGACGATGCCGTCGTCGTCCTGCTCGTAGCGGACGGCGGTCTGCTCGGTGGTGGTGCTCATGCGTTCTGTCGTCCTTCGTCCGTGCTGACTGTCAGTGGTGGCTTGGGTTGATCGGCTCTGTGGTCTCGATACACGCGGTCGACGACTTCGTTCCTCAGTCGTGCGCGCACTCGACCCACGATCGCCGGCGAGCCGGTGTTCGCTTCGCTCACACCAGCTCGACGATCGTGGCGATGCCCATGCCGCCGCCGACGCAGAGGGTGGCGAGGCCGCGCTTCTGGTCGCGGCGGGCGAGCTCGTCGATGAGGGTGCCGAGGATCATGGCGCCGGTGGCGCCGAGGGGGTGGCCCATGGCGATGGCGCCGCCGTTGACGTTGGTGATCTCGTGCGAGATCCCCATGTCCTTCATGAACCGCATGGCGACGGCGGCGAAGGCCTCGTTGATCTCGAACAGGTCGATGTCGGAGACCTCGAGGCCGGCCTTGCCGAGCGCCTTGCGGGCGGCGGGGGCGGGGCCGGTGAGCATGATCGTGGGGTCGGCGCCGCTGACGGCCATCGAGACGATGCGGGCGCGCGGGGTGAGGCCGAGGTCGGTGCCCACCTGCTCGTTGCCGACGGCCACCAGCGCGGCGCCGTCGACGATGCCGGAGGAGTTGCCGGCGTGGTGCACGTGGTTGATCTTCTCCACCCAGTGGTACTTCTCGAGCGCGACGTCGTCGAAGCCGGCGTCCTTGCCGATCTGGGCGAAGCTCGGCTTGAGGCCGGCCAGGCCCTCCGGGCTGGTGTCGGGGCGGATCGTCTCGTCGTGGTCGAGCACCACGACGCCGTTCATGTCGACCACCGGGATCACCGCGTTGGCGAAGTAGCCGTTGGCCCACGCCTTGGCGGCGCGGTGGTGCGACTCGGCGGCGTAGGCGTCGACGTCGTCGCGGCCCCAGCCCTCGAGGGTGGCGATGAGGTCGGCGCCGATGCCCTGCGGCACGAAGCCGGTGGCGAGCGCGGTGGCGGGGTCGGCGGCCCAGGCGCCGCCGTCGGAGCCCATCGGCACGTTGCTCATGGACTCGACGCCGCCGGCGAGGATGAGATCCTCCATGCCGCCGCGGATGCGGCCGGCCGCCTGGTTGACGGCTTCCAGGCCGGAGGCGCAGAAGCGGTTGAGCTGCACGCCGGAGACGGTCTCGGGGTAGCCCGCGGCCAGCGCGGCGGTCTTGGCGATGTCGCCGCCCTGCTCGCCCACCGGCGTCACGACGCCGAGCACGACGTCGTCGACGCGGCCGGGGTCGAAGGTGGGGTTGCGCTTGCGCAGCTCGTCGAGGAGACCCACGGCCAGGTCGACCGGCTTCACCTCGTGCAGCGAGCCCGCTGCCTTGCCCTTGCCCCGAGGCGTGCGGATGTGGTCGTACACGAATGCTTCAGCCATGACCGTCCTCTGCTGTGACACGCTTGTCCCTCGATTGTGACACCAATACTGTCACGATCGTCAAGGGACGAGAGGAGGGTCACGTTGCAGGAGAACGGCGAGCTGCTGACCCTCGACGAGCTCACCCAGCGGGTCGGCCTCACGGTGCGCAACGTGCGCTTCTACACGACCCGCGGGCTGGTGCCGCCGCCCATCAAGCGCGGCCGCTCCGGCTACTACTCGGCCGACCACGTGGCCCGGCTCGAGCTGGTGCAGGAGCTGCAGGCGCACGGCTTCACGCTGGCCGCGATCGAGCAGTACGTGCAGGGCATCCCGGACGGCGCCAGCCCCGGCGACATCGCGCTGCGGCGCACGATGCTCGCGCCCTGGCACTCCGACCGCCCGGTCACCCTCGACCGCGCCGAGCTCGACGTGCGCGCCGACCGGCCGCTCTCCGGCGAGGAGATCGACATCCTGGTGGCGCTCGGCGTCGTCCATCTGCGCGACGACGGCCGCTGCGACGTCGCGCTCTCCCAGCTGTCGCTGGCGCTCGGGCTGCTCGACCTCGGCTTCCCGGTGGCCGCGGCGCGGGCCGCGCAGGAGGTGTACGCCCGGCACGGGCAGGAGATCGCGCACGAGCTCTACGACGTGTTCCGCCGGCTCGCGTGGCCCGCCTACCAGGAGGCCGGCGCCAGCCCGGAGACCGTGCAGGCCGTGGTGGAGCGGCTCAAGCCGCTCTCGATCGCCTCGCTGGTGGCCGCCTACGAGGCCGGCATGGACGAGACGAAGCGAGCAGGGGTGGACCGACGAAGGAGGTCGACCCCGTCGCGAGCGTCAGTCGAGTCGCGCGCACGACCGACGAAGGAGGTCGTGACTGCGCGTATCGAAACCACCGGTCGTCAACGGCTACGAGACCACCGACATGGTTGCGTCGCCGAGACCGCCTACGTGGTTTCGATACGCGGCACGCTCGTTCCTCGCGGACCGCTACTCAACCAGCGTGCGGCTCTCGTCAGCGGCGGCCGGAGCTGAAGGACGACGCGCTGTGGTTGCCGCCGCCGCTGCTCTTGCGGGCCGGGCGGGAGCCGGAGCGGGCGGCCGGACGGCGTCGGCCGCCGCCACCACCGCTGCCGCCGACTGCGACGACCGCGTCCGCCGCCACCGCCGCCGTTGCCGGAGTTCTGGCGCCGCTGGGGCTCGTCGGCGGTCGATCGCGAGGCCGCCGGGGAGCGTGCGCACGCCGGGAGCCAGGGTGGTGAGCATCGGGTGGCGGGCGCCGTCGATCTTGGTGGTCGTGGGCTTGATGCCGGCGGCGCGGGTGAGCTGGCGGACGTCGCCGCGCTGCTCGTCGGTCATCAGCGTGATCACGGTGCCGGCGGCGCCGGCGCGGGCGGTGCGGCCGGAGCGGTGCAGGTAGGCCTTGTGCTCGGCGGGCGGGTCGGAGTGCACCACGAGGGCGACGTCGTCGACGTGGATGCCGCGGGCGGCGATGTCGGTGGCCACCAGCGTGGTGGCCTTGCCGGAGTGGAACGCCTCCATGTTGCGGGTGCGGGCGCCCTGGCCGAGGTTGCCGTGCAGGTCGACCGCCGGCACGCCGGCCTTGTTGAGCTGGCGGGCCAGCGCCTTGGCGGCGTGCTTGGTGCGGGTGAAGATCATGGTGCGGCCGGGAGCCGAGGCGAGGTCGACGAGGACGTCGAGCCGGTGCTCGCGGCGCAGGTGCAGGACGTGGTGGTCCATGGTCGCGATGGGCGACTGCGCGGAGTCGGCCTCGTGCACCACCGGAGCGTCGAGGTAGCGCTTCACGAGGACGTCGATGGCGCGGTCGAGGGTGGCGGAGAACAGCAGCCGCTGACCGCCGCGCGGCGTGGCGTCGAGCAGCCGGCGGACGGCGGGCAGGAAGCCGAGGTCGGCCATGTGGTCGGCCTCGTCGAGCACGGTGACCTCGACGGCGTCGAGGCGGCAGTGGCCCTGGCCGATGAGGTCCTCGAGCCGGCCGGGGCAGGCGACGACGACGTCGGCGCCGCGGCGCAGGCCGGCCACCTGCGGGTTCTGGCCGACCCCGCCGTAGACGGTGATCGAGGTGAGACCGGCCGCGTCGGCGAGCGGCTGCAGCGCGGCGTGCACCTGGCCGGCGAGCTCGCGGGTGGGCACGAGGATCAGCGCGCGGGGCTTCTTGGCGGCGGCGCGGCGGCCGTCGGACAGCCGTGACACGAGGGGCAGCAGGAACGCGTAGGTCTTGCCGCTGCCGGTGCGGCCGCGGCCGAGCACGTCCTTGCCGGCGAACGAGTCGGGCAGGGTCGCGGCCTGGATCGGCGTGGGGACGGTGATGCCGGCCCGGTGGAGGACGGCGGAGAGGGCTGTGGGCACGCCGAGATCGGCGAAGGTCGTGGACATGGGAGTCACCAAGCTGTGGTCGGACGCGCGGCGCGGAGTGGCGGCCAGCGCGGAGCGGCCCTGGACGAGCCGCTGCTTTACCTAGAGCCTACGGCCCTGCGGGGTGAACGCCCGCATCGGCGCGAATCCCTACTGTGGCCACATGACGAGCGTGCTGGTGACCGGAGCAACCGGGTTCGTGGGCCGTCGGCTCGTGCCTGCGCTCGTCGATGCCGGCCACGACGTCCGCGCGATGACACGCAACCCCGACAAGTACGACGGCGAGGGCCAGCCGGTCGGCGGCGACGTCGGCGACCCGGGCTCGCTGGCCGAGGCGCTCACCGGCGTCGACGTCGCCGTCTACATGGTGCACTCGCTCGACGACGACGACTTCGAGCGCAAGGACGCCCAGGCCGCGCGGGACTTCGGCCTCGCCGCCGCCGCGTGCGGGGTGCGGCAGATCGTGTACCTCGGCGGCCTCGGCTCCGAGGACGGCGAGCTCTCCGCCCACCTGCGCTCGCGGCGCGAGGTGGAGACGTGCCTCGCGGAGGGCGGCGTGCCGGTGACCGTGCTGCGGGCGGCGATCGTCGTCGGCGCCGGCGGCATCTCGTGGGAGATCACGCGGCAGCTGGTGAAGAACCTGCCCGCGATGGTGGTGCCGCGCTGGGTGGCCACCCGCACCCAGCCGATCGCCATCGACGACGTCGTCCGCTACCTCGTGGGCGTCGTCGACGAGGAGCAGGCCCTGGGGAAGGTCTACGAGATCGGCGGCCCGGAGGTGCTCACGTACCTCGAGATGATGAAGCAGGCCGCCGAGGAGATGGGCCGGCGGGTGCCGCCGATCGTGACCGTGCCGGTGCTCACGCCGTCGCTGTCGTCGCACTGGATCTCGTTCGTCACCGACGTCGACACCACCACCGCGAAGAACCTCATCGACTCGATGTCGACCGAGGTGGTCGTCACCGACCACGCCATCCGCGACCTCGTGCCCGACGAGCCGATGACCTACCGCGACGCGGTGCGGAAGGCGCTCGACGAGGGCTAGACCCCGAAGAGCGGCGGCAGCGCGAGGAGCATGGTCACCGACCAGGCGCAGTGGGTGAGGATCGGGGCGAGGATGCCGCCGGAGGCGCGGCGCTGGAGGCCGCAGAGGATGCCGAGCAGCACGGCGGCGAAGCTGAGCATCAGGTTGCCGGTGGCGGCGGTGGCGATGGTGTAGGCCACCGACGTCCAGGCCACCGGGTGGCGGGTGATCGCGGCGTAGGCGGCGCCGCGGAAGAACAGCTCCTCGGCGATGCCGTTGACGGCGGTGACGACGACGAGCACCCACAGCGTGCCCTCGGAGGCGTAGTCGAGCACGCCGCGCCACCTGGTCGCGCAGCGGGTCGATCTCGCGGACGACGAGCGCTCCCGAGCACGAAGACGCCGGCCAGCCCGAAGCCGAGCGCGAGCGGCTGCACCACCGGCCGCACGTGCATGTCGTGGCGCGACGATCCGGCCCAGGTGCAGCGGCCCGGAGGCGAAGGCGCCGACCGCCCACACACCGGCCAGCCCGAACGAGGCGGCGGTGAACTCGGCGCTGCCCGGGTCGAGCCGCAGCAGGATGCCGAGGAACACGGCGCCGAGCAGCACGAACCCGGCCGTGACGAGCTGCCGGCGGCGCAGCTCGCGGGTCGTCTGCCGGTGGTCGCGCGGGACGACGTCCCACAGCGACCGCTGGATCCACTGCCTCACGCGCGCCTCACCCCCGTTCGCTGAACGCTTGAAACGCTAGCGAGACGGGGGTGAGGGATGAGTCGAAGGACTACTTCTTGATGCCGTCCTTGACGTCCTTGGCGGCGTCCTTGACCTTCTCGCCGGCGCCCTTGATCTTGGCGGAGGACTGGTCGTTCTTGCCCTCGCCCTCGAGCTCGCGGTCACCGGACGCCTTGCCGGCGCCCTCCTTGCCCTTGCCCTTGAGCTCTTCGGTCTTGTTGCTGATCTTGTCGTCGAGTCCCATGGCTCAAGCGAACGCCAGAACGCCGTCGTCCAGAACACCCCGACGGATGGTCCGGGTGTCGACGAGGTAGTTCTGCTTGAGCGCCCACGGCGCGCGGTCGCCCTGCTTGGGCAGGTGCGGCAGCGCGCGCTGCACGTAGCCGGACGTGAGGTCCATGAACGGGCGCTCGCTCGACGGTCTCGTCGCGCACCGGCACCACGCTGCGGTAGCCGTGCTCGTCCATGTGCTTCAGCAGCCGGACGACGTAGTCGCCGACGAGGTCGGCCTTGAGCGTCCACGACGCGTTGGTGTAGCCGACGGTGAAGACGAAGTTGGGCAGGCCGCTGAGCATCAGCCCCTTGTAGGCCATGGTCTCGGTGAGGTCGACGTGCTCGCCGTCGACGGTGACGTCGAGGTCGCCGAACGCCTTGACCTTGCAGGCCGGTGGCGGTGACGACGATGTCGGCCTCGAGCTCCTCGCCCGAGGCGAGCCGGACGCCGGTGGGCGTGAACGTGTCGATGGTGTCGGTGACCACGGTGGCGGTGCCGTTGCGCAGCGCCTTGAAGAAGTCGCCGTCGGGGACGGCGCAGAGCCGCTGGTCCCACGGGTCCGTACGGCGGCTGGAAGTGCTCGTCGTAGGGGAGGTGGTCGGGCAGCTGCGCCTCGGTGACCTTGCGGATGAAGGCCTTGCCCTGGCGCGGGTACCGCTGCATCAGCTGATAGCTGCCGATCAGCTTGAGGATGTTCGCCCAGCGGACCACGGGGTAGCGGACGCGCTCGGGGGCTCGGCGCAGCAGCGTGGCCAGCGGGTCGCGCGCCGGCTGCGGGAGGATGTAGGTGGGCGTGCGCTGGAGCATCGTGACGAGCTCGGCGTCCTCGGCCATGGCCGGCACGAGCGTGACCGCGGTGGCGCCGGAGCCGACGACGACGACCTTCTTGCCGGCGTAGTCGAGGTCCTCGGGCCAGAACTGCGGGTGCACCACCTGGCCCGTGAAGTCGTCGAGGCCGGGCAGCTGCGCGTCGTGCGGGTCGTCGTAGTCGTAGTAGCCGGTGCAGCCCCACAGCAGGTTGCAGGTGATCGTGAGCGGGGCGCCGTCGTGCTCGACGTCGACGGTCCAGCGCTGGGTCGTCGCTGTCCCAGGCGGCGCCGGTGACCCGGTGCCGGTAGCGGATCAGCTTGTCGACCTCGCGCTCCTCGGCCACGGTGCGGAGGTAGTCGAGGATCAGGTCGCCGTCGGCGAGCGCGGTGTCGCTCGGGCCAGGGGCGCCAGTTGAAGCCGAAGGTGAACATGTCGGAGTCGGAGCGGACGCCGGGGTAGCGGAAGAGGTCCCAGGTGCCGCCCATCGCGTCGCGGCCCTCGAGGATCGCCACCGTGCGGTCGGGGTGGGCGTCGGAGAGCTGGCAGGCGGCGCCGATGCCGCTCAGGCCCGCACCCACGATCAGGACGTCGACGTGCTCGGTCATGCCCTCAGGCTAGACCCGTTGTTGACAGATGTTCAACAGTGGCGTGAGGCAGGTCACGCCTGGACGGCGACGCCCCGCTCGAGCAGACCGTCGACGTCGGCGATGCCCCACGCCGTCAGGGCGGCGCGGCTGTGCTGGCCGGGGAGCGGCGGCGGCGCGCCGAGGTCGGCGTCGGTGCGCGAGAACCGCGGGGCCGGCCGGGGCTGCACGACGCCGTGGTGCTCGACGAACGTGCCGCGGGCCTTCAGGTGCGGGTGCTCGTGGGCCTCGCTGATCGGCACGATGCCGGCCACGCAGGCGTCGGTGCCCTCGAACACCTCCACCCACTCCGCCTGGCTGCGGGCGGCGAAGGCCTCGGTGAGCACCGCGCGCATCTCGTCGTAGCGGTCGAGGTCGGCCTGCCCGGGGCAGGTGTCCTTCACGCCGAGCGTCGTCACCAGGGCGTCGAAGAACTGCGGCTCCAGCGCCCCGACGCTCACGTGCTTGCCGTCGCTGGTCTCGTAGACGTCGTAGAACGGCACGCCGCCGTCGAGCAGGTTGGCCGCCCGCTCCTCGCGGTAGCCGCCGCTGGCCAGGAAAGCGCTCGTCATGGCGTTGAGGTGGGCGGTGCCGTCGACGATGGCGGCGTCCACCACCTGCCCCTGGCCCGACACCTTCGCCTCGAGCAGCGCGGCGAGGACGCCGATCACCAGGTAGGTGGAGCCGCCGCCGAAGTCGCCGACCAGGTTGGCCGGGAAGTGCGGTCTGGCCTTGTCCTGGCCGAGGCCGAACAGGGCGCCGGTGATGGCGATGTAGTTCATGTCGTGACCGGCCGCCGTCGCGAGCGGTCCGTCCTGGCCCCAGCCGGTCATCCGGCCGTAGACGAGGCGCTCGTTGACGGCGTGGCAGTGGTCGGGGCCGATGCCGAGCCGCTCGGTGACGCCGGGCCGCAGCCCCTCCACCAGCACGTCGGCGTCCCGGACGAGGTCGAGCACCACCTGCGGCCGCCTCGGGGTTCTTGAGGTCGAGCGCGACGCTCGGACGCCCGCGGTTGAGCACCATCGTGGCCCCGCCGGCCAGCGCCTGGCCGCCCGGCCGCTCGACGCGGATCACGTCGGCGCCGAGGTCGGCGAGGATCATGCAGGCGTGCGGCCCCGGCCCGATGCCCGCGATCTCCACCACCCGCACGCCCCGCAGCGGACCGGTCCCCTGCCCCAGCACGATCTCGTCGGTCACGGCGGCGATCCTGCCAGCAGGCACCGGTAACGTCCCGGGCGTGATCCGCGACCTGAGTGACGAGGAGGCCCGCCACGCCCTGGTGTGCAAGTGGGGTGAGGTGCGACGACGACGTGCTGCCCGCGTGGGTGGCGGAGATGGACTACGCACCGGCGCCGGTGATCGTCGACGCCGTCCAGGCCGCCGTCGGGGCGGGGATGACGAGCTACCCGCGGTTCGCCGAGGGCGGGGAGCTCGGGGAGGCGTACGCCGGGTTCGCGAAGCGGCAGTTCGGGCACGAGGTCGACCCGCGACGGGTGCTCGCCACCGTCGACGTGACCGCCGGGGTGCGGATCGCGCTCGACGTGCTCAGCGAGCCGGGGCCGATGGTGATGCCCGTGCCGGGGTACGCCCCGCAGCTGCAGATCGCGTGGCTCACCGGCCGGGAGCGGGCCGACCTCGTCGTCGACCCGGACGCCGACCGCGCCGAGCTCGACCTCGACCGGCTCGATGCGCTGTTCGCCGCCGGCGCCCGCACCCTGCTGCTCACCCAGCCGCACAACCCGTGGGGCCGGGTGTTCACACGCGAGGAGCTCGAGGGCGTGCGCGACGTCGTGCTGCGCCACGGCGCCCGCGTGATCTCCGACGAGATCCACGCTCCGCTGGTGCTCGACGGCCGCGAGCAGGTGCCCTACCTCAGCATCGAGGGCACCGCCGACCACGCGGTGGCGGTCGTCGCGGCGTCCAAGGCGTTCAACACCGCCGGCCTGAAGTGCGCGCAGATCGTCACCGGCGACGACGTCACCTACCGCCGGCTCGCCGGCCAGCCGGAGTCGCGCAACGACTCGTGGTCGGTGCTCGGCGTCGTCGCGTCGGTGGCGGCGTACCGCCACGGCGACGCGTGGCTGGCCGCGCTGCGCGAGAAGCTCGGCCGGCAGCGCGACCTGCTCGTCGACCTGCTGGCCGAGCACCTGCCCGAGGCCCGGATGCGCCCGGTGGAGGCCACCTACCTGGCCTGGGTCGACCTGCGCTCCTACGGCCACGACGACCCGGCCGCCGTCGCCCTCGAGCGCGGGCGGGTCAGGCTCGCGCCCGGCGGCGACTACCACCCGGGGCTGCCCGGCCACGTGCGGCTCAACTTCGCCACCAGCGAGGACCGGCTGACCGACGTCGTGCGCCGTCTCGCCTCCTCTCTATCCTGACCGCCGTGAAGCTCACCGTCATCGGCTGCGGCTACCTCGGCGCCACCCACGCCGCCTGCATGGCCGAGCTCGGCCACGAGGTGCTCGGCGTCGAGATCGACGACGGGAAGCGCGCCCGGCTCGCCGCGGGCGAGACGCCGTTCTACGAGCCCGGGCTGGCCGACCTGGTGGCGAAGCACGTCGCCTCCGGGCGGCTCCGGTTCACCGACTCCTACGAGGAGGCCGGCGGGTTCGCCGACCTGCACTTCATCTGCGTCGGCACCCCGCAGCTGGCCTCGAGCCTCGGCGCCGACACCAGCTACGTCGAGTCCGCGGTCCGGTCGCTGGCCCCGCACATCGCCCGGCCGGCGTCCGTGGTGGGCAAGTCGACCGTGCCGGTGGGAACCGCGCGGGCGATGGCCGACCTGCTGGCCTCGCTCGCCCCGGTCGGCGCCGAGGCGGAGCTCGTCTGGAACCCGGAGTTCCTGCGCGAGGGGTTCGCGGTGCAGGACACCCTCGAGCCCGACCGCCTCGTGCTCGGGGTGGACGGCGAGCGCTCCGAGCGCGACCTGCGGGCGTTCTACGCGCCGCTCACCGACGCCGGCACGCCGATCGTGGTCACCGACTACGCCACCGCCGAGCTGGTGAAGGTGTCGGCCAACGCGTTCCTCGCCACCAAGATCTCCTTCATCAACGCGGTCGCCGAGGTCTGCGACGCGTCCGGTGCCGACGTGGTGGCGCTGGCCGACGCGATCGGCCACGACGCGCGCATCGGGCGCCGCTTCCTCAACGCCGGCGTCGGGTTCGGCGGCGGCTGCCTGCCCAAGGACATCCGCGCCTTCGTGCACCGCGCCGGAGAGCTCGGCGTCGAGGACGCGATGTCGTTCCTGCGGCAGGTCGACGACATCAACCACCGGCAGCGCGACCGCGCCTACCAGATCGCGAAGGCGATGGTGGGTGGCTCGGTGAGCGGGAAGCGGATCGGGGTGTGGGGCGCGGCCTTCAAGCCCGACTCGGACGACGTGCGCGACTCCCCCGCCCTCGCGATCGCCGGTCACCTGCACCTGCGCGGCGCCCAGGTGTCGGTGTACGACCCCCACGGATCCGCGAACGCCGCCGGCCGGTTCCCGACGCTGGACTACACCGAGTCCGCGATCGACGCCGCCCGCGACGCCGACCTCCTGCTCCACCTCACCGAGTGGCGCGAGTTCCGCGAGATCGACCCGGCCGACGTCGGTGCCGTCGTGCGCCACCGCCGGCTCCTCGACGGCCGCAACGCGCTCGACCTCCCCGCCTGGCGTGCCGCCGGCTGGGAGACCCGGGGCCTCGGCCGCCGCTGACCCGTCAGTAATGCGCTGACCCGTCGCTTGTACAAGTGACGGGTCAGCGCATTACTGACGGGTCAGCGATTTCCATGAGCCGGGACGGCGAGAGGCCGGGTCGGCTGGCGACCATGCGGTCGGGGTCGAGCAGCTGGTCGAGGTCGATGTGCCAGGTGTGGCCGCCGCCGGTGCGGTGGAGCACGTAGCCGAGGCCGTGGGTGCGGTAGATGGCGCAGCCGGCGGCCAGCACCGACTCCAGCAGCTGCGCGTCGACGAAGCGCCGCACCCGCCGGAAGCTGCCGATCTCCCTCAACAGAGCCTTGTCGAGCATCAGGGTGCCGCCGGCCACGAACGGCGACCACAGCTCGCTCGGGTGCCCCTTCTGCACGGTGAGGTCGGCGGGCGCCACGTAGTGCGTCTCGGCCGGCATGCCCACCAGGTCGGCGCCGCTGTAGGCGCGGGCGCGGAGCAGGTCGGCGAGGGCGTCGGGGCTGTACCAGTCGTCGTCGTCCATCTTCGTGACGACGTCGCCGCCGGCGGCGGTGGCGGCCGCGTGCAGCACGTCGCCGAAGACGGCGTCGGCCGGGTGCGGCACCACCTGCACGGTCACCGCCGGTCCCACCGCCTCGCGCACCCGCTCCACCGGCACGTCGAAGCCGTGCGGCGCGAGCACGAGCTCGAGCCGGTCGACGCCGCGCTGCCGGGCCACCTGGCCGAGGGCGTGGTCGAGCATGTCGGGGCGGCGGGTGGCGAGCAGGACGCTCACCGCGGGCTGCGCGGTGGGTGCGTAGGCGTCGAGGGCGGCCCGGCGCAGCACGATGCTGTGCTCCTCGCGGGCCAGCGGGTCGGCGAGGTCGACCGGCGCGGTGATCGCCGCGGCCACCGCCGGGTCGAGGTCGGCGGGGGTCTCGGCGGCCACCAGCGGCACGCCGGCGGCAGCCAGGCCCGGCACCACCTCCCGCGCGGCGTCCGTCCACTCACCGATCCGCACGCCGGCGTGCCCGCGCAGGCCAGCCACCAGCGCGGGCGTCGCGCCGGCGTCCACAGCGAGATCGCGCATGTCCACAGGCGGACCGTCGACACGCGCCAGGAATCCGGTGGGGTTCAGCACCCGGGCGTCCACCCGCACCGCAGGCTCGGCGACGGCGCCGTTCCACACCGCCTGCCGGCCCAGCTCGGCCACCACCGCGCCGACGTCGACCGGCTCGGCGAACCGCAGCACCGTCCACACGCCGTCCGGCCGCACCTCCGACCGCAGCTCGAGCAGCGCCGGCCAGTCCGTCGGCGGTACCACGGTGAGCGCCGCGGCGCCCTCGTCGAGCCACACCTCGACGGCGCTCGCCCTTCCCTCGGGCCGGGCTCGGCGCAGCTCGATCAGGTCGCGGTAGCGGACAGCAGGTCATGGGGCCACCCGCACGCCGGCCCGCCGCGCCAGCCGAGCCCGCCACGCCGCCGTCGAGTGCGCGGCCGTGGCGGCCCGGCTCTGCTCGCGCGCGTGGGCCTCGCGGTCGTCGGCGTCGTCGAGGTGCACGCCGTCCGTGACGAGGGGGACGCCGCTCATCGCGAGGCCGGCCACCAGCACCGGGTCGGCGTCCGCCGGCAGCCGCACGCCCTGGGCGTCGCGCAGCGAGCGCACCAGCCCGGCCGTGAGCCGGGTGCCCGACGGCAGGTCGACGACAGCGCGGCGCCACTCGCGCCGGAACCCGCCCGGGTTGAACACCGCCTCGTCCACAGGCACGCCGACGTCGTCCACAGACAGAACGAGCGGTTCCACACCCGTCACGTCGGAGACGGGGGGCTGTGGACAGGCGCCGATCACGACGTCCGGCGGACGCTGCGCCTCGGGGTCGAGCGCGGTCGTGAGCGTGAGGTCGACCGGCGGCACCACGGCGAGCGCGTCGGGCAGCACGGCCACCCGCAGCCCGGCCGGTCCCGAGCGCACCCCGGGCGCCACGGCGCGGGCGAGGGCCGCGGCCACGACGTCCACCCGCACCCGCGCGGCGAAGGTCACCTCGGTGACCGCGGTGTCGCCGTCGAGGCGCGCGTCGAGGGCGGTGACGGCGGGCCAGGCCGGGTGCGCCGCGAGCGGCACGACGGCGGCCGCCTCCCCCACCACGGCGACGACGGTGCGCGCCCGGCCGAGCCCGCGGCTGAGCGAGGCGAGCCGGCGCAGGTGCGCGACGTCGACCGCGACGAGCACCACGGTGACGAACCGTTGCCCGCGCGGCACGATGCCGCCGGGCGGCAGCACGCTCACCTCGGACGGCGCGAGCTGCGGCAGCTCGTCACCCACTACGAGCACCGGTCCGCGGGCGCCGTCGAGGACTCGGCGCAGCGCGGACATGGCCTCACCGTAGTGAGTGGCCGCCTCACTCCTAGACTCGCTGGCCATGGCCGGACCGAGCGAGCGCGACGACCTCGGCTACGTGTTCGTGGTCACCTACGGCCGCTCCGGCTCGACGCTGGTGCAGGGGCTCCTCAACGCGATCCCCGGCTACCTGGTGCGTGGCGAGAACCGCGACGCCCTGCACCACCTGTACCGCTACCACCAGACGATCGCCGCGGAGAAGGAGCGGGTGAAGCCGGTGCCGGCGCGGCGGCCGACCCACCCGTTCTACGGGATCGCCGACGTGCCGCTCGACGCCTCGCTGCGCGATGTACGGCAGCTGGTGCTCGACACGCTCCTGCGCCCCGAGCCCGACACCCGAGTGGTCGGGTTCAAGGAGATCCGGTGGTACCAGGACGACGTCGAGGAGTACGTCGCCTGGCTTCGCGCGGTGTTCCCGGGTGCCCGGTTCGTGGTGAACACCCGCGACCACGCCGCCGTGCTGCAGAGCAAGTGGTGGACCCGGGGCGACCCGGACGACCAGGCCGCGACCCTGGCCGGCATCGAGCGGAAGATCCTCGCCCTCGCCGAGAATCTTGGCGAGGCGGCCTTCCGCGTGCACTACGACGACTACGTGGCCGACCCCGCCGTGCTACGCCCGTTCTACGCGTGGCTCGGTGAGCCGTGGGACGAGGACTCGGTGCGCGCCACGATGGCGACCAAGCACTCGTTCTAGTCCGAACCCGCTCAACCGAGGGACTTCGTCTGCCCCGCGACCTGGTCGGCGAGCCAGCGGTACGACGACTTCGGGGTGCGGTCCTGGGTCTGCCGGTCGACGTGCACGATGCCGTTGCCGTGGGTGTAGCCGTCGGCCCAGCCGAACCCGTCGAGCAGGCTCCACACGTAGAACCCGCGCACGTCGACCCCGCGCTGGGCGGCGTCGGCGACGGCCTGCAGGTGCCGGTCGAGGAAGTCGACCCGGCGGGCGTCGTCCACCGAGCCGTCGGCGGCCCGCACGTCGTCGAAGTCCGCACCGCACTCGGTGATCACGATCGGCGGCAGCGCGGCGCGGTACCGGGCGCGGAACATGATCAGCCACTCGCGCAGCGCGTCCGGCACGATCGGCTGGTCGCTGTCGGTGGTGGGGTGGCCGAGGGCGTCGAGCAGGACGAACGGCACCTCGGCGTCCTCCGGGGCAGCGGCCACCCGGAACGGGCCGGAGTAGCCGACGCCGTAGAAGTCGAGCGGCTGCCGGATCACCGCGAGGTCGCCGGGCCGCACGAAGTCGTCGTCGAGCAGCGGGAGCAGGTCGGCGGGGTAGCGGCCGAGCAGCATCGGCTCGAGGTAGAGCCCGTTCCACAGCGCGTCGAACAGCTTGGTGGCGCCGACGTCGGCGGGCTCCTCGGACGCCGGCCACATCGGCGCGTGATGGTTGGAGCAGCCGACGCTGCGCGCGCCCGCCTCGCGCAGCGCGATGGCGCCGCGGCCGTGCGCGACGAGAAGGTGGTGCGCCACCGGGATGGCGTCGAGGTGCAGCATCCGGCCGGGGGCGTGGGCGCCGAGGGCGTAGCCGAGCATCATCACGGTGTTGGGCGAGGCCACCGGCACCCAGTGCGCGACCCGGTCGGCGAGCCGCGCCCCGACGATCGCGGCGTACTCCGCGAACCGCTCGACGGTGTCGGGGTTGAGCCAGCCGCCGTCGTCCTCGAGCGGCTGGGGCAGGTCGGAGTGGTAGAGCGTGACCATCGGCTCGATGTCGCGGGCGAGCAGGCTGTCGACGAGGCGGTCGTAGTGGTCGAGGCCGGCGGGGTTCACCTCGCCGGCGCCGAACGGCAGCACCCGCGACCACGACACCGAGAACCGGTGCCCGCGCACGCCGAGCCCGGTGAGCAGGTCGAGGTCCTCGTCGACGCGGTGGTAGGCGTCGGCGGCGACGTCACCGTTCGAGCCGTCGGCCACGGCAGCGAACTGCCGCACGAAGGTGTCCCAGACGCTCTGGCCCCGGCCGTCCTCGGCCGTCGCGCCCTCGACGGCGTAGGCGGCAGTGGCCGTGCCCAGCACGAAACCCGGAGGCAGCGCCGTCACGGCGGACCCCCGAGATCCCCCCTGGGCCCTCGCACGGCACCATCATGGTGATGAGCGTCGCAATCCGCCGGGGAACGGACCGATTCGTCGACCGCGAGCGCGGCCGGGCGACCCACCACGCCTTCTCGTTCGGCGACCACCACGACCCGGAGCGGCTCGGGTTCGGCCCGATGGTGTGCCACGACGACCACCTGCTCGGCTCGGGGCTGGGCTTCGCGCCGCATCCCCACTCCGGCCTGGAGATCGTCACCTGGGTGGTGAGCGGCGCGCTGGAGCACACGGACGTCGACCACGACCGCGCCGTCGTCGTCGCCGGATCGGTCGCGCACCTGTCGGCCGGCGCCGGCGTCGTGCACAGCGAGATGGCGACCCCCGACGGACCGTGCCGGTTCGTGCAGGTGTGGCTGCGCGGCGCGTCCGACACGACGCCCACCTACGACGTCCGCCCGCTCGCCCTCGACCCGGGCCGCCTGGTGCCGGCGGTGACGATCGGCGACGCGTCGTTCGCGGTGGCCCGGCTCGACGGCGGCGACGTGCTCGCCCTGCCCGCCGCCCCCCGGGTGCACGCGTTCGTGGCCACCGGCGCGCTGCTGCGCTTCTCGCTCGCCGAGCCGCTCTCCGCCGGCGACGCCTTGCTCCTGACCGACGAGCCGTCCTACGAGGTCACCGCCGCCGTGCCCACCGACCTGCTGGTCTGGGCGATGGCCTGACGCCGAGTCGGCGCGTCATACGCGCCGACTCGGCCCTCCTGACGTGAAATCAAGCGCCGACTCGGCACTCCCCCACGGGTCAGGTGAGGACGGTGAGGGCGGCGGGGAGCACCTCGACGACGGCGGGCTCGGCGTCGGGGCCCGGCAGCCGGCCGATCGGCTCGCCGTCGCCGCCGACCTCCGCGGCGGGCTCGGCGGTGAGCTCGACCCGCTTGCCGCGGAGCACGGTGACCTCGGGCCGGTCGACGTGGCGGCCGTCGTAGATCGTGGGCAGCGCGCGCATCAGCGCGATCCGGGAGGCGGCGCCGACCACGACGATGTCGAGCAGGCCGTCGTCGAGCACGGCGTCCGGCGCCACCCGCATGCCCTTGCCGTAGAAGGCGGAGTTGGCGACGACGACGGTGGCGGCGTCGTGCTCGGAGCGCACGCCGTCGACGTCGAGCACGAACCGGTGCGGCCGGTAGGTGGCGATCGCCCGCAGCGCGGCGTAGGGGTACTGCGCGGCGCGGGGCAGCCAGTGGGCACGGTCGACGATCGCGTTGGCGCGGGCGTCGATGCCGCTGTACACCGAGCCGGCCACCACCCGCGAGGAGGCGCCGTCGCGGAACGCGATCAGGTCGACCTTCCGCTCGGTGCCCTCGAGCAGCACCCGCGCCTGGCCGGGCACGTCGTCGGGCAGGCCGAGCATGCGGGCGAAGTCGTTGCCTCGGCCGGCGGGCACCACCCCGAGCACGCCCCCCGCGGCCGACACCGCGCCGGCGAGCGAGGAGAGCATGCCGTCGCCGCCCACCGACACCACGACGTCGCCAGCGGCGACCGCCTCGGCCACCAACCCCGCCATCGCCTGGGGCCCGGGCGAGTAGGTGACCTCGACGCGGGCGCCGGCGTCGCGCAGCAGTCGGGCCACCGGCACCACGGCGCCGGGAGCGGCGCCGCCGCCGGAGGACGGGTTGACCAGGAAGGCGAACGACCGAGTCACACCAGCACCCCCGGGTTGAGCACGCCGGTGGGGTCGAGGTCTGCCTTGACGGCGCGCAGCACCGAGACGCCGAGCTCGCCGATCTCCTGCGGCAGCCACTGCCGGTGGTCGGTGCCCACCGCGTGGTGGTGGGTGATCGTGGCGCCGGCGGCCATCATCGCGTCGCTCGCGGCGGACTTGGCGGCGAGCCACTGCGCGATCGGGTCGTCCCCCTGCTGGGCGGCCACCGTGAAGTAGAGCGAGCAGCCGGTCTCGTAGACGTGGCTGACGTGGCAGAGCACCAGCGCGCCGTCGCCGAGGTGCTCGGTGAGCGCGGCCCTGACGCCGTCGTAGAGCGCCTGCCGGTTCGACCAGAAGGTGGCGGTCTCGAGGGTCTCCACGAGCACGCCGACGTCGAGCATGGAGTCGCGCAGGTACGGCGCCGCGAACCGCCCCTCGACCCACGCGGTGCCCGGCTCCTCGCCGAGGGCGGCCCCGCCGAGCCCCTCGAGCACCGCGGTGACGGCGGCCCGCTTGGCGGCCACCGCCTCGGCGGTGCCCTCGTAGCCGGTGATCATCAGGCAGCCGGACTCCTCGGTGCCGATGGCGTCCGGGCGGGCGAGGTTGATCGCCGTCTCGTTCTCGTCGGAGAGCCGGATCACGGTGGGCAGCAGGCCGGCCTGGGCGAGGGTGCGCATCGCGTCGGTGCCGGCGTCGAACGACGGCCACCGCCAGCCCTCGTAGGTCTTCTGCTCCGGCAGCGCGCGCACCCGCACGGTGACCTCGGTGAGCACGCCGAACGCGCCCTCGGAGCCGAGCAGCAGCTGGCGCAGGTCGGGGCCGGCGGCGTTGGCCGGCGCGCTGCCGAGCCGCAGCTCGCCGCGCGGGGTCGCGGCGCGCAGGCCCACCACGAGCGCGTCGAACCGGCCGTAGCCGGCGCTGGCCTGGCCGCTGGAGCGGGTGGCCGCGAAGCCGCCGATGGTGGCGTACTCGAACGACTGCGGGTAGTGGCCGAGGGTGAGCCCCTGCTCGGCGAGCAGCGCCTCGGCCTCGGGGCCGCGGAGGCCGGGCTCGAGGGTGGCCGTCATCGAGGTGGGGTCGACGGCGAGCAGCCGCTTCATCCGCACCAGGTCGAGCGACACCATCCCGGCGTACCCCTCGCGGCGCGCCACCAGGCCGCCGGTGACCGACGTGCCCCCGCCGAACGGCACCACGGCCACGTGGTGCTCGACGGCGAACGCCAGCACCGCGGCGACGTCGTCGTGCGAGCCGGGCCGGACGACGACGTCGGGCGCGTCGGTGAGGTCGCCGGTGCGGGCCCGGAGGAGATCGGGGGTGGACTTGCCGCGCGTGCGCAGCCGCCGGGAGGCGTCGTCGTCGAGCACGTGCTCGGCGCCGAGCACACCACGCAGTGCCTCGACGAGGGCCGGATCCAGCCCGGACGGCGGCAGCGGGGCGTCGTCGACGGCGGGTCGGTCGTGGAGATCGAACGCCAGGTCGACCATCGCGCGCGCCGCGTCGGGCAGCGGGGCGGCGTGGTCGGGGGAACCCCATCGGGTCGGGTGCATCTCGGTCTGCTGGAACGGCATCACGTGTTACAGTGTGACACATGACGTCACTTCGTCACAACGACGCCGACCCGGACCCCCGCACCGGCTACCTCGACGCCGCCCGCGCCTGCATCCTCGACGTCGGCTGGAAGCGCACCACGCTCACCGAGGTCGCCCGCCGGGCCGGCGTCTCGCGGATGACGATCTACCGCACCTGGGCCGACATGCCCACGCTGCTCGGCGACCTGATGACCCGCGAGTGGGAGGGCGTCGTCGACGTCTCCGTGGAGGACACCCGCGACCTCGCGAGCGTCGAGGCGCTGGTCGAGACCGTCGTGCGCACGGTGCGCTCGCTGCGGGCCAACGAGCTCTTCGTGCGGATCGTCGAGGTCGACCCCGAGCTGATCCTCCCCTACCTGCTCTCGCGCCGCGGCCGCTCGCAGGACCACATCCTCGGCCTCACCGCCGCCGCCATCGAGGCCGCGCAGGCCGACGGCACCGTGCGCGCCGGCAACCCGGTGGCGATGGCGCGCGGCCTCGTGCTCGCCGCCCACGGGTTCGTGCTCTCCGCCCACACGATGGTCGACGAGCAGGCGAGCGAGGCCGAGATCGACGCCGAGCTCACCACCCTCCTCACGAACGGACTCCTCCCGTGACCCGCATCCGGGCCGGTCTCGCCGGTGCACCCGCCGAGGTCGACGTCGTCGTGGTCGGGCTGGGCGTCACCGGCGCCGGCGTGGCGCTCGACGCCGCCTCCCGCGGGCTGTCGGTGCTCGCCGTCGACGCCCACGACCTCGCCTTCGGCACCTCGCGCTGGTCGTCGAAGCTGGTGCACGGCGGGCTGCGCTACCTCGCCAGCGGCCAGGTGGCGATCGCCCACGAGAGCGCGGTCGAGCGCGGCATCCTCATGGAGGTCACCGCGCCGCACCTGACCCGGCCGATGCCGTACGTGCTGCCGTTCGCCACCACGCTTCCGCGCCGCAAGCGCGCCGTCACCCGCACCGGGTTCTTCGCGGCCGACCTGCTGCGCCGCGCCGCCCACACCTCCCGGGCCACGCTGCCGCCGCCGCGCCGGGTGTCGGCCACCGAGCTGCTCGCGCTGGCGCCGTCGCTGCGCCCGGCCGGCCTCGACGGCGGCATCATGGGCTGGGACGGCCAGCTCGAGGACGACGCCCGCCTGGTCACCACCATCGCCCGCACCGCCGCCGCCTTCGGTGCCGAGGTGCGCACCCGCGCCCGGGTGCTGTCGGCCACCGGTCGCGGCGTCGAGCTGCGCGACGAGCTCACCGGCGACGACCCACCGGGTCGCCGCCCGCGCCGTCGTCAACGCCGCCGGCGTGTGGGCCGGCGACCTCGCCGAGGAGGTGACGCTGCGGCCCAGCCGCGGCACCCACCTCGTGCTGCGCGCCGACGCCCTGCCCGGCCTCACGGTGGCGGTGTTCGCGCCGGTGCCCGGCCAGCAGCAACCGCTTCGTCATGGTGCTGCCGCAGCCCGACGGCACGCTGTACGTCGGCCTCACCGACGAGCCGGTCGAGGGTCCGGTGCCCGACGTGCCCGAGCCCACCGAGCCCGAGATCGGCTTCCTGCTCGACGTCGTCACCGCCTCCTTCGCGCACCCGGTGCGGCGCTCCGACGTGGTCGGCGCCTTCGCGGGGCTCCGGCCGCTGCTGCACGCCGACGACGGCTCGACGGCCGACCTCTCGCGCCGGCACGCGGTGCTCACCGGCCGCACCGGCGTGGTCACCGTGGTGGGCGGCAAGCTCACCACCTACCGGCGGATGGCCGAGGACGCCGTCGACGCGCTCGGCCTCACCGACGCCGCGTGCCGCACGGCCACCCTGCCGCTGCTCGGCGCCGCGCCGCGCGCCCGGCTGGCCGCCCTCGAGGAGCCGGAGCGGCTGGTGCGCCGCTACGGCACCGAGGCCCGGCTCGTGCTCGACGACGCCCGCGCGGTCACCGGCCTCACCGACGCCGAGCTGCTCGCGCCGGTGGCCGACGGCGTGCCGGTGACGCTCGCCGAGCTCGTGTTCGGCGTCACCCACGAGGGCGCCCACGACGTCGCCGACCTGCTCGACCGCCGCACCCGCGTCGGCCTCGTGCCCGCCGACCGCGCCGCCGCCCTCCCCGCCGCCGAGCGGGCCCTCGCCCTCGCGCTGCACGAGATCCGCCACGAGGCGATGACTTCCGGGGTCGCGCCCGGTCGACACGAGAGGCAGACTCGCAACCAGCGGCAGGAGCGGGGCATGACCCTCACCCAGGACGAACGGCGAAGCGACGCGATGACGACCGAGATGACGGACACCGGCGACAAGACGGCCGAGCTGGCCGACTTCGACACGCTCACCGAGCGCTACCAGCGCGAGCTGCTCGCCCACTGCTACCGGATGAGCGGCTCGGTGCACGAGGCCGAGGACCTCGTGCAGGAGACCTTCCTGCGTGCGTGGAAGGCGAGCGCGAACTTCCAGGGCCGCAGCTCGGTGCGCACCTGGCTCTACAAGATCGCCACCAACGTCTGCCTCACCAACCTCGAGGGCAAGCCGCGGCGCCCGCTGCCCGCCGGCCTCGGCACCTCCGACCAGATGGCCGGCGACGCCCTGGAGGAGAACCACGAGATCGCCTGGCTCGAGCCCGTGCCGGACGCCGCCGTGGTGGTCACCGAGCGCGACACCCTGCGGCTGGCCTTCGTCGCCGCGCTGCAGCACCTGCCGGCCCGCCAGCGCGCCGTCCTGATCCTGCGCGACGTGCTGCGCTGGAGCGCCGCCGAGAGCGCCGAGGCGCTCGACACCACCGTGGCCGCCGTCAACTCCGCCCTGCAGCGCGCCCACGCGCAGATGGCCGACCGCGCCCTCACCGAGGACACCGTGGTGGAGGACCTCACCGAGCAGCAGCGGGGGCTCCTCGACCGCTACCTCGAGGCGTTCTGGGCCAAGGACATCGACACGATCGTCAGCCTGCTCAAGGCCGACGCCACCTGGGACATGCCGCCCTTCACCAACTGGTACAAGGGCAACGTCAACATCGGCGAGCTCATCGGCAGCAAGTGCCCCGGCGGCGTCCACGACATGCCGATGCTCCAGATCGTCGCCAACGGCCAGCCCGCCTTCGCGCTCTACATGCGCACCCCGGCCGGTCACTTCGAGCCGTTCCACCTCCAGGTGCTGCACCTCGACGGCGACCAGGTGCGTCACGTCACCGCGTTCTTCGAGCCGCGGCTGTTCGAGACGTTCGGTCTGCCGGCCACGCTGCCGGCCGACTACGTGCCCGCCGCCTGACGGCACCCGACCACCCGACCCCGACCCTTCCGGAGTCCGCCATGCCGGCCATCGAGATGCTCGGCCGTGCCCTCGAGTACACGAGCGCCGCCCTCACGGGCGTCACCGACGCCGACCTGCACCGCCCCACGCCCTGCGCGCACTGGGACCTCGCCGGCCTGCTGACGCACATGGACGACGGCCTCGACGCGTTCGCGGAGGGCGCCGCCGGCGCGGTGTCGATCGCGCCGGGGTGGGACGCCGAGGCCCGGGTGACCCGGCTCCAGGTGAAGGCCTGCGCGCTGTACAGCGTGTGGGGCCAGGTGACCCACGACCAGGTGCTCGTCGGGGGCGCCGTGCTCGACACCGCCACGCTCGTGCGCACGGCCACCCTGGAGATCGCCGTGCACGGCTGGGACGTCGGCGCGGCCACCGGTCGCCTCCGGCCGCTCCCCGACGACCTCGCCGAGGCCCTGCTGCCGACCGCGCTGCGGCTGGTCGGCGAGGACGACCGGCCGGTCCGCTTCGGCCCGGTGCTGGTCACCGCGGACGCCGCGCCGGGCGCCCGGCTGCTCGCCTTCCTGGGCCGCGCGGTGCCCTACCACAGGGCCGCCCAGCCCGCCTGACCAGACCACCGGGCCCGGGCGCCGAAATTTGTGCGGTGGATTCCGGATTCCCGGGACGCGGCCGCGCCACCGTTCCTAGTTTGTGCCGCATGGCTCGCGTCTCTGTCGCCGAGCATCTCGGGGCCGTCGGCGACGACGACCGGCTCGCCGAGGTGCGACGTCTCGTCGTCCGCGGACAGGTCCGCGAGGCGCTGGCGCGCCTCCACGAGCTGCGCGCGACGCTCGCCGCCGCTCCCGCCGTCGATCGCGCCCACGCGGTGGCCCTGGCCGTTGGCTGCCACCTGGCGCAGGGCCGGTTGGACGCCGCGCTGGCGGCCGCGACCGAGCTCGACCGGATCCACGGCGGGTCCGACGCCGCCGCCGTCGCGCACCACACCCGCGGTGAGCTGGCCACGGCCGCGGGCGAGTCCGAGGCCGCCGTCGAGCACTACCTCGCCGCCGGCCGCGCCGCCTCCGCCGACCACGACCACGCCCACGCGGTGGTCGACTGGCGCTCCGGCGCCGCCCTCGCGATGCTCCGCACCGGACGCCGCCGGGAGGCCCACGAGCTCGCGCTCGAGCAGCACCGGCTCGCGCTCACGCACGGGACGACGTACGCCGTGGCCGCCGCGCTGCGGACCCTGGCCGCCACCTCGCCGGACGCCAGCCGGGTGGCGCTGCTGCGGGAGGCGCGCGACCTGATCGCCCACTCCGAGGCCGAGCGGCTCGCCGCCCAGGTGGCCACCGATCTCGCGGCGCTGCTCGTGCTCGGCGGTGACGAGACCGAGTCGCTGATGCTGCTGCGGCAGGTCGAGGCCTACGCGGGCCGGCGCGAGCTGTGGCTGCTCCAGGCCCGGGCCCGCAGCCTCCTCGAGCGGCTCGGCCACGGGCCGCGCCGGGTGGAGGCCGAGGCGCTCGCCGTGCTCACCGCCGGGGAGCGGCGGGTCACGCTGCTCGCGGTGGACGGCCACACCAACCGCGAGGTGGCCGAGCAGCTCGGGATCTCGGTGAAGGCCGTCGAGGGCCACCTGTCGCGGGTCTACCGCAAGCTCGGCATCCGGTCGCGGACCGCGCTCGTCGCCACCATCGGCACAACGGCCTAGCTTCGGGCGGGTGAGCGAGAGAGCCGTCCGCCCGGAGCACGCCACCCGCCGGATGGTCGGCCGCGACCCGGACGAGCGCGGCCGCACCGCCACCCCGCTGGAGCTGCTTTTCGACCTCACCTTCGTGATCGCCTACGGCGCCGCGGCGAACGAGCTCGCGCACTCCCTCACCGAGGACCACGTGGTCGACGGGTTGATCGCGTTCGCGTTCGCCGTCTTCGCCGTCACCTGGGCGTGGATCAACTTCTCGTGGTTCGCCTCGGCGTTCGACACCGACGACTGGCCCTACCGGATCACCACGCTGGTGCAGATGGTCGGCGTGCTGGTGCTGGCCCTCGGCGTGCCCGACCTGTTCGACTCGATCGCCCACGACGACCTCGACGCCCGGGTGATGATCCTGGGCTACGTCGTGATGCGGGTGCCGATGCTGCTGCAGTGGGCCCGCGCCATGCGCCAGGAGCCCTCGTGCGCCCCGGCCTGCCGGGCGATGATCGTGACCCTGCTCGTCGCGCAGACCGGCTGGGTGCTGCTGCTCCTCGTCGACGACCGGGTACAGCTCGGGCTCGCCGCCTCGCTCGTGGTGGTCATCGTGCTCGTCGGCGTCGAGGTCACCGGACCCGTGCTGGCCGAGCACCGCGGTGACGGCACGCCGTGGCACCCGCACCACATCGCCGAGCGGTACGGGCTGCTCGTCATCATCACCCTCGGCGAGGGGCTCCTCGGCACGATGGCCACCCTGAGCGCCCACGTCGGCCCGGACGGCCCCGGGTGGTCGATGGACGTCGCCGTGCTCGGCTTCGCCGGCGTCGCGCTCACCTTCGGTCTGTGGTGGACCTACTTCGTGATCCGGTGGGCCGAGGCGCTGGAGGTGCGCCAGGAGCGATCCTTCGGCTGGGGCTACGGGCACCTGGCGATCTTCGGCGGCCTCGTCGGCGCCGGTGCCGGGCTCCACGCGGGCGCCTACTACCTCGAGCACCACTCCACGCTGTCGACCGAGGCCACCGTGGTCACCGTGGTGGCGCCGGTGGCGGTGTACCTCGCGGCGCTGTACGGGCTCTACGCGCTGCTCACCCGGCAGTTCGACCCGTTCCACACGCTGTTGCTCGCGCTCAGCGGCGTGGTGCTGTTCGCGTCGTTCCTGCTCGCCGTGGCGGGCCTGCCGCTCGAGTGGTGCCTGCTCGTGCTCTCACTCACGCCCTGGGTGACCGTGGTGGGCTACGAGCTGGTCGGGCACCGGCATCAGACCGACGCGGTGGCGAGGTTGTCGGAGTCCTGAGCCGGGCCGACGGTCAGAGCACCTCGGCGCAGGCCCCGACGAGAGCCTCGGCCGCCGTAGCCAGCTCGTCCTCGGTCACCGACTCGTCGGTCTCGATGGCACCACCGACGAGGACCCACTCGCCGCTGCCGAGCACCAGGCCGACGCTCTCCGGCGTGATCTCGATGCTGGCGAGCTGGAGGAAGGCGCCGTCGCCCACGCCGTCGAGCTCGACGACCTCGAAGTTCTGGCTCTCCTCCCGCACCTGGTCCAAGGTCCGGTACTCGTCGTAGGCGACGTTGAGGTCGGCCTCGGCGAACTCCCACTCGCACGACCCCTCGCCGATGTACTCGCCACTGGTGACCGGCGTCCACCCGGTCGCCGCCGCCAGCTCGTCGATGCTCACCGCCGAGCACAGGTCGATCCGCCCGTCGTCCAGCACGATCGGCCCGGAGCCGTCGCTGGACGGCGTCTCGCTCGGCGTCTCGGTCTCCGTGGGCGTCTCCGTCGGCGACTCCGACTCGGTGCTCTCGGTCGACTCCGAGGAGTCGGAGGCGGTGGGCTCGTCGTCGGAGTCGCCGCAACCGCCGAGCGCGATCACGAGAGCGGCCGCCAGAGCGGGGAGTGCGGTTTTCATGGCGGGACCCTGACATCCGAGAGCCGACCCGGTGGCAGAAAACGGGAAAGGTCCTGGGCGCCGCTAGACCAGCGCCTCGACGAGGCTGTCGTCGTCCTCCGGATCGCGCAGGGGATGCGCGATCTCGTCGGCAGGCAGCCTGGCCCACAGCGTGGCCACGATCGCGAACACCCCCGGCGCGATGCCGGCGATGAGGAACGACGTGCGGAGCCCGATCGCGTCGGACACCGGCCCGGCGATCGCCATCGACACCGGCATCAGGCTGATCGAGACGAAGAAGTCGAGCGAGGCCACGCGCCCCAGCAGGTGCGGCGGCACCCGGCGCTGGAGCAGCGTGCCCCAGATGACCATCGGTGCCGAGAACATCGCACCGAGCACGAACGCCGCGGCGACGACCATCCAGATCTCGGTGGCGACGCCCATGACGATGAGCGGCAGGCAGCCGACACCCCACATCAGGTTCATCACCGTGAGGTAGCGGCGCGGCATCTTCAGCGAGGCCATCGCCATCGAGCCGACGGCGCCGCCGATGCCGAACGCGGCGAGCACCTTGGCGTGGTCGTCGGGGCCGCCGCCGAGCCGGTCCTTCAACAGGAACGGCACCAGCACCTCGAGCGGGCCCATCATCACCAGCAGCATCAGCGAGGCGAAGAGCAGCGTGGCCAGCAGCCACGGCGTGCGCACCATGTAGCCGAAGCCCTCGCGCACGTCGGCGAGCGCGGTGGTGACGGGGTTGCCCTCGGCCACCGGCGCCTCCGGGTCACGGCGCACGGGGGTGAGGGGGACGAAGCACAGCGCCACCAGCGCGAGCGCCGAGACGCCGGCGGCGATCGCGAGCGCGGCGGAGGAGGACCACGCCCCGACCGCGGCTCCCGCGACGGCCGGCCCGATGGCCTGACCGATGGTGGGCCGCACCATGCCCTCGAAGCCGTTGACCGCCATCAGGTCGGACTCGGGTACCAGCGCCGGGAGCCACGCGCTGTAGGCGGGGTAGTAGAACGCGAAGCCGGCACCGGCCACGAAGGCCACGGCGGCGAGGTGCCAGATCCGGGTGACGTCGGCGAAGGACAGGAGCGCCACGAGGGCCATGCAGGCGAGCTCGAGGGCCGCCACGGCCTGCAGGATGCGCTTCTGCGCCACCCGGTCGGCCACGACCCCGCCGAGCAGGGCCGGCAGCAGCACACCGACGGCGGCGCAGGTGGCCACCACCGACAGCTGCCCGGCGCCACCGCCGATCCGGATGACCTCCCAGACCTGGGCGATCGTCCACGCGCCGGAGGCGAAGCTGGAGAGCACGAGCGCGATGGCCAACCGCCGGTAGGACCGGTGACGGAACGGCGTGAGCGCCCGCGGCAGGTTGCGGCTGCGCGTCTCGGTGGCGACGTCCGGCGCCGGCTCGCAGGTGGGATCGATCTGCTGCGTCATCGTGCTCCTCCTCTCCGGGGACCAGTGTTGCTGTGAGGACCGACAGTCGCGATCGAATTCATCGAGCGAGCAGCGACCGATCGAGGAACGAGATCGGTCGTGTGGCGAGCGAAGGTCGAGCGACGGCCCGCGGGTGAGGAACGAACCCGCGGTGCCGGAGTCGAAACCACCGGAGGTCAACGGCCACGGGACCATGGAACAACCTCAAGTCGAGTTGAGGTCAAGCCCGTCACTGGTCCGGTGGCCGTTGACCTCCCGGCGTCTCGATACGCGCGGTCACGACCTCGTTCCTCGGTCGTGCGCGCTACTCAACGTTCGTTCGCCACGCGCCTGAGCTCGTTCCTCGCTCAGCCGTTGCTCTCTCAGTACTGGTGGAACCAGCGGGCGAGGTCGGTGGAGATGCCGGGGCAGGTGATGTTCTGGTCGCGGTCGGCCTCGACCCACTGGCCGAGCACGGCCTCGCCGCCCTGGATCACCCAGTCGGGGCCGCACCGCGAGAGCGCCTCCTCGCGGGAGGTCTGGCCGGCGGCGCGCCACTCGGGGACGCCGAGGGCGAGGTCGCCGACGACGATGTCCCAGAGCGCGGGGGTGGAGTAGACGCCGATCGCGTAGCCGGCGTCCTGGTAGCCGCGGGCGGTGCCGCGCACGACGGCGGCGTTGGCGGCGAGGTCGGTGGTCCACTCGAAGTCGGGCACCGGCTCGACGTCGATCCACACGACGGGGGTGCGCAGCCCGGCCTGCTGCATCGAGGCCACGTTGAACCGCGCCTGCTGGTAGCCGACGTTGGCGAGCCGGCCGGCCGCGGTGGCGGCGTCGAACGGGCCGTTGCGGCCGTGCTCGCGCAGGTGCCGGTCCTCGGGGTAGCTCACCACGGCGTAGGCGGCCGCCATCAGCCGCCGGTCGCGCACCCAGGCGACCTGGTCGGCGAGGCACGGGTTGGGGTAGAAGCCGGGGCCGTTGGTGAGCCCGATGACGACGTACTCCGCCTCGGGGATCGGCATCGGTGCGCCGTGCGACTTCTTCTGCGGGATGCCCATGCCGGCCGGGCACTGCGGCCAGCTCACGTCGGCGCCGAGCACCTCGCCGCGCTGGGGTGCGGGCGGCTGTACCGGCGGCGTGCCCTCGGGCAGCTCGCTCGGCGCGAGATCCTCCACGGCCTCGGCGAGCGGGTCGCGCGGGGTCGGGGTCGGCTCGGGCGGCGGGGCCGGGGCGGACGACGCGTCACCGGACGGCGCGGCCGTCGGGCTCGGCGACGCGGGAGCGTCGTCGGCGGCGGGCTCGGAGGAGCCGCAGGCGCCGAGCGCCAGCATCCCCGCGGCGCACACCGCCGCCCACCTCATCCGCACACGAGCCAGGGTGTCACGGCCCTGGGCGTAGCGCGGCCCTTCGCCTTCTCAGCCGCTGACGGCCAGGTTCAGGTAGGTGGTCTCGAGGAACTCCTCGATGCCCTCGAACCCGCCCTCGCGCCCGAAGCCGCTCGCCTTGACGCCGCCGAACGGCGCGGCCGCGTTCGAGACCAGCCCGGTGTTGACGCCGACCATGCCGAAGTCGAGCCGCTCGGCGACCCGCAGGGTGCGGTCGAGGTCGCGGGTGTAGAGGTAGGACGACAGGCCGTACTCGGTGTCGTTGGCGGCCGCGATGGCCTCCTCGTCGGTGGTGAAGGTGGTGATCGGGGCCACCGGGCCGAAGATCTCCTCGGCGTTGATCGCCGAGTCCGGCGGGACGTCGACCAGCACCGTCGGCGGGTAGAAGTAGCCCGGCCCGTCGGCCGGCTCGCCACCCACCAGCACCCGGGCGCCGTCGTGCACGGCGTCGGTGACGAGCTGGCCCACCGACTCCACCGCACGCTCGTCGATGAGCGGTCCGACGTCGACGCCGTCGTCCTGGCCGCGGCCCACCGTGAGGGCGCCCATCCTCTCGGCCAGCCGGCGGCCGAACTCCTCGGCCACGTCGGCGTGCACCAGGAACCGGTTGGCGGCCGTGCAGGCCTCCCCCATGTTGCGCATCTTCGCCACCATCGCGCCGTCGACGGCGGCGTCGAGGTCGGCGTCGGCGAACACCAGGAACGGCGCGTTGCCGCCGAGCTCCATGCTCACCCGCTGCAGCCGCTCGGCCGACTGCGCCACGATCGTGCGGCCCACGGGGGTGGAGCCGGTGAAGCTCACCTTGCGCAACCGCTCGTCGGCCTGGAGCGTCTTGCCGACCTCGGCGCTCTCGCTGGTGGTGATCACGTTGAGCACGCCGCCCGGCAGTCCCGCCTCCTCGAGGAAGGCGGCGAGCACCAGCATCGTGAGGGGCGTCTGCGCGGCCGGCTTGACGACCATCGTGCAGCCGGCGGCCACCGCGGGGCCGATCTTGCGGGTGCCCATCGCCAGCGGGAAGTTCCACGGCGTCACGAACAGGCACGGGCCGACCGGCCGCTTCATGGTGAGGATGCGGCTGCCGCCGGCCGGCGCCTGCATCCAGGTGCCGTGGATGCGCACCGCCTCCTCGGCGTACCAGCGCAGGAAGTCGGCGCCGTAGGCCACCTCGCCCTTGGCCTCCTTGGTCGGCTTGCCCATCTCGAGGCTCATCAGCTCGGCCACGTCGTCGGCCCGCTCGGTGAGGAGCTCGAAGGCGCGCCGCAGGATCTCGCTGCGCTCGCGCGGCGGCGTGGCCGCCCAGTCGTGCTGCGCGGCGACGGCGGCGTCGAGCGCCTCGACCGCGTCGTCCACCGAGGCGTCGGCCACCGCGGTGAGCACCGACCCGTCGGCGGGGTCGACCACGTCGAGCGTGCGGCCGCCGTCCGCCTCGCGCCACTCGCCGCCGACGTAGAGCCGGCGACGCTCCTCCGGGACCAGATCGAGACCACTCATGGGGTCCACCTTGGCACTGTCCGCGTGGGCCCGGTGCCACCCGTTCGGGCGCCAAACTTTTGCTCTACCGCAAAGACACCCCTGGGTATCCGACGTATCATGGACGCCGTCGTACTTCGGAGGGAGCACCAAGAAGGCGACAGGACCCCTCGCTGACCCCATGCAGCGGGGGGTCCCCCCACTTCGGGCCGACTGGCCGACTGCCCCCCAGCGGTCCTCGGTCCGAAGTCGGAACCGCTTGCGGGGTCCGGCTCAGCCGGGCCCCGCAGCTGTTTCTCCGCGGCTCAGCGAGCCGACCGCAGGAACGCCTCGAGGATCGGGCCCGCGGTGCCCGAGCCGGACGACCCGAGGCCGACGAACACCGCGACCGCGAGGTCGCCCTGCGCGCCGATCATCCAGGCGTGGGTGCGCAGCCGGGCGCCGCTGCCGAACTCGGCGGTGCCGGTCTTCGCGAGCACCGGCGGGCCGGGCAGGTCGGCCAGCCCGCGGCCGCTGCCGGAGGTGACGACGCCGCGCAGCAGCCGCTGCAGCTGGCGGGTCTCGGCCGCGCTCGGCGCGGGCACGCCCTCGGGCGGTGCGGCGTAGGCGTCGTCGACGAGCCGGGGCACCACGATCTTCCCGGACACCACCGAGGCGAGCACCGTCGCCATGGACATCGGCGAGGCCAGCACGGTGCCCTGCCCGATCAGGTCGGCCGCCCGCCCGGTCTCGGACTCCGGGGGCGTCACGCTGCCGAAGTAGGCGGGGAAGCCGACGTCGTGGTCGACGCCGAACCCCAGCGACGCCGCGGCATTGGGCAGGCCGGTCGGGGCCAGCCGGTTGCGCGCGGAGATGAACGCGGTGTTGCACGAGTTGGCGAGCGCGGTGCGGAACGGGATCCGCCCGAGGCCGCCGGAGGGGTAGTCGTCGTAGTTCTCGAACCGCTTGCCGTCGACCACGACGCTGCTGTCGCACGGCAGCACGTCGTCGGGCTTCAGCCCCGAGCGGAGCAGCGCGAGGCTGCTCACCACCTTGAACGTCGACCCCGGCGCGTACTGGCCGAAGGTCGCGAAGTTCTGGCCGCCGTTGCCCGGCCCGTTGGCCGCCGCCAGGATCGCGCCGTCGCTCGGCCGGATCGCCACCAGCGAGCTCTCCGGCGCGACGTCGGCGAGCAGCGACTCGGCCGTGGTCTGCAGGTCGGGGTCCATCGTGAGCTGCAGCGGCTCGCCCTTCTTGCCGCCGATCTCGGTGATCACGCGGTCGGCGCCGTCGGAGCCGACCGCGACGACGGCGGTGCCGGGCTCGCCGCGCAGCTGCTCGTCGTAGCGGGACTGCAGCCCGGAGAGGCCCACCTCGTCGCCGGCCTCGAGCGAGTCGTCCTCCTCGAGCATCTCCGCGGTGACCGGGCCGACCGTGCCGAGGATCTCGGTGGCGAAGGTGCGGGTGGGCGCGAGCGGGATCTCGTCGGGCAGCAGGACGCCGCCCGGGATGCCCTCGACGCCACCGGCGACTGCGGGCGGCACGTCGTTGCTGCGGTAGACGATCGCCTCGACGAACGCCTTCTCCCCGGAGGCCCGCACCGCCTTCACGAACGGCGCGGCGTCGATCTCGACCAGGGCGGCCAGCTTGCGGGCGGACGGCAGCGGGTCCTGGCCGGGGATCTTCGTGCGGTCGATGCCGACCCGCACCACGGGCCGCTCGGTGACCAGCTTGAGGCCGCGGGCGCCGAGGATGTCGCCGCGGCCGCCGCCGAGCGTCTGCACGTCGAGCACCGAGGCGGCGTTGAGGCTCGGCTCGACCACCTGGTGCCCCCACACCACCTGCCACTCGTCGTCGACGCGCTCGAGCTCGACCTCGCTGTCGTAGTCCCAGCTCTCCGCCTCGGTGACCGGCCACGACCACGACAGCGTGGCGGTGGCCTGGTCGCCGTCCTCCTCGACGTCGCCGAGCTCCACCGTGGGCTCGACGTCGTCCATCCCCTCGACGACGGCCGCGTAGTCGTCGGTGGCCTCGGCGGCGGTGGTCTCGGTGAACGCGAGACCGTCGAGGTCGCCGCCGGCGAGCCCCTCGACCAGCGCGGCCGCCGTGCCGTCGGCCTGCTCCCCCGCGTCGGCGGGGTCGGGGTCGCCGCTGCAGGCGGCGACCGTCAGGAGGAGAGCGAGTGCGGCGGGGAGGGTCCTCGTCGGCATGCCCCGGTTCTACCAGGGCACTCCGTCACACCAGCGGGCCCACCACGGCGGCGTAGCCCTGGGCCTGGCCGGCCCGGTTCGGGTGGTAGCTCTCGCTGATCGGGCTCGAGAGGCCGTTGATCCACTCGGGGTTGTCACACACGGCGTGGCCGGTGAACGCCTGCGTCGGGTTCGCGAAGGAGAAGCCGCGCGCCGAGGCGGCGCCGGCGAGGGCGCCGTTGAGCTGGTCGGCGGTCTGGTTGAGCCGGGTCTGCTCCTCGGGGGCGAACCAGGTGCCGGCGTTGCAGTCCTCGCCCATGAACACCCGCGGGTAGCCGACGACGACCACGTGGGCGTTCGGTGCGCGGTTGGCGATGTCGGCGTAGAGGTTCGACAGCGCGCCGGGCAGGCTGTCGCGGATGTAGGCCTGGGCGCCGTCGATGGCGCCGTCGCAGTCACCGGCCCACCACGGCGTGGCGCACTCGGTGAGCACGTCGGCGAAGCCGGCGTCGTTGCCGCCGACGGAGATCGTGACGACGCCGGTGCCGCTGCCCAGCGCGCCGAGCTGGCTGTTCGTCACGGTCGGGATGGTGGCGCCGGAGCAGGCCTGGAAGCTCAGGTCGTAGCCCTTCTGGTCCGCCAGCAGGCGCGGGTAGGCGAAGTTGGAGCGCTGGCACCCGGAGCCGTCGTCGACGTACTCGCGGGTGCCGACCCCCGAGGAGTAGGAGTCGCCGAGGGCGACGTACGACGTGGCGGCGGATTCGGCGGAGGCGGGGGACGCGGTGGTGACCACCGAGCCCAGACAGATGAGCAGTGCGGCCAGCAGGCCGGCGAGCGTGGTGACGAGGGCGAGGAGTCGGGTGTGCACTAGGTCACACCACCAGCGGGCGGCCGCCGCGAGAAGGCACCGCTTGTCGCAGTGCGAGAACCTGCAGGACCTCCGGCTCAGTGCAACCGGAACGGCCACTGGCCGGTGCCGGACAGCATGTCCTTGACGCCCTTCTGGAAGTGCGGGCAGGTGGCGACGTCGTGGGCGCGGCACTCCAGCGCGTGCTGGGTCATCGCCCGGGAGTGCTCCATCTCCTGCATCCGCGCCGCGAGGTCGTCGAGGTGGCCCTGGAGGACGACGTGCCGGTCGCGGGCGTCGGCGTCGAGGAGGACGCCGATCTGGTCGAGGGTCATGCCGGCGTGCTTGCTGCGCAGGATCACCGCCACCCGCACCAGCTCGTCGCGGCCGTAGCGCCGCCGTCCGGCGCTGTCGCGGGCCGGCGTGAGCAGCCCGACGTCCTCCCAGTGGCGCAGCACGTGGGTGGCCAGGTCGAACCTCGCGGCCAGCTCGCCGATGGTCCACGACTCGGCAGCTTGACTTCATGTCAACATGAAGTCACATCCTCGGTGTCAACACAAGATCAGACCCGAGGAGACGCACGAATGAACGACTTGAACACCTACGACGTGACCGTGATCGGCGGCGGCCCGGCCGGCCTGCAGGCCGCCCTCACGCTGGGCCGGATGCACCGCCGGGTGCTGCTGCTGGACTCCGGCAGCTACCGCAACGACCCCGCCGACCTCATGCACAACTTCCTCACCCACGACGGCCGGCCGCCGGCCGAGCTGCGGAAGCTGGCCCGCGAGGAGCTCGCCACCTACGACACCGTGGAGGTGCGCGACCGGGCCGCCACCTCCGTGGTGCCGGACGGCGACGGCTTCTCGGTGGGCACCGACGACGGGCCGGTCTCGACGCGCCTGGTCGTGCTCGCCACCGGCGTGCGCGACACCCTGCCCGACAAGCCGGGGCTCGCCGAGCTCTTCGGCACCGTGGCCGCCCACTGCCCGTTCTGCCACGGGCACGAGTTCGCGGGGCTTCCGGTCGGCGTGCTCGGCAGCCACGCCCACGTCGGCCGGGTGGCGGGGATGCTCGCGCCCATCGCCTCGGAGGTGGTCGTGCTGGCCGACGGCGGCGAGCTCGAGGGCGACGTCGACGTCCTGGTGCGCCCGGAGCCGGTGACCGGCTTCTGCCGCACCTCGCTCGGCGCGCGGGTGTCGTTCGACGGCGGCCCCGACCTCGAGCTCGGCGGCGTGCTGGTGGCCACCACCTTCGAGCAGTCGGCACCGTTCGCCGCCGACCTCGGCCTCACCCTGCTGCCCTCGGGCTGTGTCGAGGTCGACGCCTTCGGCCGCACGTCGCTGCCCGGTGTGTTCGCCGCCGGCGACCTCGCCCACACCGCCGCGCTGCCGATGCCGATGAGCTCGGTGCTCATGGCCGCCGCCGCCGGCCAGCTCGCCGCCTCCACCTGCGTGGCCGACCTGATCGCGACGTAGGCCCGGACGTTCGTCAGCGGCGCTTCTGGTGCTTCCGCTTGCCCGGGGGGCCCTTGTCGGGGCGGAGGTCGATGAGCTTGCCGGAGATCCGGGTGTCGCCCAGCTTCTGGTAGACGACCGCCGGGAGGTTGGCGGGGAGCTCGACGAGGGAGAAGTCGGGCTTGATCGTGATGGCGCCGAAGTCGCTGCGCTTCAGCCCGCCCTCGTTGGCGATGGCGCCGACGATCTGGCGGGGCTCGACGCGGTGCCGCTTGCCGACGGCGATGCGGTAGGTCGCGAGTCGCTGGCCGTCGCGGGTGGTCGACCGGTCGGGCCGCTCGCCGCGCTGCTGGCGCACCTGCGCGGGCGTCGGGTCGGGGTCGAGCAGGAGCGGGGTCTCGCCCTGGGCGACGATCGCCAGCGCGGCGGCGACGTCGACCTCCGGCACGTCGTGGTGCTCGACGTAGTGGCGGACGATGTCGCGGAAGCCGTCGACCCGGGTGGTCTGGCCGAGGGCCGCGGTGATCGCGTCGTCGAAGCGCGCGAGCCGGGTGGTGTTGACGTCGTCGGGCGAGGGCAGCGCCATCTCGGTGAGCGGCTGCCGGGTGGCCTTCTCGATGTGCCGCAGCAGGTAGCGCTCGCGCGGGGTGACGAACGAGATCGCGTCGCCGGCGCGCCCGGCCCGGCCGGTGCGGCCGATGCGGTGCACGTACGACTCGGTGTCGGTGGGGATGTCGTAGTTGACGACGTGGCTGATCCGCTCGACGTCGAGACCGCGGGCGGCGACGTCGGTGGCGACGAGGATGTCGAGCTTGCCGGCCTTGAGCCGGTTCACCGTGCGCTCACGCTGCACCTGCGCGACGTCGCCGTTGATCGCCTCGGCCGAGAACCCGCGCGCCCGCAGCTTCTCGGCCAGGGTCTCGGTCTCGTTCTTGGTGCGGACGAAGACGATCATCCCCTCGAAGTTCTCCACCTCGAGGATGCGCGTGAGGGCGTCGACCTTCTGCGGGTAGCTCACCATCAGGTATCGCTGGGTGATGCCGGACGCCGTGGTGGTGCGGCCCTTGACCGTGATCTCCGCCGGGTCGGTGAGGTACTTCGCCGACAGCCGCCGGATCGCGGGCGGCATGGTGGCGCTGAACAGCGTCACCTGCTTGTCGGCGGGGGTGTCCTTGAGGATCGTCTCGACGTCCTCGGCGAAGCCCATGTTGAGCATCTCGTCGGCCTCGTCGAGCACGAGGTAGCGCAGCTCGGTGAGGTCGAGGGTGCCGCGGTCGAGGTGGTCCATGATCCGGCCCGGCGTGCCGACGACGACGTGGACGCCGCGCCGCAGCGCCGAGAGCTGGACGCCGTAGCCCTGCCCGCCGTACACCGGCAGCACGTGCACGCCACGGGTCTGCGCCGCGTAGCGCTCGAACGCCTCGCACACCTGGAGCGCGAGCTCGCGGGTGGGCGCGAGCACCAGCGCCTGCACCGACTTCTGCGAGACGTCGAGCCGGTCCAGGATCGGCAGCGCGAAGGCCGCCGTCTTGCCGGTGCCGGTCTGGGCGACCCCGATGAGGTCGCGGCCCGCCAGCAGCGGCGGGATGGTCTCGGCCTGGATGGTCGACGGGCTCTCGTAGCCCACGTCGGCCAACGCCTTCAGCACCGCGTCGCCGAGCCCGAGGTCGGCGAACGTGGGGGTCGCCTGGTCCTGCTCCTCGTTCACCCGTCCACGGTAGTCGTGAGAACGGCACCGCCCCGATTCCTCGGTGCGGTGCCGTCCATCACGTGGTGCGCGTCGGGTCAGCCGTAGATCGAGGCCACGCCCTGCGCGTCGTAGGAGCTGAAGCCGAGGTCGGACGACGTCCCGTTGCACTGCGGGTAGTGCATGATCGAGTCCGAGTCGTACGGCGTCAGCGGCCGCCAGTTGTTGTCCTCGAAGCAGGTGCCGGCCTCGGGGCGGGTGTGCTCGTGGCGGAAGCCCAGGGTGTGGCCGAGCTCGTGGCCCATGATGTTGGCCGGCGGCCAGCCGGAGCTGGTGATGCTGTCGTCGACGAGGATGTTTCGCTCGAAGTCACCGCTGCTCGGGAAGAACGCCCGCGCGATGTACTCCGAGGTCTCGATCGGCTCCACCGGGAACAGCACCGCGTCGTTGCTGGTGGTGCAGTTCGCGTCCTGCGAGGCGTCGTAGACGAAGTCGACACCCGACGAGGCGCCCTCCCACAGCGCGGCGCCGCCGTCCATGGCGGCCACGATCGTGCTCTTCAGCGACCCGAAGTCGTCGCTCACGCAGTACGTGAGGTTCGCGGCCTGGCCGGCGCTCCAGACGTCGTCGCCGCCACCGGCCTGGTTGACGACGAGCTGGGCCGACGGTCCGTTCTGGTCCGCACGCTCCATCATCGCCTCGTAGTACGCGCGCAGCTTGGCGACCGACGAGAGCGCCTCGTCGCCGTTGACGATGTACTGACCATCGGCGTCCTGGTAGGTCGACGCCTTGAACTCGGCCCAGGACGGCGGCGCGGGACGCTGCTCGTCCGCGGTGCTGGATCCAGTGCTGTCGCTCGTCGTGGCGGTGGCGGGCGTGGCCGCGAGTCCGGCTGCTGCCAGCGCGGTTGCGGCCAGGAACACCTGGACCGGGCGAGTGACTCTCATGACAGATCTCCCTCGGTTGACTGCGTGCGGCCCCGAGATGGACACGCACCGTCATCGAACCCATCACGGACGGACCGACGGGTCGACCCCGAAGCAGGCGGAACCTTCCGGTTCAGCGGGAGAAGAGCCGCCCGAAGAACGACTTGTGCTCGTAGCCGTGCTGCTCGAGGAACGCGAACAGCGGCTCCTTGATGCGGCTGGTCTCGAAGGAGTAGGTGAGCGGCTTCGCGCTGACGCCGTCCTCGTCCTTGGTGACCCCGCCGAAGGAGAAGTGGAACTCCTTCTTGGTCTGCTTGCCGCGGAAGAACTCGGCCCCGCCCGAGGCGCCGCCGGCACCGGCCTGGCCGTGGGTCCCGGTGGAGGTCTCGGTGTAGTCGAACCGGCCCTTGCCCTCGTCGAGCTCGACGACGATCCGGTAGTCGCGGTCGACGTGCTCGACCTCGGTGGGATAGAGCGTCGTGGCCTTCACGATGTCCCAGGTGCCGACGATGCGGTCGCCGTCGACGGCGTAGGAGAACGGCTCGCCCTCGACGTTCAGCGACGGGACGGCGGCCAGGACCTGAGCGGCAGGAGTCGGCATCGGCCTAGTCTGCCAACCATGGGCCAGGACGACGCCGAGCGGTTCCACCCGGCCTCGCTCGCCGAGTGGCACGACTGGCTGGCCGAGCACCACGACCGCGGCCACGGCGTCTGGCTGGTGAGCTGGCGCCGTGCCGCCGGCCAGGAGCCGCTCCCCTACGAGGACCTGGTGCTCGA
Organism: uncultured Actinomycetota bacterium; assembly: GCA_963808855.1. Taxonomy (GTDB): domain Bacteria; phylum Actinomycetota; class Actinomycetes; order Propionibacteriales; family Nocardioidaceae; genus Nocardioides. Next base: position 252,128 of record CAWEHA010000002.1, on the reverse strand, counting down.
GGCGCTGTGCTGGGGCTGGGTCGACTCGACGGTGAAGACGGTGGACGACGAGCGGACGCGGATGTGGTTCGCGCCGCGGCGGCCGCAGACCAGCACCTGGGTGCGCTCGAACAAGGAGCGGGTGGCGCGGCTCGAGGCCGAGGGCCGGATGCAGCCCGCGGGCCGCTCCCTGATCGAGGCGGCGAGGGCCAACGGCATGTGGACCCTGCTCGACGACGCCGAGGCCGGCGTCGAGCACCCGTTGCTCACCGCCGCCCTGGACGCCGAGCCCGCGGCCCGGGCGTTCTGGGACACCATGCCGCCCAGCGCCCGCAAGCAGGCGCTCGCCCAGATCGCCCTGGCCCGCACCGACGCCACGAAGGAGAAGCGGGTCGCCACCATCGTCGAGGCCTGTGCCGCCGGTCGCCGTCCGTTCTGACTTGCCAGCCGACCCCTGCTCTTGTCAGCCGAAGTTTCGGCCGGCATGTGCAGGAGTCACCGGTCAGCCGGGGACTCCTGCAACCTCAGCGCCGCAGGAGCAGGAGCCGGGCCAGCGGCCGCGGCAGCGTCCAGTTGCGCCGGCCGAGCACGGCCACCAGCGCCGGCGCGAGCAGGCCGCGCACCACGACGGCGTCGATCAGGATCCCGAGCGCCAGCGCGGTGGCGAGGATCTTCACCTCCACCGACGGCACGGTGGAGAGCGCGATGAACGCGAGGAACAGGATGAGCGCGGCGGAGGTGACGAGCCGGCCGGTGTAGCCGATGCCGTCGACGACGGCGCGGTCGGTGTCACCGTGGTCGTCGTAGGCCTCGCGCATCCGGGCCAGGATGAACACCTCGTAGTCCATCGAGAGCCCGAACAGGAACGAGAAGGCGGCGATCGGCACCCACGTGGTCACCACCCCGGTGGCCGAGGTGTCGAAGAGCAGCTCGGAGCCGTAGCCCTCCTGCCACACCAGCACGGTGACGCCGTAGGCCGCGGCCAGTGACACGACGTTGAGCCCCAGCGCCTTCACCGGCAACCAGAGCGAGCGCAGCGCGCGGGCCAGCAGCAGGAAGGTCACCAGCACGACGGCGAGCACGACCCACACGACGTCGGAGTAGACGGCGCTGACGAAGTCGGCGTCCTCGGCCGGGCTGCCGCCCACGCGGGCGCCGAGGTCGTCGGCGGTGTCGCGCACCCGGTCGAGGGACGCCCGGCCGTCGTCGGAGGCGGGGTCGTCGGTGAGCCACACCTGCAGCAGCTGCTGCCCGTCGGCCACCCACGGCCCTCCCGGCGCGGCCACGCCGCCGACGCCGTCCACCGCGGCGAGCTCGTCGGCGACCGCACCGGCGTCGGCCTCCGGCACGAGCACCTCGACCGGCCGCAGCACGCCGTCGGGCGTGCGGCCGGCGACGGCGTCCTCCGCGGCCTGGGCCTGCGTCGTGCCGGACGCGAGTCCGGTCAGCTGCGGCGACCCGAGGGTGAGCGACAGCACCGGCGCGGCCAGCACGAGCAGCACCGCCGTGGTGCCCAGGATGGTGAGCCAGCGGTGGCGCACCACGGTGCCGGCCACGCGGGTCCACAGCCGGCTGCGGGCGGCCACGGGCTTGCGGCGCGGCCACGACAGCCGCGGCCCGGCGGCGCTCAGCAGGGCCGGCACCAGGGTGAGGGTGGTGGCCACGCTGAGCAGCGGGATCAGCAGCCCGCCGAGCCCGATGCTGCGCAGGAACGGCAGCGGCACGAGCACCAGCGCGGCCAGCGACACCGCCACCGTGACGCCACTGAGCACGACGCTGCGCCCCGCCGTCGCCATCGCCGTGCGCACGGCGTCGTCGTTGTCGGCGCCGGCGTCGCGCTCCTCGCGCCAGCGGGTCACCACGAGCAGCGAGTAGTCGATGGCGACGCCGAGGCCGATGAGCGCGACGAGGTACTGCACCACGAACACCACGTCGGTGACGCCGGTGAGCGCGAGCAGCGCGAGGTAGGTGCCCAGGATCGACACCGCCGCGACGAGCAGCGGCACCCCGGCCAGCAGCGAGCCGAACACCAGCGCCAGCACCACCAGCGCCCCGACGGCGCCGAGCAGCACCTCGAACAGCACGCCGCGGTCCTCGCCCCCGCTGCCGCCCTCGAGCAGCAGCGGGAACCCGGTGAGGTCGACCTGGACGCCGTCGCCCCCCGCCTCCTCCACCGCCTGCTCCAGCCGCGGCAACGCTGCGGCGTAGGGCTCGGGCCCGGGGGTCACCGGCGGGTAGACGACGACCACCGCGGTGCGGCCGTCCTCGGCGACGAGCACCTCGCCGCCGGGGTCGCTCGACGTGACCACGCGGGTGCCGGGCGCCGCCTCAGCCGCCGCGGCGGCCACCCCCTCCGCCTCGCGGGCGGCGTCGTCGCCGCGCACCACGATGAGCAGCGGGTCGTCGACCCCGCCCCCGCCGAAGGTCGCGGCGATGTCCTGGTTGGTCTCGAACGCGGGCTGGCCGGGCAGGTCGAAGTCGTAGGTGAGGCGGTCGACCGTGGTGGACGACGTCGCGCCGCCGGCCACCGCCACGGCCACCCACGCCAGGGCCACCACGAGCCGGTGCCGCAGCACCCAGTCGGTGAGCCGAGACATGCCCACCACGGTGTCAGCAGGAAGGCGGGCGTCGGTTCACCCCTACTCGACGGTGACCGACTTGGCGAGGTTGCGGGGCTTGTCGACGTCGTGGCCCAGGTGCCGCGCGGCGTGGTAGGCGAGCACCTGCAGCGGCATCGTGAGCAGGATCGGGTCGAGCTCGCGCTCGGAGCGCGGCACGTCGATCCGCACCAGGTCGCCGGCCGCCACCTCGCCGAGGTCGACGCCGGGATGGGTGACGACGACGAGCGGCCCGCGGCGAGCCGCGATCTCGTGCAGCGCGGCGACGTTGCGCTCGGTGAGCTCGTCGTCCGGCACCACCGCGACCGTGGGCACGTCCGGCGAGATCAGCGCGAGCGGGCCGTGCTTGAGCTCGGAGGTCTGGTAGGCCTCGGCGTGGCGGTAGCTGATCTCCTTGAACTTCTGCGCGCCCTCGCGCGCCACCGGGTAGCCGCGCACCCGGCCGACGAAGAACAGGCTCTCCGCCTCGGCCAGCCGGCGCGCGACGTCGGCCAGCTCGGCCTCGCGCTCCAGCACCTCGGCGAGCTGGTCGGGCAGCCGCTGCAGCCCGGCCACCAGCCGGCGGCCGTCCGAGATCGACAGGTCGCGCACCCGGCCGAGCTGCAGGGCGAGCAGCGCGAAACCGAGGAACATCGTGGTGAGCGCCTTGGTGCTGGCCACCGCGACCTCGGGCCCGGCGTGCAGGTAGATGCCGCCGTCGCACTCGCGGGCGATCGCGCTGCCCACGACGTTCACCAGCCCGATGCAGCGGCCGCCCTTGCGGCGCACCTCCTGCACCGCGAGCAGCGTGTCGATGGTCTCCCCCGACTGGCTCACGGCCACGTAGAGCGTGTCGGGCTCGATCACCGGGTCGCGGTAGCGGAACTCGCTGGCCGCCTCGGCGTCGGCCGGGATGCGGGCCAGCTCCTCGACGAGCGAGGCACCCATCTGCCCGACGTAGTAGGCCGATCCGCACCCGAGCACCTTCACCCGCCGCACGGCGCGCAGGTCGCGCGGCTCGAGGTCGAGGCCGCCGAGGTGGGCCGTGCCGAACCGCTCGTCGAGCCGGCCGCGCAGGGTGCGCTCGGCCGCCGCCGGCTGCTCGTGGATCTCCTTGAGCATGAACGACTCGTGCTCGCCGGCGTCGAAGGTGGCGGGGTCGACGTCGACCTCCGTGGCGCGGGTGTCGGTGCGGGTGTGGTCGGGCCGGAAGGTCGTGTAGCCGGACGCCGTCACGGTGGCGAGCTCGCCGTCCTCCAGGTGGGCGACGGTGGTGGTGTAGCGCACCAGCGCGGCCAGGTCGCTGGCCACGTGCATCTCGCGCTCGCCGACGCCGAGCAGCAGCGGGCTGCCGTTGCGCGCCACCACGATCCGGTCGGGGAAGCGGGCGTGCACGACGGCCAGGCCGTAGGTGCCCTCGATCCGCGCGAGCGCCTCGGTGACCCGCTCCTCCAGGGTCTCGGCGCCCGAGCGCCCGACGAGGTGGGCGATCACCTCGGTGTCGGTGTCGGAGGCGAGGTCGACGCCGTCGGCGGTGAGCTGGGCGCGCAGCGCCGCCGCGTTGTCGATGATCCCGTTGTGCACCACGGCGACCTCGCCCGTCGCGTCGACGTGCGGGTGGGCGTTGCCGTCGGTGGCGGGGCCGTGGGTCGCCCAGCGGGTGTGGCCGACGCCGACCTTGCCGCCGAACCGCTTCGGCAGCGCGTCGGCGAGGTCGCGCACCCGTCCGGCGCGCTTCGCGACGCGGACGACGCTCGGGCCCACCACCGCCACTCCCGCGCTGTCGTAGCCCCGGTGCTCGAGCCGGGTCAGGCCCTCCAGCAGCAGCGGGGCGGCCTGCTGGCCGCCGACGTACCCGACGATCCCGCACATGATGTCTCCTTCTCAGCCGTAGACGAGACGGCGCAGCTGCCGCTCGGTGAGGGGCGGGGCCGCGACCACCCGCTCGGCGAGCTCCCGCGCCAGCTCCGCGAAGATCTCCGGGTTCCGGGCGCCGTAGGTCTTCAGCTCGGCGTGCCGGCGGCGCACGTACTGCTCGACGGGCTCGGCGTAGAACGCGACGACGTCGTCGACCACCCGCGCCGCCTCCGCCTCGGTGAGCCCGGTGCTCTGCGCCAGGTGGCGGACGAGGGCGGGATCGGCGGTCACGAGGCGAAACTGTGCCCTGCTGCACCGACATTTGCTCAACTTCCTACCCGAAATCGGGCAAATGCTCGACCGTTCGGTCCATCCTGCGGGGGAGGTGACCGGGTCCGGTACGGTGGGTGAACAGAAAGTGAACAGGAGGTGGCCCATGGCCGACACCACGACCACGACCCGGCTGGAGATGCGCTGGGTCCAGGTGACCGACGAGCGCGGCCGCGCCCGCATGGAGGCGCGCTGGATCGACCCCACCGCCGAGACGAGCGGCGCCCACGCCGCCTGAGTCCGCCGTTCCGACGGCCGCACCCGATGCGCGGGTGCGGCCGTCGGGCATTTTCCGCGACGTGGGAATGAAAGCGGACCAGGGTCCGTTAGACCCGGTGAATCCCGTTCGACTTTCAACCACCCTCGGAGGAGACCCCCATGACCCAGTTCGACGCCGGCACCACCGCCCTCGCCGACATCACCGGCGACTACACCATCGACCCGGCCCACACCCGCCTCGGCTTCGTGGCCCGGCACGCGATGGTCACCAAGGTGCGCGGCCAGTTCACCGGCTTCAGCGGCACCGCCCACATCGACACCGCGAACCCGGCGGCGTCCACCGTCTCGATCACCATCGACGCCTCCACCGTCGACACCGGCAACGCCGACCGCGACGGTCACCTGCGCTCCGGCGACTTCTTCGGCACCGACGAGAACCCCGAGATCACCTTCACCTCCACCGAGGTCTCCCGCGACGGCGGCACCTGGAGCATCACCGGCGACCTGGCGATCAAGGGCACGACCAAGCCGGTCACGGTCGAGTTCGACGAGGTCGGCTCGGCGCAGGACCCGTTCGGCAACGTGCGCATCGGCTTCGAGGGCTCCACCTCGATCAACCGCAAGGACTGGGACCTCACCTGGAACGCGGCGCTCGAGACCGGCGGCGTCCTGGTGTCCGACAAGGTCACCCTCGAGCTGGACGTCTCGGCGATCCGCAACGCCTGAGCTCCACCCCATCGCATGCCGCAGAGGGCGGCTGGTTCCATGTTCCGCATGAGTGACCAGCCGCCCTCCGGTCTGTCCAGCCGCGCTCTCACGATGGACGACGCCCCGGCCGTCGTCGAGGTGATCTCCGCCGACCAGCGCGACGTGCTCGGCACGGTCGAGATCGAGCTCGCCGACATCGTCGGTGACTGGCAGCGGCCGAGCTTCGACGTCGCCTCCTGCACCGTGGGTGTGTTCGACGGCGACCGGATGGTCGGCTACGCCGAGATCAACGTGCAGGGTCGAGGCGACGCCGCCGTGCTGCCCGGCCATCGCGGCCGCGGGATCGGCACCTGGCTGGCCCACTGGATGCAACGCACCGCGGCCGGGCTCGGCGCACCCGTCGCCGCGATGCCGGTGCCGCAGGGATCGCCCGGCGACCGGCTGCTCGAGGCCCTCGGCTACCGCGTCCGCTGGGAGAGCTGGGTGCTCGAGCTCCCCGCCGGCGCGCGCATCGTCGAGCGCCCGCTGCCCCCGGGCTACGCCGTCCGCGAGGCCGACCCCGGCGAGTACCACGCCGTCCATGACGTCTTCGAGGACGCCTTCCTCGAGTGGTCCGAGCGCGAGCGCGAGACGTTCGAGGAGTTCGAGGCGACGTCGGTGCGGCGGCCCGGGTTCGAGCCGTGGCACCTGCGCGTCGTCGTCGACGACACCGGCGCCGTCGTGGCAGCGGCCCAGCTGTCGGTGTTCGAGCGCGAGCACGACCACCAGGTGTACGTGCCCCGCCTCGCCACCCGGCGCGACCAGCGCGGCCGCGGCCTGGCGCAGTGCCTGCTCGCCGACTCCTTCGCGGCCGGTCGGGAGCGCGGCGTGGAGGGGGCCGGCCTCAACACCGACAGCCGCACCGGCGCGCTCGGGCTCTACGAGAAGGTCGGCATGGTCGTCACCTCGACCTGGGTGAACAGGGCGATCGACGTCGAGTGACTAACGTTCGGCCCGTGGGAGAGGTCTTCGCCGGGCGGTTCGAGCTGCTCGACCCCATCGCCACCGGCGGCATGGGCACGGTGTGGCGCGTCCTCGACCGCCAGGACGGCCAGGTGAAGGCCGCCAAGATCCTGCGGCAGTCGGACGCCGCGTCGCTGCTGCGGTTCGTGCGCGAGCAGTCGATGCGCATCGACCACACCCACGTCGTCACGCCGAACTCGTGGGCCGGGGTCGACGACCGGGTGCTGTTCACGATGCCGCTCATGCACGGCGGCTCGGTGACCGACCTGCTCGGCGAGCGCCGCCAGCAGGGCACGCCCGGGCTGCCGCCGCGGTGGGTCGCCATGCTGCTCGACCAGACCCTGCAGGCGCTCGAGGCCGTGCACGCGACCGGGATCGTGCACCGCGACCTCAAGCCGGGCAACCTGCTGCTCGAGCCGACCGGCACCGGCGTCCCGCACCTGCGGCTCACCGACTTCGGCATCGCGGTGCCGCTCGACGAGCCGCGGATGACCCGGGCCTCGACGACGATCGGCACCCCGGGCTACATGCCGCCCGAGCAGTGGGTGGGCGCCGACCCCGACCCGCGCTCCGACCTCTACGCCGTGGGCCGGGTGGCCTACGAGATGCTCACGGGCCTCCGCCCGGCCGGGCAGGAGGGCGTGGCGCCCGACCTCGACGCCGCCCGCACCGGCGACCCCCACCACGACGCGATCCTCGACCTCGTCGCCTTCGCCACCGCCGAGGCGATCGACGACCGGCCGGCCGACGCGACGGCGCTGCGCACGGTGCTGCGCGAGCGCGGGCTGCTCGACCTGCCGCCCGCCCCCGACGAGCACATCGTGGTGCCCGACCGGTTCGCCTCGACGCTGCCGTTCCAGCCGTTCCCCGCCCCGATGACGCCGGGCACCGCGCCCACCGTCGCGGGCACGCCCCCGCACCGGCCGCCGTACCCGCCCCCGCCCGCGACGCCGCCGATGACCCCGGCACCGGCACCGCTCCCCGTCGGGAAGCGCCACCTCGCCTCCGGGCTGGCGCTGCTCGTGGCCGGCCTGATCGGCCTGGCCCTCGCGGTCTGGCTGCTGCTCGGCTGAGCCGATCTAGACGGTGCGCCGGCGCAGCCGCAGCGCGCCGGCCACCATCAGCCCGAGGCTGACGACCAGCAGCGCCGCGCCGCCGATCCGGCGCGGGCCGAGGCCGTCGTCGCCGTCACCGTCACTCGCCGACGGCGGCGGGTTGCCGGACGGGTCGGCGGAGAAGGAGCCGTCGCCGACGAGGAACGGCGTGTCCGGTTCGTAGCCGTCGGGGCCGTCGGTGCCGCCAGGCCCGGTGAGGTTCTCCGGATAGGAGGGGGCGCCGCCCACCTCGCCGCGCACCTGCACCGTGAGCGTGACGGGGATATCCACGGGCTCGCGGTCGACCGCCGGCTGGGCGTTGAGCACCACCCAGTAGTCACCGGGTAGCGAGGACGCGGGGCCCTCGAAGCGGTTGAGGTAGCGCACCGGCGGCACGCCGTCGATCGCCGGCACCGGCTCGGTGGCGTAGGACCCGTCCTGGGAGTCGTCGATGAGCGAGCTGAACGGGTTGCGCATCGGGTCGACGAAGCCGACGGTGACCGTCGGGCTGGAGAAGCCGAGCTGCTCCTCCAGGCCGGGCTCCTGGGCCGCCACGTCGACGCGCGCATCGAGCGACTGCCCCCACCCGAGCCGCACCCGGAACAGCCGCTGCGCCCCCTCGGGCAGCGCGAGGGTGTAGGAGCGGCCGCCCTCGACCTCCGGGGCGTCGGCGAACGACGTGCTGCCGTCGAGCTGCTCCTCCGGGCCGCCGTCGGGCTGGGAGGCCACGGCGGAAGGCGCTGGGCTGGGCAGGTCGGCCCCGACGTCGGCGGGCGCCTCCTCGACGACCTTGATCGCGATGGGCAGGTCGGTGGTGGACGACGAGCTGCCCCGGTCGACGACGAAGGTGACCGTCTCCGACGTCGTGCAGGCGTCGGCGGGCTCCCCGGGCTCGCTGAGGCCGACGTCGACCGCGGGGCCGATCACCGCCCGCGGCACCGCGTAGCTGGTCGTGGCCTCGTCGCTGCCGCACGACTCGCCGCCCGCCTCGAAAGCCTCGAGCGCCAGGGCGTCGCCGTCCGGGTCCACGGACGAGCCGATCACGCCGAGGTGCACGGTGCTGTCGCGCATGGTGCGGGTGTAGGAGAACTGGTGCGGCGGGTCGCTCGCCGCCAGGGTGTCGGCCCAGAGCCCGGCGTCGAGCTCGGTGGGGTCGCCCGGGTCGGTGCTCGCATCGCCGCCCGGCAGCGGGGCGCCGCCGAGGTCGATCGCCTCCTCCGCGGCCGACGGGACCGGCGCGGCCAGCGCCGGGCCGGTGGCAGCGGTGGCCAGCAGCACGGCGGCCGCCGTGCTGGCGCGGATCCGGGCTCCCACGGCGGGCAATCTACCCAGCAGGCCGGTACCCGGCACTCAGGTGCCGTGGAGAGCCTCGAGCTTGTCCAGTGCCTGGCCCCACGCCGCCTCGGCACCGTCGGCGCCCGCGACCGGGAACGGCCCCTGGCGCAGCCGGAGCTGGGTGCCGCCGTCCTCCTCGGAGAGCTCGACGGTCATGGTGACCAGGGTGCCGTCGGGCATCGCGTCGGTGACGACCAGCAGGTGCGGTTCACGGACCTCGGTCACGGTGCCGCTGAGCGGCATCCGGCGGTCGCCGACCACCATGGTGAGTGCCCAGGCACCGCCCGGGTGGGGGTCGACGTCGACCGTGTCGCGGTCGACGGAGACGCCCTTCGGCCCGAACCACCGCGCCAGCTCGTCGGGGTCGGTGAATGCCTTCCACACCCGGTCGACCGGCGCGTCGAACCAGCGGGTGAGCACGACGTCGCGGGCAGTGTCGGTCATGTGGACTCCTGGGTGCGGTCGAGGTGGTCGCCGAGGCGGTCGAGCCGCTCGGTCCACACCTGGGTGAGGTGGCCGATCCAGGCGCCGGCCTCGTGCAGCGGCTCGGTGCGCAGGTGGTTGGTGCGCCACTGGGCGCGGGTGGTGCGCGTGACCAGGCCGGCGTCCTGCAGCACCTTGAGGTGGCGGGAGACGGCCGGGAGGCTGATCGGGTACGGCGCGGCCAGGTCGCCGACCGTCGCGTCGGCCACCCCCAGCCGGGCCAGGATGTCGCGCCGTGTCGGGTCGGCCAGGGCCGCGAACACGGTCGTGAGCTGGTCGGTCGGCACGCTGTTCAACGTAGTGGTTATTTAACCAATCTGTCAAACAGGGGTGGCGGCCCGACGGTCAGGCGCCGACGAGCACCACGTCGTCGTCGAGCTCGACCGTGGTGACGAGGTCGGTGACCGACGGGCGGGGCGGGGTGGAGGAGAAGCCGAACCGGGGCGGCGGGTCGACGGGGGCGAGCGCGCCGAGGTCGACGCCGTCGAAGGAGCCGGACGCGGCGGTGACCGACCGGAGTGCGGTGGCGCCGTACCACTCCCGCCGGTCGCGGGTCTCGCCGCGGGTGCGCACGCCGCGCAGCACGAACCGGGCCACCGGGTCGGTGAGGGCGCACCAGCGCGGCGAGGTTGCCACGGTCCGCGGCACGAGCGCGAGCAGCCGGCCGAGCCAGGTGCGGCCGCCGAGGGTGAGGCTCAGGTCGAGCGAGGTGGACCGCACCCGCCAGGTGCGGCCGTCGGAGAGAACGGCGAACGGCTCGAGCCGGATCTCGTCGAACTCGTAGGTGGCGGCGACGAACCGGGCCACGTCGCCGTCCGGGACGAGCAGCACCCGGTGGCCGGACGCCGTCTCCACCATCGCGTCGGCGAACGCGCCGAGCGGGCTCGCGAGCCAGTGACCCACGACCACCCGCACGCCGGAGGTGGAGCCGACGCCGGCGATGTGACCGCGGAAGCGGACCCGACGCCGACCGATCCGCCGGCTCACCGGATGGGAGCGCCCGAGATGGTCCGGGCGATGACCAGGCGCTGGATCTCCGAGGTGCCCTCGAAGATCGTGTAGATCTTGGCGTCGCGGGCCATCCGCTCCACGGGGTACTCGCGCGTGTAGCCGTTGCCGCCGAGGATCTGCATCGCCTGCTCGGTGACGCGCACCGCGGTCTCGCCGGCGTACAGCTTCGACATCGAGCCCTCCGCCGACTCGAAGGTCTTGCCCTGCCGGGCCATCCACGCCGCCCGCCACACGAGCAGCCGCGACGCCTCGATCGACGTCGCCATGTCGGCGAGCGCGAAGGCGATGCCCTGGTTCTCGATGATCGGCTTGCCGAACTGCTCGCGGGTCTTGGCGTAGTCGAGCGCCACCTCGTAGGCGGCTCGCGCGATGCCGACGGCCTGGGCACCGACCCCCGGCCGGGTGCGCTCGAACGTGGCCATGCTCGTGTTGCCCCGCCCGCTGGCCCCCTCGCGCGCCCGGGCGATCCGCGCGTCCAGCTTCTCCTTGCCGCCCAGCAGGCACCGCCCGGGCACCCGGACGTCGTCGAGCACCACCTCGGCGGTGTGCGAGGCGCGGATGCCGTGCTTGCGGAACTTCTGCCCCTGGCTGAGCCCCTTCGTCCTCGGCGGGACGACGAAGCTCGCCTGGCCGCGGGTGCGCAGCTCGGGGTCGACGACGGCGGTGACCACGTGCACGTCTGCCAGGCCGCCGTTGGTGGCCCAGGTCTTGGTGCCGGTGAGCACCCACTCATCGGTGGCCTCGTCGTAGCGGGCGCGGGTGCGCATGGCGCCGACGTCGCTGCCGGCGTCCGGCTCCGAGGAGCAGAACGCCGCGATCCGCAGGTCGCCCGGCGTCCCGAACATCTCGGGCACCCACTCACCGAGCTGCTCGTCGGTGCCGTTGGCGCGGACGGCGGCCGCCGCGAGCGTCGTGCCGACGATCGAGAGCCCGATGCCGGCGTCGCCCCAGAAGATCTCCTCCATCGTGACCGGGATGCCGAGCCCGGTGTCGTCGAAGCTCTGGGTGGCGAAGAAGTCGAGCGAGTAGAGCCCGATCTTGGCGGCCTCCTCCAGCACCGGCCAGGGGAACTCCTCCTTCTCGTCCCACTCCGAGGCTGCCGGGCGGATCACGTCGGCGGCGAAGGTGTGCAGCCAGTCGCGCAGCTCGCGGTGCTCGTCGGTCAGCTCGAAGGAGGAGGGAGGCACGGGGCGAGCCTAGAACCGTAGTGTCGTGGAGTGCGCCTCCCCTCGGTCCCCGATCCGCGCGAGCTCGCCTCGCTGCTGCCCCGCGCGCTCGGGCTGGTGTCCGGCGCGGAGCGGCTGCTCGACGACGTCGACGGGCTGCTGCGCCGCATCGAGGGCACCCGCGCCGACGCCGACGCCGTGATCGCCGGGGTCGCCACCACCGCCGAGCGCACCGACGACCTCCTCGACCGGCTCGAGCCACCGCTCACCCGGCTGCTCCCGGTGCTCGACCGGCTCGCCGAGACCACCGACCCGCGCGAGGTCGACGCGCTCGTCGCGCTCGTCGACCTGCTGCCGGGGCTCGTGGCCAAGATGGAGACCGACATCGTCCCGGTCCTGGAGAGCCTGTCGTCGGTGGCGCCGGACCTCCACGACCTGCTCGACACCTCCGCCGAGCTCAACGAGATGCTCGCCAAGCTCCCCGGCATGGGCCGGGTCAAGAAGCGCGTCGAGGAGAAGCAGGAGGCCGAGGGCCGCGGGTGAGGCGGTAGGTCAGCGCTCCTCGGCGGTGTCGTCCGCGTCCTCGGCCTCGGGCCCGTCGGCGAGGATCCCGTAGAGCTTGCGCCGGGCCTCGACGAGCACGTCGACGGCGGCGCGGCGCTGGGTCTCGGTGCCGGTGGTGAGGATCTGCCACACCGCGCTCATGACCTGCCCGATCTCGGGCTTGAGGTCGGCGAACGCCGGTGCGGCCGACTCCTCGGCCTCCTCGAACGGCTTCCAGACGGCGGCGAGCTCGTCGGCGTTCTCCTCGGCGTAGCGCACGCCCTCGGCGCTGAGCCGCAGCGTCTTGCGGCCGCGCTCGTCGTCGGCCTCGACGAGGCCCTCGTCCTGCAGCTGCTGGACGGTGGGGTAGACCGAGCCCGGGCTGGGGCGCCAGGCCCCGCCGCTGCGCTCGGCGATCTGCTGGATGACCTGGTAGCCGTTGAGCTGCTCCTCCTGGCGCGCCGCGGTGTGCAGCACGTCGAGGATCGCGGCGCGGACGTCGCCGCGCCTCGCCCGCGGGCCGCCGCGACCGCGGCGTCCGGGCTGCTCGAAGCCGAAGATCCCGGCCAGCCAGGGCGGCGGGCCGCCCATCGGGCCGTCCCAGCCCCCGGCGCCGTGCGCCCAGGGCGGTCCGCCGCCCCAGCCGTGCCCGCGGCCCCGGCCGCGGTGGTTCTGCCATTCCTGTGGTCCGCCGGCCCACTGCCGGCTGCGTCCTCGCTGTCCCATGGTGGTGCTCCTTCTGAGTTCGGGTATCGCGTCTGTTCGCGATATATCGTTACTGTAGCGGTGAGTGTTCGCTCGCGACAAATGAGCCGCTTGTAACACGCCGTCCATCCGCCTTCGGCACCCGTGCAGGGGCGCCCTAGACGGATGGACGGCGTGTTACAGCGAGACGGCCAGCGGAGGAGGACGTCAGCGGGCGAGCCAGGCGGCGTAAGAGTCGAAGGTGTAGGGGCGGCCGAGGAAGTCGGCGACGAGGTCGGCGGCGTCCTTCGTGCCGCCGGGGGCGAGGATGCGGTCGCGGTAGCGGCCGGCGACCTCGGGGTCGAACAGGTCGTCCTCGTCGAAGGCGCTGAACAGGTCCTTGGCGATCACCAGCGACCACGCGTAGGTGTAGTAGGCCGAGGTGTAGCCGCTGAGGTGGCCGAAGCCGGCGAAGAAGTGCGTGCCCTCCTGGTAGGGCCAGGGCGAGTACTTCTCCTGCAGCTCGATCATCCGGGCGGTGAGGTCGTCGGGGCGCTCGACGTGGAAGTAGTACGACACCGCGGCGTAGAAGTTCTGCACCCGCGCCAGGTAGCCCTTGCCGAAGTCGTCGCTGCGCCGCATCGCGGCCACCAGCTCCTCGGGGATCGGCTCGCCGTCGGCGTTCGTGGCGAAGGAGCGCAGGATCGCGGCGTCCCAGGCCCACTCCTCGAGCATCTGCGACGGCGCCTCGACGAAGTCCCACTCGGTGGCGACGCCGGCGAACCGCGCCCACTGCCCGTGGCCGCCGAGCACGTGGTGCACCAGGTGGCCGAACTCGTGGAACAGCGTGACGACGTGGTCGTGCTCCATCACACCGCGGCTGAAGTTGCACACCAGCACGCCCTCGGGCAGCTGCCGGCCGGCGACGCCGTCGGTGAGCGTGAACTGCGCGGCGTGCTTGTACTTGCCCTCGCGCGGGTGGAGGTCGAGGTAGATGCGGCCGAGCTCGGCGTCGTCGTCGAGGCGGACGACGTCGTAGACCGCGACCTCGTCGTGCCACACCGGTGCGTCGGGCACGGGGTCGTAGCGCAGGCCGAAGAGCCGGCCGGTGACCTCGAGCAGCCCCTGCCGCACCTTCTCGAAGCCGAAGTACGCGCGCACCCGCTGGGAGTCGACCTCGAACTCCTCCTTGCGCACCTGCTCCTCGTAGTACGAGGCGTCGCAGAGCCGGATCCGCTCGGCGTCGGGGAAGTCGCGGCGGTAGCGCTCGAGGAGGACGGCGAGGTCACGCTCCATCGGACCGGCGGCCGCGGCGGCGATCTTGTCGACGAACTCCGGGATCGCCGGCCCCGACCCGATCATCTTCACCTCGGCGTCGTAGTCCGCCCAGTCGGGGTAGCCGACCAGGCCGGCCACCTCGTGCCGCAGCGCGAACATCTCCTTGAGCAGCGGGTCGGCCTGCGGCCAGCCGCGGTCGAGGAACTGCGCCGTCATCTCGCGGCGCACCTCGGCGTCCTCGGCGAACATCCGCGTGGGCACGGCGTCGGGGTAGTCGGTGGTGATGGTGACCAGGCCGTCGTCGTCGGCCGGGTGGGCGTCGAGGAAGTCCTGCGGCAGCCCCGCCAGCCGGTCGGGCGTCACCCGGATCCGGCGGACGTCGTCGCGGATCACCTTGCTGAACTCCTGGTCGAGCTCGGTGAGCCGCTCGTTCACCTCGGCGATCCGGGCGCGGGTGGCGTCGTCGCGGTCGACGCCGGCGCGGGTGAAGTCGCGCAGCACCTTCTCGAGCAGCCGCGCGGCCTGCTCGTCCAGCCCCGCGGCGTCGAGGCCGGCGAACACCTCGTAGAGCCCGCGGTCGAGCGACAGCTCGGTGAGCACGCGCATCACGTCCTGCTCGGCCTTCTCGGCCGTGGTGCGCACCTGCTCGTCGGGGTGCACGTTCCCGAAGAGCGAGCCCAGCGCCGCCACGTTGCCGAGCGCCAGGTTGACCTCGTCCCACTGCCGCAGCACGCCGACGGTGTCGGCCGGCGGGTCGTCGCGCAGTCCGCGCACGAGCTCGTCGGCCGTCCGCAGCCCGTCCTCGGCGCGGGCGCGCAGCCACTCCTCGAAGGCACGCGGGTCGTCGGTGGCGGGCAGGGCGAGCGGCATCGGCGGCGTCACGAACTCAGGGTGCCAGACGCTAGGGAGCCAGCTGGTCGCGCCGCCGGGTCAGGTAAGCCGTCTCGGCGGGGTTGTCGATGAGCGCCAGCGCGGCGTCGTAGGCCGCCCTCGCCTCGGCGCTGCGGCCGAGCCGGCGCAGCAGGTCGGCGCGGGTGGCGTGGAAGGCGTGGTAGCCGGTCATCGCCGGCGAGGTGAGCCGGTCGACCTGCGCCAACCCGACCTCCGGACCGTCGAGCTCGGCGACGGCGACCGCACGGTTGAGCGCGACCACGGGGCTCGGGTCGATCGCCGCGAGCTGGCCGTAGAGGGCCGCCACCTGCGACCAGTCGGTGTGATCGGCGGTCGGGGCGTCGGTGTGCACGGCGCCGATGGCGGCCAGGATCTGGTAGCGACCGGGCCGGTTGCGGGCGAGGCACTCCCGCACCAGCCCGTGGCCCTCGACGATGAGGTCGCGGTCCCAGCCGCCGCGGTCCTGCTCGTGCAGCGGCACCAGCGCGCCGTCGGCGGCGATCCGGGCCGGACGCCGGGCCTCGGTGAGCAGCATGAGCGCCAGCAGCCCGGTGACCTCGGGGTCGTCGGGCAGCAGCGCGTGCAGGATCCGGCCGAGCCGGATCGCCTCGGCGGTGAGGTTGTCGCGGACGGCGTCGCCGGACGTCGCGAGGTAGCCCTCGTTGAACACGAGGTACACCACCGCGAGCACGCCGGCGACCCGCTCGGGCAGGTCGGCCGCCTCCGGCACCCGGTAGGGGATGTGGGCGCCGGCGATCTTCTTCTTGGCCCGGGTGATCCGCTGGCCCATCGTCGTCTCCGAGACGAAGAAGGCGTGCGCGATCTCGGGCACGGTGAG
Source organism: uncultured Actinomycetota bacterium (assembly GCA_963808855.1). GTDB lineage: Bacteria > Actinomycetota > Actinomycetes > Propionibacteriales > Nocardioidaceae > Nocardioides. The sequence goes on along the minus strand of CAWEHA010000002.1, from coordinate 236,113 downwards.
CCCGCCGAGCAGCCGCAGCGTGAGGGCCACGCGCGCCTCGGGCGCGAGCGCCGGGTGGCAGCAGGTGAACACCAGCCGCAGCCGGTCGTCCTCCACCACTCCGGTGGGCTCGTGCGGGGTGTCGTCAACGACCATGAGCGCCGCCTGGTGCTTGGCGTCGCGGCGCTGCTCGCGGCGGATCCGGTCGATCGCGCGGTTGCCGGCGGTGGTGGTGAGCCACCCACCCGGGTTGGGCGGGACGCCGTCCACCGGCCACCGCTCGACGGCGACGAGCAGCGCCTCACCGGCGGCCTCCTCGGCGACGTCGAGGTCACCGAAGCGGCGCGTCAGGGAGGCGACCACCCGGCCGTACTCCTCGCGGAAGATCCGCTCGATCTGGTCCACGGCTCGCGAGCGCCGACGACGCTCAGGCCTCGGGCTCCTCCTGGAAGGGACGCACCTCGACCCGCCCGCGGCAGGCCTGCGATCCCTCCTTGGCCCAGGCGAGCGCGGCGTCGAGGTCGGGGGCCTCGATGATCCAGAAGCCGCCGAGGTACTCCTTGGACTCGGCGTAGGGACCGTCGGTGACGACCGCGGTGTCGCCGGTGTTGTCGACGGTGGTGGTGGCGTCGTGGTTGCGCAGTCCGCCACCGAAGACCCAGGCGCCCTCGGCCTGGAGCTTCTCGTTGAAGCGGCCCACCGCCTCGAAGATCGGCTGCAGCTCGGCGGGGTCCATGTCGGCCATCTCGGGGCCCTCGGCGGTGTCGTGGTTGACGCCCAGCAGGTAGTTCGGCATGTCGGTGCTCCCTCGTGGAGTGGTACGGGCGACCCCGGTGGCCGCCTCACACCTCCGCCACGATCGACGTGGGGGTGATCCGACAACCTGGCCGAGACTTTCTCAGACCTTTTTCTATCGCGTGCGTCGACGCCCCCGCATCCGAGCCCTACCGTCGGGCCATGACGGACTGGGGAGCGCTCTACCGGGAGCACGTGGCCGACGTCGCCGCCTTCGCCTCCGACCTCGACGACGACGCCCTGGCGCACCCGGTGCCGGGCACGCCGAGCTGGACGGTCAAGGACGTCGTCGCCCACCTGGCGGGCGAGGCGGCCGACAGCGTCGACGGCCGCATGGACGACGCCCCCGGACCGACCTGGACGGCGCGGCACGTGGCCGAGCGCCGGCACCTGCCGGTGGCCGACCTGGTGGCCGAGCTGGGGGCCCACCAGGACGCCGTGGCGAACGCGGCCGCCGGGGCCACCCCGGCGATCGCGTGGGACATCGCGGTGCACCACGCCGACCTGCACGAGGCGTTCGGCAAGCCCCGGCTGGCCGACCACCTGTGGCAGCCAGTGGCCGACGTGGTCGGTCCCCGCCGGGCACAGGAGCTGGTCGGCACCGTGCCGCCGTACGAGCTGTTCCGGGCGGTGTTCTCGCGACGCTCGCGCGACCAGATGCGGGCGTGGGGCACCGGCCTCACCGAGGAGCGGCTCGACGAGATCCCGATCTTCGGCGCCCGCGACGACGACCAGCCCGTGCCCGAGGAGATCTGAGCCATGGCCCGATACGCCGTCAACGACGCGGGTGTGGCGCGCTGTCGTGAGCTGATCGAGAAGAAGCAGTACGTGCTCGACAGCGACTGGGGCGACGTGCAGCCCTCGGCCGACGTGCAGAACTCCTACCTCGACCGGCACTCCTGGGAGGAGTACGGCGCCTGGCACCTCGGCCTCACCGACGGTGCCAGCGACGAGACCAAGGCCAGGTTCGCGTTCGTGTACGGCGACTTCCGGCGCGTGCACCGCACCGCCCTCATCGCCTGCGTGTACCGGGCCTCGGAGTGGCGGCACAAGAAGGTGGAGGTGGCGGCCCACGACCTGCTGCAGGAGCTCGACCGCGTCGCCGGCATCGAGTAGCTGCTACCAGCCCATGGAGCCGGTGCCGCCCTTGAACGGGCCGGCCAGGTCGCTGGTGATCCAGCCGCCGTAGAAGCCGCCCTCCTGCGGGCGCACCACCTCGCCGTCGACGACGCAGCGGTCCATGGCCGCCGGCATCACCGCCACGGCGCCGGTGAGGTCGGTGAAGCGGGGGCTCGGGTGGGGGTAGTACCAGGCGGCCCGCGGAGCGACGGCGTCGCCGCCGACGACGTCGAGGTAGGAGGCCCGGCCCTTCCACTCGCAGAACGACGACCCGGCCGCCTCGCGCAGCGCGCCGGGCTGCCAGGCCTCGCGCGGCAGGTAGTAGGTGGGCGGATGGCTGGTCTCGAGCACCCGCCAGGAGCGGGTGGTGTCGGCGACGACGACGCCGCCCAGCACCACCTGGATCGAGCGCCGCGACTCCTCGAGCGCGGGCGGGCGCGGGTAGTCCCAGACGGACTCCTGGCCGGGTTCGGGCCGGTCGGGCACGGGTCGCCGCATGCCCCCACTGTCCCCGGTGCTACTTCACCCGTTCGGTGAGGTGCACCGTCACGGTGTCGCCGGCGGCCTTGCCGGACTCGACCCGCAGCGCGCCCTTCACCGGCAGCTTGTGGTTGCCGTCGCCGAGGGCCATGAAGGAGGACTCGAAGGGGACGCCGTCGACGGTGCCGCGCACCTTCACGAGCGCGCGGGTGCCGAAGAAGGTGGCCGACTCCGGCCACACGAGGTAGGTCCATCCTCCGGTGGCGTCGCTGCGTCGCAGCGTGGCCTCGAAGGTGACGTCGAGCGGTCCGACCGCTCCGGGTGCTGTGCTCATGCCGGTGTGACCGTACTCAACGCGTCGACTCATCGCAGGTCGCCTACCGTTGAGCCAGTGCGTGGGTGGTTGAGAGGGATGGTCGCCGACACGCGACCCCTCCAGGTACCCCACTTCCGGCGGCTCTGGACCGCCAACATCGTCACCGTCGTCGGCGCCCAGCTCACCGTGGTGGCGGTGCCGGCGCAGATCTACGCGATCACCGGGTCGTCGGCGTACGTCGGCCTCACCGGCGTCTTCGGGCTGGTGCCGCTCGTGGTCTTCGGGCTGTGGGGCGGCGCGCTCGCCGACGTCATGGACCGCCGCACGCTGCTCACGATCACGACCGTCGGGCTGATCGTCACGAGCGGGCTGTTCTGGGCGCAGGCGGCGCTGGGCAACGAGAACGTGTGGCTGCTGCTCGGTCTGTTCTCGCTGCAGCAGGCGCTGTTCGCCGTCAACCAGCCGACCCGGAGCGCCATCCTGCCGCGGCTGCTGCCGGCCGAGCTGCTGCCCGCCGCCAACGCGCTGTCGATGACGCTCTTCACCGCCGGCGGCATCGCAGGACCGCTGCTCGCAGGCGCCCTCATCCCCGTGCTCGGGTTCGCAGCGCTCTACCTCGTCGACACCGTCTTCCTGTTCGCGACGCTGTTCGCCGTCGTCACGCTGCCGCCGCTGCCGGTCGAGGGGGTGACCAGGGCGCCGGGGCTGCGGTCGGTGATCGAGGGGTTCACCTACCTGCGCGGCCACCCGGTGCTGATGATGTCGTTCGTCGTCGACCTCATCGCGATGGTGTTCGGGATGCCGCGGGCACTGTTCCCCGAGATCGCCGACGACAGCTTCGCCGGGCCGGACGCCGGCGGCCTCGCCTTCGCGCTCCTGTTCGCCGCGATCCCCGCCGGCGCCGTGCTCGGCGGGGTCTTCTCGGGCTGGGTGTCGCGGGTCTCCGCGCAGGGCCGCGCGGTGGTGGTGGCGATCGTGGTGTGGGGCCTGGCGATGGTCGGCTTCGGCGTGGCGGTCGGGATCGCCGGGTCGGTGGACTCGCTCCGGACGGCGATGCTCGTCGTCGCCGTGCTCATGCTGGTGGTCGGCGGCGGTGCCGACATGGTCTCGGCCGCGTTCCGCACCTCGATCCTCCAGGCCGCCGCCTCCGACGCCGTCCGCGGCCGGCTCCAGGGCATCTTCATCGTCGTCGTCGCCGGCGGCCCTCGGGTCGCCGACGTCGCCCACGGCGCCGCGGCCGCCGCCGTCGGCACCGCCGTGGCCAGCGCCGGCGGGGGAGTGCTCGTGGTCGTGCTCGTCGTCCTCGCGGCGGTGGCTGTGCCGTCGTTCGTGCGCTACCGGGTCACCGCCGCGGTGCGGCGGTGAGGCCGGGTGCCCGATTCACTGGTGAACCAGTGATTCGGGCGTTCCGGGGCGGACGAGACCCCTACTCACCCCAGCCCATCGGGAACACCTCGAAGGCGGCCGCCATGCCGACGCCGAGGCGCTGGCCGGTCTGGCGGGCCATGCCCTCGAGGAACTCGCGGGGGTCGAAGTGCTCCCAGCCGAGGCCGTCGATGTAGGCGCGGTGGGCCTCGAGTGAGGCGACCCCGGCGTCGAAGGTGTCGGTGGTGTCGACGCCGTGGGTGGACTGCGGCGAGCCGTTGGCCCACACCTCGCCGACCCCGCCCCAGGGCTCGAGGCCCTCGGTCTCGACCTGATCGCGGAAGATCCAGCGGTTGCCGGCGTCGCGGACGGCGTCGAGCACGGCCCGGCCGACGGCGATGTGGTCGGCCTGGTTGAGGTTGGCTCCGCCCCACGAGTCGCGGAAGTTGCCGGTGATCACGACCTCCGGCCGGAACCGGCGCACCTCGCGGGCGATCGCGGCGCGCAGTGGGACGCCGTACTCCAGGACGCCGTCGGGCAGGCCGAGGAAGACGACCTCGTCGACGCCGACGACGCGCGCCGACTCGCGCTGCTCCGCCTCCCGCACCGCGCGGCACTCGTCGGGGTCCATCCCGTCGATGCCGGCCTCGCCGCTGGTGACCATGCAGTAGGTGACCGTCTTCCCCTGCCCGGTCCAGCGCGCCACCGCGGCGGCGGCGCCGAACTCCAGGTCGTCGGGGTGGGCGACCACGCACAGGGCGCGGTCCCAATCCTCACGGAGGGTCTCCAGGGGTGCGGGGGCGTCGGTCATGGCCCCACCCTCTCAGCGCCCGAGCAGGCCGCGCACGTACTCGGCCTGCCCGACGTGCGCGGTGTCGTCGTTGACCACGCTCTCCAGCCGCACGCCGAGCGTGACCGGCGGGTCCCAGTGCTCGTCGACCACCCGGTCGAGGTCGTCGGGGGAGAGGGTGGCGAGGTAGCCGACGGTGCGGTCGTGCACCGCGGTGAGGTACTCGGCGAGCAGGTCGGCCGGGGCGGAGAACGCCGCCACCTGCTCGCTGGTGTGGCCGTAGCCGTGGTCGGCGCGGTCGTAGGGGAGGTCGAACCGGTCGGCGAACTCGTCCCACACCTGGTCGTGGCCGGCCACGCCGGCCACGTGGTCGTCCTGCACGCGGGTGAGGTGCCAGACCAGCCAGCCGATCGGGTTGGCGTCGGGGGTGGGTCGGTATCGCAGGTCGTCGTCGGAGAGCCCGTCGACGACGGCGGTGCCGCTCTCGCGGATCCGTTCGAAGGCGTCGGTGAGCAGCTCGGCAGGAGTCACGACCTCGAAACTACGACGGGCAAGGTGAGCGGGCGTCGCACGTACGGGCCGTCGGCCCAGGTGACGCCGTGCTCGTCGACGTCGTGCTCGGGCATCCGGGCGAGCAGCTCCTCCAGCGCCACCCGGGTCTGCATCCGCGCCGCCGAGGCGCCGAGGCAGTGGTGGGAGCCCTGGCTGAAGGTGAGGATCCGCTGCGGCGTGCGCCCGACGTCGAGGTCGTCGGCGTCCGGCCCGTACGCCCGCGGGTCGCGGTTGGCGGCGCCGTAGCAGAGCAGCACCTTGCGGCCTGCCGGGATCGTGACGCCGTGCAGCGTCACGTCGCGGGTGGTGGTGCGGGCCAGCCCCTGGACGGGCGAGGTGAGCCGCAGCAGCTCCTCGACGGCGTCCGGCACCAGGGCGGGGTCGGCGGCGAGCCGGGCCCGCTGGTCAGGGTGCCGGGCCAGCAGCTGCACACCGCCGCCGAGCGCGCCGGTGGTGGTGTCGTTGCCGCCGGTGACCATCGTGAACACGTAGCCGAGCACGCCGACCAGCCCGGTCACGTCGCCGGGGTCGGCGGCCACACCCGCGGCCACGAGGTGCGACACCGTGTCGTCCGCGGGGTCGTGCCGGCGGCGCTCCACGAGGGCGGTGAAGTAGGCGAGCATCTCGGCCGCCGCGTCGGCGGCGCCGAGCGGGTCGCCGGTCGACGACGCCGCCACGATGGCGTCGGTCCAGCCGTCGAAGCGGTCGCGGTCCTCGGCCGGGACGCCGAGGTAGTGGGCCACCACCATGCTCGGCAACGGCTTGAACAGGTCGGTCACGAGATCGCCGCCGCCGGCCGCCACCAGCGCGTCGAGCTTCTCGACGACGTACGACCGCACCTGGGGCTCTACCGTGCGCACCGCCCGCGGCGTGAAACCGCGGGAGACCAGCTTGCGGAAGGCCGTGTGGTCGGGCGGGTCCTGCATCACCAGCGGCGGGTTGTCGGCGAGGCCGATCTTGCCCAGCTCGTCGTACTCGACGGTGAGGCCCTGCGCGGACGAGAAGGTGGCGGTGTCGACGGCGGCCGCGGCGACATCGGCGTGACGAGTGAGCACGTAGTAGTCGTCGCCGGGCCGGCCGGGGGGCACGACCCGATGCACGGGGTCGTGGTCGCGGAGCGCGGCGTACGCCGGCCAGGGATCGGCCCACGCGGCGCCGCCGCCCGGCCGGTACCGCACCTCCGTGGTCATGACGCGGCACCCTCCGGTCGCATCCGGGCGAGCCGGGCTCGCAGGGCGTCGCGGCGGTGGGCGTTGTCGGCCAGGTCGGCGTACGCCGTGCCGTGCACCCAGAGCAGTGCGTCGTCGAGCCGGCGGATGGCGCCGGGCTGCTGCCGGTAGGCCATGCGGGCGGCGATCGCGGTCTCGTCGGCGCCGCGCAGCGTGTCGGCCAGCTCGTCGAGGGTGGTGACGCCGACGGCGAGCAGCAGCCCCGAGATCCAGCGGTAGTGCTCGGCGCGCGACCAGGCGGCGTCGGCGTAGTGCGCGGCCAGGAAGCCCGCCAGCTCGCGGGGGTCGATCCGCCGGTCGTCGGCTTCCACCGTGGGCAGATCGGGCGTGAGCCCCCGCAGCCGGTGGCGGATCTCGCTGAACTCGCGGTCGGCGAGCTCGAGGAGCCCGGCGGCGAGCGTGAACCGCCGGTCGAGCTCGCGGGCGTGCTCCTCGGGCACCGTGCCCTTGTAGCGCACCTCGTGCTCGAACTCGGCCCAGGCGTGCTGCACCACGGTGCGCACCTGCACCTGCACCGTCCGGCCGCGCAGCCGCTCGAAGGCGGCATTCCCTTCGCGGGCCGGGTCGAGGCCGAAGAGGAGGTGCCGGCTGGCGTAGCCGAAGCGCCCCTCCCGCGCCGTCTCCTGGCCGAGGTCGCGGTCATCGGTGACGACGACCTGCTCCGACAGCAGCTCGGCCACCGCGTCGACGTCGTCGGCCACGTAGGTGATCACCCGGACGCCGAGCTGGTCGGTGATCTGGTCCATCGGGTCGTCGAAGAGCCGTCTCCCCTCGCGCTCACGGCCGGCCTTCTCGGCGAACGAGGCGACGGTCTTGGTACGACCGGTCACGGACAGGTAGTTGATGCCGGCCTCGTCGAGCACCTGGGTCACCAGGGCGACGGCGTCGTGGCCGGCCGCCTCGAGCTCCGGGTGCTGGGCGGCGTAGTCGGCCGCCGGGTCGGGCCGCAGCGCCGGGGTGACGATGCACCCCGTCTCGGCGTCGCCGTAGAAGGCCAGGGTCTCGGGCCGGTGGTGGGCCAGCCAGGCCACGTAGGCGCAGAGCACCGCATCGACCCGGTCCTCCACCCGGCGCAGCTCGCTCTTGCGGGTGGCGGCGGCTGCCTGCGCCCGCAGGTCGACCCAGGCCGTCGTCGGTGGTGACCAGGCCGGCCACCAGGTCCATGAGCCGCAGCAGCTCACCGCTGCAGCAGCGCGAGGTCGCGCCCGGGCTTGGCCTTGTAGCGCAGTATCCGGTCCAGGCCGAAGAGGACGACGGTGGCCGGGTGCGGGTAGACCTCGATGGCGCGCCGATCGCGCCCGGACCGCGGGTCGACGTCCAGCTGCAGCCGCTTGGCCAGCCGCGCCGCCCGGGTGCCGTCGGCGAACTCCGGCTTGCCGGTGTTGGAGGGGTGGGCGCCCGCGTGGAAGCGGGCGAAGTCGGCGTTGAGTGCCTGCTCGGCCGGCCGGGACCCGGTCGGGTTGCGCACGACGATCGGCGCGTCGATGCCCACCACGCAGCCGCCCTCGACGTACGGCGCGAGGCGGTCCTCGATCTCCGCGTCGGTGCGCACGGCGTCGGTGGTCAGCAGCCGTGCCTCGCCGTCGAGGACGGCGAGACCGCTGGGGTTGCGTTCCCCCCACGCCAGGTCGATCCCCACGAAGTGCACGTGACACAACCTCCCAGAACGCGCTCGGATCGGCGATGAGTTGTGATGTCGGCGGGGGTCGGTACCGTCTCGCCCGTCCCCTCACCCCCGAAAGACGAGGCACGCATGGCCGACATGATCAGCGCTCGAGGCCTGGTCAAGCGCTACAAGTCCGTCGTGGCCCTGGGCGGCCTCGACCTCGACGTGCCGGAGGGGAAGGTGCTGGCCCTGCTCGGTCCCAACGGCGCCGGCAAGACCACCGCCGTTCGGGTCCTCACCACCCTGCTGGAGCCCGACGAGGGCACGGCCACCGTGGCCGGCGTCGACGTGCTGAAGGACCCGCAGGGCGTCCGGCGCAAGATCGGCCTGTCCGGGCAGTACGCCGCCGTCGACGAGAACCTCACCGGCTACGAGAACCTCACGATGGTCGGCCGGCTCTACGGCCTCGGCAAGGAGCCGTCGCGACGCCGGGCCCGCGAGCTGCTCGACCGCTTCGACCTCGCCGACGCCGGCGACCGGCCCTCGAAGACCTACTCCGGTGGCATGCGCCGCCGGCTCGACCTCGCCGGCGCGCTGGTGGCGGAGCCGCCGGTGCTGGTGCTCGACGAGCCCACCACCGGGCTCGACGTCCGCAGCCGCCAGCAGATGTGGGACGTCATCCGCGAGCTGGTCGCCGGCGGCGCCACCCTGCTGCTCACCACCCAGTACCTCGAGGAGGCCGACCGGCTCGCCGACGACATCCTGGTCATCGACCACGGCAAGGAGATCGCCCGCGGCACGGCCGACCAGCTGAAGGCCCAGACCGGTGGGGAGCGGATCGAGGTCGTGGTCGCCGAGCGTGACTCGGTCGCCACGGTCGAGCGGATCCTCGCCCCGGTCGCGGTCGGCGAGGTGCAGAGCGACGACCGCACGGTCACCGCGGCCGTCCGGGAGGGTGCGCACTCGCTGCGCCGGGTGCTCGACGACCTCGACGGCGCCGAGGTCGGCATCCTCGACATCGGCCTGCGGCGGCCCACCCTCGACGACGTGTTCCTCTCCCTCACCGGCCACGCGGCCGAGGAACTGGCCGAGGACGAGAAGCGCGACACCGAGGAGGCGACGGCATGAGCATGACGAAGGCCCTCAACGACGGCTGGGTCGTCGCCTGGCGCAACGTCATCAAGATCAAGCGGGTGCCCGAGGTGCTCGTGTTCGTGCTCATCAGCCCGATCATGTTCGTGCTGCTGTTCGCCTACGTGTTCGGCGGCGCGATCGACGTGCCGGGCAACGTCGACTACAAGGAGTTCCTGGTCGGCGGCATCTTCGCCCAGACCGTCGTCTTCGGCGCCACCTTCACCGGCGCGGGCATCGCCGAAGACATGCAGAAGGGCATCATCGACCGGTTCCGGTCGCTGCCGATGTCGCGCTCGGCGGTGCTGGTGGGCCGCACCGCCTCCGACGTCATCTACAACGCGCTGTCGCTGGTGATCATGGCGCTCACCGGGCTGCTCGTCGGCTGGCGGGCCCGCGAGGGCGTCGTCGACATGATGCTCGGCTTCGGACTGCTGCTGCTCTTCGCCTACGCGATCAGCTGGATCATGGCCCTCGTCGGGCTGATCGTCCCGAGCGTCGAGGTGGTCAACAACGCCGCGTTCATCGTGATCTTCCCGCTCACGTTCCTGTCCAACGCGTTCGTGCCGCAGGAGTCGTTCGACGGCGTCCTCGAGACGTTCGTGCTGTGGAACCCGGTGTCCACGCTCACCCAGGCGTGCCGCGAGCTGTTCGGCAACACCGACCCGTCGATCCCGGTGCCCGACGCGTGGCCGATGCAGAACCCGGTGCTCTACACGCTGATCTGGGTGGTGATCATCCTGGTGGTGTTCATCCCGCTGTCGGTGCGCCAGTACCGGCTGTCCAGCAGCAAGTAGGTCACGCCAGCTGGGCCAGCTCGAGCACCACGCTCGACCGGGCGCCGAGGTCGCTCGGCGACGGCGGCGCGCCGTCACGCACGAGCAGGTCACCGACGGCGGCGATCATGGCGCCGTTGTCGGTGCACAGCCGCATCGGCGGCACCCGCAGCTCGATGCCGGCCTCGGCGCACCGCTCCTCGGCGAGCGAGCGCACCCGGCTGTTGGCGGCGACGCCGCCGACGATCACCAGCGTCTCGACCTGCTCCTGGTGGCAGGCGCGCAGCGCCTTGGTCACCACGGTGTCGGCCACGCACTCCTGGAAGGACGCGGCGATGTCCTCGGTGGAGATGCCGGGGTCGCGCGGGGCGGCCACATAGCGGGCCACGGCGCTCTTGAGCCCGGAGAACGAGAACCCGAGCGCCGGGTCGCGCTGGCCCATCAGCGGGCGCGTGAACCGGACGGCGCGCGGGTCGCCGTCGCGGGCGGCCCGGTCGATCGACGGACCGCCGGGGTAGGGCAGGCCGAGCAGCCGCGCCACCTTGTCGAAGGCCTCGCCGGCGGCGTCGTCGAGGGTGTCGGAGAGGTGCACGATCGGGGTGCGCACCAGGTCGCGCACCGAGAGCAGGCTGGTGTGGCCGCCGCTCACGATGAGCGCGACGCTGTGGTCGGGCAGCGGGCCGTGCACCAGCGTGTCGGCGGCCGCGTGGCCGGCGAGGTGGTGCACGCCGTAGAGCGGCACCCCGAGCGCGAGGGCCGTGGCCTTGGCGGCGGCCACCCCGACGTGCAGCGCGGTGGCGAGCCCCGGGCCGGCGGTGACGGCGACGGCGCCGACGTCGTGCCAGGCCAGCCCGGCGTCGTCCATGGCCGCCCGCATCGTCGGCACCATCGCCTGCACGTGCGCACGGGCGGCGATCTCGGGCACCACCCCGCCGAACCGGACGTGCTCGTCGATGCTCGAGGCGAGCGCCTCGCCGAGCAGCACGCCGTCGCGCACGAGGCCGACGCCGGTCTCGTCGCACGAGGTCTCGATGCCCAGCACCACGGTCATGGACCTGATTCTCGCAACCGCCAGACTGGGGGCATGACCCGCGCCGTCGAGACCTGGCTGACCGACATGGATGGCGTGCTCGTGCACGAGGAGGACCCGATCCCCGGAGCCACCGAGTTCATCGAGGCGCTGAAGGCCTCGGGCCTGCGGTTCCTGGTGCTCACCAACAACTCGATCTTCACCCCGCGCGACCTGCGGGCCCGGTTGCTGCGCAGCGGCATCGACGTGCCCGAGGACGCGATCTGGACCTCGGCCCTGGCCACCGCGCAGTTCCTCGACGAGCAGCGGCCGGGCGGCTCGGCGTACGTCGTCGGCGAGGCCGGGCTCACCACCGCGCTCCACGACATCGGCTACGTGATGACCGACCGCGACCCCGACTACGTGGTGCTCGGCGAGACCCGCACCTACTCCTTCGAGGCGATCACCCGCGCGATCCGGCTGATCGACGCCGGCGCCCGTTTCCTTGCCACCAACCCCGACGTCAGCGGTCCCAGCCACCAGGGCCTGCTCCCGGCCTGCGGTTCAGTGGCCGCGCTCATCAGCACCGCCACGGGTCGGCAGCCCTACTTCATCGGCAAGCCGAACCCGCTGATGATGCGCAGCGCCCTCAACCGGCTGCAGGCGCACTCCGAGACCACCGTGATGGTCGGCGACCGCATGGACACCGACATCATCAGCGGCCTCGAGGCTGGACTGCGCACCGTCCTCGTCACCACTGGCTCCACCCGGCCCGGCCAGGTCGAGACGTTCCCGTACCGCCCGACCCGCATCGTCGACTCCATCGCCGATCTCGTCTCGATGGTGGGGGAACCGGCGTAGCGTCCCGCCATGCGCGCCATCTGGAACGGCCGGGTCATCGCCGAGTCCGACAAGACGATCGTGGTGGAGGGCCGGCACTACTTCCCGCTGTCGTCGGTCGACGCCTCGGTGCTCCGCGCGTCGGACCACCACAGCACCTGCTCGTGGAAGGGCGAGGCGTCGTACTACTCGCTCGAGGCCGACGGTCAGGTCAGCCCGGACTCCGTGTTCTTCTACCCCGAGCCGAAGCAGCCGGCTCGCATGGTCACCGACCGGGTGGCGTTCTGGAAGGACGTCGAGGTCAGGCCCTGAGTCACTAGGGTGCGGGCATGTCACGCTCCGACGCCTTCGACCGCCTCCGCTCCCTCGACCGGTTCTCCGGCCTCTCCGACGACGAGCTGAAGAAGGTCGCCGACGCCGGCAAGGTCGTGCACCTGCCCGGTCAGTGGTCGCTGATGTCGGAGACCACCCCGGCCGACAAGGCCTACGTGCTGCTCTCCGGCGAGGTGGCGATCCGCAAGGGCGGCGACACGATCGCCACGGTCGGGCCGGGTGCGGTGATCGGCGAGGTCGGCATCCTCGAGAAGCGACTCCGCACCGCGGCGGTGGTGTCGCAGTCCGAGCTCGAGGTCGTGCACTTCACCAAGGACGACCTGGTGAGGCTCGTCGACGAGATCCCGGCCCTGCGCGACGCGCTGCAGTCGTCAGCCGACGAGAGCCTGCCCGACGCCGACTGAGTTTCGAGGCTCGCTCCGCTCGCACCTCAACCACCGTCACGGACCGAGCACCCTGTCCAGGTAGGGGTTGGTGAGCACCCGGTCGGGGTCGAGCCGGTCGCGCAGCGCGCGGAACTCCTCGAACCGCGGGTAGCGCTCGCGCAGCAGGTCGGCGTCGAGGCCGTGGAGCTTGCCCCAGTGCGGGCGGCCCCCGACCTGCCCGGCGATCCGCTCCAGCGCGGCGAAGTAGGGCTCGCGGTCGGGGCTGCCGGGTGCGGTGTGCACGGCGACGTACACCGAGTCGCGGCCGTACGCCGTCGAGAGCGCGACGTCGTCGCCCGCCGCCGTGCGGATCTCGACGGGCACGGCGATCCGCCAGGGGCTGTGGGTCACCTCGGCCACGAGCTCGCGGACGACGTCGAGCCCGTGCTCGCGCGGCACGGCGTACTCCATCTCCTCGAACCGCACCGCGCGCCGCGAGGCGAACACCCGGTACGACACGTCGCGGAACTCCCGCTCGCCGAGCACCCGGCCCACGAACCGCGCGAGCGGCGGCACCAGCGGCGGCACCCGCCGGCCGAGGCCGACCAGGGCGGGGTAGACGCCGTTGGCGAGGAACTCGTCGTCCCACCAGGCGCTCCTGCGGGAGAGCGGGTCGAGGCCCGCAGCGAGCGGACGGCGCTCGTTGTGCTTGGTGAGCACCTTCGTGGTGTGCGGGAACCAGTGCAGGTCGACGTGGTCGGTGCTTTCGACGTCGTCGTCGAAGCGGGCGAGCACGTCGTCGAGCTCGGCGTGACCCTCGCGCGCGTGGACGGCGAATGCGGGCTCGGCCTGGAGAGTCACGCTCACCACCACGCCGAGCGCGCCGAGGCCGACGCGCGCCAGCGAGAGCACGTCGGCGTTCTCGTGCTCCGAGGCGGTGAGGGTGGAGCCGTCGGGCAGCACGAGCTCGAGGCCCACGACCTGCGTGGCGAGGCCGCCGAAGCGCAGGCCGCTGCCGTGGGTGCCGGTGGCGATCGCCCCGGCGATCGTCTGCTCCTCGATGTCGCCGAGGTTGGTGAGGGCGAGCCCGAGGGCGAAGAGCCCGCGGTTGAGCCGGTGCAGCGGAATCCCGGCCTCGACGGTGACCCGGCCGGTGTCGTGGTCGACGGCGAGGATGCCGTCGAGGTGGTCGAGCCGCAGCTGCACGTCCACAGGCACGCCCACACCGGTGAACGAGTGGCCGGTGCCGATCGGCCGCACCCGGCGACCGTCCGCCGCGGCCTTGGCCACCACCTCGGCCACCTCGTCGCGGTCGCGCGGCACGGCGATCTCGATGCCCTCCGCGCGCTGGTTCCGGGCCCAGTTGCGCCAGGCCCCGCCGGCCGCACCAGATCCCCCGCTACTGTTCGTCCCGCCCATGGTCACCCAGCATGCCCGCCTCGATCGCGGCCACACAGCACCTGGACGGCCCCGTCGCCGCGGTCGACCTCGAGGCGTTCGACGCCAACGCGGCCGACCTGGTGCGCCGCGCGGCCGGGCTCCCGGTGCGGGTGGCCAGCAAGTCGGTGCGCTGCCGGGCGCTGATCCGGCGGGCGCTGGAACGGCCCGGCTTCGCCGGCATCCTCGCCTTCACGGTCACCGAGGCGCTGTGGCTGGCCGAGGAGTGGGAGGACGTCGTCGTCGGCTACCCGAGCGCGGAGCGGTCGGCGCTGGCCCGCCTCGCCGCCGACCCGGTGCTGGCCGAGCGGGTCACGCTCATGGTCGACAGCACCGAGGGCCTCGAGCTGCTCGGCTCGGTGCTGCCGTCGGTGGCGGCGCCGCTGCGGATCTGCCTCGACCTCGACGCCTCGCTGCGGGTCGCCGGCGGCCGGGTGCACCTCGGCCCGCGCCGCTCGCCCGCGCACACGCCCGCGGACGCCGTCGCCCTGGCCCGGGCGGTGCTGGCCGAGCCGGCGCTGCGGCTGGTCGGCCTGCTGGCCTACGAGGGCCAGGTGGCCGGGCTGCCCGACCGCGGCGCCAACCCGCTGCGTGCCGCCGTGGTGCGCCGGGTCAAGGCGGCCTCGGTGCCCGAGCTCGCCGAGCGCCGCGGCGCCGTCGTGGCCGCGGTCCGCGAGCTGGCCGACCTCGAGTTCGTGAACGGCGGCGGCACCGGCTCGCTGGAGTCCACCGCCGCCGACCCGGCGGTCACCGAGGTGGCCGCCGGCTCCGGGCTCTTCGCGCCCGCCCTGTTCGACGGCTACGACGCCTTCGAGGTCCGCCCCGCCGCGTTCATGGGCCTCGACGTGTGCCGGCGCCCCGCCCCCGGCCTGGTCACGGTCACCGGCGGCGGCTGGGTGGCGTCGGGACCCATCGGGCGCGACCGGCTGCCGGTGCCCACCTACCCCGAGGGGCTCAAGCTGCTGCCGGCCGAGGGCGCGGGCGAGGTGCAGACCCCGCTGCGTGGCCGGGCCGCCGACAGCCTCCGGCTGGGTGATCGGGTGTGGTTCCGGCACGCCAAGGCCGGCGAGATGTGCGAGCACGTCGACGACCTCCACCTGATGGGAGCGGACGGTGCCGCCGACGTCGTTCCCACCTACCGCGGCGAGGGCAAGACCTTCATCTAGTCGACGAGCTCGGCCGGCTCGGCGACGACGTCGACGAGCGCGCCGTTGCGGAGCACGGTGATCTCCACCCGCGCGCCGATGGCGTCGTCGAGGAGGAGCCGCTGCAGCGACTGGGCGTCGCCGAGGGGCGTGCCGTCGACCGCGAGCACCACGTCGCCGCCGCGCAGGCCGCTGCGCTCGGCCGGGCTGCCGTCGACCACCTCGACCACGCGCAGGGCGGTGCGCTGGCCGGTGCGCTCGGCCCAGCGCGGCGGGAGCGGAGCCGGGGTGGTGACCAGACCGAGGTAGGCGCGGCGCACCCGTCCCTCGCGCAGCAGCGAGCCGAGGATGCCGTGGGTGGTGGCGTTCACCGGCACCGCGAGCCCGACGCCGATGCCGGCGACCGCGGTGTTGATGCCGACCACCCGGCCGCGCGCGTCGGCGAGCGCACCGCCCGAGTTGCCGGGGTTGAGGGTGGCGTCGGTCTGGATCACGTCCTCGACCAGCCGCACCGTGGTGCGCCCACGCGCCGGCAGGCTGCGGCCGAGCGCGCTCACCACGCCGGCGGTCACCGACCCGGCCAGGCCGAGCGGGTTGCCGACGGCGACCACGAGCGACCCGACCCGCAGCTGGTCGGCGTCGCCGAACTCGGGCGGGTCCGGCACGTCGCGGTCGGTGCGCAGCACCGCGAGGTCGGAGAGCCGGTCGCGGCCGAGCACGCGGAACCTGGCCACCGTGCCGTCGGCGAAGGCGGCCTCGCCCTCCTCCGCGTCGCCCACCACGTGGGCGTTCGTGACCAGGTGGCCCTCGCCGCTCAGCACCACCGCCGACCCGGCCGACTCACCGCGGCCGCTCCGCACCCGCAGCGCCGCCACGCGTGGTGTCAGCGCGTCGGCGACGCCGACGACGACCTCGGAGTAGGCGTCCAGCGGCTCGGTCATGCCGTGGAGAACGCGGGCAGAGCGAGGCGTGCTCCCGTGTTCACCGAGGGCGGAATCCGTCCAGGTGACGCCGGTACTCCTCGGTGTAGTCGGCGAGCGCCTCCCGCCAGTGCCGCATCGTGTCGAGCCCGAGACCGGCGAGCCGGTCGTTGACCAGCTGCTCGGACCGCGGCCGCTGGGCGAAGTAGACGTCGGCGAAGTGGTCGGAGGTCACGGGCACGACCTCGACCCGGTCGGCCAGGCCGAGGAGCTCCACGAACGCCAGCGCCACGTCGTACCGGCTGGCCGTGCCGTGGCAGACCTGGTGGTAGGTGCCGTACGGCGCCTCGCGCACGACCCGCACCATGCCGGCCGCGAAGTCGTGGGTGTAGGTCGGGCTGCCCAGCAAATCGGTGACCGCGTGGATCGTCGTCGCGCCGCCCCGGATCTGGGCGTACACCTTGTTGACGAACTTCTTGTCGAGCGCCGGACCGCCGCCCATCATCCAGCCCGCCCGGAGCACGAAGTGCCGCGGCACCCGCTCCTGCACGAACCGCTCGCCGTGCAGCTTCGAGCGCGCGTAGACCGTGAGCGGGTCGGGGACGTCGCCGTCGGCGTAGACGTCCTTCTCGCCGCCGAAGATCCCCGCCGTCGACACGTACACGTAGGGGATGTCGAGTCGCTCGGCGATCAGCCCGCCGTTGACGGCGCCCGCCGCGTTGGACGCCCAGGCGGCGTCCGGGTGCCGCTCGCAGTGCTCCAGGTCGGTCTCGGCGGCGAGGTTGACCAGGAGGTCCGGCCCGCAGGCCTCCACGGACTCCCGGAAGGCGTCGACGTCGGCGACGTCGACCCGCTGCAACCAGTCCGCTCGCGGGTCGCGGTCGCTCGCCGTCACCGTGCCCTCCGATGCCCACGCGTCGACCACCGCGGCGCCGAGCATCCCGCCGGCGCCCGCGATGTATACCCTCGACCCGGCCTCCCCCACGGACAATGCAACGGACGAACGCACGGTCGGTCACGGGAGGCGCCATGCGCGACACGCTCAGCGTGGCGATCTGCACCCACGCGAGCGAGCGCCTCCCCGACCTCGCGGCGGGGCTCGCGGGTCTCGCCGACCAGACGCTGCCGCCCACCGAGGTGGTCGTCGTGGTCGACCGCAACCCGGCGCTCCTGGACGAGGTCGCCCGGCGCTGGCCGTCGCTGCGGGTCGTGCCGAACACCGACCACGGCGGGATCGCCGGCGCCCGCAACACGGCGCTGCGGGTCGCGACGGGCGAGGTCGTGGCCTTCCTCGACGACGACGCCGTGCCCGCCCGCGACTGGCTGGAGCGCCTGGTCGCGCCCTACGCCGACCCCCGGGTGCAGGTGGTCGGCGGCTGGGTGGAACCGGCCTGGGACGAGGCCCGCCCGGCCCACCTGCCACCCGAGCTGGACTGGCTGGTGGGCTGCAGCCACCGCGGCCGGCCGCTCGTCCGCGCCGACGTCCGCAACGTGACCGGCGCGAGCATCTCGCTGCGGCGCGCCCTGCTCGAGCAGGTCGGCGGCTTCGACGAGCGGGTCAGCCGCAAGGACGCCGCCCCCGTCGGCTGCGACGACACCGAGTTCTGCATCCGGGTGGCGCAGCGGCTGCCCGGCAGCCGGGTGGTCTCCGAGCCCGCCGCCGTGGTGCGGCACCGGGTGCCTGCGACGCGCGGCACCTGGGCCTACCTCCGCAGCCGGTCGCTGTGGGAGGGCCGCTCCAAGGCCACGGTGGCCGCGATGGTGGGCGCCCCGCGGGCCACGCTCGACGAGCGTCGCTACGTGCGGCGGGTGCTGCCGCGGGCCGTCCTGCGCGAGTTGGTGCGCGGCCGGCCGCGGGGCGCGGCCGGCGTCGTCACGGCGCTGGCGTTCACCACCTGGGGCTACCTGGTCGGGCGGTGGTCCGACCGCTGAGCCCGGGTGCGATCAGCGGAAGGTCGCGGGCGGCGTCCAGTCGTCCGGCGGGTCCTCGCCGACCCGGCCGTCGACCGCCTCGCGCAGCAGGTCGGCGTGGCCGGTGTGGCGGCCGTACTCCTCGACCATGTCGTACACGAGCCGGCGCAGGTTGGCGTGCCGGCCGTCGGGGTGCGAGGCCTCGACCGGCTCGTCGAGTCCGCCCGCGGCGACGGCGGCCGCCACCTTGGCACGGTTGCGGGCCACCGCCTCGTCCCAGAAGGCGTAGAGCTGCTCGGGGGTGTCGTCGGCCGCGCCGTGCGGAACTCCCACTCGTTGCTCATGTCGTGGCCGAGCTCGGCCCACGGTCCGGTGATCGGGCCGCCGTCGAGCTTGTGGGTCCAGTGGTAGTCCTCGCACGCGGCGAGGTGCTTGAGCAGCCCTCCGAGCGTGAGCGAGGAGGCACCGACGGTGGTGGCGAGGCCGGCGGCGTCGAGGCCGTCGGTCTTCCAGCGGAACGTGAGCCGCAGCCGGTCCAGGGCGCCGAGCAGCGCCTCGGTCTCGGTGCCCGCGATCGGCGGCTCCCACGGCAGGTCTGTCGTCGTCATGCCGACGACGGTAGATCCGGTTCCGGACGGATCGTGTCCGGTTGTGCTGGCAGACTTCCGGCATGGCCCCGACCGACGCCACCAGCCCCACGGCTCGGGCGCTCGCCTGCCTGCTCCTGCTCCAGGACCACCCCGGCATCACCGCGGACGCACTGGGCCGGCGGCTCGGCGTCACCGAGCGCGCGGCGCGGCGCTACGTGGGCCTGCTGCGCGATGCCGGCATCCCGGTGGAGTCGATGCGCGGCCCGTACGGCGGCTACCGGCTCGGCCGCGGGCTGCGGCTCCCTCCCCTGACGTTCTCCGCCGCCGAGGCGCTGGGCCTGGTGATGGCGGTGCTCGACGGTCACCATGCGGCGGGCGACGACGGCGAGCCGGTGGGCAGCGCGCTCGCGAAGATCCTCCGGGGCCTGCCCGCGCCGGTGGCCGAGCAGGCCGCCGCCGTCCGCCGGGCCGCCGCGGCCGCCCCCGACCGGGGCGCGGCCCGGCCCGACCCCGTGGTCACGACGGCACTGGTGGAGGCGTGCTCGGCGCGGCGCCGGGTGCGGCTCGGCTACCGCTCGGAAGCGGGCTCCTCCTGGGAGGCGGAGGTGGATCCGTGGGCGGTCGTGGTGCGTCACGGCCGGTGGTACCTGCTGTGCCTCGACCACCGCTCGGGCGGCCGGCGGGCCTACCGGGTCGACCGGGTCTCCGACGTCCGGATCACCGACGCGGAGGCCCCGGTGCCGGACGGCCTCGACCCGGTGGCCGAGCTCGAGGACCACCTCGCCGTCGGCTGGGAGTACGCCACGGAGGTGGTGGTGGAGCTGCCGCTCGCCGACGCGCGGCGGTGGCTGCCCCGGGCGCTCGGCCGGCTCGAGGCGGACGGCGACCACAGCCGGCTCACCGGCAGCACGAGCAACCCGCGGTGGTACGCCGCGCAGCTGGTGGAGCTGCCGGCGTACCGGATCCTCGGCGGCCGCGAGCTCCGGAGCGCGGCCCGCCAGCTCGGCGAGCGGCTGCGCCGGGCAGGCTCACCCGCCTAGTGCACGCAACCCGGCCGTGACACCGACCGCCACGATGCTGGCCACCACCAGCGGCACCCGCACGTAGAGCAGCACCGCGGCGACGGCGACGCCCACCGTGGCGGCGCCGACCTCGAGCTGCTGGCCGTCGGCGAGCACCGACGTCGCCACCAGCGCGGTGAGCAGCGCGGGCGCCATCATCGCGATCACCCCCGAGGCCCAGCGCGGCAGGTCGCGCCCGCCGACCAGCGCCGGCCCGACCGCCTTGGTGGCGGCGGTGACGGCGACCAGGGCGGCGATCAGGACCCAGACCTGGGTCTCGCTCAGGTTCACGGGGCGGTCTCCTCGTCCGGGGCCACCGCGCCGCGACCGAGCCCGATCAGGGCCGCCGCGCTCGCGGCGAGCACCGGCACCCCGGCCGGCGTGAACGGCACGAGCGCGAGCGCGATCGCCGCACCGAGCGCGGCCGCGACGCGGGCCCGCGGCTGCCGGAGCTCGGCGATCAGGATGGCGACGAAGAAGGTGGGGAACAGCGCGTCGAGACCGAGCCGGTCGGTGTCACCCAGCAGGTCGCCGGCCAGCGCGCCGGCGATCGTGCCGGCCAGCCAGCACACGTACTGAGGCGCCGTCGTGCCGAACAGCAGGTACCGGTCGAAGGTGCCGTCGCCGCGGCTGGCCAGCGCCCAGGAGACGTCGACCACCGCCTGACCCTCCACCGCCCGGCGCAGGGGTCCGCCGGGCAACGACGGCGCCAGCGCGATGCCCATCGCCAGGAACCGGGAGTGCATGAGGGTGGCGGCCGAGAGCGCCGCACCCATCCCGCCGCCGCCCGCCACGATCGAGAGTGCCGTGAACTGCGCGGAGCCGGCGAACACCAGGGCGGAGGTGACGATCGCCTGGGCCACCGTGAAGCCGGCCTGGATGGCGAGCACGCCGAACGATCCCGACAGCACGAACCCGACGGCGCCGTACGGCGCACCGAGCCGCAGCCCGCGCCGGAACGACTCCCCCCTCACGTGGCGAGGCTACGGACGAGCCGTTGGGCGAGAATCGGCGGGTGGTCGAGATCGTGCCGGCGAACCAGGCGTCCTGGGAGGACGTCGAGGCGGTGTTCGGCACCGCCGGCCCGGGGCGGTGCTTCTGCCAGCGGTACAAACTCGCCCGCGGGGAGTCGTTCGGTGGGTTCCCGCGCGAGGAGCGCGCGTTCCGGCTGCGCCAGCAGACCGACGCCGACCACCCGGACTCACCCGACACCAGCGGCCTGGTCGCCTACGACGACGGCGTGCCGGTGGGCTGGTGCGCGGTGGAGCCACGCCCGGCCTACGACGGCCTGGTGCGGGTGATGAAGGTGCCGTGGGAGGGCCGCGACGAGGACAAGGACGACGACTCGGTGTGGGCGATCACCTGCCTGCTGGTGCGGGCCGGCCACCGCAAGCGCGGCCTCAGCCGCGAGCTCGCCGCGGCCGCCGTCGACCACGCCCGCAGCCGCGGCGCCCGCGCCGTCGAGGCCTACCCGATCACCACCACCGCCGTGATCTCCGAGGAGCTCCACGTCGGCACCGTGCCGACCTTCGAGGCGGCGGGGTTGAGCGTCGTGTCGCAGCCGAGCAAGCGCCGCGTGGTCATGCGACTCGACTTCGCATGACTAGCCGTTGACCATGCGTGGTCTCGACGCGCCGTCGCGACCTCGTTCCTCGGTCGCGGGCTTGCTCGACCTGCGCTCGCCCACGTCGCGGGTTCGTCCCTCACCCGCGACTGCTCGCTTCAGCCGCAGGCTGTTCGTGACGACGAAGACCGACGAGAGGGCCATGGCGGCGCCGGCGAGCATGGGGTTGAGGAGGCCGGCGGCGGCGAGCGGGATGGCGGCGACGTTGTAGGCGAAGGCCCAGAACAGGTTGCCCTTGATCGTGGTCAGGGTGCGGCGGCTGAGGCGGATCGCGTCGGCCGCGACCCGCAGGTCGCCGCGCACCAGGGTGAGGTCGGAGGCCTCGATCGCCACGTCGGTGCCCGTGCCCATGGCGAGGCCGAGGTCGGCCTGGGCCAGCGCGGCGGCGTCGTTGACGCCGTCGCCGACCATGGCGACGACCCGGCCCTCACCCTGCAGCCGCTTCACCACGTCGACCTTGTCGGCGGGCAGCACGTCGGCGATGACGTCGGCGGCGTCGATGCCCACCTCGGCGGCGACCCGGCGGGCCACGGCCTCGTGGTCGCCGGTGAGGAGCACCGGCCGCAGCCCGAGGTCGCGGAACCGCTGCACGGCCTCGGCCGAGGTCGGCTTCACGGCGTCGGCCACCGACAGCCAGCCCCGCGGGGCGCCGTCCCAGGAGACCTCGACGACGGTGTGGCCCGGGCTGCGCTCGAGCTCGGCGCTCGGGCGCCCGACACTCACCTCGCGGCCCTCGACCGTGCCCCGCACGCCCCAGCCCTCGCGGTTCGCGAAGCCGGTGACCGGCGGGCAGGTCGCCTGCGGGCCCGGGCGCCGGCGACGACGGCACGGGCGATCGGGTGCTCCGAGGCGTGCTCGACGGCGCCGGCGAGGCGCAGCACCTCGCCCGCGTCCTCGCCGTCGGCCACGACCACGTCGTGGAGCGTCATCTCGCCGGTGGTGACGGTGCCGGTCTTGTCGAGCACGACGGTGTCGACCCGGCGGGTCGACTCGAGCACCTCGGGGCCCTTGATGAGGATGCCGAGCTGGGCGCCGCGGCCGGTGCCGACCATCAGCGCGGTCGGCGTGGCCAGCCCCAGCGCACACGGGCAGGCGATGATCAGGACGGCGACGGCGGCGGTGAACGCGGCCTCGGCGCCCGTGCCGCTGCCGAGCCAGAAGCCGAGCGTGCCGACGGCCAGCGCGATCACGACCGGCACGAACACACCCGAGACCCGGTCGGCGAGCCGCTGCACCTGCGCCTTGCCGTTCTGGGCGTCCTCCACCAGCCGGGCCATCTGGGCGAGCTGGGTGTCGCCGCCCACCCGGGTGGCGCGGACGACGAGCCGGCCGCCGGCGTTCACCGTGGCGCCCGACGACGGCGTCGTCCACCCCGACCTCGACCGGCACCGACTCGCCGGTGAGCATCGAGGCGTCGACCGCCGAGACGCCCTCGACCACGACGCCGTCGGTGGCCACCTTCTCGCCGGGCCGCACCACGAACAGGTCGCCCACGGCCAGGCTCTCGACGGGGACCCTGGTCTCGACGCCGTCGCGCAGCACGGCGACGTCCTTGGCCCCCATCTCGAGCAGCGCCCGCAGCGCCGACCCCGCGCGGCGCTTGGAGCGCGCCTCTGCGTAGCGGCCGGCCAGGATGAACGTCGTGACCCCGGCGGCGGCCTCGAGGTAGATGTTGCCGGCGCCGTCGGTGCGCTCGATCGTGATCTCGAACGGGTGGGTCATGCCCGGCACGCCGGCGGTGCCCCAGAACAGCGCGTACAGCGACCACCCGAGGGCCGCGAGCACGCCGACGGAGATCAGCGTGTCCATGGTCGAGGTGCCGTGGCGCAGGTTGGCCCACGCGGCGCGGTGGAACGGCCACGCACCCCACACCACGACGGGTGCGGCCAGCGTGAGCGAGAGCCACTGCCAGTACTCCACCTGGAGCGCCGGCACCATCGCCATCGCCACTACCGGCACCGACAGCACGACCGAGATCAGCAGCCGGTCGCGCAAGGCACGGGTCGGGTCGTGGTCGGCCGGCTCGCTCGCCTCCGGCGCCGCGGGCAGGGCGGCCCGGTAGCCGGCCTGCTCGACAGTGGCGAGCAGCTGCTCGGTGCTGACCGTGTCGGGGTAGGCCACCTTCGCCTTCTCGGTGGCGTAGTTGACCGACGCCGTGACGCCGTCGAGCTTGTTGAGCTTGCGCTCGATCCGGTTGGCGCACGACGCGCAGGTCATGCCGGTGATGGCCAGCTCCACCTCACCCGTGGTCATGACGCGGCCACCGGGAACGACGGCGGTGTGCACGCGGCCGGCGTGCTTGAAGTCGAAGAACAGCCGGTACCGCGCGGCGCTGGGCACCTCGGTGAGGAAGGTGACGGCCGGGCCGGACGGCGTGACGCCGTCGCCGGGCTCGCCGTCGGGGTGCACGTGCAGGTAGGCGAGGTCGCCCTCCCGCAGCGCGACCAGGTGGCCGTAGGCGCCCAGGTAGGGCTGGAGGTCGGTGACCGGCTCGCCGTCGCGGGTGACCCGCAGCGTGAGCTCGGACTCCGCACCGGGCACGAGGTCGCCCTCGAGGGTCACCTCGTAGCCGGCGACCCGTGCGATGCGCGCCGGCGCCGGGGTCGGCGCGGGCTCGTACCCGCCGGGCACGGCGACGTCGGCGCCGAGCGTGAGCGACTCTCCGCCGGTCGGCGTGAAGTCGGCGAACAGGCGCCACTGACCGGGATCGAGGTCGAGCTCGGTGCTCCACCGGCCCGCGGCGTCGAGCACCGGGTGCACGTGCTGGTAGCCGGCGAGGTCGCGGCGGACGGCGATCAGGTGCAGGTCCTTGTCGTGCTCCTCGTCGTAGGCGGTCACCGGCGCGCCGTCGGGACCGGTGATCGTGAAGCCGACCGGCTGCCGCCCGGCCGCGAACGTGGTGGCGTCGAGGGCGAACGTGTAGCCGTCCTGCGACACCATCAGGCCGCCCGGCAGGTGGGACGCCGGCTCCGCGGACTCCTCGTGGCCGCCGCCGTGGCCGGCCTCCTCGCCGCCGTGCTCGGCCTCACCCCTCGCGTGCTCCTCCTCGGGCTCGGCGTCGAGCGGGCCGACTGCGTAGCCGGCGCCGGCGGCGACGCCGAACAGCGCGGCCAGGCCGACCACGAACGCGGCGACTCGCAGCGGGGCGCTCACGACGACCCGGCCAGCTGGTAGCCGGCCTCCTCGACGGCCTCGCGCACCTGCGACTCCGCGAGGGCGTCGGCGCTGGTGACCTCCACCCGGCCCGAGGCGAGGTCGACCGCGACCGACTCGACGCCGGGAAGCTCGTGGACCTCCTCGGTGACGGAGGCGACGCAGTGGGCGCAGGTCATGCCGGTGACGGAGTAGACGGCGGTGGTGCTCATGGCGAATCTCCTGAGGTGTCTCGGGATGTCTGGGGTGTCAGGAACGAACGAGGCGGGCGATCGCGTCGGCCGCCTCCTTGACCTTGGCGTCGGCCTCCCGGCTGTCACCGGCCGCGGCGGCGCCGACGACGCAGTGGCCGAGGTGCTCCTCGAGCAGGCCGAGGGAGACCGACTGGAGGGCCTTCGTCATGGCGGAGACCTGGGTGAGGATGTCGATGCAGTACTTCTCCTCCTCGACCATCCGCTGCAGCCCGCGGGCCTGACCCTCGATGCGCCGCAGCCGCTTGAGGTAGTCGTCCTTGCGGTTGATGTAGCTCACGGGGTGGTCGTGGTCCATGGCTCCTCCTGGGTCCGGGCTTGTCTCGCACACTATACCCCCCTATGGTACCTGGCAAGACCCGAGGAGGACCGATGCGAGATGCGAAGCTCAACGCGATGGCGGCCAACGCCACGCTCCACTGCCTCACCGGCTGCGCGATCGGCGAGATCGCCGGCCTGATGATCGGCACCGCCGCCGGTCTCTCCACCGGCGTCACCATCGCGCTCGCGGTCGGGCTCGCGTTCCTGTTCGGCTACGCGCTCTCGACGCTGCCGCTGGTGCAGGCGGGGCTCGGCTTCTTCGCGGCGCTGAGCCTCGTGTTCGCCGCCGACACGCTGTCGATCCTCACCATGGAGATCGTCGACAACGTCGTGATGGCCCTGATCCCCGGCGCCATGGACGCCGGCCTCGTCAACCCGGTGTTCTGGCTCGGCATGATGATCGCGCTCACCGCCGCCTTCGTGGCCGCATACCCGGTCAACCGCGCGCTCATCGCCCGCGGCAAGGGCCACGCCCTCACCCACCAGCACACCCACGGGGAGCACTGATGAACACGAACACCCTCGCGGCCGCGCTCGTCGGCTTCCTGCTCGGCGGGCTCACCGTCTCCATCGCCGCCGAGCTCGAGGACGAGCCGACGCCCGAGCCCTCCCACGGCGTCGAGATCCACGAGACGCCGTAGCGTGGTCGCATGGCGCTGCTGACCTGCGACTTCTTCTCCGAGGAGCTCGAGGTCGGCACGTCGATGACGGTCGTGCTGCCGCAGGCGACGTCCGAGCAGATCGGGGTGGCCTCGACCGGTGACGGCGGCCCGCCTCCGGTGCTGTACCTGTTGCACGGGCTCTCCGACGACCACACCGCGTGGCTGCGCTACACCTCGATCGAGCGGTACGCCACCGCCCGCGGACTCGCCGTCGTGATGCCCGCGGTGCACCGCTCGTTCTACGCCGACGAGGCGCACGGGCACCGCTACTGGCAGTTCGTGTCCGAGGAGCTGCCCGCCGTGGTGGGCTCGTTCTTCCGCGTCAGCGACCGGCCGGAGGACACGTTCGTGGCCGGGCTCTCGATGGGCGGCTACGGCGCGCTCAAGCTCGCGCTCACCCACCCGACGCGCTACGCCGCGGCCGCGAGCCTGTCCGGTGTCGCCGACATCCGCACCCTCGGCGACCGGCTCGAGCGGGCCGAGCTGGTGGAGCGGGTCTTCGGCGGGAAGTTCACCGACGCCGACGACCTCTTCGCACTCCTCGACGCCGCCGACCCGGCGGTGCTGCCCCGGCTCTACGTCGCCTGCGGCGCGCAGGAGGACCGCCTGCTCGACGCCAATCGCCGACTCGCGGCCCGGGCCCGCGAGCGCGGCGCCGACGTCACCCTCGACGTCCGGCCCGGGGTGCACGAGTGGGGGCTGTGGGACGACGTGATCCGCGACGTCGTCCCGTGGCTCACCGGGTGAGCGGCACCGCGCGCAGGATCCGCGACAGCTTCGCCGGGTTGCGCACGGTGTAGATGCCGGCCACGAGGCCGTCCTCGACATGCAGGGTGACGACGGCGTCGACCTCGCCCTCGATGCGCAGCAGCAGCGCGGGCCAGCCGTTGACCTGGATCAGCTCGGTCGACGCCAGACCGCGGATGGTGGCGAAGCCGGCCGTGAGCAGCCGGGTCACCTTGTCGGCGCCGAGCACCGGACGCGGCAGCGCCTGCTTCACGCCGCCACCGTCGCCGACCACGACGACGTCGGGGGCGAGCACGTCGACGAGCGGCTGCAGGTCGCCCGTGGTGAGTGCTCGCTGGAACGCCTCGAGCGCGCTCCGCGTCTCCGCCGGCGTGGTGCTGGCCCGCGGCCGGCGCTCGGCGACGTGCTCCCGGGCGCGGTGGGCGATCTGGCGCACCGCCGCGGGGGTCTTGCCCACGGCCTCCGCGAGCTCGTCGTACCCGACGTCGAACACCTCGTGCAGCACGAACACCGCCCGCTGCGTGGGCGTCAGCGTCTCGAGCACGAGCAGCATCGCCGTCGACAGGCTGTCGGCGAGGGCGACGTCGTCGGCCACGTCGGGGCTGGTGAGGAGCGGCTCGGGCAGCCAGGGCCCGACGTACTCCTCGCGACGGCGCGACGCCACCCGCAGCTGGTCGAGCGCGGTGCGCGTGACGACGCGCACCAGGAAGGCACGCGGGTCGCGGACCTCGTCCTGGTCGACGCGGAGCCACTTCAGCCACGCGTCCTGCAGCACGTCCTCGGCGTCGGCTGCCGAGCCGAGGACCTCGTAGGCGACGGTGAAGAGCAGCCCGCGGTGGATGACGAACGGGTCGTCGACACCAGGGCTCACGGCGCGGAGACTACGGCCGCCAGCGGGCGCATCCCACAGGCCTCGGCATAGTGCTCGGACGGGATGCCGAGCGCCACGTTGCCGCGTGCGCTCATGTTCATGAACGCCACCCGCGCGGTCAGCTCGACGACGCCGGCGTCGCCGAGGTCCTCGCGCAGCGCGGCCACCTGGTCGTCGGTGACCTCGAGCGGCGTCCGGCACATCGCCACGGCGTACTCGAGCACCCGGCGCTCCACCGGGGAGAACGCCGTCGAGGTGCGCCAGACCGGCACCTCGCGGGCCTTGGCCTCGTCGAGGCCACGGTCGTGCGCCATGAAGTAGTGGAGGTCGAGGCAGAACCCGCACCCGACCTCGGCGGCCGCGGCCATGGCGGCGAGCGTGGCCAGCGAGTGATCGAGCCGGTCCCACTTCTCGGTGCGCTGCCCGAGCCGCGCCATGTCGAGGAAGACCTTGGGGTGGTGCCACATCACCTCGGCGCCGGCCGGCACCCCGCCGATCTTGCGCCGCATCATGGCCGCGAGCAGCCGGCCCAGCGGTCCGGTGAGGGTGGTGCGGGGAAGTCGGGTGGTCTCGGTCATCGTGTCCTCCGGTCGATCGGGTGTCGACCATGGGACGACGGCCGACGACGTTCTGTGACAGCCCACTAGCGTGATCCGGATGAAGGTCCTCCTCACCGGCGCGGCCGGTCAGATCGGGCGGGTCGTCGACGACGGCCTGCGGGCAGCCGGCCACGACGTCGTCGGCCTCGACCTGGTCGGGGAGCCCGAGCACCGGGCCGGCCCGTGGGAGGTCGCCGACTGCCGCGACCCGCGGGCGGTGTCGGACGTCGTCGGGCGACACGCCCCGGACGGCGTGGTGCACCTGGCGGGGAAGCCCGGTGACGACACGCTGGAGGCCTCGTTCTCCTCCCACGTCCTCACCACCGCCGCCCTGCTGGACGCGATGGTCGAGCACGGCGTCACGCGCATCGTCTACGCCGGCAGCAACCACGCCGTGGGCTGCACGCCCCGAGGCAGCCACGACCCGGCGGCGCCGCTCGGGGTCGACGTCCGGCCCCGGCCGGACACCAGCTACGGCGTCGCCAAGGTCGCGGCGGAGGGGCTGCTGAGCCTGTACGCCGACCGCGCCGGCATCGACGCCGTCGCGTGCCGGATCGGCTCGTTCCGGCCCCGCCCGACCTCCCGGCGCGAGCTCGCCACCTGGCTCTCGCACGCCGACTGCGTCCGGATGGTCGAGGCTGCCCTCACCGCGCCGGCGCCCGGCTTCGCCGTGCTGTACGGGATCTCGGCGAACACCCGTGGGTGGTGGGATCTCGGCCCCGGCCGCGCCCTCGGCTTCGACCCGCGAGACGACGCGGAGGACCACCGCGACGACGTCCCGGACGGGCCCGACGACGCCGCCCAGGAGGCGGTGGTGGGCGGTGGCTTCGCCCTCGGTCGGTTGCGCCGATCGTTCGGCGCGGCGTGAGCGCGGTGGCCACGGCCCGGGAGCTGGTCGGGCGCTTCTACGACGAGCTGTGGAACGCCTGGGACGACGCCGCCGTCGACGACGTGCTCGCCCCCGACTTCGCCTTCCGGGGCTCGCTGGGCGCCGAGACCGTCGGCCGCGACGGGTGGCGCGGCTACCGCGACACCGTGCGCGCCGGGTCGGCCGACTTCCACAACGCGGTCGAGGCGCTCGTCGTCGACGGCGACCGGGCCGCCGCCCGGCTCGGCTATTCCGGCACCCACACCGGCCCGCTGGCCGGCGTCCCCGCCACCGGGCGGCGCTTCGCCTACGCCGGTGCGGCGTTCTTCGAGGCCCGCGACGGGCTGCTGGTCTCGGCGTGGGTGCTCGGCGACCTCGCCGGGCTCCGCGCCCAGCTCACCGAGTGACCCCGACGGCGGTCTTGGTGAAGGTGAGGTGGGTGACGCCGCTGGGGGTGGAGACCGCCTCGATGGCGTAGGTGTCCTCGAGGGCCTCGAGGCCGTCCCAGACGCGGGAACCGCGCCCGAGCACGATCGGCACCTGCACCAGGTGCACGTGGTCGACCAGCCCGGCGGCGATGAAGTCGCGCACGACCGTGGCGCCGCCGCCGATCCGCACGTCCTGGCCGCCGGCCGCCTCCTGGGCGGCCGCGAGCGCCTCGGCCGGGGTGGCGTCGAGGAAGTGGAACGTGGTGCCGCCCTCCATCTCGATCGGGGGGCGCGGGCGGTGGGTGAGCACGAAGGTCGGGCTGTGGAACGGCGGGTTCGGACCCCACCAGCCCTTCCAGTCCGCGTCGTCCTGCCAGTCGGGCGGGCCGAACTTGTTGGCGCCCATGATCTCGGCGCCGATGCCGAAGCTGTTGCGCTGGGCGACGGCGTCGTCGACGCCGAGCGCTCCCCTCCGGCCCCCAGAAGCGGGTGGCGAACATCCATTCGTGCAGCCGCTCGCCCGCGTGGCCGAACGGCGTCTCGCGGGTCTGGGGCTCGCCGGTGGCGAAGCCGTCGAGGGAGATGGCCAGGTTGTGGACTCGAGCACGTGACACGGTGCTGCTCCTTCTCGTGGGGTGGTGGTCAGTCGTAGTAGCGGCGGGCGGCCGAGCCGATGCGGTGATGTCGGTGCCGTAGACGTGGATCGAGATCGCGGTCGTGTCGCCGATGTTGCGCACCCGGTGGATGTCGCCTGGTGGCGCGAACCCGCTCACGTCGCCGGCGTGGTTCTCGTTGCGGCCCACCAGCGTCAGGTCGGCGTCGAACAGCTCCTCGTACTCGACCCCCTGGATCACGCCGAGGGCGCACCAGGTGACGTGGTCGTGGATCCGGGTGAGCTGCCCGGGCCGCCAGACCAGCCCCACGATCGAGAACGTGCCGCCCGGCTCGACGTGCAGGGTGTGTCCGACGTAGTCGTCGGGCGAGCCGAGCCGCTGCTCGGCGGTCAGCACGTCCGGCGTGGGGAGGTGCAGGCGCAGCTGGTCGGCGACGAGCCGGGCCGTGGCGGCCCAGTCGGCGTTCTCGGCCACGGCAGCGCGGACGCCGCCGATCAGCCCGTCCAGCGAGGTGGACACGTCCACCGCCGTCTTGGTCATGGTCATCCTCTCGTCACAGTGTCTTGCCGATACTGTTTCCACACGATACTGTTACCCCTAGACACAGATTGTCAAGAGAAATGAGTGAGGGATGTCGACCAAGACCGGCGACGACGAGGTCGTGGCCTCCGCCGTCGCCCTGCTCTGGGGCGAGCGGGCGGCCCCGACGCGCGGGCCGAAGCGCTCGCTGAGCGTCGAGCAGATCGCCGACGCGGCGGTGGCCGTGGCCGACGCCGAGGGCCTCGACGCCGTCTCCATGCAGCGGGTGGCCGAGGGCCTCGACGTCACCAAGATGTCGCTCTACCGCTACGTGTCCGGGAAGGCCGAGCTGGTGGCGGTGATGATCGAACGGGCCGTCGGCGAGCCGCCCGACCTCCGCCGGGTGCGCGGCTGGCGGGCCCGGCTGGAGCGGTGGGTGCGGCTCATGTCGGACGCGTGGGACGTGCACCCGTGGCTGCCGTGGGCGACGGTGGGCCCCCGGGTGATCGGGCCCCGGGAGGCCGGATGGACCGAGGCCGCGGTGGCTGCGATGCAGGAGACGCCGCTGACCCCGCAGCAGTGCACGGACGTCGTGAGCACGGTCAGCGGCCTGCTGCGCAACACCCAGTCCGACATCGTGACCGGCAGCCAGCCGTGGCACGACGCCGGCCACGCCCAGCTGGTCCGCCAGCACGCCGACCGCTATCCGGCCCTGAGCCGGGTGGCGACCACGCGACCTCGCACCCCGCGGCAGGCCCGTGACTTCGGCCTGCGGTGCCTGCTCGACGGCGTCGAGCTGCACATCGAGCGAGCAGCCGAGCAGAGCTAGGCCGGTCACGTGTGCCTCCTCCTCGGTCAGCCCGCCACCATCGCCGCCAGATGCGCCAGCGAGGCCGGGAGGTGGTCGGGTGGGAACGGCGGGAAGTCGAGGTAGCGGCGTGGGCCCGGACCCACGGCCGACCAGTCGTAGGTGAGCGTCACCGACACCTCCGCCGGGCCGAGCGGCGTCAGGTCGTAGCGCCACACCCAGCCGCCGAACTCGAGCTCGCCGGACTCCTGCGACACGTAGCCGGGTCGCCACGAGATCACCCGAGGCTCGTCGAAGTCGACCACGAGGTTCGACATCTCGTAGCTGCCGTCCGGGTGGTTCTCGTGGAACATGCCCACCCGGAACACCTGCCCGGCCGCGGTGATCCGCTCGCCGTCCTGGGCCTCCCGCACCCGCCCGGTGCCGTCGATCGCCGCGTGCCGCGACGGGTCGGCGAGCACGGCGAACACGGCCTCGGCCGGCACGCCGATCGTGGTCGTCGCGCTGACGCTCTCGCCCATCGGCTTCGCCCTGGTCAGTGGAGGGTGGGCCGGTAGACGAGCTCCTGGGTGCGGCCGTCGAGCGTCCGGCTCTCGAGCAGCTCCAGGTCGAAGTCGGCGGCGCCGCCGAAGATCGGGTCCGTCCCGGTCCTGCCGGTGATCACCGGGAAGATCGTCACCTGCACGCGGTCGACCAGGCCGGCGGCCATCAGCGCCCGGTTCAGCGACAGGCTGCCGTGCGAGCGCAGCGGCACGTCGGACTCCTCCTTGAGCCGGGCGACGACGTCGACGGCGTCGCCGCTCGCGACGGTCGCGTCCGGCCAGTCGAGCGGCCCCTCCAGCGTCGACGACACCACCGTCGTCGGCATGCTCCGCATCCGGTCGACCCACGGGTCGAGCACCTCGGACTCCTCGGTGCCCGAGCCGAGCATCTCCACGAACTCGCCGGAAGGTGGTGGCGCCGAAGACCATCCGCTGCTCCTCGCTCGAACGAGGCGAGGCGGTGCTCGAGCAGCTCGGGGCCCTGCTTGCCCCAGTAGCCGCCCCAGTCGCCGTCCTCGCCGTAGGAGCCGTAGCCGTCGAGGCTGGCGAAGACGTCGAAGGTGTAGGTCGCGGTCATGTCGTCCTCCTGCTGGTGTGCCGGTGGTCGGAAGAGGACAGACCGGGTGTGCCGCGGAGACTCATCGCCCGGCGGTGCGCTCAGCCCCGCCGGCGCTCCTCCCGCTGCTGGATCAGCTCCTCGACCGCGCTCGGAAGCGTGGTCTCGAAGTCGATCAGCTTCGCCCACGTCGGGGTGACGACGATCCGGACCATGCCGTCCCGGTAGAGCGACCGCACCTCGGCCTCCCACTCGACCCGCTGCTCGGCGGTCATCTCGTAGGTGGTGGTCGCCTGCAGGTACTCGTCCGGGATGCCGTCGACGTAGTCGAGCTCGGCCCGCCCACGGACGAGCAGGATCTTCGGCGGGTGCACCTCGGTGTCGATCGTCAGGGCCACGGTCGGGTTGGCGCGGAGGGAGTGGAGCTTCGGCGCGTTCTTCGAGGTGCACATGACGATCTCCGTGCCGTTCCAGGCGAACGCGATCGGGACGGCGCGCGGGGTGCCGTCCTTGGCGACGTAGGCCAGGCGGGTCAGGTCGCGGGCCAGCAGCTCCTTGCTGATCGGCCGGTTCAGGACCTCGGTGATCTCGTTCGGTTCCATGGTCGTCACCGGGCCGTCAGCCGAGCTGCTCGGACAGCGCGACCATGATCCCGTCGGGGCCGCGGAGGTAGCACATCCGATAGCCCGCGAACTCGAGCACCTCGCCGAGGGGCTCGGCGCCGACGGTGCGCAGCCGGGGCAGGAGGTCCTCGAGGTCGTCGACGGCGAACATGAAGCGACGGATGCCGAGCGCGTTCACCGGTGCGTCCTCGGGCTCGGCACGAACCGCCGCCGGCGTGTGGAACTTGTCCAGCTCGATCCGCCCGCTGCCGTCCGGGGTCCGCATCATCACGATCTCGCTGCGGACGCCGTCCAGTGCGACGAGCCGGTCCACCTCCTCACCCTCGACGATCGCCCGGCCCTCGATCTCCAGGCCGAGCTCGGCGAAGAACGCGATCACGCCGTCGAGGTCGTCGACGACGAGGAGCACGTTGTCCAGGTGCAGGGTCATGACTGAATCTCCTTCTGGTCAGGCGGCCGGTCGCGGCCGCTCATGACCCTGGGACGGAGACCTGTCGGCGTTCTCGACATCCCTGGCTAGGAGTCGTCGCAGTCGCCCTGCACGGGCGCGTCCAGCGAGATCGTGCTGGGGTTGCCGAGCTTGGAGCGCACCTCGAGGCGGGTGCCGTCGTCGGCCACGGCGTCGAACCCGTTGTGCCCACCGGGGATGTCGAGCTGCTCGGTGAGCTCGAAGCCCTCGGGCTCGAGCACCTCCTCGGTGGCGGCGCGGACGTCGTCCCACGACGCCTCCTCGCCGAACACGGTGTCGAACTCGTAGCGCTCCGAGGCGAACACGCAGCTGTCGAGCTCGTCGTCGAAGTAGACCGACGCCGGGTCGCCGTCGGGCGAGGCCGGCACCGAGACGCCGACGACCGCCTCGACGACCGACCCGACCAGCGGCCCGTAGGTGTCCGGCGCCTCGTCGACCGACACCGTCGGCTCCGCCGCGGGCTCGGGGTCGGCGTCCGGTGACGGGTCGGGGTCGTCGTCGCTGCAGCCGCCCAGCACCAGGATGCCGAGCAGCAGGGCGGCCAGCGTCCTAGTCATCGGCGGTGAAGCTCAGCGTGACCTCGCCGCGTCGGCCGCCGGCGCCGTCGACCTGGTGCACCTCGTCGAGGGTGAGCGTGCCGTGGCCGGCCAGGTGCTGCGAGCCGCCCTCCGCCAGGTCGACGCGCAGGTGGGTGTCGGGGCCGTTGATCCACAGCCGCGCCTTCCGGTCGCCCTGGTGCTCACCGACGCGCATGACGCCGACCCGGACGGCGTCGAAGTGGGGCTGCGAGCCCTGCTGGACGCGCACGGTGGTCATGTCAGCTCCCCGGGATGCTGGTGGTGTCGTCGAAGTTCTCGTGGAACTCGTCCTCGGTCAGCTCGAGCACCCCGTCCTTGACGTGGCCGTCGCCCCCGGTGCCGCCGTCCGGGCCCCACGGGTTCACGAGCCGGACGATCGTCTCACCGTCGCGCTCGGTGACGCTCTCGATCACGTAGGCGTGGTTGGGCACGACGTTGTCCGCGTCGACCGCCTCGTCGAACGGGTTCCATCCCGACTCGGTGTCGCTCTCCGTGGAGACCACGAGCACCCGGCCGTCGTCGAGGTCGTCGCGGACGTCGTCCAGGCCACGGTCGCCGTCGCTGTCGGTGTCGCGTCCGGTGACCATCTCGAGGCCGCGCGAGATCTGGTCGGCGTCGATGTCGTCGTAGCTGCCGCCCATGTGGGCCGCGGCGGCCTTCTCGTAGATCGACAGCCAGGTCGGCTCGCCGCTCGGACTGGCGACACCGTCGTCGATGGTCGAGGCGTCCACCCGCACGTCCACGGGCTCGCCGTCCTCGTAGAGGGTGACCGTGTAGCTGCCGTCCGGGTTGTGCTGGATGTGGTCGCGGATGAAGTCCGGGTCGTTGGCCCCCACCGCGCCGGCGGCGGCCAGGAACCAGCAGTCGCCGATCGCGCCCTGCTCGATCTGGGAGAGGTCGAAGGCGCCGTCGCTGAGGTCGACCGGCCCGTCGAGCGGGTCGTGGTCGCCCTTGCCGGTCGGGTCGTCGGCCTCGTCGTCGCCGTCGCTGAAGGAGTCGCGCGGCACCGCCCACAGCAGCTGCTCGTCGATCTCCCTGGCGCGCTCGAGCGCGGCCTCGATCCGGTCCACGAGCGCGTCGCGCAACCGCACCCGCTCCTCGGTGCGCGCCTCCGCGGCGCGCACCGACGTGAACTCCTGCGGCGCGGAGACGTCGGTGACGGTGCCGTCGCCGCCGACCGTGAACTCCTGGGCCCGGGCGTCGGAGTCGATCGACTCGACGTCGGTCTTCAGCGTCGCGACGCCGCTCTGCGCGGTGTAGACGGCCCGCTCGAACGAGGTCGCCTGCTCGACGTGGGTCGACATACGACTCACCAGGCTGTTCTTCTGCCAGTGGGCGGTGATCGAGGCCAGGCCGAGGAACGAGCCCGGCACCGCCTCGGTCTCGAGCTCGTCGTTCGCCCTCTCCAAGGTCTTCAGATCGGACCTCAGGTCCGTGCTGGCGGAGGTGAGGCCCGCGGGATCCCAGCGGCGCAGGTCGGCGAAGGTGACCATCACGGGCTCCCGAGGAGTCCACCGAAGATGCTGCCGGCGCCGTCGTCGGTGGTCGTGGTGGTGCGGGTGGTGGCATCCACGCTCGCGCGGAAGGTGTCCAGCTCGTCGCACCAGCCGGTGATCCCGTCCTCCCACAGGCCGCCGAGCTCGGGCAGGTATGCCGCGGTGGAGCTGCCGGGCAGGGCGGCCGCCAGGGTCGCCAGGGCGTCGGCACCGTGGGCCGTCCGGGCCTCACTGGTGGCGTCGGTGACGGCCGCACTGGCCGCGGCCATGTCGCTGGGCACGAGCGCGAACGTCATGCCAGGTCGCATGCCCGTCGTCGGCCCCGCCAAACCCCGCGGGGGTGGCGGCTGCGGCGGCGATGAGTCGGCCCGTGCCCGCGGGTCTACGTTCGTGGACGACTGACAGGAGCAGAAATGCGACCCCTTCGCTACTCCATCAACCTCACGCTGGACGGGTGCTGCGACCACAGGGTGATCCCGGCCGACGAGGAGCTGCACCGGCGCGCCGCCGAGAACCTCGACCGGGCCGATGCCCTCCTCTTCGGCCGGGTGACCTACGAGATGATGGAGTCGGGCTGGCGGTATCCGGCGGACCCGAGCGATCCCTTCGCCCAGACGATCGGTGCGGCGAAGAAGTACGTCGTGTCGAGCACGCTGGACCGGGTCGACTGGAACGCGGAGCTCGTGCGCGGTGACCTGGCGGACGCCGTCCGGAAGCTCAAGGAGCAGCCAGGCAAGGGGCTGTCCACGGGAGGAGTGCAGCTCCCGCTGGCGCTGGCGGAGCTGGGACTGATCGACGAGTACGAGTTCGTCGTGCACCCCCGGCTGGCGGGTCGCGGCCCGACGTTGTTCAGCGGGCTGTCGCAGGTGGTCGACCTGGAGCTCGTGGGCCGGCTCGAGTACGAGTCGGGAGCGGTCGCGCTGCGGTACGAGCCACGAAGGGAGAACTGATGCTGACGCGGGCAGCCGAGGGTGTGCTGGTGCACCAGAGCGAGGTGCTCCGGAACAACGCCGTCGTCGTGCAGGGCCGCGACGGCGTGCTGCTCGTCGACCCCGGGCTGACCGACGCGGAGATGACCTGCCTCGCGCACGACCTCCGCGAGCTGGGCCAACCGGTGGTGGCCGGCTTCGCCACCCATCCGGACTGGGACCACGTGCTCTGGCACGCCGCCCTCGGCGAGGTGCCGCGCTACGGCACGGCCCGCTGCTCGGCCTTCATGCACGACCTGCGGTCGGACCCGGACTGGAAGATCCGAGCCGCCGAAGGGCTGCCGCCGGAGATCGCCGACGACACCCCGCTGGACCTGTTCGGTCTCATCACGGCGCTGCCGGACGGCACCACGGAGATCCCGTGGGACGGCCCGCGGGTCCGGGTGATCGAGCACCCGGCGCACGCTCCGGGCCACGCCGCCCTGGTGGTCGAGGAGCGCGGCGTCCTCGTCGCCGGCGACATGCTCTCCGACCTGTTCGTCCCGATGCTCGACGACTTCGGCGAGACCAACGACCCGATCGAGGAGTACCTCACCGGGCTGGGCCTGCTGGAGGGCGTCGCGGACGACGTCGACGTCGTCGTGCCCGGCCACGGGTCCGTCGGCCATGGCGACGAGGTGCGCGCCCGGATCGAGCTGGACCGCGCGTACGTCCATGCCCTGCGGGACGGCCGGACCCCGGACGACCCGCGCATCGGCTCCTCGGTGGAGCCCGGCTGGGAGTGGGTGAGCGACATCCACGACGGGCAGGCGCGCAGCGTCGCCGCACGACGCGAGCGCGACGCGACACCTTTCAACCGTTGAAGCCGCCGCCGAGGCTGAACAGCGCCAGCGCCGCGCCCAGGGCAATGCCACCCGTCCCGATCGCCACCTCCGCCCAGAGCGGCATCACCGCTTCGTTCATCCCGGGATTCTCGGGGTCGTAGCGGACCCGCAGCTTGCTGTTGCGCTTGGGCTTGCCGAACATCCGGTCCTGCACGCCCATGTGCTTCTGACCGGTCCCATCGGTGAAGTGGTAGTTGACGAAGATGCCGCCGTCGGTGCCCGAGGCCGAGGCCTCCCGCACCCGGACCTTGCCGACGGTGGCCTCGGTGAAGGTCCACGTCCGGCGCCGCCGCCAGATCATCACCAGGTACCTGAGGAAGATCAGGACGAGGCCGACGCCCGCTGCGGCGGGAATCCATGCCCATCCCAGGTCGGCGAACATCGCCCTGCTCAGTGGGCCATGTCGACGAAGCGGGAGTAGTGGCCCTGGAAGGCGACGGTGAGGTCGCGGGTGGCGCCGTTGCGGTGCTTGGCGACGATGAGGTCGGCCTCGCCGGGGCGGGTGGACTCCTTCTCGTAGGCGTCCTCGCGGTGCAGCAGGATCACCATGTCGGCGTCCTGCTCCAAACTGCCGGACTCGCGTAAGTCACTCATCATAGGTCTCTTATCGCCGCGCTGCTCCGGCCCGCGGTTGAGCTGGGAGAGGGCGACGATCGGCACCTCGAGCTCCTTGGCCAGCAGCTTGATCTGGCGGGAGAACTCGGAGACCTCGAGCTGGCGCGACTCGACCTTGCGGCCCGAGGTCATCAGCTGCATGTAGTCGATGACGACCAGCCGCAGGTCGTGGCGCTGCTTGAGCCGGCGGGCCTTCGCCCGGATCTCCATCATCGTCATGTTGGGGCTGTCGTCGATGAACAGCGGCGCGCTGGAGACCCGGCTCATGTGCTTGGCGAGCTTGTCCCAGTCCTCACTGTTCATCTTGCCGTTGCGGATGTGGTTGAGCGGCACCTTCGCCTCGGCCGACAGCAGCCGCATCGTGATCTCGGACTTCGTCATCTCCAGGCTGAAGAACACGCTCGACAGGTTGTTCTGGATCGACGCCGCCCGGCACAGGTCGAGGGCGAGGGTGGAGTTGTGCGTCGGGATCATCGACTCGCCGGCGAGGTACAGGTGGTCGTCGTTGTCGACCTGCACGCAGCGGACCGGCACCGAGATCACCGCGCGCACGGCTTCCACCTTGACGAGCCCGCCGTCGGGCAGCGCGATGGTGTGGAGGTCGGCCACCGTGGCGGCGAGCTCGGCCGTGGTGCGGACCTGGGTGGGGAGCCGCGGCGGGGCCCACCGCGGGGCACCGCGGTGCCGCGCTCGCGAGGTGGCCGCGCGGTGGTCGTCGAGCAGGGTGGTGGTGAGCCACTGGTGCTGGGCGTCGGCCACGATCGTGGAGCCGTCGGAGAACTCCACCTCGTAGCACGGTCGGTCGTGCAGCACCTCGGTGGCCGCGACCACCCGGGTGGGTCGGCCGTGGGCGTCGTACAGCTCGTCGCCGACCCGCACCTCCCCCATCGTGGTCCAGCCCGACGGCGTGGGGAGCGGGGTGTCGAGGGCGAGCGCCTTGCCCATGGCGGGGCGCGCCGCGACGATCACCATCTGGCCGGAGTGGAGACCGTTGGTGAGCTCGTCGAGGTCGGCGAAGCCGGTGGGGACGCCGTAGAGGCCGGAGTCGCGGTTGCCGATGGCCTCGATCTCGTCGAGGACGCCTTCCATGATGTCCGACAGCGGCGCGTAGTCCTCCGAGCTGCGGCGGTCGGCCACCTGGTAGACCTCGGCCTGGGCCCGGTCGACGATGTCGTCGACGTCGCCCTCACCCGCGTAGCCGATCTGGACGATCTTGGTGCCGGCGTCGACCAGCCGCCGCAGCACCGCCTTCTCCCGCACGATCTGGGCGTAGAAGGCCGCGTTGGCCGCGATGGGCACGTTGGCGGCGAGGGTGTGGAGGTAGGGCGCGCCGCCGGCCCGCTGCAGCTCGCCGCGCCGGTGCAGCTCGTTGGCCACCGTGACCATGTCGACCGGCTCGCCGCGGCCGAACAGGTCGATGACGGCGTCGTGGATCGTCTCGTGCGAGGGCCGGTAGTAGTCGACGCCGCGCAGCACCTCGGCCACCTCGGCGATGGCGTCCTTCGAGATGAGCATCGCGCCGAGCACCGACTGCTCGGCGGCCATGTCTTGCGGCGGGGTGCGGTCGGCGGCGCCGCGCGGTGCGGCGCCCGGCTCCCAGGGCACCGGGCCGTCACCCCACGCCTCGAACGGCGGCGACTCGTCCGGCGGGAAGGGACCCCGCTGGTCGGACTCGGTGACGCTCACGGGAGGCTCCAGGAGGGAATCGGATACGAGGCGAACAGGTGTTCGAGCCGACGGTAGGGGGGGCCACCGACAGCTCGCGGGCGGACCCGGCCGAGCCGTGAACCTACGCGCGGAAGGCGCGCCGCGACAGCGCCCTATGCACAGCCCCTGGGGACAACCTCGGCAGGGCCGTGGACGACACGCTCCGCAGTGTGCACAGCCTGTTCACCCAGCTGTGGACAGGGACCCGCCGGGACGCCACGAATGCGGGCCTGACCTGCGACAACGCTGCTGCACAGGTGTGGAGCGAAAACAATCCGGGACAAATCTCGTTCACCGGACCGTCACCTCGTTGTATCCCGCACGTTGCCGACGGCATTCACCTGCGAGGGTGGTTATCCACAGTCATCCACAGGGGCGACGGCGAAGTATGTCGGTCCCGGCCGGGCCTGTCTCGAAAACCGGAGAAGTCACCGCCCGGTGCCGCACTAAATTGTCCGGCGATGGCTGAGCAGCGCAGGCACGACCGCGAGATCGTGCGGCTCGCGGTCCCGGCGTTCCTCGCGCTCGTCGCCGAACCGCTGTTCCTGCTCGGTGACGCCGCGGTCGTCGGGCACCTGGGCACCGAGGAGCTCGCCGGGCTCGGCGTCGCCGCGACGGTGCTGCAGACCGCGGTCGGGCTGTGCGTCTTCCTCGCCTACGGCACCACGGCCTCGGTGGCCCGCTCGCTGGGCGCGGGCGACCTGCGCTCCGCGCTCACCCAGGGCGTCGACGGGCTCTGGCTCGCCACCGGCCTCGGTGTCGTGCTCACCGTGGGCGGCGTCGCCCTCGCCGACCCGCTGGTCGGCCTGTTCGGCGCCTCCGCGGCCGTGGAGGAGCAGGCCGTCTCCTACCTGCGGGTCGCCGTGCTCGGCATCACCCCGCTGCTGCTGATGCTGGCGGCCACGGGGGTGCTCCGCGGCCTCCAGGACACCCGCACCCCGCTCGTCGTCGCCGTGGCGGGCAACGTCGTCAACCTCGTGCTCAACGTGGTGCTCGTGTACGGCGCCGGCCTCGGCATCGCCGGGTCGGCGCTCGGCTCGGTGCTCGCGCAGGTCGGCTGCGCCGCGGCCCTCACCCTCGTGGTGGTGCGCGGCGCGCGACGCGAGCGCGCCTCGCTGCGCCCGGACGCCGCCGGCATCCGCCGCTCCGGACGGGCCGGCGTGGCGCTCGTGGTGCGCACCCTCACCCTGCGCGCCGCGCTGCTCGTCACCGCCGTCGCCGTCACCGTCGGCGGGACGGCGGGCGAGATCGCCACCCACCAGCTCGCGATGACGCTGTGGGGCTTCCTCGCGTTCGTGCTCGACGCCGTCGCCATCGCCGCCCAGGCCATCACCGGCCGCTACCTCGGCGCGGGCGACGTGACCACGGCCCGGGAGGTGACCCGGCGGATGCTGCGCTGGGGCTGGGTCGGCGGCGCAGTCACCGGCGTGCTGCTGGCCGCCGCCAGCCCGCTGCTGGGTCCGCTGTTCACCTCGGACTCCGGCGTGCACGACCTGCTGGTGCCCGTGCTCCTGGTCGCCGCCCTCGGCCAACCCATGGCCGGCATCGTGTTC
The DNA here is from genome assembly GCA_963808855.1 of uncultured Actinomycetota bacterium. GTDB lineage: Bacteria > Actinomycetota > Actinomycetes > Propionibacteriales > Nocardioidaceae > Nocardioides. The sequence goes on along the minus strand of CAWEHA010000002.1, from coordinate 194,947 downwards.
GTGCTCGACGGCGTGCTCATCGGCGCCGGCGACGGCCGCTACCTGGCGTGGGCGGGCGTGGTGGTGCTCGCGGTGTACGCCCCGGTGCTGCTGCTCGTCGCTGACGCCGTCGACGGCCTCGTGGTGGTGTGGGCGGTGTTCGTGGTGGTGTTCATGGGCGGGCGCTGCCTCACCCTGGTGCGCCGCGAACGCGGCGACGCCTGGCTGGTCACCGGCCCCTCTACGCTCGCCGGGTGAAGCCCCTCCAGGCGATCGGCCTCGGGTTCGTGTTCCTGGTGCTCGTGACCACCGTGCGGGGCTACGACCTCTACCCCGACTGGTTCGGCTGGGGCCTGGTGCTCGTCGGGGTCCGGGCGCTGCCGCGCGACTACCCGTTCCGCGGCGGGCTGCTCTACCTCGGCGTCGTGGCGCTCGCGGTGTCGGTGCCGCTGTGGGTGCCGGCCGTCGACGACGCGCTGGACGACGCCGACGAGTCGATCGCCTGGGCGCTCAACCTGCCGCGGTTCGCGTTCGCCGCGCTGCTCGCCCTCGCGCTCGCCCGGTCGGCACAGGCCGCGGACGCACGCGGACCCGCCACCTGGTGGCGGGTCCTCGTGGTCGGCAACGCGGCCGTGGCCGTGCTGCCCGCGCTGGTGTTCGGCGGTGGCCTCGACGGGCTCGACACCACCGCGGGCACGCTGGTGGTCGCCGTACCGCTCGCCATGACCGTGGCGCTGTTCTGGCACTCCGGCCGGCCGTGGGCGGGTGCCCCGGACCGGCCGGAGAAGCCGGAGGAGCAGGTCAGGCAGGAATGACGTTGAGCGCGACCGTGGCCGACGACTCGTCGTGCAGCCGCACCGAGACGGTGTGGTCGCCGAGCGTCTTGATCGGCTGCGGCACCACGACGGTGCGGCGGTCGACCGGCTCGCCGGCCACCTCGGCCAGCGCGTCGGCGATGTCGCCGGCGGTGACGGCGCCGAACAGCCGGCCGCCGTCGCCGGCGCGGACCTTCACGTCGACCGGAGCGGCCTCGAGCTTGGCCTTGATGGCCTCGGCGTGGTCGTGGTCGCGGACGGAGCGCGCCGAGCGGGCCGACTTGATCTGGTCGACCTGCTTCTGGCCGCCGCGGGTCCAGCGGATGCCGAGACCGCGGGGCATGAGGTAGTTGCGGCCGTAGCCGTCCTTGACCTCGACGACGTCGCCCGGCGAACCGAGGCCGTCGACCTCCTGGGTGAGGATGAGCTTCATCGCAGGGGTCTCCTCTCTCAGCGACCGGTGGACGTGTAGGGCAGCAGCGCCAGCTCGCGCGCGTTCTTCACGGCGGTGGCGACGTCACGCTGGTGCTGGACGCAGTTGCCGGTGACCCGACGCGCGCGGATCTTGCCGCGGTCGGAGATGAACTTCCGGAGCAGGGCGGTGTCCTTGTAGTCGACGACCGTGGCCTTCTCCTTGCAGAACTGGCAGACCTTCTTCTTCGGCTTGCGCACGACTGCCTTGGGCATGGGTGTTTCCCTTCGTGGAACTCAGAACGTGTGAGGTGGATCAGAAAGGCGGGTCGGCGTCGCTGACGCCGGGCGCGCCCCAGGGGTCGGACTGGCCGCCGCCGGCGGGGCGGTTCTGGCCGCCGCCCTGGCCGCCCTGGCCCCCGGACTGGGGAGCCGGCGAGGCCCACGGGTCGTCGGCCGGCGCGGACTGGCCGCCCCCGCCCTGGCCGCCGGAGGCGCCGTAGCCCCCGCCGCCGCTGGAGCGACCGGCCCGGACCACCTTGGCGGTGGCCCAGCGCAGCGAGGGGCCGATCTCGTCGACGTCGATCTCGAAGTTGGTGCGCTTGTTGCCGTCGCGGTCTTCCCACGAGCGGGCCCGCATGCGCCCCTGGACGAGGACCCGGGCGCCCTTCTGGAGCGACTCGGCGACGTTCTCGGCCGCCTGCCGCCAGACCGAGCAGCGGAGGAACATCGCCTCGCCGTCCTCCCACTCGTTGGTCTGCTTGTTGAGCGTGCGCGGGGTGGAGGCCACGGTGAAGTTGGCCACCGCCGCGCCGGACGGGGTGAAGCGCAGCTCGGGGTCGTCGGTGAGGTTGCCGACGACGGTGATGATCGTCTCGCCTGCCATGTCAGGTCTCCTGTGAGGGCTGATAGGTCCGTGATGTGGTGCTCATCGTGGACTCACTCGCCGACAGTCGGCCAGCGTCGTCCACAGGGAGGCTCAGCGCGCCGACGGGCGCAGGACCTTGGTGCGGAGGATCGACTCGTTGAGGCCGAGCTGGCGGTCGAGCTCGCGGACGGTCGCGGGCTCCGCGGTCAGGGTGACCACGGCGTAGATGCCCTCGGCGTGCTTCTGGATCTCGTAGGCGAGCCGGCGGCGGCCCCAGATCTCGACGTTGTCGACGGTGCCGCCGTCCGTGCGGACGACGTTGAGGTACTTGTCCAGCGACGGCTGGACGGTGCGCTCCTCGAGGCTGGGGTCGAGGATGAGCATCAGTTCGTAGGCACGCACAGCGGCCTACCTCCTTCGGACTAGGGCGGCCACGGCGGTCTCCGTGGCAGGAGGGGGCGTCCCGTTCGGACGCCGACAGCGCAGGTTAGCAACGCGTCCGAGCGTGGACCCAATCGTGAGCCCGGCGGGCCTGTGGATGACGCCGAGCACGGACGTCGCGGGTCGCGCCTAGCGTGCGGTTCCATGCCCGCCACCGCGCCGGACGTGCTCGCCGGCCGCTACCTCCGCCTCGACCTGCTGGGCGTCGGCGGCATGGGGTCGGTGTGGCGGGCCTTCGACCTGCGCGAGCACCGCTACGTCGCCGTCAAGCTGCTGAGCCGCTACGAGCGCCCGCACCTGGCCCGGTTCGTGCGCGAGCAGGCCGTGCGGATCGACCACCCGCACGTGGCCGCGCCGACCGGGTGGTTCGGCGACGTCGTGGGCGGCACCGAGGTCGTCGGGTTCACCCTCGAGCTGGTGCGGGGCGGGTCGCTGGCCGACCTCCTCGCCGAGCACGGCGCCGCGTTCCCGCCGGCCTTCGCGCTGCGCCTGCTCGACCAGCTGCTCCAGGGTCTCGGCGCGGTGCACGCCGCCGGCCTGGTGCACCGCGACCTCAAGCCGGCCAACCTGCTGCTCGAGCCCACCCGCCGCGGCCGGCCGCACCTGCGGATCGGCGACTTCGGGGTGGCCGCGCCCGCTCGACGGCACCGGGGCGACGGCGGTGCGCGGCGTCGTCGGCACCGACGCCTACGCCGCCCCGGAGCAGCTGCTCGGCGCGGCGCCCGACGTGCGCCAGGACCTCTACGCGGTCGGGCGGGTGGCGCACCGCCTGCTCGGGCCCGACGGGCCGTGGGCGCCGGTGGTCGCGGCGCTCACCGCCACCGACCCGGAGCGGCGGCCGGCGTCGGCTCGCGCCGCACGCCTGCTGCTGGCCGAGGCCTGCCGCGACGTCGCAGTCATCGGCCGCGCCGCCCGACGTGCGCGACCGGCTCGGTCCGGCGCCGGTGCCCGTCGGTCGTCGCGGACGACGAGCCGGTCGCCGGCTCGCTCCCGAGCGTCCGGCGCTCGCGTGGTTCCTCCTCGCGCTGTCGGTCGTGCTGTTCCTCGTCGCCGTTGGCGTGCTGCTCGTCTGACCCACGCCGGTCCTGTTCTCGTCCTCGCTCGCGTTCGGATCCGACCCCGGGCGTTCTCGTCGTCCTTGCGTTGTCGTGGGGTGACGCCGACACGTCGCTTGTGTACGGCGGGCGCTTCGCGCCGCGTGACACAACCGACGGGTCGGCGTGGGTCTGTCGTGCTGTCGCTTCCTCGCTTGCGTGCTCGGCTACTGAAAGCGCAGGGGGTTGTCGACGACGTACTGGTCGCCGACGAGCGGCACCGCGTTGATGCCGGCGTAGCCCTCGGGCACCTCGAAGCCGACGAACACGCAGGCGCCGTCGTTGGCCGCGTCCCAGGTGACCGGCACCGAGGTGAGCTGGGTCGTGCGCGTCCGCCGCGTCGAGCAGCTCGATGGTGAACGGCGTGCCGTCGGCGAGACCGGTGACGATGAACTCCGCGAAGACGACGTCGCCCGGCGCCACGGGGAGGATCTGCGGCTCCTCGACCGTCGAGGTGCCGGTGCAGCTGCCCTGCTCGCCGTCGATCGCCCACCCGTGGGCCTCGATGGTGGCGTTGGTCATCTCCTGCTCGGGGTCGGGCACGGCCTCGAGGAACGGCGAGACGTAGTCGGGGTCGCCGCCGTCGCGGCCGATGTCCAGCACCTCCTGGCCGAGGTTGATCGGCACCAGGCGGGCCGAGCCACCGGTGAAGATGCCGCCCTCGCCCTCGAGCTGCTGGCCGAGGGTCTCGGTGAACACCCGGGTGTTGAGGGCGACGATCTCGCCGGCGTCGTTGATCGACGGGCCGCCGGAGTTGCCGGAGCCGATGCGGATGTCGGCGTCGATCTCGGCCCGGTTCGAGCCGATCACCTCGCTGGAGTTGAAGGTGGCGATGCTGCCCTTGGTGACGGTGAGCGCACGGCCGGCGGTGGCCATGCTGTTCGCCTGGCTGAGCGAGGGGTAGCCGAGCGCGGTGATCTCGTCGCCGGTGCGCAGCTCGTCGCTGTCGCCGATCTCCAGGGGCTCCGGGAGGTCGAGGTCGTCGCCGTCCACCTCGTTGCCCTCGAGGTCGGCGACGATCTGCGCGACGGTGATGTCGAGGTAGCCGTCGGAGACGATCGGGACGGCGCGGTAGCGGGGCTCGACCGGCGCGTCGTCGTCGGAGGAGGTGAAGGAGACCTCGAGGTACTCGAGGTCGTCGCCGCCCTGGCCGGGCGCGGCGGGGTCGGCCACGTGGGCGTTGGTGAGGATCAGGCCGTCGTCGCTGATGACGCTGCCCGACCCGGTGTGGGTGGGCTGGCCGTCGGGCCCGAACGCCGTGAGCAGCACCGTGGCGGCCTTGGCCCGGTTCAGCTCGTCCTCGGAGAGACCGGCGCCGCCCTCGTCGGACTGCTGCCCGCCGGCGGTGTCCGAGCCACCGTCGTCGTCACCGAGCAGGATCGCTGCGGCGACGCCGCCGCCCACCACGAGCAGGACGGCGACGGCGGCGGCCACGATGGCCAGCGTCCGGCGCCGCTTCTTCTTGGCGATGCTCTTCGCCGCCACGCCGGCCGCGACCACCGGCACGAGCTCCAGCTCGTAGCCGGCCGTCGGGTGGCCGAGCAGCACCTCGGTGGGCTCCTCCAGCTTGTACTGGGTGATCCGCTCGCCGTTGACGAAGGTGCCGGCGGTGGAGCGGTCGACGAGCCACCAGCCGTCGGGCCGCGGCTCCACCAGCGCGTGCTGGCGGGAGACCGCCGGGTCGTCGCAGACGACCTCCAGGCCGGGCTCGCGGCCGATCCGCACCTGCTGGCCGGCCGGGAACCGCTTGTCGGGGCCGTCGACCCGCACGAGCAGCCCGGGGCCTCCACCCCCGAAGCCGCCGGGGCCGGGACCGCCGGCGTTCGGCACGATCGTGACGTCGAGGCCGGGCGGCGGGCCGGCCGGCGGGTGCGGCGGGCTCGGGGCGGCCGACGGCCGTGGCCGCGACCGGGGGCGCCGCGGGGTTGAACGGCGGCGGGGCCGGCGCGGCGGGCGGCGGCGGGGCCGCGGCCCCGGTGACCGTGACGGTGACGTCGAAGCCGTTGGCGGCGTCACCGAAGCGCACCGACGACGTACCGGTGAGCGCCTGCTGCTCCACGCGCTGCCCGTTCACCCACGTGCCGTGCGTGCTCCCGAGGTCGACGACCTCCCAGCCGTCGCCGACCGCGCGGATCTCCGCGTGCCGCCGCGACACCGCCGGCTGGGTGCTCACGACGTCGCAGGAGGCCTCGCGGCCCACCACGAAGGTGCGGGGCACGTCCGAGGCCCAGGAGTCGGCGGCGGACTGCAGGCGGATCGAGCTCATCTGGGACTCCACGTCGTGGTCTGCGGGCATGCGAAACGAGAGGCCGGCCCCGAGATCCGTCGGCGGGAGAATAGGCCCGGCGGTATCCGCGGCGTGGCCGATTCGCCGAATTGGGGCCGCGTTGCGATGTCCCCGGCCGCTCCTAGGGTGGGCTCATGAGCATCGCCCTCGGCGCCCACGTCGACCAGACCGACCCGATCGCGGAAGCGAAGGCGCGCGACGCCGAGCACGTGCAGTTCTTCCTCGGCGACCCGCAGGGCTACGACGGGCCCGAGTTCGCCTACGCGGGCGGCGCCGAGAAGCTCAAGGCCGACGCCGAGAAGGCCGGCATCGGGCTGTACGTGCACGCGCCCTACCTCATCAACGTCGCCACCACGAACAACCGGATCCGGATCCCCAGCCGCAAGCTGCTCCAGCAGTTCGTCGACGCCGCGGCCGCGATCGGGGCGCGGGGGCTGATCGTGCACGGCGGGCACGTGAACAAGAGCGACGACCCCGAGAAGGGCTTCGACAACTGGCGCAAGGCGATCGAGGCCACCGATCTCAAGCTGCCGCTGCTCATCGAGAACACCGCCGGCGGCGACAACGCGATGACGCGCTACCTCGAGCGGATCGGCCGGGTCTGGGAGGCGATCTCGGCGGCCGAGGGCTTCGACCATGGTCGGGTTCTGCCTCGACACCTGCCACGCCCACGCCGGCGGCAACGCGCTCGAGACGGTGGTCGACGACGTCCGCAAGATCACCGGGCGCATCGACCTCGTGCACTGCAACGACAGCCGCGACGAGTTCGACACCGGCGCCGACCGGCACGCCAACCTGGGCAGCGGCAAGGTCGACCCCGACCTGCTCGCGGCCGTCGTCCGCGACGCCGGAGCCCCGGTCGTCGTCGAGACCCCCGGCGGCGCGAAGGAGCACACCGCCGACTTCGCCTGGTTGCGCGAGCGCATCTAGCCCCGACGCCCGTCGAAGGGTTACTTCGACGGCTCGGGGGCGTCCACGTTGTCGCACTTGATCTTCGGGTTGACCCCCACGTAGTTGAGCGGTCCCGCGAGGATCGTGAGCGCGGTGTCACCCGCGGTCTTGCACGACACCTCGCGCTCGTCGGTGAAGTAGTCGCGCTGGAACGCCGCGATCACCCCGATCAGCAACCACACGACCACCAGAACCGCGATCAGACTGCCGCCTCGTCTCATGTCTTGAGTTGGTACTCCGAGGACCCGTCTGTCGCTCCATCCCCACGGGGGGAGGCGGCGCCTACCGTTCCCGTCATGCACCGGCTGACCCTCGACCAGGCGCGGCGGATCGCCGTCCGCGCCCAGCTGCTCGACGCCGACCGCCCCACCGCCCTGCTCCCGATGGTCGAGCACCTCACGTTCCTCCAGCTCGACCCGACGGCGGCGGTCGCCCCGGCGGCCGACCTGGTGGCGTGGACCCGGATGGGGAGCGCCTACGACCCCGCCGACCTGGCGCGCGCCGTCGAGGTCGACCGCACGCTCTACGAGCACCAGTCGATGCAGCCGAACCAGGGGTGGGTCGCGCTGCTGCGGCCCACCGCCGACCTGCCGCTCTACCTCGCGCAGATGCGCGCCCCGCTCGCCTACGACTGGGCGCGGCAGTGGATGGACGCCAACGCGGGCTTCGTGCGCGACATCGTCGACCGGCTCCGGGCCGAGGGGCCGCTGCAGTCGCGGGCGATCCCCGACACCGCCCAGGTGCCGTGGTCCTCCTCCGGCTGGACCGGCAACCAGAACGTCACCCAGATGCTCGACCACCTGAAGCTCACGCGGCGTCGTCGCCGTCTCCCGCCGCGACGGGAAGCAGCGGGTGTGGGACCTGGCCGAGCGGGTCTACCCCGACTACGCCTCGCTGGAGGCCGTGCCGCTCGAGGAGGCCTACGCCGAGCGCTACCGGCGGGCACTGGCCGCCCTGGGCATCGCCCGCGCCGTCTACGCGGGCGAGGCCGGCGAGCCGGCCGAGGTGGAGGGCGTCAAGGGCGAGTGGCGGGTCGACCCCGCCCAGGTGGCGCGGCTCGACGAGCCGTTCGAGGGCCGCACCGCGCTGCTCTCGCCGTTCGACCGGCTCACCCACGACCGGGTGCGCGCCGAGGAGCTCTGGGGCTTCGAGTACATCCTCGAGATGTACAAGCCGGCCGCGAAGCGGCGCTGGGGCTACTTCGCGCTGCCGCTGCTCCACCACGACCGGCTCGTCGGCAAGCTCGACGCCCGCGCCGATCGGAAGGCCGGCACGTTCCGGGTCGACGCGATCCACGAGGAGGGTCGCTGGAACGCCGGCCTGCGGCGCGACGTCCGCCGCGAGATCGCCGCGCTGGCGGCGTGGCAGGGGCTCGACGTCGACGATCGGACCGCCGGATAGCGTGGTCGGGTGCTCCGCGTCCGTCCGATCCCCCCGACCGAGCACCTCGCCCACCTCGCCACCCGGCGCTCGGCCAGCTTCCTGCAGACCCCGGCGTGGGCGCAGGTCAAGAGCGACTGGTCGCACGAGTCGCTCGGGTGGTTCCGTGACGGCGGCTCGGCGCCGGTCGGCGCCGCGCTGGTGCTCTACCGGCAGCTGCCGCGGGTGAAGCGCTTCCTCGCCTACCTGCCCGAGGGCCCGGTGATCGACTGGGACGACGACGACCTCGCCGGCTGGCTCGACCCGCTCGTCGCTCACCTGCGCGAGCAGAAGGCGTTCGGCGTCCGCCTCGGCCCGCCCGTCGTCACCCGGCGCTGGGACGCCGCCACCGTGAAGGCCGGGCTCGCCGACGCCGACGTCCGCCGGCTCGACGACCTCGCCCCCACCGTGCGCGAGACCGCCGGCGCCCGGGTGGTCTCCCGGCTCACCGACCTCGGCTGGCGCCCGGCAGGGCGACGGCGCCGGCTTCGCGGCGGGGCAGCCGCGCCACGTGTTCCAGGTGCCGCTGCGCGACGCCGACGGCGCGGCGCGCTCCGAGGACGACGTGCTCAAGGGCATGAACCAGCAGTGGCGCCGCAACATCAAGAAGGCCGCCAAGTCCGGCGTCGAGGTGGAGGCCGCGAGCGCGGCCACGATGCACGAGGACCTCAAGGCCTTCCACGACCTCTACGTGCACACCGCGGAGCGCGACGGCTTCACGCCACGACCGCTGCACTACTTCGCCACGATGCTCGCCGCCCTGAGCGCCGAGGACCCGCACCGGGTGCGGCTGTGGCTGGCGCGCCACGAGGGTGAGCTGGTGGCCGCCACGATCGCGATCCGGGTCGGCCGGCACGCGTGGTACTCCTACGGCGCCTCCTCCACCGAGCGGCGCGAGGTGCGCGGCTCCAACGCCGTGCAGTGGGCGATGATCCGCGACGCGCTGGACGGGGGTGCCGACGTGTACGACCTGCGCGGCATCACCGACACCCTCGACGCCGACGACCCCCACGCCGGGCTGATCCAGTTCAAGGTCGGCACCGGCGGCGAGGCCGTGGAGTACGCCGGCGAGTGGGACCTCCCGATCAACCGCCCGCTGTACAAGGCCTTCGAGCTGTACATGGAGCGTCGCGGATGAGCCTCACGCTGAGCGTCGACGGCGACCGCTGGCGCGCCCACCTGCGCGCCACCGCCGACGCCCATCCCGGCATCGCGCCGGTGGTGAAGGGCAACGGCTACGGGTTCGGCAACGGCCGGCTCGCCCGCAAGGCGGAGTGGCTCGGCGTCGACACGATCGCCGTCGGCACCTACGAGGAGCTGCCCGACGTCGCCACCCGCTTCGACGGCAGCCTGCTGGTGCTCACGCCGTGGCGGCCTTTCGTGCCCGACGTCGACCCCGCGATCGCCGGCCGGGTCGTGCACACCGTGGGCCGGGTCGGCGACGTCACCGCGCTGCTCGAGCGGCAGCCCGGCGCCCGGCTCGTGCTCGAGCGCCGCACCAGCATGGTCCGCCACGGGTTCACCGCACCGCAGCTGTGGGAGGCGGCCGAAGTGCTGCGCGGCCCCGCCTGCCGGAGCGCCAGGGTCGAGGGCGTGGCGCTGCACCTGCCGCTCGCCCAGGGCTCGCACCTCGGCGAGGTCACCCGGCTGATGAACGACGTCGTCGCGGCGGGCCTCCCCGACTCCGTCCGCACGGTCTGGGTCAGCCACCTCACTACCGCGGAGCTCGAGCGGCTGCGCGCCACCTGGTCCGACTACGAGATCCGGCCGCGGATCGGCACCGCGCTGTGGCTCGGCGACCGCGCCGCGCTGCGGGCCACCGCCACCGTGCTCGACGTGCACGAGGTCGAGCGCGGCGACGCCGTCGGCTACCGCGGCCGCACGCTGCCGAAGGCGGGTCACCTGCTCGTCGTCAGCGGCGGCACCGGCCACGGCATCGGGCTGGAGTCGCCGATGGGCGCCTCGTCGATCCGCGACCGGGCCGCCACCGTGGCCCGCGGCGGCCTCGACGCCGTCGGCTTCGTGCGCTCGCCGTTCTCGATCGACGGCAAGCAGCGGCTCTTCGCCGAACCGCCGCACATGCAGGCCTCGATGCTGTTCCTCCCCGACGGCGCCGCGGTGCCGCAGGTGGGCGACGAGGTCGACGTCCGCGTGCGCTACACGACCACCAGGTTCGACCGCGTCGACGTGAGCTGATCGCGCACCGGATCACCCTCGGGGTACATCAGGTCGCGGACCACCATGGCCACCAGCCACAGCGTGGTGATCACCCGGACGACGATCGCCACGTAGGCGAAGCCGTCGGTGCCCCCTCCCCCCGGCTCGAGGAAGCCGCCCGACTGCCACGAGGCCATCGCGAGCCACAGCACCTCGCCCGACTGCCACACCAGCAGGTCGCGCCAGCGGGGGCGGGCGAGCGCCGCGAGGGGCAGCAGCCACAGCGCCTGCTCGGGCCGGTACGACACGCCCAGCACGGCGACGCCGGCCACCAGCAGGAAGGCAACCTGGCTCAACCGCGGGGTTTCCGGTGCCCACCGGCACAGCACGGCCACGGCGGCGGCCCACACCAGCGATCATCGCCCAGGCGCCCAGGAAGGCCGCGCGGTCGCTGACGCCGGCCAGCCCGTCGAGCACGGCCCACAGCGACCCGGCGTCCGGGCCGCGGTCGACCGCCTGCCGCCAGTAGTCCTCCCAGGCCGCGCGCCCGGTGAGGAACGCCGGGGCGTTCAGCAGACCCCAGGCCGCCAGCGCGGTGACGCCCGCGGGCAGCAGCTCGAGCGCCCGGCCGCGGCGCTGGGCCACCAGCACGGCCGCGAGCAGCACCAGCACCGGCCACAGCCCGGCAGCGGCCCCGACGCCCACCAGCGCCCCGGCCAGCGCGGGCCGGTCGCGGGAGAAGGCCCACAGGGCGCCAGCGGCCGCCGCCACCGACAGCAGGTCCCACGACACCACCCCGGCGAGGGCGAGCACGGGGGCGGCCGCGAACCCGGCGGCGTCCCAGCGGCGGCGCCCGGCCGCCGCGGCCAGCGCGAGCGTGGTGAGCAGCGCGAGGACGGCGAGGCCGAGCGCGACGCCCGCCGTGAACACCAGCCGCTCGTGGTCGATGCGCCCGTCGAGCGCGTCGTGCCGGCGGTCGTCCTCGTCGCCGAGGCTGGCCGCGGCGGCGCGGTACCGCGGTCCGAGGTCGGGCGAGCCGGTGACCACGTGGGTGGCCCGGGCGGCGAGGTAGGCCACGTAGCCGACGACGGGCGCCTGGTCGGTGGCCGGCCACCGGGCGCGGGTGCCGGCGTCGTCCGACCACGGCCAGGCGAGCTCGGCCAGGCCCAGCGGCACGTAGTCGTCGGCCACCGGCGACCCGCACACCCGCGCGGCGGCGCCGGTGCCGCGGTCGAAGTCGTCGGCGGCGCAGGCGGACTTCGACACCAGCCCCAGCGCGAACGTCACCGCCGTCACCAGCATCAGCACGCGCAGCGGGCTCAGCCAGCGCCGTTGACCTGCGTGGTCACCGACGGGCCCACCCACCACCGCGCTCAGCGAGGCGACGACGGGGTCGTCGCGGCTGGGCGCGGGCGGCTCGGGGTTCACCCCGCGCGTCGCACCCGGCGCCGGGTCGCGCTCCGGCGCGCGGGTGGGCCGGCCGCGCCGCCGCCGTCGTCCGGCGGTGGCTCGCTCGTGGTGGGCGGCGGGAGGGTCGGCGACGGCTCCGTCGGCGACGGCTGCGTCGGCGACGGCTGCGTCGGCGACGGCTGGGTCGGCGACGGCTGGGTCGGCTCCGAGGTCGGCGGCTCCTCGGTGGGCTGCTGGGTGTTCCGGGGCTTCTTGGTCTTGGTCGGCTCCGGTGGCGGCGGCACGTACTCGTGGCCGGACTCCGGGGCCTCGCCGTCGACGAAGGCGGGCTCCGGGAAGTCCTCCTCCTCGAGCCCGTCCATCGCGCGGGTCATCACGGCGGTCCAGGTCTTGGCCGGGTAGTTGCCGCCGAAGTAGCCCTCCTTGCCGTCGTCGGAGGCCGGCAGCCAGTCGTCGAGCTTGCCGTTGCCCGGCCCGCGCACGTACATGACGGCGGTGGCGAGCTGGGGCGTGAAGCCGGAGAACCACGACGACGACACCGCGCCGCCGTCCTTGGTGGCGGTGCCGGTCTTGCCGGCCGCCGGCCGGTCGAGCTCGAGGGCCTCGGTGCCGGAGCCCGACTCCACCACCTGCTGCAGCGCGTAGCTGACGTCGGCGGCGACGTCCTTGCTCATCGCCTTGCGGTCCTCGACCTTGTGCTCGTAGCGCACGTTGCCGTCGCGGTCGACGACCTTCTCGATGATGTAGGGCTTCGCGGCCCGGCCCTCGTTGGCGATGGTGGCGTAGCCGTTGGCCATGTTGATCGGGCTCACCGTCTGCGAGCCGAGCGCGACGCCGGTGTTGGGCTCGAGGCCGGGGGTCGTGGCCGGGAAGCCACCGATCTCACGGTCCGGCTCGAGGCCGGGGATGCCCATCGCGTTGGCCTGGTCGATCACCTTCTGCGGCCCGTCGGGCATCGAGTTGGTGAGGTCGATGAACGCGGTGTTGATGGAGTCCTCGGTGGCCTGGGTGAGGCTCACCGCGCTGCCGTAGTCCTGGTCGCCCTGGTTCTCGAACTCGGTGCCGTTGATGTCGATCGGGGAGTTGCCGTCGAAGGTGTCCTTGAGCGCGTAGCCGGACTTGAGGGCGGCCGCCACCGCGAACGGCTTGAACGTCGACCCGGCCTGGCCACCTTCGACCGCCCAGTTGATCTGCGAGTCGAGGTAGTCCTGGCCGCCGTAGATGCCGCGCACCGCGCCGGTGCCGGGCTCGACGGACGCCGCGCCGACGTGCAGCTTGCGCTGGCCCTTGAACTTCGGCCGCTGCTCCAGCACGCCCTCCTCGAGGGCCCGCATGTTCTTGCGGCGGAAGGTGGTGGTGATCCGCAGGCCCCCGCCGTCGATCTCCTCCTCGGTGAACGGCTCGCCGTTGACGTCGCGGAGCGAGAGCAGCTCGCTCTTCACCATCCGCAGCACGTGGCCCTTCTGGCCGCCGTAGGTGCTCTCCGCCTCCTGGCGCGGGAACTTCGGCAGCCGCTGCTCGGCCTCGTCGCGCTCGGAGGCGGAGATCATGTCGAGGTCGGCCATGCTGTCGAGCACGTACTCGTAGCGCGCCTGCAGGTTGCCGCGCGCCTCCTCGCCGTTGGCGGGGTCGAACCGGGTCGGGTTGTTGAGCACGCTCGCGAGGACGGCGGACTCTCGCAGGTCGAGGTCCTTGGCCGGCTTGTCGAAGTAGGCGTTGGCGGCGGCCTCGATGCCGTAGGCGCCGCGGCCGAAGTAGATGGTGTTGAGGTAGCCCTCCAGCACCTCCTGCTTCGACCGCTCGCGCTGCACCTTCAGCGAGAGGATCGCCTCCTTGACCTTGCGCTGGTAGGAGCGCTCCTGGGTCAGGTAGAGGATCTTCACGTACTGCTGGGTGATCGTGGACGCGCCCTGGGTGTCGTTGCCGCTGGCGTTGCTGAACGCCGCGCGCACGATGCCCTTGGGGTCGATGCCGCGGTCACTCCAGAAGGTCTGGTTCTCCGCTGCCACCACGGCGTCGCGCATCGTCTTCGGCATGTCGTCGTACGGGATGCTGTCGCGCTTCTGGGTGGCGAACGTGCCGATCTCGGCCTTGCCGTTGTCGTAGTAGACGAACGAGGTCTCGGTGAGGAACTCGGAGTTGGGCTCGGGGATGTCGGTGGTCTTGTAGAGGTAGACGAACCCGCCGATGCCGATCAGCGCGAGCACCAGGCAGGTGACCAACGACCACAGCGCGAACCGCTTCAGGCGCTGCTTCCAGGTGCGGGGGCCGGCGAGCTCCTTCTGCTCCCGCTTGCGCTCACGGCGCTCCTGCCACCAGGAGCCCATTCCCCGGGCCTCGACATCGGCCCTTCGCTTGCCAGCCACACTTCCCTCTCGTCACCGCGTCCGGACAGGCCGGTGTCACCCGAGGAACCAGCCCGAAACAGAGTACGCATCGCTCCTGGGAGCGCCGAAACGGCGGAATGATCCCCGGAACCTCACGATGAACGTGTCCCGAATACAGAACCGCCGGATATATCGCTACGATAGGTCGCGTGGCACGTCGTGCGGAGACCATCGAGCTGGCAGTCCTCGGGCTGCTGCACGAGGGACCCATGCACGGCTACGAGCTGCGCAAGCGGCTGAACCTGATGCTCGGGTGGGGGCGCGTGCTCTCCTACGGCTCGCTCTACCCGACGCTGAAGAAGATGCTGCGCAGCGGGCACATCGAGGAGCTGGCGCCGACGATGACGCCGACCTCGAAGCGCCCGAAGATCGTCTACCAGGTCACCGAGGCGGGCACCGCGGAGTTCGAGCGGCTGATGACCGACATCGGGCCCACCGCCTGGGAGGACGACAACTTCGGCGTCCGGTTCGCCTTCTTCGGGCGCACCGACATGGAGATCCGGCTGCGGGTGCTCGAGGGCCGGCGCAGCCGGCTCCAGGAGCGGCTCGACCGCATCCAGTCCCAGCTCGACCTCACCGCCAAGGAGGTCGACAGCTACCACGCCGAGCTCCAGCGGCACGGCGTGGAGTCCGCCCAGCGCGAGGTCGAGTGGCTCTCCGACCTCATCAACGCCGAGCGCAACGCCGTGCGGGAGCCTCCGCCCGCGGCCGCGCCACCCGCCTGAGCAGCACCACGCACACCACGTCACCACGAGACATGAAGTCACTGAGAAGGGACACCCCGATGGGTTCGGTTCGAGTAGCAATCGTCGGAGTCGGCAACTGCGCCACCTCACTGGTCCAGGGCGTGGAGTACTACCGCGACGCCGATCCCGACGGCACGGTGCCCGGCCTCATGCACGTCGCCTTCGGCGACTACCACGTCTCGGACATCGAGTTCGTGGCTGCGTTCGACGTCGACGCCAAGAAGGTCGGCTTCGACCTGTCCGAGGCCACGCAGGCCTCGGAGAACAACACCATCCGCATCTGCGACGTGCCGCCGCTCGGCGTCACCGTGCAGCGCGGCCCCACGCTCGACGGCCTCGGCAAGTACTACCGGGAGACCATCGACGAGTCCGACACCGAGCCGGTCGACGTCGTGCAGGTGCTCAAGGACACCCAGGCCGACGTGCTCGTGTCCTACCTGCCCGTCGGGTCGGAGAAGGCCGACAAGTTCTACGCGCAGTGCGCCATCGACGCCGGCGTCGGCTTCGTGAACGCGCTGCCGGTGTTCATCGCCTCCGACCCCGAGTGGGCCAAGAAGTTCGAGGACGCCGGCGTGCCGATCGTCGGCGACGACATCAAGAGCCAGGTCGGCGCCACCATCACCCACCGGGTGCTGGCCAAGCTGTTCGAGGACCGCGGCGTCAGCCTCGACCGCACCTACCAGCTCAACGTCGGCGGCAACATGGACTTCAAGAACATGCTCGAGCGCGAGCGGCTGGAGTCCAAGAAGGTCTCGAAGACCCAGGCCGTCACCTCCAACCTGAGCGGCTCGCTGGCCGGGAAGGTGCACGACAAGAACGTGCACATCGGCCCGTCCGACTACGTGGCCTGGCTCGACGACCGCAAGTGGGCCTACGTGCGGCTCGAGGGTCGCGCGTTCGGCGACGTGCCGCTGAACATGGAGTACAAGCTCGAGGTCTGGGACTCCCCCAACTCGGCCGGCATCATCATCGACGCCATCCGGGCCTGCAAGATCGCCCTCGACCGCGGCATCGGCGGCCCGCTCATCAGCGCGTCGTCCTACCTGATGAAGAGCCCGCCGGTGCAGCTGCCCGACGACGAGGGCCGGCGCCGAGTCGAGGCCTTCATCGCCGGGACCGAGTAGGCCGCCTGAAGGGCAGCGGAGGCTGCCCGAGCGGGTTGGCGCGCGCCACCTCGTCCATCGCGGCGAGCACGTTGCGGAGGTTGGTGAGCACGCCGCCGTACTCGGGCCACAGCTCCCGGGTCAGGCCGCCGTCCGACAGGGCGGCGATCTCGGCGTCCAGCCGGGCGCGGGCGTGCACCAGCGGCTCGGCGTCGGCAGCGACGATCGCCGTCCCGCTCTCGCGCAGCAGGTCGGCGAAGACGTCGCGGAAGTCGTCCTCCCACTCGCGGTCGGCCTCGAGGCTGTGCCTCAGGGTGCGGGCCAGGCTGCGGGTCTCGGCGACCGCCTGCTCCATCCGGGTGAGGAGGTCGCGCCACTGCTGCGGGTCCCGCAGGCCGCGCGCTGACCGGCGGGGGTTGAGCAAGGCGCTCTCGCGGGCCTGACGCACCAGCGCCCACGCGTCGTCGAGCCGTTCGTCGACGTCGCGGGTGCGCTGCACCCAGCCCTCCACCTCGTCCGCCGTCGTTGATCCCCGCAGGCCATCGGCGATGTCGACCAGCAGCCGCCCGATCTCGTCGTCGAGGCGGTCCAGCGCGCGCAAGGCGGTGCGTCGCCGCAGCGGCGGCCACACCACCAGGTTGACCGCGATCCCGACCCCGATGCCGATGGCGGTGTCGAAGAGCCGGGCCACCAGCGCGACGTCGTCCTCGGCGAACCCGGTGGCCAGCACCACCAGGGCGGTGGCCGCCACCGTCGTCTCCTCACCGTCGAGCCACGGCAGCGCTCCGACCGCCAGGCCGAGGGCGATCACCACGCCGACGCTGAGGACGTCCAGGCCGATCACGTGCCCGACCCCGGACGCGAGGAGCACGCCGACGAAGGCCGCCACCACCTGCCGCGCCCCCTGCGACATCGTGCGGTAGACGGTGCCGTTGACCACGAGGAGGGCGGCCCACGGCGCCAGGAACGCCTGGCCGAGTTCGAAGACCTCGGTGGCGATCAGCCACGCGACGGCAGCCGCCACCGCGGTCTTCACCAGCTGGGTGACGCCGTTCCAGAGGATCGGGTCGGTGGCCCGGGAGCGAATGTTCACGACACCCCGCACTGTATCCGCTCAGCTGACAGGGATTCGCCGTCCATCGCCGCCGCGTAACTCGCGCATGGCGGGCTCGTTGGCGTGGTGAACGGGCCACCCACCCTCGGTGGCCCCCACACCCCCTGGACGTGTCGTCATGCCCGCACTTCCCACGCTGCGCACGCCTGCGGCCACCGCCGTCGCCGCCGCCGCTCTCCTCACCGGGTTCCTCGTCGTCCCGGCCCTGGCCACCTCCGCCGGCGCCAGTCCGGCCACCGCGCCGAGCCGCTCGGCTCCCGCGGCGGCAGCGCTCGGCACCGTCTCCGAGGACCGCGTCGGCGACCTGGTCGTCGAGAACTCCTTCGTGAGCGACCAGGGCTGGGTGAAGCCGGGTGACACCTACCCGTCGCGGATCCTGCTGACCAACGAGGGCACCGCGCCGGTGACCGGCGCCGGCGTCCTCGTCACCGCGCCGCGCGGCACCGAGTTCGTCGACGCCCGAGGCGGCGGTGGCGTGGTCGAGACCGCCACCGAGGTGGCCTGGACCCCGGACCCGATCGCACCGGGCGCCACCGTGAGGCTGGTGCTCGAGAGCCAGGCCGACACCCTCGCGGAGGAGCCCACCCTGGTGTGGCGCGACCTCTCGACGTCCGCCGTCCTCACCGTCGGCGGCGACGACGCAACCGTGGCCAGCCACGGACCCAAGGTGATCCCGCCGGGCGAGACGTACGAGACCGCCAAGTACGGCGACCGGCCGTTCCCGGTGGTGCCGGTGTCGTACACCGACTTCGAGTACCGCGCCCACGACCGCACCCTCGACGAGGTGATCAACGACCCAGGCTACGAGGGGTCGACGTTCAACCTGTTCCAGGAGATGTCGCTGGGTCAGCTCTACCCCGACGGCGCCGTGCCCTCGACAGGCAAGGGCACCGTCGCCTACCAGGCCGGCGAGGAGGGCTACGACTTCACGCCTCGCGCCATTCCCGGCGACACCTGCACGGGCGGCGTCACCTACGCGGACTCGCCGGTCTCCCCGATCGGCACCGGCCTCTACCCGAACCGGATCGACGGCGACGTCTACCAGCTGCCCGGCAACCGCGCCTTCTACGGCGCCGACTCCGGCGGCAGTGCGATCGCCCCGGTGGGCCAGATCGACTCCGGGTGCGGGAGCCCCGGCAAGCTCGTGCGCGACGCTGCCGTGATCTCCGACCCGGACATCGACTTCTCCGACTACGACACCGACAAGGACGGCGTCGTCGACTTCTTCATGGCCGTCTTCCAGGGCTGTGGCGGCAACGGCGCCTCGCAGGCACCGCCCGCGGTCTGTGAGTTCGCCGACGAGCCGGCGGGCGACAACGTCTGGCCGCACTCGTCGTCGCTGGAGTTCTACTACTCCGACCCGGACACCGGGCTGCCCGGCTACACCACCGACGACCAGCTCAAGGACCTCGAGGGCCGTCCGCTCTGGTACACCGACGCGACCTACTCGGCGATGACGACCACCCCCGGCACCGACGCGCTCAAGGTCTACGTGCGGGTGGGGCCGTACAACGTGAACCCCGAGACCGCGATCGACAAGGCGAGCGTCATCTCGCACGAGTACGGCCACTCGCTGGGGCTGCCGGACTTCTACTCGAGTGACGGCACCCGCGAGACGTACGGCGACTGGAACCTGATGGCCACCGACAAGTCGCAGAACATGGACATCTTCTCCCGCCAGGAGCTCGGCTGGGTGGTGCCCCAGGTCCTCGACGAGGACACCCAGGCCGACGGGTGGACCGACTCGAAGCAGGACACCGACACCATCACCTGGGAGACACCGGCCGGTGACCCCTACACGCTGAGCGAGGGCGACGACGGCCGGGTGCAGAACTCCGAGGCCTACGTGGCCAAGCTGCCCGGCCGGCAGCTGATCGACCCGGCGGTGTTCGACTCCGGTGACAAGGCCTCGAAGACCCACGCCTGGTGGTCGCAGTCGGGCAACGACTTCGGCTGCGCTCCGCAGAGCGGCAACAACCTCGACCTCTACATCCCCGAACTGGCCACCGCCGATCCGAACAGCTCGGTGAAGCTGGAGTTCAAGTCGCTGTGGGACATCGAGTGGGACTACGACTACGGCTTCGTGATGACCACGACCGACGGCGGCGAGAACTACACCTCGCACGAGTCGGTGCCCGGCTACACCACCGAGAACACCCAGCCCGGTGAGGGCAATCCGAACCTGAACGCGTGCCAGGAGCAGTACGACCACGGCATCACCGGCACCAGCGGGTCCTACAACGAGGGCACCGAGGCGATCGACCGGCTGGCCGCCGCGCCCACCTACCCGGCCCCGGTGTTCCTCGCCGACGAGTACGACATCAGTGACCTGGCCGGCGAGCAGACCGGTGCACTGCGGTTCAGCTACGCCACCGACCCGGGCCTGGCCCGGCCCGGCTGGTTCATCGACGACGTCAAGGTCACCCTCACCGAGCCCGGCCAGGCGCCGCGCGAGGTGCTGGTCACCGACTTCGAGGACTCCGGCGGCCCCGACGACGAGCGGGTCTTCAACGGTGGTTGCCGCGAGGACCGCTCCACCGCGACCAAGTGCACCACCGGATGGTCCTACGTCGCGGCCGGCGCCGAGGCCCCGGCCGACCACGCCTACTACCTGGAGATGCGCGACCGGTCCGGCTTCGACCTCGACGGCAACGGCCAGATCGACCGGACCCCGATCGACTTCGACGCGGGGCTGTCGATGGTCTACACCGACGAGGCGCACGGCTACGGCAACAACGGCGTCCCGGACCCGCCGGCCCAGAGCCCGCTCGACAGCCAGCCGGTCCCGGGCGAGCAGGCACCGGACCTGAGCGACGCGGCCTGGACCGCGGCCGACGGCGACGACACGTTCAGCGACTTCGGCGACGGGCACACCGACAACTACCTGGACCCGGAGAGCGAGGGCAAGGACGAGGAGGAGCAGGGCGACGGCAACTGGCACTTCCGCTACGACTGCCTCGGCTTCGAGGTCACCGACATGAGCGGCGAGACGAACGGTCCGGACGGCGCCGACGGTGACCTGACCGGCGACGTCGACTTCACCGTGGGTGACGGCTGCGGGGAGTTCGACTACGGCTACGTGCCCGAGCCGCCGGAGCCCCCGGTCGACACCGTCGCACCGCGCGCGCGGATGTCGGTGAGCCCGCTCAGCCCGTTCACCACCCAGCGCGTCACGCTGTCGGCCCGGGGCACCACCGACGACGTCTCCGCCCCCGGCCGGCTGCGCTACCAGTGGGACTTCGGCAACGGCGGAAGCCGGGTCGACGCCACCGGCGCGATCGTCCGGACCCGGTTCGGCTCGGCCGGACCGCGCCAGGTGCGGCTGACGGTCACCGACCAGGCCGGGAACAGGCGCACCGTGAGCCGCACGGTGACCGCGCGGCGGTTCGTCCAGTGCCTCACCCGCGAGGTCGGGCTGCGGGGCAGCTGGCGTTCGGTCTCCAGCCGCTACGCCAACGGCGGCCGGTACTGCGACAACCGCGGCCGCGGCCGCGGCGCCGACACCGCCACCTTCACCTTCCGGGGCCCGTCGGTCGCCGTCGTCCGCGGCGTCAGCAGGCGGGGTGGGCTCGCGCGGGTGTTCATCGACGGCCGGCGGGTTTCCGACCTCTCGTTCCGGTCCGCGACGCGGGCGGTGCGGTTCGCGGCCAAGGGCTACGGCGGGTTCGGCGAGGGCCGCCACACCGTCCGGATCGTCGTCCAGCGGGGTCAGGCCTACCTCGACGGGTTCGTGGTGCGGCGGTAACCCAGGCCGCAGTCCCGGGTTGCGCATTCGGATCCGCGGGAGTCGGTTCCGCGACACCATGGATGGCGATGTCGCGGACGGGCAGACTGCTGGTGGTCGCCGCGGCCTGGGCGGTACCGATCGCCTGGACCGCGGTCGCCCTGCTGTCCGGGCCTTCCGACGGCACCACCGTCTCCCCGTCCGGCGCCATGCTCGGTGCGAACCGGTGGGACCAGTCGGTCACCGTGGTGCGCACCTACGGCGACACCCCGTTGCGCGAGGGGGACGTCGTGACCGCCGTGGACGGCCGCCCCGTCGAGTCCTGGGTGTACGACTCGAGCTCGGCCGACCGGCGGGTGGGCGACACCGTGACCTACGACGTCACCCGGCCCGGGGCAGAGCTCGCCGCCCGCCTGGAGATCGAGGTGCCGCTCACGCGCTACCCGATCGCGGCTGCGGCGTACCGGAACCTCGGCACCCTGGTGCTCGCGGCGCTGCCACTCGCGACGGCGTGCCTGGTGTTCTGGCGCCGGCCGCGATCGGCGGTGGCGCGGGCCTTCCTCGCGGCCAGTGCTCTGCTCCCCACCGTGCTCACCTCGTGGCCGTTCGGACTCGGCGTCGCCGACCTCACCGGCGGGCGCGGCACCTGGCCGCACCTCGTCGGTGAGGCCGGGTGCGCCGCCGGCATCGGGATGCTGCTGCTCGCGGCCCTGCTGTTCCTCCCGCAGCCCGCCGCGCTGCCGCGACGCTGGGCCCCCGCGGTGGCGTTCGGAGTGCCCCTGCTCGGCTACGCGGTGTGGGTGGCGGCGGTCGCCTGGTGGCTCGAGCCGGCGGCCGCCCGGCTGCAGGGCCTGATCACGGTGGCCGGGCCCGCGCTCGCCGCCGCGGTGCCGGTGGCCCTGGCCCTGCTCGCCCGGGCCGTGGTGCGTGCGGCGACTCGCGAGGACCGGCTCGCGGTCCGGCTGGTGCTGCTGGTGCTCGTGGGTGGCCTCGGCGTGCGGATGCTGCTCGTCGACCTCCCCCGCCGGATCACCGGCTCACCGCTGCTGCCATGGGAGATCCTGTCGCTCCTGCTCGCGCCCGCCGTCCTCAGCTGTCTGGCGGCGGCGATGCTGCGCTACCGGCTGGACGAGGTCGAGCCGACGGTGCGGCGCACCCTGGTGCAGGCGGCGGTCGCCACGGTGGTCGGCGCGGCCTTCGTCGCCGTGGTCGGCGCCGTGAACCTCGCGTCGGACACCTCCTTCGAGTCGATGGTCGCCGGCGGAGCGGTGGCGCTCCTGCTGCTGCCGCTCGCCGTCGCCGTGAACCGCGGGATCAGGCGCCTGGTGTACGGCGACCCGGCGGCGGCGCAGCAGGTCGTCGCCGAGCTGCGCAGCCTGGACCCGCTGACCGCGCCCACCGACGCGCTGCGGGAGACCCTGACCCTGCTCGCCCGGCGGCTGCGGCTGTCGTGGGCCGCCATCGAGGTGTACGGCGAGGGCCCCGACGACCGGATCGCGACCGCGATCGGCGAACCCCTCGGCTCCCCGACGGTGATCGACCTCGTCGTCGGACGTACCGGGGTCGGCCGACTCGAGCTCACCGCTGCCGCCGACCGCGACCCGTTCGGCGCCGCCGATCGCCGGCTGCTCGAGGACGTCGGAGCCCAGGTCGGCGCGCTGGCGCAGGCGGTGGCGATCAACCGCGACCTGCAGCGCTCGCGGCGGGGCATCGTCACCGCGCGGGAGGAGGAGCGTCTCCGGGTGCGCCGCGACCTCCACGACGGCCTCGGCCCGTCGCTGGCCACCCTTGCGATGCGGCTCGACGCCGCGCGCGACCTCATCGCCGACGACCCGGCCCAGGCCGAGGACCTCGTCGGCCAGCTCGCCGAGCAGGCGCGCGAGGAGATCGCCGAGGTGCGCCGCCTCGTCGACGGGCTCCGCCCGCCGGCGCTGGACCAGCTCGGCCTGGTCTCCGCCCTTCGGCAGCGAGCCGACGAGCACAACCTCGCCGCAGGCGCGAGCCGCGCCCACCCGGGAATGACGTGGGTGCTGCAGACCGACGACGACCTGGGTCCGCTCCCCGCGGCTGTCGAGGTCGCCGCGTACCGGATCGTCGTCGAGGCGGTCAACAACGCGGGCCGTCACAGCGGGGCCGACTGCTGCCACGTGAAGCTGCACCGCGACGACGACGGGCTGCACATCACGGTGCGGGACTCCGGGGTCGGCCTGGCGAACGCCGGTCATGGCGTCGGGCTCGCGTCGATGCGCGAGCGCGCCCGGGAGCTCGGGGGCACGTGCACCGTGACTTCCGGTGCCGGGGCGGGCACGCTGATCGAGGCGACGCTGCCGCTGGCGGCCGCGCCCACGGAGGACGGAGGCGCCTGATGGAGCGGTTGCGCGTCCTGCTGGTCGACGACCACGAACCCTTCCGGAAGGGGCTCGAGGCCATGCTGGCGGCCGCCGGCACCGTCGACGTCGTCGGCAGCGTGGCCGACGGCCGGGAGGCGGTCGACCTGGCTCTCGAGCTGCAGCCCGACGTGATCCTCATGGACCTGCACATGCCGCGGCTGAACGGGATCGAGGCCACCGCACGGATCGTGCAGTCCTCGCCCCACATCAGCGTGGTCGTGCTGACGATGCTGGAGGACGAGGACTCCGTGTTCGCGGCCGTGCGCGCCGGGGCCCGCGGCTACCTGCTCAAGGGCGCGCGGCGCGGGGAGATCCTCCGGGCGGTCGAGGCCGTCGGTGCCGGGGAGGTGATCTTCGGACCGGGCATCGCCGACCGGATGATGACATTCTTCCGCGGAGTACGGACCCGGCCGAGTCCCGACGTCTTCCCCCAGCTCACCGAGCGCGAGCGGGTGATCCTCGGCCTGATCGCGGGCGGGCTCGAGAACGCCGAGATCGCGCGGGAGCTGGGGCTGTCGGTGAAGACCGTCCGCAACCACGCCAGCAACATCTTCGCCAAGCTGCAGGTCGCGCACCGGGCCCAGGCGATCGTGATGGCCCGCGAGGCCGGCCTCGAGTGATCAGCAGCCGTCGTCGTACCGCAGGTCGTCGGCCACATCGGCCCCGATACGGCGTACCTCCGCCTCGTCGAGAACGATCACGTCCGCGCCCTCCTCGGTCGTGTCGTCCGCTCCGGTGATCACGCACAGCGCGACCCGATCCGGCCGCACCAGCGTGACCGCCTGGGCCAGCCGATAGAGCTCGTTCGGGGCGAGGTCGGTGCTCAACCCGGAGAGCGCCGACAGGGTCCCTTGCTCGAGGAACCCGGGCCGGTCCTCGTTGGCCCGCAGGTTGCGCAGGATCCCCAGCATCATGTGCTGCTGGTTGGCCATCCGGCCGAAGTCGGAGCTCTCGAGGGCACGGGTGCGCGCGAAGTCGAGTGCGTCGGTGCCGTCGAAGCGGTTGATTCCGCGCCGCACCTGTAGGTCGAACTCCTCGTCCTCGAACTCCTGGTCGGACCGGACGTCGACGCCCCCGATCGTGTCGACCATGTCGCGATATCCCTCGAAACCGGCCAGCAGCACGTAGTCGGGCTGGATGCCCGTGAGCTCGGCAACGAGCTCGGCGGTGAGCTCGGTGCCGCCGGTGTCCGGCATGGCCCGGTTGATCCGGTCGAGCCCGACGCCGGGGATGTCGACGAGGGAGTCCCGGGGAATGCCCAGTCCGGCGGCCCGCCCGGCATCGACGTCGAGGCCGATCAGCTGGATGGCGTCGGTGCGGCCCTCGACCAGCGCATCCCCGCCGCGCGCGTCGGAGCCGAGCGCGAGGATCCACACGACGCCGTCGGAGAAGTCGATGTCCTTGGCGCCCTCGGCCCTGGTCAGGCTGATCGTGGTCGGATGCACCGACGACGACGGCACCACCAGGCCGGCCACGGCGAGCAGGAGCGCCGTCCGGACGGCGTAGGTCCACCAGCGGCGCCGGTTCACGACGACGCCTCCGCGTCGACCTGGCCCGGGTCGTCGCGCAGCAGGTCGTAGCCGAAGACCGACCAGGTGCCGTCGTCCTCCTCGAGCAGGATCCGTCCCTCGAGCGTGAAGGGTGTGGTGCCGTCGTCCGTGGTCGCCTCGAAGGCGAACCGCACCGCCGCGGAGGCGCCGACCACGTCGGCGTCGTCGACGAGGAACGAGATCCGCGCGACGAGCCGGGTCGGCCGCACCGCCGAGGCGTCCCGGTAGCGGTTCGCGGTGAGCAGGTCGAGCTGCCGGGCGGCGCTGCTCGCCGCGCCGCCGGTGAACGCGTCGAACGCACCCACGAAGTCCTCGCGCGGGTAGTCGCCGAGGAAGCCCTCGACGAGGTAGTGCGACAGCACGTCGCCCACCTCGGTCTCGGCGTCGGCGCGGGCCTTCTGGCCGAGCGAGCCGGCACCGGGCGCGGCCTTGATGCTCAGCGCCATCGGCTCGGTCGGCCCGCGCGGTGCAGCCGGCTCGTCGTCACCGACGCACCCGGACAGCGTCGCGGCCAGCGTGAGGAGGACCGCGGCACCGGCCCCCCGCGCGCAAGCGTGGCGCCGTCCACCCCGACCTCGGGTCATGCCCGCCATGATGTCCGATCGGCCCCCCGCGCGGCTCAACTCGCCGAGACCGAGTTGCCGAGCGGCAGGTCGAAGTCGTCGACGTTGTCCCGGGCCGGGTGACGCCGTCCCACCGGACCGGTGGCGAACTCGGTGAGCAGGTTGCCCGTCACGATCCTCACGAAGCGCCCGACCCGCGCACCGAGCGGACGCTCACACCGGTCGATGAGGGCGCATCCCCACCGCAGCGTCCCGGCCGTGAACACCCCCGCTCCGGAGGGGGCGGTGTAGTAGACCGACTGCGCGGTCGTCGTCACGCCGCGGCAGTCGTACGGGGTGTGGGCGAGCACCTGCAGCGGCCGCGGCAGCAGCCGGTCGGGGTAGACCCGGTCGGCCTCGGGACCGACCAGCCCGGGCACGCGGTCGCCGTACCCGACACCGGTGCCGGCGAAGCCCCACCATCGCGGCGAGACGACGACGTAGTCGGTGTCGACGGGGTAGCACTCGTACTGCATCCCGATGAGCTCGTGCTCCGGCCGCGCCGCCGGGGCGTCGCGGAACCGCGAGGTCGCCTCCGCGGGCCGCTCGTCGCGCAGCGGGTCGACGTGGGCGTCGCTGCGGTAGCCGACGACGAGCCGAGCCGGTCCGGTGGCGCGGTCCTCGAGGCGGATCCGCCAGTACATCGTGTTGGCGCCGAGGAACGCGAGGTTGGTGCCGGCGTCCCGCGCGCGGGTGATTGCGTGCCGCATCCGGGGAGTCCAGTACTCGTCGTGCCCGAGCGAGGCGTAGCCCCGCGCCCCGTCGAGCAGCTGCGGGTCGTGGTCGAGGTCGAGGTTGGTGAAGTACGACAACCGGATCCCGAGCTGCTCGGCGCGGACCACGATCGGCAGCGCCGCCAGGCGGTAGTCGTTCGCGCCGACGACACCCTGGTACGGGCGGTCGAAGCTCACGGCCCAGCTGCGGCGGTCGCCGTCCGGACCTTCGTAGAGGCTGTACCCGCCCCACCGGTTGTAGGCCTGCCAGGTCGTCACGGGGGCCACCAGCGCGACGCTGCCGGCCGCGCTCGGAGAGGAGACGACGTACGGCACGTGGGTCTCGAACCCGGCGCCGGTGCGCAGCTTCAGCACGTGGTAGCCCGGCGCCCACCCGGTGGTGTCGACGACGAGGCTCTCCCGCCACGGGGCCACGACGGTCCGGGTGCCGGCGGGGGCGAACACCGCGGCCGGCTGCACCCGGCCCGGCTGCCAGCCCGACCGCCACACCTTCGCGCCCCACCCGCCGCGGTAGGCGCCGATCCGGTAGGCGGTCACCTGGTAGTTCGCGGCCGGCGTCGAGACCTTCATGCTCACCCGGGTCCCCGGGGGTCCGCTGGCCACCGTGGTGAACGCCTCGATGCGCCCCTCGGCCGGACGCCGGATCCTCCAGTCGCCGGTCCCGACCGGCGCGTTGGTCTCGCGGTCCGCCTCCCCCACCCCGGCCGTGGCGTCCGCCATGGTCGACGTCTCGGCGGGTGTCGAGGTGGTCGCGGAGCCCGGGCGGTCCGGCTCACCGACCTCGCCACAACCCGCCGCCACCAGACAGGCCGCCGCCGTCCCCATCGCCACTGCCACTCTCGCCACCGTCGTGCGCACCGGGACCACCTCCCTCGCGGCGGCGGTCCGCCCGCCACCGCGAGCGACGATCCGCCGCGGGGGTGTCCCGGCGCCTGAGGCTGCGGTCCCGGTGGGCCCGGGAGGATCGCGACCCGTCCCGGGTCGCGACGGGATCCCGGGTCAGTCGCTGGCAGGCACCAGCTCGCCGAGCCACTGGGTGGCGCCGTGGCGGCGGTTGAACGGGGTGTGCCAGAGGAACTGGCCGGCGGGTGCCGGTCCGCGCAGGTCGAAGTTCGAGATGTCCCGGCTGAGCCGGAGGAAGCGACCCGACCCGAGGTCGTAGACGTAGCTGCCACCCCGGTCGCGGTTGTACGCCGAGACCAGGACGATCTGGTTGTCGCCGCGGGTGCTGGCGATGTCGCCCTCGACGCCGGTGTCCTGGAGGGTCACCACCTGGTCGCCGTCGGTGGTGAGCACCTGCACCCGGTCGTCGCGGACGTCGCCGGCGTAGTCGCCGCAGTACTGGCTCATCACCACGCGCTCGTCGGTGGCACCGAAGCCGAGCAGGTTGCACCGTTCGCCCGAGTTCGGGTCGAAGGAGTGCTCCTCCTCGCTCGCCAGGTCGCGCACGTGGACCATCCCGGCCTCGCCGTTCGTGGCGTCGGTCCACACCATCGAGCTCTCGGTGAACACGATGTCGCCGTGCGTCAGGTCCTCGTCGCGGACGTCGTCCTCGTCGGTGAGCGAGACCGACCAGAGCCGGTAGGTGTCGCCCTCGGCGTCGGAGTCGTCGGCCTCGCCGTCCGGTCCGGTGGGCCAACCACCCTCGGGCGGCTTGCCCTCGGTGTTCGGCACGGACACGTACAGCCGGCCGTCCGGCCCCATCACGCCGTGAGGGAACTCGAGACCCGAGATGCCCGGCCACTGCATGACGCGCCAGCTGCGGTCGGCGCGGTCGAAGACGTAGCCCCGCAGCGCGCGGTCGCCGCTGCTGAGGAACACCAGGCGGTCGGCGGAGAGCTCGACCGGCCGCAGGTCGCGCTGCCCGATCGAGCGCAGCTCGGGCAGCCAGTCCTTCTCCTCGCTCCCCGGCTCCATCAGCGCCAGCCGTGGGTACAGCTGGTTCATCCGCGGGCCGTCGCGGAACAGGATCAGGCCGTCGTCGGTGACACCGTCGAAGTACTGGCCGTTGTCGCGGTCCAGGTTCCGGTTCGTGTACCTCGCCAGCACCCGGTGGTCACGCCCCGCCACGGCCGGCTCGGCGTCGGCGAGCGTGATCGTCGGCGCGTCCGGGGCCGGCGGCCCGTCGGCCGCGTCGACGCCCCCGGTCCCGTCCGACCCGGTGAAGACCAGGCCGGCGGTGACGGCGAGCGCGAGAGCAGCGGCCCCTCCCGCGACGGCGGCGCGCCGGCCCCGCACCCGGCGCCGTCCGCTGCGCATCACCGCACCGAGGTCGAGCTGGTCGGGCGGCGGCGCGGCGACGTTCTCGCGCATCAGCTCCTGGAGGTCGTTCATGGCAGGCTCCCCTCTCCGGCCACGACGAGCTCGTCGCGGGCGGCGTCCTCGAACATGCCGCGCAGCGAGGCGAGCGCCCGCGCGGTCTGGCTCTTCACGGTGCCCTCGCTGCAGCCCAGCGCCACCGCGGTCTCCCGCACGTCGAGCTCCTCGAAGTACCGCAGCACCACGCACGCCCGCTGCCGCGTCGGCAGTCGCGCCAGCGCCGCCATCAGCGCCGCGCGGTCGGCGACCGCCGCGGCCACGTCCTCCGCGGACGCCCGGTCGGCGTGGTCGTCGGTGGGTCGTTCCGTGCTCGACCGGCGCCGCCGGGAGTCGAGGAACGCGCTCACCACCGCCTTGCGGGCGTAGGCGAGCTCGCCGCCGTGGCGGGTCAGCCGCGGCCAGGCCACGTAGACCCGGATCAGTCCCTCCTGCACGTGGTCGGAGGCGCGGTCCCAGTCACCGCACAGCAGGTACGCCGTGCTGCGCAGCCGACCCCGGCTCGCCGTCGCGAACTCGGTGAAGGCCGCCTCGGCCCCCGCGTCTCGCCCCATGCCTCATTGAACGCGGTCAGCCGCCCATCGGTTGCACGGCTCGAGCGTGTTCGGCGATCTCGGCGGCGGCGTCGACGGCGATCTGGGTGGCCCGCACGGCGAGCGGCGACCGGGTTCGGCCGGCCGGCCAGTGCAGGTAGATCTCCCGTGGTGGCAGCAGTGGTCGCAGCTCGTGGACCCGGAGTCCCTGGTCGGAGTGGACGTCGACGCCCCGGATCGCGAGCCACGGAAGCACCGTCGATCCCATGCCGGCTCGCACCATGGCCAGCAGGGTGTCGTTGACCGCGCTGCGGAACACCACGCGGGGCCGGGCGCCGCTGCGCGCGAGTGCCTCCTCCATCGAGGGTTGGTCGCAGGTGAGCGGCCACGCCACCATCGGTGCGTCGTCGAGCTCCTCAAGCCGGACCGGTCCGTCGGGGAAGACGCCGTCACCGGCAACCAGGAGGTACGGGTCGTCGAGCAGCTTGACGTGCTCGACGTCGGTGTCGATCCGGCCGTCGTAGAACAGCAGGTCGAGGTCACCGATCCGCGGTTGGTCCGGCTCCTCCTCGGACACCCGGATGTCGCAGTCCGGGTGCTCGTCTCGCAGCCGGCGTGCGACGACGGGCAGGATCGCGTTGGACACGCTCTGGAAGGTGCCGATGTCGATCCGGCCGCCGCCGGCGTGGAACCGGTCGACGGCGTCGACCAGTCGGCCCGATCTCGCCAGCACGTCACGCCCCTGCTCGAGGACGACGGCGCCGAGCGGTGTGATCCGCACCGGCTTGGGCCCGCCCGGCCGATCGAACACCGGGCCACCGACGGTGCGTTCCAGCGCCGCGATCTGCTGGCTCACCGTCGACTGGGTGTAGCCGAGCCGGGCGGCCGCGCGGCCGAACGAGCCCTCGTCGGCGACGGCGACCAGCGCGGCGAGGTGGCGGAGCTCGATGTCGGACATGGGCCGAGAGTATCGAGACAGACGATCGTAGTGATCGGAATCCATCGCTATTCACGATGTCCATCTCGACCTAGCGTCGACGGCATGACCACACCCGCCACCCACCGGCTCAAGTCGGCCCTCTGGCTGCCGCTCTTCGACGACCTCGCCGACCCGGCGGTCGTGGCGCAGGTGGCCGCGGCTGCGGAGGAGGCCGGATGGGACGGCTGCTTCGTGTGGGACCAGCTGACGTGGCGGGCGCCGGTCCGCGCGGTCGCGGACCCGTGGATCACCCTGGCGGCGATGGCCACCGCGACCCAGCGCCTGCGGCTCGGCCCGATGGTGACGACTCTTCCCCGTCGTCGGCCGGCCAAGGTCGCCCGGGAGACCGCGTCCCTGGATCGGCTCAGCGACGGCCGGCTCGTCCTCGGCGTCGGCATCGGCAGCGACCGGTTCGCCGCCGAGCTGTCCAAGACCGGTGAGGAGCTCGACGACCGGCGGCGCGGCCAGATGCTCGACGAGTCGCTGGCGATCCTGGCCGCCGCCTGGTCCGGCGAGCCGGTGCACCACCGCGGCGAGCACTACGCCGTCGACGACCTCGCGTTCCTGCCGCGACCCGTTCAGCGGCCCGGCGTCCCGGTGTGGGCCGCGGGGTTCCCCGGCAACATCAAGCCGATCCGCCGGGCCGCCCGCCTCGACGGCTTCTTCCCGGCCAATCTCGAGCACCCCGACCAGCTCGCCGAGGTCGTGGCCACCATCACCGACCTGCGATCGGGCGAGGCCGGGCCGTTCGACGTCGTCGTCGCCCTGCCCCTCGACGTCGACCCCGTGCCGTACGCCGCGGCCGGTGCGACCTGGTGGCTGCCGGAGTTCGATCCCGGCGTGCCGCTCGACACGGTGCGCGGCGTGCTCCGCGACGGCCCCGCGAGCCCGGGCGGTCACTGACGTGTTCGACTACGACGCCGAGTTGAGCCGCTACCACGCGCGGCTGCGAGCAGCGGTCGACGTCGGGGCCTCTGATCGGGTGCTCGACATCGGCTGCGGTGCCGGGCAGACCACGCGGGATGCCGCCAGAGCCGCGTCGTCGGGAAGCGCACTCGGGGTGGACCTGTCCCGCCCGATGCTGGACCGCGCCCGCCGGCTGAGCGAGGAGGAAGGACTCCCCAACGTCGACTTCGCGCTGGCCGACGCCCAGGTGCACCCCTTCGCGCCGAACGACTTCACCGTCGGGCTCAGCCGGTTCGGCACGATGTTCTTCACCGACCCGGTCGCGGCGTTCACCAACATCGGGCGGGCCCTGCGACCGGGGGCGCGGCTGGTGCAGGTGGTGTGGCAGGCCCGCGAGCACCAGGAGTGGTCCCGCGCGATCTGGCACGCCCTGACCGGCACCGACGACCGACCGGAGCCGACCGGGCTCGGCCGTGCCGCCTTCTCACTGGCCGACCCGACCGTCGCGGCCGGCGTGCTGACCGCGGCGGGCTTCGCCGCGGTCGACGTCGCCGAGGTCAGCGAGCCGATCTACTACGGCCCGGACGCGGTCAGTGCCCATGAGGCCCTGTCGGAGCTGCGCATGACCGAGGATCTCGTCGCCGACCTCGACGCCGCGGACCGGGCCCGCGCACGCGAACGGCTGCTGGCCCTGCTCGACGCCCACGACACCGGAGCCGGCGTGTGGTTCGACTCCCGTGCGTGGCTGATCACCGCGCGCCGCGTCTAGGACACGCAGAGGCAGAACGGGTGCCCGGCGGGGTCGAGGAACACCCGGAACGTCGTACCCGGCTGGTGCTCGGCCTTGGTGCCGCCGGCGGCAAGCACCGCGCGCTCGCCCTCGTCGAGGTCGTCGACCATGAGGTCGAGGTGCATCTGCTGCGGCACGTCCTGGCCCGGCCAGCGCGGCGGCGTGTAGTCGGCGACCTGCTGGAAGCCGAGGGTCTGGCCGTACTCGGCCTGGACGTGCGCCCAATCTTCCTCGACCCGCAGCTCCCACCCGAGCAAGTCGTTGTAGAACCGGGCGAGCTCACCGGGGTCGGGGCAGTCGAGCACGATGCTGGGATAGCGGGCGATGGCCATGACGGCACGGTAGAGCCGGTTCCGGACGACGTGCGTCCGACTGCGCCGTGCGGGAGGGTCGGGTCGTGGACTTCCTCTGCTACCACCGGGACCGGGCCGGGTCGCTGCCCCTGCGTGAGGAGCTCCTCGAAGCGCACTGGTCGTACATGGATCGCTTCCAGCCGACCATGGTCGCCCGCGGTCCGACCTTCGACGAGCACGGCACGTTGACCGGCAGCGTCCACGTGCTCGGACTACCCGACGTCGCCGCAGCGCGTGACTTCGCCTTCGCCGAGCCCGGTTACCAGGCCGGTGCGTACCGCGACGTGCTGCTCCGGCGCTGGCACAACACGCTCGGCCGCACGATGTGGGACGACGGGCGCGACCCCGACGGCGGCGACCGCTACCTGGTGCTGGGCTTCACGTTCGAGCCCGGCGTCGCGGACGACGAGCCGCCGCCCGGCCTCGACCTCATCGCCTTCGGCCCGCTGCTCTCCGACGACGCGAGCCACGTGCTCGGCGCCGCGGCGCTGCTCGAGGCGCCGGACCCGGACACCGCGGGCGCCGTCCTCGACCCGCAGCGCTACGACGGGATCGAGGTGCACCACTGGCGGTTCGGGGGACGGCGCTAGGCGTCACGCGCCCTTGATCGGGCACACGACTCTCAGGTGCGGCGCGACCTCCTCAACCACCGTTCTCTCGGCCTGCCCACCACGCGAGGAGGACCTCGCGGGCGGTGGTGGGGTCGGTGGGGCCGTGCTCGATGCGGTGGTCGAGGAGGAAGCGGTAGGCCTCGCCGACCTCGCGGCCGGGGCCGATGCCGAGGATCTCCATGATCTGGTTGCCGTCGAGGTCGGGGCGCATCGCGCCCAGCTCCTCCTCGGCCGAGAGCCGTTCGATGCGGGCCTCGAGGTCGTCGTAGGTGCGGGCCAGCTGCTCGGCCTTGCGGCGGTTGCGGGTGGTGCAGTCGGCGCGGGTGAGGACGTGGAGCCGCTCGAGCTGGTCGCCGGCGTCGCGCACGTAGCGGCGGACGGCGGAGTCGGTCCACTCGCCGGTGCCGTAGCCGTGGAAGCGCAGGTGGAGCTCCACCAGCTTCGCGACGGCCGCGGTGTCGTCGTTGGAGAACCGCAGCGCCTTCATCCGCTTCGAGGTCAGCTTGGCGCCGACGACGTCGTGGTGGTGGAAGGTGACGCTGCCGTCGGCGAGCAGCTTGCGGGTGCGGGGCTTGCCGACGTCGTGCATGAGCGCGGCGAAGCGGCACACGAAGTCGGGCCCGCCGAACCGCTCGTGCTCCTGGTCGATCGCCTGCTCGAGCACGGTGAGGGTGTGCTCGTAGACGTCCTTGTGGCGGTGGTGCTCGTCGCGCTCGAGCTGCAGCGCCGGCAGCTCGGGGAGCACCCGCTCGGCGAGGCCGGTCTCGACCAGCAGAGTGAGCCCGAGCCGCGGGTACGGCGCGCTCACCAGCTTCACGAGCTCGTCGCGAACCCGCTCAGCGGAAACGATCTCGATGCGGTCGGCCATGTCGGTGATCGCCGCCGTCACCTCCGGCACCACGGTGAACCCGAGCTGGGCGGCGAACCGGGCCGCCCGCAGCATCCGGAGCGGGTCGTCGGAGAAGGAGTCCTCCGGCCGGCCGGGCGTGCGCAGCCGGCGGTGGGCGAGGTCGACGATGCCGCCGAACGGGTCCTCGAACTCCTGGCTCAGCAGGCTCACCGCCATCGCGTTGACGGTGAAGTCGCGTCGCCCGAGGTCGCCGGCGAGGGTGTCGCCGTAGTCCACCGCGGGCTTGCGGGAGTCCGGGTCGTAGCGGTCGGTGCGGTACGTCGTCACCTCGACCACCCAGTCGCCGCGGCGGGCGCCGATGGTGCCGAAGTCGCGGCCCATGTCCCAGATGGCATCGCCCCACGCGTCGAGCAGCCGCTCGGTCTCGTCCGGACGCGCCGAGGTGGCGAAGTCGAGGTCGGTGTGACGGCGGCCCAGCATCGCGTCGCGCACCGGCCCGCCGACGAGGTAGAGCTCGTGGCCGGCTTCGGCGAACGCCTCGCCGAGCGAGACGAGCACCGGAGCGAGACGCCTCAGCTCCGCCGCGACCCGTTCCTGCACCTCCACCATGGAGAGCGGTTCGCGGTCGGGCACGGCGCGGAGTCTACGGAGGACGGGCTGCGTACCCTCGGGGCCATGGTCGGAGCCCGGTCGCTGTCGCGCGCCCTCGTGGCGCTCGTGGCGACGCTGGCTCCGCCGTTCCTGCTGCTCGGGCCGGAGCCGGCGCACGCGGACGCTCCGGCGCACGCTCCGGCGGCCGAGCGGACGCCGCTCCAGGTGGCCATCGACGGGTTCACGCCGTCGGTGCTGCCGCTGCGAGGCGACATCACCATCCGCGGCACGGTCACCAACGTCAGCCAGGAGACCTGGTCGACCATCAACCTCTACGCGATCCTCGGCGACGACCGGGCGCCGATGCGCACGACGAAGGCGCTCGCCGCAGCCCTGGAGGTGCCGCCCGAGACCGACGTGGGTGACCGGATCACCGACGTCGGCCGGCCGGGGCGCGTCGACCAGCTGGAACCGGGGGACGCCGCCACGTTCACGGTCGTGCTGCCGGTGAGCGCGGTCAACGTGACGACGCCGGGCGTGTACTGGTTCGGCGTCCACGCCGTCGGGGAGAGCCCGTCGTCACCCCGCGACGACCTCGCCGACGGTCGCGCCCGCACCTTCCTCCCGTACGTGCCTCCCCGGTTCGACCAGCCGGTGTCGGGCGCCGTCGTGCTTCCGGTGGCGCGGGGCATCAGCTACGACTACGACGGCGCGGTGTCCGGCGTGGACAAGTGGGAGGAGCTGCTCGGCCCGCAGGGCCGGCTCGGGCGGGTGCCACAGGTGGCGGCCGCCGCCGACGACGTCCCCCTCACCTTCGCGATCGACCCGGCGCTGCTCGACGCGCTCGGCCGGCTCGCGGCCGGCAACCCGGCCCGGGGCATCGGGCCGACGGTGGCCAACCCGGACGACCCGGACGCCTCGCCCACCGACAGCCCGTCCGAGACCCCCAGCGAGGGGGAGAGCGAGGAGCCGCCGGTCGAGACGCAGGGCACCCCGGAGACGCCCGAGGATCTGGGTGCCGACCCCGGCTCGCCGTCGGCGCGGGCGGCGACA
Source organism: uncultured Actinomycetota bacterium (assembly GCA_963808855.1). Lineage (GTDB taxonomy): Bacteria > Actinomycetota > Actinomycetes > Propionibacteriales > Nocardioidaceae > Nocardioides. The sequence goes on along the minus strand of CAWEHA010000002.1, from coordinate 159,783 downwards.
GCCTGGCTCGACGACCTCGCCGGCACGCTCTCGGGCCGGCAGGTGCTGACCCTGCCCTACGGCAACCCGGACCTTCCGGCGATGGCCGCGCACGACCCCGATCTGTACGCCGTCGCCACCCGGGCGCGGCCCGGGGTGCTGCGCGAGCTCGGCGCTGGAGCCGGACCCGGCGGTGCTGTCGCCCAGCGGGTACCTCTCCGCCGAGACCATCGCGATGGTGACCGACGACGCCACGATCCTCGCCGGCGACCGGATGTTCCGCGACCGCGCGCCGGCGTCGGCCTTCGTCGACGGCCGCCGGCTGCTCGTCACCTCCACGGCAGTCACCGAGGGTGGGCCCGGCCCCGGCGCCACGGTGACCGCGCTCAGCCTCCGGCAGCGGTTCCTCGCCGAGGCCGCGGTGCGGGTGATCAGCGGTGACGACCGGCCGGTGGTGTGGGTCGTGCCCCGCGAGTGGGACCTGCGCGACCCCCGCGCGCTGTTCACCGGGCTCGACCTGCCGTGGCTCGACCTCGGCACGGTGGCCGACACCGCCGACGACGCCCCCGCCACCGAGGTGCAGCCCGAGGACCTCGCCTACCCGCCCGGGCAGGCGGACATCGAGCTCGGCAGCGAGAACTTCACCGCGGTGAACGAGCTGGTGCGCTCCGGCGAGCGGCTCGAGCGGCTGCTGCCGGAGAACGACCAGATCGGCGACGTCGTGACCGGGCAGGCCCTCACCGGCGTCAGCTACTCGGTGCGCAAGTCGCGGGTGTCGGGCCGCGCGTCGGTGCGGCAGTCGCAGGTGTGGGTGGACGGCGTGCTGTCGCGGGTGCGCATCCAGGCGCCGCGCGGCGTCACGCTGTCGAGCAGCTCCGGCAGCTTCGCCGCCACCGTGACCAACCAGCTCGACCAGCCGGTGACGGTGAGCGTGGTGGGCCGCAGCGACGCCGGCCTGGAGGTGGTGCCACCGGAGCCGGTGACGCTCGGGCCGCGCTCGCGCACCACGCTGCTGCTCGAGACCCGGGTCACCACCCAGCGGGTGCACGACGTGACGCTGCTCGTCACCGACGCCGAGGGCGACCCGATCGGGCCGTCCGACGAGCTCGCCGTCCGCTCCAGCCAGGTCGGCGACGTGATCTGGGTGATCATGGGCACCGGCGCGGGCCTGCTCTTCCTCGCGATCATCGTGCGTCTGGTGCGCCGGGTGCGTACCGCCCGCCACGCCCACCAGACCGGCCGGACGGCGACCGCGTGAGCCAGGAGGCCGATCAGGGGCAGCCGTCGATCCTGGCGTCCAGCGCCGTCATGGCCGCGGGCACCGTGGTGTCGCGGATGAGCGGGTTCGTGCGCTCGGCCCTGCTGGCGGCCGCCCTCGGCGTGAGCCTGCACGCCGACCTGTTCAACATCGCCAACACCATCCCGACGATGCTGTACATCCTGCTGGCCGGCGGCATCTTCAACGCCGTGCTGGTGCCGCAGCTGGTGCGGGCGCAGAAGAACGACCCGGACGGCGGCGCGGCCTACACCAACCGGGTGGTCACCCTGGCGGCGCTGTTCCTCGGCGTCGTCACCGTGGCGCTGGTGGTGGCGGCGCCGCAGGTGATGTCGCTGTTCCTCGACAGCCGCTTCGACGAGCCCGACCGGGCCGCCCACCTCGACTCGATCGTGGCCTTCGCCCGCTTCTGCCTGCCGCAGGTGTTCCTCTACGGGATGTTCGTGCTGGTGGGGCAGATCCTCAACGCCCGCGGGAAGTTCGGGCCGATGATGTGGGCGCCGATCGCCAACAACGTGATCGCGGTCGGCGTGCTCGTCGTCTACCTGCTGTCGTACGGCCCGGCGAGCGGCGCCGAGGAGGTGGGGCCGTTCACCGACGGACAGGAGGCCCTGCTCGGCGTCGGGTCGACCGTCGGGATCCTCGTCCAGCTGCTCGTGCTGCTGCCGTATCTGCGCAAGGCCGGCTTCACGTTCCGCCCGCGCTTCGACTTCGCCGGCGCCGGCCTCGGCCACACCTTCCGGCTCGCGGTGTGGACCGTGCTCTTCGTGGTGGTGAACCAGGTGGCCTACACCGTGGTGGTGCGGCTGGCCTCCGGCGGTACGGCGGACGGCGGTGACGGCACCGGCTACTCCGTGTACTCCTCCACCTTCCTCATCGTGATGGTGCCCCACTCGATCGTCACCGTGTCGCTGGCCACCGCCGTGCTGCCGGCGCTCTCGGCCCGGGCAGCCGACGGCGACCTGGCCGCGCTCGCGACGTCGCTGGCGAGCACGCTGCGCACCGCGCTCGCCGTGGTGGTGCCGTTCGCGGCGCTGCTGCCGGTGATCGCCGTCGACCTCGCCCACGTGATCTGGGGCTACGGCGCCGCGGCCGACGACTTCGACCGCTACGCCCCCTCGCTCGCCGTGTTCGGCCCCGGCCTCGTGTTCTTCACCGTGCACTACCTCGTGCTGCGGGGGTTCTACGCCCTGGAGCAGACCCGGGTGGTGTTCCTCGTGCAGTGCGTCGTGGCCGCCACCAACATCGCGCTGGCCGTCGTGCTGGTGGGCGCTCACCGACGACGCCGCCACCTCCCCTGCGCTGGTGGGCGCCTACGTCGGCTCCTACGCCGTCGGGGCGACGACGTCGTACCTCGTGCTGTCGCGGCGGGTCGGCGGCCTCGGTGGCCGCCGCACGCTGCGCTACCTGCTGCGGCTGCTGCTGGTGGCGGCCGTCGCCACCGCGGTCGGCGCGCTGGTGGCGTGGGGGCTCGGGGCGGCGCTCGGCGACTCCTGGCCGGAGGCCGCGCTGCGGGTCGCGGCGGTGACCGGGCTCGGCGCGGGGGCCTTCCTGCTGGCCGCCCGGGCGTTCCGGCTCACCGAGGTCACCGACGTCCTCTCCACCCTGACTCGGCGCTTCGGCCGTGCGAGGGCCTGACCTTCCTTACAGTGGGACCTGGGGACTCGCAGGGGACGAACGCCAGGAGGGACCGGTGCCGCACGCGACGCGTCCGGGTGACGTCCTCGGCGACCGCTACCTGCTCGGCGACCTCCTGGTCGAGAGCGGCGGCGGCCGGTTCTGGCGGGCCCACGACCGGATCCTCGAGCGCCACGTCGCCATCCACGTGATCGCCGCCGACGACCAGCGGGCGCCGTCGCTCATGGAGGCCGCGCGGCGCGCCTCCACCGTGCTCGACCGGCGGATCCTGCGGGTGCTCGACGCCGAGGTGAACGACGAGGTGTGCTACGTCGTCAACGAGTGGGCGTGGGGCTCGTCGTTCGACATCGTCGTGGCCAACACGACGCTGGGGCCGCGCCGGGCCGCCTGGGTGGTGGCCGAGGTGGCCGACTCGATCGCCGCGGCGCACGCCGCCGGCGTGCCGCACGGCCGGCTCGTGCCCGAGAACGTGCTCGTCGACCGGGCCGGCGGCATCCGGCTCATCGGCCACGGCGTCGACGCCGCCCTGCACGGCAAGACCAACACCCGCGCGGCCAGCGACGTGACCGACCTCGCCGGGCTGCTCTACTGCCTGCTCACCGGCCGGTGGGCCGGGGTGTCGCAGTCCGCGGTGCCGACGGCGCCGCGCGAGCACGGTGAGGTGCTGCGGCCGCGCCGGGTGCGCGCCGGCGTCCCGCGGCCGATCGACCTGCTGTGCGACGCCGTGCTGCACCCGCACACGGTGCCCCGCTCGCTCGACCTCGGCGACGTGCACACCGCCCGCGGCATCGCCACCTACCTCGAGGAGTACGTCGGCGACCCCGCCGGCATCCCCGAGGCGCTGCTCGCCGACATCCCGCCCGTGCCCAGCGGCGGGATCGTGATCCTGCCGCCGGTGCCCGAGATCACGGTGCCCGACGGGCACGAGGACGAGGAGCCGGACCCACGCACCGCCGTCCCCCCGCCGCCGCCCGAGCGCACCCCGGCGCCGCCGGCGCCCGACCCCGATCCCGACCCGGAACCGGACACGGGCGAGCGCCATCGGGCCGCCCGTCGAGCTGCCGACGCAGGCCGGGCTGCCGATCTTCGACGACGACGGCGACGTGTCGTGGCTGGAGCGCCGCACCGACCCGGTGCCGCCGCCCCCGCCGTTCGAGGACCCGCCCGAGCGTCCGCTGTTCGCCCCCGACCCGCCCGACGGCGTCAGCCGGCGCCCCCGCACCCCGCCGCCCCGGCCGATGCCCACCCCCGGCCAGGACCCGGTGACGGACTCGCAGGCCACCGACGGGTTGGGCACCCGGATGCGCCGCGCGGAGCGGGTTCTGGCCGTTCTCGGGCGGCACCGGCCACGGCGACACCGGGTCGGGGCTCTACGCGATCGGCACCGAGGACGGCCACGTGCCCGGCCGCCGCTGGCTGCGCCTCGCCGCCGGCCTCGCCGCGCTCCTGCTGCTCGTGATGGCCGTCGTGGTGGCGCTCAACCTGCAGTCCGACGACGGCGGGGCGGAGCCGGCGGAGGACGACCCCACGACGTCGTCGTCGGCACCGGAGACCCCGCGCGGTGCGCGCGTCCGAGCCGCTGAGCGGCGTCGTGGCCAGTGCCTTCGACCCGCAGAGCGAGGACGGCGACGAGAACGGCGACGACGCGCCGCTCGCCGTCGACGGCTCGCGCGACACCGCCTGGTCCACCGTGGGCTACTTCGACCAGCTCGGGTCCCGGCGGCCTCAAGACCGGCGTCGGGCTCACCCTCGACCTCGGCGAGGAGCGCGAGGTGAGCGCGGTCGACCTGCAGCTCGATGGCGCGCCCACCGACGTCGAGGTCTACGCCGCCGACACCGAGCCGAGCGACGTCGACGGCCTGACGCCGGTGGCGGCCGGCACGGCGCAGGGCGACCAGCTGTCCCTCGACACCGACGAGCCGGTGAGCGCGCGCTACGTGGTGGTGTGGCTGACCTCCCTGCCCGCCGACGGCGGGGAGTTCCGTGGCAGCATCGCGGAGGTGGTGGTGCGGGGTGAGTGACGGGTCCGGCGAGCAGCGGTCGGACCACGCCCTCCTCGCTGCCCACGTGGCGGGCGACCCCGAGGCCTTCGGCGAGCTCTTCGCCCGTCACCGCGACCGGCTGTGGGCGGTGGCGCTGCGCACGATGGGCAACCCCGAGGACGCCGCCGACGGGCTCCAGGACGGCCTGATCGCCGCCTACCGGCGGGCCGGCTCGTTCCGCGGCGAGGCGCAGGTGACGACCTGGCTGCACCGGGTCGTCGTCAACGCCTGCCTCGACCGGATCCGCGCGGCCAAGGTGCGGCGCGCCGAGGCGCTGCCCGACGACCTCGACGAGCACGCCGGCCGGGGCGCCCTGGTCACCGGCACCGTGGCCGACCCCGCCGACGAGTCGGTGCGCACCGAGCAGCGGCGCGAGGTGCTCGCCGCGCTGCAGACGCTGCCCGAGGAGCAGCGGGCGGCGCTGGTGCTCGTCGACATGGAGGGCTACCCGGTGGCCGAGGTCGCCGTGATGCTCGACTGCGCCGTCGGCACCGTGAAGTCCCGCTGCTCGCGGGGCCGGGCCCGGCTCGCCGAGCTGCTGCACCACCTGCTCGAGCCCACCGAGGACGCCGCGAGCGGCGAACCGGCCGGGAACCCGCCGCCCGCCGGCCGCGTCCCATCTCCGGGCCCGCCACGCGGCCCGCCCGAGCCGGGCTGAGCCCCCGCCCGCCCTTCCCCCTACTGCGACTGAGAGCCATGACCGAGTCACCGAGCCCGTACGACGAGCAGGTCCGCCGCCTGCTCGCCGACGCGCGCCACGACGCGCCGATGCCGGCCGACGTCGCCGGCCGGATGGACGACGTCCTCACCGGCCTCGCCGTCGAACGCGACGCCGCACCCGTCCCACCGCCACCGTTGGGCCCACCCGCCCCGGTGGTGGACCTGGCGGCCCGGCGCCGGCGTCGTCAGGGTGGGGCGCTGCTGATGGCCGCGGCCGCGGTGGTCGCCATCGGCGTGGGGGTGGGCGCGATCGTGGGCAACGACGACGGGTCCGATGGCGGGGCGGCCAGCGACACCGGCGAGACCCTCGACCGGCGAGACGACAGCGCGGCCGAGGGCGGCGCGGACTCCGCGCCCTCGGAGGCCGAACCCTCGGCCCTCGGCACCGACGGGTTGACGGCGATGGGGCCGCTGCCCGTGTCGTCCGACACCTTCGCCGCCGACGCCGAGCGCTACCGAGAGCAGGCGCTGCTCGCTCAGCAGAAGCCCGCCGCCCCTGAGGCCGAGCGGGACTTCCCGTGCGAGCCGGCCGGGTTCGGCGACGGCACGCTGGTGCCGGTGCTGTACGACGAGATGCCGGCGGTGCTCGCCTACCGGCCGCCCACCGACGACGCGCAGGTGGTCGACCTGCTGCAGTGCGGCACCGGCGACGTGCTGCGCACCACCACGCTGCCCGTCCCCTAGTCGCCAGTCCCTGATCCCGTCGTCGCGGGGAATGTCGCTCGCCTACGATCCGTTCTAGCGATCCCGACCCAGGAGTACTGCTGCGCATGAGCGAGACCCGGAACGTCATCATCATCGGCTCCGGCCCCGCCGGCTACACCGCCGCCGTCTATGCGGCGCGGGCGAGCCTGCAGCCGCTGATGTTCGAGGGCTCGGTCACCGCCGGCGGCGCCCTCATGACCACCACCGAGGTCGAGAACTTCCCCGGCTTCCGCGACGGCATCATGGGCCCGGCGCTCATGGACGAGATGCGCGCCCAGGCCGAGCGGTTCGGCGCCGAGCTGGTTCCGGACGACGTCGTCGCGGTCGAGCTGGAGGGCGACGTCAAGACCGTTCGCACCGCCACCGACACCTACACCGCCCGCGCCGTGATCCTCGCCACCGGGTCGGGCTACCGGAAGCTCGACCTGCCCAACGAGGACGCGCTGTCGGGCCGCGGCGTCTCCTGGTGCGCCACCTGCGACGGCTTCTTCTTCCGCGAGCAGCACATCGCCGTCGTCGGCGGCGGCGACTCGGCGGTGGAGGAGGCCACGTTCCTCACCCGGTTCGGGTCCAAGGTCTCGATGATCGTGCGCCGCGACGAGCTGCGCGCCTCGAAGATCATGCAGGAGCGGGCCTTCGCCGACCCCAAGCTCGACATCGTCTGGAACTCGGTGGTCGACTCCATCAACGGCACCGACCAGCTCGAGTCGGTCACGCTGCGCGACACCGTCACCGGCGAGACCCGCGACCTCGACGCCACCGGCCTGTTCATCGCCATCGGCCACGACCCGCGCTCGGAGCTGCTCAAGGGCCAGGTCGAGCTCGACGACAACGGCTACGTCGTCGTCACGCACCCGGCCACCGCCACCAACCTGCCCGGCGTCTTCGCCTGCGGCGACCTCGTCGATCACCACTACCGGCAGGCCATCACCGCCGCCGGCACCGGCTGCGCGGCGTCGCTGGACGCCGAGCGCTACCTGGCCGATCTCGACCACGCCGCCCGGTAGCGGAACAAATGTCGGCGGCGCCCGGTTCACTGGGTGTCACCACAACACTGCGAGAGGATCCACCGTGGGCAAGATCGAGTCCGTCACCGATGCCGAGTTCGAGTCGACCGTGCTGAAGTCCGAGAAGCCCGTGCTCGTGGACTTCTGGGCCGAGTGGTGCGGGCCGTGCCGCCAGGTCGCGCCGATCCTCGACGAGCTCGCCGAGGCCCACGGCGACAAGCTCACCTTCGTCAAGATGAACGTCGACGAGAACCCCGTCACGCCGTCGTCCTACCGGGTCACCGGCATCCCGACGATCAACGTCTACCAGGGCGGCGAGGTCGTGCGCTCGATCGTGGGCGCCAAGCCCAAGGCGGCGCTGCTCAAGGAGTTGGAGGAGTTCGTCGCCTGAGCTTGCGAAGGCCGCGAACTCTCCGACTCCTTAATGGTGGTTGAGCGTCCCAGTCGCGACTGAGCTTGCGAAGACGCGAATGGGCGTCGAAACCTAGTAAGCGGTCTCGGGAACGTTTGCAACACCGGCTTCAGGGCGGGATCTCGACAAGCTCGATCACCGAGGAGAGCGCTGGGCGTCCGGCACCGGCTTCGGCCGGACGACGCCCAGCAGCCGGTCCAGCGCGGCCTCCACCTCGTCGCGCCAGCTGAGCGCGGAGCGCAGGTCCATCCGCATCCGCGGCGTCGTGAGATGCGGCCGGTGGGTGCGGAAGCCGACGTGGCCGAGGAAGTCGGCCGGCACCACGCAGCCGCCGGCCCCTGCGATGGGTGGGCGGTGGGTGGCGAAGGCCTCGACGGCCCGCACCCCGCCGCGCCGGATCAGGTCGCGCGCCATCCCCTGCACCAGCATCCGCCCGAGCCCACCGCCGGCGTGGTCGGCCGCCACGTGCACGGTGGTGAGCAGCACGGCGTCCGGTGACACCGGCGCGGTCGGGAACGCACTGGCGCCCGGCACGAACGCCGCCGGCGCGTACACCAGGTAGCCCACCGGCCGGTCGTCCACCAGCACCACGCGGCCGCACGAGCCCCACTCCCGCAGCACCTGCGAGAGCCAGGCGAGCTTCTCCTCACTTGCCTGCGCGGCGCCGTTCACGCGTCCCCGGCGCACCGGGTCGAGCTCCCAGAACACGCACGAGCCGCACGGAACCGACCCGGCGAGCTCGACGAGCCGGTCGGGGGTCAGGGCCACCACGCGGCGCACGGTTCCCAGTGTGCACCTGCGAGGATGCCGCCGTGCGCCCGATCCGCCAGAGTCGCAAGCTCCACGACGTGCGCTACGACGTGCGCGGCCCGATCCTGGTCGAGGCCCAGAAGCTCGAGGCCGAGGGGCACCGGATCCTCAAGCTGAACATCGGCAACCCGGCCCCGTTCGGGTTCGAGGCGCCCGAGGCGATCCTCACCGACATGACGCACCACCTGGCGCGCTCCCAGGGCTACAGCGACTCCCGCGGCATCTACTCCGCGCGCACCGCTGTCGCGCAGTACTACCAGCAGCGCGGGCTGCGCGACGTGCACGTCGACGACGTCTTCATCGGCAACGGCGTCTCCGAGCTGATCTCGATGGTGCTCATGGCGTTCCTCGACGACGGCAACGAGATCCTGGTGCCGGCGCCCGACTACCCGCTGTGGACCGGCGCGGTGACGCTGTCGGGCGGCACGCCGGTGCACTACCGGTGCGACGAGAACAACGACTGGAACCCGGACCTCGACGACATCGAGGCCAAGGTCACCGAGAACACGCACGCGATCGTCGTCATCAACCCCAACAACCCCACGGGTGCCGTGTACAGCGAGGCGACGGTCAAGGGGCTGATCGACATCGCCCGTCGTCACGAGCTCGTGGTGTTCGCCGACGAGATCTACGAGAAGATCATCTTCGACGACGCCGAGCACCACCACGCGGCCACGGCGGCCGGCGACGACGTCCTGTGTCTCACGTTCAGCGGCCTCTCGAAGGCCTACCGGGTCTGTGGATACCGGGCCGGGTGGGTGATGGTGTCGGGCCCCAAGGAGCTCGCCGAGGACTTCCTCGAGGGGCTCACGCTGGTGGCGAACATGCGGATGTGCCCCAACGTGCCGGCGCAGCACGCGATCCAGACGGCGCTCGGCGGCTACCAGTCGATCGAGGAGCTGATCGTGCCCGGCGGGCGGTTCTACGAGCAGAGCATGCTCGCCGACCGGCTGCTCAACGAGATCCCCGGCGTCACCTCGGTGCGGCCCCGCGGCGCGCTCTACTGCTTCCCGCGGCTCGACCCCGACGTCTACGGCATCAAGGACGACGAGGAGTTCGTGATCGAGCTGCTGCGGGCCAAGAAGATCCTGGTCACCCACGGCACCGGGTTCAACTGGTTCGACCCCGACCACTTCCGGCTGGTCACGCTCCCCGACGTCGCCGTGCTCGAGGAGGCCATCGGCCGGATCGCCGACTTCCTGGCCACCCGCCGCTGATGCGCGACCTCACCTACCCGCCGATCATCGCGGCCTGCAAGACCGGGTTCCGGCTGCTCGGCCAGCGCATCGAGATGACCGGCACCGAGCACGTGCCGCGCACCGGCGGCGTCCTGCTCGCCGTCAACCACATCGGCTACGTCGACTTCGTCTACGGCGGCCTCGCGGCCAACCCGTCGGGTCGCAAGGTGCGGTTCATGGCGAAGAAGGAGCTGTTCGACCACCGATGGGTGGGGCCGCTGATGCGCTCGCTGCACCACATCGAGGTCGACCGCGGCGCCGGCGAGACCTCGCTCGCGACCGCGCTCGAGTTCCTCAGGGCCGGCGAGGCGGTCGGGATCTTCCCCGAGGCGACGATCTCGCGGGCGATGGAGCTCAAGGAGTTCAAGACCGGGGCGGTGCGGATCGCCGCGGCGGCCGGCGTCCCGCTGGTGCCCGTGATCGTGTGGGGCACCCAGCGGATCAAGACCAAGGACCACCCCCAGGACTTCGGCCGTGGCAAGACCATCGCGATCCGCGTCGGCGCGCCCCTCCACCCCACCGGCGACGACCACGTGGCCGAGACCGCGGAGCTCAAGGCCGTGATGAGCGGGATGCTCGACGCCGCGATCGACTCCTACCCCGACTCCGAGCAGCCCCCCGGCTGCTGGTGGCTCCCGGCGCGGTTCGGTGGCAGTGCTCCCACGCTGGAGGAGGCCGCGGTCCTCGACGCCGAGGAGAAGGCGGCCCGCGCGGCGCGGCGTCGCGACTGACGACTTAGCGATATATCGTTAAGTCGCTTTGTCGACAAGTTGCTAGATCGGCCGATCGTCACGGTTGCGCGGGTCGATCACGTCCACGATCCGCTGCAGGTCGTCCAGCGTGGCGAACTCGATGGCGATCTTCCCCTTGCGCTGCCCCAGGTCGACCTTGACCCGGGTGTCGAGCCGGTCGGAGAGCCGGTCGGCCAGCTCGATGAGGCCGGGCGCGGTCGGCCGACGACGCACGGTCCGCTGCTGGCCGGCCTCGGAGACGCCGACCGCCACGATCTCCTCGAGACCGCGGACGCTGATGCCCTCGGCGACCACCCGCTGGGCGAGCCGGTCCTGAAGGTCGGCGTCCTCGACGCCGAGCAGCGCACGGGCGTGGCCGGCGGACAGGACGCCGGCGGCGACCCGGCGCTGCACGGCCGGCCCGAGCCGCAGCAGGCGCAGCGTGTTGCTGATCTGCGGGCGCGAGCGGCCGATGCGGGTCGCGAGCTCGTCGTGGGTGCAGCCGAAGTCCTCGAGCAGCTGGGCGTAGGCCGAGGCCTCCTCCAGCGGGTTCAGCTGGGATCGGTGCAGGTTCTCGAGGAGGGCGTCGCGCAGCATGTCGCCGTCCTCGGTCTCGCGCACGATCGCCGGGATGACGTCGAACCCGGCCTGCTGCGCGGCCCGCCAGCGACGCTCGCCCATGATGAGCTCGAACGCGTCCGGTCCGGTGCGGCGGACGACCACCGGCTGGAGCAGCCCGACCTCGCGGATCGAATGCACCAGCTCGGCCATGGCCTCCTCGTCGAAGACCTGGCGTGGTTGAGCGTGATTGGGCGCGATCTGCCCGAGCGGCACCTCGGCGAAGTAGGCACCGGCCACCTGGTCGGGCTCGGTCGACGCCGGGGGCGCCGTCGGGTTCTCCGGCGGCGCAGTCGGGATCAACGACCCGAGCCCGCGGCCCAGCCCGCGCTTCTGTGTGCCGCTGCCGCTCATGCACGTACCCCCCGGGTGGCCATCTCGCGGGCCGCCTCGTAGTAGCTGAGTGCCCCGGGGCTGCCGGGGTCGTAGGTCATCACCGTCTGCGCGTACGACGGCGCCTCCGAGACCCGCACCGACCGCGGGATCGCGGTGCGCAGCACCTGGTCGCCGAAGTGCTCGCGCACCTCGTCCGCCACACCGGCCGCCAACCGGGTGCGCGCGTCGTACATGGTGAGGAGGATCGTGGAGACGGCCAGGCTCGGGTTGAGGTGCGCCCGCACCATGTCGACGGTCTCGAGCAGCTGGCCGAGGCCTTCCAGCGCGTAGTACTCCGCCTGGATCGGGATCAGCATCTCCTCGCCGGCCACCAGCGCGTTCAGCGTGAGCAACCCGAGGCTCGGCGGGCAGTCCACGAACACGTAGTCGAACCGCTCCTCCCCCGCCTCGGCGGCCGTGCCGATCAGCGGGTGCCCGTGGATCGCCTTGCGGAGCCGGCCTTCGCGGGCCACCACGCTCACCAGCTCGATCTCGGCACCGGCCAGGTCGATGGTGGCCGGGACGACGGAGAGGCCCGGCACCGTGGGACACGGCTGCACCAGCTCGGCGAGCGGTCGCCCTTCCACCAGCGCCTCGTAGGTCGACGGCGCCCCCCGGCGGTGCTCGACGCTCAGGGCGGTGGAGGCGTTGCCCTGCGGGTCGAGGTCGACGACGAGCACCCGCTGCCCCAGCTGGCTCAGCGCGGCACCGATGTTGACCGTGGTGGTGGTCTTGCCGACGCCACCCTTCTGGTTCGCGACGACGAAGATCCGGGTGGCGTCCGGCCGGGGCATGAGCACCCGCCCCTGGGTCTCTTGGCGCGCCAGCAAGCTGTGCTGAGCGGCCCGCGCCAATGGCGTGGTGCCCTCGTCGTCGAAGCCCTCATCGAACCCGGCCATCTCGCCGGCGGTGCGAACTGGTCGTGTTTCACGTGAAACAGGGTTCTCGCCAGCCTGGGGAGAACCGTCATCAACCTGTGGATAACTAGGCCCGTCAGGCGGAGAGCCACCGGTGGATAACTCATCGACCACGACTATGCCTCCGCTTCTTGCCCCTCATGGGAGGAGGTGCGGCGGGCCACGATACCGAGCCCGGGTCGCGCCAGGCGACCCGGACCACTTGGGCTGGGGATGGCGCCCGGTCTGCTCCGACCACCAGCAGCTCGGGAACGGTGCCGCCCAGCTCGGCCACCACGACCCCGGCGCTCGCGATCTCCTCAGCCGCACTCGACCCCTTGAGCGCGAGCATCGCCCCATGTGGGTCGACCAACGGCAGCGACCACCGCGCTAGGCGGTCCAGTGGCGCCAGGGCCCGCGACGTGACGACGTCGAACCGCTCCTGACCGTGCAGGGACTCGGCCCGGCCTCGATGCACCCGCACCTCGGTGAGACCGAGCTCCTCGACCACCTCGTGGAGGAACGTCGTGCGCCGGAGCAACGGTTCCACCAGGGTGACCGTCAGGTCCGGCCGCGCGATCGCCAGCACCAGCCCCGGCAGCCCCGCTCCCGCACCGAGGTCGGCCACGGTCGCGCCCGGCGGAATCGCCTCCTCCAGCACCGCGCAGTTCAACAGGTGCCGCTCCCACAGGCGCGGGGCCTCCCGGGGGCCGATCAGGCCGCGCTCGACGCCGACGGTCGCCAGCAGGGCGGCGTACCGCTCCGCGAGCGGGAGCCGGAGACCGAAAACCCCCCGCGCCTCGGCGGGCACGGGGGGTTCGGTTTCACGTGAAACCACGACAGCGTGATTCAGTCGGCTGCCGGCAAGACCACGACGTGGCGCCGGGGCTCGACGCCCTCCGACTCCGACACCAGGCCGGCCTCGGCGACGGCGTCGTGCACGACCTTCCGCTCGAACGGCGTCATCGGGTCGAGCGACTCCGGCTCCCCGCTCTCCCGCACCCGGGCAATCGCCTCCCCGGCCAGGGCGACGAGCTGCTCCCGCTTGTCCGCGCGATAGCCCGACACGTCCAGCATCAGCCGAGATCGCACGCCGGTCTCGCGGTACACCGCCAGCCGGGTCAGCTCCTGCAGCGCGTCGAGCACCTCGCCGTTCGCGCCCACCAGCTGCTGCAGTTCGGCACCGACGATCGACACCGCCGCCCGGTCGCCCTCGACGTCCATGTCGAGGTCGCCGTCCAGGTCGGCGATGTCGAGCAGCTCCTCGAGATAATCGGCGGCGATGTCGCCCTCCTGCTCGAGCAACTGCGTGCGGTCGGTGCTCTCCTCGACCACGTCCACAGTGCTCTCGGCTGGGGTCTCGGTTCCGGCCTCGGCGCTCATCGCCTGCCTCCCTGCTTCTTCTTCTTGGTCGGTGGATGGTTCGTCTTCTTGATGGTCGGCGCCGGGGGCTCCGGGTCCAGCTCCGGCTCGGCCGCTCGGGTTCCGGCTCGGGTTCCGTCTCCGGCTCCGGCTCCTTCGCCGCCGCGGCCTTCCGGGCCGCCTCGCGTTGCCGCTCCGCCTTGGTGAGCCGCTTGGGCTGCTCCCGCTGCGCCGGGCGCCGGTCGGGCTCGGTCAGGGTGGCGACGCCTCCGTCGCCCTCCTCCTCGGTGCCGGTCTCCCCGCGCCGCTCCCGCTTCTCGCGGTCGCGCTTCTCCTTGGCATCGAAGGCCGGCGTGCCGGGCGCGGGGTTGTTGCGGATCACGTAGAACTGCTGGCCCATCGTCCACAGGTTCGAGGTCGTCCAGTAGAGGAGCACGCCGATCGGGAACGCGACGCCGCCCAGACCGAAGGCCACCGGCAGCACGTAGAGCAGCATCTTCTGCTGCTGGGCGTACGGTCCCTTCATCGCGTCGGGGGGCATGTTCTTGCTCATCAGCTGCTTCTGCGTGGTGAAGGTGGTGGCCGTCATCGCGAGCACGAGCACCAGCGACACCACCATGACGAGCGCGCCCCCGTCAGCCCTCCCGTTGAGCGCGGCCCAGAAGGACTCCGAGATCGGGACCTTCCCGCCGATCTCCGCCTGGCCGAACGAAGTGGCGAGGTCCTTGTCGAGAAAGCCGTGCGGCTTGTTCTTCTTCGCCGCCTGGTCGAGCAGGCGGAACAGCGCGAAGAAGATCGGCATCTGGAGGATCAGCGGCAAGCAGGACGCGAACGGGTTCGTGCCGGCGTCCCGGTACAGCTTCATCGTCTCCTCGCCGAGACGCTGCCGGTCGTGGCCGTACTTCTTCTGCAGCTCCTTCACCTTGGGCTGCAGCAGCTGCATGTTGCGCTGCGACTTGATCTGCTTCACGAACAGCGGGATCAGCAGGATCCGGATCACGATGGTGAGGCCCACGATCGACAGCGCCCACGCCCAGCCGCCGTCTTTGTCGAGGAACAAACTGAAGAAGCTGTGGAACGCCAGCATGATCGCCGAGATCGCGTAGTACAGCGGCTTCATGATGAAGCCGCCGATGGCGGTGAAGAAATCCACTGGGCTCAAGCTCCTTGTCGGTGGATCGGGTCGCGCAGGCTGCGGTGACGAGGGGGCGGGACCTTGTCGACGCCGCCCGGCGCCCACGGGTGGCAGCGGGCGAGCCGGCGGGCCGCCAACCACGAGCCTCGCACGCTGCCGTGAACCTGCACCGCCTCGAGGGCATAGGCAGAGCACGACGGGTAGTACCGGCACACCTGGCCGTAGAGCGGGCTGATGAGGAAC
This sequence comes from uncultured Actinomycetota bacterium, assembly GCA_963808855.1. Lineage (GTDB taxonomy): Bacteria > Actinomycetota > Actinomycetes > Propionibacteriales > Nocardioidaceae > Nocardioides. The sequence continues at coordinate 144,596 of CAWEHA010000002.1, read as the reverse complement.
CGGTAGGCCTTCAGCAGGCCGATGAGCACGTACTTCACGAGCGGTCCCGGGCCACTCGCTCCAGGCACCCCGCGAGGTCCCGGCCGAGCTCGTCGTAGGAGGCGGCGGCCGCCTCGGGCTGGGCGCGCACCACGACGGTCGCGCCCGCAGGAAGGTCGGCGACCCGCTCCCGGGCCAGGTGGCGCAGCCGTCGCTGCACCCGGTGGCGCACCACCGAACCGCCGACGGCCCGGCTCACCACGAAGCCCACCCGGGGCTCCCCCGGGGCAGCGCCCGCGGCCGCCGGGGGCACCGACACGTGCAGGACGAGGGTGCGCGACGACGCACGGCGCCCGCGACGCGTCGTCTCGCGGAAGGCGTTCGCGTCGGTCAGGCGGTGCGCCGCGGAGAGCACGCTTCGTCGACGGCGGGGTGGGTGACCCGGCTCAGACGGCCAGGGTCTTGCGGCCCTTGCGGCGCCGGCTCGACAGGATCGCGCGACCGGCGCGGGTACGCATGCGCAGACGGAAACCGTGCGTCTTGTGGCGCCGGCGGTTGTTCGGCTGGTACGTGCGCTTGCTCACGAGGAGTTCCTTCTGGGATCGACGACAGGCCACGGTGGACGGGCCACGAGGACCCTCGTGGACGTGCGGTATCGCCTCGACACCGAGTGACCGGCTCACGGTACGCGGTGCCCGACAAGCGGGTCAAACCAGCGCCGACCGGGGCCGGGACCCGGTGTGGACCACCCCCCGTCGACCTGTGGATGACGGCTTGCCGGACGCCTCTACGCGGGGTTAGGTTCCAACGAACCGGGCTTCCCCGCCCCACGGTAATCCCCAGCCTCTGAACGCCGGTGTGACCGCCCTCACAGCATCGATAAATGCGGTCTGACCTGCGGAAACGATGTGAAGGACGGCCTGCTGTGCCCCCCGGGTCGGGCTTCGTCCGCCGTGGTGGAGCCTGGTTCACAACCTGTGGACAAACTTGTGGAAGCAACGGGCTACCGTCCTCCACCGTCCACCGGACCGACCACCGAATGCGGGAGCACCGTGGAGCAGACCTCCGATCTCGACCAGACCTGGCGCGCCGTCGTCGCCGACCTGCAGCCGCACCAGCAGGCCTGGCTGCGCTCCAGCCGGCCGGTGACCCTCCACGAGAACGTCGCGGTGGTCGCCGTTCCCGACGACTTCACCCGCGCCCAGCTCGAGGGCCGGCTACGCAACCAGATCGAGGACGCTCTCACCGAGCGGCACGGCTACGAGGTGCGGATCGCCGTCACCGTCGACAACACCCTCGACGACGGCCCCGCCCATTACGAGCTCCCGCACGAGGACGCCGGCCACGAGTCGACAACTCGACCTGACGACAAGTCGACACATCGACCTCTCGACATCCCGCCCTCCCCCGACACCCCGCCCCGCGGGCTCGACCTGGGCGACCCGGCTACCCCGCCGTTCGACCCCGCACCCGCGCTGTCGCTCCAGTCCGAGACGCCGCGAGCCTCGGCGCTCGAGACGCGGCTGAACCCGAAGTACACCTTCGACACGTTCGTGATCGGCTCGTCCAACCGGTTCCCGCACGCCGCCGCCGTCGCGGTGGCCGAGGCGCCGGGACGCGCCTACAACCCGCTCCTGGTCTACGGCGACTCCGGGCTCGGCAAGACCCACCTGCTCCACGCGATCGGCCACTACGTGCGCACGCTCTTCGAGGGCGCGAAGGTGCGCTACGTCAGCAGCGAGGAGTTCACGAACGAGTTCATCAACGCGATCCGCGACGACCGGCAGGACCGGTTCAAGCGCCGCTACCGCGACGTCGACGTGCTGCTCATCGACGACATCCAGTTCCTGGAGGGCAAGACCCAGACCCAGGAGGAGTTCTTCCACACCTTCAACACGCTCCACAACGCCAACAAGCAGATCGTGCTGACCTCCGACCGGCCGCCGAAGCGCCTCGAGGCGCTCGAGGACCGGCTGCGCAACCGGTTCGAGTGGGGCCTCATCACCGACGTCCAGCCGCCCGACCTCGAGACCCGCATCGCGATCCTGCGCAAGAAGGCCGCGATGGACCGGCTCATCGCACCGCCGGACGTGCTCGAGTTCATCGCCTCCAAGATCCAGACCAACATCCGCGAGCTCGAGGGCGCCCTGATCCGGGTCACCGCGTTCGCGAACCTCAACCGGCAAGACGTCGACATGACGCTCGCCGAGATCGTGCTCAAGGACCTGATCCCCGAGGGCGGCGAGCCCGAGATCACCGCCTCGCTCATCATCGCCCAGACCGGGGCCTACTTCAGCGTGCCGATCGAGGAGCTCACCGGCCCGAGCCGCGGCCGGCACCTCGTGATGGCGCGGCAGATCGCGATGTACCTGTGCCGCGAGCTCACCGACCTGTCGCTCCCGAAGATCGGCGCCCAGTTCGGCGGCCGCGACCACACCACGGTCATGTACGCCGAGCGCAAGATCAACCAGCTCCTCGCCGAGCGGCGCGCCGTCTTCAACCAGGTCAGCGAGCTCACCAACCGGGTCAAGATGCAGGCCCGGCAGGTCTGAGCGGCGCGTGTCCGCACCTGTGCAATGGCCGCCCCCGGCGGTACGAACTACACGGGGAGGATCTGGGGACGACCCGACACCCGTCCCCACAGCCGAATCCGTCGTCCACAGGGGAACCGGAGTTGTCGCGATTCTGTCCACAGCGACTCGACAGGCCGATTCGCCCGCTCACCTGCACGGACGACGTCCATCCACAGGTTCCACAACCGCTACTACTACTCCCGAACTACACGGTTCGCAGATCTCCGCGGACTTCCTCCTGACCGCTCCCCTGTGGACCACGACCTGCCGTGGCAGGATTCCTCTCCCGAGCACCTGAGTGAAGGGCCCACCACTGTGAAGTTCCGAGTCGAGCGCGACGTCTTCGCCGACGCCGTCGCCTGGGCGGCGCGCAGCCTGCCGGTCCGACCCAGCGCCCCCGTTCTCGCGGGCCTCCTCATCGAGGCAGGCGACGCCGGGCTGGTGCTGTCGACCTTCGACTACGAGACCTCCGCGCGGGCCACGCTCAGTGCCGACGTCGCCGACGAGGGCACCGCGCTGGTCAGCGGCCGGCTGCTCGCCGACATCACCCGCAGCCTGCCGGCCAAGCCGGTGGAGCTCGTGCTCGACGGCGCCCGGGTGTCGCTCACCTGCGGTGCCGCCCGGTTCAGCCTCCAGACCATGCCGGTCGAGGACTACCCCACGATCCCCGAGCTGCCGGAAGCGTCCGGCACGGTGCAGAGCGACGTGTTCGCCCACGCCGTGGCGCAGGCGGTCACCGCGGCCGGCCGCGACGACATGCTGCCGGTGCTCACCGGCGTCCGGCTCGAGATCGAGGGCACCACGATGTCGCTCCTCGCCACCGACCGGTTCCGGCTGTCGCACCGCGAGCTGGACTGGAGCCCACGCACCCCGGACGCCTCGCTCGCCGCGCTGGTGCCGGCCCGGGTGCTCAGCGACACCGCGCGCTCCCTCACCGCCGGCACCGACGTCACGATCGCGCTCGCCGGCAGCGGCACCGGCGACGGGCTCATCGGCTTCGAGGGCCAGGCCCCGGGCGGCGTCCGCCGCACCACCACCCGGCTCCTCGACGGCGAGTTCCCCAAGGTCCGCAGCCTGTTCCCCAGCGAGAAGCTCACCGTCGCGAAGGTGGAGAAGAACGAGCTGGTCGAGTCGGTGAAGCGGGTGGCGCTGGTCGCCGAGCGCAACACGGCCGTGCAGCTGGCCTTCGCCGACGGCACCCTCACCCTCGACGCCGGCTCCGGCGACGAGGCCCAGGCCTCCGAGTCGATCACCGCCGACATCGACGGCGAGGAGCTCACCACCGGCTTCAACCCGACTTTCCTCCTCGACGGCCTCACCGCCATCGACGAGCGGTTCGTCGAGCTCGCGTTCACCCAGGCGTCGAAGCCGGTCGTCATCAGTGGGATCGTGGAGGACGGCGACGCCGACCCCGGGTTCCGCTACCTGCTGATGCCCAGGCGCCTGCTGTCCTGACCCACCCCGCGCGAGAGGCTCCTTGATGCACCTCGGACTCGTCGGCCTCGGCAAGATGGGCGGCAACATGCGCACCCGGATGCGCAACGCCGGCCTCACCGTCACCGGATACGACACCAACCCCGACCTCAGCGACGCCGACAGCCTCGGCGGGCTCGTGAAGGCCCTCCCCGACGACGGCCCGAAGGTCGTGTGGGTGATGGTGCCGGCCGGCAAGGTCACCGACGCGGTGATCGGCGAGCTCGCCGACCTGCTCGGCGAGGGCGACCTCGTCGTCGACGGCGGCAACTCCCGCTGGACCGACGACCAGGCCCACGCCGAGCTGCTCGCCGCGCAGAGCGTCGGGTTCGTCGACTGCGGCGTCTCCGGCGGCGTCTGGGGCCTCGAGAACGGCTACGCGCTCATGTGCGGCGGCCCGGCGGAGCACGTCGCCACGCTCCAGCCGGTGTTCGACGCCCTCAAGCCCGAGGGCGGCGGGTTCGTGCACGCGGGCACCAAGGTCGGCGCCGGGCACTTCGCGAAGATGGTGCACAACGGCATCGAGTACGCCGTGATGCAGGCCTACGCCGAGGGCTTCGAGCTGCTGCACGCCACCGACGTCGTCGACAACGTGGCCGACGTGTTCGACTCCTGGCGCACGGGCACGGTGATCCGCTCCTGGCTGCTCGACCTCCTGGTCGCCGCGCTGGAGGAGGACGAGGACCTCTCCCAGCTGCGCGGCTACGCCGAGGACTCCGGCGAGGGTCGCTGGACGGTGGAGGCGGCCATCGACCATGCGGTCCCGATGCACGTGATCGCCTCCTCGCTGTTCGCGCGCTTCAGCTCGCGCCAGGACGACAGCCCCGCGATGAAGGCGGTCGCGGCGATGCGCAACCAGTTCGGCGGCCATGCCGTGCACACCGCCCCGCCCCCGGGCGACGCCCCCGGCACCGACTGAGGTCCCCCGCACCGACGGACGTTCTCCACAGCCCGCGGTCCGCCCCGTTTGCCGGGCGGATCCGGCGAGCAGCCTGCGCTCCTGACGATCTCGGGAGGCAGACATGACCGACGAAGAACAAGCTGGCGAGCTGGCGGCCGACCTGTTCCGGCTCCACGAGGCCGGGGTCACGGTGTTCCCCGCCGTGGCGCTGGCCTACGCCGCCGGCGCCACCTCGCTCCACCAGCGACGCGCCGAGCTCGACACGGTCGCGGCGCTGCTGCAGCACGAGGCGCCGCGCGCGGTCGCCGAGCTGCTCGGCGTCCTGCAGGACGGCATGGGTGCCACCGCCCGCGCCTGCGACGCCGCCGGCCGAGCCCTCGTGCACGTCGCCCGCAAGTACGCCGCCGCCGACGGGAACACCGCCGCCGACTTCGCCGCGCTGGTGCGACGACGCGGCCCGGACCTGCTGGTGCCGCACGAGACGTTCCGCCCACCGCCGGGTTCCACCGACCCGTCGTTCACCGCCGCGCCCCACGGCCCCAAGGACGCGGCATGACCACGGAGGACTCGGCGCTCTGCCGCGAGGCGCTCGACCGGCTGGCCACGCTGCTCGCCGACCTCCGCTACGTCGAGGGCGCCATGGCGCACCTCGACACCGTCGACACCCGGGTCACCCCGCCGGACCTCGCCGCCGGCCCGGACGGTGTGCTCACCGTCGTCACCTACCGGATCGGCAGCACGCACCCGATCGAGCGGCCGGTCGTGGTGTACGACGACGCCACCTTCGAGGAGCGCACCGCGCCGGTGCTGGCCGGGCTGGCCGAGGCTGCGAGCCGCTGGGCCCGGGCCGAGGTCGACCACCTCGTCACCGCCGCGCGGCCGGTGCTGGCGCTCGTCCCGGACGACACGGCGGCGGTGCGCGAGGAGCTGCTCGCCGACCGCCAGGCGCTCGTGCTCGGCGTCGACACCGACCTGGCCGACCTGCGCTACCGGCTCGCCCCGTGGCGCGGCCAGGCGAAGGACTCCTACCTGCTCGACTTCCAGGGTCCGCTGGTCGACGCCCACCGCACCCACACCGGCGCGATGATGCTGTGCGCCAAGGCGGTCACGGCGATCGGCATCGCCGCGCGCGGCGCCCAGCGCAGCCTCCGCAACACGCTCGAGGCGGGCGTGCTGCTCGTCGACACCCTGCTCGTCGGGTGGCAGGCGGCGCAGGTGCCGCCGCGCGCTGCCACCAAGGAGTTCCTCACGATGGCCGCGCAGGGCGCCGACCTGCTCGCCATCGTGGCGATGCCCAAGCCCGAGGTGAGCCGCGGCGCCAAGATGACCGCCCAGGGTCTGCGCTGGCTCGAGCGCACGATCCCCGACCCGCCCGACGTCGACCTGCCCGCCGGCGTCACCACGCGCCACGGCCGGCTCGCAGGGCGCCGACGCCGAGCAGACGGCCGCGGGGCTGGCGGCCGGCGTCGGCGACGTCGTCGCCGCGCTCGACGGGGTGCTCGGCGACGTCGCCGCGGCGACCCGCGGCCACGAGGACGTGGTCGCGCGGGTGCCGCTCGCGCCGCGGGAGCCCGACACCCCGGCGCCCGGCAGCTTCCAGCAGTCGGTGCGACATGAGCGACGAGACGCTCGAGGTCGCGCCCGACGTCGTCGACCGGGTGCTGCGGGTGCTCACCGCGAGCGCGGACGCGCTGGCCGCCACCGGACCCACCGAGCCGGCCGGGTTCGGCGACACGGTCGAGGCGGGCCGGCTGGCGCACCACACCGCGCTGGCCCGCCGGCACGTGGCCGACCGCCTCGACGCCGCGCGCAGCGCGCTGGGCCGCTGCGGCGACGGCGTGGCCGGGTTCGCGGCCGGCGTGCGCGACGCCGACGACCTGCTCGCCCGGCGGCTCCGCGCCCTCGCCCGGGAGCCGAGATGAGCGCCGACCCGGACGACGTCGCCACGGCCGCCCGCCGCTGGGCCGCCACCGCGGCCGCGCTCCACGAGGCGGCCGACCGGCTCGCGGCCCAGGCGCCGGAGGTGGAGGAGCGGCTGCGCGGGCGCACCGGCGTCGTCACGGCGGCCGCGCTGTGGCGCGCCGTCCGCGCCTTGCGCGCCGACGCCGAGGACGCCGCCGACGGTGGCGCCGCGCTCGCCGACGTGGCTGCCGCGCTGGAGGAGGCGCGGCTCGACCCCACCGACCGGGCGCGGCGGCACCTGGCCGCTGCGGATGCAGGAGGCGACCCGGGTGATGCGGCGGATCCACGGCCCGACCACTCCCCCGCGCCCGCACCACGCGGTCGCCGCGTCCGACGGCGGCGGCGGCAGCGACGGCGATCGGCGTCGAGACCGCCGCGGGCGGGCAGGTGCGGGCGGGCGACGTCGCCGCCACGCTCGGCGCGGGGCTCCTCACCGCCCGCGCCGCCGGCGCCGTCCGACCGCGACGGCACGGAGGGCACCGCCGCGCCGGCACGGGCCCCGGGCGCGACGATCCCCGCGGGGCACGGCCGGTCAGGTCGCGACCGGGGGTCGCGTGACCGGCGCGGGCACGCCGCGGGGATCGAGGAGCACTGGACCGACGACGACGGCGCCGGCCCGGCCGTGCTGGGTGCGGGCTAGCGGAGCGGGCGGCCCTGCGCGTCCGGCACCTTGCGCAGGATGATGAGCACGAGGTCGATGATCGCCCAGATGCCGCAGCCACCGAAGGTGAGCAGCTTGGCGACGCCGAGGCCGGTGTAGCCGAGGTAGAACCTGTCGACACCGAAGACGCCCACCAGCCACGAGATGATCGCCGTGGTCACGAGCTCCTTGTCGGAGTAGAGACCGGGCACCTCCTTGGCCGGGAACCACTGCTGGCCGCTGCCGGAGCGCACCATCGTGTCGGGCTTGAGGTTGCCGGACGTCGCCATCTGGGCGAGCTGGCCGAGGTCGAGCGGGCCCTGCTCCTGGCCCATGAGGGACACGTAGTAGGGGCCTCCGGTCGCCGTCTGGCCGTACGCCTGCGCCGGCTGCTGGCCGTACGGCTGCTGGGGCGGCTGCCCCGGCTGCTGGCCGTAGGGCTGCTGGGGGTTGTTCGGGTCGTGGGTCATGGCGCGAAGCCTAAGCCGTTTCGGGCCTCCGCAACCCCCCGACCTGCCAGCAGGTCTGCCTGCGGTCTGGACCGCCTGCTCGGACTACCCTCGTGACGAGGTCCGGGAGGAGAACAGGCGCATGCACGTGTCGCGGCTGACGCTGCACGACTTCCGGTCCTACGGCCTGGTCGACGTCGAGCTCGAGCCCGGCGTCACGGCGTTCCTCGGCCGGAACGGCCAGGGCAAGACCAACCTCGTCGAGGCCGTCGACTACCTCTCCCGGCTCGCCTCGCACCGGGTGGCCGGCGAGGCGCCGCTGGTGCGGGCCGGCCAGCCGCAGGCCACGGTGAAGGCGTCCGTCGTGAAGGACGGCCGCACCGCCGTGCTCGAGGTCGACCTGGTGCCCGGCAAGCCGAATCGTGGACGAATCAACAAGTCGACATTGCCGCGGGTGCGCGACCTGGTCGGGCTGGTGCGCACCGTGGTGTTCTCCCCCGACGACCTCACCCTCGTGAAGGGCGACCCGAGCGCGCGCCGCAAGTTCCTCGACGACCTGCTGGTGCTCAGAACCCCACGGTTGAGCGGAGTTCTCTCCGACTACGACCGCATCCTCCGGCAGCGGGCCACCCTGCTCAAGACCGCCGGCGGCCGGCGCGGGGGAGGGAGCCGCGAGGGCGCGCTGGCCACCCTCGACGTCTGGGACGCCAACCTCGCGCGGGTCGGCAGCGAGCTGCTCGCCGAGCGGCTGGTGCTGGTGGAGCTGCTGCGCCCGCTACGTCGGCGCGGCCTACGCCACGGTCGCCCGCGGGGCGTCCCGCGACGACGTCGGGCTCGGGTACCGCCCGTCCTTCACGCTGCCCGACGTCGATCCCGCGCACCCCGACCACGGCGACCTGACCAAGGCGTTCCTCGCCGAGCTCGAGCGGCGCCGGGGCGACGAGCTCGACCGCGGCGTCTGTCTCGTCGGGCCCCACCGCGACGACCTCGAGCTCACCCTCGGCAGCGCCGACGGCGCCCGGCTGCCCGTGAAGGGCTACGCCTCGCACGGCGAGAGCTGGTCGTGCGCGCTCGCCCTCAAGCTCGCCTCCTACGACCTGCTGCGCGCCGACGGCGAGGAGCCGATCCTCATCCTGGACGACGTGTTCGCCGAGCTCGACACCGAGCGCCGCTCGCACCTCGCCCGGCTGGTGGCCGGCGCCGAGCAGGTGCTGGTCACGGCGGCGGTGGCCGACGACGTCCCGGCCGAGCTGGCCGGCGCCCGGTTCACCGTCGCCGACGGGGAGGTGACCCGTGCCTGACGACGAGACCCCTGACGAGCCCGAGACCTCGAAGAAGCCGGAGGAGCCCGAGGCCACCCGGGACGGGCTCGACCTCGCCCGCGACGTCACCCGCGCCACCGCCGGCAGCGCCCGGATCCCGGCCCGCACCCGGCGTCGGCGCCGCGGCGAGCTCACGGCGCGACGACCTCGGCACCGAGGACCCGCGGCGCGGATGGCTGTCGGGCCCGCACCCGGACGAGCGCGACCCGCAGCTGCTCGGCGGCGAGCTCGCGCGGCTGGTGGACAAGGAGGGCTGGGAGCTGATGCTGCGGGTGCGCGGCGTCATCGCCCGGTGGGACGAGCTGGTCGGCCCCGAGGTGGCGGCCCACGCCACCCCCGAGAGCTTCACCGACGGCGTGCTCGTCGTCCGCACCGACTCCACCGCCTGGGCCACCCAGCTGAAGCTGCTCACGCCGCAGGTGCTGAGCCGCCTCAACCAGGAGCTGGGCCCGGGCACCGTCACTGTGCTGGAGGTGCGGGGGCCCGACGCGCCGTCCTGGTCGCGCGGCCGCCGGTCGGTGCGGGGCGGCCGGGGCCCTCGCGACACCTACGGCTGACCCGCGCGGAGCCGATCTGGCGGCCTCCGATCCATAGGGGGACCCGGACGCACCCCTGCGCGCCCGTCTCAGCGGTGGTTCCGTGCCGCTGTGGGCCGTTCGTGGGAAGGAATCCCCCCGCCCCTGGGGACAGGTGCGTGGATGGAGGCCCTGTGACCGCTATCATGGGCATCGGCCGTTCTTCCCCGCGTTGAGCGGCCGCTTGCATGCCGCGACACCGCGACGTCGGCGCCGCGGCACTCCTTCAACACGTTCGAGGTGTCCGTGACCGACGCTCCCGCAATCCCGTCCCAGGGCACGCCCGACCCGCAGGGCAACGGCGACTACGACGCGTCCGCGATCCAGGTCCTCGAGGGCCTGGAGGCGGTCCGCAAGCGGCCCGGCATGTACATCGGCTCCACCGGCGAACGGGGTCTCCACCACCTGATCTGGGAGGTCGTCGACAACGCGGTCGACGAGTCGCTCGCCGGCTACTGCGACCGGATCGTGCTCACCCTGCTCGCCGACGGCGGCGTCCGCGTCGAGGACAACGGCCGGGGCATCCCCACCGACACCGCGCCCGGCCAGGAGCTTCCCGCGCTCACGCTCGCTCTCACCGTGCTGCACGCCGGCGGCAAGTTCGGCGGCGGCGGCTACAAGGTGTCCGGCGGACTGCACGGCGTCGGCATCTCGGTGGTCAACGCCCTGTCCAGCCGGGTGGTGGCCGAGGTGCGCAACCGCGACCGCCACTGGCGGCAGGTGTTCGAGGTCGGCGTGCCGGTCACGGAGCTCGAGGAGGTCGGCACGATGGCCGACGGCGAGCGCACCGGCACCACGATCACCTACTACGCCTCCACCGACGTCTTCGAGACCACCACCTACTCGCTGGAGACGATCACCAGCCGGATCCGCGAGTACGCCTTCCTCAACAAGGGCCTCGAGATCGTGGTGCGCGACGAGCGGGTGGGTGCCGACGACGTCGCCGAGGCCGTGGCCGACGACACCGTCGACAACGCCGTCGACTCCGCCGGCCACGACGCGATCGGTCAGGCCGAGGGCGGCGGCATCGAGCAGGTCTTCAAGTACGAGCGCGGGCTGGTCGACTACGTCGAGCACCTCAACCGCAGCAAGGCGGCGTTCAACCCGTCGGTGATCAGCTTCGAGGCCGAGGCGGCGAACGGCGCCGTGCAGCACATGAGCCTCGAGGTCGCGATGCAGTGGAACACCTCGTTCACCGAGTCGGTGCACACCTTCGCCAACACCATCAACACCCACGAGGGCGGCACCCACGAGGAGGGCTTCCGCGCGGCCCTCACCTCGCTGGTCAACAACGCCGGCTTCGACTGGGGCCTGATGAAGAAGCAGGACGACCGCGTCAGCGGCGACGACATCCGCGAGGGCCTCACCGCGATCATCTCGATCAAGCTCGCCGAGCCGCAGTTCGAGGGGCAGACCAAGACCAAGCTCGGCAACACCGAGGCGAAGGGCTTCACCCAGAAGGTGGTCAACGACCAGCTCGGAGCCTGGTTCGAGCAGAACCCCGCCGAGGGCAAGGACATCGTGCGCAAGGCGATGGCCGCCGCCCAGGCGCGGCTGGCCGCCCGCAAGGCCCGCGACCTCGCCCGGTCGCGCAAGGGGCTGCTCGGCGGCGGGGGACTGCCCGGCAAGCTGTCGGACTGCCAGTCCACCAACCCGGAGGAGTGCGAGGTCTTCATCGTCGAGGGCGACTCGGCGGGCGGGTCGGCACGGCAGGGCCGCGACCCGCGCATCCAGGCGATCCTCCCGATCCGCGGCAAGATCCTGAATGTCGAGAAGGCCCGCATCGACAAGGTGCTGGCCAACAACGAGGTGCAGTCGATCATCTCCGCCCTCGGCACCGGCATCCAGGAGGAGTTCGACGACGCCAAGCTGCGCTACCACAAGGTCGTGCTGATGGCCGACGCCGACGTCGACGGCCACCACATCAACACGCTGCTCCTCACGCTGCTGTTCCGGTTCATGCGCCCGCTCATCGAGCACGGCCACGTCTACATGGCCCAGCCGCCGCTGTACCGGCTGCGCTGGAACAAGCCCGCCGAGCACGAGTTCGTCTACTCCGACAGCGAGCGCGACGCGCTGCTGCGCGACGGGCAGCAGGCCGGCAAGAAGCTGCCCAAGGAGAACCCGGTGCAGCGCTACAAGGGCCTCGGCGAGATGAACGCCAAGGAGCTGTGGGAGACCACGATGAACCCCGAGCAGCGGCTGCTGCTCCAGGTCACCCTCGACGACGCCGCCCACGCCGACGAGATCTTCTCGATCCTCATGGGCGAGGACGTCGAGCAGCGCCGCAGCTTCATCCAGCGGAACGCCAAAGACGTGCGCTTTCTGGACATCTGAGCGGCTGACGAGAACTAGGACGACATGACTGAGACGACGAGCAGCCTCGGCAGCGGCGACGGCGGCGGAGGCGGCGGCCGGATCGAGCCGGTCGAGCTCCAGACCTCGATGCAGCGCGCCTACATCGACTACGCGATGGCGGTCATCGTGGGCCGGGCGCTGCCCGACGTCCGCGACGGGCTCAAGCCGGTGCACCGGCGAGTGCTGTACGCGATGTTCGACGGCGGCTACCGCCCGGACCGTGGGTTCTCCAAGTGCTCGCGCGTGGTCGGCGACGTGATGGGTCAGTACCACCCCCACGGCGACACCGCGATCTACGACACCTTGGTCAGGTTGGCTCAACCATGGGTGATGCGGGCCCCGCTGGTGCACGGGCAGGGCAACTTCGGATCGCCGGGCAACGACGCCGCCGCGGCCATGCGATACACCGAGTGCCGGATGGCGCCGCTGGCGCTCGAGATGGTCCGCGACATCGACAAGGACACCGTCGACTTCGGGCCCAACTACGACGGCCGGAGCCAGGAGCCGGCCGTGCTGCCGGCCCGCTTCCCGAACCTGCTGGTCAACGGCTCGGCCGGCATCGCCGTCGGCATGGCCACCAGCATCCCGCCGCACAACCTGCGCGAGGTGGCCGAGGGCGCCCGGTGGGCGCTGGAGCACCCGGAGGCCAGCCGCGAGGAGCTGCAGGACGCGCTGGTCGAGCGCATCAAGGGCCCCGACTTCCCCAACGGCGCGCTCATCGTCGGGCGCGAGGGCATCGAGCAGGCCCAGCGCACCGGCCGCGGGTCGATCACCCAGCGCGCGGTGATCGAGGTCGACGAGGACAGCAAGGGCCGCACCTGCCTGGTGATCACCGAGCTGCCCTACATGGTCAACCCCGACAACCTGGCGCTCAAGATCGCCGAGCTCGCCGACTCCGGCCGGGTGCAGGGCATCGCCGACGTGCGCGACGACACCTCCGACCGCACCGGCCAGCGGCTGGTGATCGTGCTCAAGCGCGACGCCGTCGCGCGCGTGGTGCTCAACAACCTGCTCAAGCACACCGAGCTGCAGACCAACTTCAGCGCCAACATGCTGGCGCTGGTCGACGGCGTGCCGCGCACCCTGAGCGTCGACCAGTTCATCAGCAACTGGGTGGCCCACCAGATCGACGTCATCCAGCGGCGCACCCGCTACCTGCTCGCCGAGGCCGAGCGCCAGGCCCACATCTACCGCGGCCTGGTGAAGGCGCTCGACGCGCTCGACGACGTGATCGCGCTCATCCGCAACAGCCCCGACGTCGAGGAGGCCCGCGACGGCCTGATGCGAGCTGCTCGACATCGACGAGGACCAGGCCCGCGCCATCCTCGACATGCAGCTGCGCCGGCTCGCGGCGCTGGAGCGGCAGAAGATCATCGACGAGCTCGCCCGGCTCGAGACGGTGATCGCCGACCTCCAGGACATCCTCGAGAAGCCGGAGCGGCAGCGGCAGATCGTCATCGACGAGCTCACCGAGATCGTCGAGAAGTACGGCGACGACCGCCGCACCCAGATCATCGCGGCCGACGGCGACCTGTCGATGGAGGACCTCATCCCCGACGAGGACCTCGTCGTCTCCATCACCCGCGGCGGCTACGCGAAGCGCACCCGCGCCGACCTGTACCGCACCCAGCGGCGCGGCGGGAAGGGCGTGCGCGGCGCCACGCTGCGCGGCGACGACGTCGTCGAGCACTTCATCGCGACGTCCAACCACCACTGGCTGCTGTTCTTCACCACCGCCGGGCGGGTCTACCGCACCAAGGCCTACAACCTGCCCGAGGCGTCGCGCGACGCGAAGGGCGGGCACGTGGCGGGGCTGCTCAGCTTCCAGCCGGACGAGTCGATCGCCCAGGTGCTCGCCATCCGCGACTACGACCAGATGCCGTACCTGGTGCTCGCCACCCGCAACGGGTTGGTGAAGAAGACCCGGCTCGGCGACTACAACAGCCCGCGCCAGGCCGGCGTCATCGCGATCAACTTCCGTGAGGACGACGACGAGCTCATCGGCGCCGAGCTGGTGGCGCCCGACGACGAGATCCTGTTGGTCTCCCGCAAGGGCCAGGCGGTGCGGTTCCGCGCCGACGACGGCCAGCTGCGGCCGATGGGCCGAGCCACCTCCGGCGTCACCGGCATGAACACGAGCGCGGGCGACTCGGTGCTGTCGATGTCGGTGATCCGCGCCGCCCAGGCGGCCGCGGAGGACTCCGAGGAGAACGTCCAGTACGTCTTCACGATGACCGACGGCGGCTTCGCGAAGCGCACCCGGATCAGCGACTACCGGCTCACCAACCGCGGCACCAAGGGCGTGAAGGCGATGGCGCTCACCAACGAGCAGCGCGGCGTGCTGGTCGGCGGGTTCATCGTCGAGGACGGCGACGAGATCCTGTCGATCACCCAGGCCGGCCAGGTGGTGCGCAGCCCGATCAACGCCGACTTCCGCCCGCTCGGCCGCGCCACCCAGGGCGTCAAGTTCGTCACGCCCAAGGCCGGGGACGCCGTCGCGGTGGTCGCCCGCTCCGTGGAGGCCACCGTGGTGGCCGAGATCGAGGCGGAGGCGGAGGCCGACACGGAGGGCGACCACGCCGAGGTTTCTCCGGATGACCGCCCGGATGCCACAATCGGGGAGGCTGTGTCCAGCACCGACACGCCCGCGCAGGACCCGACTGGCCCCGAGACGGAGGATGAAGGCTGATGACGGAGCGCTCCGCCCCGCCCTCGCCACCCCCGGCCCACCCGCCCGCACCGCCGCCGTACCAGGGCAAGGGGCCCAAGCCGGACAAGCCGCCGCGCCAGCGCCGGCAGAAGCAGGGACCGATCCTGCCGCCCCCGCCCTCGGCACCCCCGACGGTGCGGTCCGACGCACCCGCCGACGAAACCGCCGACCGGCCCGGCCTCGCCGAGCGGGTGCAGGCGAAGCTGGGCTCGACCTCCGACACCACTCCGACCCCCGCGGCGAAGCCGAAGAAGGCCCGCGGCCGCGGGCCGCGCCGGGCCCGGCTGCGGCTCACCCGGGTCGACCCCTGGTCGATCATGAAGACCTCGTTCCTGCTCTCGATCGCGTTCGGCATCGTCACCGTGGTGGCGGTCGCGATGGTGTGGCAGGTGCTCGACGCCGCCGGCGTGTGGAACTCGATCAACTCCGCGATCCGCGACATCGGCCCCGAGACCGAGAACGTCGACGTGCGCGACTACGTCGGCACCTCCCGGGTGCTCGGCTTCACGATGCTGATCGCCGCCGTCGACGTCGTGCTCATCACCGCGATGGCCACCCTCTCGGCGTTCCTCTACAACATGGCCGCCGCCCTCCTCGGCGGCATCGAGGTCACCCTCGCCGAAGACAACTGATCTCGATTGCGGGCGCCCCCGGCGGGATGGCCCTCCTGCGCCCCGCTGCGGGTGCCCCCCCGGGCCTATAGCTCAGACGGTTAGAGCGCTTCCCTGATAAGGAAGAGGTCACAGGTTCAAGTCCTGTTAGGCCCACGTGAAGAAGGTCCTGCTCCTCGCCCTCGCCGCCGCCGGCGCCCTCGTGGCACGCAAGAAGCTCGAGGAGAACCGTGCCGACCAGGCCCTGTGGTCCGAGGCCACCGACGCGGTCAAGCGGTCCTGACCATCTCCGCACCGGGGCCTTGGCGCAACTGGTAGCGCACCTGCTTTGCAAGCAGGGGGTTAGGGGTTCGAGTCCCCTAGGCTCCACGCAACGAACCCGCTGGTCAGACCCGGTTGAGCTGCTGACCGGAAGGGAGTCGTCGTGACCGAGCAGGGTCGGCGGCCCCGACAGAGCACCACGGACCGCGGCAGCGGGCCGTTGGGCCGTGACGTCGTCCCGTTCGGGGAGGCCACCCGGGCGTGGTTCGCGATCTCGTGGCAGACCTTCGGTGGTCCGGCCGGCCAGATCGCGGTGATGCAGCACAAGCTGGTCGACGAGAAGCGGTGGATCGGGCAGCGCCGGTTCATGCACGCGCTGAGCTACTGCATGCTCCTGCCCGGGCCGGAGGCACAGCAACTGGCGATCTACACGGGCTGGCTGCTCAACGGCACCCGCGGCGGGCTGGTGGCGGGCGGGCTGTTCGTGCTGCCCGGCGTCCTCGCGCTGTTGGCGCTCTCGGCGGTGTACGTCGCTTTCGGCAGCACCGGCGTGGTGTCGGCGGTCTTCGCCGGGGTGGCGCCCGCCGTCATCGCGATCGTCCTGCAGGCGGTGCGCAAGGTGGCGGGCCGTGCGCTTGGCCGGCCGTCTCTGGTGGCCCTGGCCGTCGTCTCGTTCGTGGCGCTCGCCCTTTTCGGCGTCCCGTTCCCGGCCGTGGTGCTCGGCGCCGGCGTTGCGGGGTGGCTCCTGCTGCGGCGCGACTCCGGCGCCACAGGCGGCGGGCCCGGTGCCGCCGACGGTCCGTCGCCGCTCGTCAGCGACGACGCCCTGCACCACGAGCCGCCGTCCCGGCTCCGCTCGCTCCAGGTGGTGTTGGTCGGGGCGGTGCTGTGGGCCGTACCGCTGGCGCTGGTGGCCCTCCTGGTCGACTCGACCCCGGTGTTCCTCGACCAGGGCCTGTTCTTCTCCGGTGCCGCGGTGATCACCTTCGGCGGCGCCTACGCGGTGCTGGCCTACGTGGCACAGCAGGCCGTCGACGTCTACGGCTGGCTCGCCCCCGGCGAGATGGTGCGCGGCCTCGCGCTCGCCGAGACCACGCCCGGCCCGCTGATCATGGTGGTGCAGTTCGTGGCGTTCGTGGGCGCCTACCGCGACCCGGGCGCACTGGACCCGTGGGTGGCCGCGGTGCTCGCGTCACTCCTGGTCACCTGGGTGACCTTCGTGCCGTGCTTCGTGTTCGTGCTGCTCGGCGCGCCCTACGTGGAGCGACTGCGGAGCAACAGGGCGCTCGCCGCCGCGCTCGCCGGCATCACCGCCGCGGTCGTCGGCGTGATCGCGAGCCTCGCGGTGTTCTTCGCCTCCCATGCGCTGTTCGACCGGGTGCGGGAGGTGACGGCAGGACCGCTGCGGCTGGAGGTGCCGGTGCTGGGGAGCGCCGACCCCGTCGCCCTCGCCATCACCACCGTGGCCGTCGCCCTCGTGTTCTGGCGGGGCTGGAGCCCACTCCGCACCATCGGCGCCTGCGCGCTCCTCGGCGTCGGTGTCTTTCTCGCCACGCTGGCCGGCTGAGGTGGTCTTCGACGGTGACCGTCCTAGGCTCCCCTGATGGACGAGTCGGACCTGCGGCACCTCGAGCGCTGCCTCGAGCTGGCCGAGGAGGCGCTCGTGGCCGGCGACGAGCCGTTCGGGTCGGTGCTGGTGAGCGCGGCGGGCGAGGTGCTCCACGAGGACCGCAACCGCGAGACGACGGCGGGGGACCCGACGGCGCACCCCGAGCTGGCGCTGGCGCAGTGGGCCGGGCAGCACCTCACGCGCGAGGAGCGGGCGGGCGCCACGGTCTTCACCTCGGGCGAGCACTGCCCGATGTGCGCGGCGGCGCACGCGTGGGTGGGGCTGGGGCGGATCGTGTTCGCCAGCTCCTCGGAGCAGATGACGCAATGGCGCGACGAGCTCGGACTCGGCTCGTCGCCGGTGGCACCACTCTCGATCCAGGACGTCGCGCCCGACCTCCCGGTGGAGGGACCCTCGGTCGAGCTCGCGCCGCTGGTGCGCGACCTGCACCGACGGCGCCCGCAGTGAACGAGCGCTGACCGGATCGGCCAGGGCCGCGGGGTACGTGGGTCGGGTCAGCCCAAGATCCCTCGCTCGTACGCCGTCGCCACGGCCGCAGCTCGGTCCGTGACGCCGAGCTTCTCGTAGACATGCGCGAGGTGAGTCTTGACCGTCGCCTCGCTCACGAACAGCACCTCGGCGATCGCCCGGTTGGCGTTGCCGCGAGCGACGAGGACGAGCACTTCGCGCTCGCGAGCCGACAGGGTCGCCGAGCGCGCCTATCAGGTCTCCCAGGGCTGGGTCAGCCGCCTGATGGCGCGCTACCGCGAGGAAGGCGAAGGTCGACCCGACCGTCCGGGTCCGTGGGGCGGGGATCGAGCACCCCGGTTTCCGTGAACGGCTCCTGCGCGCCGAAATAGATTTCCGCCACTTTCCGCCTACTCGCCGGTAAGTAAAGAACTTTAGGGCAAGATGCCGCCCATCGGCCGCCTGAGGCACGGGGATCTCCCCACCTTCGTCTTCCCCCGGAGCCACAGGGCATGGGGTCCGGTCACGTCGCCGTGGCCGGGAGCAGGTCGGGCGCGACTGCCTGGCCACGAAAGAGGATGCAGTGCAGAGACGCCGCCACGACCAGGTGACCACGTCAGCAAGTCGGATCGTGCCGCGAGCCCTCGTCGCCCTCGGGCTGACGCTGGCGGTGCTCGCGGCCGTGCCGACGCCCCCTGCGTTTGCGGTCGAGGCGCTCCTCGTGACGAAGTCGGCCACGGACAACGTCCTGGTCGGCGACGGCGGTGAGGTGACGCTGTCGGCGCAGAACACCGGGGACCAGGATCTCTACAACCTGTCCTTCCGTGACCACCTGCCGGTCGGCGTCAGCTACGTGTCCGGCTCCACACGGCCCCAGGCGCTGGGCGAGCCCCGGGTCGTCACCGCGCCGGGGCCCAGCGGTCGGGTGACCCTCGTTCTGGGAGAACGTCAGCGACCTGCCGGTTGGTGCGGTCCAGGAGTTGCGCTTCGAGGTCGACACCGATCCCGCCCGGCTACCGGTGGGATCCTCGTTCGACAACGTGGGGCAGGCCTACGCCAACAGCGACCCGCGCACCGTTCCCGATTTCGATGCCGCCGGTGTCTACACCGGAGACGCGTCGGTGCAGGGCGCCTCTGCGCCGGAGCGGACCACGGTGTCGGCCATCCGCGTCCGCAAGTCCGAGCCCAGCCCCGAGAACGAGCTCCGACGCGGAGTGCATGACCACTCGACGGTCTACGCGCTGCAAGTGACCAACAACAGCGGGTTCCTCGACGACGACGTGGTCCTCGTGGACCACCTGCCGGCCCAGATGGAGTTCCTCGGCTGCGGCACCGCGGACAATTCCTCGCCCGGAACGGTCGAGTACCCCACCGCGCCGCGGCTGGACGCCTCCACGCCCGACGTTCCCGGCTGCGTCACCCCGGTGTCGGTGCAGACGGTGACCAACCCGACCGGTCTGCCCGCGGGGGTCTACACCCGGGTGGAGTGGAGTCTCGGCGACCTGACCGCCGGCCAGGTCGTCGACGTGCGCTATCGCGCGGGCATCCCGCAACGCGCCAATGTCGCGACCTTCCCCGGTGGAGCGCCCACCCCGGCGTCCCTCCAGCAGGGAGCGAACCTCGACAACAACACCGGTGCCTCCACGCGTGAGGTCGGCGAGCAGGCGCTGACCAACCACGCCTCCGTGAGCGCCGACTACACCGGACCGGTGGCGCCCGGCACGCCCACCCGCGTCACCGACGACCACCAGTGGACCGTGACGGCGGAGGACCTCGCGGTCCAGAAGTCGGTCACCCCGGGCGTCTTCGCCCAGGGTGGCGTGGCGACCTACACCCTCCAGCTCCAGACCGGCGAGTACGCCGACGCCACGGACATCGTCCTCACCGACGTCATCCCCAACGGGCTCTGTCCCCTCGACGACGTCGCCAACCACGCCACGGGCGACCCGGCCGAGTGCGACCCGAGCGCCGGCTTCGCGCCCAGCGTCCCCTTCGAATCGGTTACCGAGAACCCGGACGGCACGTTCACCGTCGTCTTCGACCCGATCGACCTCGCCGCCAGTGGCGAGGCCACGATCACCTACCAGGCCCGCATGCTGGAGGACTACCGCGACGCCGCCGTCCCCACCGTCGCGGGTGACGCCTACACCAACACCGTGAGCCTGACCGCACAGACGACCACCCTGGCCTCCGTCGACGCCCCCGGCGGCGTCTCCACGGTCACCGTCGAGGACCAGTCCGAGGCCACCATCCAGAGCGACACGCTCGAGCTGGACAAGCTGATCCAGCCCAACACGACCTCTCCTCTCACGTGCGCGACGACTCCCGGCGGGTACGCGGACGCCGCGTCGCTCCCCGCCGCCCAGACGACGTTCTCCGAGGGCTCCCGCGTCTGCTTCCTGCTGCGCGTCGACTTCCCCGGCGGAAGCGAGACGAAGAACGCCGTGCTCACCGACTTCCTCCCCGACTACCTCGACGCTCCGTCGGTGGCCCCCGTGACTGGCAACCAGGTGACCACGGTGTTCGATCCGACCGACCTCACGTTCACCCTGGGCGACCAGGTCGGGTCCGACCGGTTCGTGCCCCGCGGTCAGACCTTCCTCTACCGGATCTCCGGCATCGTGAACGACTCCGCCTTCGGCGCCCCCGACGTGACGGGCAACCTCGCGAAGCTCCAGTGGACCAACACGGCCGGCACGGTCAGCTTCCTGCGCGACCGCGAGGACTTCACGATCGCGGCGCCGCCGCCGGTCAGCGTGGACAAGACGGAGAACGACGCCGACAACGTCATCCGGGCGGGTGCGGTCGTCGACTTCGCCATCGCGGTGCAGAACAACGGGACCGAGGACGTCGTCGGCCCGGACGTCTGGGACCGGCTCCCGGCCGGCGTCCGGTGTGCCGACGTCAGTGCCATCACAAGCGGCGGGGCCTGTACCAACCCCGGCGACGCCGGCCATCCCTCGTTCGCCCTCAACGGCACCTTGTCGGCCATCCGGTGGAACCACCCCGACAGCGTGCGGATCGCTCCCGCGGCGACGGGCACAGTGACCTACCGGGTGACCTATCCGGCCACGGTGGCACCGGGCACGCGCTACCGCAACGAGGTCGACGTCGCGTCCTACGCCACCGAGTCGAACCTCGAGACGCTCGCGCAGCACTACCCGCAGCAGAACGTGGACACCACTGTGCCCGACGCGGACGAGGACGTCCCGCAGGCGCACGACCAGGTGGACCTCAACACGCCCGCCCCGACGATCACCAAGACGAACGAGACCGGCGTCGACGACGTCGAGCAGGGCACCAACCCGGCGACGATCAACTACGC
This sequence comes from uncultured Actinomycetota bacterium, assembly GCA_963808855.1. Classification (GTDB taxonomy): domain Bacteria; phylum Actinomycetota; class Actinomycetes; order Propionibacteriales; family Nocardioidaceae; genus Nocardioides. Next base: position 123,380 of record CAWEHA010000002.1, on the reverse strand, counting down.
AGCGGTGGGCGAGACGGTCACCTACACCGTGACCGGCACCCTGCCGGCCCTGACCACCGTCTACGCCGGGCAGCTGTTCGATACGACGCCGTCCGGCATCCGCGTCGACTCCGTCGCGTTCACCTACCGCGCCGCACCCGGCGACGCCTTCGGACCGCTGCCTGCCGGCTTCACCGGCACGACGCCCGCCGCCGGTCCGCGGGTCGCGCTGCCGGCCACGCTCGACGTGGGAGCCGAGGCTGACGCGGTCCGCATGGTCATCACCGCGACGGTCCTCGACCAGCCGGGGAACGTGCACGGCGTGTTGCGCCAGAACACCGCACGGCTCAGCTCGCGCAGCGGGGCCGCCGGAGCCACCGTCACGCAGAGCGCCTCGTCCACCATCACCGTGGTGGAGCCGGTCCCGGCGCCCCTCAAGACCGTGGACGACGACACTCCCGTCGCCAACCAGACGCTGACGTACACCATCACGGCACAGAACACCGGCGCTCAGGCCGGTCGCCGTCCGACGCTCTTCGAGGCCGTGCTCGTCGACTGCGTCCCGGCGGAGCTGTCGGTCGTCGGCGGCTCGCTGGCCACCAGCAGTGGTACCGCCGTCGTCGACCCGTCCAGCACCGCTTGCGCGGCGGGCCAGACACCGATCGTGTGGCAGGTCGGCGACCTGGCGGGGGCGGCTCCGTGGCCCTCGCTCACCTACCGAGCGGTCGTCAACCCGGCCGCCGCGGGGGGCGCGACCTACACCAACACGGCGGTCCTCAGGGGTACGTCGATGGACGGGGCCGACCCCGACGAGCGCACCACCTACACCGGCGACGTGGACGAGACCGTCACCGTGCCGGGCACCGAGCTGATCAAGACCGTCACCCCGGCGCGAGCGCCGGTCGGCGCCGAGGTGACCTACGACGTCGAGGTCGAGCTGCCGGCGGACGTCAACTTCTACGACGCCACGATCGTCGACGACCTCCCGTCCGGCATCGACATGGCGTCGGTCGACCTCACGGCCTCGACCTGCACCTTCGTGGGCGCGCCGGCCGGACCGTGCGGGGTGGTCGCCACCGACGCCGGCAGGCTGACCCCGCAGGGCGAGCTGCACGGGTGGTTCCTCGGGGACGTGACCAGTAGTCCGCGAGCCCGCCTGCTCACCCTCACCTACACCGCAGTGGTGGCCGACGTGGCGAGCAACGTCGCCGGTGCCACCGTCGTCAACACCGCCGAGTTGGCCTGGAACCAGGTCGACAGCCCCGGCACTCCCGAGGTCGACGACACGTTCGCGTCGAGCACCGATCCCGACACGGCGACGGTCACCGTCAGCGAGCCGTCGCTGACGATCGAGAAGACCGTCAGTGACACCACACCGCTCCCGGGTGAGACGTTCACCTACACGGTGCGCGTCACCAATGCGACCGGGGCGAACGTCTCGGCTGCGCACGACGTCGACGTGCTCGACACCGTCCCCGCCGGCGTCGTGGTGATCGGCGCGCCCACGTCGGGCGGCACCGTCGCGACGGGCCCGCCGGCCACGGTCCGCTGGACCGATCTCGGCCCGATCGCGCCCGCCGGCTCCGTGGTGCTGTCCTACACCGCACGCCTGGCGACCCCCGCGCCCACCGCCGCCCAGGTGAACACGGCCGAGGTCACCGAGTACACCTCGATCGACGACGGCGGCCGTACCTACGACGGCCCGAGCGACACGGCCTCGGTGACCGCAGGGCTCCCGAGCGTCGAGGTCGTCAAGACGACGCCCGACCCGGTCTCCTTCGTGGGGGAGTCCTCCCGTTGGCAGATCGTCGTCTCCAACACCGGCCCGGCCACCGCTCACGACGTCGATGTCGTCGATGTGCTGCCGGAGCACTGGACCTACGACGCCGATTCGGCGCGGGTCTCGGTGGCGGGTGACCCGGCCGCACCGGTGGAGCCGAGCGTCGCCGGCAGTCCGCAGACCCTGACGTGGGACGACCTCGGTGACCTCGCCCCGAACGAGTCCCTGACGATCGTGCTCACGGCCACCCCGGGCGCCGGCGTCGTCCCTGACCACGTGGGCAGCACGGTCGCCCACGTCAACGCCGCCACCGCCACCGCGAAGGACCTCGAGACGGGTGGCTCCGTCGTGACGACCGACAGCGACGACGCCGCCACGCGGATCGACGCCGCCGACCTGACCCTCGACAAGGAGGCCGTCGGCACGCCGGTGGCCGGCGAGACGACCTCGTGGACGATCACCGTCGGCAACGACGGCCCGGACACCGCCACCGGCCCCTTCGAGGTGGTCGACGTCCTCCCGACCCAGGTCACGGGTGCCGTAGCCGCGGGCGTCGGGTGGTCCTGCTCGACGGCCGGCGGCGAGATCACGTGCGTCCGCGCCGACCCCGCCGACACGCTCGCGGCGGGAGCCACCTTCGCCCCGATCACCGTGACGGCGACGGTGCCCGACGGCCTTCCTGCCGGAAGCGACCTGGTGAACGCCGCCACGGTCACCGCGACCACCCACGAGGTCGACGACACCGACAACAGTGACGAGGTGACGACCGAGGTCACGACCTCCTCGGACCTCGGGATCGACAAGGCGCTGACCGGAGCCTTGGTGCCCGGCGCCGCCGCGACGTACACGATCGACGTGCGCAACGACGGCCCCTCCCAGGCTCGGGGCCCGATCGTGGTGACCGACACGCTGCCGGCCGCGCTCACCTATGTGTCGCACCAGAGCGGCGACTGGGAGCTGTCGCGCAGCGGTCAGACCCTCACCTTCACCTGGCAGGGCGGCACGCCCGTGCCCGTCGGCGCGATGCAGCAGATCGCCGTCGAGGTGATGGTCGCCAGCGACGTCACGAGCACGGTGACCAACAGCGCGTCGGTCACCGAGCCGACCGACCCGACCAGCGGTCCGGAGTCACCGGACAGCGACTCGGTCCCCGCCTCGCCCGCGCCGAGCGCCGACCTGGTCCTCACCAAGACCAGCCCGGGTGCCTTCGACGCCGGCACGCAGGGCGAGTACGTGTTCGAGGTCCTCAACGAGGGTCCCTCCGACGCCGCCGGCCCGATCACGGTGTCCGACACGCTCCCCGCTTCGCTGACCTACGTCGCCGTCGCGTCGAACGACGGCTGGACCTGTTCCGCCGCCGGTCAGGTCATGACCTGCTCGCGCAGCGCCGGTCTCGCCGTGGGCGACTCCACGTCGTTCACGGTGACGGTCGACATCGACGAGGCGCTGACCGGAGCGGTCCGGAACACCGCGACCGTCGACAGTCCGACGCCGGACCCGCACGCCCCCAACGACACCGACGACGACGACACGAGCATCGACGTCAAGGCGGACCTCGGCATCGACAAGGTGCTGCAGACCGACCCCGTCGTCGCCGGCGAGGAGGTCGTCTACACCCTCGACGTGACCAACCACGGTCCCGCCACCTCACCCGGCACCGTCACCGTGACGGACACCCTGCCGGCTGGGCTGACCTACGTCAGCGCCTCAGGCGGGGGCTGGGTGTGCACCGCTGCGGCTCAGGTGGTCACCTGCGATCGCGGCGCAAGCCTCGCCTCGGGCGCCTCGGCCGCCACCATCACGGTGACAGCGGACGTCGCGGCCGGGCTGGGCACCACGACGCTGCAGAACGTCGCGAGCGTCGACGGTCCGGCGACGGACACCGATCCCGACAACGACACCGACGCGGCTACGACGTCCGTGACGGAGGACACCGAGATCGCGCTGGTGAAGACCACCACGGGCGCCGACCCGGTGCGCGCGGGTGAGGAGGCGACCTTCGAGATCGTCGTCAGCAACAGCGGGTCCTCCGACGCCCGGACCGTGACCGTCACCGACGAACTGCCCGCCGAGATGACTCTGGTGTCCGCGAGCGGGACCGGCTGGAGCTGCGAGGCGGGGGTCTGCACGACGGACCTGATCGAGGCGGGCACGTCGGCGCCACCGATCACGGTGGTCGGCAGGGTGGCCTCCGGCACCCCAGCCGGCACCACGCTGACGAACGAGGCCACGGTCACGACGGCCACCCCGGGGGACACCGCGGCGGGCAACACCGACGACGCGGACGTCGACGTCGTGGCGGGAGCCGACCTGGCGCTGGACAAGTCCCACGCGACCGGAGCGGGCACGGCGGGCCTACCGACGACGTTCTCGCTCACCGTCACCAACAACGGTCCCTCCGACGCCGTGGGGCCCATCACCGTGGTGGACTCGCTACCGGCGCCGCTGAGCTACGTGTCCGCGAACGCTCCGTGGAGCTGCGCCGCGGCTGGGCAGCAGGTCACGTGCACCTTCCCGCAGGATCTCGTCGCCGGCGCGACCGCGCCGGTGCTCGAGCTCCAAGTGATGGTCGCGGATGACGCCCCGACGGGGGCGGTGACCAACTCCGCCCTGGTCTCCTCGGGCACCCCCGATCCGGTGCCCGCCAACGACGTGGACCGGTCCGAGCTCGACATCTCCCAGCTCGCCGACGTCTCCGTCGTGAAGTCGCACCAGTCGCCCGTACGGGTCGGGGACACGCTGGAGTTCGAGCTCCTGGTCAGCAACGAAGGCCCGTCGCCCGCGCGCGACGTCGTCGTGACCGACGAGCTGCCCAGCGGGTTGGAGTTCGTCTCGGCGGCAGGAACCGACTGGACCTGTGGCCAGATGACCGGGGCGGTCACGTGCTCACTGGCGGGCAACCTCCCGCACGGTGCGACAGCGCCGCCGATCACCGTGGTCACGAACGTGACCCCGACGGCCTACCCCGCCGTGGTCAACGCCGCCGTGGTCACCACGAGCACGACCGAGGTGGACCGGGACGACAACGTCGACGACGACCCGGTCACGGTCCCGCCGCTCGTCGACCTGGCGGTCAAGAAGTCGCACCGGGGCAAGCTCGCGGTCGGCGAACCGGGCACCTACGAGATCGTCGTGACCAACCACGGCCCGACGTCTGCGCCCGGCCCCGTCACCATCACCGACCACCTGCCGCGCGGGCTGGAGTTCGTATCCGCCACGCAAGGTCGCGAGGAGTGTGAGCTCACCGGTCGGGAGGTCACCTGCGTGCTCACCGGCGGGCTCGACGTGGACGAGTCGGCCCAGGTGGAGCTCGTGGTCGAGGTCCTCGCCTCGGCGTACCCCCGGGTCGTCAACGTCGCGTCGGCGACCAGTCCGGCCGAGCAGGTGGGCGGCCCGGGCAACGACACCGACACCGACGCCGCCCGGGTGAAGCCGGACGTCGACCTCGTCGTGGACAAGGAGGCGGTCGACGTGGCCCAGGACCGCGTCGTCTACGAGGTCGCGGTGACCAACGAGGGCCGCAACGCCACCGTGTCGGCGGTCTGGGTGCGCGACCAGCTGCCGAAGGGGCTGGCACTTCGGTCGGCGTCCGGCAACGGATGGTCGTGCACGACGACCTACGACCTCGCCCAGTGCGCTCACGCTAGGTCCATCAGTCCGGGCGACTCCGCTGTGATCCGGGTCGTCACGAAGGTGCTACCAAGCGCCGGTGACGTAGTGACGAACGTGGCCAGGGTGCGCGGTGGAGGCGACCGCACCACATCCGCCGACGCCGCGAAGGTGACGCCGGCGGACGATGATCGCCCTGATGGCGGCAACGGTGCGGGGGGCGACGGCGACGGTGAGGGCCCAGGGAGCTACCTGCCCGACACGGGAGGCCCCGGGTTCTGGTTGCTGCTGGTCGGGTTGCTCCTGGTCGGCTCCGGGGGCGGGATGCTGGTTCGTTGCCGCCGCGGACCGAGCTCGGTCACGGGGTCGGCGGGGGTAGGTCGAGCACGCGGTGGTGCCGCACCACCGCGAGGCGGCAACTGAGGTACCCATGTCCGTCGGTACTGCCCGATGATTCCTGCGCTGGGCGCCCGTTGGTCCGTGCTGCTCGGATCGGCCTTGCTGCTCACCGGTGTCGCCGTGCTCGGCTACGTGGTCTGGCAGCTGGTCGGGAGCACCTGGGTCTCTGAGCGTCGCCACGCCGACTCGGTCGACAGCCTCGAGAAGGCGTGGGCGGAGCCCGGGGGAGAGGTCGCCGTGAGCACGGACCAGGGGACTGTGCGCGCGGTCGTCCGCATTCCGGCATTCGGGGTCGACTACGCGGTGCCTGTCGTCGACGGTGTCGACGACGAGGCGCTCGCTTCCGGGTTCGGCCGCTTTCCCAGCAGTGAGGATCCCGGCGGCACGGGCAACTACACCCTCGCCGGGCACCGCGTCACCCATGGTGAGCCGTTGCGCGACATGGAGGACCTCGAGCCCGGGGACGAGGTGGTCGTGGAGACCCGCGACGCGATCTACACCTACGTGCTCGACACCGGTGGGGACGAGCTTCGGGTCGGCTTGGAGGACGACTGGGTGCTCGCCGACGCCCCAGCGAACCCCGACGGCGGCACTGGCCCGGCGGTCGGGGAACGTCTGATCACACTCACCACCTGTGCGGAGCTGTTCTCGACGGACGACCGCTGGGTGGCGTTCGGGCACCTGGCGTCCGTGGAGCGGCGGTGAGGGGGGTCCCGGCACCGGGACCTTAGGTCACCGTCCGGTGGTGACCTCAGGTGCCGGTGAGGTGTTCCGGCCGCACGGGGACCCGGGTGAGCGGCAGGCCGGTGGCGGCTCGGATCGCGGCGACGACGGCCGGGGTGGAGGAGATCGTCGGGGGTTCGCCGACGCCGCGGAGGCCGTAGGGCGCGTGGGGGTCGGCGAGCTCGAGGACGTCGACCTGCATCGGGGGCATGTCGAGGACGGTGGGGATGAGGTAGTCGGTGAAGGACGGGTTGCGGACCAGCCCGTCGACCACCTGGATCTCCTCCATGATGGCCAGGCCGAGTCCCTGGGCGGTGCCCCCGTGGATCTGGCCGAGGACGGCGCTGGGGTTGAGGGCGCGGCCGACGTCCTGCGCGCAGTCGAGGGCGACGACCTTGACCAGGCCCAGCTCGACGTCGACGTCGACGACGGCCCGGTGGGCCGCGAAGGCGAACTGCACGTGGGCGTTGCCCTGGCCGGTCTCGGGGTCGAGGGTCGTGGTGGGGCGGTGGCGCCACTCGACGGTGCGCTCGACCGCGTCGGTGGCCAGCAGGTCGACGACCGAGGCGACCCGCTCGCCGTCCGAGCCGACCACGCATCCGTCCTCGAGGCGCAACTCGTCCCCCGAGGCCGGACCCACCGACCCCATTTCCAGCAGGTCCGCGGCGAGACCTCACGGCGCGCGGCCTGCACCGCACCCGAGCGTCAGTCCACGGGGGCGAAGTACCGCTTGTCGATCCACCGGGCGACCTTCTTGCCGAGCCACGCGCCTTGGACGTCGGCCATCCGGAAGTGGTAGCCGTTGAGGATCCGGCCGTCGATCGCGCCGTCGATCACGTCGGTGAAGCGCCGGAAGCTCTTGGTCGACCCCGGCACGCCCACGGGATTGCCCGCGGCGGGATTGGCCGCGACGCCGGGACTCGTCAGCGAGAACCCGATCTTGTCGGTGCCGAAGAAGTACCGGACGCTCTGCCAGAACCCGGCCGTGTAGCAGTTGTAGCCGGACGGCTCGTCCGGATAGCCCGGCGTCGCGAAGAGCGACGACCACCCAGGATCCGGAGAGGTGCGCCGATTGCCGTCGGTCGCCGCCTCGCGGATGGCGGTCTGTGGCCGCCACGCATTCCAGATCGCCTTGTTGGCCCAGCAACCGATCAGCGCATCCGCCGATCCCATGCTCGCCTTGACGAACAGGCGAGCCTGCTCGCTGGTCGACAGTCCCTCAGCCGTCGCGATCGCGCGGAGCCCCTGGTTGAAGAAGGGGATCGGATTGGCCGTGAAGAACCCGGCGGACATCGTCTGCGCGTCGGTCCGGCTTGATCCCGACTGGGCACCCAACGCCTTCACCTCGTTGAACTCCGCGGCGTAACGGCGGCTCATGACGTCGAGCGGACCCGCCGTGATGATCTGATCGGGGCTCTTCAACGTGAGCGGCGTGACGGTCGCGAACTGCCCGAACACGTTGGTGGACGCCGGCGGCACCGGGCGCCACTGCCCGATCCCGCTCCCGACGACCCACGGCTCGCTGTCGAGGCGACCGTCGTTGGCCCGTGCCCCGAGCATCGCCGCGGCCGCGTCGGCGCCGATCTCGATGCCGTCCGTCTTGGCCTGACCTGGGTCGACCATGGCGAGGGAGGTGGTGAGCATGTCATCGATCCGGGTGCGGACCGCGGTGTTGGCTGCCGGGGTGAGGCCGTACAGCACGTCGTGCGCGGCCTGCGCCACCGCGGCTGCCTGCGACGCGGTCGACGACGCGGACAGACCTGGGAGGTACGGCTCGCGACCGCCCTCGATGGCGGTGACGGCGTCGTAGATGGCCCCGTGGACCATCGCCAGATTCAGTGGCGACAGCGGCGGGCCCTGGCCCAGTCCCGGGGGCGTGTTCGTCGCAGGCTGGCTGAGGACGTTGACCGCGTTCTCGTTCCAGACGAGCACCATGCCGGTCGGCTCGGCGGCTATCGCGCCGCCGCCCGCCGAGGGGACGGGGATCGACCCCGTCACCGCGACAGCGGCCATCGCCGACGCCGTCGCGAGCCATCGCCGCACTGAGCGTCCTGTGGTCGGAGTGGCCATGTCGATCCTCCTCCGAAACCACCCCATCCGGCGCACGCCGTGGTTCCTGGCTTCCGCTCGCTTCGAGTGACGATCCACCCGAGACGAGCTCCTGCCGCCTCACGATATTCACTGGCGCGCGACGCGTACATAGCACATCTGGGCCCCTGCGGCGAGGCCCTTGTGCCACACGCTCGGGTCAGGTGCCGGTGAGGTGCTCCGGACGAACCGGGACCCGCGAGAGTGCCAGGCCGGTGGCCGCTCGGATCGCGGCGACGACGGCCGGGGTGGAGGAGATCGTCGGCGGTTCGCCGACGCCGCGGAGGCCGTAGGGGGCGTGGGGGTCGGCGAGCTCGAGGACGTCGACCTGCATCGGGGGCATGTCGAGGACGGTGGGGATGAGGTAGTCGGTGAAGGACGGGTTGCGGACCAGCCCGTCGACCACCTGGATCTCCTCCATGATGGCCAGGCCGAGTCCCTGGGCGGTGCCCCCGTGGATCTGGCCGAGGACGGCGCTGGGGTTGAGGGCGCGGCCGACGTCCTGGGCGCAGTCGAGGGCGACGACCTTGACCAGGCCCAGCTCGACGTCGACGTCGACGACGGCACGGTGGGCCGCGAAGGCGAACTGCACGTGAGCGTTGCCCTGGCCGGTCTCGGGGTCGAGGGTCGTGGTGGGGCGGTGGCGCCACTCGACGGTGCGCTCGACCGCGTCGGTGGCCAGCAGGTCGACGACGGAGGCGATCCGGTCGCCGGCCGGTCCGACGACGTGGCCGTGCTCGAGGCTCAGCTCGTCCGGCGACAGGCCGGACACGACCGACGCCCGGGCGAGCAGCTCGCCGGCGACCTCGCGGCACGCCGCCTGCACCGCCCCGCCGGTGACGTAGCTCTGCCGCGACGCCGACGTCGACCCCGCCGAACCCACCGTGGTGTCGGCGGTCTCGACGCGGACGCGGGGGAGCCCCAGCTCGGTGCGGGCGATCTGCTCCTGCAGCGTCACGAGCCCCTGCCCGACCTCCACGGCGGCGGTGTGGACGGTCACCAGCGGCTCGCCCGCGACGGCCTCCACCGTCACCCGCGCGGTGGAGAAGTCGTCGAAGCCCTCCGAGAAGCAGATGTTCTTGATGCCGACGCCGTAGCCGACGCCGCGCCGTACCCCTTCGCCGTGGGTGGTGTTGGCGACGCCGCCGGGCAGCGACCGGAGGTCGGCCGAGGTCGGCGGAGGCAGCGGCATGTCGCGGACCCGGCGCACCAGCTCGGCGACGGGGGCGGCCGAGTCGAGCACCTGCCCGGTGGCCACCTGGTCGCCCTCGGCCAGCCCGTTCCGCATCCGGATCTCCGCGGGGTCGACGCCCACCGCCTCGGCCAACCGGTCCATCTGCGACTCGTAGCCGAACGCGGCCTGCACCGCCCCGAAGCCGCGCATCGCGCCGCACGGCGGGTTGTTGGTGTAGGCGCCGTAGCAGTCGATGGAGACGTGCGGGACGACGTAGGGTCCGGCGCCCAGGGTGGCCGCGTTGGCGACGACGGCGAGCGTGCTGGAGGCGTAGGCGCCGCCGTCGAGCACGATCTCGGCGCGCACGTAGCGGAGCCGGCCGTCCTCGTCGGCGCCGTGCTCGTAGCGCATCCATGCCGGGTGCCGGTGCACGTGCCCGAAGAACGACTCCTCGCGGGAGTAGACCATCTTCACCGGGCGGCCGGTGCGCAGCGCCAGCATGCACGCGTGCGCGTGCATCGACAGGTCCTCCCGCCCCCCGAAGGCGCCGCCGACGCCTGCCAGCATGATCCGGACGAGCTCCTCGTCGAGCCCCAGCGCGTAGGCGACCTGGCTGCGGTCGACGTGCAGCCACTGGGTGGCGACGTACAGGTCGACGCCGCCGTCCGGGGCCGGCACGGCGAGGCCCGACTCGGGGCCGAGGAACGCCTGGTCCTGCATGCCGACCTCGTACTCGCCGGTGACCACCACGGGGGCCGCGGCCGGCGCATCGCCCCGCCGGATCTTCACGTGCCGCACCGTGTTGCCACCCGCGTGGAGCGGCTCGCACTCACCCCGGACCGCCGCCCGGGCGTCCGTGACCCGCGGCAGCTCCTCGTAGTCGACCTCGACGAGGGACGCCGCCCGGCGGGCGGTCTCGGGATGGTCGGCCGCGACCAGCGCGACGGCCTCCCCCTGGTAGCGGACCCGGTCGTGCGCCAGCACGGGCTGGTCGCGGTGCTCGAGACCGAAGGCGTTCACGCCGGGCACGTCGTCGTGCGTCAGCACCGCGAAGACGCCGGGGACGGCGAGCGCGGCAGCCGTGTGGATGCCGGTGATCCGGGCGTGGGCGTGGGGGCTGCGCACCGTGGTGCCCCACAGCATCCCGTCCATCCAGAGGTCGGAGGAGAACGCGAACTCGCCCCGCACCTTGAGCCCGCCGTCGGGGCGCGACGCGCTCTCGCCGACGCCGTTCGGGGTGCGAGTGCGGGTGTCGGTCGTGGTGGTCATCGGCCACTCCTCTCCAGCAAGGTCCGGGTGGCGCTGGCCGCGCGGGCCGACAGCCGCTGCTCGTCGGCGGTCAGGAGCACGTCGTCCTCGACGACCGTGGCGCCATCGACGAGGAGCCGGGCGAGTGGCGGCCGCGAGCCGAGCACCAGCGCCGCCACCGGGTCCTCGCAGCCGGCGTGGCCGAGCCCGTCGATCCGCCACAGCGCGAGGTCGGCGAGCTTGCCCGGCTCCAGCGAGCCGAGCTCGTCGTCACGACCCAGCACGCGCGCGCCGCCGATGGTGGCCAGGGCCAGCGCGTCGCGGGCCGTCATCGCCGTCGGTCCGCCGCGCAGCCGGGCCACCATCACCGCGGCGTGCAGCTCCGTGACCAGGGAGCTCTCCTCGTTGGAGGCGGACCCGTCGACACCGAGCCCGACGGCGACACCGGCCTCCCGCAGCAGCGCGATCGGCGCGAGCCCGGCGCCGAGGCGGGCGTTGCTGGTCGGGCAGTGCGCCACCGCCGTGCCCGAGCGGGCGATCCGGTCGATGGCCGACTCGTCGACGTGCACGCAGTGGGCGAGCCAGACGTCGTCACCCAGCCAGCCCAGGCGCTCGGCGTACTCGGTCGGCGTGCAGCCGAACGTCGACCGGCAGAACTCGTCCTCGTCGAGCGTCTCGGCGAGGTGCGTGTGCAGCCGGACGCCGTGCTCCCGAGCCAGCGCGGCGGCCTCCCGCATCAGCTCCTCGGTCACCGAGAACGGCGAGCACGGGGCGACGCCCATGCGCAGCATCGAGCCCGGAGCCGGGTCGTGGTGCTCCTCGAGCGCCCGCAGCGTGCCGGCCAGGGCCGCCTCGGTGGTCTCCACGAGGGAGTCGGGCGGCAGCCCGCCGTCGCTCCGCCCGCGATCCATCGACCCACGCGTCGGGTGGAACCGCAGGCCCACCTCCCGGGCCGCGGCGACCGTGGCGCCCAGCACGTCGCCGCCGTCGCGGGGGAACACGTAGTGGTGGTCGGTGGTGCTCGTGCACCCGGTGCGCGCCAGCCAGCCGAGGCCGGCCGCGGCCGCGGCGCCGACGACGTCCTCGTCGAGGCCCTCCCAGACCGGGTACAGCGTGGTGAGCCAGCCGAACAGGTCGTCCTGCTGCGCCAGGCCACGCGTGGCCCACTGGTAGAGGTGGTGATGGGTGTTGACCAGGCCGGGGGTCGCGAGGCAGCCGCGGGCGTCGATCACCTCGGCCCCGTCGAGCACCGACGGGTCCGCCGGGCCGGCGCCGACCGCGGTGATCCGCGACCCGTCGACCACCACGTGACCGTCGGCGTGCTCGGTGCCCGCCTCGTCGACGGCGGCGACGGCGCATCCCTGGATCACGAGGGTCATGGAGTCGGTCCCGTGCGCGAGGCCGCCAACCGCACCGCGTCGAGGATCTTCTCGTACCCGGTGCACCGGCAGAGGTTCCCGGCCAGCGCCTCGCGGACGTCGGCGTCGGGCGGGTCGGCGTCGCGCTGCAGCAGGTCGTGGACGGCGACCACCAGGCCCGGCGTGCAGAAGCCGCACTGCACCGCGCCGGCGTCGACGAAGGCCTGCTGCACCGGGTCGAGCTCGTCGCCGTCGGCCAGCCCCTCGACGGTGACGACGGTGCGGCCCTCGGCCTGCCCGGCGGCGACCAGGCACGAGCAGACGAGGGCGCCGTCGAGATAGACGGTGCACGAGCCGCACTCGCCCTGCTCGCAGGCGTTCTTGGAGCCGGGCAGCCCGAGCCGCTCGCGCAGCACGTACAGCAGGCTCTCGCCGGCCCACACGTCGTCGGCCACGCGCTCCTCGCCGTTGACCGTGCACCGCACCCTCATGACGCCTCCTGCTCGCGGTACTCGTCCCAGGCCCAGGTGGCCGTCCGCACGGCCAGGACGGCGAGGGCGTGCCTGCGGTACGCCGCACTGCCGCGGACGTCGTCGATGGGAGAAGCGGCCTCGGCCACGAGCTCCCCGAACCGGCGCGCGACGGGCTCGGCGAGCGGAGTCCGGCCGTCCCAGTCGAGCTCGCCGGCCAGGTGCTCCTCGGCCTCCGGCGCGGTGCGGGGGGTGGGGGCGGCCGAACCGATGCCGGTGCCGACCCGGTGGTCGCCGGGGTGCAGCGCGAGCGCGAACGACGCCACGGCGATCACCATCGCGTTGCGGGTGCCGATCTTCGCGAACTGCTGCGGCCCGCCCGTGACCGGCACGTGCACGGCCCGGATCAGCTCGTCGGGCTCGAGCGCGTTGCGCCCCACGCCGGTGAAGAAGTCGCGCGCGGCGACCAGGCGCGTGCCGCGCACCGACTCCACCTCGACGATCGCCGCCGCGGCCAGCAGCGGGGGGTGCGCGTCGCCGGCGGGGGAGGCGGAGCCGAGGTTGCCGGCGATGGTGCCCCGGTTGCGGATCTGCGGCGAGCCGACCGTGCGCGACGCGATCGCCAGTCCGGGCACCAGCGTGGCGAGGTCGGACTGCACCTGCGTGTAGGTGACGCCGGCACCGATCCGCACCGACCCGTCCTCGACCGACCGGTCGGCGATCTCGTCGAGCCGGGTCAGGTCGAGGAGGCCCGGGGGGCGGGCGCGGCCGAAGTTGAGGTCCACCATCACGTCGGTGCCGCCGGCGATCGGCAGCAGGTCGGGCCGCTCCGCCCGCGCGGTCAGCGCCTCCGCCCAGGTCGCGGGCTGCACCAGGTCCATCCGGGTCACCACACGCCGTCGTCGGGCTCGGCGCCCTCGGCCAGCACGGTCGCCTCGATCAGCCCGTAGGGGCGGTCGTCGACGTGGAACACCTCGTTCGGGTTGTCGAGGTCGAACGGAGCGAGGTCGACCAGGAGGTGGTGCCGGTTGGGCAGCCGCAGCCGCACCTCGTCGATCCCGGTGGCCACCACGCGCGCGCCCATCTCGTACAGGGCGTGCTGCAGCGATCGGCTGTAGGTCTCGGCGAAGGCGGCCAGGAGCGCCGACCGGGCGGCGTCGTACGACGCCTGCCAGTCGGCGGGCTGCTCGGCGCAGCGCCACCGGGCGTCCACCGAGGTGCACAGGATCCGGTCGTCGGTCTCGGGGAGCGTCGTGTACCGGTCCTTCGCGAAGCCTTCGAACGCCGAGTCGGTGGAGTTGAGGAGCACCAGGTCGCGCAACCCGGACCACACCCGGGTGCCGTCGGCGTCGTGGGTGACGCCGGTTGTCCGCGTCTCGCGACCGGTGCCCGCGAACGAGTGGTCGCCGAGCCGCTCCCACGCGTGCTCCTCGACGCTCACCGACGCGCGGTGCACGGCCTCCTGGGTGTCGACGAAGTGCCGGGCGAGGAGGGCGGCGAAGTCCTCCACCTGGCCGACTCCGTGCTCGCGCGCGAACGCGTAGACGGTGTTCTTCTGGGTGTCCGTGGGGAGCACCGTGCTGTTGTCGCCGACGAGGTGGACCTCGTCCATCTCACCGGCGAGCGCGATCGAGACGGTGAGGTCGTGCAGCACGTGCCGCGGCTGGTCGCGGTCGACCTTCATCAGGCGGATCTCGGCCTTGCCGTACTGGTTGTCTCCCAGGCGTGCCGGCATCAGGACCCCCGGTAGGTCGAGTAGCCGAACGGGCTGAGCAGCAGCGGCACGTGGTGGTGGGCCTCGGCGTCGGTGACCTCGAAGACCACGACGACCTCGGGATAGAAGGTCGCGCTGCCCTGCGACGCAAGGTAGGCGCCGCTGCCGAACACCAGCCGGTGCACGCCCGCGCTGGTGGCGGCCTCCCAGTCGGAGACCCGGCCGTCGTCGTCGGTGACGGCGTCGGCCACCGGCTCCCACGCGTCGTCGACCCGACGGTCCCACCGGATCTCGACGCCGCGCGCGGGGGCGCCGCGGACGGCGTCGAGCACGTGGCTGGACAGGCTCATCCGGCCTCCATTTCCTCGAGCACCTTCAGCAGCCGGAGCCGCACGATCTCGGCGAGCTCGAGGCGTACGACGCCGCGCTCGGTGTCGTGGTCGTGACCCAGCCGTTGTTCGAGCGCGGCCAGCATGTCGTCGGCCGACCGGCCGGCCGCCCGGATCAGGAAGACGCGGCCGAAGCGTTCCTCGTAGCGGCGGTTGCCGTCCGCGAGCCGCGCCTGCACGTCGGTGTCGACGGCGAGCGCGCCGGCCTGTTCGGAACGCGACCAGCGGTCCTCGGTGGTGTGGCCGAGCCGGCGCTCGCCGATCCGCGCGTGTGCCGCGAGGGCCTGGTCGAGGGCGGCGTCGTCGAACCCGGTCACGATCTCGTCGGAGAGGTGGAGGGCGGCCTGCGTCGAGGGGAAGGGGCGCGCGAGGGACATCCGGCTGAGCCACGCGTCCGCGGCACAGCACGCGCGGAGCTGGTCGTCGGTCGGGTGCACGGCGCCGCCTCCCTTCCCGACTTTCCTATCACTCGAGCTCGCCCAGCACCCGCAGCCGAGCCAGGCCGCCGTCGGGGAAGACGTCGAGCCGCACGTGGTCGACCGGCGTGGAAGCCGCGTCGCCGTCGACCGTCAGCACCTGCCGGGTGTCGGGCTGCACCTCACGGCGCGCCAGCAGCGTGACG
Organism: uncultured Actinomycetota bacterium; assembly: GCA_963808855.1. GTDB lineage: Bacteria > Actinomycetota > Actinomycetes > Propionibacteriales > Nocardioidaceae > Nocardioides. The sequence goes on along the minus strand of CAWEHA010000002.1, from coordinate 107,827 downwards.
CCATCGAACGATTCGTCGCCGGGCGCGCCGAGCCGCCCCCGGACCAGCACCTCCGCCGGGGCGTTGCCGACGAAGCACGACGTGTCGACCACCAGCCGGCGGACGGTGCCGCGACCGGCCAGCCGCACCGTCACGTGGTCGTTCCCGGCGTCCCGGCGGCGCGCGTTCTCCCAGCCCTCGGCGGTGGTGCGAGCACGGCCGGGCATCAGCAGGTTGCGCGCCGAGGCGTAGAACGCGTCGGAGCAGTCGACGACGTCGCCGCCGTTCTCCAGCGCGGCCAGGTCGATCGTGCCGGTGAGCAGCTCGCGGCTCGGCACCGGCCGGCCGTGCACGCGGAGGCGGGCGACGCCGCCGTCGGGGTGCATCGTCAGCCGCACGTGGGTGCAGGTGGGTGAGCCCTCGACCGCGAAGGCGTTGGGCGCATCGCCCTGGACGTCGGACACCGGCACGAGTGGTCGCCAGGTCGCGTCGAGCAGCGCCTCGGCCGACGGGTAGCCGGGCAGGTCCACGCCGTCCACGCTCACCCGGGGCGGGTAGTTGCCGACGAAGAACGAGGTGTCGACGACCACGCCGCTCACCGCGCCGCGCACGCCGAGCCGGACGATCGCCAGATCGTCGCCCGGCGTCCGACGGCGTCGACTCTCCCAGCCGTCGTAGATCTTGCCGCGGGCGCCGAACGCTTGCGGGTCGTGGACCGGCGGTCCCGGAGTGACGAGGTTCTCCCGCGCGGCGAAGAAGTCGTCGTCGGCGTGAACGACGCCGCCCCCGAGGGCGCGTGAGGCGAGATCGGGATCGTAGGTGAAGTAGACGCTCATCGTGGTCCTCCTAGCAGCCGCCCGCGCGGCGGTGCGTCCAGGTCGACCGGTCGTCCGGCCAGCCAGGTCTGGCGGACGACGCCGGACAGCGTCCGTCCGGCGTACGGCGTCACCGGGTGTCGGTGCTCGAGTCGCGCGGGTCGACCACGAACGTCTCCTCGGGCGCCAGCACGCAGAGGTCCGCGTCCGCGCCCTCGGCGATCCGGCCCTTGTGCCCGAGCCCCACGAGATCGGCAGGAGCGGCGGCCATCCATCGCTCGACGTCGGACAGGTCGTGCCCGCGCCGCCGGGCCTCGGTCCACGTGGCGGCGAGTCCCAGCTGGAGCGAGCTGATCCCACCCCAGGCGTCGGCCAGGCCGCCCTGCTTGAGCACGGCCGGGCTGGGGGAGTGGTCGGAGACGACCATGCCGATCGTTCCGTCGCGCAGTCGCGGCCCAGAGGCCGTCGCGGTTGGCGTCGTCACGCAACGGTGGGCAGCACTTGAAGGCCGCGTCGCCGTCGGGCGCGTCGTGCGCCGTCAAGGTCAGGTAGTGCGGGCAGGTCTCGGCGGTGACCGGGAGCCCGGCGTCGTGGGCGGCGCGGACGACGGGCACCGCCGCCGCGGCTGCGAGGTGCACCACGTGCGCGCGGCAGCCCGTCGACTTCGCCGCGGCGACGACCGCCTCGATCGCGACCACCTCGGACTCCGGCGGCCGGCTGTCGGCGAACCGCGCGTAGTCGTTGCCGGCCGGGGCGGGCCGCAGGCTTCCGGCGTCCTCGGCGTGCACGAGGAGCAGGCCGCCGAACGACCCGATCGCCTCGGCCGCGCGATCCAGACCGGGTCGGTCCAGGGGGGCGAACTCCTCGACCCCCGAGTCGACCAGGAAGCACTTGAAGCCCAGCACACCGGCGTCCCACAGCGGTCGGAGCTCGTCGGTGTTGCCCGGCACCGCGCCACCCCAGAACGCCACGTCGACGTAGCAGCGGCCCGCCGCTGCGTCGCGCTTCACGCTCAACGAAGCCAGATCGACGGTGGGCGGCAGGCTGTTGAGCGGCATGTCGACGATCGTCGTGACGCCACCGGCGGCGGCGGCCCGCGTCGCGTGCTCGAAGCCCTCCCAGTCGGCGCGGCCGGGGTCGTTGCAGTGCACGTGGGTGTCGACCAGGCCGGGGAGCAGCACCACGTCGTCGTCGAGCCGCACGGTCTCGTCGGCGTCCACCCGAGCACCGAGCTCTTCGACCCCGACGATGCGCCCGTCGCTCACCAGCACCGAGCATCCCTGCTCCCGGTGGTCCACCACCGCACGGGGCGCCTCGATCACCTGGTCGACGTGCGTCATGGGCGACGCCCTCAACCCTGCGCCGCGCGGTAGGCCCGCCACCCGCCGTACTCGGTGATCTCCCGATGCCGCTCGCGCTCCTCGGGCCGCAGCATCACGCACAGCGCGGCGCGGCCGTCGGAGAGTGCCACCACGCTGAGCTCGAGCTCGGCCGGCTCGCTCGGGATGAAGGAGTCGCGCAGCACCTCGAGCGGCACGTCGTACAGCTCGCCGCGGATGACGCCGCCCCCCTCCCCGACCTCCACCAGCCCCGGGAACTCGTCGCGCACCGAGAAGAAGCGGTAGCGCGGCGCCGTCTCGACCTCACCCAGGAAGGGATGGTCGGCGATGGTGTGGTGCACCGCGCCCCCGCGCATGCCCTCCCCGTTCGTCATCAACAGCACCATGCGTGGCAGCGTAGGTGGTCTCCAGGACCTGAGAGGTGCCCCATGACGACCCCGCCACGACGCGTCGCAGTCTTCGTGGGGTCCTCGGACGGGCGAGACCCCCGGTTCCGCGCCGCGGCCGGCGAGGTGGCCCGCCACCTCGCCGCGCATGGTGTCGGCCTGGTCTACGGCGGGGCCCACGTCGGGCTGATGGGGGTGCTGGCTGACGCTGCACTGGCCGCCGGCGGTGAGGTGCACGGCGTGATCCCGCGCTCGATGGTCGATCGCGAGATCGCGCACCGCGGCCTCACCCGCCTCGACGTCGTCGACTCGATGCACGAACGCAAGGCCCGCATGGCCGAGGTCGCCGACGCCTTCGTGGCCCTGCCCGGCGGCATGGGCACGCTGGAGGAGCTGTTCGAGGTGTGGACCTGGCAGCAGCTCGGCCTGCTCGACGCGCCCGTCGTGCTCTACGACGTCGACGGTTTCTGGCGTCCCCTGCGAGCGATGGTCGACGACATGGTCGAGCACGGGTTCCTCGCCGCACGCGCCCGGGACGCCCTGCTCCACGCCGACGACCCCGACGGCCTCCTGGAGGTGCTGGGCGCACCCCGCGACCGCACCACCGTGTGGGACGACCGGGCTCGGTGAGTCAGATCGAGAGCGGCCCTGCCGCCTTCGTCACGAACCTGCGTTCGCCCACAGCTCGGCTGACGGGTCCTCGCTCTGCACCGGCGTGTCGGAGGGCCGGTAGAAGGCGGCGATGACGCCGTTGTCGAAGCTCGTCGAGCTGACCAGCGCCAACCGGCGAGGCTCCTCGATCTTGTCGAACCACGACGCTCCGTGGGACACGACGGGATGCACGAAGAATCGGTACTCGTCGACCAGGCCGAGGCGGATCAGCGTCTGCGCGAGGGCGGCTCCACCGGAGAGATGGATGTCCTTGCCCGGCTGCTCCTTGATGGACCGGACGGTCTCGACGAGGTCGCGGTCGGACTCGACGGTGACGAGCTCGGAGTTGTTCCACTCGAGCGGTTCGCCGGCAGACGTGCGCGAGAAGACGTACTTCTTGTAGGCGTTCATCCGCTTGGCCATCCGTCGGTTGATCTCCGAGTCCTCCTCCTGGGTCTCCGCGCCGGGCCAGTAGGCGTGCATCTCGTCGTAGGTGACCCGGCCGACCAGGATCGTGTCGAAGGTCTCGTAGCTGCGCTCGACCTCGGTGTAGTGGTCGTCCGTCATCTCGACGAACCAGGCGTACGGGTCGTCGAGGCGTCCGTTCGTCGTGGTGTTCATGTACAGCACTACGTTGCGCATGACTGCTCCTTGTGAGGTGGCAGCGGGGTGCTGCCGGTTGATCGGATCGTTCCTCTGGGGTGGTGCGGGAACATCTGCCACCTGGCCACCTCACTGGCCATGGGAGCGGTCTTGCCCTCGGGTCAGCCGCTGGGCGAGCCGCTCAGTGGCGTCCCGGAAGATCGGCACTGCCCCGGTCAAGCGGTGCCCTTCGCGGTCGAGGAGTCAGAAGCTCCGAGCCGGGCCAGGCGTGGTGAAGCTGCCATGCCGTGGTCGGCGGCGTGCAGAGGTCGAGCCGGCCCGAGAGCAGGATCGCGGGAATGTGGGAGAGATCCCGTGCGCGATCGATGAGCTCGCCGTCCTCGAGGAAGCCGTGGTTGACGGAGTAGTGGGTGCTGATGCGTGCGAAGGCGCTCGCGAAGCGTGGCTCTGCGAAGATGCCCTCGATCTCCGGGTCCGGGTGCAGGAGCATGCTGGCCATCTCCCAGCGGCCCCAGGCGAGCGCTGCCGAGAGCCGCTGCTCGGCGTCCTCGGAGTTGACCAGGCGGTGGTACGCGACGGGGAGGTCGTCGCGTAGCTCCGGTGGCACGGCCGCGACGAACTCCTCCCATCGCTCCGGCAGGAGCTGGCTGGCGCCGTACCGGTAGACCCAGTCGAGCTCGCTCCTGCGGAATGTGGTGATGCTGCGGAGGATCATCCCCATCGCCCGGTCGGGGTGCTCCTGCGCGTAGGCCAGGGCGAGCGTGCTGCCCCACGACGAGCCGGAGAGCACCCAGCGGTCGATCTCGAGCTCGACACGGATCACCTCCATGTCGGCGATCAGGCTCTGGGTGGTGTTGTGGGCGAGGTCGACCCCGATGTCGCTCGCATGGGGAGTGCTCCGCCCACAGCCACGCTGGTCGAACATCACGACGCGGTACGTCTCGGGGGAGAACGGGCGTCGCATCGCCGGAAGCGTGCCGCCGCCCGGTCCACCGTGCACCACGAGCACGGGGAGGCCGTCGCGATTGCCGCACTCGGCCCACCACACGTGCTGCCCGTCGCCGACGTCGACCCACCCTTCCCGCCGGCGCGCCCAGCTGGCTTCGTCCTCGGTCATGACGGGACCTCCGCGACCTGACGTCGCCGTAGCTTCCACAGCACCACCGCCACGGCGATCGCTCCCAGCATCAGGTCGTACCGGCCGAGCAGTCCGAGGGTGAACGCGAAGAGGCAGTAGTAACCCAGGATCCCACTCACCACCCGGAGTCCGTCGCGTCCGAAGACGGGGCCCGACACGCGATTCCGGATCAGCAGGTAGGCGACAGCGAGCGGGCTCAGCACGGCGACGACGGCCAGAGGCCACGGCGTGCTGGTGTCGGACAGACCCATCAGGAGGAAGTTCGCGGCAGTGGCAAGGAAGGCCACGGGAGCGACACCGCGCCGCGCCGGGGAGGTCGAGGCCTCGGACTGCCACAGGGAAGGTCTTCCGGGCAGCCGCAGTGCTGTCAGCACCAGCACGACCATCAGTGCAGCGGCCACGGCCAGCTGCGGAAGGGGATCGAGGGTGTACTCGCCGTACAGCAGTGGTGGGAGGACGAGGAACGCGACGACGCTGACGCCCAGGCCCCGAGGACCGACCCAGGCGCGCTGTCGCTGCTCGGGGAAGAGCAGCTCCACCACGATGATGGTCGACACGATGCTGACCGCGATATGGAAGACGGTGAGGTTGGTGGCGAGGAGCACGTTGGTGTGCCACACCTCGCTGTAGTGGCCGAGCCCTCCCTCATCTGCCGGTCGCGCGTGGAACCAGAAGCGGTCGACCAGCGCTTCCTCGAAGATGGCGTACGCGGTCGCCAGGAGACACAGGCCGAGCAGCCCGAGGCCGTGGCGTCGGGCGAGCTCGCGGCAGAGCAGCGCGCCGCACCCGTAGAGCGAGACCAGCAGCACCAACGAGGGCGGCCACAGGAAGTCGAGTGGAGCGGAGGCCGCCGAGAGGCACTCGCCGAACACCGGGGCCAGGATGAGCACGGCGACGAGTGGAGTGCGGAGTCGCTTCACGTGATCAGGCCACCACGACGGAACGCGCCCGCGGAACGGTCTCGGGTCTTCATGAATCCCTACCTAAGTCTCGACGGCCCTAGCCGGCCGGCTGCGTGAACTGGCGAGATCCCGCGACCCTCGCCGCGAGAAGAGGTGCGATGAGGCAGGCAGCCGAGCACAGCAGGAACGTCGGCGTCGCGCCGACGAGAGCCATCGCGGGTCCGATCAGCGCGAGCCCGACCGGTGCCAGGCCGTAGGACACGAGGAAGTCCACCGAGGAGACGCGCGCGAGCATCGCCGGGTCGACCTCCCGCTGCGTCGCGGTGAACCACGGGACGTTGAACATGACGTTGCCGAGTCCGGCGACGAGGTACGCGACGACGAGCACAGCAGCTGCTGGATGGACCGCGAGCCCGAGCGGCGCGACGGCGTAGGCGGCCAGTCCGCCGAGGGCCCACCAGCCCGCGGCGCCAGGACGCCACCGGGCGAGGAGAAGGCTGCCCAGGACCCCACCGACCATGAAGGCGGTGACGCTGGCCGTGAGGACGCCGCCGCCGCCGTATCGCTCCTGGCTGACAACGGGTAGGGCGACCGCCGTTGTCGAGTACCCGAGCATGACGACCACGGACAGCGCTCCGAGTCCGGGCAGGAACCACGGGTGTCGGTGCGCCTCCTCCAGGCCCGCGCGGATCTCGGCCGCGTACGACGCGGGAGTCCCCTCGCTCGGTCGGCGCGTGTCCGACCCCGCGGGCGGGAGCAGCGCTGCCACCAGCCACAACAGTCCGGTTCCGGCCAGGATCACCACGAGGTCGGTGACCAGCGACAGAGCGGCGGTGATCCCGGGTGCGACGACGACGCTGCCACGCACCGCCAGACTGGTCAGCGCATTGGCGCTCTGTCGCCGTGGCTCGCGGACCACCTCGGCCAGCAGGGCCTGCAGCGCGGGCCGACAGGCTCCCTGGCCGATGCCGACCGCGAATGTGCAGACGACCGCGAGGGGCAGCGAGTCCGACCAGGTGAGCGCCAGTCCCCAGGTGGCCGTCGCCGCGATCAGCGTGGCGAGACCGACGACGCGACGGCGCGGATGGCGGTCGGCCAGCACGCCGGCCACGGGGACGGCCGCGAGGAACCCGACGGTCCTCACGGAGAGGAGGACGCCGAGGGAGGCCGCTGTCAGGTCGCCTTCGATCAGGCCGAGCCCGAGCAGGAACGGCAGCGCCCATGTCGCGAGACCCGAGCAGGTCGTCCCGACCCAGAGCCGCAGGAACCGTCGGTCCTTCAGCACGGAATCGCGCGGGTTGGATTGCCGCAGCCAGTTCCGCGGCAGCGTGGACGGCCACACCGAGAAGCGCCCCGGTCACTGGTCGTCGGACACCGGCAGGACGTGGCGGCCACACGGGCCGCGGCGTCGCAGGTGGTAGGCGAACGCCGCACCTGCCAGTGCCACGCTCCACAACGGCCAGAAGAGCTGCGGGACGGTCAACCCCCACGTCTCGGAGTCGATCTCGACGGCGCCGAGGATGGCCGCCCGCACGAACATCAGCCCGGCGGAGCCGATCAGGACCGCGACGACCGATGCCGGGACGATCGCCGTTCGGGGCCTGACGGTCCTGCCGCCAAGGCGCGGAACCCACCTCGGGTACACCTCACCCCACCGCTGGACCAAGCCCAGGGTCAGCAGCGCCCCGATCGCACCCATGGTCGCGAGCAGGGCACCGCCGATCCAGACCCCGGGCATCTCGCGCGCACCGATCCGAATCCCTTCACGACTGAGTCCGAACGGGATGTTCAACACCCAGGCCCATCTGGTCGCGACGTACAGCAGCGGAATGCCGACGGCGACGAGCACGGCGCGTCGTCCCCACCGGGCCGCCAGCGCCACGGTGTCGGCATCACGGGTGGATGCCCGCCGACCACAGGCCAGGCAGGCGTGGCGCATCCGGCGCCAGAACGTGACCGCCGTCGCCCACCACAGCAGGCCGCCGGACATGAGCAGGAGCTGGTTGGCGACCGGCCACGGCATGAACAAGGAGAGGAAGTCACTGAGCCCGACCTGTTCCGGCCAGCCGAACGGAGCGCCGACTGCCAGGATCGGCAGCCGGACCACCGCCAGCAGCGGGCGATAGTCCGGGATCACCACCGACAGACCAAGAGCGAGCGTGGCTGCCATCACGACGGGGGCCGCCGTCAGATGTCGACGTCGACGATGGGTCGCCGTCAGGGCGACGGCGGCGCCCAGCAGACCCAGGACGGCGATGACCGGGCCGGTCGTCTGCGGGGTCGCGTGCTCCAGCAGGGAGACCTGTCGCGCCTGCTCGTCATGGGCGACGCCGAACGGAAATCCGGCGCCGCCGAAGGTCCAGAAGAGGCCGAGGACGCCGTAGGCCAGGGACCACGCCGCAGCGGCGCGGCCCACCCACTCGGGCCATCTCGACCAGGTGGAGGGTGCGGTCGGAGTGGTGGGAGGGGAGACGTGCTGGGTGGTCATGCTGCATGGTGTGCACGGCCCCACCTCCGGGGGACCTGCCGACGGGCACGGTTGCCTGCCGTCGTCCGCGGAACTCGTGCCTTTCGGCAGGGGTGCGCTGCGCGGCATGGTGCCTACGATCACTCTGTGCCACACCGCTCTCGACGGTGGATCCCGCTGGTCACGGGCGCAGCAGGGGCTTGCTCCCTCGCGGCGACCGCGGCGCTCCTGACGTCCGGGTCGACCTACTCCACAGCGTCGACGAGCTCGACGGTCTGGGCGCTGGCCGAGGCAGCCTGTCTCTGGGCGCTCGTCGTCTGCACGACTCGGCTCGCGCATGGTCGGCTGGAACTGGCGGCGGCCGGCGTGGCCGCACTGGCCATCCCGGGGTGGCTACTCCGGTTCGGATGGGGCCCGGTCACCGTCGCGTCGCTCGGCGGATACGCGATGTGGTCGCTGCTGGCGCTGGTTGCCGTCGCGATCGGCTGGTACCTCCGGATGCTCGACGTCCGCGAGTCGCGCGCCGTGGCCGACGCGCGGCGCTCCCAGCGCCTGGGCCTGGCCCGGGATTTGCACGACTTCGTCGCCCATGACGTGAGTGGGATGGTGGCGCAAGCACAGGCAGGTCAACTGCTGGCCCGGCAGGAGCCCGAGGCAGCGGCAGCGTTCCGGCGCATCGAGCTCGCAGGCACCCAGGCGTTGGCCTCCATGGACCGGGCCGTCAGGATGCTGCACGACGAGCTCGACGAGGACCAGCCCCGCTCGTCCGCACCGACCCTCGCGGACATCTCAGGGGTGGTGCAGCGCTTCAGCGACGCGAGCGCGGCACAGGTCGAGATGGCCATCGACGCCGGCCCGGACGCCGGCGTGCCGGGCGCACCGCCGCGGGAGCTGGTCGCCACGGCGTACCGGGTGGTGGCCGAGGCGCTGACCAACGTGCGGCGCCACGCTCCGGTCGCACAGCACGTACATGTCAGCGTCTCGCGTACCGGTGCCCCGTCGACGCCGTGCCTGCTCGTGACCGTGGCCGACGACGGCGGCTCCGCGCCGGCTCCCGCCCGGCGGCTGGGTGGCACGGGCATCCCTGGGCTGACCGACCGGGTCGAGGCTCTGGGCGGCACCTTGACCGCAGGGCCCGACGAGCAGGGTGGCTGGCGGATGCAAGCGGCGATGCCGTTCGAGTGCCGCAGCGCGGAACCATGGTGACGTCGCCGCCCGTGCGGGTGATGATCGCGGACGATCAGGTCGACGTCAGGGCCGCCTTCCGGATGTTCATCGACGCCCAGCCCGACCTGACCGTCGTGGCCGAGGCCGCCGACGGCGTGTCTGCGGTCGAGCAGGCCACCCTGCTGCGGCCGGACGTCGTGCTCACCGACATCCGGATGCCGCGCATGGACGGACTCGCGGTGACGCGAAGCCTCGCCGGGCCCGACGCGGAGCGGCCGCTCCGGGTGGTCGTCGTCACGACCTTCGACCTGGACGACTACGTGTACACCGCGCTACGGAACGGTGCGTGCGGATTCTTGCTCAAGCGATCCGGACCGACCCTGCTCGTCGAGGCGGTGCGCGCGGCGATGGCGGGTGACGTCCTCGTCAGTCCGGCCATCACCGTGCGGCTGCTCCGCCACCTACGTCCGCGGCTCGATGCGACGGCTGCCAGCGCTCCCGTGGCGCGGCTCACCGAACGCGAGCTGGAGATCGTGCGGGTCCTCGCCCTGGGTCGGTCGAACGCCGAGATCGCGAGTGCGTTGTTCCTGGCTCCGGGCACGGTGAAGAATCACGTCGCCTCCATTCAGCGCAAGCTCGATGTACGCAACCGGGTCGGCGTTGCCGCGTGGGCCTGGGAAAACGGAGTCATGCAGGGTTGATCTCATCGGCGTCGGTCTCGTCCTCGGCTAGGTAGGACGGTGCGAACGCTGCGAGCTCGGTGCGGTTCTCGACACCGAGCTTCGCGTACACGTGCGACAGGTGTGCCTTCACCGAGCCGCGACTCATCAGCAGCTCCTGCGCGACGTCGGGGTTCGACATGCCGCGAGTGACGAGACGGACGACGTCGACCTCGGTGGGCGTGAGGCTCTCCCATCCGGACGGCGGTCGTCCGCGCGGGCCCCGCCCGCGGAGCAGTGATGCCACGACCTCGTCGAGCGGTCGCGCGAGGCTCTCGTGATGTCGCGCTCGGTAGCCCTCGTCGCCGAGCCCGTGGCGCAACGCGTCGGTCAGCGCCTGGTGGGCCGTGACGTCCACCGGCGGGCGGGGATAGCCCATCGCCTCGCGCCCGGCATCGCTCACCGCGAGCAGTTCCACCGCCTCGTCCGGTCGACCGGCCGTCGACTCGAGCAGGGCGAGGGAGTCGAGGCTGTCGACGTACAGGAGCCGCAGCCCGTGGTCGGCCCGGAGCGAGAGGGACTGGAGGTGAAGGTCGCGGGCCCGTGCCGGGTCGTCGTCGCGCACCAGCCTGGCCTGCTCGTCGAGCAGGAGCGAGAGCTCGTACGGCGCCTCGTGATGAGTGGCGAGCCGCACCCCGGTCTGCGCGTGCTCGCGGGCCTCGTCGCACCGGTCCAGGCGGCGGAGCGCGGACACGAGCCCGGGGAGGCAGCGGGTCGCAGTCCAGTCGTTGGGGTCGTCCTGGAGAAGGCGGGTGCCCTGCTCGAACCAGCGAACGGCGTCCTCGCCGTTGCCGTCCCACAGCTGGATCGTTCCGAGCGTGACCATGAAGCCGACGACGTCGGCCCCCGGCGTGACGTCGAGCGACCACACCACGCGCCGCATCATCGTGCGTGCCTCGGTGAGGCGACCGGACATGGCGATGGGCAGTGCGGCGTTGGCGGTGTTGGTGCCGACCGCGAAGTAGTCGCCGAGCGGGGTGATGATGTCCACCATCTCCCGAGCGGTGGTGACCGCACCCTGCAGATCGCCGCTGAGCATCTGGACGAACAGCCTGATCCCGCGAGCGAATGCGGCGCAGAAGCGGTCGCGTCGCGGCCAGCTGTTCTCGAAGGCGAGACTGGCAAGCTCGGCCGCCTCGTCGAACCGGTTCCGCGTTTCCAGCGTGTAGCCCTCCAGGACGGTGGCCCAATCCCGGGAGAACGGATCTCCCGCTGCCTCGCCCGCGACTCGTGCCTGCGCGGCCAGCTCCTGACAGCGGATGAAGTCGATGAAGAACCACGGGTAGGCCGCCATCGTCAGGCAGCGCGCGCTCGTCTGCGCGTCGTCGACCTCGCCGGCGATCTCCAGCCCCCGCTGTGCAGCCTCGCCGACGAGCTGCGTGCGTCCGCTGATCATGGCCAACATCGCCGTGCCGGCGTACAGCCGCCCCTGCACGGAGGAGCGTTGGCCGGGGTCGACGTCGATCGCGCGCGCCAGGATCTCCGACCCCTCGGCCGCGCGACCGCGGATGAACCAGAACCGGGCCAGGGCCGCCGCGAGCCGCCGTCCCTGCTCCGATCGTTCACCGGGGTGGGACAGCCCCCAGTCGAGCGCGGCACCGAAGTTGTCCTGGTCGCCTTCGAGGCGGTCCCGCCAGTGGTCCTGGGCGACGTCGAGGCCCGACTCGGCCTCCTCGGCAGCGGCGAGGAAGAACCGCAGGTGCCGGTCGCGGGTGGCGTCCACCTCTCCTGCGGCGCTCAGCTGGTCCGACGCGTAGTGCCGCACCGTGTCGAGCAAGCGGAACCTGGGCTCCGGACCGCTGGGGACCACCGCGACGAGGGACTTGTTCAGCAGCCTTCCCAGGACCGCGAGCACGTCGGTGTCGGGCTCATCCGCGGCGGCGCAGACGGCCTCGACGCCGGCCAGGGTGAAGCTGCCCGCGAAGGTCGACAGGCGACGGAACACCGAGCGCTCGGCGGCGTCGAGGAGCTCGTGACTCCACGCCATCGACGTCTGGAGCGAGTGATGCCGGGGAACTGCCTGCTGACGTCCCTCCGGCAGCAGGCGGAGGCCGCTCTCGAGCCCGTTCGCGATCTGCTCCGGGGACAGGATGCGCGCCCAGGCCGCGGTGAGCTCGACTCCCAGCGGGAGACGGTCGACGCTGCCGCAGATGGCGCGGACGTCGTCGAGGGAACCGTCGAGCACGACGTCGGGTGCGGCGAGACGCGCTCGCTCGACGAAGAGCGCCACGGCGTCGTCGACCGCGAGGGGTGGCACCTGCCAGACCGTCTCTCCCTCGAGGCCGAGAGGTTCACGGCTGGTCGTGAGCAGCGACATCTGCTCGCACCCGGACAGCAGCGCGTCGGCCAGCTCCGCGACGTCGGGCACGAGGTGCTCGCACGTGTCGAGCACCAGGAGCAGGTGGCGTGCGCCCAGGCTTCTGACCAGTGCAGCCGTCGGATCGCGCCCGGGCTCGAGCAGCACGTTCAAGGTCGCCGCCACGTGGCGCGCCACGTGCGTCGAGGACGACACGGCTCCGAGGTCGACCATCCGAACGCCGTCCGGCCATCGAGCGAGCCACCCGCGCGCGGCCTCGACTGCCAACCGCGTCTTGCCGCAGCCGCCAACGCCCGTCAACGTGACCAGGCGACAGTCCTGCGGCAATCGGTCCAGCGCGCCGAGCTCCTCGTTCCGTCCGACGAAGCTGGTTCGGCTCGTCGGAAGGTTGTGGTCCATCGGCACTTCCTCGGGGCGGCTGTCGCTCGTGCGCTGCCGAGCCCATGTTCGTAGCGCCATGGCACGTCGGGCAACCCTGCCGTTCGGCACTTCCGGCCGACGATCGCCTCGAGAAGGCTCTCAACCATGCGAACGCCGGGTGACACCCGCTCCCAGGCGCCGTCGGTGACGACCTTTCGTCACGCTCTCGTCCCCACGTGGGCAAAGGTCGCAGCGTGGCTGGTGCCGCTCAGCTGCGTCCCCTCGATCGTGTGGCGACTGGTCGACTCCATCGAACGGCTCGCGGAGAATGAGACCCGCTGCGCTGTGACCGGCGAAGGGCTGGGTGAGCAGATCTACGTCACGGCAGGGCTACCGGTCCTGCAACTCGGTGCTGCGCTGCTGACTCTCGGGCTGATCCGACCCTGGGGAGAAGTCACACCGTCATGGATGCCTGCCGTCGGCGGTCGCCGGATTCCGGTCGCACTCGCGGCTGGTGTCGCAGCGACGGGTGCGGTCATCGTGATGGTCATCTATTGGTACGGCGTGGTGGAGGACCTGTGGGGCCCCATCCTGCTCGAGGAACCAGTGGAGCCCCGAGAAGCCGCCCCGCCGGGATGCGCTGACGGGCTGGGGTGGAGCGTGCTCCGCTGGTATCTCCCGATGGCCGTGTGGGGGCCGCTGTTGACCGCACTGACGATCCACTACATCCGCCGGCGAGGGCGCGGACGTCAGCGACGCGACCACTCGTCGGTGAGCAGGGCGTAGGTGTAGCCGTCGATCCAGCCGTGGTCGGCGTGCCAGGAGTCCTGGATGCCGTGCTGCTCGCGGCGCATCCCCATCTTCTCCAGGATCCGCACCGACGCGTGGTTGTCGGCGAAGCAGCCGGCGGTCACCCGGCGGACGCCGAGGTTGGTGAAGGCGTGGTGGAGGACGTCGCGCACGGCCTCGGTGGCGTACCCCTGGCCGCCGAAGGCCGGGTCGAAGGTGTAGCCGAGGAGCGCCTCGGTGCGGGGCGGGCCGCCGGGCTGGATCATGCCGTCGTCGAGCTCGAGCGACACGGTGCCGATCACGGTGCCGTCGAGCACGGCGGCGACGCTGTGGTCGGCGGGGTCGTCGGCGGCCTTGCGCCACGCCTCGCGGAACGCGTCCGGCTCGACGACGGTGTGGATGAGCCAGTTCGTGACCTCGGGGAGGTTGCGGTACTCGAGCATGCGGTCGAGGTCCGCCTCGGTGACGGGTCGGAGGAGCAGGCGGTCGGTGTGGCGCTCGGTGTCGGGCACCGCGGGAGCCTATGACGAGGGCGGGGTCGGGCGCGTACGTCCCTCGACGTACACGGCACCTGCGCGGGGTCCCTAGCGTGCACGCATGACGGACGCGTCCAGCGCACCGGCCTTCCGCGGTGGGATCGACATCGCGGTCAAGGTGCCCGAGCACCAGCACGCGAGCGTGGTCGCGTTCTACCGCGACGTCGTCGGGCTTCCCGAGATCACCGACCGAGCGTCCGCCGCCGGCTTCGAGCTGGCCGGCAACCGGCTGTGAATCGACGCGATGAGCACGCTCAGCCAGGCCGAGGTGTGGTGAGCACGGTGACCGGCCCGGTGATCGACCCGGACGTCCGCCGTCACCTCGACGGCACGCCGATCGCCCACCTCGCGACCGTGCTTCCCGACGGAGCACCCCACACCGTGCCGGTGTGGGTCGCCACCCACGGCGACCACGTGATCTTCCTGACCGGCCCGCGCTCCCGCAAGGCGCGGAACCTGCGCCGCGACCCGCGGGTGGCGCTGTCGATAGCCCCCGCCGACGACCCGTACCAACCGGTCCTGGTCCGCGGCCGGGTTGTCGGCTGGCTCGAGGGCGAGGAAGCCCGGCCGGTGATCGACGCGATGTCGCAGAAGTACGTCGGCGAGGACTACCCGCGCGACCAGGAGCGCGTGATCGCCCTGGTGGAGCCGGAGCACCAGACGGTCGGACGCCCGGAGGGATAGGTCACCGGCCGAGCGGCCGGTCGGCCGGGGATCGACACCCGCTCCGCGGGGGGAGCGGCCGGCGGGTGGTGCGAGAGGCGGCGTCGTCGCTGCGCGGCCCGACGTAGGCAGCGGCGCCGGCTCCAGCAGGCGACGCAGTCGCAGTGTCGCCGTCGGGCGGATTCCGGGACGCCGTGGTTCGACGAGCGTTCTGGGCATCGGCCGCCGACGTGGCGGCTCCAGAAAAGGAGTCCTCGCATGACCATCACCGCCGTCCACCCGACGTCGCACGACCGCGTCTCGCGCCTCACCGTCCGCGCCACCGAGTGGCTCGCCGCGCACAGCATCACCGCGCTGCGGATCAGCCTCGGCCTGGTGATCGCCGGGTTCGGAGCACTCAAGTACGTCCCGGGCGCCTCGCCGGCCGAGGGCCTCGTGATGCGCACCACCGACGTGCTCACCTTCGGGCTCGTGGGAGGCACCGCCGCCGTGGTGGCCACAGCAGTGCTCGAGACGTTCATCGGACTCACCCTGCTGACCGGCCGCGGGCTCCGCTTCGGGCTCCTCGTGATGGCCGGCTGGCTCGGGGGGATCCTGATGCCCGTGGTGCTGTTCCCGGCCGACATGTTCCCGGGCGGGCTGCCCACCCTGACCGCCCAGTACGTGCTCAAGGACCTGATCCTGGTGGCCGCGGCCGCCGTGGTGGCCGCGCGCACGCTGGGCGCCCGGCTGGTCGTGCCCGCCGACCGGTGAGCAGAACCTGTCAGACGCGTCGGCGAAGCACCCCCGACTCCCAGGCGCCGAGAACCCGTCGGCCCTGGGAGTCGGTGCGTCCGACACTCCCCACGACGAGCTCGGCGTCGTCCCACCCGTGGCCCAGGTCGCCGGGGTCGACCACCTCGCGCGACGACAGGTTGGCGAGCACGAGCACCTCGGTGTCGTCGAGGCCGCGCACGAACGCATACACCTGCTCGTGCTCGGGGAGCAGCATCGTGAAGTCGCCGTGGACAATGGCGGGCTCCTCGTGGCGCAGTGTGATCAGCTGCCGGTAGTGGCCGAACACCGAGTCGGGGTCGTCCACCTGGGCGGCGGCGTTGACCTCCTGGTGGTTCGGGTTGACGGCGAGCCACGGCGTGCCGGTGGTGAACCCGGCGTGCTCCCCGGCGTCCCATTGCATCGGGGTGCGGGCGTGGTCGCGGGCCTTGGTGAGGATCGCCGCCATCGCCTCCTCGGGCTTCAGGCCCCGCGCCAGCATCGAGCGGTGGGCGTTGAGCGACTCGATGTCGCGCAGGTCGTCGAGCGACGCGAACGGGGCGTTGGTCATCCCGAGCTCGTCGCCCTGGTAGACGTACGGCGTCCCGCGGTGCAGGTGCAGCACGGTGGCCAGGGCCTTGGCCGAGGCCACCCGGTGCTCGGGGCTGTCGTCGCCGTACCTGCTCACGCATCGCGGCTGGTCGTGGTTGCCGAGGTACAGGCTGTTCCAGCCGACGTCGGCCAGCCCGGTCTGCCACCGGCCGAGCGACTCCTTGAGGTCGCGCACGGTCATCGGGACGACGTCCCACTTGCCGCCGGGGCCGGAGTCGAGGTCGACGTGCTCGAACTGGAACACCATGTCGACCTCGCCCCGCTGCGGGTCGGTGTAGAGGAGCGCCTGCTCGATGCTGGTCGCCGGCGTCTCCCCGACGGTGAGCAGCCCGGCCGGGCGGCCCGCGAAGACCTCGCGGTGCATCTCCTGCAGGTACTCGTGGACGCGCGGCCCGTTGAGCACGAACGGCCCCGGGTCGCCGTACCGCATCGTGTCGATCGGCCCGCCGTCCGCGCCGCCGACCTCGCCGTCGGCCAGCCCGGGCGGCTCGTCGGTGACGACCTTCGAGATCAGGTTGATGACGTCCATCCGGAAGCCGTCGACCCCGCGGTCGAGCCACCAGCGCATCATCGAGTGCACCGCCGCCCGCACCTCCGGGTTCTCCCAGTTGAGCTCGGGCTGGCCGGCGTCGAACAGGTGCAGGTAGTACTCCTCGGTGTCCGGGTCCCAGGTCCACGCCGGCTCCGAGAACGCCGAGCCCCAGTTGGTGGGCTCGGCTCCGGGCTCACCGCCGCGGTGCGCCCGGTCGCGCCGGCCGCCACCAGTACCAGTCGCGGCGCGGGTTGTCGCGGCTCGAGCGCGACTCCTGGAACCACGCGTGCGCGCTGCTCGTGTGGTTGACGACGAGGTCCATCACGAGCTTCATGCCGCGCTCGTGGAGGTCGCCGATGAGCCCGTCGAGGTCGGCGAGCGTGCCGAACAGCGGGTCGACGTCGCAGTAGTCGCTGATGTCGTAGCCGTTGTCGGCCATCGGCGAGCGGTACACCGGGCTCAGCCACACGACGTCGACGCCGAGCCGCTCGAGGTGGTCGAGCCGCTGCCGGATCCCGGGGATGTCACCCACCCCGTCGCCGTCGCTGTCGGCGAAGCTGCGCGGGTAGATCTGGTAGACGACGGCGGACTTCCACCAGTCGTGGGCGGGTTCGGCTGGCACCCGCCGCACCCTAGCCAGCGCGAGCGCCGCGCCGGGTAGCGTCGGCCGCAAGTACGTCCGCGGTCGTAGATCCGGCGTGCGTCCGAGCCGTAACGTGCCGTCGTGACCACGGCTCCCGTGCCCGACGAGCGCACCCGCTTCTCCTCGCACCGGGAGGACGCCGTCGACGCCGAGGCCTGGCCCCGGCTCAGCGACGAGTGCCTGCGGGCGCTGGAGTCGGTCGGGCACACCCTTCGCCCGCAGGCCGGCGAGGTGCTGTGGGAGGCGGGCGACGCCTACGACCTCTACCTCGTGCGGTCCGGCGGTGTCGGTCTCGTCGACCGCCGCGACGGGCGGGTCGTGTTCGTGGTCGAACCCGGGGACTTCGTCGGCGAGCTCGGGATGCTGATGGGACAGCCGGCCTTCCTCGCCGGCGTCGCGCACGACGACAGCGACCTGCTCCGGGTGGGGGTCGACGACCTGGCGCGGCTGGCGGCGACGTCGGCCGAGCTGGGGGAGGTGCTCATCGCCGCGTTCGACGCGAGACGGCGGCTGTTGACCCGGCTCGGGGAGGGCGGCCTGGTGCTGGCCGGTGACGACGGCCCCGAGCTCCGCCGGCTGCAGGTGTTCGCCGAGCGCAACCACCTCCCGTGCCGCACGGTGCTGCGCAGAGACCTCGCGGCCTGGGCCGAGATCGCGGGTGTCTGCCGGCTGCCGGCGGCCGGCACCGCGGTGGTGACCGGCCAGGGGGAGGTGCTGGAGTCGCCCACCACGCGCGAGCTCGCGGTGGCGGTCGGCATCGACCTGTGCGGCGTTCCCGACGCCGCCCGGTGCGACCTGCTGATCGTCGGGGCGGGCCCGGCGGGGCTGGCAGCCGCCGTCTACGGCGCCTCCGAAGGGCTCGACGTCGTGCTGGTGGAGGACGTCGCGTTCGGTGGGCAGGCCGGCACGTCGTCGCGGATCGAGAACTACCTCGGCTTCCCGCGCGGGGTCGGCGGCGGCGAGCTCGCCCGCTCGGCCATGCTGCAGGCCGTCAAGTTCGGTGCCCGACTGGTGTGCCCGCGCTCGGTCACCGCGGTGACCCGGAGCGCCGACGGCTTCGTGGTGCGGCTCGACGACGAGCACGAGGTGGCCGCGCGCGCCGTCGTGGTCGCCAGCGGGGCCCGGTACCGCCGGCTACCGAGCACTCCGGGGGTCACCGAGTTCGAGGGGCGCGGGGTCTACTACGCCGCCACCGAGTCGGAGGCGCGGGCCTGCGTCGACCACGAGGTGGCGGTCGTGGGCGGGGCGAACTCCGCGGGCCAGGCCGCCCTGTTCCTCGCCGGCCGCGCCAACCACGTGCACCTGCTGTTCCGCCGCGCCGACCTCACCGAGACGATGTCGAGCTACCTCGCCCAGCGGCTGGCGCACCACGACCGGGTCACGCTGCACCCCGGCGCCCGGCTGACGTCGGTGCGGGGAGACGGCGCGGTGGCCGAGGTGACGTGGCGCGACGACCTCAGGTCACGCGACATGCGCATCGACGCCGGCGGGCTGTTCCTGATGATCGGCGCCCGCCCGCACACCGCGTGGTTGACAGGGATTGGCGTCGACCTCGACGACAACGGGTTCGTGGTCACCCGCGACCGGTTCGCGACGACAGTGCCCGGCATCTTCGCCGTGGGCGACGTCCGCGCCGGCTCGGTCAAGCGGGTCGCCTCCGCCGTCGGTGAGGGCTCGGTGGTGATCTCCGACGTGCACGGCTACCTCGCACGCGAGCCCGCTCTACGTCGGACGACGTAGGACGGCTTGCGCTGACGGGATGACGCCGCCGCCGGCCCGCAAGGGCACGATTGACCTCGTGAGCACAGCGTCCCTTCCCGTGCCCGCGGCCCTGCGGTGGCGCCGTGGCACGGCGCCGTACGTGGTCGACGTCGTGCTGACCCTCTTCGTCGCGGTCACCCTCCCGTTCATCGAACAGGAGCCTGCGGGCGACATGCCACTCTGGATGGGCTACGTGTGCGTCGCCGCGGGCGGGGCGGCGTTGCTGCTGCGTCACCGGAGCCCGGCACCGGCGCTGCTGCTGGCGTCGGCAGCCGTCGGCAGCTACCTCGCGCTCGAGTTCCCGTACGGCTCCGTGTTCGTGTTCATGGTGCTGCCGATCTACGCGGTCGCCCGCCACCTGCCGCCGGCTCGGGCAGCGGCACTCGGCCTGGTGTCGGTGGCGCTGCTGTGCGTGCACCTGTTCACGAACCCGGCCGCCACCACCGGCGCGCTCGGCGTGGCCATCGCCGCCTCGTGGGTGGTCGTTCCCGCTCACGTTCGGGGCGGCCCGGCGGATGGTGGTGGCGGCCCAGGAGCGTGAGCGCGCCACGGTCGAGCGGCAGCTGGTCGACGCCGAGCGGCTCCGCGTCGCACAGGAGGTGCACGACGTCGTCGGGCACGGGCTCGCCGCGATCCAGATGCAGGCCGACATCGCCCTGCACGTGGCGGCGCAGCGGCCCGAGCAGACCCGCGCCGCGCTGGAGGCGATCAGCGTCACCAGCGGGCAGGCGCTGGGCGAGCTCCGGGAGGCGCTCCAGCGTGCCCTTCCGGATCGACGGTCGGGCGGGAACCGCGCCCCGACGCCGGGTCTCGCGCTGGCGCAGCAGCTGTGCGAGCGGGTGGCGGACGCCGGTGTGCACGTCGACCTCGACGTCCGGGGCACGCCGCACCCGCTCCCCAGCGGGGCCGACGTCGCCGCCTACCGGCTGCTGCAGGAGTCGCTCACCAACGTGGTGAAGCACTCCGCCCACCCGCAGGCGGTGGTCACGATCACCCACAAGCCGAACGCCGTCACCCTGGAGGTCACCAACCAGGACCTGGCGATCGGCCCGCCGGTGGCCGGCCTCGGCATCGAGGGGATGCGCCGGCGCGTCGCCGCCGTCGGTGGTGACGTGACGGCCGGGCCCGGCGACGAGCCCGGTACCTTCACCGTCCGCGCCACCATCCCGCGCCGACCCGAGGAGTTCGCATGAACCCCATCTCGGTCCTGCTGGTCGACGACCAGGACCTCGTGCGCATGGGCCTGCGCACCCTGTTCGACGCCGAGGACGGGTTCGACGTCGCCGGGGAGGCCGCCGACGGGCTCGCGGCCGTCGAGCAGACCCGGCGGCTCCGACCGGACCTCGTGCTGATGGACATCCGGATGCCCGGCATCGACGGGCTCGAGGCCACCCGCCGGATCGCCGCCGACCCCGATCTGGCGAGCGTGCGGGTGGTCGTGTTCACCACCTTCGAGCACGACGAGTACGTGTTCGAGGCGTTGCGCAGCGGGGCCAGTGGGTTCCTCCTCAAGGCCACCTCGCCTGCCCAGCTGCTCGACGCCGTGCGCACCGTCGTCGACGGCGGCGCGCTGCTGTCGCCGACGGTGACCCGCACGCTGATCGAGGAGTTCGTCAGCACGGCGCCTCGCGAGCTCGTGCCGCACCCGCAGATCGACCAGCTCACCGACCGCGAGCGGGAGGTCGCCGGGCTCGTCGGGCAGGGGATGAGCAACCACGAGATCGCCGCCCACCTCGTGATGAGCCCCGCCACCGCCCGCACCCACGTGTCGCGGGCGATGGTGAAGCTCGGGGCGCGCGACCGCGCACAGCTCGTGGTGTTCGCCTACCAGTCCGGCTTGGTGTGACTTGGGGCCTGCCCTAGACGCCGCGCTCGGTCTCCATCTCGTCGAGCACCGAGCGGGCGACATCGACCAGCTTGCGGCGATCCGAGCGGGCCGTGGCCCGCAGCAGGTCGAACGCCTCGGACGGGGAGATGCCGTCGGCCTGGGCCAGCGCGCCCTTGGCCTGCTCGATGAGCACCCGGCTGGTGAGCGCGGTCTGGAGCTGCTCGGTGAGTGCCTCGGCCTGCGCCAGACCGCGTGCCTGGAGGATGGCGATGGTGGCGATGTCGGCCAGCGCCTGAACCACGCCGACCTCGTCGTCGCTGAACGTGGTGTCGGCGCTGCCGAACAGGTTGAGCGCACCGATCACCTCGGCGCGCAGCCGCATCGGGAAGGCGTGCACCGACTGGAAGCCCGCCTCGATGGCCTGGGGGGCGAACGTGGGCCACTGGTCCGCGGCGTTCGCCAGGTCGGCGTTCACCACCGGGCGGCCCGTGGTGATGCAGTCGAGACAGGGCCCTTCGGAGCTCTGCAGCTGCAGCAGCTCCATGAGCCTGCCGGACTCGTTGTTGGAGGCCATGAAGCGCACCCGACCGAGGTGGTCGGAGAGAACCAGCCCGACCGCCGTGGCGCCGTTCACCTCGGCGGCCCGCTCGGTGAGGTTGTGCAGGAAGTCGACGAGGTCGAAGTCGTCGACCAGCGAGTCGGCCATCTCCACGAAGGCCACGGTCATCCGATCGGTCGAGATCATGGGTTGGTCACTCCTTCGTGAGCCTCGTGTGGCCCTCGACGATGGCGGTCGACAAGGTCGCGAGGGTCAGATCGTGAGCATAGGCATGCGCCCGCATCCGGGCGAGGGCCTCGGACAGGGGGACGCCGAGCGCCACCATCACCATTCCCTGGGCCTGGTAGACGTGGGCGTGACCGTCGAGCGCCTGGTTCATCGCGGTGCCCACGGAGCCGTCCTGTCCGGGCAGCGAGCCGTCGACCAGCACCTCGACGGCGAGGTCGGCGAGCACGAACGCCCGCAACAGCTCCGACCTCGTCAGCCTGCCGGCCTCGGACCGGTACAGGGACAGCGCCCCGAGCCGCGCCGCACCCACGTGCAGCGGGAACGAGAACACGGCCTCGACCCCGAGCCCGGCGGCGGCCGCGTGGAAGCCCGGCCACCGGGCCAGCGTCGCGCCGTCCAGCCCGGAGGCCAGCACGGCCGTCGAGCTCCGGCTGGCCTCGCCGCTGGGGCCGTCCCCGGTGCTGAACTGCAGGTCCTCGAGGGCGCGCGCCGTCTCGCTCGACGCCGCCGCGACCGGGTGGCTCGAGTCGGTGGGCAGCACGGTCAGCGCCGCCCCGAGCAGCCGCACCTCGGCGACGGCGACGGCGCACAGGCGCTCGAGGACATCGCCGAGCGGCTCGACGCCGGGTGGTCCGGGCCACACCAGGCGCCGCAGGCGCACCCGTTCGTCGTCGTAGCCGTCGCTCACGCTAACGGCCGGTCCGCCTCCGCCACCGCTCTCGCGCCTGCTGCCCCCAGCCGTCCGGCAGTGACAGCCGGAGTACTCGGTGCCAGGCGCTGCCGACCTGCTGGACCAACGGCCGGGCGTTGTAGGTGAGCCCGTACTGCTCGAACAGGTCGCGGACCGCCGGCGCGATGGTGCGGTACCGATTGCTGGGCAGGTCGGGGAAGAGGTGGTGCTCGATCTGGTGGGAGAGGTTGCCCGTCATCAGGTGCATCGTGGGAGAGCCGGAGATGTTGGCCGACCCGAGCATCTGGCGCAGGTACCACTCGCCGCGGGTCTCGTGCTCGGGCAGCGACTCGAGCTCGAAGGTCTCGACGCCTTCGGGGAAGTGGCCGCACATGATCACCGAGTGGCTCCACAGGTTGCGGATCAGGTTGGCCGTCAGGTTGGCCGTGAGGACGGAACGCCAGCCGGGACCGGACAGGAGGGGGTGCACGACGTAGTCCTTGGTGAGCTGGCGTCGTGCCTTGGTGAGCGCTCCGCGCAGGTCGCGGCGCTGCTCGTCGGTGAGCTTCTCACCGGAGGCGAAGACGTCGCGCAGCCCGAGGTCGAACATCGCGATGCCCCACTCGAAGATGCACGCGGTGATCAGGTTCAGCAGGGGCTGGGCCAGGTGGTACGGCTGCCACGGCTGGCTCTCGTCGACGCGCATGATGCCGTAGCCGAGGTCGTTGTCGCGGCCGAGGATGTTCGTGTACGTGTGGTGCTGCACGTTGTGCGCGCGCTGCCACTGGTCGGTGGGGGAGGCGTGGTCCCAGTCCCAGGTCGTCGAGTGGATCTTCGGGTCGCGCATCCAGTCCCACTGCCCGTGCAGGACGTTGTGCCCGATCTCCATGTTGTCCAGCACCTTCGCCAGGGTCAGCGACGCCGTGCCGAGCACCCACGCCGGCCGCCACCGCCCGGCCAGCAGCGTCGCCCGGCCGCCGAGCTCGAGCATCCGTTGCACCTTGATCACGCGGCGGATGTAGGCGGCGTCCCGCTCGCCCAGCGAGTCGAGCACCTCCTGGCGCAGCGCGTCGAGGCGGCGTCCGAGCTCCTCGACGTCCTCGGGGCTCAGGTGGTCGATCTGGCTGGGGCGCCTGACGTGCGTGGGCGAAGTGGTGGTTGCCGCGGTCACGATCTGCTCCGTGCTGGTGAAGGTCCACTTGCGATCAGACGCAACACGGCGACGTGTGACGGCCGGCCGCGCTCACGTGCTCACGCGCTGCCGGGGTCCGGGGCAACACCACGAGGTGGCTTGCCCTGCCAGGCTACTCACCAGCCGGGAAGCGGGATCACCCGCGCGGGGGGTGGGCCACCTCGTGGGCCGACGGCATCGTGGTGGCATCGACACCGTCCATGGTCAGCCGGGCGTCACGGCGCAGCAGTGGCGGGACCACCCGCGCTGGTCCGAGGTGCCCGTGCTGGCGCTCCCGGACGACGTCGACCGACTGGTCGTGGTGGCCGCCCACCCCGACGACGAGTCCCTCGGCGCCGCCGGGCTGATGCGGACGGCCCACCGGGCCGGCGTCGCGGTGCACCCCGTGCTGCTGACGGCGGGGGAGCACAGCCATCCCGACCTCACGACCGCACTCGTCGACATCGTCGGCGACGGCCGGCACACCCTGCTGGTGGCGCCGTGGCGCCACGACGGCCATCCCGACCACGAGGCCGCCGGCCGCGCCGCCGCGGCGGCCGCCCGTCGTACCGGCGCGCGGCTGCTGGAGTACCCGTTGTGGCTGTGGCACCACACGGCGCCCGACGACCTGCCCGAGGCGCACTGGGCGGGGCTGCGCGGGCTACCGCTCGACGGCGGCGACCGGGAGACCTTCCTGCAGCAGGAGCCCGAGGATGCCGCCCTCGACGGGCTGCACGCTCGGGAGGAGGAGCCGTGGGGCGCGGACGAGCGCTGGTACGAGGAGCGCAAGCGCCAGCTGCTGCTGGCCGTCCTGCCCCGGCGGCGCTTCGACCACGGCCTCGAGGTCGGCTGCTCCACCGGCGTCCTCGCCGCCGCGCTCGCCGACCGGTGCGAGCGGCTCACCGCGATCGACGCCAGCTCGGCGGCGCTGGAGCGCGCCCGCGAGCGCCTCTCCGGACTCCCGGGGCTGACCCTGGCGCGGTGCGACCTGCCGGGCGAGTGGCCGCCCGGTCGCTTCGACCTGGTGGTGTGCTCCGAGGTCGGCTACTTCCTCAGCCCGGCCGACGTCGACCGGCTCGCCGAGCGTGTCCGCACGTCACTGGCGGACGCGGGCGTCGTCGTGCTGTGCCACTGGCGGCACGAGATCACCGGATGGGTGCTCGACGGGCCGCAGGTGCACGCGCGCCTGGTCGAGCGCCTCGGGCTCCCGACCTGCGCGGTCTACCGCGACGACGACGTCGAGCTGCTGCTGCTCGGTGTCGCCGGCACCCTTCCGGACCCCGCGAGCTGAGCGCGGCGTGCGGGGACACGACGACTGACGAGCGCCGAGCCACCAGCGCCGGATCGCTCAGATCTGGACACGCTTCTTGTAGACCACCCGCACGAAGTTGACCTCGGTGGCGCGCCAGTTGGTGACCCTCGCCCAGAAGGTGACCGACGTCTTCGACGGGCGCGACCACCCCTTGGTGATCCGACCGCGGCAGCAGTAGTCCAGGTCGCTGGACATCAGGTCGACCACGCCGCGTACGTCGAACGCGGCGGCTGGAATGGCGATCCGATATGCGGCCTGGGCGAACCGGCCGCCCCAGCAGTCCAAGATCGCGGTCTGGTAGTAGGAGTCGCGTCGCGCGTAGCAGTCACCTCCAGTTCGGAATGACGATGCGACGTTGCCTTCCTTCCGCGCGCTGAAGGTCCTGGTGACGACGCCCGTGGTCACGCTCACGGGAGCTGAGACAGTGTTCGCGTTGACGGTCACCTTGACGCGGTAGCGACCCTTGACCACCGGGTCGCCGCCGCGGTTGCGGCCGTTCCAGCTCCAGGCGTTGCGTCCTCGCGACCCAAGCGGAGTGACCATACGCACCGTCGCGCCCCGGGCGTTGACGACCTTGATCGTGGCGCGGCCGAGATGGCTCTGCGTCCAGCGGAACGTCACCGTGTCCCGGAAGCGGTCGCGCACCAACGGATAGAAGGCACCGCTACTGACCGAGGGGGCGGACACGGTGGTGGTGGGAGCGGCGACGGTGAACGTGGCCAGCAGGTCCCATGAGTAGTAGTCGCGGATCTGGCAGGAGTCGGGACCGGTGAACGACCCGACCGACACCGAGAACGAACCCGGATCGGCCTCTGCCATGGGGGCCCTCGCGGAGTTCCTGCACTCGACGACGAGAGTTTCGGAGTACGGGGACCCGTTGTAGCCCGTGACGACGACCTCGGCGCCGGACTCGTACTCGTCTCCGCTGGGGTTGTCGACGGTGATCGACGTGGCGGCATCGGCCGGTGCGGGGAGGCCGAGCGGGACGGCGAGGGCAGCAAGGGCGGCTACGGCCGCGACGATTTTCACGGGGGAGTGTGGTCCTTCGAGGGAGCGTGAGGCGACGACGCGCATGCTGCCAGCGGAAGCTGACGCTGTCCGGAGATTCGAGGGATCGGTGCCACGCTGGCGACCGGCCTCCGCCCCGGCCCGACCGATCCCTGGCACACTTCCGCCCGTGCACAGCAGGCGTTTCATGGGCGCGCTGCTCGCCGTCGGGCTGAGCCTCGTTCTGGTGGGGTGCAGCGAGGACGACTCCGAGCCGGTGCTCGCGCCGCCGCTGGACACCGGGCCCACGGCGCCCACCGAGTACGACCCCGAGCTGGAGCCGGCGCGGGCCGTGCTGCCGCTGGTGCCGGCGGAGGCGACGACGCTGGAGGTCACCGACTACGACCGGGTGCGGCTCGAGCTCGGGGTCGGCGAGCTCACCGGTGAGTCGCCGGCGGGGGAGCGGGCCGCGTTCTGGCAGCGGGCCGGCACGGCGTCGCCCTTGCTGAGCGAGGGACTGCTGAAGCCCGACGAGCCGGCGCTCGAGGCCGAGTACGGCCTCACCCAGGACGACGTGTCGTGGGAGGCGCACTTCGCCGGCGACGCCGGCGAGGGCTGGGTGGTGAAGCTGCGCGACGACCTCCCGGTCGCGGACGTCGAGCGGGCCGTCGCCGCCGGCGCGGGGCCTTTCGTCGGCGCCGAGGTGGACGCCGAGAACCTGCTGGTGCTGAACGGAGCGGCCGCGGACACCGACTCCAGCTGGGCGGTCGAGGACGACCTGGCGGCGCTCGTGGGCGACGCCGCTGCGCAGGCCACCTACGTGGCGCGCGAGTGCGTGGCGGCGGAACCGGCTGGCGACACCTCCGACCTCACCGACCTCGGCGGGTACTCCGTGTCCTTCGGCGGCAAGCTCGTCACGGTCCGGCTGGGGGAGGGGCGCACGGACGTGTTCCCCCGCTCGCGGCTCACCGACCCGGCGTTCGGACGGGCGCTCACCGACCCGGTGGCCGACCCCGGCACCGGCAGACTCGGCTACCGCCTGGCCGATGCCGCCCTCGCGGCCGACCTCACGCTCGGCGGCCGGCTGCCGTTCGCCGTCTGCGCCGGATAACTGCTGTCAGGCCCAGAGACCGGCCAGCTCCTCGTCGAGGATCGCGTCGGCCTCGCGAGCGCTGAGCCGCGGGCCGGGGCCGAGCAGGTGTAACGCGATGCCGTCCAGGAGCACGTGCACGCGTGCGGCGCGGTCGTCCAGGTCGAGGCCGCTGCGCAGGAGTCCGGCGTCGCGGGAGGCGGTGAGCACGGTGAGGCAGCCCTGGCGGACGGCGTCGTCGAGCGCCGTGCGCAGGTGAGACAGGGCGGGGCGGCCGGCCGACTCGAGCACGAGGGCGAGATGGGTCCGCAGCTCGAGCCGGCGTGCGTCGTCGAGCGGGAGCATCTCGGCGAGCCAGGCGATGGCGTCGGCCCGGGTGCGCAGGGGTCGTTCGGCATGCTCGAGGAACCGCTTGGTGCCGCGTTCCACGACGAGCTCCATCGCCGCGGCGAGCATCTCCTCCTTGGTGGGGAGCACGTGCCGCAGCGAGCCCGCGGAGAGTCCCGCTTCGCTCGCGACCGAACGCACCGACACCGCACCGATGCCGTCGCGGGCGACGACGCGCCAGACCGCCTCGGCCAGCTCCGCCCGGCGCAGGCGGTGGTCGATGAGTCGAGGCACGACGTCGATGCTAGTACGACCGTGCTAGTTTGGTGACACGTTCGTACTACCACCAGGAGGAGCCGTGATCGCCGCCGTCATCGTGGCCTGCGAGGTCGGGTTCTGGGTCGTGCTCGGGGCCGGCATGCTCCTGCGCTACCCGCTCGGCCGGCCGCGCCTGGGTGCCGTCGTCCTGGCCGGCACACCGCTCGTCGATGTGGTGCTGCTGGCGGCCGCTGCGATCGACCTGCACGGGGGCGCCGACTTCGCGAACATCCACGCGCTCGCCGCCGTCTACCTCGGCTTCAGCCTGGCCTTCGGCCACTCGCTGGTCAGATGGGCCGACGTGCGCTTCGCGCACCGCTTCGCGGGCGGACCACCCCCTCCGCCCAAGCCGGCGGCCGGCTCCCCCGCACGCCGCGCGGCGCTGTGGGCCGAGTGGTTCCGGGTCGTGCTGGCGGCCGGCATCGCGTCGGCGGTGCTGTGCCTGCTCGCGCTCGTCGCCGACAGCGATCAGCGCGCGGTCGCCCTCCAGTCGGCGGCGCCCCTCGGGATCGTGGTCGTGGTGTGGCTGGTGTTCGGACCGCTCTGGGAGTCTGGCTCCCAGCTCGTCAGACCCTCTCAACCACGAGCGTGAAGGGCCCGGACGGTCGGTGAGGTGTCGACCGTCGCGGGGTCGGGGTAGGTGCCGAACATCCGGTCGGCGGTGCCGGCCGAGGTGACGGTGAACCAGTAGTGCTCGTTCTTGTAGTGGTGCAGCCGGTGGTTGCGCCACACCGCCCGGTACCACCGCGAGCGGGGCCGGTAGTCGCTGTGCACGAGGTAGTGGGTCCACTCGTAGCCGAGCTTGATGCCGTACACCGACACGAGGAGCGAGCACATCCAGGCGACGCTCGGCGTGACGAGCCAGGCGACGAGCACGTAGCCCGGCAGCAGCCAGAGCAGGGCCCGCCAGGGGATGAACACCAGCGGCAGGTCGCGCGGGTCGGCGTGGTGGGCGCGGTGGTCGCGCGCGAGCAGCGAGTCGACGGTGACCGGGCCGACCTTGCGGGGCCGCCAGTGCAGCACCCCGACGTGCACGACCCACTCGATCACGGGGAACAGCGCCAGCAACCCCACCGGCAGCAGCAGCTCGAACCAGCTGCCGCCGCCCACGACCACGCGCGCGGTGACGGCGGCGAGCAGCGAGCCGGCGATCAGCCACGGGCTCGGGTGGCGCCAGAACTGCCGCCACGCACCGCCCAGCGGCAGACTGCGGCGGCGGGCGGCCTGGCCGGTGATCCGGGCCTCGTCGGCGGCGAGCCGCTCACCGGCGAGCTGCTCGATCTCGGGGGTGGGTCGGGTCATGCGTCGTCGTCCTCTCCGTCGCGGTGCTCGAGCGCGGCGAGGGCGGCTACCAGGCTCGCGGTCGCGGGCCGCAGCACCCGGTCGGCGGCCGCGCGGGCGACCTCGGGGTCGCCCGCGCCGATCGCCGCGGCGAGCAGCCGGTAGGCCTCCACCTGGCCGACCTCCTCGGCCATGAGCGGCGCCAGCGCCTCCAGGGCGGGCTCGTAGGCTGCCCGGAGGCTGTTGAACATCAGCTGGAACACCAGCGAGTCGGCGGCGTCGACGACGGCGTCCCAGAACGCGAGGGCGTGCTCCTGGCGCTCGACGTCGTCGTCGGTGGCGGCGAGCTCGTCGAGGGTGCCGACGAGCGACGCGGCGAGCCCGGCGCCGCCCCGCTCGGCCGCCAGCGCCGCGACCGCCGGACCGACCGCGAGCCGCGCCTCGAGCACGCTGCGGGCCACCGCGGTGTCGAGCTTGCCGCTGCGCACCAGTAGCCGGGGGAGCAGGTCGAGGCCGGCGGAGCTGGCGACGTCGCGCACGGTGGTGGCGCCGCCGTGCCGCACGTCGACCAGGCGGGTCTGCGCCATCCGCTGCAGCGCCTCGCGCACGGCCGGGCGTGACACGCCCAGCACCTCCGCGAGCCGGCGCTCGCTGGGCAGCGGCTCGCCGGCCGCGATCCCGCCGTCGAGCACCTCGGCGAGCACCTGGTCGAAGACGTCGTCGGTGACCGACCTGCGGTGGACCGGGGTGAGCGGCATGGCGACGACGGTAGGTGGCTGTTGGTCGGAGGTCAAGTGGTCGGACCAGTGTTGTCTCCGTACCCTGGCCGGGTGCGCGCGTTCCTCCGACCCCGGCTGCTCGGCGCGCACCTGGTGATGGCGGTGTGCGTGGTGGCCGCCGGCTGGCTGGGCTCCTGGCAGCTCGGCTCCTGGCAGGACCAGCGCGCCGCCGAGGCCCTCGACCTGACCCGCGCGGAGCCGGTGTCGCTCGCCGACGTACTCGGCCCCGACGACCCGTTCCCGGCCGACCAGGTGGGCCAGCCGGTCGCCGTCGCCGGCACCTGGCTGCCCGACGCCACCGTGCTGGTCTCCGGCCGCGCCCACGAGGGGGAGGACGGCTACTGGGTGGTGACCCCGCTCGACGTCGGGGACGCCGCGCTCGCGGTCGTGCGCGGCTGGACCGACGACGCCGGCGACGTGCCGCCCGCGCCCGACGGCGAGGCCGAGCTGGTCGGGTGGCTGCAGCCCCCCGAAGGCACCGGCGCCACCGACGACGACCCGACCGACGACGTCTACCCCCAGCTGCGCACCGCCGACCTGGTGCAGCGGGTCGACGTCGACCTCTACGAGGCCTACGCCGTGGCCGAGGAACCGACCACCGGATTGCAGCGGGCCGACCTCGAGCAACTGCCCGACGCCGGCCGGTTCACGGCCCTGCGCAACCTCCTCTACGCGCTCGAGTGGTGGTTCTTCGGGGGCTTCGCGCTCTTCCTCTGGTGGCGGTTCGTGCGCGACGAGACCGCCGCCGACGCAGCGGCCGGAGCGCCCGACGAGCCCACTAGAGTCTAGGGCGTGCCTCTCGATCCAGCGCCGCGCCAGCGCCGCCCAGCACGCACGCTGGCGGCGTTGCCGTCGCTCGAAAGGCGCCCAGCCTGCCAGCGCTCCGGCGCCTTGCCATCGCACGCCCTGAACGACGCTGGACATCGGCACTAGATCGAGAGGAACGCCCTAGCGTGACCCTGTTCAACGCCTACCGGCTGCTCGCCTTCGTGGTCGGCGTGCTGCTGGCGTTCTGCTCGCTGGTGGCGCTGCCGGCCAAGTACCTCCTCGACGAGGGCAGCGACCTGCAGCGCTTCGGCGAGGACGCCAGCGTGATGTGGGTGGTGCACGGCTGGATCTTCATGGTCTACGTGGTGGTCGCCGTCCTGCTCGCCCGACGGGCGCGCTGGTCGCTCGGCTTCACGCTGCTCATGCTCATCGCCGGTCTGGTGCCGCTCATCATCTTCTGGGTCGAGCGGGTGGTGGTCGCCAAGGTGCGCGCCGAGACGCCCGACCTCACCGACACCTCTCCGGCCGTGTGAGCCCGAGGCCGGCATGACCACCGCGTTCGTGCTGGGCGGTGGCGGCGTGCTCGGCGCGGTCGAGGTCGGCATGCTGCGCGCGCTGTTCGAGCGCGACCTCCGGCCCGATCTCGTGCTCGGCACCAGCATCGGCGCGATGAACGGCGCCCTGGTGGCCCAGGAGCCGGAGCAGTCCGTCGTGGAGCGGCTGCTCGGGCTCTGGTCGGGCGCGGCGTCGTCGGGGCGCAAGGACCTGCTGGGCGGGAAGCCGCTGCGCACCGTCGGGCGTGCGGTGGCCAGCGGCACCCACCTCTACTCCGCCGAGCCGCTGGTGCGGCGGCTCGCCGAGGAGCTCGGCGACGTCACCTTCGCCGAGCTGCCGGTGCCGCTGCAGATCTGCGCGGCCCACATCGAGACCTCGGCCGAGCACTGGTTCGACTCCGGCCGGGTCGTCGACGCCGTCATCGCCAGCTCGGCAGTGCCGGGCCTGCTGCCGCCGGCCGAGGTCGACGGCGAGCACTACCTCGACGGTGGCATCGTGAACTCGATCCCGCTCGGGCGCGCGGTCGCGCTCGGCGCCGACCAGGTGTTCGTGCTGCAGGTGGGGCGGATCGACCGGCCCCTCAAGCCGCCGCAGAAGCCGTGGGAGGTGGCGCGGGTGGCCTTCGAGATCGCGCGCCGGCACCGGTTCGTGCGCGAGCTGGCCGAGCTGCCGGACGGCGTCGAGTGCCATGTGCTGCCGGCGCGCGGCACCTCGGCGCGCGACGACACCATCTGGGCCTCGCGCGACTTCGCCTCGATCGAGCGGCGCATCGAGCGCACCTACCGCGCCACCGCCGCCTACCTGGACGAGCGGGGCTGAGGGCGATGGGACGGGTCGTCACGGTGGTGGTGCGGCGGCTCGTCGTGGCGCCGGCGGTGGTGCTGATCGCCGTGCTCGTGTGGGCGACGCTGCCGTTGTGGCTGGTGGCGGCGGCCGCGCTGTCACCGCTCCTGCCCGGCCGCTGGCGGGCGCTGCGGCTGCTGTGGTTGCTCGTGCTGGCCGTGAGCGTCGAGACGGTGCTGCTCGCCGTCCTGTTCGGCTGGTGGGTCGCCTCCGGATTCGGGTGGCGGCTGCGGACGCCGTACTGGGAGCGGCTGCACTACGACCTGGTGCAGACGGTGATGTGGGGCATGTTCCGCGAGGCCCGCCGGGTGCTCAAGCTGAGCATCGAGACCGACGGCCCCAGCCCCGACGCCCACCCCGGGCGGCCGCTCGTCGTCGCGTGCCGGCATGCCGGCCCCGGCGACTCGTTCACCCTCGTGCACGCGCTCATGCACTGGTACGACCGCGAGCCGCGGATCGTGCTGAAGGACACCATGGCCTGGGACCCGGTGGTCGACGTGCTGCTGCGCCGGATCCCGGCCCGCTTCATCACGCCGAACCCGCAGCCGGGGCAGGACACCACCACACAGATCGCCGAGCTGGCCCGCGGCCTCGACGAGAACGACGCGCTGGTGATCTTCCCGGAGGGCGGCAACTTCACCGCGGCGCGCCGCGATCGCGGGATCGCCCGGCTGCACAAGCTCGGGCTGCACAAGCTGGCCGAGCGGGCCGAGGCGATGACGACGGTGCTCGCGCCACGTCCGGGCGGCCTGTTCGCCGCCCTCGACGCCGCGCCGGGCGCCGACGTCGTGCTCGTGGCGCACACCGGCCTCGACCACCTGCTCACCGTCGGCGACCTGTGGCGCGAGCTGCCGATGGACAAGGTGATCGTGATGCGCTGGTGGGA
The DNA here is from genome assembly GCA_963808855.1 of uncultured Actinomycetota bacterium. GTDB lineage: Bacteria > Actinomycetota > Actinomycetes > Propionibacteriales > Nocardioidaceae > Nocardioides. The sequence continues at coordinate 75,092 of CAWEHA010000002.1, read as the reverse complement.
CGTGCCGCGCGCCGACATCCCCGCCGACAAGGACGAGCGGGTGGAGTGGCTCTACGACTGGTGGGAGCGGGTCGACGAGTGGATCAGGCTCAACCGCTGACCGTCAGCGTTTCAGCGAGACGACGTCTGACTCGTGGAGGAACGTCGTGACTTCGGCGGACTTGAAGGCGAAGTCGTCGTGCACCTCACCGTGAAGGATCCGCACGTGGTCAGCGGGGTGGCCCCGGAACTCCCCGCGACTCATCTGGTCCATCGTGACGGCCCACTCTCGCTCCAGCGCGGCGTTGAGCAGGCTCGCGCCGCCGTCCATGCCGAAGACGGTGACCGAGCTCGTACGAGGACCCTGGAGCCCGATGAGCAGCAGCGTCTGCTGGTCGTTCATCGCGAAGCCCTCCTCGGCGTACATGAGGAGGTCCGGCGACAGCTCCAACAGGGACAGCACGTAGTCCAGCACGTCGTGGGGCTGATCCGTCGACGCGTACCAGGTCATGCTGTCGGCTACGCAGAGGTTCTGGTGGAACATCTGGCGCGGGTGGTCGGAGGGGAGCCCGGGATCTGCGATCTGCCGCGTCGGCTCCTCGGGGACCGCGGTCGCGGCCTCTGCGTCTTGAGTGCCTGACTGCTCGTCGGTCGTGGCTGGCGCACCTCGGTCCGACCTCTTGAAGAGCCCCATGTCAGTGGACGTCGTGCCCACAGTAGGGGCACTTGTAGGGGTTGCTGTCGCCGCGCTTCTTGTAGCAGGTGTGTCCCTGGGGGCAGGTCGCCTGCACGTCGTAGTTGCCGCGCGGGGTCTTCTCGGCCTCGGTCTTGAACATGGCGTTCTCTCATTCCTCGATGCGGTACGACACCGCGTGCACGTGCGGCCAGTTCACGATCACGATTCGCCCGTCGGGCGTCCGGTTCCTCGTGACGGTCGCATTGGTCATGTGGGTGCTGACGGTGGCCCACACCGAGGCTTCGGTGATCGGACCGCTGCCGTAGAGCTCGACGCCGACCTCGATCGGATCCCCGCCCACATGAACCGTCACGGGGACGGTGGGCTTGGCTACTTCCTTGGACTTGCCGAAGGCCACGAGAGAACTCCTGTTCCGTTGCTGCCGGCCCCGCCCCGGGTCGGGTTCGAAGGCGTCCGCACGCTAGCCCGGCCCGGGCAGGTCGCTTCCGGCGCTTGCAGAATCGGAGAGGTTTGAAATGCCGGCGCCTGCGCCCGCGGTCGAGGAACGCTAGTCGGGGTGAGGACGACCGCTCCCGCAGTCTGCAGAATGTGTACGGCTCGGATGCCGTATGCGCTGCGAGAGGTCACATGGGGAGAGGTGCCGGGGTAGTCATCGACGACCCCACGCCGCTGAACGGGACGACGGTTGACGTCGGCGCCCGGATCGGATGGGTGCTGCGGATGGCCCGGGTGTGCCAGGACGGGACGCCCGGCCTCGGCCGGGTGGCTACCGCTCTCGACACGAACATCACCCGACTCCACCGGGCCGAGACCGGGTCATTGCGCGCCGGGCGGATCGCCGACGGCTACGAGGAGGCCCTCGGACTGGCGTCAGGCACCCTGCGGGCGCCGATCGACGTCGCCTGCCGCACCTTCCCGTACGCGCCCGCCGACCGTGACCCGGGCGAACTGGTCACGACCGTGCAGGAGATGTCCCGGCTCACCGACCTGGTCTCCGCGGCCGGGGTCGCCGGCGGACAGTGGCTGCGGTGGGCGAGGGCGCTCGCCCAGCCCGGCGCGATCGGCATGCCGGAGCCGATCGCGCGCGACCTCGTGCACCGCCTGGTCTCGGAGCTCAGTCGGTCCACCTCGCACGGCTACCCGACCCGGTACGAGGCCCTCGCGCTCCTTCGGTGCAGCAGTTATGGACACCTGGTTCTCGACGTCGCCCAGGACGTCGTCGCCGACCCGCACGTGCAGGTGCTGTACGACCTGATGAGCGCCGTCGGGGAGGCGCCCTCGCCCGAGGCGATCACCTGGTGCCTGTCCCTCCTCGACAGTGATCGGCCGCGGATCGTCACCGGAGCCGCGCTCGCGCTCGAGGCGATGGGGGAGGTGGCAGGTGCCGGCTCAACCTTCTGGGAGCAGCTGGTCGTCCCGCTCCTGGACCGTTTCGACCGATCGGACGCCGGGTCCGCCGCGCACGCCTGGCTGTCCCACCTGCTCCGCCTGGTGCCGCGCGTGGTGCTGGCCGGCACGGGACGGCGGCCCGACCAGCCGCTGGCCCTCGCAGCCGAGGTCCGCGACTGGTCACGCAGTCGGCTCAACGAGCACTGGTCTGACTGTCAGGACCGGTCGCTCGCCGTCACTCGCGGACTCGGCCTCTCCGAGCAGCCACTTCTGACTCGGCTGCTCTTCGAGGTGGCCATCGGCCCGCACGAGACCCGCGCGGTCACGTCCTACATGCTGCTCGGCGCGATCCCGGGCATCCCCGAGGTCATCGGTGCCCACGTGGCCGACATCGCCGACACCCACCCCGATCCCGTCGTCCGAGATCGAGCGGGGCGGAGGCTCGGTGGGGTGCTCCACGGCGCACACCACTCCATCGCCGAGCGCTGGCTCGCCGAGGGCACGAACGCCCAACGCGACCGGGCGCTCCTCCTCGCAGGATCCGCCGGCCACGTGGTGCCCGAGGAGGTGTTGCTGGCCGACCCCAACGAGCCAGCCCTCTACGCAGCCGGCATGACCGGCCATCCCGTGCTGCCCAAGCTGGCAGCCGATGTGTCTCAGCCCGAGTCGGTGCGAGGGGCGGCCCGCTGGTGGCTCGACTGCGGGACCCGGGTGGTTGCCTAGCTCTTGGGCGGCTCGACGTCGACGACCTCGGCCGGGTCGTCGGGCGTGGTGACCTCGTGCGGGGTCTCGTCGGCGGCGTCGGACATCGCCTCGTCGGGCGAGGCGCCGCCGGGGTCGTCGACGCCGGCCTGCGGGGCCGCCGGGGTGGCGGGCGTGGGGCGGGACGACGGCGGAGGCGACGGGGTGTAGGACGACTGCCAGTTGTCGCTGGCCTTGTCGCCCTGCAGCTTCTTGGCCACCACGGCGGCCGCACCGGCCACGGCCGCGACGACGGCGAACGTCTTGAGCTTGCTGCGCTTGGGCTTCTCGCCCTTGAGCTCGGACACCTTGGCGTCGGCGAGCTCCTTCACGGCCGAGGCGCGCTCGGCGGCCGCGGCGGCGCCCTGCGAGACGTAGGGGGCGGCGGCGTCACGGGCGTCGCTGAGCCCGGCCACCGCCTTGTCGCGGGCGTCGGCCACGTAGGGGGCCGCCTTGTCGCGGGCGTCGACGAGCACGGGGCCGGCCTTGTCGGCGGCGTCCTGCAGAGCCGGGATCGCGGTGTCGTTCACGAAGTCGCGGGCCGACCCCAGCGCTGACTCGACGTGGGGCCGCGCGGCGTCGACGGCTTCCTGGGCCTGCTCGAGGGCCTGGTCGACCAACGACTTGTTCTTGCGGAGTCCCATCGGAGGCGTCCTTTCGCTCACGTCATGCCTGAGGAGATATCCACAACCCAACCACGCACACCTGAGCCCGACCACCCCAGGTGGGGTGGAAGCCAGTCCGTGGACGTGAGGAACCGCGTGCCAGACTCATCACGCGCACGGACACCCCAGCGAAAGGCACAGTGACGCGATGGCGGACCAGCAGGCGATCCTCAAGACCAACCGGGGCGACATCACCCTGAACCTGTTCCCGAACCACGCCCCGGAGACGGTCGAGAACTTCACCGGCCTCGCGAACGGCGACAAGGGCGGGCGGGGCCGGTTCTACGACGGGCTCGTCTTCCACCGCGTCATCGAGGGCTTCATGATCCAGGGCGGCTGCCCGGAGGGCACCGGCACCGGCGGCCCCGGCTACACGTTCCAGGACGAGATCCACCCCGAGCTGGTCTTCGACAAGCCGTACCTGCTCGCGATGGCCAACGCCGGCCCCGGCACCAACGGCTCGCAGTTCTTCATCACCGTCGGCGCGACGCCGTGGCTCAACCGCAAGCACACGATCTTCGGCGAGGTGGCCGACCAGGCCGGCCGCGACGTCGTCGACGCGATCGCCACCACGGCCGTCGGGGCGGGTGACCGGCCCGTCGAGCCCGTGGTGATGGAGTCGGTCGAGATCGTCGGCGGCTGACCCGCGCGGCCAGCCGCTCGTGTCCAGCCCGACTCCCGGGGTGCCGGTCTGCTACCGGCATCCCGACCGGGAGTCGCACATCCGCTGCCAGCGGTGCGACCGCCCGATCTGCCCGGAGTGCATGCGCGACGCCGCCGTCGGCTTCCAGTGCCCCGGCTGCATCGCCGAGGGTCGCAAGAGCACCCGGCAGGCGCGGGCCCCGTACGGCGGCACCCGCTCGAGCAACCCGGCGCTGACGTCGTACGCGCTGATCGGGCTCAACCTGGCGGTGTGGCTCTCGGTGGTGGGCACCGGCTGGTCGGACAGCCGACTCGTCGGGCGGCTGGCCCTGGTGCCGCGTGGGCTGTGCGAGTCACTCGCCGAGCCGGGGTCGTACTACCGCTCCGGCAACGAGGCCGGCTGCGCGGCCGTCGGCTCCGACGGCCGCTGGGTGCCCGGGGTGGCCGACGGCGCCTACTGGGAGCTGCTCACCAGCGCGTTCATGCACATCGAGCTGTGGCACATCGGCGCCAACATGCTCTCGCTGTACCTGTTCGGGCCGCAGGTCGAGATGGTGCTCGGCCGGGTGCGGTTCCTCGCGGTCTACCTCGTCTCCGGGCTCACCGGCTCGGCCGTGGTGTTCTGGCTGGCCGACCCGACCGGCCTCACGCTCGGCGCCTCCGGCGCGATCTTCGGGCTGCTCGGCGCGGTGCTGGTGCTGGTGCGGAAGACCCGGGGCGACGTCCGCCCGGTGCTCGCGCTGCTGCTGGTGAACGTCGTGCTCACCTTCGCCATCCCCAACATCTCCTGGCAGGGCCACCTCGGCGGCTTCCTCGGCGGCCTCGTGGTCACCGCGGTGCTGGTGTACGCGCCGCGGCAGCGGCGCACCCTCGTGCAGGCGCTGGCCGTCGGCGGCCTGCTCGGCCTGGTGGCGCTCGCCGTCATCCTCCGCGCCGCCCAGCTCGCCTGACGCGGGGCGCGCGGAGCGCGTGCCCGCGTCGATGGTGGTCGAGCGAGCCGTCACGGGCTGAGCCTGCGAGGCCCGTGAACCGGCGTGTCGAGACCTCGGGAGGTCAACGGCTACGCGAGCACGGGCCGCTACATCCACAGGTTTGTCGCACAGCTGGGGACGAACAACAGCCGTGTAACTCATTCCCAGCGAGTGGCGAAGGTGAAGCCGACGGCCATGAAGGCGACGCCGACGATCAGGTTCTTCTGCTCGAGGTCGTTGAAGATCGGGAGCTTCCCGGTGTCCTGAGCGATCGCGTAGAACACGCAGATCCAGGCGAGACCGAGCAGGAAGCAGCCCAGCATCCCGACCACGACGCCGCGGCCGCGGCCCAGCGGCGTGCTGGGGTGGGCGCTCACCGAGAGGCCGAGGAAGAACGCGCAGAAGCCGATCACGTAGTTCCAGCCGCCGAGGTCGCGCATGAACTGCGGTCCGGTGGCCTTGCCGACGATGCCGTTGTCGTCGACGGGCGGGCGCACGCCGATGTAGTAGTAGGCGATCCAGGCGATGCCGCCCAGGATCAGGACCAACGCCACCGCGAACCGGGCGCTGAAGACCGGGCCCCGATCGGGGTCGAAGGTCTCCTCCTTCTTGGACCGCAGCTTGGCCACTACTTCTCCTCGTTCGGTTCGGTAACCCGGATACCTTAGACGGCGTGACCCGAGCCGACGGCGACCCCCCGGGCCGCGGCTGGCGCCTCGGCACCGGTGCCGCCCTGCTCCTGTGCAGCGGGCTGCTCGTGGTGAGCTTCGTCAACAGCGAGGGCACCGACCTGCGGCCCGGTCGCTACACCGACCTCGCGACCCTGGTGCGCACCGACGCCGCCCGCTACGAGCGGTTGCAGGACCGAGCCGGCGACCTCCAGGCCGAGGTCGACCGGCTGAGCCGCGACGTCGACGACCGCACCGCCCAGCGGATCCGGCGCGGTGCCGACCGGATGCGCGACCCCGCGGGTCTCGAGCCCGCCAGCGGACCGGGGGTCACCGTCGTGCTCTCCGACGCCCCGCGCGAGGTGTTCGAGGAGGCGCTCGCCGACCCCGACGCCGACCTGCGGCCCTTCGTCGTGCACCAGCAGGACATCCAGGCCGTCGTGAACGCGCTGTGGGTCGGCGGCGCCGAGGCGATGACCATCCAGGGCCAGCGCGTGGTCACCACCACGGGCATCAAGTGTGAGAGCAACGCCGTCCAGCTACAGGGCGTGCCGTACCCGCAGCCGTACACGATCCAGGCCGTCGGCGATCCGCTGGCGCTCGTGGCCGCGCTCGACGCCGACCCCTACGTGCAGGGCTTCCGCGAGGACGCCGACAAGCCCGACGTCGCCGTCGGGTGGGAGCTCGACACCGAGGACTCCCTCGAGGCGCCCGCCTACGACGGCCTGCTCGACATCGGCTCCGCGACGCCTATCCGCTGAACCGCCGGGCCGCAGGGTCGCCGTCGGGCGGTGGCGGAATCCCGGGGGTGGTCGGAGGCGGGGTCGTCGGCGACGTGGTGGGCGGCGTCGTGGTGGTGGGCTCGACGTACACGGAGACGAAGATGTTGACGACGCCACCCTGCTCCAGCGGCTCGCCCTGGCCCGGGATCTGGTCGGTGACGGTGCCCTTGGGCTCGGTGGAGGACAGGTCGTCGCGGGGTTTCGGATCGAACCCGGCCTCGATGATCCTGCGCTCCGCCTCCTGCTGGGTGAGGCCGATGACGTCCGGCACCTGTTCCGGCCCGTCGGAGTAGGTGATCGTGACCCGCGACCCGTCTGCGGCTTGGGTGCCGGCCAGCGGGTTCTGGGCGATCACCTCATTGGGATCGTCGTCGGTGTCCTGCACCCGGGCGGTCACCCTGAACCCCTGCGCTTCGAGCTGCTGCTTGGCGTCGCGCCGGGCGAGGCCCACCACCGAGGGCACCTCCACCTGGGGCTTGCCCGCCGAGACCACCAGGTCGACCACGGTGTCCGGGTCGACGAAGTCCTCGGCGCCCGGGTCCTGCTCGAGCACCCGCCCGGCGGGCACGACGTCGTCGTTGCGCGCCGTCACGTCGCCCACCTCGAGGCCCGCGTCGCCGATCTCCACCCTGGCCTCGTCCTCGGTGAGGCCGGTGAGCGTCGGCACCTGCACCTCCTCGGGCGACTCGGGGAACAGCGAGTCCTTGACCAGGAACCAGCCCGCCACCAGCAGCGCGATCACGAGCAGTCCGAGCAGGATCCACAGCCCGGTGCGCGCCGGCCGCTCGTCGTCGTCCGCGACCGGCAGCGGCGCCGGCTCGGGACGCTCCGGCGGCACCGGGACGGGCGCCGGGACGGGCGGGGGTGCCGCGACGGGCGGCGGGCCGGCCTCCACGGGCCGCCCGGCCAGGTAGCGCTCGATGTCGGTGCGCATCGCGCCGGCCGACTGGTAGCGGTCCTCGAGCCGCTTGGCCAGTGCCTTCATCACGATCGCGTCGATCTCGGGGGTGAGGTCGGTGTCGTGCTCCGAGGGCGCCTGCGCCTGCTCGCGCACGTGCTGGTAGGCCACGGCCACCGGGCTGTCGCCGACGAACGGCGGCCGTCCGGTGAGCAGCTCGTAGAGCAGGCAGCCGGCGGAGTAGACGTCGGAGCGCGAGTCGACGGTCTCGCCACGCGCCTGCTCGGGGGAGAGGTACTGGGCGGTGCCGACGACGGCCGCGGTCTGGGTCATCGAGTTCGCGGCGTCGCTCATCGCGCGGGCGATGCCGAAGTCCATCACCTTGACGTCGCCGGTGGGCGTGAGCATCACGTTGCCGGGCTTGATGTCGCGGTGGATGATCCCCGCGCGGTGGCTGTAGTCGAGCGCGGAGAGCACGCCGCTGGTGATCTCCAGGGCCCGCTCGGGCAGGATCTTGCGGCCCTCCCGCAGGATCTCGCGCAGCGTGCGGCCGGCGACGTACTCCATCACGATGTAGGGCTGCGAGACGTCGGCGGCCGGTTCCTCGCCGGTGTCGTAGACGGCGACGATCGAGGGGTGGTTGAGCGAGGCCGACGACTGCGCCTCGCGGCGGAACCGTGCCTGGAACGTGGCGTCGCTGGCCAGGTCGGTGCGCAGCCGCTTGACGGCGACGATCCGGCCGAGCCGGGTGTCGGTGCCCTTGCGGACCTCGGCCATCCCACCGCGCCCGAGCAGCTCGCCGAGCTCGTACCGGCCGCCGACCAGCACCTGCCGCGGCGCGCCGGGCCCGCCGGTGCCGCCTGCCCCGGTGTCGGTCATGGGGTGGCTCCCTCGGTGGTGGGCAGGTCGGTGGGCGGCGGCTCGGTCTCCGGCGGCGGCTCGGTCTCGGGCGGCGGCTCGGTCTCGGTCGGTTCCTCGGGCGGCGGCTCGGTCTCGGTGGGTTCCTCGGGCGCCTCACCCCAGTAGCTGACAGTGATCAGCGATCCCTCCTCGACGTCGCCGCTCGGGCTGACGCCGTTGACCAGTGAGTTCTGGGACGGGTCGTCGTTCGACTGCTCGTCGCGCTGCACCTCGAACCCCAGGCCGCGCAGGTCGGACTCCACCTCGTCGACCGGACGGCCGACGTAGTCGCCCTCGTTCACCGACACCGTGGTGTCGGCGGGCGTGGTCTCGGGGGGCGGGAGCTGCGGGTCCGGGTGGGCTCCGAGGTGGAGGTGTCGTCGCCCGCGGTGTCGTCGTCATCGCCGGAGAGGGCCAGCGCGGTGACGGCGGCGATCAGCGCGAGTACGAGCACCACCGCGATCACGATCGGCCACACCGGCCGCTTCTTCTTGCGGTCCTGGTGCGCGGGGGCGACGGGTGGCGGCGGACCGGGGTCGGGCTCAGCCAATTCAGATTGGGCCGGCAGCACCTGGGTGGCCGAGTCGGGCGGCGGCGTGGGCACGAACGGCGGGGTGCGCACCAGCTCGGTGGCGGGGTCGCGCAGGGCCACCGCGAAGGCGGCGCCGTCGGCGTACCGCTCGGCAGGGTCCTTGGCGAGCGCCCGTCGGACGACGGCCGCGAGGTCGCGCGGCACCTCCGGGGGCAGGTCGGGGATCGGCTCGCGGACGTGGGCGAGCGCGGTGGCGACCGGCGACTCGGCCTCGAACGGACGGCGTCCGGCCAGCATCTCGAACGCCACCACGCCGAGGGCGTACACGTCGGAGGCGGCGGTGGCGGGACGCCCCTCGGCCTGCTCGGGGGAGAGGTACTGCGGGGTGCCCATCACGGCGCCGGTACGGGTGATGCCGACGCCGTCGGCGGCCCGCGCGATGCCGAAGTCGGTGACCTTGATCTTGCCGGCCGGCGTGACGATGAGGTTGGCCGGCTTCACGTCGCGGTGCACGATCCCGGCCGCGTGGGCGGCGCCGAGCGCGTCGCCGACCTGTGCCAGCAGGTCGCGCACGGCGTCGGGGTCGAGGTCGCGACCGCCGACCAGCAGCGACGACAGCGGCTGACCCTCCACCAGCTCCATCACCAGGAACGGGCGCGGGTGCACCGAGCCGTCGTCGGGGCTGGACTCGCCGACGTCGTACACACTGGCGATGCCGGGGTGGTGCAGCGCCGCCGCGTGCCGGGCCTCGGTCTCGAACCGCGAGCGGAACGTGGGGTCGTCGGCGTACTCGGTCTTGAGCAGCTTCACGGCGACGTTGCGGCCGAGCACCGTGTCGGTGCCGCGCCACACCTCGCCCATCCCGCCGGTGGCGATCCGGCTGTCGAGCCGGTACCGGTGCCCGTCGTCGGCGAACCGCTCGGGGGTGGGTCCGTTGCTGTCGCTCACGCCGTGCTCCTTCCCGTGCTCGTCGCGGCCGTCATGGAGATCACTTGAGGATCGCCTCCATCACGGCCTTGGCGATGGGCCCGCCGAGCTGGCCACCGGCGATCTCCTGCCCCGGCGCCTCCTCGATCATCACGGCCACCGCCACCTCGGCGTCCTCGGCCGGCGCGAACGAGATGAACCAGGCGTACGGCGCCTTGCCGTCCACGCCGCGCTGAGCGGTGCCGGTCTTGCCGGCAACCGCGACGTCCGGGATCGCGGCGGGTGAGGCCGTGCCCTCGTCGACGGTGGCGACGAGCATCTGGGTGAGGATGTCGGCGGTCTTCGGCTCGATCGCGCGCCGGAACTCCTCGGGCTCCGTCTTGTCGCCCGGGTCGCGATCGGCCGACTGCACGGAGTCGACGAGGTAGGGCTTCATCACGACGCCCTCGTTGGCGATCCCGGCCGCGACCATGGCCATCTGCAACGGCGTGGCCTGCACGTCGCGCTGCCCGAAGCCGGACTGGCCGAGCGACGGCGGGTCGAGGTCGGAGGGGAAGTCGGAGCGGGCCTGGGGGCCGAGGTCGTCGAGGTAGTCGGAGTTGAAGCCGAACGCCTCCGCCTGCCGCAGCATGTCCTCGGAGCCGACCTCGATGGCGAGCTGGGCGAACGTGGTGTTGCAGGAGTTCTCCATCGCCATGGTGAAGGTGATCTGCCCGGAGCCGCAGTCGCGTCCCTCGTTGTCGACCAGGCCCGAGTCGTCGCTGGTCTGTGGCAGCTGGAACGTCGCGCCGCCCGGCACCTGGGCCTCGGGGGAGTCGTAGCGGCCGGACTCGATGGCGGCCGCGGCGGTGACGACCTTGAACGTCGAGCCCGGGAACAGCCGCTTCTGGATGGCACGGTTGACCAGCGGCTCGGAGTCGAGACCGTCGAGGCGCTCGTAGCGGTCGGCGACGGCGTCGAAGTCGTGCGAGGCCAGGTTGTTGGGGTCGTAGGTGGGGAGCGACACCATCGCCAGCACCTTGCCGGTCTTCGGCTCCAGCGCCACCACCGATCCCTCGACGTCGGGGCCGAGCGCCTGGAGGGAGTCGAAGGCCGCCTGCTGGGCGTCCGGGTCCAAGGTGAGCTGCACGTTGCCACCCCGCCTGGGCTCGTTGCTCACCAGGTCGATCAGGTTGCGCACGAACAGCCGCGGGTCGTCGCCGGTGAGCACCTCGTTCTGCGAGCGCTCGGTGCCGGTGGTGTTGCCGAAGGTGAAGAACCCGGTGACCGGCGCCCACAGCGGCCCGTCCTCGTAGGTGCGCTGGAAGCGGTACTCGTCGTCGGACTCGACGCTCTTCGCGATCGACTGCCGGTTGCCGACCAGGATGTCGCCGCGCTCACTGGCGAACGCCGCCTCCAGCACCCGCCGGTTGCGGGGGTCGTCGTTGAGCGACTCGGCCTTCCAGAACTGCAGGTAGGTGGCGTTGATCATCAGCGCCAGGAACAGGACCAGGCAGAAGAGCGAGACGGTGCGGATGGGCTTGTTCATCGTCCGCTCACCTTGATCACCTGCGTGGACTGCTCGTCCTCGTCCTTCTCCTCGTCCTCGGCGAGGTCGGGCAGCGGACGGCGGGCCTGGTCGGAGATGCGCAGCAGCAGCGCGACGATCACCCAGTTGGCCACGAGCGACGAGCCGCCGTAGGAGAGGAACGAGGTGGTGAGTCCGGTGAGCGGGATGAGCCGGGTGACGCCGCCGATGACCACGAAGAGCTGGATCGCGATCACGGCGGCGAAGCCGGTGGCGACGAGCTTCCCGAAGCCGTCGCGGCACACCAGGGCGGTGCGCAGCGCCCGCTCGACCAGGAGGCCGTACAGCAGCAGGACGGCGAGCACGCCGGTGAGGCCGAGCTCCTCGCCGATCGCCGCCATGATGAAGTCCGACTCGACCTCGGGGACCCGGCCGGGGTCGCCCTCGCCGAGGCCGCGGCCGAGGAGGCCGCCCCAGGCCATGCCGAACAGCCCCTCGACGAGCTGGTAGCCGCTGTCGTCGGTGCCCTCGCCGTAGTAGTCGAACGGGTGCAGCCAGGTGTCGAAGCGGACGCGCACGTGGGCGAAGAGCCGGTAGCCGAGGGCGGCACCGCCGACGAACATCGCCGAGCCGACGACGAGCCACCCCGGCCGCTCGGTGGAGACGTAGAGCATCACCAGGAAGATGCCGAAGAAGAGGAGGCTGGAGCCGAGGTCCTTCTGGAAGACGAGGATGCCGAGGCTCACCAGCCACATCGCGAGGATCGGGCCGAGGTCGCGGCCGCGGGGCAGGTCGACGAACAGCAGTCGGCGGCCGGCGAGGGCGAGCGCGTCGCGGTGCAGCACCAGGTAGCCGGCGAACGCGACGACGAGCAGCACCTTGGCGGCCTCGCCGGGCTGGAAGTTGAACGGGCCCACGTTGATCCAGATCCGGGCTCCGTTGACCTCGTTCCCGATCAGCGGGGCCATCGGCAGGATCAGCAGCACGATGGCCAGCAACCCCGCCGTATAGGTGAAGCGCTGCAGCACCCGGTGGTCGCGCAGCACCAGCAGGGTGGCCGCGAAGAGCAGCACGCCGAGGGTCATCCAGGTGAGCTGCTGTCGCGCGAACGTGGTGTCCTCGGAGAGGTCGATGCGGTGGATCACGGCGAGGCCCAGCCCGTTGAGCGCCGCCACCACCGGCAGAAGCACGGGGTCGGCGTACGGCGCCACCAGTCGGACGACGATGTGCGCACCCACCATCAGCGCGGCCAGCCAGCCGCCGTAGCCGACGATGTCGGCCGGCACCTGGTCGTCGACCCCGAGCCCCACCGCGGCGTACCCGCCCACGCCGACGGCGAGGGCGAGGACGAGCAGGAACAGCTCGGCCCCGCGGCGTCGGCGGTGCACGAAGCCGAGGAGGGCGGATCCGGTCGGAGCAGCCATGGGCTACCCCGTGGACGTCTCGTCCGGCGAGGACGGGGACGTCTGGGTGGCGGGCGGGTCGGTGGGCTCGGTGGGCTCGGTGGGCTCGCCGCTGGGCTCTTCGGTGGGCGGGTCGGTGGGCTCGTCGGTGGGCTCGTCGGGCATCAGCCGGTCCTCGGCGAGCCCGTCGAGCTTGGTGCGGGCGTCGTCGAGGTCGTCGGCGTCGATGCCCTCCTCGATCGCCTCCCGGTCAGTGGGGGCGAAGTCGTCGAGCCGCAGGTTGCTCTCGAGCACGGGCTCGTTGAGGTCGATGCCCGGGATCGACGCGTCGACGCCGCGGAACACGACGACCTCGCCGTCCTCCTCGCCGATGTAGTACTGCCCCTGGCTCCACGACCACGCGGCGGCGATCCCGATCCACACCAGTCCGACGATGATCGCGGCGACGAACAGCCACCGGAGCCAGGCGAAGCGGCGCGGCGGCATCGGCGCGTAGCGCGCGGCCTCGGGGTCGAGGGGGTCGGTGGTGATGGCGAACGGGAGGTCGTCGGGGATCTCCGCCAGCACCGGCTCGAGCTCACCGGTGTCGCCGGAGCGGTGGCCGCGGAACCGGCCGCGGCCGGTGCCCGCCCCCACCAGGTCCCTGAGCTCGGCGGCGGCCCCGACCACCATCGGCTCGGCGGGCACCACGCGCACACCCTGGGCCGCCTCCTCGGTGGGCACGGTGGGGCCGCTGATCTCCAGCGGCGCCATCGGGTCGAACACGTCGGCGACGACGCAGGTGACGTTGTCGGAGCTGCCGGCCTCCAGGCTCGCCCGCACCAGCTCGACGGCGGCGTAGTCGGGGGTGCCCATCGACAGCACGTCGGCCAGCCGGCCGTCGTCGAGGACGCCGCACGCGCCGTCGCTGCACAGGAACAGCCGGTCGCCGGGGACGAGCTCGAGCACGAACAGGTCGGGATCGGCGTCGTGGACGCCGTCGAGGGCCTTGAGGATGAGGTTGCGGTGCGGGTGGACCCGGGCGTCTTCCTCGGTGATGCGGCCCTCGTCGATGAGGCTCTGCACGAAGGTGTGGTCGGTGGTGAGCTGGGAGAGCTCGCCCTCGCGGAACAGGTAGGCGCGGCTGTCGCCGACGTGCCCGATGCCGACCCGCTGCCCGTCGAACAGCGCGACGGTGGCCGTGGTGCTGGTGCCGTTGATGGCGGGGTCGTCGTCGACGAGCCGGCCGATCTCGCGGTGGGCGTCGAGCATCGCCGCGGAGACCCGGTCGAGGATCATGACCTCACCCTCGACGGGCGCCTCGTCGAGGGCGCGCAGCTGCGAGACCGCGGTGGCCGAGGCGATGTCGCCACGGGCGGCGCCGCCGACGCCGTCGCACACGGTGAGCAGCCACGGACCCGCGTAGCCGGAGTCCTGGTTGTCCTTGCGCACCCGGCCGACGTCGGAGACCGCGGAGAAGTCCAGCGCCAGGCCGGGGGGTGGGGCCGGCGCCGGCACCGCGTCGGGCTGCGGCTCGGCCGGCTGCGGGATCGGCTGGGTGGGCTCGTTCGGCTCGGTTCCGGGCTCGGTCACTTCTGCAGCTCCAGGATCGTCTTGCCGATGCGCACCTGGGTGCCGAGCGCGATCGTGGTGGGCTGGGTGATGCGGACACTGCCGATGTAGGTGCCGTTGGTGGAGCCCAGGTCCTCGACGAACCACTGGTCGCCGGACGCCGCGATCCGGGCGTGCCGCGTGGACACGTAGTCGTCGTCGAGGCGGATGGCTGCGTCGTTGCCGCGCCCGATGAGGATCGGCGCGTTGGCGAGCGGCACGGTGATGCCGGTGTTGCTGCCCTGCGTGACCGCCACCTTGGTGGGCGAGCCGCGCCGCTTCGGCGGCGCCTTCTGCTTGGGCGCCTTGCCACCGCCGCCGCCGGCGGGGCGCGCGCCGTCGGTGACCCGCGCGCCGAACATGTCGGAGCGGACGATCGAGACCGCGGCGATGACGAAGATCCAGAGGATCGCCAGGTAGGCGATGCGGATCAGGAAGAAGGTGAGCTCAGACACCGGCCGCTCCCCGGTGACCGGCGTTGGTCTCCTCGACGATGCGCAGCGTGATGGTGGTGGTGCCGACCTTCACCACGGACCCGTCGTGGAGCGCCGCCCGCGGCACCTTGCGGCCGTCGACGCTGATGCCGTTGGTGGAGCCGAGGTCGTGCACCTCCACCTGCGGCGGCACCTCCTCGCGTGGGTCGAGGGTGACGTTGAACTCCAGGTGCCGGCGGCTGATGCCGGGGTCGTTGATGCGCAGGTCGGCGTCCGACCCCCGGCCGACCACCACGCCCGGCGGCTGCAGCGGGTGCCGGGTGCCGTTGACCTCGAGCAGCGCCCGCGCCCGCCGCACCTGGGTGTGGGAGGCCGTGCCCACCACCTTCGCCTGGGCCTCGCTGCGGATCCGGAACCGGCCGGTGGTGAGGTCGTCGGCCTCCTCGAAGCCGATCGCGATCGGCCCGGGGAACACGTAGCTCTGCTCCGCGGCGTGCTCCTTGAGCTGGTCGGAGAGCTCGCGGGCGAGGGTGGAGTCGTACGGCGCCAGCCGGGCCAGGTCGGCGGCGGACAGCTCGACGTGGAAGTCGTTCGGCACCAGCCGGCGGTCGCGGGAGAGGATCTGCGCGTTGTTGTCGAGCTCGCGCTGCAACGCGGCCGCGATCTCGACCGGCTGGACTGCGCTGCGGAAGGTGCGCGCGAAGACGCCGGAGATCGCCGCCTCGAGGCGCTGCTCGAACCGCTGCAGGCTTCCCACGCTGCGCACCTCCTCTCCGTTGACGCTGTCCCGCGGCATGCCGACCACCGGTCCTGGGACCGGAGATTCCGTCGATCGTAGCCAGGGGGCAGGTCCGGTTCGTGCACCCGCTCCGCAGGGTTTGGGCGGGCTCCGAGCCCTGGGATACCCTTCCCCGGCTACACGCGCGAGTGGCGGAATAGGCAGACGCGCACGGTTCAGGTCCGTGTGTCCGAAAGGACGTGGGGGTTCAACTCCCCCCTCGCGCACCACATACCTGGTGGTGTGTGGTTCACCCAACGCCGCCGGTGGGTCGGGAGCCCACCGACGTGGGGCGCGTCGGGCAGCGTCCCATCGCGTCGAACGCGGCGCGGCGCGGTCAGAACTCCGGACGAAGGTGGCCGGCCCGCGGTTGCTGGGTGCGCTGGTGCCCGAGCTCGCCGCCGATACGTCCACCGAAGGGGCGGCCGTGGTCGGCGTACTCCTCCCGGTGGAAGGCGAGCTGGTGCGCGCCGATGGAGACGCCCGCCCCGGTGCGCAGGGCCTTTCGCTCGATGGGAGCGCCGTGGACCCTGGTGGGTCCGGCCAGCGCCTCGATGACCCACTCGTCGTCGCCGTCGTGGTGGAGCACGACGTGCCGCTCGGCCAGCCCCGGCAGCCGCACGTCGCAGCCGGCGCCCGATCCGATGGTGAGACCGTCGTGGAGCCAGATCACGAGCTGTCGCTCCCCGGGAAGGTAGGAGTCCTTGACCAGCACGAGCCGGCCGCTCCGCCACCCGAGGGGTCGTGCGTGGTGCCCGTGCGGCGGACCCGCCGCGGGCGTCGGGACCAGCGGCCAGGGTGTCCCGGGGGGTAGCAGGTCGAGGTCGGGCAGGACCGGTCGGGATTCCCGGCGCGCGAGCGAGCCGAGGTGACAGCCCCTCGCACTGCCGAGCCTGATGCGCCGGTACCCGGACCGCGCTGCCACCACGGCGCCCTCACCGCGCCCAGGGTCACCAGTGGCGCCCGCTCTGGATCACTCGCACGGTCACTCCCCGGCGGGCGAGGCCCTCGGCCACCGCCCGATCACGTGCGTCTCTCGGGCTCCCGAACGCGCCGGCGTCGTCCACCTCCAGCACCAGCCGGCTCGACCGCCCCGACAACCGGCCGGTCAGCGCTGCCTGGCCCTCGCGCTCGAGGCTGAAGCGCACGTCAGCGGTACCCGGTCGTCATGCTCAGGCGCTCGCCGTGCGGTCCGAGACGTGACGTGACCTCCGTGGACTCGCCACGTGGCGCGAGGCGCGCTGGGCCGATGTCGCGGGGACCTCGACGGACAGATCCTCGAACGAGTAGTGGATGGCCGCCTCCCGCCGTGAGGAAGTCCCACATCCGGCCGCCGAGTCGGCCCAGTCGACCACCTCGTCGTTCCGGCCGTCGGCTTGTGCTGGTGGCCGTGCGCGTCGCCGCACCTCAGTCGCTGCTCATCGACTTCTCCTTCACTTCGACTGACCTGAACAGATGTTTGGTTATGCTGAACAGCATGCACACAGTGTTGAGGTTTTCGCAAGGCCCGCCGACGACCTGTCCATCGTCAGCTGTCCGAGCCACCGGCGTCACGTCGGCACCCTGCGGATGTGGGAGACACGGCATGCTTCCCGCGGCCGCCCGAGGCGCGCGCGGACACCGGCGTTTCTCGGCCGCCGACGTCGACGCCGTTCGCGAGTGCTCGCTGGCGCGAGGCCGGCGTCCGCCTCGACGCCGCCATCGCGCGCGTCACGGCCGCGACGTACCGCCGCGGTCGGTGTTCTCCGAGTCGTGGCCCGGCACCCGGAGCAGCCCCGCCAGCGGCTCCGGAAGTCCACCCTGATCGGTCTCTCCTGGGCCATCGAGGACGAGGTGCTGACGGCGGCGCGACCGGACACCTGTTCGGCGCGATCCACCACGCCAGCTACTTCACGGCCGCGCGCCCCCGCTGGACCGAGCTGTCGCGCACCATTGGCACGGCCCACGTCCTCCTCGACGCCGTCCCCGAGCGGGCCGCTGCCGGGCCCACGCTCGTGGTCCTCCCCGAGGACTCGCCCATGCACCGCGAGTGGGCGGTGGTCCACGACTCGGCGCGGCTGTCGCTCGCCCTGACGGCGTGGGAGGTGCCGGGACAGGACGACGTCGCCGATCTCGACCGGCTGTTCGAGTCGGTGTGGACCGTCGACCCCGGCGCGGTGCGCACGGCCGCGTACACCTGTGCCGGGTGGCCGCGGCCGCCGGCAGCCAGGCCGCCGACGACCTCCTGGCCGCGATCTCGCCACGCTGGGCTCCGGCAGCCCGGACGGTTTGGCGTTGGCCCGGTGGCGCACCGCGCGGTCGCCTACGTCGAGGAGCTGGCCGTCGGCCGACGGCCGGCGGGACGGTAGGCGGCCCGGCTGGCATTGCCCCGATCTGCGCCCGCCTACCGGGGTCGTCTGCCACGCTGAGTCCGACCGCCACCCGGCGGCTCACCGCCCGGGGGGTCACGATGGAGCTCACGCCCGAGGCCGAAGGGCCCGACGACGCGGAGCGGAACGCGTCGACCCGCTGGGAAGGCGGGGTTGCCGTCGTCTCGGTGAGCGGCGAGCTCGACCTCGCCACCGCGCCCGGGGTGCGCACCGAGCTCGAGCACGTGATCCGGCAGGGCGGCGAGGGCCTGCACGTCGACCTGTCGGACGTCCGGTTCGTCGACTCCACCGGCCTCGGCGTCCTGGTGTGGGCCTGGGAGCAGGCGCGGGCGCAGCGGATGGACTACCTGGTGGTGAACCCCTCGGCCACGGCCGTGCGGGTGCTGGAGCAGTCCGGTCTGGCCCGGATCTTCGACGTCGAGTCCGACGAGTCCTGAGCGCTGCCGAACGGGCCCGACAGGGCCGAATCAGGGTGCAGAACGGGCGAATTCTGGAGGCCGAGGGTGCTTATCGGCACCCCGACCCGCCGCCTTGAGGAAAACTCCAGTAAAGACTTGGGTGACGCTCGACGCGGATACCCGTTACATTTGCTCTCCGTCGCCCCCCGCTCGACCGTGGGGGGAGAGCGGGGGGCGACCTCTAGTGATCACGAGGGCGTGTCCATGGGGACCCTGGGAGGGGTGGTCCACGGATTTTCCTGCCGGGTGTGGCGACGTGCGCTGGGTCCTGTCTTGCCTGAACCGAGGCGGCTGCGATCCTCGACGCCGTGCTCGACCGCTCGCTCGTGCTCGGCTACACCAAGATCGGCCCCGCCCTCCGCCGTCGGTGGTGGCCCCACGACCCCGCACCGGGGTGCCTGGTCGACCAGCACGTCGTGGTCACCGGTGCCACCTCCGGGATCGGCGAGGCGATGGTCGGCTCGCTCGCCCGGCTCGGGGCCACGGTGCACGTGCTGGGCCGCAGCCGGGAGAAGGTGGAGCGCACCGTCGCCTCGGCTCGGGAGGCGCAGGCGGACGCCGACCTCGTGCCGGAGGTGTGCGACCTCGCCGACCTCGACGCCGTCCGGGCCTGGTGCGCCGACCTGGCCGCCCGGGTGCCCGCGCTGCACGGGCTGGTGCACAACGCGGGCGTGATGACCCAGGAGCGACGGGAGAGCCCGCAGGGACACGAGCTCGGCCTCGTTGTCCACGTGCTCGCCCCGCACCTGGTCACCGAGCTGCTGCTGCCGCAGCTGAGCGAGGGCGGGGCCCGCGTGGTGCTGATGTCGTCGGGTGGCATGTACACCGCCGGGCTGCGCAGCGAGCCCGACGACGCTCGAGTACCGCCGTCGGTGAGTACGACGGCGTGCGCGCCTACGCCCGCACCAAGCGGATGCAGGTGGTGCTCGCCACGCGTGACGGCGGCTGCGCCGCCCGACCCGGAGGTGCGGTGGAGAGCTGCCACCCGCTGCCGCACGCCCGCATCACCACAGCCTGCCTTCACAAGTGATGCCCGCTGCTGCGCACGCCAAGCGCGCCACACGCCGGGCTCTCGCCACCGCCCCCGCTCCACGCTCCCACCACTTCTCACACCCCTCACCACCACTTCGCAGCGCGAGGACGACCCCGCCCCCCCTCCTCCCTCACCGGCCACCCCCGACGGCGTCCCCGATAATCACCGCGTGACCACACCTGGCGACCACGCGCCGACGGCGGACGCCGCCGTGCTGGCCGAGCCGATGCGGTCGCGGTGGAGCCCGCGGATCCTCGACGAGACCCACGTGCTCGCCGACGCCGACCTGGCCCTGCTGCTCGAGGCGGCGCGGTGGGCGCCCAGCTACGGCAACACCCAGCCGTGGTCGTACGTCGTGCTGCGGCGCGGCGGCCCGGGCCATCGGGTGCTCCTCGACCACCTCACGCCCGGCAACAGCCGGTGGGTTCCCCGGGCCTCGGCGGTGCTGCTCACCGCCGTCCAGGTGCGCCCCGACCCCGACGGCCACGACGTCAAGGACCCCGACTTCGCCCGCTACGACGCCGGCCAGGCCTCGGCCCACCTCACGCTGGAGGCGCGGGCGCTCGGGCTGCACGCCCACCAGTTCGCCGGCTACGACCGGCCGGCGGTGGCGGCGGCGCTGGGGGTTCCCGACCACCTGGAGCTGATGGCGGCGATCGCCGTCGGGGTGCTCGGCGACCCGGCCAGCGCCCCCGAGCGCGACCGCGAGCGTGAGGCGCGGCCGCGCACCCGGCGCCCGCTCGCGGATGCCGTGCACGTCGAGCGGTGGGGCGCGCCGTGGCCCGGGGAGGCCTCGTGAGGTGGCTGCGCAGCCGCCCGGGCCGGGTGACGCTGGTGCTGCTGCTGGCGGCGCTGGTGAACCTGCCCCTCGTGCACGGCGCCTGGCTGGGGCACCGTCTCGATCGGGACGGCGTCGACACCACCGCCACGGTGGTGGAGGCCAGAGACGGCCTGGTGGTGCTGCGGATGCCGGCCGACGTCGACCCCGCCGAGTCCGAGTTCCCGGTGCGGCTCGACGGCGACGCCGGCGACGTCGAGGCGGGCGACGAGG
Organism: uncultured Actinomycetota bacterium; assembly: GCA_963808855.1. Lineage (GTDB taxonomy): Bacteria > Actinomycetota > Actinomycetes > Propionibacteriales > Nocardioidaceae > Nocardioides. The sequence goes on along the minus strand of CAWEHA010000002.1, from coordinate 54,678 downwards.
TGCCGGTGCGCGTGCTGCCCGACGACCCCGGCACGTTCGAGGCCGAGGGCCAGGCCGGCCGCGGCCTCCTCTACGTGCTCATCGGCTTCGCCGACCTGATGCTCCTCGGTTACCTGCTCCTCCTCCTCGCGCACGGCCGCAGCGGCACCGGGGCGCTGCGGCTGGTGGCCACCGGCGACGTCGAGCGAGCGCGGCCGGGGTCGGCGCTCGACGAGCAGGGCGACGGCAGCTTCGTGGTGGTCGGGGAGATCGCGGCGATCGACGACGACGGCATCGAGCTCGACCTCGGCGACCGCACGGTGCGCGTCGACCTGGCCGGGCACCGCAACCCGGTGGGATATCAGCAGCCCGCTCGCGTCACGGCCCGTTTGCCAGACTCGACACCATGACCTCCCTCCAGGACTTCTCCGCCACGAGCATCGACGGGCGCGACGTCGACCTCACCGAGTACGCCGGCCAGGTCGTGCTCGTCGTCAACACCGCCTCTCAGTGCGGGTTCACGCCGCAGTACGAGGGCCTCCAGAGGCTCCACGACGAGTACGCCCCGCAGGGCTTCGCCGTGCTCGGCTTCCCGTGCGACCAGTTCGGCAACCAAGAGCCGGGTGAAGACGCCGACATCGCCGGCTTCTGCCAGAAGAACTTCGGCGTCACGTTCCCGCTGTTCAGCAAGGTCGAGGTGAACGGCGACGACGCCCACCCGCTCTACCAGTGGCTGCGCGACTCCAAGGGCGGCGTGCTCGGCAGCAAGATCAAGTGGAACTTCACCAAGTACCTCGTCGGCAAGGACGGCCAGGTGATCGACCGCTACGCGCCCACCACCAAGCCCGAGAAGATCGGCGACGACATCGAGAACGCCCTCGCCGCCTAGGCGGGGCGGTGGTTGAGGTGCGAGCGAAGCGAGCCTCGAAACCACCTCAGCCGGACGGCAGCAGGTAGGGGTCGGCCCAGGCGCTGATGATCCGGGCGACCCGGGCGGCGTCGCCCTTGCCGCTGAGCAGGTGGTCGGTGCCGTCGATCGACACGAAGCTGTGCGAGTGCCGGGCGGCCCGGAAGATCTGGCCGGCGTTGGAGATCTCGACGGTGTCGTCGGTGGGGGAGTGCATCACCAGCACCGGAACGGTCAGCGCCTCGAGCCGGCCCCGGATGTCGGAGCGGCGGACGTCCTCCACGAACGCCCGCTTGATGGTGAGCGACCGGCCCCCGACCTGCCACGGCGCGCACCCGTCGGCGAGGGCGCGGTCGACGACGCGGTCGTAGTGGTGCTCGATGTGCCGCGGGTTCATCGGCGCCGCGATGGTGGCCACGGCGGCGATCCCCGCGACCTCCGACGCCGCCGCCAGCACGACGGCGCCGCCGAACGAGTGCCCGACGAGCAGGCTCGGCGCCGTGCCGCGCTCGGCCAGGAACCGCGCGGCGAGCGCGGTGTCGGCGGCCCGGGTGGTGAAGGAGCCGTCGCCCCAGTCGCCCTCGGAGTCGCCGAGGCCGAGGTTGTCGAACCGCAGCATCCCGATGCCCTCCGAGGCGAGCTGCCGGCAGGTGCGGGCGGCCGCGGGGGAGTCCTTGCCGAGGGTGAACCCGTGCGCGAAGACACCCCAGCCGCGCACCTCGCCGGGGGGATGGTCGACGATCCCCGCGAGGGCGTGGCCGGTCGAGCCGCTGAACCGGACGTGCTCGCCCACGCCGACAGGATCCCGCGTGGGGAGGGTGTGCGCCAGAGCCGACGGGGTGGGTGACACGGAGGCGGTCCGGACGACAGGGTGGAGCACGACTCGAGGACAGGGAGCTCCGATGGAACCGATCGACCCGGTGTACGGCACGGCGGCGCTGCTCCTCATCGCCGCCGCGGCCGTCGCGTTGCTGCTCGTGCTCATCATGGCGGTCAAGCTGCACGCCTTCATCGCGCTGGTGCTCGTGAGCGTGGTCACCGCCGTGGCCGTCGGCTTCGACCTCGCGGACATCCCCGACGTGCTGCTCTACGGCTTCGCCGACACCCTCGGGTCGGTGGCCCTGCTCGTGGCGTTCGGGGTGATGCTGGGCCGCTTGCTCGAGGTCAGCGGCGGGGCCCAGGTGCTCGCGGACCGGCTGATCGCGCGGTTCGGTGAGAAGCGGGCCCCGTTCGCCCTGGGCGTCGCCGCCCTCATCTTCGGGCTCCCCATCTTCTTCGACGCCGGCCTGGTCGTGTTCCTCCCGATCATCCTCACCGTGGCCAGGCGCTTCGGCGGCTCGCTCCTCAAGTACGCCCTGCCGGCCGCCGGCGCCTTCGCGGCGATGCACGCCGTCGTGCCGCCGCACCCCGGTCCGGTGGCTGCCGCCGAGCAGCTCGGCGCCGACATCGGCGTCACCGTGCTCGTCGGGATCCCGATCGCGGTCGCGGCCTGGTACGTGGGCGTCTACCTCGTCTCCAAACCGCTCGCCGCACGGATCGACGTGCCGCTCACCGACCTCGTGCTGGGCAAGGTGGGCGGCGGTCCGGATGCCGGGGCCGGCGGGGGCGATGGCGACGGTGACGGCGACGACGGCCTGCGCCGCGACGTCGCGGCGCCCTCCTTCGCGGCGGTGCTGGGCCTGTTGCTGCTCCCGCTCGTGCTCATCTCCTTCGACACCGTGCTCGACACCCTCGTGACCGCCGGGACGATCGAGGAGGGGCAGACCTGGGTCGACCTCCTCGGCCTGCTCGGCCAGACCCCGGTGGCCCTGCTGATCACCGTGCTCGTCGCCGTCGTGGTGCTCGGGCGGCCGCGGGCGTCGATGGCCACGATCTCGGACATGCTCGACGACGCGCTGGGCCCGATCTGCTCGATCATCCTGATCACCGGGGCCGGCGGCATGTTCGGCGGCGTGCTCGAGCTCAGCGGCATCGGGGACGCGCTGAGCGGCTCGCTGTCCGACCTCGGCCTGTCGCTGATCGTCCAGGCGTTCGTGATCGCCACGCTGCTGCGGGTCGCGCAGGGCTCGGCCACCGTGGCGATCACCACCACCGCCGGCCTCCTCGCGGCGCCCGTGGCCGACGCCGGGCTGGGCGAGGTCCAGCTGACGCTGCTCGTCGTCGCGATTGCCGCCGGCGCGACCGTGCTCTCCCACGTCAACGACTCGGGGTTCTGGCTGGTCGGCCGCTTCTTCGACATGGACGTCAAGACCACGCTGAAGACGTGGACCGTGGTGGAGACGACGCTCGGCGTCTCCATCTTCGTGATCGCGGCCGCGCTGTGGGTGGTGGTCTGATGCGGACCTTCAGCGCGCAGACCTCGGCCGAGGCCCTCGTGCCCCACCCGCCGGCGGACATCTGGGAGGTGCTCGTCGACCCCGCGCTGGTGGCCCGGTTCACGCCGTTCGTCAAGCAGATCACCGCGGACGGCGACCTGTGGACCTGGGAGCTGTCTGGCATCAAGGTGATGGGTGCCGGGTTCGCGCCCGTCTTCTCCGAGCGGATGAGCCTCGAGGAGCCGAAGCGGATCGAGTTCCGGCACGAGCCGCCCGACGGCGCCACCGAGCGGGCCGGCGTGCACGGCTGGTACGACCTCGAGGACCGCGGCGCCGACGGCACCCGGCTCGCCACCAGCCTGGAGATCTGCGTCGAGCTTCCGCTGCCGCGGGCGGCCGGCCCGGCGGTGCGCACCGCGATGAAGGGCGTCATGGCCACGATGGGCGACCGGTTCTCCAAGAACCTGCTGCGCCACCTCGACCGCGGCTGACCCGTCCGGTTGCCGGGAGGCACCCCGACCGACCAAGGTGAGCGGGTGAGGACCGCCACCACGTCGTCGTACTCGATCACCATGCGGCTGCACGCCGCCCCCGACCACGGCGCCGTCGGGGCCGTGGCCACCGCCATCTCCGACGCCGGCGGCATCGTCACCGCGCTCGACGTCGCCGAGTCCAGCCACACCCGCCTCGTGCTCGACGTCACCTGCTCCGCGGGGGACGCCGAGCACGCGCAGGCCCTGCAGGTGGCCGTCGACGCCGTCGAGGGCGTGGAGGTCTACAAGGTCAGCGACCGGACCTTCCTGCTGCACATCGGCGGCAAGATCGAGGTCGCGTCCAAGGTGCCGCTCAAGAACCGCGACGACCTGTCGATGGCCTACACGCCGGGCGTGGGCCGGGTGAGCCGAGCGCTCGCCGACAACCCCGACGACGTCCGGCGGCTCACGATCAAGGGCAACTCGGTGGCCGTGGTCACCGACGGCAGCGCCGTGCTGGGGCTCGGCAACATCGGCCCGGGCGCCGCGCTGCCGGTGATGGAGGGCAAGGCCGCGCTGTTCAAGCGGTTCGCCAACATCGACGCCTGGCCGATCTGCCTGGCCAGCCAGGACACCGACGAGATCGTCAAGGCGGTCGAGATGATCGCCCCCGGGTTCGGCGGCATCAACCTCGAGGACATCGCAGCCCCGCGGTGCTTCGAGATCGAGCGGCGGCTGCGGGAGAGCCTCGACATCCCGGTGTTCCACGACGACCAGCACGGCACCGCGATCGTCACCCTCGCCGCGCTGAAGAACGCGCTGCGCGTGGTGTCGAAGGAGCTGGCGTCGTGCCGGGTCGTGATCGCCGGCGCGGGTGCGGCCGGCAGCGCGATCGTCACCCTGCTGCTCGCCGCCGGCGCCACCGACATCGTGGTCTACGACCGGCACGGCTGCCTCGTCGACGGCGACCCGGAGCTCTCGCCCGCCAAGCAGGAGCTGGCCGCGATCACCAACCCCCGCAAGGTGTCCGGCGACCTGCGGGCCGCGCTCCAGGACTCCGACGTGTTCATCGGCGTGAGCGCCCCCAACATCCTCGAGCCGGAGTGGATCACCGAGATGGCCGAGCGGGCGGTGGTGTTCGCGCTCGCGAACCCCGACCCCGAGGTCGACCCCGCCGAGGCCGGCAAGTACGCCGCCGTCGTGGCCTCCGGTCGCTCCGACTACCCCAACCAGATCAACAACGTGCTCGCGTTCCCGGGCGTCTTCCGGGGCCTGCTCGACGCCCGCGCCGACGAGATCACCGTCGACCAGCTGCTGCGCGCGGCGGAGGCGATCGCCGCGGTGGTGCACGACGACGAGCTCAACTCGAGCTTCATCATCCCGACCGTCTTCCACCCCGACGTGCCGGGTGCCGTGGCGGCGGCGATCAGCCATCCCGGCGGCTGACGCGGCCACCCGCCGCGGCGCACCGCGCAAGCGGGCCCGCGCCGAGGCCGTGCTGGCCGCGCAGCGCGACGGCCTCCGGTTCCAGCCACCCCACCATTGAGGGATCCTGCGCGCGGACCGCGACGTCGGAGTGCCATGACCCGACCCTCGTCTTCCCGCCTCGCCGCACTCGCGGCGCTTGCTCTCGCCGCACCGCTGCTGATCACCGCCTGCTCCGACGGTGACCCCGACGACCCGCCTGCCGGCACGACGCGCGGCATCGACGCCCGCGCCTACTACGACGACTACGACGAGACCCAGCAGGACTACGGCGTGACCCACAACGCCCAGCCGAGCGCCCCCATCGACGGCGGTCTCTCCCGGGAGGGCGGCGACGGTCCGGGGACGCCCGAGGTGCCCGACCCCGACGAGGACAACACCTTCGTGGACGCCGGCACCGGCGGGTTCGTGCCCACGGCCGGCGACCCGCGCTCGACGTTCGCGCTCGACGTCGACGACGGCTCGTTCAACGTGGCCCGCGGGCTGCTCACCGAGGGGTACCCGGTGCCGCCGGCGTCGGTGCGGCCGGAGGAGTGGGTGAACGCGCTCGACTACGACGACCCGGCGCCCACCGACGCCGATCTCGGGCTCACCACCGACAGCGGCCTGGCGCCGAGCCTCGACGACGGCACCCAGGTGGTGCGCGTCGGCGTCTCGGCCCGCGAGGTGGCGCCGGCGGACCGGCCGCGGGTCAACGTGACCCTGGTGGTCGACCGCTCCGGGAGCATGGACATCCGGGAGCGGCTGGGGCTCGTGCAGTCGTCGCTCGCCCTGCTGGCCGACCGGCTGCGTGACGACGACACCGTGTCGGTGGTGTCGTTCGAGGACGAGGCGAAGCCGCTGCTGAAGCCCACGCCGGTGCGGCAGACCCAGAAGATCCTGGCCGCCGTCGAGCGGCTCGCCCCGGGCGGCAGCACCAACCTCGAGGCCGGCCTGGCCCTCGGCTACGAGCAGGCGCGCGAGGCCTTCGACCCGGACGCCGTCAACCTCGTCGTGCTGTGCTCGGACGGCGTCGCCAACGTCGGCGCCACCGGCCCCGGCTCGATCACCGAGCGGATCGCGGAGGAGGGCGCCGACGGCATCCACCTGGTGACCGTCGGCTACGGCCTCGGCAACTACAACGACCACCTGATGGAGCAGCTCGCGAACCTCGGCGACGGCTTCTACGCCTACGTCGACACCTACGACGAGGCCGAGCGGCTCTTCGGCCGCGACCTCACCACCACGCTGGTGCCGGTGGCCGGCGAGGCCCGGGCCCAGGTGGCGTTCGACCCGGAGCTGGTGGAGTCGTACCGGCTGATCGGCTACGAGAACCGCGAGATCGCCGACGACGACTTCGACGACCTCGGCGTCGACGCCGGTGAGCTCGGCTCCGGCCACCACGCCACGGCGCTCTACGAGGTGCGGCTCGCCGACGGCGTCAGCCCCGGTGAGGCGATCGGGACGGCGTCGCTCAAGTGGCGCTCGATCGACACCGGCGAGCCGGCCACCACGCAGGTGGACCTGCTGGCCGCCGATCCCGAGGCCACGCCGTCGCCGACGTGGGAGCTCGCCGTGACCGCCGCCGACACCGCGCAGCTGCTCAAGGCCGCCCCGGCGTTCGCCGAGCGCGGCGTCGGCGTCGCCGACCTGCGCGACCGGGCCGCGGCGCTCGAGGCCGACGGCGTGCCGGGAGCCGAGGAGCTCGCCGGCCTGCTGGAGCTCGCCGCCGATTGACAGAACGATGCCTCTTGTCAAGCAGCCTTGACAGACGTTAGCGTTCTGTCAAGCAACGAGGAGGCACCGATGAGTGACCCGATCCGGAACAGCACCATCCCCGAGGGCTCCACCGAGCAGTGGCGCGACGCCAAGCGCTACCTCTGGCTGATCGGCCTGGTGGTGCCGTCGCTGGCGTTCCTCGCCTTCGGGCTCTGGGCCCTCACCGGCTGGGGGGTGTGGTTCTGGATCGGCCCGATCGTGATCCTCGGCGTCGTGCCGGCGATCGACCTGGTGGGCGGGCTCGACCGCTCGAACCCGCCCGACGACGCGATCGAGGCGCTGGAGAAGGACAAGTACTACCGCTGGATCACCTACGCGTTCCTGCCGATCCAGTACGTCGGCTTCGTCGGCGCCTGCTACGTGATCACGCAGGGGGCGCCGTTCGGGCTGCCCGACCTCAGCCTCGTCGACAAGATCGGCCTGGCCATCTCGATCGGCTGCATCGGCGGCATCGGCATCAACACCGCCCACGAGCTCGGCCACAAGCGCGAGGCGAACGAGCGGTGGTTGAGCAAGATCGCGCTCGCCCAGAGCTTCTACGGGCACTTCTACATCGAGCACAACCGCGGCCACCACGTCCGCGTCGCCACCCCGGAGGACCCCGCCTCGGCCCGGATGGGCGAGAACTTCTACCAGTTCTGGCCGCGCACGGTGGCGGGCTCGCTGCGCAGCGCCTGGCGGCTGGAGAAGCGGCGCTACGCACGCAGGAAGACCCACCCGTTCCACCTCGGAAACGACGTGCTCAACGCATGGCTGATGTCGCTCGTGCTGTGGGGCGCGCTCGTGGCCTGGCTCGGCATCGAGCTGCTGCCGTACCTCGTCGTGCAGGCGATCGTGGGGTTCTCGCTGCTCGAGGTCGTCAACTACATGGAGCACTACGGGATGCTGCGCCAGAAGGTGGGCGTCGGCGAGCGGCAGCGCTACGAGCGGGTCGACCCCTCGCACTCCTGGAACTCCAACAACATCGCCACGAACGTGCTGCTGTACCACCTGCAGCGCCACAGCGACCACCACGCCAACCCCACCCGCCGCTACCAGACGCTGCGCGACTTCGAGGAGTCTCCGGTGCTGCCCACCGGCTACGCCGGGATGATCGTGCTCGCCCTCGTGCCCGCCGTCTGGCGCCGGGTCATGGACCCCCGGGTGGTCGCCCACGTCGACGGCGACCTCACCCGCGCCAACCTCTCCCCCCGCAAGCGGGACAAGCTGATCGAGAAGTACGGGACGACGGTCGTCGAGCCTGTCGAGACGCCGCCGGAGAGGCGTCTCGACGACCGCCACCGGCGACGCCCCGCCGAGGTGCTCGCGGCTCGCTGCCCGGGCTGCGGCTACACCTACGAGGTCGAGGCGGGCAACGAGCTGGAGGGCTTCGCCGCGGGCACCGCCTGGGCCGACGTGCCGGACGACTGGTGCTGCCCCGACTGCGGCGTGCGCGAGAAGATCGACTTCGTGCCAGTAGAGCCAGCGCGTACATGACCACCCGCGACCGCGTCCTCGACGCTGCCGTCCGGCTCACCGTCGACGGCGGCTGGGCGCGGGTCACCATGGGCCGGGTCGCCGAGGCGGCCGGGGTGAGCCGGCAGACCGTGCACACCGAGGTCGGCACCAAGGCCGGGCTGGCCGAGGCGATGATCCTGCGCGAGCTCGAGCGGTTCCTCGCCGTCGTCGAGGTCGCCTTCGACGAGCACCCGGCCGACCTGGTGGGCGCGATCCACGGCGCCACCGAGCGGGTGCTCGAGCACGCCCACGACAACCTGCTGCTCAAGGCCGTCGTGTCGGCCACCCACGGCGCCGACACCGAGCTGCTGCCGCTCCTCACCACCCACAGCGAGTCGCTCCTGGGGGTGGCCAAGGAGGTGGTGGCCGCGCGCGTCGTCGGTTACGACATCGCGCTCGACGCCGAGGCGCTCGACGCGGCGATCGACATGGTGGTGCGGGTGGTGCTCAGCCACGTGATGGCGCCGAGTGGTCCGCCCGCTCGGACGGCCGCCGATCTCGCCTGGATCGCCGAGCGCGTCCTCAGCGCTCGCTGAGACCGGCTCGCGCGCGCGCCTTCGCCACGGCGTCGCGGAACGCGCGGACGACGTAGGCCGGCACCTGGAGCCCGCGGCGATGGGCCCAGAGGAGGTCTCGCTCGACGCGGCCGATCTGGAGCAGGAAGTCGTCGAGCCGCTCGGTGATGCCGAGCGTGGCCATCATGTCGCCGAAGTCGGCGTGCTGGCGGTCGTTGTTGACGCCGACCGGTCCGTAGGACACCGATCGCAGCCGCCGCACCAGCCACCGCTGCCAGGCCGCGAGCTCGGCCCACAGCCCCTCGGCCGAGAGGCGGTAGAACGCGTAGTGGCCCGGCTCCTGACGGCGGATCGGCGCGATCACACTGCGCGCGAGGTCGGACTCCCCGACGTCCTTGAGGCCGTCGTGCAGCAGGTTGTAGGCGAGCACCGCGGAGCGCTCGGTGGACATGCCGGTGAGGTAGTAGAGCATCCGGCACACGTCCTGGAACCCGGGCGCGTGCGCGAGCGCGCCGAGGATCTTCAGCTTGAGGCCGATGCTGTCGGTGTCGGCCACCGCGGGCGGCCGACCCAGCTCGGTCTGGAGCGCGTCGAGGATCAGGCCGTGCTGGATCTCCTGCGGCTGCCAGACGTCGGCGTAGAAGTACCGGTCGACCTCGGGCGGGTCCGGCAGCATCGTCGTCAGCTCGAGCACGTTGCGGTCGACCTCGAGCTCCACCCGGGCCATGTAGTCGAGCACGTGACCGAACCGCTCCCGCACGAGATCCGGGCGGCGCACGGTGAAGTCGACGTCGTCCAGCCGGATCGGCGGGTGGTCCTCGGCGATCCGGTCGACGTGCGCCCGGAGTCGGAGGTCGGTCGCGGTACTCATGACGCCTCGTGTTCGTCGGTCGTGCCGATCCGGATTGCCGCGCCGCTGCGGTGATCGGTCGGATTCGGTGCTCCCGATCTTCTCACTCCCCTCCCCCCGCCGGGCGCGTGGCTCGCTGCGCTAGTCCTGAGCCGATCCTGACCGCGCCTTGCGGTTGCCCGTCTACCCTCGACGGCAGGGAGGACCCATGTGTCTGCGTCGCGCGCTCGGCGCGGTGGCCGTGCTGGCCGTCGCGCTCACCGTGGCCTGCGGTCCGGAGCCCGCCACCGAGAAGGATCCCGCGTCGGCCGAGTCCTCGAGCCCGGCGCCGAGCGGCACCGAGAGCCCCACGAAAGACCCGGAGGACCCGGAGTCGCCGTCGGTCACCGAGGTCTACGCGGTACCCGACCCGGGCCCCCGGAAGGGGCCGGTCACGGTCGCCGACGTGCTGGTCCAGGCCGACGACACCATCCCCGACGACGTCGTGGCCGCGGTACGCCGACTGCCCGGCGTCGAGGCCGTGGCCAGCATCTCGGTGATCAACGTGCCGGTCGAGAACAAGGGCTACACCCTGGCGGCGGTCGACCCCGCCGTCTACCGCACGTTCGTGGAGGCGGGCAGCGCCGACTTCGCCGACCAGTGGCGCCGGCTCGCCGGCGGCGAGGTGGCGGTCTCCGACGACCTCTACAAGAAGCTGCCCACCGACAACCGGGGCTACATCGACCTTCCGGCGGCCGAGGGCGTCGTGAAGGCGCACGTCGGGTCCTACGCGGCGCAGGTCGAGCAGATCGACCTGGTGGTCAACGACAAGTTCGGTGAGGCGCTGGGCGCCGTCCCCGGCAACGCGTTGCTCATCAACACCGGCTCCACCTCGCCCTCGTCCCTCCGCGGACCCATCGAGCGCGCCGTCGGCACCCTCGCGGTGCAGAACCTCGACGCCGTGGCTCGCGAGGGCCTCGACCCCGACGCCGTGCAGAGCGCTGTGCTCGTCGGCTCCTTCGCCGACGCCGTCGGCGTCTTCAACTACACGCCGATCGGCGGCGGCCGGATCGCGCCCGACCCGGCGTGGGTGCGGGAGCACATCGTCACCGAGCCGGTGCCGATCCTCGGCTCGGTCACGTGCAACAAGTACCTGATGCCGCAGCTGCGGGCCGCGCTCCAAGAGGTCGTGACCCACGGGCTGACGGCCGAGATCCACCCCGACGAGTACGCCGGCTGCTACTACCCGCGGTTCATCGCCGGCAGCACCAAGCTCTCCAACCACTCCTACGGCCTGGCGCTCGACTTCAACGTGCCCGGCAACCTGCGCGGCACCGTCGGCGAGATGAACCGGGAGGTGGTCGCCATCTTCAAGAAGTGGGGCTTCGCGTGGGGCGGCGACTGGAACTACACCGACCCGATGCACTTCGAGCTCGACCGCCTCGTCAAGCCCGACTGAGACGTCAGAGCCGGCAGGCGTCGGTGGAGCCGGGCAGCCGGTGCCGGTTCCGGGCCACCACGGCGTAGCCGACGGCGGCGAGCGGGCGCACCGGCGGCAGGTCGATCACGTGGCCGAGCAGCCGCCAGGGCGGCCGGCACTCGCGCAGTGCGGCGGCCACGGCCCGGGCGCCGCGCACCGGGCGGCCGGTCGGCGGCAGGAACCAGGCGGCGTCGCGGACGTCGCGCTCGGTGAGACCGGCCGCCGCCAGGTCGAGGGTCTGCCAGGGCTGCGTGGTGGCCCGGCCGTGCCGGCCGAGCCAGTCGGCGCTGGACGTGCAGAACCCGCAGTCGGCGTCGTAGACCACCGTGCCCGTCACGCCACCGACGCTAGCTCCGGGGTGGTGGTGCGCAGCCGGATCCGCGCGTAGCGGAAGCCGATCATCCGCTGGAAGTGGCGCAGCCCGTTGGTCTGCCGGCCGGGGTGCTCGGTGTCGACGAGCCAGCGCACGCCGCGCGCCGCGAGCTCGTCGACGAGCGCGGCGGTGCCGAGGTAGCGGGCGTCGCTGTGGGCGGGGCCGGACCCCAGGGTCCGGAAGTAGCGCAGCACCGCCCACGCGCCGTCGGTGGGCACCACGCAGAGCAGCAGCGGGTCGCCGTCGGCGTCCTCGACGACGAGCCAGAGGTCGTGGTCGAGGAGGTCGTGGTTGGCCGGCCGCTCGACGCGGTACGTCGCGTCGGGGTGGTTCTGCTCGGCGAGGTCGGCGCGGGCGAGCAGCGCGGTGCGCTCGGCCGCGTCGAGCACCGGGCGGGTGGTCAGGCCCTGCCGCTGCGCGGCGTTGAGCTTGCGGCGCAACGTCTGTCGACGTCGTCCGGCCCGGTAGGCGCCCGGCTCGGCCGGGATGTCCAGGACGGCGGGGCCGTTCCAGGCCAGCGGGGTGCCGAGGAAGCCGCGACCGGTGAGCGTGGCGGCCAGGGCGCGACCGCCCACCGACGACGACGGCGCGGCGTCGAGCACCGGCAGGGCGCGCACGTCGCGCATGGCGCGGACGGTGCGGATCGGGTGGCGCAGGAGGAATCGGAACGGGTGGTACCGAGCCGCGGCGTACGCCGACCAGAACGCGGCGAGCGCTAGCTCGGCAGCGACGGCATCTCTCATCCGACCAAGGCTAGGAGGAAACGGCGGCGCTGACTGTGAGATAAGAATTCACTCATGCGTGCTGTGCAGGTGGTGGACCCGACCGGACCCGACGACCTCGTGATCGCCGACGTGCCCGAGCCCGTGCCGGGCGAGGGCGAGGTGCTGGTCGAGGTGCACCGGGTCGGGGTGTCGTTCCCCGACCTGCTGCTGAGCCGGGGCGAGTACCAGATGAAGCCGGAGCCGCCGTTCTCGCTGGGGGTCGACGTCGCGGGCACCGTCGTCAGCGGGCCCGGGTTCGAGCCCGGGCAGCGGGTGGCGGCGGTGGTCGGCTGGGGCGGCGCCCAGGAGCGGGTGGCGGTGCCGGGGGTGTCGGTGTTCCCGCTGCCCGACGCCGTCTCCTACGACGCCGGCGCGGCGCTGCCGATGAACTACCTCACCGCCGAGTTCGCGCTCCACGAGCGCGCCGGGCTGCGCGAGGGCGAGAGCGTGCTGGTGCACGGCGCCGCCGGGGGCCTCGGCACCGCCACCGTGCAGGTGGCGAAGGGGATGGGCGCGCGGGTGATCGGCGTGGCCTCCACCGAGGAGAAGGCCGAGGTGGCCCGCCGGGCCGGTGCCGACGACGTCGTGCTGCTCGACGGGTTCAAGGACGCCGTCAAGGAGCTCACCGGCGGCGCCGGCGTCGACGTGGTGGCCGACATCGTGGGCGGTGAGGCGTTCACCGACTCGCTGCGCGTGCTCGCCACCCAGGGACGCGTGCTGGTGCTCGGCTTCGCCGCCGGCCAGGGCATCCCCGAGGTGAAGGTGAACCGGCTGCTGCTCAACAACGTCGACGTGCGCGGCGTCGGCTGGGGTGCGTTCGCGCTCGCCCGGCCCGGCTACATGCAGGAGCAGTGGGAGCGGCTGGTGCCGATGCTGGAGTCGGGCGTCGTCGACCCGCCGATCGGCGCCACCTACGACCTCGCCGACTTCGGCCTCGCGCTGGTGGAGATGGCCGAGCGGCGCACCCTCGGTAAGTCGGTGGTGCGGGTCCGTGGTTGAGCAGGTCTCGTCGGCCAGCACCACCGATCCGGCGCACCGGCAGGCCGGCTACGGCGTCCGCATGGACTGGGGTCCGACCGGCGCTTCGGCGGTGGCGGCGGACGCCGACGTCGCGGTGGTGGTCGACGTGCTGTCGTTCACCACCACGCTCGCCGTGGCCGTCGAACGCGGCCTGGTCGTCTACCCCTTCCGCTGGCGCGACGAGCGGGCCGAGGCCTACGCCGCCGAGCGCGACGCCGTGCTCGCCGTCGGCCGCAGCGTCGGACGCCGCGACGGCGGGGTCAGCCTGTCGCCGGCCAGCGTCGCCGCCGCCGAGGGGGTCGAGCGGCTCGTGCTGCCCTCGCCCAACGGGTCGACGATCGCGTTCGCCCTGCGCGACAGCGGAGCCACCGTGGTCGGTGCGTCCCTGCGCAACGCCACGGCGGTCGGGCGGTGGCTGAGCCACCGGTTCCCGGACGCCGTCGTCGCCGTCGTGGCCGCCGGCGAGCGGTGGGACGACGGCTCGCTGCGGCCCGCCGTCGAGGATCTGTGGGGTGCGGGCGCCGTCGTGGCCGCGCTCGGTCGTGAGGACCTGTCCCCGGAGGCGGCGTTCGCCCGCGACGCCTTCGCCGCCGTCCGCCACCGGGTGCCGCAGGCCCTGCGCGAGTGCGCGAGCGGTCGCGAGCTCGCCGACGCGGGCTACGGCGACGAGGCGCCGTACGCCGCCGACCTCGACTGCTCCGACGTCGTACCGGTGCTCCACGGGGATGAGTTCAGGGCTGCGACGCCCCGCTAGCCTCCTTGGCGTGAGCATGCTGGACGACGCCCGCGCGGGCATGGACCCCGCCACCCGCCCGCAGGACGACCTCTTCGGCCACGTCAACGGCACCTGGCTGGCCGAGGCCGAGATCCCGGCCGACCGCTCGAGCTGGGGGCCGTTCGTGCAGCTGGCCGACGTGGCCGAGCAGCAGGTGCGGGCGATCATCGAGGAGCTGGCCGAGCAGCCGTCGGAGCAGCTCACCGACGACGCGCGCAAGATCGGCGACCTCTTCGCCTCGTTCATGGACGTCGAGCGCATCGAGCGCCTCGGCGCCGAGCCGGTGCAGCCGCTGGTGGCGGCGGTGGCCGGGCTGCGCGACGTCCGCGACCTCGCCGCGTTCCTCGGCGAGCTGGAGCGGATCGGCGGCCACGGGCTGTTCGGCTCCTACGTCAACGCCGACGCCAAGGACTCCGACCGCAACCTGTTCCACCTCGGGCAGGGCGGCCTCGGGCTGCCGGACGAGTCGTACTACCGCGACGAGAAGTTCGCCGAGACCCGCGAGAAGTACGTCGGCTACCTCACCCGCCTGCTCAGGCTCGGCGGCCACGAGGCCCCGGAGGCCGCCGCGGCGCGGATCCTCGAGATCGACACCCGCCTCGCCGCGGGCCACTGGGAGCGGGCCGAGACCCGCGACGTGCAGAAGACCTACAACCTGCTCACCTTCGCGGAGCTGCAGGCGCTGTGCCCGTCGTTCGACTGGCACGTCTACCTCACCAACCTCGGCGGCACCCGGTTCGCGCCGGAGGAGGTGCTGGGGGAGGTCGTCGTCCGGCAGCCGTCGTTCCTCGAGCACCTCTCGACGATGCTCGACGAGGTGTCGATCGACGACTGGCGCACCTGGCTCACCAGCCGGGTGCTGCGCTCGGCCGCGCCCTACCTCTCCGACGACTTCGTGGAGACCAACTTCGACTTCTACGGCCGCACCCTCAACGGCACCCCCGAGCTGCGGGCCCGCTGGAAGCGCGGGGTCGGCTTCGTGGAGGGTGCGATCGGCGAGGCGGTGGGCGCGCAGTACGTCGAGCGGCACTTCCCGCCGGCGTCCAAGGCGCTCATGGACGAGCTCGTGGCCAACCTCCTCGCCGCCTACCAGGAGTCGATCGCGGCGCTGGACTGGATGACCGAGAGCACCAAGAAGCGTGCCTACGACAAGCTCGCGACGTTCCGGCCCAAGATCGGCTATCCCGAGAAGTTCCGCGACTACTCCGCGCTGCAGGTGAGCCCCGACGACCTCCTCGGCAACGTGGCCGCCGCCTCGGCGTTCGAGACCGACCGGCAGCTGGCGAAGATCGGCGCGCCGGTCGACCGCGACGAGTGGTTCATGCTCCCGCAGACCGTGAACGCCTACTACAACCCCGGCACCAACGAGATCTGCTTCCCGGCGGGCATCCTGCAGAAGCCGTTCTTCAGCCCCGACGCCCACGCGGCCGAGAACTACGGCGGCATCGGCGCCGTGATCGGCCACGAGGTAGGGCACGGGTTCGACGACCAGGGCGCGCAGTACGACGAGCTGGGCAACCTCGAGGACTGGTGGACCCCCGACGACAAGGCCGCCTTCGAGAAGAAGTCGCAGGCGCTGGTGCAGCAGTACGACGGCTTCACCCCGCGCGCGCTGCCCGGTGAGCACGTGAACGGCCAGCTCACCGTGGGCGAGAACATCGGCGACCTCGGCGGCCTCACCATCGGCCACAAGGCGTTCGTGATCGCCGAGGGCAAGGCCGGCCGCGAGGCGAGCGTCGAGGACCGGCGCACGCTGTTCACCAACTGGGCCTACGTGTGGCGCACCAAGCGTCGTCCCGAGCAGGAGCGGCAGTACCTCACCATCGACCCGCACAGCCCGCCGGAGTTCCGCGCCAACATCGTGCGCAACCTCGACGAGTTCCACGAGGTGTTCGGCACCGGCGAGGACGACGGCCTCTGGCTCGACCCCTCCGACCGGGTCCGGATCTGGTGATCCTCAGCCCTGCCACGGGGGCGCCACGCCCCAGCCCCAGCGCGGCACCGGCGCCTGCGTGACGACGTCCGCTCCGGTCTGTGAGTTGGCCAGGGCGAGCCGGGTGCCCCACTCGACGTAGCCCATGAACGCCGCCCGGAACTCCGGGTCGTCGGGCAGGCGGGCGTCGTCGGCGGCCAGGCTCATCGTCGCGGCGAACCGGTGCCGCTGCTCCGCGGTGATGCCGAGGCCGCGGTGGTGCGCGAGCATCCGCTGGTAGCCGCCGAGGTCGTCGCTGTAGCGCGACGGGCCGCCGAACACCTCACACCACCAGGCACGCACGTGCTCGCGGTGCGCGCGCGACACGCCGCCCGGGAAGAAGTCGCGCAGCAGCGCGTCGTCCTCGACGCGGTCGTAGAACGCCTCGATCAGCCGGCCGAGTGCAGCCTCGCCGCCCGCCCAGTCGAAGAGGGTCGGCAGACCCGGCTCGTCGACGCCCATCGGATACTCCTTGTCACCCGCGGATTACGGAGTAATGATGTAATCATGATTACGGACGACGTGCAGGAGCGGGTCTCGGGGTGGTTCCAGGGCCGGCTCCCGGCGTCGTGGCGGCACGCGCCGCCGGTCGTGACGGTCGACCGGGAGGAGATCACCGTCCTCGTCGTGATCGCCGACGTCGACCTCGGCGAGGGGATCTCCGACGTCACCCGGGCCGAGGCCCGCGCCGGCCGGGCCCGCGCCTTCCGTGAGGACACCCGTGAGGACCGGATGGCGATCGCCCGCGAGGCCGGCTACCGCTTCGACCTGCGGGTGTCGTGGGGGCTGCGGATGGGGGAGGGGGACGACGCCCTCGAGGAGCTGTGGACCCACCTCGCCGCGCCGGTGATGACCCGGCTCCGCCAGCCCGAGCGGCTGATCCTCGACACCCTCGTCGACACCGGCGTCGCCCGCTCCCGCTCCGACGCGCTGTCGTGGTGCGTGCGCCTGGTGGGCCAGCACGAGGACGACTGGCTGGCCGAGCTGCGCTCGGCGATGCAGTCGGTGGCCGACGTCCGCGCGAAGGGGCCGGCCGCCTGAGGTCGGGTGCCGACTAGCCTCGCGTCATGGCGAGCGAGATCGAGGGCGGGATCGTGGTCGGCCACGATGGGTCGGAGGCCGCGAGCGACGCGGTGCGCTGGGCGGGCGGCCTTGCCGAGCGGCTGGGCGAGCCGCTCCACGTCGTTCGCGCCTGGCGGCTGACCGACGCGCCGCGGCCGCGCACCCAGGAGGTCGGGTTCGTCCCGCCGCTCGCCGACTTCGAGGCCGCGGTGCGAGCCGACCTCGAGGAGGACGTCGCCGCGCTCGGGTTGTCGGGCACGGTCACGGCGCACACCGCGCACGAGGGCGCCGCGAAGGCGCTGCTCGGCGCCGCTGAGCGGGCCTCGATGCTCGTGGTCGGACGTCGCGGGGCCGGTGGCTTCCGGGGACTCGGCTTCGGCTCGACCGCCGACCAGGTCGCCAGCTACGCGTCCTGCCCGGTGGTCGTCGTCCCGGTCGACCCGCGCGACGACTGACGCGCCACCGCCCGCCTGTGGAGGAGGACGGGGCACCGTCCGTCCCCACTGCTAGACAGGCGGCATGAGCTCGACCACCACCGACGTCCGCGCCATCCGTGAGCAGGCCGAGCGGCACCTGCGAGCGCTGGTCGGCCGCGACGACGCCGTCCTCCACGACGACCAGTGGACGGCGGTCGAGGCGCTGGCCGTGCACCGGCGCCGGTCGCTCGTGGTGCAGCGCACCGGCTGGGGCAAGTCGGCGGTGTACTTCGTGGCCACGCTGCTGCTGCGGGCGGAGGGCGCCGGGCCGACGGTGATCGTCAGCCCGCTGCTCGCGCTCATGCGCAACCAGATCGCCGCGGCCGAGCGGGCCGGCGTCCGCGCCGTCACCATCAACTCCACCAACATGGAGGACTGGGAGGCCACCCACCGCGCCATCGAGGCCGGTGAGGTCGACGTGCTCCTGGTGAGCCCAGAACGGCTCAACAACCCGGGTTTCCGCGACGACGTGCTGCCACGACTCGCCGCCACCTGCGGCCTGCTCGTCGTCGACGAGGCGCACTGCATCTCCGACTGGGGGCACGACTTCCGGCCCGACTACCGCCGCATCCGCACCCTGCTCGGCGAGCTGCCCGACGGCATCCCGGTGCTCGCCACCACCGCCACCGCCAACCAGCGGGTCACCGACGACGTCGCCGAGCAGCTCGGCCACGACACCGTGGTGCTGCGCGGCTCGCTCGACCGCGAGTCGCTGCGGCTCGGCGTCGTGCATCTGAAGACCCCGCAGCAGCGGCTGGCGTGGCTGGCCGACCACCTGGCCGAGCAGCCGGGCTCCGGGATCGTCTACTGCCTCACCGTCGCCGCCACCCAGGAGGTCGCGGGCTACCTGCGCGAGCGCGGCCTCGACGTCGCCGCCTACTCCGGGCAGACCGACCCCACCGAGCGGCTGGCCCTCGAGGAGGCGCTGGCCGGCGGACGCATCAAGGCGCTGATCGCCACGAGCGCGCTCGGCATGGGCTTCGACGCCACGCTCGGCTTCGTCGTCAACCTCGGGGCGCCGCAGTCGCCGGTGGCCTACTACCAGCAGGTCGGCCGCGCCGGCCGTGGCACCGACGACGCGGTCGTGGTGCTGCTGCCCGCCGTCGAGGACCGCGACATCTGGGCCTACTTCGGCTCGCTCGCCTTCCCACGCGAGGAGCAGGTGCGCGAGACGCTGGGGGTGCTCACCGCTGAGGCGCGTCCGATGAGCACGCCGGCGCTGGAGCCGCAGGTCGAGCTGAGCCGCACCCGCCTCGAGACGATGCTCAAGGTGCTCGACGTCGACGGCGCGGTGCGGCGGGTGCGCGGCGGCTGGGAGGCCACGGGGCAGCCGTGGCACTACGACGAGGAGCGCTACGCGCGGGTGCGCGAGGCCCGCGAGCGCGAGCAGCAGGCGATGCTCGACTACCTGCGCACCGACGCCTGCCGCATGGAGTACCTCCGCGCCCAGCTCGACGATCCCGAGGCCGCCCCGTGCGGGCGCTGCGACAACTGCGGCGGGCTCGACCTGTCCGCCGACGTCTCCGCCGACGCCGTCGCCGGCGCCGAGAGCCGGCTGGCCCGGCCCGGCGTCGCCGTCGAGCCGCGCAAGATGTGGCCGACCGCGCTCGCCGCCCTCGGGCTCGACCTCAAGGGCAAGATCGCCGGCGCCGAGGAGGGTCGAGCCGTCGCCCGGCTCACCGACCTCGGCCACGGCAACGCGCTGCGCGACCTGTTCCGCGACGGCACCCCCGACGGCGCGGTGCCGGTGCCGCTGGCGCGCGCGGTGGTGGAGGTGCTCGGCGACTGGCGCCCCGACGTCGACGGGATCGTCGTCGTCGAGTCGGCCACGCGCCCGCAGCTGGTCGACGACCTCGCCGCCGGCCTCTCCCGGTTTCTCGGGGTGCCGGTGGCCGGGCGCTACGAGATCGTCGACCCCGACGTCGCGCCCGGGCAGGGGGCGATGAACTCGGCGCAGCGGGTGGCGGCCGTCCGACGCCGGTACGCGCTGCGGCTCGACGACGCCGTTGCGCGGGTCCTGCTCGTCGACGACCGCACCGTCACCGGTTGGACCCTCACCTGCGCCGCCGTCGACCTGAAGGCGGCCGGGGCCGACACTGTGCACCCGTTGGTGCTCGCGTCCACATCCTGACCCCTCGGCGGGTCCATGATGCTGGGCATGAGCACTGCCGTGCAGCCCGTCGTCGTCGATCCGCCCGTCCGCCGAGGCACTGCCGCGATCGTCGGACTGGGCGTCGCCCTGCTCGGCGCCGCCGCCGCCGTCTCGTGGGTCTACACGCGCGAGGACGGCGACATCGATTGGTCCGTCTACGCCATCGGCCTCGGCGCCACCGCCGCGCTGGTGCTGGTGACGCTCGCGGGATCGCTCGGCCCCGACCTGGCGGCGAAGCGCGCCCTCACTGGCTTCCCCGGCGCGGTCGGCGCGATCGCGGCGGGCGCGATGGTCAGCGTTGGTCTCGAGGAGACCTGGGAGGACTGGGCGGTCGGCGGCGTCATCCTCGGCGTCTCCGTGGTGGCCTACCTGCTCGGCCGGGCCGGCGCGCCCGCGGTGAGCGCGATCGCCGGGCTCGCGGTGCTCTACGCCAAGGCAGTCGAGGAGATCATCGACCCGAGCGACGACAACGAGCTCATCGTCAGCGGCGCCGTGATCGTCGTCTTCGTGGTCGCCGTGACTGCGATCGGCTGGCTGCTCCCGCACCGGGCGCTCGTCGGGGTGTCGGTCGGCGCGGCCGGAGTCATCGGCATCGCGGGGTTGCTCGCGATCACGACGATTGCACAGTCGTTTGCCAACTCGCTCACGGTGGACGGCACGGCGGTACCGGTCGACGGTGCGGGCGACCTGGAGAACGACGTCTACGTCTTCCTGGCCTACTCCGCCGCGCTCGTCCTGATGTGGACGCTGGCGGCCTGGGCCACCGGGAGCTCGGGCTTCCGCGTGCTGGCCGTGGTGCACAGCGCCGTGATCGTTCCGCTGTCGATGACCATCCTGGCCACCGAGCACCCCACGTGGTGGGGTGCCGGGCTTGCGGCCGCGGGAGGCATTGCGCTGCTGCTCGCCCTGATGGCGGCCCGCCGCGGCCGGGCGCACGTGCCGCCGCCGACGTCCACCGAGCCGCCGCCCCCCTTCTTCGACAGCCCGCCGCCCCCGACCCCGGCCTCGGGCACGCCGGCGACCGGGCCGGCGACGCCCTCCGGGAAGTCCGACGACACCGTGATCGCGCCGGCCTCCGCGCCCCCGCCGCCGGACCCGCACGACCGCCGTCCGACGTGACCGGCACCTAGAACACGTTCTAGTGTGCGGGGCATGGCTGCTCCGCTCCGAGTGATCCAGTGGACCACCGGCAACATCGGCCGCCGCTCGCTGCATGCGATCCTCGGCCGGCCCGACCTCGAGCTGGTCGGGGTCTACGCCCACGGTGCCGACAAGGTCGGCCGCGACGCCGCCGAGCTGAGCGACTGGCCCGAGCCCACCGGCGTGCTCGCCACCGACGACGTCGACGCGCTGCTCGCGCTGCGGCCGGACGCCTGCTGCTACAACCCGCTGTGGCCCGACGTCGATCACCTGGTGGCGCTGCTCGAGCACGGCGTCAACGTGTGCACCAGCGCGGCGTGGATCACCGGCGGCAAGCAGACGCCCGAGGACCTCGCGCGGATCCGGAAGGCGTGCGAGGCGGGCGGCGCCTCGATCTTCGGCAGCGGCGCCCACCCCGGCATGACCAACCTGGTGGGCATGGTGCTGAGCGGGTCGTGCGAGCGGGTCGACGAGATCCGGATCACCGAGTCGGTCGACTGCTCCACCTACGAGTCGGCCGACACCCAGCGGGCGATGGGGTTCTCGCAGCCGCCCGACACCCCGGGGCTGGCGGAGACGGTGCGGCGGGAGAGCGAGGTGTTCGCGGAGTCGGCGGCGATGATGGCCGACGCGCTCGGCGTCACGCTGGACCGGATGACGTTCGACGTCGAGTTCACCGCCGCCACCGACCACTCCGACCTCGGCTTCATGACGATCCCGGCCGGCACCGTGGCCGGCGTCATGGGCTGGCACCGCGGCTGGGTGGGGGAGCGCAACGTCGTCAGTGTCGGCTTCAACTGGACGATGGGCGAGCACGTGACGCCGCCCAAGCCGCTGGCGCACGGCCACGTGATCCAGGTGTTCGGGCTGCCCAACATGCGCACCGTGATCCACTGCCTGCCGCCGGCGGACTGGACCGAGCCGGGGTTCATGGGCCTCGGGATGATCTACACGGCGATGCCGGTGACGAACGCGGTGCCCGCCGTCGTCGCCGCCCCGCCCGGCATCGTCACCCTCGCCGACCTTCCGCCCGTGACGGGTCGCACGACCGTATGATCCTTGATGAAACCCCCTCTTCATCAGGAATCATTCAATGATCCCCAGCCCTTACACACCCGGCGAGGTGCCGCAGGTCCTGGTCGGCCGTGACGACCAGCTCGAGGCCGCCCGCGCCGACCTCGCGCTGATGTCCACGTACGGCCGCTTCCACGGCCGGATCCGGGTCGACCTCGGCTCGCGCGGGGTCGGCAAGACCTCGCTGTTGAAGGCGGTGCAGGACGCCGCCCTCGAGGCCGGCGCCGTCACCGCCTGGGTCACCGCGCGCGCCGACGAGAGCCTGGTCGGGTCGCTGGTGCAGGCCCTCGCCGAGGCGCTCGACCGGATCGGCGTCGACGTCGGCCCGCGGGGCGAGTGGCTGCGGCGACTGCGCGGGTTCTCGGTGGAGGTGGGCGCGCTCGGGGTGAAGGGCGGCGTCGAGGTCGACCTCGCGAGCCCCACCGACGGTCCGGCCGCGGCGTCGTCGGCGGCGCTGGCCTCGCTGGTGGCCGACGCCGCGCTCGCCGTCCAGAAGCGGGGATCGGCCGGCATCGCGCTGCTCGTCGACGAGATCCAGGCGGCACCGCGCGAGGACCTCCGCACCCTGGCGTACGCCTGGCAGGAGCTGCAGGGACGCCGTCCCGAGCCACCCGCCGTCGTGTTCACCGTCGGGCTGCCGAACGCTCCGGACGTGCTCACCGCCGCCGTCACCTTCAGCGAGCGGTTCTGGTTCCGCACCCTCGAGCGGCTCGCGCCCGCCGACGCCGCCGAGGTGCTGGAAGGCCCGGCCCGCGAGCACGGCGTGCGGTGGGACCCCGCCCTCGTCGACGACGTCGTGGCCGTGGCCGACGGCTATCCCTACTTCCTCCAGCTCTACGGCGACGCCGTGTGGCGGACCGCGCGTCCCGACGACGGCGACGTGCTCGGCCCCGACCTCCTCGACCCCGCCCGCGACCGCGTGGAGCAGGAGCTCGCCACCATGTTCCGCGCCCGCTGGGCCAAGGTGACGACGGCCGAGCGGCGCCTGGTGACCGCGATGGCCCGGCTCACCGACGACGCCGAGACCCCCGTGCGACGCGCCGCCATCGCCGACGCGATGGGCGTCAGCAGCAACGACCTGAGCGTCGCCCGCCGCAGCCTGCTCGACAAGGGCCTCCTCGAGACCGTCGACCGCGGCACCGTCCGCTTCACCCTCCCCGGCTTCGCGGCGTTCGTGCGCGGCGAGGTGGGGGAGGGCTGACCGTCAGCTCATCCGGACGGATTCACCCTTCTGCGTCGCACGTTCGGTGAATACGCGTGCACCGGATGGGCACCGGTCGGTGCTCCCTCGACTTCGGTCGGGTCCCTCCGATGACAGTCATCGGATCGGTACAGAGACCTGGAGGCTGATATGACCCAGCACGTGAACACACCGTCGACTCCCGCCGGCGGTGCCGTCGCCACCGACACCAGCACGCACGGGGTCGAGCACCACCGGCCGAGGTCCACCCGGACCAAGACCACCGAGACCAAGGCCAGCTTCAAGACCTCGGAGTTGATGGCCTACGTCGCCGCCGTCGTGGCGGTCCTGATCGCCTCGGCGGTGGTGGACGTCTCTGATTTCGGTGCCCAAGAGGCTTGGTTCTACGTCACCTTGCTGACCATCGGCTACATGGTGAGCAGGGGACTGGCCAAGAGCGGCTCGCGTGAGCCGTACGACATCGACCGCTGATCGCTGCGGACCTTGTTCCTCTTCTTCAGCAATCGGCTGGGCTGCCTGGGATCGCTCCTGATCTCCATCGCGATCACGGTGATCCTGATCCTGCTGCTCAGCCGCTGACCTGGCGCCGTCGCTCGCCGGTGCCGGCGATCTGGTCTGTCACGCCGCCAGGTCGTCGGCCACCAGCGGCCGGAGGTCGTCGTCGGTGGCGAGGTGCATGACGTCGACCGGGACGTCGGCCGCGTGGCATGCGCCGAGCAGTGTCTGAGCCCACGCCCGGTCGTCGGCCCTGACGTCGCTCCGTCCGGGCCGGCTGCGCAGGAACGCCCACCGCCCGCCCGGCGCCACGTCGTCCAGCAGCGTCCGCAGCATCGCCGCGAACCCCGCCGCCTGCTCCGGCGACGGCGGCTCGTCGGCGTCCTCGATCTGCGTGAGCTGCGGGAGCGGCCGGCCGTCCGCGCCGATCATCATCAGCCACACGCTGTTGCCACCGAAGCCGAGCGGCTCCATCAGATGGCGCCAGGCCCGCTCGAGGTCGGCCTGGGTTCGGATCACGGGACGGAAGGGGAGCTTCGAGGGTTCGGTCATGGCGACCACGGTGCCCCAGGACGACGGTCGGCTGCGGGCGTCATCCACAGGCCCCGGATGGCCCGGCTCAGCGGGTTCGGTAGTGCGCGTAGATCAATCCGTTGCCGAAGGCGCGCTGCTCGACCAGGTCGAGGTCGAGTCGGACGCCGTCGGGGAAGAACCGCGTGCCGCCGCCGACCACGCTCGTGGTGATGAACAAGTGGTACTCGTCCACCAAGCCGGCCGCGATCGCCTGGGCCGCGAGGTTCGGGCCGTCGACGGTGAGGTCCTTGTCGGCCTCGGACTTGAGCCGGCGCACCGCATCCGGGTCGAACGTCCGCTCGATCCTGGTCTTCTCGCTCGACACCGAGTCCAGCGTCGTGGAGTAGACGACCTTCTCGGCCGCCTGCCAGTCGCGGGCGTACTGCAGGATGTGCGGCGGTTGGTCGGGCTCGGTGTGCGCGGTCTCCCAGTAGACCATCGTCTCGTACATCCGCCGGCCGTAGAGATACGTGCCGACGGGCCGGAAGAGGTCGTTGATGAAGGTGTGCACCTCCGGGTCGTCGACCCCCGAGCCGAGGTCGCCCTCCGCTGCCTCGGCGTAGCCGTCGAGCGAGGTGAGCATCGAGTAGATGAGCTTGGCCATGGAGGGTCTGACGCCCCGGGCGCCGGGAACTCATCGGCGAGCTCAGCCGGTCTGGCCGAACCGCTCCACCCGGATGCTGGTGGCCTGCACGCCGCAGTCGAGGACCAGCTGCTCGGCGTACGCCGCGAAGCGGGCCGAGCCGCAGACGTAGACCAGATCGACGCCGTCGAGCAGCGGGGTGAGCTCGGCGGCGACCGGTGGTCCGGCGGCCCGCTCGTCGGTGTCGACCCGGGTGTAGGCGAGCAGGGCGCCGTACCTCGCCAGCTCGTCGCGGTAGGGCAGGTGGTCGGGGCTGCGGCCGACCGCGACCACCCGCAGCAGGTCGCGCCGACCCAGCCGACGGGCGGTGCGCAGCATGGAGACCGCCGGCACCACGCCGGTGCCGCCGACCAGCGCGAGCGCGGGTGTGCGGGCGTCCCAGGTGAACCAGCGGCCGATCGGTCCGCGCACCTCGAGCACGTCGCCGACCTCGGCCACGTCGGCCAGGTGGGTGGAGACCTCGCCGTCCGGGAATCGCTCGACGAGCAGCTCGAGCAGCGGGTCGTCGTCGTCGCTGGCCACGGAGTACGACCGCTGGGCGGTGTAGTCGTCCGGGGCGCGCAGCCGCACCAGGTAGTGCTGACCCGGCCGGTGCCGCTGCCGGTCCTCGACGTGCAGCCGCAGCCGCACCGTGCGCTCGGTCGGCAGCTCCTTCTCCACGATCAGACCGGTCGTCCACGCGGTCTCGACCGCCCGGACGTCGTCGATCTCCGCCACGTCAGTCGCCCTGGTAGCGCTGCTCGGCCCAGGGGTCGCCGCGGTCGTGGTAGCCGTTCTGCTCCCAGAACCCCGGCCGGTCCTCGGCCATCAGCTCCAGCCGCGAGACCCACTTCGCGGACTTCCAGAAGTACAGGTGCGGTACCAGCAGCCGCACCGGCCCGCCGTGCTCGCGCGGTAGCGGCTTGCCGCCGTACTCCCAGACCACCCAGGCCTTGCCGCCGGTGACGTCGGCCAGCGGCAGGTTGGTGGTGTAGCCGGTGCTTGCGTGCGCCATCACGTACGCCGCGTCCGTCGTCGGACCCGCTGCCGCCAGCAGCACGTCGACGCTCACACCGCGGAACGCGACGTCGAACTTCGACCACGTGGTCACGCAGTGGATGTCGCCGAGGTAGGTCGACTGCTCCAGCGCCTGCACGTCCGCCCACGTCCACGTCGTCGGCCGCTCCACGAGCCCGTCCACGGTGATCGACCAGCGCTCGGGATCGATCCGCGGCGTCGCCTCGGCCGTCAGCACCGGCCAGCCCGAGCCGACGTCGTACTGGCCCGGCGGCAACCGGTTCTCGTGGTCACGTCGGCGTCCGGTGAACCCCCGGGTGACGGGCATCTCGACCTCCTGGGGCTCGGGGTGTCGAGCCTATCCGCGCACCCGTGTCGGCACGCCGGACTAGGTTCGCCGGGTGTCCTTCGTGCCCGTCACCGGCACCGCGACGTTCCGGCCGGCCGAGGCCGACGAGCGGCCGCGGCGGTCGGTGGTGGAGTTCGCCGACCACCGGCGCACGGTGGTGCTCGAGATGCCGGCGGCGCTGCCGGTGCTCACCAAGGCGCACGCGCGGGGCGACGACCTCGACCCGAGCGTCCGGCTGCTGAGTGCGGCGGCGCTGCTGGGGCTGCGGCTCGTGGCGGCGGGCCGGCTGCGGCCGGCCGACGACGCGTGGCGGATCGGCGCGCTGACCGACGACGACGAGGAGCGGGTGCGGCTGCTGGCCGCGGCGCACGACGTCGGGGTCGACGAGGTGCGGCAGGTGCTGGACGCCGTCGCCGACACGCTGCCGCGCAGCGCCCCGCAGGTCATTCGGCAAGAGCGACGATTCGGCGCGCGGCTCGAGGAGCGGCTGGCGCGGCTGCGGTCGGTGGGGCCGCAGGCCGAGCTGCCGCAGCTGGTGCGGATCGCGCTGCGGGTGGAGGCCGACGAGGAGGAGCTGGTCGCGGGGTCGGTGCGGCTGGTGCTCCAGGTGCACGACGAGCGCGACCCGCTCCACGTGTGCGACGCCGTCGACCTCTGGCACCCGACCGCGGAGCACGGCTTCGGCGACCGCGCCCGCACCCACACCAGCATCGCGCTCCGCACCGCCGCCGAGGCGTGGCCGGTGCTCGACCGGCTGCTGGCGCTGCGGGTGCCCGACGAGATCACCCTCGACACCGACGAGCTGGTGAGCCTGCTCGACGACGGCGTCGGGGCGCTGCGCGAGCGCGGCGTCGACGTGCTGTGGCCGGCCTCCCTCGGGCGTGACCTCTCGGCCCAGGCCGTGCTCGACGCCAGCAGCCGGCGACGGCCGGGTCCGCACCGGGAGGAGCCGCTGCAGGACCCGCTGCTCGGCGCCGACACCCTGTTCAGCTTCCGCTGGCAGCTCGCGCTGCACGGCGACCCGCTCACGCCGGAGGAGATGGACCAGCTCGCGGCCGCCGCCTCCCCGATCCTCCGGCTGCGCGGGCACTGGGCCGTCGTCGACCCCGCGCTGGCCCGCAAGGCGAAGAAGCGGCTCATCCGCACCGTGAAGCCGGCGCCCGCGGTGGCGGCGGCTCTCACCGGCGTGGTGGAGGTGCCCGACGACGACGGCGCCGCCACCGACACGGCGGTGGTGGTGGGCGCCAGCCTGCTGAAGGTCCGCGAACGGCTGCTGAGCGCGGCGTCCCGCGAGCCGGTCGATCCCCCCGCAGCGCTGCGCGCCACGCTGCGCGACTACCAGCGCCACGGCCTCACCTGGCTCGCCGACCTCACCTCGCTCGGCCTCGGCGCCTGCCTCGCCGACGACATGGGTCTCGGCAAGACGGTCACGCTCATCGCGCTCCACCTGCACCGCCGCGAGCAGGGGAGCACCGGCCCCACGCTGGTGGTGTGCCCGGCCAGCCTGCTCGGCAACTGGGAGGCCGAGATCGAGCGGTTCGCGCCCGGCGTCCCCGTGCGCCGGTTCCACGGCACCCGGCGCGACCTCGAGCAGCTCGACGACGGTTTCCTGCTCACCACCTACGGCACCATGCGCGTCGACCACCAGGCGCTCGCCGAGGTGCCGTGGGACCTCGTGGTCGCCGACGAGGCGCAGCACGTGAAGAACCCCGCGTCGTCCACCGCCCGGGCGCTGCGCGCGATCCCGAGCACCGCCCGGGTGGCCCTCACCGGCACGCCGGTGGAGAACGAGCTCGTCGAGCTGTGGGCGATCCTCGACTGGGCCACCCCGGGCCTGCTCGGCAGCCGCAACGCCTTCCGCAAGGCCTGGGCGCAGCCGATCGAGTCCGGCCGCGACCCCGCCAAGACCCGCCAGTTCGCCGACCTGGTGGGCCCGTTCCTGCTGCGCCGCCGCAAGTCCGACCCCGGCATCGCGCCCGAGCTGCCCGCCAAGACCGAGACCGACCACCCGCTCTCGCTCACCCGCGAGCAGGTGGTGCTCTACGAGGCGTTCGTGCGCGACACGATGGAGCGCATCGAGCGCGCCGGCCCCGGCGACGACGCCACGCGCCGCGGCCTCGTGCTCGCCCTGCTCACCGGCCTCAAGCAGATCTGCAACCACCCGGCCCAGTTCCTCAAGCAGTCGGGCGCGGTGCGGTTGACCGGCCGCTCCGAGAAGCTCGACCTGCTCGACGAGCTCGTCGCCACCGCGGTCGCCGAGGGCGGCGCCGTCCTGGTGTTCACGCAGTACGTCGCCATGGCGCGGCTGCTCGTGGCCCACCTCGGCGCCACCGGCGTGCCCCACCAGCTGCTCCACGGCGGCACGCCGGTGGCCGAGCGGGAGCGGATGGTGGCGCGCTTCCAGGACGGCGAGCCGCCGGTGTTCCTGCTGTCGCTCAAGGCCGGCGGCACCGGGCTCAACCTCACCCGCGCCGACCACGTGGTGCACCTCGACCGCTGGTGGAACCCGGCGGTCGAGGAGCAGGCCACCGACCGCGCGTACCGGATCGGCCAGACCCGGCCGGTGCAGGTGCACCGGATGCTGATGCGCGGCACCGTCGAGCAGCGCATCGCCGAGCTGCTCACCCGCAAGCGCGCGCTCGCCGACGCCGTCCTCGGGCGCGGGGAGGCCGCCCTCACCGAGCTCAGCAACGACGAGCTGCGCGACCTCGTCGCGCTGCGCGCGGACCAGCCCGACGTGACGGTCACCCACCCCGCCTTCCCACCCCGCCGCGGCCCGGCCCGGATGACCACCTGGTGGGGCAAGGCGTGGCTGCGGGCCGTCGAGGAGGCGGCCTACACCGAGACCGACCTGCGGGCCGGCCGCGCCCTGGCCCGGGCGGGCGAGGTCGGTGGCATCTCGGTCGCGGCGGGCTCGCTGGTGGCGTCGGTGGGCGCCCACCGGAGCTGGTTCACCGTCACCTGCGCGCTGCCGGTGCTCGACCCCGAGTCGCAGGACGTGCTCGTGGAGGTGGTGGCCGCCGAGACCGGGCGGATCGGCGCGCTGCTCGCCGGCGAGCTGCCCCACGACCTCGTCGAGCACGCCGAGGAGACCGGGGCCGAGCTGCTGCCGACGGGCTACGACATCGAGGCGTCGTGCACCTGCGAGGCGTGGCTCGACCCGTGCCCGCACGCGCTCGCCCTGCTGCTGCAGACCGGGTGGCTCGTCGAGGCCGACCCGTTCGTGCTCCTCGCCCTGCGCGGCCTGCCCCGCGACGACCTCGTGGCCCGGCTCCACGCCCACCGACCGGCCCGCGACGACACCGAGGGCGTCGACGCCACGCTCGACGCCGCGCTCGACGCCGCGGTGCGGGCGGCCCGGGTGCTCGAGCTGCTCGACGCCGGCGAGACCCGCGTCGAGCATCTGTTGTGACGGCGGCTCAGCCGAGCAGCGCCCGCTCCGCCATCTCGGTGAGCAGGCCGCGCATCTCGCGGTCGGGCAGCCGGCCGCTGTGCGGCGTGGAGTTGATGAGGCCGAACGCGGCGTGGGCGCGGGCCCGGGCGGCGGCCAGTGACAGCCCGTCGTGGTGCCGCCGCAGCTGCGCGGCCCACAGGTCGACGTAGTCGAGCTGGAGCGCCCGCACCCGGTCGCGGGCGTCGTCGGGCAGTGAGGACCAGTCGCGGTCCTGGACGACGATGAGCGGCCGGTGCCGCAGCGCGAAGTCCACGTGCCACGCCACCAGCGCCCGGACGGCGTCGGCGGGATCGGCGGCGTCGCGCACCCGGTCGCGGCCGACGGCGAGCAGCTGCTCGCTGATCGACACGAGCATCTCGGCGAGCACGGCGTCCTTGGAGGCGAAGTGCTTGTAGAGCGCCGGGCCGGAGACGCCGCACGCCGCCCCGAGGTCGGCCACCGAGACGCCGTGGAAGCCGCGCTCGGCGAACAGCTCGGCCGCCGTCGCGAGGATCTGCTCGCGTCGGCTGAGCTCCTCGCTGGTCACGGGTCGAGGTTAGCGATCGATAACATGCGGCGATGACGACGATCGCCACCGGAGACCCGCTGGCCCGGTCGGTGACGAGCGCGATCCGCACGGGCGACACCGCCACGCTCGAGCGGCTGCTGGCCGAGCACCCCACCCTCGCCGCCACCTGGCTCGGCGACGACGACCCGGACGGGATGGCCCGCTCACTCCTCCACGTCGTCACCGACTGGCCCGGGCACGTACCCCACGGTGACGCGGCGATCCGGCTCCTGGTCGCGGCGGGCGCCGACGTGAACGCCCGGTTCCGCGGCCCGCACACGGAGACGCCGCTGCACTGGGCGGCGAGCAACGACGACGTCGAGGCGGTCGACGCCCTGCTCGACGCCGGCGCCGACATCGACGCCCCGGGCGCGGTGATCGCCGGCGGCACGCCGCTGCAGGACGCCCGCGCCTTCCAGAACTGGCGCGCCGCCCACCGCCTGGTGGAGCGCGGCGCCCGCGTCGACCTGACGGACGCCGCGACGCTCGGCCTGATCGACCGGCTCGCCGCGTTCTACGATGACGCCGCGCCGCCGTCGACCGCCGACACCAACCGCGCGTTCTGGGGTGCCTGCCACGGCGGCCGGCTCGAGGCCGCCCAGTTCCTGCACGGCCACGGCGCCGACGTCGACTGGGTGGCGCCGTGGGAGCCGAAGACCCCGCTCGACGCGGCCGCGGGCAGCGGCTCGCCGGACGTCGTCACCTGGCTCCGGGGGCTGGGTGCCCGGCTGCACGACGAGCTTCCCGGCGGCTGCCTGGCGCCCTGACCGGACGACTCAGACGTTCGCCGGCTCCGGCTCGGCGAGGTCGCCCTCGGCGAGCGGGTCGTAGCGGTTGCCGGGCAGCGCGATCAGCGTGGCCACCGCGCCGGCCAGGCAGAGCAGGCCGATCACCACGCACGCGACCGACAGCCCCGCGAGGAACGCGGTGTCCGTGGCGTCGGTGACGCCGGGCACCTGGCGGCCGAGGGCGTCGGCGACTCCGACGGAGTCGCGGGCCGCGCCGAGCGGTCCGGCGGGCACCGTGCCGTGCAGGAGCTCGACCAGCCGGTCGCCGTACAGCGAGGAGAACAGCGACCCGACCACGGCGACGCCGAGCGTGCCGCCGAGCTCGCGGGTGGCGTCGTTGACGGCGGACCCGACGCCGGCGCGGGCCGGCGGCAGCACCTGCAGGATCGACTCGGTGGCCGGCGTCGAGATCAGCCCGAGGCCGAGGCCCATGACGACCATCTGCGGCACGATCACGGTCGCGTACGAGGCGTCGACGTCGACGGTGGAGATCCAGAGGAACGCCGAGCCCAGCAGCGCCATCCCGGTGGTGACGACGAGCTTCGTGCCCACCCGCGGCGCCAGCAGCCCGCCCGCCACCGAGGCCACCGCGATGCTCAGTGCCACCGGCAGGATCCGGGCGCCGGTGCCGAGCGGGGAGTAGTCGCGCACGAACTGGAAGTACTGCGTGATCAGGAAGATGAAGCCGAACAGCGCGAAGAACGCGATGGTCACCGCGCCGCACGCCGCGCTGAAGCGGCGGTCGAGGAACAGCCGGACGTCGAGCATCGGGTGATCCACCGCCCGCTCGACGGCCACGAACACCGCCACGAGCAGGGCCGCGAGCGCGAAGCCGCTGAGCGTGCGGGCCGACGACCAGCCGTGGTCGGGTGCCTCGATGATCGTGAAGGTGAGCAGGCCGAGAGCGGCCACCGAGACGACGAGCCCGGGCATGTCGAGGGGCGGCACCGACCGGTCGCGCGACTCGGGCACGAACGCCAGCGTCATCGCGATCGCCAGGCCGGCCACGGGGATCAGCGCCCAGAACACCGCGTGCCAGGTGAAGTGCTCGAGCAGCCACCCGCCGGTCACCGGACCGAGGGCGACGCCGATGCCGGTGGCGGCGCCCCAGATGCCGAGCGCGGCGGCCCGCTCCTTCCGGTCCGTGAAGGCGTTGCTGATGATCGAGAGCGTGGTCGGGAAGATCAGTGCGGCGGAGACGCCCATCACGAACCGCAGCGCGATGAGGGCGCTGCTGCTGTCGACCATCGCGGCGATCCCGCTGCTGACGGCGAAGCCGGTGAGGCCGAGGAGCAGGGCGGGCCGTCGTCCGAACTTGTCGGAGAGGCTGCCCATCGCCAGCACCAGCGCCGCGAAGGCCAGGTTGTATCCGTCGACGATCCAGAGCAGGTCGCGGGTGTCGGCGTCGAGCGCCGTCGCCAGGCTCGGCAGGGCGACGTTCACGATCGTGGTGTCGAGGTTGATGGTGAGGGCGGCCAGGCAGACGGTGGCCAGGATCAGCGGTTTGCGGACGGGCATCGCGGGCTCCTGATGTGGGCGGTGTCAACATCGAGGATGCACCCGAGTGTTGGCGGTGTCAACATCCAGCGCGAGATCGCCTACCCTGGGCCGCGTGACGACGGCGCCCCGCTACCACCACGGCCACCTGCGCGAGGCGCTGGTGGCCGCGGCCGTGGCCGCGGCCCGCGAGCGTGGACCCGACGGCCTGTCGCTGCGCGAGCTCGCCCGCACGGTCGGCGTCTCCCACAACGCGGCCTACCGCCACTTCGCCGACCGCGAGGCGCTGGTGGAGGCCGTGGCCACCGAGGGTCTGGCCGGCCTCGTCGCGTCCTGCGAGCGCGAGCTCGCCACGGTGCGCACCCGCGACCCCGTGGAGCGCGCGCGACGTCGTCTCTCGGCCCTCGGTCGTGGCTACGTGGCCTTCGCCGTGGCCGAGCCCGGCCTGTTCCGGGTGGTGTTCACCGCCTACCCCGACGCCCCGGACGGCTCCGACGCCGCGGAGAAGGCGGCCGGACCGGACCCGTTCGGCATGCTCAACGACGCGCTCGACGACCTCGTCGACGTCGGGTTCCTCGACCCGGCGGCCCGGCCGGCCGCCGAGGTGATGTGCTGGTCGACGGTGCACGGGTTCGCGACGCTCGCCACCGAGGGCCCGCTGCGCGGCCTCACCGACGCCGAGCGCGAGGGGATCATGCAGCACATCGTCGCCGCCATCGACCGCAGCTACGGCGCCACCACCGGTCACCTGGACCCGCTGCCCGATGGACCCGGTGGTTAACGATCGCTAACCTGGACAGCGTGAGCGAACTGAGTGACGTCGTCGCGGACCTCCGGGAGCGGCTCGCGACCGCCCGGCAGGGCGGCAGCGAGGCGGCGCGCGAGAAGCACACCGCCCGCGGCAAGCTGCTGGTGCGCGACCGGGTCGACCGGCTGCTCGACCCCGGCAGCCCGTTCCTCGAGCTCAGCCCGCTGGCCGCCACCGACATGTACGGCGGTGCGGTGCCCAGCGCCGGCGTCGTCACCGGCGTCGGGCGGATCAGCGGCCGCACCTGCGTCGTCGTCGCCAACGACGCCACGGTGAAGGGCGGCACCTACTACCCGATCACGGTCAAGAAGCACCTGCGCGCACAGCAGGTGGCGGCCGACAACCGGCTGCCGTGCGTCTACCTCGTCGACTCCGGCGGCGCGTTCCTGCCGATGCAGGACGAGGTGTTCCCCGACCGCGAGCACTTCGGCCGGATCTTCTTCAACCAGGCCAACCTGAGCGCCGCCGGCATCCCGCAGGTCGCGGCGGTGATGGGCTCGTGCACCGCCGGCGGCGCCTACGTGCCGGCGATGAGCGACGAGACGGTGATCGTCAAGGAGCAGGGCACGATCTTCCTCGGCGGCCCGCCGCTCGTGAAGGCGGCCACCGGCGAGGTCGTCACCGCCGAGGAGCTCGGCGGCGGCGACGTGCACGCCCGCACCTCCGGCGTCGTCGACCACCTCGCCGACGACGACCGGCACGCGCTCGCGATCGTCCGCGGCATCGTCGACACCCTGCCGGCGCCGCCGCCCCCGCCGTGGGAGGTGCGGGAGCCCGAGGAGCCGGCCGTCGACCCCGCCACGCTCTACGACGTGGTGCCCGCCGACACGCGCACGCCGTACGACGTGCGCGAGGTGATCCGCCGCGTCGTCGACGGCAGCCGGCTGCACGAGTTCAAGCAGCTCTACGGCGACACCCTGGTGTGCGGGTTCGCGCACGTGTGGGGGCACCCGGTCGGCATCGTGGCGAACAACGGGATCCTGTTCAGCGAGTCGGCGCTCAAGGGCGCGCACTTCATCGAGCTGTGCAACCAGCGCGGCATCCCGCTGGTGTTCCTCCAGAACATCACCGGCTTCATGGTCGGCCGCGAGTACGAGAACCGCGGCATCGCCAAGGACGGCGCCAAGCTGGTCACCGCCGTCGCCTGCTCGGTGGTGCCGAAGTTCACCGTGGTGATCGGCGGCTCGTTCGGCGCCGGCAACTACGGCATGTGCGGCCGCGCCTACGACCCGCGATTCCTCTGGATGTGGCCGAACGCCCGCATCTCGGTGATGGGCGGCGAACAGGCGGCCTCGGTGCTGGCCACCGTCGCCGGCAAGCCGGACGACGAGGAGTTCAAGCGACCGATCCGCGAGCAGTACGAGACGCAGGGCTCGCCGTACTACGCGACGGCCCGACTGTGGGACGACGGCGTGATCGACCCCGCCGACACTCGCCGGGTGCTCGGCCTCGGCCTGGCCGCCGCGGCGAACGCGCCGGTGCCTCCGCCCTCCTACGGCATCTTCCGAATGTGATCGACATGAAGACCGTCCTCATCGCCAACCGCGGCGAGATCGCGCTGCGGGTGATGCGCACCGCCCACCGGATGGGCCTGCGCACGGTCGCCGTGTTCACCGAGCTCGACGCGCAGGCGCCGCACGTGCACGCCGCCGACGAGGCCGTGCTCGTGCCGAGCTACCTCGACGTCCACGCGGTCGTCGCGGCGGCGGTGGCCACCCACGCCGACGTCGTGCACCCCGGCTACGGGTTCCTCTCCGAGCGGGCGCCGTTCGCCGCCGCCCTCGCGAAGGCGGGCGTCGCGCTGGCCGGTCCGAGTGCCGAGGTGATGGAGCTGATGGGCCGCAAGGACGCCGCCCGGGAGATCGCCCTCGCCGCCGGCGTCCCCGTGGTGCCCACCGGTGAGCGCGCCGACTATCCGGTGCTGGTGAAGGCTGCCGCCGGTGGTGGAGGCAAGGGCATGCGCGTCGTGCGCTCGGCCGCGCAGATGGACGCCGCCGTCGCTGCGGCCAAGCGGGAGGCACTGTCCGCGTTCGGCGACGACACGATGCTCGTGGAGAAGTACGTCGAGTCCGGCCGGCACATCGAGGTGCAGGTGATGGCCGACAGCCACGGCACGGTGCTGCACCTGGGCGAGCGCGACTGCTCGGCTCAGCGGCGTCACCAGAAGGTGCTCGAGGAGTCGCCCGCACCCACCGTCGACGACGCCACCCGCGGTCGGCTGCACGAGGCCGCCGTCGCGCTGGCGCAACAGGTCGACTACACCGGGGCCGGCACCGTGGAGTTCCTGCTCGACAACGCCACCGGCGAGTTCTACTTCCTCGAGATGAACACCCGGCTCCAGGTGGAGCACCCGGTCACCGAGGCCGTCACCGGGCTCGACCTCGTCGAGCTCCAGTTGCTCGTCGCCGACGGAGAACCCCTGCCGTTGAGCCAGGATGACGTCCGCGCGGACGGCCACGCCATCGAGGCGCGGGTGTACGCCGAGGACGCCTTCGGCGGCTTCCTGCCGCAGGCCGGCACCACCTCGATCGTCCGCTGGCCCACCGAGGCCCGCGTCGACCACGCCCTCGAGCCGAACCAGGTCGTGAGCACCGCCTACGACCCGATGCTCGGCAAGGTCGTCGCCCACGGGCCCGACCGCGAGTCCGCACGCCAGGCGCTGGTGCGGGCGCTCGACGACACCGCGATCCTCGGCCTCACCACCAACGCCGGCTTCCTGCGCGCCCTCGTGGCCTCCGACGCGTTCCGCGACAACCGCATCGACACCGCCTGGCTCGACGACGCCGACCTCGCCGTCGAGGTGCCGATGCCCGACGACGAGGTGCCACGCATGCTCTGCGCGTGGATATCCGCTCTGTTGAGCGCGTCTGACTCCGGACACCCGTTCCAGTCCGACGGCTTCCGGCTCGGTGGTCCGGCCGCGTCGACGCTGGTGGAGCTCGACCGCGACGTGGTGGTCGACCGTGCAGGCGGCACCGTCGACGGCGTCTCCTTCCGCCAGCTCTCCGCGGCCGACCACGTGCTGGAGGCGGTGGTGGCCGGACGCCGGGTGCGCGCCGTCGTCAACGTGCAGCGCGACGTCGTCGAGGTGGCCTGGCACGGGCACAGGTTCGTGTTCACCCGTCCCGACCGGCTCTCCGGCACGGCGGCGGTCAGCGACGGCACGGTGCCGGCGCCGATGCCCGGCACGGTGCTCGACGTCCGGGTCGCGGTCGGTGACGTGGTGGCCGACGGCGACGTGCTCGGCGTCATGGAGGCGATGAAGATGGAGCTCTCGCTCACCGCGCCGTTCGCCGGAACCGTCACGGAGGTCGACGCCGCGGCCGGCCGCCAGGTGCCGCTCGGCGCCACGCTGTTCGTGGTGGAGCCGAAGGGATGAGCCTCCCGATGGTGGTGCCCGAGGCCGGGCTGCCCGAGCGGGTCACGATCTACGAGGTCGGGCCCCGCGACGGGCTGCAGAACGAGGCCGCGATCGTGCCGGTGGCGGTGAAGGCCGAGTTCGTGCGGCGGCTCGTCGCGGCCGGCCTGCCCGTCGTCGAGGCCACGAGCTTCGTGCACCCGAAGTGGGTCCCGCAGCTCGCCGACGCCGAGCAGCTGATGCAGGAGCTCGGCGACGCCGGCCGCGACCTGCCGGTGCTCGTGCCCAACGACCGCGGCCTCGACCGGGCGCTCGCCCTCGGGCTGCGGCACGTGGCGATCTTCGGCTCGGCGACCGAGACGTTCGCCCGGAAGAACCTCAACCGCGGGCTCGACGAGCAGTACGCGATGTTCGAGCCGGTGGTGGCACGGGCACTCGACGCCGGGCTCGACGTCCGCGCCTACGTGTCGATGTGCTTCGGCGACCCGTGGGAGGGCGACGTGCCCGTCGCGCAGGTGGTGGAGGCCGGACGGCGGCTGCTCGACCTCGGTGCCTCCCAGCTCAGCCTGGGCGACACCATCGGCGTCGGCACGGCCGGTCACGTCACCGCGCTGGTGGCCGCCTTCGCCGACGCCGGCGTGCCGGCCGACCGGCTCGCGCTGCACTTCCACGACACCTACGGCCAGGCGCTCTCCAACGTGCAGGCAGGGCTGCGGGCCGGCGTCACCACCTACGACGCCAGCGCCGGCGGCCTGGGCGGCTGCCCGTACGCGAAGTCGGCCACCGGCAACCTCGCCACCGAGGACCTCGTGTGGCTCCTCACCGGCCTCGGCATCGCCCACGGCGTCGACCT
The DNA here is from genome assembly GCA_963808855.1 of uncultured Actinomycetota bacterium. GTDB lineage: Bacteria > Actinomycetota > Actinomycetes > Propionibacteriales > Nocardioidaceae > Nocardioides. The sequence goes on along the minus strand of CAWEHA010000002.1, from coordinate 17,070 downwards.
AGCCGCCGTCGCGGCCACCAGCACCTGGATGGCCGGCCACCTCGGCCGACCCAGCCCCTCGGCCGTCGTCCGCGCCCTGTCGGGCTAGCCGCGCAGCGTCAGCTGGGCGTGGTGGATCGGGTGGTCGCTGGTGCCCACGTCGTCGCGCTGGTGGCCGCGCCACCCGAGGCGCCCACCACCGGTGATCCAGTCGATCGACATGCGGGCCGGCGGCCGGCAGCGCTTGCCGATCGAACCGCCCTTGGAGCTGGTCGCATCGGTACGGCGGGTGACCTTGCAGAAGAACTCGCGCTTCTCGTTCATGTCGCCGAGGAGCAGCACGGAGCCTCGGTCGCGCAGTCGCTTGTAGAGCTTGATCTCCTTCCGGAGGGCGCGGTCCTGGTTCCGCTCCTGGCTGTTCTTGGGGTTGTGGACGTTGATCACCTGCACGATGCGGCCGGTGGCCTCGTGGCGCAGCCGCACCCACGGCGCGCGCCGGTGGGTGTTCCGGAACGGGGTGCGGATGAAGCCCTGTGCGAGCACGTCGAACTGGTCCCGCTTCCAGGCGACCTGGAGCTGGAAACCCTGGTCCTCCTGGACGAGACCCGGGGCGAAGCGGTATCCGGGCATCCGCTTGCGGAGGACGCGCAGCTGCTCGGGCTGGACCTCCTGCAGGCCCATCAGGGTGATCCCACGCCGCTTCAGCTGCCGAGCCACGCGCTTCGTGCGGGCCCTGTCGCCGCCGCGGGTGTGGATGCTCCCGAGGATGTTGAACGTGCCGACCCGCACGGTGCGCTTCGCCCGGGTGGCCGACCGATCATCCTGCGGAGGATTCCGCTGGGGCTCGACGACGGCACGGACGTCGTCGACCGGGAGGGTCGGGGCGGCCGCCACGTCCGCGGTGCCAGCGCCGGCGAGCAGAGCGCCGGCGAGGATGGCGGCCAGGGCAGTACGGCGAAACCTGGGGAGAGGCATCGCAGCACCGTAGGCAAACCTGGGGGGCTACGTCGAAACGAGGGTCCCGGACGGCGTGCCTAGAAGGCGGACGAGCAGGTGGCCCACTGCTTGTCGATGTGGCGCAGCGCCTCGGTGCCGTAGCCGTAGCGCACCCGGTTGGCGCCCGTGTTCCAGCTGTGGTTCCCGACCCGGTAGTAGTTCGACGGCGGGGTGCGCAGCTTCCAGTCGGTGAACCCGGTCCAGACGTCGACGTACCCGTAGTTCTTGTTGTGCCAGTGGAGCACGACCGCCTTCCCCGGACCGCAGTTCTTGGTCAGCGGGATCGTTCCTGCGTGCGCCGCCGTCGGCATCGACACCAGCGCCCCTCCGAGCATCAGGCATGCGAGCCACAACACGATCTTCCGAGACATGGGATGTCCTTCCTCGAGATGGACCGCCATGCTCGCCACCCCGAGGCACGAGGGGCCGGCGCGTGCAGGAACCTGCAACCTCGGTCAGAGGCCGGAGGCTCCGATGCGGAGCCCCGCGGCGTACCGGGTGCGCGCCCCGACGGCGTCGAGGATGCGGGCGACCTCGCTCCGCACGGTGCGCACGCTCAGACCGAGCGCCGTCGCGATGCCCTCGTCGTGGGTGTCGGTGGCCATGAGCGCCAGCACCCGGAGCTGCCGCTCGGTGAAGTGACGCGGCCGCTCGGTCGAGGGCTCGCTCCTCGACGACGCCGAGAGCACGGCGAGCCAGTAGGTACGGGCGGCGGCCAGCACCTCGGGCGTCCGCACCGCGAGCACCGTGCGCTCGCCGTCGGCCACGGGGCCCTCGAGCAGCACCGACTCGCCGTCGATCAACTTCATCTGGAGCGGGACGAAACCGAAGCGGTACATCGGGTTCGCCTCGCCGCTGATGAGATCGCGCGCGTCCTGGCTCAGTCCGGCCTCGTCGAAGACGCTGATCATCTGAGTCCCGCTCTCGACCACGTCACGGTTCGTCGGGAGCGTGTACCGCAGGTTGTCGGCGGTGACCCGGCGTCGAGCCGACAGGACGCTGTTCCAGCCCGGGGCGTCGCGCCGCAGCCGCGCATTGATGTCTGCGCCCGACGCGAACAGGTCGACGCCGGTATCGGCTCGGCCCCGCTCGAAGCTGGCGACCGCCCTGGCACGACACAGCTGCAGAGCGACGACGGAGTCCAGCACGTGCTGAGTCCGCCGCTCCACCTCCGCTGAGGCAATCTCGAACAACGCGTCCCCCGCTCGTCCGCAGGCTCTGGCCACATGCTCACACCGTCGTCGGCGACCGACAACAAGCCATGCACGGTCGCTGCGGCACAATCGCGCCATGGCCGACGTCGTCTACTTGCATGTCGGCGCACCCAAGACGGGGACGACCTACCTGCAGGACCGGCTGGCTGCGAACAAGTCCCGGCTCGCCCGCCACGACGTGCACTACCCGACCGGACTGCGGGCCGACATGTTCCTGGCCGCGCTCGACCTCGTCGACCGGCCCTGGGGCGGCCTGCGGAGCGACGCCCACGGTGAGTGGTCGGCGCTGGCCCGGCGGGTCCGCCGCGCCAACGGCACGGCGGTGGTGAGCCACGAGATCCTCGCCGCGGCGCGACCGGAGCGGATCCGGATGGCGATGTCGTCGTTCGGGTCCGCGGAGGTGCATGTCGTGTACACCGCGCGCGACCTGGCGCGGCAGGTGCCGGCGGAGTGGCAGGAGCGGGTGAAGCACCGCCGCGTGGTGCCGTTCAAGCGGTTCGTCCGACGGGTCCGGCACAACCCGCAGCACAAGGACGCCCGCCGGTTCTGGCGCGCGCAGGGCCTGCCCGACGTGCTCACCCGCTGGGGGCACGGGCTCCCGCCCGAGCGCGTGCACCTGGTGACGGTGCCACCGCCCGGCGCCCACCCCGACGAGCTGTGGCGACGCTTCTGCTCCGTCGTGGGCATCGACCCGACGTGGGACCTGATCGAGAGCGCCCGCCGCAACCCGTCGCTCGGCGCCGCGGAGACCCTCCTGCTGCGGCGCCTCAACCGCCGGCTGCGTGAGTCCGAGCTCGAGCCCGACGACTACCGCAGCCTGGTGCGCGGCCTGCTCGCCCACGAGACCCTGGCGCAGCGCGACGGCGTGCAGCCGGTGCGGCTCACCGAGGACGCGCACGGCTGGGCCTCGGAGGTGGCCGAGGAGTGGGTGGAGTGGGTCACCGGCTCGGGCATCCACGTCGTCGGCGACGTCGCGGACCTCCGGCCGCAGCCCTACGAGCCGTCCGACCCACCCCGGCGGCCGGTCGACAACCCCAAGCAGGCCGAGGTGGTGGACGCCGCCCTCGACGCGATCGTCACCCTGCTGGCCGAGACCTCCCGGCGACGCGACCCCGACGCGGCGCTCACGGCGAAGGTCGCGAAGGTCGCGAAAGCCAGGCGCCGGTGAGCGGTCGCGGGTGGGCGTGGTGCCGCCATCTGCGCGACGGCGGCACCACGCCGTGGTCGGCCTGGGCGGGCGCGGACGCCGAGGCGCAGGGCCCCTACCTGCCCGGCGCGCAGCAGCTCGAGCTGCTGAGACGGCTCAACCACGCGGGTCGGACGCCGTCGGAGCTGGCCCACCGGGTGCTCACGGCCAGCGCTCCCGGCCGCGGCCGGCCCGACCTCGAGCTGGTCGGTGCCGCACCGGCGCGCGGCTTCGGCCCCCTGCCCGTCGACCCCGGCGACCTGCCCGACGACGAGCTGCTGCGCGTCGCCACCAGCCTGCTCGCCGAGGACGTCGTGGCGGCCGGTCTGCCGGACCCGCCCCGGCCGGGCTGGGTGCGGCCCTGGCGCCGCGCCTACCGGCTGGCCGGTGACCCCTGGCGCGCCGGGCCGGTGCGCGAGGAGCTCGTGCGGCGCGGCCGCCCGCCCGGGGGCCGCCGTCCGCTCGCCGTGGTGCTCGGCGCCGACCTGCACACCCTGCTGCGGCACGCCTACACCGCCCGCGTCGTCGGCGAGGGCGGCCCGGCCTGGGCCGACTGGCTGGCGCGCGCCGCGGCGAACAACACTCTGCCGCCTCGCGCCGACCTCGCGGCGATCGCGTCGCGCTGGGAGGCGCGGGTCGGCCGGAGCCGGGTGCGCGTCGTGCTCGACGACGACGCGCTGCCGCGGCTGCTCGGCACCCGTCGCGCGCTGCCCGCGCCGCCCGAGCCGTCGGCCGCGGCGGTCGACCTGGCCCGCCGGGTGGCCGCGCCGCTCGGGCTGCTCGTGCTGCCCGACCGCCGTGCCGCGCTGCTGCGTCGCACCCTGCTGCCCCGCCTGCTCGACGCCGACCCGGACGGCGCCGCACTCACCGTGCCCGCGCAGCACACGGCATGGCTCGCCGACCGCGCCGAGTGGCTCCGTGAGGCCGTGGTGTCCGCTGACTACCCTGTGATGGGCAGCCCGGACGGGCTCCGGCCCGCGCCGACGGCCGGGGCCCCGGACACCGGGCGCACCGAGTCCGACGCCGCCGTCCTCGCGCTCGCGCTGCGGCTGCTACTCGCCGGAGGGGAGGAACCATGAGCCGCAAGGTGGTCCTCCACGTCGGCACCCCCAAGACCGGCACCTCCTACGTGCAGGACGTGCTGTTCCGCAACCAGCGCACCCTGCTGCGCCACGGCATCCTCTACCCGGCCGACCGACACGACGCCCAGTTCCTCGCCGGCCTCGACCTGATGCGGATGCCGTGGGGCGGCCTGGAGAAGGAGGCGGTCGGCGCCTGGGACGCGCTCGCGGAGCGGGTACGAGGCCACGACGGCACGGCGATCGTCAGCCACGAGATCCTCGCCACCGCCTCCCGCTCGCAGGTGGGACGGGCGCTCGCCTCGCTGGGCGACCCGGCGGACACCGAGGTGCACCTGGTGCTGTCGGTGCGCGACCTGGTGCGCCAGATCCCCGCGGAGTGGCAGGAGAACGTCAAGCACCGCGCCGGGCTCTCCTACGCCTCGTTCCTCGAGCAGATCCGCGACCCGGACCGCTCGAGCCGGATCGCGAGCTGGTTCTGGGGCGTGCAGGAGGTGCCCGAGATCCTGCAGCGGTGGGCGCACGACCTCCCGCCGGAGCGGGTCCACCTGGTCACCGTGCCACCGCCCGGCGGCGCGCCCGAGCTGCTGTGGAAGCGGTTCAGCCAGGCCCTCGACCTCGACGGCATCGATCTCGACCACGACGGCGGCCGGGCCAATCCCTCGCTCGGCGCCCCCGAGACGGCGCTCATCCGCCGCATCAACCGGTCTGCCAACCGCGACCTCCCGCCCGCCCACTACCGGCCCCTGGTGCGCGAGCTGCTCGCCCACCAGACGCTGTCGCAGCGCCGCTCCTCGCCGCGGCTGGGGCTCCCACCCGACCACTACCCCTGGGTCGCGGAGGTGGAGCGCACCTGGGTCGACGCCGTCCGCGACCGCGGCTACGACGTGGTCGGCGACCTCGGGGAGCTGCTGGGCCCCGCCCCGGAGTCGTGGAGCGATCCCGACCGGCCGGCCGAGCGGCAGGTGGCGAGCGCCGCCGTCGACGCCATCAAGGCCCTGCTGCTCGACAACGCGCGGCTGCGTGACTCCGAGAGCCGGCTGCAGGCCGAGCTCGACGAGACCCGCCGCGCCCTCGAGCGCTCCTACCTGCGGCCCACGTATCGGCTGCGGCGAGAAGACCGTGCGCCGGCTCCAGACGAGCGGCGTCGGCCGGATCCTGCTCCGCGGCTACCGGGTGGTGCGGGGCAGGAACTCGCGGTCGGCGTAGCGCCCCACCCGCCAGGTGGCGTAGGCGTCGGTGCCCATGCCCACGATCCCGCCGAGCAGCGGCACCTTCTTGCCGGCGAACGCCGCTGCCCGCTTCCCGGTGATGCGCTCCAGCACGTCGGAGGCCACCTGGGCGGAGACCAGGGGGTCGAGGCTCGTGTCGTGCACCGGCGCGGTGGCGATCGCCATCGGCGGGGCGGGCAGCTTGCGCTTGCGCACCAGCTTCTTCACCTCGTCCTCGCCCAGGATCGTCACCAGGATCGCGTTGCGCACCCGCGGGTCGGCGAGGTCGTAGCCGCGCAGGTGCGCGATGCCCGCCACCAGCCGGCACTGCAGCATCGTGACGCCCGCGATGTTGGCGGGCACGGTCACCGCCATCGTCAACAGGCCGCCGAGGTTGGTGGCGAAGCCCTGGACGCCGGCCCAGCGCACGTGGTTCTCGATCACCTCGTGCACCGCGCGCTCCACGTCGCCACGCTGCTCGGCGAGCTGCTTCTCGGCGGCCGCGGCGGCCGGAGGCAGGGGTCCGACTCCGGCGATGGCCCGAGCGAGGGCCTCGCGCACGAACGTGGCCGACAGCCCGGGCGCCGCCTCCGCGAGCTTCGGCGCGAGCACCGGCGCCAGGCGGGTGCCCAGCTTCTGGACGGCGGAGCGCGTGATGGGCATGACCAAATCGTAGTGAGCGGGCCATAGATTCACCCGCGTGGACCCGGTCGAGCCGCCGCCGACGCCGTGGTCGTTCCCCGACCCGGCGGCCTTCGACCCCGACGACGACCTGGTGGCGATCGGCGCCGACCTCGAGCCCGGCACCCTGCTCGCCGCCTACCGCCGCGGCCTGTTCCCCATGCCGGTGGGCGGCCGGCGGCGGCCGATGGCGTGGTGGTCGCCGGTGCGCCGCGGGGTGCTCCCCCTCGACGCGCTGCGGGTCTCGCGCTCGCTGCGCCGCGCGTGCCGCGACATCGAGATCCGGGTCGACACCGCCTTCGCCGAGGTGGTCGAGGCGTGCGCCGACCCACGCCGTCCCGGGGCATGGATCGACGGCCGGATCCTCGAGGCCTACCTGCGGCTGCACGCCCTGGGGTGGGCCCACTCGGTGGAGTCGTGGCGCGGGGACCGGCTGGTCGGCGGGCTGTACGGCGTCGCCGTCGGCGGCCTGTTCGCCGGGGAGTCGATGTTCTTCCGCGAGCGCGACGCCTCCAAAGTGGCGCTCGTGGGCCTGGTCGAGCGGCTGCGCGACGAGCACGCCGACCGGCGCCTGGTCGACGTCCAGTGGGTCACGCCACACCTGGCCGGTCTGGGCGTCGTCGAGATCGACCGCACCCACTATCTGTCCCGGCTTCCCGCGCTGGTCACCGTCCCGCCACCGGATTTCGGGAGGGTGTAGCCGCCTGGTCCAGACCGTCTCACGAGAACGAGCGTTTCCCACTGGCATGAAACCGCCCCGGTAGGGGAGGGTTCGCGCGACACCCGTGGTCCCCGAAAGGACATCAGCTAGATGACGAGCATCAAGCGCACCATCGGCGCCGTCGGCGCCTCGATCCTCCTCGCCGCGGCGCTCACCGCCTGCGGCGGTGGTGCCTCCGGCGCCCCCGAGGACGCCAGCAACAAGGACTTCTGCGACGCCTTCACCGAGGAGCCGAAGGACGCCGACAGCAAGGACACCGACAAGGCCGCCGACTCCATCCACGGCTACGCCGAGAAGCTCCAGGAGGTCGGCACGCCCGAGGACCTCGACGGCGACGCCCGCGAGGGCTTCGAGATCTACGTCGACTTCCTCGCCGACATCGACGGTGACGACGTGAAGGACTTCTCGGACGCCGAGGACAGCTCCGATGTCTTCGACGGCGACGACTCCGACAAGGTCGACGCGTTCATCGAGAAGACCCTCGAGGTCTGCACGGCCGAGCTCGGTGGTGGTGAGGGATGAGGCTCGTACGCACGCTGGCCGCGGTAGCGGCCTCGGTGCTGCTCGCCGGCACGCTCACCGCCTGTGGCGGTGCGCCCACCGACGCCAGCAAGAACGACTTCTGCAACGACGTGCACAACGCCGAGCCGAACCTGGAGGGCCTCGACGAGAACTCGTCCAACGCCGAGATCGCGAAGCAGTTCAAGAAGGAGTTCGACAAGATCACCGAGCGCGCCGAGGAGGTCGGAACCCCCGAGGACATCCCGGACGACGCTCGCGAGGGCTTCGAGATCACGCTCGAGAAGGCGAAGGACCTCAGCGAGGACGACATCGAGAAGGCCATCGAGGACGAGAAGGACCCGTTCGAGGACGACCTGAGCGACGACGAGAAGGAGAAGACGGACGCCTACAACGAGTGGGCGAACGAGTACTGCGGCGACGGCTCCGAGGAGTGACCGCCTGACGCAGCGATGACGAGGGCCGGTCACCCGTGGGGTGGCCGGCCCTCGTGCTGTCCGAGCGTGGTCAGACGACCTGCGGTGGGCGGTCGATCTCGCTCACCATCGGCCGGCCGGCGTCGGCCCAGTCGACCATGCCGCCGTCGAGGTTGACGGCGTCGCGGCCCTGCTGCACCAGCCAGCCCACCGCGCGCGCCGAGCGACCGCCGACCTTGCACACCACGAGCGTCTGCCCCTCCGGCAGCTCGCCGACCCGGGCGGCCAGCTCACCGAGCGGCACGTGGACGGCGCCGTCGATGTGGCCGTGGTCGAACTCGATCTGCTCGCGCACGTCGAGCACGACCAGCTCGTCCGGAATCGGGTCGGGGACCGCGGAGACGGCGACGGTGGGGACGTTCATCGGGGTCACGTTAGCGAGATCGCCCCGGTGATCTCGACGCGTCCGTCGCGGCTTCGTTCCTCAGCCGCGGGACTTGCTCGATCTTCGCTCGCGACGTGACCGGGCTCGTCCCTCGCTCGGTCACTGCTCGCTCACTTGAGCAACCGACTCATGCGGCGGTCGGCGAGTGGCTTGCCGCCGGTCTGGCAGGTGGGGCAGTACTGGAGGCTGGAGTCGGCGAAGGACACCTCGTGCACGGTGTCGCCGCACACCGGGCAGGCCTGGCCGGTGCGGCCGTGCACCGCCATGTGGCTCTTCTTCTCGCCCTTGAGCTCGCTGGCGGCCAGGCCGCGGGAGCGGTCGACGGCGTCGCCGAGCGTGGTGCGGACGGCGTCGTAGAGCACCGCGAGGTCGTCGTCGTCGAGGCTGGATGCGGGCTTGAACGGCGACATCCGGGCGGCGTGCAGGATCTCGTCGGAGTAGGCGTTGCCGATGCCGGCGATCGTGCCCTGGTGTCGCAGCACGCCCTTGATCTGCTTGCGGCCCTCGCGCTCGAGGATCGCGCGCAGCGACTCGATCGTGAAGTCGTCGGTGAGCGGGTCGGGCCCGAGCGAGGCGATGCCGGGCACCTCGAGCGGGTCGCGGACGACGTACATGGCGAGGCTCTTGCGGGTGCCGGCCTCGGTGATGTCGAGCCCGGCGCCGGAGTCGAGCACCACGCGGACGGCGAGCGGCGACTTGTTGCTCGGGCGCGGCGGCACGGGCGGCACCTCGTCGCGCCAGCGCACCCAGCCGGCGCGCGCCAGGTGCAGGATCAGGTGGAGCCCGGACACCTCGATGTCGAGGAACTTGCCGTGCCGGCCGACGGCGTCGACGAGGGTGCCGTGGAGCGCGGTGACCGGTGGGTCGAAGGTCTTGAGCGCGCTGAAGGCCACCAGGTGCACGGTGGTGAGGGCACGGCCGGCCAACCGCCCGCCCAGGTCGAGAGCGAGCGCCTCCACCTCGGGCAGCTCAGGCACCCCGCCAGTGTCGCACCAGACGCCGACGCCGGGCAGCCGTCGGGCAGGATGGCGAGCATGACCGCCGCACGTGTGCTGGGCACCGCGGAGACACCCACGGCGGGCGAGTGCGGCACCGACCCCGGGGCGCAGCCGCTGTCCGGCACGGTGACCAACCCGACGCGGCGCAGCCTCGACTACGTGATCACGTTCAACTGGATCAACGACACCTCCGACGTTCTCGGACGCGGCTTCGTCGTGGTGGACGACGTCGGGGCCGGCGAGTCGGCAGACTGGTCGCTCGAGGCCGAGGTCGTGGACGGCGCCACCCAGTGCGTGCCCAACGTGCTGCGCGGCACCGTGGGCGACCAGGGCTGACCGGACCGAGCCGAGCCGAGCGCAGGAGCCGCCGATGCCCACGCAGGTGGTCGCCCACCGCGGTGCCAGCCACGACGAGGCCGAGCACACCCTCGGGGCCTACCTGGCCGCGCTCGACGCCGGCGCGGACGGCCTGGAGTGCGACGTCCGGCTCACCGCCGACGGCCACCTCGTCTGCGTGCACGACCGCACCCTGCGGCGCACCGGGGGATCGCCCGGCCTGGTGTCGACGATGGACCTCGCCGAGCTCAACGAGCTCGACTTCGCCGCCTGGAAGCACCCGTGGGCCGACCTCGACGACGAGGCGCCGGACCGCGACGAGACCCTCGACCGGGTGCTCACGCTGCGCAAGCTGCTCGAGACCGCCGCCGACTACGACCGGCGGGTCGAGCTGGCGATCGAGACCAAGCACCCGACCCGGTTCGGCGGGCTGGTGGAACGGCGGCTGGTGGAGCTGCTCGCCGACTTCGGCTGGGACCAGGCCGGATCGCCGGTGCGGGTGATGAGCTTCTCGTTCACGGCCTTGCAGCGGGTGGAGCGGGCGGCCCCGGACATCCAGCTGGTCCAGCTCGTCGACAAGCCGCAGAGCTGGGCGATGCTCAAGCGGGTGGTGGGCCCGCACTGGTGGGTGGGGCCGGGGGTCGAGCTGCTGCACGAGCACCAGCGCACCTCGCAGAGCATCCGCCGGCGCGCGCCCGGCGTGCACGTGTGGACCGTCAACACCCGCGCCGACCTCGACGTCTGCCTCGACCTCGACGTCGACGGCGTCATCACCGACCGCCCGGCCTGGGTGCTCGGCGAGCTCGGCCGGTAGCGTCCGGGCGTGGCCAAGAAGTCGCGCAACCGCAAGCCGTCGAACGAGGACACCGCACCCGGCGAGGTGGGCCCCCGCCAGCCCTGCCCGTGCGGCTCGGGCAAGCGCTACAAGGCGTGCCACGGCGCGCCCGGTGGCGGTGACGTCTGGGTGGCGCGCCCGTTCGAGGGGCTGCCGGGCGAGTGCGACCTGGTGGCGCTCCGCGAGCTGGTGCCGGCGGCAACGACGCCGCTCACGGTGTCGGTCGACGGCACCGAGCACACGGTGCGGCTGGCCTCGCTGCTGCCGGGCGCATCGCCGGCGCTCGTGCACGAGTCGGGTCAGGTGTCGCTCGGGCTGCAGGTGCAGCACCAGTTCGGCGACCCGTCCCGCGACCTCGCCGCCGTCCTGCTGCGCTCCCTGGAGCACGCGGCGGCCGGCGAGACGGGCGTGGTCGGGCTCACCGCCGCGCCCGGGTCCGGTCCGCGGATGCAGGACCTCGTGGTCTCCGACGCCCTCGACATCACCGTGCACGACGGCTTCGACTACTGGGTTGAGGACGTCGACGAGGAGGAGAAGGAGGCGCTCGCCGCGGCGCTGGAGCAGGCCAACGGCGCCATCGCGCCCAGCTCCCGGCTCGCGAGCGTCGAGGCGGCCTACTGGACCGACGTCACCACCAAGGAGCACCTGCGCTGGGTGCGACCCGAGCCCGAGGACGCCGTCCTCGACGCGCTGGCGCGGTTGCACGTCTCCGGCGCCGACGTGATCGTGCCCGACGCCCGGCTGGTCGGCATGTTCCGCGCCCACGGACTGCTCACACCGGTCTGGGACCTGCCCCTCGGCACCGGCGCCGAGGCCGTCGAGGACCCGGCCGCCGAGTTCGGCGCCGCCCTGGAGAAGGCGATGGCCGACGACAGCCCGCTCACTCCCGAGGAGCGCTCCGCCCGCTCCGGCCTCGCCTCCCGCCAGGTGAGCATCCGTTGACGGTGAGTGGTTTCGAGGCTCGTCGCTAGCGCTCCTCGCACCTCAACCACCGTGAGATGACGGTGGTTGAGGTGCGAGGCCGGCCACGGCCGAGCCTCGAAACCACCCGAGCCGTCACGCTCGACGTAACGCCCAGGCGGGGAGCCGCGAGTACCCCTTCGCCGACAGCCGATGCACCCGGCGCAGCGTGAACGAGTCGTCCTCGCCGAGGGCGTCGTGGGCTCCCTCGTCGACGAGCACGGTGCCGGGCCGCGCGGCGGAGGTGAGGCGGGCGGCCAGGTTCACGGTGCCGCCGTACACGTCGCCGAGCCGGTTCACCACGGGGCCGTGGGCGAGCCCGGCGCGCACTTCGGGGAACTCGTCGGCCCCGTCGGCACCGCGCTCGGTCATCCGCAGCGCCACCTCGGCGGCGGCCGGGAGGTCGTCGGCGACGTAGAGCACCTCGTCGCCGATGTTCTTGATGATCCGCCCACCGGCCTCGGTGACCAGGTCGAGCGCGGTGCTCTCGAAGCGCTCCAGCCATGCCACCAGGTCGGGCTCGTCGAGCGCCTTGCTGCGGGACGTGTAGCCCACGATGTCGACGAAGCAGACGGTCGCCGTCCCCTCGCCGGGGTCGTCGGGGTCGGCGAGCAGCCGCGATCCGGCGCTCACGAGGTGCCGGCGCCACGCGTACGCCTGCAGCGCCTCCACCCGGGGCAGCACGTCGGCCGCGAGGGCCGCCAGCGTCTCGGTCGGGTCGGAACCGCTGTCACGGGCGACGTCGACCAGTAGATCGCTCTGCCACTCGGCCAGCCGCGCGAAGCTGCGGCCCCAGGTGCGCACCAGCGCCGACTGCCGCTCCGGGCTGAGGATCCCGAGCTCGACGAGCTCGTGGGCCTGCCGCAGGGCGGTCACGTCGGCCTCGGTGAACGCCACCTCGTCGTCGCCCGTGTGCGCGAAGCCGAGCAGCCGCCACAGCTCCTCGGCCACCGGCAGCGGCACGCCGGCCTGCTCGCAGACCTCGACCCGGGTCAGCCGCGGCGCCTCCCCGAGGACGAGCTCCTCGAGCCCGTCGACCGGCTGGTCAGCCAAGCCGGGACTCGACGAGGGCGGTCACCTGCTCCTTGAACGACGGCAGCTCCTCCATGAGGGCGGTGATGTCGTCGTCGGTGAAGTGGATGGCCTTGAGCGGCGTGAGGGCCACCACCGTGGCGGTGCGCAGCGAGTGCCCGACGATGCCGGCCTCGCCCACGATGTCGCCGGCCCCGAGCTGCGCGATCTCAGTGCCGTCACGCCGCACCGAGACGGTGCCGTCGAGCAGGATGTAGGCCTTGTCGGACGGCGTCTTCTCCCAGATCGGCGACCATCCCTCGGGCAGCGTGACCCGCCGCCCGTGGGCGCTGATCTCCGCGACCTCGCGCGGGGTGAACGAGTCGAAGAAGGTCGGCATGCCGCTCATGGTCGCGGACCCGCTCCGCAGGTGTCCAGGCAAGGGACAATGGCCGCGTGGGCGGCTCACTCCGCGAGGCCGACGCCCGTGCCGGATGGACCGTGTTCGTCCGGGACCAGGCGCCGGTGCTGCACGCGGTGGCCTACGCGCTGAGCGGCTCGTTGGACGACGCGGAGGTCCTGCTGCAGGTGGGGCTCGCCGAGGCCGCCGTCCGGTGGGACCCCGAGGACCCCGACGAGCCGTGGCTGGTCACCGAGGCGGTCCGGGCGCTCGTGGCGGCGTTCGAGCGCGACGAGGTGCAGCCCGGCGTGCTCGGCTCCCGGCTCGTGGTCACCCAGCCCCCGCCGGCCGGGCACGACCCCGACCTGGAGCAGCGGCTGCCGGCCTGGCGTCGGCTGCAGGCACTCGCGCGCGAGCACCGGGCGCCGCTGGTGATGAGGCACCTCCCCGCCGTGCAGGGGCTGGACGTGGCGCGCGCGCTCGGCGGCCGTCGTCGCGACCAGCCCGAGCGGGAGCGCCGGGCCGAGGCGGCGTTCGGGGACGGCGTCGCCGACCTGTCCACCGCGCTGGCGGCGGTGACCGGTCAGCTGCCGGCGGTCGCGGTCGACGCGGTCGCCGAGGCCTGGACGGCGCGGCCGCACCGCAAGCGCCGCGAGCTGTGGAGCGCGGTGGGACTGGCGGCCGTGCTCGCGGTGACCGCGGGGATCGGCGTCGTGGCCCTGACCGCCGACCCGCCGGAGCCGCCCGGGGCGCCGTCCCTCGATCTCTCGCCGCTGACGCCGGAAGACGGGGTGGCGGCCATCGCCGACCTGCCGGTGGGCGCCGCCACCGCCCTGCCGTACTGGTCCGACGGCATCCTCCATGTCGAGGGTCGCGCGTACCGCACCGTCACGCCGCGGACCCTGTCGTGGGCGGGCGGCACCACGGTGGTCGCCGGCACCGGTCGCTACCAGGTGGTCACCCGCGACGCCATCGCCGGCCTGCCCGGTGGCATCACCTCGGTGCAGCTCGCACCCGACGGCCGGCTGGTGGCGTGGGTCGTGGCCCAGGAGGTGGTGGCCTCCGAGATCGGCGACGACGGCGACCTCGGCCCCCCGGTCACCCTCGACGCCTCCGACCTGGCTGACCCGGACGAGGTCGTGCGGATCCAGTCCGTGCTGGCCGACGGCCGGATCGTGGTGCAGGTGGCCGAGACGCCGGTGGGCAACGAGCTCGGCACCGGGTCGTCCGGCCGGGCGGTCGTGTGGACGCCGGGGGAGGAGCCGGTCGAGGTGCGGTTGCCGGACGGCGTCCTGCTCGACTTCGACCCCGTGCCGTGGCCGGGCGGCATCAGCTGGCTCGACCCCGGCGCAGGCATCGTGCTGAGCCGGGTGGCCGAGGACGGGTCCGTGGAGCCGGTGGGCGAGCTCGGCTACGGCGGCGGGGCGTGGGAGGCCGAGGGCCGGGTGATGGCGCAGGTGTACGCCACCGTGCCCTACGTGCTGAGCCCGTTCGACGGCGGTTTCGCCCCCTCCCGCCTGCCGCTGCCCCCGCCGCGCGACCGGTCCTGGCAGGTCGTCGGCTGGGAGTCGCCCACGAGCGTCGTGGTCGCCGTCGCCGGCCCGGGGTTCCTCGGCCGCACCCTGGTGCGCTGCGCCGTGCCCCGCCTGGCCTGCGAGCGCGTCGGCGGCGGCCCGGACGGCCCCGCGGTGGTGCCCGGGTGACCTAGGTGGGCAGCGGGTCGCGCTCGACCGGGCAGCTCATGCAGCGCGGGCCACCGCGGCCGGAGCCGAGCTCGGAGCCGGCGATCGGCACCACCTCGATGCCGGCCTCTTCCAGCCGGCTGTTCGTCTCGAGGTTGCGCTCGTACGCGACGGCGACCCGGGGGGCGAGCGCGAGGGTGTTGTTGCCGTCGTCCCACTGCTCGCGCTCGGCGGTCACCGGGTCGAGGCCGGTCTCGATGCGCCGCATCCGGTCGATCCCGAGCGCGTCGGCGGCCGCCTCGAGGAACGGCCGGGAGCCCGAGACGTCGAGCTGCAGGTTGCCGTGGTCGTCGGTGCCGTCCGGCTTGACCGTGTAGGCGACCAGGGAGTCGGCGACGTTCTCGTAGACCACCATCAGGTCGGCGTCGACCATCGTGCAGATCGTGTCGAGGTGCATCGTCGCCCGCTCCTGGGCGATCGGCACGGCGAGCACGGTGTGGGCGAGGTCGTCGTCGAAGACCTGCCGGGCCAGCCGCTCGACGCCGGCAGGGGTGGTGCGCTCGCCGACGCCGACCGCGATGACGCCGGCCCCCAGCAGCAGTACGTCGCCGCCCTCGACGTGCTCGTAGTGGTGGCCGTGGATCCGCGGCGAGTCGGCGAACCGGGGGTGCAGGGAGTAGATGAGCTCGGTGAGCTGGGTCTCCCGCTTGCGGGCGGGCATGGCGAGCGAGGTGACCGCCACGTGGTCGCGCACCCACACCGACGAGTCGCGGGTGAAGAGCAGGTTGGGCAGCGGGTCGATGAGGAAGGCGTCGTGGGGGAGCAGCGAGGTGACCAGCCCGAACCCGCCGCGCACCTCGTCGTTGCGGATGCCGGCGGTGAGCAGCGTCGTGAGCTCGTCGGGGGCGGCGTCGCCGAGCACGCCCTCGAGGTGGTCGCGCATCGTGACTCCGAGGTCGAGGTCGGCGAGCGCGGTCTCGATCGCGGAGGCGCGCGCGTCCGCGTTCGCGAGGGTCTCGGTGAGCAGGTCGGTCAGGTAGAGCACCTCGACGTCGCGGGTGCGCAGCGCCTCGGCGAACGCGTCGTGCTCCTCCTGCGCGCGGGCCACCCACGGGATCCCGTCGAACAACAGCTGGTCGTTGTTGCGCGGCGTCAGCCGCTTCAGCTCCGGGCCGGGTCGGTGCAGCATCACGGTGCGCAGCCGTCCCACCTCGCTGTCGGCACCCCTCGTCGGCATGGGGCGCACCCTATGAGAGAAGCTCGTAGACGGTGAGTCCGGCCAAGACCACGCACACCCCGGCCCCGACGAAGTGCAGCACGTGCACGGGCACCACCCGCAGCAGTCCGCGGCCCACGACCACGGCGAGCGCGCTCACAGTGAGCAGCGCGGCCAGCGCCCCGATGAACACCTCGAGCGGTGCCTCGTAGCGCGCCACGAGCGAGAGCGTGAGCAGCTGCGAGAGGTCGCCCCACTCGGCGGCGAAGAGCACGAGGAACGAGGCCAGCACCGCGCGCCAGCCGGTCGCCGGCTTGGCCTTCTCGGCGAACTCCGCGCCGTCGTCGGCCGCCTGGTGCTTGAGGCCTTCCCGCACCAGCACCACGGCGCCGACGAGGAACATCACCGCCGCCACGCCCTGCACCACCTCGGGCGGCAGGTACGACGCCGCGTGCCCCAACGCGACCGCCACGGTGGTCTGGACGGCGAACGCGAGCCCGACGCCGATCCACACCAGGAGCGGCCGGTAGCGCGTCGACAGCACCAACGTGGCCAGGAACGTCTTGTCGGGCAGCTCGACGACGAAGATCGCGCCGAAGGTGAGCACCAGAGCCGCGACGTCCACCGCACCATCCTGCGGGGCCGGGCCGGAGCAGGAGTCCCCGGGTAGCCGGGGACTCCTGCTCTTGTCAGCCGAAACTTCGGCCGGCAAGTGCAGGAATCGGCCGACAAGTCGTGGACCAGCGCGCCTGTCGGTTGCGCCCGTGGAGCGCGCCTACGGTGGTCACATGGCCTTGGTCCTGGCGGCGCTCGCGCTGCTCGTCGCGCTCTGCGCCCTGGGGCTCGCGCTCTCCGCGCGGCGCCCACGGCGGCGCCGCGACGACGGCTCCGACCTGCCCGCCGACCTGGTGGGCCTACGGCGCGAGGTCGCCGCATTGCGGGCCGAGGCGGGCGACGTCCTGCGCCACCTCGCCGTCGTCCGCTACGACGCGTTCGGCGACATGGGCGGCCACCTCTCCTGGTCGCTGGCGCTCCTCGACGACGGCGGCAACGGCGTGGTGCTCAGCTCCATCCACGGCCGCAGCGAGGCCCGCAGCTACGCCAAGTTCGTGGCCGGCTGGACCTGCGACCAGCAGCTCTCACCCGAGGAGCGTGACGCCATCGACCGCGCCCGCGGCCGCAAGG